>CAWCAV010000006.1:0-152501 GCA_963793655.1 uncultured Actinomycetes bacterium
GCGTAGCCCCGTGCCGCATCGTTCAGCTCCGGCTCGTAGACGGGATCTCCGTCCGGGGCGACCAGCGAGGGCAGAAGGAACGCGGGTAGCGATCCGGGTGGGTACTCGACGCGGAAGTCGCGGTAGGGAACGGCGCCGCCTGCCATCCGGTCGCCGAACGACTGGTAGAGCGGCACGTCCCACGCCGATGCGTCGTCGGCGCGCGACCACGCGAACGCGGCGGTGACGACGAGGAGGGCGAGTGCGGCCGAGGCGAGCAGTGCGAGGTCGCGCCTCGTCGCCGTCCTCCGCATGGGCGCCAACGCTAGACGATCGCCGTCGTGCGCCAGGCTTTGTCCGAAGGCCGACGACGGCGTCGTGGGCGAGGGCGCCGGCATCGGCGAGAGCCTTGCCCGTCGGCGACCTCCCGGCGCCCGAGTACCGTGCCGCCCGATGGGTACTCCCGCCGGCCGTCCGAGCAGCCGCGCAGCGAGCCTCGTCTCGCCCAGGGGCGCGGGGCTCCTCATCCTCGTTGCGCTCGCGAGCTACGCCGTTCAGGCGCTCGCGTGGCCGCTCCAGCGAGGACGGGACTCGTGGGACTACTGGCTCACGTTCCTCCAGCTCGCCGACCGTGATCCGCCGTTCTCCGCTCTCCAGGTGTTCCGGACACCGGTCGCGCCGCTGGTCACCGGGATTCCGATGTGGGCGGGCGGCGCGCGCCTGACCGAGGTCGCGTTCGCGTGCATGTACGCGCTGTCCATTCTGGGTTGGGCGTGGGCCGTCGCCCCGATCTCGCGGAGGGCGGCGCTCGCGACAGCCCTCGCCCTGCTCGTGACGCCGACCTACGCCGGCCTCTTCCACGACGTCTCGAGCGATCCCGTCTTCGCGTTCCTCCTGGCGTGGTGGGCGGGAGCGGTCGTCCGCGCCTGGAACACCGGGTCGAGCCGGTGGCTCGCCGCCGTCGGTGTCGGGGTCGCGCTGATGACGCTCTGCCGGCCCGCTTCCCAGGTCGCCCTGCTCGCCTGCGTGCTCGTACCGCTCGTCGCGCGGAGCGGCTGGCGCCGAGTCGTCGCCGGCGTCGCCGTCGCCCTCGCGGCGGCGATCGTCCCGCTCGGTGCCTGGGCGGTGCACAACGCCGTCCGTTACGACGACTTCACCGTCGCGCGCGGGAGCAAGGCGTGGGTCCCGTTCTTCAAGGTCGCAGGCGCCGTCGACCCGGCGAACGGCGGCGCGTCGGAGCGCCTCGCCGACGCCGTCCGGCGAAACGTGCTCACGCTGCCGCCGTACGCGAGCCGCGGCGTCGACGTCCCGACGTACTTCCACGGGGCCGGCAACCTCGAGGTGATCCGCATGATCGCTCTCTCGGACGAGGTCTTCGGCTGGGACACCGACTACCAGATGCTGTACGACGCCTCCATCGAGGCGATCCGCGCGGATCCGTGGTGGTATGTCGAGAGCGTGGCCCGGACGTTCTGGGACTTCCTCTCGCAACGGTATGCGCCGGAACCGCGCGAGCGGCCGGTCCCGATCCCGGAGCAGCCGGCCGAGCTGACGGTCGACGGCAGGCCGTTCCCCGCCCCGATCACCGTGTCCCCGCTCGAGCAGGCCGTGCGTTACGGGTTCGTCTGGTGCCCGACGGACGACTTCGACCGTTGCGTCGTGCCCGACCCGAACGGTGCCTTCGGCGACGCGGGTGAGGCGCGACGTTATGACGAGCTGGTCGACACGATCCGCGATTGGAACGCCCAGCTTCCGACTCGAAACTCGAACGCATGGCTCGCCAGCAAGGGCGGGACGGCAAGCGTGCGCTGGCCGCGTCCGATCCTCTGGATTGCGGTCGCGCTGGTCGCGCTCGTCGTGCGGCGACCACGCGGGTCCGCGCCGGTGCTGATCCTCGGAGGAGTCGCCGCCCTCGTCCTGCTCGTCCACGCGCTCTCCCAGGCGCCGCAGAGCGAGTTCGAGCTTCCCTTCGTGCCCGTCTGGATCGCGGCCGCCCTGGTGGGGCTGCTCGCCCCGAGACGGGGGCAGGCGTGAACAGGATCGACGTCGTCCGGCAGGCGCTTGCCGCCGTCGGCGGCGGGAGATACCTGGAAATCGGCGTCAAGGACGGGGAGTGCTCCGGGCGGCGAGCGGAACGCTGTACTTCCGAACCACCAGCGACGCCTTCTTCGGCGGACCGGCCCGGCGGCTCGAACCGTTCGACGTCGTGTTCGTGGACGGGCTGCACACCTACGAGCAGGCATACCGGGACGTCGTGAACGCCTGCTAGGTGCTCCGGGACGACGGTGTCGTCGTCGTGCACGACTGCAACCCCGCCAGCGCGGCGGCCGCCGCCCCGACGCTCGAGGAGGCCGCCCGGACGGACGGCTTCATCGGCGAGTGGAACGGCGAGGTGTACCGGGCGATCGTGCGCTCCGGACACGCGACGACCTCCGGGTGAGCGTCCTCGCTCGACCAGGGTGTCGGGATCGTCACGGCGGGCCGGCCGGACGCTCGTCTCGATCTCTCTCGAGCGGATATCGAGCGTCTCGGGTACGCGGATCTGGACCGCGACCGAGAGCGGCTCCTCGACCTGCGTTCTCCGAGCGCTCTCCAGGCCCTGCTGGACGCGCGTCGCCGCTGAGCTCCGCTCGCGCGCGGTGGAGTCGCGGTCCGTGCCGGCTCCGCGACGGGGCCGCGACGGAGCCGCCCTACAATCACCGCCGTGGAGCGGCTCGAGCTGATCCCCCCGGGCGAGTTCACGCGCGTCGCCTCCGCCGGCGACCCGGACGCACGGCTCGCGCTTCTCGCCGACATGTGCCGCTTCAACGCGCTCACCGCGGTCAAGCGGGCCGGGTCCGGGCATCTGGGCTCGACCTTCAGCTCGCTCGACCTCGTCGTCCATCTCCTGTGGGAGGAGCTGAACGTCGCCGAGGTGGGCTTCGACTCGCCGGATCGAGACGTGTTCTTCTCCTCCAAGGGCCACGACGTCCCGGGTCTCTACGCGGCGCTCAACGGGTTGGGCATCGTCTCGACGGAGAGGCTCCTGCGGCTGAGGCGGCTCGGCGGCCTCGACGGCCACCCGGACGTCGGCGTGCCGGGGATCGAGGCCAACTCCGGATCGCTCGGAATGGGGATCTCGAAAGCCCGTGGGATCGCCTGGGCGAAGCGCCACCTCGGCCGTGGCGGCCGGGTGGTCGTGATGACGGGTGACGGAGAGCTGCAGGAAGGCCAGAACTGGGAGGCGCTGCAGGCCGCCTCGCACCAGCGTGTCGGCCGGTTGCTGGTCGTGATCGACCGCAACGAACTCCAGTCGGACCGGACGACGGAGGAGGTTCTCGCCCTCGAGAGCCTGGAAGGGAAGCTCGCGGCGTTCGGCTGTCGCGTCTCGACCTGCGACGGTCACGACCACGCGGCGCTTCGCGTCACGCTGCGGAGGCTGCGGGACGTCGCCGAGGACGGCACGCCCGTGGTCCTGATCGCCCGGACGATCAAGGGAAAGGGCATCTCCTTCATGGAGCACCCGACGGCGCTCGCCGCTGGCGGTGGAATGTACCGCTGGCATGCCGGCGCGCCCGACGACGACGCGTTCGCGGCCGCGGCCGGCGAGCTCGCCGAGCGAATCGCCTCCCGCGCCGCGGCCGCCGGTGTCGACGCCATCAGGACCGAGCCGGTTCCCACGCTCGAGGAAGCGCGTGGCGTGAGCCTCCAGGGCGAGCCCGAGAGTGGAGCTGGAGAAGCGGTCCCGCGTCGCGTCACGCGCCGCGGAGCGGCCGAGTACGTGGCCGCCGCCTATGGTGAGGCCCTGCTCGACCTGGCCACGCGCGAGCCGCGTCTCGTCGTGCTGGACGCCGATCTCGCCTCCGACTGCCGGGTGCGTCCGTTCGAGCTGGCCGTGCCGGACCGGTTCGTCGAGAACGGGATCGCGGAGCAGGACATGGTCTCCATGGCTGCGGGCATGGCGCGGCACGGGCTCGTCCCCGTCGTGAACTCGTTCGCGAGCTTCCTCGCCTCGCGCGCGAACGAGCAGATCTACAACCAGGCGAGCGAGGGTACGAAGGTCGTCTACGCGATGCACTACGCGGGGCTCGTGCCTGCCGGCCCGGGGAAGTCGCATCAAAGCCTCCGGGACGCATCGCTGATGGCAGCGATCCCGGGGGTCACCGTCGTCCATCCCTGCAACGGGGAGGAGACGCAGGCGCTCGTCGAGTGGGCCGTGCTCGAGGCGTCCGACAGCGTCGCGATCCGCCTCGCGATCGGTCCTTCACCGCGCAGGATCACGCTGCCCGCCGGATACCGGCCGGTGCCCGGCATCGGTTGCACCCTGCGCGAGGGCGCCGACGCGATGCTCGTCTCGTACGGGCCCGTGATGCTCCACGAGGCGCTCACCGCCTCGGAGCTCCTCGCGGGGCGCGGCATCGGGGCCGCGGTCGTCGCGATGCCGTGGCTCGACAGGGTCGACGACGGCTGGCTCGCGGACACGCTCGGCGGCGTCCGGGACGTGCTCGTCGTCGAGGACCACGCTCCGGTCGGAGCGCTGGGAGACACGATTCGCCGCGCGCTCGCATCCCTTCCCGACCCGCCCGTGCTCCACGTCGCGGGCGTCGAGGGCTGGCCCGCGTGCGGCACGCCGGTCGAGGCGCTGCGACATCACGGGCTCGACGGCGCGAGCCTCGCCGATCGCGTTGCGCTGGCACTCCCGGGTCGCACGGGCGCGTGACGGCGAAGCCCGTCTGGGTCGTCGTCGCCGACCCGCTCACCGCCCGCACCTTCTTCGACTGCGGGATCATGGAGCGTCTGGTTGCCCGACTCGGCGACCGCCTGCGCGTCGCATTCACGTTCCGGCGCGCCGACGCCGAGGAGTGGGCGGCGCGCCTGCCCCCCGGTGTGCCCACGTTCCATGCCGACGAGCTTGCCCCGGACGCCGTCCCGTTTCCCGAGCGTGTAGTGCGCCGCGCCGACCGATGGCTGGACGAGCAGATCGGCTACTTCCCGCTCGCGATCCGCCTCAACCTCCGCCATGACTTCCACGTCGAGCGGATGCTCCCCGGCCATCGCAACCAGCTCCTCGACTCCTCCCGCGTCGGGCCGCTGCCGCTGCGCCCGGGCGTCGAGCGGTCGATGCGGCGCTGGCACTTCTCGCCTCGGCGACATGTCGGGAGCGCCCTCCGGCGACACCTCGAGGCGGAGCGGCCGGACATCGTCCTCTCGAACCTCCAGATGCAGTCCGCGACGCGCTTCATCGTCCTCGGCCGGAGACTCGGACTCCGCACGGTCGGCTACGTGGCGAGCTGGGATCACACGGTCGGCAAGGGCGTGATCTGGGACGGCCTCGGACGCTACGTCGTGCAGAACGACCGGATGCGCGACGACCTCGTGCGCTACCACGACGTCGACACCGGGCGGATCGTCGTGACCGGCTGGCCGCAGGCGGACGTCTTCCACGAGCCGCGGCCACGTGCCGCGTTCGACGACGTGCTCCGGCGGTACGGTCTCGATCCCGCGGTGCCCGTGGTCATGGTGATGGGGAACACGCCCACGAACATGCCGTACGAAGGGCGGTTCTTCGAGCGTCTCGTCTCCTGGCAGGCCGAGACGCGCGCCGACCCCCGCTTCTCGCTCCTCTTCCGGCCGCATCCCCGGGACGGGGAGTGGCAGAAGCGGTTCGCCTGCGCGATCGGTCGCCCAGGCACGGCGGTCCAGGAGCCGAGCCACACGGACATCGAGGTGCTTGCGACGCTGCTCCAGCACGCCGAGGCGGTCGTCTCGAACGCGGGCACGGTGCTCCTCGACGCGCTCGTGAACGACCGGCCCGCCGTCTGCGTCCTCTACGACGAGGGGGCCCCACCGGGGGAATCGTGGGCCGCAAAGAGTGTGATCGGCGAGCACTACCGGGACGTCGCGGTCTCGGGCGCCTTCCACGAGGCGCGCTCGTTCGAAGAGGTCGTGTCCGGGATCGAGCGGTGCCTCGCGGCGCCGGCCGAGCTCGAGGCGGAACGTCGTTCGGTCACGGCCCGGGTCGTCGGCCCCCTCGACGGGAAGAGCGCCGAGCGCGTCGTCGATGCGATCCTCGAGGGTCTCGTTCGATGAGGGCTCCACTCCTCCTCGCGGTCTACTCCGCGCGAAACGCCGATCGAGTGGTCCGCTTGATCGAGCCTGCGCGGCACGCGGGCTGGGAGATCGCATTACGCACGCTCGACGAGGTGCCGCCGGCGCTCGCCGATGTCACGCTCGGTCGCGGACCGGGTCTGCGCCTAGCGAACCTAAACGATCTCCTCGAGCAGGTCGGCGGGCTCCCCCGGTGGGTGGTTCTCAGCGACGACGACGTGGAATTCGTCCGCGGTGACGTCGTACTCCTCGTGGCCGAGTGTGCCGCCGCCGGATTCGGGCTGGCGCAGCCGGCACACGCCTCCGGATCCCACGTCAGCCACCCGCATACGCGCGTGGTTCGGCGCTCCCGGGCGCGAGCGGTGCCGTACGTGGAGGCGGGGCCGGTCTCCGTCGTCTCTCCGACATGGAGCGAACGCGTGCTCCCCCTCCCTGCGTGGCGCGGTATGGGCTGGGGGCTCGAGCTCGAATGGATGGACAACGTCGCGGATGGCTGCGTGTTCGGCGTGGTCGATCGAGTCACGTACCTCCATCTCGACCCTGTCGGCCGGACGTACGACGAGGAGGCCGAGCGCCGGCAGATGGCGGTGGACCTCGCCGCCCGAGGGATCGACGACCTTTCGGCCGCGCAGGTCACGCTCGCGACCTGGCGGCCATGGCGGCGCAGGCCCCCATGGACGTCGCGATGATCGGAGACAGATGGCGCAGGTCCGAGCGGCCGTCCGGCAGCCCGACCGTCCTCGTCAACCATTGGTACTCGCACGCGGTGGGGCACGTGATCGAGGCGCTTCGGCGCTGCCAGGGTTACCACGCCTGTGATCCGACCCTGCAGATCAGCCTCGTCCTGAACGCTTCCTCGCCCCACGAGCTCGTCGGTTGCGCCCCGTTCGTCCACGAGGTCTTCGCGGTGCCGTATACCGGATTCGGCAGTCCCGACCGGAACCCGCGGGCCGCGCTGCGCCCGATTCCTCGGGACTGGGACTACGTCCTCCACCACCCGTGCACGTCGGATCCGAACGAGGCTCGATACGAGGGCCTGCGACGGTACTACGACGCCGCCCGCCGTCACTTCCGTGCGCGCGTCTCAGTCGGTGTCGCAGGGCAGTCGCCGCCCACGTACCGGCCTCACCAGAATCTCCGGCTCGTACTGCCGGAGGCCGAGCGCGTCCGTGCGCGCGGCGAGCTCGCCGGGCGGAGAACGATCGCGGTGATGCCGGCAGGGAGCGGGGAGCCCTACCTCTATCCGTCAACCTCGTCTTGGATGCTCGTGCTCGACGAGCTCGAGCGGCGATTCCCGGACGCGAAGTTCGCGCTCGTCGGGCGCCTCGGACGGCAAGCTGGGCGGACGGTCAGCGGGATTGCGCGAGGTGACGTCGACCGCCTCCTCGCCTCGCGCCGCCATGTCGTCAACGCCTTTGACCGACCGATTCTCGATCAGCTCGCAACGGTCGAGGCGTCCAGCCTCTTCGTCTCTCCGCACACCGGGTTCGGCTTCGCCGCCGTTGCGGTGGGCACGCCGTGGCTCACGCTCTCCGGGGGTGACTGGCACGAGGCGTTCTTCAACGGCGTGCCGTTCCACTCGGTCCTTCCCAAGGACCGGCAGCACCCAGCATTCGTGCGCGGCCTTCCCATGTCCATGATCGATGCGGACGACGATGGGGAGGGACGGCGGGCTCGGGTGATGAGCGCCGCGAGGATCCGCGAGGACCTCGAGGAGCTCACAGAGGCGGCGGTGGCGCTCGTCGAGGGCCGTGTCTCGTACGAGGATGCGCTGGCCGCGTACTTTCCTCGGCTTCTCGATGCGTACCTCGGCGACCGGTCGATGGTGGGGGCGTTCGAGGACGTCCACGTCCCGTACGTCTGATCTACGGTTCGCGTTCGTGAGAGTCGTGATGACCCTGCTCGCGCGCGACGAGCGCGACATCGTCGAGCAGCACATGGCGTTCCATCTCGCGGCCGGGGTCGACCTGGTGATCGTCACCGACCACGCGTCGACCGACGGCACCGAAGAGGTGCTCGCGCGCCACGAGCGTGAGGGGCGTGTTCGCGTGATTCGCGAGCCCGACGGGCCGTTTCGGCAACGGGAGTGGGTGACGCGAATGGCGCGCCTGGCGGCGACGGAGCACGGCGCCGACTGGGTCATCAACAGTGACGTGGACGAGTTCTGGTGGCCGCGCGGCGGCACGATCCCCGACGTGCTGCGCTCGATCCCGTGGCGGTACGGGCTCGTGCAGTCGTTCGTGCGTCATTTCGTTCCAGTTCCGGACGACGGCCGGCCCTTCCAGGAGCGGATGACTCTCCGGCTCGCCGCGCAGGCGCCGATCAACGACCCTCGGAGCCCATGGCGGCCCTTCCGGAAGGTGATCCACCGCGCGCATCGCTGTGCCGAGGTCGTCGAGGGCAGCCACTCGATCGGCGGCACGGAGTTTCTGCCGTTGCGCGGCTGGTACCCGCTCGAGGTCCTGCATTACCCGATTCGCACGCCGGAACAGCTCGAGCGCAAGGGTGCGCTCTGGGGGAGCGCGGTCGAGAAGTTCTACGCGTCGGAGGAGGTCGCCGCGGGACCGGGTGCGGCGTATCACGCGCTCGCATTCGAGGACAGCGCGGGCGGCAGGAGCAACGACGTCTTCGGGGAGCTCACCGGGACGGTGGCCGACCGTGCCGGCTCGCTCGCCGCCGGCCTGCTCGTCGAGGACACGAGGCTCCGCGACGCGCTGAGGAAGCGCCACGCAGGAGACGGCCCCCTCTCGTTTCCCAGGGCGAGCCCCGCCGAGGAAGCCGCCTTCGCAGTCGACGCGGCCGTGCTCGGTGAGGCCGATCTCATTCGGGTACGCCGCCGTCTCGACGAGCTCGGCCGGCGTGTCGGCGCTCTGCAGGCGCTCCCCGGCGCGCGCGTGGAGCGCCGACTGCGCGCGGTCGCGCGCCGTGCCCGGCGGGACACGTGACGCGGGTCGCGATGACCCTGCTCGTCCGCGACGAGGCAGACGTGATCGAGGCGTGGCTCCGCTATCACCTCGCACGAGGGGTCGACCTCGTGATCGCGACCGACCACCGCTCGATGGATGGAACGTCCGAGATCCTGCACGAGCACACACGGGACGGCAGGGTCGTCGTGCTCCGCCGGGAAGCCGAAGGTGTTCTCCAGGCCGAATGGATGACCGAAATGTCCCGGCTCGCGGCAACCGAGTACGGCGCCAACTGGGTGATCCCGAGCGACGCGGACGAGTTCTGGTGGCCGCGCGGCGGCTCGTTCGCCGAGATCCTGTCAGCAGTTCCGGAGCGCTTCGGGGCTGTGCGCGGGTTGGTGCGCAACTTCGTGCTCCTTCCCGTTTCCGGTGCGGTTTTCGAGCGGCTCATCGTTCGTGCGCGGCCCACCGCGGATCTCACGAGTCAGTACCACGCGCAGATCAAGGTCGTGCATCGGGGCGCCGACGACGCGACCGTCGGCGTCGGCAATCACGACGTCGACGGAACGGGCCTGCGGGTCATCCGGGAGTGGTTCCCGTTCGAGGTCCTTCACTTCCCGCTGCGCAGCGTCGAGCAGCTCGTCGACAAGTTCGGGCGACGTCCGACGACGGGACAGCACACCGAGCGGGCGGTCGGGCTTCTTGCACGGGGAGAGCTCGACACGCTCGTCGCGGAAACGGTCGTCGAAGACGAAGCGCTTCGAGCGGGGCTAAAGGACGGGTCGCTGACCCGTGACGTGCGGCTGCGTGACGCGCTGCGGGCGCTTGCCGCGACGGGCTCCCTGCCCGCTGCGCCCCCGCCGGGCCTGCTCGACGACGCGAGTGTTGCCGACGAGGCGCACGTCGCTTTGGAGCACGATTCAGCCTTCATCGCCGAGCGACGATGCACCGAGCTCGAGCATGCGGTGGCCCTGCTCGAGAGCCGGTCGATCAGATCGCGGCTTGCCGCTCGCCTGCGAGGCACCCGCACCGGCGACCTCGGATAGCCCAGCTACCATCCCCGACTGGAGTGGGCACACGGCGTGCCGTGAGCGCGCTCGCACCCCAGACCAAGATGCTGTCCGCCCCCGAAGCACCGACGATCTTCATCCAGCCCACGCGGCGGACGGGCCTCCCCGACCTCCGCGAGCTCTGGCGTGCGCGTGACCTCGCGTTGATCCTCGCCTGGCGCGACGTCAAGGTGCGCTACAAGCAGTCCCTCATCGGAATCGCCTGGGCGGTGCTCCAGCCGTTCATGACGATGGTCGTGTTCACGCTCATCTTCGGGAAGTTCGCTCAGCTTCCGTCGCAGGGGCTTCCGTATCCGGTGTTCGCCATGCTGAACCTCGTGCCCTGGACGTTCAACGCAGCCGTGTTCACGGCCGCCTCCGGATGCGTCCTGTCGAATCGCATGCTCGTCCAAAAGGTGCACTTTCCCCTCCTCATCCTCCCCCTCGCGTGCATCCTCGTCCCGCTCGTCGACTTCTGCTTCTCGTTCACCGTTGCGCTCGGCATCACGCGGTGGTACGACGTCGCGATCCAACCGACGGTCGTCTACGTGCCGCTGTTCCTGCTCATGCTCGCGATGACCGCGATCGGGCTCGGGTCATTCCTCGCAGTGATCAACGTCCGTTATCGCGACGTTCCGTACGTCGTCCCGTTCCTCGTCCAGCTCTGGCTCTTCGCGTCCGGCGTCATCTACGCGGCGGACGCGATCCCGGAGAAGTACGTCAACATCGCGTCGCTCAATCCAGCCGTCGGCGCCATCACTGGCTTTCGCTGGGCGGTGGCCGGCACACCAGCCCCCTCGGCCGCGATGCTCGGCATCGGGCTCACGATGACCGTCGTCTTGTTCTTCAGCGGGCTCTGGTTCTACCGCCGGGCGGAGCCGCGTTTCGCGGACACGTTGTGAAGACGATCGTCGCCGAGGGCATCTCGAAGCGCTATCGGATCGGCGAGTACAAGGCCGGCTACCAGACGCTGCGTGACACGCTGTCGCACACGGCCCGACGTGCACTCCGCTTGGAGCGCGCCGACCGTTCGCTCGAGGACCTCTGGGCCCTCAAAGACGTCTCGTTCACGATCGACGAGGGCGAGGTCGTCGGCTTCATCGGCAGGAACGGCTCTGGTAAGTCGACGCTTCTCAAGGTCCTGACGCGCATCACACCGCCGACCGAGGGAACCGCGTCGATCCGCGGGCGCGTCGGGAGCATCCTCGAGGTGGGCACAGGTTTTCACCCGGAATTGACCGGCCGCGAGAACACGTTCCTGAACGGCGCCATCCTCGGGATGAAGCGTCGCGAGATCCAGGCCAAGTTCGACGAGATCGTCGAATTCAGCGGCATCGAGAAGTTCATCGACACGCCAGTGAAGCGTTACTCGAGCGGAATGTACGTGCGCCTGGCGTTCGCAGTGGCGGCGCACCTCGACCCGGAGGTGCTCATCATTGACGAAGTGCTAGCGGTCGGGGATTTCGAGTTCCAGCAGCGCTGCATGGGACGGATCGAGGACATCTCGAATTCCGGGCGCACGGTGATCTTCGTTTCCCATGACATGCAGTCGATCACCCGGCTCTGTAATCGCGCCTACTGGTTGCAGGGTGGCCGTCTGGTTGCTGGTGGCCCGGCCGACGAGGTCGTCTCCCAGTACCTCCAGGACGCCTCGGGTACGGGGTCAGCAATAAGCTTCGAGCTCGACCAGGCGCCAGGAAACGAGCGGTTCAGGCTTCTCTCCACGCGGGTCGTCGACGCCAACGGAGAGGCGGTGCATGCGATCGACGTGCGGGAGCCCGCTGGCATCGAGATCACGTTCGTGGTCACGGGTGAAACGGTGCCGTTCTTCCCGAAGCTCAAGCTAGCCAACCAGCGCGGCGAGGTCGTGTTCAACGCGCTCGACACCGACTCGCGATGGCGGACCGCCCCCGAGCCCGGAACGTACACGTGCACAGCGTGGATTCCACCGAACCTTCTGAACGAGGGAGTGATCAGCGTCGACGTGACGCTCGCGTCGTTCGGCGGGCCGAGCTTCGTGACGCACCTCAACATGCCGGGACTCGTCACGTTCCACGTCCGCGACCCGGGCTTGGGCGACACCGCCAAGGGCTTGTACACGGGCGAGCTCCGCGGCGGTGTGCTGCCGCTCCTCGAGTGGACGACCGACTACGTCGAGGCTCGAGCCTACGAGACGGCGTAACGGACGACCGGGTCGGTCGTCTCGAGCGTCGTCGAGTAGTTGCGGTTCGAGAGCGCCTTCAGCGACGCCGGCGAGCAGTAGGTCGCCGTCGCGAGGACGCGAGGCCCGGCGGTCGCGAACCCGCCGCGATGGAGGCCGCTCGTGTTGCAAAGGATCATCGTCCCCCTCGGGCCCTCGAAGGTCGCAATCTCCTCCGCCTGCACCTTCCGGAACACGTGCTCGTCCGGCACCCTTCCGACTTCCATCGGCTTCCAGGGCCGCACCGAATCGTGCCGCCCGCCGGGCTGGCTTCCCGGGACGTACTCGAACGGCCCATGTTCCGCGCCGACGTCGGACAGGTAGACGAACGCCTTGAGGAGGTGCTTGTCGTCGAAGTCCACGTGCCAGTTCTGGGACGCCACGCGCTCGTCGCTCGCGGGTTGCGGCGCCGTATACCAGAGGTCGAGGTACGACAGCTTCGACCAGAGGCGGAGGTATGCGTTGGCGACGTCGAGCATCCGCCGCGACGCGCAGAACGAGAACCATGGGTCGTCCACGCCGAGTGTGGCGCCCTCGAAGCTCCATGCGCGGACGACGAACTCCTTCCCGGCGCGAACCTTCCCCTGCCCGCCTTCGGTCAGCGTCCGCTCCGTCTCTGCGATGAACGCGGCACCCTTGGCGTCGATCGCCTCCCACTGCTCGTCCGTGGCCAGGTCGGTGAACGGGAGCGTTACGTAGCCGTTGCGATCGAGCGCCTCGACGATCGTGCGCTGCGTCTCGTCGAGCTCGGGCACGTGCGACGCGAAACGGCGTCGCGCGCTTCTGTTGCCGAGCAGCCGGTCGTGAACCTGGTAGGTCGCGGCGATGCCTCGCCGCTCGACCGACGACGCGACGCGGTTCACTCGCTTGACGAGCTTCGTGCGCTGGCGATGCATCGACCTGAAAGGTAGTCAAGGGCACATCGACCTGCGGCGGTAGCCTCCCGCTCCGGTGAGGATCGCCTTCGTCCACTTCCCTGGCAGGCTGGCCCGCCTCGACGCGGCCCGTGCCGGCGAGGGTCCGACGGAGTTCCTCTTCGGCAGCGTCGAGCTCGAGCGGTCAGGCCACGAGGTGCGGCACTACGAGGTCGACCCCGACTTCCCGTCGAGCCGGGTGGCCCGTCGACTCGTCGACCGCCAGGCGGGCCTCGAGCGGCTCCCTCCGCATCTCTCGGCCGCGGTGCTTCGGGGCACGCGCAATCTGCTCCCCGCCCTGCGCGAAGCGGACGTCGTCGTCGGCACGACGACGGGCACGGCCGTGGCGCTCGCCGCGTGGCGGCGTGCGCACCGCCTCCGCACGCCCCTCGTAGGCATCGTCGCCGGTCTGCTCAACCGGCCGTGGGGCCGGACGCGCCGCGCGACGACTCTGCCGCTGCTCCGGGCGATGCACGCCATGCTCTATGGCCCCGGGGAGGAGCCCGGGCTGCTCGCGCTCGACCCCGGGCTCGGCCGGCGCGTCCACGTCAACCCCTTCGGGGTCGACACCCGATTCTGGTCGCCGGGCGGCGCACCGCGAGACGGTGTGCTCGCGATCGGCAACGACGGTCACCGCGACTGGGAGACCCTCGTCCGGGCCGCCCCTGCGATCGAGGCTGGGGTCCGGATCCTGACCAGCCACCCTCGGCCCGCTTCCCTCCCCGACAACGTCCGCTGGGATCCTGCGGACTGGCACCGGCTCCTGCTGAGCGACGCCGAGGTGCGCGAGGCGTTCCGTTCGGCCGCCGTCGTCGCGGTGCCGGTGAAGGACGTGCCCCAGCCCTCGGGCCAGAGCGCCACGCTCCAGGCCCAGGCGTGCGCCCGGCCGGTCGTCCTGAGCCGAACGCGTGGACTGTGGGACCCGGCCGGCCTCCGAGACGGGGACAACGTCCTGCTCGTGCGCCCGGGGGATCCCGAGGCGCTCGCGGCCGCCGTGGGGCGCATTCTCTCGGACACCCGGCTCGCGGACGCGATCGGCCGCGCCGCGCGCGCCTCGGTGGAGGCGACCGCGACGGTCGAGCGATACTCGGAGCGCCTCCTCGCGATCTGCGGTCAGGCGCTGGAACGCCCCTGATCTACGGTACGCGGTCGAGATGGGCGTCCGCACCAAGCCGCGCGCAGCCGTCGTGCACGCCCGCTCGGTTCTCCGTCGCGTCGGCTCTCGCATCCGCACGGAGCGTGACTTGCGCGACACGCGCTCGGGGCGCGCGGACGTCGCGATCTTCCACGCCTACGCTCCGCCTCCGTCAGGCGGCGGCAACCAGTTCGTGTGCGCGCTCGCCGGCGAGCTCGAGCGACGCGGCGTGGTCGTCGAGGAGAACCGCATCTCCGGAGGAACGCCGCGCTGCCTGTTCAATTCCTTCAACTTCGACCTCGCACGACTGCGGCGCTTCGTGCGCGACGACGTCCGGATGGTGCACCGCGTGGACGGGCCGATCGGGGTCTACCGCGGGTTCGACGACGGCACCGACCGTCGGATCGCCGCCATGAACACGGAGCTCGCGCACGCGACGGTGCTCCAGTCCCGGTTCAGCCTGGACGCGCACCGGCGGCTCGGCATCGAGCTGGCCGAGCCCGTCGTGATCCCGAACGCGCCCGATCCCGTGATCTTCCATCCGCCCTCCGAGCGGGAGCCACCGGTCGATCGGCCGCTCCGCGTCGTCGCGGCCAGCTGGTCGGACAACCCGCGCAAGGGAGCGGACGTCCTCCGCGCTCTCGGCGCGTCCGCCGACCCGGCCCGCTACGAGCTGACGTTCGTGGGCCGCGCTCCGGAGGGGCTGGCGGGCTGGACGCACGTGGCACCCCTAGCCTCGGAGCAGCTTGCAGCGGTCTTTCGAGGCATGGACTGCTACATCGCGCCGAGCCTCGACGACCCTTGCTCGAACGCGTTGCTCGAGGCGCTCTCCTGCGGCCTCCCGGCGCTCTTTCGCCGAAGCGGCGGCCACCCCGAGCTCGTCGGCGCGGGCGGCGTGGGCTTCGACGGGCCCGAGGACGTCGCCGCGGCGCTCGACCGGCTCGCCGCCGATCTCGAGGCGTGCCGGGCGGCGATCGTCGTGCCGTTGCTGGCCGACGTCGCCGACCGGCTACCTGGAGGTCTTGCGCGGATGACCGCCCGTCGCGTGCTCCGCGCGCCCGCGACGGTCGCCCGCGCGGGCTCGATCCGGCTGCGGACGCCGAGGCTGGCCCGACCGGTCGCGCCTGTTCGTCGTCGGCGACACGCTCGGCTGGGCGCTCGACGACGAGGCGGCGTACGTCTCCGCCGTCGCGCGCCGGGCCGGATACCTGCTCGCCGCTCCCGCCTGGGCGCGGTTCGCGCGGCGTCAGGTCGTCTTCCACACGAGCCACTTTGCGGCCCTCGACCCGATCTGGACGGGCTCGTCCCACCGCCTCGGTCTCGCGTACTTCCACGGCCGGCCCGGGACACCTGGGTTCCCCGAGTTCGACCGCGCGTTCGAGGCGCTCCGCCGCGATCCCGCGCGGTTCGCGCGCGTGCAGGTCACGCACCGGGAGATGGAGAAGACCGTCGTCTCTGCCGGGGTCGATCCGTCGCGCGTGCACCGCATCCCGATCGGCATCGAGCTCGACCGCTTCCCGCCGGGCGACCCCGAGTTGCGGCGGGCGGCCCGCGAGCTCCTGGGCCTCCCCCCGGACGCGTTCCTCGTCGGCTCGTTCCAGAAGGACGGCATCGGCTTAAGGGACGGCCTCGAGCCGAAGTCGATCAAGGCCCCGGACGTCCTGGTCGAGGCGCTCGACCTCGCGCGCCGGGAGATCGGCGGCCTCGTCGTCCTGCTCACGGGTCCCGCGCGCGGCTACGTACGGCGGGAGCTCGAGCGGCGTGGTGTGCCCTTCGTCCACCGGCTCCTTCCCGATCGCGACGGGCTGACGGCCGCGTACCACGCTCTCGATGCGTACGTCGTGGCCTCTCGGCAGGAGGGCGGGCCGAAGAGCGTGCTCGAGTCCATGGCGGCCGGCGTCCCACTCGTCACGAGCCGTGCCGGGCAGGCCCCCGACCTCGTGGTCGACGGGGTGAACGGCCTCCTCGTCGACGTGGAGGACGCTGCCGGTCTCGCAGCCGGCCTCGCCCGTATCCACGGCGACGGCGCGTTCGTCGCCTCGCTCCGCGTCGCGGCGCGCCGGACGGCCGAGGAGACCTCGCACGCCGCGCTGGCACCACGCTGGGAGGCGCTCCTCGACGGGTTCGCAGAGCGGGCCGATGGATAGGGAGCGCCCGGCGCGCTATGCCCGGGCAGGGGCGCGATGGGCGCGTCTGCTCGTCGGCGGCCGCGCGAAGCCCGGCCTCCGGGTGTTCTACGGTTGGGACCGGCTTCCGGGCTCGGGTGAGCCAGTCGCCGGAGGAACGGCGAAGCTCCAGAAGCTCGCCGCCCGATGGCCGAACCGCCCGACAGACTTCTCACTCCTCTACCTCGGCACCACGTACCTGCCGCGCGACCTGCGGCAGCTCCTCTGGGTTGCGAAGCGGCGCGGTGCGAGGATCGTCGTCAACCAGGACGGCGTTGCCTACCCGGGGTGGGCGGGCGAGCGCACCGACGAGCTGAACGCCCCGTTGCGGCGCGTCGTTTTCGCCGCGGACCACGTCGTCTACCAGAGCGCGTTCAGCAAGCGATCGTCCGATCGGTTCCTCGGCGAGCCTCGCGGGACGTGGGAGGTGCTCCCGAACGCAGTCGACATGGACGCGTTCACGCCGGGGCCGCCGCCGGCCAACGGGCCGGTCGTGCTCCTCGGAGGCGATCAGACTCAGGAGTACCGGCTCGAACTCGCGCTCGAGACGTTCCGCCACGTGCTCGACGAGCATCCGTCCGCGCACTTGCTCGTGACCGGGAGGCTCGTTTCGGACCCCGGGCCGACCCTGCGCCGCCTCCGCCTCGGGGAGGCCGTCGACTTCACGGGCCGCTATGCGCAGGCGGACGCTCCCGGCCTCTACCGCCGCGCGCACGTCCTTCTGCACACCAAGGTCAACGACCCGTGCCCGACGACGGTGATCGAGGCGCTGGCGTGCGGCGTGCCCGTCGCGTATGCGGCGAGCGGCGGAACGGTCGAGCTCGTCGCGGACGAGGCGGGAATCGGCGTGCCGCACCCCGACGGCTACGAGCGCGACGAGCCCCCGGCACCGGACGCCCTGGCGGCCGCCGTCTCCGGCGTGCTGGCGGATCGTGAGCGCTTCTCCGCCGCGGCCCGCCGCCGCGCGGTCGAGCGCTACGGGCTCGCCGACTGGCTCGACCGGCACGCCGAGATCTTCGACTCACTCGTCGCTTAGGCGGGCTCCCGCGCGGAGGCCGCGGAGGCGGCCGCCGAGCGTCGCCGCGTGGAAGCGGGCGCGAGTCGTGTCGAGGAGGACGAGCGAGCCGATCGCGCCGGCCGCGGGCCGCATGAGCATCCGGGCGACCTTGCGCGGCGGATACCGGTTGCGCCCGAGTACGTATCCGATGCTCCCGCCGTCCCGCCTGCCGAGCGCCACGAGCGCATCCGGCGTCACGGACTTGACCGGATGCGTGACCACGATGGACGGGTCGTATTCGATCCGCGTCCCGCTGCGGAGCGCACGTACGAGGTAGTCGATCTCCTCGCTCGACGACCACGGTGTCCCGGAGCCGAGCCCGAGCGCCTCGTCGAAGTCCCCGACGCGCTCCACGACCTCACGACGGAGGAAGATCGTGTGCGAGTTCGCCCTGTGCCACACGTTGTCCGAAGTGATGGGCTCCGGTTGGCGTGGCCAGCGGCCGACGGTGCTTCCGTCGGCGGCGACGGGCCTGCCGCTCAATCCGCCGAGCTCCGCATCCTCCGCGAAGCGCCGTGCGACCCGCTCGAGGAGATCCGGCGGGTAGCGGCAGTCGTCGTCCGGGAAGCCGATGACGTCTCCGGCCAGCGAGGAGAGCGCACGGTTCCTCGCGCGCGAGAGGCCGCGGTCGGAGAGAAGATGCACCGTCCGGAGCGACGGATGCGCCCCCAGCAGCCGTTCGACGCGGTCGTCGCTGTTCTGGTCGACGATCACGACGCGGAACGCGCGATGCGTCTGGCTCTCGAGCGACTCCAGCAGCGCAGCCAGGTCCTGCGTCCGGTCGACGGTCGCGACGACGAGATCGAAGCCGACGCCAGGCGCTTCCGCCACCGGTGCAGGCTACCCTCCGCATCCAGCCGTGGCCATGCGCCCGTTCCCCCTCGCAACGGTCCTCCTCGCGGCGCGCGACGCCGAAGCGTTTGTCGGCGAGGCGATCACCAGCGTGCTCGGCCAGACACTCGTCGACCTCGAGCTGCTCGTCGTCGACGACGGGTCGATCGACGGGACGCCGGAGATCGTCGCGCGCCACGCGGGACGTGACGCTCGCGTCCGCCTCCTGCGAAACGAGCGGGCGCTCGGCCTCGCGGGTGCACTGAACCGCGGGCTGGACGAGGCGCGCGGGCGGTACGTCGCCCGACTCGACGCCGACGACGTCGCGCTTCCCCGGCGGCTGGAGACGCAGGTCGGCGCGCTCCGGGCGCGGCCGGGTGTCGCTGTCCTCGGCACCGCGGTGATGGAGCTCTGGACGTCGGGCCCGGGCCCCGTACACCTGATGCCCGTCGGAGCCGACGCCGTTCGCTGGGCCGCGCTGTTCTCCGCCCCGTTCTTCCATCCGACAGTCGTGCTCGACCGCGACGTGCTCGACCGGCATGCGTTGCGCTACGACGCCCGGTTCCTCGAGAGCGAGGACTACGACCTCTGGGCACGGATCCTCGAGGTCGCCGACGGCGACAACCTGCAACAGGCCTTGGTCCTGTACCGCCGGCACAGCGGGCAGGCATCGGAGCGTCGAAGCGAGCTGCAGCGCTCGTTCCAGCGAGAGATCGCGCTTCGTGGAATCCAGGCCGTCGCTCCCGCCCTGACGGACGACCAAGCGGATCTGGCATGGCGCCTGGGTGCCGGGATCGGCCTTCCCGGGGGTCAGTGGGACTCCGCTGCTGACGCGCTGGCAGAGCTCGCGCACCGCTTCGGTGCGCAGTCGGCGTCCCGAGTCCGCGTGGCCCGCCGCGGCGCGGCGCGCGCACTCGCACGTGCGGCGACGAAGGCGAGCGGCCCCGAGAGCGTCCGGCTGATGTCACTCGCCCTGCGGCTATGGCCGGGTCTTCCCGCCGGGATCGGCCGCGGACGCGCTCGGCGCCGGACGGAGCGACAGGCTGCGCTCGAGGCGCTGTCGCAGCCCGAGCGTCACGCGAGCGGGGAGGACGACGGCTCGACCCGCGTGACGCTCGTCTTCCCCGAGCCCACGCCGTTTCGGACGGAGATGCTCGACCGGATCGCCGCGACCCGGCCGGAGCTCGACCTCACCGTCCTGTATGCGGGGAGCACCGTGCAGCGACGGACGTGGACGATCGAGCCGCGCCATCACGCAGTCTTCCTCGAGGGGCGCCGTGTCCCCGGTCTCTACCGGGCCCTTCGCCACGAGTACCCCATTTCGCTCGGCGTGTTCGGGGCACTGGCCGCCTCTCGGCCGGAGGTCGTCGTCGTCTCCGGTTGGAGCACCTTCGCCTCTCAGGCGGCGGCAGCATGGTGCCGTGCTCGCGGCGTGCCGTACGTCCTGCTCGTCGAGTCGAACGAGCGCGACACGCGGCGGGGCTGGCGGCGGGCCGTCAAGGGCGTCGTCGTCCCGCCGCTCCTCCGACGCGCTGCGGAGGTTCTCGTCGTAGGGCGGCTGGCGCGTGAGTCGGTGATAGCCCGCGGCGTCGGCCCGGAGAGGGTCTCGCTGTTCGCCGACACGATCGACGTCCATCACTTCGAGAAGGAGCGGGAGCGGCTCGAGGAGCAAAGAGGTGCGCTCCGTGGGGAGGCCGACCTCGGGCCCGACGACGTCGCCGTGCTGTCGGTCGCGCGACTCGCGCCCGAGAAGGGGCTCGACACACTCGTGCGCGCGGTCTCTCTCGCGGACGACCCGCGCCTCGTGCTCGTTCTCGCGGGCTCGGGCGACGAGCGCGAGCGGCTCGAGCAGCTCGCCGCCGAGCTCGACGTGAGGCTCCGCTTCCTCCCGGACGTCCCGTGGGAGCACATCGTCGAGCGGTTCGCGATCGCTGACGTCTTCGCGCTTCTCTCCCGCCACGAGCCGTGGGGCGTGGTCGTCAACGAGGCAGCCGCCTGCGGGCTGCCTCTCGTCGTTTCCGACCGGGTGGGGGCGGCATTCGACCTGGTCGTCGACGGCCGGAACGGAGCGCTCGTGCCCGCCGACGACCCGGAGGCCGCCGGTCTCGCGATTCGCACGCTCGCGGCCGACCCGGAGTGGCGCCGCGCCGCGGGGCAGGCCTCGCGGGAGATCATGCGCGACTGGGGCTACGAGCCGAGCATAGAGAACCTCGTCCGGGTTGCCCGCCGCGTTGCCGGCCGTCAGGCCTCCAACGCCTCGCGGTAGATCGCTACCTGCTCGTCGACGGCCGCGTCCCACGTCGAGCGGCGCGCAGCGCGGAGCGCCCCCTTGGAGAGAGCGGCACGCAGCGCCTCGTCGTGGACGACCCGGTCGATCGCCGTGACCGTCGCCTCGATGTCGTAGGGGACGACGAGCGCCTCGCCGTCGCCGAACGAGGCCGCGATCCCGGTGCGGTCGGACGCGATCACGGGCGTCCCCACCGCGGCCGCCTCGGCCGCCACGAGCCCGAAATTCTCCCCACCCGAGGCGAGTACGAACAGGTCGGCCCGGCGATACAGGTCGAACGGCGGGCCCGGGGTGGGGGGCAGCAGGTGGATCCGGCCCGCCGTACGGGGATCGGTGAGCGCTGCCTGGACGGCCGCCATCGTCCCGTGCCGGTCGTCCGGGCCCGCGAGGACCACGTGGATCTCCGGCAGCCTCCGCGCCGCCTCGAGGAGGTGCTCGACGCCCTTCTCGGCCGCGATGCGCCCGACGTAGAGCACGACCGGCGCCCCCTCCGGCACGATCCCGTCGAGCGGGTCACCACCGTCCGCCGGTGGCGGCTGGGGAAACGCGTTGCCTCTCAGGCGCACCCGAGCGGCATCGACGCCGGACGCCACGACATCCTCCCGCTCGCGCGCTGAAGAGACGATCACGAGGTGTGCGCCCGAGGCCACGCCGCGCGCGAGGGTCGAGTCGAAGACCCGCTTGAAGCGAACCTTGCGCAGCCGCGGCAGGAGCATCCCGACGGGCTCGAAGACGTACGGGATTCCGTGCAGCCGCGCCCACGCGGACGCCCCGGTCGTCACCGGGTCGCGGAAGCCCATCACGTGCACGACGTCGGGCCGGTCGAGCCGGTGCAGCTGGAGGGGCAGCGTCGGCGTGATCCCCATCCAGCGATACCGCAGCGGCGTTCCGAGGTAAGTGACGCGAGCGCCGTCGACCGTCTCGACCGTCGTCCTCGGGCCGGGTCGTCCGGCCACGTCGCGGAGCGTCGTCGTGACGACATCCACCTCGTGCCCACGCCCGACGAGGCGCGAGACGAGCTCGCGTGCGACGACGACGGGGCCGCCGAACGCATGGGCCGGCCAGTACGCGGGAATCGCCAACAGGATCCGGAGCGAGGAGCGCACGCGCGGAGCCTACGCAGGCGGAAGATCGTCTAGCGTCCGCGGTCGTGATCGCGGGCTCCCGGCAGAGGATCCTCGTCCTGAACCAGTACTACTGGCCCGGGGTCGAGGCGACGGCGCAGCTCCTGTCCCAGCTCTGCGAGGCGCTTGCCGAGGACTACGACGTGACGGTCGTCACGGGGCACCTGCACGGGCACGACCTGCCCGCCGAGGAGGTGCGGAACGGCGTGCGAATCATGCGCGTGCGCTCGACCACCTACGACCGATCGCAGCTCCACCTGCGGGCTGCGAACTACGCGAGCTACCTCGGTGAGACCGTGCTGACGGCACTCCGCGGCGAACGCCCCGACCTCGTCCTCTGCATGACCGACCCGCCCATCGTCGGCGACATCGGCCTCGTCGTCGCGCGGCGCTTCGAGGCCCCGCTCCTCGTCATCAGCCAGGACGTCTTCCCCGAGATCGCCGAGCGCGTCAAGCGTCTCGAGCACCCGCTCGTGCTCGGCGCGCTGCGGAAGCTGGTCGCGCTGTACCTGAGGCGGGCGGACCGCGTCGTCGCGATCGGCGAGACCATGAAGCTGCGTCTCGTGCAGAAGGGCGCTGCCGAGGCGCGGGTCGAGGTCATCCCGAACTGGGTCGACACGAAGGAGCTCAGACCCCAGCCCCGGCAGAACGCCTGGTCGGCCGAGCAAGGGGTCGACGACGCGTTCGTCGTCATGCACTCCGGCAACGTCGGGCATGCGCAGGACCTCGACACGCTCGTCCGTGCGGCGACGTTCCTGCGCGACCTCGATCGGCTCCAGATCATGGTGATCGGGTTCGGTGCGCGACACGGGGAGTTGACGCGGCTCGCCCAACGGCTGGAGGTGACGGGCATCGTGCGTCTGCCTCGGCTACCAGCCGCGCGAGCGGCTGTCGCTGTCCCTCGTCCTCCGGCGACCTCCACTTCGTCGGTCTTGCCCGGGGCCTCTCAGGGTTCGTCGTGCCGAGCCGGCTGTACGGGGTCCTTTCGGTGGGCCGGCCGGTTCTCGTCTCGGCGGATGCGCGACAGCGAGACGGTCGGGCTCGTAGAGGAGGCCGGCTGCGGCGTCGTGGTGCCGCCGGGCCGCCCAGAGCTCGTCGCGGGAGTGATCCGCGATGTCGTCGAGGGGCGCATCTCGCTCGAGGGGATGGGGGAGCGCGGACGGGAGTGGGTGGAGCGAGAGGCCGATCGCGAGGTCGCGTTCGGCCGCTACCGGCGGCTCGTCGCGGACGTGGTGTCGAGCAGCTCGCGGTAGAGGGCGTCGACGTCGTCGACGAGCCGTGCGACGGCGTACCGGCGCAGCACGCGCTCCCGTCCCGTCACGCCCATCGCGACACGCCGCTCCGGGTCGTGGGCGAGGATCTCGAGCCGCTCCGCGAGCGCGTGCGTGTCGCCGGGACGCACGAGGAAGCCGGTCTCGCCCTCGTCGACGACGTCCGCGACCCCGCCGACCTTCGTGGCCACGACCGGGCGGCCCGCAGCCAACGCCTCGATGATCGTCACGGGCGTGCCCTCGCTCGCCGACGTGAGCACGACCGCGTCGCAGACGGCGTACCAGGGCGCGACGTCCTCCTGGTAGCCGAGGAACAGGCACGACTTCGCGAGCCCGAGATCGTGTGCGCGCTGCTCGAGGTGCTCCCGGTCGTCGCCGTCGCCCACGAGCAGGAGCAGCGCGTCGATCCCGCGCTCGCGGAGCGCCTGCCATCGTCGTCAGGAGATCGTCGGTCCGCTTCACCGCCGTCATCCGGCCGAACCAGCCGACGACGAACGTGTCCTGCGCGATCCCATGCCGGCGACGGACCTCCGCGGGGTCGCCGTCGAAGGAGACGCGCGGCTCGAGCTCGATGCCGAGCCGGATGACGGAGAACTTCCTCGCGGGCGCGACGCCGAGCGCGACGAGCTCGTCGCGCACCTCCGGGCTGACCGCGACCAGCCGGTCTGTAGCCCGCGCGAGAATCGTCTCGATCGCCCGGAAGACCAGCGTCCCCGCCCGGCCGAAGTACCCGCGCAGGACGTGGCCGTGGAAGGTGTGGACGACGACGGGCCGGCGCGGGCCTGCGAGCACCGCGGCGGCACGCCCGACGGCGCCCGCCTTCGCGGTGTGCGTGTGGACGACGTCCGGCCTGACCCGACGGATGATCCGGGCGAGCCGCCAGGCGGCGAGCGCGTCGCGCACGGGCGAGAGCTCGCGGGAGAGCCCGTGCAGCGGCACGCACCTCGACGCCGGCGCTCTCCGCCACGAAGGCCATCGACTCCTCGCCGCGTCCGACGTCGCCGGCCACGAGCGTCGTCACGTAGCCTCGCTCCGCGAGTCCGCGCGCGAGGTACGTGACGTGCAGCGCCGGGCCGCCGACGTTGAGCCTCGCGATCACCCGGAGCACACGGATCGGACGCCCGTTCGCGCGGTCGCTCATCCCGCGCGAGACTATCCGCAGCACCGGGCTACACTCGCCCGGTGGTCGCGGCGAAGGCGCTCTTCTGGGGGTCGCTCGGCGCCCTCGCGTGGACCCATGTCGGATACCCCCTCGCGGCCGGCGCGCTCGCCCGCGTGCGAGCGCGACGGATCGCAAAGGACTCTTCCTGGGAGCCGACGGTGAGCGTGATCGTGGCCGCCTACAACGAGGAGACCGTGATCGAGCGCCGGCTCGAGAACCTGCTCGCGCTCGACTACCCCGCCGACCGGCTGGAGATCGTCGTCGCCTCCGACGCCTCGAGCGACCGCACGAACGAGCTCGTCGAGGCGGTCGCCGCACGCGAGCCGCGGGTGCGCCTGCTCGACTGCCCGCGGGGCGGCAAGGTCGCGGCGCAGGACCGCGCGGTGCGCGAGACGGCCGGCGACGTCGTCGCGTTCTCCGACGCCAACGCGACCTGGGCCGCCGACGCGCTGCGGCATGCTCGTCGCGAACCTCGCCGACCCCGACGTCGCCTACGTCTGCGGCCGCCTCCGCCTCGAGGACGCCGCCAGGATCGAACCGCGAGGGGCTCTACTGGCGCTACGAGCTGTGGCTCCGCGAGCAGGAGTCCCGCCTCGGCTCGGTGACGGGTGGCAACGGCTCCATCTACGCGCTGAAGCGAGACGACTACGTCGAGGTCGACCCGCGCTGGGGCCACGACCTCGCGCTCCCGTACCGGATGGTGCAGGCCGGCAGGCGGGCCGTGTACGAGCCGGCTGCTCTTGCGTTCGAGAAGCCGACGCCGACGAACGAGGCCGAGTACGCGCGCAAGGTGCGGATGTTCGAGCACTGCTGGGAGATCACGCTCCGCGGCTCGATGCTTCGCGGCCTGCCCGCCGGTTATCTCGCCTCGATCGTCTCCCACCGCGTCCTGCGCTACGGCAGCGGGCTCCTCCATCTCGGCCTCCTCGCCACGAGCGTCGTCCTCGCGCCGGCCGGCTGGCCCTATGCGCTGGCGCTCCTCGGCCAGCTCGCCGTGCTCGCGGCGTTCGCGGCGCGGATCCCGATCGCGCGCTACTACGTCTACGTCACGTGGGCGACCGTGCAGGCCCTCTGGAACTACCTCCGCCGCGGCGTCCCCGCCACCTGGGAGGCGGCGGAGGGCACGCGGTGAGCTCGCCTGCCCTCCCGGCCGCGCAGCGATGAACCGCGCGGCGGACGTCACCCTCGCGGGGCTCGGGCTCGTCGTCGCGAGCCCGTTCCTCGCCGCCGCCGCGCTCGCGATCAAGCTCGAGGACGGCGGGCCCGTTCTCTTCCGCCAGACGCCGCGTGGGAAAGGACGGCGACGACTTCGAGCTGCTCAAGCTCCGCTCGATGGTCGTGGACGCCGAGCGGCAGGGGGCGGGCTACGCCGTCGACCGGGGTGACTCGCGCATCACGCGCGTGGGCCGCTTCCTGCGGCGCACGTCGATCGACGAGCTGCCGCAGCTCTGGAACGTCGTCCGCGGCGACATGTCCGTGATCGGCCCGCGACCGACGCTCCGGTACCAGGTCGAGCGCTACACGGAGCGCCAGCGCCGGCGGCTCGACGTCCGGCCCGGGCTCACCGGCTGGGCGCAGGTCCACGGGCGCGCGACGCTCCCGTGGGAGGACCGGATCGAGCTGGACGTCTGGTACGTGGAGCACCGATCCCCGCGCGTCGACCTGATGATTCTCCTGCGCACGCCGCTCGCGCTGTTCGGAGGAACGTACAAGGGCGCGACCGGAGGCTGGCGCTAGCTCCCGACTTCGCTCGACTCCCGTCCGCGTCGCGCACTACGCTCGCGCGATGCGGAGCCCGGATTCGCGGCGGGGCATCGGGCAGGTGGTGACGTACTGCGTGATCGCCGCAGCCGCGATCGTGGCGGTGCGAAACGCAACCGTCTACCCGGCGATCGCGGGCTACGACGCGCAGGAGGCGATCGACTACGCGCAGGGGATCGTGCAGGACGGACGGCTCCCCGATGCCACCGGGAGCTACTACACGCCGCCAGGGTTCTTCGCGGTCGGAGGGGTGGGGATCGAGCTCGGCGAGCAGCTCGGTCTCGACCACCCGGAGCGCGTGGGACAGGTCGTCAACGCGCTCGCCGCCGTGGGCACGCTGCTACTTCTCCTCGTCCTCGTGCGCCTGCTCTGGCCCGGACGAGAGGCCCTCCACCTCGCGGCGGTCGTCTTCTTCGCCGTATGCCCGGTCGTCATGAAGTCGGCTGCGATGTTCCATCCCGAGCCCCTGTCGATGCTGCTCTCGACGGCAGCGCTCGTCCTCGCCGCTCGGCTCCTCGTCCGCTCCGACTACCGGCTCCGCGTAGCGGCGTCGCTCGGTCTGGTGCTCGGCCTTGCGCAGCTCGTTCGTGCGTGGACGCTGTGGACGGTCGGCGTCGTCGTCCTGGTGCTGGTGGTCGCGACGGTCACGCGTCCGCTCGACCGTCGTCCGCTGCTCGGTGTCCTCGCGGTCGTCGCCGCTGTCGCGATCCTGGTTCCTGCTCCCTGGTACGCCCACCAGGTCGGCCACTACGACAGTGCGTTGTTCGGGCAACCGCATCCCGCCGCGCCGGTCTGGTCGCGTCGCCCCGTAGGCTTCTTCGTCGGCGCCGGGCTACCGCAGATCGTCACGGAGCCGTACCGCCCGTCGTTCTCGCGACAGTTCCTGCCCATCGCGTACACGGAGACGTGGGGAGACTACTTCGGGGTCTGGCGTTGGTTCCCCAACGGCGATCCGCCCTCGGCCGGCGTCCGGCGCGAGCTCGTGATCATGTCGGTCGTCGGCCTGCCGTTCACGCTCGTCGCGCTCGCAGGGTGGATCGCGCTCCTCGGTCTCGCCGTCCGCCATCCCGGGCGGTCGACGGGGCGGCACCTCGTGGCACTGCTCCCGCTCGCCGCCCTCGCCGGCGTCCTGTACTTCGCGACCTCGTACCCCACGCCCGACGGGGACACCGTGAAGGGGTCGTTCATGCTCACCGCGGTTCCTGCCTGGGCTGCGTGCTTCGGCTTCGCCTTCGACGGGCTTCGGTCGAGGTACCAACGGTTCTCGATCGTGTTCCTTGTCGTCCTCGCGGTGCTCGCCCTCGTCGCGACTCCGTTCCTCCTCGCCGTACCGGAGCTGTGACCGAGCTGCGCGCGCCCGACGAATGGCGGTATCTGCGCGCGGCGTGCGTGGTCGTCGTCGTGCTCGTCGCCGCGGAACTCACCGGGTGGGCCGTCTACCGCTCCGTACACGACGAGCCGACCGCGCTCGAGCTCACCGAGAAGTGCCTCCGCCGGGAGAAGCTGCTCCCGATCGAGTCCTTGTCCGGCGACGAGATCGCCCGGACCGCGCGCGGCGGCACACTCGGCACGCGCGTCGAGGGGAACGGCGTGCAGGTCGTGATCGCGAAGTCCGACGAGGAAGCGGCGCAGCTCGCAGACGCGTATCTCGAGACCGGGCGGAGGATCCGGCTCCGCCTCGACGTACGCGGGCACGTTCTCTACGTTTGGGAGCTGCCGCGGGTGCCCTCGCCGACGCAGCGCCAGACGATGTACGACTGCTGGTACGAGTGACGGCCGTCCGCGCTGAGGAAGGACTTGCCCTGCTCCCGCGCCGAGACGAGCGGCGAGCGGCTCGGGTGGGGGTGGTGGGCGCGTTGGTCGTCGTCGTCGCGCAGCTCGTCGTCGGAGTCGCCTGGTCTCTCGGGCACGACGACCCGACGGTGCTCGAACTCACGCGCCGGTGCCTCGAGCGCGAGAAGGGGCTGACGGTCGAGCCTACCCATGGCGACGTGGTCGCCGAGTCGGCGCGCGGTGGCAGCCTCCTTACTGTCGTCGAGGGAGGCCTCGTCACCGTGAGCATCGCGACGAGCCTGGCCGAGGTCGAACGACTCCGTAACCGCTATGTCGCCGCAGGCGACCCCGGGCGACGCCTCGACGTTCGCGGAAGGTACGTGAACCTCTGGTTGCGCAACCCGACGCGCAGCCAGCGACAGGTGACCTACGACTGCGCGTACTGATCCTGCGGTGCTCCGATACCGCCTCGCCGTCGTCGCGGTGCTCGCGGCCGAGGCAGCGCTCCTCCTGTGGGACGCCTGGCGGTTCGACTGGCTCCGCGGCTACGACGCGTACGCGAACGACCGGTACGCCAGGATCGTCGCGACCGAGTACCGGCTTCCTTCCGAGGGAGAGTCCGGCGCCTGGCACACGCCACCCCTCTGGTTCGCTCTGGCCGGTGCGCTCCGCCGCGCCGCGGGCGCAATCGGGTGGGATCATGCGCAGCGACCGGGCCAGCTCCTCGCCGCGGCGGCCGGGCTGGCGATCTGTGCCCTCGTGCTCCTGCTCGCGCGGCAGCTCTGGCCCGGCCGGCGAATGCTGCACCTCGTCGCGCTCGTGCTCACCGCCGCGTCGCCGGCGCTCGTGCGGGCCTCGGCGATGTACCACCCCGAGACCCTTGCGGTCGCGCTGGCGACGGGTGGCGTCCTCGTCGCGTTGCGCGGCCTGCAGACACGATCGACGCTCCGGACCGGCGCCGGTGCAGGTGCGCTCCTCGGCCTCGCCGCGCTGACCCGTGTCTGGGCGCTGCCCGTGCTCGTCGCCGTGCTGGTCGCGGTGGTCCTGGACGCGTGGGGCTGGAAGAGCTGGGCGCCGCCGGCGGCGCTCGTCGCGACGTCCGTCGCCCTGCTCGGCCCGTGGCTCCTGAACCAGGAGGTCGCCCACGGCAGCGCCCTCGCCTTCAACCGCCCCGTCCCGCCCGGCTCGATGCTCACGCGCCGGCCCGCAAGCTTCTACCTCGGCCCGCGGGTGCTGCGGGTCTTCGAGCACCCGGTCACGCCGCTCTTCCGGAACGAGCTCCTACCGCATCTCTATGCCGACTGGTGGGGCGACTGGGCGCTGACCTGGGACACCCTGCCGCCGCCCGCTCCCGCCGAGCTGCTGCCTCCGAGCGTGGTCGCAGGCCGCGCGCGGCAGATGTTCGTCGGCATCGTCCCGTCGGTCCTGGCGCTCGCCGGGATCCTCGCGCTCGCCCTGCTTGCGAAGGCGCGGCGTTCGCCTGCGATCGCCGTGCTGCCGCTGAGCGCCGTCGCGCTCGTGGCGGCCTACGTCGTCTTCGCGGTGCGGTACCCCTCCACCGACGGCGACACGATCAAGGGGACGTACCTGCTCATGGCCCTGCCCGCGGCGTGCCTCGGAGCGGCGTTCGTCGTCGACGTGCTGCGCCCCCGTGGGCGTGGTTGGGCGATCGTGACGGCTCTCGCCGTCGCGGCCGTGGTCGCGGTCCAGCTGCCCTTCCTGAGCCTCTGACGGCCCGGCGCCCCGCTACGCTCCGACGTCGAGATGACCGCCGTCCTCTTCACCTGCGCAGGACAGCGCGTCGACATCGTGAGCGCGTTCGCCCGCGCCGGGGCGACGACCGTCGCGGCCGACCTCGACCCACTCGCGCCGGCCCTGTACCACGCCGACCACAAGGCGCTCGTCCCGCGCGTCGACGATCCCGGCTACGTCGCGTCCCTCGCCAAGTTGGTCGCCGAGCACGACATCCGGCTCGTCGTCCCGCTCACCGATCTCGACCAGGAGATCGTCTCGGCTGCGCGCGATCTGCTCGCGCCGGCGCTCGTCCTCGCCCCGAGCCCGGAGGTGTGCCGCACGATGGGAGACAAGTTCCTTGCGCACGCGTTCTTCGAGGAGCACGGGATCGACAGCCCACGCACGTGGCTGCCGGAGGACGTCCCGGCCGACGTCCGCTTCCCGGTCCTCGTGAAGGTGCGCCAGGGCTTCGGCTCGCGCCACATCTACCGCGCCGACGACCGGGGGCAGCTGGAGTTCCACCTCCACCACACCCCGGTTGACTCGATGGTGCAGGAGGCCTGCCTCGGCGTGGAGTTCTCGATCGACGTCTTCTGCGACGTCGACGGGCGATGCCTCAACGCCATCCCGCGCTCGATGATCCAGTCGAAGGGCGGTGAGTCGATCAAGGGCGAGTCGCTCCAGGACGCCGAGCTGATCGAGCACGGCGCCCGCGTCGCCGAAGCGATCGGGATCGTCGGGCCGGCCAACGTCCAGTGCTTCCGCGAGCCCGACGGATCGCTCCCCGTGACGGACGTGAACCCGCGCTTCGGCGGCGCGTTCCCGCTGCCCCTCGCCGCGGGGAGCAGGTATCCGGAACTCGCGCTCGCGCTCGCCTGCGGCGAGCGCCCGGAGCCCAGGCTCGGCCACTTCCGCGCAGGGATCGTGATGACCCGTTTCTTCTCCGACCTCTGCCTCGTGGAGAACGGGAGCGGCGAGCTCGTCCCGTTCGCCGAGGAGCTGCCGCACCCGATCGCCGCGGAGCCGGGAGAGGCATGAGGTACGTCGTCACGGGCGCCGCCGGCTTCATCGGCTCGCACCTCGCGGAGGAGCTGCTCGAGCGAGGCCACGAGGTGAAAGGCCTCGACGCGTTCACCGACTACTACGACCCCGCGCGCAAGCGGGCGAACGCGGCCGGCCTCGACGTGCTCGACGCGGACATCCTGGAGACGGACCTGGAAGCGCTGCTCGACGGCGTGGACGGTGTGTTCCACCTGGCCGGGCAGCCGGGCGTCCGCGCGTCCTTCGGTCCCGGCTTCGAGCTCTACGTGAGTCGCAATGTCCACGCGAGTGCGCGCCTGTTCGAGTCGGCGGCGCGGCGTCGTGTCCGGGTCGTGTACGCCTCGTCCTCCTCGGTCTACGGTGATGCCGAGACCTATCCGACGAGCGAGAGCGCGGTGGCGCGCCCGATCTCCCCCTACGGCGTCACCAAGCTGTGCGTCGAGCACCTTGCCTACGCGCACGCCCGTACGACGGGGCTCGAGGCCGTCGGCGTCCGCTACTTCACCGTGTACGGCCCGCGTCAGCGGCCGGACATGGCATTCACGCCGATGCTCGAGGCGCTCGATGCCGGAACGACCTTTCGGCTCTTCGGGGACGGGTCGGCGTCGCGGAGCTTCACCTACGTCTCCGATGCAGCTGCTGCGACGATCGCGGCGATGGAGCGTGGAGGGCGCGGGGAGATCTACAACGTCGGCGGCGGGGAGGAGGCATCGATGGCCGATGCGATCGCACTCGCCGAGCGGATCGCCGGGCGGGAGCTTCGCCTCGAGCGCCACGGACCGGCGGCCGGCGACGTGCGCCGAACCCGTGCCGACGTCTCGAAGGCGGCTGCCGAGCTCGACTGGCGGCCCACAACCATGTTGGCGGACGGTGTCCGCGCACAGTGGGAGTGGGTCGCTGCTAGGGTCGCGGCGCCTTGAGCCACCAGCGGAGAGAGGGTGTCGACCTCGACGCCGAGCGTGAGGTCGATCTCCGGTCGGCCTGGGAGCGCATCACTGCACGCTGGTGGCTTCCCGTCGGCGGGCTCGTGCTCGGCGCCATCCTCGGCGTGCTCGTCTCGATCGGCAGCGGCGACGTCTTCAAGGCCGAGGCGTTGGTCTACCTCGGCCAGCCGTTCACGCCCGCGGGAGGCGGTCAGCTGCAGAGCCTCCAGACGAATCCCAAGACTGTCAGCGAGATCGTTAGGAGCGAGGCCGCGATCAAGACCGCCGCAACCGCGGCGGGGATACGACCGGCACAGCTCCGGGGCAACGTCACGTCGACCGCCGTCGTCCAGGCGGGCCAGGTGGCGCGCAACTTCACGCCGCTCGTCCAGATCGAGGTGCGCGGGCCGACGAAAGTCAAGGCTGAGAAGGCCTCCAACTCGTTCGCGAACACCGTCGTCGGCCAGGTCGTCCCGTACATCACGCAGAAGATGAAGCTGCTCGAGGCGCAGATCGCCAACGACGAGCAGCAGTTGACGGAGATCGCCACTCGCATCGATGCGGCGAACGAGCAGCAGCGCATCGCCTCAGCGGACAAGGGTCTCTCGCTGGCGGAGAAGCTGCTCGTCTCGACGAACTCGAACGCTACGGTCAACGCCGCCGAGCAGCGCCGCGGCACGGTGCTGCAGGACCTGAACAGCGCCCGGCAGCTCCTCTCGCTTGCGGAGAACGTGGAGCTCAGTCGAGTGGTGCAGCCGGCGGTCGCGGTCCGCGCGTCGGCCACCAGCCGTCGCAATGCCGCAGTCGTTGGGGCACTCGCGGGCCTCCTGCTCGGGGCGCTCGCTGCGGTCGTGGCCGATCCGTGGCTCCGCCGCAGGAGCACGGCCGCCGTCTGAGGGCACGGTCGGCGTGGTCGAAGGCAAGCGCGTCGCCGTCGTCGTCCCCGCCTTCCAGGAGGAGCTCCTCGTCGCGGACACGATCCGCGGCATCCCCGACTTCGTCGACCTGATCGTCGTCGTCGACGACCACTCGGCCGACGCGACCGTCGAGAACGCGCGTACGACGGCAGACCCGCGGCTCGAGGTGATCGAGCATGCGGAGAACCAGGGGGTCGGCGGCGCGATCGCGACGGGCTACGCCCGCTGCCGCGAGCTGGGGGTCGACGTCACGTGCGTGATGGCCGCCGACAACCAGATGGACCCGGCCGAGCTCGGCGCGCTCGTCGCGCCGGTGGCCCGCGGCGAGCTCGACTACGCCAAGGCCAACCGTCTGGTCAGCGGCGAGGCCTGGCAGCTGATCCCACGCGCGCGCTACCTCGGCAACGCGATTCTTTCCCTGCTGACGAAGATCGCCTCCGGCTACTGGCACGTGGCCGACTCGCAGGCGGGGTTCACCGCACTCTCACTCGCCGCGCTCGGGCGCCTCGACCTCGACCGCCTCTACCGCCGCTACGGGTTCCCGAACGACGTGCTCGTCCACCTGAACGTCCAAAACGCCCGCGTGCGCGACATCCCCTCGCGCCCGATCTACGGCGTCGGCGAGCGCTCCGGGATCCGCATCCGGCGCGTCGCGCCGCGGATCGCCTGGCTCCTCTTCAAGGGCTTCTGGTGGCGGATGAAGGAGAAGTACGTCATTCGCGACTTCCACCCGCTCGTCTTCTTCTACACGCTCGGCTTCCTGATGAGCCTCGTGGGCTTCATCCTCGGCCTCGTCGTCGCCGCGTCGCGGATCTTCTGGGGCAACGAGATCACGACGGCAACGATCGTCCTGGTCGCGCTCCTCCTGGTCTCGGGCACGCAGTTCACGCTTTTCGCAATGTGGTTCGACCAGGAGGCGAACAAGGAGCTGCGCTGAGCCATCGAGCCTCGTGCGACGTGGAACTATCCGGGGCGATCGAACATCAGCGACATGTGAACGGCGATCGCCGGCTGCCGCTCGCTCCGAGCGACGATTCGCTCCTGCGCGCGAGCGCGGGCGGCGACCCGAGTGCGTTCGCCGAGCTCTACGAGCGGCACGCGGGCACGATCTACAACTACCTCTTTCGCCGCATCGCGGACTGGTCGGAGGCGGAGGATCTCACCGCAGTGGTCTTTCTCGAGGCCTTTCGGCGGCGGAGCGAGGTCGTGGTCGTCGAAGGCAAGCTCGTGCCCTGGCTCTACGGGATCGCGACGAACGTGCTTCGCAATCGCCGCCGCGCGCTCTGGCGGCACCGCCGCCTCGTCGCCGAGCTGGGCGGAGAGAGAAGCGGCGACGTCGGGCCCGACGTCGCCGAGCGCGCCGAAGCGGCGGCGCAGATGCGCGCCGTCCTGGAGGGGGTGGCAGGGTTGCCGCGCCCGCAGCAGGACGTCGTCGCGCTGTGCATCTGGTCGGGGCTCACCTACGAGGAGGCCGCGGTCGCGCTCGGCGTGCCGGTCGGGACCATCCGCTCGCGCCTCTCGCGCGCCCGCGCCGCGCTGGCGGAACCGGACGGCGCCTCCGGACATAGACGGGTCGAGATGGGGCTCGAGAAGGTCGGCGAGGAATGACAGAGGTTCCGCGCGAGTTCCCGCTCCCGCGCGACACGTTCGAGCGACAGCGCTCCGTCCTCGGCGCGCACGTCGCGGCAGGGCGGTCCGCGTCGCGACTGGCGCGCCGGAGGGCGGTCGCCGCGGCCGTCGTGATCCTCGTGGGCGGACTGCTCGTCGCACCGGGGGTCGGGATCGGCGGTCGCCTGCTCGATCTGATCGACAAGCCGGGCACCGGTCCCGAGATGTGGGGCGTCACCTGGTCGCCGGACGGCCGACGGATCGCGTTCCAGCGGGGGGTCCCGAGCGGGAAGGTGGAGCTCCACGTCGTGAACGCCGACGGGAGCGGCGAACGCGCGCTGGGAAGCGCCGAGACGTGGTGCGCGTCGGCGTGGTCGCCGGACGGATCGAGGCTCGTCGTCGCGAGCGGACGCGACGGCCGCAGCGAGCTCTTGGTCGTGGACGCCGACGGGAGCGGAACGCTGACGTTGAAGCGCGTTCCGGCTCAGCCTCCGAATTGGTGCGCCGTGGATGATCCGGCCTGGTCCTCCGACGGACGAACGCTCATCTTCGCGGCCGGCTTCGGACAAGGCTCGGAGATCTACGTTGTCAACGCGGACGGAAGCGGACTGCGCAGGCTGACACGCAACCGCGCGCCTGACGTCAACCCTTCCTGGTCGCCCGACGGGCGGACGATCACGTTCGTGACCGCTCGCAACGGGAACCTCGAGACGTACATCGTGAACCCGGACGGGAGCGGCCGGGCACGGCTGGCGCGGAATCAGCCTGTTGCCTGGTCACCAGACGGGCGGAGGTTCGCGTTCGCGCGCGACGGCTTCGTCTACGTCGCGAACGCCGACGGAAGTGGTGAGCGGAAGCTGACGCGGATTCCAAGGAGAGGGACGAAGCGCGCGTACTCTGGTGTCGAGTCGTGGTCGCCCGACGGCCGGCATATCGCCTTCCGTAGCTGGAACGGGGTCCCGCCGCAGGCGTCCTCCGACGGCTACGTCGTGCGCGCGGACGGAACCGGGCGGTGGAGGCTGCCGTTCGGTGGTCCAGCCTGGGCACCAGACGGGCGCACGATCCTCCTTGTCCGCCTGCGCGACTCAAGTGAGATCTTCGCGGTCAACCCCGACGGAAGCGGACTGCGCAATCTGTCCCGTAACCCGACGCTCGACGGCAGCCCGGCCTGGTCGCCCGACGGACGGCACATCGCGTTCGTCAGCCGACGCGACGGCCGCTACGGGATGTACCTGATGAAACCCGACGGCAGCGGTCAGCGGCTGCTGACACGCGCCGACGGATGAGTCGTCCGGCGTGGCCGGCCGCAAGAGGTAGCCGCGCAGGGCTCGGTCCGCCGGAGTACCGCCCAGCGGCCGTCCGCGGCGACGGGAGAACCGCAAGCATGCCGAGACAGCCCGTTGAGTTTCGGTGACTCGAGCCCGCCGACCGCTGTGGGAGCACCAATGAACGTCGCTTCTCGGGCGGCGCCATGCAAACACGGTGCAAACGAACCAGGCGGAACGAGAGTCACCAGCCGGACACGCCGTCACGGCCGAGCAGCCTTGAACGCGACCAGACGGCACAAGACGTCACTCGACGACCGTGACAGAACGGCGGTTACGGACCCTAGCAACGAACAAGGATGTGCGCTGAGGCCCGTCGTCAAGCGGTTTCTGAGCCTCGAAGCGCCTCACTGCAAACACGATGCAAACGTGGTTCCGGCGCCGCGCGACCGCGCGACTGCCCGCCGCCCTTCCCGCGACCGAGCTGACGATCACTTGTCGGTGCGACTCGGAACACGGACGACGCGGTTGAGAATGGCTTTGCCGTTGCGGACCGAGTACAGAGCGACGGGGGCGGGAGTGATGTCTCCGTATCGGTCGAATGAGAACGAGCCGAGAATCCCGCCGGTCACTCGTGTGTTGAACAGCTCCTCGACAACCCCGGCGCGGGTGCCGTCTGAGCGCGCGATTGCGTCGAGAAGCACGTCCGCTGCCTGTGCCGCCGCCGGCAGCCCGTCAAACCCCCCTGGCGCGCCGACGGAGCGCAGGAAGCGTCGCGCGGCCGGAGCAAGTGTCTCGGGCGGGACATGGTAGTCGGTGACGCGAAGTCCTTCACCGACGGGACCGAACGCTTTCGGAAGTGAGGGCGAGGCCAGGAACTGTTCTCCTGCAGCGAACACGACATCCGGGCCGAGCCGGCGGCGAAGGGCTTCCATCAGACGCCTGGCGTTGTACTGGGTATGCCCGGCGAGGAAGACGAGCTGGGGCCGCGCGGCCGCGGCTCGCCTCACGACCGACGCGTAGCTCTTTTGCTTGCGCCAATCGAGCTCGGTCGTGACGAGGCCGAGGCTGCGAGCGGTCTCGGCGAAGCCGCCGCCGGCGCTCGGCCCGTACCAGTCGAATCCGGTCTTTCCGCGGTTCACGAGTACGACGACCCGCCGCGCTCCCAGCTGCTTCGCGACAATTGCGGCCGCGGCCCCGACGTCGTCGTTGGACGCCACGACACGCGCGTAGTTCCGCACTCCGCCCGAGTAGAGGGAGCCGGGATTGCGGTCGGAGTAGGGAGTCCTGCGCGTGAGGCCCGGATCCGTATTCTGCGGGCTCACCATCGCGAGTGGCCCCGCCGCCCGGCGGCTGAGGATCGGTATCTGCAGGGCAGCGCACGACGAGAACCACGGCCCGATCATTCCGAGCACGCCGCTTGTGGAGGCGAATGCCTTCGCGTTCCGCTCGCAGAGCGCCTCATCGTCGCCGGAGTTACAAGACTGGTAGCCGATCCGGTACTCGCCGGCGCGGAAGCCTCGCCGACGCAGGACGGCCTCGATGATCCGGATCATCCCTTGTTCTTCGTCTGCCTCGTCGGGCTGGCCTCCCGAGAGGTCCGAGACGATGATCGCGTCGGGCTTCCCCTCGCCCTCGTAGAAGACGTCCGCACAGGTTGCGGTGTCCACGGAAGTTGCGGCGTGCTCGCTCCCGGTGCAGCCTGCCGCGAGGACGCTCGCAACAAGCGTCAGCGCGAGCGCGAAAGCCCTCACATGGTGATGATCCGCCCGGTCCGCTGCAGCGTCAAGCTAGCGGACGCTGATCCACACGAGGCCGGCGCCGACGGCGATGCCCGTCGGCGCTCCGCCGACGTCGATCCGCTCCGTATCGCCTGTTGTCGGATCGATCCGGATGACCGACCCCTCGTCGCTCGGCGCCCAGACGGCACCGGCGCCCACGGCGACCGCGAAGGTGCGACCGTCGACCTCGTACGTGTCCTCCAGGAGGTTGCTCTCGGGGTCGACCTGCCAGACCTGGTGTCCCTCGTCGTCGGGCAGCCACACGCTGCCGTCGCCGATCGCAATGTCGTGCGACCCGAACGAGAGCGCGACCGTCGCCTTCCGTCGCAAGGTGGCCGGGTGGAGCCGAACGAGCTCGCGGAACGAGGCGATAGTCCAGAGCGAGCCAAATCCGTAGGCGAGCGGACCCCAGACCGAGCTTTGACCTGACACGAGAGTGGTCGTCGTTGGGTCGATCCGCGAGATCGCGCGGAAGCTTGCCGCCCAGATCAGCTTCGCGCCGTAGGCGAGAAAGCCGGCGCCCGGGTCGAAGGCGAACGGGCTCGTCTTTCCTGCGTTCGGGAGCGTCCAGCTCCCTTCCTCGATGTCGGAAGACGGATCGATGCGGAAGATGCGAGCCTCGGTCGTCCCGACCCAGAGTGCTCCGGCGGCTGCGAGCAGGTCGGCGGGCGTGCCGGGTACAGAGAACGTCTTGACGACGCGTCGTGAGCTCGGGTCGATTCGGGAGATCGTGCCGGCGCCGTCGTTCGAGTTGATCACCCAGACCCAGTCGTCCGAGGCGGTTACCGTTGTGGGGGCGGCGCCCACGGGAATCGCCGCGACCACCTGGCGAGAGACGGGGTCGATGGCAGCCACCGAGTTCGGTGGGGCGACTATCCCGCCCTCGGACCCGAGAGCCAGCGCAAGGACTACGGCTGTCGCTGCGGCAGCGATCAGCGCCGCGCCCGCCACCACGAGCCGAAGCCCGACCCGCAGGCGTCGACGCCTGACCGCCGCGGGCGAGGGACCGAGCCCGAGTGCGGAGCGGGCGTCCTCGACGAGGGCAGCGCAGGTCTCGTACCGCGCCGCCGGTTCCTTGCCGAGTCCGCGGGCGAAGAGCGCGTCGAGCTCGGGGTACGCCGCAAGTGAAGCGGGCGCTTCCTGCATGTGAGCCCAGAGAGTCTGCGCCTCGTTCTCGCGCCGGAAAGGCGGCGCGCCCGAGAGGCACTCGTACAGGACGCAGGCGAGCGCATACCCGTCCGTGCGCCCGTCGACCTCGCCACGGCGGATCTGCTCGGGCGCCAGGTAATCGAGCGAGCCCGCGAGCAAGCCGGACTCGGTTGTTCCACCGTCGGCGAGCTGCTTCGTGAGGCCGAAGTCGCACAGGTAGCAGTGCTCCGAGGCGTCGACGAGGATGTTCCCCGGCTTCACGTCGCGGTGCACGAGCCCTCGTCGGTGGGCCGCGTCGAGCGCCTCGGCGACCTGGCCGACAAGGGCGAGCGCTCGCCCGGGCGGAAGCGTCCGCTCCTTCTGGAGGACGGCGCGCAGATCGCTGCCGTCCACGTAGCGGGTGGCGAGGTAGAGCTCGCCGCCGCCTGCCTCGCCGGCCGCGTAGACCGGGAGGATGCCGGGATGATCGAGAGAGGCTGCAAGGCGCGACTCGCGCAGGAAGCGCTCGCGGAAGGAGCGATCATCCGCGAGCTCGGGCGCGATCAGCTTCAGCGCGACGTGCCGGTCGAGCGCGAGCTCGGTTGCGCGGTAGACGACCCCCATGCCGCCGCGCCCGACGACACCGTCGATCCGGTAGCCGGCCAGCTGGGTTCCGAGCTCCGGTGACACCTCAAGAGCCGATTCTCGACCGTTCGAGCGACCAGGTGAAGCGCGTTAGCGTGGCCGGGGGCGCGATCCCGCCCGGTCGGAGTCCACGCCGTACGAGCACGGTGGGCGCGGGAGGCGCGGCCACGAGGGCAGATCGAGTCCGCCCGAGCCCTTCTGTGCGCCAGCGCTCGGACAGCCCGAGAACGAGGAGCCCTGCTCCCTGGGCGAGCTCGGAGATGCCGTGCTGCCCGGGACGGCCGAGCAGGGGCTCGGCGACGACTCCGGTCGTGTGCTGGACGATGAGCGAAGCATCCGCCAGCAGACGGCTGGCATCGCGGTCGCCGGGCCCTCCGTCGGCGGCGCCGATGAGGCGTAAGGGCCGATCCAACACGGTGGCCGCCCACGCACCGAGCTCGAGCGCCGCCCAATCGTGCTCGAACGCGCCAAAGGGGACGACGATCGGGCCGGCTACTGGTTCCAGCCCCCACTCGACCATCGCGGCGACATCGCAAGCGGCCTCCGCGAAAACCACGGCGAACATGCCGACGAGGGGATCTCCCTCGGTGGAGAGCAGCAGCAGGTCGGCATCCTGGAGCGTCGTGAGCCGGACGACGTCCTCGGCGGGCGACGAAGACGAGAACGCTGCCACACGCACGGCGACGCCGCGTGCACGGAGGTCGCGTCGAGCCTCGTCGAGCGTCCTCGTCTCGGAGGCGATCTCCGCGGGCTGCACGATCTGCGCGAGTATGAGCTCCCTCTCCGTTGGACCACGGGCGAGCGCTTCTGCGAGCGGAAGGAGTAGAGCGAGCCCGGCCGGTCGCTCCGATACCGCGACGATCGAGCTGGACGGCCCGGCCGCCGCCGTAACCGAGAGCGCAGGGTCCTGGCGAAGGATCGCGAGCTCGAGCTCGCGAAGCTGCTCTCCCGGCTCGAGGCCCAGCTCTTCGTCGAGCACCTGCTTGCCTTCGCGGAAGCGCGTCGAGAGCGTCGGCCTGCCGGCCCGCCCTGTACAGGGCGAGCATGAGCTGCGCGCGCGGGCGCTCCTCCAACGGACGCTCGGCGACCAGCGACTCGAGCTCGGGTACGAGCTCCGGGCCCCGTCCGAGCGCCAGCTCGGCCTCGATCCGCTCCTCCACCGCAAGCCGGCGCAGCTCCTCGAGTCGCGCCGCCTCCGACTGGACGAACTGCTCGTACGCAAAGTCTGCGAGCGGCGCTCCGCGCCAGAGCGAAAGAGCCGAGCCAAGCGTCGTCGCGCGATCGGCCGGCTCCTCCCCGCAGCACGTTCCAAGAGCCGCTCGAACTCGAGCAGATCGAGCTCGCCCGGCCGCACCGTCAGCAGGTACCCGGAGCCCCGTGTCTCCAGCGCGTCCCGCGCGGCCCCGAATGCCTTCCGAAGGTTGGAGACGTAGACCTGGATCGCCTTTGCGGCGGTCCTGGGCAGCTCGTTCGGCCAGAGCTCCTCAGCGAGACGATCGGTCGGGACGATCTCGTTCGCATGGAGGAGCAGAACCGCGAGCGTCGCGCGCTGCCGCGGTGCGCCGAGGTCGAGGCGGCGGTCACCGTCGAACGCTTCGAGCGGCCCGAGCACCTGAAACCGCATGGCGCAACGGTACTGCTCTTCACAAGGTGTCTTAACTGCGCGTTAGGTCCCGGCCAGTCGCGCGCTCCGATCCTCTGCGCGAAGACTGCGAACGGCGGTCATGACGGAAGGAGCGACATGCGCACCTCGAAGCGACGCGTGACTCTTGTTGGACTCGCCGTCGTCGTGGCAGCGACGACCGCCGGGGCGCCGATCGCGAGCGCTGATCCCTGGTTCAACGATCGGTCGAGCATCGTTCGCCCGGACGATCGGAGCGGTCCGCGTGGCCCCGGGGCCTTTGCCGCTAGTGCTGCAGCGGAACCTGCCGTGCGGCCGGATGACAGGGCGGGGCCGCGCGGCCCCGGAGCCGTCGCTGCCGCCGGTGCGGCCGAACCCGCCGTGCGCCCCGATGACAGGGCGGAGCCACGGGGACCGGGTGCACTGCCCGGTGAGAACTCAACCATTGTCGCAAGCCCGGCCAATACGTTCGACTGGGGCGATGCGGCGATCGGCGCTCTCAGCGGCATGGGCGTTGCCCTGCTTCTCGTGGGCCTGGCCGTTCTGACAATCGTGCCGCGGAGGAGGACCCGGGTGTCACCGCAATGAGCGAATCGTTCCGATGACCGACGGGGGCCGCCTCTTTGCTGCCCCTGTCGTCAGTCGACCCAGCCAGGAGCGCGCACCCTGGGAATGCCGGTGATGCGCTGGTCGACTTCAGGCGTCTTGCAAACACGGTGCAAACGAACCAGTCCAAACCTGAGGTCCTCAGCCGGACACGCCACCATGACCGAACCGCTCCCTACCCGACGTAACGGCACAAGACGCCTCTTGCCGATCAGGAAGGCATGGTGCTTATGAACCCAGGAGGCGAACAAGGAGCTGCGGTGAGGCCCGTCGTCACGCCGTTTCTGAGGCTCCGAGGGCGGCTCTGCAAACACGGTGCAAACACGAGGCTCCATGAACTGGGAGGGGCCTTAGCCGCGTAACCGCTCCAGATGAGCTAGGGTGTCGTATCTGGCCCTGCAGCCAGAACCCCGGCCGAAAGCCCGCAATCTCCCGACGCGCCTAGGCGCGCGAGACGTAGGAGCCCAGGCGAACAGGATTCGACGTGCAGGGCCAGTACTTCGTTGTGCCGAGCAGTAGGCCGCGGGAACGATCTGCCGGGGGTTACGACGTTAGCTTCGTGAGGAGTGCGCGTTCGTCTTCGTCGAGACCCACCTCGGCATCGCTGAATCTTAGGGCGCGGACGATCGCCGCGATCTCGTTGGCGTCGACTGTGGTCGACGCCGTTCCGCCGTAGTCGCCGGCACGGATCATCTGCAGCCGATCGAAGAGTCGTTGCTGGGTGTCGTCCATGATGCCGTTCGTTTTCGTGAACCACAGGACGTCACAACTGACCTCGATCTCGTTGTTGTCGACAAGCATCGGGTGGGATTGTGGCGCAGCCTCGTCCAGATGCCGCTCGGTACACCGCAGGTCTCTGGTGACATGGCGGCCAGCCCAGCGCGTCAGGGAAGCGCTGCGCACCTTTCGCGGCAATGATCGACCGCTGTCGTGTTGCAGAGGTGGGCGCTGTGGCCCGACCGATCCCGCGGCCTCGGCAGGATGGTCTCCCTATCCTCCCGTGGGCCTCTCGTGAGCGTCTCGGCGCGCTCATTGGCAACGGCCGTTTCAGAAGGTCCTCGTTCTCCCGCGCAGAAGTTGCAAGAACTCGGGGTTCAGGTCGTGCTAGACGGTAGAGGCGGGCCTCGACGGTTGTCATCACTGGGACGCGGCGGGGCTTGGACTGTTCCGGCTTCTTGATGTGCACTTCGAGCGCACCGCGGACGGCTCGACGGAGGCGGGTCGCATGCGCACGCACGCAAGGAACCTCACGCCAGACCCACGTGTGAGGGTCCAGTTGGAGGGTCTACATCGAAGCGGTGCTAATTCGATCACGGGGATTGTTCGGCCGGCCTTCGCCTGGAACGTGGCCGCCGCCGGCGCCTCTGCGACGATCGTGGCGAAGACTGCGTCACGTTCTGAGGCTTCCAGGATCGTTGCCGTCGCGGCGAAGGTTCCGACGCCGACCTCGACCGTCACGCACGGATCTCGTTCCAAGTTGCGGAACCAGGGAGGATTATTTGCGGCGCCGCCGTTCGATGCGATGATGAGATAGCGATTGCGGCGTCTGTGGTAGGCGAGCGGCGTCGTGCGCGGTTGGCCGCTCCTCGTATCGATCGTTGTGAGCAGGAGAAGAGGCATGTTCGCGAGTTCGCCGCCCACGACGCCGCCATTCGCGCGGAATTCGTCGATCACAGACTCGTTGAAACCGCTCGGATCGGACTGCCGTTCGCTCATCTGACTCGCGCCAGGCGATATGCGAGCGTCACGCGTCCGCCCGCGGCAGGTTCGGCCGCAACGAGCTCCAGGTGATGTGGGCTGCCGAGCACTTCGGTGATGTTCCGACCCCCTCCGACGAGGATCGGGTGGACGATCAGGCGGAGCTCGTCGAGCAGGCCGGCGTCGAGGAGGCTCGTGATCAATGTCGGGCCACCGACGACATAGACCGTCCCGAGGTCAGCGTGCTTGAAGGTGCGGATCTCGTCGATCGAGCGGACGATTCGTGCGCTCGGCCAGGTGACGTCCGCGAGGGTGGCGGAGAGCACCAGGTGCTCGGTCTGCGCCGCAACCCTCGCGTAGGCGATCTCGCGCGGATAGGGATCGCGACCGAGCATCTCCGCCGCGGCCGCCGGGTCCTCGAGCATCGCCGCCCAGAACTGCTCGTATCCCGAGAACATCCCGGCGCCGAGAACGAACCCGTCCACGAGCGGCAACAGCTCGAGCCCGTCCGCCCACGAGTCGACCCAGTCTGAGCCGCCGTCTGCGTCGAGGATCCTGCCGTCGAGCGTCATCTGCAGGACGGCGATCAGGTCTCTTGAGGTTGAGGTCGTCAACGTGCCTCCTTCTTCAGAGTTCGCTTTGTGCAACCGATAGTTGCACATAGGCGACAGTCTGCGCAACCGGAGGTTGCACATGGTGATAGCGTTCTCGCCGTGATTCCTGACGCGATCGAGCGAGAGATCCTCATCGACGCGCCGCCGCGCGTCGTCTGGTCGATCGTGACCGAGGCACAGCACCTGGCTGGATGGTTCAGCGACGAAGCCGAGATCGACCTACGTTCCGAGGGCCGGATGCTCCTGACCTGGCGTGGGCACGGCACGTACGAGGGACGCGTCGAAACAGTCGACCCACCGCGCCTGTTTGCGTTCCGCTGGCAGACACGCGAGGGCGAGTTCAGCGAGACGAACTCGACCCTCGTCGTCATGACACTCGAGGCAGAGGAGACCGGAACACGGCTCCGCGTCGTCGAGAGCGGCTTCGCAACGCTGCCGTGGCACGACAACGCGCGCGCCCGCTACGCGGACGAGAACGCGAAGGGTTGGCTCACCGAACTCGACGAGCTTCGCGACTACGCCGCCCGCATGGTCGGCGCAAACAGTGATCGATGACCGCTCCGACGAGGCCGACCGCCTATGGGCCGCGCTCGGCGACCCGATGCGGATACGCCTGCTCGACCTCCTCCTCGAGCGCGGTGAGGCCACAGCAAGCACGCTCGCAGGCGCGCTGCCCATCACGAGACAGGGGGTCTCCAAACACCTCGCCGTCCTCGAGCGCGACGGTCTCGTCACGGCCCACCGAAGCGGCCGCGAAGTTCGCTACGCCGTTCGCGAGGAACGCCTCGATCAGGCCCGCGCCGCCTTGGCACGAACCGCCGCACGGTGGGACACGCGATTGACAGCCATCAAGAAGATGGCTGAGCAAGCCGCGAAGAGCGGCACTGACCGCTGACGGCTCGATCTCGCGCCAATTGATTTGTGGGGTTTCAGGGGCGTTTCTGACAAACGCGCTGCAAACCCCGCGGGCAGTAGCCGTTTGCGCGGCCGCGTCGGGAAACCTTCCCCGGGTGGGTGGTTCGGCCACCTTGGACGGCCGGACCGCTCCTCATACCCGACTCTCGCAACGGAACGGCTTGACCAGCGAAGCCACGGCTCACTACCATCGAGGAGGTTCTCCGCGCGGGGCACTCGGCCTCGCGATGAGTGAGGGGAGGCTCGGTGCGACGGTTTCTGGCCATCACGGTGGTTGCTGTTCTTGTGGGCGTCGCGGCGACTGCTTTGACTGCATCGGCGGCTCCGGGCACGACCTTTCCCGAGGTCGTTGCGCTGCCCAACGGTTGGCTGCCTGAGGGGATCGCTGTTGGGAAGGGGTCGACCTTCTACTCCGGCTCGCGTGCCGACGGGGCGATCTATCGCGGGGATCTGAGGACGGGCGAGGGCAGCATCTTCGCGCCCGGGGAGGGGGGCCGGGTTGCTGTGGGCCTCGCCGTGGATCAGCGTGGCAAGTACCTGTTCGTCGCGGGGGGGCCGACGGGTCGCGGTCTTGTGTACGACGCGGACTCGGGTGCGCTGGTCGCCTCCTATGTGCTCACCTCACCGGGCACGTTCATCAACGACGTGATCGTGACGCGCGACGCGGCGTACTTCACGGACTCGGCTAGGCCGGTTCTCTACCGGCTGTCTCTCGGGCGAGACGGCAGCGTGGATCCTGCTGCGACGACCGAGGAGATCGCTCTCGGCGGTGATTGGCAACAGGTGCCCGGCTTCAACGCCAACGGCATCGAGGCCACACCGAACGGCGAATGGTTGATCGTCGTGAACAGCACCGTGGGAGCGCTCTACCGGGTCGATCCGCAGACGGGCGATGCGACGCAGATCGATCTGGGCGGCGCGTCGGTCACGGCTGGCGACGGCCTCCTGCTGCAGGGCTCGACGCTGTACGTGGTTCGCAACCAGCTGAACACGATTGTGGTCATTGACCTCTCGCCGGATCTGCTGGAGGGCGCAGTGACGCGCCAGATCACGAGCCCGCTGTTCGACGTGCCGACGACGATCGCAATGTTTGGCAGCTCGCTCTACGCAATCAATGCGCGGTTCACCACGCCGCCAACGCCGACCACCCCGTACCAGATCGTGAGGGTGCCGCGCTCATGACGATCCACCTGAGTGTGCTTGACCCCAAGCAGGTTTCGTCACCGTCCTCGTTCGAGGTGCAGATCGGCGAACCGGCTCAACGCTTGATGATCTTCTCAGGGATCGCCATCCCTGAGTTCTGGACGAACCATGACGAGGAGGTCAATACGACCGACATCGTCGTGCATCTCAACGCCTTCGTGTCATCGCTCGACCGAGCCGTATCCCACGTCGGCCTCGCAAGCATCGCCAACGACGAAACGAACTTCCTGTTCGCCCTCGACCAGTCGAAGGTCGAGCTGGATCCATCGGGCGAGCTCCTCCTACATGTTTGGGCGTCGCTCCTCGGCGAGGAGACCCTGATCCACCGGTTCGGCTACCAGGTGGTTGCTCACGTCCACCCGGTGGCAGCTCGGATCTCGGGCACGATCCAGATCCCGAGGGACATCCTCGACATCGAGGATTTCGATGACGCCGACGTTGCCGGCCTGTTTACGATCAGTGCGAACCGGACCGAACGAGTCCCGAGCGGCCCATTTGTGTTCGACAAGCTCATCCCTCTCGCCTGGGGCGTGACCGGGTCGCGCCGCACTTCTCAGCAGGCGAATTTCGTCGACTATGCGATCGACGCCTGCCCATTTAACGCCGCGCTAACCGTCGACGTCACGCTCGAGGGTCGTCTTCGAATCTCGAGCGTCGTCGTCGGGCAGGTTGCTGGCCCACGACCTGTCGTCCTGACCACGAGCCAACCAGACGCAACTGGGGTGGACTTCTCGGTCGGTCGCCTCCCGCCGATTCGTTGACGCGATGATCCCGATCCTGGTGCATCCCACCCCGGTGAAGACGCGCATCATGCGCACACCGGCTGCCGGGCCTAAACCCGCCAACACCTTGGTCTACATCGATTGCGAGGTCGCCGGCATCGAGGTCCGTCAACAATTCGGCCAGTGGTTCAGCATCCACGACGTGTTCCGGACTGAATTCAAGCTCGACGACTTTCAGCAGCAGAACTACGACTGGTATGCGGCGAACACCCTCGTCAGTGCTACTGGCATGCTGCGGCTGTTCACGACGACTACCGACCTACGGTTCGCCGGCGGCTTCGACGAGCTGATGCCGATCCTTGAGCAGGACGGGACGCTGAGTTTCGATGCGCTGATCTCGTCGTACGCCGATGACGAAGCCTGGTTCCCATCGAGTGGCGACTCCATGGCGATGAGCTTCCGGATCTCTGCCTATGTGCTGTGCTACGAGCCAAGGGCCGAGCCGCCACCCGGTGGCCGGCAGCACTCAGTGTGGGGTCGGATCACTGACGAGCCGTACGCTTTCCCCCATAAGTTCACCGACGCCCGCCCCGGTGACAGGGGCCTCCGCAACACGCTCAGGCTCCCGAGGCGCGACGACGCTGAACCCCACGAACGCGACATGAGCAGTAGACGGCCTCCGGGCCGACATCGACGTCCGCCTCGGCGGGCCGACGGCCAGGGTGACGACGGCGAGGGCAGGGACCAGTCAACGTAAGGCCGACATTCAGGCAGTGCTAGAGCAGATCGAAACGACGCGAGAGTGTTCTCTCAGGAAGGGTCGTGGAGGTCACGATGGTCGCGGGTGAAGTCCTCGATATCGCGGTTCGTCGCGATGTCCTCTTAGACGGGGGCTGACGACGAGCTCTCGGTCCTTCGCGAGCCACGTCGAGACGGGCAGAGGTGCTGCTGCACGCGGTTTGACGAGCCGCCTCGGGCTCTTCAGGCCTTCCCGCGATGGCCCCAATACCCGAGGCAACTCGCACACGCAGAACTGCTACGACTTCAGGCACAGCTCGTCGCGCCTTAGGCGCAAACGTCTAGCCAACCGCTCCGCGGAACGACGGTCGTCCCTGGCTCGGGTCTTCGAAAGGGACGGCGTCCAAAGGCGGCCTTGACAACTCATCTCTCAGGTGCAATTGCTGGGGGCCGCCGTCGCCACCTGACCCGTGCTTGCCAACTTCAGCGCGGAAAGGAGGAGCCGTAGGTGCCCCACGACGAATCACTGTCGTACCTTGAGAAGGAATACGGACCGCAGACATTCACGGAGGACGCTGAGGAAGGCAAGATCACCGTCACGGGCGAGTGTCCTCGGTGCAAGGGGGAAACGAGCAAGACCTTTCGTGTTGGCCAGCCCGGAATCGATAAGGCCGCCTGGGCGGGCAAACCGGCGACGATGATCTGCGCGTGCGGTGCAACGCACGATCGTCCCGGCGACTCGGACGAGGCTGGTTGTGGCGCCTACTGGACCGTGATGCTCCAGGGGGGCTAGGCAAATGAGCTACGCCGACAAAGTGTGGGCAAAGAAGGCTGACGCGCTCGAGTTCGAGCAGGTCAACCTGGTCCGGTCGGCCGCCGCGAAGTGGCGAGACGGCTTGATTGCTCTCACTGCACTGCTGACCGCTGTCACGATCATCAGCGGGCCTGACAAGGCGTCAGAACTGTCATCGACTGGCCGTTGGGTCGTTGGGCTTCTCGCCGGCCTGGCTCTACTGGCTCTCCTGGTGGGTTCGGTCTGCGCAATGCGAGCGGCCTACGGCATACCCGGGAAGAAGCATCTGCTCACGGGTGAAAATCTCCAGGCCTGGTCGGACTACGAGGCCAAGTGGGGCACGAGGTTTCTTATCGCGGCGATGGTGTCGTTTCCCCTGGGCGTCCTGCTCATCGCGGCGGCTGTCGCGGTCACATGGTTCGACAAGGATCTGTTTCCTCCGAAGCCCGCACAGCTAGTGGCTGTTGAGACGGTCGTACCGGACATGACTGACCCCCAACCGTACTGTGGGAAGCTGGTCCGCAGCACGCCGACGGCACTCGTCATCGAGGTCGAGAAGCCTGTCGGGGAACGAACGAGGGCCGTTCCTTACCAGGCTCTGCGTGGAATCTCGATTGTGGTGGAGTGCTAGTGCCCCCGCGGGCATCGCCGTGATGGCCTCGCGTGAGCTCTATGCGTGGAGCTATGGGAACAGCACCGCAACGGCATCATCGACGACGGCGACCTGCGGCAATTGAGTCGAAGGCGCTGCGGCTCAGCGCAGTCGGCATATCCCCTAAGCCCTCGGTGCTCGCACTCGAGCTCGTTGGCGGCGACCCAGCCGCGGCCCAAGTGTCCGAAGGCGAGGTGTGGTTCGATGGCGGCTGGCATGCGACTCGGTACTACTCACGAGACCTACTCGCCCCGGGCATGGACATCGCGGGCCCGGCGATCGTCGAGCAATACGACTCAACGACGGTTCCGCGGCCGTCCGCGCACTCAGGAGACGAAGAGAGGCGTCATGCCGGCGTGCTCGACGAGCGCGTCGATCGCCTCCTGGTCCGGTGGGCTCGAGAAGCGCTCGGCGGCGTCGAGCACACGCGGCAAGAGCTCCCGGTCTCCGACCGTGTTCAGGAACACGTTCTCGTGGTTCAGGACGAACGCGACAGCGACGTCGATCTCACGCTGGTCGGTGAGAGGCTCGTACCACGTCGGCGCCGTCGGATGGACGCTTCCCCAGGGCCCGCGGGTGATCGCCTTGATGGTCTGCAACGCGACGTTCCGCTCCGCGCACACCCGAGCGAGCGCTTCGAAGTCGGGCCCGTACACCGGATCGCGGAGTGCGACCGGGTTGCAGGGCGCGAGCACGGCGTCGAAGGGGAAGACGTCGAGCGCGCGGCGGTGCTGGTGGGCCACCGTCAGGCCGTGGCCTGTGACACCGATGAAGCGAACGAGCCCCTCGTCGCGGGCCTCGAGCGCCGCCTCGAGCGCCCCGCCGGGTCCGAGCGCCTCCTCCCACTCGCCGGGATGGACGAGGTTGTGCAGCTGGATCATGTCGACCGAGGCGACGCCCATCCGGTCGAGCGAGCGGTGGATCGAGTCGCGCGCCGCGTCGCGCGACCGGTCGCCGGTCTTCGTCGCGAGGAAGAAAGCTTCACGATGCTCTGCGAGCCAGGGCAGCAGCTGATCCTCCGAGTCCCCATAGCTCGCGGCGGTGTCGATGTGGTTGACGCCGTGCTGGAGCAGCACCTCGAGGACCGCGTTCGACTCGGCCGGCGTCGCCCCGCTCAGCGCTACGGCGCCGAACACGACCCGCGAGCTCGTATGCCGCGTGCGGCCGAACGCGATGCGCGGAATCGTCATGGCACCGAGAATACGCCGCGGGACACGTCTCGACACCGCGGCGGCACCGCGTGGCGGTCGGGGGGTCGCCGAACGAGCTAGATTCTCCGACCAGTGCCCGGGACCGTGCCCGATGTGGACGCGCCGCCGCACCGTGTCTGGGCTCCGGGGAGGGTCAACCTCATCGGCGAGCACACCGACTACAGCGGCGGGCTTGTCCTGCCCATCGCGATCGAGTACGGGATCCGGCTCGCCGCCGCCTCCGCCGACCACGAGATCGTGCTCCTGTCCGAGGGCTACGGAAGCGGACAGACCGTCGCCGCCGACGGGAGCGGCCCGCGCGTAGAGGGATGGGCGCGCTACGTGCAGGCGGTGGCCGCCGAGCTCGCCGACGCAGGTCGGCCCGCGATCGGAATGCGAGGCACGATCTCGTCCGACCTCCCGCCGGGAACGGGGCTCTCGTCGTCCGCCGCCCTCGAAGTGGCGGTCGCGCTCGCGCTGTGCGCGGTCGCCGGCTTCGAGCTCGATCCGCTCGAGCTCGCCCTCCTCTGCCAGCGGGCCGAGCTGCGGGCGGTGGGCGTCCCGTGCGGCATCCTCGACCAGGCCGCGTGCCTGCTCGGATCCGGCGAGCGTGCGATCCTCCTGGACTGTGACTCGCTCGAGTACCGGCTGATCCATGTCCCACGCGACGCCGCGCTCCTGATCGTCGACTCCGGCGTGGCGCGGAGCCTCGAGAACACCGCCTACGCGGAGCGGCGCAGCCAGCTCGAGCACGCCTTGCAGGCCGTCGGCGCGGCCCGTTCCACCGACGTCGACACCGCTGCGCTCGTCGGATTGGACGACCTCCCGCGACGGAGACTGCGGCACGTCGTCACCGAGAACGAGCGTGTTCGCCGGTTCGCGGCCGCCCTCGAGGCCGGCGACCTGGCCGCGGCCGGCGTGCTCCTTCGCGAGAGTCATGCGAGCCTCCGCGACGACTACGAGGTCTCGATCCCCGAGCTCGACCTTCTCGTCGAGGTGGCGCTCGAGGCGGGGGCTCTCGGCGCGCGCCTCGTCGGCGGCGGGTTCGGCGGCGCGGTGCTCGTGCTCGCCCACGCGTCGCGCGCGGAGGAGGTCGCCGGCGCGATAGCGGCGCGGTACCGGCAGCGCACGGGAGCCGGAGGCGACGCGCTCCGCGTCTCCGCGTCGCCGGGCGCGAGCCTGCAGCCGATTGGTCAGCCCGCCCGGCGGGCCCCGTGCGGTGCGAGGACGTACGAGAAGCGGTAGCGGGCGGCGTTCAGCCTGTGCCGCAGGTGGGTGTCGGGACCGCACGCCGAGGTGCCGAGCCCCCGTTGTGCGTGGTCGAGGCTGAGCACCGTCTCCTTCCGGGGCTCGAGGTCGGACGTGTGCCGCGCGTCGTAGAGATCCGCTGCCGTGAAGTGGCTCGCGGTGAAGCAGATCACCGGCACTCCCTCGACGTCCAGCCCGAAACCGTCCGCGTCCGTGAGCGAGAGACGCCTGACGTCGCTGTGACAGCCGTGCTCCTGCGGAAGGATGTACGGCACGTACTCGTCGGTGGCGGTGCTCCGGTATGTGCCGACGACCGTCGAGGCGAGACGGTCGGGATAGTCTTCCCACGGGCCGCGGCCGAACCACTCGAGCCGCTCGAGCCCCGGCTTGAGCAAGAGCACGACGCCGATCCGCGGCAGGTCGCGGAGGTCGGGGCCGAGGCGGACGTCGTTCTCGACGAGCAGCGCGCCCGACTCGAGCATGCGGTAGCGCTGCCGGTGAACGGCGTCCTTCCACCGCTCGCGGCCCGAGACCGCGTGCACGACTTCGACGGTGCCGGGGGACGTCCGGATCGACTCGAGTCGGTGCTCGATGCGGTCGAGACCCAACGCCAGCCAACGGGCGAGCACGCCTCTGCTGCGATCGGGCAGCAGACGCAGACCGTCGTTGTCGGTTGCCGCCCGCCACAATTGCAGGACGGGACCGGCCTGCAGGACGTTCGGTCCACCTACGCCGGCGAGCTCGGCGAGCGTGCCCGTCGCCGTGTCGACGACCGCGTGCGTGACTGCGCTCTCGAGCGTGATCGCGCCGCGCATCTCGACCGGCTTCGCGCGAGAGACGGACCGGACACGCGAGGGCCCCCGCGACGGCAGGGCGAGCTGCTCCCACGCCACTTCGTAGCCCGCCGGCGCCCACCCCGTCGCTCGTCGCAGGAAGAAGCGGAAGGTGACGAACCGCTCGCCGCGGCCCGCATGACCGAGGTCGAGGCGGACGTCGAGCCACCCGCCCGCCCACACGTCGAGCGTCGGCAGCGTGCCGCGGCGCTCGACGGTGCCGTCGACCGTCAGCTCCCACGTGCCCCTCAGGTCGGTGAGTTCGGCGAAGTCCCGCCGGTTGTGGATCCGGAACCGGCGGCCGCCGTGGGCCTCGACGGAGACCGGTCGTGAGACGAACCTCAGTTCCTGCAGGCCTGGGTGAGGCGTCCGGTCGGGCCACACGAGCCCATCGGCGCAGAAGTTCGCATCGTGCGGCGTCTCCCCGAAGTCGCCACCGTACTTCCAGTACGCACGGCCGCGCGCGTCACGCGCCCAGATTCCGTGGTCGACCCACTCCCAGACGAAGCCGCCCTGAAGCCGACCGTGACGCTCGAACGCGGCCGCGTAGTCGGCGAGCCCACCCCAGTTGCCCATCGCGTGCGAGTACTCGCAGAGGATCAGCGGGCGCGAGTCGGTCGTCGTCTCCGCCCAGGTCTCGATGTCCTCGACCGAGGCGTACATCGGACAGACCACGTCCGTCGCGCGGTGGCCGCCGGACCAGTCGAGCGCGATCGCGCCCTCGTAGTGCAGCGGGCGGGACGGGTCACGTCCGCGGACCCACCCTGCCGCCGCATCGTGGTTGGGGCCGTAGCCGCTCTCGTTGCCTAGCGACCAGAGGATCACGCTCGGATGATTCTTGTCTCGCTCGACCATGTTGCGGACGCGGGTGACGAACGCGCCGAGGTACCGAGGATCGCGGCAGAGCTCGTCGTAGTAGGCGTGCGCCTCGACGTTCGCCTCATCAATGACATAGAGACCCAGTCGGTCGCAGAGGTCGAGCCAGTACGGGTCGTTGGGGTAATGGGAGCAGCGGACCGCATTGAGGTTCGACTGCTTGATCAGCCGTGCATCGGTCTCCATCAGGGCGCGCGTGACGGCCCTGCCGCGCACGTCGTCGTGGTCGTGGCGGTTGACGCCGCGAATCCGCACCGCCTTCCCGTTGACGAGCAGGCGCGCATCGCGCACCTCGACGCGACGAAAGCCGACGCGGCACGCGACGCTCTCGCTGTTCCCGGGACTTCGAAGGCTGACGACCAGCGTGTAGAGGGCGGGGTCCTCTGCCGACCAGCGGCGTGGCGCGCTGACCGGCAGGCGCAGCGTGTGGCCGGCCGCGCCGGGATCGAGCGGCGCCGCCAGGACCGTCCTGCCTCGCGGATCGAGCAGGCGCGCCTCGACCGACGACACGTCGGCGTCCGGGCCCGCCACCCCCGCGTCGACCGCGAGCGTCCCGTCCCGGTAGTCGTCGTCGAGTTCTCCCCGGGCGAACAGGTCGGCGATGTGGGTCTTCCCGGTCGAATAGAGCAGGACCTCGCGGGAAATGCCCGCATGCCACCACTGATCCTGGTCCTCGACGAAGCTCGCGTCGGACCAGCGGACGACTGCCGCCAGGACCTGATTCGACCCCGCGGGGTCGACGAGGTCGGTGACGTCGAACTCGGCAGGGGTTCGCGCGTCCTTGGCGAGCCCCACTGGCCGTCCGTTGACGAGCACATGGAGCACTCCTTCCACGCCTCCGAAATGCAGCACGACTCGCCGCCTGCCCCATCCGCGCGGCAGGGTGAACGCGCGGCGGTAGAGCCCCGTCGGATTGTGCTCGGGCACGTGCGGGGGCGGTGTGTCGAACGGCATCACGACGTTCGTGTAGTGCGGAGACTCGTCGCCGAGCATCGTCCAGAGGCTCGGCACCTCAACTGTCCGCCAACCCCCGGCGCGCGCGGCCGCCGCGGGCGCCAGGTCGGGACGGTCGACCAGGCGGAACTCCCATTTCCCGTCGAGCGACCGGAGCCACCGCGAGCGCGTCCGGTCGAGCGTGGCCGCCAGCTCGGGAGTCGGGAACGGAGGCAGCGCCGCGCGGGGTGGCAACGTGCCGAGGCTCGTCAGCTCGGGACGCTCCCAGCTCGGGCTTCCGCCCGGGAAGAGGAGTGCCGCGAGCGCGTCCACTGATGCCGACCGGCGGGCGTGCGCCTCAGAGCGCATCGCGCAGCGCCTGCGCCGCGTGCTCGGGGGGGACCGGGTTGTAGAAGACGCCCGAGCCCAGCTCGCCGGCAGCGACGTAGCGCGGCACGCCCGCCGCGCGCCACGGCGAGACGATCTCGACGTGCAGGCGGGCCTGCGGCCACGCACCACCGTCGAAGGGCCTCTGGTGGATCCAGAGCATGTAGGGGATCGGCTCGCCGAACAGTCGGTCGAGCCGCTCCAGCACGCCGACCAGGAGCGCGGCGAGCCCCTCGCGTCCCGCGTCGTCGAGGCTCGGCAGGTCCGGGACGGGGTCGTCAGGGGCTAGGGTCAGCGCATACGGGAAGATGGGCGCCTCGGGAACCCAGGCCCGCCATCCCGGGGCAGTCGTGACGAGGCGATCGCCTGCGGACGGGAAGCACTCGCCGCGCTCGAGCTCGATCAACGGCTTGTCCGGGATCGTGTCGAAGGCGTAGATCTGGCCGTGGGGGTGCGGGATCGTCGCGCCGACCTCCGCACCGCGGTTCTCGAAGACGAGGACGTACGCGAGGTCGTCACGCGCCCCGAGCGCGGCAGTGCGCTCCGCCCAGAGATCGATCACCCTGCGGGCACCTCGCACACCGAGGGACCAGAACGTCGCTTCGTGGTGGGGTGTGTAGAGCACGACCTCGCACCGACCACCCGGCATCGCCGGCCACCGGTTCGGGAACCACCGCACGTCGTACGGCTCGGGCGCCTCAAGACCGCCCGGGCAGAACGGGCAGGTCGTCTCCGGCAGATTGGGCCGCGCCTGTCGTGAGCGCACGACGTAGACGCGCGCGCCAGTGTGTGCGTCCTCACGCAGCTCCGCGTCGGTGTGCTCGATATCCGGTTCCGCGGGCTCGACTCGCGACGTCGCGTTCACGGGCGCTCGATCGCCACGCCGGGGTTACGTGCTCTCGGCCCGCGGACCGGAGCCAGGACGACCCGCTCGACATGGGCTTCGAGCGTCTCCTTCGCCTCCGCGGACAGGTTGTTGTCCGTCACGAGGACGTGTGCCTCGTCGAGACGTGCGACGCGGCTCAAGCCACGTACACCCCACTTCGTGCTGTCCGCGAGCACGACGACCCGCTGCGCCGCGGCTATGAAGGCCCGGTCCGTCTCTGCCTCGAGCAGGTTGGGGGAGCTGAACCCTGCATCTTCCGCCATCCCGTGCACGCCGAGGAAGAGGAGGTCGAGGTGGAGCGTGCTGATCGTCGTCACCGCGACGGGGCCAACGAGCGCCTCGGAGGGCGTCCGCACCCCTCCGGTGAGCACGACGGTGACGTCCGGCCGCCGTTCGCGTTGGAGCACGTCGGCCACCTGGATCGAGTTCGTGACGATGGTCAGGTTGGGAACGTGCGCGATGCGTTGAGCGAAGTGCCACGTCGTCGTCCCGGCCGTCAGCCCGATCGCCTGTCCCGGCCCGACGAGACGGCGGGCGGCTTCGGCGATCGCCTCCTTCTCGGCCGGCTGCCGATGGGAGTTCGTCTCGAACCCGAGCTCCTCGGCGCTGAGGTGACCTCGGGCAGTCGCGCCGCCGTGCACCTTCTCGAGCAGGCCCGACTCGGCGAGCGTTTGAAGGTCCCGGCGCACGGTCATCTCTGACACGGCCAGCAGGTGGGTCAGCTCCTTGACCCGCACGGCGCCGAGCCGGCGAGCCTCGTCGAGGATGAGCTTCTGACGTTGACCGGCCAGCATCGAGACCTGCGCTCTCCGAGAGCGACCTTCGCGAGTTCACACAATACCCAACACGTTTGCACATCCTGAGTCAAGCCGAGCGGTGCCTTCGACCATCGAGGTCTTGACAGGATGCCCGCGGTCATGCGAGTGTACCCCCGGTCGCTTTCTTGAGCGATTGTGTCCGAATCTGGTCGAATGTTCGACCCAAGGAGGGAATCATGTCGGATGCAGCGCGTCACTCGCCCCCTCGAGCCGAGGACGGCAACCCCAGCCTGAGCCGAAGAGGCCTCCTTGTCGGAGGCGTCGCCGGCGCAGCGGCCGCGTACGGCCTCACGGCCTCCGGCGCCGCCGCGCGTGGCTTTTCTCCGGCGCTGCGCCGGGCGCTCGTGGCGGGCACGGTGTCGTTCGGGTCGAACGGGTCGGATCCGGTGCCGAAGAAGGCCTACGCGAACGTGTTCAAGGCGTTCACGAAGAAGACGGGGATCGGCGTCAAGGTCAACACGGTCGACCACAACACGTTCCAGGAGCAGATCAACACGTACCTCCAGGGCCAGCCCCAGGACGTCTTCACCTGGTTCGCCGGCTACCGGATGCAGTTCTTCGCGTCGAAGGGCCTGCTCTCCCCGATCGACGACGTCTGGGCGCCGCTCAAGCCGCAGTTTGCCTCGGCCTTCCAGAACGCCTCGAAAGGGGCGGACGGGCACTACTACTTCGTCCCGATCTACGCCTACCCCTGGGCGGTGCACTACCGCAAGAGCGTCTGGAAGCAGCACGGCTACACGATCCCGAAGACCTGGGATCAGTTCGTCGCGCTCGCCAAGAAGATGAAGGCCGACGGGCTCACGCCGATCGCCTTCACCGACAAGGACGGCTGGCCCGCAATGGGCACCTTCGACATCATCAACATGCGGATGAACGGCTACGACTTCCACGTCCGCTTGATGGCGGGGAAGGCGAGCTGGGACAGCCCGCAGGTGAAGCGGGTGTTCAACACGTGGCGCGAGATCCTGCCGTACACCTCCGACGGCGCGCTCGGGCTCACCTGGCAGGAGGGTGCGCAGCAGCTGGCCAACAAGGAGGCCGGCATGTACATGCTCGGCACCTTCGTGGGCCAGCAGTTCACGGGTGCCGTCCAGAAGGACATCGACTTCTTCGCCTATCCGGCCATCAACGCGAAGTGGGGGCAGGACTCGATCGACGCACCGATCGACGGATTCTGCATGGCCAAGAAGGGGAGCAACTCGAAGGAGGCGAAGGCCCTGCTCTCGTATCTCGGGACCGCGACGGCCGAGAACATCTACCTCGCCTCCGACCCGAACGACGTCGGTGCGAACAAGAACGCCAACAAGTCGCGCTACACGGCGCTCCAGAAGAAGTCGGCGCTCCTGATCTCGAAGACGGCCCACATCGCCCAGTACCTCGACCGCGACACGCGGCCCGACTTCGCCTCGACGGTGATGATCCCGGCCCTCCAACAGTTCCTGAACCACCCGGAGGACGTGAACGGCCTGGTCAAGAGCATCCAGAAGCAGAAGGTGGCGATCTTCGGGTCCTGAGGCGTAGTCTGAGGTCGACGCGATGGCGACCGAGGCAGCCACGAGGCTGGCAACGGACGGCGCGCAACGCAGGGGGCGCGCCGTCCGCCTCTCGTCCCGTGACAAGCTCGCGCTGGCGCTCATGGTCGGGTTCCCGTTCGTCGTCGTCGGCGGGCTGATCTGGTTCCCGACGTTCGCGTCGATCGGGCTCTCGTTCACGAGCTGGGACGGGATCGGCGGCATCACCACCGCCAAGTGGATCGGCACGGAGAACTACCAGCAGGTCGCGACGATCTATCCCGGCTTCTGGCCGGCGGTGAGGCACAACCTCATCTGGCTCGCATTCCTGGCATTCGTCGCGACGCCCTTCGGCCTCTTTCTCGCCTACCAGCTCGACAAGGAGATGCGCGGCTCGCGCATCTACCAGAGCATCTTCTTCCTGCCCGTGGTGCTGTCGTTCGCCATCATCGGCTTCATCGTCCAGCTGATCTACTCGCCGACACAGGGCCTGGTCAACGGCGTGTTCGGCACCCACACCGACTGGCTGGGCGACCCGAGCATCAACCTCTGGGCGGTGCTCGTCCTCGTCGGCTGGCGGCACGCCGGGTACATCATGATCCTCTACCTCGCCGGGCTGAAGGCGATGGATCCGGCGCTGCGCGAGGCGGCCGCGATCGACGGCGCCGGAGAGTGGCATGCCTTCCGAACCGTCGTCTTCCCGTCGCTGTGGCCGATCAACATCGTGATCGTCGTCGTCACCGTGATCGAGGCGCTGCGCGCGTTCGACATCGTCTACATCGTCAACAAGGGGCGAAACGGGCTCGAGCTGCTGTCGATCCTCGTGACGAACAACATCATCGGCGAGGCGAGCCGGATCGGCTACGGGTCGGCGATCGCGGTGATCCTGATCATGATCTCGATCGTCCCGATCATCATCTTCGTCTGGAACAGCTTCCGAGAGACCGAGCAGGCGTGACGGGCGTCGCACTCACCGAGGACACCCGCCCCGTCCGGAAGCGCTCGCTCCGCGCGTCGCGGGTCGTCCTCCACGCCTTCCTCGTCGTCACCGCTCTCGTCTGGCTCGCCCCGGTCGCCTGGGCGGTGTTCACCTCGTTCCGCCCATACGCGGACACCGCCGAGAACGGCTACGTCTCCTGGCCGAGCACGCTCAGCCTCACCAACTATCGCAATGCATGGGACCAGGGCGACATCCCGCTGCACTTCTGGAACTCGATGATCATCACGATCCCGGCCATCCTGGTGATCCTGCTGTTCTCGTCCGCGGTGGCATTCGTCGTCTCGCGTTTCAGCTTCTGGTTCAACGTGCCGCTCCTGATCTTCTTCATGGCCGCGAACCTGCTCCCGCAGCAGGTGATCATCACACCGGTCTACGAGATGTACCTGCGGATCCACCTCCCGACGTGGCTGTCGGGGAGCGGGCTGGCCTACGACTCGTACATCGGGCTGATCGCCATCAACGTCGCCTTCCAGACCGGCTTCTGCACGTTCGTGCTCTCGAACTACATGAAGACGCTTCCGAAGTCGTTGAGCGACGCGGCCCGCGTCGACGGCGCGGGTGTCACGCGGCAGTACTTCGGGATCGTCCTTCCGCTCTGCAAGCCCGCGTTCGCGGCGCTGGCCGTGCTCGAGTTCACGTGGATCTACAACGACTTCTTCTGGGCGATCGTGCTGATGAGCTCGGGCGACAAGCGCCCGATCACGACGTCGCTCGCGAACCTCTCGGGGCTGTACTTCACCGACAACAACCTGATCGCGGCCGCCTCGGTGCTCGTGGCGCTGCCGACGATCATGGTGTTCGCCCTTCTGCAGCGGCAGTTCATCAGCGGTCTCACGCTCGGCTCGACGAAGGAGTAGGCGTGGCACGGGTCGCGTTCATCGGTGCCGGAAGCGTTGTCTTCACGAAGAACCTCCTCGGCGACATCCTGGCCCTGCCCGAGCTGCGCGGCATCGAGATCGCGCTCCACGACATCGACACCGACAGGCTCGCGACGGCGGAGGCGATGGCCCGCTACGTGGCGCGGGAGCGCGGTGCCTCGCCGGCGATCTCGGCGCACGTCGGGCGCAGGGAGGCGCTCGACGGGGCCGACTACGTGATCAACATGGTGCAGGTCGGAGGCCATGCTGCGACGCTGCTCGACTTCGAGATCCCGGCGCGGCACGGTCTGCGCCAGACGATCGCGGACACGCTCGGCGTCGGGGGCATCTTCCGCGCGCTCCGCACCGCCGACCACATGCTCGCGCTCGGCCGCGAGATGGCGGAGCTCTGCCCGCGTGCCTGGCTGCTCAACTACACGAACCCGATGGCGATGCTCTGCTGGCTCGTCTACGGCGGCACGCCGACACAGAACGTCGTCGGTCTCTGCCACTCCGTCCAGTTCACGACGGAGGATCTCGCGACCCTCGCCGGGGTGCCCGCCGACGAGGTCACGTTCCTTGCGGCGGGCCTCAACCACCAGGCGTTCATCCTCCGCTTCGAGCGCGACGGCGAGGACCTCTACCCGCTTCTCGACGCCCGCATCGAGTCGGACCCCGAGCTCGAGCGGCGGGTGCGCGTACAGCTCTACCGGCGGCTCGGCTACTTCCCGACCGAGTCGAGCGAGCATGCTGCCGAGTACTGCCCCTGGTTCATGGCGCACGACGACGAGATCGAGCGGCACCGCATTCCGGTCGGGGAGTACATCCGCCGCAGCGAGGAGAACCTCCTCGAGTACGAGCGCGTCAAGGTGCTGCTCGAGCGCGGCGAGGCCATGCCGCTCGCGACGTCGAACGAGTACGCCGCGTCGATCATCCATTCGATCGAGACGGGGCGGCCATCGGTCATCTACGGCAACGTGCGCAACACGGCGCTGCTGCCCGGACTCCCCGACGACTGCTGCGTCGAGGTGCCGTGCCTCGTCGACGGCACGGGCGTCCACCCCGTGGCGATCCTCGACTACCCGCCCGAGCTCGCCGCCCTCAACCGAACCTTCGAGAACACCGTCGAGCTCACGGTGCGCGCAGTGCTGGAGGAGCGTCGGGAGCTCGTTCGGCAAGCGGCGATGCTCGATCCGAACACCGCGGCGACGCTCACGCTCGACGAGATCGACGCCCTCTGCGACGAGCTGACCCTGGCCCACGGCGACGCGCTGCCGGTGGCCCTGCGTCCGACCCGGGAAGGCCTCGACGTTCCCGTCGTCTCGGCCGGGAGGAGCACCTCGTGAGCGGGATCCGCCTCGACTCGGTCACGAAGATCTACCCCAACGGAGTCAAGGCAGTCGACCGCATCAGCCTCGACATCCGGCTCGGTGAGTTCGTCGTCCTCGTCGGCCCCTCCGGCTGTGGCAAGTCGACGCTGCTGCGGATGATCGCCGGGCTCGAGGACGTCTCCATGGGAGACATCTACATCGGGGACCTGGACGTCACCGACAAGCCGCCCCAGCAGCGCGACATCGCGATGGTCTTCCAGAACTACGCGCTTTACCCGCACATGACGGTGCGAGACAACCTCGCCTACGGGCTCAAGCTCCGGAAGATGCCGAAGGCGGAGTGGCGGCTCCGCGTGGACGAGGTCGCCTCGGTGCTCGGCCTCAGCGAGCTTCTCGACCGCAAGCCCGCTGCGCTCTCGGGAGGGCAGCGGCAGCGCGTTGCGATGGGGCGGGCGATCGTGCGGAACCCGAAGGCCTTCCTGATGGACGAACCGCTCTCGAACCTCGACGCGAAGCTCCGCGTCTCCATGCGAGCCGAGCTCGCGAAGCTGCACGAGCGTTTAGGCGTGACGACGGTCTACGTCACCCACGACCAGGTCGAAGCGATGACCCTGGGCCAGCGGGTCGCGGTCCTCCGCGACGGCATGCTCCAGCAGGTCGACACACCGCACGTGCTCTTCCACGCCCCGGCCAACCTCTTCGTGGCGGCGTTCATCGGCTCGCCCTCGATGAACCTGGTGGAGGCGGAGATCGTCGACGATGTCGTGCGATTCGCGGGGTTCGAGGTGACGTTGCCCGAGGGCTCCTCATTGGTCGGCGCGAGTCGCAGCGTCATTCTCGGCATCCGTCCGACCGACTTCGAGCATGTCGATGCGGCGCCCCAACTGCCGCGCATGCGCGTCAAGATCGACGTCGTCGAGGATCTCGGCGCCGAGAACCACCTGATCTTTGCGATCGACGCCCCCCGCGTCAGTGCCGAGGCCGTCCGGGCGGCTGCGGACATTGCAGCCGACGACGAGGGAAAGCTGTTCGCGAATGACCAGCGGGCGGTCTTCACCGCCGTCGTGGGAGCCAAGCGGGCGACGACACCGGGTTCGGAGATCGAGCTCGCAGTCGACATCACGAGGCTGCACTTCTTCGACCCTGCCACGGGCCACGTCGTCGATACGGAGAGGCGGGCGGTCGCGACCGCCTAGTCGTCCGCCGGCCCCTCGTGCGGTGACCCGGGACATCACTCTCCACTTCACGGTCGTTCGCTGCATCGGTGGGATGCTGTCGCGCTCAATCCCCGCGCCCCGTGTGCGCCGAGGATGAATCACGCTCGTCCTCGCGCCGCAGGCGGTCTAGGAGGGCTTGGCGAAACGGTCCTCGCTCCCAGGGGCCGCCGTTGCCCTGGGGACATGGCGGCTGTTTCGCCCTCCTAGCCGCCGCTGATCGCGGCGATCACGTCGACCCGCGAGCCGGGCTCGAGGGCGGTGTCGAGCCCGGCCCGCTCGCGGTCGACGTAGACGTTGATGTGCGTGCGGAGCGCCGGCCCGGGCTCGCAGAGCCGGTCGCGGAGGCCGGGCCAGCGCTCGTCGAGCCGGTCGATCACGTCGTTCACGGTCGCCGCGTCGACCTCGAGCCGTCGCGGGAGGTCGGCGTAGAGGGACGGGAGCGTGGGAGGCAGGCGGATGTCGGCCATCTACGCGGCCACCGCCACCTCGACGGACGCGATCGCCGGCAGGTAACTCGCGATCTCCGTCCAGGTCTCGCCCTCGTCGGCGCTCGCGAACACCTGGCCGGTGCTCGTGCCGAAGTAGACGCCGGGGACGTCGAGCTCATCGATGGCCATGCCCTCGCGGAGCACGCCTAGGTGGGCGTCCTCCTGCGGGAGGCCGCGGTCGAGACGCTGCCACGTCGATCCGGCGTCCTGCGTGCGCCACACCGCCGCCTTGCCGTCCGGCATGCAGCGCCCGTGCCCGGGGTCGAGCGGAATCACGTAGAACGTGTCGCGGTCGTGCGGGTGCGCGGCCGCCGCAAAGCCGAACTCGGTCGGCAAGCCCTCCGTGACCTCGACCCACGACTGACCGGCGTCGTCGCTGCGGTGCATGCCGACGTGGTTCTGCTGGTAGAGGCGGGAGGTGTCGACGGGCGACATCACGAGCTTGTGGACGCAGTAGCCGACCTCCGGGTTCTCGAGCGGCCAGTCGGCGCGGAGACCCTTGTTGCGAGGCGTCCACGACGCGCCATCGTCGGTGGTCTCGAAGATCCCGAAGCCCTGAACGATCGCCCAGAAGCGCGAGGCCTCGTCGGGGTGCGGAAGGATCGCGGGAAGGCCGAGGTGGCCCGGCGGCTGGTTCGTCGGGATGTTCCACTCGTCGCGGCCCGGCTGCCCGTCGAGCGTGGTCTTGAGCGACCAGGTCGCGCCGCCGTCGCGGCTCTCGAACACGCCCGCCGACTCGGCGCCTGCGAGGAGGCGCCCGTGCGCGGCGGTCAGCCCGGAGACCTTCGACAGCTTGAGGTCGCCGGCCTCGCCGTACGAGAGGCCCTCGCTCGAGAGCTCCCAGTTCTCGCCGAGGTCGGAGCTCCGCCAGACACCCGCGCCGTGCCACTCGCTCGCGCACGCGGCGAAGAGCGCGCCGGTCGCGGCGTCGTGGATCGCGTGGTAGACGGGCCAGCCGTCGCAGAACGGGCCTCGCACCTCCCAGTCGCGCCGGTCGCCGTCTGACTCCAGCAGGAAGCACCCCTTGCGGGTGCCCACGATGACGGTTACGGACGTTGGCATCGGACCTCCTCGGTGTCGGTTCGCACGGCCTGTGCACCGCTACGACGAATCAGCCGCTGGATTCTCATCGGTCGGCGGCCAGCGGTGTGCCGCGCTCGGCCGAGACTTCGAGCCGCTCGGCGAGCGAACGGTCACGCGGAGCTCGGCGGGGCCGCATCGGAGGGCTCGTTCGAACCCTTCAGCGGGGCTTCGACGGAACTTGGAGGCTCTGCACACTGCCGTCCAGCGTCGCGTCGCGTCCCGCGCGTCCCGAGTGGTTTGGATCGCCCTCCTGGACGCACGGACGACCAGTGGGGGCCGTCTGTCGCGGCGAGAGGTTGAAGCCTTGTCGAAACCTCCGAGCGAGAGCACGCTCGGGCAGCCGAGGACGGCGCGAGCGACCTGCGTCGCTCACGCCGCGTTTGTCCCGAACCGACTAACGCTGAACGACTTTGTGGACGTCGAGGTATTCGATCGAGGGCGGCCCTTCTCCGAAGCCCGCCTCCGTGCGGACCGCCATCACCTTGTCGCCCCAGGCCTCAGCCTGTTCACGCGAGTCCCATACCTCGAAGACTCGAATCTTTCCGTCTTCGCCGACCGCGGCCGCGTGAAAGACGCCCCCATTCGGTGGGGTGTCGCCGACACCGAGCTTCTCGCGCATCTGGTCGTACTCGTCGGGTGTGATCCCCGTCTTGACGAACCTTGCTGTCGCCACACCAACCTCCTTGCTAGACGCCTCGACATTACTCCAGTGCGGCGCGTCAAACTCGCCCCGCTCAGGCGTCATTCCCGACGCGGCCCGGACCAGGAACTGCCAAGAGAGGCCCTGACCTCGTCAGCGCTCCAGATGAGCTAGGGTGTCGTATCTGGCCCTGCAGCCAGAACCCCGGCCGAAAGCCCGCAATCTCCCGACGCGCCCAGGCGCGCGAGACGTAGGAGCCCAGGCGAACAGGATTCGACGTGCAGGGCCAGTACCGCGTTTGCCGCGCAGGTACGCGGCGCGAATGCGACCTCCTGCACGACATACGCTCCGAGGAGTGCCCGACCGGGCGGCCGGCGATCGCCGCGAGAGGCGGCTACGGGTGCGAGAAGTGCCGCAGGCGCGCGCTGGATGGCCGCGACGATGCCCGCTTCCGTGGCGCCACCCTTCCCCGTACGCGAACACCGATCATCGCCACCTACGTCGCCCACTCCGCGCTTTGAACGTCGCGAATTGGGTGTGCGGTCGTGGGCCGCCGCCGCCGGACTCGCGCAGCTCCCGGATGCGGGCGACAGCAGCGCGTCGGCGCCGCTCAACGCGTCGTCGAAGGCGCCGCCGAGCACCGGCCTTGCACCTGCTTTTCGCTCTCGGAGTCGCGGCTGTGTGTGTGGACGATGGTCACGCTCGAGAAACATCGCGCCTCGGTTGCGGGCACGCGCCCGGTCGCTCTCACCAGGGCGCGACCGTCGTGCCGCCCCATTCCTCGGGTGCGGCGTCGCGCACGGTCTGGGTGAGCTCCCAGCGGTGGCCGCCGAGGTCCTCGAGGACGCCCGAGCGCTCGCCGTACTCGTATGTTCGGAGCTCCTCGACGACTCGCGCGCCGTGGCCGGATGCGCGGGCGAACGCCTCGTCGACGTCCGGCACGCGGACCTTGAGGAGCTGCGTCACGACGCCCCCGCTCGGCGCGATCTGGTCGCCGCGGACGTCGGCGACGACGACGGCGCCGTCCGATCCGACGCGCAGCTGGGCGCGGTGCGCATCACCGATGCGTACGCGTTCCTCGAATCCGAACGCCGTCTCGAGCCACGCGACAGCTGCACGGACGTCCGGGTAGACGAGCACCGGAGTGACGGTCGCGGGCGGTGCAGAGCGATTCGTCAACATGTCCGGACAGTAACGCGAGGCTGACGGGTCGTCAGCCGACGGAGACCGACTCGATGGGCGCATAATCGGCCCGTGACCGGCGACTCCGGGGGCCTGACGCTCCATCTGGAGAAGGTCCTGCAAGCGAGGGCCGAGCGCGTATTCGCGGCGTGCGTCGAGCCGGAGAGGTTGGCGGCGTGGTGGGGCCCCGCGGGCTTCACTGCTCCCAGCCTCGACTTCGACGTGCGAGACGGCGGGCGGTACCGCATCACGATGCAGCCGCCGGACGGAGAGGCGTTTCACCTGCGTGGCGAGTTCCGTGAGGTCGACCCGCCGCGGCGCCTCGTGTACACGTTCGAGTGGGAGGAGCCGGATCCCGACGACCGGGAGACGGTGGTGGCGCTCTCGCTCGTCGGCGACGGTGAGCGGACCACACTCGTCCTCGACCAGGGCCCGTTCGTGACTGAAGCCCGGCGCGGATTGCACGAAGCGGGCTGGACGGACAGCCTCGAGCGGCTCGAACGATTCCTGGCCTGAGGCTCGGCGCCGCGTCGGTGCACAGCGCAGCGGGTGCCGGTCAGGCGAGTGCCGCGCGGATCGAAAGCTCCGGGCCTTCGAAGCGGATATCGAGCACGTCCAAGAGTCGGCGGAGAAGCGCGACCGCGGCGGAGTTGTCGCTCGAGACGAGGGCTGTGACCTCCGTGATCCCGGCAGCCCGCGCGTCTGCGAGCAACTCCGCGGTGAGCGTCGACCCGATGCCGAGCCGGTGGTAGGCGTCGGCGACCTCGAAGGCGATCTCGGCGCTGCGCCCGTCGCGGACGAGACGCGCAAGCGCGACTGGCTGCGGGTCTTCCTCGAGATAGGCCACGAGCACGTGGCGCGTCGAGTCCACCCTCGCGAGCTGCTCGAGCTCCGCGGCGCGGAGGCGCGGCTTCGGCCCGTTGAAGCGTGCGCGTCGCGACTGCTCGCTCAGGCGCTCGAAGACCGCCATGACGGTATCCACGTCGCCGTGGCGCAGCGGCCGCACGAGAAGGGTCGGTCCGTGCTTCGGCGTGAGAAATCGGGTGTGCATGGGTCAGCTCAGGCTCGGGTCGGGCGAGGATCTCCGAATTACTGTTGCTCTCATGACGCTTCCGACAGAGTGACGGCGCCCCGGTCACCGGACGGGACGGTGCACACGTCTCTCCGGGGTACGGTTGACCGCCGCCGGCAGTTCTCGCAGCGGCAGTACGCGGCGACGGCGCTACCGCGCTGACGGGGGACCGCGAGCCGCCGGAGGCCTCTTGGGGACTTCAACAAGACGTAAGGGTTGGGCGATCCCGCGCGCTGCACGGGGTAGGATCGCCGGCGATGCCCACGTCCCTCATCACCGGAGGCGCCGGATTCCTCGGGTCGCACCTGTCCGAGGCGCTTCTCGGGAAGGGGCATCGCGTCATCTGTCTGGACAACCTCGAGACCGGGTCGCTCGCGAACATCGAGCACCTCCGCGACGACGGGTTCACCTTCCTCCACCACGACGTCAGCATTCCGATCGCGATCGACGAGCCGCTCGACTTCGTCTACCACCTCGCGGCGCTGGCGAGCCCGGTCGACTACATGAGACTCCCGCTGCACTCGCTGAAGACGGGCTCGTACGGCACGCATCACGCGCTCGGTCTCGCCAAGTGGAAACGGGCGCGATTCCTGCTCGCGTCGACCAGCGAGGTCTACGGCGACCCGGACGTCCACCCACAGCCCGAGACGTACTGGGGGAACGTCAACCCCATCGGTCCGCGTGGGGTATACGACGAGGCGAAGCGCTACGCCGAGGCGCTGACGATGGCCTACCACAGTCAGCAGGGCGTCGACACCGCGATCGTGCGGATCTTCAACACGTACGGGCCCCGCATGCGGCCGAACGACGGTCGGGCGATCCCGAACTTCCTCGACCAGGCCCTCGCAGAGAAGCCGCTGACGGTCTACGGCGAGGGCTCGCAGACACGGTCTTTCTGTTACGTCGACGACCTCATCCGAGGCCTGATCCTCCTCGCCGAGTCCGGCGAGCACCTGCCGGTCAACATCGGCAACCCCGGGGAGTACACCATCCTCGAGCTCGCCGAGGCGGTCCTCGCGGCGACCGGTTCCAAGAGCCGGATCGTGTTCGAGGCCCTGCCGGTCGACGACCCCCAGGTGCGGCAGCCCGACATCGCGCGCGCGCGTCAGCTCCTCGGCTGGGAGCCGGAGATCGCGCTCGACGAGGGTCTCCGTCGCACGCTGGCGTCGCTCGGTAGGAACCCGACACGTGCATAGGCTCGGCGCGGCGCTCGCCGCGGCCGCTGTCGGCCTCGCCCTCACTATCGCCCCGACGGCCTCGTCGTCCGGGTCGCTGCGGGTGGGGATCTTCGACGACGGCGTCGTCCTGTACGGCGAGCCCGACCTCGTCTTCCCGCAGCTCGCAAAGACGGGCGCGCAGCTCGTTCGCGTCAACCTGTGGTGGGCCGGGCCGGGCATCCGCGTGGCGACCCGCCGGCCGGCGCGGCCGGCAGACCCGAACGACCCGGCCTACAACTGGGACACCTACGACCGGACCGTCCGGTTCGCGATCGTCAACGGAATCCAACCCGTCTTCTCCATCATCGGCACGCCTCCGTGGGCCAACGCGGCGAGAGGATGGAATGTCGTGCCCACGAGCGCGCGTGACCTTCGCCTGTTCGCCGCCGCCGCGCAGCGGCGCTACAGCGGCACGTTCGTGAACGCGGACGGCGTCACCCTTCCGCGCGTGAGCCTCTGGATGGCGTGGAACGAGCCCAACAACCCGGTCTTCCTGAAGCCGCAGTTCCGGCGCACCGGAAAGTCCTGGGCAATCCAGTCCGGTCGCGACTACGCCGCGATCTGCAACGCGATCGTCCAAGGCATCAAGTCGGTGCAGCGGAGCTCGAAGGTCGCTTGCGGTGCGACGAGCCCGCGCGGCAACAACAACCCGAACTCGAGCCGCCCGTCGGTCTCACCCCTGCCGTTCCTCCGTGCGATGAAGGCGGGCGGAGCAAAGGGCTTCGACGCGTACGCCCACCACCCGTATTACGGCTCACCGGCCGAGACCCCCGCGACGAAGCCCCCGCTCGGCCCCAAGGGGCAGCCTTCGACGGCGGTGACGCTCGGCAACCTGGACGTCCTGATCAAGGAGATCGACCGCCAGTACGGGACGCGGATGCGGCTCTGGATCACCGAGTACGGCTACCAGACCAAACCGCCCGACTCGATCTTCGGCGTCACGTACTCGAAGCAGGCGAAGTACGTGACGCAGGCCGTCGCCATCGCACGCGCCAACCCGCGGGTCGACATGTTCCTCTGGTTCCTGCTGCGCGACGAGCAGCGGCTGGGCGGCTGGCAGTCGGGACTCACGACCTTCGACGATCTGCGCAAGCCGAGCTTCAACGCGTTCCGGCGCGCCATCCTGGGCTGACGTGGGGAAGGGGTACGCAGAAGGGCCGGCGGCCGAGGAGGCCGAGCGGAGGCGCGAGGAGCTCGCGGCAGGGGAGTCGAGCGCCACCCGTCCCACGCGAGTCGCGGTCGAGGGCTGCACCGTCGCCGACCCCGAGCGCCACTTCCTCGGCTGGTCGGACGAGGTCGACCCCGACGCGCTGTTCGCGTCCGGCGCCGCGTGGGGCATCCGTCTCGTGCGCCGGCCTGTCTGACCGAACGGTGCGGTCGGCGCTCCGCGCTCCGCGCTACCCTGGTTCCGTGAGCGCGAAGGTCCCCGTGAGCGCGAAGAAGGTCGAGCCCCTCGAGAGCGTGATCATCCGCTTCGCCGGTGACTCGGGTGACGGGATGCAGCTCACCGGCGACCGCTTCACGAGCGAGACCGCCTCGCTGGGCAACGACCTCGCGACGTTCCCCGACTTCCCGGCCGAGATCCGTGCGCCGGCCGGATCGCTACCCGGGGTCTCCGGGTTCCAGGTGCATTTCGCGGATCACGACATTCTCACCGCCGGCGACCGGCCGGACGTGCTCGTGGCGATGAACCCGGCTGCCCTCAAGACGAACATCGCCGACGTGCCCAAGGGCGGCACGATCATCGTCAACACCGACGCGTTCAACGAGCGCACGCTGCAGAAGGCCGGGTATCCGGCGAGCCCACTCGAGGACGGGTCGCTCGCCGACTACCACGTCCACGAGGTCGCGCTCACGTCGATGACCGTCGGGGCCCTGAAAGGAATCGAAGGGGTCACGCCGCGCGAGGCGGAGCGCTCGAAGAACTTCTTCGCGCTCGGGCTGATGTCGTGGCTGTACCACCGCCCGACCGAGAGGACGATCGACTTCATCGCCAAGAAGTTCGCGAAGCGCCCGGAGATCGTCGAGGCCAACACGCGGGCGTTCCGGGCAGGCTGGAACTACGGCGAGACGTCCGAGGACTTCGCCGTCTCGTACGAGGTCGCCCCGGCGCCGCTCCAACCCGGGACGTACCGCCAGATCACCGGCAACACCGCGCTCTCCTACGGCCTGATCGCAGCCGCCAAGCTCTCGGGCCTCGACCTCTTCCTCGGCGCGTACCCCATCACACCGGCCTCGTCCATCCTCGAGGACCTCGCGGGCAAGAAGGAGTTCGGCGTCGTCACGTTCCAGGCCGAGGACGAGATCGCCGCGGTCGGCGCGGCCGTGGGCGCGTCATTCGGTGGAGCGCTAGGGGTGACCGCGTCGGCCGGGCCGGGCGTCGTCCTCAAGGCCGAGACCGTCGGCCTCGCGATCGCGCTCGAGCTCCCGCTCCTGATCCTCGACATCCAGAGGGCGGGCCCGTCGACCGGGATGCCGACGAAGCCCGAGCAGGCCGACCTCCTGATGGTGCTCTTCGGCAGGAACGGAGAGAGTCCCGTCCCGGTGGTGGCGGCGTCGACGCCGTCGCAGTGCTTCGACGCGGCGATCGAGGCCGCGCGCATCGCGCTCAAGTACCGGACGCCGGTCTACCTGCTCTCCGACGCCTACCTGGCGAACGGCTCCGAGCCCTGGTTGATTCCCGACGTCGGCGCGCTCCCTGACATCTCGACGACGTTCGCGGAGGCGAGCGACGGGCCGTTCGAGCCCTACAGGCGCGACCCCGCCACGCTTGCCCGCCCCTGGGCGATTCCGGGCACCGCGGGCCTCGAGCACCGGATCGGGGGGCTCGAGAAGGCGGACGTCACCGGCACGATCTCGTACGACGCGGAGAACCACGACCACATGGTGCGGCTGCGCGCGCAGAAGGTCGCGGGCATCGCGGCGGACATACCCGAGCTCGCGGTCGACGATCCCGACGCGGATGCCCCGGGGGACACGGAGCTGCTCGTGCTCGGCTGGGGCTCGACCTACGGTCCGATCGTGGCCGGCGTCCGACGCGCCCGGAAGCGAGGGATCCGCGTCGCGCGTGCCCATCTCCACCACCTCAACCCCTTGCCGCGTAACACGGGCGACGTCCTGCGGAGGTATCCGAAGGTGCTCGTGCCCGAGATGAACCTCGGGCAGCTGGCGCTCCTCCTCCGTGCGGAGTTCCTCGTCGACGTGGTGTCGTACACGAAGGTGCGGGGCCGCCCGCTCGGCGCCACCGAGCTCGACGAGGCGATCACGGCGATGGTGGAGGCGTCATGAGCGCATTCACCGCGCTCGTGACGAAGGACGAGCGCATGCTCGTCACACGCCAGGGACGCACGGTAGCCGTGCTCGCGGGAGCGCGGGCCGCGCGGCTCGCGCAGGGCCTCGTACGCTCGGCGGACAAGATTGCCCGGCAGCTCCTGCTCGCCCGGGCGACGGGCAACTATCGAAGGAGAAACGAGCGATGACCGGCGGCAACGGGCTCGTGCAGCTCACGGCGAAGGACTTCAAGTCCGACCAGGAGGTGCGTTGGTGCCCGGGCTGCGGGGACTACGCGATCCTCGCCGGCGTCCAGTCGTTCCTCCCCGAGCTCGGCGTCCCGCGCGAGAACCTCGTCTTCATCTCTGGCATCGGCTGTGCCGCGCGCTTCCCGTACTACGTGCAGACCTACGGCATGCACTCGATCCATGGGCGCGCCCCCGCGATCGCGACCGGTCTCGCGACCTCACGCCCGGACCTCTCGGTGTGGGTCGTCACGGGTGACGGCGACGCGCTGTCCATCGGCGGCAACCACCTGATCCACGCACTGCGACGGAATGTCGACATCACGATTCTCCTGTTCAACAACCGGATCTACGGGTTGACGAAGGGCCAGTACTCACCGACCTCCGAGCGTGGGAAGATCACGAAGTCGACGCCGCTCGGCTCGGTCGACCAGCCCTTCAACCCGCTGTCGGTCGCGATCGGCGCCGAGGCGACGTTCGTCGCCCGCGCGATCGACACCGACAAGCAGGGGACGGCGGACGTGCTCCGCGCGGCCGCCGCGCACCGGGGCGCCGCCTTCGTGGAGATCCTGCAGAACTGCAACATCTACAACGACGGGGCATTCGATGTCGTCCGCGACCAGAAGGAGAATCGCCTCTACCTGAAGTCGGGCGAGGAGATCCGCTGGGGCGACCGGGGCGTGCGTATGCGCCCCGACGGGACGCTCGAGATAGTCGACGCGTCTGCCGGCGGGCTCCTCCGCCACGACCCCCTCCGCGACGACCCCGGGCTCGCATTCGCTCTTGCACGGCTGACGTGGGAGACCGCCGGCGTCGTGCCGCTGGGGGTGTTCCGTGCAGTCGGCCGCCCCGTCTACGAAGACCTCGTCCACGAGCAGGTCCGGGCGACCGTGGAGCAGAGGGGCGACGGCGACCTCGCGGCGCTCCTCCACGGCGCGGACACCTGGACCATCGGCTGACGCTCCGCCTGCCCGCTTGAAGGGAGCTCACGGGCGTCGTAACCGCGCAGGCCCGTGACGACCCGATCAGCGCGGGTCGAGCAGCACCTGGAGCTCGATGAGCGCGGCGGTAACCCTCCTCGCCTCCTCCGGGGCCAGGTCCCCGAGCGCTCTCCCTGCGAGGCTGACGAGCCTGCGCCGCCGCCGCCGGACCTCCGCTGTCCCGTCGATGGTCGCCGCCACGATCACGCCGCGGGCGTCACAGGGGTCGTCGCGGCGCTCTGCGAGCCCGGAAGCCTCGAGCACGTCGACCGTCCGCGAGGCGGTCGCATCCGTCGTACCGAGCGTGTCCGCGAGCGAGCCGAGGCGCACCGGCCCCTCGTCGACGAGGCGCGCCAGGGTCAGCCACTGGAACGTCGAGAGCGAGCCCGGCTCGGGATCGCCGCCGGATCGCCGTTGGCGCAGCAATGCTGCGAGCAACCCCTCGATCGCCGTGGCGACCTGCTTGGCCTCGGATGTCTTGCTCACCCGGCCTCCACGGCGATCGCCGCCCGCCTGCGTCTTCGCGTGGGAGTCACGAGCACGGCGATGGCGGTCGCGACCGCCGCTGCGGCCGCCGCGAGGACGAACGCGCTCACGTAGGCGCCTTCGGTCGGCACGCCGGTCTCGCCGAGTGTCTGCGAGGTGAGGATCGCCGCGCCGACCTGGGCGCCGACGACGGCGCCGACGGTGCGCATCACCGTATTGATCCCCGTCGCGATGCCGGTCTCGGTCGGCTCGACGGCCTCCGTGATCAGCGCGGCCATCGCGGCGAACGCGAAGCCGACCCCGACGCTCAGCCCTGCCATCGCGACGACGACCTGCCAGGGCTCGTCGTGGAGCACGGCGAGGGTCGCGGCCGAAATCGCGATGAGGCTCATGCCGATCGCCAGCGGCCATTTCGACCCGACGCGGCGGCCGAGCATCCCTGCGGCAGGCCCGGCGAACAGCATCAGCAGCGACCCGGGAAGGAGGTAGAGGCCCGTGGTCGTCGCGCTGGCACCGAATCCGTAGTCGACCTGCGCGGCGATCCCCGCCGGGAGGTTGCCGGGGGTCTCGACGAATCGCGGCACCAGGACGAACGACCCGAACATCGCGAACCCGGAGATCAGGGCCGTCACGTTCGTGAGCAGCACGGGACGCTCCGCGAGCACGCGAATGTCGATGAGCGGCTGGTGGACGTGGAGCTCGAGCACCACCCAGAGCACCGCCGAGACGGCCGACGCCGCGAACAGGCCCAGCACGGCCGGCGACGCCCAGCCCCAGCTCCCGCCCTCGGACAGGCCGAGGAGGAGGGTGATCAGGACGACGGAGAGAAGGACAGCGCCGGGGACGTCGATGCGCGAGGTCGACCGGACGGGCGACTCCGGAACGAAGCGGTGCGCGAGGACGAGCGCGATCGCGACGCCGATCGCGCCCACGACGAACAGCCAGCGCCAGCTGACGTGGTCGACGATCACGCCGGAGAGCACGAGCCCGAAGCCGCCTCCCACGCCGAACGTGGCCGAGAGAAGGCCGATCCCGACCTTCATGCGGGCGGGCGGGAACTCGTCGCGGATGATCCCGAAGCTCAGCGGAAAGACTGCGCCGGCCGCGCCGGACACGATGCGGAACGCGATCAGCGTCCAGATGTCTGGGGCTGCGGCGCAGCCGATGCAGCCGACGAGGAACGTGCCGAGGGAGATCACCAGCAGCCGCTCCTTGCCGAACCGGTCGCCGAGCTTGCCGAGGATGGGCGTCAGCACCGCGGCGGAGAGCAGGAACCCGGTCAGCACCCACGTCACCCACGTCGTCGATGCGTCGAGCTCGCGCTGGAGTTCCGGCAGCGCCGGCACGACCATCGTCTGCTGGAGGGCGTACGCGGTCGCCGCCAGGGTCAGGATCCCCAACGTGAGCCCGTAGTGCTGGCGCGTCTCCTCCATGTCGTTGCGCAGCGTAACGACCCACGCCTCGTCGGTGGCGACACGACTCTCGTGGCGGTGAGTCCCCCGGTCGGTGCCTTCGCCTGCCCCGTTCGCGGCGAAGTCAGTAGTTCCACGGACCCGCGACGGGGGATTCAACGCATGCGACCGAGCGGGCCTGCCCGCACCATCAGGGTGATGGTCAAACGCGGCCGTCTTCGCGTGCGGTGAGTGATTCGGGGGCGGCAGCGAGAGGAGGGGATCAGAATGAAGCGCTTACTGGCTCTAGTCGGGCTCGGCGCTTTCATTGCCGCACTTGGGGTGTTTGCGGCTGGCGCGATCGCTAACAACGGCAACGGCAACGGTGACGGCTATGTACCAGTGACGATCTGTCACGCCACACCGACCGGCGCCGGGAACAGCGGGCCTGCCAACAAGTACGAGCTGATCACCCCGGACAATCAGGGGGTCTTCGAGGGCCATCTGGGTCACCCGAACGACATCATCCCTGCGCCGAAGGAAGGCTGTCCGACGCCGGCCGGGGACACCGAGGTGACGGCGACAGCCCCGACGTTCATCGACCCCACCTGCGACGTGGGAGCCGGGATCGTCATCCCGGAGGTCACGAGCGTGCAGTACAAGGTCAAGGGCACGGTCGCCCCGGGCGAGACTGTCGAGGTCAACGCCAAGGCGCTCCCGGGCTACGAGCTCGTGGGCACCAAGGAGTGGAAGCACACGTACGGCCGCTTGCCGGAGAACTGCGCTTCGCCGGTCGAGGTCACGCCGACGGCACCGACGTTCCAGGATCCGACCTGCGACGTGGGTGCAGCTGTCAACTTCCCGACGGTCAAGGGCGTCATCTATGCCGTCAAGGGCACGGTCGCACCGGGCGAGACGGTGAACGTCAAGGCGACAGCCGACGAGGGCTACGTTCTCGTGGGGACGGACAAGTGGGAGCACACGTTCGGGCAAGTCCCGAGCAACTGCACCCCGCCGCCTCCGCATGAGGTCAAGGGCGACGCGTCGGTGGCATGCATCCTGCCGGACGGGTTCTATCGCGTGAGCGGTGCCGTGGACGGTCAGGCTGCCGACGAGGTCGTGCCCGCGACCATCCCTGGCAGCTTCGCAGGCAGCACGGAAGTGACCGTGACCAGGGGCGACACGTCGTTCAGGGGTACCGTGACCACAGACGGGAAGTGCGGCAACGTGCCGACGCCGCCAGTCGTGACACCTCCGGCAGTGGTGACCCCGCCGCCGGTCGTAGCACCGCCGGCGGTGACGACCCCGACCACGGTGCCGACAGCCCCGTTCACGCCTCCCAAGGCGTCCACGAAGCCGGCGGCTCCTGTCAAGGTCAAGAAGGCGACGACTACGCCGACGAAGCCGACGGTCAAGGTCGCAGGCGCCGTGGCGTCGAATCCGCCCACGCTGGCGTACACCCCGTGATCGCAGCCGCGGTCACGGCGACAGCGCTCGCGCTGACTGCCCCCGCCGCCCCACCGGCGGCGGGGGCGCCGTTCGCGACGATCTCCATCCCCGCGATCGGCCTCCACGCGCTCGTACGCGAGGGGGTGTCGCAGCGCGTGCTCGACCTCGGTCCCGGCCACTACCCGGGCTCGGGGCTGCCCGGCGGCCGGCGGGCCGTTGCGATCGCAGGGCATCGGGTCACGCACACGCGACCGTTCCTGCGCATCCACGAGCTGAAGCGGGGCCAGTGGATCGTGGTGACGGCACGGTCACACCGGTTCGTCTACCGCGTATCGGCAATGCGCCTCGTCGACCCCACGGACGTCTGGCCGATCCGGATGCGCCCCACGGTACAGAGGCTCGTGCTCACCGCCTGCCACCCGCCGCACTCCGACCCGCAGCGCCTGGTCGTGTTCGCCAAGCTCGTCGACGCCGACGCGTCGTAGCCGTTCCCCGGCAGACGGCATCGCACGTCCGGGATGCCGCGGCGGCGGCGGGGTCACGTCCGTGCGATGCCGGGACGAACCGTAACGCAGCGACGGAAGCTCCGTCGCCCAGAGGGTTTTGCCGTCAGGCTTCGGCGCGCGCGGGCTGGAGCCGCTCGCCGAGGAGCTCGTGCGCGGCCCACGCGACCGCGATCAGCCCCGACAACCCCGCGACACCGAACGCGAGCGGTGTTCCGCCCTGCTCGGCGAGCCAGCCTGCGACCAGCCCTCCGATTGGGGCGAGGCCTGCGAAGGCGAAGAGGTAGAGGCTCATCACGCGCCCGCGCAGGTGCGGCGGGGCGTCGAGCTGGACGAGCGCGTTGGCGCTTGCGGTGAAGAGCGCGAAGCTCATCCCGAGCCCGAGGAGCAGGACGAGCGCCACCGGCACGGAGTGAACGAGGGCGAGCGCGAGCATCAGGACGCTGAAGCCGACGGCGCCGCCCACGAACGCGCGGGGGCTCGCCTCGCGCAGGCTCGCGGTGGCGAGCGCGCCGACGAGGGCGCCGAGACCGAACGCAGCGGAGAGGACGCCGAACGTCCCGGCGCCGACGTCGAGCGTCTGCGACGCCAGCAGCGGAACGAGGACGTGAAAGTTGAACCCGACGAGGCTCACGACCGTCACGACAGTGAGCACCACGCGCGCGACCGGCGCGCGCCACGCCCACGCGAGACCCTCGCGGATCCCCGCCACGACGCGCGTCCCGGGGCGCTTCTCGACCGGGTACAGCTCGTCCTCGCGCATCAGGCGCAGAGCGACGAGCACCGACAGGAAGCTGATGGCGTTGACGACGAAGCACAGGCCGGTTCCGACCGCCGCGATCAGGAGCCCGGCGAGTGCCGGGCCGATCACGCGCGAGGCGTTGAAGAGGCCGGAGTTGAGCGCCACCGCGTTCTGCAGCTCCGACTGGCCGACCATCTGGAAGGTCAGCGTCTGCCGGCCCGGCGCGTCGAAGACGAGCACGAGCCCGCCGAGCGCGGCGAGGGCGTACACCACGGGGAGCGTCGCCACACCGGCGAGCGTCACCACCGCGAGAACGATGGACACGACCATCGCCGCGCCCTGGGTGGCGAGAAGAAGGCGGCGCGTGTCGAACCGGTCGATGATCACCCCTGCGACGAGGCCGAGTGCGAGAAACGGGACGAAGCGGCAGAACGCGAGTGCCCCGACCGCGAGAGGCGAGCCCGAGAGCTCGATCACGAGCCACGCGAGCGCGATGTTCTGCATCCACGTGCCTGCGACCGAGACGATCTGCCCGCTGAAGAAGAGCCGGTAGTTCCGATGGCGGCGCAGCGAGCGAAACGTTCGCCGCCGGAGCGTCATCGAGAGGAACCTCACGGGCCGGGCTCCAACATCCTGCGCAGCGCCGGAAGCGCCTGCTCGACGCGCTCGCGGTCGTCGTCCGAGAGGCGACCGAGCCGTTCCGCGAGCCATGTCGTGCGACGGGCGCGGACACGCTTGAGCATCGCCCGCCCTTCGGGCGTGAGCTCGAGCCCCACGCGGCGCCGGTCGTCGGTCGAGCGGACGCGGCGGAGCAAGCCGGCGGCCTCGAGCCGGTCGACGTGGCCCGAGAGCGAGGGCGCGGAGATGCCCTCCTCCTCGGCGAGCTCGCGCAGCGAGAGTCCGGGGCGCGTGCGCACCGACCAGAGAAGCGTCGCCTGGTGCGAGGTCACGCCGAGCGACATCGTCTCGCGCCTCAAGTTGCGGGCGAGGCGGAGAAGCGCCGGCCGGAGCTCGTCGGCGATCTCGAGAGGAGAAAGCGTAGCTTCACTAATCATTCGTAAAGCTAAGGGTATCACATCATGTAACTCAGGCACATCGCCGCAGGTCGACTGTTCGAGAAGAACGGGGCTCTGGCTGAATCCAGAGCCCAGCAGCTCGCCGGTTGCCGATCGGGCTCCGGCTCGAGCCAGAGCCTGCAGTCCGTACAGGTCGCGGCGGGGCCCGGGCGCCGCTTACTTCGACTCGGCCTCGAGCTTGTAGCCGACGCCGTAGCGCGTCTGGAGGAACGTGTGTCGTGTGGCCCGGCTGTCGATCTTTTCGCGCAGCTTGCGGACGAAGACGTCGACCGTGCGGTCGCGGTGCGAGGCGCGCCGGCCCCATACGCGCTGCAGCAACTCGTCGCGTGTCAGCACCCGTCCGGTCTCGAGCGCGAGCGCGTAGAGAAGGCGGAACTCGGTCGGCGTCAGGTCGGCGCTCTGCCCGTCGACGTAGGCCTGGACGTTCTTCGGGTCGAGCCGGAGCTCCTCGATCACGATCTCCTCGCCGCGGCGCGGGTCCTGCGCGCGGGTGCCCCGACGGGCCGCTGCGCCGACGCGCGCGACGAGCTCCTTCATCGAGAACGGCTTCACGAGGTAGTCGTCGGCGCCGATCTCGAGCGCGTGGATGCGGTCGTGCTCCGTGCCGCGCGCGGACACCACGACGATCGGCGTCCCGATCCCCTCGCTACGAGCCTGCTCGATCACCTTCCAGCCGTCGAGGCCGGGGAGCATGAGGTCGAGCACGCACACGTCGGGGTGCTCGTAGCGCAGCCGTGCGAGCCCCGCCTCGCCGTTCGCGACCCCGACCGCGTCGAAGCCGGCCGCGTGGAGGTGGCGCGCCATCCCCTGGGCGATGACGTCGTCGTCCTCGATGATCAGGATCTTCGCCATCTCGCCACGACATGCTCGTGAAGCGCGGTCGACCGCGGGGGCGACGGCCGGTGAACGAATGGTATCCAGGTGGTGAACGCGGGGCCGCTCCGCAGGGCCCCGCGTTCTGAGCGACTCGATGTCGGGTCTGCGCCGAGGTGTCTGACCGAAGTCAGACACCAGGAAGACGTCTCGAGACGCGACTACTCGGCGTCTGCGTCGCGATCCGCCTCGCCTGCCTCCTCGTCGCCGGTCGGCGTCACGACCACGACGACGGTCTCGCAGCGTCTGAACGTCGTCGTCGCACGCTCGGATCCGCGCACCTTCGCGATGTCCCGGCCGGCGCCGCAGTCGAGCGTGTCGGGATCGCCGTCCGGAGCGAGCGCGTGGAGGGTGTCGTCCCCCGGCCCGCCGTGCACGACGTCGGCCCCCGGGCCGGCCCAGAGGCGGTCGTCGCCCGGGCCGCCGGCGACCGTGTCGTTCCCCGAGCCTCCGTGGAGCTCGTCCGGGCCTCCACCGCCCCGCACCGCGTCCCCTCCAGACCCACCCCACGCGACGTCGTCTGCGTTGCCCGCCCGGATGCGATCGCTGCCTGCGCCGCCGAAGACCATGTCGCTCCCGTTGTCGCCCTGTACCACGTCGTCGCCGGCGCCCGCCCGCACGAGGTCGTTGCCCGCGCGCGCGTTCACGAAGTCGTTCCCGGCGAGCGCCCGGATGACGTCGGCCCTGGGCGTCCCACGCAGCGCGGTCGTCGCCCGGCGACCCTTCGATCGTCGCCGCCAGGGCCCCGGACACGATCGCGAGCGCACCGACCGCCGCCAGCACCGTCACCTTGCTCTTCATCGCCACTCCTTTCGTCGATTCAGCCCATTCACCGCCCCTGGGATGAAGCGCACTTGTGATCCGTGCAAGCCGTGCGTCAGGCGTCTGTTAGAACGCCGTGAGCATGGACGCCGACGCCGCGCGGGGGAGGGTGCTGCTCGAGGAGAGCCGCGAGTCGGTCGTCGTCCTCGACGAGCACGATCGCGTACTCGCGACCAGCCGCCGCGCGCGCCAGTCGATCCAGGGTCTGGCGGAAGGCGAGAAGCTGCCGGATGGGCTCCTGTCGGGCGAGGCCGGCATCATCCCGCTCGTCGTCCCCTACGACGTGGACGGGCACCGGGAGCGGCTCGTCTATCTCTCGAGCGGCGGTGACCTGACCGCCTACGAGGAGCTGCGCGCCGGTTTCACGGCGGCCGTCTCGCACGAGCTGCGGACGCCGCTCGCGCGGCTGCTGTCGCTGCTCGAGACGGCGATGCTCCCCGGCGAGGACGTACCCGACCTCGTCGACCGCGCCCGCGCCGAGGTCGAGCAGATCCGCGAGCTGATCGACGAGGTCCTGTTCCTCAGCGAGCTCGAGTCGGGCACGCGGGTCGTCTCTCTCGGCTCGGTGGCCGTCCGGCCGGAGCTCGACGTCGTCGTCGCGGATCTGGAGGAGCGTGCGAGCCGCGCAGGGGTCGCGCTGGTGGTCGAGGGCGACCCGGGCCTCGAGCTCGCGATTCGGCCGCGGATGATCCGGGTCGTCGCCCAGAACCTGGCGGAGAACGCGATCCGCTACGCCGGCCCCGGCGCCACCTTCACGCTCGCCGTCGAGCGGGTCGGCGACGCGGTCGTCCTGCGCGGCACCGATGACGGGGTCGGGGTCGAGGAGGCGCAGCTGACGCGGCTGTTCGAGCGCTTCTTCCGCGCCGACCGGGCGCGCGCCTCGCGGGGAACCGGGCTCGGGCTCGCGATCGTGAAGCACATCGTCACCCAGGCGGGTGGCTCGGTCGAGGCGCTCGGCGGCCTGGGGGCGGGCCTGGAGATCCGCTGCGTGTTCCCAACCGCGTAGCTGCCGCTTCACCAGTTTCTCACCAGACGTTCACCTGACGGCGTCCCACCGGCGGAACGACGGCACGGACACTGGCTTCGATGTCGGAGACGGCGACCGAGGCATCCGTGTCAACTGGAATCGACCCTTCGAAGATCGGACAGCTTGCGAGCCAGGTCGGCGCCGGCGATCGTGGCCGTGAGGTCGTCTTCGACGTCGACGACCTCGCGGTCTCCTACAGCGGTGCACCCGCCCTCAAGGGTGTGACGCTAGAGATCAAGAAGAACTTCGTCACGGCGTTCATCGGGCCGTCCGGATGCGGGAAGTCGACGTTCATCCGGTGCTTCAACCGCATGAACGACCTCATTCCGGGTGCCGTCGTGGAGGGAAGCGTCCTGTACCACGGGAGAGATCTCTACGGGTCGGGAGTCGATCCGGTGGAGGTGCGACGCCGCATCGGGATGGTCTTCCAGAAGCCGAATCCCTTCCCGAAGTCGATCTACGACAACGTCGCCTTCGGCCCCCGCGTTCTGAAGATGACCAAGGATCTCGATGACCGTGTCGAGCGCTCGCTGCGGCGCGCCGCACTGTGGGACGAGGTGAAGGACCGGCTCTCCGAGAACGCGCTCGGGCTCTCGGGCGGCCAGCAGCAGCGCCTCTGCATCGCCCGGGCGATCGCGGTCGAGCCCGACGTGATCCTGATGGACGAGCCCGCCTCGGCCCTCGACCCCATCTCGACGTCGCGCATCGAGGACCTGGTCCACGAGCTGAAGCGCGAGTACACGATCGTGATCGTGACCCACAACATGCAACAGGCGGCACGGGTCGCCGACATGACCGCCTTCTTCAGCGTCGAGGTGCGCGAGGACGGCACCGGACGCCATGGGGTGCTCGTCGAGTACGACGCGACGACCACGATCTTCACGAAGCCCTCCGACCGGCGTACCGAGGACTACGTGACAGGCCGCTTCGGATGATGGCGCGCGTCGAGTACCAGCAGAGCCTCGAGGCGCTCGGAGCCAGCCTGCAGGAGGAGGGCGCGGTCGTGCTCCGCTCCGTTCGGGCCGCTGTCGACGCGCTCGAGTCGCAGGACGTCGAGCTCTGCGACGAGGTGGTCGCCTACGACGACGAGGTCGACCGCCGCTACCACGCGATCGAGAAGTCGATCGAGCGGATGCTCGCGCAACAGTCGCCCGTGGCGACCGACCTGCGATTCGTCCTGGCCGTGCTGCACAACGCCATACATCTCGAGCGCATCGGCGATCAGGCGGTGACGATCGCAAAGCTGACGAAGCTCTCGGCGAGCCTCGAGCAACGGCACGATCTCGTCGAGGGGCTCCGCGAGATGGGGGATCGTGCGGAGTCGATGGTGCGGATCGCGCTCGACGCGTTCGCCGCCCGCGACATCGAGCGCGCCCGGTCGCTCGTCGAGCTCGACGAGCTGATCGACCGTACCAACCGGCGGGTCGTCGACAAGGTGCTCGAGACGCTCAGCTCGCCCGAGGCGACGGAGTGGGGCATGCGGATGATCGTGGCCTCGAGGTGCCTGGAGCGGATCGGCGACAACGCCGTGGACATCGGCGAGCAGACCGAGTTCGTCGTGACGGGCGAGTTCCACGAGTTCACGGACGCGTCCCATTGACGGCGATCACCACATTGCGACCACTCGGTAACCACGATGCGCCCCACGCCGGCGGGCCGAGCCGGAACCCTTGCTCCGTCATGCCGGCCCATGGCCCCAGGGATCTGGTCCTCATGGTTGCGGCACATCGCTCTGGGAGAGGAGAGGTACAGGCATGAAGAGAGGCGTCGGTATCAGCTTTGCGCTCGTTTGCGCGATTGCGCTCGCGATGGTCGCGGGTCGCGCGAACGCGGCGCCCGCGAGGTCTACGGGCTCGCTCGTCGGCACGGGAGCGACGTTCCCGTTCCCGCTCATCTCGAAGTGGATCCCCGAGGTCGGGAAGGCCTACGGGATCGACATCACGTACTCGCCGACGGGCTCGGGCGCCGGTATCGCCGGGATCACCGCCCGCACCGTCGACTTCGGCGCCTCCGACGCCCCGCTGTCGCAGGACCAGCTCGCCGCGTGCAAGGGCTGCGTCGTGATCCCCTGGGCGCTCGCAGCGATCTCGATCCCGTACAACCTGCCGGGCCTCACCGGCCGAATCAGGCTGAGCGGACAGACGCTCGCAAACATCTACCTCGGCTCGATCACCAGCTGGAACGACGCGGCGATCAAGAAGCTGAACCCCAAGCTCGACCTGCCGGACACGAAGATCACGCCGGTCTACCGCTCCGACGGATCGGGCAGCACGTACGCCTACACGGACTACCTGTCGGCCGTGAGCGCGCAGTGGAAGAGCCGCGTGGGGAAGAACACGAGCGTCAACTTCCCGACGGGCATCGGCGCGCGGGGCAGCTCGGGAGTGGCGGGCGTCGTGAAGAACACGCCGGGTGCGCTGACCTACGTGGACGCCGCGTACTCGATCCAGAACAAGCTCCAGTTCGCGACGATCCAGAACAGGGCTGGGGGATTCACCACGCCGGGGCTGCGCGGGATCTCGGCGGCCCTCTCGCAGCTGCCGAAGAAGGTGACGCAGCTGTCGCAGCTGAAGATCGTCGACCCGCCCAAGGCTGCCGGGAAGGTCGCCTATCCGATCTCGACGTTCACCTACGTGATCATCCCGACGAACTCGGCCAAGGCGGCCGACCTGCGGAAGTTCGTCTACTGGTCGGTCACCCAGGGGCAGAAGTTCGGGCCGCCGCTGTTCTTCGTCCCGCTGCCGAACACGGTCAAGGCATTCGCGTACCGGGAGATCGCAAAGGTGAAGGCGTCGACCTGATCGCATGACGTCGCTCGGCTACGATCCCGCGGCGCCCGGCGGCTCGCTCGAGCGCCGCGGGATCCGTCTCGGCGACGCTCTCTTCCAGGGCATCGCCGTCGGCGCCTCGGTCGCGGCGACGACCCTGCTCGGCCTCATCGTCTACCAGGTCTTCTCCGACGCCTGGCCGGCGATCCAGGAGTTCGGCCTCTCGTTCGTCTGGACGGAGGCCTGGGACCCCGTCAAGGACGTCTACGGCGCTCTGACGTTCGTCTACGGGACGGTCGTCACGTCGTTCATCGCTCTGCTGCTCGCGACCCCGATCTCGATCGCGATCGCGCTCTTCCTGACGGAGATCGCCTCCCGCCGTATTGCCGCGCCGATCGCGACGATGGTCGAGCTCCTCGCGGCCATTCCGAGTGTGGTGCTCGGCCTCTGGGGCATCCTCGTGTTCGGCCCGTGGGTGCGCGACACCCTCGAGCCCTGGCTCCAGAGCTTCCTCGGCTGGTGCCCGCTCTTCTCCGGCGAGCCCTCGCAGGCGGGGATGCTCCCGGCCGCGCTCGTCCTGACGATCATGATCATCCCGATCACCTCGGCCATCTGCCGCGAGCTCTTCTCCCGCACACCGGGCGATCTGATGGACGGCGCGATGGCGCTCGGCTCGACGCGCTGGGAGGCGATCCGGGGCGTGATGTTCGCGTACGCCGCTCCCGGCATCGCCGCGGCCGTTCTGCTCGGGCTCGGCCGGGCGTTCGGCGAGGCGATCGCCGTCAACCAGGTGATCGGCGGCGCCAACTCGATCGACATCTCGCTCTTCGCTCCCGCCGACTCGCTCGGCTCGCGCATTGCCGCCCAGTACCAGGGAGCGACGTCCGAGCTCCAGGCGAGCTCGATCCTCTACCTCGGCGCGATCCTGATGGTCATCTCCCTCGTCACGAATGTCGTCGCACAGGCGATCGTGACGAGGTTCGAGCGGTCACGGAGAGCCTATTGACCACGATCCCCGACGACCCGCGGTTCGACATAACCGCGCGCTCGCGCGACCTCCGCCGCCGCCGGGTCACAGAGAAGGTTGCCGCGGGACTTGCCGTTGCGAGCGCCGTGCTGGCGGTCGGCATCCTCGCGCTCGTGCTCGGGACGGTGATCCACAAGGGCCTCAGCCAGCTGAGCTTCGACTTCTTCACCAAGCCACGGCCGCTCTTCGGGCAGGCGGGCGGGATCGCCGACGCGCTCGTGGGCAGCATCCTGGTCGTCAGCATGGCGATGGTGATGGCGATTCCGTTCAGCATCCTCGTCGCCATCTTCATGTCCGAGTACGCGGGGCCTCGGGTCTCCGTCGCGCTCCGGATCGTGCTCGACGTCCTGAACGGGGTGCCGGCGATCGTGGTCGGCATCTTCGTCTTCGGCTTGCTCGTCGTGGGACGCGGCCAGAGCGCGATCTTCGGCGCGTTCTCACTCGCGGTGCTGATGCTGCCCATGGTCGCCCGCGCGACGCAGGAGGTGCTCGAGATCGTCCCGCGCAGCCTGCGGGAGGCGAGTCTCGCGCTGGGCGTGACGCGCTGGCGAACGACTGTCAGCATCATCCTCCCGACGGCGATCGGAGGCATCCTGACAGGTGTCGTGATCGCCGTCGCGCGTGTCGCAGGCGAGACCGCGCCGCTTCTCTTCACCTCCTCGATCGCCGCGAACCAGGTCTCGACCGACGTGACCAACGCCTTGCCGACGCTCCCCGTCACCATCTTCGCGTTCTCCGAGTCGCCCGACCCTGGCGAGCAGGCCGCTGGGTGGGCGGCCGCGCTCGTCCTGATCGCCTTCGTGCTCGTGCTGAACGTCCTCGCAAAGGTCTTCGCCGGCCGCAAGCAGCGGAAGCTCGGCGGCGGCTGAGCGCGTCTACGCGGCCGCGACCTGAGCCGGGACGGGCGCGGGTGGAGCGAGCCGCCTTCGCTCCCGCCGGCGTGCCGCGAACGCCGAGACGGCGATCAGGACGGCGAGGAGGAAGACGATCACGTGCCCGCCCGGCAGGCGCGTGACGAGCTCCATCAGCGCGCCCACGACCGCTGCGGCCGGCAGGGTGAGAATCCACGCGACGAGGATGTTCCCGGCGACACCCCAGCGGACCGCCGAGAACCCGCGGATCGCCCCGGCGCCGAGGACGGAGCCCGAGATCGTGTGCGTCGTCGAGACCGGGAACCCGAAATGCGCCGTTCCCCAGAGAATCGACGCGCACGCCGTCTGGGCGGCGAACCCCTGAGGCGGGTCGATCTTCGCGATGCGCTGACCGAGCGTCTTGATGATCCGCCATCCGCCCGCATAGGTGCCCGCCGCCATCGCGAGAGCGGACGCAGCGATCACCCATGTCGGCGGTCGGCCGAAGTCCGCGTCGAGGTGCCCGGATGCAACCAGCGCCAGCGCGATGATCCCCATGGTCTTCTGGGCGTCGTTCGTGCCGTGCGTGAACGCGACGAACGCGCCCGAGACGAGCTGGGCTCGCCGGAAGCCGCGGTGCACCCTCGTCGGCGGCCGCCGGGCAATGAACCGCGTGATCACCAGGATCAGCACGAAGGCGATCGCGACGCCGAGGAACGGCGCGATGAGCGATGGGATGAGCACCTTGTCCTTCAGGCCGGCCCAGTGGACGACGTCCGCCCCGTCGGCCGCCATGGCCGAGCCGATCATGCCTCCGATCAGGGCGTGGCTCGAGCTCGACGGCAGCCCCACGAACCAGGTGATGAGGTTCCACGTGATCGCGCCGACGAGGCCGGCCATGACGATCTCGAGCGTGATCGCCTCCTGGTCGACGATCCCCTTCGCGATCGTCGCCGCCACCGCGATCGAGACGAACGCCCCCGCGAAGTTGAGCACCGCCGCGCTGGCGACCGCCGCGCGCGGGCTCAGCGCACGCGTGGAGACGCTCGTCGCGATCGAGTTCGCGGTGTCGTGGAAGCCGTTGGTGAAGTCGAAGAACAGCGCGACCCCGACGACCGCCCAGAGCATCGGCTCCATCTAGCGTATCCCGGCGGCGCGCGTGGTCCCGGACTTCAGTCCGACACCTCCCGGTCGGCGCCCGGAGGCAGGTGTCCGACTGAAGTCGGAAACCGGGTTCCCACGCCGATCTGCAGGCATCGGTTCAGGCGTTCTTGACGACGATGTTGGCGATCGTGTTCGCCGCCGTCTCACAGCTGTCGAGCGCGCGCTCCAGCCGGTCGTAGACGTCCTTCCAGCGGATCACCATCAGCGGGTCGATCCGATCGTCGCGGAAGAGGGCCGCGAGCCCTTCGCGGTTGACCCGGTCGCCCTCGTCCTCGAGCCGCTTGAGCTCGATCAGCGCCTGCTGGACACCCGTGAAGGTCTTGAGGTTGTCGCACGCGATCGAGAGCTGCTCGGCCGCCGAGACGATGAGCGCGGTCTGCTGGACTGCGTGCTTCGTCGGCAGCTCGATGCCATAGAGGCCGAGCAAGTCCGAGGCCTCCTCGAGCTCGTCGATGACGTCGTCGATCTCGATCGCGAGCATTTGGATGTCGTCGCGGTCGAAGGGCGTCAGGTACTGGGTGTTGAGCAGCTGGATCAGGTCGTGCGTGACGCCGTCGTTGACGGTCTCCGCAGCCTTCACCTGCTCCTGCGTGATGCCCGAATTCGGGTGCTCGCGGAAGCGCCGGTCCACGAGTCGCGCCACCTCGAGCGCGTTCTCGCCGGCCCGGGCGAAGAGGACGAAGAACTCGCTCGTCTTCGGCGTCAGCGACAGGCGCACGGGCGCGCACGTTAACCGAAACGAGACGTGCGCAACGCGCGTACGAGACGAGGAGCCCGCCCCCGGATACGCTCGGAGGATGAAGGAGACCGTCGAGCGGGAGGTGAAGCTGGCTCCCGGCGAGGGATTCGTCCTGCCGGAGCTGGGCGGCGAGCCGCTCCCGACGCGGGTGTTCACCTCGACGTACCACGACACGGACGACTTCGTGCTCGCCCGGCACGGCATCACGCTCCGCCACCGGGTCGAGGGGGGAGCAGGCCTCTGGCAGCTCAAGCTCCCGCGCGGGGCGAGCCGCGCCGAGCTCGAACAGCCAGGCCCGCCGGCGCGGCCGCCGCTCGAGCTCTCGTCGCTACTCGTCGCGTTCCTCCGGGGCCGCGACTTCGCTCCCGTGGCGCGACTCCGCACGCGGCGTGAGGTCGTGCTCGTCGACGGTGCCGAGGTGGTCGACGACTCCGTCTCCCTGCTCTCCGGGCAGCGGGTCACGCGACGGTTCCGCGAGCTCGAGGTGGAGCTCGTCGGCGGCGAGGAGCGGACCCTCCGGCGACTCGTGAAGGAGCTTCGCCGGGCAGGCGCGGCCGGGGCCGGGGAGCTGCGACCGAAGCTCTACCGCGCGCTCGATCTCCCCCTTCCCGCGGAGGAGGCGGTCGTGCCCCGAGGAATGCCGGCGGGCGCCGCGCTCGCGGTCGCGCTCGGCGAGCAGGCGAGGCGCCTCCTGCTCCACGACCCGGGCGTCCGCCTGGGCTCGGATCCCGAGGACCTCCATCAGCTCCGCGTGGCCACCCGGCGTCTGCGCGCCTTCCTCCGGGCGGGGAGGCCTCTTCTCGAGCCGGCGTGGTCGGAACCGCTCCGTGACGAGATCGGCTGGCTCGGCGGCGCGCTCGGGCCTGCGCGCGACCTGGACGTGCTGATCGAGCGGCTCCTGGCCGACTCCGATGCGATCGGAGGCGCACGCGGAACGAGTCGAAGGGCTGCTCCGGCAGCTCGAGGTGGAGCGTGAGGGCGCCCGCGGGATCGTCGTCGGCGCGCTCTCGAGCGATCGCTATCTCGCGCTCCTCGATCGCCTCGAGCACGTGTCCGAGCCGGAGCTCTCCGGTGACGAGCCGCCGCTGCGCGAGATCTGGCGCGCCGAGTGGCGGCGGACACGCAAGGCGTTCGCGCGGCTCGACGGGGATTCGTCCGACACGGACCTCCACCGGGGACGGATTCACGTCAAACGGGCCCGCTACGCGGCCGAGCTGGCCTCGCACGAGCTCGGCAAGCGGGGCGCAGGCTTCGTCGCCGCGGCCAAGCGGCTCCAGGACGTGCTCGGTGAGCATCAGGACGCTGCCGTTGCGGAGGAGCGGATCCATTCCTGGGCCGGCGCCGCTGCCGGAACCGGCGCGGCCGCGGCGCTCCTGCAGCGGGAGCACGAGCGCAAGGCCATCGCTCGCGCCGCCTGGCCGGGCGCGTGGAAGGGCCTCCGGCGGGCGGCGAAGAAGCTCGTTTGAGCGTCGTCCGCGCCGCCGGCGGTGTTCCCGTTCGCACGGCGGCCGCGGGCATCGAGGTGCTGGTCGTCCACCGCGCGAGCTACGGCGACTGGACGTTCCCGAAGGGCAAGTGCGACCCCGGCGAGCCCGACGAGGCGTGCGCGATCCGGGAGGTGGCCGAGGAGACCGGCCTCGAGTGCGCGCTCGAGGAAGAGCTGCCGGCGACCTCGTACACCGACGCGCGCGGCCGTCCCAAGCGGGTGCGCTACTGGCGCCTCCGCGTCGTCGGCGGGGCGCTCGCGTTCGACCACGAGGTCGACGGGGGGCGCTGGGTCAGCCCGGCCGAGGCGGAGGGCTTGCTCACCTACGAGCGCGACATCGCGGTACTGCGGGCACTGGAGGAGCAGGTGTCCGACTGAAGGAGTGGGAGGGCCAGACACCATCTCCTGGCGCCCTGGCGCGCGCCAGGGCACCGCTAGCCTGGTGCTGCGATGAGCGCGGATGTGATCTACACGATGTACCGGGCCGACAAGTACTACGGCCCCGAACGTCAGGTCCTGTCGAACATCTCGTTGTCGTTCCTGCACGGCGCGAAGATCGGCGTGCTCGGCCCGAACGGCGCCGGCAAGTCGACGCTGCTCCGGATCATGGCCGGGCTCGAGGAGCCCTCGTCGGGCGTCGCCGAGCTGGATCCCAAGGCGACGGTCGGGTTCCTCCCGCAGGAGCCCGAGCTCGACCCGGCGAAGGACGTCCGCGGGAACGTCGAGGACGGCGTCCGCGAGCTCCGCGACCTGCTAGACCGCTTCACTGCGGTCTCCGCGGCGTTCGCCGAGCCCGATGCCGACTTCGATGCGCTCCTCGCCGAGCAGGCAGCAGTGCAGGATCGGATCGACCGCGCCGACGCATGGAGCCTCGATCAGCACCTCGACCGCGCGATGGACGCCCTCCGCCTCCCCGAAGGCGACCGCGACGTCACGACCCTCTCCGGCGGCGAGCGGCGTCGCGTTGCGCTCTGCCGGCTCCTGCTCTCGGCGCCCGATCTCCTCCTCCTCGACGAGCCGACGAACCACCTCGACGCCGAGTCCGTCGCCTGGCTCGAGCGGCACCTGGAGGCCTACAAGGGCACGGTCATCGCGGTCACGCACGACCGGTACTTCCTCGACAACGTCGCCGGTTGGATCCTCGAGCTCGACCGCGGCAAGGGCATCCCCTTCAGGGGCAACTACTCCTCCTGGCTCGAGCAGAAGGAGGCCCGGCTCGCGACGGAGGAGAAGCAGAGCGCCGCGCGGCGACGCACGCTCCAGCGCGAGCTCGAGTGGGTGCGGATGAGCCCGACCGCGCGACACGCCAAGTCGAAGGCGCGGCTCACTGCCTACGAGAAGCTGTTCGTCGAGGACCAGGCGACGCGGTGGGACACGGTCGAGATCCACATTCCCGCGGGACCGCGGCTCGGGGACGTCGTCGTCAGGGCCGAGCACGTCGAGAAGGGGTTCGGCGACCGGCTGCTCGTCGAGGACCTGACCTTCGACCTGCCGCCCGGGGGAATCGTCGGCGTCATAGGGCCGAACGGGGCCGGCAAGACGACGCTGTTCCGCATGATCGCCGGCGAGGAACAGGCCGACGCAGGCGCGCTCGAGGTCGGCGACACGGTGCAGCTCGCCTATGTCGACCAGTCGCGCGGCGCGCTCGAGGGCACCAACACGGTGTGGAAGGAGATCTCCGGCAACCAGGACGTCGTCAGGCTCGGCAAGCGGGAGCTCAACTCGCGCCAGTACGTCTCGTGGTTCAACTTCCGCGGCGGCGACCAGCAAAAGCTGGTGAAGGACCTCTCGGGCGGCGAGCGGAACCGCGTCCACCTCGCGAAGCTCCTCCGCTCCGGCGGCAACCTGCTGCTCCTCGACGAGCCGACCAACGATCTCGACGTCGACACGCTGCGCGCGCTCGAGGACGCGCTCGTCGACTTCGCCGGCTGCGCCGTGGTGATCTCGCACGATCGCTGGTTCCTCGACCGGATCGCGACGCACATGCTCGCGTTCGAGGGCGACTCGCAGGTGACGTGGTTCGAGGGCTCCCACCAGGAGTACTGCGACTGGGTCCGCGAGACGCGCGGGCCCGAGGCGCTCGAGCCGCACCGCATCGCGTACAAGCCGCTCGTCCGCCCGGCGTAGCGTTCTACGGACAGGCACGTCCGGAGCTCGGGTCAGGATCCCCGGGGATGCGCGTCGCGGTCCTCGACGTCGGATCGAACACCGCGCGCGTCCTGGTGGCGGACGTCTCCGCGCCCCGGGGCGTCGCGGCGGTCGAGGAGAAACGCGAACGGCTCGGGCTGGGTGCGGAGATCGCGCGCACGGGGACGCTCTCGCGCGACACGGTGCGAACCGTCGCCCGCGCGTGCCGGGGCTACGCCGAGTTCGCACGAGCGCTGGGTGCCGAGCGCGCGCAGGTGATCGTCACCGCGCCGGGCCGTCAGGGCCGCGCGCCGGGGCTGCTGGTGTCGGCCCTCGCCGAGGCGACGCGGCTGCCGGTGCTCGTCCTGTCTGCGGACGAGGAGGGGCGCCTCGCCTACGACGGGGCCGTTGCGCGAGTACGTGCGCTGCGGGGAGGCGTCGTCGGAGTGGTGGACGTGGGCGGCGGCTCGACGGAGATCGTCCTCGGCGACCCGCGTGGCGGCGCGACCTGGGTCGGCTCGATCGACCTCGGCTCGATCAGGCTGACACGGCAGTACCTTCACGGAGACCCGCCGAGCGAGCGCGAGATCCGAAGAGCGCGCGATGCCGTGCGAGCCTCGACCGCCGCGCTCTCGCTGGGTCGGCCCGATCGCGCCCTCGCGACCGGGGGCAGCGCGAGAGCAGTGGCGAAGCTCGTGGGCGGCGCGTTCGACGCCGACGACGTCGAGGAGGCGATCGCGGTCTTCGCGCGCCGCCCCTCGGCAAAGGTCGCGCGGGAGGCCGGGATCCACCCGGTGCGCGCCGCGTCGGTGCTCGGCGGCGCGCTGCTCCTCGCAGAGTCGGCCCGCCTGCTCGACCGTCCTCTCGGGCTCGCGCGCGGCGGGGTCAGAGAGGGCGCGGCACTCGCCCTCGCGGGCGGGCAGGTGTCCGCGGCGGCATAGACCGCGAAGGCAAGCCCCGCGCTACGAGCGGGCGCGGCGTGCGCGGCCCTGCGCGCGGCGCATCATCGCCTCCTGATGCGTATGGGTCTTCTTCCCCTTGCCCTCGAGGCGGCGCCAGTCGCCGTCGGGGCCGAGCATCCAGGTGTTGGTCGTGTCCGAGAGCGCGCTGTCGAGGATCGCGCCGATCTCCGCACGCGCACGGGCGTTCTCGACGGGCGTCAGCACCTCGATCCTCCGGTCGAGGTTGCGAGGCATCAGGTCGGCGCTGCCGAGGTAAACGCTCGTGTCGTCACCGGCCTCGAACCAGTAGACCCTGCTGTGCTCCAGGAAGCGGCCGACGATCGAGCTGACCTGGATCGTCTCCGAGAGCCCCTTCACGCCCGGGCGCAGCATGCAGATGGATCGCGCCTGGACGTCGATCGGGACGCCGGCGGCCGAGGCGGAGTAGAGCTCCTCGATGATCGTCGGGTCGACGAGCGCGTTCAGCTTCAGCCGGATCCTCGTCGGCAGACCCTCGGCCGCCGCGGCGGACACGCGGCGGATCTCCTCGACGAGTCGCGCGCGCATCGTGAACGGCGCCACGAGCAGCTTCCGGAAGCGCTGGGGCCTGCCGAAGCCGGTCACGTAGTTGAACAGGTCGGCGACGTCGGCCGAGATCTCCTCGTCCGCGGTGAACAGACCGACGTCCTCGTACAGCCGGGCGGTGGAAGCGTTGTAGTTCCCGGTGCCGACGTGGACGTACCGGCGCAGGCCGCCCTCCTCGCGGCGCACGACGAGCGTCATCTTCGCGTGGATCTTCAGGTCGGGGAACCCGTGGACGACGTGGACGCCCGCCTCCTCCATCGCGCGGGACCACTCGATGTTCCTCCGCTCGTCGAACCGCGCTTTCAGCTCGACGAGGCAGACCGACTGCTTGCCCTCCTCGGCGCACTCGATCAGCGACGCGACGAGGGACGACTCGTGGCTCGTCCGGTAGACGGTCGTCTTGATCGCGATCACGTCCGGGTCGCGTGCCGCCGCCTGCGCGAGCGCCTCGAAGCTGGAGCGGAACGAGTCGTACGGCTGGTGGACGAAGAGGTCGCCACGGCGGATCTCCTCGAAGACGTCGCCCGCGCCCGCGCGGGCCCACCGCGGCGGGACGACCGGGATCCATGGCTCGTGCTTGAGGTCGGGACGGTCGAGCGCGTAGAGCTGCCACAACTCGGACTGGTCGAGCAGCCCCTCGATCTCGTACACCTGGCCCGGACGAACGTCGAGCCAGTCGATCAGCCGCTCTCGCATGTCGCGCGACGCAGAGCTCGAAAGCTCGAGCCGGACGACGTCGCCGAACCGGCGGCGGCGGAGCTCCGACTCGACGGCCTCCAGGAGGTCGTCGGCGTCGTCGGACAGCTCGAAGTCGGCGTCGCGCGTGACGCGGAAGACCGCCCGCTCCGTGATCTCCATTCCCGGGAACAGCATCGGCAGGAAGTGCGAGATGACGGTCTCCAGCGGTACGAGGCGCTTGCCCACCGGCACGAATCGGTTGAGCCCCTCGGGCACCTTCACGCGCGCGAAGCGCTCCTCGCCGCTCTCGGGATCCGACGCGATCACGCCCAGTGAGAGCGACAGGCCGGAGACGTAGGGGAACGCCTGGCCGGGTCCCACCGCGAGGGGCGTCAGGATCGGAAAGATCTCGCGCTCGAAGTGCCGGCCGAGCTTCTCCTGCTCGCGCTCGGAGCACTCGTCGATCGTCGCGATCTCGATGCCGGCCTCGGTGAGCGCCGGTCGTATCTCACGTTTCCACAGGCGTCCCTGCCGCGTGATCAGCTCCCCGACCCGCACCCGGATCGCCTCGAGCGCCTGCCCGGAGGCGAGTCCGTCGACGGAGCGCTTCGGCACGTCCGACTCGGCGAGCTCGAGCAGGCCCGCGACCCGCACCATGAAGAACTCATCGAGGTTCCGCGCGAAGATCGCCGCGAACTTGATCCGTTCGAGCAGCGGCAGCCCGCCGTCCTCTGCGAGCTCGAGGACGCGCGCGTTGAACTCGACCCAGGAGAGCTCGCGGTTGAGCAGCCGCGAGGGGGTTGGCTCGGTCACGATGGTCACGGACTGATGGTAGTGGGGACTGTCCGCTGTGCCGTGTTCCCGTCGCGGGGGTCAGTCCCTTTCGGGGACGGACCCCTGTCCTGCCAGCGCCTCGACGACGAGTGACTGGAAGTGGGCGATCAGCTGCTCGGACTCGGGCAGCAGCGTCCCCGCCTCCAGTGCGCCGCTCGCGATCCCGCGCTGCACGGCCTCCACGAGCCGACGGTCCTCGGCGCCGACCTGCTCGTCGAGCGCGAAGTAGTCCGCGAGCCACTCGTCGTCGACGTCCGGGCCGACGAAGTAGTCGAGGAACCGGTACGTGCGCTCGGCGCCGCGGGGAACCACCGGGCCGATCGAGAGGTTCGGCTTTCCGGGCATGACGTTGACGACCGTCCCCGGAAAGAGAAGGTGGAACTGTCCTCGCTCGACCTCGCCGGTTGCGTCGTAGACGCCTCCGCCTCCGTCCCGCGGCGGCCCGAACTGACTCGCGAGCGATCTCCGCGTCTCGAGACTGTAGGCGTCGGCCGACACGTCGATCGCCTTCACCAGGCTCGGGTGTGCGACGGAGCAGTGGTAGCACTCGAGGAAGTTCTCGACGCACACCTTCCAGTTGCAGGAGTACTCGGCGGCCTCGTCCCGCTTGTGGAACCGCAGCGTGCCGACGTCGAGGCCTCCGGCCGCGAGCAGCTCGGGGAGCTCGTCGAGATGGTCGGCGAGCGGGCCCGCATCCGTGTCCGGGTTGACGAACACGAACGGGCCCCAGGTGTCGACCGCGACGGGTACGAGCCCGAGTGAAGAGGTGTCGAGGCCGGGCTCGCGGTCCGCGCGCGGAGCGTTGCGGAGCACGCCGTCGAGGCCGTACGTCCACGCGTGGTAGGGGCACTGGATCGTCTCGCGCCTGGCGTCGCCCTCGCAGAGAATGTGACCGCGGTGCCGGCAGACGTTGAGGAAGCCGCGAAGCTCGCCGTCCCGGGCGCGCGCCAGCACGATCGGGAGGGCGCCCGCGTGGGCGACGGTCAGCTGGCCCGGCTCGGCGACCTGGTCGAGGCGCGCTGCGTACTGCCAGGTGCGCGCGAAGATCCGCTCCTGCTCGAGACGGAGCACGGCCGGATCGCAGTACCAGTCGTACGGCAGCGTGCGCGTGAGGGCGGCCGTCGCCACAGGCCCAATCTACCGCCCGACCGCGCGGATCTCTTGGCCGGGCGGAGGGGCTAGCGCCCGACTTCCCACGCGAGGTGGGCGAGCTCCGGCTGGATCAGCTTCTCCCACGCGAGCGCGACCGCCTTGGGCGACCCGGGCACCGAGACGACCACGGAACCACGGTACGTGCCTGCCGTCGCGCGTGACAGCATCGCGGCCGCGCCGACCTGCTCCCAGCTGAGCATGCGAAAGAGCTCGCCGAAGCCCGGCAGCGTCTTCTCGAGCATCCCCGCGAGCGTGTCGTAGGTCGTGTCGCGCCGAGACACGCCTGTCCCGCCGTTCACGACAACGACCTGTGCGTCGCCCACCAGCTCGTCGACCGCCGCCCGGACCTCGGCCGGCTCGTCCTTGACGACGCGGTAGCCGGTCACGACCGCGCCCACCTCGGCCACGGCGTCGTGGAGCCAGATGCCGTTGGTGTCCGTCTCCGGCGTCCGGCTGTCGCTGACCGTGATCAGCCCGATCGCCACCGGCCCCTGGCCGGCCGCGGCGGCCCGGTGCGCGTCGGTGCCCACGGCGAGCAGACTCTAGACGGTCGACCGCCCCCCTCGGGTACCCTCGGCGCGATGAGCGATCCGAGTGTCGTCGTCACCCGGGCCGTCGACCGGCTCCGTCCTCTGCACCTGACCGCTGCACTGTCGTGGTGGGACGCCAACACGTCCGCAACGGAGGAGAACGAGCGTCGCCGGGTCGAGGCAGAGCTCGCGCTCTCGGACGCGCTCGCGGATGCCGACCTGTTCCGCGAGGTCGAGGAGGCCCGGTCGAACGGTGCGAACGGGCTCGTTCGCCGTCAGCTCGACCTCCTTCACTCGAGCCTCCTGCCCGAGCAGGTGCCCGAGGCGCTCCGGCACCGGATCGTCGAGCTCGACGCGGCGGTCGAGTCGCGGTTCGCGCAGCACCGTGGCGAGGTCGGCGGCCGGTCGGTCGATGACAACGAGATCAAGCGCATCCTCCGCTCGAGCGACGACGTCGACGAGCGCCGAGAGGCGTGGGAGGCGTCGAAGACCATCGGTGCCGGCGTCGCCGAGGACGTGCGCGAGCTCGCACGGCTCCGCAACGAGGCCGCCCGCTCCCTCGGCCACCGCGACTGGTTCGCCCTCGCGGTCGCGACGTCTGAGATGGACGAGACGCGGCTCTTCGAGACTCTCGACGAGTGCGACCGGCTCACGGCCGACGCGTTCGCCAGGTGGAAGGCGGCCACCGACGCGGCGCTCGCGAACCGGTTCGGCTGCCCCGTCGAGGAGCTTCGGCCCTGGCACTACGAGGACCCGTTCTTCCAGGAGGTGCCCGCGGCCGGCGGGGTCGACCTGAGCGGGGTCTTCGACGGTAAGGACGTGGTCGCCCTGGCCCGTGAGACGTTCGTTGGGATCGGCGTCGACACGGAGCCGATCCTCGACCGCAGCGACCTGTTCGCGCGGGAGGGGAAGTCCCAGCACGCGTTCTGCATCGACATCGACCGCGAAGGGGATGTCCGTGTCCTCGCCAACGTCGAGCCCGATCGCTTCTGGGCGGACACGATGCTCCACGAGCTCGGCCACGGCGCGTACGACATCGGCTTCGACCCGTCACTGCCCTGGCTCCTCCGCTCCTGTCACCTGACGGTCACGGAGGGCATCGCGATCCTGATGGGGCGCCTCGCGCTCGAGACCGAGTGGCTCATCGAGGTCGCCGGGCTCGCTCCGGCGGAGGCCGAGGCGCTGGACCGCCGCCTCCGGGCCGCCCAGGCAGCGGAGCTGCTCGTCTTCACGCGCTGGGTGCTCGTGATGACGAACTTCGAGCGCGCGCTGTACGCCGACCCCGAGCAAGACCTCTCGCAGACGTGGTGGAGGCTCGTCTCGCGCTATCAGCTCCTCACGCCTCCGGAGGGGCGGAATGCGCCGGACTGGGCGTCCAAGCTCCACGTCGCGTGCGCGCCGGTCTACTACCACACGTATCTCTACGGGAACCTCGTGGCGTCCCAGCTCCGCGCAACGCTCGACGAGGTTGCGGGTGGGATCGTCGGGCGACCGGAGGCCGGGTCGCTGCTCGCCGAGCGCGTGTTCCGTCCCGGCGGATCAGTGCGCTGGGACGAGCTGCTCGGGCAGGCGACCGGCGAGCCGCTCACGGCCGCTCACGCCGCGCGCTTCATCGAGCGCGGCCTCGCCGGCTGATCTCTACGATCCACGCATGAGGGCCGCGGGACTCAACCACGTCAGCGTTGTGGCGCACGACCTGGAGGAGTCGGTCCGGTTCTACGTCGACGTCCTCGGGCTGGAGCCACTGCCGACGCCCGATTTCGGGTTCCCCGTGCAGTGGCTTCGCGCGGGATCGCTCCAGGTGCACCTGTTCGAGCGGCCGGACGACCCGCCGACGTACGCGCACTTCGCGTTCGAGGTCGACGATGTCGTTGCGGTCTACGAGCGCGCGCGGGAGCTCGGCATCCTCGACCACACGAGCTTCGGCTACGCGATCGCGGAGCTCCCGGGGGGCGAGGCGCAGCTCTACATCCGGGATCCCGCGGGCAACCTGCTCGAGCTCGACCACCCGGAGGGCGCGGCAGCACGCGAGCGGATCGAGGAGATGATCCTGTTCTCCGAGCGCCGCCCGCAGCCGGATGGGCCGACCCCGCGGCTGTTCACCGCCGGCGCGACGGCGCGGTAGTCCCGCCCCACGGTCGTCGCATGTGCCGATTCGACACGAGCACTGACAACCGTGGCCTGAGGGTGATCCTTGCGGGCTTGTCCGCCGGGCGGCCGTCAGCCCGAGAAGGCGTACGTTCCGGCGACGTCCGGCGTGAGGTAGGCGGCCGAGGGGCTGCCCGCGGGCGTGAAGATGCCGAGCACGGCCAGCTCGTCGACCGGATCGGAGTTCTCGACGATGTGCACCTCGCGCGGATGCAGCCGAAACGCCACCCTGGGGCCGAGCGGCTCCACCGCCTCGCCGATGTGGAGGCGGCCCTCGCCGCGGAGCACCCAAACGATCTCGTCGTAGAGGTGGTAGTGCCACGGCGCGCGTCCGGGTGGGATGTACCCCACGAACATCGTGGCGCGGGTCGACCCGTTGTGCGGCCCGTGCAGCACCTGGAAGGAGCGCGCACCGGTCGCCTGGCCGGGCTCGACGTGCTGGAGCGAGACCACCGGCTCCAGGCCGCCCATCGGCGCGTGGAGGTCGGTCGCGGCGCCGAGCGTCGCCCGCACGCACCCGAGTCCCTCCGGTCCCGCATTCAGCGCGCCGGGGCTCCCCGCGGCGAGGAAGCCCGCCGCCCGGCCGGTGAGTGTCGCATCGTCGAGAGCTCCCGATCCCGCGTGGGCGAAGACGAGCGTGTCGTGAAGCGGGTCGGTGAGGTCGAGCGACGCCCCGGGCTCGAGGCGGAGGGCGTCGAGCGCGAGCTCGGAGCCGCGCTCCGGCGGGACGAGCGCGTGACGCTCGACCCCCTCGGCGACGATCGGGTCGCCGTCGGCGATGCGTGTCACGCGGCTCACGGCGAGAGCATAGGGTCGGCGCGAACGAGCCGTGGAACCAGTGAAAGGAGGCGTCCGTGCCGTTGATCCGTGTCGAGCTGTTCGACTACCGCGTGAACGAGGAGACGAGCGCGAAGCTCATCGCCGGCCTCACGGACGCCCTCTGCGCCGCGACGCACGAGGGCCTCCGCGACCACACCTGGGTGATCGTCGAGGGCCACGACCCGAAGAACTGGGGCCTCGGCGGCAAGCCGTGGCCGGTGGGGGAGATGCCCCCCGGGCCCACCTAGTAGGTGTCGGCGCCGCGCGTCCGCTACGGTCGGGGCATGGCGCGTCGTCTTGGCCTCGCCGTTGCGTTCGCCGGAGTCGCGCTGTCGCTCGCGGTGCTCGCAGGTGCGGAGCGCGCGGGCGGCGCGTCGAACGAGGAGGGGGTTCCGGCGCGTGGCGCCGCCGTGTTCCAGGCTAGGCAATGCTGGTCGTGTCACGCCCTCGACGCCGCCGGCTCGACCGGGAAGTCCGGACCGGATCTCGACCGCTGGCTCGGCCCGCACGCGGCGCAGATGCGCGTGTCGATCGAGGAGCTCGCGGCGCGGCGCATCGCCTTCGGCGGCACCGGGATGACTCCGTACGTGCGAGACCTGTCCCCGGAGGAGCTCGTGGACCTCGTTGCGTTCGTCGTCGGGCGGCCTGTCTCGATCGCCGCCGCCAATCTCACCCCGCTTCGCACGGCGCCTGCTCCCCCGCCCGAGACGACCGCCACACCGGCCACGGTCAGGGGGTGGGTCGGCCGCAAGGGCCTGCGTGGCTCCGCCGCCCGCGGGGCGTCCGTGTTCGGACGTGAGGGCTGCCTGAGCTGCCACCGCTACCTCGGGGCCGGTCGAGCGCGCTTCGGGGCGCCGACGCTCTCCAACGGCGCGCCGACCGTCCGGTCGGTCGCGGCGACGGTGGCATACCTCCGGTCGCCCGCGGCTCGCGGCAACCCGGCGATGCCGGGCTATGCCGATCTCGGCGCCGGCAATCTCCGCTCGATCGCGGAGTTCCTGGCCGCCTCCCGGCGTCGCCCGTCCTGACACTGGCTCCCCAGGGCCGGAGTACCCTTGCCGCGTGCTCGAGCGCTGGACCCGTGGGGTGCTCCGCCACCGGCTCCTCGTGCTCGCCGCCTGGCTCGCCGTCGCGGCGTCCGGCATCGTTGCCGCCGCGCACCTGAGCCCGCTGCTGTCGAATTCCCTGGCCGTCCCGGGGAGCGAGTCGGATCGCGCGCGGCAGCTGCTCGAGGAGCGCTACGGCGAGCGTCCCGACGGGACGTTCACGGTCGTCTTCCCGACGCGGGTACCCAGGAGCGAGCGCCTCCAGCAGGATGTCCGCGAGCGTTTGCGCCGCGCCGCCCGCGTCGTTCCCGATGGCGTGGCGTCCGAGCCTCGCCGCGGCGGCGGTGTGCTGTACGGCGACGTCGTCACGCCGCTCGCCCTCGAGGACGCGAAGTCCTACACGGCTGACGTCAGGCGCGCGCTCACCGCGCCGAACGGGCCCGGAGCTCTCGTGACGGGGGCGCCGGCGATCCAGCACGATCTGGATCCGGCCGTCCACGACGACCTGCGCCGGGCCGAGCTCGTCGCCCTGCCGGTCGCGCTTCTCGTGCTGGCGCTCGTCCTCGGCGTGTCGAGCGCGCTGGTCATCCCCTTCGTGTTCGCGGCCTGCACGATCGGCGGCACGCTCGCGCTGCTCTATCCACTCGCCCACGCGCTGCACATGGCCTCCTACGTCGAGAACCTCGTGGTCCTGATCGGGCTCGCCCTCGCGATCGACTACGCGCTTCTCTGCGTCGACCGTTTCCGGTCCGAGCTGGAGCAGGGTGGGTCACGGGACGACGTCGTGGTGCGGACGATGGCCACGACCGGACGTGCCGTCGCGTTCTCCGCGGTGGCCGTGGCCGTCGGTCTCGGCGTGCTCGTGCTGGTCCCCGTGCCGTTCGTCCGCTCGCTGGGCCTGGGTGGCGCCCTCGTGCCGCTCGTCTCGGTTGCCGCGCTCCTGACGCTCCAGCCGGTGCTGCTCTCGCTGCTCGCTTCCCGTGTCCTCGTGCGCGGGCTGTACGACCGAGGGGCTCGGGCATCCGCGAACGGTGTGTGGGCGTCGCTCGCGGCGCTCGTGCTCCGCAGGCGGTGGCTGACGGTCGGAGCGGGTCTCGGCCTGATGCTCGTCCTCGCGTCACCCCTCGTCGCCCTTCGGACCACGCCCGGGTCGATCCTGGCGCTGCCGTCCTCGGAGGCGGTCCGCGGAGCCGAGGTGCTGAGCGACGGCGTCGGGGCGGGTGCGGTCACCCCCGCTCAGGTCGTCGTCGACACGGGAAGGCCGGGCGGAGGGATCCGCGGGCCGACCCGCGAGGCCGTCGCGCGGTTGGCGGACATCGTGAGCCGCGATCCCGAGGTGCTGGTCGTCGCGAACGGCGTTCGGCGCCCCTACGTGGCGGGGAGCGGGCGATACACGCGCGTGCTCGTCGCCGGCCGGCACGAGTTCGGCCATCCGGACGCCTTGGCGTTCGTCCGGCGCCTGCGTGACAGCCTGATCCCCGGAGCCGCGTTCCCGGAAAGCGCCGTCGTCGCCACAGGCGGCGTGCCCGCGCAGGGGGCGGACTTCCTCGACCGGCTGTACGACTGGTTTCCGTTGCTCGTGGCGGCCGTGCTGGCCGTGACGGCGGTCGTGCTCCTGCGTGCGTTCCGCTCGGTCGTCCTGCCCGTCAAGGCCGTCGTGCTCAACCTGCTCTCGGTCGCCGCCGCGTGCGGCGTGGTCGTCGCGGTCGTCCAGTGGGGGATCGGCGCAGACCTGCTCGGCGTCGCCGAGTCATCCGCGATCGAGGGATGGATCCCCGTGTTCGCGTTCGCGCTCCTCTTCGGCCTGTCGATGGACTACGAGGTGTTCCTCGTGATGCCAATGCGGGAGGCGATCGACGCAGGGGAGACCTGCGACGGTGCCGTGACCGCGGGCCTCGTCAGGACGGGGCGAGTCGTGACGGCCGCGGCCGTGATCATGGTCGCCGTGTTCTCCGGCTTCGTCCTCGGCGACGTGCCGGGGCTCCAGCAGCTCGGCATCGTGCTCGCGGCCGGCGTTCTCGTCGACGCGACGGTCGTCCGACTCGCGCTCGTGCCCGGGATCGTCGCGATCCTCGGGCGGTGGAGCTGGTGGCTCCCCGAGCGGCTGTCCGGCCGCGCTCGCCCGTGAGGGGCGTGAGGAGATACGAGGCCGGACGGGCGAGCGTCCGGCCCCGTGTGTCTCCTCCTCAGACGACGGTGATGGCGAGCCGGAACGCGGGCAGGTCGTAGCCTGCGCCGAGCCCCGGGGCGTCCATCGCGAACCCGAGTAGCGGCACCATGCCCATCTGGGGGTAGGGATACGCCGGCTGCTGCGTGTAGAGCAGCGGGTAGAGATCGATCAGGTGCGTGCCCTTCTTGCCCGTGGCGAACAGCTGGATGCGCACGTACCCGTTGCTGTTGAAGCCGCACGCGTAGCCGATGTAGGCGTTGTCGTACGTCACGGCGACCGTGTTGTCGAGCTGCGTCCACCCGACGCCCTTCAGCTGGACGATGAACGGCTGGCCGGCCTTCACCTTCTTCGGGATCGAGACGAACGTCCGCTTGACGAAGTAGCTCGTCTGGGCCCTGACCTGTCCGGCCTGAACGACCTGTACGGCGTGCCAGCCGCCGAGGCCGTCGGGCACCGTGATGTTCGTCTTCGCCGTTCCGTCGGCCCCGGCGACACCGGTGCCGACGACCTGGTTGACGAAGTTCCAGCACTGCCCCGTGCAGTTGACCCGGTTGCCGACGACGCTCGCCCACTGGACGACGTACGGCTGGCCTGCGGTGAGGCCGGCGGCGCTGACAGCCGTCTTCGACAGGATCGGCCCGCTCGTCGAGCTGAGCTGCGCGGTCGCGGTCGAGCCGGCGGCGAGGTTCGCGTTCTGCAGCGTCGTCCGCTCGGCGATCGTCGCCTGCACTGCCTTGGGCTGCTCGACGGACAGCTTGGGTGCTCCCTTGTCGCCCGTCACCTGGAACTTCAACCGGTGGCCGTCCGTCCACGGGACGGGGGACTGCTGCATGTTGAGGTAGGGCACGGTGTGGCTCGAGCCCCCGACCTCGATCCAGTGCGGCCCGACGTCGCCGGCCGCGCGGATCGTGAACATCGACACGCCCCGCGTGGTGTTCGCGGAGATGGAGCCCGTGAAGCGGTTGTCGTACAGGACTCCGCCGATGCTCTCGTAGGTGGGTGAGCCCATGCCGACCACGGTGACCTTGATTGGGGTCCCGATCGGGCCGCGCGTCGGGCTGATCTTCACCGTCCGCTCGAGCAGGAAGCCGCCCTTAGCCACTTGCTTCCCGTCGACGACGGCGAAGATGTCGTGCAACCCGCCGAAGTCCCTCGGGACACGGAAGGTCGCCTTGAACGCTCCCGTGGCATCGGTCTGGGTGTTCGCCAGCGCGACCGCGATCTTGTCGACCTTCCGGCCGATGTAGTCGACGCTGTCCGCCTTCGGGTCGAGGACCCAGCGCACGTTGGCGGTCATCCAGACGAGCCTGACCTCCTTCGCCTTGGCGAGGCCCGAACCGCTGACCGTCACCTTCTTGCCCGGCACGGCGACGTCCGGAGCCGTCTTGAGCGTCGCGAGCGTGTCGGACGCTGCGCCGGCGTCCACCACCGGCCCGAACAGGGCTGCGGCGCCCGGGATCTTCGGGGACGTGACGGTCATGGGCCCGGCGGCCGCGGCGGGCATGACCGCTGCGAGAGCGGCCACCGCTGCGACGCCGGAGGCGACGATCGTCCGCCACGACATCCGTTGTGTGGCTCTCATCGTTCCTTCCTCCCGGTCTCTCACGACTTCGCCGACTTGCCCGCGAGCTTGACCTTGGCCTTGGCCTTCGAAGCCGCCTTGGCGGTGGCCTTGAGGGCGGGCACGATCGTGAACTGATAGTCGTAGGTGCCGGTCTTCCCCTCGTCCGTCTTGAACACGACGCGGGCAGTGCCCGCGCCCAGCGGGTAGTCCGCAGGGAGGTTTACGGCAGCCGTCCAGAACCAGACCCGGTTCGACGTCGCTCCGTGTGCTCCCCAGTTGAGCTTCTGGTTGCCCATCCCGGGGAACGTCACGTACCCCTCGTCGATGTTCTCGGTCGAGAGGATGTCGCCGGTCTCGGCGACCGTTCCCCAGACCCGGAACACCATCTGCTCGCCCCGGATGAAGGTGTTCGACTGCGTGCACCCGATCGGACGCGGCGGCGCACCCGCCGGCCGGGTGCCGTTGACCGTATCGACGTACAAGAAGGCGTCGAGCTTCGCCGGCCCCGTGGCTCCCTGTGCGATGGTCGGCACGACGAGGGCGATCAGCGCGGCGACGAAGCCGACCAGCACGAGTGGGCGTCTCATCGAGTTCCTCCAGTGATGTGCGTTCGTCATGGTCATCGCCCCTACGCCGCCGTCACCGTGAGTTGCGAGGTCGAGACGGGGATCTGGACGAAGTTGCCGTACTGCTTGTCCTTCGTCTTGAACCGGACGACGAAGTCGACGACCTTCGGCGCATAGGTGGCCGGGATCGTCCACGTCCCCGACCATGCCGGGTCGGTCGTGTTTGCCGGCTCCTTGTACGTCAGCTTGATCTTCGTCCCGTCCGGCAGCTTGATGTACGCGTACTTGACGTCGGCCGCGGTGAGGATCTTGCCGGTCTTCATCGCGCCTGCGAACACCTGGAACACGACGGTCGATCCGCGCGCGTAGTAGTTGGTCAGGACGCCCGGGCCGGCCGGGCTCGAGGCCGCAGTCACGGTGCGGCTCGACACGAACACGTTCTCGATCGTCGGCGAGGGGAACGGCGTCTCGCCCGGGATCGCGGCCCAGCCGGCGACCGCCGTCAGGGCGAGGGCGAGCGCCCCGATGAACACAGCGCTGCCTCGTCTCATCGAACTCCTCCTTGTTCGTGACCCTGTCGTGGCGGTCACTGGGTCAACTTCCCCTTGAACTTGACGCTGAACGTGCCGGCGCCCTTGTCGTAGACGCCCGAGAACTTGAGCGTGCCCTTGGCCTTCGCGAGCGTGCCGAAGCCCTTCACGACCGTCGCCTTGCCGGAGACGCTGAACACCTGACCGGCCTCGTCGCCGCAGGCGGTCGAGCCCGCGATCACCTTGAACGTGAGCTTGTTCTTCCCGGTGCCCACCATCGTCCCTGGCCCGATGAACGGGACACAGGGCTGCACGGACGTGTCTCCCTTGCCGATGCCCGTGATCTTTCCGGCGCCGAGGCTCGTTGCCTTACCCGTGCCGGTGGCCGCGATGTCCGCGACCGTGTCGGTCACCTTGACGGTGGCCGTGCCCGAGTACGACGCCGCGAACACCACGATCTTCGCGCTCGATGCGAGCGCTGCGCCGGTGCCGAGCGCCAGGACCGCGGCGACCGCCGCGAGCGCGCATGCCAGTCGGTGGATCTTCACCGTGTGTCTCCTTCCTGTGAGCGAGCACCGACAGCCGGCGGGAGGTCCGCCCATCGCGCCTGACCCAAGCCGAGGCGGCCCCGGCCTTCAGCGCGTCCTGCCAAGCTCGTGAACATGCTCCGGATCCTGCGGATCCCTCCTCCGGGTTACGTCAGTACAGGTCGTGAACCGGTGTTCGGCTTTCTACTGAACCGGCTTCGAGAGTTTTCCAGGGCGATAGTAGTGGCGCACGTCACGAGCGGCCATGTCGGCGAGGCAATCGACACGCTTCGCGCTTCGGTCCGGGCTATTCCCCCACCGGGGCTACGCTCCCGCGATGCCGATGCGCGACGACATCCGCAATGTCGCGATCGTCGCGCACGTCGACCACGGCAAGACGACGCTCGTCGACGCGATGCTCTGGCAGTCGGGCTCATTCCGCGAGAACCAGGACGTCGCCGAGCGGGTCATGGACTCGATGGACCTCGAGCGCGAGAAGGGCATCACGATCCTCGCCAAGAACACCGCCGTCCGCCACGGCGACGTGAAGATCAACATCGTCGACACGCCGGGGCACGCCGACTTCGGCGGCGAGGTCGAGCGGGCCTTGCGGATGGTCGACGGCGTCCTGCTGCTCGTCGACGCCAGCGAGGGCCCGCTCCCGCAGACCCGCTTCGTCCTGCGCAAGGCGCTCGAGGCGCGGCTCCCCGTGGTGCTGGTGGTCAACAAGGTCGACCGGCCGGATGCGCGCGCGACCGAGGTCGTGAACGAGGTCTACGAGCTCTTCCTCGACCTCGACGCCGACGAGAGCCAGATCGAGTTCCCGATCGTCTACTGCAACGCACGGGCAGGACGGGCCGGCCCGACGGCCGACCCGTCCACCCTGGGAGATGACCTTCGTCTCCTGTTCGGCGCGCTGCTCGCCACGATTCCGGCGCCCTCCTTCGAGGAGGGGCACCCGCTACAGGCGCTCGTCACGAACCTCGACGCGTCGCCGTACGTCGGCCGGCTCGCCATCTGCCGGGTGCACCACGGGACGATCCGCAAGGGGCAGCAGATCGCCTGGTGCCGCTCCGACGGATCGGTCGAGCGGGCTCGGGTGACGGAGCTCTACGTCACGGTCGCGCTCGACCGGGTCGATGCCGCGGAGGCCGGCCCCGGCGAGATCGTCGCGGTGGCCGGTCTGCCGGGGGTGACGATCGGCGAGACGCTCGCCGACCCGGACGACGCTCGAGCCCTCCCGGTGGTGGCGGTCGACGAGCCGAGCCTGGCGATGACGATCGGGATCAACTCCTCCCCGCTCGCCGGGCAGGAGGGCTCGAGGCTGACCGCGCCGATGGTGAAGCAGCGGCTCGACCAGGAGCTGGTCGGCAACGTCTCGCTCCGTGTGTTTCCGACCGAGCGTCCGGACGCTTGGGAGGTGCAGGGGCGGGGCGAGCTCCAGCTCGCCGTTCTCGTCGAGCTGATGCGCCGGGAGGGCTTCGAGCTCACCGTCGGCAAGCCGCAGGTGGTCGTTCGCGAGGTGGACGGCAAGGTGCACGAGCCCGTCGAACGCGTGTCGGTGGACGTGCCCGAGGAGTACGTGGGCGTGCTCACCCAGCTCTTCGCGCTGCGCAAGGGCCGGATGGAGAACATGGTCAACCACGGCACCGGCTGGGTGCGGATGGATGTCCTGGTGCCCGCCCGTGGGCTGATCGGGTTCCGCACGGAGTTCCTCACCGAGACCCGGGGCACCGGGATCCTCCACCACGTCTTCGAGCGCTACGAGCCGTGGCACGGCGACCTTCGCACCCGTCCGAGCGGCAGCCTGGTCGCCGACCGCCGTGGAGCAACGACCACGTTCGCCCTGCTCAACCTCCAGGAGCGCGGATCGCTGTTCGTCGGCCCCGGAGTCGAGGTCTACGAGGGGATGGTGATCGGGGAGAACGCCCGGGCCGAGGATCTCGACGTCAACGCGACCAAGGAGAAGAAGCTGACGAACATCCGCTCGTCGACCGCGGACGAGCTCGTCCGCCTGATCCCGCCGCGCCCGCTTTCGCTCGAGCAGGCACTCGAGTTCATCCGAGACGACGAGTGCGTGGAGGTCACCCCGGCCTCGATCCGCCTTCGCAAGGTCGAGCTGTCCGCCTCCAGGCGCCAGCAGGCCTCGAGCCGCAAGGCGCGCGGGCTCTAGTTTCCGCTCCGTCAGTCGTCACGGATCGTGGCCTGGATGCGGCAGGTCTCGCCGCCCGGTCCGGTCGCGCGGACGCTCAGCGCGTCCTCGCCGAACCAGTCCGGGATCGTGCGGCGCACGGACAGAGTGCCGGAGCCCTGGCCCGTCCTCAGGCTCCCACGGAACGCCAGCTGCCGCTCGTGAACGATCACGACCGTCCACGGCGCCCCGCGACGCGCCGTCCGCAGCTCGAGGTCGACCCTCAGCTGGTCGTGATCCCGGCTGCGGACGCGAAGCTCGGCACGGCTCCTGGCCGTGCACGTCGCTGCCACCCGAACGTCGCCGCGGGAGCCTCCGTCGTCCGCAGCGGCCGCCGAGGGGCCCGCAGCGGCCGTGAGCGACGCGGCGACTAAGGCCGCCAGAGGTGCGATGAGACCGGCACGCTGCATGCGCCGATGCTGCCTGCGGACCTTGGGCGGCCGCAATCGGACTTCGGTCCTACGACCCCGAGCGGGTGAGCCCGTTCCGCTCGGCCCACAGCGCGGCCTGCGTCCGGTCGCTCACGCCGATCGCGCGGAACACGCGAGTGAGGTGCGCCTTGACCGTCTTCTCGCTGATCCCGAGCTCGCGGGCGATGAGCTTGTTGGGCAGGCCGCGGGCGACCATCGCGAGGACCTCCCGCTCCCGGTCCGAGAGGGCCTCCGGAAGGGACGGCCGGCTCCGGGAGCTCAGGAGAGCCCGACCTGCGCGCGGGTCGAGCGGCGCCTCGCCCCTCGCCGCGGCTCTCACCGCCTTGGCGAGCTCGTCCGGCTCCGCGTCCTTGAGCAGGTAGCCGACGGCACCGGCGTCGAGAGCCCGCAGGATCTGCTCTCGGTCGGAGAACGACGTGAGGACCACGACCGCGACGCCGGGCTCGGCCTCCGTGATGAGTCGTGTCGCCGCGATCCCGTCGAGCTCGGGCATCTCGAGGTCCATCAACACGACGTCGGGGTGGCGCTCGGCGCAGAGAGAGACGGCCTCCTCGCCGTTCGCCGCCGCACCGACCAGCTCGATGTCCTCGAACGTCCGCGCCAGCTGCGTGAGGCCGCTCCGCACCACGGCGTGGTCGTCGGCGATGAGAAGTCGGATCATCGTCGAGGCAGCTCCAGCGCGAACGTCGTGCCGGCGCCGGGGCGCGAGCGTACATGCAGCTCGCCTCCTGCGTTGGCCGCTTGCTCCTCGAGCAGTGAAAGCCCGACGTGGCCCTCCGCGCGACGCCGCTCGCGGTGCTCCGGCACGATGCCGGCTCCGTCGTCGTCGACCTCGAGACGAATCCGGTCGGTGTCGGTCAGCACCCGGACGCTGACCGAAGTCGCGCGCGCGTGGCGCAGGACGTTGCGCAGCGCCTCCGCGGCCGCTCGATGCAGGAGCCGCTCGTCGTCGTCGTTCAGGTCGACGTCGGGCTCCACGGCGAGGCGGGCGTCGAGCCCGCGCGCCCTGAGCGGCGCGAGCAGGTCGGTGAGCGCGGTTTCGAGCCCGCTCGCGTGGAGGTTGGGGGGATGGATCTCGACCAGGAGCGACCGAAGCGCCCGCATGGCGTCGCGCGTCCCGTCGGCGGCGTCCTGCAGCGTGGTACGAAGCGCGGGCGTCGTCTCGACCTTCGCCGCGGCGCTCAGCGAGTACGAGATCCCGGCCAGATCCTGGACGACGCCGTCGTGGAGGTCGGCGGCGATCCGGCGGCGCTCGTCGGCCGACGCCTCGACCGCCCGCACCAGCAGCATCTCCCGCTCCTCCTGCGTCCGGCGCAGCCGTCGATCCAGGCGCCAGGCCAGAGGCACCTGGACGAGCCACAGAAGCACGAGGCTCCCGAGGAGGAGCGCTGCGAAGGGCAGCCAGATCCGCCGACCGGTCGCCGCGACCGCGCTCCTCCGCTGATACGTCTCGAAGAGCAGCGGCGTCCCGTCCGGCGCGCGGATCGGGAGATACACCTCGTACAGGTCGCCCTGGCCGCGCTCGAAGCGATTCTCGGGCCCGGAGAGGTCGCTCAGCTCGGCGCGGGTCACGCCGGTGCGGAGGACATCGAGCTTCGACGGGCCGAGCGGGAAGGTCGTGCCGATGAGCCGCGGCTCGTCGGAGTACAGGACACGCCCGTCACGCGACCAGATCTTGACCCGGACGACCCGTTCGCCGAGGACGCGCTCCTGGACGGCTCGGTCGACGGCATCGATCGCCGCGGCGCCGCCCCGCAAGAGCGGGAGCTGGACCGTCGGCTCGACGATGCCCTGGCCCGCGAGGGATGCGAACTGGCGCGCATCGCGGAGCGCCTCGTCGTGCCCCAGGCGCTGGAGAACGAAGAGCGAACCCGCTCCGAACACGGCGAGCACCGCGAGACCGGCGAGCGCGAACTGCGCGACGGGATGTCTCACCGTGCTCGCTCCGGGTGTACGACCAAGGTCCCATTGTCGCCCCGACCGCGCGCCCGGCAGCCTGCGGTGTGTCTGGTGGACAACTTCGGAAGGAGCGTCGAGATGAGGTACGTGTCGGGAGTGATCGTGGGCACCGTAGTTGCGGCAGCGCTGCTGCTGGCGCCGGTCGCCGGTGCCAAGGACGGAGTCCGCGTCGCGGGCACGTGCTCGAAGGCGAGCACGTCGAAGCTGAAGCTGAGCGGCGAGGACGCGGGCGTCGAGGTCGAGTTCGAGGTCGACCAGAACAGGACCGGCGTGCGGTGGAACGTCGTCCTGCTCCGGAACGGCACGCAGGTTGCGAAGCGCGTGCGGGTGACGCGCGCCCCGAGCGGCTCGTTCGAGGCGCGCTTCGTGACGGCGGGTAGCGGGGGGACCGATCGCTTCGTGGCGAGGGCGACGAGCCCCTCCGGCGAGGTGTGTGTCGCCCGGGCTTCGATCTGACAGCCGATCGGAACGACCGGCGCGGCGACAGACGCCGGAACGTCGGGAATGGGCAGGAGCCGGGCGCGGAACGCCCGGCTCCGCTGTTGGACGAACTGCTCGCCGACGCCCGGGAGGCCTACCATTGAACGGTCACGTCCTAGAGGAGGCGACACGAGGACACGCGCGACCGTCTCGGCGCTGGCGGCGATGCTTGCGGCAGGGATGCTCGCGCTCGTCGCGACCGGCGCGGTGCGGGTCTCGAGGGGCGGCACCGTGCTTCCACACGGGAGCGAGCGCGTCGTGCTCGACCCGGCCGATTTCACGACGCGGATCGACAACCCGTACTGGCCGATGCGCCCCGGCACCCGCTGGGTCTACCGCGAGACGGACACGGACGGCGCGAGGCTGCGTGTCGTCGTGCGTGTGACCGACGATGTGAAGCGCGTCGCGAACGGGATCGACGCCCGCGTCGTGCGGGATACCGTCACCGAGAACGGGGTTCTCGTGGAGGACACGTGGGACTGGTACGCGCAGGATCGCGCAGGCAACGTCTGGTATCTCGGTGAGCGCACGAGGGAGTACGAGGGCGGCAAGCTCGTGTCGACGAAGGGCTCCTTCGAGGCGGGCGTCGACGGAGCCCAGGCGGGCGTCGCGGTGCCCGCCCGGCCGCGCCCGGGGCTTGCCTATCGGCAGGAGCACTACACGGGTCATGCCGAGGACCGCGCTTCGATCGTCAGTGTCCGAGAGCAGGCCGAGGTGCCGGCAGGGCACTACAGACCTGTCCTGATGACGCGCGAGGTCAACCCCCTCGAGCCGCGTTCGCTGGAGTTCAAGTTCTACGCCCGCGGCGTGGGGCCCGTCCTTGCGATCGCCGTCTCCGGTGGGAGCGACCGCGAGGAGCTCGTGACCTTCACGCGAGGCACGTAGGGCGCGCGAGCGAGCCCGCGAGCCGCGCGTGGCAGGATCGCAGGATGGCCGCCGCAGACATCGTTGCGACCCTCGACGACGGAGCCGGACCCGATCGCCCGCCGCTCCTCGTGCTCGACCGGCTCGAAGGGTTCCTCGACGCCAACGGCCTCGGCGCCGGGCCGTTGCGCGCGACCCGGATCGGCGAGGGGGGAGGCTCGAACTTCTCGTTCCTGCTCGAGCGCGGCGGCGAGCGGTACGTACTGCGGAGGCCGCCTCGCCCGCCGCTGCCGCCGTCGGCGCACGACGTCGTGCGCGAGGCGCGGTTGCAGCTCGCGCTCGAACCGCACGGCATCCGGCTGCCGCCGATCCTCACCGTGTGCGAGGACACCGCACTCCTCGGCGTCCCCTTCTACGTGATGGCCTATCTCGACGGCCACGTGGTCACGACCGAGCTGCCGCCCGGGCTCGACGACGCTGCGGCCCGCCGCCGGCTCGGCGAAGAGCTCGTCGACGCGCTCGTCGAGATCCATGGCGCCAACGTGTCGGATCCTCTCCTTGCGGGCTTCGCCCGGTCGGGCAGCTACCTCGAGCGTCAGGTGCGCCGCTTCACCCAGCTCTGGGAGATCAACGCGACGCGCGAGATCCCCGCAGTCGTCGAGGTGGGGCGGCTCCTGGCTGAAGGGCTGCCCGAGCCGCTGCCCGACGCCGTCGTGCACGGTGACTACCGGCTCGGCAACCTGATGGTCGAGCGCGAGCGGCCAGACCGCGTACAGGCCGTGCTCGACTGGGAGATGGGCGCGATCGGCGACCCCCGGGCCGACGTCGGATATCTGCTCGCGACGTACACCGAGCCGGGAGGCGGGCCGAGCCCCCTCGGCGTCTCGCCCGTCACGGCGCTCGACGGGTTCCCGACGAGGGCGGAGATCGTCGAGCGCTACGTCGAGCGGAGCGGACGCGACATCGGGCCGCTCGGCTGGTTCGAGGCGCTCGCGCTCTGGAAGGCCGCGATCTTCTGCGAGGCGATCTACGGGCGCTTCACCCGTGGCGAGCTCGGTGCCGAGGACACCGGCGCCGCGGCGTTCGAGCGCGCCGTGCCCCTGATGGCGGAAACTGCGTTGGCACGGGTCGCCTGACGCGGCTCGAGGGGGCGAGGTCGTGGTGTCCGACGAGAGGTGTCCGACCGAAGTCGGACACCGGGTCACCTCGCGACGTGTCCAACTCGAGCCGGGCACCTGCCTTTCGACGCCCTTCCGGCTCGGCTACGGTCTTCGCCGTGACCGAGCACCGTCGCCCCGTGACGTCCGTCCGGCCCGGGTTCGCCCGCGACGACTGGAACGCACGCTATTCGCAGAAGGAGCTCGTCTGGTCAGCTGAGCCGAACCGGCTCTTCGCGGAGGAGGTCGGAGCCCTCGACCCTGGACGCGCGCTCGACCTCGCCTGTGGCGAGGGGCGGAACGCCGTGTGGCTCGCCGGTCGCGGCTGGCGGGTCACGGGTGTCGATTTCTCGGACGTCGCGCTCGAGAAGGCGAAGCGGCTGGCGGAGAGCCGCGGCGTCGAGGTCGAGTGGGTGCTCGCCGACGTGCTTGGGTACGACCCAGCGCCACGGGGGTTCGACCTGGTCGCCCTGCTCTACCTGCAGCTGCCTCGTGCGGAGCTCGCCCCGGTCTTGCGCTCGGCCGCGGACGCCGTCGCGCGGGGCGGAACGCTGTTCGTGCTGGGTCACGACACGGCGAACCTCACCGCCGGGTACGGCGGGCCGAAGGACGCCGCCGTCCTGTACACGGCCCAAGACGTGGTCCCGGAGCTCGGCGACCTCGTCGTCGACCGGGCGGAGGCGGTCGAGCGCACCATCGCGCTCGACCCGGGCGAAGCGGTCGCCATCGACGCCCTCGTCCGGGCGCGCCGCCCTGCGTGAGCTAGCGCGCCACGTCACGGTCGTCACCGCACGCGCAGGCGATGTCGCGTGAGTGTGGCCGCGGCACCTATCGTTCCGGTGATGGAGCCTGCGGCTCGGAGCGCGGATGTCTCCGGAACGTCTACAGGCGGCCGGCTTCTCGACCCCGAGTCCCGCGATTGGCTGGCCAGGCTCCGCGGCGACGGCGCGGCTCGCGACGAGGCCGTCGCCGACCTCCACGAGCTCCTGTTACGAGCCGCCCGCTTCGAGACAGGCCGCCGGAGGTCGTCTCATCCACACCTCCGGGGCGACCTCGACGACATCGCCCAGGAGGCTGCGGACGACGCCTTGCTCGCGGTGCTGGCTCGCCTCGACGACTTCCGCGGCCTCTCGCGCTTCACGACCTGGGCGTACAAGTTCGCGCTGTACCACGCCGCCGTCAAGGTGCGGCGTCGCGCCTGGCAGGGAAAGGAGATCCCCGTCGACGACGAGGGTTGGAGCCCTTTCGCGAGCTCCGGCCTCGGGCCGCACGAGGAGGCCGAGCAGAGCGAGCTGCTCGATGCGATCCGCATCGGCATCGCCGAGGCACTCACCCCGCACCAGCGGAGCGTCCTCGTCGCGCTCGCGCTGAACGAGGTCCCGATCGACGTGCTGGCCGAGCGGTTGCAGACAACGCGGGGTGCGCTCTACAAGACGTTGCACGACGCTCGGCGAAAGCTGCGGCGACACCTGGAGGAGTCGGGTCACGGGCAAGCTGAGTCGAGGGAGGAGATCTCGTGACGGAGCCCAACGAGCCAGCGCCCGTCCTCGCCCGTCTCCTGGGGCCCGCCGAGCCCGAGGTGAGCTGCGAGACCTGCTTCGAGGAGCTCGACCGCTACGTCGAGCTGGAGCTCGCCGGCGTCGATGCGGACGCGGCGATCCCCGGGCTGCGGCCGCATCTCGAGGGATGTCCGGCGTGCCGCGAGGAGCACGAGAGCCTCCGGGCCCTGGTCGCATCCGAGTACCCTCGCGCGATGAAGACGCTCGAGATCGACGACGAGGAGCTCGCGCTCCTCCTGGCGGCCGTCCGCTCCTACCTCGACGACTTCGGTCACGAGGAGGCAGACCTCCTCCGCCGCGTCAAACGTCTGCTGGCGAAGCTGCAGGCTGCCGACCGGGACTGACGGGCGCGGCGGGCCTCAGGAGCGTCCGTCGGCGATCAGGTCGACGACGTCGCGCGCGGCCGACGCGTACGGCATGAGCACGTGGTGCGCGCCTGCTCGCGTGAGGCGTGCGACATCGGAGGTCCGGTGGGCGGCGACGGCAACGTGCCCGGTGTACCCGCTGTGTGCGAGTGCGTGGAGAAGGGCGAGGTTCGCGTCCGCACGGCGGACGGTGCTCACGACCCAGCCGCGCTCCGGCAGCGGGAGGATGTGAAGCAGCTCCGGGTCCTCGGCGTCGCCGTAGAGGACGTCGAGCCCCTGCTCCGACCAGTGCCCGAGGGCGATCGGGTCGAAGTCGACCCCGAGCACCGAGACGCCTCTCTGGCGCAGTCCCTCGACGACGCCGTCGCCGTAGCGGCCGAGGCCGAGCACGATTACCTCCGGCCGGCCGTCCACCTCTGTCGCGTCGTCTGGACGGGGCGCGCGGCGCTCGAAGACGTCGAGTGCCGTGCCGAGGCGTGCGGCGATCTCGTTCGAGTACGGGAATGCGTAGACCGATACCGCGATGGTGATCAGCGCCACGGCGGTCAGCAGGGAGGTCGTCTCCTCTTCGATGTGCCCGAGCCGCAGCCCCACCGCGCCGAGGATGAGAGAGAACTCGCTGATCTGCGCCAGGGCGAGCCCGGTCTCGAGCGACACGCGCTTGCGGTAGCGCTTGGCGCCGAGCAGCGCCATCACGATCGCCGGCTTCCCCACCAGGACGAACACCGACAGCACGAGCGCGATCCACAGCTGGCCGGCGATCTGACCGAGGTCGATGCGCGAGCCGAGGTCGATGAAGAAGAACAGCAGAAGAAAGTCGCGGATGGTGACGAGGCGCGACCCGATCGACTCCCGGTACGGCGTCGCCGCGAGCGAGACGCCTGCGAGGAACGCGCCGACCTCCACCCCGAAGCCGAGCTCGTCGCTCGTGGCTCCGAGGGCGACCGCCCATGCGATCGCGAACAGCACCAGCAGGTCCGGCAGGCGCGCGAGCCGGTGGAGCAGCGGGGTGAGCGCGAACCGTGCGAGGAGCCCGAGCGCGGCCAGCAACGCAGCCCCCTTGACGAGGACGCCGAGCAGGGCGAGCCCGATCGACCCCTCGGCCTCGCCGCCCGCGGTGACGCCGATCATCACGAGCACGACGACGAGGTCCTGGACGATGAGGATGCCGAGCGCGAGTCGCCCGTGGAGGTCGTCGAGCTCCCGGCGATCGGTGAGGAGCTTGATCACGATGATGGTGCTCGAGAACGCGAGACCGATCCCGACGTACGCGGCGGCCGTTGCCGGGAGGCCGAGTGCCAGCGAGAGGAGGAAGCCGCCCGCCGCGGTCAGGGCGACCTGCGCACCCCCGACGACGAGCGCGACGGGGCCCAGCGTTCGCACGACGTGCAGGTCGAGCTTGAGCCCCACCACGAACAGCAGGAGGGCGACGCCGAGCTGGGCGAGAAGCTCGAGCTCGCCGCCGGGCTGGACGAGGTCGGCGGCGCTCGGCCCGACGATCACGCCCACCGCGACGTAGGCGATCACGAGCGGCAGGCGAAGCCAGCTGGCGACCATCCCGGCCGCTGCGGCGATCGCGAGGATCCCGGCGACCTTGACGAACACGTCGTCGGAGAGATCCACCGCGGCGATCGTCGAGAGGTACACGGTGGACCGAGTATCTCGACCGTCGTCGGGAGTAGCCTCCGCTGAAGATCCGCGGGCCGTTGCGGGTTTCAGCGGATCGGGCGCTCGCGTCGCGCCACGCCTGCACCTGGGTGGTGTCCAACTTCAGTCGGACGCCTGCATTGCCGAAGCTCAGAGCCCTGCCAGAGCGAACACCTCGACCGGCTCGACCCGTCCCTTCGCACGAGGCCCGCGAGCGCCAGCGTGAGCAGGGCGGCGCCGGCGGCTGCGGCCTCCCGAGCGTACTCGGCGCGCTTCGCGGCGCAGCCTGCCAGGTCGCCGCGAGACGGTGCGGCCCGCCGTACTCGCGAGACGCCTGTCACCCGCCGTACCCGGAGAAGGTTTCTGGGGCATCCTCGAGACCGTGACAGAGACACCGGCAGCGAGAGGAGCAAAGGCCATGGCCGAGGTTGGGACGACGTCGATCGAGGAGCACGTGATGCGCGCCGCGCGGTCGTACCTGTACGGCCATCCGCTCGCGTGGGACGTGCGCGACAGTCGGAACGGCTCGCACACGACCGCTCGCCTCCGCTCGCAGGCCCGCCGCGCCGCCGCCGCGCTGGCAGTGCGCGTTGCACGTCCGGGCCGAGCAAGCCTGGCCGTCGACGCCGGTTCCTGCAGCTGACCACGCAGCCGTCCGGTAGACAACCCCGGTGGCGAGCGCGCGGCCCCGCGGACACGTCGACCAGGCTTTCGCCCCCGTGGCGGATGCGTTCGCCGCGGGATTCTCCGAACGCGGCGAGGTCGGCGCGGCGCTCGGGGTGATCGTCGACGGCCGAGCCGTCGTCGACCTCGTCGGCGGGACGTCCGACGCCTCGGGAGCACTCTGGTCGAGCGACACGATCGTCAACGCGTACTCGGCGGTGAAGCCGATCGCCGCGGCCTGCCTGCTCGTTCTGGTCGAGCGGGGGCACCTCGGCCTCGACGATCGCGTGACCCGCTGCTGGCCCGAGTTCGGCGCATCCGGGAAGGACGCGGTCACCGTCCGACACGTGCTCGCGCACCAGGCGGGCCTCGACCTGTTCGAGCGGCCGCCGTCGCTCGAGACGCTGCTCGACTGGGACGCGATGACGGAGCTCCTCGCCGCGTCACCGCCCGCGTGGCCGCCCGGCACCGCGCACGCGGAGCACGTCGTGACCTACGGGCATCTCGTCGGCGAGCTCGTCCGCCGGGTCGACGGACGCTCACTCGGGACGTTCCTGCGCGACGAGCTCTCGAGGCCCTGGGAGCTCGACTTCCACGTCGGGCTCGCCGAGCGGCTCCGGCGGCGCGCTGCCGACGTCGTCGACCCGGACGGGACGTTCGTCGCGCCGCTCGCCCGACCCGCGGAGATTGCCGACCCTGCCGTCGTGAACGGTGTCGCCTGGCGTGCCGCGGAGATCCCCGCCGTCAACGGTCACGGCACGGCGCTCGCCCTGGCGCGCTTCTACGCGGCGTTGGGCGCCGGCGGCACGCTCGACGGCACCCGGCTGCTGTCGGCGGAGCTCGTGGCAGAGGCGGTCCGCCCGCAGCTCGTGGCCCTCGATCGCGTCCTGGACCGGACGGTCGCGTGGGGCCTTGGCCTCCAGGTCGACCTCGAGGATGGTGGCTTCGGCATGGGCGGCATGGGCGGCAACCTCGGCTGGTGGGGCGAGGAGGGCTACGCCATCGGCTACGTCACCCGCCGGCTCGGCGACCACGAGCGCGTGGATGCGATCGACAGCGCCGTCCGCGACGTGCTGCGACGGACGTAGCCCGCGGTCTCCCGCGGCGGAGCCGCGCCCGTCGACCGTTCGGTGTACGGTGCGCGCGTGCTCGACCACGTCGCGCTCAACGTCACCGATTTCGAGCGCTCGCGCGCGTTCTACCTGCAGGCGCTCGCGCCACTCGGGATCGCGGTCGTGATGGAGTTCCCCGACGGCAAGGCGCTCGGGCTCGGTGAGGGGGACATGCCGTACCTCTGGATCTGCGAGCGAGGCGTTCCGAGCACCTCCACGCACGTCGCCCTCACCGCGCCGGACGTCGAGACCGTCGACGCCTTCTACGAGGCAGCCATCGCGGCGGGCGGTGTCGACAACGGCCTCCCCGGACCGCGGCCCGCCTACCACGAGGGCTACTACGGCGCATTCGTGCTCGATCCGGACGGCAACAACGTGGAGGCGGTCTGCCACCGCGCACGACGCGGCTGAGTCGCGTCACCCGCTCGCGCGGCCGACACGGAGCTCGACCATTCCCCGGTTCCGCACGCCGGCCGCGTCGACGACGGTGGCGGCGAGCTCGAACGTCCCGCTCGCGCGCGGTCGCCCCCAGATCGCCCCGTCCGAGCGGAGGTGGAGCGGCCGCGGGAGCCCGACGACCGACCACCGATACGGCGGGGTGCCGCCGCTCGCCGCGAGCCGGCCGACGTACCTGGCGCCCACACGCGCCCTCCGCAGACCCTCCCCCCTGACGACCAGCACCCCGTCACCCGGGCCGCACGCGGCGGTGCACGCGTCGAGGACGAGCGTCCGCAGGAAGCGGGCGAAGCCGGTGCCGCCGTCCCAGTTCATGTGGATCCCGTCTGCGAACCACTCGTCGTGGCCGACGCTCTCGCGGTCCCACTCGCCGACCGAGATCTGCGGCCAGCGCCTCGCTCCGGCCCGGATCGCATCGTTGATCTCGGCCCAGCTCGGCCGGCGCTCGCGCAGCGTCACCCAGACCACCCGCTCGACGCCCGTGTCGAGGAGCGCGCGCATGACGCGGTCGAGCGCGCCGCCGTAGCCGGCCGGGGAGTCGTTGTACCCCACGTCCACGACCGCCAGCGGGCCGACCGCGGGCCCGAGCGCCTGGATCGCCTCGAGCGCGCTGGGCGGACGCGCGCCGTCGTAGACGCACCCCTCTGTGGCCAGACGCCTGCAGGTCCTGATGTCGATGCGCAGGTCGATCCCGCGAGCGAGCTCGTCCCGGGCCTCCCGCTGCCAGAAGAGCACGCCTCCGACCGAGTCCGCCACGAGCGTGACGCGCGGCGCGGCGGATGTCGTCGCGCCCGACGAGCCGGCGGCGAGGAAGAGACCGGCGACGACGATGGCGAGCAGGGTGGTGCGCGGCGTGTCCATGTCGGGGCCCCGACACAGTCTCGCCCGATCCTCCGGGCGTGCCAACCCCCCTTCGTAGGCGCGTGAGATCGTGCGAGCGTCGCGGGGACGTAGGGCTACGGCGTGCGGCCGACGCGGGACCAGCCGCCGTCGACGGCCAGGGTGTGGCCGGTGACCATCGCCGCCTGGTCGGACGCGAGAAAGAGGAGGGCGTCGGCGACGTCCTCCGGATAGCCGACGCGACCGGTGGGGATGACGTCCGCCCAGTGCTCGGCGTAGTCGGGATCGTCGGCGAGGTTCCGCTGGTTGACCGTGGCGCCGATCGCGAGCGCGTTGACGGTGATGCCGTGTGGCCCCAGCTCGAGCGCCAGCACCGCGGCCATGTGCTCGAGCGCGGCCTTGGTCACCGCATAGACCGAGAGATTCGCGATCGCGAGGTCGCCCGTGACGGACGACGAGAACACGATGCGCCCGCCGGAGCCCTGTGCCGCCATGCGGCGTGCCGCCGCCTGTGCACCGAAGAACGATCCCTTGAGATTGAGGTCGACGACCGCGTCCCAGGTCGTCTCGGCGACCTCCAGGAACGGAGCCCAGCGCGTCAGCCCGGCGTTCGCCGCGAAGATGTCCACCCGCCCGAGCTCGTCGACCGCGTGCTCCACCAACCGCTCGTTGTCCTCGATCCTCGAGAGGTCGCCGCTGTGAGGCACCACGCGGCCGCCCGCCGCCCGGATCCGCTCGACGAGCGGCTCGATCTTCTCCGGCTCGTCGTTGTGCGCGACGACGACCGCGGCACCCCGTCCCGACAGGGCCGCGGCCATCGCCGCCCCGATCTCGCTGCTCGCGCCCGTGACGACCGCGACCCTGCCCTCGAGCGACGTCGTCCGCGCGCCTCCGAGGCTCATCGGCGCAGCTTACGGCGGTGGGGGAGAGCTCGGTGCCCGGGCCTGTCCGCGACGGCGAGAATCGGAGGTGCATGCGTCCGGAGCTCTTGAGCCGACGAGCGCTGGGCCGGGCGACGCTGGCCCGCCAGCTCCTTCTGCGCCGCTCCGAGGTCGACGTGACCACGGCGGTGGAGCAGCTCGTCGGCCTCCAGGCGCAGGTGCCGCGCGACCCGTACACGGGCCTCTGGTCCCGGCTCGAGCGGTTCCGTCCCGACACGCTCGCCGACCACCTGACGCGGCGCCATGTCGTCCGGATCGTCGTGATGCGGGGGACGATCCATCTCGTCACCGCGGACGATGCACTCGCGCTGCGGCCGCTGATGCAGCCGGTGCTGGACGCCGAGCTCGCCCGGCACCGTGACTACGCCCCGCTCCTGCGCGGTGTCGACCTCGAGCGGATCCTGGAGGCCGCGAGCCGGCTCCTCGCCGAGCAGCCACTCACCGGGCGGCAGCTGCGGGCCGCGCTCGCGGACCGGTTTCCGGCGCACGACCCCGCCGCGCTCGCGTACGCCTGCCGCTGCAGGCTGGCCCTCGTCCAGGTGCCGCCGCGCGGGATCTGGGGGCGGTCGGCGCAGGTGCGCGTGACGACTCTGGCGTCCTGGCTCGGCCGCTCGCTCGCCGCGGAGCTGTCACTCGACGAGATGGTGCTCCGCTACCTCGGCGCCTTCGGCCCGGCGAGCGTCGCCGACGTGACGACCTGGTGCCGGCTCACGGGGATGCGGGAGGTCGTCGAGCGGCTCCGGCCGCGCCTCGTGACGCTCCGCGACGAGGACGGACGGGAGCTGTTCGATCTTCCCGGGGCGCCCCGCCCGGACGCCGATGTTCCCGCGCCGCCGCGGTTTCTGCCGGAGTACGACAACGTGCTGCTCTCGCATGCCGACCGCGGCCGGTTCGTCCCGGAGGGCCTCGCAGGTCTGCAACGCGCGGGAGGCGCCGGCCGCGGCATGCTCCTGCAGGACGGGCTGCTGCGCGGCGTCTGGCGCCTCCATCGGGACCGTGACACCGGCGACGCGACGCTCGCAGTGCTCCTCGGACGGCGCCTGCCGAAGCGCGCGACGGCGGCGGTCGAGGCCGAGGGGCGCCGCTACCTGCGGTTCGTCGCGGCCGACGCCGGGGGTCGTGAAGTTCGAGTGGACGTCGCCTGACGCCGAGCTGTTGCTCTCCATCCGCTGCGGAGGCCGCCACGCGACGCGGATGTATGGTTACCCTTACGCACGTCATGAGGGATCGCTGACAGTGGGAGCGGGGATCGTCACCCTGCGGGAGGGCTTCGAGGCGGCGCTCGTCGTCGTTCTCGTCCTCGCGTTCCTGAACCGCACGGGTCAGCGGGCCGACCTGCGCGCGATCTGGTCGGGCGTCGCCGCCGCCGTGGGGGTCAGCGTCGCCGCCGCGGCGGGGCTCCTCGTGATCGGCGCCGAGCTCGAAGGCAACGCCGAGGCCGTCTTCGAGGGCGCGACGATGATCGTCGCGGCGGCGCTCCTCACCTGGATGATCTTCTGGATGCGCCGGAGGGCCGGATCGCTGAAGAGGGAGATCGAGCGGCAGGTGGGTCAGGCGGTCGCCTCCAGCTCGGGCCTCGCGCTCGCGGCCGTCGTCTTCGTGGGCGTCGTGCGTGAGGGGCTCGAGACAGCGCTGTTGCTGTTCTCGAGCGTCGGCAGCGAGGGCGACCTGGCAGCGGGGATCGGAGCGGCGGTGGGGCTCGTTCTCGCAGTGGCCCTGGCGTATGGCTTCTACAAGGGAGTCGGGCGCCTCGACCTGCGCCGGTTCTTCCAGGTGACGAGCGTGCTCCTGCTCGTGTTCGCCGCCTGGCTGCTCGCCCGCGGCCTGGAGGAGCTCGCCGAGGCGGGCGCGCTCCCGGACAGCGAGCAGATCGCCTGGCTGACGTTCGTCGCGCTCGCAGCGCCCACGCTGTACTTCTTCTTCCGCAAGCCGGGCCGCCGAGCCACGTGACGGGCCGTCGCCGCACGGGCGGCGACCGATGAGTCTTGGCCGAAACCCCGGTCGAGAAACCAGCCACTGAGGTGCGGGTGACCGTACCCCCCGAAGGCCGGGCCGCCGTAGTCTAGGGACGCGACAGTGCTGGGAGCCTTGGGGCGTACGGGAACGCGCGCGGACGAAAGGGACGCATGACCGACGACATGTTGGGACCGGGAGAGAACGGAACGACGGACCGCCTGGCGGCGCACGAGCGGATGTCCACGGGAGCGCTTTCGAGCTGGGCACGGCGCTGCGCCACGCATCCGTGGCGCGTCCTCGGGACGTGGCTCGGCATCATCGTCGTCCTGATCGCACTCGTCTCCACGGTCGGAGGCGGCCTGCGCGACGAGTTCGAGATCCCGGGCTCGGACACCCAGAGGGCGACCGACCTGATCGAGAAGAGCTTCACGTCCGAGCAGGGCGGCGTCCTCAACATCGTCTTCGCCGCGCCCGAGGGGCAGCGGCTCGACACCCCGGAGCGCAAGACGGCGATCGAGCAGGCGATGGCGAAGCTCCGGTCGCCAGAGTTCAAGCCGAAGGACGGCAATGCCGGCCTCACGAGCGTCGGCGACCCCTTCAGCGCGGACACGTTGTCGAAGAACGGGCGGATCGCCTACGCCGAGGCGCAGTTCGACCAGACGATCGAGGACGCCGACCGGGACCAGGTCGTCGCAGTGGAGGACGCCGTCCGCCAGGCGGTCGAGCCGGCCGGGGTGACGATCGAGTACAACGGCGAGGCGGAGTTCCCCCCGATCAAGCAGGGAACCTCCGAGCTGCTCGGCCTGCTCGCGGCGATCATCGTCCTGCTCGTCGTCTTCCGCACGTTCGTCGCCGCGCTCATCCCCATCATGCTCGCCATCGTCGCGCTGATGACCGCGTTCCTCCTGCTGTTCATCCTCGCCGGCCTCACCGACATCAACACGGTCACCCCGATCCTCGTCTCCATGATCGGCCTCGGCGTCGGGATCGACTACTCGCTGTTCATCGTGACGCGATTCCGCCAGTATCTCCACGAGGGGCTCTCCTCGCGCGACGCCGCGGCCGAGGCCGGCGCGTCTGCGGGCCGCGCCGTGCTGTTCGCCGGGCTGACCGTCGCCATCTCGGTCACGGGCCTCGCATTCTTCGGCCTCGACTTCGTCACCAAGCTCGGCATCGGCAGCGCGCTCGGCGTGCTGACCACGGTGCTGCTGGCGAACTCATTCCTCCTTGCGGTCCTGTCCCTGCTCGGTCACAAGATCGACCGTCTGAAGGTGCCGTTCCTGCCTCAGGTGGACGATTCGGAGGAGGCGCGGGAGAGGACGCTCATCGCGCGCTGGGGGCGGTTCGTCACCGCCAACGCGAAGGTCGTCTTCCCCGTGCTGCTGGTCGCGGGGATCGTGCTCGCGGCCACCTCGGGAATCGTCCGCCTCGGCGCCGCCGACCAGGGCACCCAGCCGACGGCGCAGACGAGCCGCCGCGCGTACGACCTCCTGGCGGAGGGCTTCGGGCGCGGCTTCAACGGGCCGATCCCGATCGTCGTCGACGTGAACGGCGACACGCGCGCCCCGCAGGCGATCCACGACCGCGTGCAGGGTCTCGACGGCGTCGCCTCGGTGCGCAAGCCGCAGCTCAACGACGCAGGCACGGTGGCGATCGTCTTCGTGACACCGACGTCAGCGCCGCAGGACGAGGCGACCGACAACCTCGTCGCCAAGCTGCGTGGGGACGTCATCCCGAGCGCGATCGGCGACGGAAGCGCCGTCGCGTACGTCTCGGGCCAGACGGCCGCGTTCAAGGACATCGGCGACCGCATCTTCAACCGGATGCCCCTGTTCCTGCTCTACATCATCGGCGTGACGTTGATCGTCCTGGCGATGGCGTTCCGCTCGATCGTGATTTCGGCCACCGCGGCCGTCACGACCATCTTGTCGGCCTTCATCGGCTTCGGCGTGCTCGGGCTGGTGGTGCAGGAGGGCCACCTGCTCGGCCTCACCGGCCTCGACAGAACCGGGCCGATCGAGACGTTCGTGCCGCCCATCGCCTTCGCGATCCTGTTCGGTCTCTCGATGGACTACATGGTCTTCATCATGAGCCGCATACGCGAGGAGCACGTCCACGGGCTGGAGACCCGCGCGGCGGTCGAGCACGGCGTCGCAGCGATCGGCCGCGTGGTGGTGGCCGCGGCCCTGATCATGGGCACCGTCTTCGCCGCGTTCATCCTGAGCGCCGACCGCATCCCGAAGGAGTTCGGGCTCCTGCTCGCGGTAGCGATCCTCACCGACGCGCTCGTCGTGCGGCTGACGCTCGTGCCCGCGTTCCTGACCCTCATGGGCGAGCGCTCCTGGTACATCCCACGGTGGCTCGACCGGCTGCTCCCGAACGTCACGATCGAGCCGCCGCACGAGGGAGAGTCGCGGGGAGGCTTCGAGCCCGAGCCGCAGGTCGAGCCGGCGCGGCAGAGCTGAGGGCCGGGCGGGGGGCGGAGCCGACGCTTCGCTCCCCGCACGGAGACTTCGCCGTGGGTGAGCCTCGGAGCTACGCCGTCCGACCGATCGGGGTCGTCCGGTCGCCGCTCCGCGATCGTGAGTCGGCACCGAGGCAGGGCAGCGAAGGGGCGCCCACGGCCGTGCTCCACCTGACGCCGTCCGTGATCGAAGGACTGGACGGCGTCGAGGAGGGCGTGGAGCTCGTCGTGCTCACGTGGCTCCACCAGTCGCAGCGCGACGTCCTCCGCGTGCACCCGCGCGGAGACGAGTCCAGCCCGCTCACGGGCGTGTTCGCGACGCGCTCGCCCGACCGCCCGAACCCCATCGGGCTCCACCGAGTGACCGTGCTCGGCGTCGCCGGGAGCGAGCTCACGGTCGCGCCGCTCGAGGCGATCGACGGCACGCCGGTGCTCGACCTCAAGCCGGTCCTGCGCGTCGTTGACGCGTAGAAGCGAACTCGTCTCGCCCGACAGGCGCGACCGGGCGGCCGGTCCTTGCCGTGGGTCTGCGAGCCCCGGCTCGGGGCGCCGTCATGGGGGGTCGGCCGGAGGGGTCTCTATGCTCGCCGGGTGACCCCCCTGTCGGAGCGGACGTCGCGAAGCGGGCCGCTGCAGATCATCCTGACGTTCAAGACGCTGCTCCTGGCGGTCGCCCTCTTCCTTCTCACCTGGGCCGTCGTCTCGATCCGGGACACGCTTCTGATCGTTGCGGTGGGCATCTTCCTCGGACTCGTCTTCGAGGGCCCCGTCCGGCTCATCGAGCGCAAGACGCCCCTGGGGCGAGGGATGTCTGCGACGGTCACCGTGATCGGCGCCCTCGCCGCGGTGACGCTGCTCCTGCTCTTCCTCCTGAAGCCGCTCCTCGAGGGGCTGCAGAGCTTCCTCAAGGATCTGCCGCAGCTCGTCGAGCAGCTCCGGAGCTCGGACGAGCTGTCGTCCGTCGGGGACACGAGCGCGGCGGACAACGTGCAGTCGGGGGCGCAGAGCGTCTCGGATGCCGTGCCGAACGCGCTCGGCGCCCTCGTCGGGTTCGCAGGCTCGATCGCGTCCGCTGCGCTCGCGATCTTCCTGATCACTTTCATCTGCCTGTTCTTCCTCTGCGAGGTGGGCGATCTCAAGAAGGCGCTCGCGAGCATGCTGCCGCAGAGGCGGGAAGACGTCTGGTTGCCCCTCTGGGATCGCATCACGACGATGGTCTCGCGTTGGGCGATCGGCGTCGTGATCATCGCGACGATCGCGGGCACGACCCAGGGTCTCACGGCCTGGATCCTCGGGTCGAGCTACGCGGTCGCGCTCGGGCTGATCGCCGGGTTCCTCGACATGATCCCGAACATCGGCGCGACGATCGCAGGCTTCATCCTGGTGCCGACGCTCCTCGCGGAGGAAGGGCTCACGGCTGCGCTGATCATGCTCGCGGTCGTCCTCGTGTACCAGCAGATCGAGAACAGCATCCTCACGCCGACCATCCAGGGCAAGGCGGTCAAGCTCTCGGCGTTCTTCATCATCGTCGCGGTCGCGCTCTTCGGGGCCCTGCTCGGCGTGGTGGGTGCGCTGATCGCCGTCCCGGTCGCTGCGTCGATCCAGATCATCCTCGGCGAGGTCACGAAGACCTACCGCGAGGAGGTCGCGCGGCGCAAGGCGAACGCCGGAGCGGCGGCGGTCAGCGACGAGACGATCGCCTGACGCAGCTCGGCGTCTGAGGGTCACGACGCTCGCCGCGGTCGGCGCGTAGGAGTGGTCCAGGGCTCCGGTCTGGCCGGAGCCCTGGAGCGACGAACTATGCGGCGGCGGCCTTCCCGGCGGAGCGGAGCTTGAAGGCGAAGATGATCTCCGTGATCCCGCGCGTCAGTGCGATCACCCCGACCCAGACGATGAGCAGGGTCGCGCTGCGGCCCCAGTAGCCGGCCGCCCAGAAGCCGATCAGCACCTCCACGATCCCGACGATGAGCTGCACCCACCAGACGTGGATCTCGTCCTTCGTGGCGATCGAGACCACGATGTCGAAGAAGCCCTTGAAGATGAGGAAGAAGCTCATGACGGCGGCGAGTGCCGCGAACGTGTCGCCCGGGTGGACGAACGCGACGATGCCGACGCCGATGAACAGCACCCCGAGGAGCCCGTGCAGCAGCTTCCACCACCCGCCGGACGCCCCGAGCATCATGAACTCGTTCACGCCGGCGAAGATGGCGACGATCCCGAACAGGATCGAGATGGCGCTGACCGACGTGTAGTCGAAGCGCAGGATGACGATCGCGACGAGGAACCACAGGATTCCCGTCAGCAGGAAGAGCCACCAGGCCCTTCCGAACTCGGCGATCGCCTCCCGTTCCTCGAGGTCGAAGGTGGACATGTGATGACGCCTCCTCGTAGCGTTGGGGACGGCCCGATGCTAGGACGTCGGTCGGCCGTCCCGGCGTCGGCGCAGCCCCGGCGACCATGCGCGGGTGATCAGCTGTCCGACTGCAACGCCGGGCCCGCACGGCACGCGAGCCCCAGCCCGTACCGCCGACGAGGCTACGCCAGCGCCTTCGCCTTGATGACCTCGAACTCGGCCTGAGTGATCGCGCCGCCGTCGAGGAGCGCCTTGGCCCGCTCGATCTCTGCCGCGGCACCGCCCGAGCCGGAACGAAGGTAGTCGTCGACCTGCGACTGCGCCGCGCGCTCCCGCTTCGCGCTGCGCTCGGCCATGCCGTCACCGTTCACGGCCAGGTAGATCAGCACGCCGAGGAGCGGCAGGAAGATGATGAACAGCGTCCAGAGGACCTTCCTGGCGCCGCTCGCGTCGTGGCGACGAAAGAGATCGCTTAAGACGATGATCACCAGCCAGATCCACAGGACCCACGCGACGACGACGACGATCGTCCACATCAGGTCGAGGAACGGGTAATCGGTTGCGACGATCACGGCACCTCCTCCGGCCGTCGTCCCGACGACGGGGCCGTTCGCTTGGACAGATCGCGGCACCCCGCACAGGAGACGATCCTGACTCGAAGTGTCCGGCGCCACCCGACGAGCGCCGACGGGCAGACCAGACGGCACGACCGGGACGGCAACGGCCGCCCCGGTCCGGCTTCGAGGCGCGACCGTGCTCAGATCCCGAGGATCTGCTTCTTCTTCGCCTCGAACTCCTCTTCCGTGATGATTCCCTGCGACTTGAGCTGCGCGAGCTGCTGGAGCTCGGCAGCGTAGTCGGGCTCCGCCGGTGCGGCCGCCGGCGGTGGTGCATACGCCTGCTGCGCAGCGACCTGCTGGTCGTACGCCGCCTGATCCTGGGCCGCGTACTTCTGGTCCTGGCGGTGGCGCACCGCGCCGGCCGTGCCCGCTACGACTGCCGTCGTGGCTGCCGCGCGCACCAGCCCGGGTCCTCTTCTTCCGAACATCGTCTGCTCTCCCTCTTCCTAGGCTTGCGCCTCTTCGAGCGCCCATTCCCGGGCGGCTTGCACGACCTCGTGCGGCAGCCGCTCGAACGTGACGAGCTCACCGCCCGCATCTCGCATGGCCTGGGTCACCTTCCTCGCCCACACGTTCTCCCAGACGAGGACGGCCGCCGAGTTGTTCGGCTCCAGGTCTGCCGCGATGTCCATCAGGTCGTCCTCGTTGAAGAGGCCGCCCACTTCCACGCCGGCGCTCTCCAGCGCCGCCTGCACTTCCGGGTCGAGCTCCGTCAGCTCCATCGCGACCGCGTCGCCGCCGGAACCCTTGCCGACGAAGGCGATGTCGATCACGCGGATCGTTCCAGCGTCCACGAGTTCGCTGATCGCCGGGGCGATCTCGCCGCGGAACTGGTTTCCCGGAAACGCGATGACCGCGAAATCCACAGGTCCGATCTCGTCCATGTGCTCCTCTCCCTGTCCGTCTCGCAGTTACGAAGCTGCGAGCGCCTTCGCCTTGATCGCGTCGAACTCAGCCTGCGTGATCGCTCCCGAGTCGAGGAGGCCCTTTGCCTTCTCGATCTCGGCAGCTGCGCTGCCGCTTCCGGCGACATTGCGCACGTAGTCGTCCATCTGCGCCTGCTGCGCCTGCGCCTGCCTGACGCTGCGTTCGGTCATGCCTTCGTGGTTGGCGATCATGTAGATGAACACGCCGAGGAACGGCACGACGATCACAAAGATGATCCAAAGCACCTTCGAGAAGCCTGACGTGTCGCGGCGGCGGAAGACGTCCGAGAAGACCGTGATCAGGAGCCAGAACCAGATGATCCAGGCGAAGAAGATGAGCATCGTCCAGAGGACGTCGAGAAATGGGTAATCAGCGGCGATTGGCAACGCAACCCTCCTTGTCTCCTATGGATGACCACTCTCTCAGAAACCGTCGACCGCTGTCGACTCGTTCACCGGGCTCTCACCCGGGTGACGCGACTCGGCACGCTGCGCGTGTTCAATACGCCCAGATGAGTCGACAGACGCCAGCGGCTGCGCGCACGCCGGCGATTGCCCCGTTGATCGAGACGAAGCTCGGCCCGCCCCGAGCCCGTCCCGGCCTCGTGGTCCGCCCCCGGCTTCTCGGCCAGATAGACCGGTTCGCGCCCCTCGCGTTGACGCTCATCGACGCCCCGGTCGGCTTCGGCAAGACGATGCTCGTGGAATCCTGGCTCGCCCGCACGGGCGGGGCGGTCGCCTGGGTGTCGCTCGAATCCGCCGACAACGACCCCGCCCGGCTCTGGACGTACGTCGCCACCGCGGTCGATCGGATCCGGCCGGGTATGGGACGCAGCTCGCTTGCCCTGCTGCGCTCTCCCGGCGCGTCACCCGAGAGCGTCGTCGACGAGCTGGTGAACGGGGTGCATGCGTACCGTCAGCCGGTGGCGATCGTCCTCGACGACCTCCACGTGATCTCCGACGAGATGTGCTGGCGGTCGTTGGCGCACCTGGTCGAGCATCTGCCGGAGCAGGCGCGAATGATCGTGACGACCCGCGCCGACCCGCCGTTGCCGCTCGGACGCCTCCGCGCGCGGGGTGCGCTCGGAGAGATCCGAGCTCGCGACCTCGCGTTCAGCGTCGAGGAGGCACGCGAGCTGCTCGTAGACCGGGAGGGGATCGCCCTCGAGGACACCGACGTCGAGCTCCTCGTCGACCGGACGGAAGGGTGGCCGGCGGGCCTGTACCTCGCCGCCCTCTGGCTCAGGGGACTGGAGGATCCGCGCGCGGACGTGCGGGCGTTCCACGGCAACCAACGGCACGTGGCGGATTACCTGACCGGCGAGGTTCTCGACCGGCTGGACGACGACACGCGGCGGTTCCTCCTCGAGTCGTCCGTCCTCGGCAGCTTCGATGCGGTCCTGTGCGATGCCGTCCTCGGACGGTCGGACTCCGCTGCACGGCTTCGCCGGCTCGAGCGCGAGAACGGCTTCCTCGTCGCGCTCGACCCCCACGGCGAGTGGTTCCGGTACCACCACCTCTTCGGCGAGCTGCTCCAGCTCGAGCTCGCGACGGCCGAGCCGACTGCCCCGGCCCGGCTGCACATGGCCGCGAGCGAGTGGTGCAGGGCGCACGGCCGGCTCGAGGACGCGCTCGAGCATGCCTCGGCCGTGGGCGACTTTGCGCTCGTGGCAGAGATCCTCGGCGACGAGCACCGTAGGTTCCTCCGTAACGGGCGTCTCACGACCCTGCTTCGTTGGTCGGGCTCGCTTCCGGAGGACCTGCTCCTCGAGCGCCCGGAGGTCGCGCTCGCGGCGGTGCTCGCAGCGGGGCTGCTCGGACGCTCGGCGCACATCCGACGTCGATACACCGCCGTCGCCGAGCGTGCACGCTCGGAGCACCCGGAGGCTTGGACTTCCTACCGCGAAGCCGCGCTCGGGCTCGGACGCCTCGCGTGGGTCGAAGGCGACATGGGAGAGGCGATCGAGCTGGGCCGACGTACCCTCGCCGTCATGCGGGACGTCACGGAGGCCGCTGTCCCGGCCCTGGCGTGCTACGGCTTCCTCCTCTTCCTGGCAGGCGACCACGGTGAGTCGCGCATCCGGGCGCAGGAAGCGCTCGACCGCCCCGAAGCGGCCGAGCGCCCGCACGGGATGGTGATGGCGCTCGCCACGCTCTCGCTCCTCGATTCGGCTTCGGGTCGTGCAACCTCGGCGGACGAGGGGGCACGGGAGGCGATCGCCGCGGCGCTGGCGGCGGGCGTCGACCAGTCGGCCTCGGGTGGGGCGGCGCGCGTGGCCCTGGCATCTGCGCTCGCCGCGCGGGGCAACCTCCGGGACGCAGAGCGCGAGGCGATGGAGGGGGAGAGACTTCGGCGGTGCCCCGATCCGGAGGCCGCCCATCTCCACGCACTGCTCGTCCTGGCGCGCATCCGGGCGGGCCGCGGACAGCTCCAGCGGGCAGCCGCAGATCTCGACCACGTCAGGAGCAGCCTCGAGACGTTCACGGACGCCGGCGCGCTTCCCGAGTTGGCCGACACCGTCGAGAAGACGCTCGAGCACGCGCGAGCAACCGCGGGCCTGGTCACGGAGGTGCCGACCGAGGCCGAGTTGAACGTCCTGCGCCTCCTCTCGACGGACCTCTCGCAGCGACAGATCGGCGCTCGCCTGTTCCTGTCGGTCAACACGGTGAAGACACATACACGCACGCTCTACCGCAAGCTCGGGGTGAGCTCCCGGGAGGAGGCGGTCGAGAGGGCCACCGCGCTCGGCCACCTCGGCGAGTGCAGTTCACCCGGGTGAGTCCGAGCGTGGGGCGCGCGCGAGCGAAGGCGCCGTGCCACAGTGATCCCGTGGACGCAGTGCGCTACCGCATCGTGGTAGCAGGGGAGTTGGGGCCCCGGTATTCCGGGGCCTTCGAGGGGATGACCGTCGAGCCGGGCGACGGGACGACGGCGCTCGTCGGGCGGATCACGGATCAAGCACATCTCCAGGGAGTGCTCGAGCGGATCGCGAGCCTGGGTCTCAGGCTCGTGAGCGTCAGCGGGGAGAACGGCCGAGCGGCTTGATCGAGGGCGTCGGGCGCTCTAGATCAACCGACGATGCTCAGACGGCCGCGGAAGGCTCCGGGGCCGCGGCCGCCGCCTCCACGGCCCTGACCTGCGCGAGCTCGCGGCTGATGTGGAGCGCCGCGGACGTGAGGGGCGCGGCGAGCACCATCCCGATCATCCCGAAGATGCTCCCGAGGCCGATCGTGACGATCAGGACGACGAGCGGGTTGAGGTCGAGCGTCGCACCGAACGCGAGCGGCTGGACGATGTTCTGGAGCAGCCCGTTGGCGAGGATCACGACCACGAGCATGATGAGCGCCGTCGTGGTGCCCTGGGAAGCAAGCGCGAGCATCACCGCGAACGCTCCCGACACGAAAGCCCCGATGTAGGGCACGTAGGCGGTGACGAACACGACCACGGCGATCGTGCCCGCAAGCGGGACGTCGAGGACGAGCGCGGCGAGCCCGACGACGATCGCGTTGAACCCTGCGACGTAGGTGACGCCCAGGAAGTAGCGGCGGAGCGAGCGCATCACGTTGCCCGTGATGATCGTCGCGACGTCGAGCGGGACACCGAGGTTGCGGTCGACGAAGCGTCGGACGGCGGGCCCGTCCTTGAGGAGGAAGAACGTCGAGAAGACGGTGAACGTGAGGAAGAAGACGAGTGAGGTCACGCCCTTGATCCCCTCGGAAAGACCCTGGAGCAGCGTCTTCCCGGTCTGCGCCGTCGAGCTCTTCACCTGCTCGGAGGTCGAGGACGTCCCGCCGGCCCCGGCGTCGTTGAACCAGCCCTCGATCTTGTCGACCGCTTCCGTCGCGGCCGCCTTGATCTCGGACGACTGCTCGTAGATCCCACCGAAGACCATCAACGCGATCACGACCGTGATCGTGAGCAGGAGGAGCAGCACGATCGCGGCGCCGGCTGCTCGCGGGATCCGGTGGCGCTGGAGCTTCGCCACGAGGGGACCGGCGACCGTGGCCAGGATCGCACCGAGGGTCACGGGCACGACGATCGTCGAGGTCAGGTCGAGGAGCCAGACCATTCCTACGATCAGGATCGCGACTCCAACGAGGAACCAGGCGAGCAGGCCGAGGTCGCGGAGCCACATCGGGGCCGAGAACACGCGTGAGAGCGACGTGACGTCGATCTGCACGACCGTGGGGGCTGCCTCGCTCACGGACGCGGGCGCAGCTGCCGATTCGCCGTGTTGTCGCGTGAATCGGTCGAAGAGGCTGAACCTCACGCCGGGCATTCTCTTCCGCCTATCGGACGATTTCCCGAGCAAGTCCCCGTGGTGCGGATGACCGGCCTCCGCGGGTCCCGCTGCGGCAACCCATGCCGGGTGTGGGCGACCGGAGAGTGCGGGCTCACGCCTCGATCAGGCCGGGGACTCCCGCGGTACCGACGGCGCCCGGCTCCGCGGCGGCCCGGTCGCGACGTCCTCGGCGTGGTACGCGGCACGGAGCGCCTCCTCCTCGTCCTTCCTCGGAAAGACGAAGAAGACGAGCGACATCCCGATCAGCACCGCGACCATGGCCGCTGTGTACGCCCAGCGGTCGCCGTCGAGGAACGACTGCTGGGCGGCGGCAGTGATCCGATCTGCGTACTGCGGCTGCTTTGCGGCGAGGTTCTCGGCGCTTGCGAACGAGAGCTGGAGCTGGGCCTGGGTGCTGTCCGTGACGTTCTTCCCGGAGCCGGCGATCGCCGCGCCCATGGCCGACGCGTAGCCCGCCGTGAGCAGCGCCCCGAAGGCCGAGGTCATGAGAGCGCCTCCGAGGTCGCGCTGCAGGTCGGCGGTCCCGGATGCCATCCCGACGCGCGTGACCGGCACGGAGCCCGTGAGCGAGTTCGAGGACGGCGTCCCGGCGAGGCCGACTCCGGCGCCGAGGAAGCAGAGTGGAAGCGCGACCTTCCAGTACGGCACGTCCTCGTGCCAGAGCAGCAACATGCCCGCGAAGGCGAGCAGGATCAGTGCCTGCCCGGCCAGGAGCGTCAGCCGGGAGCCGTGCGACCCGACCAGCTTCGCGGAGCGTGGCGCGACGACGACCATGAAGAGCACCGCGGGGAGGATCGACGCGCCGGCCTCCATCGTCGAGTACCCGAGCACGTTCTGGAGGTACTGCTGATTGATGAACGCCGCGCCCATCAGCGAGCCGAACACGATGATCCCCGCGAGCGCCGCGACCCAGAAGGTCTTGCGCGCCGCGACACGGAGGTCGTAGAGCGGGTTCTCCGCCTGCCGCTGCCGGAGGACAAAGGCGATCGCCGCGGCCAGAGCGACGATCAGCAGCCCGATCGCGAGCGTCTGCTCGTTCGGAACGGGCATGAAGTTGATCGACATGACGAGCGCACCGACCAGCACGACGGAGAGGATCCCGCCGAGGTTGTCGACGGGCTCGGTCGACTCGTTCACGTGACCCGGGACGTAGCGGATCGCCATGAAGAGCGCGACGGCGACGAGGGGCAGGGTGACGAGGAAGACCGATCCCCAGTCGAAGTGCTCGAGGAGGGCGCCGGAGACGAGCGGCCCGAGCGCTGCTATGCCCCCGCCGAGGGCCGACCAGAGCGCGATGGACTTGGTCCGGGCCGGCCCCGACCACAAGGCCGTGATCAGCGCCAGGGTGGTCGGGTACGCCAACCCCGCCGAGATCCCGCCGACGACGCGTGCGAGGAACAGCACCGTGTCCGACGGTGCGAAGCCGGCGACCAAGGACGCCGGGACGGACAGGCCCATCCCGAGGACGATCATCAGCTTGCGGCCGTAGCGGTCGCCGATCGCGCCCAGCCAGATCACCGAGGCTGCCAGCCCGAGTGAGTAGCCGACCGCGATCAGGTTCAGCATCGTCTGCGACGAGTCGAACGACTCGCCGATGTCCGGCAGCGCGACGTTCGCGACGGACAGGTTGAGGTTCGCGACGGCCGCGACGAGGATCAACGACACGAGCACGAGGCTCGCCCCTGCCGGTGCTGACCCGGCTCCGCTCGGGCTGTCCGCGGCCGCGCTCACCCTACGAGCCCATCTGCGCGACGACGCGCCCGGCCGTAACCGCCTCCCGGAGCGCGGCGTAGTCCCGCTCGTTCTGGTCGGCGTATGCCTCCGCGAAGGATCCCATTGCCTGGTCGAAGGTGTCGCCCGTCCCGAGGTACGACGCGATCGCAATCGCGTCTCCCGAGCGTGCGTGGGCGCGCGCGAGCGTCCAGCCGCACACCTCGGCATAGATCGCGAGCGTCTTCGGATCCATTCCCTCGACGTCGGCCGACCCCTTCGCGTCCCAGAGCTGGCGGACGTAGAAGTCCCGAGCCACGCCGTCGATCCCCTCGATTCGGTCCCAGCCGAGCAGGAGATCGCTCGCCGTCTGCATCATCCGCTGCCCCTCGACGATGCGCTGCCCATGGTTTGCGTACTCGCTCTTGCCGAGGAACGGCTCGAGCACGGAGGTCTGCGCCTCCTTGAACTGCAGGAAGAGCGGGTCGCCCTCGTCGCGCCCGGTGAACAAGGCGATCCAGGCGCGTGTTCCGACCGAGCCGACGCCGACGACCTTGCGGGCGGCGTGCTGGTAGTCGAAGCGCTCGAGCAGCTTGCGGCGGTCACGCGGCAGCGTGCGTCGGTAGGAGCGGATGATCGACCGGAGTATCTCCTCCAGCCGGTCGGCGGCCTCCTGCGGCAGCAGATCCTCGACCGGGACCACCAGAGGTGGGTCGCCGACGATCCGCGGGCGACCGTCGACGACCCGAGTCAACTTCCCGAGGGCCTTCATGCTGTCCTTGGTCCGGGCTCTGGCGACGTTCCGCCGGAGCTTCTTGACGCGCTTCTTCCCGGCCGCGCGTCCCCACCGGTCGATGATCGTGGTGATCTCGAGACGCGCGTACCAGGTGTCCATGACGCCCTTCCGCGCGAACTCCTGCATTGCGGTGCGGTACGAGCGAGCGCCTGCCGCGACCGCTGCCCGACGTGCCGCCTCGTCGAACCCCAGCTCCCGGGCCGCTACGACGAAGCTCGCGGCCAGTCGCTTGACGTCCCACTCGAACGGCCCCGGGAGCGTCTCGTCGAAGTCGTTGAGGCTGAACACGATCCGGCGATCCGGCGCCGCGAAGCCACCGAAGTTCGAGAGGTGCGCGTCGCCGCACAGCTGCGCGTGCAGCCCGGAGCGCGGTGCGGCTGCGAGATCGGCCGCCATGATGTACGCCGCCCCCGGAAGAACGCGAACGGGGAGGTCAGCATCCGTCCGTAGCGGATCGGCACGAGCTCCGGGACGCGTGTCCGCGCCTGGTCCTCGAGCAGGACGATCGGGTCGGGGCGCGTCAGGCGACGGCTCCCACTCGCCGTGGCTGCGTCGCGACACCTCCGTTCGGGCGGCCTTGCCGCGGGCTACGCGTTCGGCAGGCGTGAGATGGGCGACGGTCCGAGCGGGTGCCCGGCGCGGCTTGTCCGCCGGGACGGCCACCGCGGCGGGCGCCGGCGTCGCTACCTCCGCCTCGCCGTCGCGGGCCGGAGGACGTGCTTCCTGCGTCGTCGGTGGAACGGCCTCCGCCCGTGTCTCTCCGGCGTCCGCAGGGCCAGGCTCGGTGTTGGTCTCGTCGAGCTCCATGTGATCCTCCCTCGACGGCGCCACGTGCGCCTCGCCCCCTCGGTAACTCTTGCGAACCGGCGGGAGTGGGACAAGGTGGGCAGCAATCTTCACCCGGGTGAAGGGGCGTCGACGCGGGCCGACCGACCCGTTGCTCCCCGCGTACTCGTTCCGCGGGACGTTCGGCCGGTCGGAGCGCACGCCTAGGGTCGCGGCTGGCGCACCGCGTGCCGCCAGCGGACGTCTGTCGCGGGCCCCCCCTCCACCCTGGGCGCGCCGTCGGTCGGGTGCGACTCGAACCAGCGTGCGTAGCGCTCGGCGAGTGGGGCGGCGGTGAGGCCGTGCAGCAGGACGGAGAGCCCGACCGTGACGAAGACGGTGACCATGATCGTCTCCGCATGCGGCACGCCGCCGTCCTCCTCGAGCATCAGCGCGAACACGATCGACGCCAGGCCGCGCGGCCCGAACCAGCCGAGGAAGCGGGTGGTCTGCGGTCGTATGCCCGTGCCGAGCAGGGCGAGGGCGACCGGCGCCATGCGGATCACGGTCAGGCTGAGGAGCGCGTACAGGACGATCGACACCGTCAGCTCGTCAGTGCCGGACCGAGCAGGACAGCGCCGAAGACGCACGAAAGTGACGGCCCCGAGCACGTCGCCGGCCTCGTCGACCAGGTGCGCGACGTCCCCGGCCGTGTCGCGTCGCAGCGCCTGGAACGTCATCCCGCCGACGAAGGCGCCGATGAAACCGGAGCCTCCGATCGGAGTGGCGATCCCCCAGGCGAGGCCCGCCGCGGCGAGAGGGACGATCTGCAGCCAGGCATGCTCGGTGTGCGTGGCCCGCTCGGCGACCAGGATCGCGGCTGCGGACACAGCGCCCGCGATCACTCCGGCGAGCGCGCCGTACCCGATCTGCTCGCCCACCAGCCGCGCGGCCGCTCCGTCTCCGATCGCGCCACCCTCGGCGGTCGCGATCGCGAGCACGATCAGGAACACCGGGACGCAGATCCCGTCGTTGAGCCCGCTCTCCACGCTCAGGCTCTGCCGCACCCGCACCGGCAACCGAGGCAGCGTCACGACCGCCTGCCCGAGCGCGGCGTCGGTTGGGGCGAGGATCACCGCGAGCAGGAGCGCCTCCGGCCAGGCGAGCTCCCCGAGCAATGCGAGCGCGACCGCGAAGCCCGCAGTCAGGGTCAACGGCAGGCCGAGTCCGAGCAGCCGTGCCGGTATCCCGAGCTCGCCACGGAGGGCCCGCAGGTCGATGCGGGAGGCGTCGGCGAACAGGACGACGGCAAGAGTCGCCTCCGCGAGCTCCTGCACCGAATCGCTCAGGGGCGAGAGGTCGATGAAGCCGAGGGCCTCGGAGCCCACGAGCAGGCCGAAGGCCGTGAACACCATCGGCGCCGTGAGCGAGGTGCCCGTGATCCGTCCGGAGACCGCCGCGTAGGCGAGCAGAGCGACGGCCAGGCTCGCGAGCGCCCACTCCATCGGGCGAGCCTAGGGATCCGGTCTGCGGGGCCGTAACCGGCGACGGCCGTTCACCCGGGTGAATCCGGACGTGTTTGACGCGCGCCCCGCGCGGCGCGACGATGCTCCACCGATGGCAAACGACGACGGCAGGGACCAGATGACCGCGCCCGCGGTCGCGACGACCGCTCCCGCCGCGGGCTGGCACCCGGAGCGCCCGAAGTTCCGGCCACTGCACGTGCTCCGCACCTGGCTGTTCTCGGCGCTCGCGCTGCTGGTCGCTGCCTGGATCCTTCCCGGCGCGGAGGTCAACGGCCTGGCGGGCGCGATGGTCGCGGCGGCGGTCATCGCGGTGCTCAACGCGATCCTGCCGCCGCTCGTCGCCGCGCTGCGGCTGCCGTTCATGCTCGTCCTCGGCTTCCTGCTCGTCCTGGTGCTCGACGCGTGGATGCTGCTCGCCGCCGACGACCTGACCGACGGCGACCTGAGCGTGGACGGGTTCTGGTGGGCGCTGCTGGTCGCGCTCGTCGCGGCGGCTGTGACGCTCGTCCTCGAGGTCGTGGCAGGGGTCGACGACGACAGCGAGTACACGTTCCGCGTCATCCAGCGGATCGCCCGGCGCACCGGGGAGCCGACGCGGACCGACGTCCCCGGGATCATCTTCCTCGAGATCGACGGGCTCGCGCTGCCCGTCCTCCGGCGCGCGATGCGGGACGGCAACGCGCCGAGCATGGCGCGCTGGATCGCCGAGGACGGGTACCACCTGACCGAGTGGGAGACCGACCTCTCGTCCCAGACCGGCGCGAGCCAGGCGGGGATCCTGCTCGGCTCGAACGAGGACATCCCGGCGTTCCGCTGGGTCGAGAAGGAGACGGGCGGGCTGATGGCCTGCTCGGCGCCAGCCTGACTGCGCGGAGATCGAGCGGCGCCACGCGACCGGCAAGGGCCTGCTGCTGAACGGCGGCGCGAGCCGCGGCAACCTGCTCTCCGGCGAGGCCGACGACGTGATCCTCACCGTGAGCCGGATGGAGGCGGAGAAGAAGGCGAATCCCGGCTACCGGGCGTTCTTCGCGAACGGCTTCAACGTGACCCGGGTGCTCGTCCTCGTTCTTCTGGGAGGTCATCCTCGAGTGGACGGCCGCCCTGCGGGCCGCCCGGCGCGACGTCCGGCCGCGCGGCCACCGCGGCGGCATCTACCCGTTCATGCGCGCCGGCGATGTGCGTCGTCGTCCGCGACCTGATCGTCTACGGCGTCCTCACGGACATGATGAAGGGCCGGCCCGCGGTCTACGCGACCTTCTCGAGCTACGACGAGGTCGCGCACCACTCGGGCCTCGAGCGCGCCGACACGCTCGAGGCGCTGCGCAAGCTCGACCAGCAGTTCGGGCGCATCGAGCGGGCCCGCCGCTACGCGCCCCGGCCGTACGAGATCGTCGTCCTCTCGGATCACGGGCAGACGCAGGGCGCGACGTTCAAGCAGCGGAACGGCTACGGGCTCGACGAGCTGGTCCGGCGCTCGCTCGAGGCGGCCGACGTCACCTCGCTCACGAGCGGCGACGAGAACGACCGCGATCGTCGGCACGCCTTCGGCGAGGCGACGGGCCGCGACGTGAAGGAGGAGAAGCGCGCGAAGAACGACGTCTCCGGCGGAGGACGTCGTCGTGCTCGGCTCGGGCAACCTCGGTCTCGTCTACCTGATGGACGAGCGGCGCCGACTGACGCTGCGAGGAGATCGAGCGAGCGCCACCCACGGCTGCTCCCGGCGCTGCGCGAGCACCCCCACGTCGGCTGGCTGCTCGTCCGCTCGTCCGAGCGCGGGCCCGGTCGCGCTCGGCGCGAGCGGCAGCCACTACCTGTCGGAGGGCCGGGTCGAGGGCGAGGATCCGCTCGCGCACTTCTCGCCGAACGCGCCGCGCCACCTGCTCCGCACCGACGGCTTCGCAGCACGTCGCCGACATCATGGTCGGCAGCTTCTACGACCCCGACGCTCGACGAGGGCTGCGCGTTCGAGGAGCTGATCTCGTTCCACGGCGGGCATCGGCGGCCCGCAGACGCGGCCGTTCATCCTCCATCCCGTCGGAGCTGCGCGCTCCCGGACGAGCCGATCGTCGGCGCCGCGTCCGTGCACGCCCTCCTGCGCGGATGGCGAACCGAGCTCGAGGACTCACGGCCGGACAGCGCAACGGAGGCCGTCTCGGGATGAGAGTCGAGCGCGAGCCGACACGACGACAGGAGGCGACGACGTGACCACCGATCAGACAGGCCCATCGCGGACTCGGATCATCGCGGCGCGGATCCTCGTCGTTCTCGGCGTCCTGCTCGTCGTGGTCAGCCTGTTCGCGAACTTCGTCAAGCGCGAGGCGCTCGACGAGGAGACGTTCCGCGGGACGTCGCAGGAGCTGATCGCGAACCAGGACATCCGCGACCAGGTCGCGGCGACGATGGTCGAGCAGCTCTACGCGAACGTGGACGTCGCGGCACGCCTGGAGACACGGCTGCCGGCGAACCTGCAGCCGCTCGCGGCGCCGCTCGCGGGGCTCTCGCGCGAGGCCATCGACCGGGCAGCCCGCGAGCTGCTCGCGCGACCGCGCGTCCAGACCCTCTTCGTGAACGCGTCGTCCCTGGCGCAGGCGCAGGTGGTCAAGGTGCTCGAGGGCGACACGACGCGGCTCCAGACCTCGGGCGGGAACGTGGTCCTCGACCTGCGCCCGCTCGTCGTCCAGCTGGGGGATCGCTTCGGGTTCCTCGGCAACCTCTCCGAGACGCTGCCGCCGGACGCTGGCCGGATCACGATCCTCAGGTCGGACGAGCTCGACACGGCCCAGAGCCTTACGCAGGCGCTGAAGGTCGTCGCGGACTGGATCTGGATCCCCGCTCTCCTGGCATTGGCGGCGGCACTCTGGCTCGTGCCCGGCCGGAGGCGCAAGGAGGTCCGCGCGATCAGCATCGGGTTCGTCGTCGCAGGCGTCGCGATCCTGGTCATCCGCCGGGTCGCCGGGTCCTACCTCGTGGACGGCCTCACCGATTCCGAGTCGATCCGACCGGCGGTGAACGCGTTCTGGCGCATCCTCTCCGACGGGCTCGCCGAGGCGGCGTGGGTCGCGGTCGTGGTCGGCGTGATCGGTGCCCTCGGCACCTGGCTCACCGGCGAGGGCGAGCGCGCCGTGGCGGCGCGCAGGGCCGTCGCCCCAGGGCTCGCGCGCACCGGCGCCGCCTGGGCGGTGTTCGCGGGAGTGCTCCTTCTCGTGGTTTGGGCGCTACCCCTCCAGCGGTTCCTGACGACGGTGATCCTCGTCGTCCTGGCCGCGGTCGGCTTCGAGGTGTTCCGGCGTCAGGCCCTGGCCGAGCAGGCCGCGGAGGGCCCCGCGTCGCCGGGGACGCGCCCGGCGATCCCGTGGCCGAGGCCGAAGGCGCCCGCCGGGCCGACGGAGGTCGAGGATCACCGTCGTCAGGAACCGCTGGAGGGGTAGCGCCCAAACCACGAGAAGGAGCACTCCCGCGAACACCGCCCAGGCGGCGCCGGGCGCGCGAGCCCTGGGGCGACGGCCCTGCGCGCCGCCACGGCGCGCTCGCCCTCGCCGGTGAGCCACGTGCCGAGGGCACCGATCACGCCGACCACGACCGCGACCCACGCCGCCTCGGCGAGGCCGTCGGAGAGGATGCGCCAGAACGCGGTCACCGCCGGTCGGATCGACTCGGAATCGGTGAGGCCGTCCACGAGGTGGACCCGGCGACCCGGCGGATGACCAGCATCGCGACGCCGGCGACGACGAACCCGATGCTGATCGCGCGGACCTCCGCGCCGCCGGCCGGGCACGAGCCAGAGCGCCGCCGCCAAGCCAGGAGAGCGGGGATCCAGATCCAGTTCGCCACGACCTTCAGCGCCTGCGTGAGGCTCTGGGCCGTGTCGAGCTCGTCCGACCTCAGGATCGTGATCCGGCCAGCGTCCGGCGGCAGCGTCTCGGAGAGGTCGCCGAGGAAGCCGAAGCGATCGCCCAGCTGGACGACGAGCGGGCGGAGGTCGAGGACCACGTTCCCGCCCGAGGTCTGGAGCCGCGTCGTGTCGCCCTCGAGCACCTTGACCACCTGCGCCTGCGCCAGGGACGACGCGTCCACGAAGAGGGTCTGGACGCGCGGTCGCGCGAGCAGCTCGCGGGCGCCCGGTCGATGGCCTCGCGCGAGAGCCCCGCGAGCGGCGCCGCGAGCGGCTGCAGGTTCTCCGGCAGCTGTCTCCAGGCGTCCCGCCACGTCGACGTTCGCGTAGAGCTGCTCGACCATCGTCGCCGCGACCTGGTCGCGGATGTCCTCGTTCGCGATCAGCTCCTGCGACGTCCCGCGGAACGTCTCCTCGTCGAGCGCCTCGCGCTTGACGAAGTTCGCGAACAGGCTGACCACGACGAGCAGGACGCCGAGAACGACGAGGATCCGCGCCGCGATGATCCGAGTCCGCGATGGGCCTGTCTGATCGGTGGTCACGTCGTCGCCTCCTGTCGTCGTGTCGGCTCGCGCTCGACTCTCATCCCGAGACGGCCTCCGTTGCGCTGTCCGGCCGTGAGTCCTCGAGCTCGGTTCGCCATCCACGCAGGAGGGCGTTCACGGACGCAGCGCCGACGAGCGGCTCGTCCGGGCACGCGCAGCCGCGCGGGATGCAGGATGAACGGCGCGCGTCTGCGGGCCGCCGAGCCCGCCGTGGAACGAGATCAGCTCCTCGAACGCGCAGCCCTCGTCGAGCGTCGGGGTCGTAGAACTGACCCGACCATGATGTCGGCGACGTGCTGCGAACCCGTCGGTGCGGAGCAGGTGGGCGGGCGCGTTCGGAGAGAAGTGCGCCAGCGGGTCGTCGCCCTCCACCCGGCCCTCGGACAGGTGGTGGCTGCCGCTCGCGCCGATCGCCACCGCGCCGCGCTCGGACGAGCGGACGAGCAGCCAGCCGACGTGGGGGTGCGTCGCGCAGCGCCTGGAGCAGCCGGGGTGGCGCTCGCTCGATCTCCTCGATCGTCATGCGGCGCTGCTCGTCCATCAGGTAGACGAGACCGAGGTTGCCCGATGCCGAGCACGACGACGTCCTCGCCCGGTCACGTCGTTCTTCGCGCGCTTCTCCTCCTTCACGTCGCGGCCCGTCGCCTCGCCGAAGGCGTGACCGACGGCCCGGTCGTTCTCGTCGCCGCTCGTGAGCGAGGTGACGTCGGCCGCCTCGAGCGAGCGCCGGACGAGCTCGTCGAGCCCGTAGCCGTTGCGCTGCTTGAACGTTGCGCCCTGCGTCTGCCCGTGATCGGAGAGGACGACGATCTCGTAAGGACGGGGCGCGAAGCGGCGGGCCTTCTCGATGCGCCCGAACTGCTGGTCGAGCTTGCGGAGCGCCTCGAGCGTGTCGGCGCGCTCGAGGCCCGAGTGGTGCGCGACCTCGTCGTAGCTCGAGAAGGTCGCGTACACCGCGGGCCGGCCCCTCATCATGTCGGTGAGGACGCCGACTGGACGATCAGGTCGCGAACGACGACGCACATCCCGGCGCGCATGAACGGGTAGGCGCCGCCGCGATGGCCTCGCGGCCGGACGTCGCGCCGGGCGGCCCGCAGGGCGGCCGTCCACTCGAGGATCACCTCCCAGAAGACGAGGACGAGCACCCGGGTCACGTTGAAGCCGTTCGCGAAGAACGCCCGGTAGCCGGGATTCGCCTTCTTCTCCGCCTCGATCCGGCTGACGGTGAGGATCACCTCGTCCGCCTGGCCGGAGAGGAGGTTGCCGCGGCTCGCGCCGCCGTTCAGCAGGAGGCCCTTGCCGGTCGCGTGGCGCCGCTCGATCTCCGCGCAGTCAGCTGGCGCCGAGCAGGTCATCACCCGCCCGTCGCCTTCTCGACCCAACGGAAGGCCGGGATGTTCTCATTGGAGCCGAGCAGGATCCCCGCCTGGCTCGCGCCGGTCTGGGACGAGAGGTCGGTCTCCCAGCCGGTCAGGTGGTACCCGTCCTCGGCGATCCAGCGCGCCATGTTGGGGGCGTTGCCGTCCCGCATCGCGCGCCGGAGGACGGGCAGCGCGAGCCCGTCGATCTCGAGGAAGATGATCCCGGGAACGTCGGTCCGCGTCGGCTCCCCGGTGCGCCGGGCGATCCGCTGGATGACGCGGAACGAGTACTCGCTGTCGTCGTCGACCCCTGCCACGACCTCGAGGACGAGCGTCACAGCCGCCGCGACGAGCGCGACCAGCAGCGCCCACCAGAACCCGTCGACGCTCAGGTCGCCGTCGGTCAGGTCGTCGGCGACGAGCAGCATCCACGCGTCGAGCACCAGGACGATCAGGAAGCCGAGGACGAGCATGAACGGGAGCCGCAGCGCGGCGACGAGCGGCGGCAGGATCGCGTTGAGCACCGCGATGACCGCCGCCGCGACCATCGCGCCCGCCAGGCCGTTGACCTCCGCGCCGGGAAGGAGACCGGCAGCGATCAGCAGCGCGAGCGCCGAGAACAGCCAGGTGCGGAGCACGTGCAGTGGCCGGAACTTCGGGCGCTCCGGGTGCCAGCCCGCGGCGGGAGCGGTCGTCGCGACCGCGGGCGCGGTCATCTGGTCCCTGCCGTCGTCGTTTGCCATCGGTGGAGCATCGTCGCGCCGCGCGGGGCGCGCGTCAAACACGTCCGGATTCACCCGGGTGAACGGCCGTCGCCGGTTACGGCCCCGCAGACCGGATCCCTAGGCTCGCGCGATGGAGTGGGCGCTCGCGAGCCTGGCCGTCGCTCTGCTCGCCTACGCGGCGGTCTCCGGACGGATCACGGGCACCTCGCTCACGGCGCCGATGGTGTTCACGGCCTTCGGCCTGCTCGTGGGCTCCGAGGCCCTCGGCTTCATCGACCTCTCGCCCCTGAGCGATTCGGTGCAGGAGCTCGCGGAGGCGACTCTTGCCGTCGTCCTGTTCGCCGACGCCTCCCGCATCGACCTGCGGGCCCTCCGTGGCGAGCTCGGGATACCGGCACGGCTGCTCGGACTCGGCCTGCCGTTGACCCTGACTGCGGGCTTCGCGGTCGCGCTCGCATTGCTCGGGGAGCTCGCCTGGCCGGAGGCGCTCCTGCTCGCGGTGATCCTCGCCCCAACCGACGCCGCGCTCGGGCAGGCGGTCGTGACGCTGCCTCGGTTGCCGGTGCGCGTGCGGCAGAGCCTGAACGTGGAGAGCGGGCTCAACGACGGGATCTGCGTCCCGGTGTTCCTGATCGTGCTCGCGATCGCGACCGCCGAGGGTGGCGCGATCGGAGACGGAGCGGCCGCGCGGCTGGTGGGCGAGCAGATCGGGTACGGCGCGCTCGCCGGAGTGATCGCGGGCGCTGTGTCCGCAGCCGCGATCCTGGTCGCCGAGCGGGCCACGCACACCGAGCATGCCTGGCTGCAGATCGTCCCTCTCGCCGCGGCGGGCCTCGCCTGGGGGATCGCCACTCCGATCGGAGGCTCCGGTTTCATCGGCGCCTTCGTCGGCGGGATGACGTTCCAGGCGCTGCGACGCGACACGGCCGGGGACGTCGCGCACCTCGTCGACGAGGCCGGCGACGTGCTCGGGGCCGTCACTTTCGTCGTGTTCGGCGCTGTCCTGTTCGGTCCGGCGCTGGACAGCTGACGGTGTCGATCGTCCTGTACGCGCTCCTCAGCCTGACCGTGATCCGCATGGCGCCGGTCGCGCTCGCCCTGGTCGGCACAGGGATACGCCCGCAGACCATCCGCTTTCTCGGCTGGTTCGGGCCGCGCGGCCTGGCGTCGATCGTGTTCGCGCTGATGCTCGAGGAGGACGGCGGCGTGCCGCACGCGGAGACGATCATGGTCACCGTCTTCGTCACGGTCGGGCTCTCCGTCCTGCTGCACGGCCTCACCGCCGCCCCACTCGCCGAGCGCTACGCACGCTGGTTCGAGTCGCACCCGACCGACGGCGCGCCCAGGGTGGAGGGGGGGCCCGCGACAGACGTCCGCTGGCGGCACGCGGTGCGCCAGCCGCGACCCTAGGCGTGCGCTACGACCGGCCGAACGTCCCGCGGAACCAGTACGCGGGGAGCAACGGGTCGGTCGGCCCGCGTCGACGCCGCTTCACCCGGGTGAAGGTTGCCGCCCACCTTGTCCCACTCCCGCCGGTTCGCAAGAGTTACCGAGGGGGCGAGGCGCACGTGGCGCCGTCGAGGGAGGATCACATGGAGCTCGACGAGACCAACACCGAGCCTGGCCCTGCGGACGCCGGAGAGACACGGGCGGAGGCCGTTCCAACGACGACGCAGGAAGCACGTCCTCCGGCCCGCGACGGCGAGGCGGAGGTAGCGACGCCGGCTCCCGCCGCGGTGGCCGTCCCGGCGGACAAGCCGCGCCGGGCACCCGCTCGGACCGTCGCCCATCTCACGCCCGCCGAACGCGTAGCCCGCGGCAAGGCCGCGCGAACGGGGGTGTCGCGCCGCAGCCACGGCGAGTGGGAGCCGTCGCCTGCGCGCCCCGATCCGATCGTGCTGCTCGAGGACCAGGCGCGGACACGCGTCCCGGAGCTCGTGCCGATCCGCTACGGACGGATGCTGGTCTCGCCGTTCGCGTTCTTCCGGGGGGCGGCGTACATCATGGCGGCCGATCTCGCAGCCGCACCGCGCTCCGGGCTGCACGCGCAGCTGTGCGGCGACGCGCACCTCTCGAACTTCGGTGGCTTCGCGGCGCCCGATCGCCGGATCGTGTTCAGCCTCAACGACTTCGACGAGACGCTGCCGGGGCCGTTCGAGTGGGACGTGAAGCGACTGGTCGCGAGCTTCGTCGTCGCGGCCCGGGAGCTGGGGTTCGACGAGGCGGCACGTCGGGCAGCGGTCGCGGCAGGCGCTCGCTCGTACCGCACCGCCATGCAGGAGTTCGCGCGGAAGGGCGTCATGGACATCTGGTACGCGCGTCTCGAGATCGACCACGATCATCGACCGGTGGGGACGCGCGGCGGGCAAGAAGCGCGTCAAGAAGCTCCGGCGGAACGTCGCCAAGGCCCGGACCAAGGACAGCCTGAAGGCCCTCGGGAAGCTGACCGAGGTCGTCGACGGTCGCCCGCGGATCGTCGGCGACCCACCTCTGGTCGTCCCGATCGAGGATCTGATGCCGCAGGAGGCCGCCGACCGGCTGGAGGAGATACTCCGGTCGATCATCCGCTCCTACCGACGCACGCTGCCGCGTGACCGCCGCAAGCTGCTCGAGCGCTTCCACTACCTGCACGCCGCCCGCAAGGTCGTCGGCGTCGGCTAGCGTCGGGACACGCGCCTGGATCGCCTTGTTACCGGGCGCGACGAGGACGACCCGCTGTTCCTGCAGTTCAAGGAGGCGCAGACCTCCGTGCTCGAGCCGTTCCTCGGCAAGAGCGAGTATCGCGAACCACGGGCAGCGCGTCGTCGAGGGCCAGCGGATGATGCAGGCGGCGAGCGACATCATGCTCGGCTGGGACCGCATCGACGGGGATCGACGGCGTGAGCTCGGGACTTCTACGTCCGCCAGCTCTGGGACGCGAAGGGGTCGGCCGACGTCGAGGGAATGGATCCGAAGACGCTCGCGATCTATGCCGAGGTGTGCGGCTGGACGCTCGCCCGCGCCCACGCACGCTCGGGAGACGCGATCGCGATCGCGTCGTACCTCGGGACGGGCGACACCTTCGACCAGGCAATGGGATCCTTCGCGGAGGCGTACGCCGACCAGAACGAGCGGGACTACGCCGCGCTCCGGGACGCGGTGACGACCGGGCGCGTCGTCGCGGAGATGGGTTCGTAGGGGTGAGCGCGGCCGCGGACAGCCCGAGCGGAGCCGGGTCCGCACCGGCAGGGGCGAGCCTCGTGCTCGTGTCGTTGATCCTCGTCGCGGCCGTCGCGAACCTCAACCTGTCCGTCGCGAACGTCGCGCTGCCGGACATCGGCGAGTCGTTCGACTCGTCGCAGACGATGCTGAACCTGATCGCGGTCGGCTACTCGCTCGGGCTTGCAGCCTCGGTGATCTGGCTGGGCGCGATCGGCGACCGCTACGGCCGCAAGCTGATGATCGTCCTCGGGATGGGCCTGTCCGTCCCGGCGTCCTTGGTCGCCGGCTTCGCGCCGTCCGACACGGTGCTGTTCCTCGCACGCGTCGTCGGCGGGATCTCCGCGGGCTTGGCGTACCCGACCACCCTGGCGCTGATCACGGCGTTGTGGTCGGGGCCGGCCCGGACGAAGTCCATCGCGCTCTGGTCGGCCCTCGGCGGGGGCATAGCAGCGCTCGGGCCGCTCGTCTCCGGTGCCCTCCTCGAGCACTTCGACTGGGGATCGGTCTTCCTCGTCACCCTGCCCCTCGTCGCCGTCGCGCTCTTCATGGCGATCCGCTACGTCCCGGGTCACGTGAACGAGTCGACCGAGCCCGTCGACAACCTCGGCGGGATCCTCTCCGTCGTGCTGGTCGGTGCGCTCGTCATGTCGATCAACTTCATGCCCGTTCCGAACGAGCGGACGCTCGCGATCGGGCTGCTGATCGTCGCTCTGGCCGCGGCGACCGCCTTTGTCCTCCGGCAGCGGCGGGCGGAGAACCCGCTCTACGACCTCCGTGTCGCGGCGCGCAAGACCTTCTGGGTCGCGGCGCTCGCGGGGATCATCGTGTTCGGCTCGCTGATGGGCGCGGCGTTCATCAATCAGCAGTACCTCCAGAACGTGCTCGGGTACTCGACGATGGAGGCCGGCGCGTCGATCCTCCCCGCCGTGCTCTTCATGGTCGTCGTCGCGCCACGCTCCGCGAAGCTGGTCGGGTCGCACGGCTCCCGGCTGACGCTGCTGGCCGGGCAAGTCCTGATCCTGCTCTCCTTCGCGGGCATGTTGCTGCTCTGGCACGAGGACGTGCCGTACTGGAAGGTCGCGCTTCCACTCTGCTTCCTCGGCGCCGGAGTCGGGCTCGCCGGGACGCCGTCCTCGAACTCGCTCACCGGCTCCGTGCCGGTCACGCGCGTCGGGATGGCATCCGGGACCGCCGACCTGCAGCGCGACCTCGGAGGCGCCCTCATGACCTCGGCCTTCGGGGCGCTGCTCACGGCGGGCTACGCGTCGGCGATGGGCGAGGCGATCTCCGGCTCCGGGAAGAACGTCACGGACAGCACCCAGGCCCAGCTCCAGCTCTCGTTCGCAAGCGCCGAGGACCTCGCCGCAAAGCATCCGCAGTACGCGGATCGGATCACCGCCGCCGCCCAGCAGTCGTTCCTCGACGGCGACCGCTGGGCGTACACAGCGGCCATGGTCGCGGTGCTGATCGGGATGTCGCTCGTCTTCTTCGTCTTTCCGAGGAAGGACGAGGAGGAGGCGCTCCGTGCCGCGTACCACGCCGAGGACGTCGCGACCGGGCCGCCGCCCAGCCGGGCGCCGTCGGTACCGCGGGAGTCCCCGGCGTGATCGAGGCGTGAACCCGCACTCTCCGGTCGCCCACACCCGGCATGGGTTGCCGCAGCGGGACCCGCGGAGGCCGGTCATCCGCACCACGCGGACTTGCTCGGGAAATCGTCCGATAGGCGGAAGAGAATGCCCCTCGTGAGGTTCAGCCTCTTCGACCGATTCACGCGACAACACGGCGAATCGGCAGCTGCGCCCGCGTCCGTGAGCGAGGCAGCCCCCACGGTCCTGCAGATCGACGTCACGTCGCTCTCACGCGTGTTCTCGGCCCCGATGTGGCTCCGCGACCTCGGCCTGCTCGCCTGGTTCCTCGTTGGGGTCGCGATCCTGATCGTAGGAATGGTCTGGCTCCTCGACCTGACCTCGACGATCGTCGTGCCCGTGACCCTCGGTGCGATCCTGGCCACGGTCGCCGGTCCCCTCGTAGCGAAGCTCCAGCGCCACCGGATCCCGCGAGCAGCCGGCGCCGCGATCGTGCTGCTCCTCCTGCTCACGATCACGGTCGTGATCGCGTTGATGGTCTTCGGTGGGATCTACGAGCAGTCGTCCGAGATCAAGGCGGCCGCGACGGAAGCGGTCGACAAGATCGAGGGCTGGTTCAACGACGCCGGGGCCGGCGGGACGTCGTCGACCTCCGATCAGGTGAAGAGCTCGACGGCGCAGACCGGGAAGACGCTGCTCCAGGGGCTTTCCGAGGGGATCAAGGGCGTGACCTCACTCGTCTTCTTTCTCACGTTCACCATCTTCTCGACGTTCTTCCTCCTGAAGGACGGGCCTGCCGTCCGACGCTTCGTCGACCGCAACCTCGGTGTCCCGCGCGACGTCGCGACGATCATCACGGGCAACGTGATGCGCTCGCTCCGCCGCTACTTCCTGGGCGTCACCTACGTCGCAGGGTTCAACGCGATCGTCGTCGGGCTCGCCGCGCTCGTCCTCGACGTCCCGCTTGCGGGCACGATCGCCGTGGTCGTGTTCGTCACCGCCTACGTGCCCTACATCGGGGCTTTCGTGTCGGGAGCGTTCGCGGTGATGCTCGCGCTTGCTTCCCAGGGCACCACGACGGCGCTCATCATGCTCGTGGTCGTGATCCTCGCCAACGGGCTGCTCCAGAACATCGTCCAGCCGCTCGCGTTCGGTGCGACGCTCGACCTCAACCCGCTCGTCGTCCTGATCGTCACGATCGGCCTCGGGAGCATCTTCGGGATGATCGGGATGGTGCTCGCCGCGCCCCTCACGTCCGCGGCGCTCCACATCAGCCGCGAGCTCGCGCAGGTCAGGGCCGTGGAGGCAGCGGCCGCGGCCCGGGAGCCTTCCGCGGCCGTCTGAGCATCGTCGGGTGGTCTAGAGCGCGCGACGCCCTCGATCAAGCCGCTCGGCCGTTCTCCCCGCTGACGCTCACGAGCCTGAGACCCAGGCTCGCGATCCGCTCGAGCACTCCCTGGAGATGTGCTTGATCCGTGATCCGCCCGACGAGCGCCGTCGTCCCGTCGCCCGGCTCGACGGTCATCCCCTCGAAGGCCCCGGAATACCGGGGGCCCAACTCCCCTGCTACCACGATGCGGTAGCGCACTGCGTCCACGGGATCACTGTGGCACGGCGCCTTCGCTCGCGCGCGCCCCACGCTCGGACTCACCCGGGTGAACTGCACTCGCCGAGGTGGCCGAGCGCGGTGGCCCTCTCGACCGCCTCCTCCCGGGAGCTCACCCCGAGCTTGCGGTAGAGCGTGCGTGTATGTGTCTTCACCGTGTTGACCGACAGGAACAGGCGAGCGCCGATCTGTCGCTGCGAGAGGTCCGTCGAGAGGAGGCGCAGGACGTTCAACTCGGCCTCGGTCGGCACCTCCGTGACCAGGCCCGCGGTTGCTCGCGCGTGCTCGAGCGTCTTCTCGACGGTGTCGGCCAACTCGGGAAGCGCGCCGGCGTCCGTGAACGTCTCGAGGCTGCTCCTGACGTGGTCGAGATCTGCGGCTGCCCGCTGGAGCTGTCCGCGGCCCGCCCGGATGCGCGCCAGGACGAGCAGTGCGTGGAGATGGGCGGCCTCCGGATCGGGGCACCGCCGAAGCCTCTCCCCCTCCATCGCCTCGCGCTCTGCGTCCCGGAGGTTGCCCCGCGCGGCGAGCGCAGATGCCAGGGCTACGCGCGCCGCCCCACCCGAGGCCGACTGGTCGACGCCCGCCGCCAGCGCCGCGGCGATCGCCTCCCGTGCCCCCTCGTCCGCCGAGGTTGCACGACCCGAAGCCGAATCGAGGAGCGAGAGCGTGGCGAGCGCCATCACCATCCCGTGCGGGCGCTCGGCCGCTTCGGGGCGGTCGAGCGCTTCCTGCGCCCGGATGCGCGACTCACCGTGGTCGCCTGCCAGGAAGAGGAGGAAGCCGTAGCACGCCAGGGCCGGGACAGCGGCCTCCGTGACGTCCCGCATGACGGCGAGGGTACGTCGGCCCAGCTCGATCGCCTCTCCCATGTCGCCTTCGACCCACGCGAGGCGTCCGAGCCCGAGCGCGGCTTCGCGGTAGGAAGTCCAAGCCTCCGGGTGCTCCGAGCGTGCACGCTCGGCGACGGCGGTGTATCGACGTCGGATGTGCGCCGAGCGTCCGAGCAGCCCCGCTGCGAGCACCGCCGCGAGCGCGACCTCCGGGCGCTCGAGGAGCAGGTCCTCCGGAAGCGAGCCCGACCAACGAAGCAGGGTCGTGAGACGCCCGTTACGGAGGAACCTACGGTGCTCGTCGCCGAGGATCTCTGCCACGAGCGCAAAGTCGCCCACGGCCGAGGCATGCTCGAGCGCGTCCTCGAGCCGGCCGTGCGCCCTGCACCACTCGCTCGCGGCCATGTGCAGCCGGGCCGGGGCAGTCGGCTCGGCCGTCGCGAGCTCGAGCTGGAGCAGCTCGCCGAAGAGGTGGTGGTACCGGAACCACTCGCCGTGGGGGTCGAGCGCGACGAGGAAGCCGTTCTCGCGCTCGAGCCGGCGAAGCCGTGCAGCGGAGTCCGACCGTCCGAGGACGGCATCGCACAGGACCGCATCGAAGCTGCCGAGGACGGACGACTCGAGGAGGAACCGCCGCGTGTCGTCGTCCAGCCGGTCGAGAACCTCGCCGGTAAGGTAATCCGCCACGTGCCGTTGGTTGCCGTGGAACGCCCGCACGTCCGCGCGCGGATCCTCCAGTCCCCTGAGCCAGAGGGCGGCGAGGTACAGGCCCGCCGGCCACCCTTCCGTCCGGTCGACGAGGAGCTCGACGTCGGTGTCCTCGAGGGCGATCCCCTCCCGGTCTACGAGCAGCTCGCGTGCCTCCTCGACGCTGAACGCGAGGTCGCGAGCTCGGATCTCTCCGAGCGCACCCCGCGCGCGGAGGCGTCCGAGCGGCAACGGCGGGTCGGCGCGGGTCGTCACGATCATTCGCGCCTGCTCCGGCAGATGCTCGACCAGGTGCGCCAACGACCGCCAGCACATCTCGTCGGAGATCACGTGGAGGTCGTCGAGGACGATCGCCACCGGCTGACGGTACGCATGCACCCCGTTCACCAGCTCGTCGACGACGCTCTCGGGTGACGCGCCGGGAGAGCGCAGCAGGGCAAGCGAGCTGCGTCCCATACCCGGCCGGATCCGATCGACCGCGGTGGCGACGTACGTCCAGAGCCGGGCGGGGTCGTTGTCGGCGGATTCGAGCGACACCCAGGCGACCGCCCCGCCCGTGCGGGCGAGCCAGGATTCCACGAGCATCGTCTTGCCGAAGCCGACCGGGGCGTCGATGAGCGTCAACGCGAGGGGCGCGAACCGGTCTATCTGGCCGAGAAGCCGGGGGCGGACCACGAGGCCGGGACGGGCTCGGGGCGGGCCGAGCTTCGTCTCGATCAACGGGGCAATCGCCGGCGTGCGCGCAGCCGCTGGCGTCTGTCGACTCATCTGGGCGTATTGTACACGCGCAGCGTGCCGAGTCGCGTCACCCGGGTGAGAGCCCGGTGAACCAGTCGACAGCGGTCGACGGTTTCTGAGAGAGTGGTCATCCATAGGAGACAAGGAGGGTTGCGTTGCCAATCGCCGCTGATTACCCGATCGCTCCACGTCTTCTTGGACGATGCTCATCCTTCTTCGCCTGGATCATCTGGTTCTGGCTCCTGATCACGGTCTTCTCGGACGTCTTCCGCCGCCGCGACACGTCAGGCTTCTCGAAGGTGCTTTGGATCATCTTTGTGATCGTCGTGCCGTTCCTCGGCGTGTTCATCTACATGATCGCCAACCACGAAGGCATGACCGAACGCAGCGTCAGGCAGGCGCAGGCGCAGCAGGCGCAGATGGACGACTACGTGCGCAATGTCGCCGGAAGCGGCAGCGCAGCTGCCGAGATCGAGAAGGCAAAGGGCCTCCTCGACTCGGGAGCGATCACGCAGGCTGAGTTCGACGCGATCAAGGCGAAGGCGCTCGCAGCTTCGTAACTGCGAGACGGACAGGGAGAGGAGCACATGGACGAGATTGGACCTGTGGATTTCGCGGTCATCGCGTTTCCGGAAACCAGTTCCGCGGCGAGATCGCCCCGGCGATCAGCGAACTCGTGGACGCTGGAACGATCCGCGTGATCGACATCGCCTTCGTCGGCAAGGGTTCCGGCGGCGACGCGGTCGCGATGGAGCTGACGGAGCTCGACCCGGAAGTGCAGGCGGCGCTGGAGAGCGCCGGCGTGGAAGTGGGCGGCCTCTTCAACGAGGACGACCTGATGGACATCGCGGCAGACCTGGAGCCGAACAACTGGGCGGCCGTCCTCGTCTGGGAGAACGTGTGGGCGAGGAAGGTGACCCAGGCCATGCGAGATGCGGGCGGTGAGCTCGTCACGTTCGAGCGGCTGCCGCACGAGGTCGAAAGAGCCGCCCGGGAATGGGCGCTCGAAGAGGCGCAAGCCTAGCGATGCG
>CAWCAV010000007.1:0-48076 GCA_963793655.1 uncultured Actinomycetes bacterium
GCATCGCTGAAAGAATGACCGTGGCTTTGTCTGCAAAAAATGGCCCCAATGTGTCTGTAATAAACACAGAACGGCAACCGGTGTTCGCGGCATGGCTAAGGACTGCGGTCAATTCTTTGGTGATATTGTGAAACGCGGCAACGATTACCGCGTCATCTGGTTGGAGTAAAAGTAATTTTTCGTAAATATTTCGCCCGGTTTCCGTTATCAGGACCGTCTCCATCCCAAAGCGGCGTAAGCGGATATCGAGCAAATCGGCCAGTATGCTTGAAGGTCCCCCGCTGACGATAAACAGGCGTCGTCCAGCGAGAATGATTTCCACTGCCTTGTCAAAATCCTCGAGGTTAATGTTTTGCTCGGCATCCACCAGGTATTTAATTTCCTCATCTCCACGGTTTTCGTGAAAACATGGCCTGGGCTGCTTTTTAGATCTGCAAGTTTGGTTTGCAGCCTGGAGGATGTGGTTGCCTGCTCGTGCAAGATATCCAGCAGGTCGCGATGTAAAGCTGGATACCCGGAATATCCTACTCGCCGGGCAAACCGGACCACAGTGGCTTCGCTGATCTGCAATTGTTGGGCAAGTTCAGCTGCGGAATAGAGCGCTGCCTGTTCGTAATAGTTCATCAAATAGGCAGCAATACGCTGCTCACTATGGGTGAGTTCAGCGAGCAAGACCTCTAATTTGTTTTTGAATTCCAGGGAATTTTGCATTAATCACTATGAAATATATTACAACATTTTTAGAATTATGCAAGTTCAAATTTCATAAAGATGTCATTTGTTTCTTTGAGGAAGATAAAAAAATGCTCGAGGTCATATAAATAGGTCGGGTAATTCTTCAACACGAATATTCATTTTACGTGCCAGGTTGAAAATGCTTTACTAAATTCAAAAATAAACCTGGTCTGGAAGGCTAAAAAGCTAGAAGAGGGTTAGTCAAAATTCTGTTTTATATGCGTTAATTTTTATATTCCGTGTTAAGGATAAACACTAATTAAATGACTGCATAAAGTTGTCAGAATTCAATCAGTAATGGCGAACAGCGGGGGCTAATATGTCATTTCAACGAATATGTAAAATCTTGGTATTGAGCTTTATTTATATGTTGGTTTTAACCGGCTGTGATTCTGTAAGCATACATTTTTCCAACACCGACGCCCCGGCTACACCAACCCCGCAAGCTATATCGGGCGGGTCGGGCAGCGTACTGCCTATAACGGTTGGGCGGTGACCGTCAACAATGTCATGCGTTCTTCCATTAATCCGTTGCAGATAGTCGCCAATGGCCCGACCGTCCGGATGACGAATATGATTACCTATCCATGGATGTGTCCATTGAGCGCACCATTGACGAACGCGGCTCGGTATATGATGACGACTTTGTGCTGCTCGACGGCGCGGGAAATGAAATTAATAAAGACTTCAACCCTGCATCAATGGTTGTACGGTGGCGATACCTATTACGGCCAAGTCTATACCGACCGTCTGGCCTTCCGCGTTCCGCGCTCCGTCCAGGAACTTTACGTTGCAATTTTCGCCCTGGCCGGCGATTCCTGAACCGGTGACCGTAGCTATTGGACAGATCAAAGAGCCGCGCCGGATTGATCTGCAGGAGGCAATTGCGCTGGGCCTCCTGACCGCGGATGTCCGCGGGGTAAGTCTGGAAAGCATTGAAGTTGAGGTCTCATTGAAGGTGGAGGATTCCATCGAGTTGACCATCCAGCCCGGTACAACCTTCCTGGCACCCTCGCCAGACCTGCAAACCATGGTGGTGCGGCATGAGCTTTACATCTTCCTGGAAGACAAGGATGAAGTCTCGCTGGAAGTGGATGTCGCCTGTGCCAATATGCACTTGGAGGCTCCCGAGTGGAGGAGAAGTCTACTCGGTCAGGATCGAGCCGCCTATGGAAGAATTGCGCAAGCTGATGGGCTTGCGAGTTTCAGGACTCCTCCTTCCGGCTGCAGCAGTTCGCCATCTGGACAATCACAGATAACCCGGCTCGCGGTCAATACGTCGGTTTGACCACTGCCAGTGGTGAAGGCGGCGCGCCTTCCAATTCGGAATTGGAAACGATTGCCGGCTGGTTCGAGGCGGCTGGCATCCCCCTGGATGGCTATCCGGCGCTGCGCTAGTCGTCGCTTACCGGACTAAGTTCACTGAAAGCCGTAATATCGTATAGAGAGGGATAAGAATTCGTAAAGCCAATCGAATATTACTGGTTGGCTGTAATTATTACTGGATTTAAGTAGTACTTACTGGAGGTCAAAATGGAACCGTGGTTGATCAATGAAATTGAGGCTCTTGAAGCCAAAATCGAAGAGATGGGATCGCCGGAAGATCTTACGCGCGAGATCCAAGAAATCCGCGAAGAGGCTGCCCGTATCACGGATGCCGGTAATTTGCAGGGGATTACGTCGCCGAATATTTTGAGCGCAGACGAACTGAAGCAGCGCCTTGAGCAGTTGCGCGCCAAGGTAAATTTATAAGCCGCGCATCTCCCCCATAAGTGATACAATAAATCTACATATCTTAGGATAGCGATCCAAATTTGCCAATCCTCTCATAGGATTGGCTTTTTTTATCAGGACAGGAGGCGGCGATGGATTTCAATATAGGTGATCACGTCGTTCACTGGACCTTTGGCGTCGGGAAGATCGTCGGCGTGGAGGAACGTGCTCTTGCGGACCAAACTGCACTCTTCTACCTGGTGCAGGTCCGCGACCTTACGATTTGCGTTCCAGTGGACGCCAGGACAGAGAGCCGCTTACGGGCTCCCAAGTCAAACATGAATTTAAAGATTTATTCTCCATTCTAAAGGGCTCCAGCGAGACCCTTGCGGATGACCGCTTTGTGCGCAAATCACAGTTGCGCAAGGAATTGGCGGACGGGAAAGCCGAATTGATTTGCCAGGTGATCCGCGACCTCACGGCTCTGGCTCAAAGAAAATCGCTCAACGACGACGATAAAAACATTCTGCGCCGGGCTGAAGGTCTGTTGTGTGCCGAATGGTCTTATGCAATGTCAGTGCCGCTGGCGCAGGCGGAAGGTGATTTACAGCAGCTGTTGCTCAATCCAGTTTAGCTATAAACGGTCTGCGCAAATTCCAAGCCTCTCCGGTTAGGTCATTTCACTGCCCATCCGATAAAATTCAATTCGTGAATACGCGTCAGCGGGTTATCCAGGCCTTTCAGCAGCGCTTCGGCGCATCTCCCAGCGCTGGCGCTTGCCCCGGGACGGGTCAACATTCTTGGCGAGCACGTGGACTACAACGATGGCTTTGTCCTGCCGGCTGCCATTGACCGGTTAACCACGATCGCTTTTTCTGCAGCTGAGGGGGATGAATCCCGCCTGATTGCACTCGATTTCTCGGAGGAAGTTCGTTTTTCCCGTTCCAGCCTGCAAGAACACCGCACAACCTCCGGCAGCGCCTGCCTGATGGGCACATTATCCTGCCGGGGTCGCCTGGGCCATTGATTCGGCCGCATTGAGCGCGCCGGCGATGAATGCCGTATTTGCCTCCGACGTTCCGATCGGAGCTGGGCTCAGTTCCTCGGCCTCGGTTGAGATGGCATTTGCCATTGCCTGGTCAACCCTGGGAAAATGGACAATATCTGGCATGGAGTTCGCCAAACTGGGTCGGCGCGCCGAGAATGACTACGTTGGGGTCAACTCTGGCATCATGGATCAATTTGCCTCGGCTTGCGGCATCCAAGAACAAGCTGCTACTGTTAGATTGCCGATCGCTGGAGTGGCGCAGTCTGCCGCTGCCAGATGGAATAGACATCATCATCGCGGATACTACCCTCCGCCGCCAGTTGACTGCCAGCGCCTACAATGACCGGCGCCGGTCCTGCGAAGCTGCTCTGGCTGAATTACGACTGGTCTGCCGGGTATTCGCTCCCTGCGTGATGTCAGCCTCGAGCAGTTCAATCAGCATTCCCATCGCCTGTCTGCCATCCATGAATCACGCGCCCGGCATGTGGTGGAAGAAATCCGCCGCACCCAACAGGCGGTTTCTCTGTTGGAGAACGGGCGGATACGCAAGTTTGGTCAATTAATGAACGCCTGTCACGCCTCGCTGCGCGATCTGTATCAGGTTTCCACCCCGGAATTGGACCTGCTGGTCGAGACCGCGCAGAGCCTGCCTGGCTGCATTGGAGCGCGGCTGACCGGTGCCGGTTTTGGCGGCTGTACTGTCAACCTGGTGGAAAAATCTGCCAGTGCGCAATTTGTACAAAATTCTGGCTGAAAAATATTACCAGTATACGGGTCTTGCTAATGAAAGCATTCATCTGCCAGGCTTCAGCCGGGCATCAGGTGCTGCCTCTTCTGATAAGGCCGCTATCATCTAGGCTATAATTCTTTGAAATTCGCCGTTACTATTGAATTCTCGATCAAAAAAGTTTATAATTTTTAAACCGCAAAACAAACCGTAAAATACCATATCGGATGCAATGACCCTATCTCTATCCAACTGGACGCCAGGGGGTAGGCGAGCAAGTGGCGTAACCGGCCGTGAACTTTCTTATCGCACGGCTTTTTTTGCGTCTATGCGGCGTTTTTCCTGATCAGGGAAAGGAGGCCATCAGCGGGGGGAATAATTTAACCGATCGACATCGCGCTCATCGCACCCATAAATAAATATCCACAACCTACTTTTTTCCACATTCAAAGCCACGGGAGGGGTCAGCTGAAAATAAGGTTGGGTAAGCCTGCCATCTATCCGCAATTGAGGCGGATCGTTGGTATTGGCATCGATTATGGATTAAACTCCCCGCTTGCCTGGGAGGGTGGTTTGCTTTCCCTTAGAGAAATTGAGGTAGGGAAGGTTCGTTAAAAATCCCATATGGATGCAAAATAAATTAAAAATTTTCAGGGACAGGAGAAACATGATGACCAAGAAATTTCAAGTCTTATTGGCTCTAATTCTCGTACTGAGCCTGGCGATTTCAGTTGTAAAGCCCACTGGCACTGCCATTGCCGCAGAAACCGAAAGATATCGTTATCCTTGGCACCGCCGACATCCATGGCAATGTCGATAACTACGATTATTTCACTGACAGTGTACCTACCGGATCGTCGCAGCGTGGCCTGGCCAAGATTCTGGACATACGCCAAGAGTGTGTTCGCCATCAATCCCAATACCATCCTCATTGACAACGGCGATACCATCCAGGGAACCCCGCTGGCCTATTACTTCAACATGATCGATACCAGCGTGATGAATCCGCTGGCCGCGGCATGAACAAAATGGAATATCGTTTCCGGCACTATCGGGAACCACGAGTTCAATTACGGGCCGGCTGTTCTCAACAAATACCAGGGCTGAAGCGGATTACCCGCTGCTCTCCGCCAATGTCACTGGCTGCCGCGACTACACCTTCCAGCCGTATGTCATCAAGGATGTGGGCGGTGTGCAGGTTGGCATTTTAGGCCTTACCCCGCCGGCAGTGACCCACTGGGAACGGCCTGAGAATATTGTGGATTGTGTCTTTGGCGATGCCATGACTGCTGCCAACCATTACGTTCCCGAAATGAGGGCGGCAGGCGCGGATGTGATCGTGGTGGCTGCGCATACCGGTCTGGATGAGACCTACGGTTACGGCCGTGACGAAAACTTCGCCAAATTCCTGGCCAATGAAGTCCCGGGAATTGACGTGATTTTAGCCGGTCATGCCCATGCCAATGTGGCCGGCAAGCTTATTAACGGTGTATTGATCACTGAACCCAACTACCATGGCCGCAACATTTCCGACATCCGCATCACCGTCAGCGGTGCTGGCAACGACTGGACAGTGACGACCAAAATCAGCACAACTCCAGCGATGGGAACTTCTGCTGAAGACCCAGCTATTACCGCCATTACTCAGCCTTACCATGACACCACCGTAACCTACATTAACACCCCCATCGGCACCGCGACCGGTGACTTCCCCGGCGGATTTCATCGCCCGTATTAAAGACGGCCCGATGGCTGACCTGATCAACCAGGTGCAGATGGACGCCGCAGCTGAAGCTGGCTTCCCGGTCGAAGCTTCACTGGCAGCCCTCTTCACCAATCAGGCCAAGCTAAGTGCGGGACCGATCAAGCTCAAAGATGCCTATGCGGTCTACATCTATGACAACACGCTGTATGTCATCGAAGCCACTGGCCAGATGATCAAAGACGAATTGGAGATGGACGCTAAATACTTCAACCAGTACTTCTACGAACCAGGCTGGTGTGACGATTAATTCGGCGGTGCGCGACTACAACTATGACCTGTGGTCGGGTATCGAGTACCGGTTGGACGTGACCAAACCAGTCGGGCAGCCGCGTGGTTGAATTAAAGTTAAACGGCGAATACCTTGCCATGGACCAGGTTGTCCGGGTAGCCCTCAACAACTACCGGGCGACTGGAAAGTTCCCATCGGCTCCCAAGCTCTACCAATCCACCGTTGAGGTGCGCGAGCTCATCACGAACTGGATCATGGAGCGCGGCACGATTTCACCCGAAGACGTATTCGTACAAAACTTTACCCTCATGCCGCCAGTAAATACCTGGTTGAGCACATCCACAGCCTTTCCGGTAACCCGCACGGATTATAGCGAACTCCTTTGGACGGCTTTTGAGGGTAACCCCGAAGACTACATGAATTCTCCCAAGGGCGACGAGCTGCTCGGGATCCCGCACGCGGACGAGGACTTCCTCGTCCCGGGCGTCGACCACGCCGGGCTCCGCGCCGCGCTCGAGCCGCACGGGCGCGTCGAGGACATGGAGGTGCACGGCCAGCTCGTCGGGGTCCGCTTCTACCCGCGGGATCGCGCGATCACGTGCGCTGGTGCCCGCGGGGATCGAGCTGACGCCGCCGCGGAAGGAGCGCAGCGTCGGGCCTGGCCATCGCGACTTCGAGATCGTCGGCCGATCCCGTCCGTCTCGATCGCGGACGACATGGCGCGGCGCGACTTCACGGTCAACGCCATGGCGCGTCGGCTCTCGACCGGCGAGCTCGTCGACCCCTTCGGCGGGCACGCGGACCTCGAGCGGCGCGAGCTGCACACCGTGAGCCCGGACGAGCTTCCGGCGAGGACCCGCTGCGGATCCTGCGCGGTCTGCGGCTCGTCTCGCAGCTCTCCTTCACGCTCACGGAGGAGACGCTGGCGCAGATGCGCGCACGAGGCCGGCGGGCTCCGCCACGTCTCGGCGCGAGCGGATCGGCGGCGGGCTCGACGCCGACGGCATGGGCGAGCTGTCGAAGCTCCTGCTCGGGTCGCGGCCCGCTCTGGCGCTCCGCCTGGCCCGCGACACGGGGGCGCTGGTCGAGGTCATCCCCGAGTTCCGCGCGGCGATCGGCCACGAGCTCGGCTCGGCCCGCCAGCCCGGCACGCTCGACGAGCACGTCTTCGCGGTCGTCCAGACACGCCGCCGACGCCGGGGCGACGCTGGCCGTGCGCCTCTGCGCGCTGCTGCACGACCTCGGCAAGCCCGAACGTGACGCCGGGCGCGACCCGCACGCCGAGGTCGGCGCGTGTATCGCCGGCCGCGTGCTGCGGCGCCTCCGGTACCCGAACGTGCTCCGGCCCGTGTCCGCCGGCTCGTCGCCGGGCACGCCTTCCACCTCGACGGGCCGATCGACGGCCGGTTCGCGCGCCGCTTCCTCGCCTCGCACGGGATCGACGTCGCCCGCGAGCTCGTCGCCCACAAGCGGGCCGACCTCGCCGCCAAGGTGGTCGAGCCGTGGGAGCTCGAGCACCTGGAGCTGCTTGCCCAGCGCATCGAGGAGGAGCGTCTCAGCCCGCACACGCTCGCGGACCTCGCCGTCGACGGGAGCGACCTGATCACGATCGGCTACCGCGAAGGCCCTGCACTCGGGGTCGAGCTCGCCCGCCTGCTCGATCTCGTCGTCGACGATCCGTCGGCCAACGAGCGGGAGGCACTGCTGGAGGAGGCGCGCCGATGCCTCCCCTGAGCTGCTCGACCGTGCGGGAGCGCTACCTCGAGGTCCGTGAACGAGGCGGGCTCGCACGTGACCGTCGTCGTCGCCACGAAGTACGTACCGCTCGAGGATCTCCGTGTCCTCGTCGAGGCCGGCATCGAGGTGGTGGGCGAGAACCGCGCCCAGGACCTTGCCGCCAAGCATGCGGCGTACGGCGACGCGTTCCGCTGGCACTTCATCGGCCATCTCCAGTCGAACAAGGTGAAGGTGTCAACCCGATCTGCGAGCTCGTCCACTCGCTCGACTCCGAGTCGGCCGCACGCCGCCTCACGGTTCCGGCGCTGCTCGAGGTCAACCTCTCGGGCGAGGACTCGAAGTCCGGGATCGACCCGGAGACGATCGCGGTCATGGCTGGAGCGGTTCCCGTCGATTCGCGGGCTGATGACGATGCCGCCGCTCGCAGACGACCCCGAAGCGTCGCGGCCGTGGTTCCGGCGGCTCGCCGAGCTGGCGGCCGAGCACGGCCTGACCGAGCTCTCGATGGGCACGTCGCAGGACTGGCGCGTCGCCGTCGAGGAGGGAGCGACGCTGATCCGGGTCGGCTCCGCGCTCTTCCGCTGACGGGGCGCGCGGCCGACCGGAACGGGACCAGGCCACCGTCGTGAGGAGGGGTTACGATCCCGCCTGACATGGGCCTCGGCGACGTGTGGAACCGGACGCTCGTCTACTTCGGCATCGCCGAGGACGAGGAGTGGGACGAGGAGCTCACGACGACGAGCGAGGAGCTCGAGCGCGACTACCGGCGCCGCGACCGGGCGAACGTCCGCCGCCTCCCGCGGCGGCGTGAGCCCGAGGCGTGGGCCGACGCGGACAGCGCCTCGGAGCCGGAATCGGCGGTCACCCCGTCGAAGACCTCGTCCTCGCGCCGGTCGCGGCTGCGGGGCGTCGAGAACGCCGGCTCGCAGGTGCGCGTCCACCTCGTCCTGCCTCGGAGCTTCAACGACGCCCAGCAGATCGCCGACCGGTTCAAGGACTCGGTTCCGGTGATCCTCAACCTCCAGTCCGCCGACACCGAGCTCTCGAAGCGGCTGATCGACTTCGCGAGCGGCCTCACCTACGCCCTCGACGGCAGCATGCAGCGCGTCGCCGACAAGGTCTTCCTGCTGACGCCGCGGAACGTCGAGGTGTCGGCCGAGGAGCGGGCCCGCGCGCTCGATCCCACCGGCGCCTTCTTCAACCAGGCGTAGGCGCCGGGCTTCGCGCGGGACCTCTCGGGCAAAGTCCTCTCGCAGGAACGTCCTTCGCGGGCGAGAATCCATGGCCGTGGGCGACGCGGGCGTCGGCTCGTTGCTGCTGGCCGACACGGCGACGTCGGTCCAGCGCTTCGTGTCCGTGTTCGTCGGCGTCTACGTCCTTCTGATCTTCGCGTACATCATCGCCTCGTGGATCCCCGGCGGGGCCTCGCCGACCCTCGAGCGCGTGCGGCAGTTCCTCTACGACGTCTGCGAGCCCTACCTGCGGCTCTTCCGTCGCGTGATCCCGCCGCTCGGCCCGCTCGACCTGTCGCCGATCGTCGGCGGTCTTCTCGCTCGTACATCCTGGGAATGCTCGTGAACGCGCTCGTCGACAGAATTCTCTGAGCAAGGAGGAGTGGCGATGTCCCTGACACCGGTGGAAGTGAGGCACCTGGAGCTGCGTCGCGGCCTCTTCGGCTACCGGCGCTCGAGCGTGGAGCAGGCGATCGAGGAGGTCGCCGACAGCTTCGAGGACGTCTGGCGCGAGCGCGCCGAGCTCGGCGAGCGGGTCCACGCGCTCGAGACCGAGGTCGTCCCGCCACGTCGAGCTCGAGACGCTCCTGCGCTCGACGCTCGTCTCGGCGGAGCGCGCCGCCCAGGACATGAAGGAGCAGGCCCGCCGCGAGGCGGACGTGATCGTGCAGGAGGCGAACGCCGAGAGCCGTCGCCTGCTGCGCGACGCGATCGCCGAGAAGGAGCAGCTCTTCGCCGAGACGCGCCGCATCCGGACGATGCTCCGGGCCGCGCTCGAGGTCGTCTCCGACGGCGAGAACACCGGGGCCGACAGCAAGACGCGAGCCCCAGGCCGCCTCGGACGAGACGCGCGCACGACCCGGGAGTCGACCGACTCGCCGGGTAGCCGGGCGCCGGCCGCGGTCACTATCCTTCGGGCGTGCCTTTCGCCGAGCCTGCCCGACACACACCTCCGCACGTGCGAGCCCGTCCGTCTGCGCGTCCGCGTCTCGCCCGGCGCACGCCGCTCCGAGTCGTCGGCCGGCTCGGCGACGCCTGGAAGGTCCGGGTTCGCGTCCGCGCCGGAGCGCGGCCGGGCGAACGACGAGGTCGTCGACCTCCTCGCGAGCACGCTGCGACCTGACGCGTCGCGACGTCCGCGTCGTCGCCGGCCACACGTCTCGCGACAAGATCGTCGAGATCGAACGGATGTCACTCCGAAGAGGCGGAGCGCAGGCTCTCGCCCGGAAAGGAGCACGCGTGACCATCGAACTCGACGACCGCCGCGCCGAGCTGCTCGAGCTGCGCGAGCGCGTCCTGCGCGCCGCCCAGGACATCGTCGAGGACGACACCGAGGACGGCGAGCTCTCGAGCGCCGCGGGCGACCAGCACATCGCCGACCACGCGAGCGACATGTTGGACCGGGAGGTCGACGAGTCGCTCGAGGAGAACGCCGAGGTGATCGTCCGCGAGATCGACGACGCGCTCGCGCGGATCGAGGACGGGACGTACGGGACCTGCGTCCGTTGCGGGCAGCCGATCCCCGACGAGCGGCTCGCAGCCGTCCCGTATGCGGTGCTCTGCGTCCCGTGCAAGCGCGGACGAGGAGCGCGGTTGAGCGAGCCGGCACGCGCCGAGCCCCGGCGCGCCCAGCTCGAGGTCCGCGTCGGCTCGGCGACGAACGCGCTGCAGCCGATCCCGGGCGCCTCGCGGTCGCTCGCCGCCGGCGCCGGTCCAGTGGGTCGGGCTCGGCGCTCGTCGCGGTCGCCGCGGCGGTCGCCGACCAGCTGACGAAGGCGCTCGTGTCGCGGCGCCTCGACGCTCGGCGAGGCGGTCGACGTCGCTCGGCCCGTTCACGATCCACCACGTCCGCAACACCGGCATCGCGTTCGGGCTGTTCTCCGACTCGACGTCGGTCGTGATCGCGCTCACGGCGCTCGCGATCGGCGCCCTGCTCGTCTTCTTCGCCCGCTCGGGCGCGCCGGCATCCGCTGCTGCCGGTCGCGGTCGGCCTCGTGCTCGGCGGCAGCGTCTCGAACCTGGTCGACCGCGCTGCGGCTCGGCCACGTCACCGACTTCCTCGACCTCGACTACTGGCCGGCGTTCAACCTCGCGGACACGTTCATCGTCGTCGGCGTCGGGCTGCTGTTCCTGTCGTTCGTGGCGGCCGACCGGTCGAGCGCCGCCGTTGGCACGCTCACCGCTCTCGCGTTCCTGAGTCCGACGCGGGCCGGCGGCTCGACGCCGTCGTCGCCGACGCTGCCCGGAGTCGGGACTCGCGCGCGCTCGCCGAGCGGCTCGTGACGAGCGGGCGCCGTCCTCGTCGACGGCGACCGCCGGCCGAAGAGCCACCGGCTCGCAGGGCGGGGAGGAGCTCGACGTCGAGCTCCCGAGCCGAGCGACAGCTCGTTGCCGTCGAGCTGGGGCTCGAGATCGTCCACGAGGACGAGCACCTGCTCGTGGTCGACAAGCCCGCCGGCCTCGTCGTCCATCCCGCCGGGCCCGACGGAGCGCGCGACCCTGGTGCACGGGCTGCTCGGCGCTCGGGGCCGCGGGCGGCGACCCGGAGCGGCCGGGGATCGTCCACCGGCTCGACCGCGACACGTCGGGGCTGCTCGTCGTCGCCCGCTCGGCCGAGGCGCACGAGCGGCTGTCCGGAGGCGATCCGGGAGCGGCGCGTCGAGCGGCGCTACCTCGCGCTCGTCCGCGGACGGCCACGCTCGCGCACGGGGCGGATCGAGGCGCCGATCGGCCGCGACCGGCGCGACCGGACGCGGCACTCGCTCGACACCGACGACGCCGCGCGAGGCGGTGACGTGGTTCGAGGTGCGAGGAGCTGCTCGGCGAGCGCGCGCTGCTCGAGGTGCGGCTCGAGACCGGCCGCACGCACCAGATCCGCGTCCACCTCGAGGCGATCGGCCTGCCCGTGTGCGGCGACCCGGTCTACGGCGTGGCCGGCGACCTCGGCCTCGAGCGGCAGTTCCTGCACGCCCACCGGCTCGCGTTCGACGCATCCGTTCACGGGCGAGCGGATCGACGTCGCGTCCCCGCTCCCGCCAGACCTCGCGGCAGCGCTCGCGCGGGCACGGGACGCGGCGCAGCGCCCGCTAGCAGGTCGCGCCCGCTACGATTCCGCGCTCAGACCCGCCTACCCGGCGACGCCTCCGGACGGGGGTGCCGGCGCTTCCAGCCCGGTTCCGTCCGCGCCCGCCGGCGCACCGACAACCAACCGAAAGGACGCCATCGTGGCAGTCGTCTCCATGAAGGAGCTGCTGGAGGCCGGAGTGCACTTCGGCCACCAGACGCGCCGCTGGAACCCGAAGATGAAGCGCTTCATCTTCGACGAGCGCGGCGGCATCTACATCATCGACCTCCAGCAGACGCCAGGCGCTGCTCCAGGAGGCGTACGACTTCGCGCGCAACGTCGCCGAGCGCGGCGGCACGATCCTGTTCGTCGGCACCAAGAAGCAGGCGCAGGACGCGGTCGTGCGCGAGGCGACGCGCGTCGGGCAGCCGTACGTCACCCACCGCTGGCTCGGCGGCCTGCTCACCAACTGGCGGACGATCGCCGACCGGATCGCGTACCTGCACGAGCTGCGGCGCCTGAAGGAGGAGGGCCAGCTCGACCTGCTGCCGGCGAAGGAGCGGATCGCGATGGGCGCCGAGCTCGAGAAGCTCGAGGCGAACCTCGGCGGCGTCTCGACATGAAGCGCCAGCCCGACGCGGTGTTCATCGTCGACCTGCGCAAGGAGCAGCTCGCGCTGCGCGAGGCGCAGCGCCTCGGCCTGCCCGGTGATCGCGCTCGTCGACACGAACTGCGACCCGGACGAGGTGACGTACGTCATCCCGGGCAACGACGACGCGATCCGCTCGTGCTCGCTCGTGGTCCGCGCGATCGCGGACGGCATCGAGGCCGGGAAGAGCAAGGTCACGGAGGCGGAGCTCGCCGCCGCCCCCAAGCGCGCCGCGACGCCTGCCGCCGACGAGACGCCTGCCGCGGCCCCGGAGGGCGACGCGCCCGGGCCTGCGCCCGAGCCCTCGAACGACACCCCCGTGGCCGCAGCCGTCGCGAAGCCTGCCGCAGCCGCCGAGGTCACCGTGGCGGGCGACGCGCCCGAGCCCGAGCCCTCGGACGACACCCCCGTGGCCGCCGCCGACGAGGCCGCTGTGACCGCCGATGAGGTCGTCGCGGTCGAGACCGGAGACCGGCCGTGACCGGCGTCACCGAGATCGGCGCGGCGCTCGTCAAGGAGCTCCGCGACGCAGACCGGCGCCGGGATGATGGACGTGCAAGCGGGCGCTCCAGGAGACCGGCGGCGACCTCGAGGCGGCCCGGACGCTGCTGCGGGAGAAGGGCATGGCCGCCGCCGGCAAGCGCGCCGACCGGGCGACGACCGAGGGCCTCGTGGGCGTCATCGTCGAACCCGGCGTCGGCGTCGATCGTCGGCGATCGGCTGCGAGACCGAGCCCGTCTCGAGGAACGAGGCGTTCCAGGCATTCGGCGAGAAGGTGCTCCGCGCCGTGCACGCGGACGGCCCCGCCGCGGCCGACGCGTTCGACGCGGAGCGCACGGAGCTTGATCGCCCAGCTCGGCGAGAACATCGTGATCGCCGGCGCCGACCGGTTCGAGGGCGGCATGCTCGCGGCGCTACGTCCATCCGCCGGCGAACAAGATCGGCGTGCTCGTGCAGCTCGAGGGCGGCACCGAGGAGCTCGCGCGCCAGGTCGCGATGCACATCTCCTTCGCGGCTCCCGAGTACACGTCCCGCGACGACGTCCCGCCGGACGTGGTCGCGGCCGAGCGCCAGATCTACCTGAACTCGGACGAGGTGCAGTCGAAGCCGGAGCAGGCACGTGAGAAGATCGTCGACGGCATGCTCGCCAAGCGCTTCTTCGCGCGGCGCCCGGCGGCGTCCTGCTCGAGCAGGCGTGGATCCACGACGCCGCGAAGACGGTCGGCGCCGCGCTCGACGAGGCGGGGGCGAGCGTCACCGCGTTCGCGCGGGTCTCGGTCGCCGGGTCGTGACCGTTCGACCGGAGGAGCTCGAGGAGCGGCCCGCCGAGGGTCGCCGCGTTCCGCCGCGTCCTGCTGAAGCTCTCGGGCGAGAGCCTGATGGGCGACCGCGAGTACGGGGTCGACCCGCAGACCGTCGACGGCGATCGCCCGCGAGGTGCTCGCGGTTCACGACGGCCGGCATCGAGATCGCGGTCGTCGTCGGCGGCGGGAACATCTACCGCGGCATGAAGGCGGCGGCCGAGGGCATGGACCGCGCGACGGCCGACTACGTGGGCATGCTCGCGACGGTGCTCAACGCGCTCGCGCTCCAGGACGCGCTCGAGCGGCTCGGCGCGCAGACGCGGGTGCAGTCGGCGATCACGGTCTCCGAGGTCGCCGAGCCGTACATCCGCCGCCGCGCGATGCGCCACCTCGAGAAGGGGCGCGTCGTGATCTTCGCGGCGGGCACCGGCAACCCGTTCTTCACGACCGACACCGCGGCCGCGCTGCGCGCGCTCGAGATCGGCGCCGAGGCGATCCTGATGGCGAAGAACGGCGTCGAGGGCGTCTACGACGGCGACCCGCGGATCGATCCCGACGCGCGGTTCCTGCCCGAGCTGACGCACCTCGAGGCGATCGAGCGCGGCCTGCGGGTGATGGACACGACGGCGCTCTCGCTGTGCATGGACAACGGCCTGCCGATCCACGTCTTCGAGCTCGCCGAAGGGAACATCGACCGGGTCGCATCGGGCGAGCGGATCGGCACGATCGTCGCGACGCCGGCGAGCGAGCGGCGACGACAACGCGCGAGAGGGAGGCGCTAGTGGCAGCGATCGAGGAGTTCCTGGCGGACTGCGAGCGGCGGATGGACAAGTCGATCGAGCACACGCGCAGCGAGTTCAACAGCGTGCGCACCGGCCGCGCCTCGACGGCGCTGCTCGACCGGATCACGATCGACTACTACGGCACGCCGACGCCGCTCTCGAACATGGCGACGATCAGCGCCCCCGAGGCGCGGCTGCTGTCCGTGCAGCCGTACGACCCGACGCAGATCAAGGCGATCGAGAAGGCGATCATGGAGTCCGACCTCGGGCTCACGCCGTCGAACGACGGCAAGCTGATCCGCCTCCCGATCCCGCAGCTGACCGAGGAGCGGCGCAAGGAGCTCGTGAAGGTCGTCCGGCGCTCGCCGAGGAGGGCAAGGTCGCGGTCCGCAACGTCCGCCGCGACGTGATGCACCACCTCGAGGAGCTCGTCCGGAACGGCGACGTCGGCGACGACGAGGAGCGCCGCGCCGAGGCGCAGGTGCAGAAGCTCACCGACGACCACGTCAAGCGCATCGACGAGCTGCTGAAGGGCAAGGAAGCGGAGATCATGGAGGTTTGACGCCTCCGGCGCCAAACCTCCTAGACGATCAGGTGGACGCCGACCCGGCCGGTCTGTCGAGCGACAAGTCGCGCGCAGCGCGAGTCGTCGCGATCATCATGGACGGCAACGGCCGCTGGGCCGAGGCGCGCGGCGTCTCGGTCGCAGAGGGCCACCGCGCGGGCGCCCGCGCGCTCCGCCGCGACGGTCGAGGCCGCGATCGACCTCGGGATCGAGACGCTCGCCGTCTACGCGTTCTCGACCGAGAACTGGTCGCGCCCGCCGGACGAGGTCGCCGACCTGATGGAGCTCCTCTCCGAGACGATCGACGGGAGCTGCCCGACCTCGCGAAGCAGGGCGTGCGGACGCGCTTCATCGGCCGCCGCGACCGGATCGAGCCCTGGCTCGAGCAGCAAGATGCGCGCGCTCGAGGAGCAGACGGCGCACCTCGACACGCTCGCAGCTCTGGATCGCCTTCGACTACGGCGGGCGGGCCGAGATCGTCGACGCGGCGCGGCGGCTCGTCGAGGACGGCGTCGCAGCCGGCGAGGTCGACGAGGAGCGCTCGCGGCGCGCCTCTACGCGCCCGAGCTGCGGCGACGATCGACCTGCTGATCCGCGACGTCGGGCGAGCTGCGGATCTCGAACTTCCTGCTCTGGGAGGCGGCCTACGCCGAGCTCGTCTTCACCGACACGCTCTGGCCGGACTTCGACGCCGACGACCTGCGCGCAGCCGTCGAGGCGTACGCGGCGCGCCGCAGCGCGCTTCGGCGCGCGTTCGGCGTCGGTGAGCCCGTTCGTCTCGCGGATCGTCGTCGCGGCGGTGCTGCTGCCGCTCGTGCTCGGCGATCGTCTGGCTCGGCGGCTGGTGGCTCTTCGGCCTCGCGCTCGTCGGCGGGCTGCTCGCGCTGCACGAGCTGTACGCGATCGCCCGCGGCCTCCGGCCGCTCGTGCTCGGCGGCTACGTCGGGCCTCGTCCTCACGCTCCTCGGCGCCCAGCTCGGCGGCCCGACCTGGGTGCTCGCCGGGATCCTCGCGACGCTGCCCGCCGCGCTCCTCGTGTTCTTCGTCTCGAGCGCACGCCAGAGCGCCGTCGCCGGGTTCGCCGTGACCCTGCTCGGCGTGGCGCTGGGTCGGGGGCGGGCTCGCGTACCTGCTGCTCCTGCGCGACATCCCGGGCGACGGCCGTCTGCTGATCTTCGCGACGCTGCTCGCCGTCTTCGCCGACGACACCGCCGCGTTCTTCGTCGGGCGCGCGATCGGCCGCCACCGGCTCGCGCCCGCGATCTCGCCCGGGAAGTCGTGGGAGGGCTTCGTCGGCGGGCACGGTCGCCGCCGTCGCCGTCACGTTCTTCGCCCTCTACGAGCAGGACGTCGTCACGACCGGCGAGTCGCTCGTCCTCGGCGCTCGCGATCGCGCTCGCCGCGACGCTCGGCGACCTGTTCGAGTCCGCGGTCAAGCGCGACCTCGGGGTCAAGGACTCGGGCCGGCTCCTCGCGGGCCACGGCGGCGTGCTCGACCGGGTGGACTCGCTCCTCTGGGCCGGACCCGCCGCGTACGTGCGCTCTGCTGGCCCTCACATAGCGACAGCGACGCAACGTCCCCTGACAGGGCCGCATGAGTCGCCTCAGGCATCCTTCGCAGCCGTGAGACGCGTCGCGCTGCTCGGCGCCACGGGCTCGATCGGCCGTCAGGCGATCGAGGTCGTCGCCGCGCACCCCGAGCTCGAGCTCTGTGCGCTCCAGTCGGGCTCGACGCCGCTCGACGACCTCGCGGCGGAGCACGGCGTCGAGCACGTCCAGGTCGGCGGCGACCCGGTCGAGCTGCTCGAGCGGAGCGAGCCGGACGTCGTCCTCAACGCCGTCGTCGGCTTCGCCGGCGTTCGGGCGACGCTCTGGGCGCTCGAGCACGGCGTCACGCTCGCGCTGGCGAACAAGGAGAGCCTCGTCGCGGCCGGCGAGCTCGCGCTCGCCGCGCAGGAGCGGGGAGGAGGGCTGCTGCTCCCGGTCGACAGCGAGCACTCCGCGCTCCTCCAGTGCCTCGAGGGGCGCGATCCCGCGACCGTCGCCGGGCTCGTCCTGACCGCGTCGGGCGGGCCGTTCCGCGGGCCGCACGCGCGCAGAGCTCGGCGGCGTCACCGCGGAGGAGGCGCTCGCCCACCCGACCTGGAGGATGGGGCCGAAGATCACGATCGACTCCGCCACGCTCGCGAACAAGGGGCTCGAGCTGATCGAGGCGCACTGGCTGTTCGGGGTCCCGTACGAGCGCGATCGAGGTCGTCGTGCACCCGACGTCGATCGTCCACTCGCTCGTGCGGCTTCCGCGACGGCGCGCTGCTCGCGCACCTCGGTCTCCCGGACATGCGCGTCCCGATCTCGTACGCGCTGACCTACCCCGACGCGGGCCGCGACGCCCGTCGAGCCGCTCGACCTCGCAGGGCCTCGACGCTGGCCTTCGAGGCGCGTCGACGACGAGGCCTTCCCGCTGCTCGGGCTGGCGCGGGCCGCGGGCGAGCGGGGCGGCACCGCGCCCGTGCGCGTACAACGCGGCGAACGAGGTCGCCGTGGCGGCGTTCCTGGAGGGCCGGATCGGGTTCCTCGACATCGCGGCGGTCGTCGAGGAGACCCTCGCCCGCGTCGACGGCGCGCCCGCGCGCGACCTCGACGACCTCGTCGCGGCCGACGACGAGGCGCGGCGCCTCGCCGCGCGGGGGCTGCAGCCGGCATGACGATCTTCGTCGCCATCGTCGGCCTCGGCATCCTGATCCTCGTGCACGAGCTCGGGCACTTCGTCGTCTCGCTCGTCGCTCGGGATGCGGCCGCGGCGGTTCTACATCGGCTTCCCGCCGCGCGATCTGGAAGACGACGCGCAACGGCATCGAGTACGGGATCGGCGCGATCCCGCTCGGCGGCTTCGTGAAGATCCCCGGGATGCACCGCCCGTCGCCGGTCGACGTCGACATGGGGCTCGGGCGCGCGCTCTGAGCGAGGCGCCGGCGCTCGCGCGGCGCGGCCAGCCGCCTGCGAGGAGCGCTCGCGGCCGGCGACCACGACGCCGCGCGCGACGCGCTGCGCGTCCTGCGCGAGCTCGTCGACGAGCGCGACCTGCCGCCGCATGCGGCGACGGCCGCGCGAGAAGGGCCTCGACGACCTCGAGGACGCGCTCGGCCCGACGCGTACTGGCGCGCGCGCGACCTGGAAGCGCGTCGTCGGCGATCGCCGCCGGCCCGGCGGCGAACATCCTGCTCGCTCTCGTCCTCTTCACCGGGCTCTTCATGACCTCGGTCGGGAAGGCGACGACCACGGTCGACGCAGGTCTCGCCAGGCATCCCCGGCGGCGTCCGTGGGGCTCCAGGCCGGGCGACCGGATCGTCTCGATCGACGGGGCGGTCGTCGCAGCCGGAGGACATCTCCCGGCTGATCTCGGGCTCCGACGGACGCAAGCTGACCGTGGTCGTGCTGCGCGACGGGACGAGCGCGTCACGCTTCCGCCGACGTCCGCCCGGGTGAGCGACGGCATCTACCGCCTCGGGTTCATCCTCGCGGGCGAGGGGCTGCCTGCGCCTCGAGGCGGCGGGCGAATCGCTTCAGGCTGACCTGGCAGGTGACGCGGGAGATCGGCGCCTCGCTCGGCACGGCTCGTCACCGGCGACGGCCGCGACGAGATCTCGAGCCCGGTCGGGCATCGTCCAGGGGTCGTCCGACGCTGCGAAGCAGGGCACGGAGAGCTTCCTGTTCGTGCTCGGGCTGATCTCGCTCTCGATCGCCCTGCTGAACCTCCTGCCGCTGCTTCCCCTCGACGGCGGGCACATCGTCTTCGCGATCGCGGAGGGCATCCGCGGCCGCGCCGTCCGCCGGGAGGTCTACGAGCGCGTGTCGGTGGTCGGGATCGGGCTCGTCCTGCTGCTGTTCGTGATCGGCCTCTCGAACGACATCGGGCGCCTGTCCTGACGCAGGGCTACGAACGCCGACGGCAGCGGGAGCGCATCCGCGAGACGTCTCCGGTACTCGGCGTCGCCCGACCTCTGCGGCGCCGAGGGTGGCGAGGTGGGGCGTGAGCCACTGCACGTCGAGCAGGCGCCTATCCGGGTCGCCCGCGGCGCGGAGGTGCTCGACGAGGCCGACGAAGGCGGCCTTCGAGGCGTCCGTCCGCGCGTGGAACATGGACTCGGCGGCGAAGAGGCCCCCGATCGCGACACCGTAGAGGCCGCCGGCGAGCCCTTGCGTCGTCCCACGCCTCGACCGAGTGCGCCCAGCCGAGCTCGTGCAGGCGGCCGTACGCCACAGCCACGTTGTCGTCGATCCAGCTCGTCGGCTCGCCCGGCCTGGCACAGCCGTCGATGACCGTCGGCGAACGCGGTGTCGACGCGGATCTCGTACCTCCGTGCGCGCGCGTCGGAGCGACCGTGACGGCGAGAACGGCTCGAGCGGGACCACGCCGCGCCGCGCCGGAGAGAACCAGCCGAGCTGCGGCCCGACCGGCATCGGGAACAGGCCCAGCCGGTAGGCGGCGAGCAGCGTTCCCGGCTCGAGGTCGGCGCCGAGCGCCCAGAGATCCTCGGGAGTGGTCGTCGGGAGGCGCCTCGAGCAGCCATGGCGTGGGCGGCGGCTCGCGTGGAGGAGGTCCGGGCTCGTCGGGCATGGCGGCAGACGACGGAAACCCCGATGCCGGATCGCGGCTCCGACGGCATCATCGCGGGAGTCGAGGCGCATCGCTCGAGGAAGGGTCAAGAAGCGTCCTCTCGCCGCGGCCGTCCTCGTCTGCTTCTCGCCGCCCTCCTCGTCGGAGCGCTCTCGCGGCCGGAGGAACAGGAGCGCGAGCACGCACTCCTGACGCGGGGCGAGCCGGCCGGGCCGCGGTACCCTGACGCCGATGGCGAGCGCGGTCGGGATCAGGGTCGGCGGCGTCGCGATCGGCGGCGGCGCACCCGTCGTCGTCCAGTCGATGACGCTGACGAAGACCCACGACGTCGAGGCGACGACGGCGCAGATCGCGGCGCTCGCCTCGGCGGGCTGCGAGATCGTCCGCGTCGCCGTCCCGAAGCTGGAGGACGCAAACGCGCTGCCGCTGATCGTGCGGCTCTCGCCGATCCCCGTGATCGCCGACATCCACTTCAACGCGTCGCTCGCGCTCGAGGCGATCGAGGCGGGCGTGCACGCGGTGCGGATCAACCCGGGGAACATCGGCGGGCCCGACAAGACCGAGCAGGTCGTGAGGGCCGCGAAGCGAGCGGGGATCCCGATGCGGATCGGCGCGAACGCCGGGTCGCTGCCGAAGCATCTCGAGGCGCTCGCGCGGGAGGACACCGCCGAGGCGCTCGTCGTCGAGGCGCTCGAGCAGGTCGAGATCCTCGAGCGGCTCGACTACCGCGACTTCAAGATCTCGGTCAAGGCCTCGCACGTGCCGACGATGATCCGCGCCTACCGGATGCTCTCCGACCGAGTGCCGTACCCGCTCCACCTCGGCGTCACGGAGGCCGGCACGCCGTTCGCCGGATCGATCAAGAGCGCCGTCGGCATGGGGTCACTCCTGATGGACGGGATCGGCGACACGATGCGCGTGTCGCTCACCGCCGACCCGGTGAAGGAGGTCGAGGTCGCATGGGAGATCCTCAAGGCGCTCGGGCTGCGCGAGCGCGGGCCGGTGATGATCGCGTGCCCCTCGTGCGGCCGCGACAACGTCGGGGTCGAGAGCCTCGCCGTCGTCGTCGAGGAGCGCCTCCGCGACTACCCGCAGGCGTTCGAGGTCGCGGTGATGGGCTGCGCCGTGAACGGCCCCGGGGAGGCGGGCGACGCCGACTTCGGGATCGCGGGCGGTCGCGAAGTCGGCTTCGTCTACGCGCACGGTCGTGTGCTGAAGAAGGTCGCCTCGGACGTCCTGATCGACGAGCTCTTCCACGAGATCGATCGCTGGATCGCGGCGGGCATGCCCCGCCCCAAGCGCCTCAAGATGGCCAAGCCGGCCGCGCTGGCGATGGCCGAGGCGAGCCTCATCCCGATGGCTTCCACGACGCCCGACTGAGCCGGCTCCAGCTTCCGGCCACCCGGGCCGATACCGTCTAGGCATGCTGCGGCGCGCCTTCCCGAGTGCCTGCCTTCTCGCCGCCCTCGCGCTCGTCACGGGCTGCGCGGGCGCGAAGACGACCTCGTCGTCGATCCCCGAGTCGGCGTCGCTCGCCCCGGCCGATGCGCTCGCCTACGCCACCGTGACGACCGACGAGGGCTCCGACCAGTGGAAGCAGGCGGCGAGCCTCCTCGAGCGGATCCCCGGGGCGCGGGACGGCCTGTCGGGCTCGGTCGGGTCGGCCCTCGATCAGCAGGCCCTCGACTGGGCCAACGACGTCCGCCCGGCCCTCGGCCCGGAGCTCGTCGTCGTCGCGACGGCGGCGAAGGAACCGATCGTCCTCGTCGAGCCGGATGACGAGCAGAAGCTCGATCAGCTCGTTGCGAAGAGCGATACGACGGTCGTCCGCGGCACGGTGAACGGCTGGCAGGCGCTCGCGCAGAGCCAGGCGGCGCTCGACGCCTACCGGGCGGCGCTCGCGAAGGGCACGCTCGAGGGAGTCGACGCGTTCACGCAAGGGTTCGCGGCGTTGCCGTCCGAGGCGCTCGCTCGCGTGTGGGTCGACACGGCGCGCCTCTCGAAGGATCTCGGCCAGCTTGTCGAGCAGGCGTCGTCGGAGGTCGATCTCGGCCTCGACTGGCTCGCGGCGGCGGTTTCGGCGCAGGACGACGGCGCGCTTCTCACCCTGGGGATGCGGACGCCGGGCGGCGCGGACACGCGCTACGAGCCGACACTGTTCCGGCGCGTGCCCGCTGACGCCGTCGCGGCGTTCTCGTTCGGTGGCACGCAGGGCCTGCTCGACCGCGTCCAGGGGAACGTCGACCTCGACAACGTCTCGGGCACGGTCGAGAAGCTCACCGGCGTCCCGCTGAAGGGGCTCATCGACGCGCTGAGCGGCGAGGGCGCGCTCTACGTCCGCAAGGGCGAGGGGAAGGTACCCGAGGTGACGCTCGTGCTGCGACCGCCGGATCCGTCGAAGACATGGGAGACGGTCGACCGGCTCGCCCGGAAGCTCGCCGAGCAGGCGGGCACGACGGTCACCGTGAGGATGGAGAACGGGATCGAGGTGCGCCGCCTCACTGCCCAGGCTGTGACGGTCTCCTACGCACGCCTCCCCGACGACACGATCGTCGCGAGCACCGGTGCCGACGGGATCCGGACATTCCTCGCGGACGGGCCGAAGCTGGTCGACAGCGAGGCCTACAAGAGAGCCGCCGGCGCCGTCGACATGGGGGAGAAGACCCGCGGTTTCCTCTACGTCGACGTGGATGGCCTGCTCCCCCTGGCCGAGCAGGCAGGCGGAACAGTGTCACCCGACGCGACGGACGCAGTCTCCTCGGTCGACTCGTTCATCCTCGAGGCAACGAGCGCGGGCGACGTGACGAAGGTCAGCGGCTTCGTCCGCCTGAACGACTGAGCCGAAGCCACCTCTCGTCTAGATTGTCGCGGATGGTGCAGCGGCAGTCGACGCTCTTTCTCCCCACCCTCCGCGAGGACCCGGCTGACGCGGAGGCGGTCTCGCACAAGCTGCTTCTGCGCGGCGGCTTCATCCGCCAGGTGGGAGCCGGCCTCTTCACCTGGCTCCCGGCCGGGTGGCGCGTCCACCAGAAGGTGGTCCAGATCATCCGGGAGGAGATCGACGCAATCGGTGGCCAGGAGATGCTCTGCCCGGTGCTCACCCCGGCCGAGCTCTGGGAACGCACCGGGCGGATCGCCATCCCCGAGGTCTTCAAGCTGACCGACCGGAGCGGCCGGCCGTTCGTGCTGCCGCTCACCCACGAGGAGACGATGACCTTCCACGCGCGCGAGCTGCGGTCGTACAAGGAGCTCCCGCAGGTCTGGTACCACTTCAGCATCAAGGAGCGCGACGAAGCGCGGCCCCGCGGCGGCCTCCTTCGCGTCCGCGAGTTCATCATGAAGGACTCGTACTCCTTCGACCGCGACGAGGCTGGGCTCGACGTCAACTTCAGGCGGCACGAAGAGGCGTACGTGAAGATCTTCGACCGGTGTGGGGTGGAGGCGTTCCTCGTCGAGGCGGAGTCCGGGATCATGGGGGGAAAGGAGTCGTGGGGCTTCCTCGCGCCCACCGGCTCGGGCGAGAACGAGCTGATGCGATGCGAGAACGGGGACTACTACGCCGACATCGAAGCCGCACGCGGCGTGGCCCGTGCCGCGGACTTCCCGGCTGCGCTCGATGCGCCGGAGGAGGTCGAGACACCGGGCGTCACCACCATCGAGGGCCTCGCGGGGCTCCTCGGCATGGATGCCGCCGCGACATCGAAGGCGATGCCAGTGGTGACCGGCGATCGTCTCGTGCTCGCACTGGTCAGAGGCGACGACCGGCTGAGCGAGGAGAAGCTGATGACGTTCTTCGAGGCGACGTTCCGGCCTGCGACCGAGGACGAGATCCACGCGACGTTCGGCGCCGGCGGCGGCTCGCTGGGCCCGATCGGGATCGGCGCCGAGGTGATCGCCGACGAGACGCTGCGCGACGGTCAGTTCGTCGCAGGCGCGAACCGCGATGGCTGGCACCTGCGCGGCGTGGAGGCAGGGCGCGACTATCAGCCGACCTTCGCCGACATTCGGCAGGCGAGAGAGGGTGACGCCTGTCCGGTGTGCGGCGGTCGGCTGAGCATCCAGCCGGCCATCGAGGTCGGCCACATCTTCAAGCTCGGCACGTTCCACTCGGAAGCCCTCGGCGCGACCTTTCTCGACGAGGACGGCCGAGACCGGCCGATCGTGATGGGGAGCTACGGGATCGGCCCTGCCCGGACGATCGCCGCGGCTGTCGAGCAGCGCCATGACGAGCGGGGCATCGTGTGGCCGCGGTCGATCGCGCCGTACGACGTCCACGTGCTCGCGTTGGCTGGTGGGTCCCAGGAGGTCGAGGAGCTCGCCGCGGCCCTTGCCGAGGAGCTCTCGGCGGCGGGACACGACGTGCTGCTGGACGATCGTGACGAGCGGCCGGGCGAGAAGTTCGCCGACGCGGACTTGCTCGGCTGCCCGCTCCGCATCACGGTCGGGCGCAGGAGCCTGGAGGACGGCGCGGTCGATGTCCGCCTGCGAACCGAGACCGCCGACGCGCGCGTGCCGCACGCGTCTGTGATTGACTGGGCGGCAGGGCACCACTGATGGCGGCGAAGAAGCGCACGTACTCGAGTGAGCCCCTCGGGCCCGCGATCGAGCGGTTGATGGCGGAGACGGGGATCACGTACCGTGCCCTGGCCGAGAAGACGGGACTCTCGGCGGGGTACCTGAACCACATCGTCCACGGAAACCGTCGTGTACCGTCGACCGACGTGATCGCCCGGATCGGCAAGGCGCTCGGCGTGAAGCCGGACTATTTCCGCGAGGTGCGCGTCCGCATCATCATCGACAGGCTCGAGGCGACCCCCGCGCTGGTCGACAGGCTCTACAAGCGCCTCGGCTGACCGCCCGCACGCCGATGACGTAGCCGTACCGCGTGCTGTCCGCCGCGGTGGTTTCGGTCGAAGCGGGCGTTGGGCCCGTGGCGGGGCCGCGAGTCCGGGGCCCCGCCCGAGATCCTTCTAGGGCCTCACGATCAGTTTCAGCTTCTGCGTGCTGCGCTGTCCGAGCGCGTCGACAGCCGTGAGGTACAGGTTGTACGTGGCCGTCTGCCGCGGACGCTTCTTCGCAATCCGCTTGAGCCCCTGCTTGGTGTGCTTCACGACGATCAGCGGCTTCCGCGGCTGGAGCTTCGGCGTTCCGGTGAGCCGGGCGCTTCCGTCGACCAGCCTGAGCCACTTCGGCTTGGCGCCGGCGAGCCGCAGCTTCAGCGGGCCCGCTCCGCCCGCGGTGAGTAGCTTCGCCGTGAACCGCTTGCCGTCACGCGCCACGGGGAGCTTCGCGGTCATGATCGCGAGCTTCTCGACGGCGCTGACAGCCGTGGTCGCGGTGGAGCTGGTCCCGAGCGAGTCCGTCACCTTCAGGGTCAAGGTGAACCGGCCGACGGCCTTCGGCCGTCCTCCGACCTGTCCCGTCTTGGGGTTCACGCCGACACCCTCCGGAAGGTCGACGCCGCTCCACGTGTAGGGCGCGAGACCCCCCTTCGCGGCGAAGGCGACGAGGAACTGCCCTCCGAGCTTCACGGCGCTGGAGGCCGGCGCACTCACGACGACCGGCTCGGTGACCCTCAGCGTGAACTGCTTCGCGGCGACGCGGCTGCCGTCGACGGCCCTCACGGTGAACTGGGCGAGTGCCGCCTGCGTCGGCGTGCCGATCAGTCCCCCCTCCGGACTGAGCGTCATCCCCGTGGGCAGAGTGCCGGACGAGAGCGTCCAGGTCTGTGCGGTGCCCCCTGACGTCGTGAGCTGGTAGCCGTACGAGGCGCCCACGTTCCCTGCGGGCAAATCCGCGCTCGTCGCGATGTCGAGTGCGGGATCGACGACGATCGTGAATTCCTCCTCCGTGCAGCACACCCACGGCCCTGGCGCGTCCCGCACCTTCACGTAGAAGTTGAACGCTCCCGCCTGGGTCGGCGTGCCCAAGACCGTCGCCGTCCGGTCGTTCGACGAGAGCCTGAGGCCGGGTGGAAGGGCTCCGGACGAGATGCTCCACGAGGCCCCCGGGCTTCCGCTGCCGGGAGACAGAGAGAACGTGAAGCTGTAGGGCACTCCGACGGTGCCGCTCACGGGCGACGCGTCGGCGATGTCGAGCGCGAGCCCCGGTGACGCAAGCACGAGGCCCGCGATGCACGCGAGGAGCGTGACGAGCGCTGTCCTTCCGGGCATGGGGGACGTTCCTCCTTCGGTTGCCGCATGACGGGTCACCCGAAATCCGCAGTGGACGGGTCGGCTCCGTATCGGCCGTCAAACCGCGCTCGCGTATCCCTCGCTCGGATACGGCGCCAAAGGGGAGCCGGACGCTTCTCCGGTCGCGCGCACGATCGAAGCTCTCACTCGGCCTGTCGGCGACGTCGAACCGTGCCGGTGCCTCTGATTCGACTCGTCGGTCGAGATCGACCCGCGGCCGATGCGTCCCGGTCGATGACCGCGACGTCGATCAGGCTCAACCAAAGGGGTAACGCCAAGCGGCACATCCTCAGCCGTCGAGTTCGAATGGGCCGCCTGGCGCACACTTGGGGGGTGGTAAGGGGCCCAGCCTCGGCCGGGCCGGCAGCGACTACATCGGTGATTTCCCGTGAGGATGGTAGGCGCATCCACTGACTCGCCTGCACACGAGGGCGGCGAAAGACGCCGTGTCTCTCGAAAACCCGGGCTCCGGTCGCCACAACGATGGTCGGGGAGTACGTCTCGAGCCACGCCCGGTTCACCTCCGGAGCGAGGTTTGCGAACCGGTCACAACGGAACCGGCGGTAGTCCAGATGGTGCGCTGCCGTTCCGGGGTGCGGCTGGCCTCGGAAGCCCACGCTCCCCACCAACACATCCTTCTGCGCGCTCTTCCGACGGAATCGCGTTTGGGCGTCGGCAACGGGGGGCACCACCCCACTGGCGGCTCCGACCACCCGGCGCCCGCCCTCGAGGGGGCCCGTTGGGGACGGGACCGAGCCTGCTGGTTCCCTGATCATGCGGTTCGGGGTGTTCGGGGTTCGTGAGCCGCCACAGCCGGCGTCCTGGGGAGACGAGGGTCCCAACAGGAGCGCTGGCGCGCGTGGGATCCGAATCACGAAGTCGCCCGATCGTTTGACTGGCACCCTGCCAGGGAACGCACCAGTCCGGCGGCTCCGAGCGGTCGAGTAGACCCGCCTCCCCTCGAGGGTTCCGCATGTGCGGCCAGTGCCTTCCCCTCGAGGCGCCGGAGACCCGGAGTTCGCGAGCCGCCGATCGCCCGCTCACCCCCGAGCGCGGCGGGGAGAGCAGGGGTTTCGAGATGCCCGCTAGGATGGCCGGGTCGCGGGGCGTGGCGCAGCCTGGTTAGCGCGCTAGTCTGGGGGACTAGAGGTCCCGAGTTCGAATCTCGGCGCCCCGATCGCAGAAAGCCCCTATCCATGGGGCTTTCCGCGTTCTAGCGTTCTCTGTCAAGACGACAACCGGGCGAAAATGTCAGCGCCGTGTCAGCGCACCGCCGACCTTGTCCTAGTCGGCGTCGGATTCGACGGCGCGCGAGCCTGGTATTTCGAGAGGCCCGTCGTTAGCGTCTCGCCGTGGCCGCCGATGTGTTGATTCGCGACGCTGTCGGGGCGGATGCGGATGCAATCTCCTCGATCGGAATGAAGGCCATGCCAGCCCAGTACGCAGGATTGGTCGATCCTGCGGCGATTGAGGCGGCGGTCGAGCAGTCGTACGCCCCCTCGGCTGTCGCCGAGTGCATCACGCGCTGTCATGAAGCGACCGACGCACTCTTCATCGTTGCCGAGCGAGGCCGCGTGATCGGCTACCTCCATTTCGACAGCTTCGGCCCCGAGTCGGAACTTCACCGGCTCTACGTCGACGACAGCGAACGTGGCGGGGGTGTCGGCGCTCTCCTGATGGACGCCCTACACGCCCGGATCGGCAAAGACTCCGACTACATGCTCCTCGTCGTCGAAGGCAACGAAGGCGCTGTCCGGTTCTACGAGCGCTCGGGGCTTCACGTAGAAGCCCTTGTCGACGGTCTTAGCTACTACGCGGAACGAATGGGCATCCGGTTTCCTCCAGGAATGCAACCGTTCAGGCTCGTCCTTATGCGGAGGCTCGCGCAACAAGCTGCGTAGCCCGTAGCTGTAGCGTCGTCGTCGTCGACGACTCCGAGGCCGCCCTCGAGCAACCGGGCGCGAGCGTCAGCGCGCTGCGCAGGACCGCCGCGTCCGACGTAGTGGCGCACCCAGGTGTCGAGCGAATGCCCCGTCATATACGCGGCCTCGGCGGGGTCGGGGATGCGGCGCGCCGCGATGGTCGCGAACGAGCGGCGCAGGTCCTGCGGCGTGATGTAACCGGAGCCGGCTGCCTCGGCGGCGTCGACGACGGCGCCGGTCAGGTTGCGCTGGTGCGGTGGTCGTCCCGTGCGTGGCATCGCACAGACGAAGTCGCCAGCCTGGCCACGTCCCGCGGCGAGCTCGGCACGCAGGCGTCGGGTCAGCTCGGCCTCGAGCGCGGGGAGGATCGTCGTCGTGTACGGCTCGCGTCCGGACTTGCGGGCCTTTATGCGCGCGGGCGATCCGTGACGCTTCGCGCGCGTCCACTGTCCGGCGACGCGGAGGTCGAGCTCGACGAAGTCGACGTCCTGCCAGCGGAGCGCGAGGACCTCGGAGAGGCGCGCCCCGGTGAACGCGAGCAGCGCGACCCCGATCCGGTACGGCTCCCCGGCGTGGAGCACGATCGTCGCGAGCTGTGCCTCGTCGAGCCGGGGCCGGTCGGTGGAGGTCCTCCGCTTCGGGAGCTCGGACGGGTCGAGCTCGTCGATCGGACTCCGCGTGACGAGCCTGCGCGAACGGGCGAGCCGGAACACGGCCCGGAACACGGTCAGCGCGTGATGCAGCCGCGACTCTGAGAGCTTCTTGCGTCGCATCGAGCGGAGGAGCTCGGCGACCTGGGCGGGCTCGATCGCTCCGAGCCGGGTGTCCCCGAGGGCGGGGAGGACGTAGAGCCGCAAGGTGCTCTCGTAGAGCAGGTAGCTCTGCTCGGAGCGGAGCCCCGCGGCGACGAGCGACTCGAGCGTGGGGAGGTAATCCTGCTCGACGAAGTCGCGGAGCGTGACACCGGCCGCGACGACACGGTCGCCGGTGTCGCGTTGGGCGAGTAGCGCGCGGGCCTCCCGGACCGCGCCACGCTCGCTCCGGGCCTCGAGTCGTCGGAGTCGCTGACGGCCGTCGACGTCGCGGAACTGCGCTTCGTAGACGATCTCGCCGCGCTTCGTGCGACGCCGGTAGACGTTCTCGGCCACCCGTTCGCGGGATCCGGAGCCGTGGGAAGATTCGTTCTGCATGGGAGCGCATACCTCCTGTGCCGGGGCGGGGCCGTTAGCGCGGTGCCCGCCCATTCACGTTGTCGGCGGCGACGCTACCACCCAGTAAGGACTGATCGAGCGTCGGACGATGCACGAGCCAGCGCGCGCCGTCCTTCACCGCACCGGGGAGCTGTCCCCGTCGAGCTCGCGCGCGGAGTGCCTCGACGGTGGTGCGGAGATACGGCCCGGTCTCGTCGAGCGTTAGCCAGTCGGTCACCGCGAGCTCCTCGAGCCGGCGCTCGAGCTCGATCTCGACGAGCTCCGCGACGAGGGGTCGGAGCGCCTCCGCAAGCCCCAGATCGAGATCGGCGCGGCGGCCGTTCACCGACGATCCCCCTCGACGACGTGTCGCTCGAGCTCGACGAGTCTGCGCTCGAGACGCCCAGACGCCCGACGAGCGCCAGGGGGTCATGTAGCCCCGGGCGCGCCCTATCTTCTGTTCCCATCGGTTCCCATGGCCGCGCAGCGAGCCTCCAGCGGGAGCCGCGGCCTCGTCCGAGCCGCTCGAAGCGCGGGTTGCTGCGCAGCTCGTCGAGCACGGCCTGCTTACGGGCATGGACCATGCGCGCGAGCGCCGAGCCCGAGTCGGGCCCGTGCTCGAGGATCGCGAGCGCGAGCAAGTCGCCGAGCGGGAGCCGGCCGATCACCCCGTCAGCGCCTCCCCGACGGCCGTCCGCAGCTTGTGACGCGCGCGGAACACCGCGTTGTCGAGCCGCTTGTCGTGCGCATAGCCCCGTCCAGCACGATCACCGCGAGCGCGGTCCGCTCGAGCTCGTCAGCAAGGCGACGGCTGCGCGAGTCGCTCGAACGTCTCGCGGAGGACCACCACCTCGACGGGTCGCGTCCGCCGGCGAGCGTGTCGACGATCGCGATCTCGTCGTGCGCCGCGGGTCTTGTCCGCGCGCACGGTCAGACGGAGTGCGTCATTGAGCGGCCCGTGCTTCCTCGCGCAACGCGGCGCGTAGGACCGTGACGAGCCTGCGGCGGATGACGAGCCGGGCGAACGTCGGGAACGACGCGCCGCGGTCGCGTTTCCAGTCGCGCGCCGCGACCACAGGCCGATCAGCGCCTCCTGCTCGACGTCCTGGCGCTCCGCCCCGGGAGTGGAACTCGGCGGCGACCGCGTACGCGAGCGCGCGGTACTTCGTCCAGAGCGCCGCCGCGCTCACGGCTCCTCCTCGCGACCCTCATCGAGCCCCGGCGTCTCGCGGCCCTCGAGGTCGAGTTGCCCCGGAAGAGGCTTTCGCTCTGGGTCCGGGCAGTCGGCGTAGGCGGAGGCCTGTCATCGTCGGTCGGCTTTCGTCGAGGGAGCCGGTGAAGCCGTCGGGCTTCCTGAAAGCCACGATTGAGACGCGTGCTCATCGCGCCTCCTCGCGCTCGTCGTCTCCCGCAATCTCACGGAAGCCGGCGAACATCACGTCGAGTCGGTTGCGAATGACGAGCGCCATCGCGTACTCGGCATCGGTGGCGAGCTCCGGGTGGGCGAGGACGTCGCAGGCCCCGGCGTATGTCGTGATCGGCTCGGGACTCGGCCGCAGTCGAGGACGAGTTCAGAGTCGCCCGCTTCGGTGATCACATGCGCGGGCGTGGTGTGGATCAGCGTCACGGTGTTCGGTTTCCGGCTCATCAAGCCCGACGAGATGCCGGGCGGTTTTCTCGTCGACGCCGCTCGCGAGCAGCCCGGCGTAAAGCTCCAGCTCGAGGTGCTCGTCGCTGGTCGGGGCGCCGTTTGCACGCCGGGGGTGAGCGCCTGCTCGAGCGCGATCGGGTGCCAGAGCTCGACGAGCGCGGCCGCGTGCTCCCAGGTGATCTCGCCGTGCCAGGCAGCACGGGACCAGCCGTCGCAGAGGAGTCGCGTACCAGCGGGGCATCTGAGGCCTGCGGCCCCGGTGCTGCTTGTCCCACCGATACGCGCTTCTTGTCGGAGCGCCGAAGATCTCGGCCTGCGACGGCCCCGGTGGCCCGAAGATCTCGGCCTGTGTTGTCCCAGGGGACGCGGTTGCCCGGGCCCCCCTGGGTGGTGCTGTCGTTCACGGCTGCCACGCGACCAGGTCGAGCCGGTTGGCAGCGATCAGCTCGAGCGGCTGCGGCCACGACGCCGCCGCACGTACGCAGCCGGCGTGGTTGTAGAGCACGTAGAGCGTGCCCCCGTCCTCGTCGGCCCCGTCGACTGCGACAATCCGGTAGCCGTTCTCGACACGCCTGCCAGGCATCGGGAACATCGGGGGTGCGGGGGCTGATCCCCGCACCCCTTCCACGACGCTCATGCGAACGGGATGTCGTCGCCCGACACCCCGCCTCCGACAGCGGTCCCCTCGGCCTCCGGCTGCGGCTGCGACGGACCCTCCGGCGGCGCCCCGAAGATGTCCGTCTGCGTCAGCTCGGGCCCCTCGGGGAACTCCACCCGGTAGTCGGTGTACGAGCGTCCCGCGTTCGACTGCGACTCGCGGGGCTCGAGCTGCCAGATCCGGACCGTCTCGCCCCGGTGGATCATCTTGTCGGGACGGCGATGCACCTCGCGCGCGAACTGGTTGCGAAGCACGTCATGGTGCAACCACACGGTCCGTTCGCCACCGTCGAGCTCGAGCACGACGAACGGCCTCGGGCCCATCGCCGTATAGCCGGTGCCGGCGCGCACGAACGCGCCCTCGATCGACTTGCCGTCCGCGTCCCAGTCCCACCAGCTCGGGAACTCGGGCGCCTCGGACGGCTGCGACTTGCTCTGTGATGCCATCGTCTTTCTCCTTTCGAGTGGTCCATGCCAACGAGCGGTGTCAGTCGATGGGCATCACCCCCTCGGGCAACCACAGCCGCGTGCCGCGTGGATCACGGCCCACGAGTCGCAGCGATCCCGCACGTGCGAGCGCGCTGATCGCCTCGTGCGCTCGATGCGTCGAGACGCCGCACCAGGCGGCGGCGAAGCGAGCGCTGTAGGGCGCTGGCGCACTGGGCGTGACCGTCCAGCGGAGCGCGAGTAAGTCGAGGAACCCGGTCCAGACATCCTCGAGCCGTCGACTCGGCGCGACGGGTCGCTCGAACGCGACCGGCTCGACGAGCTCGGCCTCGTGCGCGAGACGCAGCTTCCAGATCGCGAGCTCGGGTGGGCTGAGCGGCTGCGTCCTCCCGGCGAGGAGCGCACGCACGCGCGCGAGCGGAAGCCACCGATCGCCGTCGTGCTTTTCGGCGTGCCAGTCGCGATACAGGACGCGCGCGTCCTCCTCGTAGCGCCACAGGGACGCCGACGGGTTCGCGTCTGCGTGGATCAAACAGGGGAAGGACGCACCGATCGCGACGTCGTCGGGAGCGCCGAGAGCGCGAGCGAGACGGAGGGCTACACGCTCGTCACGCTCGAGGTCCCCGAGTGCTCTGAGGCTCTCGAGCTCGTTGTCCAAACAAGTAGAGCGTTTGAAACAAGTAGTCCCTATGTAGGTCGGGGCCGGGCAGTTTTCGAACGCGGCGAAATCGGCGATCCCGGCGTCCTCCGGCGTGAGCTCCCAGGCGTAGACGCCACCGTCAGCTCGACGGGTGCAGGGTGCGACGACATAGGCGCGCTCGCCGCGTAGCGAGCCCCACGGGTACTCGCGGGTGCGGACGGGTCCGTCGATACGGACGTAGGCATGGCGACCGCGTCGCGTCCTGACGGTCGCGGTCGTCGGCATCGGCGGCGCGAGCGCGAGGTCGTCCACGTCGTAGACGGCGATGCCCGAAACCTCACCTGTGAGCACACCGATACCGACGGTCGGGTCCATCTCGTGCCAGTCGGAGACCTCCGTCGCTGTGGCCGGCTCATTCACGAGCTGGCGCCAGCCGGGGCGCCCGCGGGTGCGTCGGATCAGGTCGCTCCGAGGCGTCTTGTCGGGCGACACCGGCAGCACCGCGAAGCCGCGATCGAGGTCCGCCAGCGCCTCGCGAAGCCCGCCGTTCACGAGGCCCGCCCCTTGAGGGTTTCGTCAGCCCAGGATTCGAGCCACGCGGCGACTCGCTTGTCGCCGCGGAACGCGGCTGCGTGCGCGTATAGGACGCGCGGCGGCGGATCTAGCCGAGCTGGATCAGATGGCGGGGGATCATCATCCCCCGAGACTTCTCGTCCGGGTGGGCCGTGGGCCGCGAGACGGACGGTGCGGCGAACACGACGGCGCGGACGCGCGCGATCGTGCACACGGTTCCTGAGAACGGGTACGCGAGATCGCGGTCGAGATGCGTACCGGAGAGCTGCGTTGATGCGTCGCTCGAGGAGCTGAATCTCTGACCGTGGCGGGGTGGCGATGGAGGCAAGGAGCTCCTCCGCGGCCTCCGGGTCGCCACGGTTGACCGCCGCGAACCCTGCCGCGATCGCCTCGGCCGGCGCTTAGGTCGCCAAGGCCCATGTTGCTGTCTTCGTTCCGAACACCTTGAGACCAACATTAGCCCCCGGCTCGGCTGGTCCTTTTTGGCGCCAACGGCCCCGAAGGGCCGTCGGACGCAGGTGTTACGCGGAACGAGACGCGCGAACAGGCAGAGCGTACCCTCTGGGCCGGAACTCAGTGTCTATTCCGACAACGTCGTCTTGCTGCATGGACGTCGGCGCGAACCACGCAATCGATCATTCCGAAGCGCCCGCGCACGCCGAGAACCTCCGCGCCGCACCACGCCTGCCCCGATCCGCTCCGGGTGCTCGTAGCGGCGCATCCGGTCGCCACGGTCGGGCATCTGCTCCACCGTGGTGGGTTCGCGCTGTTTGATCGTGACGTTCAAGAGATCTGCGGCGTCCAGCCGTCGTCGGGCATCCCCGCCACCGCCCAGAGCGCGAGCGACGTCCGGGCGAGTCCGTCCTGTGCCCCCGCCATGCTGGTTGGTTCCTCCAACCGGAGAAGGTCATGGCGGAACACCAACCCCGAACACGCCAGCGCAGCCCAACAACCAACTCGGCCTAACGCGCCCGACGTCGCGCTCGTGGTCGCGGCTGCCGTTGGCGGTCGACTGGCGCGACCGTCCGCCGACGGAGGAGCTGCCGAAGATCGAGTTGCCACCGGACACCACGGAGGACTGATCAAACATGCAGATCGGAGCGATCCGAAGGGAGTACTGCAACCGATGCCAAGAGCCGACCGTGCAGCGGCTCGACCACTACGCGAACAAGCCGCCCACGAACATCTGGCGCTGCATCTCGGGAGACCACTACGTGGGCTTCCGTCCCGAGCCTCGCGGACTGCAGAGTCTGTCGAGGACGGGATAAGGCAGTCCCGCTGGCGCTTGTAGACCTTTCGACGGTCGAGTCCCAGCGGGCGCGATCACCACTCGGCGGGCACCGGGGACGGGTCACGGCGACTGCGATGGAGGTCTAGCCGCTCCCGTCGCCTAGTCCGGTTCGGCCATCTAGTCGGCCCGCGGCCACGGGCGCGGCAACGGGAGCGCCGCTCAGATCCGCGCGACCGAACGGCGCTCCCAGCGCCTCAGTGCGCCCCAGTTGTCCAGGTGCTGGAGATCTGGGGCGCTCAACCGTTTTCGACCGTCGTGGTGCCTCGGTTGAGCCGCAAAACGAGGGAATCGGTCGCCTCGGACGCAACGTGAAGATGCTGGCGCTCGACATCCCCGACCGCGAGGCAATCCTGAGTGTGCTCGAGGACTGCCCTGAGGCGTTGCTCGAGCTGCGGGCAACACTGTTACAGGAGCACGTCTGGTGCAAACACGAAGGGCTCGCCTAGCCGTCCACCGGGAAACCCAATGGCGCCGCTATTCGCGTCTGGTTGACTAGAACACCGCATGTTTGCCGCGACGAACGACTTGCCCGAAACGAGGCCTTCTTCCGCGACCTCAACGAGCGTCTCGTAGAGGGGACTCCGAACGCGGTGCCCGACCTCGTCGTCGTTTGCGAGTGCGCGGACGAGGACTGCGCCCAACGACTCACGCTTCGACAGGGGGAGTACGAGAAGATCCGCGCAGACGCGAAATACTTCGTCGTGGCACACGGCCATGCCGACCTGCGGATCGAGGAGGTCGTAGATCGAACCGACCGCTTCGAGGTCGTTCGCAAACGCGGTGTCGCAGGCGAGGTGGCCGAGGATCTCGACCCTCGCGACGCGGCGGCCCCAACGGATCTCACAGCTGAGGCCGCGGCGGCCAGCACCGAGATGGGTTCGCCGGCCAAGCCGGACGCCCGGCGCTTGTACCGCGGTCGGCGAGTTTGACCGGTGCGGGCGGCCGGGGAGCGATTCGGGGATGAGACGGGATCGAGCCGGCTGAGATCGCCGACGACCCACTCGCCTGCGCAGAGCTTGGTGCCGAATCGGTGGAGCGTCCGACCGCTGACGTCGCGCTGAAAGCTCCCGTCATGACTCGATCGGTACGGCCCGTCCCCGGCGGGGAGAGAAATGGTGAGGGCGCGGTCACGCTTAGTGGCCACCCCAAAAATGGGTCGTGCGAAGGGCGCGGAAAAGGACGCTAGATGTCGCCGCAGGCGAACACGCTACCCCACCTCCAGACGGCGATGGCGTCGGCGTTCTGGCGGAGCTGCTTGATCGTTGTGCCGGGGATGACCTTCTGGGCTGTCAGGGCGCTGATCTGACCCAGGTTGCGGCGGATCGAGACATATCTATCCGGGCGCTTTCTGTCGAGCAAGGAGGTCATTGCGTTGTTGTAGACAACCGAGCAGTCGGTGATGGTCCCGCTTTTAACGGCTCGAGGCGCCGACGTGCTTCGTCGTTGCCTGCAGGCGCGCCTGAAGCTGAGTGAGATCGCCGTGGCGACTGACCTCGGGATCATCGATCAACTTCAACGGATGAGCGAAAAACGAGCTTGTCTCGTTCTTGAGCGCGCCAAAGCGCAAAGACGAGCATCTGACGTGTCGGGTTCCGGTACCTGCGATCGGCGGCAAGCTCGACCACGGCGTCTATGCTCGGTCAGGCGTCATCGTCTCTCGGGGGATCGCGTCGCCGAGTCTGCCAGGAAAGGCTTCGCTGGGGATTAGGCGGTCAATCAGGGAGGCCTGCGGTCGAAGCGCTGTCTCCTTGCCGGCCTGGTCGAACTCCGGACTGGCGGAGCGTGTCTCTCATCAGGGCCTGTGGACGTCGACCCTGGGGGAAGCCACTCATCAGCATATAAACAGGCTAGCTGCGCGGCGTTGGCGTCGAACCCTGCTCCGGCTCGAAGACCGGGAATCCCTGGAAAGGATCTGTTCAAGAGAGAGGCGTCCGAGATCCAGGTCGGGTCGACGCCAACCTTCGCGCAACGCGTCGCTGACGGCCCGCCACTCCTCAGCCTCAGTCACATGCCGGAGGATAAGACCCCGACGCACCACCGACCTGACCGCCAAACCCGTCCCACGTTCGTTCCGCACACCGCCAAGTGGCTCAGCGTGTCATCCATCCAGCGGCTGCCATTCGCCGTTGCCCATGTAGATGACGTGCTCGTGGCCGAACACGATGGTGCCGACGGGCGGGTCGTCGAACCAGCGTTGGGACCACCGGTAGGGCTGCTCGACGAAGGGCTCGGGTCGGCGGTTGCCGTTGGTCTTGTTGGCCCCGTCGCGGAGATTGCACCTGGCATGTGAGACGCCGAGGTAGCCGTCGCGGCTGTCGGTGTGGTCGAGGTGCCATTCGTCGCCGGGGTCGATGGGTTCGTTGTAGCGGGCGCAGGTCGCTTTGCCGGTGTTGACGTACGGGACGAGGGCAGCGCGTCGGCGTTGGTGGTGTTTTCCCCAACCGCCGCGTGTTGTTGCGCCGGGTGGCTTGCGTCTCCTCACCGAACGCCGAGAACCTGACCGCCGGGCCGGTGGAGGATGGCGCCGGGTCGGAGGTGGATCACTTCGCCGTCTGCGGGCAGCGCGGAGGCTCGGGTCGTCGGCGCGGAACCTGTGACGGTCGACCGTTTCAGCAGCATGACCCGCGCCAACGTCTCGACGGGCTCGAACCCGTGCGTCAACACGCTCACCTCAGTGACCAAACCGCGGTTGTAGCGCCGCCATCCGGAGGGCATCTCCTGCGAGTGTGAAAGGTCTATCCACGACATCGACGCGGCGGTGCCACGGGAGCCGCCACGCAGCCACCCCGGAGCCGCGTCGAGTTCGCACCGTGCGACCACCCAGCGGCCAGTCGTGTCGTCCCATTCGTCGAGTGCGATCACGCGGCCGATCACCCGGTCAGGCATGTGGTTGACGAGCACCACCGGGTTGGGTGCGAGGCTCCAGCGCATGGGTGTGCCACAGCTCGCGGCCGGGTTTGATCGTGTCCGGTGAGGTAGAAGGTCGGGCGTCGCGACCTGCGCGATCCGGATGACGGCCGCGTGGGTCATCGGCTCGGCCGCTCCTCGAGGAACACGGGATCGCCGTACTCGTCGACGTAGTAGGCGACGACGGCTGGCTGTGGCCTGGGTCGACTTCGCCCCGGTGAAGGTGGTACATGGTGTCGTCGCGCTCGTCGATAACGACACCGAAGCGTTCGAGGCGAAGGTGGCGGCGGGGGAGTTCGGGCCATCCGCCGCGGTGCGCGACGGCGATCCGCTGGCGGCGTCGGGCTTCGGCGCGCGCCTCGGTTCGAGCGTGCGCGTCGGCCTGGCCGGGGAGCTCGTCGATGTTCACGACTGAGCGTCCTCGCGCGCGGGTCGTGCCCATCGGTGGAGCGCGTCAGGCGTGATCCTCCAGGCTCCGCGCGGACCGAGCCGGACGGCGTCGAGGTGCCCTCGCTCGATTGCTCTGCGGACTGTTGCGGGATGGCAGCCAACGAGGCGAGCCGCGGTCCCGGTTAGGACTGACCGCGGCCCGCCTGATCGCGACTTGGAAGGTGTTGACACCTCACGCAACACAAGCAACTCTACATTGTCTATCTAGCTAACGGAGGTGCTACGGTCGGCTCGTGCCGCAGCCTCTCCCGCGCGCGTTCCGCCTCCGGCTCCAGGCGCTCGACTCGGAGAAGGTCGCGAGAATCGTCGCGGAGGCCGGCGAGCACGACGAGGAGCCCGCGAGCTCGGCCGGGGCGACGGCCGCCGGGGATGGCCGCCGGTTGCGCGGCATTCCGGCCGTGGGGTGCGGCACGAGTGGGGCGGTGTTCGGCTCCGATCCTGTGCGGGCGTTGCTCGCGAAAGGCGGCGACGACAGCCGTCCGAGGACCGCCCCTTTACGCACCGCGGGCGTGTGGTGGAGTCCCGGCCACCCCCGGCTTGTCGTCGCGGGAGAAGGGCTAATGAGCGAATCGGGCGACCACCAGGCGACCACAGAGCCTTGGTCGTTGCCTTCTGAAACGACGAAAGCCCCGCATTTGCAGGGCTTTCGTCGGTCGGGGCGCCGAGATTCGAACTCGGGACCTCTAGTCCCCCAGACTAGCGCGCTAACCAGGCTGCGCCACGCCCCGCGACCCGGCCATCCTAGCGCCCATGGCGAAAGCAGCGCGCACGACTCCCCCCGCGCGCGCGTCCCGCCACGCAGTGGCAACGAAATGGCAACGGCACGCTCGTTTACCGTCGGGAACGAGGAATACGCTGCCGCCCGTGAGCGGACGCCCCGGCCCGATCCCGAGCAGCCCGGACGAGTGGCACGAGGTAACCGACGAGGAGCTCCTCTGGCTGTTCCGCGACCTCGCGCACGGCGGCCGCTATCCGTTCGACCGAATGATTGAGCAGGAGCTCTCCGGCCGGCTCGTCGTCGCGCTCGCGCGGTTCAGCGCCGCGTCCTAGGAGGCGTCGAGGCGCCTCGAGCGGCTCACACGCTGGCTCGTCGCGCTTACCGTCGTCATCGCCGCGCTGACCGTGGTACTGGTGCTCGACGCGCTCTAGGAGGGGTGAGCGAAACGGCTAGCGAAACGGAGAGTGTTACCCTGAGCGTCAGATGTTCCGCGCGGTGCACCGGCAGATCGCCCGATTCTTTAACTGGGTCAACCGCTCTGGATCCGGGTCAAGCGCATCTCGGGCCACAAGGGAAGCCGAGGACCACCGCCGGGACGTCGAGAGCCGCTGGGGGGCGGCGGGGACGGCTACGGCTAAAGGGCGGACGGCTTATGCCGCGAGCGGAAAGGCTCGCGCTCGGGCGAGCGCCTGCGACAAGCGGGCGAGCATGGTGAGGTCGGCGTGAAGCTGGACGCGTTCACAACCACAGAACCGCGCGGTGGGTTGGTTGGGGTACGCGCATGCCGGAACCGGGGTATGTCATCGTCAACCACGACCGCGACCCGCGTGGCCATGCGGCCTACGCGTTTCGCCAATCTCTCCTAGCGCCGCCGCGACTCCCGCGCGAGCACGGCGCCGACCGGGTTCGTGCCGGGAATCGCGCCCGGCACTCCACGCCCAACGGCAGGCACACCCCGGAGCCTGCGAGCGTCACCGGCCGCGGTGGCACCGGCCGCGCTCGCGGGCTCCTCATGCTCCCCGAGCTCGGCGAGGATGAGCTCGAGCTTCGCTGCGTCCTCGGCCATGAGTTGACGCCGGAAGGCGCGAGGCAACGGGAGCGGCACGATGGCGAGCATAACCTCCGAAGCCGCAGTCCGTCCATAGCATGATGTAGATTTGCAAGCAATGCAGCACGGTTCCTCCGAGTCGGGTGTTGTGGCGCGGCGGTCACCTCTGTCGACAGGGGAGGCCGCCGCGCTCGCGGGCTGCCACACGGTGACCGTGTGGCGCGCCGTCCGGGCGGGCGAGCTCCGCGCGCTCAGGCTCGGCGGCCGCGGCGACTACCGGATTCCCGTCGACGCGCTCGAGGCCTGGCTGCGCCCCGCACAAGCCGAGGACGCCCGGTGAGCATCGGCGGGTTCACCGACCCGGTGAGCATCGGCGGGTTCACCGACCAGGCCGACCCCGCCGCCCGCGCCGAGCACCGACGCCAGCAGCGGCTCCGCATCGCCCACCGCGCCGGCTGGGCCGAACTCGAACGCCGCAACCTGCTGTTCCAGCCGTTCGGCATCGTCATCCACGAACCGAGCGGGGACAGCTACCACATCACCCGCGGCGAGCCCGACGTGCAGTACAGCCCCGATCGTCGCCTACTTCATCGACCCGAACGGCGACCCCGTCTTCCTCGAGCGCCGATGACCTACACCACACTCATCAGGTTCGCGCCGCTCACCACGCTCGAGCGGCTCAACGATCCGAACGGGCGCGGCCCGGCCGAACGATGTACGACCACAAGAAGACTGACGTTCCTCCCTGGCACCGGACGAGCGTGCCGCTGCTCATCAACCACTGCGCGGAGCGCGAGATCGGCGTCGTCCGCGAGCTAATGCGCTTCGAGGACACCGACGGCCCCTGGCTCGTCGCGGTCGCGACGGTCACCGACCCACCCTCCCTGGTTGAAGCGTGGTGTCCGCGCCAGCTTCGGCTACAAGCTGGGCCGCAACCAGCAGCTTCGACCACGACGTCCTCAGGAAGGGCTACGTCACCGAAGTGTCGGTGTTGACCGCGGGACACGAGCCGCTCGAGCCCGGTGCGCGCGTGCTCACGCTCCGCGAGAACGCCAACCCGATCCTCCCCGAGCCCAAGCCGGCATCGGCCGGGGTGCTGCCTCCGGTCGCCCCGGCCGGGACCACCGTCATCGCCGGGAACGGCCAGCTCCTCCGAAGGCCCATCGGCCAGGTGCTCGGAGTCCGCTAGGCGGCCGGGCCGTATGCGGTGCGGCCCGGTTCGCCTGGCCTTCGCCGCTTACGTCTCCTCGCCGTCGCCAGTAGCGATGTGAAATGAGCTCTCGTAGACGGTCGCGCCCTCGCCGCGCCGCATCCTGTTGAGCTTCGCGCGCAGCTTTCTACCCTGGTCCCTGGCAGGGTGCCGGCGCTCACCCTTGCACTCCTCGCAGAACCAGGGCCACATATTCCCTCCTGTCGTGCGCCTGCAATCCGGGAAAACCGAACGACACCCGGCGACGGTAAAGCCGACATGCGTGAGGCCATCGGCGCCTTCGTTGAGCCACACCGGAACGGTCTTCTTCTTCCAGCGAGCGTCTCCGGGATAACGAATCGCGTGCGCATGGCCGATGCAAACCGTTAGAGGCTCGCCGTCCGTTTGCTCGAGCTGGAGCTCCTTCGTGCGTTTGGGGGCGTAGCGCTCTATGAGTGCGAGAAGCGCGTTTCGTCGGTCGCGCATCAAGGTGCGTGCCGTTTCGGGCTCAAGCGGCGCCTCAAACCCACATAGGTCGGTCTGCACGTAGCGCAGAGTCGCGAGTGCCGCCTCCTCGAGGTCAGGTGTCAACTCCTCGTCCAGCGTGGGGGCGTGCCAGGTGAGGCCATCCCATTTCCCGCCGAGCGTCCACTCGACGGCAGCGAGTTCGGGTTGCACGTGTGCCACGTGCCACGCGACTGCGAAGCGCTGTAGTCGCTCTCGCGCCTTGTCTCGACTTTGGTACCCCGTGCTCAAGCCTGGCCGAGGGGTGTTGTCATGCCTGCATATGTCGCGCCACAAGGCAACAGGTTACGAATCCCGTCGGTCGCTCCCGCTCTCGACTGTCGACGAGCTCGCTAACCGGCTCCGCGTCGATCGGGCGACCGTCTACCGGCTCCCGATTCCCTACGTCGTCGTCGGCTCAAGGCGCCGCTATCGGCCCGAGGACGTGGAGCGATACCTCGAGGCTCGCAGGGTGGCCGCGGGCTAGGCCATGAACAAGCAGAGCCCGCACAAGGCGGGCCCGGCGAGGACTCCTGGACAGAGGCCTCCCGAGGCTAGCACGCCGAACGGATTGCAAGCGCTACGTGAGCTCGCCGCACGACTCGAGCTCGTGCCGCGGCTCCAGGCAATCGCCGACGAGCTCGGGCTCCTCGACGCCGACGAGACTGACGTACCGCGCGTCTTGTGCGAGGGGCTCCTTGAGGACGTGGCGCGGACTCTCGCCGACGAGCACGACGGGCGGCCGTGACGGCGCCAAGCCCCATCCCGCCCATCGCGTTCATCTGCGTCGAGGGTGCGGTTGACGCAATCCTGGGACGGCCGCGGGCGCAGAATCCCTACTCACGCGAGTGGGCGTTCGAGCACTGGTTCGCGTGGAACGAAGGGTGGGACGAAGGAACCGACCTCCTCGGGATCCGTGGCCGCGAGGAGGCGTCACGGTGGTTGCGGGAGGCAGCGTGAGCCGCGTCGAGCTCCTTGAGCAACACGGCCGCGCCTACGGCAAGCTCCGGCTCGCGGTTGCGTTCACCGCCGGGCTCGAGGGCGACGACGCAAAGCGCGTCACGCTCGCGGGCTGGGACCGGACCCGCCGCTCGCCGACCCCGAGCAGGGCGCCGCCATCCTGCGCCACCGCGGCGAGAAGCGAAACCCCGCCGTCGTGCTTCGACCGTCCGGGCTCGTCGGCATCGACATAGACGGCCCGGAGGGTGTCGCGCACGCGCGCCGGCTCGTTCCCGAAGGGCTCCCGGCGACCGTCACCGTCGAGACTGGCAAAGAGCTCGGCTACCACCTCTGGTACGCGGCACCTGAGCGCGCTTGTTCCGCGTTCGTCGAGCTCGGGCCGGAGGGCGTCACCGCGAAGACGAACCAGTACGTCGTCGCGCCTCCCGCTACGCACCCCTCCGGCCGTGTCTACCGCTTCGCCGACGGCCGCGCGCCATGGGAGCACGAGCTCTCCACTATGCCGCTGCGGCTCCTCGAACGGCTCGAGCGGGCCGCGAACGGCGTGCGCGAGCGCCGGGCCGTCAGCCGTCGGGCCCGATAACGGCGGGAGGCCGACACGACCACCTAATGCGGCTCGGGTGCGCGATGCGTCGCCGGGGCGCCGGGGAAACCACCATCGCCGCCGCGCTCCTCGTCGAGAACCGCGACCGCTGCCATGCCACCGAAGGACGAGGCGGCTCGAGTGCCGTTGCGACGCTACGCCAGCACGACATCGCAGACCCGCTACCCGCCAGGAGGCTCAGCACGGTGCCGCGCGGCTCGACGATCATGCACCGGCCGAGGCCGGGACCCGGACCGCGCGAGACCGGCGACGCGACCGCCCGCCGCCCGATTGCGCCGCGACGAGCTCCGCGACGACATAGCGAACGCCGACCGCTACGCCGCCGAGCACGCCGACCGGCTCCGACACGTCGCCGCGTTCACGCCCGCATGGCGCGTCTGGGACGGCGCGCGGTGGGCGCCCGACGAAACCGGCGAGCACATCGAGGGCGCGAAGCGCACCGCCGACCGGCTGCTATCGCCGAGGCGGCGGCGACGCGGCGACAAGTGGCCGAAGCATGCCGCCGCGACACGCCGCGCCGGACGGCTCCGCGCGATGGTGAATCTCGCCGCGAGCGACCCGAGGCTCGCCCGCCGCGCGCGTGACTTCGACTGCGACCCGTGGCTCCTCAACACTCCGAGCCGGCACGCTCGACCTCCGCACACTCGAGCTCCGGTCCGCACGACCCGGCCGACGGGCTGACGATGCTGACCGGCGCCGCCTACCGGCCCGAAGCGGCCGCTCCGACCTGGCGCGCGTTCCTCGAGCGCATCCTCGGCCCCGACCCCGAGCTCGAGCCGTTCCTCCGCGGCTCGCCGGGCCTCCGCGATCGGCGCCGTCCGCGAGCACATCCTCGCGATCCTCTGGGGCGCCGGAGCGAACGGAAAGACGACGCTCGCCAACGCGCTCGCCTGCGCGCTCGGCGACTACGCGCACGCCGGAACCGTCGAGCTCCTCCTCGGCCGCCACCGGCCCGGAGCCGCCACCCCCGACATAGCCGACCTCCGCGGCCGCCGCCTCGTGACCGTCGCCGAAACCCGCGAGGACGGCAGGCTCGCGAGCGAACGAGTCAAGGCGCTCACCGGGGGCGACCCGATAACCGCCCGCCACCTCTACGCGCAACCGTTCACCTTCGCGCCGTCGCACACGACCTGGCTCCTGACCAACCACCGGCCGCGCGTCGACGACGACGGAGACGCAATCTGGCGCAGGCTCCTGCTCGTCCCGTTCACCGTCACGATCCCCGAAGCACGAACGCGACCCCGAGCTCGGCCACCGCCTCGAGCTCGAGGCCGACGGCATCCTCGGTTGGATAGTCCAGGGCGCCGCCGAGTACCTCGCCAACGGGCTCAACCCACCGGCCGGCGTGCGAACCGCAACCGACGAGTACCGGCAAGCCGAGGACGCGTTCGCCGCCTGGCTCGACGAATGCACCGAGCTCGCCCCGTCCGCATTCACGCCGACCGCGCGGCTCCGCGCGTCCTACGGCGAGTGGGCGAAACGCAACGGCTCCGAGGAGCTCACCTCAAACGCCATCACCGAACGGCTCTCGCGTCGTCCGCTACGCGGAATCGCGCTCACCCGCCGCAACCGGGCGCGCGGCTGGAAAGGAATCCGTCTCGCCGGGGAGCCCGAGGAGTGACACGGGTGACGCGCGTGACACCTAGTTGCACATCTCTCTCACGTGCGCGCGCGCGCGAGACAAGTGTGCAAACCGCTGTCACACGCGTCACCGCGTCACCGCCACCGCTGCACGCTCGAGGAGACAACACATGACCCCTACAAACCGCTTTTTTCACCCCAGACAACACCATGACCCCCGCAGTCACCTATCTCTCTCCGAGAGGGAGAACGCCCCAGATGCGGGGGGAACTATCGATTTCGAGGCGGTTCTCGCCGAGTCGCGGCGGACGCATCTTTGCGCCGAGTGCGGGGAGCCGTTGGCGCCGTGGCAGCGGGTGGTAGCGACGTTCTGCTCGAGCCGGTGCCGCTACCGCTGGCGCGACCGGCGCCGCTACGCCGAGTGACCCGGAGGCGATGCGGGAGAAGTCTCGGCGGTACTACGAGGCGAACCGCGCGGCCGTGCTCGAGAAGGCCGCGGCGCGGCGGGGGAAGGTTCGGCCGCCGGAGCCGGGCTCGTGCTTGGAGTGTGGCGCGCAGCTCGAGGGGCGTCAGCGTGTCGTGTGTTCGTCGCGCTGTCGGGAGGCGCGCTATCGGCGCCTGCACCCCAAGGCGTACGCCGCGAAAGAGGCGCGCAAGGTCGTGCGGCGACGTGAGAGACGCCGCAGAGTTCGTGACTGGCTCGCTACCGGCGAGTGCTTCCGGTTGCCTGCCACGTCTCGGGGTCTCGCCGAATTCCCGCGAGCCGGACGACTTGGTCGGCGGTCATCACGCGCGGCCTCGAGCTGCTTCGCGGGCGCTACGTCATCGGATCGAGGTGATCCTCGATCTGCCTCAGAAGCCCTTCCACCGAGGTGAGCGTCGAGTCGATGGAGCTGACCTCCGTGACGTTGGCGCTGATTTCGACGAGCTCAGCCTGAACCTTGTCCAGCGTGCTCGACATCTCCTCGAGTACGGCCAGCATCCTCGCGAGCATATCCAGGGTTTGAGCGTCGGCCACGACGCGGCGAGCGTATCTGGTTGGGTCGGTGATTGCCCAGAGTTGGCCCGCTTGCCGGCAGGCGCGCTCCCGCAAGAGTACGCCGCGGAGCTCGTCGACTGGGCGGTGACCGAGTTCGTGGAGCGCTCGTCGTCGTGAGCGTGACCGCCGCGGAGCTCGCAACCCGCGTCCGCACCGCGACCGGCCTCCGGCTCCGCAACGGCACCGCGGCGATGTTCCTCGGCTACTGGCTCGAGGCCGGCGTCGTCGTCGAGCTCCAGCCGGGCCGGTACGCGCTCACCGCGAAGGGCGAACGGCTCGCGTCCGGGCTCCTCGCCGCTGACCCTGCGGAGCGTGCTGCGTGAACGGGCTAACCGAGTCCTTCGCGCTGGCGCCGGGCACGCTCGTCGTGGAACGCCTGCCGCACACTCTTCTCCCGCTCTTCGTGCTGCGCAAGCTGCTTGACCAGCACGCGTCGAAGTTCTGCGAATCCCGAAGGTGCGTCGTCGGCAAGCACGGCCACGACCTGTTGCCGGTCGGCGAGGCTGAGTGCGACGATTGTGTCGCCGTTCGTGACGGCCCGCTCGAGTTTCGCTGCCAACTCGTCGCCGTCGAACATGGACGCAAGCAGCTTCACGTTTTCCGTGCGCACCGTGGAGCCGGAGAGAATCACGCGGCGGTCGGCTGGCCGACGAGCGTGCAGACGAAGCGCGGCCGCTCGCCAATGTCCTCGCGCCTCACGATCCATTCGGCCTCCTTGATGACGTACGTCTCGCCGTCGACGATGGGCTCCCCGTTGATGTGGGGCTCGCCGTCGCTGTTGTTGTCGCGGATTTCGGACCGGTCGCCGTCTGGCTGTTGGAAGACCAGCTGGAAGCGCGTCATAGCCTCTCTTCTCTCGCTCGCCCAGGCGCGATGGCCGGGCGTGGTCAGAGCGAGAGGAGGAGCTGTTGCTTACACCGAGTGTACGCCTTTCGCGCTAGAGCCCTTCGGCGCGCCTCCAGGCGTGCTCGCGCAGCAGGCCGCAGAGCGACCCGGCTGGCTAGTCGGTCAGATTGATTCTCGGAGTGCGTTCGCCGCCGCTTGCAGGCGCTCGCTGACGGCGGCTAGCTCGCGTGCGGCGATGTCAATGCGCTCTTGCTGCGCTTCCGAGCGTTCATGCTGGGTGTCAGCGCGCTCTTGTTGGCTGTCGGTGCGTTCGTTAACGCCTCAAGCTGTTGCTCCATCCCTGCGACGGTGCGAGTGAGGTCAGCCAACTGGCCAGCGATGCTGGCGATGTCCTCGTCATTTGTCACGCGTGCCCGAGTCTACTCCGAGAGCCCAGCGTGGGCGTACGGGATCACGGTCGACGACGACCTACACGAGCCCGTCGCGTTTTCGGCCGACCTCCTCCGCGAGCAGCACTGCGCGGAGTGTCCTCAAGCCCGGCACGGCTAGGAGTGCAAGAGGCCCGCGGGAAGGGTGAAGAGCGCCCCGGGGCTGAATCGCTGTGGCACTCCCCCTGCCGCAGTCGCACTCCGGGCGCCTTCTCTTCCTCGGCAAGCGCGGCGTCCCAGTTGAGCGCCGCGAGCTACAGCCCTTCGGACTGTCGCCATGCGTGCTCGCGCAGGAGGACGCCGCGGAGTTCGGCGAAGTAGCGATCGTCGGCGTCGTCGAGGACGCGGATGATGGCTTCCCGGTCGACCGTCTCCAGGCCGATCACGCTCGCTTCGCTGTCGTACGCCGTCTCAAGTCGTTCAGCGGTGCCGACGAGTTCGGCGGCGCGGAGTCGAAGCGCGAGGTCGAGCACGAGACGGTCGGGGATCGCGATGCCGGCCAGGAGCACTCGCCTACCGTAGACCTCGGGGCGGGCGTGACCGACCGGCTTCTCACCGCGGACGACGCGCTGCGGCGATGAGCGCCGCCGCTCGGCTGGAGGCGCTCGTCGGCCCGAACCTCGCGGGGGCGATTCTCGACGCGCTCCGCGAGGAGCTCGCCGCCGAGCTCGTCGACCGTCCGGCAAACGGCTCGCATGAGCCGCGGTGGCTCACGCTCGAGCAGGCGGGCGAGCGGCTCGGATGCTCCGCGGACGCGGTGCGGATGCGGGTGAAGCGTGGCCGGCTCGTCTCCGCAGGCAGGGGCGCCGCGTCTACGTCTCGGCCGCCTCCGTCGACGGCCTCGGAGGCCAGGAGTAGCATGGGGGCGAAAAGGTAAATGGCCCCCGCGACGCGCAAACGTCCGAGGGCCGGGACACAGGAGGCGAGTCCCATGTCTAGCTCAGTGTCGCACGGCGCCGCAACCCGCGAGCCCGTCTACAGCGGCAACCGCCGCATCCCCGGCCTCTACGCGCGCACCCGCTCGGACGGCTCGACCGTCTACGACGTGGCGCTCCGGCTTGGCGGCAAG
>CAWCAV010000008.1:0-16481 GCA_963793655.1 uncultured Actinomycetes bacterium
TCGCCCGACCTGCTCGCGCGGGTTGCGATGCCCTTCTACCAGGCGATCGACCCGACGCTCGCCCGCCAGATCGACGCCAACGGGATCAACCAGTACGCGTCGTGCGGGCCGTACTACTTCGCCTCGCGGACGCCGGGCCGCTCGATCACGCTCAAGCGCAACACGTACTACAAGGGCGGTCGCACGGCGAACGCCGACACCATCCAGGTGAACATCGGCAACGACGTCGCGGTCGAGTACCAGAACGTCGAGAAGGGCACGTCGGACTACGCGTCCGGCGGGATTCCCGCGACGGAGTGGAAGAACATCGTCACGAAGTACGGGCTCAACAAGAAGGACGGCCGCGTGCAGGTCCGACCGCAGCTCGACATCCGCTACGTCGCGCTCAACCACTCCCGGCCGCTGTTCAAGAACAACCCGCAGCTGGCGAAGGCGGTCAACTGGGCCGTCGACCGCCAGGCCTTCTCGGCCCAGGGCGGCTATCTGTACGGCAAGCGAACGGGCCAGATCCTGCCGCCGGGGATGCTCGGCTACAAGCCGCAGGGGATCTATCCGCTCAAGGTCACGGCGAACACGATCAAGCAGGCGCGGAAGCTCGCCGAGGGCAACCTCCGCGGCGGCAAGGCCGTGCTCTGGTCGTCGAACGCCGGCACCGCTCCGCTCCAGGCGCAGCTGATCCAGTACAACCTGAAGCAGATCGGGATCGACGCGGAGATCAAGCTCCTGCCCCGCGCGCAGCAGTTCACGAACGCGGGGAACCCGCAGACGGCGACGTTCGACATGACGGTCGAGCGGTGGGGCGCCGACTACGCCGACCCGTACGACTTCATGAACATCCTGCTCGACGGGAGTCAGGTCACCCAGCCGCAGCACAACAACTACGCGTACTTCAACGTCGCGAAATACAACAAGGAGATGACCACAGCGTCGCTCCTGACGGGGCCGAAGCGCGGGGTGGCGTACGCGGCACTCGACGGGAACATGATGCGCACCAACCCGCCGTGGGCTCCGCTCGTCAACTCGAACGACCGGATCTTCCTGTCGGCACGCGTGGGGTGCGTGACGATCAACGAGATCACGGGGACGGGACCGCTGCTGAACGTGCTCTGCCTGAAGTAGCAGGCGAACAGGAAGGGGAGGGGCGGACTGGTGGCCGCCCCTCCCCGTCGACCGACGACACGCGACGATGCTCAACTACATCATCAGACGACTTCTCTGGGCCTGCGTCCTCTTCATCGGAGTGACGCTGATCACCTACGTCCTCTTCTTCCTGCTCCCGGCCGACCCCGCGCGACTCGCCGCGGGCAAGTCGGCGACCGCCGAGGATGTCGCGCGCGTCTCGCACCAGCTCGGCCTCGACCGGCCGGTGCACGAGCAGTACGCCCTCTTCCTCAAGCGGCTCGTCGTCGACCACTCGCTCGGCCGCTCCTACGCGAACCGGCGCAGCGTCAACGAGATGGTCGGCGAGGCCATCCCGGTGACGACGGCGCTCGTGCTGGGCGGCGCCGTCCTCTGGATGCTGATCGCGCTGCCGATCGGGATTCTCTCGGCGCTTCGGCCGCGGTCGCTGCTCGACCGAGGGGCGATGATCTTCATCCTCGTCGGAATCTCCGCTCCGGTCGTCTGGATCGGCTTGCTGCTGCAGTACTTCGTCGGCTTCAAGTGGGGCCTGACGCCGAACGCGGGCTACTGCGACGTGATCGACCCGCCGGCGGGCGCGAGCTGCGGCGGGCCAGGGGACTGGGCGTACCACATGATCCTGCCCTGGGTCACGTTCGCGATCCTCTTCGCGGCCAGCTACGCCCGGATGATCCGCGCGAACGTGATGGATACGCTCGGCGAGGACTACGTCCGCACCGCCCGTGCGAAGGGCGCCCCGGAGAACGTCGTCATTCGCCGCCACGTGCTCCGCAACGCGCTGCTGCCCGTCGTGACGATGCTCGGCCTCGACATCGGGGTCGCGCTCGGCGGCGCGATCTTCACCGAGGCGATCTTCAACCTGCCCGGGCTCGGCCGGCTGGCGCTCAACAGCGTCCTCAACCTCGACCTGCCGACCATGCAGGGGGTCGTCGTATTCGCGACGCTCGCGATCATCCTGCTCAACCTCGTCGTCGACCTCGTCTACGCGATGATCGACCCTCGGATCCGGCTCGCGTGACGGCTCCGGACGCGAACACGGCCACCGCGCACCTCGGTGCACCGGAGCCCCTCCTCGACGTGCGCGACCTGCGCACCTACTTCAAGACCGACGACGGGATCGTGAAGGCCGTCGACGGCGTGTCGTTCGAGATCCGGCCGGGGGAGACGCTCGGCGTGGTGGGTGAGTCGGGCTCCGGGAAGAGCGTGACGATGATGTCGATCCTCGGGCTCAACCCGAAGCCCGGGAGGGTCGCGGTCGCGCCCGGGACGTCTCCCGGCTCGCAGATGGAGGCGTTCCTGCGCGCCTCGAAGAAGCACACGTCTGCCTCGACCGGCCAGGCCCTGTTCCGCGGAGAGAACCTCCTCGAGGCGTCGCAGCGCCGCCTTCGCGCGCTGCGCGGGAGCGAGGTCTCGATGATCTTCCAGGACCCGATGACGTCGCTCAACCCGGTGCTCTCGATCGGGAAGCAGCTCGTCGAGGCCGTGGTGCTGCACCGCGACGTCACGACGCGCGAGGCGCGCGAGCTCGCGATCGAGGGGCTCCAGGAGGTTGGGATCCCGCGGCCCGAGCGGCGGATCGACGACTACCCGCACCAGTTCTCCGGCGGCATGCGGCAGCGCGTGATGATCGCGATGGCCCTGATCAACGAGCCGGCGCTCCTGATCGCCGACGAGCCGACCACCGCGCTGGACGTGACGACCCAGGCGCAGATCCTCGGGCTGATCCGCCGACTGCAGGCCGAGCGCGGGACGGCCGTCGTCCTCATCACGCACGATCTCGGCGTCGTCGCCGAGACGGTCGACGACATCGTCGTGATGTACGCCGCGCGCGTCGCGGAGCGGGCCCCGGTGTTCTCGCTCTTCGAGCGCCCGCTGCATCCCTACACCTGGGGGCTCCTCGGGTCGCTGCCGCGGCTCGACGTCGAGCTCGAGCGGCTCTCCCAGATCCGTGGCCAGCCCCCCTCGCTCCTGCGGCCGCCGGCCGGGTGCCGGTTCCGGCCGCGCTGCGCGTTCGCGTTCGACCGTTGCCGCGCCGAGCTGCCCGACGCGGTGCCGGCGGCGTTCGACCCCGGGCATCTCGACGCCTGCCTGCTCGACGAGACGCGCAAGCTCGAGGAGTCGGCACGGGTCGTGGCGGAGCTCGGGCTCGAGGCGGAGGCCGCGGCATGAGCGTGGCTCGCCTGCGGCTCGCTCATGGGCCAACAGAGGTCGGACCATGAGCGGCGACGTCCTGCTGGAGGTCGAGGACGTCACGAAGCACTTCCCGATCACCGAGGGGATCGTCTTCAAGCACGAGGTTGCCTCGGTGAAGGCGCTCGACGGTGTCTCGCTCGACGGTGCGACGAGGCGAGACACTGGGGATCGTCGGCGAGTCGGGGTGCGGCAAGTCGACCCTTGCGCGCGTGATCATGCGGCTCCTCGAGCCGACGAGCGGGAGCGTGCGCTTCGACGGCCGTGACATCACGCAGCTCTCGCAGCGCGACATGCGCGCGTTTCGGCGGGAGCTGATGATGATCTTCCAGGACCCCTACGCCTCGCTGAACCCGCGCAAGCGCGTCGGGTTCACCGTCTCCGAGCCGCTCGAGATCCACGGTCTCGGCACGGACGCGGAGCGGAAGCGGCGCGTCCAGGACCTGCTCGAGGTCGTCGGCCTCAACCCGGAGCACTACAACCGATTCCCGCACGAGTTCTCGGGCGGGCAGCGCCAGCGGATCGGGATCGCGCGCGCGCTCGCCGTCAACCCGAAGCTGATCGTGGCCGACGAGCCGGTCTCCGCGCTCGACGTCTCGGTGCAGGCGCAGATCCTCAACCTGCTGAAGGACCTGCAGGGCGAGTTCGGGCTGACGTACGTCTTCATCGCGCACGACCTGAGCGTCGTACGCCACATCTCCGACCGCGTCGCGGTGATGTACCTCGGGAAGCTCGCCGAGCTCGCCGCGTCCCGCGACCTCTACGCCGCGCCGCGGCATCCGTACACCGGCGCGCTGCTGTCCGCGGTCCCGATCGCGAACCCGCGGCGGGGCCGGGGGAGGAGCGCATTCGTGCTCGGCGGCGACGTGCCGAACCCGATCAACCCCCCGAGCGGCTGCAGGTTCCATCCGCGCTGCCCGCGGGCCCAGGAAGAGTGCGTCAGGAGCGAACCGCTGCTCGAGCAGCGAGCCCCCGGGCACGAGACTGCGTGCTTCTTCCCGCTCGAGAAGTGGCCGCTCACCGCCGACGAGATGCGCCGCCCCGAGGCGGTCGCGTCCCCGGGCGACGAGACCGAGCCGCTGGCTGTCGCGCGGGGGCAGTCGTGATCGCCCGAGGCCTCCGCGACCTCGGCGTCGGCCTCCTCGGAATCTGCGGGCTCACCGCTCTCGGGTCGCTCGCGATCGGCGCGGCGGCGGGCCTCTCGCTGCAACGGGCGCTCTCGGGCGGCTTCCTGCTGGTCGGCTCGCTGTTCTTCACGGCCGGTGCGGTCGTCGGGCTGCGCGATCCCACGCGGGCGCGCGAGCGTCGTGTCGCGCGCGGAGATCCTTCGACCGGGACGGCGGGGCTCGGAAGCTGGACGGAGGCCTTCCATCTCTCCGCGCTCCTCGTCGGGGTCGGCGTGCTCCTCGTCCTGCTCGGCGTGGCTCTCCATCCGACCACCTCGCTGTGACGGCCGTGTCGAGCATCTGGCCCGACCGAAGCGCGTGCGACGCGGCGCGCCTCCGGGTGTCGCTCGCGCTCGACGGCGAGCTCGACGACGTCGGCCGCGTGCGGCTCGACCACCACCTCGCGCTGTGTGCCGAGTGCGCGGGAGTCGCGGCGCGGATGGAGGCCGCGTGCGGGCGGATCCGGCGCGCGCCGCTCGCCCGATTCCGGTGCGAGTCGCGTGGTGCCCGGCTCGTCCGACCGCGCACGTCGGCGCGAGGGCATCACCTGGCGGGAGCGGCAGCCGCCGTCGTCGCGGTCGTGCTGGCGACGGGCGCGCTTCCGGGGGGCGAGCATCCCGCGCTCGACGTGCGTCGTACCTCCGCGGAAGGGACGCGCGTCAGCCCGCTCGAGCTGCCGATCGGCCAACGCCAGGCGATGGACGACTTCTCGGCGCCTGCGCTCGCCCGGCGACTGGCCCCGGCCACGCATTCGGACTGAGCTGCCCGATCCTGTTGACTGCGGCGATGGCCGTCGACTTCGACGACTACGACGTCCTCACGTTCGATTGCTACGGCACCCTGATCGACTGGGAGACGGGGCTGCTCGCCGCCCTGCGGGAGGCACTGCCGGGCGCCGGGAGCGTCGACGACGATGTGCTGCTCGAGTTCTACGCCGGACACGAGGCCGAGGCCGAGCGACCGCCATACCGGAGCTACCGCGACGTACTGGCGACCGGCGTGCGGGGCGTGGCGGCCGATCTCGGCCTCGAGGTGGAGGACGACGCGGTCGCGCGCTTCTCGGAGAGCGTCCGCGACTGGCCCGCGTTCCCCGACTCGGCGGAGGCGCTGGCGCGGCTCCAGGAGCGTTTCCGGCTCGGCGTGATCACCAACTGCGACTCGGATCTCTTCGAGGCGTCGAGCGAGCGGCTCGACACCGCCTTCGACTGGGTCGTGACGGCAGAGATGGCGCGGAGCTACAAGCCCGGCCTGGCGGGCTTCGAACTCGCGTTCGCCACGATCTCCGTGCCGAGGCAGCGGATCCTCCATGTGGCCCAGAGCCTGTTCCACGACCACGTGCCCGCCAAACAGCTGGGCCTCTCGACGGTGTGGATCGACCGCCGCCACGACCGGCCAGGATCCGGTGCGACGCCGCCGGCGCAGGCGACGCCGGACGAGACCCATCCGAGCATGCGCGCGTTCGCCGACGCGGTCAGCGCGCGGCGGCCCTGACCTCCGGCTCGACGGGCACTTCCGGCAGCGACTCCTCGACCGGCGGTGTGCGGCGCCCGAGCGTCGTGCGGAGCGGCACCTCCTTCAGGAACCACGCGAGCACGGCCGGGACGATCGCGATCGCCATGCCCCACAGGAAGACGCCGTGGAGCGCGTTCGCGAAGACGTGGAGGAAGTCGGCGTGCACCTCCGGCGGCAGCTCCTTCGCGCGCGCGGGGTCGATGTTGCCGACGTCGCCGAGCCTCGCGACGACGTCCGGCGGAAGCCGTGTCAGCTCGCTCGTAAGGCGAGAGGCGAAGATCGCGCCGAACAGCGCCACCCCGAACGACCCGCCGACCGACCGGAAGAACGTGGCGGTCGAAGTGACGACGCCCATCTCCTGCGGGCGGGCGTCGTTCTGGACGATCAGGACGAGCACCTGCATGACGAGGCCGAGCCCGATCCCCACGATCGCCATGTAGACGGAGGCGACCCACGGCTCCGATTCGACCGTCAGGCGCGAGAGCAGGTACATCCCGAGCACGAGGACGGCCGTTCCCACCACCGGGTACACCTTGTAGCGGCCGAACCGGGTGATCGCCCTGCCCGACGCGATCGCGGCGACGAGGAGGCCGGCCATCAGCGGGATCATCCGCAGCCCGGAGCTCGTGGGGCTCGCGCCGTAGACGAGCTGGAGGAAGAGCGGCAGGTAGATGATCGCGCCGAACATCGCCATCCCGACCGTGAAGCCCATCCCGCTTGCGAGCCGGAAGGTGCCCGAGCGGAAGAGGGAGAGCGGGATGATCGGCTCGGAGGCGCGCCCCTCCTGCCAGACGAACGCGGCGAGCAGCGCGACGCCGGCGACGGCGAGCCCGACGATCTCCGGCGAGCCCCAGGCGTACTGGTTTCCGCCCCAGGTCGTCATGAGGATCAGCGCGCCGACCCCACCCGCGAGGAGCCCCGCGCCGAGGTAGTCGACTCGGTGGCGAGTGTGCGGAACTCTCAGGTGTAGCCCGAAGACGACGATCGCGAGCGCGAGCGCGCCGATCGGCATGTTCACGTAGAAGACCCAGCGCCACGACAGGTTGTCGACGAGGAAGCCGCCGAGGAGCGGCCCCGCGACGGACGACACCGCGAAGACGGCTCCCATCAGCCCCATGTACCGGCCGCGCCGGCGCGGCGGGATGATGTCCGCGAGGATCGCCTGCGCGCCCACGATCAGCCCGCCGGCGCCCAGACCTTGCAGCGCGCGGAACGCGATCAGCTGGATCATCGACTGCGAGAGGCCGGAGAGCATCGAGCCGACGAGGAAGATCACGATCGCGGCGACGAAGACGGGCTTGCGGCCCATCATGTCGCCGAGCTTGCCGTAGAGCGGCGTCGACACGGTCGACGCGAGCAGGTAGGCCGTGACGACCCAGGAGAGATGGTCGAGGCCGCCGAGCTCGCCGACGATCGTCGGCAGCGCAGTCGACACGATCGTCTGGTCGAGCGCGGCGAGGAACATGCCGAGCATGAGCGCGACGAAGACCGTCGCGAGCGCTCGTCCCTGGAGACCCTCGTCGGGGATCTCGATCTCGGATCCGCGGCCGTCGCGCTCGCTCATCGTCGCTCTCCGTCGAGGAGCCTGTTCACCTGCGCCCGCGTGAGCGGGCCGCGCGGGAGGGGCGTTGCCCCCTCGGCGCGGAGGCCGTCGAGCAGCAGCCCGAGATAGCGTCGCCAGAGGTCCGGCGCCACGCCGCGCGCGGCCTCGAGCACGCGGCCTCCGGTCATGAAGACGAGGGGCATGTCCTCCGGGGTGAAGTCGGGGCGCAGCGAGCCGTCCGCGTGGGCGCGCTCGATCAACCGGCGCACCAGAGGCCGAACGCGCCTGCGCACGGCGTCGCGTGCGTGGCCGTGCTCGGTGCCCGCGAGCACCTCACGCAGCGCGCGGTTCTCGACGTGGAGCTCGAGCACCCGCTCGACGAAGCCGCTGAAGCCCGTCCACGGGTCGTCGTCCGCGAGACCCGCCTCCGCGGCCGCCACGAAGGCGTCGAGCGACTCCTCGATCACGGCCTCGACAAGGTCGTGCTTGGTTGGGAAGCGCCGGTAGAGCGTCCCCATCCCGACCCCCGCGCGCTCGGCGATCTCCTCGACCGGCACGTCGACACCTCCCGCCGCGAACGCCGCGCGCGCCGCCGCGAGGATCCGGTCGCGGTTGGCGCGGGCGTCGCGTCGCAGCACGGTGTCGGGCGTGGGCGTCCTCGTCATCCGCTCAGTATGCCTGAAGCGGAGCGCACGCTCCGGTTACGCTCGGGTTCAGCCGGCGACTGCGAGCCGGGCAGACAGCTCGCGCACGCTCGCGCGCAGCTCCTCGGGTGCGCGGATCGTGAACCCGCAGCCGAGGTTCGCGAGCGTGCCCGCCATCCATTCGAGCGAGTCGACGCGCATGCGCAGGAGCGTCCCGTCCTCGGTCTCGACCAGCTCGGCGAGGCTGGACGGGAGGCGGCTCGCCGCTCGGTCGACGGGAAGGTCGAGGAGCACCTCGACCTCGACGCCCCAGGGCACGCGTGCGAGGGAGCGGCTGACGTGCTCGACGGCGTCGAACCCGTCGGGTGCGGGAGTCGCGGCCGTGCCGAGCAGGACAGTCGCCGACATCCGGTCGATCCGGAACGTCCGCATGTCGTCGCGGAGGTGGTCGTGCGCCGCCAGGTACCACCTGGCGGCGTGCACGACGATGCCGTACGGGCTCAGCTCTCGGCGCGTCCGCTCGCCGGCGTACGAGCGGTAGGCAGTTCGTACCCGGCGGCCGCGCCGAACGGCCTCCGCCAGGAGGAGGACCGTGTCCCCGGCGACAGGCGCCCCGGCGCGAGGGCTGGCGGTGAACCCGAGCGCCGTCTCGAGCGCCTCGACCCGGCGTCGGAGCGGGTCGGGAAGCACGCGATGGATCTTCGTCAGAGCCCCGTCGACCGAGCCCGAGTCGCTGTCGAGGCCCTGCCGCCGCGCGGCGATCAGGCCGAGCACGACCACGACGGCCTCGTCGTCGGAGAGCATCAGCGGCGGCAGCCGGTAGCCGGGGCGGACGCGGTAGCCGCCGCCCACGCCACGCTGTCCCTCGACCGGGATCTCGAGCGCCTGCAGCGCCGCGATGTACCGGCGCACCGTGCGCCCGTCGATCTCGAGCTGCTCGGCGATCTCGCGGCCCGTCGTCAGCGGCCTCGCCTGCAGAAGCTCGAGGAGCTCGAGGAGCCGTGCGGTCGGCGTCTGCATGCCGACAAGTCAACCAGGAATAGAGGGCACGATCTGCCCTATTTCCAGCGATAGCGTCCGGGCATCGAGACGGAGACGGGAGGCGAGCGATGAGCGACACGCTGCAGGTCGAGGCGACGGCGAGGGATTTCGACTTCTGGATGGGGAGCTGGCACGTCGCGAACCGGCGGCTCAAGCGGCGGCTCGCCGGGTCGGACGACTGGGAGGAGTTCGCCGCGACCTCGGTCGCGCGGCCGATTCTGGACGGCCTCGGCAACGAGGATGTCTTCACGACCGACCACGACGGGGGCTTCGTCGGGATGTCGTTCAGGTTCTTCGACCCGGCGCGGCAGCGCTGGTCGATCTACTGGGCGGACTCGCGGCGCCCCGGCGAGCTCGACCCGCCGCTGTTCGGCCGCTTCGACGGCGACGTCGGCGTCTTCGAGGGCGAGGACCTCTTCAAGGGCCGCCCGATCCTCGTCCGCTTCACCTGGTCGGGGGTGACGACGTCGACGCCGCGCTGGGAGCAGGCGTTCTCGGACGACGGCGGCAGGACCTGGGAGACGAACTGGGTGATGGACTTCACGCCTGCGGGTGACGCGCCGTGAGCGTCGTCGAGCGGAACGGATCCGGTGTCGGGCTCTCGTACGAGCACGCCTCGAAGACCGTCCGCGCGGGGCAGAGCGTCGCGCTCGGGAACACCCTGCTCAAGTGGTACGAGATCGCGCGAGAGGACGAGCCGGTGCCGCCGACCGTGTCCGACCTCGCCCGCCTCGGCCTTGCCGACGCCGCGAGGCTCGGCGAGCTCCGGCTCGGCGGCGAGCTCGGATTCGTGATCCTGCACCGCTGCGGCGAGGCCTTCTACTTCCTGCTCGTCTCGACGTGGCAGAACGACAACGAGCTGTGGGAGACGGTCTGGGCCAAGGACGGGCCGGACGACCCTGAGTTCCACCCCTGGCCGCTCGACGGGACGCACCGGCCCACGTTCTGCGTGTGGGAGCTCGGGGCCGTCGCGTACGAGCGCATGGCGTGGACCCGGTTCCTGGGCTCCGCGCGCGACCGCGAGGCCCGGCTCGGCTACCTCCGAGACACGTACGAGGGAGTCGTGTAGACGGCCAACCGGGACCCGGGTGGCGCTCTTCCGCAACACTTGGGGCATGAGCACGAACGCCGACACCGAGCCCGTCGAGACCCGGGAGTGGCTCGACTCGGTCGACGCCGTCGTCGACAGCGACGGCCGCGGCCGCATGTCCTACCTCCTCGACCGCGTCGTCGACCACGCCCAGGATCTCGGCGTCCAGACGACGGCCGGGGTCTCGACCCCGTACGTCAACACGATCCCCGTCGAGGACGAGCCGGACCCGCCGGGCGACCCGGAGCTCGAGGCGGCCGCGACCGCGCTCGTGCGCTGGAACGCGATCGCGATCGTCCTGCAGGCGAACGCCGAGTCGACGGAGCTCGGAGGTCACATCGCGAGCTACCAGTCGGCCGAGACGCTGTACGAGGTCGGCTTCGACCACTTCTGGCGGGCGCGCTCCGAGGACCACCTCGGCGACCTCGTCTACCTCCAGGGGCACTCGTCGCCCGGGTTCTACGCGCGCGCCTTCCTCGAGGGTCGCTTCTCGGAGGAGGAGCTGCGCCGCTTCCGCCAGGAGGTGGGCGGCGACGGGCTCTCGTCCTATCCGCATCCCTGGCTGATGCCGACGTTCTGGCAGTTTCCGACGGTGTCGATGGGGCTCGGGCCGCTGATGGCCATCTACCAGGCGCGCTTCATGAAGTATCTCGCCGCGCGCGGGATCGTCGAGCACGGCGACCGCAAGGTGTGGGCATTCATGGGCGACGGCGAGATGGACGAGCCCGAGTCGATGGGCGCGATCTCGCTCGCCGGTCGCGAGAAGCTCGACAACCTCGTCTTCGTCGTCAACTGCAACCTGCAGCGCCTCGACGGGCCCGTGCGCGGGAACGGGAAGATCATCCAGGAGCTCGAGACGAACTTCCGCGGCGCGGGCTGGAACGTGATCAAGGTGATCTGGGGCTCGAACTGGGATCCGCTGCTCGAGGCCGACGACGAGGGCTGGCTCCGAAAGCTGATGGAGGAGTGCGTCGACGGCGAGTACCAGACGTTCAAGGCGAACGACGGCGCCTTCGTCCGCGAGCACTTCTTCGGCCGCTACCCGGAGACGAAGGCGATGGTGGCGGACTGGACCGACGACGAGATCTGGGCGCTGCGGCGCGGCGGCCACGATCCGCAGAAGGTCTACGCGGCCTACGACGCCGCGGTCCGCCACACCGGCCAGCCGACCGTGATCCTCGCGAAGACGATCAAGGGCTACGGGATGGGCACGGCCGGAGAGGGCCGCAACATCACCCATCAGCAGAAGTCGATGAACGAGGAGGCGCGGCTCGCGATCCGCGACCGGCTCGGCATCCCCCTCACCGACGAGCAGGCGACCGGGGCGTTCTTCTACCGGCCGCCCGAGTCGAGCCCCGAGCTGCGGCACCTCTGGAGCGCCGCAAGGCGCTCGGCGGAAGCCTGCCCGCCCGGCACACGGGGGCCGAGCCGCTGCCGACGCCGCCGCCGTTCGAGAACGTCCTCGAGGGCAGCGGCGAGCGCGAGAACTCGACGACGATGGCGCTCGTCCGGATCCTCAACACGCTCGTCCGCGACGACGTGCTCGGCCCGCGGGTCGTGCCGATCGTCCCCGACGAGTCACGGACGTTCGGGATGGAAGGGATGTTCCGCCAGCTCGGGATCTTCTCGCAGGTGGGCCAGCTCTACGAGCCCGAGGACGCCGGCGACTTCATGTTCTACCGCGAGGACCAGCACGGCCAGATCCTCCAGGAGGGGATCAACGAGGCCGGGGCCTTCTCGTCCTGGCTCGCCGCCGCGACGTCGTATGCGAACCACGGCACGGCGATGATCCCGTTCTACGTCTTCTACTCGATGTTCGGCTTCCAGCGGGTCGGCGACCTCTCCTGGGCGGCGGGCGACAGCCGAGCGCGCGGCTTCCTGATCGGCGGCACCGCCGGACGGACGACGTTGAACGGCGAGGGGCTCCAGCACGAGGACGGGCACTCGCACGTGCTCGCCTCGGTGATCCCGAACTGCGTCGCCTACGACCCGACCTACGCCTACGAGGTTGCGGTGATCGTCCGCGACGGGCTTCGCCGGATGGTCACCGAGCAGGAGGACGTCTTCTACTACCTCACGGTGATGAACGAGAACTACCCCCACCCGCCGCTCCCCGCGGGCGCCGAGGACGGGATCTTGAAGGGGATGTACCTCCTGCGCGAGGCGCCGACCGGAGACGGGCCGCGCGTCCAGCTGCTGGGCTCCGGCTCGATCCTGCGCGAGGTCGAGGCGGCCGCGGAGCTCCTGGCGGGCGACTTCCAGGTCGCGGCGGACGTCTGGAGCGCGACCAGCTTCACCGAGCTCCGGCGTGACGGGATGGAGGTCGAGCGCTGGAACATGCTCCACCCGACGGAGGAGCAGCGCCGCTCCTGGGTGGTGGAGTGCCTCGCCGGCCGCGACGGCCCGAAGGTCGCCGCGACCGACTACATCCGGACGTACGCCGACCAGATCCGGCCGTACGTGCCTGGTCGCTACGTCGTGCTCGGGACGGACGGGTTCGGGCGCAGCGACTACCGCATTCAGCTGCGGAAGTTCTTCGAGGTCGACCGCTACCACGTGGTAGTCGCGGCGCTCAAGGCACTCGCCGACGAGGGGACGATCGAGCCGTCGGTCGTGGCCTCCGCCATCGAGCGCTACGGGATCGACACCGAGCCGGTCCCGCCGTGGAAGCGCTGAGCCTCTAATCCGCCCAGTTCTCGTCCGTCAGCTCGCCTCGCCTCGCGAACGCCTGGACGACCGGGAAGTTCTCCACGACGCCGTCCACGAGGCCGTGCGCGGAGAGAAGCGCGCGCACCTCGTCGGAGCCGAAGAACGCGTGGTACGCCTCTTTCGAGGGGCACGTGTCGAAGATGAGGAGACCATCCGGAGTCCGCGCCGCGGCGTGGAGCACGTGGTTCGACGCGGGAATCTGCGCCATGAGCTCGCGGTAGCCGCGCTCGAGCGCCTCGGGGTCGCCCGTGAACCGCCAGACGGAACAGTGCATCGCTCTCCTCTCCGGGTCGGTGGCGGCGACACCATAGAGGTGCCGCAGGTCAAGATGGAGTCCCGTCGCACGGAGGTCGCCATGTCAGCCGAACGCCGCCGTCGCTTTGCCGAGCTCCACGCCCGAGACGGGCTCTTCGTGATGCCGAACCCGTGGGACGCCGGCTCCGCGCGCCTTCTCGAGTCGCTCGGCTTCGAGGCGCTGGCGACGACGAGCGCCGGCCTCGCCTGGTCGCTGGGCAAGCTCGACGGCGAGGTCACGCGTGAGGAGCTCGTCGCCCATGTCGCCGCGCTGGCTGCCGCGACCGGCCTGCCGCTCAACGTCGACAGCGAGCGCTGCTTCCCCGACGACCCCGGCGGCGTGCGCCGAGACCGTCCGCCTGCTCGGCGAGGCCGGCGCGGCGGGGTGCTCGATCGAGGACTGGAGCCCGGTCGACGGCCGGATCGAGGATGTCTCGCCGGCCGTCGAGCGCGTCGCCGAGGCGGCCGAGGCGGCACACGCGTTCGACCCGCCGTTCGTCCTCACCGGCCGTGCCGAGAACCACCTCCACGGCGTCGACGACCTCGACGACACGATCGCCAGGCTCGTCGCCTACCGCGACGCCGGCGCCGACTGCGTCTACGCACCGGCGCTCACGACTGCCGCGCAGATCGCCGCGGTCGTCGAGGCCGTGGCTGCCCCGGTCAACGTGCTCGCCCTTCCGGTCGCGCCGCCCGTACCGGAGCTCGCCGAGCTGGGGGTCAGGCGCGTCTCGACCGGCGGCCTGCTCGCAGCGATCGCCTACGGGGCGCTCGCCTCGGCTGCGCGGGAGCTCTCCGGGCAGGGGACGTCGACCTACGCGGCGGGCCGGCTGTCCGAGGACGACAAGCAGTCGGCGTTCGGGGGTAGGAGCTAGACCCCGCGCGGGGCTTCGTCGTCGACCGAGACGCGAACGAGGTCTCGGATCGAGAGCATCCCGACGACGTCCGCGCCGTCGACGACCGGCAGGTGCCGGAAGCCGCCGTGGATCATCAGCGCCGCCGCCTGGCCCGCGCTCTCGTCGGGCGCGATCGTCTCGGGGGAGCGCGTCATCGCGTCGGCGACCGGCCCCTCCAGGCCGCCCGTCGCGACCGCGCGGAGGACGTCTCGCTCGGTGACGATGCCGACGAGGTGGTCGCCCTCCGTCACGACGACCGCGCCGACGCGCCGCTCGTGCATGCGTCTGGCCGCGTCGACGAGGCTCGTCGCGGGATCGAGCGCGAGCACGTCCGCCGTCATGATCTCGCTCACGCTTGGCATGCCGCCGATCGTAGACCTCTGCCCGCCCGATGGAAAGTCAGCGCCTGCGTTGCCGCGCGAGCCCCCTCCAACGCTTGCGCTCCTCGGAGGCGAGGCGCTTGTCGAGCCGCCGCTCGAGCGCGGCCATCTCGGCTTCGAGCTTGAGGTAGCTCGCCCAGCGCTCGGCCGGCAGCGTCCCATCCGCGAGCGCCTCCTTGACCGCACAGCCGGGCTCGCTGTCGTGGCTGCAGTCGGAGAAGCGGCAATGCGCGAACAGCGACGTCACGTCGTCGAACGTCTCCTCGAGCGCCTCGTCGGCGACCCACAGCTGGAGCTCGCGCATCCCGGGCGTGTCGATCACGAGCGCCCCGCCGGGAAGCTGGACGAGCTCACGGCGAGTCGTCGTGTGGCGTCCCTGGCCGTCGCTGCGGAGCTCCCGCGTCTCGAGCAGCTCCTCGCCGGCGAGGGTGTTGACGAGCGTCGACTTGCCGACGCCGGAGGAGCCGAGCAGCGCCGCGGTGACGCCCGGCCGGAGGTGCGAGCGCACCGCATCGAGCCCCTCGCCTGTCTTGCTCGACAGCATGTGGACAGGCACGTCCGCCGCGATCCCCTCGACCGCGGCGACCGCTCCCACCGGGTCGCGGGCGAGGTCGGTCTTCGTCAGAAGCACGACGGGCTGCGCGCCGCTCTCCCGCCCGAGAATGAGGTACCGCTCGAGACGGCGCAGGTTCAGGTCCTCGTCGAGCGAGCTGACGATGAAGACGACGTCGACGTTCGCTGCGAGCACCTGCTCCTCGGCTGCGTGCCAGGCGGTCTTGCGCGAGAACCTCGTGCGCCGCGGAAGGACGGCCTGGATCGTGCCGGCGTCCTCGTCGGCACGGGGCGCGACAGCGACCCAGTCGCCCACCGCCGGCAGGTCGGCGGGGAGCGGGACTCCTCGTAAAGACGGCCCGCGACGTCGCAGCGGAGCTCGCCGGGCTCCGTCAGCGACGTCGTAGGCGCCGCGGTGCTGCACCGCGACGCGGCCGGCGACCAGGCCGTCGGCCGCGTACGGGGCAAACTGGTCGGCGAGGGTGTCATCCCAGCCGAGGGCGATGAGATCGGGCACGCGAAAGGTCTCCTCTCGGACTACGGAACGAAGGACGCGCGTAGCGCCCGTCGCGAGAGGCCCGTCTCGTGGCTCAGCCGACGAGCCGCGCGGGGCGCGGCGCGGAGGAAGCGGTATCGGTCATCGTCGACCTCCTTCGTCGGGAACCCGGCCAGTATGCCCGACCCCGGCGCGAGGCGCGAACCGGACGGCGTTCGGGAAGCTAGGCGCTGCGCCGGAGCTGCTCGTCCAGCGGCAGCAGGGGAAGTGCGAACACGCGTCCGGCGTCGTCGCTTGTGACGATGTTGTCGCCTGCTTCCATCATCTTCAGGAGATCGCGCGTCAGCGGGATGTCGCCAGGCAGGCGCTCCGTCACGAACGCGTTCGCCCGCATGAAGGCCATCGGCACGTGGATGCTCGGCCGGTGCACGCCGAGCGCCTGCTTCAGCCGACCCCAGAGCTCGTTCCAGCTGACGACCTCCGGCCCGCCGAGCTCGAACGTCCGGTTGGTCGCCGCCTCGTCCTCGAGCGCCCGCACGAAGTACGACGCGACGTCGTCCACCCAGATCGGCTGGAGCCGCTGCTCGCCCGAACCGGCGATCGGGGTGACAGGCGCGAGCTTGGCGAGCCTGCGGAACGTGGGGAGGATGCCGCCGTCGGGCCCGAAGACGAAGCTCGGCCGGAAGATGACGTGGGGCAGGCCGGAGCCCCGGACCGCCTGTTCCATCTCCCACTTCGCCCGGTAGTACGGGACGAGATCCTTCGTCTGGTCGGTCGTGCCCAGGGCGCTCATGTGCACGAACCGGCGTACGCCCGCCTCCCGAGCCT
>CAWCAV010000009.1:0-812090 GCA_963793655.1 uncultured Actinomycetes bacterium
CATCGGCTTGAGGGGTGCACAGTCTTAGTGGAGCAGGCCGTATTCCTTGTCTTCGGACCTCAGGCGAGCACTTCGACGCTGAGACCTGGCCAACGGCGCGGTGGCTCCTCGTCCCCTCGAATGCGTGCTCGCCGCAACTGGGTGGAGCATCAGGTGTGTTGAAGTAGTCTCCCAAGAAGGGCTCAAGGTCTCGGTGCACAGCGAACTTCGATTGGGTCGTGACCAGCTACTTCGCCTGCTAGCACATTGAGTGCAGGCATGTTTTTACCTACATATACCCAATATGTTTGTTCGCTGGGTGGTCGTCCATCGGCACCCTGGCGGGATTCTGTAGTCGGCCTATCTCTTTTGCTCCTCCACCGCTGGCACGTTCAGTCTCTCTCCAAAAATGTGTCTTCGCCGTATCATGATGTTCCTGCCTCGGACCCACGGTGATTTTTTTTTCACCGTGTCCTTCGCAGGGATGGAATTTTGCCTTTCTCACCCTCAGACGGATGTTTGGTTTTCGCAATTTGCCGTACTCGTAATCAGAGACTGCCTGTGCCCACGGTGTCGTGTACGAACCTACAATGAGCCAAGGTCATCTTGGTCTTTTGTATCGTCAGAATACTACGGGTTTCCACCGGTTTCAGCAATCTCAACATCCAGCCCGTGATGGGTAACTGGAAGATTCCGGGCTGTGCTTTGGTGCTGTATTTGCTCAATGGTGCTGCTCCAGCCTGCATGGTCCGACTGCCTGCTGTTATGACCGTGAACACGGCCGGCGGCACAGCGGAGCGCGACGATGGAGGGAGGAGTACAGAGTGCGCGTGAGCGGAACGTGTTTCCCTCGAACTCTGTTATGACAGGAGGAGGAGGCGGCAAAGGCAACCGTGGGCGGTTGTCGAGCCGCCGAAGTAACGGCCAGTATTCTGTCTACCCGACATAGACCAGAACCAGCCGAGTGTCTGAAGGACGGGCCACTAGTATGCCGTGGCAGGCCCGGAACCGCATATCCGTGTCACTGGTTGCGTGGATATCCGTGGGGTGCAAGGACCTGTCGACGGACTGAGGGGGCTCGAGCGCTGTAGGTGAGTGCAGTTCGTTCTGGTAGCGGGCGTAGGAAGACCGTGGCTCATCTTGTTTGGTGTGATTTTACTACTGCGTGGAGTTTAGTGCCCCAAGGAGGCTGATTCTGACCTCCATTTGATGTGTCGTGTTTGAAAAGATGCTTAGTCTTGCTGATCTGCCGCAACCGTGGTGGTGAGCAGGAAGCACTCGGTATCCCGGCGCACCAGCCAGCACACATCCTCGAACTCAACAATAACGCCTCCGCACCACCTCATCGTGTGCTCCCAGTATTCGCGCGGACTGGTCAGCCGGCTGCCGAGTCCCACCAGCGAGGAAATGTTCGGCGCGTGCGGGTTCCCCCCACTCCGCAGTGAGTGCTGCCTGCCTGCCCACCCCACCACAGCGCACCAGACGGCTGGAGTCAGGCGCCCCTACAACCGGAGCCCGGCCCGGGCGAGAGACACGAGACCCATAATTCTAATACTGCATGTGGTGTCGAGGTACCGGCTTGTGGGCGGGGCACCGAAAACGGCGGAAAATGTGTAGCTCAAACGCCCGGCCAACAAGGGCTGACCTAGTGGCTGGCTGATCGCGATTCAAGGAGGCCAAGGAGGCCCCTACTACATGCACGGTTCAACCACGCCTCGGTGGCTCAACCAACGACTTAGCCATGGTGTGCTACTGCGTCAGGTTGTTCAGCCTGTGCCGCACCACCAGGCGGCTGATAGTGCGCGACGCACACGTGGCCGAGCAATATCTTGCATTCACCGCCTGGTTTTGGGCATATCTTTATAGGAGCTGTTCCACCCCGCCACTCCCCATCGCAGTCGAGGCCCCAGTGAGGACCAGGTGTCTTATAATGTTGGATTGGCTCCGAGTACTCGGTAGCTGCAGAGAGCCCTCGCGCTGTGCGCGGCAGCAGTCCGAATGCTGCTTGGAAGGGGAGCACTCGGCGAAAGAGGGGCGCAATCGTCGGCGGGTACCCGGAGCAACCGCGCACTTCGGCTGGTTATCGTGTACTTCGAGCGTGCTGCGTGGTGAACCTGCCCCGTTCCTCGGACACCCGGCCGCCCAACCGCCTGTAAGCATGGCCGCGCGTTTGCATAGGTATCTCTGTCACGTGCGTAGTCCATGCGACTGCTCTTCGCTCCATCTTATATACAGACTCTATGTTATATCAACCCGACGGGGTGTGTTGGCTAAGGGTCTTGTTCACGGCTCAGTGGCCGGGGGAAGTGCAACGGAGCAATATCAGCACCAGCAGCCGACCAATGACTGCTTCAGCGTGTCCTTGCTGTGCTGGGTAAACTCCGAGAACGAGAATATCTAGTGGTACCCTCGTCACACCCGGCGGGCCAACCCCTGCTCACCTTCCGGCGTGACAGGGCTGGTGATGGTAATCTCACACCCGGGAGCCAAGGGACGCAGTGGACCCGGCATCGTTGGCAAGGGGGGTCGGGAATGGCTAGCCTGGAGGCCTGGCGTCGCTGGTTACATGTCCGGCCCAGCTGGAAGGGGCTCTACAAGAACTGATGGGACACCACCCTCGCTCCCAGTGTGTCGAGCTGCCGAAGTGACGCCTGCTGTGGCGGGGTTCGAAGTCGTGTCCCCCGTTATAGAATCTCAGTGGTTGTATGCTGTGGATGAGTGCGGTGGGGCGTGTCGTCTCCAAAGGGCTCATGCATTTGCTGACTTCGGGACCCTAATACCATGTTTAATCATGTGCTTTTCAAGCCCAGCTTCTTGTAGGTTGTGGCTTGCGCCTGATTGATGGGCTCCGAGCGCAAGCGCGGCCGCAACCGCGTACCACAGAGGAGGTTTGACGCATAGACCTACTGGTTGAGCATATTATGGGTATCTCACTCTCACTCGGAGGCCCCGTCCACCACCTTATTCGTCGAGTTCCCTGCTGGTGTATTTACTGGCTGAGCATGGCGAAGGGAAGCCGCTCTCCGCCCTCGTCGGACGCCGGAGCCATCGCCTCACGCAGCTCACGGGAAGAACGAGGACGGGGAGGCGGATATTGTGTCGGGGTTGTTCGGGCGGTCGAGGCTCAGCTTGCTTTGCTGGCGGCGGATGCGTCCAGCACCAGCCCTCCTTGCTGGCCGATGGCTAGCAGGAACCTAACTGTTGGCGTCTGGTGGCGAGTGACCGTGGTTGTGCGGAAGGGCATGTCACACCTGGGAGGGCGGGGCGCCTTAATGAAAACAGTACCCGATTTCTGAGGCCATATGACTGCCCATGCTGTTTGATGCGGAAGGATCCATGCTCATCCAGAGCTGCTAGCTGTTATAAACGGGAGTGCTGAATGTTTTCTTGCTCATTTGTCTATGACTGTGGGCTTTGCTGTTTTTGAGTGCATTGGTGGCCAGGCCCATCTGGCCCAGCGTTGCTGCATATATTCTCAAGTACAACCGCTTTCATGAATTATGGTGTGTCTATTGGCCAGGCGTGGCCTGCGGAATGGTCATCACCTGTGTGGGGTTATTATCACCAATCTTTGCTACTGGGTAACTCCATGTCTAATACCTTGTGAAAAATGGCTATTTGATGCGGTACCTCTTTGGGGATGTGTGGGTTAGCTCTTCTGCACCGCTTGGCTATGTGCTGTTGGCTTTCCAATACTTTATTTATTGTGGTGAACAGGAAATTCAGCACTATCCTTGTTGATGGGCACCATGGTGGAAGCCCTGAGAAGACTCCTCAGCAATTAGGAGGCACACTGCACAAGTCTATTAATCATTTGGCTCATGACATTTGAGCCTTCTTCATGCTAGTGCTGGGCAGGAGGCAGTGGTCGGACAAGTACAAGGGTCGCTTTGAGACGAAGCTGGCAGAAAATGCGAGGGGACTAGAAAAGAGGTCTCGTGTTGTTCCACAGAGGACGCAGCCTTATGTCCGGCAGGCACCAAGCGCACCCCCGCTTGGGGACGGAGCCCACACGGCCCACGAGACCAAAACTCAGGCTTATGCTGGGTTCCTCGAGGAGCCACACGGACCACCTCATCGTCTGGTTTGGCTTGTTGATGTGCTTGAGCACTCACAATGGTGCCTCTGTGGGGGCAGGCAACGGGGAGGCTGTTCAACCTAGAAATGTTCATCTTCAACAATATTGATGAGTTCGGACGAGGACTATGCCCAGCATAGTCACATGGCATATGTATATGCTGCTGTAATGCTGTATTGTGCATTTCGGGGAAATGCCGGTATCTCAGTACTCATGCATCGAAGGCACAGGCACCAAGCTTACCCCTTTGATGGAGCGAGGCCTCACACGCACACGTTCCAGACGTTCTGCAAACTGTCTTGGCGGATGCATGGGCTGGCAGATTCCTCATACGTCTCTGCATGGAACATGTTTGAGGACATTTGATGAAAATTTGGGAACCCTCAATCACGGAGTGACACCATGTGGAAGTGAACTGTCTTGGCTGGGAAGCACAAACATGCACATCCAGGTGTCCATCTTTGGGTGGCATGGGCCTATAGACTGTAATCCCAGCTGAGGGCGCAGGCTGGCGCATCGTGAGGCCGGGAGGCTGTACTAAGGGAGATGTACCGCTACAACCTCAACAAGGAGGTGCGGGATGGAATTGGTTACCGGAGGTGGAAGCTGGGCAGGGTCAGCCAGAAGGGGTTGGTGAAGGTGGGGTCCAGTACTGTGCCGATGACTTCTTCTGTGCAATTGGCTTGGGACACGGCATCGCCCGTCTTATTCTACTGCAGGCAACCAGTTCACTGGTCCGGGTGGAGCATCGGCGAAGACTGATAAATGCTCACCACCAGGAATGGCGGGTCGCGATGGGGATAGTGGCTTCAACTGCGAGTGATCCATCTGAGCCCTGCTGGCTTGTGGGCAACGTGTTCCGCGTGCGCCATTGGCTCGTTTCAAACTGAATGCACGCAACTCCACCTGAGTGCTGTCGGGGAGTGACTGAAAACAAGGCCTTCAGCTCTTTGCCTGCTGCCTTTGAGTGTATTGCAGATGTGAATAGTCTTGCTGCTGGTCGCCTCATAAGCTCCACCATGCTGGGACCTGGGAACGCTGTGGTTACTGAAGAACTTGTCCCTTTTGCTTCCTCCTTTGTTAGCAAAGCTGGTTTGGCTGTGCTGAGGGTGGATGCTCCCAATATTTGGCTACGCACCCTCCCCTTACAGGTACTCCTCACTTACCGGAACTAATATGCTTGTCGCCTGCTGTCGGGTGCAGAAACGGCCCGGCCAGCCAGGAGGGCGTGGAGTGAACGGCCTGCTCCGGTCCGGCTGGGCAAGCGCACTCCTCACTGGTCAAACTCTCCCAAGTGCGACGGGGCGGAGTGCCGAGTAGCGGCACCCCTCCGCCTCGGCTGGAAGGCCTGGTGGGGGCTGAGTTTTTGCCTCGCTGCCGGTTAGTTGGGAAACGTGCGAGAGCGGCACCCACAAGGCCCCATCAAGGGAACCAGGAACCGCAAGAAGGGCTGTGGTAGGAGTGTTTAATCACCATTAATTGCTCATTTGGCAGATTCCTATTAGGTGGATGGAGTACCGCACACAATTGTGCGAAGCCACTTTTGCTAGCTCGGTAGACTGTTGAGGTGTGTACAGCTTGCTGTTAGCTTGCTGAGCGCCTGGTGTTTGGAGCGCTTTGAGCATGCTGGAGTGCCTAATCGCCGAAGGAGGATGCCGAAGCAACCGCGGCCCCCGCCGCCCGTCCACCTGCGACGCAAGGGGTCAGGAAAACGCGATCAAGGGGCAGCAAGGAGGCCTAATATCTGGGTTTGGACAGAACCTCAGCACGTTGTGCTTGCTGTTGGACCGCGCAGGGTGGGCGACGCCTCGACCTCGTAGCTGGTGTCTTTGGTGAAGAGGCTGGCAACTGGGACTTCTCGTCTGGATATCACGGTTCCCGGCGTTGGTTGGTTGGATAGCCAGCAATGTCAGTACTGGCACTGTGCAATTGAACTGTGAAGTGTACATTATCAGTCTGTTGAATGGGGAAGCCCTTCTGCAGTCACCAACTGATCATATGTCCATCTGCATCCATGCTTTGTGGCCAGCGGGTAGGTTCCTTTTGTTGATTGGCCACCCTAGTGGCTGGCTTGCTGTTGATGTATCCCCAGGAGGCCGGACTTTGGGCCCGCTCGTGCGCACTGGTCGCTGCTGCGTCCCTCGTAAGTGCTGCCGGTGTCGAACACTGCCTCGTCGTTGCCTCGCTTTGGCCTGGTCGCCAGCTGAACTCGGCATCGGCATGCTCACCGGGCACGGCTTCCGAGCGGGTCTTCAAAACCTGCCATGCTTGGTCGATCCGCGCCGCTCCTGAAGCCGAGCTCGGCGGGCTGACGGTGCGCGATGCCGGGGACGTGCAGCGTGGAGGGGATGCCGGTCGAGACCGCTTGGGAGCCGTTTTTGCCGGTCACTCGTGGTGGTGTTCTGGTTCGCGTCCTTGTCAAGCGTGCGCGTAGGTACCGCGCACGAACCACTGCCACATTCCCTACAAGTCGGCCACCGCAAACGGCTGGGTCCCAGCGGTCTCGACCGTGAGCATCCCCTCCACGCTGCACGTCCCGGCATCGCGCGCCGCGGGGCCCGTCAGCCCGCCGAGATTGGGCTTAGACGGAGCGGCGCCGGAGTCGAACCGACCGAGCGTGGGGCTGCCACCGCACAGGTTTTGAAGACCCGCTCGGGGAGGCCGTACCCCGGTCGCGTCCGATCTGGCGCCGGCCCGCCACTAGTCTCGCGGTGTGCCCGAGTTCAGCTGGCGACCGGCCAACGACGCGACGAGCGAGGACGTCGAGGCGGTGTTCGACGCCGGCGGCGCCCGCAAGTGCCGCTGCCAGGCGCTCAAGGTCCCGGGCTGGATCTGGCGCGACACGACCCAGGAGGAGCGCGACGCCGCGCTGCTGGAGCAGGCCGGCTGCGGCACGAGCGGCCCGACGTCCGGCCTCGTCGGGTACGTCGACGGCGAGCCGGCCGGCTGGGTCGCGGTCGAGCCGCGGGAGAACTACCCGAGGATCTGGGCCCGGCAGAAGGCGTGGATGCGGATGGACCCCGACCTCGAGGGCGTCTGGTCGGTCACCTGCTTCGTCGTGCGCAAGGGCTTCCGTCGACAGGGGCTGATGTACGAGCTCGCCGCCGCCACCGTCGAGTACGGCAGGCAGGTCGGCGCTCGCGTCCTCGAGGGCTACCCGACCGAGCCGCCGCCGGGGAAGACCGTGATCTGGGACGAGGCGTCGGTCGGGCTGCTCCAGGTCTTCCTCGACGCCGGCTACGAGGTCGAGGCGTCGCCCACCCTGCGCCGGAGGGTGGTGCGACACCGACTCGGCGCGTCGTCCTGACGGTCGGTTCCGTCCAAAACCAGGGATTGGTCGTGCCCTTGATCGCGTTCCTGCTCACCTTTTTCGGAGCGGGGCTGAAGTGGCGGCTGGAGCAGGGCGACGGTGACGCCGGGCACGGCTCGGTAGCCTTCGGCGGTGCGCTCCTCGCGGCTGCAGCGTTCGCGCTGGTTGGCATGCTCGAAGCCGCGATGACGAACGCGGCGCACGAGGGGGAGCAGCAAGCCGTTTACACGCTCAATCAGCTCCACTCCTACCACTGGCTGGCGCAGAACGCGGCTTTCGCGGCAATGCTGCTCGCAACCGGCCTCGGTGCTCGTCGTAATCGGATGCTGCCCACCCCGCTTGCATGGGCGACGATCGTCATCGGAGCATCGCTCCTCACGCCGCTCGGGTTCTTCGGGTTCATCCTCGTCCCAGTGTGGCTGATCGTGGTTGGGGTGTGGCTCTTTCGGCGCACGCCAACTTCGCCCGAACCGATTCGAAGCTGACTCGAAGCGAGGCCCGAGACCAGGCCCCACCGCCTTCGCCCGAGCCATCGCAGGTAGGTGGCGCCGTCACCCTCGCTCCCACCACGCCGCGGAAGCCGGTTCAGCCAGTCGAGTTGCGCTTGCCACCAAGCGGCGGCAGCGACCCGACCGTCGGGGCGCGAGCTGCTCGACGTTCGCCGCGACAGCGGCAACGATCGCGTCGCTCACGTCCTGGCTGGCGGCAACCTCATCGGCCCGACAGACGAGCTTGAGCCGGCGTACTTGTTCGGTAAAGTCGCGGCCCATCGGTGCCGAGGTTGAGCCAGAGGAAGAGTGCGTAGCCGACATCTCGGAGGCGTCCACCTGGCGCAGCAGCGTCGAAGTCGATGATGCCGACCGGCTTGCTCTGGGGGGAAGACGAAGTTGCAGGGCGAGAGGTCGTTGTGACAGAGGAGGTCCGAACCAGCAGCGATTTCCGGTTCTTGTCGTCGGCGTCGTGGCAGTGCCGGACGAGGCGACCAGCGGCCGCGAGCGTCTCATCTGCGATCGCTGGATCGAGTTCGGGGAAGTGGACGTCCCCCGGCAAAGAGCTGACAAGATCACCGCCGTTGTTCGTCACTCCCGAGTATAGCGCGATGCCGCATCGAAGCCGCGCTCGTGGAGTTGCGTTAGGAGCGCTCGGAGCCGTGAGTTTCGTTGGAGCGGCCGTCGCACGTGGGGACATAGTCCCCGCCGGGGTCGGCGTTGCCCACAAGGGGGTCCCCCCGGGGCGGCCTACGCCTCGTGGATCACTCGTGGAACCACGACGCCTACTGCCGCGCCATCGCGACCCGCAGGCGCTCCTCGGGCGTGATCAGGTGGTCGGCGTCTTCTGCGTCCTCGCCGAGGTCGATCTGCACCCAGTTGACCGTGCCGGTGAAGACGCTGCTCTCGCCGTCGTAGTCGTCGCTGACCGGGGACGCGGTGTCGCGTCCGACGTCGGCGGTCTCGTCCGCGGAGAAGATCATCGGCACGGTTGCCTCGACGCGGCCTTCGCCGGCCTTGTCGCCGTCGAGGTAGAGCGTGACGGTGCCGCCCTTGGCGAGCCCGCCGCCGTCGTAGGCGAACTCCATGCGCACCTGGTGCGTTCCCGGCGGGATCGCGGCGTCGGCCTCGATCTTGAAGCGCTGCAGGCCGAGCAGGTTGTAGCAGTACGTCGGCCGCCCATCCTTCGCGTACAGGCTCCAGCCGGCGAAGGCGCCGCCCTGGGCGATGATCACGCCCTCGGCGCCCGCCTCGGGCACGACGACCTCCGCCGTGACCGCGTGCGACTTGTTCTTGATGTTGAGGAGCGCTGTTCTCGCTGAGGCGGCCCATGCCGCCGAAGAGCAGCTGCGAGTTGCCCTTCACGAGCTCCGGGCGGCCGACGAGGTCGGCGTTGAAGCGCTCGATGCGCCGGTCGTCGAGCGGGAGCACGTTGTACTTGCGCGCCTCCTCGAGCCAGAGCTGCTTGCAGCTCGGCCAGCTTCTCCGGCATCTCGGCGGCGAGGTCGTGCGCCTGGCTCCAGTCCGTCTCGTGTCGTAGAGCTCCCAGACGTCGTCCTCGAACGGCGGGCAGCTGCGCTCCATCACCCACGGCATCGAGTGGCGGGTGACCGCGGTCCAGCCCTGGTGGTAGATGCCGCGGTTGCAGAACATCTCGAAGTACTGCGTCTCGTGGCGGTCGGCCTCGGCCGCGCCGTCGAACGAGTAGCGCCATGCTCACGCCCTCGATCGGCTGCTGCTGCGACGCCGTCGACGGCTCGTCGGCTGGGGAAGCCCGGCGGCCTCGAGCACGGTCGGGGCGACGTCGATCACGTGGTGGAACTGCGAGCGCACCTCGCCCACGCGCCGCGAATCCCGCGCGGCCAGTGCACGATCGTGCCGTTGCGCGTTCCGCCCCAGTGCGAGGCGACCTGCTTCGTCCACTGGTAGGGCGTGTCCATCGCGTGCGCCCAGCCGACCGCGTAAGTGGTTGTAGGCCGTCGGCGTGCCGAACTCGTCGATGCGCGCGGCCACGAACTCGGGCGTCTCGAGCGCGGCGGCGCCGTTGAAGATGAACGTCTCGTTGAAGCGTGCCGTTGACCGTGCCCTCGGCGCTGGCCCCGTTGTCGCCGATGATGTAGTAGACGAGCGTGTCCTCGAGGACGCCGAGGTCGTCGAGCGCGTCGACGAGCCGACCGATGTGGTGGTCGGTGTGCTCGAGGAAGCCGGCGTAGACCTCCATCTGCCGGGCGAGGACCGGCTTCAGCTCGTCGGGCATGTCGTCCCAGGCGGGGATCTCCTCGTGCCGCGCGGTCAGCTCCGTCGTCCGCGGGCACGACGCCGAGCTCCTTCTGGCGCGTCGAGGATCTCCTCGCGCAGCGCGTCCCAGCCCTCGTCGAAGCGGCCCTTGTACTTGTCCGACCACTCCGTCGGCACGTGGTGCGGAGCGTGCGTCGCGCCCGGCGCGAAGTACATGAAGAACGGCTTGTCGGGCATGAGCGACTTCTGCTGGCGCGACCCACTTGATCGCCTTGTCGGTCATGTCCTCGGTGAAGTGGTAGCCCTCCTCCGGCGTCTTCTCGGGCTCCACCGGCGTCGTGCCCTCGTAGATCGCCGGGTAGTACTGGTTCGTCTCGCCGCCGATGAAGCCGTAGAAGTACTCGAAGCCGCCGCCGCCGGTCGGCCAGGCGTCGAACGGCCCCATCGGGCTCGTCTGCCAGACCGGCACCTCGTGGCACTTGCCGAACTGCGCCGTCGAATAGCCGTTCAGCAGCAGCGTCTGCGCGAGCGGCGCGCAGGTGTTGGGGCGGATCGAGTTGTACCCGGGCGCCGAGGTGGCGAGCTCGGTGATGACGCCCATCCCCACCGTGTGGTGGTTGCGGCCCGGTCAGCAGCGCTGGCCGCGTCGGCGCGCACAGCGCCGTCGTGTGGAAGCGGTTGTACTTCAGACCCTGTCCGGCCAGCCGCTCGGCCGTCGGCGTCGCGCACGGCCCGCCGAACGCGCTCGACGCGGCGAAGCCGACGTCGTCGAGCAGGATGACAAGCACGTTCGGCGCTCCGGCCGGCGGCCGCAGCGGCTCGATCGGCGGGAACGTCGCGTCCGGGTCCTTCGCGTCGAACGGAAGCGGTCCGTCGATACGGCCGGTCCGGGATCGGAAGAACATCGCGCTCTGCTTGGGACCGGCTCAACTCGTGACCGCCTATCCGATCTGTTCGCTTCCGTCGACGCCAACTCAGCCGAGCTAGATTCGCCGGCGACGCCCCGCCCTCCCGGGTGTGACGGCCGCGGCCACGACCGCGGTCTTCGCAACCGGCGAGGGGCCGGGTGTGACGGCCTTGGCCACGACCGCGGTCTTCGCCACCGGGTGGCCGATGACACCGACTCGTCCTACACGTCCTGGTCCGAGAGGCATTTCAGTCTCCTTCCGTCGCAGGCGCTTCATCGGCCTCGATGGAGGCGATGATCGCCTGAATGGGAATCCGTCCGTTCGCGATCAGCTGGCCACCCGAACGCCGCGCCGCCGACGCGAACGGCGCGGCCCACAGGTTCTCCCAGATGAGCACTCCGGCGGTGCTGCCCGGGTCCATCGCGGCGGCGAGGTGCTCGACGTCCTCCGCCGCCAGCAGCTCGGCGAGCTGGGCCTCGACCGCCTGAAGCGGCCCGAGCTCCTCGATGTCGGAGAGCTCCATCGCGTCGACCGTGCCGTCCTCGTTCTTGGTGAGGATCAGCACGTCGATCACGCGGATCGTTCCGGCGTCGACCAGGGCGAGCAGCTCCTTCGCCATCTCGCCCGTGAAGTTGCTCGCGCCGGCCGGGAACTCGACGACGAGGTAGTCGACGGGCCCGAGTGAGTCGAGATCCGTGTTCTGTCGTACCGGCTTCAGTCGTGATGTCGGTCATGAGAACCCCTCCTAGGTACGCGGTTGCGGCCGCGCTCTTGTCGGAGACCACGTAGGCGACGATCAGGGCGCAAGCCTCATGAAGCGCCTCCCCGTGGCTCGCACAGACAACCTACCGGGGGAAGGACGAGGCTGCATTGCGGGCGCGAGGGAGCGGGCGGGCGCTTGGCCCTGATTAGAACGTGGCTGTAGGGTCGTCCACGATCGTGGCAATCGCCGAAAAGCGTGAGCCGTTTTGGAGACGACACGCCCGCGCACTCATCGTCGGCGGAGTAGCCGCTCTCCTGGTTGTAGCCGACCGCTGAGACGCGGCTCCCGGAGCAAGGCGGGAGCACGACTTCGAACCCGCCAGAGTTCGTCGGCATTGGCCACGAGGTCGCTTGGCTCGACACGCTCGGGAGCGGTCACGTCCGCGAGGTCGTCCATCGTCTCAACGTCTCGAGGGTGACTGACCGAGCTCCTTCCGTCGAGATAGCCGGGCCGGACATGGCTGGATGAGACGCTGACCGGCGACACCACCTCCACACCAGAACGTTCCGGGTCGCCATTCCCGCGACCGGCTCAACGATGCCAGGCCGGGTCGCTGAAACCCAGTAGCCGTGCGAGTTTGCATCCCCTTCGCTCGACATGAGCCATCAAGAGCGGGATCGGCCTTAGCGGCCTGTCACGCCGGAGGTCGCGGGTTCGAGTCCCGTCGCTCCCGTCCTTTGTACAAGCCGTTTCCGCCCGGATGACGAGGGTCCGGGTTCGCTCCGATCTCTCGTTCTTGTCAGATTCCGGCGCCGGCGAGGAGCCCACTGAAGGCATCGATCAGTCGGCTAGCCACGTTGTCGGTGCTGGACGCCAGCGAACTCGTGCGAGTCGGTTCCGCAATCGCTCGAGGAGCTGAGGAATCTCAGTTCGGTCGGGCTCGCCCCCGCCGACGTAGCGCGCCACTAGCGTGACCATGAACTCCTGCGCGCCATGAGGGGCTTGCCGGAGGACGATCCCTTCCTGGCGACCTCGGCGTCCGCGGTCCGCACGCATGAAGGCCGACGCGCCCCGGAGGATTCGAACCTCCGACGCGTGGTTCGCTCGCGCCCGCCGGCGCATGCCTGTTGACGCCCTTGACTGATATAGCGTCAAGATATATCGTTCAGATAGATGGAGCCGAAGGCGGTCACATGGGCGGTCCTGGGACTACTCGCGCAACGCCCCACGGAGCGGATACGAGATCAAGCAGGCCGTCGACCGGACGATCCGACACTTCTGGGCCGCGAGCTACGGCCAGATCTACCCCGAGCTAAGGCAGCTAGAGGCGGCCGGGTGGATCCAGGGGGCCGACGGCTCGCGAGGCGCGCGCTCGAGACGCGTCTACACGATCACGGCCGAAGGGCAGCGCGAGATGCGCGGGTGGCTCTACGGTCGCGAGACACACATCGAGCTCCGCGACGAGTCGCTGCTGCGCCTCTTCTTCGCCGACATGCTCCCTTCCGAGCAGGCGCTCGGACTGCTGGCCGCACGGCGCGAGGGCTACCGCGCCATGCTCGAGTACCTGCGCTCGCTCGACGACGGAGCCGGGCCCGATCCGACGTTCGTCGACCTCGTCTATCGCTGGGGCCTGGACTACTGCGAATGGGGAGTCGCGTGGTGCGACAGCACAGGAACGTCGCTTGCGCCGGGCCGCCTAGAGGATCTGCCCGAGCCGACGTGGCGGTCGATGCTCCAGCGCGGACTGCCGCAGTTCGCCGGCGAGGCCGTCGCGCCGGTCCTCGTCTTCTACGCCGCGTGGAAGCTGTGGGGGCTCGCACCTGCCATCGCCGCCTCGACCGTCGTGTACCTCGCGCTGGCCGCGTGGGTGCTGCGGCGCGGCCACGACCTGACGCTGATCGCCGTGGGGGCAGCATTCGTCGTGATCCAGGCCCTGGTCGGGCTCGCCGCGCACAGCACAACCGTGTACCTCGCGCAACCGGTCGTCCTGAGCGCGCTCTGGGGCCTCGCCTTCTTCGTCTCGATCGCGATCGGCCGGCCGCTGGTCGGCGTGTTCGCCGGCGTTTGGTACCCGTTTCCCGCCTGGTTTCGTGCCGGCAAGCCGTACCGACGGGAGTTCGGCATGCAGTCGTTCGTCTGGGGTCTCGTGTCTCTCGCCCGGGCCGGGCTCCGGTTGTGGGCGCTGCTCGACTCCGGCGTCGGCGGCTTCGTCGTCGTCTCGATCGTGACCGGCACGCCCCTGCTGGCCGCGCTCGTCGCATGGGGCATCTGGCACGCGCGCCGAACATTCCTGCGGCTCGAGTCCGCTCCGGCAGCGGGCTGACCAGGCGCGCGATACGTTCCGGCTCCAGGGAGCGCGCGATAATGGCTCCGAGATCGGAGGCGTCCCTCCATGAGGCGTTGGGCGATCAGATTCCTCAGCAAAGCGCACCTCGCTGCGTTTCGTCTGAGCAGAGGACGTGTCCTCGGCTCGGTGGCCGGGATGCCGGTGCTTCTGCTCACCACCACCGGTCGGCGGTCGGGCAAGGTGCGCACGACGCCGCTCACGTTCTTTCGAGACGCGACCGACCTCGTGGTGGTCGCATCGAATGGAGGTGCGGATCGTCCGCCCGATTGGGCGCTCAACCTGCAGCAGACCCCCCGCGCGGTCGTCAAGATCGGCACCGACAAGATGGCCGTCACCGCGAGGACGGCGTCACCACAGGAACGCGAGCGACCTTGGATCGTGATTACGGCCACCCATGCCGGCTACGCCCGCTACCAGGAACGAACGACGCGACTGATCCCGCTCGTCCTTCTCACACGCTGCCCCGAGGGGTGCCCACCCCCCTCGCGGCGATGTTGGCGATGGGGCCTGGTCGCGGACAGGTAGCTGCGTAGGCCGCGGGATATCCACGCGACCGGTTCTGGTACACGAGTGCGCAATGCGTCGCACTCGCGCTGTAGCCGCCTTGGCGGCAATCGCCTGGCTTGGCATCGCGGCCGCAGGAGCGCTCGTTGTCGTCGCGGTCTTCCAGCGCGAGGGAATCAGCATAGGCGGCAACGCATGCGGCGGCGCTGGCGTCTCTCAGGTCTGCCGGCACATCGACCGCGAACTTGCGCTCGCGGAGCTCGGCTGGTTCTCATGGGCAACGGCCGGGGGCGGAATGCTGCTCATGGTCGCGGGCATCGGAGGCGCCCTCAAGCCCGGGTGGCGGCCAATACTCGGCCTTGTCGCGCTCGCGGTCGCGCTGCTCGGGCTGCTCGGCGCCGGTCACCTCGACAACCGCTTCTGCCCGGGAGGCGACACGGTTGCGACTTGCGGCCGCACGGTCGACGCGTGGGGCCCGATCCTGCGCGACCCGCTCCTCGAACTGCGAGCCGACATCCGCGCCGAGTTCGTGGGCAGCTCCTCGCGGCCTGGCGGGCCTGCGTTCGAGGAAGCGCAAACGATGGAGACATTCCGCTCACGCGCGCTCGACGGCTTCGTGCTGCTGAAAGAGGTTGTGTTTGCCTCGGTATTCCTCATGTCCCTCATCGTCGCGCTCCGCTGGATCAGGCCGGCCGTGTTCGCGGTCATGACGGCCGTCACGGGCACGCTGGTCGTCGTCGCGGCCGTGTGGGATTACACGACCCCGTGCAGCGACGAGGGCTGCCCCGAGCTGCGCGGCCTGGTCACCGCCGCAGCAGTCGGATTGGCCGTGCTCGTGTGGGCGACGACGCTGTTGATCGCGGCCGTCGTCTCTCGGCTCCGTGACCGATGAGGCACCGAACGGGCTGACGGGAACGCAGACGGGACAAACACCCACGCGCTGACCCACCTCGGCCGGAAGGCGAACGCGCCACTCCGCCTGGGGAACAGCCCACCGACGTGTTCCAAGAGACCGGCGGATTCCAACCTCCAGGGTCTGGCTCCTACCGAAGTCCCGGGGACGGATTGTTGGAGCGGGAACGCTCGTCGAAGCCGCTGCCGATGTCGGGCGGTTCAGCAACCGGTCGAGGAAACCCATCAGCCGTGTCTGACAATACGAAGCCGAGTGACCTCGTTTCCCGTCGAGGCAGGTTGATCCTCGAGTACACGGGGCGACGTTGTGGCACGAGCCGTCGGGCGCGGGCGAGGCTGCTCTAGAGCCAGTCTCGGCTGCGGGCGATGGTATCGAGCAGCCCCCGGGAACGGTCACCACAAGATCCATTGCCTCATCCCAACCGGTCTCGACCAGCTTTCCCTCACGGCGCACGAGTGGACGAAGCAGGCGATCGGAGGAGTTGTTCGCCTGCCAGCCATACAGGCCCTTGGGGCCGAGACGGCCATGATTGACACGATCAACGTCACGCCCGCGAACCCCGACGATCCCGCCCTCTCGCACACCGATGTCAAGCCCGCACCCGTGCGAGCAGAGTGGACACGCGGACTGAACCCACCGATCGACCGCACCGTCTGTGAACTCGTCGACTCGAATCGGCCAGTCCCCTCCTCGCTCGTACGGCGTCCGATCTCCCCACGGGTCGACGATCGGGTCAACATTGTCGATCGGGGTATCCGGCACCCGACCCAGGCAAACACGTCAAGCCGGTCGGCTCTGCCGATCAGGCGCGGGCGAGTGCGTCGGCTGGCTGGCTCCGGGTGAGCTGCGCCTGTACGAACTCTCCGAGCAGGACAAGTCCCGCGACTGGCTGGGCCGAGACACCGTCTGGCCAGGAACCGGCCGGGACTATGCCCGCCCATCAGGATGGTCGCGAAAGTGGGGTAGGTTCCTAGGCCGATCGACGCCTCGCGCGTGCGGCGCTGATCCTCATCGCGTACCGGATGGTCACGGACAAGAGTACTCACGGTCGTGAGCCAAACTAGACAACTCCCCTGCGGCGAGCACGGACGGGCGAGGAGGGGCAACCCGGCCCTCCTCGCTTCCGGAAGACCCTCGCACGACTTGTCGGTGTGGCTTCCCGTGACGCTTCGTTCGCTCATGTTTGCGTCTCGGAGGAGTGGGGTTAGAGCGAGTTAGGCCGGCAGCTGCACTCAGCCGTTTGCGGCGATCAAGAACCGGCCGCGAGACGGCCGTTCACCCAAAGGAGAGAAGGTCAATGAGCACTACGAAGATGAGTGACCCTCGCGAACTGTTCCTGCACGAGCTCGGCGACGTGCTGTACGCCGAGAAGACGCTCGTCAAGGCGCTGCCCAAGCTCCAGGAGGAAGCGTCTGACGCGGAGCTCGCGAAGCGGATTCGCGGACCACCTCGAGGAGACGCGCCAGCACGTGAAGAACCTCGAGCAGGCGTTCGAGGCGCTGGGTGAGCCGGCGAAGGCCGAAAAGTGCCCCGGAATCGAGGGGATCAAGAAGGAGCACGACGACTTCGTCGCAAACGAGTCGCCGTCACCGGAGGTGCTCGACGCGTTCCTCACAGGCGCGGGCGCGCGCACCGAGCACTACGAGATCGCCGCCTACGAGGGGCTCGTGACGATGGCCGAGGCGATGGGGGAGACAAGGTGGCCAGGCTGCTCAACGAGAACCTCGAGCAGGAGAAGGCGGCACTCGCGAAGATGCAGACGATCGGCAAGCGCCTCGCCAAGAACAGAGTCAAGTCCGCGGCGTAATCCACCATTGCTGGCGAGCCCAGGCACTCGCTTCGGCCGACTAGGTCACGTACTACGATCGCGCGCTACCGGCACGCCGTCGATGGCTCGGCGCACCTCGGCAGCGGCCGCGCGCTCGGCGACAGCGCCTCCTCCTCCGCATGGATGCCATCGTCCGCCGCGTGCGCCCTCGCGTGGAAAGCGGCGGCGCCCCTGGCGTTTGCGGGCCGGAGAGACGGGACACACAGTCGCCATGACCGAGATCGAAGAACCCACGCCGCCGGCTCCCATCCCCGAGCCGATCCCCTACTCCGGACCCCGTTCCGCCACCGAACCCCGGGCCCGACCCTCCAGAACTAACCCCTGTCGGCAGCACGCCGAGCGGCAGCAGGACCCTGGCGAGCACGGCTACGGCGGCACGCAGCAGGAAAGGAACGACGCGTCCGAGGAGACCGAGCATCCGCTCGAGGACCCGGACGCCGACCCGCGCCAAGACAACGATCAGCAAGAGGACGTCCGACGTCCGTGAGATAGATGGCCATCGGCCTTCCGTGGCCGTCTTCGGCATCGTCAGGCCGTTTACCTCACGCTCGGTCGGCTGACGTCACATCAAGAGGGCAACGATTCGGACGACGACCGACGCGCACCGCTTCCGTAACGCTCGGGTCTAGAACCCGGCGAGCAACGCGGCCGTCCAATAGCGCCGTAGTCCGTTCGCAAGGTTTCGAGCTTCCAGTCTCGCTCTTCTAGTCTCGCCGGTGATGACGTCGCGGCAGTTTTCTCTTCCGCAAGAGCAGGTCATTCGGAACCCGGACACTGCGGTGCTGGCTGCGTACTGTCGTGACTTCTTCGCGACTTCGATGTCGCGGCGAGCGCCGAGCGTGAGCGAATCGAGCCACAACAGCCTTCAGGCGTCACCGGAAGTCGCTCGCCGGACATCCCCTTGCGCATAAGGCCCTGGTACGCGCTGCTGCCACCGCGTGGCGACGATCCCGTTTGATGCGAAGTGCCCGCCGCGCCGCGGTGCGGACGCGAGGTCTGCGGAGACCTGGGTCGCCGGCACCGATCCTATGCGGGATGCTAGCCGGTCGCGAAGCTTCGCTTCACCGCCTCCAGACGCGAGTTCTCAACGACTGGGCGCTTTTGGTCTTCTGCCCGTTCGAGGAGCTGGTCGAGTTCCTCGACTGGGATAGAAGGTACTTCGCGCAGGCTAATCCAGAGAGCTGCTTGCCAGTGATGCCGACAACGAGAGTTTCGAGCTCCAGCAAATCGCTCACCGCGAACGGCGCAGTAGCCCTCCGTTCGGCTCCAAGCGACCCAGCCGTTGAGACGCGCGGAGCGAGTCTTTCGCCCGATCCGGTTTCACCCGAGCCGGCGCATGATCTCCTCCAGCCTGGTGACGTCCTGCTCGATTGCGGACGCAACACGCCTCAGGCCGTCGTTTCCAGAGTCGAGCGCGACCCCAGCCGCAGCACGCCTCGCCCCTCTGGCACCCGCGACACCGGCAGCGTGATGCGCACTGTCAGGGGCCGGGTCTAGCGGTTCGGCTCGTCGTCGCCGTCTACGGCGTCCTTCGCCTTCTCCCAGAGATCGCCGGCCTTTTCCTTCGCATCGCCCCAGGTCTCCTTAAGCTCGCCCTCGCCTTGCTTGGCCTTGCCCTCGGCCTGGTCGGCGTCACCATCGCCGCCGACCTTCTCTTTCACATCACCCCAGGTCTCCTGGACTTCGCCTTCACCCTGCTTCAGCTTTCCTTCGATGCGGTCGTCGGCCATGTCGCGTCCTCCTTGTGAATATGAGACCTGGAGGTTCCCCTCAAGACCGAGTCCGAAACCGGGGACAGCACTCGTAGACGATTGGACGGCAACGAGGACGTCGAGCATTCGAGGGCCAGATTCCCATCTGCTCGCCGCAGCTAACGTCTTTGACCAGCGGGTTTTCGGAAGCGGAGCTACACCAAGCGGGGGCGATCTCGGTGTAACGACCCGCAGAGCAACTGCAGCGCGTCACAGACAGAAGCGGGGTCGTCGAGATCACTCGCGTCGGGCGCCGGAATCGCTACGCCATCAACCGGCGGATAGAGATACGGCACGAGTCGCAGGTGGGAACACGACATCGGAGAGCTTCTCGACCTGCTCGAGCGCGACCCGCTATCGGATGCAAGTGACTAGGACTGCTGTCCCATCGTCCGACACGGCGGCGATCCTTCAACGGTGGAGCTTCACGCTGGTTACTGCAAGGCATCGCGGGTCGTGCACCTCACCTCCCACACCTTCCTCCTCGAGTCCCTTTGCGGCGAAACCGTTTCGTTCGCCGGTGAGCCGGCCGACGCGGTGATCTGCGAGGACTGCCACGCGCTCGGATCGAGGCCGGAGGCGACCCAGAAAGCTGGGTCGTGATCGAGACGCAAGCAGTAGCCTTTCTCGCCGCTGCATAGGTCGACGCGTCGGCGCTGGGCTGGGATGCAAGCAGGGCCTTCCCCTTTGCGCACACTCGAAGAGCCGCATGGACTGGCCTCAGACCGCGATCGCAATGAAGCGCGGGGCCCGGTCGCGCGCCGGGCGCGCCGGAGAAGCGTCACGCGCCGCACGGGCTCCGAGTTTGTGTGGGGCGGGACGTTTGCGTAGGGCTTACTTCACGCGGTGAGCGGCAGCCACCGCGGCGGTGCGAGCTCGGGCTTGCGCACCGCGTCGGTATCGCCCTTGTCACAGGCGACGATGTCGCACTCAACAACCTCAAATCGTCGCCTCGTTCTCGCCGGCCGCGCCGGGGCGGGTGGTGGCCGGGGAGCATCGCGGTGCCCCCCCGGCCACCATTGGTTCAGGGGCTCAGGAGAGCGCCTGCTGGCGGCCTGGCTCGTCCTGGGTCGCGGTGTCCGGCTGGACACGGTCCTTCAGCTCGGACGCAAGCTCGCGGCCCTGCTGTTCGCCTTCCTGCTTGACGGTCTCCATTGCCGACTCCGCGACGTCCTTGCCGCGTTCGAGCGCCTCCTGGCCGGTGTCTCGGGCTGTCTGCTTGAGACGCGCGCCCCATCTCACCGATGTGCTCCTCCTCGACGCGTGTCGAGGGGAGGAGCAGCCCCGCTACGAAGCCGACCGCGACACCGCCAACAACCAGCCCCATAGGGTTTCGCTCGGCGGTGTCCTTCACCGAGCGCAGCCGTCGCTTGTTCGGGACAACCGAGCCGACCACACCGGTGACGGACTCCTTCGCGCCGCGCACCGTGGACGCGACGGCCTCCTTCTTTTCGTCGACATAGTCGTCGAGCCGTGCGCCAACGTCAGTCTTGTACGAGAGCGCCTCGACCTCGTCCCCGACGCGGGCGCGGGTCTCCTCTATCGCCTGGCGGATCTCGCCTGTTCCTTCATCCATTCGGCGTCCTCCTTCATGGTTTCGATGGTTTGCTCGGGCAGCGGCGACCCGACCTCCTCGACCCGTTCCTTTCCGGCCAACGCGAGCGCAGCTGCAACCCCGGCGAGAGCCAAGGCCGTGAGCAGCGCGGCGAGCCACTCGTCAAGGAAGAGGCTGAGCAGCAAGATGACGAACGCGGTGAGCGCGCCGGCCGCGAGGAGGCCAACGACGCCCGCGGCGCCCATCATCCCGAGCCCGGGAAGTGCGATCCGGCCCTTCTGCCGCATCTCGGCCTTGGCGAGCTCCAGCTCCTGACGTATCAGCAGCGAGAGATCCCGCGTCAACGCCGACGCAACCTCGCCGATCGGACGCTCGTGCAGATCCTCCATCTGGGGTGTCGACATCCCGGTCACCTCACGACGCGACGGCGGTCGCTTCGGACGCCCGAGAGGCCACCGGCTCGCGTGCCTCGTAGCCACTCGTCGCCGGGGCACGCCAGTCCTGCGCGTCCCGCGACCCGCTCGCTGTCGTACTCGTGCGGTCGTATCGCTGCTCCGACGACGCCCTCAGAAGCCGCGAGACGGCGAAGCCGAGGGTCGCGGCGGCACCCGCGACGACCCAGGGACGCGTGCGGACGAAGCGCTCGGCATCGCGCAGGATCTCCTCGCCCCGCGCTTGCTCGAGGTAGCTGCCGGCCTGCTCGAGGCGCTCGGCGAGGCCCGAGGTCACGCGCTCGACGCCTGTGCCGCTCGCACCCTGACCCGCCTCGCTTCCGGCTCGCCGAAGCGCGCCGGCGAGCGAACTCGCCTGCCGGCCGACGTCGTTCGTCCGCTCGTCGAGCTGCTCGCGCAGCTCGGCGCGGCCCTTCTCCTTCACCTGCGTCGCCTGCTCTGACATCGTCTCGGCAACACCCGCGTTTCCCTCCTGCTGGCCGGTCGACCCGACCTCGGTCCTGCTCACAGTTGACCTCCTCGATGCGGTTTGCACGGCCCCCGTCGAACTCCGGGGACAAGCGGGGTACCCGAGGCAGCCACGGCGAAACACGGAGGGGCCGGCGATGCCATCGTCATCCTCCGCCGGCTGAAACAGCACATCCCGACGAGAGCGCAGGACCGCGTGAGCGCGACCGGCCCGCTCAGCATCGAGAGCGCGCCCTCGCCGACCCCATCGCGCACGGCCGCGCGCCGCGTCGCCGGGCGACGCCAAAGCGCCCGGTGTAGACGTCACCCTCCTGGCTTCGGGCGATCCGCACACCAGCGCGAAGCTTGAGTAATTGGCGCAGATCGACGCGATGGGCCTCGAGCACCTCGGCGGCGTCGTCGGTGACGAGATCGACGAGTTCTCGCGAGCGCATCGGGCCGCGCTGACTGGCCAGCAGTTCCAGAGGCTGCTGCGCTACGTCCATCGCGGGCCATTGAACGCGAACACCACCCTCGTACGCGATGGAGCCGCCGCCCCGTACTTCTACGGCCACGACCTCGGCAAGTACGCCTCTCGCCTCCTCGCCGACGCCCAGAAGGCGAAGACCGCGAAGCGGGGCCTGTGGGGAGCATGTCGCAGCACCATTCTCGATCCCTACCATGCGGTTGACACCGGCACCAGCGGGCCGCCAACGAAGAAGCCGCAACCGAACGGCAAATGCGACCCGAACTACGCAGGCGGGTGCGTTCCGCCCTATCCACCCGACCTCGACTGCGCCGACATCCGGGCAATGGATCTCGCACCGATCAGGAGCATCGGCAGCGACCCCCACGGCCTCGACGGCAACCACGACGGAACCGGATGCGAATGAGCCCTGAGCGTCAAGCCGGGCAGGTTTGCGGGAGTACGGGTCTCCTTCAAGGACAGGCTCAGAATCAAGACCTTCGTCAGCGCCCGAAAGGCGACGCGTGAGCCGTGACGACGGAAGCCGAGATTTGAGCCGAACGCGTGACGATGAAGCGCCGAATCTCGGCGAACCTGAGGAGGCGGCGCATGCGGCGGAGGAACTCGAGGACGGCAGCCTCGACCCGGACGAACTCGACGGCGAGCCAGCCTGGTGGGACGAAGGCAGCGACGACGAGACATGACCCTGCATGTGCCGTAGTGCAGGGCGCCGAGGATCGTCACGGCGATCGGGCCAGGACACCCGCTACGGCAAAGGACTCCCAAATGAATCCAGAAAGCGGCGGGCCGGGACGCCTGACGAGCCTCGAGCTGATCTTTGCTTCCGACCGCGTGCCGGCCGTGTGTCGACCCCATGGCTGTGTCCCAGGCACGGCCCGGGCAACGCGCCGCTGGGCGGGGAGCTTGAGGACGAGTCTCGACCCAGACGAGCCGACCTACGAGCGAGCCTGGCGCGACGAGGGCAGCGACGAGACCTGACGCTAACGCGGTGCCGTCTGAGGCGGCCCATTCGCGTAAGACCGGGGCCACATCCCGGTGATTACTTCACATGACGACGATGCGCGAGATCGACGTGCGGTGTGCCGTGTGTGGCGCACTTGGTCGAAAGGCCGAGCTGACGAGCACGAGTTCGTTCGGCCCGCCCGACCTCGATTTGCGGCCGAACGGGCCTGCCCGGTGGGCGCTCCCGTTCAGGATCCAGCGCTGCGACGCGTGCGGGTACTGCGCGGACTCGATCGGCACGGCGCCGCCGCAGGCAGCTGCCGTGGTCGAGTCGCCTGTCTACCGCGATGTGCTCGAGCGGTCGAAGCTGCCCGACCTCGCTCGCACGTACTTCTGCTCGGCGCTCGTCGAGGAGGCCGCCGGCCGACCTGAGGCGTCGGGATGGGACTTCCTCGCCGCGGCGTGGGACTGCGACGACAGGAGCGCGGCGGGACATGCGCGGAGCTGCCGCCAGCGCGCGGCCGAGATGCTCGAGCGGGCGCTCGAGCGCGGCGAGGTCTCGGCGCCGCGGCCCATCGTCCAGACGCTGATCGCCGAGCTCTGGCGGCGAGCCGGGCGCTTCGAGGACGCGCTTGCGGCCTGCGCAGTTGCAGGCGACGAGCTCGCGGAGACCGAGACGGACGGCGAAGATGGCGTGCTGCCGACCGCGGCTGTGATCGCGTTCATCCGCGACCTCTCGATCGCGGGCGACGACGAGGCCCACAGCTGCGCGGAGGTGTTCGCTGAGGGCGAGTGAGCGAGGGCCGCCCGAGTCGGACGAGCACGACCGCGAAGCGGGGATCTCGCATAACGGGCGCGAGGCTCCCGACAAGCCTACGGCTGGAAGAGCCGCGTCTCCTCGCGCGGCCGCCGCGCCTGCTCGGGGAAGCGCTTGATCCCGACGCCGTCGAGAGCGCCGGTCGCCGGATGGGTCGCGAAGCGGGGGAGGAGCGTCTTGAGGTAGCCGCGCGCCTGGCCGTTGCCGCGCTCGGCGGCGGCGGTGATCGCGCAGACGAGGTCGGCGCACTGGAGGCCGATCGAGTAGTGGCTCGGGCCGAGGAACAGGCCCTCGACGATCCGGCCGAGCCGCGAGTACGGGCTGCCGTCCTTGGTCAGGTCGGCGAAGAACCGTCGCAGCCGCGCGTCGTCCTCGCGGAAGCGGCTGTCGACGACGATCATGCCGACGTCGTCGGCCGGCCTCGAGCAGGAGCTGGAAGCGCTCGGCGAGGAACATGAGCCCGGTGGCGTAGGTGTCCTCGTCGCTCTCGAAGAACTCCGGCGCGACCTCGGAGCCGAGCTCGATGTCGAGCAGCGTGACGTAGCAGCGAAGCGGCGAGCGCGCGAGCGCCGCGACGACCGCGTCGGCGAGCGCGGGCGGAACCTCGCCCGTGCGGATGCCGTGCCACTTCACCTCGCGGTCGACCGGCCAGCCGTGGGCGGCAAGGGTCTGCTGCCAGAGGTCGCGTAGCCGGTGCCAGTCGGTGTCGGCAAGGGCGACCCCGCCGAGCGCGAAGAACTTCCGCTCGGAGAGCTGGCCCGACTCGTCCAGGAAGAGGAGGTGCACCCTGCGTATCTCACGCGGAGCCGTCTCGAACGTCAACTCATGGAGGACAGCGACCGTTGTCGGATGACTTCTTCTGTGGCCACGACGCGGAAAGCAGGTGTTCAAATGAAGTCGGACACCCGGCGGCGGTGGCGGAGGAACTCGAGGACGGGAGCCGCCTCGAGCCGTCGTGCGGATGTGAGCTGCGGCCGGATTCAGGTCTCGTCGTCGCTGCCCTCGTCCCACCAGGCCGGCTCGCTGTCGAGCTCGTCCGGGTCGAGCTCACCCGTTTCGAGCTCCTCGGCCAGTCGCACCGGTTCCTCTTCCGGATTGCGATCCTCGGGCGCGTCCTCGTGGCCGGGTTTCGTCATGCCTTCGATCATGCCTTCTCCATCTCACCGCTTGACGACTGCGCACCAGCCGCACCCGTGATCGGCGCTTTCCCCGATGACGTACCTCGGCGCCCGCCTGACGATCAGCCGTAAGAGGCGACTCGATCGCGCCTGATTTGACGGGGGAGGAGACAATCATGACCGACACCGACCGACAGGACCATCACCGCGTACCTGCGCGGAGCCGAGCTGGTGCTCGAGGACTTTGTCGAGCGCGACCCGGACGTGGTCGCGTTCGTACGCGAAACGGACGACGCGGAGCTGGCAGTGCACCGCTGCCTGGAGATGGGCGCCCGCGCGCTCCGGCTCGCCGGTGCGACGCTCGACACACAGCTCGTCGAGCACCGCTTCGAGACGATGACGAGCGAGCTCGGTCATTCGATCACGGTCTTTGCGCGGAACGTCGACGAGACGGCGGAGAAGCTGCTCGGTGAGGAGAACGGGACGCTGATGACGGCGCTCGAGGGCTGGCTCGAGGACGTCTCGTCGGCTCTCGGAGCGACGTTCGACGAGTCGAGCAAGACGAGCGCAATCGCGAAGCTGGAGGCGGTGCTCGAGCGGGCACGACGGAGCAGGTGAAGGCGTGCGTGGGCTGCTCGATCCAGAGAATGACGGCGAGCCCGCTCGCCGGCTGGCGCCGCGAGATCGTGCGACGGTGGAGCGGCAGGGGAAGGCGATGGAGGGCGCGATCGACGACCTGCGCGAGCAGCTCGCGATCGACGCCGCCGAAGGAGGAGCGCCGAGCTCGGCACGCAGAAGGGCCGGGACTTCGAGCACGTCGTCCTCGACGAGGTGGCCGAGATCGTCCGCCATCTCGAGGACACCGTCGAGCACACCGGCGACGTCGCGGCAGCGCGGGAACGAAGGTCGGCGACCTCGTCGTCACGTCGACCCCAAGGTCGACCCCGGGCCGGGCGCCCGCTACGTGATCGAGGTCAAGGACAAGCCGCTGACGCAGAAGGCGACCCTCGCGGAGCTCGACGCGGCGATGGCGAACCGCGACGCCGACGCCGGCGTTCTCGTCTTCGCCCGCCAGCAGGAGTGCCCGGTGCGGGCGCCGTTCCAGTGGTTCGACTCGAAGGCGCTCGTCGTGCTCGACAAGGACGCCCTCGATCCGCATGCGCTGCGCCTCGCCTGCCTGTGGGCCCGATGGGTCGCAACCCGCGACGCCGCAGGCGAGAGCGACACGGTCGACACCGCTCACGTGCTCGCGCTCGTCGACGAAGCCCGCTGCGCGCTGAAGACGGCAGCCACGATCCGCGGCAGCCACACGAAGGCGAAGAAGGCGATCGACGAGGCCGGACGGCAGGTCAGCGAGATGGTCGGCGACGTCTGCGAGGCGCTCGACAAGCTCGAGCGCGCCGTTCATGCGTAGTCAGGACACCGCGATGACGGAACGGGCACAGCAGGGCGTGCAGTGGATCCGAACGTCCGTCGATGTGGGCAATCTCGCCGTACAGGTTCGTAGTCCCGCGCGTGATCATCCGATCGTGTGCGTGACGATCCCATCGTGGGCCAGCTCGCCACTCGTCGATGTGGAGCGACTTGCCTCCGAGCTCGACGGAGCAGCCGCGGTCTTCGTACTCGCCGACAGGCGATCGCTCGTGGGAGCTGACCGAAAGTCTGCCTACGAGGCTTGATGTCTACGGTGGTGCGACGCGCATCTGGTGGCCGCAGGTCGACGAGTCGAGTGAGCCCCGGTCACATCCGCTACTCGTCGCACACGACCGCAGCGAGTCTGACGACATCATCGAGCAGGTCGTCACGGAGCTCGAGCGACACGGTGCGATCGCACCACGTCCGAGCAACAGCCCTAAGGTGGGAACCGAGCTCGGGGGTGTGGTAAGCGCGATCCGACGGTCGGGCGCCGAGCTGACGCTGACGGGAGGAATCCGAGCCTTCGCCACCCGCGACCAGCTCTGCAACGCGGGGCTCGAGCCGAACCGCGTCGTTCGCGTCGGTCAAGCCGTACGCGTGGCCGTCGAGCGGAACAGCCCGTCGCGGAGAGCGCGTTCCGGTCAGCCTCCGCGCGTTTCAGCCCGATCCGTGGCAGCGTGTCGCAGAGGGATACGCGGTCGGGATGGTGGTGGACGGCGTCGTCGACGAGCTCCGCAGGGCTGGCGCCTTCGTGACGTTGCTACCTGGAGCGCGCGGGCTCCTACCCCGCGCGCGGATCAGCCACGACTGGGTGTATCACCCCGCGGATCACCTTGCGGTTGGCGAGCGCATCGTCGTCTGCATCGAGGAGCTGGACCCCCGAGGCTGGCAGGGCCGAGCTCTCCTGGCTCGACGTCCCCGACGATCAGGAACCGGTCGAGCCGATCGCGATCTTCCCCGATGGCCCGCCGTGGCTTCCTCCGGTGCTGGAGGAGCCCACGAGATCGATAACGCTTCGTTACCGGCGCCCTCCGGTGCGCCGTCCATGGAAGACGCGCCGGTCTGTCGCGCGCGGGCCGAGCACCTGCGAGGCGACCACCCCGACGACAACCTGCATCCAGAGAGTGTGACCGATGGCGAGGACAAGGCGAGCGACACCGAGCTCGAACGCCTCGAATGCGCGGTGAGCGAAGGGAAGGCGCTGAGTCGAGACCTCGATCGGGTCGTAACCGATACGCGCCGCCGGCTTGGCGACCTGAGGGCTGAAGCGTCCCAGTTGCGACGATCGCTCGAACGGGAACTCGTCGACGTACGCGTTCGGATTCTGGAGCTCGCCGAGAGCGAGACCGAAGAACTGGTCGGATCCACCGAACGTGCTCTCGCCGATGCGCGGGAGGAGGTCGCGGCGCTTCTCGATCAACTTGCTGCCGCCGAATCCGACCGACACGAGCTTGTCGAGCACCTCCAGCGCGATCGGGCGCGCGCGGCGGAAGCGGAACAGAGCGCCGGAAGTCTCCGCCGAAAGGCACGCGCCCATGAGAGGACGATCCAACAGCTCGAGGCGGAGATCGACGCGCTTGGTGCTTCCGACACGGAGCGCTTCGTCGCCCTGCTGGAACGTGCGTGGACGCGCATGACGACTCCTTCCGACCGGGAGCGATTCCCGTGGCGCGTCCCGGTGTTCGGTCCGGACTTCCTCGACTCGCTTCGAACCGTCGAGGGCGTGGCACTCTCGAAAGTCATCGACGTCTGTGCACACGCAGTATCGGGCCGCGCCGCGGAGATCTCCGGGCTCGAGCTCCACATGCTGCGCGAAAGCGAGGCCGGTGGCGCCGCCCAGCAGGTTCGGGCGGATGGAGCGAGGGCCTGGCGCTGCAACCTCCAGGCTGGAACCGCGGCAGCACGGCGCCTTCATTACTGGCAGCTCCCCGACGGTGGCATCGAGCTTGCGAAGATCGTCTATCACGACGACTTCTCGATCCGATGAGGCCTGTACCTCCGGCGGGCAGCATCAAGACGCGGATCGACGTGCCAGGGAAGGAATCATCTCGCGGGTGGCGGGAGCCTAGGAAGCCGACGGTTGACCGTCGCCGTCAGGCGCTATTGGCTTCACCGCCGCAGCGTTCATTGCCTTGGCCGCGCGGACTGCGTGCTCGCCCACGAGCACCTTCGAGCCCGACCGGCGCTCCACGCGTGAAGCCAAGGTCGCGCAAACGCTCATCCCGAAGCGCTCGGAGCGCTCTTCCATCCTCTCGATCGCCCACGTCCGCGGTGGCCACTGGGTCGGGGTCGGGCGAGGCGTTGTCGAAGGCGCGTGCGGCCCAGTAGGCGGCTTGGGAGAGGTCAGGTGCGTAGTCGGCGTAGAGCGAGGTCGTGCGGTAGTCGCTGTGTCCGAGCCATTCCTGGATCCATCGCAAGGGCGCGCCGGCGGCGGCCATGCGGGTGCCGAAGGTGTGGCGCAAATCGTGAAAGCGGACCGGTCGGAGCCCGGCCTGTCGGGCTGCGGCCTGGAAGCGCTTGCGGAGCTTTGCCGGGTCGAGCACGACACCGAGCTGCGGGATGGCAGAAGACGAGGTCGGCCGGGCGCCTGGAAGCGCGACCGCTCGTGGTGCAGCTCGTAGCTCGTCGCGGACGCGTTGGGCGAGTGGCACCGCGCGGCTGGAGCGACGCTGACTTGGGTGTGCCGAACTGGCCGCGCGTGTAGTTGCGGCGGACACGCACCACGCCTGCGGTCCAGTCGATGTCCTGCCAGCGCAGCGCGAGCAGTTCGCCGCGGCGAAGACCGGTCATCGCCGCGGTCAGGTACAGGACGCGCTCGGTTGTGCCTCTCTCGTCCGTCGGCGTCGCCGCGAGCAGCGCCTCGAGCTCCTGCACGTCGAGAAAGCGGATGTCCAGATTGCGTCGGCCGCGCGGCTTCTCGACGAGCGCGACCGGGTTGCGGGCGCACCAGCCTCGCCTGACCGCGAAGGCGAACATCGCGTGCAGCAGCCCCAGGTAGTTGAGGATGCTCTTGACCGCCTTCCCTTCCTGGCGCTTGGCGGCGATGAACTCCTCGATCAGCTCGATCGTGATCGCCTCGAGCTCGAGCGCACCGAAGGCAGGGAGGAGATGGACGCGCGTGTAGCTCTCGTAGTCCATCAGCGTCGTGCGCTTGAGACCGATGAGCTCGCGGTTCGCGAGGTAGCGGCTCGCGAGCTCCGAGAACAGCAGCCCGCCGGCCGCGCCGGAGCCCGTCACGGTGCCGGACAGCGTCGGCGTGTGCCTCGGCCGTCACGGGACGGTCCGAGCCGGGGTTATAGAGTCGGGGCGCATGGGAGCTGATCCCTCCTGTGCCGGGCCGGGGCTGTTCAGCGCAGCGCCCGGCCATTTCTGTTCTGGGCAACGAAGTGTAGCGGAAACGGCTTGTTCAAGCCGTTCCTGTGCCAAGGGGCGTCGTCGAACGGGTCGCCTCCTGGCTGTGTCCCAGGATGCAAACCTGCCGACCTGGGTCGCCGCGTATTGAGGCGAGGATGGCTCATCTCCGCATCGTGATGCTATGATGCGGGTATGGCGAAGGTAAGGACGACTCTCACACTCGATCAGGAGGTCTTGCGCGCGGTGAAGGTGCGCGGAGCTCGGACCGGGAAGGGCGACAGCGAGGTGATCGAAGAGGCGCTGCGCCGCGAGCTCGGTTTCGACCTGCTGGATCGTCTGTGGGAGCGAGACGATCTTGGCGAGCGGCAAGCCCTCGAGCTCGCCGTCGAGGCCCAGCACAAGACACGCGCCCGCCGCCGCTGAGTGCGCGCCGTCCTCGACCCCAACGTCCTCATCGCCTCGCTCCTCTCCAGAAGCGGAGCGCCGGCACAGATCGTCTCGCGTTGGCTCGCCGGCGAGTTCGAGCTGGTCGTCTCCGAGGCGCTCCTCGCCGAACTCTCGCGGGCGCTCGCGTATCCGAAGATTCGCGAGCGCATCGCACAAGACGAGGCCAGCGCGTTTGTCGACCTTGTACACCAGACATTGCGGCTCGCGCCCGACCCCGAGGCGCCCGCGCGCCGCTCCGCCGACCCCGACGACGACTACCTCCTCGCGCTCGCCCAGGCGGAGCGAGCAGTTCTCGTCTCGGGCGACCAGCACCTACTCGCGCTCGCAAGCGAGCTTCCGATCTTCACCCCTCGTGCGTTCCTCGAGGCGCTCGACCAATCGTAGGCGTCGGCCCACTCGCCTGACGGGCAGCGACTCGCATCCTCGACACGCGACTTCCGAACCGCCGTCGGGGCCACTTCAGAAGCGCGCGGACAACGAGCTCGAAGTACTCGAGCTCGAGCGTCCACCGAGCATCGGGACCGTCGCGCTCACCTTCGCCTCATCGAGATCCGCGAGCCACCTCATCAGGCGGGGGCGTAGCGTCGTCAACGAGCCCAGGGCGTCCTCCCGGGGGGACCAGGTCGAGCGCGCAGCAGCGGACAAAGATCTCGGAATCGAGATGCGGACGTTCGGCCCGGCAACCCGATGGTTGTATCCGAGGCGACAGGGCGGCCTGCAGCAGTGGCTGGCAACCATAAGTCTGCTCAACCACCGGAATCCAGAGCCAGCCGTTGGACAGTTCCGCGCCAACGCTCGGCGGATTGCGCAGCAGCGGTTCTCTTGGGGAAACGCCGATGCAATGGCTTGCATGAGGCGAATCCCGAGAACAAGATCTCGTCGCAAGTTGTTCTAAGCCGTTCGGTCGGTCGCGCAGGAGTTGGCGCGAGCGTGAGGCCCACGACAACTGACCCCTCAGACGGGCCGTCCGTCCTCGGACAGTGGAACTGCCGGCTCTCGGCGATCGAGTGCAGCCTGGAGCGCGGGAACGATCCGAACGGCCTGGTGCAGGCGTATCGGTCTTCCGTCTTCGGCGGGGAGCTCGATCCACAGATCCTTGGCATCTCGTGTCATCCACTCGGCGAGGGCGCCGACGACGAGGTCGCGGGCCATGCGCACGTTGACGATCTGTTCATCCTCATGCTTGACCTGCAAACCCACGTCACCGTTTGGGTAGTACCCGACGTCCACGGATGCCTTAGGCCTGCTCATTCGGCATCCCGTGAGATCACGCTCGCGTTGTTCGTTGACTTTTCCAGGCCCTGAGACAACAAATTCGCAGGTGGTGCCAGTTCTGAGGTTGAGGTTCATGTCTTCCTTTCGTTGGGTGTATGAGCAGAGGCACCCATGGCCCCTCCGAGCGGAGCGAGTCCGGTTCTGCTTGCGTCCATCCCTCGATCTCGTCCCGGATGGGGTCCCGAGTTGACTGCGTTGCAGTTCCCGCGCCGTGGGGCGAGCAGGGTCGCGGTAATGCGGTGCCCGTTCATGTCGGCAGTTTTCGTCGGCGGCAACGTCCGATTCGTTTCGCCCCAAGAGGGGGGTTCTGTCAACGCGCGTAACGGTCTGCCCTGGTACGGAAGGGTCAGCGTCCTGGACCGGCTGCCGACGCCGTGCAACGCTCAACCCTACGGTCGTTCGAGGCGTTTGATCGCCTGCCGGTTGCCGGACTGCGCGGCTCGCAACGTCGACCATTAGCCGACCGTTCTTCGCGTCTCAGGAAGCTTCATGCCCACAAATGGGAGGCTTCCGACGCGCCCCCATCGGGGTATGCGATTTCTTCCGTTCGCTCGGGGTCTCGGAAAGTAGCCGGCGACGGCCGCGGACAACGTCGGCGTCACCGGCTACGGCGTCTACATCGGCATGTTGCGTCAGCGAGCGTTTCGCTCGGGGAGACAACGGAAACCCCGATGGACACACGGCGGTCTACTGGTTGTATCCCAGGCGGCCGAGATGGCCGTGGGCATAGGGGTGAGCCGGGCGTCCTTACCAGGTCACGGTGCGAACCACGGTCGCCTGCGCGCGGGCGGCGGGGTCGGGCGTGGCCGAGCGGTAGCGCTCGCGGTCGAGCTCGAGGCGGAGGCGCAGGGTTGGCCCGGCGATGCCGAGCGGAGTGCGTGCGGTCAGGTCGACCGGGATCACCAGCGCACGGCGCTCATCGTCGTCGGTGAGCACGAGCGTCCCGACGTCGAGCCACTGCGGCGGGTCGACCGGCGGCTGTAGCGGTTCGAGGTCGTGGACGACGATGTCGTCCAGGCGCGGGCCGATCGGGAAGCCGCGCGGCGGCCGCGGCGAGGGCGGGGTCGGCTGCGGCGAGCCGCCGCCGGGGTCGAGGTCGACGAGGTCGTCGAACGGGAAGTGCGGGAACGGGAAGGGGCTCTTCGGCCGGCGCTGCAGGGTCGCCTTCACGTCCCGTGAGAACGGAAGCGGCTCGGGCCCTTCGAGCAGGAGCGCGACGCTCGTGGTGCCGGCATGCAGCCGGGTCAGCACCGGGTCGCGTGGGTTCTCGACGGCCGCGATGCCGAGCGTCTCGAGCGCGGTACGGAACACGGTGCCGCGGGTGCGCGGGTCGGCGTCCGGCGCCATCGCGGCGGCGATCCGGTCCCACTCGGCGGCGAGCCACGCGGCAAACTCGGCGCCGGAGGCGCCGATCGCGAGCGGCGCCGCGTCACGGTAGGCGGCGACGTGTGCGTCGAACGAACGCCAGCGTGAGGTCAGGGCGTCGATCGCGTATGCCTCGACCGGCTCCACCGACAAGCGCGCGACGCGCACTCCCGCTCCGCCTACGACCGCGACGCGGCCCTCGCGCTGGTCACGGCGCTGCGCGCTCACCTCCGCGTCGCCACAACGCGCGACGACCTCGTCGTCGTAGGCGATTAGCTCGAGCGTCACCGGCCCCGTCGCCGCAAGGGCCGTGTCGTCGACGGCCTCCGTCGTCCCGCCGCGGCGCCGCTCGAGGCGCAGCCGGCCCGTCGCCGCGTCGACGAGCGCCACGATTGCGTCGTCGGTCCCGGCGACCGCGACCGCGAGCCCCGCGCTGCCGCCGCCGAGATCCAGATCCGCAGCGAGGTGGACGTGCACCCAGGCCTGGTCGCCGAGCACGGCCCACTTCTCGCCGTCGCCCTCGGGCGCCACTAGCACGCCTTCCTCGACCGACCAGGAGCCGCCCAGCATCGTCAGCGCCGTCAGGTCGTCGGCCTCGAACGCGGTCCTCATCGCGTAAGGGCCGCCGCGCTGCACGACTCGCGCGCGGTAGACGCCGTGTTCCCAACCGTCGGCCGGCGGCGCGCACGTGAAGATGCGCGACGTGTGCAGCGACGGGTCGTGCGGCTGGCAGTTCGCCGGGCTGCGGTTGATCGCGTCGAGCCTCGCGATCAATGGGTCGAGGCTACGCGCCTCTCGCACGTGCGACAGCACCACGTCGAGCCGCGAGCCCAGCGGCCCTGGTGGGCCCGGCTGCGACCGGTTCGTGCTCAGCCAGTCTGGGCTCGAGTAGGTCGCGATCGTGCCGCGGCCGCCCGAGCCGACCTCGTCGACGAGCATCGACCACTCGAGCAGCTGGCGGCGCTCGGGCGGCGCCGTGGGCGGGGCGTCGACGGCCGGGCGCGAGCGGCGAGAAGCGCTCGTTCATCGCGAGCAGGATCGGCTCGTCGCGGTAGAGGAGCCGCTCCGGCGAGCGTCGGGTACGCCGCCTCGACGAACGGCGCCAGGTCGCCGCCCGGCGTTGCCGGGGCGTTGAGGCCGGGCGGCCCTTTCGTCCGGAAGAGCGCGGTCTGCGGTCACCGGCACGGCCGCCTCGCCGACGCGGTTGTGCCCGACCGTGGTGCGGCACGTGACCGACACCTCGTAGTCGTGGTTCGGCAGCCAGGCGAGCGTGCCCGAGGCGAGCGTGCCGCCGGTCTCGCAGCGAACCTGCCCGAGCAGCCATGCGGTCAGCGCGTCCTTGCCGACGTACGCCAGCGCGTCGACGTACAGCACCGGCAGCGGCACCGGCCCGGCCGGCCCGATCAGCCGGATGACGAGCTCGTCGCCGCCCTCGCCGTCGTGCAGCTCGACGACGCGCTGCTGTTGCGGATCCAGCGCAACGTTCTCGACGGCCACGGTCTTGAGCCCGCGATGCAGCTCGAGCCGGACGACGGCCGGCCCCGCGCCCGACCACAGCAGCTGCGCCCACGCGCGAGCCGCCGGCTTGTCGAACCGCACGGTCGCCAACGTCGTCCCTGCGCGACCGGTCAGCGGGATTCGCGCGCGCCGCGTGAAGCCGTCCGCCACCACGACCGGCGGCCACGGTCCGTGCCACCGCACGTGCGCCCGGCCCCCGGGGAACGGCGTGACGGTCGGCAGCCGCACGCCGATCTCTTCGGACTCGAAGTCGAGCCTCACCCACGGCAGCGGCCTCCGCTTGCCGCAGCACGTCGCGTCCGGGTCGTTCAGCAGCGCGTCGTCGGCGATCGGGTTCGCGGACGTGAGCGTGAACGGCGTCGCCGCGTTCAGCAGCAGACGCCGAGCGTCGAGCTTCCCCGCGCGCACAAGATCGCGGTCCCAGCGCATGCTGAGCTCCGACGTGAACTGCGCCACGAGCTCCGCCACGGTGTCGTTGACCGGATCGACGTCCGCGGTCGAGGTGTCCTCAGGCGCGAGCAGCGTCGTCCACACGCCGGCGTCCGGGCCGTAGCGCGCGCGTCGGCGGACGCCAAGCTCGAGCACCTCGTAGTCGGCGTACAGCTCGCCGTTCTCCTGCCGGCTCGCGGCGAACGGCGTCGTCTCGCCCGTCCCGAGCCCGTCCGTCACGGTCGCCGCGAAGTCGAGCGCGATCACGCTGTTCACCGGCACCGGCGTGAGCGCCTCGAAGGTCTCGGCCCCGGGCGCGGCCGGCCCGAGCTGCGCCAGCTGCGCGAGCGAGTACGGCCCCGCGTCGCTCGCGCCCGCGAGCAGCGGCACCGGCAAGTCCACTGCGGTCCCACTCGCCGGCAGGAGCGCCTTCGCCCCGTTGACCGGCATGTCCATCACATCCGCCTGCTCGATCTCGGGGTCCCCGCCGAACTCCCACGTGTGGCTGATGTGGATGTCGGGCAGCCACCACGGCGTCTCGATCGTGAACTCGAGCGTCGCCGTGCCCGCTTCCGGATGCGGCTTGATGTGCTCGATCAGGATCTTCGCGCGCAGTCCGAAGCGCAGCCGCCAGACCTTGATCGAGAGCGCTGCCGTGACGGTGCAGCGAATCCCGGCGGAGCGCCCGTCGCTCGAGAAGCTGCCCAGCATGACCGAGACCTCGAGCAGGAACTTGCACTCGGTCAGGCGCGGGATCCTGAATCGCCCCCGGCCCGTGACGACGAAGCCGTAGGCCGTGATCGGCGGATCGCCGGCGTAGTCGTAGAAGCAGAAGCCGACGCGCAGGAGCAACTCGAAGCGCTCGTACTGCACCTTGAACTGGAGCCACGAGTCGACGTCCTCGATGTGCCCGATCGCGATCGTGCGTGGCTCGTTGGCGACGTAAACGGAGCCGGTCAGCTCGGCCAGCGCCGGCAGGTTGTCGTCCTCGAGGACGTCCGTGAGCCCGATTGCCACGCCGCCGGTCGCGCCCCAGCGGCCGCTCGCGTCGTCGTACTCGACCGCGAACCAGCCGATCGGCTCCTGCTTGTCCTTGAAGCGCACCTCGAGCCCGATCAGCAGCGTCCAGGTCTCGGGGTTCTTGAGCCACAGACCGAACGCGTCGAGCTTGATCACGCTCGAGTTGGCGATGATGAGCCGCAGCCCGACTCCGACCGTCCAGCTGTCGGGATTCGGCTCCCACGCCCCGAGCAGGCGGCCCGGCGGCAGCACGAGCCCGTCGGGCTGGGCGCGGTACCAGTTGAAGAGGCGCAGGTTCTGCTCGACGCCGCTCGGGGCCGGCAGCTTGGGCACGTAGTTCCGCGCGACGAGGATGCTGCCGCGGAGCGCCGTGAAGCTGCCGAGCGGGATCGGTCCGAGGGTCACGCCGGCGAGCAGGTACTCGAGCGTGCGGTTGTCGCCCTCGATCGACCCCTTCACGAGCGTCCCGGCGAAGATGAACTCCGTCGCGCCGGCGGGCTTGAAGATGCGGATCCCGAACCCGAGTTCGCGGACGCGGTTGCCCTCGACGATCTCGTCGCGCAGCCAGCCGCCTCCCTCGACGTTCGAGCCGTCGGAGGCCTTGATCGAGATGGCGATGCCGTCGATCGCGAGGGCGGGCGCCTCAGTGTCGTCGGGATCCTGGACCCGGATTCGCAGGCCGCGGAGCCAGATGCCGTTCCCGGGCGGGTGCTGCTGCGACTCCGGCCGGCCGGTCGTCTCGCGCGCGCCGCCGACCTGGTAGCTGGCGCTCAGCTTCAGGTAGGCGGTGCCTTGCGTCGTCGAGACGAGGCCGACCTCGTCGATGTGGAAGCCGCGGGCGCCGAGCACCTGCACCTCGATGCCGTCAGGCGTCCAGGCGTCCACGCTCGGCTTGCCGTCCTTCCAGCCCGTGTCGCGGAGGACGAGGTCGAGGTTGCCGCCGCTCCGCGTCCGGAACTTGAGCTTGTCGTCCTCCGACTCGGTGCTGACGAGACCGAAGTCGAACAGGAGGTCGGCCCACTTCCAGAACTTCCAGCGCGGCGAGTCGGGGTGCCTGAGCTCCTCGATGTGCACGCCGCCGCGCCAGGCGAGGAGCGACATCGTCGCGTCGCCCATGCGGAAGAACCGTTTCGGCTCCGCGGGTGCCTGGCCAAGCAGGAAGACCCGGTCCTGCGTCAGGTTCACGGTCACGGCTCCAACGTCGGCACTGTCCGCCGTGCGGGTCAGGGCCAGGTCGAAGTTGAGCACGAGCTCGTGAGTGAGCCCGATCAGGAAGCGGTGCAGGTGCAGGAAGGCGACGCCGGCGAGCGGCAGCAGCACGGGGGCCAGGCGAAAGTCGAACGCCTCGGCGGCATCCGTGTCGTCGTTGACGGCACGCCGGATGCCCGCGTAGCCGAAGACGGGATATGCCGGGATCGGGAACCCACCCTCCGCGTCGAACGCGAGCGCGACGTCCTCGAGCGGCACCTCCAGGTCCGGGTGGACCTCGTCGACGTTCCTCGCGAGCATGTCGTAGACGCTCGCGACGGCCGGGTTGTCGCGGTCGAGGTCGAGCGTTCGGACGGTGACGAGCCCCTGGTCGACGCCGAGCCTGTCGGCCAGGACGCTTCGTCCCTCGTCCGCCGTCCAGCCGATCGGCGCCTCACGGCTGTAGTCGAACCGGAACGCGGCCGCGATGTCCGGGAAGAGCCCGATGTCGTGGACGGCGCGGCAGGGGAGGCTCATGAAGATGCAGCGCCCGACCGAGAGCGGCACCGTCGGCTCGATCAGCACCTCCCGGTCCCTCGTCAGGCGCAGCGTCACGAAGCAGCGGATCCGCGAGGGCGAGCTCGTCTCCCCTTCCGGGCCGAGCCGCACCTCGAGCGAGTCGGGTCGCGTCGGGTCGAACGTGGGCGGGCCGACCGGAGGCGCGGGGTCGGGCGCATACAGCATGTCGAGCGGCGGCTCGAGCTCCACCGGGAGCGCCATCACCACCAGCTCGGAGGTCCCGTCTGCGAAGCGTGTCCACGAGAGCCGGGCCGGGTGGTTCCCGTCGGTGCTGACGAGCCGCAGCTTGAAGTCGGGCAGGTGCTGGTGGACGACGCCGAGCGGAGCTCCGCCGGCGTTCGCGAGGTTCACGTGGACGTCTGCGGTGACCGAGACCGCGGGCTGCGCGAGCGGCTCCGACGTGGACGGCCGCGTGAACGGCGCGACCGCGGACCTCACGTCGCTGAACTCCAGCACCGTCTGCAGGTGCTCGATCACCGTCGCGGCCCCGGCCTCGTCGTAGTCGCCGTGCTCCCAGCGGACGCGGTCGTGCGGCCAGCGGCCGGCGAGGTCGACGGCGTCCGCGGCGCCCGCGAGCTCGAAGAGGGTCGTGCTCACAGGTCGAACGGCTCCGTGTCGAAGTGCGGATCGAGCGACGTGGTCGGGTCGATGAGCGTCCGCCACAGCGCCGCCTTCGCGACGTCGCCGCCGACCTGCCCGAGGCCGCTGAAGATCGTCTTGAGCACGTCGATCGCGTCGGGCTGGTTGAGGGGGACCTCCATGCCCTCCGACTCGGTGTTGTCGAGCAGCTGATGGCGGGTGAGCGGGTTCCCGGCGGCGCGGGCGCGACCGAAGAGCGGGAGCGCGGCGAGCGGATCGGCGAGCTCGGCCTCGGCCGCGCGCGGCGGCAGCCCCAGGTGGTCGCCCCAGATGCGGCAGCGCAGCGCGCGAACGGGGTTGTCGGCCGCGGCCCGCAGCCGCCCGGGCACGACCATGGCGTTCAGCTCGCCGTCGTGGAACATCGAGCGGCGGTTCATGTTCGCCGAGCCGATCGACGCGTACACGTCGTCGATCAGGACGATCTTCGCGTGGATGAAGACGTCGTCGAGGTGGGTGAACGTGACCGGCGCGCCCGCCGGATGCTCCCGCGCCCACACGTCCTGGTGGTCGCCGTTCGGCCCGCGCACGACCTCGAGCGTCGACTCGCCGCTCAGCGTGTCGAGGTTCTTCTTCGTGACGAGCACGAGCTCGCCGGCGATCCACGCCCAGCACGGCGCGTCCGGCACTCGGATGCCGTCGGCCACCCGAACCTGCGTCGCGACGGCGTCGACCGGGTTCTTCAGCAGCGTGCGGCCGCGGCTCGAGACCCGGTCGGCCGGCCCGAGAATCTGGCGCGAGTGGATCAGGGGCAGAAAGCGCTCCGGCCCCCAGCTGCTCTCGAGGCGCGCAAACAGCTCGTTCCGCCGCTCGCGCCCGAAGAGCTGCTCGAGCGTGCCCTGCCCGTTGACGAGGATCAGCGCCCTGCAGCGCGCCGCGGCACCCTGGAGCGCCTCGAGGATCTCGTCGCCCGCCCCGCGGCTGTCCGCGGGCGTCATGTACTGGTCCTCGATGAAGATGTACTCGCGCGCCGAGTGGATCGCGCGGAGGACCGAGTCGTGCACGGACGCCTCGCCCTGTGGCGCGTACCAGAACCCCTCGTCGGCGTTGGCCACTGCCGGGCGGTAGAGCGTGCGGGCGATCTGGACGATGTGGTCGCCGGCGTCGGGCGGGATCGTTGAGAGCGACGCCGTGGCGGCGTGGCCGCGGCCCGGGCGCGGGCTGTGGCGCGGGCAGGCGTTCTCGGCGGCCGGGCCCTCGTCGGCGGGCAGCCTGTCGAGCTCGTCCTCCCAGCGCTCGTAGAACGTCTGGAAGACATCCGCCGCCGCCGGCCCTTTCAGGCGTGCGTGGACGTCGTGGTAGTTCGGCGGCCAGCGGTGCGCCCAGGAGTCGAGCCGGTTCTTGTTGATGTCGATGCCGCCGAGGTACGCGACGTACGCTGGCGGTGCGGTCGCGCCCGGCTGCGGGAGGGCGAGCACCTCGATCTTCATGTGATGCCAGCCGGTCCGCTCGACCGCCGTCAGCTGTTCGATCACCGCGGCCGGGTAGTCGGCGGCCGGGTTGTCGGAGAACCGTGCTGGGTAGCGGGAGAAGAGCGCGATGCCCTTGGTGGCAGGGTCGTCGGCGAGAGCCTCGATCACGTCCTTGCTGAAGTCGAGCTTGTTGCTGATGGCGTCGACGAATTGCGTGCTCGCGACCATGAGCAGCAGGACGGCGGCGAGCGTCAGCCGCGTCCAGGCCTCGTCCGAGAGCCCGAAGCCGAGCCCCCCGAACACCTGGCTTCCCATACCGATCCCGGCGAGCGCGAAGAAGAGCGCGACCGCCAGGAGGAGCCGCTCCTCCTCCGACTCCGTCCCCTCGAACATGAAGCCCTTGGCGGCGAGGATCCGCGCGTGGTACCCGTGGCCGTCGATGGACTTGACGAGGTCGACGAACTTCGACGCCTCGACATCGGGAACGAGCTCGAAGTCCTGGAAGACCAGGCCCGTCATCCAGACGCCGAGCTGCGTGCCGTCGCTCGCGACGCGGGGCGCCCCGGTCTCGGGCGCCCGCAGCGGCCCGAGGTCCTCCCAGAGGCGGGCGAACGTCTCGAGCCCGTCGAGCAGCGGCTCGATCCGGTTCCCGGTGTGCCAGCGCGCGAGCGGGATGCCCGGCGGCCGCTCAGCGAACCAGCCGTTCAGGTCGGTGCAGAGGATCGTGCCGCTCTGGGCGGGGAGGAGCGAGGGGTGGAACCAGCGGTCGTCGGCCGCCGCGTTCGGCTCGGGTGAGGAGCGCACGTCGGAGTCGTATGCGGTGTGGTACGGGACACCGCCGGCGGGTGTCCGCAGCCGGATCCTGGCGCCGTCCGCGAAGAGGTCGCCGGTGATCGCCGCGGTGAGGTTGCCCGTGTTGCCGACGTTGGCCGAGCCGGTCGTGCCGTTCGCGAGCCGGAAGTCGAACGCCATCTCACCCTGCGCCGGCGGCTGGCCGGTGTGGCGGAGGACGAACAGCTCGCGGCCGTCGGCAAGCGCGTCGAGAAAGTCGGCCCACGGGTCGAGGCCAGTCTCCTGCGCGCGGGTCATCGCCTCGAGTAGCACGCGCGCCCACTCGCGCGGTGCCAGCGCGAAGGGGCCGAGCGTGGCGCCGAGGAAGACCTGCTGGCCGACCGAGATCGTGTCGCCTGCGGCGACCGTGCCGGCGAGCGCCGGGTCGATGCCGGGGCCGCCGAGGTAGAAGGTGGGCATCGCCGCTCCCACCGCGGCGAGCTCCCGGTAGATGCTTGCGACCTGGGTGGTCGAGGGCAGCGGGCTCAGCCGGGCGAACGGGGCGCCGTCGATCTCGATCCGCTGCGCGTACGACCTGATCGGGGCGACGGCCTTGAGGCTTGCGGTCGACGTCAGCTCGGAGACGAGGAGGGTCCGGTGGCCGGTGTCGTCCAGCAGCTCGCGCGTCGGCGCCGCGACCGTGACGGTCGTGAGGTCGCCCTCGATCGGTGGGACGAAGCTCGGCACGTCAGGCCGTCCTCGGCGGGAGTCGGTAGGCGCCGGCGAGCCGTGACGGCACGCCGTCCTCGTCGACGGCGGCGAGCCACACGAAGAGCGGGCCGGGGCCGGCGTCGTCGAGGACGGTGACGGTCGCGGCGTCGGGCTCGACGGTCAGGACCGACGGGGTCAGGCTCCCGCCGTCTGCGGTGCGGAGCCGGACGCCGAACCCGGCCAGGTCGCGCCGGCTGCCGACCGTCGCGAGCGCCGCGCCGCGCGGATCGGTCGAGGCGACCCAGGTGAGAAGGTGCGTCGTGCGCTCGTCGGGCACGCCGGCCGTGAGCTCGACCTGCGACCCGAGCCAGCGCGCGCCGAGATATTCGGGCGGCGCGAGCGGCGCCAGCGCCGGGACGCGGAGCACCATCGCGCAGGTGGCCGCGCCCGCCGAGCGGTGGCCGGCCGCGTCGACTCGCCGCACGCGCACGACGTAGCGCCCGCGGCCGGCCGCGAGCGAGAACGGCACGGGCTGGCCGAGAACGTGCTCGGCCGGTTCGAGCGCCGTGAAGAGCCAGTCGGCGAAGGGATGGCTCGCCGCGAGCCAGGCGACGTAGCGGTCGGCGAGCCCGAGCGGATCAGCGGCCAACGCCGCCGTGATCTCGGCCCGGTCGCCGGGGTTCGGGACGGCGATCGGCGTCTCGTCCGCCTCCCGCGGCGCCGAGGGAGGCGGCACCGCGACGACGTCGCTGCCGTCCGCGCGCAGGGAGGCGAGGAGGTCGCCGTCGGAGAGCAACTCGACGACGACGTGCTCGCCGGCCGTGAGGCCGGTGCCGGCGAGGAACGGCAGCAGGTCGAGGGCGTGCTCGACGCCAGCCGGGGTCGCCCGCGCCGTGACCACGGCGGGCACGTCGCCGATCGGGGGCGGCACGTCGAGCTCCGGGCGGCCCTGGTAGCGCGCCTCGCAGCGGACGGCCACGAGTGGGCTCTCGTTGCCGGGCCGGGTGCCGCCCGGGAACGAGTCGGCCACGTACGGCTCGGCGTCGGCGGCGCTGACGCCGAGCCAGACGGCCTCGCGCGGCGAAGCGGCGTCGGGGAGCAGCATGTCGAGCAGGACGAGCTCGTACACCTCCGCGGTGGTGAGCGGCACGATCTCGAGCCGCTGATCCCAGGCGTCGGGCCGGTTGTGCGCGGCAGCGAGGGGGACAGGGAGGACGGTCGCGCCCATCCGCGGGGCCGGGAAGGTGCCGTCCTCGTTCGGCAGGAGCGTCTGGACGGTCGCCTGGATCGTGTTGCCGGCGCTGTGACCGAGGATCCGGTACTCGCCTCCGGCCGGCAGGTAGCTGCCTCGCGCGGCGTCCGCGGCGACCGGACGCACGAGTCCGAGGTCGACCGTGAAGCGGCCGCCGCCGAGATCCGTCACGCCCGTGACCGCGCCGGCCACGGGTCCGATCCCGCCCGCGCTCGTGTAGACGCGGAACTCGCTCGCCCACGGGTCGAGGGCGCGCTGCTCGTCGTTCCACGCCCAGGTGAGGACGATCGCGGTCGTACTCCCGTCGTCGTCGAGCAGCGCCTGGTCGGCGGGCGTCAGGTCGGGCGCGCCGCGGACGAGCACGCGGGCGCGGACGCCCGCCACCCGCGCGGCGCCGTCGTCGCTCGGCGGCCCGACCGGGGGCGGCGGCGGGAAGCGCTTCTCGAGCAGAGTCGGCGCGCTCGTCACCCAGCCGCTTGCCCGCCCGATCTCGTCGAGCGCACGGACGCGGTAGCGGTGCTGGGTGCCGGGCGGCGGGACGGCGATCTCCGGGTCGCGCATGAAGTGGTCGCGCGTGGTGAAGTCCTGCGTCGGTCCGACCGGAGGCGGCGGATCCTCGGGGAAGAGGTGCGTCAGGTCGGAGCCAGGCCCGAGGGGCGGCCGCTCGCCGCCGCCGCGGTCGCCGAACGCGAGCCCGCCCTTGCCGAACACGGGCTCGAAGCCCTCGCCGAGCACCTCGTGCTCGAGTTCGAATCGTGTCGACTCGAGCGGCGGCGCCGCCTCGGGGTCGGCCGGCCACGCGTTCGCGTCGAGGGCGAGGGCCGGCCGCCAGGTGACGTCGAAGCCGAGCTCGCTGCGCGGCCGCGGCCCGTTCGTGGCCGGTGCGGTCAGCCCGGCGGGCAGTGCTGCGATCGAGAGCGGCTGCGGCGGGGGAGGGGGCTCGGCGAGCACGACCGGCCCGGTGACCTCGCTCAGCAGGACGGCGCTCCCTAGCGGCTCGCGAAGACCGAGCCAGCGGCCCTTGCCGCGCAGGACGACGCGGGCGGCCGCCCCGGAGAACGTGAGCGACTGGTCGCCCGTCCCGGTGAGTTGGCCGGCACCGACGCCGCCTCCGTTCAGGTCGAAGGCCTCAAACTCGAGGTCGGCGTCGGCAAGCTGCAGGACGATCGCGCTCGGCGGCGTCGTGAAGTCGAGGACGACCGCGGCATCGAGGAGATCCGGGAGGAGCCAGTGTGGGCTCTCGCGCGGGCCGACCGGGATCGCGCGTCTGCCGACGACGATGTCCTCGATAGCGTCGGTCGGCACCAGCTCCACGCGGGAGGGCTGCGAGAGCCGCACACGCAGGTCGCCGAGGAAGAAGTCCGCCGGCACCTGCGCGCCGACCGGGACGGTGTGGAAGCCGGGCCTCGCCTGGTCGGCGTCGGACGGGTACTTCGCGCTGACGCGGTATTGGTACGTCTCGCCGAGCACGAGCGCCGGGTCGTCGTCGAAGTACGCGAGACCGAGCGCGCGCCGCACGATCGGATCGAGGAGCGCGAGCTTCAGCGGATCGAGCGCGCCGAGGATCGTGTCCGGGCTGTCGGGGTCGGGCCGCAGCGAGCGGTCGAGCGGGCGAACCTCGCCGCCGTCCCCGACGACGAGCGGGCGGAGCGCCGTCGCGAGCTCCCGGAAGGTCGACTGGTCGAGATCCTCGCCCGCGAGGAGCCGGCTGCGCGCGCGGTCCCACTCGTCCTCGTCGTCCGCGAGCGAGGGATCGGCCTCGCGCAGCGGCAGCTGCACGTCCGCGACGTGCGACCAGCCGCCGCCCTGCTCGATGTTCACGAAGGCGCAGACCTGCCAGGCGTCGGCGTGCTGGGCGTGCACGACGACGCGGTCGATCGCCGGGCCGGTGAGGATCAGCTGCCCCGGCGCCGTCTGCGCCGGCCCGGCGGCGACGACGCGGCCGTTCTGCAGTCCGTACGCGGTCCAGTTCGGCCCGGGCATCGCGACGGTCGCCATCGGCGTCGGCTCCCGCAGGTCGACCGTCAGCACTTCTGCGGTGCCCGGCGCGCCGCCGGATGGGTGCTGCCAGGTTCCGTCCCGCAGCGTCGCGAGCCCGATGGGGGTCTCCAGCTCTCGCTCGCGGTGGAGCTGCGCGAGCGCAGCGTCGCGGAGCTCTGCACAGAGGCGGCGCCCTTTCGGCCGCTGCCAGAGCCGCCGCTCGATCGTGAACCCTCCGGGCGCGTACAGCCACGCCGGCGGGCCTGCGAACAGCACATGGATCCCTCGCCGGTCGCCGCTGACCTGGGCGATCGCGTGGGCGACGACCACGTCGGGACCTAACCCGAGAGGGACATCTCCCACTAGCCGCCTTCTGGGTCGGTCGCTCCCTCGGTGTAAGGGACTTATCTCGAACGTCGTGACGCCCGAGTGTGCGCTGACGCACGTCGTGGCGGGTCCGTCCGAGGATCGTCCTGGCCCAGTTCGCGGATCATCCTCGATCCAGTCCTCGTACGCCCCGAGCAGGCGGCGAGTGGAGACCGATCTGCAGTCGGTACTCGCCCGCTCGTGGTACCCGTCGAAGTCTGAGCTACAAGCTGTCGTAGTCGAGGCCGAGGAGATCCAGGAGCTCTCGGTCGCGCCGTTCCTCAGTCCAGGAATCCCATTCCTCCATCGTCTCCTGCATCCACGGCGGATCCGCATTGGCAGGGACCACGTAGTGATCCCGAAGTTCCGCGGCGTGCATCCGGTCGCGTGCAGAGGCGCGCGGATCGCACCCATCGCCGATTCGCTGAAGAACCTCGAGGCACCGCACGGTCATTTCGGTCTGGCGTGCGTCGACTGGCGGCTGGTCGGCGGTGTCGGCAGTCGCTTCCGGCTCGATCTCGCCGCGGGCCTTCCGTTCGCGCACCCTGGCGATGAGCTCGCGCGTGATTGCCTCGATTTCTTCGTCAGACATCGGTTCGTCGTCCTGATCTTCGATGAGGGGCGGCGGCCGGTGCGTGAGGAGGTACTCGACTGCCCCGATCACATCGGCCGGGCGCTGACTTGTGTCAAACGCAATCTCGCTGGCGATGTCCCACGTGGTCATCGCTGGCCCGCCGCTTCGGGCAGCTCGTCGGGCTTCGATCCGGATCCGATCCGCAAGGCGGACGAGGTCACGCGACACCTGAACGCGGTGCGCCACCTGGCGCCGCTCGCCGCCCCTCGGCGTCGAGACCCCCCGATGCTCCAGGTCGTGGTCGATCAGATCGCGGAGCGCGAGCGAACCGAGGAGTTCTTCGCGCAGCGCCCCTGCGGCACCATCGGCGGGTTGGCGATCTACAACGTCGTCGTCGTTGTCCGGGGGTTCTCCCATCGCCCACGTGACCTCGAGTTTCGCCAGTTGTCGCGACACGCTCGAGCGCTGCGAAACCTGCCCGCGTGGGGCGCCCGCCCGCGTCGACGGTCCCCGTGCCGCGAGATCCTCGTCCAGCGCCTCACGAAGCTCTTGAAGGCGCGCTGCTTCATCGCGGACGGCCGCCTGCGCAAGGGCGAGCGTCGAGATTTCCGTCGCGGCGAGACGAATCTCCTCTACGCGCGCCAGGCGAACGCGCCGGGAGTACACCCCGGACTTCATCGCGTTGCGGTTTCCGGGCTGCGTCGAGCGCAACGTCGCGGGATGGCCGCGTGGATTCATGAGAGTCCGGTTCTCGAAAGAAGCTGCACGAACCACCCAATCGGCGTAGCCGAGACGCCGTGGACACCCCGCATCGGGGGGTATCGCCATCTTGTTCCTTCGCGCCGGGGTTGCGCATGGGGCGGGAAAGGTCCGCGACGGCCGCGGACAACGTCGCCGTCGCCGACCTACAACGTCTTCATCGCGGTAGCCCGCAGCGGGTCCGTCGCTCGGTGGAGACAACGGAAATGCCGATGGACACGCGCCTCAACCGGTGTTTTGCAGGAGAAACCTCCTGGTCTCGAACCAGGCGAAATTGGGCTTGTGACGTCTATTCCGAAGACGCGAAGCGCGCGGCGACCGCTGCTCGACGCTCCAGTTCGGCGGCATAGAGCCCCCGCGATGAGATGCAGCCGGAGTGGACGGCGGTGCCGGCCGTACGATCTCGATCTCGTGAACGAGGAGCGGGTGCCGGCCCGGGTGTTCGCCTGGGTCTGAGGGCGTGGTGCGGACTACTAGGCTGGGTGGGCATGGCAGAGCCGGTGCGGGTGACGCTGTACAACGACGCGGGCTGCCCGTGGGGGTATTCCGCGAACCCGGCGTTCCGCGTGCTGGAGTGGCGCTACGGCGCGCAGCTCGAGTGGAGGCTGGTGCTGATCGGGCTCACGAACGTGGCGCAGGAGTATGTCGACCGGGGCTACACGCCGCTGCGTTCGGCTGAGGGGTACGCGCGGCGCTTCCGCCGGTTTGGCATGCCTCTGGCGCCGAACCCGCGGGCCCGGATCGTCGGTACCGGTCGCTCCTGCCGGGCGATCGTGGCGGTGCGCTTGCAGGCGCCGGGGCGGGAGTGGGCGGCGTTCCGGGCGCTGCAGTTCGGGTTCTTTACGACCACGCTGCTGCTCGACGAGGACGAGAGCCTCGCGGCCGTGCTGCGGGGGGTGGAGGGGATCGACGTTGACGCGGCGATCGCCGCGATCGACACGCCGGCGGTGGAGGAGGCCTACCAGCGGGATCGGGCCGAGGCGCGCAGCGCGGCCGGCTCGCCCACGCAGCTGCAGGACAAGCACGCGACCACCGATGGCCCTGTTCGGTACACGGCTCCGTCGCTCGTGTTCGAGCGCGCCGGCCGGCGCCTCGAGGCCGGTGGCTGGCAGACGATCGAGGCCTACGACGTGATCGTCGCGAACCTGATCCCGGACGGCGAGCGCCGAGCAGTGCCGGACGACCCGCTCGAGCTGCTGACCGCGTTCCCGGACGGGCTCACAACCCAGGAGGTCGCACAGCTCCTCACGCGCGGCAACGACGCCCCCGACCGGGTCGAGGCCGAGGTGACAATGCTGCGGCTGGCCGCAGCCGGCACTGCCACCCGCACACCGCTCGGCGACGACGCGCTCTGGAAGCCCGCCTAGTCCCCGGCCACGGGCAAGCGCACGTCTTTCTCTCTGGTCTCGACGCGACCTCAGCGGCATCCGGGAACGTGGCCCACGCCGCACGGCCTGCCTGAGCGCGCTCCGGCACAGGGGGGACGGCCTCGCGAGTGGCACGCGCTGAAAGTGGGTACACAGAGCGCCATGGCGCGCACCGTCGGCTCGACACCCGTTCAGGCCGCTCGCGGTACCGGCGGCGCGTTCGTGCGTTCCACGGCGTTCGCGGTGCTCTCTCGCGTCGGCTTCGTGGCGCGGGGCCTGATCTACGGCATTATCGGGCTGTTCGCGTTCGAGGTCGCCGTCAGCGACACCGGGAAGCTGACCAACCAGCAGGGCGCGCTCAAGACGGTCGCGAACCAGCCGTTCGGTGAGTTCCTGCTCCTGCTTCTTGCGATCGGCCTCGGCGGCTACGCGATCTGGCGCCTCTTCCGCGCGGCGCTCGGTCACGGTCCGGAGGACGCGGACAGCACGCTCGAGCGGCTGGGTGGGCTAGGGAGCGGTCTCGTGTATGGCGGTCTCTGCATCGCGTCGATCAAGTTGCTCACGGGTTCGTCGGCGGCCGGCCCGTCGTCGAAGCCCGACCAGACGACCGCGGGCGTATTCGACTGGCCCGCGGGCCGCTGGCTCGTCGGGCTCGCGGGGGTCGTGATGCTGGGAGTCGCCACGTACCAGCTCGTCAAAGGGGTTCGGCAGAAGTTCCTCGAGGAGCTCAAGACTGAAGAGATGTCCGCGGGGCTCGAGACGTGGGTGACGGTCATCGGCACGATCGGCCACGTCGCGCGGGCGGTCGTCTTCGGCCTGGTCGGGTGGTTCCTGCTCAAGGCGGCATACGAGTTCGAGGCGAGGGAGGCGGTCGGTCTGGACGGCGCCTTGACGAAGATCCTCAAGGCCGAATACGGCCCGTGGCTCCTGGGCTTCGTGGCCGCGGGCCTCATCGCCTTCGCTGTGTACTCGATCACCGAGGCCCGTTACCGCAGGATCTGAGTCGTCGTGGACAGCATCGCCAGGGAGGACGCCTGACGACGTGATGCCTCGGGCTGCGAGGAGCGGGGATGGCAACGAGCAGCCGCCACTTGTGTGCGTACATGGGTTGTCGGGGTCGTCACGCTGGTGGACGCGTGTCACCGCGCTGATCGACCGCCACGTGCCGGTCGTCCTCTCCGACGTGCCTCGCTCGCTAAAGCCGTCCGAGGTCGAAACGTGGCTCGCCGGGCGGATCGAGGAGCTAGGGCCGCCTGTCGATCTCGCCGGGCATTCGCTCGGCGCACAGGTCTCGGTGCGTGTCGCCGCCCTCCGACCCGAGCTCGTCCGGCGGCTCGTTCTCATCTCGCCGCCGGGGGTCGGTCCGCCGCGCTCGCCGCTGGCGTACGCGTGGCCGCTCGCGCGGACGATGCTGGGCTCCCGACCGTCGTTTCTCGTACGTCTGACCTACGACGGTCTCCGGGCCGGTCCGCGGAACCTCGCTCGCGGTGGCTTGCACGTGGCACGTGCCGACGTCACGGCCGAGCTGGCTGCGGTGACCGCTCCGACGCTGCTTGTCTGGGGCGCGCGCGACGGGGTTGTCCCCATCGAGCAAGCATCTATTTGGCTCGAACGGATGCCCGATGCGCGGCTGGTAGTCATCCCGGGCGCGGGTCACGTCCCGATGGTCGAGTCACCCGTCGAGCTCGCCGAGGCGATCCGCTCATTCCTCGAGGAACGATTCGACGAGGCGCGCGACCACCAGCGGATGTGAGAAATGGGCTGCGTGCGCGGCCTTTGCTACCGGCGCCGAACGAGCCGCGCTGCGCGCGCGACGCGCACTCGGCCGCCCATTGGCTTGTGCAGATCGCGTCTCGCTCACCCCGCACTACGAGGATCGGCTGCCGAATGCTTGCGACGCGGTCCTCAGGACGATCTTCGAGTGCCGCCTGCGCCGTCGCGGCGAGCCGTCGAGAGCCCATGCGCGCATAGTCGGCGAACAGGATGCGCCACAGCGCGGGCGGTTCGCGCAGCGTGTCCAGAGCCAAGCGGGCGGCATGAACCGACCATGACCGGTAGCGCGGATCGACCGTCGGACCAACGAGGGTGAGCGGCCCGACCAGCTCGGGGCGGCGCTGCGCAAGCATGAGGGCAACCTGGCAGCCGAAGGAATTCGCAACGATCGACACTGCGCCTCGACCGCGCCGACGGAGGAGCTCGCCGAGAACGTCGGCAGCGCCGCCGAGGCCGAGGGGCCGCGACGGTCGCTCGCTTCGACCCCAGCCCGGCAAATCCGGAACGATCACGTGCCGACGCGCCGCGAGAACGCTGGCTAGCGGCACGAAGTACCGGCCCGAGACCCCGAGGCCATGGAGCAGCAGCACCGGCTCCCCCGCACCCGCCTCGCGAACGTAGATCCGCAGCCCGAGCACCTCGACAAAGCTAGAGCGGACCACCGGCCGCACAGCCTACGGCAGCGCGTCAGGATCCTGTGGCGTGACAAAGTCCGCGAGTGGAAGCGCGCACGACCGATCCCGCGGAAGCCGCTCATGAAGTCGTGGCTGCGCTACTGGTGCGAGACGGTCGGGTGTTGTTGTGCCATCGCTCCGCCGGTCACCGCTGGTATCCGGACGTCTGGGACTTTCCGGGCGGACATGTCGAAGCGGGGGAGACGCCAAGGGAGGCGCTTGCCCGGGAGTTGGAGGAGGAGTTGAGCATCCTGATCGGAGAGCCGGGCCCGGAGTTGGCGAGCGTCCTCGAGGCTGGACTCGCGATGCGGATCTGGCTGGTCGAACAGTGGGCTGGCAACCCCGTCAACGTCTCGCCTGCGGAGCACGACGACCTCGGATGGTTCACAGCGTCCGAAGCGGAGGAATTGCGACTGGCCCACAGCAGCTACCGCTCGCTGATCCGCGACACGCTGTCGGGATTGGTGAGGTGAAACTCCCTGCTCTCGCGAGCTGTCGACGCTGCGCCGACGCATCTGTGCGCTCGTCCCCTGCTGTCGACGGCTCGTCTTGGCGAGCGCGTTGCTAGATCAACGAGGAACGGTCAGGCGACCAGTACCCAGGTAGGCGACCTTCTGGTCAGCGACCACCCAGCCCGCTCGACCCATGGTTGTGTCCCAGGACGGGCCGTCCAGTCCGTGCTCGAAGTCACCGTTCCGCCCGGAGGTGCTCGTCGAAGAACCCGATCACGCGCCGCTCGTACTCGGCCGGCGCCGTGGTGATCCCGGCGATGTGCTGCCCGTTCGGAACCTCCCAGATCTGCTTCGGCTCGCGGGCAGCCTCGTAGAACAGCCTGTTCGGCTTCGTCTCGCTGCCGTTTTGCCCTTTTTCGCCGTAGACGAGGAACAGGGCGGTCGGGGCGATCTTCGGGATCTCGCTCTTCAGGCTAGGTGGCGGCAGGGTGTTCGTGAATACCGCCGTTGCAAGCGTGTTCGGGCCGCCGCCGAGAAAGGCATCGAGCGTGTCCCCGTTGGCCAGCCCGTCCCGCACCGATTGGCCGCTCGCGCCCTCCGAGACGATTGCCTTGAACGCGTTCGAGTGCGCGGCGGCATGGATCAACATCTCTCCGCCGACCGACAGCCCGATGCCGCCGATCCGCTCCGAATCGACGTCGGCACGGCTGCGCAGGTACGCCGCCGCGGCATGGAGGTCGCGATCGCCCACCCATCCGAAAATGTTGGGGTCACCCTCGCTCGCCCCTTCGCCGCGACGGTCGAAGAGCAGGACTCCGTATCCGTGGCTGATCAGCATCCGGGCTTGCTTCTGCGGGCCTGAGCGTCCCGGAAAGACGATTACGGTCGCGCCGTTGCGGGACGGCACGAACCAGCCCTCGAGCCGCAAACCGTCGCTCGTTTTGAACGCTACGTCTTCGTAGCTCGCACCGAGGTTCGCGGTGGGAACTGACCCTCCGAGCGTGTGGGTGACGACGTAGGCGAGAGCTGTCGGAAAGAGGACGATCGCGATGAGAGCGAGTACGCCGACGCCGATGAGGCTGCGCCGTAGGTAGCGGTGGACGAGGCGGTCGTTCCTGCGCCGGCTCCGCCAGAGCATCACGGTGCCGGCGCCGAGGAGCAGTACGCCGGTGAGAAGCGAGAGGAGCCCGGTGTAGTCGTCGCCGGAACGGCCGCCGGCGACGGTGTAGTAGGCGGCCTCGGTACCGATCAGGACGCCGAAGTAGCCAAGGAGGAGTGCGAGTGCCGCGCGCGCCCCGGGGCGGACGCGACCGTAGGCGAGTGTCGCGGCGGCCACGAGAACAAGCGGTACTAGGCCGCTGACGAGATGGTCACCTGCGGAGGTGCCCGGCTGCGGTTGGAGGAAGTTGTCATCGACGAGATGCAGGCCAACGAGACTGCAGCCGATCAGGACGAGAACCCGTTCATGTCGAACGATGTCCGCGACTCGCTGGTGGACCGGCGTGAGATGGGATGCGATCGCCTCAGTCATCGGAATCGGTGCTCGTCATGGTCTTCATCGCGTTCGTCTGCGTGGCCCACTTAGCCGCAGAAGGCCTTTCCGATCAATTTGAAATAGAGCGGGAGCGCCGGCTTCGGAAGCGTGGTCTCGTCCTGATTGATCATCAGCACGGCTTGGCGTCGGCCGTCCTCGCTGAACACGGTCTGCACGTCGAAGCCGGGGAGCTCGCCAGAGTGGCCCCATCCCACGCAGTTCGTGCCAGCACGGGCGATGCCGAGCCCGTGTCCTTGGCCCGAGGACACGAGCTTGCCGGTGCGCTCCGACACGGTCGTCTTCATCGCCCGCATTTGGGCCGGCGGAAGCAGTCGCCCAGCGAGGAGAGCCCGATAGAAGTCGGCGACGTCGCGGACGGTGGAGACGATCCCCCCGCTCCCCGGGGCGAGCGAGGGACTGAGGCCGGTGACATCGGTGAGAGGCGGCTTCCCGAGCAGCATGTAGCCGTGGGCGTAGGGGCGCGGCAAACCTCGCTGCCTCACGGGGTAGCTCGTGTCTCGAAGCCGCAGCGGCTGGAAGATTCGGCGCTTCAACTCGACGCCGAGAGGATTCCCGGTGATCTTCTCCACGATCAGCTGGGCGACGACATAGTTCGTGTTCGAGTACGAATAGTCGGTCCCGGGCGCGAACAGGGGCTTCTGCGAGACCCCCATCTGCACGAGCTGGCGCGGCGACCAATAATGGGCGAAGTCGCCGTTCAAGTAGGGCTTGAGATACCGCGGGTTGTCTTCGAAGTCGTGCAGGCCGCTCGTGTGATTGAGGAGCTGACGGACGGTGATCCCGCTGCCATTCGGGACGAGCCCGGGCACGCGACGGTCGATCGTGTCGTCGAGCCGGAGCTTGCCCTCGCCGACGAGCTGGAGAACAACGGTCGCCGTGAATGGCTTGGTCACACTCGCGATCTTGAAGTGGTTGTCCGCTCGCATCGGTGTCTTGTGAGCGATATCTCCCAGTCCTGCCGTCAGGACCGACGTGCGCTTTCCGTCGCGGACTAAGAGGATCGCGCCGGGCGCACCGGCAGCAACGAGCGCCTCGAGGTCGTGCTGGAGGCCGGACGCCCGGTTGACATTTGCAGCAGCCGGCCCGGATGCCGCGACGACGGCGGCTGCTGCGAGGCAGGCAAGGATCGCTCCAGGAAGCGTGAGGCGGATCATGATGTTCTCCTTCGTTGGGGCGGTCACACCGTTTCGGTGCGACCGCCCTGCGAGACTCTCGTCAGCTTGGGGGCACGCGCTCTAGCCGACGGGTCCGAGCGCTGGCGGCGCCGTGACCGGTTCGGTTGGCTCGTCACGCTCGACAGAACCGCCGTGCTCGAGGTGCGGCAGCCACTCGAGCCACGTCGGCAGGTACCAGTTCCACTCGCCGAGCAATTTCATCGACGCCGGTAGGAGGATGGCGCGGACGATCGTCGCGTCGATCAGGATCGCCGCGGCGAGACCGACCCCGAACTGCTTGAGGATCATCATCGACAACGTCGCGAAGATGGCGAAGACGCCCACCATGACGATCGCGGCGCTCGTGACGACGCCGGCCGTCGTCTTGATCCCGTGGGCGATCGCGTCGTCCGTACTCATCCCCTTGTCGTACGACTCGCGGATGCGGCTGATGATGAAGACGTGGTAGTCCATCGACAGCCCGAAGAGGATGACGAAGAGGAGTATCGGGAGGAAGGGATCGATCCCACCGGTGTACTCGAACCCCAGGAGTCCTTTCCCGAAGCCATGCTGGAAGACGAGCACGAGCACGCCGTAGGCTGCCGCGATCGAGAGGAGGTTGAGGGCGATCGCCTTCGCCGCGATCACCAGCGATCGGAAGGAGGCGAGCATCAGCACGAACGCGAACAGCAGCACGAATCCGAACACGAGCGGAGCGACGGTCTTCATCTGGTCGTTGAAGTCCTTCGACTGGGCCGTGTCGCCCGTAACGGCGACCTCGGCGCCGGCGAGGGTGCCGAGCGTGGTCGGGACGATCTCTTCGCGCAGCGCCGCGAGCGCTGCATTCGAGGTGGAGTCCGTTCCGTTGCCCTCGACCGGGATCGAAATGCTCGCGACGGTTTTCGCGGGGTTGACGTCCACGTCGATCGGCTCGTTCATGACACCGGTGGCCAGCGCTCGCCGCTTGAGCTGGCCGATCGCGTCCCGGACGCCAGGCGCTTCGACGTTGGGCGTCTTGATCACGACGTTCGCCGCGATCTCGGTGCCGGGGAATGCTGCCTTGACGCGGTTGTAGCTCGTCAGGAACTTCTGCGGATAGCTGTCGATGCTCGCCTCCGCCGTGTGCAGCTGGAGTGCCGGCACCGCGAGGGCGATCAGCAGCCCGCCCGCTAGCGCGACCGACAGGACCGGTCGCCTGAGGACGCGGTCGATGATTGCTCCCCAGACGCGGCCTTCGCCGTCATTGCGGCGGAGCCGGTGGACGAACGGCACGCGCACCCGGTCGACACCGTCACCGAGCTTGGAGAGGAGCGCCGGAAGCACCGTCAGCGAGCCGAGCATCGCAACAGCGACCACGGTCATCGTCGCGAGGCCGAACGATGCAAAGCCGGCATCGCCGGTGAGGAACATGCCCGCCATCGCGACCAGGACCGTTGAGCCCGAGATAAGCACCGACCGACCGGAAGTCGCCGCCGCCGCCTCGAGCGCGTCTTCCTCACTGCGGCCTGCTGCACGCTCTTCGCGCTCCCTCTTCAAGTAGAACATCGTGTAGTCGACGCCGACGGCCAGCCCGATCAGGAGGATGATCGCGGGGACGGAGTCATCCATCGGCAGCACCTGGCTGAAGAGCGCGACCAGGCCCATGGTGCCGAGCACGGCGGTGAGACCCAGCAGGAGGGGGATTCCGGCCGCGACGAGCGCGCCGAACGCAAATACGAGGATGAGCAGCGTCAGCGGAACGGAGAAGAGCCCGGCCTTCTTCAGGTCGTCAAAGAACGCGCCCTTGATCTCTTTCCCGGTGCTCTCTCCGAACGATCCGACATAGAAGGCCGGGTTCGCCTTCTGCACCCCGGCCACCGCGTCGACGATCGGGTCGACCTTGTCGGCCGCCTCATCCGACGGCCCTCGGATCTCAGTCGGGACGAGCACGGAGTGCTTGTCATCGGAGATCTGGCCGCTGTTGTCCGCGTCGTAGGGTGACTCGACCTTTGCGACCGCGTCGAGCGTCGAGAGCCCGGTGATGACGGACCGCACCACCGCCCTGAACTCGGGATCGTCTGCGCTGAGCGAAGGGTTCTCGATCAGGACGGCCTCGCCCGCCGGCTGTTTGAAGTCGTTGTACAAGATCGCGTCCGCCCGCCCGGACTCACCCGGGCCGGACGTCTCGAACACGATGCTCTTCATAGGCGATACGAAACTGAGGGCGAACAACACCACCGCCAGGGCTAGCCAGCCGAAGATCGCCTTCTTGCGGTGATGCGCGCTCCAGCGCGCCATCCGCGCGGCGAAATTCGTCGGCCGTCGGGCTGGAGCCGGAACGACCGCATGCTTCTGGGTCGAAGGCTCGTCGGAGTCGTCCTGCACGACACGTGTCTTCATCGCCTGCTCCTCTCGCGCTGCGGGATCACCCACGCTCGCAGCAGGGACCGTGGAGCGGAAGACGGGAGACTTGCCGTTTCGGGGGGCGGGTTTCTGGTGTCCTGCGACTGCCCGCGCCTCAGGCGCGCAGGTAGAGGAGCACTGCCAGCACGCGGCGCGACTCGCTCCCGCTCGAAGGGAGGCCGAGCTTGCCGAAGATGCTGGAGACGTACTTCTCCACCGCTCGGAGCGTGATCACGAGCTTGTCCGCGATCCCCTGGTTGGAGCGCCCCTCGGCCATCAGCTCGAGCACCTCGCGCTCGCGCGGCGTCAGATCTTCGAGCGGGTCGTCGCTCCGGCGCTTGGAGAGAAGCGTCGAGACGATGATCGGGTCGATCGCCGAGCCGCCGCCCGCGACTCGCCGAACTGCGCCGATGAACTCCTTGACGTCGCTGATGCGATCCTTGAGCAGGTAGCCCGCGCCCTCGGCCGACTCCGCCAGGAGCTTCATCGCCAGACCGACCTCAACGTACTGCGAGAGCACGAGAACGCCCACCGACGGATGCTGGGCACGGATCTCGAGCGCCGCGCGGAGGCCCTCGTCGCTGTGCTTCGGCGGCAGCCGGATGTCGACGATCGCGACGTCCGGAGAGAAGCTTCGCACCTTCAGAAGGAGATCCTCGGCGGTCTCGCAGCTTCCCACCACCTCGAGCCCACTCTCGCGCAGCAGACGCTCGAGCCCCTCGCGCAGCAGGACGCTGTCCTCGGCGATCACGACGCGCATGGAATCTCCGCTCTGAGCCTCGTACCACCACCCATAGGGCTCCAGATCCGGAGTCTGCCCTCAAGAGCTTCGACTCGGTCGGCGAGGCCACGCAATCCCGAGCCGAGCTCCGGGTCGGCCCCACCGATCCCGTCGTCGACCACCTCGACCACGACCTGGCCGTTCGTGCGAACGACCTCCACGGTGGCCCCGGTGGCGTTCGCGTGCTTACCCACGTTCGCGAGGCTCTCGGACACGAGGTAGAACGCAGCGACCTCGAGACGCTCGGGACATCGGCGCTCGAGCTTGACGTTCAGCCGTACGGGCACCGGTGCTTTCGCGGCGAGTTGCTCGAGTGCAACCTCCAACCCGTGCCCGCTCACGACGGCCGGATGGATGCCACGCGCGACATCACGCAGTTCTTCGAGTGACGTGGCGATCTCTCGCCTCGCCTGATCGAGGCGCACGCGCGCTTCGCGATCGCCGCCCATGCGCTCTTCGAGCAGGCCGAGCTCGAGCGACAAGGCGATCAGCCGCTGCTGCGCGCCGTCGTGCAGGTTGCGTTCCAGTCGCTGCCGCTCCTTCTGCCCTGCTTCGATGACCCGCGAGCGCGATCCCCGAAGCTCTTCCATGCGCGCCTTCAACTCGACGTTCAGTCGTCCGTTCTCGAGTGCGATGCCGGCCGCAGCGGTGACGGCATCGAGCAACTCGGGCTCATCGGCCAGGGCGGAGTCATGTAACAGCGCCGCCAGGTGCGCCCCGTTTCGGTCGATCAGCGTCGTCCCCCGCCCGCTGCCGGAGCTCGGCAGCTTCACCGGCCGACCCTCGAGATCGGCCCAGCTTCGAAACTCGGGCAGCCAGAATGCGAGCGTGAGCGACGGATCGCCAAGTGCACGCGCGAGCGCGTCGCGAAGATCCGTCGGCGCGGGATCGGCACGCAACTCGACGAACAAGTGTCCGACACTCGATCGAGCGAGGCGGGCCCGCAGAAGCACGAACAGGAACACAAATGGTGCGATCCCGATCACGGCGTAGGTGACCCGCCGGATCGACTCCATCCCGGACGGATCGAAGATCGACGCGATGAGGAGAACGGGGATCGCCACAAGGGCAAGTGCGAAGGCATCGATCAGCAGAGCGAGCGAGCGGCGCAGCGGCCGGCCCGTACCTCGCCGCCGTGCGACGAGAACGGCGATCCCGGCCAGGGACAACGCACTAATGGCGAGGAGGGCGACTCGCCGCACCGCCAGGGCGGCACCAGGCTCTGAGACGACCGCGAGTAGGTTGTGCGGGCCCAGGTCACTGAGCATCATCACGACGAGGCCGAGCCCGATGGCAGCCATGTACGCAGCTGCGACCAGCGTCCGCTCGAACCAGTGTTCAAGCCGGCCGCTCGGGAACGCGAGGAACACGTGCAGGAAGAGCACCGGCGGCAGCAGAGAGGCCGCCATACCGATCGTGTACGGAACGTCGATCGCGTAGGGAAGCGCGAGACTCGTCCAAGAGAGGTGTGAGAGAAAGGCCGCAAAACCTGCCGCGACCATCAGCGGTCCGAACCGGCTCTCGGGCCGACACCACCACGCGATCAGACCCGCAAGGATGTACGAAAGCACGATCCAGTCGACGGTGACGGCTCGCGCGACTGGCTCGGGCGAACCGTCGCTTGCCAACGCAAGCGCGAGCGTGACACCGGCTGCCGCGCAGCCGGCAAGGCCGATCGCCCAGACCAGCGAAAGCCTCGGCGCTCGAGCGACACCCACCGCGAGATTCGACGCGAGCGCCGAACCGGCCATCTTCCTCGCTCCTTTCCGACCCGCGGTTGCCGTCGAAACTGACGGAACCTCTCAGGCGGGACCGCTGGATCGGGTCGGCGCGGGCCACGGATGAAAGGAGGCGCCTTCCGACGAGGATACTCCAGCTGGCGACCGTTCTGCGTCCGATTGCGAATGCTGTGCGGAAGCAGTGGGCCTGGTGGCCCCGAAGATGATGTCCCGTGAGGCGGCGGCAGCCGAGTACGCTGCGGGCGTGGCTGAGGAAGCACGCCTGGTCGACACGGGCGCAGGGCTCGTCCCGCAGGGGGATGGCTGGTTCGTGCTCAACGTCCGCGACGCCGCGTGGATGCGCAACGACGTCTTTGGCGCGCGCTGCGGCTTCGAGGCCGATGGCCGCCTTGTGAAGGAGCGGCCGGAACTCGAGGTACAGCAGCACCCGCAGGTCGGCTTCAAGCTCCATGTCCTGCACCCGGACAAGCCCAGCACGATGTACCACCGCGAATCAGGTCAGGAAGACTTCCTCGTCTTGAGCGGGGAATGTTTGTTGATCGTCGAAGGCGAGGAGCGGCGGCTGCGTGCGTGGGATTTCTTCCACTGCGCGCCCAACACGACCCACTCGTTCGTCGGCGCCGGTGAGGGTCCCTGCGTGATCCTGATGGTCGGCGCGCGCACCGAGCAGGGCACGATCCTCTACCCGCGGCACGAGGTCGCGCTCGGGCACGGCGCCGGGGTCGAGCGCGACACGCCCTCGCCGCAGGTGGCGTACTCGCCCTTTCCGCACTGGCGACTCGGGCGCCCCGACGGATGGGCCGAGCTGCCGTGGAGCCGTTGAAGCAGCGTTACGCCTGCAACGGTCGGATGTGCCTCACGCGTCTGCAGCGCCCTCGCCATGATCTGACATCCGTCTGACACACCGTCTCGACGGGCCCATCCATCAGCGATCCCGGGGGCGAGCAAGCGGAGCGTCGACGGGTCGAAGACGCACAATCGGCGCGGAAGGTCATCCCGGTCTCGCCGCGATCCCTTGTTGGTCGATTGCCGAGCCGAGCGCGCGCCAGTCCACGTCGGTCATCCGCGTCTCGGCGAGGTAGACCGAGAAGCCGACCGTCCCGGCGCGTGCGAGGAGGTCGACGTACGTCTTGACGTCCACGGTTCCCCGGAGACCGATGTGCATGCCGATCGTCGGGTGGATGTCGTCCCGCGCGAAGACACCGCGCGACGCGGCGACGCACGCAGGCGGTGAGCCCTCCACGCCGATGTCGTTCAGGTACGCCTGGGGCAGGAACGCTGCGCCGGCACCGCGCCAGGACGCCCAGTCGATGTCGTGGTGGTCTGGCCGGCAATAGGAGGAGAGACCGAGCGGGAACGGCAAAGGCCTCAGCGTGCGGAACGACCCGATGAAGCGGCTCGACCGTCCGCTTCGCTCGTCGCTCGGACCGCCGGCGCCGCTGAACTCGTACTCGACCTCCGGATTGGCCACGTAGAAGTCGAGCCCGTAGCGCGCCACGAGCTCGCTCCCGAGCCCGGCCTCCGCCTCGGGCTCGGTGCGGAGAACGCCCCAGCCGCCGACCGGCAGGCCGCTCGCGAGCCGGAAGCGGTAGACCCAGTCGGCCTCCACCGGATCTTCGACCGTCCCGTCCTGCACCCGCACCGCGACCCAGCCGAACCCCGCCTCGCGCAGTACGCGGCCGAGCAGGGTCGGCTCGACGTCGGTCTCGTGCCACACGAGCGCACCCGCCGACCTCCACGAGAACGCCACCGACGCGGGGGGTGGAGGCGTGGGCTGCGGGAGCGGTGGCGCCGTCTCCGGTGGAGACGGCGGGGATGGCGCCGGCGTTGTCGGCGTGGGCGCGGTTGGGGCACCAGCGGGCGGGGGAGGCGCGGCCTGCTCGCCACCCCGCAGCAGAAGCGCCGCGGTGAGAAGGAGCGCGCCGATCGCGACGAGCACGGCGCCGACACGGGCGGCGCGGGACGCTGCGAGCCGCGAGGGCCGGCGCATCGCCGCAGGCTAGCCACGGCCCTGTCCGCGCAGCCGCGCTGGGCCGCAACGAGCACTCGGTCGGCGGGACCGTTCCCAACGCAGCACTTCGGCGGTCGGCGAAAAGTCGATGGCGATCCGCTCGATCACCAGCGCCTCGCGATGCGCTGGAAACGGCCGGCGGCGCCCACCCGGAGCACGTCCCAGAAGGAGCAAACGCCTCAGAAACGATGGCTAGCGGCGGACGAGGTGCTTCATGCGGTCGAGCGAGTCGACGTGGCCGCGGCGCTGGTTCCGGGCCAGCGGCTTGGCTTCTACCTGCTGTTCGGTGACCCTAATGCACGCCTTCAACCGTCCCGTTCCTCGTCGGGCGTGCCGCCCCAAGGCCAGCAGAGCGCGAGCCTGGTCCGGTGCCAGTCGCCACCCGGCAGCTGCCAGAGCACCTAGCGAAGTGCCTGCTCGAACCGGGGGTCGTCGCGCACGGCAACAAGATCGTCGTCCCTGCGCGCCTGTTCCCGAAAGGACGGGTGCAGCTGGACGGAGCGCTGGAGGTGGCCGAACGTTTCGTCGCCAATGTCGCCCGCGAGCGTTGCGAAGCATGCGTAGTTGTAGTGGAGACCGGGGTGGTCCGGCATGTGCTCGAGGCCACCGCGAACCGCTTCGAGCGCGTCCGCGTAGCGCTGCTCCCCGTAGGCGGTCATCGAGTCTTTATGGAACAGCCAAGCGTCGCCCCAGTCGAGCGCATGGTATGCCTCGCCGGGGGTGGCGCCGAGGGCGAGGACGGTTCCGTCCCCTGTCGCCCTCCGCCGACAGTCCGGCCGGACGAACACGAACGTCCCTGCCGGCGCGTCGACCGTCTCGCCGTCGATCTCGAAGGTCGCATTCCCGTCGAGCACGAGGTACAGCTCCTCCTGGCCCGACCCCGACTCGTCATGCTCGCTGATCAGCATCCCGTCCTCGCCGGGCGTGAAGGCGTTGATTCCGAATGCGTGGATCCCGAGGTGCTCACGCACGGGGATGTCTCTGTCGCGCCTCTCGATGTCTTCCAGTCGTGCCACCTGCCAGTTCGGGTTGTCGCTCATCGATCTCTCCTCAAGCGCGGGTCGCTGCGAAACGTCGATCGTACTCGCCGTCAAGCGCATCGCATGACCTCGCGCGGTCGGTGCCGAAGGGACTCTTGCCTTCACCCGAGCTTCTGAATGATCCGGATTAGCTGGTCCCGTTTTGACAACTAGGGGGAGATAGTATAAAAAGGTCAATGACCCAAAAAGAACAAACATCCGAGATAGAGGCACGATGGTGGGCGCTGGCCGCGCTCGCCCTCTCCATGCTCACGATCGGCCTGGACGCGACGGTGCTCAACGTGGCACTCCCGACCCTCGCGACCGAGTTGGACGCCTCGACCAGTCAGCTGCAGTGGTTCGTCGCGTCGTACACGCTCGTCCTCGGGGCGCTGATCATCCCGATGGGCAGTCTCGGCGACCGCTTCGGCCGCAAGCGCCTGCTGCTAGCCGGCCTGGCGATCTTCGGCGCCTCTTCGGCGGCCTGCGCGTTCGCGGACTCCGCCGGCGTCCTCATCGCCGCGCGTGCGTTCCAAGGCATCGGGGGCGCAGCCATGATGCCGCTGTCGCTGGCGATGCTGCCGGTCCTGTTCCACGACCGCGAGGAACGCACTCGGGCCATGAGCATCTGGGTGACGTGCAGCGCCATCGGCCTGCCGCTGGGCCCGATCGTCGGCGGATGGCTGCTCGACCACTTCTCGTGGGGCGCGGTGTTCCTGATCAACGTCCCGCTGGTCGCCGTCGGCGTGCTGGCCCTGAGCGTGTATCTGCCTGAGTCGCGAAGCACGCAGACGCAGCCCACCGACATCCCCGGCATCGTGCTGTCGTCGACCGGTCTGGTCGCCGTGATCTACGGCCTCATCGAGGCTGGGCAGGACGGCTGGACGAGCGCGAGCGTGCTGGCGCCGATCCTGGCCGGCGTCGCCCTGCTCTACGCGTTCGTCGCTTGGGAGCGGCGTTCGAGCCATCCGCTGGTCGATCTCGCGCTGTTCTCCAACCGAGACTTCACGATCGGAACCGCCCTGGCGACGGTCGCGAACGTCGCGCTGTTCGGGCTCCTGTTCGTCATGCCGCAGTACTTCCAGGACGTCGGTGGCTCGAACCCGCTCGGCACCGGCGTGCGACTGCTGCCGATGATCGGAGGCCTGATCATCGCGACCCGGATCGGGCCGATGCTCGTCGAGCGCGCAGGCTCTCGGTTCGTGATCATCGCCGGGCTCGCCCTTTCCGCGGGTGTGCTCGTGCTCGCCGCGACCACGGACGTCGACACGAGCTACGCGTTCGCCGCTGTCTGGATCACGCTCCTGGGCGCCGGCATCGGACTGGTCCTGCCGGCCTCGATGACCACGGCCATGGGCGCTCTGTCGCCGGAACGGTCCGGCTCCGGCTCGGGTCTCCTGCAGGCCCTGCGGCAGGTCGGCGGCACGATCGGCGTCGCCGTACTCGGCACGGTGCTGAGCGCGGGCTACCAGTCCCAGCTCGACGGCGGCAACGTGCCCCCCTCCGCCGAGGGCGCCGTGCGCTCCAGCGTCGGCGCCGGCATCGAAGTCGCCCATCGGCTCGACAGCTCCTCGCTGGCGCACACGGTCCGGTCGGCGTTCATCCACGGGATGGACACCGTGCTCCTGGCCTCCGCAGCCCTTACGATCCTGGGCGCCGTGATCGCCGTGCTGTTTCTCCCTCGCCGCGTCGCCGAGACGCGTGCGCCGATCTCAACCGCACAAGTCCCCGTAGCCGAGGCCGCGGTTGAGAACTAGCCCGCCGCTCGGCCTGCGCGAGCGGAAGAAGCTCAAGTTGCGCCGGAGCGTCCAGCGAGAGGCGCTCCGGCTGTTCGCCGACCGGGGCTACGAGGACACCACGGTCGAGCAGATCGCCGACGCGGCGGACATCTCGACCACAACGTTCTACCGCTACTTCCCGACCAAGGAAGACGTCGTGCTCGACGACGACTACGACCCGATCGTCGAGCAGGTCATCGGCAGCGGCGACGACGAAGAGCCGCTGCTGACAACGGTGCGCAGGGCGATCGCGGCCGTCGCAGCCGCTGTCGAGGCCGACCGGGACGCGGCCCTCGCACGGTTGAAGCTCCTCGCATCCGTCCCTGCGCTGAAGGCCCGTCAGGGCGCCGAGGGTCGCAAGACCCTCGACTTCTTCATCCGGCTGTTCTCCGCCCGCTCGGGGCGGCCCGTCGGTGACTACCGACTGCGCGTCACCACGGCGGCGTTCGTCGCCGCGCAGCTCGAGGCCGCGCGCTGCTGGGCCGACGCCGACGGAGCGGAGTCGCTCGGCCAGCTGATGGACGACGCCGTCACTCTCGTCGAACCGCTCATCGCGGCGCTCTGAGCACCCAGCCGAGCCCCAGGCCGGTCGGGTTCGCTCGCTACGGTAGGGCCGTGACGGGGAACCTCCTCCACGGCTGGCGCGTGGAGGAGTACGGCCGCTCGCGGGACGGCGTCGCCCTGCGGGCGTTCCTGCCGGCAGCAAGCGGCCCGACCGCAGGTCTGCTGGTCGCGGCCCAGCACGGCGAGGAGGCGGTAACGGCGCTGCTCGTACGTCGCCTGCTCGAGCGGGTCTCGGGAGACGCGACTCGCTGGGTGGTGGTGCAGGTCGCCAACCCGGATGGGCTGATCAACGGCACGAGGCAGAACGCGGCCGGGGTCGACCTGAACCGCAATTTTCCTGCCACGACGTGGCGATCGGACGACTCGTTCACGTATCCGCCCGGGATCGAGGACGAGCGGCGGGTGCTCGCGAACCGGACGAATCTCTCCACGCCGGGCAAGCACCCCGGTTCTGAGCCCGAGACGCAGGCGCTGATGAGCTTCGTCGAGCGCGTGCAACCGCCGCTCGTGATCGACGTCCACAGCCCGCTCGAGCTCCTGCTCCCGCGCGGCGATGTCCCTCCGGCCGTCGTCCGGTCGCTGAGCCGTGCTGCGAACCTTCCGATCGTCGACGACGTCGGGGGGCCGTGCCCGGGCGCTTTCGACGACTGGCTCCTCGAGGTCGGGATTCCGGCGATCGTCTACGAGGTCGAGCACGCCGGGCTGCCCGCCCTCTGTGCGCGTCACCTGCCAGGTCTCGAGGCGCTTCTGCGTTCCCCGAACGGCGGCGTCAGACCATCCTGACCGGCCCCGGTCGGCGGCGCCGGGGAGGTCGGACGTACTCGACCCGGGTCACTGCCGCCCGCTTGTGCGTCGTCAGCTCCCCGGTGTAGGGCGCGTCGAAGGTGCCCGAGGTCGGCGGCACGTCGCAGTAGTCGCGTCCGACCGCGACGGTGAGGTAACGCAGGCCGGCGCGGCGGTCGTGGGTGGGGTCGATGGGAACGGCGCGCAACGCCTCCTCGTCCTGTGGATGCTGGACGAGCACCTCCACCCACGCGTGCGTGCCCCCGTCGCCGAGCACGTGGCCGGAGACGTACCGGGCGGGCAACCCGCACAGCCGGCAGAGAGCCAGCATGCAGTGCGCGTAGTCCTGGCAAACCCCGATCCCGCCTGCCCACGCCTCCGCCGCGGTCGTCGTGACCGCGGTCACACCCCAGCGGTACTCGAGGTGCTCGTAGACGCGGCGGCTGATCAGCTCAGCCAGCTCGAGGCCCAGCGCGCCGGTGCTGCGGAGCTCATCGGCCACCGCCCGCAGGGCGTCGTCTGGGCGGGTGAGCCGCGAGGTGTCGGCGAAGCGCTGGTCGAAGGAGATCGCGTCCGGCGCGTCCTTGCCGTCGACCGCGGCCTCGCGCTCGACGACGGCCCACGTCGTGAACGTCGCCTCGCGCTCCACGTGCTCGAGGCTGAGGTCGAGGACGACGTTCCCGAACGTGTCGTACGAGCGCTCGGTGTCGACGTCGCAACCCGAGACGCGGATCTTGTGCGTCAGCAGGCGCTGGTCTTCGTGATAGTCGGGCGGTACGACCATGAGCCGGTGACGCAGCGCCGTGATCGGGCCTGGATACTCGTAGGAGAAGCTCTGCTGGATCAGGACCGTTGTCTGCCGGACGTTCGGCCAGTCGATCTCGTCGTCGTCGATGCTGCCGAGCGTGGCGATCAGGTCGCCGAGCGTCTCATCGGTCACGTCGGGCCTCCAGCACGAGCGGCTCCACTGTCAGCTCCGCATCGTCGGGCACCTCGTCCGTCCAGACGGCCATGCGCCGCAGGCTAGCCGGGCCGTAGGTCGTCACCATGGCGACGTCGACGGCGTCGCGGCCGCGGCCGATCGGCAGCCGCCCGATGCGGGGGGTGTTGAAGCGCGCGTCGAACGTCCACCAGTTCGAGCCGAGCCACACCTCGAACCAGGCATGGAAGTCCATGGGCGGATACGGGCCGGGGATGCCGATGTCGGGCATGTACCCGAAGACGTATCGGGCCGGGATGCCGAGTGCCCGGCAGAGCGTCACGCCCAGATGGGCGAAGTCGCGGCACATACCGCCGCGCCGCTCGAAGATTTCGAGCGTGGTCGTGGCGGGCACGCTCTCGACGCCGTACGCGACGTTGCCGTGGATCCAGTCGCACACCGCCTGCACGCGCTCCACCCCTGGCGGGGTGCTGCCGAAGAGCTTCCACGCCCGGTCGGCCATCGTGTCGGACTCGCAGAGCCTGCTTGCAAGCAGCCAGTGGAGCAGCGCGTCGGGGAGCGCCTCGACGCGGTGTTGCACGTCGTCCGGACCGGGCACGGGATCGGGGTCGGGTGCAACGGTCACCAGCGCGTCGTACGAGAACGTGGAGACTCCCTCGGGAAGCAGGAGGCGGCGGCAGCGGTTGCCGTAGAGGTCGACGAAGCTCGTCGCCTCGACCGCCGGCTCACTGCTCCAGCGCTCGGCGACGATTCCGCCCGCCGCTTCGAAATGCGGCTCGACGAGCACGACGGCCGCCGTGGGACTCGATGCCTCGTGCTCGAAGCGGCAGCCCAGCCGTAGCCTCATCATTCTTCGCGCTCCCGATGCTGCTGCTGCTGCTGCGGCTGCTGACTCGGGGGCCCGTCCTCCGGCCGTAGCTGCGCTCGTGGCGGCGGCAGCTCATCGACCCAGAGCGTCTCGGTCCTCCCGCCCATTGCCTGCGTCATCACCGCGCCGCGCTGGAATTGCCGCATCGCGCCGAGGTTCTGGATCGCGACCAGCCTGGCGGTGGGCTCGTCGTCGACACGCAGGTGCGGCGCTGGGCCGAGCCCTCCGAGCGTCTCGCAGGTCACCTCCACCTCGAGCTCCGCGTGACCGCCGCCCTGGTAGGTACCACGCAGCACCGCCACGTCGGCGTAGTCGCGTCCCACGCCCAGCTTGACGTGTCGCCCCGTGCACGGCGTTCCGAGCGTCGCATCGACACCGAGCCAACCGTAGGGCGGCACGTACGCCTCGGCCCAGGCGTGCGAGGCGCTCGCAACGGCGACTCCGCCGAGGTAGCCGCTGACGTAGCGAGCCGGCAGACCCGCGTGCCTGCAGAGCGAGATCAGCACGTGCGCGAAGTCCTGACAGACGCCGGATCCCCCCGCGAGCACCTCGGCGACGGAGCTCTCGACGGTCGTGGCGCCGACCCGGAACTCGAGCCGTGCGCGCACATGGTCGGCGGCGCGTGTGAGAAATGCGAGAGCGCTCGTCTCCGGATCCTCGGCGAGGATCGCCGCGGCGACAGTGGCTGACTCGTCCGCGAGTGGGACGTAGGCACTCGGGCCGAGGAACTCTGCGAGGTTGTCCGCAAGCGCTTCGTTGCCCGCGAGCTCGCGGATCGCGGGCGACGCGTCAGGCTCCCCCTCGGGCGGCCCTGTGAGAGGCTCGTCGGCGTCCGCGTGGGTAACGACATCGCTCGTTGCCTCGATCACGAGGCGGTCGTGCAGGTATGCGACGCCGAAGTCGTGCACGGCATTGCCGTAGTAGTCCCGAAAGGAGATCACGGTCGCCGGTGGCTCGATCAGGAGGTCGAAGTCGAGCAGGGTCTGCTGTGCGCCGGCGAGCGGTTGCAACCGCACCTCGTTGAAGCTCTCGAAGACCTCGCTCGCGTAGCGGTAGCTCGTTCGGTGGCGGATCCGGTACCTCAAGCCATCACGTCCTGCGCGGTCAGAGGCGGGTGGGCGAAGAACTCGTCCTCGACGAGGTCGCCGATGCGATAGCAGCGGCGTTGGATGTCGAGCAGGGATGCGTGCAGGCCCTGATCGAGCAGGTCGTCGAGCCGCTGATAGGCGAACTCCGCGTGCAGGCGGCCCACCTCTCTCCGCGCCTCGCTCTCGGTGCTCGCGCCCGGCATCGGCTCGGAGCCGTTGTAGCCGGGCGCCTGCTCGCTGATATGGGCGAGGGCAGCGTCGACCTTCCCGATCGAGAACCGGATCGAACGAGGCAGGACGGCGGAGAGGATGAGCAGTTCGATCACCGCGGTCGGCCGGATGCCCCTGCTCTGGATGCGGTGGTACGACTCGTACGCGGAGAGCGAGCGCAGCAGCGTTCCCCACGGCTGCGGGTCGTGCGCAGCGGCGGCCAGGGCATCGCGATCGCCGCGCTCGACGTTCGAGCCGACGAGGAGTCGGTAGTTCACGTCGATCGTGCGCGCCGTCCACTCTGCCCGCTCCAGGAACTTGCCTGCCTGGAGGAAGTACCAACCCTCCTCGCGGGGCATCGTCGAGTCGGTGATCCCCTGGAGCAGCTGGCTGAAATCGACGATCGAGCGGCAAAAGCGGGTGGTGCTCTCGGCGCCGGACGCCGCGCGCCGGCGCCGACCGGGTCGCTGAACGTCGAGATGGAAACGGTTGAGCGCCTCCCACATCTCGGTCGCCACCTGGTGGCGCATCGTGTGCGCGTTGTCGCGAGCCCGCGCGATGCACTCCACGATCGAGTTTCCGTTCTCGGACGAGAAGATCAGATGCAGCGGCACGGTCTCCTCGGCGTCCTCCGGGCCTCCGGGCGGGAAGGCCGAGTGCTCGCCGACGATGTCGAGGAGCGCTGCCCAGTGACGCTGCCGGCGTGCTTCCGCCTCCGTGGTCGAGCCCATCACGACGGTGTGTCTGAACGTCGCCTCGGTGAGCCGGGCGGTCTGCTCGGCGCGCTCGACGTAGCGTCCGATCCAGTACAGCGACTCCGCCATCCGACTCAACATGGTCTGCGTCCGCTCACTGGAGCACCCAGGTGTCCTTGCTGCCGCCGCCCTGGCTCGAGTTGACGACGAGGGAGCCGCTGACGAGGGCAACGCGGGTCAGGCCGCCGGGCAGCACGCTGATCCCATCCGGCCCGCTCAGGACATACGGTCGCAGATCGACGTGGCGGCCCTGCAGGGTGCCGGACTCCCCCTGCTCGTCGGGTACGAAGGTCGGATGCCGCGAAAGTGGGATCACCGGCTGGGCGATGTAGTCGCGCGGGCTCGCGATGATGCGGGAGCGGAAGTCCTCGAGCTCGTCCTCGTCCGCGGTCGGCCCCATCAGCATCCCGTAGCCGCCGCTCTCGTTCGCTTGTTTCACGACCAGCGAGTCGAGATTGCGGAGAACATGATCGAGTTGCTCGGGATCGTTCGGCAGGTACGTCGGCACGTTGTCGAGGATCGGCTCCTCGCCGAGGTAGTAGCGGATGATCTCGGGGACGTACCGGTAGACCACCTTGTCATCGGCGACGCCCGTGCCGATCGCGTTCGCCAGTGTGACGTTGCCCGTGCGAACCGCGCCGAGCAGGCCCGCGACGCCGAGCATCGACTCGGAGCGGAACGCGAGCGGATCGAGGAACTCGTCGTCGATCCGGCGGTAGATGACATCCACCTGCCGCCGCCCGGTCGTGGTGCGCATGTAGACGCGGTTCTCCAACACGAAGAGGTCGCGGCCCTCGACGAGCTCGACCCCCATCTGCTGGGCGAGGAAGGCATGCTCGAAGTAGGCGGAGTTGTAGATGCCCGGCGTCAGCACCACCACGCCTGGCCCGCCGGCGGCACCGGGGATGGCCCGACGCGGCGAGAGACCGACGAGGTTGTCGAGAAGTTGTCCTGCGTAGGAGTCGACCGAGCGGACGCCGAGCTCGGAGAACCAGTCGGGCAGCGTCCGCGTCATGATCTGCCGGTTCGCGAGCACGTACGAGACGCCGCTGGGTGTGCGCAGGTTGTCCTCGAGGACCATCCAGCGACCGTCGTCGCCCCGGATCAGATCGCAGCCGGCGACGTGGATGTACTGGTCGTCCGGAACATCGATGCCGACGACCTCCCGGCGGAAATGGCGGGCCAGCACGACGAGCCGGCGCGGCACGATCCCGTCTCGCAGGATCTCCTGCCCGTGGTAGACGTCGTGGAGGAACCGGTTCAGCGCCCGGATGCGCTGTCGCAAGCCCGCCTCGACGACCGCCCACTCGTCGGCAGGGAGGATGCGGGGAATCGGGTCGAACGGCAGGATCCGCTCGGCGCCCTGCTCGCCTTCGGAGTAGACCGTGAATGTGACACCGCGGTGCAGGAACGACCGGTTCGCGAGCTCCGTGGCGCGCCGAAGGTCGGGGCCGTCCATCGACGCGATCTGCGCGATCAGCTCGGCGTAGTGGGCTCGCGGTACCACGATCCCGTCGGAACCGCGCTCGAACGCCTCGTCGTAGAAGCCGCCGGTGTCGTAGCCCTCGCGGAACACGCCGCCGGGTGCCGACTTCGGCATTGCCGGCTTCGTCAACCCGCCACCTGGCCGCGCCGAGCTCGCCTCAAGCAATCCACCTGAAACGGAAATTAGCTGCTCTGAGCCGGGCGGCCAGGCCAAGGGTCCGCAACGACCGCGTGGCTCTCGCGACCGCTGCGCGTTGCGCAGGAGGCACCTGCCGATGCTTCGGGCGAACCCTGCCGGCACGCGCTCAAGCGAGCGTGCGCGTCGGCACGGTCGCCGCGAGACGTTCTTTGCGCTGAGAGGCGGCCAGAGGCCGCCTCTCAGGACGCGGGGAAAGGAGGTGGAGCTAGCCGGTGGAACCGCCCTCGACGATCCCCATCACCGGGACGCGGCGGGGCTTGGACTGTTCCGGCTTCTTGACGTGGACTTCGAGTGCCCCGTTGGCGTAGTGCGCCTGGGCCTCGCCCTCGCCACAGCCCTGCGGTAGAGCGACCGATCGCGTGAACTCACCGAAGCGGCGCTCGTAGCGGAAGAAACGCTCATCTTCCACGTTCCCGGCGCGCTCGCGCGAGCCGCTGACCGTGAGGGTGTTGTCTTCGATCTCCACGGTGATCTTGTCCTCCGGTATGCCGGGCAGGTCGAAGGCGTACACCAGGTCGCCTTCGGTCTCCCAGACGTCGAGCGGAGGTGTCCATGCCTGGGCGGAGCGAGCCGGCGACTCGAAGACGGTATTGATCAGCCGCTCGAATTCGGCATTCATGGGGAGGTTTCGTAGCGGCTCTCGAAAGCGGACAAGGGTGGTCATGACGTCTCCTTGGATCACCGTGCGATTAGCTGGATTATAGCATAAAATCTTAGCCTCTTGATAGAAGATCATTCCGGCAGTTCTCTGCAAGTCGGCCAGGTGATACTGGCAGCGTGTACCCGTGGCCGTTGGAACCCTTCGACCGGCCGCACCCGGTGCGCGGCTACTTCAACGACCCGCGCATCTCGGGCACCTCGAGGGCGTTCCATTTCGGGATCGACATTCGGCACCCAACGGCACTCCCGTCTACGCGGTCCGCGCCGGCGTCGTGCACCTCGAGGGCCCTCGGGCGCTGTCGGTCGCAGACGGCGACCTCGACTTCGGCTACTGGCACGTCATCCCAGCCGTGAGCCACCACCAGCGGGTCAAGAAGCATCAACTCGTGGGTCACGTCGAATCGCCCTGGCTCCATGTCCACTTCGCCGAACACCGCTCCGGCATCTACCGCGACCCGCTGCGACCGGGAGCGCTGACCCCGTGGCGCGACACGACCAAGCCCCAGGTGACGAAGATCGTGCTCTCGCGCAACGGCCGGGCGCTCAATCCGGCAGCGATCTCAGGGGCGGTGGACGTGATCGCCGAGGCACACCAGACGCCACCGCTCAGAGGTGCCTGCGCCCTGGGATCGCCTGCCGGTGACACCCGCAAGGGTTCGCTGGCGTGTGCGCCGCGGCGGCCGCACCGTACGGCCTGGCACACACCGATCGACTTCAGCAGGCAACTGCTGCCCAAGGAGGCGTTCCGGCGGATCTACGCACCCGGCACGCGCCAGAACCGGGCGGGAAACCCGGCCTCTACCGCTTCTACCTCGCCCACACCTGGAGCACGACACTGCTCACGACGGCCCGTACCGCCTCGAGGTGGAAGCGACCGACCTCCGCGGCAACAAGGGCAGGCTGCACCTCCCTTTCACGATCGCCAACCACCTCTGACCGCGGGTGAGAGAAGCACCACCGGTATCCGGCGCGTCGTCCGTTCTTGGTAGCGGGCATAACCGGCGTACGTGGCCGTGACCACGACCCACAGCCGCGCGCGCTCCTGCTCCGACGCCGGCCTGGCCGTGACGACCAACTTGTCGGTGCCGATCCGGACGACTGCGCGCGGCATTTGCTGCAGGTTGAGCGACCAGTCGGGCGGGCGATCCGCACCGCCGTTCGACGCGATCACCACGAGGTCGGCTCCGTCCCGAAAGAACGTGAGTGGGGTCGTGCGCGCCTTGCCCGACCGCCGGCCCGTTGTGGTGAGGAGGAGCACCGGCATTCCGGCCACCGAGCCGAGGACGCGTCCCCCGGTCACGCGATAGACGGTCAGGTGTGCCTTGCTGAGGCCTCTGATCGTCCAACGCCGCAATCTGAACCGAGCCACGGACACGACGTGCACCTGCACCATCCTCTCGGCCTCCCCTCGCGATGATGGCACTTGCGGCGCCACGTACGTCGGTCGCCGTGAGGCCACGGCGAAGATCGGGGGCCCATCGGACTTCTGATCCGACCACGCACTCCGATCTCGCCTCGCAGGAGAAGGGGAGCTCTCCTACTCGGCCTGACGGAAGACGTCCGGCCGAAAATGGCCCCGCCAGGTCATATCGGTTGTCATCCGTCGCCCGGCGGTTCAGGGCCCGCGCACAACAGTGACCTTCTCGCCGAGAGGCCACTCCTTGACGAAGGAGTCACGCCCGGTCACTCGCAGCGAAACGCGCACGGTCGTCTTGGTTCGGTCGATCGGCTCCACCACCTTCGCCTCGACCTCCCCTCCCTGCTCGGGAAGGTCGATCAGCACGACATCACCCATCTCGAGCCGCTGCACGACGTACTCCATCGCCATCAGAGCAGTGTATTCGGGTGCGGAATCGAAACGCAGAGCGATCCACGCGGTAGAACGCGCCGGGCGGTGTCGGCCCCCGACCGGCGTTCGACGGTCGAGTCCCGTCCGCGCCTGAACGCGTGACGCAGTCGCGGCTGCCGATGGCTGGTCGTACTCGCCGAGGCCCGCGCAGCGCGTGCGCGAGTCGTTTGCGACTGCTAGGTCTTCGGCTTCTTCTCGAGGTGCAGCCAGTGGCGGATCTTGGCGATCAAATTGCTCATGGGACGAGTGTATGCCCTCTTGTGATCGGCGTTGAGGCGGCCGGTTGGGTTGGGAGGGAGGTTCGGCGCGGCGGGGCTCGCGGGTTTACCCGCGGGATATCAGATTGTGCAGCTCGTAGGATCCGTCACGATCGGGAGATGCGTTGCCTGCTCCCAGCTTTGCCTCAATCGCGGGCTGCAGCCGCTCACGCCGGAACCGTGAGGAGTCCTCCTGGGTCTCCCACACCTCGACGATTCGGAAGACACCGGCCTCCTCGTCCCAACCCGCCGTGTGGATGATCATTCCGTCCGGAGGGTTCGTGGCCATACCAATGTGCTCGCTGACGGCGTCGTAGTTCGTAGTAGACCGGTCGTCCCCATCCATTTTGAACTCCTGAAGAACCAGGTACGGCATACGGCTTCTCCTCCTCCATCGGGAACCGCGAGCCTACGACACGCCAGTCACCGGAGTACCCCGGCAACCCGACTGATTGGCCGCGATCCGACCTGTACGGGACGGCGGCTCCGCTTTACCATGTGCTTCTATGCATGGTACTTCGAGCTATGGAGGCGAGTAGTGCACATCGACAAGGACCTGGTCGCGGCCTCGGCAACACCGCTCGTGCTCGCAATCCTTGCGGAGGCTGAGAGCTACGGCTACGCCATCTTGAAGCGGGTGCGCGCGCTGTCGGGGGGCGAGCTGGAGTGGACCGACGGGATGCTCTACCCGCTGCTCCATCGCCTGCAGCGGCTCGGGTACGTGACGACGGAGTGGCGAACGCCGCCGGAAGGGCGTCGACGCAAGTACTACGCGATCACCGACGAGGGACGAGCAGCGCTCGCAGATCACCAGCTGCAGTGGGTGGCCGTCACGCGCGCACTGAATGGCGTCTGGCCGGGCTCGGGCGCAGTGCTGGCGGCTCTCGGCGAGGCGTGAGCCATGGAGAGCGTCGAATCACAGATCGCGGAGTGGCGGGCCTACGTCGCGAACGCCCCGGGCGTCAACGGCCACGACGTCGATGAGCTGGAGGATCATCTTCGTCACCAGATCGCCGAGCTGACCGCGGCCGGCCTCACACCCGATGAGGGGTTTCTGATCGCCGTGAAACGGCTCGGGGCCGTGGACGGCCTGTCCCGAGAGTTCGCACGCGAGCACAGCGGCCGACTCTGGAAACAGCTTCTCCTGAGCGGTGACGACGAGCCGGCTCGCCCGTTCAGCGGCTTGCTCGAGCCGCTCGTCTTCGCCGTCGCTGCGGCCGTCTCGATCCAGGTCGCACGCCTCGCTGCGGGCTTCCCGGACGAGGAGCCGACCTGGCTGGCGCGGAACGCCACTCTGCTCGTGCTGCCGTTTCTCGCGGCGTACTTCGCTCGCCGGACGGCAACTCGACCCTCGCCACTGGGTGCTGATAGCGGCGCCCTTCGCACTCGCGGCGCTCGTGGTCAACCTCTACCCGTGGGGTGCGGATTCGGACACCGAGGTCCTCGCCGGTCTCTCTCTGCCCGTCGCGCTGTGGTTCGTGGTCGCCTACTCGTACATGGGTGGCACGCTCCGATCGCACGAGCGGCGCATGGACTTCGTCCGCTTCACGGGCGAATGGTTCATCTACTACGTGCTGATAGCGCTCGGGGGTGGGGTGCTCATGGGGTTGACTGCCGCGATCCTCGAACCCACGGGGGTCGACGTGGACCAGATTGCTGCGTGGGTGCTTCCCTCGGGAGCGGCCGGTGCCGTGATCGTGGCCGCCTGGCTCGTCGAGTCGAAGCAGAGGGTCGTGGAGAACATGGCGCCGGTGCTCACGATGCTCTTCACGCCGCTGTTCGCGGTGATGCTGGCCTGCGCTGCTGTCGTGTACGCCGTCACCGGGCTAGGCGGGGCGTTCGATCGCGAGCTCCTCAGCGTCTTCGACGCGCTGCTGGTGGTCGTCCTCGCGCTCGTCCTGTACGGGATGTCGGCGCGTGACCCCTTCACGTCATCGCCCGAATGGATGGACGGTATCCAGATGGTCGCCGTCGTCAGCGCCCTCGTCCTCGACCTGATGGTGCTCGGCGCGATGATCGCTCGGATCGGCGACCTCGGGTTCACGCCGAACCGAACAGCAGCGCTCGGCCTCAACCTCGTCCTACTCGTGAACCTTGCCTGGGCGGTCTGGCTCGCCGCGCGCTTCCTCGCACGACGCGGCAGTTTCCACCGGCTCGAGCGCTGGCAGACGACCTACCTTCCCGTCTTCGCCCTGTGGGCTGCCACGGTGGTGGTCGTCCTCCCACCACTGTTCGCCTTCGACTGATTGCATCGACTGACCACCGTTCCGATTGGGATCGCGCGCGCTCGCCGCAGACTCGCGCATGCGACGGACTAACCGCCCGGCCTCGTCACGTTTGCCTCGTCAATGTCCCATCGCCCCGATCGGAGCATGAGCCTGCAGCGCTTGGCGGAGACGTGAACGACGCCGTCGGTCGGATGTCGATCGCGGAGAGGCCGGCGTTCGAGCTCGAGCCCGCGCAGCTCGGCCTCGAGCGCGGCGAGTTGCCCACGCGGGAGATGTGTCGTGGGGCGTTGTCGTCCATGGCTAGCGATTGTGGTTGACGACCTCGACGTTGTGCCCGTCGGGATCGAGGACGAACGCGCCGTAGTAGCCCGGGTGGTACACGGGGCGCTCGCCGGGCCCGCCGTGGTCCTCGTATCCGGCGGCGAGCGCGGCGGCGTGGAAGGCCCGCACCGTGGCGTCGTCGCCCGGCGGGAAAGGCGAGGTGGACGTGCTCCGTGAGCGGCCGCTCGTCGTCGATCAGCGAGAAGCTGTAGTCGCCGCCGGCGAACTGCACGCGCCCGGGCGCGTCGTCGCCCAGGCGGATCCCGGCGTGCGGCGCGATCGTCGCGTAGAAGCGCTTGGACGCCTCGAGGTCGGCGACGCGGATCCACAGGTGGTCGACGCGGCCGGGCGGGCACCGGGGCTCGACCGCTCGCCGTGTACGGCCTCGGCGCTGTTGCCGTCCGGGTCGAGCAGGAAGCCGCCGTAGTAGTCGGGTCCGTAGATCGGCGCGCGGCCCGGGCGCGCCGTCGTCGCGGTAGCCGGCGTCGATCCCCGCCTGCCAGAAGGCGTCCACGGCCTCGCGGGTCGGCGCGCGGAAGCCGACGTGCAGGCCGCGGGTCACGGGGTGCTCGCGGTCCGTGGGCCCGATGTCCCAGTCCTCCCACTCGACGAGCTCGGCGTCCGCGTGGCTCGGCTCGACGCCCAGCACGGAGAGCACGGTGCGGTAGAAGCGCTCGGACGCGGCCAGGTCCGAGACGGCGATACCGACGTGGTCGAACACCCGCGCCGAGGCTACCGCTGCGGGCATCCACGAGAGAGTCAAGAAGAGCTCGCGGGGCGGCCATCGTGAGCCAATGCGTCGAGCAGCGCCATCTCTGGGCCGCCGACCTCGCGCGCTCCGGTACCAGACTGATCAGCGCTCAGGAGACGTTCCCGAACGCTGGCTCACGTCAGTCACCCGTCCTCGGAGCGGGAGAACTCAGCCAGACCCGGGCCCCGGCTCGCCGTTGGCCGCCGCACCGACGGCGCAGCGAACCCCTTCCAGATGAGGAGGACCGCCAGGATCATCTCCTGCACGGCGATCGGAGCAGCCCCGAGCAGCTGCAGCGCAACCGGAGCGTCGACGCCGTACACGAACATCTCGACGACGGCGCTCGACAGGAGCAGGAGCCCCCCGACGAGGCCGAGTAGCGACAACCAGACAGGGACGAGCCGTGACCGGTAGAGAAGGGCGTTGAGGATCACCGCGCTCACGCCGAACACGATGAGCGTCCCGACGAAGCTGGTCCACTCCCGGGCTGAGAGCAGCGCGCTGCCCACGGGTTCCACGCCGACGCCACCTGCACTGCCCCAGTCCTGGCTCAGCGCCAGCACCAGGAGGGCGGTGGTCGAGGCAATGAGGATGAAGGTCGCCTCCACCGTGCGCACGGCGACGTAGCCGACCGCCATGCCCTCGCCGTGGGGCCTGAGCACAGGGAGCAGCAGAGCGGAGATTCCGATGACCGACAGGGCGAGGGTGAACTCCAGGAGGGCCCCCAGGATGATCTGGCCCTCGTGTGCCGCCACCTCGACGAGGTAGTCCGGATCGTCCAGGGGTAGCAGCAGCGACCCACCGATGATCGAGGTGACCGTGGCCACGATGAACAGCACCCCAACGAGTCGGGCAGTCGCCCTCTGCGAGGCCACGACCATGTCGGCGGGACGAGGCAGGTCGATCAGAGCTTCGGTCGCCACGTCCTCCAGAGTCTCGCCCCCGGCTGCGGCTCAGGGCATCAGGGGAGCCGCGGAGCCGGCCGTGTAGGAACTACCGATCATGCCCCCGCTCGAGCGACACTCCCGCACACTCGCGCACGCGAGCATTAGGGCGTGAACAGTTTCCAGTGCCCCTCGGAGACGACTTCGACGGTGCCGTCGACCACTTTGATGGCGGTCTCGTCGTCGATCGCGTACGCCGGACCCGGATGCCGGCCGCCCATCTTTCTGCGTCGGCCATGGTGTTCTCCGGCAGGATCTCGTGATCCAGGTGCGGGAAGATCGAGAAGTCGACGATGCCCAGCGTGCTGTCGCTCACCGGTGGGCGGCTTCCACCCGACGAAGTCCTCCCCGATACGGGGGGTCATCACCATGCTCCCGGCGCTCAGTCCCACCCAGACCGTCTCGTGCAGCGACGGCAGGAGGTCCGCCAGCCCGGACTGCCGCATCCAGTGGCACAGATACAGGGCGTCGCCGCCATTCACCAGCAGGACGTCTGCCTCTCGGACCCAGGGGACCCAGCGTTCTTCGTCGATGCTGGGCAGCGCGGTGAGCTCCAGCACTCCCAAGGACTTCCAACCCAGCTCGCACATGGGGTTGTGGGGATCTGTCCGCTGATGAACCGCCATGCCCCGCCAGGACTGCCCTGGGGGTGCCCGTACCCCGCAGTGGGGATGCAGAGGGCGTTGGAGTCGGCGATCGGTTTGCCCAGCAGGTCGACCAGCGCGTCGTGGATGCTCGTGTTCTTGATGCCAGCGGAAGTGAGAAGGAGCCTCATGCGGCCTCCCGGGTTGCCGGTAGACGTCGTGCTGGGATAGACCGCCCGGCAACCCGTAACTCATCGGTCTCTGCCTGGGCCGCGTCAGGAGGCGGTTTCGAACACTCGCCCACGCAACTACTTCTCGTCGGCGTCGGGAGAGAGAGCCCAAGAGCGATCCCCGTCGCGCTGGGCTGTACGTTCTCGCGAAGACCGCCGACCAGGGAGCCCGACCCCCGACTCGCAGCCCGAGGGTCAAGACCCCGAGACAGCGCTAGGAGTCAGTCCACCAGTCGCGCTGGCCATCGACGTCTTCCCGCGGATCTTCGCCGAGATTGGGTGCGCCGATGACGAGGATCTCGAGGCCGTCCGGCCCGGCCTCGTAGCCTCGCCATTTACCGGGCGGGACACGCACGGCGTCCCATTCCTCGAGCTCGACGATCACGTCGTCGACCTTCATCCGCCCGCTCCCGCGCACGACCACGTACACCTCCTCTTGCCTCATGTGCGTGTGGCCGTACGGAAAGCGGTAACCGGGCGGGAGGCGTTGAAAGCTCAGGGCAGAGCTCTCCAGCTCGAGCGGCTTGGTCGCCGCGCGGAACTCCAGGTCCGGCGCGCCGTCGAACCTCGAGCCGATGTCCTCCAGGTCCTTCTTGATGTTCCTGAGCGTGAACGACACTGACGCGATGCTATGGCACCGCGCAGGACGTGGCATCGTGCGGGACGCGTTGTCGGGTGACATTCCCGCCCACTCGCGCTGGCGAGGCCTCTCTCTCGAACACCCGAGCAGCGTCTAGCGCCGACTGCCGCCGCGGGAATGTTCGCGTACGCGATCGAGCGACTACGCCGTGGTGGCCGGTCAGCCGGCGCCGGAAGGCTCAGCCCATCTCGAGCGCGACCGGGACGCCCATGCGGCCCATCGTGCGCAGGTGCCGGAAGTGCGACCGGAGGGCCGCGCGCAGCGAGCGCTGTGTCACGTAGCGGACACCGTGCTGCTCGCGCGTTGCGCTGCACGATCGTGGCGATGTGCGGCGTAGTGGGTGTGCGGCACGCGCGGGAACAGGTGGTGCTCGATCTGGTAGTTGAGGCCCCCGAGCGCCCAGCTGAGAACCGGGTTGCGCGGGCAGAAGTCGACCGTCGTCTCGACCTCGTGCACGGCCCAGAGCCGCCTCTCGCTGGCGAGCTGCTCGGCCGAGGCGAAGTCGGCCTCCTCGACGCAGTGCGCGAGCTGGAAGGTCACCGCCATGATCAGGCTCATGACCATCGAGTAGACGAGATAGCCGGCGAGGACGCCCCACCACGGATAGACGAGCAGCGGGGCGACGATTGCCCAGCTGACGAAGATCACCTTCCCGCCGACGAGACCGGCGAGATCCCAGCCCCGAGGCAGGCGCAGGGCGCTGGTGCCGATGGTTCCCCGAACGAACGCGGCGACATCGCCGACGGTCTGCCAGCGGAGCCCCATCAGGCAGTACAGGAGCCAGATGTAGTAGTGCTGCAGCCGGTACCAGGGGCGGGGCTCCTGGACGGGCATCAGCCGAGCGAACGGCACCTGGGTGATGTCGGCGTCGTAGCCGTCGACGTTCGTGTAGGTGTGATGGGCGACGTTGTGCTTCACACGCCAGGCGTAGCTGGAGAGCCCAAGCAGCGCATCGGCTGTCCAGCCCATCAGGTGGTTCAGGCTGCGCTTCCGGAAGTAGGCGCCGTGATTGGCGTCGTGCATCACGCAGAACGACGTCAGCGACGTCCCGAGGATCAGCCCGCCGAAGCTGAGCAGACCGAGCCACACGCCCGGGTGGCCGAGCACGAGCGTGGCCCACGAGCCGAACAGCACGACGAATGCGACGACCCCTTTGAGGTAGAGCTCGGCTCGGCCGCGCGCGCGGATACGACGAGCGGACAGGTACTCCTCGACGTCGCGACGCGTCTGCCGAATGAACTCGCCGCCGTTGTCGAACGAGACCTTCGGCGAGGACGGGCTCGTCAGCCTCTCCGTGTCGGCGATAAGGCAGCTCCCTCGGTTCGATGGTGGACGAAGACGTCCTTGCCTGCGTCGCCCGGCGATATGCCGCCGCAGGCTTTGTCGTCGCCGAACCACTTCACGCTTCCGGTCGGCATATCTCCACCTTCCCTCGACTGCGTCATGAACGTGCAGCGGAAGGCGTGCAAAGCCACACCGGTACTCGCTCCAACTCCTGCTGGGCCTCATCAACAGTACCACCCTGCCGGGCGGCGTCCCTTTCAACGCGGCGGACGACGACGCCGGAACGGCACCGCAAGCTCGTAGCCGAGACACGGCCGCCCGACGGATCGGTGTTCGGTTCGCCGCACCCGGCGTTCCGGGGGCTGGCCGTATGCCCGGGGACCGGCTCGCAGCCACTCTCAACTGGATGACTGCAGTGCCCTCGACATTCCACACCCGACTGCCTCCCCTGGCCGGTTTCGCGCTGCCGTCGGCTCGCCCTCGCTCGTCCTCTTCCTGGCGTTCCTCGCCAGCCAGTCCGGCGTGCTCGTCCTGTCGCCGATCCTGAGCGACGTTGCCGCCGACTTCGGCGTGTCCGTCGCCGTGGCGGGCCAGCTGCGGATTCTCGCCGCGCCCCTGGCGGTCGTGGCTGCCCTTGCAGCAGGGCGCCTGCTCACCCGGTTCTCGCCCCGCGCGCTGCTCGGTGCCGGGAGCGCGCTCCTCGCCGTCGGCTCGGTCGCGAGCGCGGTCGCGCCGTCGTTCGCGCTGCTGGCGCTGGCGCAGATCCCGATGTGGATCGGGATCTCGACGATCCTCACCGCCGGGATCTCGGCGATGGCCGCGTGGACAGAGCCCGAGCGACGCACGCGGGTCGTCGCGCACGCCTTCGCTGGGCCGCCGACCGCGTGGATCGTCGGCATGCCGATCATCGGCGTCGTCGCGGAGGTGCACTGGCGGCTCGCGTTCCTCGCGCTCCCGCTGCCGGCAGCGCTGCTCGCCGGGCTCGCCGTTCTCGGGCGGCCGCACGACGCTCCTATCCCCCGGGCAGAGTCCTCGCTCCGGCGCTTCCTCGGCCGCGCAGACGGTCGACGCTGGGCGCTCGGCGAGCAGTTCGCGAACGCTGCGTGGTCCGGGACGCTCGTCTTCAGCGGCGCCCTGCTGACCGAGCACTACGGCATGTCGACCACGGCGACGGGCGTTGCACTCGCGGCTATGGCAGTCGCATACCTCGTCGGGAACCGGCGAGCAGGACGTCTCGCATCCGGAGCGCGCTCGGCGGACAATGCTCGCCTGCAGCCTCGGAGCGGCGGTCGCGGTCGCGTTGACCTGGTCGGTCACGCCCGCCGTCGTGGTCACGCTCGTCCTGTTCTCCGCCAGCGCTGCCCTCGTCGCCACGCGAACCGTGTCGGGCACCGTCTACGGGTTCAGCGTCGCGGGCGAGTTCGGCCGCGAGGTCGGCACCGTCCGCGCCGTCACCACGCAGCTCGGGTACCTCATCGGTGCGCTCGTCGGCGGCGCTGCGCTCGAGCTCGGCGGCTTCGCGCTCTTGGGAATCGCCTTCGGCGGGCTCTTCATCGCCTCGACGCTGCCGTACGCTTCGCTGTGGCTGATGCCACGGCCCACCCCCGCGCTCACGACGGCGCCCGAGGCGGCAGGGAGCTGAGCCGCGCACATGAGCACGAGCCTCTCCGGCTCGTGCACGGGCTGAAGTCGCGCGTCGTTGCGTGGTGCCCGGCCGTCACCACCTCGAGACCTGCACGCTGAACCGAAAATGGGCTTCCCTGCACGCGCTGCTGCTACCCTACGGGGGAGTTAGAGCGGGTCCGGTCTGCGCGTCTGCGCCTTCCCTACACGTTCGTGAGTTGAGTAAGGGAGGTGTATTTCAAATGGCAGAAGGAACCGTGAAGTGGTTCAACGATGCGAAGGGCTACGGGTTCATCACCCCTGCCGAGGGGTCGAAGGACCTCTTCGTGCATCACAGCGGCATCGCCGGTGACGGCTTCAAGTCGCTCCCCGAGGGAGCGAAGGTCTCTTATGAGCCCCGCGAGGGCCAGAAGGGCCCGGAGGCGATCAACGTCTCCGTCGTCGCGTAGTTGAACGTCGGCTGCCCGTGGCCGCTCAGCGGCCACGGGCGCCGAACTCGTGCCCCTCGCGACGAAAGGAGGCGGCCATCGCCGTCAAGGAAGAGAAGCTCGAGATGGAGGGTGAGATCACCGAGTCCCTCCGCAACCGGATGTTCCGGATCACGCTCGACAACGGTCACGAGATGATCGGGTACACCGCGGGGAAGATGAAGCGCTACCGGATCCGCATGGGGCCCGGCGACCGCGTCAAGGTCGAAGTCTCCCCGTACGACCTCGACCGGGGTCGGATCGTCTACCGCCTGCGCTAGCACGATGGCCGATCGAGCCGAGGAGCTGCACGTCGAGCTCGCAGCGCTACTCGCGCAGCACGCGCCCACGCTCACCGAGCGCGAGCGAGACGACCTCGTCCTGCTGGAAGAGGGCTACGGGTGGCGGCCGGGACGCAGGCCGGCGCGTCCTGAACCGAAGATCGCCGCCTTCCTCGACCTGTTCGACCGGGCCGAGCAGGAGGAGCTCACCTACGGCACGCTCGAAGGCGGGACGGTCGAGGAGCTCCGGCACGCGTTCCGGCGGGGCCTCGGCCCCTCCGGCCCCAGCTGACAGCGACGCGCACGCTCGTCGAGTCAGCCCCGCGCTGAGCGCGCGCTCGCCCGAGAAGGCGCTTCAGCCGCCGGCGAGCTTCACGCGATAGCGCTGCGACTCGAGCCGTGCGAGGACCTTCGCGCGGTGGTCTCCCTGGATCTCGACGACGCCGTCCTTCGCGGCGCCGCCCGAGCCGCACAGGCGCTTGAGGTCCCTCGCGACGGCCTGGAGCTCGCCGGGCTGGAGGCCGCGGACGACCGTCACCGTCTTGCCCCGCCGGCCGCTCGTCTCGCGGGAGACGCGGACGATGCCGTCGCTCGGCGTGGAGGGCGCGGAGCCCCGGCGTGCATCCTTTGCGGCGGTCCTCCTGAGGTCACCCTCTGCCGTCGAATAGACCCGCGTGCTCTCCGCCATCGGGTGATCGTAGACCGGGGCGGCGTCGCTGATGGGCTACGGTGGGCGGGTCGTCTGCAAGGAGGAGCAGATGCCGTCCTCGCGCACGCTCGTCGCAGCTCTCGCCGCCGCACTGGCCCTGACCCTGGTCGGGGGCGCAGCCGCCGCGCCCGGCCCGGATCTCGTCCGCACGCTCCGTGCAGGCGGCGTGGTGCTCGTCCTCCGGCACGCCGCGACGGACTTCTCCAAGCCCGATCAGGATCCCGTCGTCGTCGCCGACTGCTCGACGCAGCGGAACCTCTCGGCGCAGGGACGAGCCGACGCCCGCGCGATCGGGCGCGGCGTGCGCCGGCTGGGAGTCCCGATCGGGAAGGTGCTCTCGAGCGCGTACTGCCGGACGCTCGAGACCGCGCGGCTCGCCTTCGGCCGCGCGACCGTGCACCCGGCGCTGCTGAACACGATCGCGGCGGAGCACGACGCCGCGTGGCGCAAGCAGATCCGCGACGCGCGCCGGCTGCTCGGCACCATGCCCGCGGCCGGGGAAGGTGACGGTCCTCGTCACGCACGGCGTCGTCGTCTCAGGAGACGACGGGCGAGAGCGCTCGAGGAGGGCGAGGCGATCGTCTTCCGGCCGCTCGGGAACAGCCGCTTCCGCGTCGTCGGACGGGTCATGCCGCGGGAGTGGGGGACGCTGCGGCGCCCGGCCTCGACCTCTGCGGCCGGCACTGCGCGTGCAGGAGTACGCCGTGCCCGCGGGCTCGCACCCACACGACGTCGCGCCCGCGCCCGACGGGACGGTCTGGTACACGGCCCAGGCGACGGGCAAGCTCGGCCGGCTCGACCCGGCGACCGGGCAGACGACGGAGGTCCCGCTCGGCGACGGGTCGGCGCCGCACGGCGTGATCGTCGGGCCGGACGGCGCTGCGTGGGTGACCGACGGCGGGCTCAACGCGATCGTCCGAGTCGATCCCGGTACCACCGCCTTCCGCGGCTTCCGGCTGCCCGCCTCGACGGGCGACGCGAACCTCAACACCGCGACGTTCGACAAGCGCGGAATCCTCTGGTTCACCGGCCAGAACGGCATCTACGGCCGCCTGAACCCGAAGACGGGCGCGATGCGCGTCTTCCGCGCGCCGTTCGGGTCGGGGCCGTACGGGATCACGACGACGCCGAAGGGTCAGGTCTTCTACGCGTCGCTCGCGGGAAGCCACATCGCGCAGATCGACGTGCGCACCGGCAAGGCGACCGTCATCCGGCCGCCGACCGCCGGCCAGGGCGCGCGTCGGGTGTGGTCGAACTCGAAGGGGCGGATCTGGGTCAGCGAGTGGAACGCCGGCAAGGTCGCCCGCTACGACCCTGCCACGAAGAAGTGGCGCGAGTGGGACGTCCCCGGCCCGGCTCAGCCGTACGCCGTCTACGTCGACGACAAGGACGTCGTCTGGCTGACCGACTTCGGGCGGAGCGGCATCTGGCGGTTCACACCGGCGACGGGGCGATTCACCCGCGTTCCCCTCCGCGCAGGGGCGGACGTGCGCCAGCTGCTCGGGCGGCCGGGCGAGGTGTGGGGCGCCGAGTCGGGCGCCGACCGGCTCGTCGTCGTGCGTCGGTGAGGCGTGACGCCCCGGCTCCGGTGATTGGCGATCGCGCCGAACGGGAAGCATGAGCCAATGCCGGTGACGCGGCCTGCGCTTCCATCCCGCTACACGACGCCGGAGCTCATCGCCTACGGAGGGATGGGGGAGGTCTACCGGGCGACCGACGAGAGCCTCGGCCGCACGGTGGCCGTCAAGGTGCTCTCCGAGCGCTGGTCGGCCGACGAGGAGTTCCACGCGCGCTTCCTCCGGGAGGCGCAGACCGCCGCGAGCCTCTCGGGCGAGCCGAACGTGATCGCGATCTACGACGTGGGCGAGAGTCGCGACGCGCTGCCGTTCATCGTCATGGAGTACGCCACGGGTGGGACGCTCGCCGACCGGCTGCGGGAAGGGAGCGTCCCGCGGGGTCAGGCGCTGCGGTGGCTCGAGCAAACCGCCGGCGCGCTCGACAGCGCCCACGCGCGGGGCATCGTGCACCGCGACGTCAAGCCAGGGAACCTGCTCGTCGCGGACGACGGCACGATTCGCGTCTCCGACTTCGGCATCGCGCGCGCCGCCGATCAGGACACCCTGACCGCGGCCGGGTCGGTGCTCGGCTCGGTCGGCTACATGTCGCCGGAGCAGGCACGAGGTGAGCCGAGCTCCGCGGCGAGCGACCGGTACGGGCTGGCGTGCGTCGCCTTCGAGCTGCTCACCGGCCGGCGGCCGTTCGAGCGCGAAGGCCAGGCGGCGGAGGCGGCGGCACATGCGCGGGAGACGCCGCCCTCGGCCAGGCAGCTCGAGCCGAGCCTCCCGCCCACAGTCGACGCCGTCTTCGCGCGTGGGCTGGCCAAGCGGCCCGACGAGCGGCACCCCACGAGCGCCGCCTTCGTCGACGATCTGCGCGCGGCGTTGGCGCCTCCGGTCCCGTCGACGGCCGCTACGGTCGTCGCCGCACCGTCGCGGCCTGGCGCGCGGCCGTCGCGCTACGCGGCGAGGCCGCGCGGCCTCGCGGTGCTGCTCGGCGGGACCGGCCTGCTGGCGGCGGGCGGCGCGCTCGCGTGGGCGCTGAGCGGGCTCGGCGGGGGCGAGAGCTCGACCGTGGTGCTCACCCAGACCGTGCCGGGGAAGGCCAGCACCGTCGTCGTCACCGAGACCACCCAGGGCGAGACGGTCGAGCGCACGGTGACCGAAGACGCCGTGGCGCAGCCGCAGCCGGCGGCCGAGAGCGGGAGTGCTCTCAACGATCGCGGCTTCCGGATGCTGCAGGCCGGAGACGTGCAGGGCGCGCTTCCCGTGCTCGAGTCGGCGGTCGCGGCTCTGGGTGGCACCTCCTCCATCGCCGAGGCGTACGCGTCGTACAACCTCGCAGTGGCCCGGTTCGCGCTCGGGCGCTGCGACGGCGTCGCCGACCTGCTCGACCGCTCCGAGCAGATCCAGGGCCGGCGGAAGGAGATCGACCGGCTCCGCAAGCAGGTCGAGAAGCGCTGCGAGCGCGACTGACGGGACGACGGTGTCGGACTGAAGTTCGTCACCGAGCGATCCGCCCGTATTGTAAGTTGACACTTACGTAAGCATCTGCTTAAATAATTGAATGGAGGCAGCGCTCAAGGCGATCGCCGAGCCGCGGAGGCGCGCGATCTTGCGGCTCGTTCGGGACGAGGAGCTCTCGGCCGGGGAGATCGCGTCGCAGTTCGAGGTCACGCGGCCTGCGATCTCCCAGCATCTCACCGTCCTGAAGGAGGCCGGGCTCGTGAGCGAGCGGCGCAACGGGACGAGGCGCCTCTACCGGGCGCGACCGGAGGGGCTCGGGGCGCTGCGGGCGTTCCTGGACGAGCTCTGGGGCGACCGCCTCGAGGCGCTCAAGCGTGAAGCGGAACGAGAGGAGAAGGAGAACCATGGGAAGCGTGACTGAGACCACCGTGATCGTGCGGGAGCTGGAGATCGCCGCGGCGCCGGAGACGGTGTGGGAGTTCCTCGTCGACCCCGACAAGGCGACACGCTGGATGGGGCAGAGCTGCACGTTCGACGCGCGGCCCGGGGGCGAGTACCGCTGCGAGGTCATCCCGGGCCACACGGCGAGCGGCTCGTTCGTCGAGGTGGATCCCGCCCGCCGACTCGCGTTCACGTGGGGGTGGGAGCCGAAGGCGGAGGGCGAGAGCTCGACGCCTGCGCCGGGCGGCTCGACCGTGGAGATGGAGCTGAAGCCCTCGGGCGACGGCACGCTCCTCCGGTTCACCCACCGGGATCTGTCTGCCGAGGAGGCCGCCTCGCACGCCCGCGGGTGGGATCACTACCTGCCGCGGATCGTCGAGGCCGCCCGCGGCGGAGATCCGGGCCGGGATCCCTGGCTCGACGGCGAGATGTAGCCAACCCTGCTGTGCCAGACGTCGGGGCCTGGCACGTCCGGGCCCTGACGTCTTGAGGCACGGCGCGCGCCGCAAGACGGAGCTGTCTTGCCAGCGACGGCGAACATCGCTTCGGGTCGCCGTCGTCGCTCGCCTCTGGTCGCGGCGACTCAGGCAATCCAGGCCAGGAGCGGGATCTCCATCTCCTGAGCGCTCAATCCGCCGTGCTGGCCGTGGAGGTCCTGGACGAAGCGGCCCGGCTCGTGCCAGTAGACGGCCTCGCCGTAGAGGGGCAGGACGACGACGTCGGCGAGACGAGCTTGCAGCCGTTGCGATGGAGCGGCGAAGACGCGGTCGGCGACGAGCGTCTCGACGGCGACGACGTCGGCGATTCCATCGAGTCGCTCGCCGAGCCGATCGCACACCTCGTCGACGTGGCCGTCGAGGACGTGGAGGAAGAGGTCCCGGCACGAGCCGGCGGGCGCGAGCGGCTTTCCGTCCGCGCCCGTCTCGAGGTGCGCGGTGACCTCGGGCCAGACGTGGTTGATGTAGACGGTGCGTGCAGGGTCGACGGGGGACATGCCGTGGTCTGCCGTGAGAAGCACGAGCGTTCCGGACGGAAACGGCGCGTGCTCGATCGCGGTCAGCGCCTCGGCGAAGGCGACGTCCACGGCGCGGTCGTCCGGGCCGACAGCGTGCATGAGCGCGTCGATGTCAGGGAGGTAGACGTGGGCGTGGGACGTGTCCGTCGCGGCGAGCGCGGCGGCGACCGCTGCGAGCCCCTCCTCCGGCCCCGAGAAGGGGAGTACGTTCGTGCCACGCAGTAGCACGCGGCTCGGCGAGGTGCGGGCGATCGGGCGGGGCTGGGCGACGCTGCTGCGGATGCCCGCTGCGCCAAGTCGCTCGTGGAGCGACTCGGCCGGAAAGACGTCTTCGGGATCGAGCAACCCGACCAGCGTCTCGCGTCTGCCGTCGCCCGAGAAGGAGAACAGAAGCGGCGTGATCAGCCGGTTGAGGGTCGGCTCGAGCACATGCCATTCGTAGACGCCGTGCTCGGCGACCGGCAGGCCGCTGTGGATCGTCGTCACGTGCGCCGTGGTCGTGGACGGAAACTGGCTGGTCAGCTGCGCAACGAGCCCGTCCGAGGAGGCGCGCCGAACCAACGGATGGCTGCCCTGCCGCTGGAGGAAGGTCCAGCCGAACCCGTCGAGGAAGACGAGTGCGACCCGCGCGAAGCGCCCGCGCAGCAGGGGCTCGTCCAGCGCCGGCCCGGTGGTCGCGCCGGTCAACAGGCGCTCGATCGTGGCCGGAAGCTGGTCGAAGCAGCGACGTCCCCGTTCGGGCGTGCGCCTCTCGGACACGTCGCCACGCTACAAGCAAGGCCCGACACACGCCCCCGGAGCGAGCGGCTGTCAGTCTCGTCGTTTGCGTCTGGCGTATGCGAGCGAGCGGTCGACGAGACGGCCGACGCCGATGGCTGCGCCGTAGATGCCCCAGACGAGAGCAGCGCCGACGAGCGCCAGGAGCGTCGCGATTCCCTTGTAGCACTCGCCCGCGTCGGCGTTGCACTGGCCGGCGCCGTCGACGGTCGCCGCCCAGATCACCAGGCCGGCGGTCGACGTGATCACGAGAGCGAGAAACGGCCGGCGAACGAGACGGCGGACCGTTTCCAGGCCCGCGGCGAAGAAGAGCACGACGACCGCCACGTGCAGGAGACGCCACCCGTCCAACCCGCGCACGAAGAACGAGCTGAGGATCTGGTCGGGGTCGTACAGCGGCCCATCCGGCTCGGTCGGACGGCCCTCGTAGCGGCGCAAGGCATCTTTGCGCAACTCGGCGAGAGCCGGCGAGAGAAAGCCTCCCCAGTCCTCCAGCGAACGACCGTACGTGCCGCCGCCGCTCGGGCCCAGCTTCGCGCCGATCTGCGTCGTCTGCACGAGACCGAGGAAGGCGACACAGAGCAGGGAGAGCGAGAGCAGGATCCGCCGATGGCGGTACCGAGCCAGGAGAAGCGCAACGGCCCCGAGCAAGGCGAGCGCGCCTCCGACGACATAGCCCCAGGCGCGGGGCGAGACGTCGACGAGCGAGAGCTGATGCGCGATGTCCGTGCAGCGCTGGGTGCTACCGCCGCCGCCGCACGCGGAGCCGCCCAGGACCAGCCCCAGTGTCACCACCGGCGTCAGCGCGACGATCGATCCCGTCGCCGCAATCAGGCAGGCCAACGCCACGTCGACGACCCGCTCGACATGCGAGCGCACACGACGAATATAGGTCGGCTGGCGGAGGGCTTGCGCAGCCGATCGAGGGATTCGACAGGGGGAACGAAGGCTCGATCGAGCGCCGTCGGAACCTACGGTCACGACGCTTCACTCGATCGAGGGATGGCTTCCGGGAGCCGGTTCCGTCAGAACGTGCACATCGGCACATTGGGGGGAAGGGGAAACCGATGGCTGCGGCACACGTCGAGGAGGGCGTCCTCCCCGAGATGGAACTGATCACACGCTGGCGTTTCGACGCGCTCCTGCGCGCCGGCTACGACATCGCCGACGCCGTGGAGCTCGCGCTCCGAACCGAGATCGACCTGCACTGGGCCGTGAGCCTGGTGCGGCGGGGCTGTCCGAGCGCGACCGCTACGCGGATCGCGCTGTAGGACGCCCGCACGACGCGTCCGCGCGGGCCCTCGGGTCGGCGCGGACGCATCCGGGTTCCGTTTGCCTGCTTCATCTCGCTGAACTTCAGGTGTCCGATGCGAGCCGGACACCACGTCCTTCTTGGTGCCACATCTTGCGCGGAGTAACACAATCTCTGATAAGTGGCACAATGGTCTGCATGAGAGACGCCTTTAGCGTCCGGGTGGGGCCGAAGGGGCGGATCCTTGTCCCGGCGGTGCTTCGGCGGGAGCTCGGCATGGAGGAGGGCGCGGACGTAGTCGTGCGGGCCGACGGGGGGTGCCTCGTCGTCGAGTCGCGCGCGCACGCGCTCAGCCGGCTGCGAGCCACGGTGCGTCGCGCGGTGCCCGAGGATGTGAGCCTCGTCGACGAGCTGCTGGTGGAGCGGCGGAACGAGGTAGGCCGCGAGCCGAGCTCGCGCAAGCCGTGAGCGAGGCGGTCGTCCTCGACGCGTCCGCGCTGCTCGCACTGCTCCATGAGGAGCCGGGCTCGGAGTTGGTCGAGGCGTCACTCGGCGACGCGGTGATGTCATCGGTGAATTGGGCCGAGGTGTCCGGGCTCCTCCAGGCTCGAGGGCTGCCCGCCGCCCCGCTGCGGGAAACCGTCGAGGCGCTCGGCATCACCTTGCGGCCGTTCGACTCCGCCGACGCCGACGCGACCGGCGCGCTCTACGCGTCGACCCGGAATGCCGGGCTCTCGCTCGGCGACCGCGCGTGCCTCGCACTCGCTCGGACGGTCGGCGGTCCGGTGTTGACCGCCGACCGCGTGTGGCTCGAAGTAGACGTCGGGGTCGACGTTCGCTGCGTCCGGTGACGTAAGACTCGACCGCCGGAGCGTCGATACTCGATCGATGCGCCTCGCGGACGACGGCACGCTCGGGCTCTCACCCTCCGACCTCTCGGCGCACCTCGCCTGCCCGCACCTGACGACGCTCTCGGTCCGTGTCGTGCGCGGCGAGCTCGAGCGGCCGCACCTGGACTCGCCGCATCGCGACCTGATCTTCCGGAAGGGGGACGAGCACGAGGCGGCCTACCTCGCGCGGCTCGAGGCCGAGGGGCGCTCGATCGTCCGCATCCCGACCTACGACGACGAGGGGTTCGACGCCGGACGAGGCGCGGCGGCTCACCGAGGAGGCGATCCGCGCCGGCGTCGCGGACGTCATCTACCAGCCGTACCTCGAGCGACGGCGCGCTGGCGCGGGTTCGCGGACTTCCTCGAGCGGCAGCCCGACGGGCGGTACGAGCCGGTCGACACGAAGCTCGCGCGGTCGGCGAAGCCGGCGCACGTCCTGCAGCTCTGCTTCTACGCCGAGCAGGTCGCGCGGATCCAGGGCGCGCCCGTCGAGCGCATCCACGTCGAGAACGGGCGCGGCGAGCGCGAGACGTTCCGCGTCGCCGAGTTCGAGGCGTACTACCGGCGCGTGCGCGAGCGGTTCCTCGCAGCGCTCGATCGTCGGGACCGAGACGTACCCGTGGCCCTGCGACCACTGCGGGATCTGCGACTTCCGCCGTCTGTGCCGCGAGCGGCTCGTCGACGACGACCACCTCATGCTCGTCGCCGGGATGCGGCGCGGGTGGGCCGAGAGGCTGATCGAGACGGGGGTCGCGACGCTCGACGGCGCTCGGGCGACGCTGCGACGGCGCCCGGCGGACCGGGCTCGCGGTCGACGGCATGCGGCCGCGAGACGCTCGAGACGATCCGCCACCAGGCCGAGCTCCAGCTCCGCGGCCGCGAGACCGGCGAGCTGCTGCTTGGAGCTCCTGCCCGACCAGGAGGAGCGCGGCTTCCGGCTCCTGCCCGAGCCCGACGCCGGCGACGTCTGGCTCGACCTCGAGGGCCATCCGTTCTACGAGACCGCGCGCGGGCTCGAGTACCTGTTCGGCTGGTGCTACCGCGACGAGGCCGGCGAGGTCGCTACGAGGCGCTCTGGGGAACGCGACCGCGACGGCGAGCGGCGAGCCTTCGAGCGGTTCGTCGACTGGGTCGTCGAGCGGCGACGCCGGTACCCGGGGATGCACGTCTACCACTACGCCGCCTACGAGCGCACCGCGCTCACGCGGCTGATGGGCGAGCACGGGACGCGCGAGCAGGAGGTCGACGAGTTCCTGCGCGGCGAGGTGCTCGTCGACCTCTACCGCGTCGTGAAGCAGGCGCTCCGGGCGTCGGTGGACAGCTACTCGATCAAGGCGATCGAGAAGCTCTACGGGTTCGAGCGCACGGCCGAGGTCGCCGGCGGCGACGAGTCGGTCGTCCGCTTCGAGGAGTGGCTCGAGACCGGCGACGACGCGCTCCTCGACGAGATCGAGCGCTACAACGAGGAGGACTGCCGCTCGACGGTCGAGCTGCACGAGTGGCTGCCTCGAGTCGCGGCCCCCGACGGTGCCGTGGCGCGCGCCGCCGGAGCTCAGCGCAGCGGACCGAGGCGGCCGAGGAGCGCGACGCCGAGCGGGCGGCGCTCGAGGCGCGGCTGCTCGAGGGAGCGGAGGAGGGCTCGCCGCGGCGGCTGCTCGCGCACCTCGTCGACTACCACCAGCGCGAGGAGCGCCCGAGTGGTGGGCGTGGTTTCGCTGGCCGCAGCTCGACGACGACGAGCTCGTCGAGGACCGCACCGCGATCGGCGGCCTCGACGTGGGACGCGTCGACCGCCCGAGGTCGAGGACAAGAGCCACGCGTACCGGATGACCTTCCCCGCGCAGGAGCACAAGATCTCGACCGCGAGGGGTTCGACCCGGACGACGCAGGCGGTTCCGTCTGCGGGTCGACGACGACGCCGGCGTCGTCACGCTGCTCCGCGGCGACGAAGCGGGTGGACGAGCCGCTCCCGCGGGGCTGACTCCCGGCCAGCCGATCGAGGACTGGGTCAAGCGCGAGGCGCTGCTCCGCTTCGTCCGCGCGTATGCGGACGGCGACCTGGGCGCTACCCGGCGCTGACCGCGCTCCTCGAGCAGCGCGTGCCCGACGCGCGGCTCGACGTCGACCCGGTCGAGGCCGCGCTGTCGCTCGCGCGACAGCTACCTCTTCGTCCAGGGGCCGCCCGGCTCGGGCAAGACCTGGCAGGGCGCGCGGATGGCGGTCGCGCTGATGCGCGCCGGGAAGCGCGTCGGCGTCACCTCGCTCAGCCACAAGGCGATCCACAACCTGCTGCGCGCGATCGAGCACGAGGCCGACGGGCAGGGCTTCGCGTTCCGCGGCGTCAAGCGGGCGCGCGACGAGGAGGGGTCGGAGACGGCGTTCGAGAGCCGCTGCATCGTCACGTCCGACCGACGTCGACGTCTGTGCCGACCCGTCCTTCGACCTCGTCGCCGGCACCGGCTGGGCGCTGACCCGCGACGGCGGTCGACCTCCACGCGGCAGAGCGGCCGCTCGACGTGCTCTTCGTCGACGAGGCGGGGCAGGTCGCGCTCGCCGACGTGCTCGCGGTGGGGACCTCGGCGCGCTCGCTCGTCCTGCTCGGCGACCCGAACCAGCTGCCGCAGGTCTCGCAGGGCTCGCACCCGGAGGGCGCGGGCTGCTCGGTGCTCCAGCACCTGCTCGGCGAGGACGCGACCGTGCCGCCCGAGCGCGGGCTCTTCCTCGCGCGAGACCTGGCGCCTGCGGCCGGAGCTCTGCGCGTTCATCTCGGACGCGTACTACGAGGGGCGGCTCGGCTACGCGCCGGATGACCGCGCGGCGCTCGCTCGCCGTCGGGAACGGGCCCGCCTGGATCCCGGTCGAGCACGAGGGGCACGGCCAGTCCTCGCCCGAGGAGGCCGAGGCGATCGCCGCGGCGATCGCGGGACTGCGTCGGGACGCCGTTCACCGACGAGACGGGCGAGACGCGGCCGCTCGCTGGGCGGCGACGTCCTCGTCGTCGCGCCCTACAACGCCCAGGTGCGGCTGCTGCGCTCGCGCCTGCCCGAGGATGTTGCCGGTCGGCACCGTGGACAAGTTCCAGGGGCAGCAGGCGCCGGTCGTCTTCGTCTCGATGGCGAGCTCGACCGCGGAGGACGCCCCGCGCGGGATCGGCTTCGCGTTCGACCGCCACCGGTTCAACGTCGCGACCTCGCGCGCGCAGTGCCGCGCCGTGCTCGTCTGCGCGCCGCGACTGCTCGACGCCGACTGCAGGACGGTCGAGCAGATGCGGCTCGTGAACGCGGTGTGCCGGTTCGTCGAGCTGGCCGGACACGGCGTAAGCCGCGGGCTCGGCGCCGGGGATCTCCCGGCATGAGGAACGCGGCGCGAAGGGTCGTCCGGTGGCGGCGACATGCTCGTCCCATGTCCCGCGCGGACAGGGTGCTGCGGATCGTTCCCGGCCTCGCCGGGTTGCCGGGGGCCGTCGGCCGCCGGGGCGAGGTCGCTCCGCCGGCCGCCTACGCGGTGTTCGACTGCGAGACGACGGGGACGGACGTCGACTCGGACGAGATCGTCTCGCTCGCGGTCGTCCGCCTCGATGCCGAGGGGGTCGAGACGGCACGGTTCGCGAGCCTCGTCCGGCCGTCGGGCCCGATCCCGGCGGAGGCGACGGCCGTGCACGGGATCGACGACGCCTCGGTCGCTGGCTGCGCCGCGGTTCGCGGACTCGCCGGGCGAGCTGCTCGCGCTGCTCGACGGGGCCGTCTTCGTCGCGCACAACGCGGACTTCGACCTGCCGATGCTCGAGCACGCCTTCGCGCGGGCCGGGCTCGACTACCGGCCCGTCGCGCGTCGCGTGCACGCTCGACGCGTTTCGGCTGCTCGAGCCGACCGAGCGAAGCCACCGGCTCGAGTCGATCTGCGAGCGGCACGGCGTCGCGCTCGACGATGCGCACGACGCCCGCGGCGACGTGCTCGCGACGGTGGCGCTGCTGCGGCTCCTGCTCGACGAGGGCATCGCGCCCGAGACCGTGGAGCTCGACCACGCCGCATACATGCGCCTCCGCGCCCGCGCGGCGACACGCGGCCCGCCTCCGAGCCGCAGATCCGCAGGGTGTTCGGCATGGCGCGCTCGGCCGGGCTCGTCGGGCCCGACGGAAGGTCGACCGTGACGCGGTCGTCACGCCTCGTCGAGCGGGTCACCGGGGTCTCCGACGTCGACTCGCTCACGCGCGAGCAGGTGCAGGACGTCTACGACGAGCTCGAGCTGCTGATCGCGGCCCGCCCCCAGCTGCACACGCGGCGAGCGCGTAGACCCGCGCGATGTGCGCCGCGGCATGATGCGGCCGTGCGGATCGAGATCGTCGAAGGCGACATCACGCAGCAGGCCGTGGACGCGATCGTCAACGCCGCGAACTCGACCCTGCTCGGCGGCGGCGGGGTGGACGGGGCGATCCACCGGCGGGGCGGCCCCGCGATCCTCGAGGAGTGCCGGGCGCTGCGGGCGTCGCGCTACCCGGCCGGGCTTCCCGCCGGCGAGGCGGTCGCGACGACCGCCGGGCGACCTCCCCGCGCAATGGGTGATCCACACCGTCGGGCCGCGTCTATGCCTGCGCGCCTGGACCTGAGCGAGGTGCTGCGCTCGTGCTACACGCGCTCGCTCGCGGTCGCGGACGAGCTCGGTGCGTCGAGCGTCGCCTTCCCGCTGATCTCGTCCGGGGCGTTCGGCTGGCCGCTCGAGGACGCGGTCCGGCAGGCGCTCACGCGCGCTGCGCGCGGCCGAGACGTCTGTCGAGGAGGCGCGGCTCGTGCTGTTCGGGGCCGAGACGTTCCGCCTCGCAGAGCGGGTTCGCGTGGCGGAGTTGGGCGAGTGAGGAGGAGGCGGCGGCTGAAAGCCGACACGACATCCCGTCGTTCAGACGCGCGGTGCAGGCACGCGATGCGGACGCTCAGTCGGGCTTCGCGCCCATCGCCCAGATCGTGACGATCCAGCCGGCGAGGGCGATTGCGGCGATGATCCCGGACGCCTTGCGCAAGGCCGCTCTTCGACTTCCACGATGCGATCCCCGCGCAGATCGTGGCGATCAGGAGCACGAGCGCCCCGATATCGGCGGTGATGTAGCCGATCCCGATCCAGGCCGGGTCGTCATCAGTGTCGCCGAACTCCTTCGAGTACATCCACTCGGCGCCGATCCGCATCACGATGTATGCCGGGATCGCTGCGAGCAGGAGCGTGCGGAACGAGAAGCGGCGCAGCCGATCGGGCTCCGACGTGCCGACCTGCCGTGAGCTGGGCGACGACGGCGGCGGTGACCGCGCCGACGAGGAGCATGGCGCCGAGGACGTGAAGGAAAAGCGGGAACTCCGGTCGGCTGAGTGCCAGGAGGCCCATCATGCGCCCGGCTTCCAGATCATGTCGATCAGGATCAGGAGGACAAGCACGCTGCTCGTGGTGTGGAGCCAGAACGAGCGCGACGCGCCGAAGGTCTGCCGCAACCTCGGGGCTCGTCGCCGTGCCGGCGGCGGCGAGCCTTGCCGCCTCCATGCCTGCCGTGCCGTATCCCGTTCCCGCGCGCCGGCCGACCTCGACCGCGATCGCCCACAGGACGATCGCCGCGATCACCCACCCGTCCCAGAGCTGGTATCGCGTCGACGGAGATCGCGAGCCAGACGCCGAACACGATCGTGCCCAGCGAGCCGACGGCGACCATTCCCGTTCCGACCTGCGAGACGCGCATGAGCGAGGCGACGCGGCTCGTGCTGTCAGTGCCCCAGAGCGCGACGATCATGATCCAGAAGACCACCTCCGCGCCGACCAGCGCGAACGCCGACGAGGAGGTGCAGCGAGAGGATCCAGTCGTTGAGGCTCCACCCGGGCGGGGACGCTACTAAGTCACGGGCTGCGAATCAACAACGGTCACGACGAGCCGGCACGTCCCGGACCAGCATGCACGTACGGGACGTCTTGCCAGGCTGGCACCACGCGGCACCATCGGAGCGTGGATGACAACGAGGCGACGTAGTTGATGCTCGAAGCCCTCTTCGACATCAGGGTGGCCGTCTACGAGATCCACGGCGTCTTGATCGAGCCTCCGGAGGACGACGATGAAGCGTCGGAAGAAGATGACACCTGAGGAGTGGCGCGCAGAGCTCGAGCGGCGGGCGGATCTCGACCGGCGCTTGCTCGAGATGATCGAGCGCTATCGCGAGCTCAACGCGAGGAAGCGCGCCGCCGGCGACTAGAGCAGCGGATGGGGACGCGGTGTCCGACAGAAGTCGGCCCCCGGAGTCCGAGCAGGGAGGTGTCCGGCTCGAGCCGGACACCGGATCATCACGAGGCGAGCGCGAAGCGGACCTGGCGCTGCATGACGTCCGCCAGCTCGAGGCGCACCTCTACGCGCTCGCCGAGCGGGAGTTCCTCGCCCTCGCAGCGGGCCGGTGACCGCGGGGTCGCGGAGCTGGATCGTGCCGCCGTCGCCGTCCTCGTCGACCTCGACGACGACGGCGTCGAACGTCTGGCCGACGCTTCGCTCGAGGATCGCCGCCTCGAGGGTCGAGACGATCCCGGCCTCGTACTGGCTTCGCCTTCTGGGCGGACTTCTGCATCACCTCCGGCAGCTTCGGCAGCTCGGCTGCGAACCCACTCGGCTGGCTGCTTGCCGGCGGAGAGCGCCACGCACGCCTCGCCGACGTAGCGGTCGACGAGCCGCCGGAGCGGCGCTGTGGTGTGGGCGTACGTCGAGGCGAGCGCGGCATGGATCGGGTCCTTCGGCGCGTCGTCATCGAAGGCCGTGTAGCCGGACCCGCGCATCAGCCCGGCCGCCTCGGCGAGAAGCGCGGCGTGCTGCGGCACGTCGGGGTCGAGCGTGCGCACGAAGTCCGGGTAGTCGATCCCGTCCGGCCAGGGCACGTCGAGGGCCTTCGCGGTCCGGCGGAGCCGCGCGAGCCTCGGGGGATCCGCCTCGGGCACGGTGCGGAGGATCCCGACCTCCCCGGTGAGCATCAGCTCCGCGGCGGCCATGCCGGTCATCAGCGAGATCTGGGCGTTCCAGCCCTCGACCGGGAACGGGGCGCGGTACGAAGAGCTCGTAGCCGTCGTGGCCGCGCGTGACCTCTTGCTCGGGGAGCTGCAGGCTGACTCCGCCTCGGCGCACCTCCCGCTCCTGGCGTAGCGTGCCGACCTCGCGTAAGAGGACGAGAACCTCGTCGGCCGAGCCGTCGTCGAGCGCGCGCTGGACGCCTTCGTAGTCGAGCTTGGCCCTGCTGCGGACCAGCGCGCGGCGAACGTGCACCTCGATGCCCTCGCCAGTCTCGTCGACGTCCATCGTCCAGACGAGCGCCGGCCGCGTCTCGTCGGGGAGCAGGCTGGCGGCGCCTTCGGAGAGCACGGGCGGGTAGAGGCGCGCGTTGCCGTCCGGCGCGTAGAGCGTCTCGCCGCGCTCATGGGCCTCCGTGTCCATCGGCCCGCCCGGCGTGACGAACGCAGCGACGTCGGCGATCGCGTAGTGGACGCGGTGCCCGGAGCCGCGGCGCTCGATGTGGAGCGCCTGGTCGAGGTCCATCGACTCGGGCGGGTCGATGGTGACGAACGGGATCGCCGTCTCGTTCGCGTCGGGGAGCCGGGGCGAGCGCGCTGCGCGCTCCGCGTCTGCGACGACCTCGGCGCGAAGCCGACGGTGACGTCGAGCTGACGGCGAAGCTCGGTGAGTGCGGCCTCGATCTCGGCGTTGTCGGCGTCGGTCAGGCGGAGCCGGCGTCTTCGGCACTGCCTCAGCGTACGGGTCGACCTGCCCTGCCGCAGGCGCGAGTCCCAGGTCTCTCGCCGAAGCCGGACGCGTGGGGCGGCGGCCGTAGGGGCAAAGTGCGGCCCGCCGTACCTGCGCCGGAGGGTGAGCCGGACTGACCCGCCACCCCTGACGGGCCATCCTGAGACTCCTTGCAATCGCAACTACTCGAGAGGAGCCCCCAATGACCGCAATCGAGACCGGCAGCGCCCTCGATGGGCTCCGACGAGGGGTCCGCGGCGCGGTGATCGAGCGCGGCCAGCCGGGCTGGGACGCCGCGACGCTCGCGTTCAACCTCGCCTTCACCCAGGAGCCCACGGCGGTCGCCGTGCCCGAGGACGAGCGGGACGTCGCAGAGATCGTCCGCTTCGCGTCGGCCAACGGCCTGCAGGTCGCTCCGCAGCGGACCGGCCACAACGCCGAGCCGCTCGGCGCGATGGACGACGTCATCCTCCTCCGCACCGACAAGTTGCGTGGCGTCCAGATCGACGCCGAGCGGCACGTCGCGCGCGTCCGCGCGGGATCGAAGTGGGAGGACGTCGTGCCACGCGCCTCGGAGCTGGGCCTGGCGGCCCTGCACGGCTCGACACCCGACGTCAGCGTCGCGGGGTACTCGCTCGGCGGCGGCGTCGGCTGGTACGCCCGTAAGCACGGGCTCTCGACGAACAGCGTCCTCGCGATCGAGCTGGTAACGGCCGACGGGAAGCTCCGGCGCGTCGACCACGACAACGAGCCCGAGCTCTTCTGGGCGCTGCGCGGGGGCGGCGGCAACTTTGGCGTCGTGACGGCGCTCGAGGTGCAGCTGTACGCGATCCCCGAGGTCTACGCCGGCGTTCTGTTCTTTCCCTGGGAGCGCTCGTCCGAGGTCCTGCACGCGTGGCTCGACTGGACGCGGACGGTGCCGGAGGAGATCACCTCCGTCGGGCGGATCCTCCAGTTCCCGCCGCTCGGGGAGCTCCCCGAGCATCTGCGCGGCGGCAAGTTCGCGGTGGTCGAGGCCGTCTACCTCGGCACGGACGCCGCCGGCGCCGACCTGCTCGCGCCGCTCCGGGCGCTCGGCCCGGCGATGGACACGTTCGCGATGGTGCCTCCCGTCGGCATCGCAGAGCTCCACATGGACCCGCCCGAGCCCGTCCCGTACACGGGCGAGGGCATGATGCTCGGCGAGCTCGATGCGACGGCGATCGACCGCTTCGTCCGGGCGGCCGGCCCCGGCTCCGACTCACCGCTCGTCTCGGCCGAGATCCGCCACCTTGGCGGCGCGATCGGACGGACGGGCGAGGGGCACGGCGCGCTCGCCGCGATGGACTCGGCGTTCCTCACGTTCGGGCTCGGGATGGTGTTCGACGACGAGACCTACGCCGCGAACCGACGGCAGCTCGAGATGGTCCGGCATGCGCTCAACCCGTATGACACGGGCCGCCAGTACCTCAACTTCACCGAGGAGGAGACCGACCCGGCGACCTTCTACCGGGCGGACGCCTACCGGCGCCTGCGGGCGGTGAAGGCGGCGGTCGATCCCAACGGCGTCTTCCGCGCGAACCACCCGATCGCCGCCGAGTAGCGGCGCGAGGCGACGCGCACTCGGGTTGGGGCCGGCCGTCCTGGTGGGCCGGCCCCACGCAACTTCGATCGGCGGGAGATGGCGTCGGTGAGGTTGCCGCCTCCGCTGTCCGGCATAGACTCGCGCGCATGGGGGCATGTCCAGCGTGCGGAACGGCGAACGCGGACACCGCGAAGTTCTGCTCCGAGTGCGGCGCCGCTCTCGTCGCGACGCGGCCCGCGATGCGACGGGAGGAGCGGAAGGTCATCAGCGTCGTTTTCACCGACCTCGTGGGATCGACGGCGCGTGCGGAGGAGAGCGACCCGGAGGACGTCCGGGCGCTCCTCCGTGTCTACCACGAGCGAGCGCGCGAGGAGCTGGAGCGGTTCGGTGGGACGGTGGAGAAGTTCATCGGCGACGCGGTGGTCGCGGTGTTCGGCGCGCCGGTGACGCACGAGGACGACTCCGAGCGCGCCGTCCGCGCGGCGCTCGCGGTGCGCGACGCGGTCGCGCGGCTCAACGACGCGGCGCCGGGCCGGGATCTCCACGTGCGGATCGCGGTGAACACCGGCGAGGCCCTCGTCTCGCTCGACGCCGTGCCGGGCGAGGGGGAAGGCATGGTCGCGGGCGACGTCATGAATACGGCGGCCCGCCTGCAGTCTGCGGCACCGGTGGACGGGATTCTCGTTGGTGAGCAGACGTACCGCGCCACCGACCGCAAGATCGTGTACCGCGAGGCTGAGTCGGTCGAGGCGAAGGGAAAGGCGCAGCCGGTGCCGGTGTGGGAGGCGGTGGAGGCTCGTGCGCGACTCGGCGTCGATCTCGGTGGGACGGGTGGCGCGACGCTCGTCGGCCGCGACGACGAGCTCGATCTGCTCGTCGACGCCCTTCGCCGGTCGCGGCGGGATCGCTCGACGCAGCTCGTCACGCTCGTGGGCGTGCCCGGAATCGGCAAGAGCCGGCTCGTGCTCGAGCTCGGCCGGGTCGTGGACGCCGACGAGGAGCTGATCACGTGGCGTCAGGGCCGCTGCCTCCCATACGGCGACGGCGTCTCGTACTGGGCGCTCGGCGAGATCGTGAAGGCGCACGCCGGCATCCTCGAGTCGGATCCCGCGGACGTGACCGAGGCGAAGCTCGCCTCCGTGCTCGAGCCGCTCTCGGACGAGGGCGAGCGCGCCTGGGTCCACCGCCACCTGCGGCCGCTGGTCGGCCTCGGCCGCGCGGACGTCGGAAGTGACGTGCGCGGCGAGGCGTTCGCGGCGTGGCGGCGCTTCCTCGAGACGGTCGCCGAGGACGGTCCCCTCGTGCTCGTCTTCGAGGACCTCCACTGGGCCGACGACGGGCTGCTCGACTTCGTCGACGGCCTGGTCGACTGGGTGGACGGCGTGCCGCTGCTCGTCGTCTGCACGGCTCGGCCGGAGCTTCTCGAGCGGCGCCCGGGCTGGGGCGGCGGCAAGCGGAACGCGACGACGGTCTCGCTCGCTGCGCTCGACGACGATGCCACCGCGCGTCTCGTCCTCTCGTTGCTCGAGCGTCCCCTCCTCGACGCCGACACGCAGCAGGCGCTCGTCGAACGCGCGGCCGGCAACCCGCTCTACGCGGAGGAGTTCGTCCGCATGCTCCAGGCGGGCGCAAAGGTCGACGAGCGTCTTCCGGAGTCGGTGCAGGGGATCATCGCGGCGCGCATCGACCTGCTTCCCGCGACCGAGAAGGATCTGCTGCAGACGGCCGCCGTGCACGGAAAGGTCTTCTGGTCGGACGCCCTCGCCTCCGCCGCAGACGTGGAGTTGTGGCGGCTCACCGAGCTCCTGCGCTCGCTCGAGCGCAAGGAGTTCGTCCGGCGCGAGCACCGCTCCGCGGTCGCCGGCGCATCACAGCACGCCTTCGTTCACGCGCTCGTCCGCGACGCGGCGTACAACCAGCTTCCGCGCTCCGCGCGTGCTGAACGGCACCTCGCGGCGGCCGAGTGGATCGAGTCGCTGCCCGACGACCGCGCCGAGGACCGGGCCGAGACCCTCGCGCACCACTACCTCACCGCGATCGAGCTCCGGCGTGCGGCGGGCGAGGATGTCGTGACTCTCGGGCCGAGGGCCGTGCGGGCCTTGCAGGACGCGGGGGAGCGGGCGCTCGCGCTTGGCGCCTACGACGCAGCCACGTCGTTTCTCGAGAGTGCGCTGGAGCTGCTCCCCGACGACGCCGAGCCGTCTGCAGAGCTTCTCTTCCACGCGGGAAGGGCGCTCGCGCACGCGGGGCGGCCCGGTGACCACCTGGAGCGGGCGATCGACGCGTTCGAGCGCGCGGGTGACCCGGAGCGCGCGGCCGAGGCGGCCGTGGCAGCGAGCTGGCACGCCTGGCACATGCGTCCGGCCGAGGCGCGCGGACTGCTCGACCGGGCGACGGCCATCCTCGACGGACGGCCGCCGTCTCGCGCGACGGCGCTCGTCCTCGCGGAGCACGCGCGGATGCTGATGATGAACTTCCAGTTCGACTCCGGGCGCCGCGAGGCGGAACGGGCGATCGAGCACGCGCGAGCGATCGGCGATGTCGAGCTCGAGGCGGACGCGATGGTGACCCAGGCCGCGTGCATGACGAAAGGCGGCGACAGAAGCGCCATCGAGCTGTTCGACCGCGCGCTCGAGCTGGTCGGTCACGGCCGAGTCGCGGCGCGCGCGTATACCAACCTCGGCGTCGCTTGGGGAGCCTTGGGCGAACTGGGGCGGGCGATCGAGGTGTCGGCGGAGGGCGCGGCGCGCGCGGCGCGAGACGGTGACCTGCAGGGCGCGGCATTCCTCCAGGGCAACGTCCTGGGCCTTCGCTTCGACGCAGGCGACTGGGAGGAAGCGCTCCAAGAGGCGAACTCGCTGATCGGGGCGCCCGGGTTCACCCGCCAGGAGTACCTGGCGCGATACGTTCGCGCGACGATCCTCGAGTCGCGCGGTGAGCTGGCCGCTGCGGGAGTCGATTTCGAGCTCGCCCTCGAGTCTGCCCGCGAATCCGCCGAAGCCGCGGCTGTCTTGCCGGCGCTCGTCGGGCTTGCGGGGTTCCGCCGCCGCCGCGACCGGAGCGACGACGCCTGGGCGGCGCTCGATGAGGTCGTCACCGCGCTGGACGCGGCAGAGTCCGTCGGCGACATCCAGGAATTCCATGTCGAGCTCGTCGTCGAGCTGCTGGGGGCCGGTCGTCCGCGGGCGGCCGAGAGCATCATCGGGCGGATGCCCGAAGGCCCGTGGCGGGACGCGTGTCGCGCACTGGTCGACGGCCAAGACGCGGGGGCGGCAGACACGCTCACGTCGATCGGAACGGAGCGGCTCGCGGCCGACCTTCGCCTCCGGGCAGCGAGAGCGCTGGCCGCGGCGGGAAGGCTGAGCGAGGCCGAGGCGCAGCTCGAGCTCGCGCGCGCGTTCTACCGCAAGGTCGGCGCGACGGCGTTCCTCGCCGAGGCGGACGACATCCTCGCCGCCGCCAGCTGACGTCGGCTTAAGGTTTCCGACTGAAGTCGGAAACGGGAGGTCGGAAATGGGCGAGCGCGAGGTCGACGTCGTCGTGATCGGAGCGGGTGCGCCGGGCGAGGTGATCGCCGGCCGCCTCGGGGAGGCCGGTCTCGCGGTGGCGGTCGTCGAGGAGCGGCTCGTCGGCGGCGAGTGCTCGTTCTTCGCCTGCATGCCCTCGAAGGCGCTTCTCCGGCCGGGCGACCTCGTCGCGGAGGCGCGGCGCGTGCCGGGAATCGAGGTCGGGAAGCTCGACGTGGAGGCGGTGCTGGCTCGCCGTGACGAGGTCGTGCACGACCTGGACGACTCCTCGATGTTGCCCTGGCTCGAGGAGCGGGGTGTCGCCGTCGTACGCGGGCACGGCCGGCTCGACGGCGAGCGGCGCGTGGTCGTCGACTCGGAGGCAATGGTCGCCGGCAAGGCAGTGGTCGTCGCGACGGGGAGCTCCGCGACGATCCCCGACGTCGATGGCCTCGCAGAGGCGAAGCCCTGGACGAACATCGAGGCGACGACGGCGAAGCGCGTGCCCGCGAGGCTGTTCGTCCTGGGCGGCGGCGTGGTCGGTGTCGAGATGGCGCAGGCGTGGTCGTCGCTCGGTTCCCGGGTGACGCTCGTCCACCGCGGCCCGCGCCTGATCGAGCGGGAGGAGCCGTTCGCGAGCGCCCAGGTCGAGGAGGCCCTGCGCGAGGGAGGCGTCGACGTGCGACTCGAGACGACGGTGGCCTCGGTGGAGCGGAACGGCGCGGTGCGCGTCGAGCTCGGCGACGGGGGCACGGTCGAGGCCGACGAGATCCTCGTCGCGATCGGACGCACGCCGCGGACGGCCGACGTCGGCCTCGAGACGGTCGGCCTCGAGCCGGGGAAGCACGTGCAGGTGGACGAGTCCCTGCGCGTTCCCGGGAACGACTGGCTCTTCGCCGTCGGCGACGTCAACGGCCGCGCGCTGCTCACGCACATGGGGAAGTACCAGGCCCGTCTCGCCGCGGACGCGATCCTCGGCAAGGACGTTCGCCTCCGCTCGGACGGGGGCGCCTCGCCGCGGGTGATCTTCACCGACCCCCAGGTGGGCGCGGTCGGGCTCACGCTCGAGGCCGCGCAGGAGGCCGGGCTTGACGTGCGGACGGTCGAGGTCGAGACGAGCGGCAACGCGGGCGGCTCGTTCGTCGGAAGGAACGCTCCCGGCACCGCGAGACTCGTCGTCGACGAGGAGCGCCGGGTCGTCGTCGGCGCGACGATCACGGGTGCCGAGGTTGCCGAGGCGCTGCACGCGGCGACGATCGCCGTCATCGGCGAGGTGTCGCTCGACGACCTGTGGCACGCCGTGCCGTCGTTCCCCACGCGCTCGGAGCTCTGGCTACGGCTGCTCGAGGCGTACGGGCTCTAGCGTCAATTCGCGGGGAGTCCCGAACACGAGGCCGACGGGGCCTTGCGGCCCCGTCAACCCATCCCCGAGGGATTGGTGCCCCGGGAAGAACCCGGGGCACCAACCGAGTGCCGGCTCGGGGAATCCCTAGCCCGTGACAGGCGGCTCGAAGACGCCGATCACGCCGATGCGGGCGCTGTTGCAGGCCTTCGCGCTCGTGATCTTCACGAGCATGATCCCCGCCTTGCGCGGTGTGAGCACCAGGCGGGCAACACCCTGCTGGTTGGTCCTCACGACCTTGGACAGGCCCTTGGCCGTGAACCGCACCGCGACACCCTTCAACGGTGTCCGCGAGCGAAGCACCCGCGCGAGGACGATCTGGCGGTTGCCGTTGGCCTTCACCATCGTGGGCGTCACCTTGAGGATCCGGCAGATGTCCGCGGCCGGCTTCGGCTTCGGAGTCGGCTTGGTCGGCTTGGGCTGCGACGGCGTCACCGGCGGCGTCACCGGAGCGGTGACGAGCGTCGAGGCGTCGTCGGTGTTGTTCGCGCCGTTCGTGTCTTTGCCGTCACCGGCTCCGGTCGCGGAGTTGACGTACGTCCCGGTCTGGCCGACGCGGGCCGAGAGCCCGATCGTCCGCTCGACCCCGGGGCCGAGCGTGCCGAGCGTGCAGCTCAACAGCGAGGCGGTCGTGGTGCAGTTGCCGCCGAGCGGCTGCAACGTCACTGTCAGGAACGTGACCCCGCCCGGCGCGGCGTCCGTGAGGACGACGTTGTGCGCCTGGTTCGGGCCGTTGTTGCGCACCCGGACCGTGTAGGCGATGTCCGCCTGCCCGTTGACGAGCTGCACCTGCGGCGTCGCGTCCTTGACGACCTGCACGTCCATGAACTCGTCCGTCTCCACCGTCGGAGGCGGCGGCGGCGGCGGCGTGCCACCACAGTTGGTGGGTGCTGCCGCGAACGTGTGCGTGAACACCGTCGTGGCTTCGCCGAACGTGTAACCCGTGACCGGAATGGGAGAGAACGTGTACTCCACGCCGGGAACGAACGGGGGATCGGGAAGCACGTTGTAGAACGGACGCAGGCCGACGCCAGCGATGAACGTCTTCACGAACTGCGCCGACGGCCCCGTGGTGCAGGTCGCCTCTGTGAATGTCACCCCGACCGGAAGGGTCGGCGTGGTCGTCTTGACGCACGTCCCGGCCGTCTCTACGGCCGCGCTGCCCGAAACCTCTCCCCTTGAAAGGGAGACGTTGTACTCGGCCGCGATGGTGCCGGGAAGTGTGGCTGGGGTTGCAATGGCAGCTTGGCCATTGACGGTTCCGGACACGTCATACAGTCCCGTCGCGGTGTTGCAGACAGCAGACGCGGCGAACACGTCCTCCTCGGGCTGACAGTTCGTTGGTGCCGCCGCGAACGTGTGCGGGAACACCGACGTTCCGTCGAGCACGAAGTCATCGTTGGCGGCGGATGCCGTCACCGTGACGGTGTTGCCAGGACCGACAGTGCCGGTGAGAATGTACGTCACTCCGGTGGTTGGTCCTGCGGTGTAGCCCGCAGCCGTGTTGCACGTCGGGTCGGTGAACGAGACGCTGGCGGTCACATGTGTCGGCCCAGGCGGAGTCTCGGCACAACCGGAGCCGATGAGCGAAGCGTCGCCCTGTCCGCCGAACGCTGGCCATGACTTCTCGTGGAACGAGCCGGCGGCGAAGGCCGGGATGATGTCAGTCTTCCCATCAACGCTTTCGGTCGCGTGGCCCGTCGCGATGGAGTCCTTGTCCACCGTGATGATGCTGTAGCCGTTCTTCGTCTCGCCCTGTCCGTTCACGGCGTGACAGATCGTGACCTTGTGCTCGTCGTTTGTCAGGCCCGCGAAGGCCGAAGCCGTCCCGGACGATCCGACGTCGACGCGCGCGGACGTCGCGCCCGCGATCGCCAGGGCGGCAATGACGACAAGGCTCGTCGTGAGAACGAGACGGCGTAGCCGTCCATCATTGATGAGTCTCATTTCTCCCCCTCCGTCTCGTCCCGGTAGGTCAGGGACGAGTTCTGTAGGCACTCCGTACCCGTCTCATGTTATGGCCCATTGGGGGGATGGCTGCCCCTTGATCGAGGGGTTTCATCCCCCTCCTGGGTCTAGGACCCGCTCGCGAATTGAGGTGTCGAATCCCCGGCCGAGACCGGCGCAGAGCGGCGTCCCGGCAGAAGCGGTCGAGGGCGACGGGCGTGTGGCGATACGCTCGCGCACGGTGCGCAATGTCGCCGCGACGCGGTACGTGACGCCCCTGCGGGAGGGCGGGTCGCTGCCCGCCCTCGTCGAGGCCGACGACGACGGGCTCTACGTGCTCAAGTTCCGCGGGGCGGGCCAGGGGCCGAAGGCGCTCGTCGCCGAGGTCGTCGTGGGGGAGCTCGCGCGCGCGCTCGGGTTCCCGGTGCCGGAGCTCGTCCTGCTGGAGCTCGACGCGACGATCGGCCGCGCCGAGCCCGACCCGGAGATCCAGGACCTCCTGCTCGCGAGCGACGGGCTCAATCTCGGCGTCGACTTCCTTCCCGGCGCGCTGCCGTTCAGCCCGGCGGCCGGGCCCGGGCCCGAGCCGAACTTCGCCGCGGACGTCGTCTGGCTCGACGCGCTCGCGACGAACGTCGATCGCACGCCGCAGAACCCGAACCTGCTCTGGTGGCACGGCCGGCTGTGGCTCATCGACCACGGCGCTGCGCTCTACTTCCACCATGCCGCCGGCGTCGATCCCCGAGCACGCCCGGGGGCGCTTCGAGGCCGTCCGCGACCATGTCCTCCTGCCGTATGCGTCGTCGATCGAGGACGCCGACCGGCGGCTCGCCAATCGCGTGACCCCCGAGCTGCTCGAGGACGTGGTCGCGGCCGTCCCGCAGGAGTGGCTAGCGTCGGAGCGCCGCGGGGTCTACGTCGACTACCTGCTCCGTCGGCTCGAGGAGCCGCGCGGGTTCGTCGAGGAAGCCGAGCGCGCGCGTGGCTGAGCCGTTCTCGTACGCGGTCGTCAGGCTCGTCCCCGACATCGAGCGCGGCGAGCGGGTCAACGTCGGTGTGATCGTCTTCTGCCGGCCGCTCGACTTCCTGGGCGCGCGCACCGGGCTCGACGACGAACGTGCACGGGCGATCGCGCACGACGTCGATCTCGACGCGGCGCAGCGTCACCTCGCCGCGATCGAGCGCATCGCGTCCGGTGACCCGGGCGCCGGCCCGATCGCCGCGCTCGACACCACGGCCCGATTCCACTGGCTGGTGGCGCCGTCGAGCACCATCATCCAGCCGTCCGAGGTGCACACCGGGCTCTGCGACGACCCGCAGGGCCGTCTCGACGAGCTCTTCGAGCGGCTGGTGCGCTGATGCTCGACCCGTCGATCCCGGTCCCGGCCGTCGGCCGCAGCTTCCCGGCCAGGCGCAAGATCCGCCTGGCCGACATGGACGAGCACGGGCGTCTGCGGCTGGACGCGGTTGCTCGGTTTCTCCAGGACATCGCGATCGACGACGTGCAGGAGACGGGGTGGGGGGTGCCGGACCACCTGTGGTTCGTCCGGCGCATCCGCGTCGAGGTTCGCTCGCCGTTCGTCGAAGACCGCGAGGTCGAGCTCGTGACGTGGTGCAGCGGGCTCGCCGCCATCGCCGCGGGCCGGCGCTGGTCGCTCCGCGGGGACAAGGCCGGGAACATCGAGGTCGACAGCGTCTGGATCCACCTCGGGCCAGACCAGCGGCCGGCGCGGATCGAGTCGTTCGGCGTCTACGCGGAAGCGACGGTCGGCAGGTCCGTCTCGACGCGGCTCGAGCTGTCCGCGCCGCCCGGGGACGCACCACGTTCGGCCTGGGCGCTGCGGACGACCGACGTCGACCTGCATGGTCACGTGAACAACGCCGTCCACTGGCAGGCGGTCGAGGACGTCCTCGACCCGAGCCCGGTCGACGTGCGCGCGCCGCTGACGGCGGAGCTCGACTACCGCGACCCGATCGACCTCTCCGACCGGGTCGAGCTGGCCACGCATGTCTCGAATGGCGAGATCGTCGTGGGGTTCGAGGTCGGAGGCGCGGTGCGGGCGGTCGCACGCGTCGGCGCCGCTCGCTGAGCTCCGACTCCTCCTCCGGGGGAGGTCGGCCGTCATCCGCCTGCGCGATCATGGCTCGCAGGTGGACACCCTTCGGACGGACCAGCACGACCTCCTTCGGCGACATCGGTCCGAGGCACTCGACGCGATGCTCGTCGCGTCGTCGGCCTACCGAGGGACCGCCCGGCTCCGCGACACCTCCGAAGGTCGCGTGCTCCTCCAGGAAGAGCCGAAGCGTCTCGTGTCCGTCGGTGTCTCGGCGGCGGCAGCCGCGGTCGAGCGCCGGCGCCTGCAGGAGGTCGCCGCACGTGAGGACGGCACTGTCCGCGTGGAGAGCGCGGATGTGTTCCCGGCTCAGGTGCTCGAGACGCTGAAGCGGCGGCGTCTGCCGTACGAGGCCGAGGACGTCGAGCTCCTGCTCGATCTGGGCGCCTCGACGATGCGTCCCGACCGCGTGCTGGCGCGATCCTTCGAGACGCTCTCTTTCGGCGTCGCCGCCGCTCGCCATCTGCTCGGTACCGAGCCGGGCGCGCCGACCGTCATCGCGGCGCTGGAGCGGGCGGCTTCGGCCGTCGACGAGCTCGGCTCGGGCGTCAACGGCAACGCGGAGAGCGTGCGGCGGCGCATCCGCACGCTCCTCGCCGCGAACGTCCCCGGTGGGCTGCTCGACCTGTCGATCGTCGACTCGCGCGACGGCTGGGCCGAGCGAGCATCCGAGGCGCTCCGAGGCGAGTCCGAGACCTGGAGCGGCACGCAGGAGCTGCTCGCGCTGCTCGCCGCCGCCACCCCGCCACGCCCGACGAAGGCATGGCGGCGCACGTCGGCCCGGCTCGCCGCCTCGCATGCGGGCTACGGCGACCTGCTCTTCCGTCTGCTGACCCCGCTGCTCACGATCGAGCTGACGTCGTCCGGCGTCCCCTGGCCGCCGATGTGGCTCCTCGCACCGCAGAACGAGGTACTGGCGCGCGGCGCCGCATGGGCGACGGCCGACGTCGACGAGCCCTGGGTGACCGCGCTGCTCGGTCGGCTCGCGCTCCGGTGCGCCGCGCCGTCGCCGCTCCCGACCGTCACGACGTCCCTGTCACAGGCGGTCGCGAGCGGCGCCGTCGAGGCGCTCGCCTCGATCGGCACGGGTCCCGCTCGGGCCGAGCTCCGGACGCTCCTCGGCGAGATCCGGCGGCGCGACCTGCTGAAGCGGATCGCGGCGATCCTCGGCGAGCCCGCAGACGAGACGCTCGCTCGCGACGAACGCGTTAGGCGGGAGAAGCGCCGGGCCGTCCGGCAGAACGTCGACCCGGCGGCGAAGGAACGCAAGCGGGCGGCAGCCGCTTTCGTTCGCAGCGACCTCGCGCCCGCCCTGCGGCGAGCCGGGTTCGACGACTCGGCAGGTCGGACGTTCTGGCGCTCACTCGGTGATCGGATCGAGCTGTTGCACTGCAAGGCCCACAGCGAAGGGCTCACGCTCGAGCTCGGAATCTGGTTTCGGTTCGTCCCCCGAGCTCATGCCGTCGCGGAGCACGAGGGGCGTCCACGCCCCGGCCAGATCCAGTGCGACGTCCGTGGGAACGTCCACGCCCGGCACGACGATCTGGCCTCGGCCGGACGCACGTCGGGCCTCTGGTTCGCGAGCTGGCGGCCACTGCCGGTGGTGCTGCGCCGGCTCCTCGACGGTTCGGCGTCGGAGGAGGCATTCGGTTGGGGCGCGCCAGGCTCGGCCCGTCATACAATCATCACGGGCTACGTAGCCCGTGAGGCGGGCGATCGCCTCACGGCGCGCAAGCAGCTTCGGCCGGTCGCACGCGCCCACCGGAACGAGCTCGAGCAACGGCGCGTCGAGCGGCCCACCGACGTAACGCCCGAGTGGGAGGCCTGGGTGGCGCAGCTGCAGGCCGACGCGGACCAGACCTGAGCCGGTATCAGCCCTCGCACCGCTGCGCACTTCGCCGGAGATGTGGGGACCGAGCCCGCTGGACCGTCGCTCGGTACACGCGCGAACCGGTCCCCGACACGACCGACGTTACGTCCTTCCCCCGCGGGCACGCATCGGTGGAAACCACGGACGCCGTGGCACAGAATGGCAGCGAGTCGATTCCGAGGAGCATGTGGCGCATGGACTTCACGAGCCGGCTCGCGGTCACGGCGGACGTGCCCGCGCTGAGCGACCTGATGGACGCGGCGATCCGCGAGCTGCAGCGCGGCTTTCTCGACGACGCGCAGATCGAGGCCAGCCGCGCGATCATGGGCATCGACGCCCAGCTGATCGACGACGGCACGTACTTCGTCGTCGAGGCCGCCGGGAACTTCGCGGGCTGCGGGGGATGGAGCCGGCGTGCAACGTTGTACGGCGGCCACGCCATGACCGGTCGCGACAGCCAGCTTCTCGACCCGACGGTGGACGCCGCGCGTGTGCGGGCGATGTACACGAGCCCCGCCCATGCGAGACGCGGTGTCGGGCGCCTGATCCTGTCGCTCTGCGAGGCGGCGGCCGCAGCCGAAGGGTTCAGGCGCCTCGAGCTGATGTCGACGCTCTCCGGCGAGCCGCTCTACTCGGCCTACGGGTTCCGGCCGCTCGAGCGGGTTGCGGACGCGACCGGCGGCGCTTGTGCCGTGCCCGTGCCGTGCGTCCGCATGGAGAAGCCGGTCGACTCCGCGCTCCTGCGACGTTGACCCTTACGCGCGCGGCCGGAGCGTGGCGAACGGGTCCGTGATCGAGAGCCGGCGGTCACGGAAGCGGAAGACCTCGGCGGGGCGTCCGCCTGCGCGGCCGGACGGACGCCTTTCCCCCGTCGGCTCGATCACCGCGCGCCGCTCGAGCACGCGCCGCAGGTTCGTCGCCGACACCTCGTGGCCGAGCGCGGCAACGTAGACCTCGCGCAGCTCGGCGAGCGTGAACGTGGGAGGCGCGAGGGCAAACCCGGCGTTCGAGTAGGAGAGCTTCCCGCGCAGGCGCTCGCGCCCTGCGAGGACGATCTCGCCGTGGTCGAAGGCGGTGGGCGGCAGGTCCTCCAACGGGATGCCAGCGGGTGTCGTCCGGGACGTGCGGGTCGAGACCGAGCTGGACGAGGCCGAGGTATGCGGTCGCGAGCTCCCACGATGCCGTGGGGTCGCGATCCGCGTCGTCGTACGTCGCGAGCTGCTCGAGGTGGGAGACCTCCCGCACGTCCACCTTCGCCGCGAGGTGACGCCTGATCGACTGCTCGAGGCTCTCACCGGGCTCGAGCAGCCCGCCAGGAAGCGCCCACGCACCCTGGTACGGGTCCCGGGCGCGCTGCCAGAGAAGCGCCTGGAGGGCGCCGCCGCGCACCTGCAGCACGACCGCGAGGGTGGCGTGACGCGGTCTGGTAGACTCGGGCATCAGTTTACGACTCACAGTCAAAAACTACCGGAAACCAGGAGCCAGAGCATGAGACAACCGCCTCAACGACTTCTCGCCGTCGCAGCCCTGGCGGTCGCGTCGGCGGCGCTCGCCGCGGGCTGCGGCGGGGGCGACGAGGGCACCGCCACGACCGCCACGACCACCGACACGACCGCCACCGCGGCACTCAAGGTCGGGCTCGTCGCCGACGCCGGCCAGCTGAACGACAACGGCTTCAACGAGCTCGCATACAAGGGGCTGAAGCGCGCCGAGCGCGAGCTCGGCATCAAGGGGCGCGTGGTCGAGGCGAAGACGGCCGCCGACTACATCCCCAACATGTCGACCCTCGCCCGCCAGGGCTACGACCTGGTCATCGGCGTCGGGTTCGCGCAGGGGGACGCGATCGCGGCTACCGCGAAGCGCTTCCCGAACACGAACTTCGCGATCGTCGACGTCGACCAGACGTCGCTCAAGGGCAAGCCGAACGAACGTCCAGGGGCTCCTGTTCCGCGAGGAGCAGGTCGGCTATCTCGTCGGCTATCTCGGCGCGCTCGAGGCGAAGCGGGCCGGGGGGAAGTCGATCAGCGCCGTCGGCGGCTTCAAGGAGCCGCCGGTCGACCGGTTCATCGCCGGGTACCGGGCGGGCGCGATCGCCGCGGTCCCGGGGACGAAGGTGACCTGGGGCTACTCCCAGGACTGGGAGGACCAGGCGAAGTGCAAGGAGCTCGCGCTGAACCAGATCGCCGCCGGGCTCGAAGGTCGTCTTCCAGGTCGCAGGCGGCTGCGGGCTCGGGCGCGCTCTCCGCGGCGAAGGACGAGGGCGTCTGGGGGATCGGCGTCGACGGCGACCAGTCGTTCCTCGGGCCGCACGTCCTGACGAGCGCGCTCAAGGGCGTCGACAGCGCCGTCTTCCTCACGATCAAGGCGCTCCAGGACGGGACCTTCGTGGGCGGCAAGAACATCGTCTTCGGGATCGACCAGGAGGGCGTCGGGCTCGGCAAGCTCAGCCCGAAGGCGAACGCCAAGGACGTCGCCGCCACGGAGAAGGTCGAGCAGCAGCTCGCCGCCGGCGAGATCACGGGCATCCCGACCGCAGTCAAGTAAGCACGTCCTGCCGGGCTCCACCTTGAAGGCAGAGCCGTGGTGCCGGTCAGGGCTCCGGCTTCGAGCCGGAGCCCGCGCCCGCCGGCAGGAGCCTACGCCGTGCGTACCGAGTACACGGGCGGCAGGTGATCGGCGACCTGCGTCCAGCTCGCGCCGGCGTCGCTCGGAGCCGAACACCTCGCCCGACGTCGCGCCGAAGTAGAGCTCGAGGCCGCTCGCCCTCGCCGGCGCTGTCGAACGCCTCGCGGAGGATGGTGAGGTACGCGCGCTCGGGGAGGCCCTCGCCGCGTGCCTGCCACGACGCGCCGGCGTCGCGGGTCTCCCAGACCCGCACCGCGCCGTCGGGCGGCGTGCGGTCCTCGGCGCCGATCAGCGGGATCACGTACGCGCTGTCGGGGTCGGCCGGGTCGACGACGATCGGGAAGCCGAAGTCGGACGGAAGCCCTTCGCCGATGTCGATCCAGCTCGCGCCCGCCGTCGTCGGAGCGGTAGACGCCGCCGTGGAACTGCATGAACAGCCGCTCGGGACGGCCCGGCGCGCGGCGCACGTCGTGGACGCAGTGCTGGATCGGGTTCTGATCGCGCGTCTCCTCGGGGAGGTAGTCGGGCACGATGCCCTCGTTGGAGTGCCGCCACGTCTCGCCACCGTCGTCGGTCAGCCAGACGCCGACGGCGGAGATCGCGACCAGGAGCTTCGACGGGTCTCCCGGCCAGGGCGCGATGGTGTGCAGGCAGAGCCCGCCGTTTCCGGGGTTCCAGTCGGGGCGGGTGGGGTGGTCCCACAGGCCGCGGTTCAGCGCCCACGTGGGGCCGCCGTCGCGGCTCTCGAACAGCGGGCCGGGGTCGCCGCCCGCGTAGAGCAGCCCGTCCGCCTCGCCGGGGGCGATCACCCAGATCCGCTCGAGCGCCTTCTCGTCGCCCTCGGGCAGCGTCGTCCCCTCCGCCTGCTCCCATTCGCCCGTCGGGTCGTCGGTGACCCAGATCTTCGGGCCGTAGAACCAGGACGTGACCGACGCGAGGTAGCGCCCGGTGCGCGGGTCGCGCATCGCGTACTCGACGCTCTGGCCCGCGAACGCGCGCGCGGTGATCTCGAACCCGTCGCCCGCGTCGCCCTCGAGCCTGAAGAGGCCCTTCTTCGTGCCGACCAAGAGCTCGGTCATTCCTGGTGCTCCTTCCGGTGCCGTTGTCGTGTCCTCGGCCCGCGGGGGCGGGCCGGGCCGAGACGCTGGGCGTGTCGGTGGTGATGTCGTGACATGCGAGTGAAGACGGCGTTCGCGAGGCTTCGGCTTCTCATCGGTCGGGGTCGGGGGAAGCGGGGAATGTCCACCTACCCTCCGGTGATCGCAGGGAGAACGTGGACGCGGTCGTCGTCGGCGACCTGCGTCCGCTCCTCTCCGTGCACGCCGTTGACGAAGACGTTCACGTGCTCGCGAATGCGACCCTGCTCGTCGAGCACCCAGCCCGCAATCGGCGGATGCGCTCGCTCGAGCGCGGCGAGCACGTCGCGGACGGTGGCGCCCGCGACGACGTGGCTACGGCCGCCGCACAGCTCGGAGAGCGGTGCGCGGAGCGTCACCTGCGCCATTCGCCGATCCTAGAGCCCATCTCGAGACGTAGACGTACGGCTATCCCCACAATCGACAGCCGCGCGCGTCAGCGACGGAAGAACAGGTTCAGCACGATCGTGCCGACGATCGAGAGCGACGATCATCAGACCGATCGGGACGAAGACCCTGACGTTCTCGGACGGCTTCCAGTCGATCGTGAGCGGCAGGCGGTCGACGCCCAGGCGGGCGAGGACGAGCGCGCCGAGGCCGATCACGACGAGCACCGCGGCAGCGGCCAGCAGCACCTTGCCGGTCGTCTCCATGGTTCGAGCGTAGACGCCGGCGCCGTCGACGGCTACGGGCCGGCGAGACGCCGCCGCCGCAGCTCGCGCCAGAGTGCACTGCCGAACGCCGCGGCGAGGATCATCGAGACCGCGCCGCCGCTCAGCGGGTTGCCGGTCCCGTCGTAGTGCCCCGTGACGAACCCCGCTGACCCGAGGAAGAGCAACGCCGCGGCCGCCGCCGACGCGAGCGCCGCGCCGACGGTCAGGGGGAACAACCGGCCGAGCGCGCCGCGGCGCAGCCTTCCGCGCGTCCCACGCCGCCAGACTGCCCATCCGGTGAGCACGACGATCCCAAGCGCGCCGGCCGCGAGGCGGTAGTCGACGACCTCGCCGTAGTGATGCAGGATCGCCGCCTCCGCGCATGTCTTCGCACTCGGCTCGAGCGACAGATACTGCGCGCAGCGCTCACCCGTGTACGTGACGCCCGGTGCGTCCCCCGCGACGAAGCCCTTGCCGAACGTCCGGCCGAACGCGTCTGCCAGCAGTCCGCTGAGCCCGATCGCAAGGAGGAAGACGGCGCCGACCGGGACGAGGGCGCCGACCGCCTCCCGGACGAGGGCACCGGGCGGGGAGGGGGCGGCTTGCCCGAGGAGCGCGGCCGTCTCGGCCGGCGAGCCGAACCGCTCGACCGCGCGACGAGCGGCGTCGGTCTCGCTGAGACCGTCCGCGACACCTCCACGCATCGCTTCGCGGAGATGTTCCTCTACCTCGCTCAGCGCCCGCCGAACGGCGCGCGGCGAGCCGCGCAGCTCCAGCAGCAGCTCGTCGAGGAACCGCTCGATCGGCTCGGAGGCGCTCATGCGGGGCTCGTCAGCACGGCGCCGACAGCTCCCGCGAAGCGTTGCCACTCGCGCCGCTCTCCGGCCGCGGCGGTGCTTCCGGCCGGGGTGACCCGGTAGACGCGCCGCCTCCGCCCGTCGACGTCCTGCCAGTCGCTCTGCAGCAGGCCGGCCGCCTCGAGGCGATGGAGGCTCGGGTAGACCGTGCCCTCCGGCAGCTCGAAGACACCGCCGCTCCGGTCGCTCAGCGCCCGCACCACGCCGTAGCCGTGCATCGGCTGTCGTTCGAGCACGTCGAGGACGAGCATGTCGAGGTTGCCCCGGAGCCGTTCCTTCATACCAAGACAGTCTAGGTATGGTTGCGAGCCGCGCGCAAGAGCAAGAGAGGAGGCCGAGGCTTCGCGGCGCGCCGTATGATCCGCGCCCGTGGCCGACCGCACCCCGGAGCAGCGCCTGGCCGATCTCGGTCTCTCGCTCCCGCCGCCGCCGAGCGGCGCGCGGCTCTACGTGTCGGCGGTGCGGAGCGGCTCGCTGCTCTTCCTCTCGGGTCATGGGCCGGTCGGGCCCGACGGCGAGCTTCTCACCGGCAAGGTGGGCGACGATCTCGACGTCGCCGAGGCACGCGAGGCCGCACGGCTCACCGGACTGCAGCTGCTCGGCGCGATCCGCGCCGAGCTGGGCTCGCTCGACCGGGTGCGGCGCGTCGTGAAGCTGCTCGGCATGGTGAACGGGGCTCCCGGCTTCGCCGACACGCCCGCGGTGATCGACGGCTGCTCGCAGCTCCTCCTCGACGTCTTCGGCGAAGCCGGTCGCCACGCGCGCTCCGCGGTGGGGATGGCCGAACTGCCGTTCGGGATGTGCGTCGAGATCGAGGCGATCGTCGAGATCGACGCCTGAGCCGTTCTACGGCGCGAGCTCGAGCACCCCGTGCGCCGATCCGAGCTCGGCGAGCATGTCGAGGAACGGCCGCGCCGGGAAGGCCTCCGGGCCGAGCACAGCCCGTCCCCGACCACGCGCCCGATGCGAGCAGCTCGAGGGCGACCACCGGGTTGAGCGCCGTCTGCCAGACGACCGCCTGCGCGCCGTACTCGCGCATCGACCACTCGTTGTCGACCACGTGGTACAGGTAGGTCTTCCGCGGCCGCCCGTCGACGCCCGTGCCCGTGACGAGGGTCCCGGCGCACGTCTTGCCGGTCATCCGCTCGCCGAGCGTCGCCGGGTCCGGGAGCGCCGCCGCGACGACGTCGCGCGGGGCGACCTCCACGCCCTTCACGCGGATCGGCTCCTTGCGGTCGAGGCCGAGCTTGTGGAGCGTCTTCAGCACCTCGATGAACTCGTCGCCGAGGCCGTACTTGAACGTCACGCGGCGGCAGTCGACCCACCGCGGGACGAGCAGCACCTCCTCGTGCTCGACGTTGACGCACTCGACCGGGCCGATCCCCTCGGGGAAGTCGAACACCTCGGGCTCGGAGAACGGCTCGGTCGTGAACCAGCCGCGGTCGCGCTCCCAGACGACCGGCGGGTTGAGGCACTCCTCGATCGTCGTCCAGATCGAGAACGTCGGCGCGAAGTCGTAGCCCTCGACGACGAGGTTCGCGCCGTCGCGGACGCCGACCTCGTCGATCTCGGAGAACAGCTCGTCGGCCGCATGGCGGGCGAAGACGTCGGCCGCGCCGGGCTCGATGCCGATCCCGACGAGCGCGAGCAGGCCCTTCTCCTCCCATGCCCGCGCGCGCTCGAACTGGTAGTCGCCGAGCTTCACGCCGGTCAGCTCGAACGGCCTCTCGGGATGCGGCTCGGAGAGCGTCATCGCCATGTCGAGGTACGTCACGACCCGCTTCGAAGCAGGCGTCGAAGACCGGGACGTTGAAGACCGGGTCGACCGCGTTCAGGACGGCGTCCGGCCGCGTCTCGCGGATCAGGTCGAGGACAGCGTCGCGGCTCGACGCGTCGATCCCGTGCGCCGAGAAGCGGCCGTCGTCGAGCGACGCGGCGACCGCGGCGGGCCGGGCCGCGTCGTAGTCGGCGAGAGCGCAGTGGTCGAAGAAGGAGCGGCGCGCGGCGATCGCGGCGAACGCCGAGCCGACGCCGCCCGTGCCGACGACGAGGATCCTCACGCAGCCTCGATCGGGCGGCCGACGGTGAGGGCGTCGCGCAAGGACGGCGAAAGCCCGAGGTAGGCCGCGTCCGGCTCGACGCCGAGGCCGTCGAGCGTCTTCGAGAAGAAGCAGCGCGCCGCCGCCGCGAGGACGACGTCGGCGATCTCGGCGTCGGTGAGCCCGTGCGCGCGCAGCCTGTCGACATCCTCCTGCGTGACCGACGACGCGTCGCCGGCGACCTTGTCGGCCAACTCCATCACGGCCTGCTCGGCGTCGTCGAGAACTCCGGTCGGCTCCGCGCGCGCGAGCGCCTCGACCTCGCCCTCCGTCAGGAACTTGTCCGCCAGGACCTTCCCGTGGGAGAGCATGCAGTAGCTCGACCGGAGGCGCCGCGCGGCTGCGACCGTCGCGAGCTCGTACCGGCGCTCATCCATGTTCGCGGTCACCGCGCGCAACAGCGCACGCCACGCGCGATAGACCTCGGGCCGGTGCGCGAACGCCCGCGCGTAGTTCGGGAGGTACCCGCGCTGCGCGCGGTCGGCTGCGAGGAGGTCGGCGGCGTCGCCGGCGTGCTCCTCCGCGACGAGATCGATGAAGGCCATGCGTCCTCCGGGTCCGCGGGATGCTGGTCGGTTTCGTTCTACTGCACCGAATCGCCGCCGGTCGAACCACCGGAGAACGGGGACGTGCGAGCGATCGTCTAGTGTCGGAATCGTCTCTCGAGCGTGCGGAGGAACAGATGAGCGTTTCGGTGGCGCAGCAGAAGATGTTCGTCGACGGCGAGTTCGTCGACGCCCTGTCGGGCGAGACGATGGAGGTGCTGAACCCGGCGACCGGCGAGGTGATCGCCGAGGTGCCGCGGCCGGCGAGGAGGACGTCGACCGCGCGGTCGCCGCCGCCGAGGCGGCGTGGGAGACCTGGCGCGAGAAGACGCCGAAGGACCGGATGGAGCTCCTCCTCGGGCTCGCCGACGTGATCGACGAGAACGCCGAGGAGCTCGCGCGGCTCGAGTCGCTGAACGTCGGCAAGCCGTGGTGGGTCGCCGTCGACGAGCCGGGGATGATGTCCGACAACCTCCGCTTCTTCGCCGGCGCGGCCCGGAACCTCGAGGGCAAGGCCGCCGCCGAGTACGTCGAGGGCTACACGTCGATGATCCGCCGCGAGCCGCTCGGCGTCGTCGCCGGCATCGCGCCGTGGAACTACCCGCTGTTCATGGTGATCTGGAAGATGGGGCCGGCGCTCGCGGCGGGCAACGTCCAGATCATCAAGCCGGCCGAGCAGACGCCGCTGACCGTGCTGCGCTTCGTCGAGCTGGCGCAGGACGTCCTCCCGAAGGGCGTGCTCCAGGTCGTGACCGGCGAGGGCGTGCCCGCCGGCGACCGGCTCGTGCGCCACCCGTCCGTGCGCCTCGTCTCACTCACCGGCGACACCGCGACCGGGAAGCTGATCGCGAAGAACGCGGCCGACACGGTCAAGCGCGTGCACCTCGAGCTCGGCGGCAAGGCGCCGATGGTCGTGCTCGACGACGCCGACCCCGCGACCGTCGCCGAGGCGATCAAGATCGGCGGCTACTTCAACTCCGGCCAGGACTGCACGGCCTCCTCGCGCATCCTCGTCTCCGAGCGCATCTACGACGACGTGCTCTCGTCGACCGTGACCGCCGTCGAGGGGATGACCGTCGGCGACCCGGCGACGGACGACGACATCGGGATGGGCCCGGTGATCTCGGCCGAGCAGCAGGAGCGCGTGCTCGGCTTCGTCGAGCGGGCCGCAGGCCGCGAAGGCGACCGTCGTCACGGGCGGCGGCAGCGTCGGCGACCGCGGGCTTCTTCGTCGCGCCGACGATCGTCACCGACGTCGCGCAGGACGCCGAGATCGTCCAGAACGAGGTCTTCGGCCCGGTCGTCACGATGCAGCGGTTCGCCTCGGACGACGAGGCGATCGCGATGGCCAACGACGTCCGCTACGGCCTCGCCGCGTCGGTCTTCTCCGAGAACGTCGGCCGCGCGATGAAGGTCGCGGGCCGGCTCGACTTCGGCACCGTCTGGGTGAACGAGCACCTGTTCCCGCTGACCTCCGAGATGCCGCACGGCGGCTTCAAGGAGTCGGGCTACGGCAAGGACATGTCGATCTACTCGATGGAGGAGTACACGCGGATCAAGCACGTCTGCGTGAAGCTCGCCTGAGGATGCGCTGTTCGAGGGCGCGGCTCCGGCCGCGCCCCCTGCCCATTCCCGCCCGCAACGCTCTGCGGTTGACGCATTGCGTCGCATTTTGGTAGGAACTCCTCGCATTGCGCAGCCGTCAGCAGGCCGGCGTCGAGCGCAAGGCGCAGCCGCGGAGCGCGCCGTCGGCGCGGCGCGGGCCCGTCTCCCGCGCGCCCGAGCTCGATCACGTCGACCGCGGGATCATCGAGGCGCTGCAGCGGAACGGCCGCGAGTCGTTCCGGCGGATCGCCGCCACGCTCGGCGTCTCCGAGGCGACCGTGCGCGCGCGGTACGGCCGGCTCTGCGAGCAGAGCATCCTGCAGGTCACGGGCGTGACGAACCCGCTCGGCCTCGGCTTCGAGTCCCAGGCGATGGTCGGGGTCCGCACGACGGGGCCGCCGGAGGTCGTCGCGGACGAGCTCGCCCAGTGGGAGGAGGCGGACTACGTCGTCGTCACGACCGGCCGCTTCGACCTGCTCGTCGAGGTCGTCTGCGCCGACCGCCGGGGGCTGCTCGACGTGACGAACCGCATCCGGTCGCTGCCCGAGGTCGTCTCGACCGAGACGTTCCTCTACCTCGAGCTCTGGAAGCAGCTCTACGACTGGGGCGTCGAGCGCGATCGGGCGACGGCGGAGAGCGACCGGCATGAGCGAGACGCGCGATGCCGCCCGACGTCCGCCTCGAGGACGTCGTCAAGGAGTTCGGCGGACGTGCGCGCCGTCGACGGGATCTCGCTCGAGATCCCGCGCGGCTCGTTCTTCGCGCTGCTCGGCCCCTCCGGCTGCGGCAAGACGACGACGCTGCGGATGATCGGCGGCTTCGAGGAGCCGACCGCGGGGCGGATCTTCCTCGGCGACCGCGACGTCGTCGGCCTGCCGCCCGTACAAGCGGGACGTCAACACGGTCTTCCAGAGCTACGCGCTCTTCCCGCACATGACGGTCGCCGAGAACGTCGCGTTCGGGCTCGAGCGGAAGCGCATCGCGAAGGCCGAGGTCGCGGACGCGCGTGTCGGAGATCCTCGAGCTCGTCGACCTCGCGGGCCGGGAGAACCGCAAGCCGCGCCAGCTCTCCGGCGGCCAGCAGCAGCGCGTCGCGCTCGCCCGCGCGCTCGTCAACAACCCGCGCGTGCTGCTGCTCGACGAGCCGCTCGGCGCGCTCGACCTCAAGCTCCGCAAGCAGATGCAGCTCGAGCTGAAGCGGATCCAGCACGAGGTCGGCATCACGTTCGTCCACGTCACGCACGACCAGGAGGAGGCGATGACGATGGCGGACACGATCGCGGTCATGAACGGCGGCCGGATCGAGCAGCTCGGCTCGCCCGGCCGAGCTCTACGAGCGGCCGCGGACGGCGTTCGTCGCGGGCTTCCTCGGCAAGTCGAACCTGCTCGACGGGCACCGTCGCGGGGACGGGGTCGTCCGGCTCGACGACGGCACCGAGCTGCGCGGCGCACACGAACGGCACCGCGCGGCCGCGTCTCGGTCGGCGTCCGGCCCGAGAAGATCCGCCTCGGCGACGGCGGCGCGAACCGGCTCACGGGCACCGTCAAGGAGTCCGCCTACATCGGCGTCGCGACCCAGGTCGTCGTCGGCGACGCCGGTCGGCGACGCTCACCGTCTTCCACCAGAACGTCGAGGCCGGGCGGCGTCGCGCCCGCGCCCGGGACGCCACGTCGACCCTGTCCTGGGCGCCCGAGGCGACCTTCGTCGTCGGATCGAGGAGAGGAGAGCGCCGCATGACCATGCGGATGACCCGTCGCGAGCTCGTGCAGCGCGGTGCGGCCGGCGCCACGATCCTGAGCCTGCCCGGGCCTCCTCGCCGCCTGCGGCGGCGGCGGCGGGGGCGGCGGCGGAGCGGCGGAGGCTCGCACGACGTCCTCCGCTTCTCGAACTGGCCGCTCTACATCGACTTCGACGAGAAGACGAAGAAGCACCCGACGCTCGACGCGTTCACCGCCGAAGACCGGGATCAAGGTCGACTACTTCGAGGACATCAACGACAACTCCGAGTACTTCGGGAAGATCCAGGGCCCGCTCTCGCAGGGCCAGTCGATCGACCGCGACATCATCGTCCTCACCGACAACTCGCGCTACCCGGCGCTGCATGATCGACAAGGGCTGGGTCGAGGAGCTCGACAAGGACCAGATCCCGAACATCTCGAACCTGATCGACGCGCAGGCGAGCCCGCCGTTCGACCCCGACCGCGAAGTACACGCCTGCCGTGGCAGTCGGGCATGACCGGAATCGCGTAGAACGAGAACGTGACGGGGCCGGTGACCTCGATCACCAGCTGCTCGAGGACCCGAAGCTGAAGGGCAAGGTCACGATGCTGAACGAGATGGCCGACACGCTCGGGCTCGTGATGCTCGACAACGGCGACGACCCGTCGCAAGGTCACGGACGCGACGTTCGAACGCGGCGATCGACCGGGTCCAGAAGGCCGTCGACTCCGGCCAGATCCGCCGGTTCACCGGCAACGACTACGCCCAGCCGCTGACGCAAGGGCGACCTCGCCGCCGCGGTCGCCTGGTCGGGCGACATCGTGCCAGCTGCTCTCGTCGACAACCCGAAGCTGAAGTGGGCGCTGCCCGACGAAGGGCGGCGATGATCTGGACGGACAACATGATGATCCCGACCGGCGGCAGCGTCGCCGACGGCGTCGACGTACATGAACTTCGTCTACGACCCGAAGATCGCCGCCCAGATCGCCGCCTACGTCAACTACGTGACCGCCGGTCAAGGGCGCGCAAGGAGGAGCTCGCGAAGACCGACCCCGAGACTGGCGAACAACCCGCTCATCTTCCCGTCCGAGGAGATGCTCGCGAAGGTGCACCAGTTCGACTCGGACGGCGCTCAACAACCAGACGTACATCGAGCAGTGGCAGAAGGTGCTCGGCGGCGTGAGGACGCGCGGAGCGGCGTGGGCTTCCTCCACCGGCACCAGGGGCTCACGCCGTATCTGCTGCTCCTCCCGGGGCTCGTCTGGCTGGCGCTGTTCTTCGTCGTCCCGCTCGGCTTCCTCGGCTACCAGTCGCTCCAGACCGGGCACGTTCGACGACGGGCTACACGTTCGACTGGGCGTTCTCGAACTACTGGGACGCGATCTCGACTACCACGAGCAGTTCGTCCGCTCGTTCGTCTACGCGGGCATCGCGACGCATCCTCGCGCTGCTCGATCGCGTACCCGCTCGTCTACTGGATCGCGTTCCGGGCCGGGCGCTGGAAGAACGTGTTCCTCATCCTGATCGTCGCGCCGTTCTTCGTCACGTACCTGGTGCGGACGCTCGCCTGGCTCAACATCCTCGCCGACGAGGGCCCGGTGGTCGGCTTCCTGCGCGACATCCACGTGCTCGGCGCCGACGGGCGGCTGCTCGCGACCTCGCGTCGCCGTCGTCGCGGGCATCACCTACAACTTCCTGCCCTTCATGGCGCTGCCGCTGTACGTGTCGCTCGAGCAGATCGACCCGCGGCTGCTCGAGGCGGCGGAGGACCTCTACGCGAGCAAGCGGCAGGCGTTCCTCCGGGTGACGCTGCCGCTCTCGGCGCCCGGGCATCGTCGCGGGCACGCTGCTCACCTTCATCCCGGCCGCGGGCGACTTCATCAACGCCGCAGCTGCTCGGCACGCCGCGCCAGTACATGATCGGCAACGTGATCCAGTCGAAGTTCCTCGACGCTGCTCGACTACCCGGCCGCGGCGGCGCTGTCGTTCATCCTGATGGCGCTGATCCTGGTCGGGCTGCTCGTCTACGCGCGCGCCGTCGGCACGGAGAGGCTGACCGGGCTAGCGATGGCGCTGGGTCCGCGCGCCACATCTGCTGCCGGCGTTCTACGCGCTTCCTCGCGTTCTGCTACCTGCTGCTGCCGATCGCGGTCGTGATCCTGTTCTCGTTCAACGCCCCGAGCGGCCGTTTCAACTACGTCTGGGAGGGCTTCACGCTCGACAACTGGGTGCACTGGGACGTCCGTCCGGGCATCCAGTCGACGCCGTCGTCAAGTCGCTCGAGATCGGCGTCGTCTCGACGATCGTCGCGACCGTGCTCGGCACGCTGCTCGCGCTCGCGATCGTGCGCCACGCTTCCGCGGCCGCGGCGCGACGAACATGCTCGATCTTCCTGCCGATGTCGACGCCCGAGATCGTGCTCGGCGCCTCGCTCCTGACGCTGTTCCTCAACATGCAGCATCGTCACGGGCTTCGGGACGATCTTCATCGCGCACGTCATGTTCATCGTCAGCTACGTCGTCGTCACGGTGAAGGCGCGGCTGATCGACTTCGACCGCCACCTCGAGGAGGCGGCGATGGATCTCGGCGCCGACGAGTGGACGACGTTCCGCAAGGTCACGCTGCCGCTCGCTCGCCCCGGCGATCCTCAGCGCGGCGCTGCTCGGGTTCGCGCTCTCGATCGACGACTTCGTGATCACGTACTTCGTCGCCGGGCCGACGACGACGTTCCCGCTCTTCGTCTGGGGAGCGGCGCGCGTCTCCGTGCCGCCGCAGGTGAACGTCATCGCCAGCGCGATCTTCCTGGTCGCGGTGCTCGTCATGATCGGCAACGTTCTCCGGGGGCTCCGCTCGCGCCGCCCGGAGAGGCGATGCCGGCGGCCGTGCCGCTTCCCGAACCGCTCCCCCGACCGGAGGCCGCATGAGCGAGACACGAGCGTCGACGTGCGGCGACTCTCGCTGAATGGGGTCGGTTCGAGGGGGTAGTCCGTTATCGGCTTCGAGCTCGACGGGCGCCTATGCAGTTGCGGGTCGGTTTGGATCGCTCAAGAGACCCGGAACGTCAGCGTCGTGCGCGTGAGCGAACGGCCGAGCGTCGCGGCGAGCCCGATCGTCAGGCGCTTCCCGCGTGCACCAGCCGGCACACGGAAGAAGCAGCGCGCGATCGAGTTCTTCCAAGTGAGCCGGATGTTTCTGAATCGCTGACCGCCGGTCCAGACGCTGCAATGGATCGACCCTGGAGCCGGGGCGAACTCGACTCGCGCGACGAGCTCGAAGGGCTGCGCCGCCTGTGGGGGGCGGGGGGTGACGGAGAGCAAGTCGATACGGACGTCCCCGTGCGCGCCCTGCGCCGTGGACGCAAGCGTCGTTGCCGCAGCCAACGCCACCGCGGCAAGCGCGGCGAGCCAGCTGATCATGCGAGCCAGACTACGCTCTCGTTGGCGCGCGCGCCAGCGTGGGGGAGGTCTGCCCTTACGACCCGTCCATGGTCACACGCGTCATTCCGATGCAAGCGGCGAGCCCCACGAGCATCCCGCGCTCAAGCCCGGGTCCCGAACCGGCGCCCCCCCGGCTTGCAACCTGGTGCACCGCGCAGCTTTCAGGGGCCGGGCTCGAGCATGCCCGACCCCCGGACGGTCAGGCTGCCTGCGGTGCGTTCGAGTACACGCGAGCGTTGATGCGTTCGCGTGCGTGACGTTCGACGAGGATCGGCACGGAGTCGAGAATGCGGACGCTGGCGAGCAACGGCGTCACGGCCCTCGTGATGCTCTCCTCCACTTCCGTGCGCGAGACCGATGGGAAATCGCGGGCGAGGCGATTCGCAAGGACTTCGAGGCGCTTCTGGAGCTGTCTCTGATGAATGCTCATCCAGAGACGGTGCCGACGACGCGATCGATGCGGTCGCCGGTACGCACGAGTCGCCGGGTGTGGTTGACCGAACACGAGGGCTCGCACGAGCCACCTCCACCACCTCCACCACCAGCACCTGCACCGCGCAGCGGCAGCGATCTGCCCGGGTTGGAGGTCCGGGCGGAGGAAGCGCCACCTGGCCCTCGACACCCGCACGCACCCCACTGCCCTCGCCACGCCTCTCGCCGTATGCTCCTCCTCGGATCGTGGACGCGCATTCGTACCAGCAGCTCGCCAAGGACCACCTCTGGATGCACTTCACCCGCATGGGCGGCTACGACGCGGCCGACGTGCCGATCATCGTGCGCGGCGACGGGTGCTACCTCGAGGACGCGAACGGCAAGCGCTACCTCGATGCGCTCGCCGGTCTCTTCTCCGTCAACATCGGCTACTCGCACGGCGAGGAGATCGGGCAGGCGGCGCTCGAGCAGATGCGCGAGCTGCCCTTCTACACGAACTGGTCGTACGCGCACCCGCGTGCAATCGAGCTCGCGGCCGGAGGTTGCCTCGCTCGCGCCGGGCGACCTCAACCGCGTCTTCTTCGTCTCGGGCGGCTCGGAGGCGGTCGAGTCGGCATGGAAGCTCGCGCGCCAGTACTACCTCGTGCGCGGCGAGAAGCGGCTCCGGCACGGTGCTCGCCGAGCCGGAGACGTACCACGACGCGGTCGTCGCTGCGGCCCAGCCACGCCCGCGCCGCTACAAGGCGATCGCCCGGCACGTCGCCTACCACGGCACGACGATGGGAGCGCTCTCGATCAACGGCATCCCCGCGATCCGCGTGCCGTTCGAGCCGCTCGTGCCCGAGGTGCGGCACGTCCACAACACGAACCGCTACCACCGGCCGACCGACGAGACCGAGGAGGAGTTCACCGCGTTCCTGCTCGACGACCTCGAGCAGACGATCCTCGCGATGGGCCCCGAGACGGTGTGCCTCGTCCACATGGAGCCCGTGCAGAACGCCGGCGGCTGCTTCACGCCCCCTGCCGGCTACTGGCAGGGCGTGCGCGAGATCTGCGACCGCTACGACATCCTGCTCTCCGCCGACGAGGTGATCACGGCGTTCGGTCGGCTCGGCTACTGGTTCGGCTCGGAGCGCTACGACATCCGGCCGGACATCGTCACGTCGGCGAAGGGGCTGTCGTCGTCGTATGCCGCGATCGGTGCGGTGATCGCCACCGACCGCGTGATGGAGCCGTTCCTCGACGCGACCTCGATGTACTCGCACGGGATCACGTTCGGCGGGCACCCCGTGCATGTGCGCGATCGCGCTCAAGAACATCGAGATCATGAAGCGGGAGCGGATCGTCGACCACGTGCGCGAGACGGAGGGTGTGTTCCGCGGCGAAGCTCGAGACGCTGCTCGACCTGCCGATCGTCGGCGACGTGCGCGGGACGGGCTTCTTCTACGGGATCGAGCTCGTGCGCGACAAGGAGACGCGCGAGACATTCTCCGACGAGGAGTGCGAGACGCTGCTGCGCGGGCTACCTCTCACCCGCGCTCTTCGACGCGGGCCTGATCTGCCGGACCGACGACCGCGGCGACCCCGTCGTCCAGATCTCGCCGCCGCTCGTCGCGACCGAGGCGGAGATGGACGAGATCGTCGGGATCCTCGGCGACGTGCTGACCGAGGCGCAGCGCCGGATGGGCTGACAGAGGCTGGCCCGACGCGCGTGCCCCCGGGAGCCGCTCCGCATCCGGGCCAGCACCGGTTCAGGAGTAGGGTTTCCCGCACCCTGGCCCGTTCTGGGAGCCGGGCAACCTGGTGTGCGATCGATGAGCCGAAGAGCGAGGAGACACGATGAGCAGCGAGAACGGGACGGTCGTCGTCGCGCGCGACGTCACGCGGCGCTACGGCGAGGGCGAGACCGCGGTCGACGCGCTTCGCGGGGTCTCGGTCGACGTCCCGCGCGGGAAGCTCACCGCCGTGATGGGGCCGTCGGGGTCGGGCAAGTCGACGCTTGATGCACATCCTGGCGGGCCTCGACAAGCCCACCTCGGGCTCGGTCGCGGTCGCCGGGAAGGAGATCACGACGCTCAAGGACTCCGACCTGACGAAGCTCCGGCGCGAGCACATCGGCTTCGTGTTCCAGTTCTTCAACCTGCTGCCGATGCTGAGCGCCGAGGAGAACATCCAGCTGCCGCTCGCTGATCGCGGGCGAGAAGCCCGACCAGGCCTTCTTCGACCGGCTCGTCGCGTCGGTCGGCCTCGGCGACCGGCTCTAGCACCGCCCCGCGGAGCTCTCGGGCGGCCAGCAGCAGCGCGTCGCCATCGCGCGCGCGCTCGTATCGCAGCCCGACGTCGTCTTCGCGGACGAGCCGACGGGCAACCTCGACTCGCACACGGGCCACGAGATCCTCGAGCTCCTCCGCCGACTCGGTCGAGGAGCTCGGGCAGACGATCGTGATGGTCACCCACGAGGCGCGTGCCGCCGCGATCGCCGACCGCGTGCTCTACCTCGCCGACGGGCAGATCGTGCGCGAGCTCTCCGGCGCGTCCGCAGCACCGAGATCAACGAGGCGATGGAGGAGATCGGCGCGCAATGATGCGCGTTCGCGCTCAAGGCGCTTCTCGACCCGCAAGCTGCGCACCGCGCTGACCGCGGTCGCGATCGTCCTCGGCGTCGCGACGGTGAGCGGCACCTTCGTGCTCACCGACTCGATCGACAAGGCGTTCGACGCGATCTTCAGCGACGTCTACCGGAACACCGACGCCACGATCACGCCGAAGTCGGCGTTCGACGTGAGCGGCGACTCCGGCACGACGGAGGCCGCCGTTCGACGAGTCGCTGCTGGCGAAGGTGAAGGCGTTGCCCGACGTCAAGGACGCGATCGGCGGCGTCGCGAGCGAGAACGCGCAGCTCGTGAAGGACGGCAAGGCGATCGCCTTCGGCGGAGCGCCCGAACCTCGGCTTCTCGGTCGATCCGACGAAGCCGCAGTTCAACAGTCTCGCGCTCGTCGAGGGAGCATGGCCGCGGGCGAACGAGGTCGTCGTCGACAAGTCGACGGCCGACAAGAAGGACCTCGCGGTGGGGAGACGATCGGCGTCCAGGTCGAGGGGCCCGTCGAGCAGCTCATGATCTCCGGGCATCGTCAAGTTCGGCGTCGGTCAGCTCGATCGGCGGCGCCACGCTCGCCGGGTTCGATCTCGCGACCGCTCAGCGGCTGTTCGACAAGGAGGGCAAGCTCGACCAGATCCGCGTCGCCGCGAAGCCCGGCGTCTCGCCGGCGACAGCTCATCGCGCAGATCCGCGAGATCCTGCCGCCGGACACGGAGGTGCGCACCGGCGACGCCCAGGCCGACGAGGACGCGAAGGACACCGACGAGTTCATCTCCTTCCTCCGCTACTTCCTGCTCGCGTTCGGCGTGATCGCGCTGTTCGTCGGCGCGTTCGTGATCGTCAACTCGCTCTCGATCACGATCGCGCAGCGGACGCGCGAGCTCGCGACGCTGCGCACGCTCGGCGCGTCGCGGCGCCAGGTGCGGTGTCGCCGTCGTGTTCGAGGCGCTCGTGATGGGCGTGATCGCGTCGTCGTCGGGCCTCTTCCTCGGGCTCGCGCTCGCCAAGGGCCTGTTCTCGCTGTTCGACGCGGTCGGGTTCACGCTGCCGAACAACGGCCTCCTGTTCGAGACGCGGACGATCGATCGTCTCGCTCGCGCTCGGGATCGTCGTGACCCTGATCGCGAGCTTCTTCCCCGCGCTGCGCGCGACGCGCGTGCCGCCGATCGCCGCCGTGCGCGAGGGGCGGAGCTGCCCGCCGGGCCGTTTCCACCGCTTCCGGACGCCGGTCGCGGCTGTGCTCACGGCGCTCGGCTTCGCGCCTGCTCGTCCTCGGGCCTGTTCTCGCACGGGACGTCGACCGTGCTCTCCTCCTGATCGTCGGCACGCTGCTCGTGTTCGTCGGCGTCGCGATGCTGTCGGCGCCGTTCATCCCCGCTCTGTCGGGGATCCTCGGCTGGCCGGCGACCCGGATCGGCGGCGCGGCCGGCGCGCTCGCGCGCGACAACGCGCGGCGCAACCCGCAGCGCACGGCGTCGACCGCCGCGGCGCTGATGATCGGGCTCGCGCTCGTCACGCTCGTCGCGACGCTCGCGGCCGGGATCACGCCAGACGTTCCGGGGCGCCGTGAACGACATCTTCGCGGCCGACTACGCGATCACGGCGCAGAACAACTACTCGCCGATCCCCGTCTCGATCGGGCGAGACCGCGCGCGCGGGCGCCCGGCGTCACCGCCGTCGGCAGCGTCCGCACGGGCGAGACGCTCGTGTTCGGCAAGACGAGCTTCACGACGGCCGTCACGCCGCAGGCGAAGGACGTCATCACGCTCGTCTGGAAGGACGGCTCCCAGGAGTCATTCACGACGCTCGGGCCAGGACGGGGCGTTCGTCGACGACGGCTACGCCAAGGACCATCACCTGACGGTCGGCTCGACCGTCCCGGTCACGTTCGTCACCGGGAAGACGCGGACGTTCACCGGTGAAGGGGATCTTCGATCCGCCGACCGGCGGGTCGCCGTTCGGGCTCGGTCACGATCTCGGCTGCGACGTGGGACGCCGAGAACCCGCAGCCGAAGGACCTGTTCACGTTCGTCAAGGTCGCGGGCGGCGAGTCGGACGCGAACCGGCCGCGCTCGAGAAGGCGCTCTGGCCGGCTACCCGAACGCGAAGGTGCAGACCCGCGAGCAGTTCATCGACAACCAGATCTCGGGGCTCAACTCGATCCTGAACATCCTCTACGTCCTGCTCGCGCTCTCGGTGATCGTGAGCCTGTTCGGGATCGTCAACACGCTCGTGCTGACCGTGTTCGAGCGCACACGGGAGATCGGGATGCTGCGCGCGATCGGCCTGACGCGGCGTCAGACGCGGCGGATGATCCGCCACGAGAGCGTCATCACCGCGCTGATCGGGGCGTTCGTCGGGATCGCGCTCGGGCTGATCCTCGCCGGGATCCTGATCGCCAAGGTCGACTTCCTCGAGTTCGCGTTCCCGACGACCCAGATCATCGTCTTCACCATCGCCGCGATCATCGTGGGGATTCTCGCGGCGATCTTCCCGGCGCGCCGAGCGGCGAGGCTCAATCCGCTCGAGGCGCTGCACTACGAGTAGGGGGCGCCCGAGCGCCCCCTACCCGTAGCGGCAGTCTCGCCCTGCCGGCTTACGCTCGTCGACGCTCGCCACGAGTCGCTTGCGCGCGACGCCGTCGCGCTCCGCCGCCTCGGCGACCGCCGCCGCGACGCGCGGGGCGACGTCGCGGTTGAAGACGCCGGGGATCACGTACTCGGGCCCGAGCTCGTCGTCGGCGATCACCGTCGCGAGGGCGTGGCTCGCGGCGACCTTCATCCCCTCGGTGATCGCGCTCGCCCGCACGTCGAGCGCGCCGCGGAAGACGCCGGGGAACGCGAGCACGTTGTTGATCTGGTTCGGGTAGTCGGAGCGGCCCGTGTCCCGACCACGGCCACGTGCTCCTGCGATCTCCTCGGGCGCGACCTCGGGGGTCGGGTTGGCCATCGCGAAGACGATCGCGTCCTTCGCCATGCGTCCGGACCGCCTGCGGCGCGAGACCGCCCCGGGCGCCGAGAGGCCGATGAAGACGTCGGCGCCGGCGAGCAGCTCGTCGGCCGTGCCCTGCTCGCCGTCGGGGTTCGACCGCTCCGCGAACGCCGCCTTCGCCGGCGTGAGGCCCGGCCGGCCGCGGTAGACGGCGCCGCTCGCGATCGGCGCCGATCACGTTCCGCGCGCCGGCGTGCATGAGGATGTCGGCGGTCGCGATCCCGGCGGCGCCGACGCCGGTCATCACGATCTTCACGTCCTCGAGCCGCTTGCCGACGACCTTGAGCGCGTTCACGAGCGCGGCGAGCGACGACGATCGCCGTGCCGTGCTGGTCGTCGTGGAACACGGGGATGTCGAGCTCGGTGCGCAGCCGCTGCTCGATCTCGAAGCAGCGCGGCGCCGAGATGTCCTCGAGGTTGATGCCGCCGAACGTCGGCGCGATCGCCTTGCAGAACGCGACGATCTCGTCGACGTCCTTCGTCGCGAGGCAGAGCGGGAACGCGTCGACGCCGCCGAACTCCTTGAACAGGATGCGCCTTGCCCTCCATCACCGGCATCGCCGCCTCGGGCCCGATGTCGCCGAGCCCGAGCACCGCGGTGCCGTCGGAGACGACCGCGACCGTGTTCTGCTTGATGGTCAGGTTCCAGGCGGGGTCGCGGTCGTCCGCGATCGCCTGGCAGACGCGCGCGACGCCCGGCGTGTAGGCCATCGAGAGGTCGTCGCGCGTCTTGAGCGGCGTCTTCGGCACGCACCTCGATCTTGCCGCCGAGGTGCAGCAGGAACGTGCGGTCGGAGACGTGCTCGACCTCGACGCCGTCGACCGCGCGCACCGCCTCGACGATCGCCTCGAGGTGCTCGGCGCTCGACGCCTGCGACCGTGACGTCGCGCACCTTCTCGCGCTGCTCGACGCGGACGAGGTCGATCGCGCCGAGCGAGCCGCCGGCGTCGCCGATCGCCTTCGCGACGCGGGCGAACGAGCCCGGCGCGTCGGCCAGGCGGACGCGCAGATCGTGGCGCTGTAGGACGCGGATACGTGACTCATGCAGTGATCACTCCTCGTGCGGCGAGTGCCGCGATCGTCTCGTCGTCGTAGCCGGCTTCGCGCAGGATCTCGGCGGTGTGCTGGCCGACGGCGGGTGGGGCGAGACCGGTGGATGGCCCGCTCGTGGTCGAAGCTCAGGGGAAGAGCGGGAAGGCGGAGGTCGGGGATCGCCGGGTGGGGCAGCGGCTGGAGGATCCCGAGCGCCTCGGTCTGCGGCGCCGCGACGATGTCGGCGACGTCCGCGACCGGCGCCGCGGGCACCCCTGCCGCCGTGAGGCGCTCGTGCCAGTGCGCGGTCGTCTCCGCTCGCAGCCGCTCCTCGAGCAGCGCGACAGAGCGCGTCGCGGTTGACGACCCGGTCGGGGTTCGTGCGGAAGCGCGGGTCGTCGACCAGCTCCGGGCGTGCCGAGCACGTCGCAGATCGCGCGCGAACAGCCGGTCGTTGCCGCCGGCGATCATCAGCTCGCCGTCGCGCGGTCGGGAACACCTGGTACGGCGCGACCATCGGGAAGCGCGTGCCCTGCGCCGGTCGGCACCGTGCCGTCGGCGAGGTAGCCGGCGAGGTGGTAGCCGATGTAGCCGAGCGCCGTCTCGTACAGCGAGACGTCGACGACCGGGCCCTCGCCGGTGCGGTCGCGCTCGAGCAGCGCGGCGAGCACGCCGAGCGCAGCCCAGGTCCCGGTGCCCTGGTCGATCAGCGAGGCGCCGACGCGGACGCCCGGCCGGCCGGGCTCGCCCGGTCACCGAGATCAGCCCGCCGGCGGCCTGCATGAGCGCGTCGTAGCCGGGCTCGTGCGAGAGCGGGCCGACGCGGCCGTACGCGCCGAAGATGCAGTAGACGACCCGTCGGGTTGCGCGCGCGCAGAACGTCGGGCCCGAGACCGAGCTCCTCGGCGAGCCCGGGCCGGAGGCTCTGGAGGAAGACGTCCGCGCGCTCGCGCGAGCCGGAGCAGCGCCTCACGACCGTCCGGGTCGCGGAGCGAGAGCGCCGAGCGAGCGCTTGCCGGCGTTCGCCGAGAGGAACATCGTGCTCTCGCCGTTCCAGAACGGCGGCCCCCAGGCGCGGCCGTCGTCGCCCGTGTCGGGCCGCTCGACCTTGACGACGTCGGCGCCGAGCGCAGCCAGGATCTGCGCGCAGTACGGGCCCGGCGATCGACGTCGTCACGTCGACCACCCGGGTGCCCCGCAGAGGCTGGTGAGCCACGCCGCCCATCATCGCTGCGCCGCCGTGCGGTCGTCGTGTGAGGCGTCTCTGCGAGGATGGTCGCGTGCCGACCGCCCTCGCCCTCGGGCCCGAGTTCCTCGCGATGTTCGGCCAGTTCGAGCAGTGGGTCTCGAGCGACTGGTCGTATCTCGTGGTCTTCGCCGTCGCCATGATCGACGCGTTCTTCCCGCTCGTGCCGAGCGAGACGGTGGTGATCACGGCCGGTGTGCTCGCGGGCTCGGGCGATCTCAGCCTGCCGCTCGTGATCCTCTGCTGCCTCGACGGGCGCGATCGTCGGCGACAACATTTCGTACGGCATCGGCACCTGGCTCGGCGAGCACACCGTGAAGCGCTCTTCGGGGGCGAGAAGAGCCGGAAGGGGTTCGACTGGGCCGAGCAGCAGCTCGAACAGCGGGGGACCTACATCATCGTCATCGCACGGTTCATCCCCGGCGGGCGGACGGCGGTGACGTTCTCCGCCGGCTACATCCACACGTTCTCCTGGCGGCGGTTCCTCGCGGCCGACGTCGTCGCGGGCTTCGTCTGGGGGACGTACGCCGCCATGCCTGGGCTACTTCGGCGGCAAGACGTTCGAGGAGCAGCCGTGGAAGGGCCTGATCGTCGCGTTCGCCGTGGCAGTCGGGGTCGCCGGTCTCGTGGAGTACGTGCGCCACCGCCGCGAGCGACGGCGGCGTGACGGATCGGCCGAGACGGCACGCGCCGACGGCGATCCGTAGTGCGCCTCCACGTCACGGGTGGCACGGGTTCTCGGTCCGAGCTCGTGTGGATCGTTCCGGTCGCTCGACTGCCGCCTCGACTCGTCGCGCGTGCGGGCGCTCCGCTGCACCGACCTCCGCGGCGTGCGTACGGTGCCTGGATGAACCGCCTCGCCGACTCGTCGAGCCCCTACCTCCTCCAGCACGCCGGGAACCCCGTGGACTGGAATCCGTGGGGCGGGGAGGCCTTCGCCCGCGCGCGCGAGCGCGACGTTCCCATCCTCGTCTCGGTCGGCTACAGCTCCTGCCACTGGTGCCATGTGATGGAGCACGAGTCGTTCTCCGACCCGGCGACGGCGGCGCTCATGAACGACCTCTTCGTGAACGTCAAGGTCGACCGCGAGGAGCGGCCCGACGTCGACGCGCTGACGATGGAAACGTGCGTCACGATGACCGGCCAGGGCGGCTGGCCGACGACCGTGTTCCTGACCCCGTATGGCCGGCCGTTCTACGCGGGCACGTACTACCCGCCCGAGCCCCGGCACGGGCTCCCGGCGTTCCGGCAGATCCTCCAGGCGATCGCGGAGACGTGGCGCGAGCGACGCGACGACCTGGAGGCGCAGGCGGAGCGCCTCGTCGGCTCGCTCGGCGGCGCGGCGCGGCTCGAGGCCGCCGACGACGAGCTGACGCGCGATCTGCTCGACACGGCGGAGCGCGGCCTCGCGCGCGACTACGAGCCCGCGTTCGGCGGCTTCGGGACCGCGCCGAAGTTCCCGCCGTCGTCGGCGATCGAGCTCCTGCTCCGCCGCGGCGGCCCCGAGGCCCTCGGGATGGTCCGCCGAACGCTCGACGGGATGGCCGCCGGTGGCCTCTACGACGTCGTCGGCGGAGGCTTCCACCGCTACTCGGTCGACGCCCGCTGGCTCGTCCCGCACTTCGAGAAGATGCTCTACGACAACGCGCTCCTCACCTCGGCGTACCTCCACGCGTGGGTCGTGACGGGCGAGGAGCGGTACCGGGCGGTCGTCGAGGAGACCGTCGGGTACCTGCTCCGGGAGATGCTCCTCGAGAGTGGCGGGTTCGCGTCGGCGCAGGACGCCGACACGGACGGCGTCGAGGGGCTGACGTACACCTGGACGCCGACGGAGTGGGAGGGGCTCGGGCTCGACGGATCGCTGCTCGAGCCGTTCGAGCACGGCCGCGCGCATCGTCCGCGGCGAGCTCGACACGGAGACGAAGGCGCGGCTGCTCGCCGATCGGGCCGAACGGCCGCAGCCGTTCCGGGACGACAAGGCGATCGCCTCGTGGAACGGGCTCGCGCTCGCGGCCCTCGCCGAGGCCGCCCGTCGGCTCGACCGCGCCGACTGGCTTCGAGGCGGCCGAGGCGCTCGGTGCGTTCCTCCTCGGTCCGCTGCGCGGCGACGACGGACGTGTCCTCAGGAGCATCCGCGACGGCAGGGTCAGCGGCGGAGGGCTTCCTCGACGACCATGCGAACGTCGCGCACGGCCTCGTCGAGCTGCACGTCGCGACGGGTGACGTGCGTTGGCTGCTCGAGGCCCGTCGGATCGTCCGACGTCGCGATCGAGCTCTTCGCCGACGACGAGCGCGGCGGCTTCTTCCTCGCTCCGAACGACGGGGAGGAGCTCGCCGCGCGATCGAAGGACCTCGACGACGACCCGACGCCGTCCGGGAACTCGATGATGGCCTCGCTCCTCGTGCGCCTCGGGCGAATCTGGGGCGACGACGCCCTCGATCGCTCGCGGGGACGGCGTCCTGCGGCTGCTGGCGCCCGGCGATGGAGCGGGTCCCGCGGGCGTTTTCCTGGGCGCTCTGCGCCCTCGACCTCCACCTTTCGCCGCCGCGCGAGGTTGCGATCGTCGGGGGCGTCCGCTCCGACGTGGCGCGGGCCGCGCTCGCCGGCTTCTCCCCCGAGACCGTGGTCGCCGTCGGCCCGTCCGAGGACGTCCCGCTGCTCGCGGGCAAGGGGCTCGTCGACGGGCAGCCGGCCGTCTACGTCTGCGAGCGCTTCTCCTGTCGCGCCCCCGTCACGCGACCGGATGAGCTCACGGTGCCGGCGCGCGGCTGAGGCGAGGAGCGTTCGCGTGAGCTGCGTGGGCCGCGCCAGGCGACCCACGCGTGCAGCAGGCGCCCATCGCTAGTCTCCGGCGCATGGCGACCACAGAGATCACAGGGGCGGAAGAGGTTGCGTGGGACCTCTCCGATCTCTTCCAGGGAATCGACGACCCGCGCATCGATGCGGCAGTCAACGAGGCGGAAGCAGATGCGGCGGCCTTCCGCGAGCGGTACCACGGGAAGGTGGCCGAGCTCGGCGCGGTGGAGCTCGCCGAGGCGGTCGCGCGAGCACGAGCGCATCGAGTCGGCGGTCGTCCGGCCGCTGACGTACGCGCATCTCGTCTTCGCGACGAACATGGCCGATCCCGCGCGTGGCGCGCTCGTCGCGCGGCTCGGGGAGAAGGCGGCGGCGCTCGAGACCCAGCTCCTCTTCTTCGCGCTCGAATGGGCGGCTGCGCCGGACGACGTCGTCGAGAAGGTCCTCGCCGACCCGGCCCTCGACGACTGGCGCCACCACCTCCGCTCGCTCCGGAAGTTCCGGCCGTACCTCCTCTCCGAGCCGGAGGAGCGGATCGTCACCGAGAAGACCGTCTCGGGCGTGTCGGCGTGGTCGCGGCTCTACGAGGAGCTGCTGGGCGCGCTGCGCGTCTCGCTGGACGGCGAGGCGCTGTCGCTCGAGACGGCGATGGCACGGCTGTACGACTCGAACCGCGACACGCGCCGCGCGGCCGGCGAGGCGATCACCGAGGCGCTCGGGCCGGGACTGCGGACGCGGACGTTCGTCTTCAACACGATCCTGCTGGACAAGTCGATCGACGACCGCCTGCGCGGCTACCCGACCTGGATCACGTCCCGCAACCTCGCGAACGAGACGACCGACGAGGCCGTCGAGGCGCTCATCGAGGCGACGACGTCCCGCTACGACGTGGCCCAGCGGTACTACCGCCTGAAGGCGCGGCTGCTCGGGCTCGACCGGCTCGAGCACTTCGACCGCTTCGCACCGGTCTCGACGGACACGGCCAGGGTTCCGTGGGAAGACGCGCGGCGCGATCGTCGTCGACGCGTACAACGAGTTCTCCGACGAGGCCGGCGAGCATCGTCGCCCGCTTCTTCGACGACAGCTGGATCGACGGGCCCGTGCAGGCCCGACAAGCGGACGGGCGCGTTCTGCGCGACGACCGTCCCCGGCGTCCACCCGTACGTGCTCATGAACTACACGGGCGACCGCCGCTCGATCCTCACGCTCGCCCACGAGCTCGGCCACGGCCTGCACGGCGTCCTCGCGCAGCCGCTCGGCCTGTTCAACTCCTCGACTCCGCTGACGACGGCCGAGACGGCCTCGGTGTTCGGGGAGGCGCTGACCTTCGAGCTCCTCCTCGCCGACGAGGACGACCCGCGCCGCCGGCTCGACCTCCTCACCGGGCAGGATCGAGGACGCGATCGCGACGACGTTCCGGCAGATCGCGATGAACCGCTTCGAGCACGCCGTGCACACCGAGCGCCGCGAGTCAGGGCGAGATCGCCTCCGAGCGGATCGGCGAGCTGTGGCTCGAGGCCCAGAACGCGCTCTTCGGCGACTCCGTCTCGACCGAGGGGTACACGCCGTGGTGGAGCTACATCCCGCACTTCACGGGCACGCCGGGCTACGTCTACGCGTACGCCTACGGCTACCTCTTCTCGCTCGCGATCTACCGCCGGTACCTGCAGGAGGGCGACGCGATGGTCGAGCCGTACCTCGAGCTGCTCCGCGCCGGCGGCTCACGGTCGCCCGGAGGAGCTCGCCCGGCTCGTCGGCCTCGACCTCACCGACCCCGCGATCTGGGCGAGCGGGCATCGACGCGCTCTCGGACGAGCTCGACGAGGCCGAGCGGCTCGCCGGCGAGATCGGGCTCGGGTAGGAGGGCCTAACCGCCGTACGGCGAAGGCCGTCTCAGTGGTTGGCAAACCGATTTGCGGCGGGTTACGCTCGCCGCGATCGCATCATCTCCAAAGGAGTCCGCATGAGGAAGGTCGTGCTCTTGGCCGCGGCGCTCGTGGCAGCGCTCGGCGTCACGGCGTCGAGCGCAACGTCGGCCGCGTCGGAGACGGGGATCACCGCAAAGACGATCACCATCGGCGGCACGCTTCCCGCTGACGGGGTCCGCGTCGCTCTACGCCACGATTCCGACCGCGATGAAGGCGTACTTCTCGTACATCAACGCCGGAAGGGGCCCGACGGCAAGGCGCGGCGATCTACGGCCGGCAGATCGTCTTCAAGATACTACGACGACGCCTACAACCCCGCCCAGACGGTGCAGCAGACGCGGCGGCTCGTCGAGGAGGACAAGGTGTTCGCGATCGTCGGGTCAGCTCGGCACGGAGGTACAACGAGGCGATCAGGCCGTACATGAACGCGCGCAAGGTGCCGCAGATCCTCAACGCGACGGGTGCGTCGACCTGGTTCGCGCCGGCCAACGCGAAGAAGTACCCGTGGACGGGCGGCTGGCAGCCCGACTACGAGTTCGAGAGCAAGCTCTACGGCCAGGCGATCGCGCGTAACAGCCCGAACGCGAAGATCGCGGTGTTGTATGCAGAACGACAGCTTCGGCGAGGACAACCTCCGCGGGCTCGAAGCTGGGGCTCGGCGACAAGGCGAGCGAACATCGTCGGCTGAGGAGCGCTACGAGTTCACCGCGGCCGACGTCAGCGTCGCAGATGGCGAAGCTGCGGGCGACCGGCGCGACCGTCTTCGTCATCTTCGCGACGCCGAAGCTTCGCGATCCAGGCGTACGCGATCGCCAACGCGCTCAGGTGGACGCCGCCGGTGATCTACACGACGCTCGGTCTCCGCTACGGACGCGATCCTGACCCTCGCGCAGCGCTCGGGCGGAGGGGACCTCGTGAGCAGCACGTACACGGCGGCAGTACTCGAAGGATCCCGCGAACCCGAAGTGGGACAACGACGCCGGCGATGAAGCTCTACAAGCAGGTGATGGCGAAGTACTACCCGAGCGGCAACCCCGTGGACGGCCTGAACCTCTACGGCGTCGCGGCGGCGCAGGCGTTCGTGCAGCTGATGTACCAGGCTGGCAAGAACCCGACGCGGGCGTCGCTGATGAAGGCTTTCCGCAACTGGAACGAGCCGAACCCGTTCCTCCTGCCCGGAAACCGGCAGTACGAACGGGGGGCGTCGACCAGCGGCCGATCGACTGCCTGGAGCTGCAGAAGTTCACGGACGGCACGTTCCAGCCAGTGTCGGCGCTCAGGTGTCGGTCGGACAAGGGCGCCTAGCGCCACCATGAGCATCGTGTCTCCGGCCGACGTCGGAGATCGCAGAGGGGCGGGAGCGATCCCGCCCCTCTCGTTCACCCGGCGAACGCTGTGCGCCTCGGCCGGTCGGACACATTCCTCCGTCAGGCGGCGCCCTCGTCCGGCTGGTACTGCGCCCAGTACTGCTCCATCTGCGTCAGGCGGGTGGTGCGGTGCACGAGGTCGGCGGCGGCGACGTTGACCGCCCGGACGACCCACTCGGCGGCCGTCGCCTCGCCGCCGACGTCGAGCACGTTGAGGCAGCCCGGCGCCTGCTCGAAGCTCCCGAGGAACATCCGCTCGCCGGTGAGCGCGTACGAGAGGATCGCGCGATTCACCGCCCCGTGGGCGACGACCAGCGCCGTGTCCCAGCCCTGGTCGCCGACGAGGTGGTCGAGCGCGGGGAGCACGCGGTCGAAGAGCTCGCCGATGGTCTCGCCGCCGAGGAACCGCTTGTCGTTCGGCACGACGCCGTGGAACGCGCCGACGAACGCCGACTCGAGCTCCTCCTGCGGGATCGACGAGAACCGTTCTCCCGTGATCTCGCGGAGCTCGGGCCAGGTCTCGACCTCGTGGCCGGGGGCGACGAGGGCGGCGGTCTCGTTCGTCCGCGGCAGGCCGCTCGCGATCACGCGGTCGAGCCGGATCCCCTCGAGGAGCTCGCGCGCCGCCTCCGCCTGCGCGCGGCCCTCCGCGGTGAGGGGGACGTCGTCGGGCGCGACCGGGCGTCCGTCGTCGAAGTACGCCACGGCCCCGTGGCGCATGAGGTAGATGCGGCGCCTCACAGGCTCAGGTCGGCGAGCAGCCTGAGCGCCTCGGGCTGGCGTGCCTGGAGGACGAGCGTCGTCACGCCGGAGTCGCGGAACGCGGCGACCCGGTCGGCGATCCGCGCCCGGTCGCCGACGAGCGCGACCTCGTCGACGAGCGCGTCGGGGACCGCTGCGATCGCCTCGTTCTTCTTGCCGCCGAGATAGAGGTCCTGGATCGTCGCGGCCGCGTCGGCGTACCCGTAGCGCTCTGCCAGCCGGGTGTAGAAGTTCTGGCCCTTCGCTCCCATGCCGCCGACGTAGAGGGCGAGGAGCGGCTTCAGGAAGTCGCGCGCAGCCTGCGACGTCGTCCGTGACCACGACGGGTACGTGCGCGGCGAGGTCCCAGCCCTCCGGGCGGCCGCCGCGGCGCGCAAAGCCCTCCTCGAGCATCGGGCGGTGCGTCTCGCCGAAGCGCTCGGGCGAGAAGAAGATCGGGAGCCAGCCGTCCGCGATCTCCGCCGCCAGCGCGACGTTCTTCGGGCCGATCGCGGCGAGGTAGATCGGGCACGTCCGCGCGGATCGGGTGCACGATCAGCTTGAGCGGCTTGCCGAGTCCGGTCGCGCCGGGGCCCGAGTAGGGGATGTCGTAGTGCTCGCCGTGGTGCTCGAGCGGCTCCTCGCGGCGGAGGATCGTGCGGACGATCTCGACGTACTCGCGGGTGCGCGTGAGCGGCTTGCCCCAGGGCTGGCCGTGCCAGCCCTCGGCGACCTGGGGGCCGCTCGTCCCGAGGCCGAGGAGGACGCGGCCGCCCGAGAGGAGGTCGAGCGTCGCAACCGTCGCCGCCGTCGTCGCGGGTGTCCGCGCGGGCATCTGCATGATCGCGGTGCCGAGCTTGATCGCTCGTCGTGCGCCCGCCGACCCACGCGAGCGGCGAGACGGCGTCGGAGCCGTACGCCTCCGACGTCCACACCGAGTGGAAGCCGCAGCGCTCCGCCTCCTCCGCGAGGGCGACCCAGAAGGCCGGATCGTCGTATCCCAGTTGCAGGCCGAGGCGCATCTGCAGGATCCTAGCCCCATGACCGAGACTCTCTTCCCGCCCGAGTACGTCGACGCGCGTGCCCGCTACCGCGCGTTCATGGACGAGCACGTGTACCCGAACGAGGCGGCGATCGGCCGCGAGGACGACGCGGCGCAGGAGCTCCTGGAGGAGCTCCGCGCCCGGGCGCGCGCGGCGGGGCTGTGGGCGCCGCACGTCCCGCCGGAGGCGGGAGGCACCGGCCTCGGCTTCCTCTACTACGCGTGCCTCAACGAGGAGATCGGCCGCTCGACCTACGCGCAGCTCGTCTTCGGCTGCCAGGCGCCCGACGCCGGCAACGCCGAGATCCTCCATCTGTTCGGCACCGACGACCAGAAGGAGCGCTTCCTGCGGCCGCTCGTCTCGGGCGAGGTGCGGTCGTTCTTCTCGATGACGGAGCCCGAGGTGGCGGGCTCCGATCCGACGCTGCTCCGTACGCGCGCCGTCCGCGACGGCGACGAGTGGGTGATCGACGGCCACAAGTGGTTCTCGAGCGGCGCCGAGGGCGCGGCCTTCGCCGTCGTCTTCGCCATCTCCGACCCGGACGCGGAGCCGCACCGCCGCGGGACGATGATCCTCGTCCCGTCCGACGCGCCCGGCGTCGAGATCGTTCGTGCCGTTCCCGTGATGGGGCACACCGGACGCGGCTGGAGCACGCACTGCGAGGTGCGCTACACGGGCGTCCGCGTGCCGGTGGCGAACACGCTCGCGGGGGAGGGCGACGCCTTCATGCTCGCGCAGAAGCGCCTGGGGCCCGGGCGAATCCACCACGTCATGCGCTGGCTCGGGCAGATGCAGCGCGCGTTCGAGCTGATGTGCCGCTACGCGAACGAGCGTGAGGCGTTCGGCGGGCCGCTCGCCGGCAAGCAGACCGTGCAGAACTGGGTCGCCGACTCGGCCGCCGAGATCCAGGCGTGCCGCCTCCTGACGATGGACGCGGCGCGGAAGATCGACGGCGGCTCGGAGGCGCGCGTCGAGGTTTCGCTCCTCAAGTTCTACGCCGCGCGCGTGCTCTGCGACGTGATCGACCGCGCCATCCAGGTGCACGGCGCCCGGGGGCTGACCGACGAGACGCCGCTCGCTGTGATGTCGATGATGGCCCGCGGCGCGCGGATCTACGACGGCCCCGACGAGGTGCATCGCATGGTCGTCGCCCGGCGGATCCTCAAGTCGTTCCGCGACGGGGAGGGCTGGGCGTTCTCGTAGGCCGACCGACGTCGGACACCGTGCCGACGCTAGGTCGAAAGTGACGGCGGACGGCCGATCGGCTCGTCGGATGCGCTGCGCGGGCCGGGCACGGTCGCGAAACGGAAGTCGATCGGCGGGCGCCCCGGCTGGACGACCCACGCGTGGCCCGTCTCGCCCGACTGGAGCGCGACCCAGGCGGCCTCGGCGACGTCGGTCGACGTCGAGGAGCGGAAATCCGCGCCTCGGTGAGCCGGTCGCGCGCGGCGCCCGCGACCATCGGCGTGTCGGCGAAGCCCGGGCAGACCGCATTGATCGAGAGGCCGCGTGCTGCGAGCGCGGAGGCGGCGCTCCGGACGAAGCCGACCACGGCGTGCTTCGTGGCGGCGTAGACCGGGTCGTCCGGAGCCGCGGTGAGCCCCGCGAGCGACGCGGTGCAGACGATGCGGCCGCCCGCGGGCATGACGGTCGCGAGGCGGCGGACGCCGAGCACGACGCCGTCCAGGTTGACGGCGACCGCCCGGCGGTAGCCGTCGACGGTGAGCTCGGCGGGGTCGGGCGGGCCTCCGAGCACGCCGGCGTTGAGGCAGGCGACGTCGACCGGGCCGACCGCCTCCCAGTGGTCCGGCTCGGAGACGTCGAACCCGTTCACGACGTCGAGCGACTCGACCTCGAGCCCCTCGGCGCGAAGCCGCGAGACGAGCGCCGCTCCGATGCCCGAAGCGCCGCCGGTGACGATCGCGCGTCGTCACGGGACGAGCACCACCTTCCCGGTCGAGCGGCGCTCGGCGACGAGACGAAGTGCCTCGTCGGCCTCGGCCAGCGGGAACGTGGCGCCGACGACCGGGGCGAGCGCCCCATCCGACCAGCGGCCGAGCAGCTCGAGCGCCGCCTCGCGCACCGCGTCCGGCCGGAGCTTCATGAAGCGGCCCAGGTAGAAGCCGGCCGCCGACACGTTCCGGCCGACGAGCAGCGCGGGGTCGACGGGCTGCCAGGCTCCGCCTGCGAACCCGATCCCGACGATCGTCCCGAGCGGCCGAAGCAGCTTGAGCCCCGCGGCGAAGAGCTCCCCGCCGACCTGGTCGAGAATCACGTCGAAGGGCTCGAGCCTCGCGACGCCGTCGTACGTCACGGCCTCCGCCCCCAGCTCCCGCACCCGCGCGAGCTTCGCCTCCGAGCCGACCGCACCGACGACGTCGGCGCCGAGCGCCCGCGCCACCTGGACGCCCGCGCTGCCGACGCCGCCCGCCGCGGCCGTGACGAGCACCCGCGCGCCCGGCTCGACCCGTGCCTGGCGGGTGAGCGGGATCCACGCGGTGAGGAACGCGAGCAGGAAGGCCGCGCCCTGCTCGAAGCTCGCTCCCTCCGGCAGGTCGAACAGCCACTCGTCCTCCGCAACGGCACGCTCCGCATAGCCACCGCCGTCGGCACGAACGAAGCCGATCACGCGGCGCCCGCTCTCCGTCACGCCTGCGATCTCCGAGCCGGGCACGAACGGGAGCGGCGGCGCCTGCGGGTATCGGCCCTCGCGGATCAGGACGTCGGCGTAGTTGACGCCGGCCGCACGCACCTCCACCAGCGTCTGCCTCTCAGCCGGCTGCGGGTCGGGCACCTCGCGGAGCTCGAGGCGGCGCTCCTCGTCGAGGACGACGGCCTTCACTAGCGGCCCGTGAAGCGGGGCTCGCGCTTCTCGATGAACGCGGCGACTCCCTCTGCCCCGTCGTCCGAGCGCAGGCAGCGGACGAAGCCGTCCGCCTCGCGCCGGAGCCCCTCCTCGAGCGGGAGGTCGCGCGTCGTGCGCGCAAGCTCGCGGAGCACCGCGACGGCATGCGGTGAGCGGGACGCGATGCGGCCGGCGAGCGCGAGTGCGGCGTCCTCGAGCTCCCCGACCGGGACGACCTTCTCGACGAGGCCCCACGCATACGCGGTCTCGGCGTCGACGAAGTCGCCGGTGAGGTTGAGGAACATCGCGCGTCCGATGCCGACGAGCCGTGGCAGCCGCTGCGTGCCGCCGCCTCCGGGGATCAGCCCGAGGTTGATCTCCGGCTGGCCGAGCGTCGCGTCGTCGGCACACACGCGGACATCGCAGCACATCGCGAGCTCGAGGCCCCCGCCGAGGCAGTAGCCGCGGATCGCCGCCACGAACGGCGTGTGCCCCGCGTCCATCCGCTGGCCCACGCGCTGGATCCCGCGCGCGGAGCCGCCCTCGGCCGCCGACTCGCGGAGCGCGGGGAACTCCTTGATGTCCGCGCCGGCGACGAACGCCCGCTCGCCGCCTCCGCGCACGACGATCGCGCGAACGCTCGTCGTCGGCGTCGAGCGCCTCGACCTCCGCCTCGAGCTCCTCGAGGAGCGCAGCGGAGAGCGCGTTCATCGGCGGGTTGTCGATCGTGACGAGCGCCACGGCGTCGCGGCGCTCGGAGGAGATGAACGTGCCCACGAGCCGGGCCTAGTGCTTCTCGGCCGCGACGGCGGACGAGAACTGCTCGCGGAGAGCCGTCTTGCGGAACTTCCCGACGGCGGTCTTCGGGATCTCGTCGACGTACTCGAACCGGTCGGGGAGCCAGAACTTGGCGAAGTGCGGCGCGAGGTGCTCCCGGAGCTCCTCGTCCGTCGCAGTTGCGCCCTCGCGGAGGACGACGACTGCGAGCGGCCGCTCCGACCACTTCTCGTCGGGCACCGCGATGACGGCGGCCTCGGCGACGGCCGGGTGGCCCATCAGCGCGTTCTCGAGCGCGACCGTGGAGATCCACTCGCCGCCCGACTTGACGAGGTCCTTGGCGCGATCCTGGATCTCGACGTAGCCGTCCTGGCCGATGGTGACGATGTCGCCGGTCCGGAACCAGCCGTCATCGGTCCAGCGATCGGCGGCGTCGGGCGCCTCGTAGTACGCCGACGCGACCGAGGGGCCGCGCACCTCGAGCTCGCCCATGCTCTCGCCGTCCCACGGGACGAGGCCTTCGGCGCCGCGCGCGCGGATCTCGACGAACGGGATCGGCGGCCCCTGCTGCGCGCGCTTGTCGTACGCGGCGGCGCCGGTGAGGCCGCGCTCCTGGCCCGGCGCGCCGGAGATCGTCCCGATCGGGGACATCTCGGTCATGCCCCAGCCGTGCGTGATGTGGAGGCCGTGCCGCTCGCCGAAGGCCTCGATCATCGCGCGGGGTGGCGCCGCGCCGCCGACGGTCATCGTCCGCATCCGCGAGAGGTCCCAGCCGCCGGGGTTGGCGTCGAGCGCCTGCAGGATCCCCATCCAGATCGTCGGCACGCCCGGCGCTGACCGTCACCTGCTCGCCTTCGAAGGCATCGAGCAGGCTCTGAGGGTCGAGGTGCGGCCCGGGGAAGACCTGCTTCGCGCCGACGAGCGTGCAGCGTGAACGGGAAGCACCAGGCGTTGGCGTGGAACATCGGCACGACGGGGAGGACGGTGTCGCCCTCGGTGATGCCGAGCAGCGAGCCCGGCGGTGAGCGCGTGGATCGCGATCGCGCGGTGCGAGTAGACGACGCCCTTCGGCAGGCCCGTGGTGCCGCTCGTGAAGCACATCGCGGCGGCGGCGCGCTCGTCGATGTCCCGGTACGAGAACGCGCTCTCGTCCGCGTCGGCGAGCAGCTCCTCGTAGTCGATCGCCCCGTCGGGCGTCTCGCCCGCACCCGACGGCGATCACGTGCTCGAACCCGACCCGGTCGACGAACTGCGCGGCGAGCGGCCACAGCACCTTGTCGACGACGAGCACCCGGTCGCCGGCGTGCGAGGCGATGTACGTGTTGTCGTCGGGGTGGAGCCGGAGGTTGAGCGTGTGGGTGACGAAGCCGCCGACCGGCGCCCCGACGTACGTCTCGAGGTGCTCGTGGTGGTTCCACATCATCGTCCCGACGCGGTCGCCGTCCTCGAGCCCGAGACCCCGGAGCGCGACCGCGAGCCGCTTCGCGCGCGAGGCGAAGTCCGCGTAGCGTAGCCGGTGCCAGCTCTTGTCGGGCAGCCGGGAGACGATCTCCCGGTCGCCGTAGAGCTCGTCGGCGCGGCGCAGGATCGCCGGCACGTTGAGCTGGTAGTCCATCATCAGGCCCTGCATCACGCCCCTCCTTCGAGCAGATGAGCTCGCTACCTCGGCACGGAGCTGCGCCGACGACGCCTCCCACGACTGGATCCCGAGCGCGCGCTTGTACAGCCGGTGCAGCACGTGCTCCCACGTGAAGCCGATCCCGCCGTGCGCCTGGATCGCGCGCTCGCACGCGAGCACTGCGGCGTCCGCCTGCGTCGGCCTTCGCCGCGGCTGCCGCGACGTGCGTCTCCGGCTCGTCGTTGGCGACGCACCAGGCCGCCCACCACGCGAGCGACCGCGCGAGCTCGATCTCCGCGTGGGAGCTCGCGAGCGGGTGCGACACCGCCTGGTACGAGCCGATCTGCCGGCCGAACTGCTCGCGCTCGGCGACGTAGGCGACTGCGAGCTCGAGCGCGCGGGAGCCCGACGCCCACGGCCTCGAGGGCGAGGATCGTCAGCGAGCGCGCGCGGAGCGCGGGCAGCACCTCGGACGAGGCGAGCGCGCGGCCCGCCTCGCCGCCCGAGACGACGCCGAGCGGGCGCGTCTCGTCGCTCGTCGCGAGCACCTCGCGCTCGACGCCCTCGAGCTCCCAGATCGTGTCGCCGCCGACGACCGCGACGCGCGTCGCGGTGTCGAGATCGGGGACGAGCGGGCCCGAGCGCAAGCGTCCAGCTCGCTTCGCCCGCGGCCACGGCCGCCTGGTCGTCGGCCGGGCAGGAAGGGGAGCGAGGGACGACGTCGACCAGAGCGGCGCGTGGAGCAGCGCGCGCCCCGCCTCCTCGTGGAGACCGCCTCCTCGAGGAACGCGAGCCCGGCGCCGCCGTGCTCCTCGGCGACCGACGCGCCCGTCCAGCCGAGCTCCGCGAGCTGCGCCCACGTCGGCTCGGGCGTGGCCTCGAGGAACGCCGCGCCTGTCCGCGCAGCTCCTCCTGCAGCGGGGTGAACGAGAGGTCCACGTCACCGCGACCTCGGCAGGCCGAGCACGCGCTCGGCGATGATGTTGCGGAGGATCTCCGACGTGCCGGCCTCGATCGTGTTGCCGCGGCTGCGGAGCTGCTGGGTCGTCCAGTAGCCGCCGTACGGCGCGTTCGGCGCGAGGAGCTGCGCGTCCGGGCCGAGCAGCTCGAGCGCGAGCTTCGTCACCCGCTGGTTCGCCTCCGACCACTGCAGCTTGAGGATCGAGCCCTCGGGCCCGGGAACGCCCGTCCGCTCGAGTGCCGAGAGCGAGCGGTACGCAGTCACGCGGAGCGCCTGGAGGTCGATCCACTCCCGGGCGATCGCGTCGCGCTGGGTCGGCGTCGCACCGCGGTCGACGGCGAGCGCGACGAGCTTCTGCACCTGCACCTCGAGCGCGCGCGACGAGCGCGAACCCGAGCGTGCCGCGCTCGTGGAGCAGGGTCGTCATCGCGACATCCCAGCCGCCGCCGACGTCGCCGATCACGTTCTCGAGCGGCACCTCGACCCCGCTCAGGAAGATCTCGTTGAACTCGGCCTCGCCCGTGATCTGCCGCAGCGGCCGCACCTCGACGCCGGGCGCGTGCATGTCGACGATCACGTACGTGAGCCCGGCGTGGCGCTCGGATGTCGGGGTCGGAGCGGGCGAGGAGGATGCAGAAGTCGGCGATGTGCGCGTACGACGACCAGACCTTCTGGCCGTCGAGGACGAAGCGGTCGCCGTCGAGCCGCGCGCGACGTGCGGACGCCGGCGAGGTCGGAGCCGGCTCCGGGCTCCGAGAAGCCCTGGCACCAGATCTCCTCCGCGGCGAGCAGCGGCTGCAGGTAGCGCGCCTTCTGCGCCTCGGTGCCGCGCGTGATGATCGTCGGCCCGGCCATGCCGAGGCCGATCACGCCGATGTGCGGCGGCCCCTCGGCGCGCGCCTCCTCCTCGAGGTAGATCGCCTGGAAGCGCGGCGCGAGCCGCGGCCGCCGTACTCCTCCGGCCACGAGATGCCCGACCCAGCCGCCGTCGTAGAGCGCGCGGCTCCAGGCGCGGACCTCGGGCCCGTCGAACCGGGCCTCGCCGCCGCGGTGGCCGCGGAGCTCGTCGGGCAGGTTCGCGTCGAGCCACGAGCGAACCTCGTCGCGGAAGCGCGCCTCGTCGGGCGTGTCGCGGAAGTCCACGAGGGCGATGCTAGATGCGTTGTCGGGACGCTTTCAGCGGGGACGACGTAACCACGGCCCGCAACATGGAGGTAGGTGCCGCGGTCTACCATCGGGCGACGGGCGCGCCGCCCGCGGCCGCTCGTGTCCGACGTCGACACGAGGAGCGCACATGTCCGCACCGGAGAGCGAGCCCACCGATCCCCGCGCCACCGAGCCGCCGGAGTCGCCCAGCCGAGCGCGACGCCGGACGCAGCCGCGTGCGCTCCTCGAGGAGGCGCTCATCGAGGTCAAGCGCGTCATCGCGGGCCAGGACGAGATGCTCGAGCGCGTGCTCGTCTGCCTCGTCGCCGGCGGCCACCTCCTGATCGAGGGCGTGCCCGGCCTCGCGAAGACGCTGACGATCAAGACGACCGCCGCGGTGCTCGGCGGCACGTTCCGGCGCATCCAGTTCACGCCCGACCTCGTCCCGTCCGACCTCGTCGGCACGCGCGATCTACCGGCCCGACCCGGGGGCTTCGAGACCGAGCTCGGCCCGGTCTTCTGCAACTTCCTCCTCGCCGACGAGATCAACCGCGCGCCGGCGAAGGTGCAGTCGGCGCTGCTCGAGGTGATGCAGGAGCGCCAGGTGACGATCGGCCACGACACGCACGTCGTCCCGGAGCCGTTCCTCGTCATGGCGACGCAGAACCCGATCGAGTCCGAGGGCACGTACCCGCTTCCGGAGGCGCAGGTCGACCGCTTCATGCTCAAGGTGCTCGTCGGCTACCCCGAGCGCGACGAGGAGCTGACCGTCGTGCACCGCTCGCTCGAGGACCCCGTCAGCCGTGCGGCAGGTGCTGCCGATCTCGCGACCTCTCGGCGCTCCAGCGGGCCGTGCAAGACGTCTACGTCGACCCGGGGCTCGTGAGCTACGCGGTCAGCCTCGCCGCCGCCACGCGCGAGCCCGGCATCGTTCGGGCTCGACGAGGTCGCGGAGCTCGTCGCGTACGGCGCCAGCCCGCGCGGGCCGATCGCGCTCGTCCAGAGCGCCCGCGCGCTCGCGCTCGTCCACGGCCGCGACTACGTGATCCCCGGCACGACCTCCGCGCGCTCGTCAAGGACGCGCTTCCGTCACCGGCTCGTCCTCACCTACCAGGCGCTCGCGGAGGAGCGGACGGCGGACGACGTGCTCGACGCGGTCATCGCGGCCGTCGCCGCAGCCGCGGCTCGAGCTCGGGAGGCCGCGCGCGCCGCGTGACTGCCGCGCTCCTGCGCGGCACTCGGTGTCGCTCGAGACGCCGGAGCCGACCCGGCCGCCCGGGGCCGGGGCCGGTCCCCGAGGGCCTGCTCAAGGCGCTCGAGCTGACGATCGCGCCGCCGGGTCGACGGGCTGCTCGCGGGCGACCACCGCTCGGCGCCTGCTCGGCCGCGGGACGCGAGCTCGCGCAGGTGCGGCCGTACGTGCCGGGCGACGACGTCCGGCTGATCGACTGGAACGTCACCGCGCGCACGACCGAGCCGCACGTCCGCGTCCACCTCGCCGAGCGGGTGCTCGTCACGTGGATCGTGCTCGACCTGTCGCCGTCGATGGCGTTCGGCACGGCGACCCGGCGCAAGGCGGACGTCGCGCTCGGCGTCGACGCTCGCCCTCGGCCACGCCGCGAGCGTCCGCGGCAACCGCGTCGGGCTCGTCGGCTTCGGCGGCGCGCACCGAGCGCGTCCTGCCGCCGACGCAGGGCCGGGCCGGGCTCGTCGGCCTGCTGCTCGCGCTCCGGCGACGGGTACGAGCCGGACGGCACCGCGCGGGATGCCGCTCGCCGAGGCGCTGACGCGCGTCGCCGGGGCCGCGCGGCAGCGCGCGCTCGTCGTCGTCGTCTCCGACTTCCGCGGCCCGCGCGACTGGCGGCCGACCGCTCCTGCGACCTCGCGGGCAGGCACGAGGTGCGTCGCCGATCGAGATCCGCGACCCGCGCGAGCAGGCGCTCGAGCCGGTCGGCGACGCTGTGGCTCGTCGACCCCGAGAGCGGGCACGAGCTGCAGGTCGACACCAACGACGGGACGCTCCGCGAGCGGTTCGCCGAGGCCGCCGCCGCCGAGCGCGACGGCCGTCGCGCGCGAGCTCGCCGGCGCGCCGGCGTCGCGCACGTCGATCCTCTCGACCGACGGCGACTGGCTGCGCGACCTCGCCGCTGTTCCTGCGGAGGCAGCGCCGGTGACCTTCGCCTGGCCGCTCGCGCTCGTCGGCCTCGCTCGCGATCCCGGTCCTCGCGGCGCTCTACGTGCTCGCGGCCCGCAGGCGCCGTCGCGGCGCCGAGCGCGTTCGCGAACCCGGCGCTCGTCGCCGAACCTCGTCCCGCGCCTCGCCGGGCTGGCGGCGGCATGTCGCGCCGATCCTCGCGCTCGCGGCGCTCGCGCTCCTCGATCGTCGGGGTCGCGCGGCCGCACGTCGTGCGCGACGTGACGCGGGACGAGGCGACGATCGTGCTCGCGATCGACACCTCGCGCTCGATGGCGGCGACCGACGTCCAGCCGCACGCGGCTTCGCGGCGGCCAAGCAGGCGGCCCTCGCGTTCCTCGACGAGGTGCCCGACAACTACAACGTCGGAATCGTCTCGTTCTCGACCTCGGCCGACCCGGTGCTGCCGCCGACGACCGACCGCGAGGCGGCCCGAACCGCGCTCGCCGAGCTGCGGCTCGGCTCGGGCACGGCGATCGGCGACGCGATCACACGCTCGGTCGATCTCGCGCTCGACCAGGCGGACGGACAGGCGAAGCCCCAGCCCGGCGAGCGCTCGCCGGCTGCGGTGCTGCTGCTCTCCGACGGCGCCCAGACCGCGGGCGACATCCGGCCGGGCCCCGCCGCGCAGCGGGCGCGCAGGCTCGGCGTCCCGGTCTCCACGGTCGCGCTCGGCACGCGGGAACGCGGTCGTCGAGGTGCCGCGGCCCGGCGGGCTCAAGGAGCGCGTCGTCGTGGCGCCCGACGTCCAGACGCTGCGGGCAGTCGCCCGAGCACGACCGGCGGGACGCTTCTCCGAGGCTCCGAGCGCCGCGCGGCTCGAGTCCGTCTACCGCGAGCTCGGCACCCGGCTCGCCCGCGACCGCAAGCGCGTCGAGGTCACCTCCGCCTTCGCGGCCGGCGGCGCCGTGCTCCTCCTCGCTCGGCGGCACGCTCTCGCTCGCTGTGGTTCCGGAGGGCCCTGTGAGGCGGCTGCGTGGCCGTCGCGTGCTGCTCGCCGCCGCGGTGGCTGGCGGTCCTGGGCGGCGCGGGCAGGAGCCCGCGCCGCCGACGAGTGCCGCGGCCTGCAGACGTGCCTCCCGGTCACCGGGCCGTGGGTCGCGATCCCCGGGCCGACGGGCGCCGGCGGGTCGACCGTCGTCTGGGAGCTGCGCTGCCCGCTCCGCGGCTACATCGTCGCCGGGATCGACGCACGCGTCTCCGACCGCGCGATCGACGTGAGCATCCGCGGCGAGAACGGCGCACCCGTCTCGCCGGGCGTGACGACCGGGCGCGAGGTGGTCTTCACCGCCGTCTACACGCGGCGGCGTCGCGCGTGCGACGTCGTTCCAGCCGTTCATCGGCTGCATCCCGACCTCCGGGCGGCGGGGCGCGCGGCGAGACGGCTGTACGGCATCCGGCCGCCTACGCGCCCGTCAGGGCGCTCGACCGGCGGGTCGTCAGGAAGCGTCTGGTCGTCCGGCGCATCCGTGCGGGCCGTTGGCCGCTGCCCCGCGGGCACGCGCCTTCTCGGCTCGAGCCATGCGTTCGCGTTCCGGACGGAAGCCGAGCCGGGCGCGACGCTGCTGCGCGCGGTGAGCGTCCGCCGGACGGTCGCGGGACGGACGGTCACGGCGGTCGCACGCGGTCGCTCCGTCGTTGCCGCAGAGCCTCGTCGTCGAGCTCCAGCTCCATGCGCTCTGCTCGCGGGGGACCCGATGAGCTTCGAGGCCCCCGTGCTCCTCGCTGAGCCTCCTCGTCGTCCCGCTCGCCGCGCGTGGGCTACTGGCTCCTCCAGCGGCGCCCGCCGCGGTTCGCGGTGCGCTACACGAACCTGGAGGTGCTCGCAGGCGTCGCCGGCAGGCGCCGCGCGTGGCGCCGCCACATCCCCGCCGCGCTCGCTGCTGGCGTCGCTCGCGGCGCTCTGCGTCGCGTTCGCCCGTCCGACGGTCACGGTCAAGGCCCCGAACGAGCGCGCGAGCGTCGTGCTCGTCGTCGACACGTCCGGCTCGATGCGCGCGACGGACGTGAAGCCGACGCGGCTCGCCGCCGCGAAGCGCGCGATGCGCTCGTTCCTCGAGCGCGCGCCCGCGTCGCTGCGGGTCGGCGTCGTCTCGTTCTCGGACGAGGCGCAGGTGGTCGTGTCGCCCGACGGTCGACCGCGCGCAGCTGACGCAGGGGATCGACGTCCTCGGGCCGGGCTTCGGCACGGCGATCGGAGACGCGCTCGCGCGTGCGGTCGAGCTCGCCCGCACGGCCACCGGTGAGACGGGGGACGGCGCGGCCACCGCGCCGCCGGCTGTCAAGGACGAGAAGGGCCGCTCGCTCGCCTCGATCCTCCTGCTCTCCGACGGCGCGCAGACCCGCGGCCTGCTGAGCCCCGGGCAGGGCGCGGAGCGCGCACAGGCAGCCGGAATCCCGGTCTTCACGGTCGCGCTCGGGACCGACGGCGGCACGATCCTCGCCGGGCCGCCCGGCCAGGAGCAGGTCATCCCGGTGCCGCCCGACCGCGAGACGCTGTCGGCGATCGCCGAGTACACGGGCGCCGAGTCCTTCGACGCCCAGAGCGCCGACGCGCTCGAGAAGGTGTACGCCGGGCTCGGGCTCGCGCGTGGGGCGGCAGGACAGGCCCCGCGAGGTGACGGCGATGTTCGTCGCGGCGGGGCGCGCTCCTGCTCGCGGGCGCGGCCGGCCTCGCGCTGCTGGGCGCGCCGCGGCTGCCGTAGACCAGCGCCGCGGCACCCGCGTAGGATCACGCGGCACATGGTCGACCGGCCGGCCGCCTGATGCTCCTCTCCGTTCGGGACGTCACCCTCCGCTTCGGCGGCATCGTGGCCCTCGACGGCGTCTCGTTCGACGTCGACACGGGGCGATCGTCTCGGGCCTGATCGGGCCGAACGGCGCGGGCAAGACGACGGCGTTCAACGTCATCACGCGGCTCTACACGCCCGACTCCGGCGAGGTCGAGCTCGACGGCACGACGCTGCTCCGCGACGCCGCCGCACGGCGTCGTGCGGCGCGGGCATCGCGCGCACGTTCCAGAACATCAACCTCTTCCGGACGATGACCGTGCTCGAGAACGTCCTCGTCGGCGGGCACGCGCTCGGGCGGCGCGTCGGCGAGCGCGAGGCGCTCGAGGCGCTCGACATCGTCGGCCTCGCCGACCGGGCCAGGCAGCCCGCCGCGGCGCTGCCCGTACGGGACGCAGAAGCGGGTCGAGATCGCGCGCGCGCTGATGGCGCAGCCGACGCTTGCTCCTGCTCGACGAGCCGGCCGGCGGGCTCAACCACGAGGAGGTCGAGGAGCTCGGCGACTTCATCCTCCGGCTCCGCGACGAGCGAGCGCTGACGATCCTGCTCGTCGAGCACCACATGAGCCTCGTGATGCGCGTCTCCGACCACGTCAACGTGCTCGAGCTTCGGCCGCAAGATCGCCGTCGGGGCCGCCGGCCGAGGTGCAGGCCGACCCCGCCGTGATCGAGGCCTACCTCGGGGTGCGGAGCGACGCGAGCGAGGCGATGAGCGCGCTGCTCTCGAGCTGGAGGACGTCGAGGCCCGCTACGGGCCCGTGCAGGCGCTGCACGGCATCTCGCTCGAGGTGCCGGAGGGCGCGGTCGTGGCGGTGCTCGGCGCGAACGGCGCGGGCAAGACGACGACGCTGCGCGCGGTCTCGGGCACCGTCCGCCGGCGGGGCGGATCACGTTCGCGGGCAAGCCGCTGCGCGGCGGCCCCGAGGCGGTCGCGCGAGCCGGCATCGCGCACGTCCCCGAGGGCCGCGGCACGTTCACCGAGCTGACGGTGACCGAGAACCTCCGGCTCGGCGCCTACACCCGCCGGGAGCGGAACCTCCGAGGCGGACATCGACCGGGTGTCGCGAGTGGTTCCCGTGGATCCCGGACCGCGCCGCAGCAGCCGGCCGGGACGCTGTCCGGCGGCGAGCAGCAGATGCTCGCGGTCGCCCGCGCGCTGATGGCGCGGCCGCGGCTGCTGATGCTCGACGAGCCGTCGCTCGGCCTCGCGCCGATGATCGTGCGCGAGATCTTCCGGATCGTGCGCGAGCTGAACGAGAAGGAGGGGCTGACGGTGCTCGTCGTCGAGCAGGACGCGCGGATCGCGCTCCAGACGCGCGTCGAGCGCGTACGTGCTCGAGGTCGGCCGCGTCGCCGTCGTCCGGGCCGAGCGCCGAGCTCCGGGAGAACGAGTCCGTGCGACGGAGCTACCTCGGGTACTGATGGCCGACTTCTTGCAACAGGTCGTCGCGGGGCTCGCCTCCGGCGTCGATCTACGCCTCGCTCGCGCTCGCGCTCGTCCTGATCCACCGCGCGACCGGGGTGATCAACTTCGCCCAGGGCGAGATGGCGACGTTCTCGACCTACATCGCCTGGACGCTGACGACGAACCACGGCTGGTCGTACTGGCCCGCGTTCGTCGTTCACGCTGATCGCCTCGTTCGTCGGCGGCGTCGGCGATCCACCAGGGCGTGATCCGGCCCGAACGAGAAGGGCTCGCGTGCTCCGCGTCGTGATCGTGACGATCGGCCTGCTCCTCGCGATCAACGGCCTCGTGACGCTGATCTGGGCGGGCGAGGTGCGTGCCGTGCAGAGCCCGTTCCCGACGCGGACGATCGACATCGGCGGCGTCGCGATCTCGATCCAGGACATCGGGACGATCGGCGTCGTCCTCGCGACCGTCGTCGTGCTCTGGCTGTTCTTCCAGTACACGAAGGTCGGGCTCGCGATGCGCGCCGCCGCCGTCAACCCCGCCGAGGCGCGGCTCGTCGGCGTCCGCGTGACGTGGATGCTGTCGCTCGGCTGGGGGCTCGCGGCGGTGCTCGGCGCGGTCGCCGGGATGCTCGCCGCGCCGAGCATCTTCCTCGACCCGAACATGATGGCCGCGCTCCTGATCTACGCGTTCGCGGCCGCCGTGCTCGGCGGGATCGACTCGCCGATCGGCGCCGTCGTCGGCGGCCTCATGCTCGGCGTCGGGCTCAACCTGCTCGGCACGTACGTCGACTTCGTCGGCGCCGACCTGCGGCTCCCGGCCGCGCTGCTCGTGATCCTCGTCGTCCTGCTCGTCAGGCCGTCCGGGATCTTCGGCAAGACGCGAGGTGAAGCGCGTATGAAGCTGCCGCGCAGCCTCGCGCCGGTCGTCGCGTTCGTCGTGCTCGCGCGTCGTCGTCGCGGTGCTGCCGTCGTTCGTGTCGGCCTTCCGGGCGCAGCAGTTCGCGTACGTCGCGATCTACTTCATCGCGCTGATCGGCCTCAACATCCTCACCGGCTACACGGGCCAGATCTCGCTCGGCCACGGCGCGTTCATGGCGATCGGCGGCTACACGACCGCGATCCTGATGGCCGACCACGGCGTCAAGGACGTCTGGACGATCCCGATCGCGGCCCTCGTCACCGGCGTCGTCGGGTTCCTGTTCGGCTTCCCGGCGCTCCGGCTCTCCGGCCTCTACCTCGCGCTCGCGACGTTCGCGATCGCGGTGTCGATGCCGGCGGTGATCAAGCGGTTCGAGGGGTTCACCGGCGGCGGGAGCGGGCATCAACCTGTTCGGGCTGCCCGGAGCTGACCGCGTCGCTGACGCCGGTCACCGTGCTCGGGCGCGAGCTCGTCTTCAACGACTGGCTCTACTACCTCTGCTGGGCCGTCGCGCTCGTCGGCTACGTCGTCGCGTGGCTCCTGCTGCGGGGACGCACCGGCGCGCGTTCCGGGCGGTGCGCGACAGCGAGACCGCGGCGCAGTCGTCGGGCGTCAGCCTGCCGCGGTACAAGACGCTCGCCTTCGGCGTGAGCGCCGCCTACGCCGGCGTCGCCGGGTCGCTGTTCGCGATCGCGACGACGTTCGTCAACCCGGACACGTTCCCGATCGCGCTCTCGATCTTGCTCCTCGTCGGCGTCGTCGTCGGCGGGCTCGGGTCGCTCGTCGGGCTGATCGCGGGGGCGATCTTCATCCAGTTCCTGCCGCTCTGGTCGCAGGAGGTCTCGAAGTCGCCGGGCGCGCCGGCCGTCGTCTCGGGCGTCGCTCCTGATCGCGCTGATGTTCGTGCTGCCGATGGGCGTGGCGGGGCTGGTCGGCCGCCTGAGAACGCTTACGAAGCGCTGACAAGGCGCGGCTACCATCGGCCGCACCGCAGGGACCGAGCCGTCCCGCTCCCGACCCAAGGAGCCCTCCCCGATGACCAGGAAGATCGCCTTCGCGCTGACGGCGCTCGTCACTGACACTCGCCACCGGCGTGACCGCGGCCCTCGCCGGGACGAGCCGTCGATCGGCCGACCCGGGCGTCACGAGCGACCGACGATCCTGCTCGGCGCCACCACGCCGCTGTCGGGCGCGCATTCGTCGTATGCGTCGGTGCGCGATCGGCGCGAACGCCTACTTCAAGTACGTCAACGCCAACGGCGGCGTGCAACGGCCGCAAGATCACGTACAAGTATCCTCGACGACGCAGTACAACCCGGCGCAGACGGTGCAGTCGACCCGGCAGCTCGTCGAGCAGGACAAGGTCTTCGCGATCTTCAACGCGCTCGGCACCGAGCACAACCTCGCCGTCCGCGACTACCTGAACGCGAACAAGGTGCCGCAGCTCTTCGTCGCCTCCGGCGCGACGACGTTCGGCCGCGACGCGAGCGCAGTACCCGTACACGATCGGCTTCCAGCCGAGCTACCAGGCCGAGGGCTGGGTCTACGGGCAAGTACCTCGCGCGCACGCAGACCGGGCGCGAAGGTCGCCGTGCTCTTCCAGAACGACGACTACGGCAAGGACCTGCTCAGCGGCCTCAAGCGAGGGCTCCAGCGGTCGAAGGTCAAGATCGTCGCAGCCGAGCCGTACGAGTCGACCTCCGTCGACGTCCAGTCGCAGGTCGCGAAGCTGAAGAGCTCGGGCGCCGACACGCTTCGCCGTGTTCGCGACGCCGCAAGTTCGCGATCCAGGCGTACGTGTATCGCGAACAAGCTCGGCTGGAAGCCGAAGCTCGTCGATCAACAACACCGTCTCGTCGGCCTCGAACATCATGACCATCGCGGCCGAGGGCGGAACGAACAAGCTGGCGGACGCGACGATCTCGCTCGTCTTCCTCAAGGATCCGACCGACCCCAAGTGGCGGAACGACCCGGGCGATGAAGCTCTACCGACAGATCATCAAGCGCTATCGCTCCGGGCGCGAATCCCGAACGACCTTTATCACGTCTACGGGATGGCGGCGGCCTACACGTTCGTCGAGGCGCTGAAGGCGGCGGGCAAGAACCTCACCCGCGCCGGGCTCGTCAAGGCGGTGGGGAGCCTCAACGTGACGAAGAACCCGTTCCTGATCCCCGGCATCCTGATCAAGACCGGGAAGGGCGATCACTTCCCGATCGAGCAGATGCTGCTCCAGCGCTGGCACAAGGGCGCCTGGAAGAGCTTCGGCGGGCTCTGGGGCTACCGCGGCGCGTAGGCCGACGTCGCGCTACCTGAGGTGCGGCGGCTCGATCGGCGCGCGTACGAGCGAGCGCGCGAGGTCGGCGAGTAGCGACGGGTCGGCGCCGGAGAGCTCGACGGACGTGCCGTCGCGTTCGATCCGCACGTGGTGGCGCGGCTCGACGTGCTCGCCGGCGTCGGCGGTCTCGACGTCGCCATCCCGACTCCACGCGAGCCAGTCCCGGTGCGGCGCGCCGGCAACGCGCTCCTCGACGCTCACGAGGTACGCGCCCTCGCGGCTCCCGTAGCTCAGGAACACCTGCGGCTCGACGGGCGGATGCTCCCGCCCGGGCGTGAACAGGCTCTCGACGAGGCGCCAGCCGTCGGGCACGCGATCCGGCACCAGGACACGGAACGGCGCAGCAGCCGCGAGCTCGTGCAGCGGGAGCCTGAGTGGGCGGAACCAACCCGCCGCGGGCTCCGCGCCCTCGGGAGCTCGAGCAGGAACGTCTCGGGCGGGATCGGCCCGAATGCGATTCGGTCACTTCGAGGCGATGGAACGGCTCGGTGTCGAGGAACGCCTCCGAGCGGAGGAGCGCCCCGCGCTCTGCGTCGATCGCCAGCTCGACCACGTCGGCGCCCGGCCCGACCCTGAACACTGTCGCGCCCGACGCATCCGAGCCTGCTCGCGGCCTGCCGCGCACCCGCCTGGCCTTCCGGCCCGCGACCTCGGTCTCCCCGGCGGGCTCCAGGCGCAGAGCGGTCACGATGCCGACCGGGTCGAGGAGGAACCCGTGCGAGGGCGACGGCGCCCCGTGTTCCTCGGCGCTCTCGCTCGTGACGGCGCCCCAGTCGGCGTCCCACGAGACCCAGCGGTCGCCGTCCCGCACGAGGTAGCGCTTGCCAGCCTGCACACCCGCCGCGTCCTCGCGAAAGCGCGTCTCGCTCTCGAGCGCGAGCTCGTCGTCGAGCTCGTCTCGTCGGGGGCGGGCTCGTCTCCGCCGATCGACTGCGAGACGGCCGAGGCCGGTGCCGTGGCGCTCTGCTCATGAAGCGGTCGAACGCCACGGCTGCTCCGCGCGCCGTGCCGCCACTCGACGACGGTCAGGCGTGCGGGGCGCGCCCGCTCCGCCGCGTCGTGGAGCGAGCTCGAGGATCTCGCCGAGCGCACCCATCATCCGATTCTGCCTCGGCTCTGTTGCGTATGCTCTCGTCTCCGGCGCGAGGAGACCGCCCGGCGAACAACCCACACGCCGATGGCAGATCTCCCCGAGCTTCTCGCGACGCCCCCTGACGGCCTCGGTCGCTGTCTCCTCCCGGCCGGTAAAGCCGGCCTCCGGCGCCCGCTCGTGTCGCCCAGACCGTCAGGCGTGCCCCGATGAGTCTCGATCGGAGGAACCTCGCGGACGCTGCGCTCGACGACCTCATGGCCGAGGCCCGGCGCCTGCGCGCGCACGGCACGGGCACGCTCGTCACGTACTCGCCGAAGGTGTTCGTGCCCGCTGACGACGCTCTGCCGCGACGTCTGCGGCTACTGCACGTTCGCCCGGCCGCCGCGGCGCGGCGAGCGTGCGTATCCTCTCCGAGGACGAGGTGCTCGCGATCGCCCGGGCCGGGGCGGAGGCCGGCTGCAGCGAGGCGCTCTTCACGCTCGGCGACCGGCCCGAGGCGCGCTATCGCGTGGCGCGCGACGAGCTCGCAGTCGCTCGGTTGCGAGACCACGCTCGAGTACCTCGCGCGCTGCGCCCGCCGCGTGCTCGACGAGACGGGCCTGCTGCCGCACCTCAACCCCGGCGTGATGTCGCGCGACGAGCTCACCTCGCTGCGGCCGGTCGCCGCGTCGATGGGGATCATGCTCGAGACGACCGCCGGAGCGGCTCGCCGCGCGCGGCGGGCCGCACTGGGCGTCCCCGGACAAGGTGCCGGCCCGTCGGCTCGAGACGATGCGGCTCGCGGGCGAGCTCGCGATCCCGTTCACGAGCGGGATCCTGATCGGCATCGGCGAGACCCGGGCGGAGCGGATCGACGCGCTCCTCGCCCTGCGCGACCTGGCGGAGAGCACGGGCATCTCCGCGAGGTGATCGTCCAGAACTTCCGCGCCAAGCCGGGCACGCGGATGGCCGACCACGCCGACGCGGCGATCGAGGAGCACCTCTGGTCGATCGCGGTGGCGCGGATCGTGCTCGGCCCCGACGTCCACGTGCAGGCGCCGCCGAACCTCGCCTACGACGACTTTCCGCTCCTGCTCGACGCGGGCATCGACGACTGGGGCGGCGTCTCGCCCGTGACCGTCGACCACGTCAACCCGGAGGCGCCGTGGCCCGACGTCGAGCGGCTCCGCGAGGCGTGCCGCTCGCGCGGGCTCGAGCTCGCGCCGCGGCTGCCGCTCTATCCCGAGCACGTCGCCGACCTCGACCGCTGGGCCGACCCGGCGGTCGCGCCCGCGATCCGCCGCGCGGCCGACGCCCACGGGCTCGCCCGCGAGGACCGCTGGGCTCCGGGCGAGCCGGTCGCGGTGCCGTTCGTCGTCGCGCCGCGACCCGGCGCCCGTCGAGATGGTGGGCGAGCGAGCTCGGCGAGGACGAGCTCGTGCGGCTCTTCGCCGCGCGCGGGCAGCGAGCGCGAGCGCGTCCTCGCGGCCGCCGACCGGCTCCGCCGCGAGGTGTGCGGCGACGAGGTCACGTACGTCGTCACGCGGAACGTCCAGTACACGAACGTCTGCTACTTCCGCTGCGGATTCTGCGCCTTCTCGAAGGGCAAGCTCGCTGCGAACCTGCGCGGGCCCGGCCTATCTCGTTCCCGAGGAGGAGATCGTCCGGCGCGTGCAGCGAGGCGTGGGAGCGCGGGGCGACCGAGGTGTGCCTCCAGGGCGGCATCCACCCGTCGTTCACGGGCGACTACTACGCGGGCGTCGTTTCGGCGATCAAGGCGGCCGTGCCGGGGATCCACGTCCACGCGTTCTCGGCGCTCGAGGTCTGGCAGGGCGCCGCGACGCTCGGCCTCGACCTCGACACGTACCTCGGCGCGGCTGCGCGATCTCGGCCTCGGCTCGCTCCCCGGGACGGCGGCGGAGATCCTCGACGACGAGGTGCGCGCGGTCATCTGCCCGGACAAGGTGACGACCGAGCCAGTGGCTCGAGGTGCACGACGCCGCGCACCGCGTCGGGCTCCGCTCGAACGTGACGATCATGTTCGGCCACGTCGAGCGGCCCGTGCACTGGGCGCGGCACCTCCTGCGTGCGCAGGGAGCAGCAGGCGCCGCTCGGGCGGGTTCACCGAGTTCGTGCCGCTGCCGTTCGTGCCGATGGAGGCGCCGATCTACCTCAAGGGCCGCGCGCGGCGCGGGCCGACGTTCGGCGAGGCGCTGCTGCTCCACGCCGTCGCGCGGCTCGCGCTCCACCCGCTGATCACGAACGTTCAGGCGAGCTGGGTGAAGCTCGGGCCGGACGGCGTGCGGCAGGCGCTCGCCGCCGGAGTCAACGACCTCGGCGGGACGCTGATGAACGAGTCGATCTCGCGTGCGGCAGGCTCGGAGTGGGGGCAGGAGCTGCCGCCGGAGCGCGATGGAGGCACTGATCCGCTCGGCGGGCCGCGCTGCCGCGGCAGCGGACGACGACCTACGGCACGCCGCCCGAGGAGCAGGTGCGCCGCTCGTTCGGGGCGCCGCCGCTCGCGGAGCCGTTCAACCCGCCGGTGCGCGACGCGGGCCTCCGGCGGCCCGCGAAGCTGCTGCGCCCCGCGGCCCTCGCGGGCTGACGCGCCGTCGCGGCTCCGTCCGGCAACCGCAGGTCGTCGAACGCTCCGTCGAGCGTGACGTGACCGTTCCGACCGGCCGGGGCGCCGCTACCGCCGGCGGCGTACGGCGTCGACGGCGAGCGCGGGCACGCGAAGCGCGACCCGCGGAAGCCCGTGCGAGCAGTGGTCGAGCGCCTGGCGGAGTGCCCTCGGTCGCCGCCCGTCCCGTGGAGGCCCTCGCCGTGCCCGACGCAGCAGGTGCTCGGGCTCGAAGGCGCCGAGCGCGTCGCGCGGCGGCGAGAGACGGAGCAGCAGGTGCACGCCTGCGGCGTCGCCGCCCGCCGCGAAGAACCGGTTCGTGCCGATCGCCTCGGCGACGACGAGCGTGCGCTCGCGCGGGCCACCAGAGCGCGGTCTCGCGCCAGCGCTTCGTACGCTTGAGGGGGATCGCCTCGAACGGGCTTCCGGGAAACGCGTCGGGCGCGACGACGTGCGGGACGCCGAGCTCGCCGGGCGACCGCGGCGCAGTCGCGGTTGTGGCGGTCGAGGAGCTGGAGCACCGCCGCTGGCTCGCCGAGCTCCCGGGCACGCGCGAGCGCGGGCTCGAAGCGGACCGGGTCGACGAGCCAGACACTCGGCCTTCGCCTGCGAGCGCGTGCGACGTGCGGGTCATCGGCTCGTCGACGATCCACGAGAACCCCTGCGCACCGCGGTCGTCGCAGAAGCGAATCGTCATGTGGCGAGCGTACGTCGGCGCAGGGTTGAGAGGGTTCGTTCCCGGCGCCCGGTCCGTCCCTCCAACCGCCCCCAGGGGCACCCCGGTGTCCCTGATGTCACGCTAGCGAGGATCTCGTGACGGGTGTGTGCCGACTCTGTGCCGACTCTGCAGGCTGACGAGGGGCAGACGCGGCGGGCCGTCGTAGGGTGCGTGGCCGGCGCTCCAGGGTTCTCGGCCAACACGGTTCGGCGAGGCGTGAACTGAGCCGTCGCGGTACTCCGTAGTTCCCCACCTGCCCGATCCGTCCGCCTGCGGATGCCTGTCGCCGGCGATGCGGCGAGGATGGGCGCGTGAAGAAGTGGCTGCTCCGCGGCGCCGTCGCGCTCGCTGCGCTCTTCGTCGTCGCACAGGTCATCCCGTACGGCCGCGACCACACGAACCCGCCGGTGACACGCGCGGTCCACTGGGACAGCGCGCGGACGCAGGAGCTCGCGGCCGGCGCCTGCATGGACTGCCATTCCAATCTGACCGAGTGGACCTGGTACTCGAACATCGCTCCGATCTCGTGGCTCGTCTACGCCGACGTCAAGGGTGGCCGGGAGAAGGTCAACTTTTCGGAGTGGGACAAGCCGCAGGGTGAGGCCGGAGACATCGTGGACGCCGTGCGCGAGGGCTCGATGCCGCCGCTCCAGTACAAGCCGATGCACGCGGGCGCACGGCTCTCGGACGCTCAGCGGTCCGAGCTGGTGCAGGGGCTCGAGAAGACGGTCGCCGCCGATCCGCCCCTTGGCGGGGGCGGCGGCTAGCCGCGCGGCCAGCCGTCAGGTCGAGCCGCGAGGCGGTCAGCCGCTCGGCGCGGCGCGGTCGAGCGCGTCGCGCGCCTCCGACAGCGTGAAGCGCCCGGACGAGGAGCGCGCTTCCCGCGACCGCAGCCTCGCAGCCGAGACCCTGGAGGGCGACGAGGTCGGCGGTGGACGCGATGCCCCCTGCGGCGATGACCGGCAGGCCGACGGGCAGCACCTGGGCGAGCAGGTCGAGGTCCGGCCCGGCGAGCGAGCCGTCCCGCGTCGCCGCCGTCACGAGCAGCCGGGGCACACCGGCCTCCGCGCAGCGGCGTGCCAGCTCGGCCGGGCTCACGTGCGAGACACGCGTCCATCCGTCGACGGCGACCCTGCCGTCCCGCACGTCGACGGCGACGACGAGAGCGTCGCCGAACCGCGCGACCGCTGCCTCGACGAACCCGGGGGAGAGCGCCGCCGTCCCGACCATCACGCGATCCGCCCCCGCATCCAGGGCGGCGGCCGACCGCCTCGAGCGTCCGGTAGCCGCCCCCGACCTGGAGCGGCAGACCGCCAGCGTCGCGACACGCGCGTCGACGAGATCGAGCGAGGGGGCACCCGAGAACGCGCCGTCGAGGTCGACGAGATGGAGCCGTGTCGCGCCTTCCGCGGCGAAGCCGCGCGCGAGCTCGACGGGGTCGCCGCCCTCGATCGTGACCGCCTCGCGCCTTCCCTGCGAGAGCCGAACGACTCGCCCCTCGAGCACGTCGATGGCGGGGATGACTTCGAGCTTGCGTGCTAGCACGTTAGCATGATAACATGCTTGAATGGTACGCGCGAGATCGTCCGCGTCGACTGCAGAGCCCGCAGCGGAGCGCGTCGTGGAGCAGGTTCCCGGCTCTACGGCGAACTGGCCGACGGCGCTCACGTCCCTTCGCGGACGCCGGAGGACGTGACGCGCTTCCTGCGCGATCTCTGCACGCTTCCCGAGCTCGAGGCGCTCGCGCACCGGTGGCAGATCGTGCTGCTGCTCGACCAGGGCGTCCCGTACGTCGAGATCGCCGAGCGCGTGCCGACTTCCACTGCGACGGTGACCCGGGTCGCGCAGTGGCTGCGCCACGGTACGGGCGGCTACCGGATCGCGCTCGATCGGACGCAGCGCCGAGGGCGGACGCCGAGATGACGGCTGCGTTCACCCGCGCCGGCGAGAACGGCAGGCTGACTCTCGCCGTCCCCGCGAAGGGCCGCATGGCCGAGCCGGCGCTGCGGCTCTGCGCCGATGCCGGGCTCTCGTTCGAGGTGACGGAGCGCTCGCTGGTCGTCCCGTGCGCCAACGCGCCGGTCGACCTGCTGCTCGTCCGTCCGAGCGACATCCCCGAGTACGCGCAGGACGGGGTCGTCGACCTCGGGATCACCGGCGCGAACCTCGTCGTCGAGGCAGAGGCGGACGTCGTCACGCTCGCCGAGCTCGGCTTCGCGCGCTGCTCGCTCCAGGCGGCCGTCCCGGCCGACGCGCCGCAGCAGGACGATCGCCGACCTCGACGGCCTGCGCGTCGCGACGGCCTACCCGGTCTCGACGCGGAACCTGCTCGCGCGAGCGGGGCGTCGAGTGCGAGCTCGTACCGGTCTCCGGCTCGGTCGAGGCGACGCCGCGGCTCGGGCTCGCCGACGCGATCGTCGACCTCGTCTCGACCGGCTCGACGATGAGCGCGAACGGCCTGCGGCCGATCGGCGACGCTCCTCACCTCGCAGGCCGTGCTGGTCGGCGGCCGGGCGGCCGTCGAGGCGCGCGGCGACCTCGTCGAGCGGCTGGAGCTGATGCTCTCCGGTGTCGTCGCCGCCCGCCGGCGCCGCTACGTGATGATGAACGCGCACGTCGACGATCTCCCCGCGATCCGCGCGGTGCTCCCGGGCATGGGCGCGCCGTCGGTGCTCCAGCTCGCGGACGAGGGCGAGATCGCCATCCACGCCGCGGTCGACGCGGACGACGTCTGGACGCTGCTGCCCGTGCTCAGGGACGCGGGAGCCACCTCGATCCTCGTCCTTCCGATCGAGCGGCTCGTCGCGTGAGAGCGCACGTTCGACGACGCGATCGAGGCGGTCGCTGCCGATCGTCGCCGACGTCCGCGCGCGCGGCGACGCGGCGCTGCTCGAGTGGACCGAGCGCTTCGACGGGCCGCGACCGGACGGGCTGCGCGTCTCGGCGGAGCGGATCGAGGCGGCGCGAGTCGATGACGACGTGCTCGAGGCGCTGCGGCGCGATGATCCACGCCGTGCGGCGGTTCAGCGAGGCGCAGCGTCCGGCGCGACACCTCGGTCGAGGCCGCGCCGGGCATCGTCTCGGAGCGTCGCTGGCTGCCGCTCGACGCGGTCGGCCTCTGCGTGCCCGAGCGGTCGTACGCCGCTTCCCTCTTCGCTCGTGATGACCGCCGTGCCCGCGCAGGTGGCGGGCGTTCGGCCGCATCGCCGTCGTCACCCCGAGCCCCGCCGAGGCCACTCTCGTCGTCGCGCGCGAGCTCGGCATCGACGAGATCTACGCCGTCGGGGGCGCGCAGGCGGTCGCAGCGCTCGCCTACGGCACCGAGACGATCGCGCCGGTCGACGCCGATCGTCGGGCCGGGGAACGCATACGTCACGGCGGCGAAGCTGCTCGTCTCGAGCCGCGTCCGGATCGACCTCCCCGCCGGGCCGAGCGAGGTCGTCGTGATCGCCGACGCGACTGCAGCCGCACGAACGCGTCGCAGCCGATCTCCTCGCCCAGGCCGAGCACGGAGACGACAGCGACGCGCTGCTCCTCACCGACGACGCGGCGCTCGCGGCGGCCGTCGAGGAGCTCGTCGCGGGTCACGCCAACGTCCGCGTCGAGCGCGTCGCGTCGCTCGACGAGGCGCTCGCGCGGTCGGAGGCGTACGCGCCCGAGCATCTCGAGCTGCACGTCGCCCGAGCCCGCAGAGCTCCTCCCGCGCGTCCGGAACGCCGGCTCGGTGTTCGTCGGCTGCTCGTCGGTCGTCGGCGACTACGCGGCGGGCGCGACGCACGTCCTGCCGACCGGCGGCCTCGCGCGCTCGACCGGCGGCCTGGGCATCGAGACGTTCCTCAAGCCGCTCCAGGTCGTGACGGCCGACCGCGGACGGGGTCGCAGCGTGCGGCCGCGGTCGTCGGCCCGCATCGCGCGCGCCGAGGGCCTCCCGCTGCACGCGGCCGCGGTGACGGCGTGAGCATGGCCCGCACGCAAGGCGCCAGCCGGTCGCCGAGGGGTTCGCAGCCGTACGCCTGGGCGCCGGGGGCCGACGAGGTCGCGGCGCGACACGGTGTCGCGCCCGAGTCCGTGCTCAAGTTCGACCAGAACACGCCGCCGCTGCCCGGCGTCCCGCAGGTGCCGCTCGCCGACGAGCATGGCGCGGCTGAACGCAGTACCCGGACGGGACGTATCGCGAGCTGCGCGAGGCGGCCGCCGTCGTACGTCGGGCTCGACGCCGGAGAACGTCGTCGTCGGCGCCGGCGCCGACGATCTGATCCTGCTCGTGCGCGCAGACCTTCCTCGGGCGCCGGGCGCGCGCGGCGATCGACCCGCCGACCTACGCGCTCTACCGGATCGCCACGACGCTGCACGGCGCGAGACGTGGTCGGCGCCGATGACGAGGCGGATCTCCTCTGGGTCTGCAACCCGAACAACCCGACGGGAAGCTGGGTCGAGCCGGAAGCGCTCGTCGAGCTCGCGCGAGCGCGATCCCGACGACGATCGTCGTCGTCGACGAGGCCTACGTCGAGTACGGCGCGCGAGTCCGTGCGCGCCGTGGGTCGACGAGCTCGCGAACCTCGTCGTGATCCGGACGATGTCGAAGGCGTTCGGGTTCGCCGCGCTGCGGGTCGGGTACGCGCTCGCGCACCCCGAGACCGCGGCGCTGCTCGACCGAGCGGCGCGCTCCGGCCCCGATCGCCGGGCCCGGCTGCGCGCGATCGCCGCCGCAGCGCTCCGCGACCCGCGCCTCGGCGACGTCGACGCGACGATCGCGGAGCGCGAGCGGATGCGGGCGTCGCTGGCCGCGGCCGGCTACGACGTGCGCGCCGACGGCGACGAACTTCGTCTACGTGCGCGACCGACGAGCCGCTCGCCGAGCGGCTCGAGGCGCAGGGCATCGTCGTCCGCGCGTTTCCCGACGGCGATCCGGGTCACCGTGCGCCGCCCGTCCGAGAACGACGTCCTCCTGCGCGCGCTCGGTGCCGAGCCCGGGCCCGCAGCCGGGCCGCGAGGCGACGCGTCATCCGCACGACGACCGAGACCGCGATCCGGCTCACGCTGTCGCTCGACGGGCAGCGGCCGCACGCGCGTCGAGACGGGAATCGGCTTCCTCGACCACCTCCTGACGCTGCTGGGCGTTCCACGCCGGCTTCGATCTCGAGCTGCGTCGCCGGCGGCGATCTCGACGTCGACGAGCACCACACGGTCGAGGACGTGCACGCCGCGCTCGGCTGCGGCGCTCGCGCAGGCGCTCGGCGCCCGGGAGGGCGTCGCGCGCTACGGCTCGGCCGTCGTGCCGATGGACGAGGCGCGGGCGACCGCCGCCGTCGACCTCGTGCGGCGCCCGCACGCCGAGATCGCGCTCGCGTTCGCCGGCGAGCGGGTCGGGGCGCTTCGCCGTCTCGCTCGCTCCGCCACGCGCTCGAGCGGTTCGCGATCGAGGCGGGCTGCACCGTGCACGTCGAGGCCGGCGGGCGCGGACGACCACCACGTCGCCGAGGCGGCCTACAAGGCCCTGGGCCAGGCGCTCCGGCAGGCAGTCGCCCCCGGCGGCGGCGGGCATCCGCTCGACGAAGGGAGCGGCATGAAGGTCGCGATCGCGGACTACGGCGCGGGCAACCTGCGCTCGCTGTCGTCCGCCCTCGCTGCGGGCGGGCGTCGAGCCGGTGGTCACCGTCGATCCCGGCGTCGTGCGCGACGCGCCGCTCGCGCTCGATCGCCGGCGTCGGTCACGTCGAGAGCGCCGCCGCAGGGCTCGCGCGGCAACGGTCTGGACGACGCGCTCCGCGACACGCGTCGCAGCCGGGCGGCCGGTTGCCGGGATCTGCGTCGGGATGCAGCTCCTCTTCGGCGACGAGCGAGGAGGGCGGCGAGCGGGCTCGGGCTGCTCGCCGGGCCCGGTGCGCCGGGTGCGCGCACGGCGCGTGCCGCACATGGGCTGGAACACGCTCGACGTGCATCACGGCCGTCGGCGTCTCCTCGACGGGCTCGACGGCGCCGACGTCTACTTCGCCCACAGCTACGCGGTCGAGCCCGACGGACGACGGACGTCGTCGTCGCCACGGCCGACCACGACGGCCCGATCGTCGCCGCCGTCGAGTCCGGCACGCTCGCCGGCGTGCAGTTCCACCCCGAGCGCAGCGCGCCGGCCGGCGCCCGCATCCTCGAGAACCTCGTGCGATGGTCAAGAAGCGCGTGATCCCCTGCCTCGACGTCGCCGGCGGCCGCGTCGTCAAGGGCGTCAACTTCGACGAACCTGCGCGAGATGGGCGAGCCGGTCGAGCTCGCCCGCCGCTACTCGGAGCTCGGCGCCGACGAGCTCGTCTTCCTCGACATCACCGCGACCCTCGAGGGCCGCGGGCCGATCCTCGAGGTGATCGGCCGCGCGGCCGACGAGCTGACGATCCCCTTCACGGCCGGCGGCGGGATCACCGGCGTCGACGACGCACGCGACCTGCTCCTCGCCGGAGCCGACAAGGTCGCGGTCAACCGGGCGGCGTTCGACGACCCGGCGATCCTCACCGCGCTCGCGGCCGAGTTCGGCTCCCAGGCGGTCGTCTGCGCCATCGACGCACGCGGCGGCGAGGTCGTCACGCACGCGGGCCGCGACGCCGCGCGGGCGGGACGCCGTCGACTGGGCGCGCGAGGCGGTCGAGCGGGGGGCGGGCGAGATCCTCCTCACCTCGATCGACGCCGACGGGACGCGCGCGGGCTACGACCTCGACGCTGACGCGGGCGGTCGTCGACGGCGGTGGAGGTGCCCGTGATCGCCTCGGGCGGCGCCGGCGACGCGACGGCCACCTCGCCGAGGCGTTCGAGGTCGGAGCGGAGGCGGCGCTCATCGCCTCGATCGTGCACGAGCGGCCCGAGCGGCTGCCGGAGCTGAAAGCCGAGCTGGAGGAGGCGGGATGGCCGATGAGACGCTGACGCCGGTGATCGTCCAGGACGCGGCGACGAACCGCGTGCTGATGCTCGCCTACGCGAACGAGGAGGCGCTTCGCCGCACCCGAGAGACGGGCGAGGCGTGGTTCTGGAGCCGCTCGCGCAACGAGCTCTGGCACAAGGGCGCGACGTCGGGGAACACGATGGCGGTCGACGAGATCGCGGACGACTGCGACGGCGACGCGCTCCTCTACCGCGTGCGCCCGAACGGGCCCGGCCTGCCACACCGGCGCCGAGTCGTGCTTCGCCCCGTGGCTCTGGCGCATCGTCGCCGAGCGCGCCGCGACGCGCCCGGAGGGCTCGTACGTCGCCGGCCTGCTCGACGCCGGCCCCGCGGCAGCCGCGCAGAAGGTGGGGGAGGAAGGCGTCGAGGCCGCGCTCGCCGCCGTCACCGAGTCGCGACGAGCGGCTCGTCGAGGAGCTCGCCGACCTCTGGTTCCACAGCTACGTCCTGCTCGCCGCGCGCGGCCTCGCAGCCGTCCGCGGTCGAGGACGAGCTCCGCCGCCGCCATGCCGCCACGGGATAGAGCATGCCGCCGCTGACGACTTTGCTGCCGCCGACGCTGGCGGCTACGACTCGCCGTCCCAGTACTCGGCGGGGTCGCCGTACCGTGTCTGGAAGATCAGCTCGCCCTTCGCGCTCAGCGCGTAGAGCTTGCTGCTGTCGGGATACTCGACGATCTCGGGAGCGACCATGGTCGAGAGCATGAGGATGCGCACGGGCTCGGTGGTCGCGTTCCGAACCAGGTGCGCGCCGGTCGCGCCGCGCGGGAAGCAGGCGACGTCACCTTCTACGAGCTCACGCTCCCCATCGGGCGTTCGCAACGTCGGGCGGCCGCGAAGGACGACGAGCCATTCCTCGTTCGCGTGATGAATGTGGTACGGCCAGAGCTTCCTGCCAGGGTCGACGTCGTACACGCTCCCGCCGATGAGCTCGGCGCCGAGCCGCGGCCCGATCTGCGTCTCTCGAATCCGAAACCCGCCGTGCTCCATCTCGTCGCTGCACTCGATGGCGAAGACGTTGGCGATCTCCATCTGGCAAAGCTAGACGACGAGGACTCTCTCCTGTCGGCATAGGTCGCGGAGAGCGCGGTCGCTCGTGCCGGCAGGGCGACGAAGAGCACGGCTGTGTGGAGCCGGGTCGCGAGCCTGATGGGACCTCGTGCTCCCGCGGAGAGGACGATCGCGGTCACGGTTCCACCGATACCGGGCGGCCCGAAGTACGGAAAGCCCCACCCCGCTCAGGGCGACCGCTTCTCTAGAGTGCGTCGCATGACCCGCCTCCACTCCTGGCGAGCCACCGTTCTCCGTCAGAACGGCTGAGCCGCCGCTTCCCACCGAAGCGTCGAGGGAAGCGGCGGGATGTGACGCGCGCACCGGCCGCCGGGCTGTGTGACGCGCGCTCATTCCCGCACGATCGAAGGAGGTGCGCGATGCCGATGCCGCATCGCACGTTCGCGGAGGTGGCGAAGCGCCGCCTCGTCGGAAAGGAAGGCTCGGAGCGGGTCGCGGCGATCCGCGCGTTGCTCGGTGAGCTGCCGGGCTATCGCAATGGCCCGTACGCCGACCTGCGCAAGTCGCTCGAGGGCGAGCTCGAGCGGACGCGCATGCGCGCGAAGGTCGTCCACCGCGACTCGCTCCAGGTGCGCCGCGAGGGAGCTGCGCAGATCGCGCTGGTTGGGCCGCCGAACGCAGGCAAGTCGTCGCTTCTGCAGGCGCTCTCGGACATCCAGATCAAGACCGGCGACTACGCCTTCACGACGCTGCGTCCCGTGCCCGCGCTGACGAGGATCGGCGGCGTGCTCGTGCAGCTCGTCGAGATCCCGGGGTTGATCGAGGGAGCGCACGAGGACCGGGGCGGAGGCCGGGCGCTGCTCGGCGTCCTCCGGAACGCGGACGCGATCGTCTTCTGCCGGGCGGCCGACCAGCCCGCGTCGGCGCTCGCGGTCGTGCGGGCCGAGGTGGCAGCCGCCGGGATCCAGAAGCCGTCGCTCCTCGCGCTGACGAAGGCGGACGAGCTCGACGGCGCGGGGCTCGTGCGGATCCGCGCGGAGAACCGAGCCTGTGCTGACTCACCCCAAGCGCTCGCCTGCACCGTGCAGGTCTCGGTGCTCGACGACGAGAGCCTCGAGCGGCTGCGCGAGGCGATCTGGGGGCTCACCGGGCTGATCCGCGTCCTGCCGCGTCGCGACGGCAAGGTCGACGAGGAGCCGTTTGCGCTCGCGGAGGGCGCGACCGTCGCGGATGTCGCCGATCGCGTCCACCACGAGCTCGGCGCGTCGTGCACGGGGGCGTACGTCTGGGGGCCGTCGGCGCGGTTCGACGGCCAGCGCGTCGGCCGCGCTCACGTCCTCTCCGACGGTGACGTGGTCGAGGTGGTGACGCGTTGACGCCGTCGTCTACGTGGGCTCTGCGAGCTCGCGGAGCAACCCGTTCAGCTCGGCGAACCGCTCGGGCCCGAGCCGGGCCTCCCAGTCGCGCTCGATCTCGGCCACCGCGTCCCGGATGACCGGGATCGTCTGCTCGCCCCGTCGCGTGAGGGCGATGCGCCTGGAGCGCAGATCACGCGGGTCGGGACGGCGCTCTATGTAGCCGAGACGCTCGAGCTCGCCGAGCAAGTAGTTGAGCGCCTGCTTGCTGACGCCCAGGCGCGCGGCGAGCTCCGACGGCCTCGCACCCTGCGGGCCGGGGTACTGGAAGACGGTCAGGTGGGCCGTGTCCAGGTCGTCGAATCCGTGCTCGTGCAGCCGCTCGAGCATCCGTCGGCGGACCGCCTCCCACGGCATCCGCAGGAGTGCCCCGATCAGCGGCGGGCCGAAAGCCTCCTCGCCATCCGGTTTAGTAAAGTCACTTGACTTTTTCGAGGCCGCCATATATTGTCAAGTTACTTTACCAAAACGGCGAGCAGGAGGATGAGGGAGCATGGTGAGCATCGCGAGCGACGAGATCACGATCGGGGAGCTGGGCATCCGGTTCCTGCTCGAGGGGGAGGCCTCGGGAGGGGCTATCGCCCTCTTCGAGTTCTCCGTCCCGGCGGGCGCAAGGGTGCCGATAGCGCACAGCCACGACGCCTACGAGGAGACCGTCTACGGGCTCGACGGCACGCTGACCTGGACGGTCGACGGGCGGCAGGTCGACGTCGGCCAGGGAGAGGCGCTCTGCATCCCGCGCGGAGTCGTCCACCGCTTCGACAACGAGCACGACGTCGATGCGCGGATGCTGGCGATCGTCACCCCCGGCATCCTGCGTCCCGACTACTTCCGCGAGATGGCCGCCGTGGTCGAGGCCGCAGCGGGAGGTCGGCCCGAGCCCGCCGCGCTCGCCGAGGTGATGCGGCGCCACGGCCTGACGCCGGCTCCGTGACGCGCTGACGGGATGGCGAGGCGGCTATTCGGCCGCCTCGCCATCCCAGTAGCCCACGGCGTCGTCGAGGGAGAACCACCTGCGCGCGTCCTCGCCCGAGCCCCAGCGGACCATCAGCTTGTTGCTGTCGACCTGAACGGCGGCCCGCGGGAGCGCGAAGCCCGACACGACCAGCAGCCGCGTCGGCTCACCCGAGCGGTTCGAGAGCTGATGCGCGCCGGCGGGGCCGCTCGGGAAGAGGATGCAGTCGCCGGGCTGCAGCTCGCGCTCGCCGTCGGGTGACCGGAGCGTCGGCCGGCCGCTGACCACGACGAGCAGCTCGTCGTTCCCGAGCTCGTAGTGGTAGGGGAAGGTGCTCTCCCCGGGTGGCAGCTCGTAGAGGCTCGCTCCAAGCTGCTCGCCTGCGACCCGCTTCCGCCGCCACCTGAACCCCGGCCGCTCGGGGGGCCAGTGGCGCCCGATCCACCCGTTGTCGTCGAGCAGGTTGATCTGCATCCGTCGAACCTACTCGCCGTGGGCTGCGAGAAAGGAATCCTCGGCCGCGTAGTCGAGGAACGGCGCGAAGAACGGATCGTCCTCCGTGGGCACGCGGTCGGCGCCGGCCCGCCCGCCCGCGGCGGCGACCAGCCAGTCCACCTCCCCGACCACCGTGGCAGCATAGGAACCGACCGGCGCGTAGCCGAGGTCGAGTGCCGCCGTCACGTCGAGCACGATCGGCGGCCGCGCGTCCCACGGGTGACGACCGAGGGACGGGTGCGTGTCATCGAGCAGCAGGATCTCCTCCCACTCGTACCCGAGGTGCGCGGCGATCGTGCGCGAGATCTCGACCGCGCTCGGCGCGTCGGGGTCGGCGACGTTCAGGATCCTTGCGCCCGGACGACTCGCGACCACCTCGATCAGGGACGCGATGTTGGCCGCCCCGCTCGGATGGTCGACGCCCGCGCCGCGCCCCGCGAGGAAGAGTGCTGGGCGGCGGTCGAGCACGCGTTTCACGAACACCCATTCGCGGGGTCGCGCGGCACCGGCACCGTGGATCTTCGACGGTCGAAGCACCGTGACCGGGAGGCCGCTGTCGAGCAGGACATGCTCGGCGGCGACCTTGTTGGTCCCGTAGCCCTCGCGCGTCGTGTGGTCGCCCCCTCCCGGCGCGAGCGTCGGCTGCCGCTCGCCGAGCGGGCCGTCGAACGCGGGCGGCGCGTCGGAGTTGGAGTGGTTGCCGGCGTCGTCGACGTAGACCGCCTTGCTCGAGATCATCACCGTGGAGCCCGCGTGGGTCGCGAGCCGCAGGAGCTGTGCCGCGTCGGCGGCCGTGAAGCAGACGCAGTCGACCAGCAGGTCGACGCCGTCGCCGACGAGCGTGGTGAGCCGATCGAGGTCTGCGCGGTCGACTCCTGCGAACCGTCCGCCGGCCGAGGCGAGGTCGGCCGGCATCCGTGCGGGATCGCGCCCGGTCACCTCGACGCGCCAGCCGCCTGCGAGCAGGCGACGGGCCGTTGCTCTCCCGATCGCTCCGGTTCCGCCAAGAATCAGCGCGCGCGTCATCCGCCGGCGCCGCTCAAACGTGCCACTCGCCCGCGAGCAGCCGCGGGAGGAGCTCGTCGAGCAGGCGCAGGGTCATCCCCCACAGGACGTGGCCCTCGACGTCGATCCCGTCGACGAGCAGCGGCTCGCGGAAGCGCAGCGAGGAGAACGGCAGCAGTCGAGCGGGAGGCGGGGTCGGCGAGCGCCCGCGCGGCGGGGGTGAGGATGCCGACGATCTCCGTCTCCTGGAGCCGCCACGCGCGTGTCCGGCGGGATGCGGCCCAGGAAGGGATGCACGAGCCAGCCCGTCGCGCGCGTCGCGAGCGGCGTCGAGCGCTCGCAACGACGTCGACCGCCTCGGGATCGAGGCCGACCTCCTCCTGGGCCTCCCGCAGCGCCGTCGCGAGCAGGTCGGCGTCACCGGGCTCGGGCTTCCCTCCGGGGAGGCCGAGCTGGCCGCCGTGCTGCCCGCCGTCGTCGGCCCGGACGACGAGCACGATCCGGAGCTCGCCCTCGGCGTCCCGGAAGACGGGTACGAGCACCGCCGCCGTCCGCAGATCGTCGGTCACGTGCCTCGTGCGCGGAGCAGGTCGTCGATCGTCTCGCGGCGCCCGGATCGACGCGCGCCGCGCCGTCCCGCACGAGGACGGCCGCCGGGCGTGGCACGCCGTTGTAGTTCGAGGCCATCGCGAGCGTGTAGGCGCCGGTCGCGGGCACCGCCAGCAGGTCGCCGCGGCGCGGGGATGGCAGCGCGACGTCGTCGATCAGGACGTCGCCGGACTCGCAGTGCATCCCGGCGACGCTGACCACCTCGTCGACGGGCTCGTCCGGCACGCGTCGCGGAGAGCGCGGTGTAGCGGGCGTCGTAGAGCTGCGGGCGCGGGTTGTCCGACATGCCGCCGTCGATCGCGACCCAGGTGCGCTCCGGCAGCCGCTTCACGCTGCCGACCCGGTAGAGCGTCACCCCTGCCCTCCCGACGAGGGAGCGCCCGGGCTCGAGCCAGACCTCGGGCTTCGGCAGGCCCGCCTCGACGAACGCGAGTCGCGCGGTCGACGCGGCGCTCGGCGGCGAGCTCGGCGGCGTCCGGCACCTCGTCGGCCGGGATGGTGGCGGATGCCGAAACCGCCGCCGAGGTCGGCGACCTGCGCCGTCCAGCCGAGCTCGTCGCGGCAGCTCGCGACGAAGGACGGCGAGGCGCACGATCGTCTCGGCCTGCGCGTCGAAGTCGGCGAGCTGCGAGCCCACGTGGACGTGGACGCCGAGCACGTCGAGGCCGCGCTCGAGCGCCTCCGCGACGACCGCGCGGCGCCTGGTCGGGCGGGAGGCCGAACTTCGAGCCGTGGTGCCCCGTGCGGATCGCCTCGTGGGTGTCCGCGTCGACGCCGAGCGTGACCCGGACGAGCACCCGCTCGACACCGGCGGCCGCGGCGAGGCCCGGCCTCGTCCGGCGCGTCGAGCACGACCGGCGCGCCGACCGCCGCCGCCTGCGCGCAGGAACGCCTCGTCCTTGTTGTTGCCGTGGACGACGAGCTCGCCGCCGCGCGAGGCCGGCGGCACGCGCGAACGCCAGCTCGCCGGCGGAGGCGACGTCGGCGCCGATGCCCGTCCTCGTGCAGCAGCCGGAGCAGCGCGACGTTCGGGAACGCCTTCGTCCCGAAGAAGACGCGCCCGTCGCCGACGGCCGCGCGGAGCGCGCGCGCCCGCTCGCGCGCAGCGTCTCCTCGCAGAGGACGACGAGCGGCGTCCCGTGCTCCTCGGCGAGCTCCGCCGCGGCGACCCCGCCGAGCGTCAGCCCGCCGCCGTCGAGGGCCGCGGAATCCGGGAAGAGCGCTAGCACCCGCCGATCGTGCCTGTTAGAGTGGGACTCGTGCAGCAGCTTCTCACGTAGTCCAGGGAGCGAACGCGGCGACGCCGCGCGCGACTCCCCCTGAGCCTCTCGACCGAGAGGCTTTTTCGTTCCAGGGAGGTCTTCGAGGCGATGGAGCAGAGCGAGACAGAGCGATACGACCCCGAGGCGATCGAGGCGAAATGGCAGGCCGTCTGGGCGCGCCGAGGGCGCGTTCACGGTCCCGAACCCCGACCCTCGGCGCGCCGAGCGGCGACCGCTCGACCTACGTCCTCGAGATGCTCCCGTACCCGTCGGGCGAGCTCCACATGGGGCACGTCTTCAACTACACGCTCGGCGACGTCTTCACGCACGTCCGGCGCCGGCAGGGCGTACACGGTGCTGCGCCCGATGGGCTACGACGCGTTCGGCCTGCACGCCGAGAACGCCGCGATCCGGGAGGGCGGCCACCCGCGCGAGATCACGGACCGCAACATCGAGGCGATCCGCGCGCCAGATGAAGCGCATGGGCTGGGCGATCGACTGGTCGCGCGAGGTCTCGACCGCCGAGCCCGAGTACTACCGCTGGACGCAGTGGCTCTTCCTGCGGTTCTTCGAGCGCGGGCTCGCCTACCGACGCGAGGCGCCGGTCAACTGGTGCCCGAAGGACCAGACCGTGCTCGCGAACGAGCAGGTGATCGACGGCCGCTGCGAGCGCTGCGGCACCGAGGTCGAGGCGCGGAACCTCGACGCAGTGGTTCTTCAGGATCACCGACTACGCCGACCAGCTGCTCGACGAGATGGACGCTGCTCGAGTCCTGGCCCGAGCGCGTGCTGACGATGCAGCGGAACTGGATCGGCCGCTCCGAGGGCGCGCGCGTCGACGTTCACGGTCGACGGGAGCGGGCGAGGAGCTGCCGGTCTTCACGACGCGGCCCGACACGCTGTTCGGCGCGACGTTCTTCGTGCTCGCGCCCGAGCACCCGCTGATCGCGCGAGCTGACCGCGGGATCGGAGCACGAGGCAGGCGGTCGCCGACTACGTGCGCCACACGGCCGCGCGCTCGGCCGTCGAGCGCGAGACGAAGGAGAAGGACGGCGTCTTCACCGGCCGCTACGCGGTCAACCCGGTCAACGGCGAGGCGATCCCGATCTGGGTCGCCGACTACGTGCTGATGGAGTACGGCACCGGCGCGATCATGGCCGTGCCCGCCCACGACGAGCGCGACCACGCGTTCGCCGAGCAGTACGGCATCGAGATCCGACAGGTCGTCGCGCCGGCCGGCGGGTCGGCGCCGAGCTCCGGCCGAGCGAGGGCGCGTACGTCGCGCACACCGACGGACGAGGTGCTCGTCAACTCGGGCGAGTTCACCGGCCTGCACGGCGCCCGAGGGGAAGCGCGCGATCGCCGCGTGGCTCGCAGGAGCGCGGCCTCGGCGAGGCGACGATCGGCTACCGGCTGCGCGACTGGCTGCTCTCGCGGCAGCGCTACTGGGGCTGCCCGATCCCGATCGTCCACTGCGACGCGTGCGGGATCGTGCCCGTGCCCGAGGACGAGCTGCCGGTGCTCCTGCCCGAGATCGACGACTACCTGCCGAAGGGGCGCTCGCCGCTCGCGGCGGCCGAGGACTGGGTCGACGACGACCTGCCCGACGTGCGGCGGCCCGGCACGGCGCGAGACGGACACGATGGACACGTTCGTCGACTCGTCCTGGTACTTCCTCCGCTACGCCGACGCGCGGAACGACGAGGCGGCCGTGGGACCAGCAGATCGTCGACTACTGGCTGCCCGTCAACCAGTACATCGGCGGCATCGAGCACGCCGTCCTGCACCTGCTCTACGCGCGCTTCTTCACGAAGGTGCTGAACGACATGGAGCTGCTCGGCTTCCGCGAGCCGTTCTCGCGCCTCTTCACCCAGGGGATGATCTACCGCCACGGCGCGAAGATGTCGAAGTCGAAGGGGAACGTCGTCTCGCCCGACGAGGCGATCGCGCGCTACGGCGCCGACGCGCTGCGGCTCTACATCCTCTTCATGGGCCCGGCCGAGCAGGACAAGGAGTGGAGCGACGCCGGCATCGAGGGGACGGCCCGGCTCCTCGACCGGATCTGGCGGCTCGCGCTCGAGGTCGCGGCGCGCGGCGCCGGTCGAGGCGCCGGCCGACGGCGAGCTCGTGCGCGCGGCGCACCGGACGATCGACCGGGTCTCCGACGACATCCTGCGCCGCTTCCAGTTCCACACGCCGATCGCGGCGCTGTTCGAGCTCGTCAACGAGATCTACCGCGTCAAGGACGACCCCGCGCGCGCAGGCGAGGTGCGGTTCGCGACCGAGACCGTCGCTGTCGCTGATCCAGCCGTACGCGCCGCACGTCGCCGAGGAGCTGTGGGAGCGGCTCGGCGCACGAGCGCCTGTGGGAGAGCCCTGGCCGGAGGCCGATCCGGCGCTGCTCGGCGACGGACACGTCGAGGTCGTCGTGCAGGTGAACGGCAAGCTGCGCGACCGGCTGCAGGTTCCGGCGGGCACGCCGGAGGACGAGCTGATCGCGCTCGCGCTCGCGTCCGAGCGGGTGCGCGCGCACGTGAACGGCGAGCCGCGTCGGACGATCGTCGTCCCCGACCGGCTCGTGAACGTCGTCGCCTAGCGTGCGGCGCCTTCGGCGCCGCACGAAGACCCCCGCACGGCGCAGACGCCGACTGGCTCGGCCCGTGTCCACGCGTGACGGGTCGGCCACCTCCTCACGCACGTCACACTGTTGGCACGAACTCGGCACACACCCGTGACGGGTTGGCCGCGACGCTCTGTGGGTGATCACCCTCACGCGCACGCAGCTGGCGCTCGTGGCCGTGCCGCTGCTCGCGCTGCTCGCGATTGCGGGCTCGCGCCTCGCCGGCGCTGGAGCCAATGAAGGTCCCGCCGCGGTTCCGCCGCTCGCGCGGGTGGATGCGGAGGCATCGGAAGCGGCACCGAGGCTGTTCGTCTACGTCGTCGGAGCCGTCCGCCGTCCGGGGCTCTTCCGGCTGAAGGAAGGCGCCAGGGTCGCCGATGCACTCGGCCGTGCGGGAGGGCCGACACGCGGGGCGGATCTCACCGCCGTCAACCTTGCGGCTCCGCTCGCGGACGGGCAACAGGTGATCGTGCCCCGCCGTGGGCCGTCCGGCACGGCTGCGAGCGCCACGCCGGCCCCCGGCGCGAAGGTGAGCCTTGCGACGGCCACCGTCGAGCAGCTCGACGAGCTCCCGGGCATCGGCCCCGTCACCGCGCAGAAGATCATCGACTGGCGGACCACGCACGGTCCCTTTCGCTCCGTCGAGGATCTCGACGACGTTCCCGGCATCGGTCCCGCCCGGATCGAGCAGCTCCGCGACCTGGTGACGCCGTGAGGCGCAGGGTGAAGGTCGCGCTCGGCCGAGGCGCTGGGAAAAGCACCGTGCCGCGCATCCTCGAGACCGGCTGGCCGACGCTGCTCGTCGGCTCCGCCTGCATGGGCATCGCGCTCTCCGTGTGGGTACGGCCGCCAGTGGGCGTCTCGGCGCCGGTCGCCGCTCGCGGCGCTCGGGGGATCGCTCGTGGCCCGCGACACGGGGCGACTCGCCCTGGCAGCGGTCGCGCTGGCGTGCGCCGGACTGTGGTGGGGCGCGATCCGCGGCGAGGCACTCGACCGGAGCTTCCTCGTCGAGCGCATCGGGCAGGAGGCCCCGGCCAGGGTTGTCGTCACGGGCCCGGCTCGCAAGACGCCGTTCGCGTTGCGTGTCCCGGCCGAGGTGATCCGGTTCGGTCCGACGAGCATCCGCGAGCGCGTGCTGCTCGAGCTCCCGCCGGAGCGTGCGCCGCCGCAGGGCGCCGTCCTCGAGCTGCGTGCGCAACCGGTCGCGCCGCGTGGGCCCGAGACCGGCTTCGACGAGCGCGGCTGGCTCGCGCGCCGCGGCGTCCACGTCGTGGTGCACGGGGAGCGTGCGCGCGTCGTCGGCCGGCGGGGCGGGATCGGTGGCGTCGCCGACCGGTTGCGCGCGCACGTCGAGGACACCCTGGCCCGTGGAACCGACGGGGAGCGCCAGCGCCTGCTCGCCGGGATCGTGCTCGGAGAGGACTCGGACGTCGATCGCGAGCTCGTGGATGCGTTCCGTGCGAGCGGCCTCATGCACCTGCTCGCGGTGTCGGGACAGAACGTCGCGATCATCGGCGATCGGCGTGGTAATGGTCGCGCGCATCGTCGGCGTCGGCCGGCTCGTGGGCGAGGCCGTCGCGATCCTCGTCGATCCTCGCGTACGCGCTCGCGGTCGGTTGGCAGCCGTCCGTCGTCCGCGCTGCGGTCGCGGGCTCGCTCGCGTCGCTCGCGTGGATCGTCGCGCGTCCGCGCGACCGCTGGCACGCGCTCGCCGTCGGCGCGCTGGTCCTGCTCGCCTGGATGCCGCAGTCGGCGCTCGAGCCCGGGTTCCAGCTCTCGTTCGCCGCCGTCGCCGCGATCTTCCTCGTGCTCCCGCGCTTGTCGGGTGTGCCCGATGCCTACCCGGTCCCCCGCGGGCTCTGGGACGTCCTGGTCGTCGCCGTCGCGTGCGGCCTCGTGACGGCCCCGATCGTGTGGCTCCATTTCGGACGCGTCGCGCTCTGGACGGTGCCGGCGAACGTCGCTGCGGAGCCGGCGATGCCGCCGCTCATCTCGCTGTCGCTCGCCGCCGCGGCGATCGAGCCCGTGCTCCCCGGAGCGGCGACGTCCGCTCTGGCGTGGCTCGCGGGCTGGTGCGCCTGGTGGATCGCGCTCGTCGCCCGCGTCGTCGCCGAGCTGGCCGTCGGCGCAAGGTCGGGTCGCCGCGTCGTCATCGCTGGTCGCGGCCGGGCTCGTCGGGAGCGGTCCTGCTCGTCCGCCGATGCCGCGCTACCGCCGGCGCACCGCTGTCGCGAGCTGTCGTTTCGATCGCCCTCACAATCGCCACGGCTGCGTGCGCGCTGCGACCGACCGCCGGCGTGGTCGCCGCCGCAGCGGGCTGCGCGTCACGTTCCTCGACGTCGGCCAGGGCGATTCGGCCCTGCTCGAGGTGCCCGGCGGCGCGGTGCTCGTGGACGAGGGGCCGCCCGAGGCGGACGTCGCGGGCCAGCTTCGCCGGCTCGGTCTGCGGTCGCTGACCGCGATCGTCCTCACGCACCCGCAGCGCGATCACATCGGCGGCGCCGCGGCGCGTGCTCGACCGGCTGTTCGTCGGTGCGGTTGCCGATCCCGGGATCGAGGCGCCGTCCGCCGACCACGACGCGGCAGTCGCCGCTGCACGCGCCGCGGAGTCACCGGTCGTCGTCGTGCACGCGGGCGAGGTCATTCCGGATCGGGCGAGCTTCGCCTCAGCATCCTGTGGCCGGACGAGCCCGGGCCTGCCGAGCGAGGACCCGAACCAGCACGCGGTCGTCGCGCTCGCGAGCTACGGGGCGACCGACGTGCTGCTCACGGCCGACGCCGAGAGCGACGTCACCTCGCGGCTGCCGCTCCGACCGGTCGAGGTCCTGAAGGTCGCGCACCACGGGTCCGAGGATCCCGGCCTGCCCGATCTGCTGCGTGTGCTGCGGCCGCGGGTCGCCGTGATCTCGGTCGGGCGCGCACAACGACTACGACCATCCGCGCCCCGAGACGATCGCTGCGCTCGCGCGCGCAGTCTCGGGCTTCGCGGACGTTCCGCACGGACGAGAACGGACGGATCGTCGTCGAGTCGGACGGGCGGACGACTCACGTCCGCTCGGAGCGGTAGGTGCGGCGCCAGGCGCGCCGAGGCTCGGACAGCTAGGGTGGCCCGTGGCAGCGCAGGAGCTCAAGCCCGCATACCTCGTCACCGGCAACGATCGGCCGAAGGTCGAGCGCACACTCGCTCGGCTGCGGGCACGCTTCGACCCGGGCTCGATCGAGCGGCTCGTCGCCGGGGAAGGACGGCGCCTCGGGCTGACGACGTCGTCGCCGCCTGCAACGCCGGCACGCTGCTCGGCGGGCGAGCGCCTCGTGCTCGTCACGGAGGTCGACGGGCGTCGCGGGGATTGCGACCGGCTCACGGGCGGCTGGAAGGCAGCCGACGTCGAGGCGGTCGTCGACTACCTCCGCGCGCCGGCGCCGGGCACGGTGCTCTGCCTCGTCGGCGAGGAGGTGAAGAAGGATTCGCCGCTCGCGAAGGCCGTGCGCGAAGGTCGGCGACGTCCTCACCTGGGAGATCGGGAAGAAGGACGTCATCGCCTGGGTGGCGCAGAGCTTCCACGACGCGGGGCGTCAAGGTCGGGCGGCGATGCGTGCAAGGCGCTCCTCGACATCGTCGGCGACGACAAGCTGACGTCCTCGCTCAGGAGATCGACAAGCTCGCGACGTGGGCCGCGGGTGAGCCGCTCGGCGTCGAGGAGGTGCAGCGGCATGGCGACGCCGTTCGCGGAGGGCGCATCCGTGGGACCTCACGGACGCCTGGGGCAGGCGCGACATCGGCGGCGGCGCTCGCGCGTCGTGGAAGGCGACGTACGCGCGGAGCCGCCGCCCGAGGGCGAGCGAGGCGGCGGCGCTCAGCGCCCGCCTCGGCGCGCACGTGACGAGGCTCGCCGCGGATGAAGAGGCTGCTGGAGGCGGCGTCTCGGCCGAAGCGACGCCGGGGCCAAGCTCGGCATGAAGCCGTTCCCGAGCGAGAAGCTCGCGCGCCAGGCGGACGACGTTCTCGGTGGAGGAGCTACGGCGACGCGATCGTGCGCCTCGCGCGGCTCGACCATGCGCTCAAGGGCGGGAGCAAGCTCGCGCCGGACCTCGAGCTGCAGCTCGCGGTCGACCGACGTCGCGCGCGAGACGCGCTAGGACGCCGATCGGGCGCGCTGAGCGCGGGTCGGCGCTGCCGCTGACGACGCGTGCGGCCTGCGCCTTCTTGCGCGCGGCGGTGTTCTTGTGGAGCGCGCCGCGGGCGGCGGCCTTGTCGATCGTCCGCACGAGCTCGCGGTGCTCGGCGGCGACCGCTGCCTCGTCGCCGTCGGCGACGGCGGTCTCGAGCCGCTTCGCGAGCGTCTTGATCGTCGAGCGGTAGCGGAGGTTCTCGAGCCGCTGGCGGGCCGCGATGTCGACGCGCTTCTTCTGCTGCTTGATGTTCGCCATACGTGAGAGTGCCCCGACCGTGTCGGCCGCGGGCCGCCGAGATGGTAGCAGAGGGGCTTCCGACGATTCCACGAAACTCCCGGTGATGTCCGAGCTCGATCCGTCGTTCGACCCGAACGTCGATCCCGTCGCTCGCCGAGGAGCGCGCCCACCGGCGGCGCCTGGCGCGCTCGACCGCGGTGTTCGGCGCCGCGACCGGCATCTCGCGCGTGCTCGGGCTCGTCCGCGAGATCGTCGCCGCGTACTACGTTCGGCGCGGCGCGGGAAGATCAACGCCTTCACCGTCGCGTTCCAGATCCCGAACCTCGTGCGCGCGCTCGTCGCCGACACGGCGCTCTCGGGTGCGTTCGTGCCGGTCTTCAGCGAGCTGCTCGAGAAGGGCGAGCGGGCGCGGGCGTGGCGCGTCGCCTCGACGATCTTCTGGCTCGTCCTGCTCTTCACGACGGCGCTCACCGCGGTGTTCGTCCTGATCGCGCCGCTGATCGTCGAGCTGTTCGGGACACCGGGCGGCGACCTCGACCTCGCGGTCGGGCTCTCCCGGCTCCTCTTCCCGATCGTGATCCTGCTCGGGCTCTCGGGGATCATCGTCGGGATCCTCAACGCCTACGACCAGTTCACGCATCCCGGCGCTGACGCCGGTCGCCTGGAACCTCGTGATCATCCTCGGGCTCGTGCTCGGGGTGCCCGCGGCAGGCAGCGAGGACGCCGAGCTGTACGTCTACGCCGGCTCGATCGTGCTCGCGACGCTCGTCCAGCTCCTGATGCCCGTGCCCTGGCTCCGCGGGCTCGACGGCCGGCTGCGGGTCGCGCTCGACTGGCGCGACCCGGCGGTGCACCGCTTCTTCGTGCTGATGCTCCCCGTGACGCTGACGCTCGGGCTGATCAACGTCTCGACGCTGATCGGCACGCTGTTCGCCTCGCGTCTCATCGACCCCGAGCTCGCACCGCGCGCGATCGACCTCGCGTTCCGCCTCTACATGCTGCCGCAGGGGATCTTCTCGGTCGCCGTCGCGACCGTGCTCTTCCCGACGCTCTCCCGCCTCGCGGCGCGCGGCGACATGGCCGGCTTCGGCCGGACCGTCGACACCGGGCTCCGGCAGATCGGCTTCCTGCTGATCCCCGCCGGGCTCGTCTCCGCCGTGCTGGCCGAGCCGATCACGCGCCTCGTCTACGAGCGCGGCGAGTTCACGCCCGACCAGACGCCGGTCGTCGCCGGCGCGCTCGCCGCGTTCACGGTCGGGCTCGTCTTCAACGGGTGGATGCTGCTGCTCAACCGCGCGTTCTACGGGCTCCAGTCGAACTGGATCCCGACCCTCGTCGCGCTCGGAAACCTCGTCCTCAACGTCGCGCCTGTTCGTCGCCTTCTACCGCCTCGGCGTCTGGGGCCTGCCGCTGGCGGTCTCGCTGTCGAACCTCGCCGGCGCGGTCGCGCTCGCCGTGCTGATGTGGCGGCGAGTGGGAGGCGTCGAGGCGACGGCGACGCTCACCGCGCTCATGCGGATCATCGTCGCGTCGGTCGATCGCGTCGGGGCTGGCGGTTCTGGTCTGGTGGTCGATCGATGCCGCCGTCGGGTCGCGGGACCGTCGGCCAGATCCTGTCCGTCGGCCTGGCGCTCGGGGTCGGCACGGCCGCGTATCTCGGTGCCTGCCGCGTGCTCGGGGTTCGCGAGCTCGGCTCGCTGCTCGCGTTGCGCCGCGGCACCTGAGCTGGGCAAAGGCGTCCCGCTACTGCTCGTACCGCTCGACGGTCTCCTCGGGCCGGACGTCGGCAACGTCGGGGTCTGCGCCGAACTCGCGCAGCGCCCGCCGCTGCCGGAGAAGGTCCCAGCACTGGTCGAGCGACACCTTGATTTGCTCGAGCCGCCGCCGATCGGCTTCGGACACCTCCCCGTCACCCTCACGGTTCCAGAGCTCGTGCTCCTCGGCGACGAGCTGTTCGATGGCGTCGTGTATCTGCGTGTCGTTCATCCGGACACCTCCGCTCGATGCGATGAGCCGAACCACGCTACACCCGGTCGCCAGGACGGGGGAGGACAGCCCGGTGAGCTGTCCTGTCGGTTGAGAGGAGCAGAACTCCACCGGCACACCACGTGCAGCCCACCGTTGCTCTCACCCCGTCCGGCGATCAGTGGAACGACGACCTGCTCCAGGGCGGCCACGCCAGGCTCGCCGCCAGCGCGCGGGTGCCGTCGCCCAGCACCGGCTCGCCGTGCGTGACGAGGATCCGATCGACGTCGAGGCGCGTGAGCGGCTCGAGCGTCGGCGCGAAGCGTTGCTCGTACCAAGCTCGGTCGATCTCGCGGTGCCTCGGCCAGACGCGCAGCTCCCCGTCCATCCCGAGCACGGTGTCGCCGAAGGCCAGGGCGCGGTGCGACGGCAGCTCGAACGGGATCTCGGCGCGCCGCGGCCGCCCGATCGAGTGCGCGCGTATTCCGCCGTCGAGCGTCTCGCCGCCGCGGAGTGGCCGGAAGGCCGAGCGGTCGTCGAGCCGGGTGGCGCAGTGCTCGTGGCCGAAGATGGTGACGTCGTGCCGATCGCGCCAGCGCCGCCACAGGAGCTCGGAGCCGCGCACGTGGAAGGGGGTCGTGACGAGGATGCGCACGCGTCCGCGCACGATCTCGTCGAGCGCCGCCAGCAGCGGCTCGGTCTCGCCGGCGACGAGCGGGTCGACGAGGATCGTGTCCTCGCCGTCGCGCAGCGCGTATGACGTCATCGTCGGGGGAAGGCCGTGTCGGGCGACTGTGAACTGCCAGAGCCCGGGGGCGACCTCGTCGAGCGGGGACACGCCGCCATCATTGCGCCCGCGCCAGCACGGCGGCGAGCCGAGATCAACCCCGTCGGGGGCACGCGTGTGCTGCGGCACCACCCGACGCCTGACGCCGGAATCGCCCGAGACCAGGGAAAACCGGCACCACGGCTACGATCCGGCTCGATCAGCCATGGACCAGAGCCGCATCCGCAACTTCTCGATCATCGCGCACATCGACCACGGGAAGTCGACGCTCGCCGACCGCATCCTCGAGCTCACCGACACGCGTCTCCGAGCCGCGAGATGCGCGAGCAGGTGCTCGACTCGATGGAGCTCGAGCGCGAGCGCGGGATCACGATCAAGGCGCAGGCGGTGCGCGTCGCACTGGAAGGGCCACGAGCTCAACCTGATCGACACGCCGGGGCACGTCGACTTCACCTACGAGGTCTCGCGCTCGCTGCAGGCGTGCGAGGGCGCCGTGCTCGTCGTCGACGCCGCGCAGGGGATCGAGGCGCAGACGCTCGCGAACGCCTACCTCGCGATCGAGAACGACCTCGAGATCGTCCCGGTCGTGAACAAGATCGACCTGCCGCAGGCCGACCCGGACGGCGCCGCCGCCGAGGTCGCCGAGCTGCTCGGCGGCGACGCCGGAGCGACGTCGCTCCGGATCTCGGCGAAGACCGGCGCAGGGCGTCGAGGCAGGTGCTCGACGCGATCGTCGAGCGGATCCCGCCGCCCGACGGCGAGCCCGACGCGCCGCGCGCGCGCGCTCGATCTTCGACTCGTCGTACGACCAGTACCGCGGCGTGGTCGCGTTCGTCCGCGTCGTCGACGGCGCGCTTCGCGACGCGGCGAGCGCGCTGCGCGCGATGGCGCATGGGCACCGCGCTTCGAGGCCGAGGAGCTCGGCTTCTTGTCGCCGACGCATGCGCCCGGTCGACGCGCTCGACGGCGGGCGAGGTCGGCTACGTCGATCACCGGGCTGAAGGACGTCTCGCGGCTCCGCGTCGGCGACACGCTCACGACCGCGAGGCGCGGCGCGGCGCCGAGCCGCTGCCCGGGCTACAAGGACGTGAAGCCGATGGTGTTCGCCGGGCTCTTCCCGACCGACTCGGACGACTACCCGGAGCTCCGCGACGCGCTCGAGCGGCTGAAGCTGAACGACGCCGCGCTCTTCTACGAGCCGGAGACGTCGCAGGCGCTCGGCTTCGGCTTCCGCTGCGGCTTCCTCGGCCTGCTGCACATGGAGATCGTCCGCGAGCGGCTCGAGCGCGAGTTCGACCTCGACCTGCTCGTGACCGCGCCGAACGTCGCCTACCGCGTGCACGAGCGCAGAACGGCGACTGGGTCGAGGTGCACAACCCGGCCGAGATGCCGCGCGAGCTCGAGGAGGTCGAGGAGCCGTACATCCAGCGCGTCGATCATCGTCCCGAAGGAGTACGTCGGCGCGGTGATGGAGCTGAACAACGAGCGCCGCGGGCGCTTCGACCACATGGAGTACCTCTCCGAGGAGCGCGTGCTGCTCACGTACGAGCTGCCGCTCGGCGAGATCGTGCTCGACTTCTACGACCAGCTGAAGTCGCGCACGCGCGGGTACGCGAGCTTCGACTACGACCTCGCCGGCTTCCGCGACGGCGAGCTCGTCGCGGGTCGACGTGCTCGTCGGCGGCGAGCCGGTCGACGCGCTCTCGCTGATCGTCCACCGCGACGCTGCGTACGACGCGCGGCAAGCTGCTCGTCGAGCGGCTGCGCGAGGAGATCCCGCGGCAGATGTTCGACGTCCCGATCCAGGCGGCGATCGGCTCGCGCGTGATCGCGCGCGAGACGGTCAAGGCGAAGCGCAAGGACGTGCTCGCGAAGTGCTACGGCGGCGACATCACCCGCAAGCGCAAGCTGCTCGAGAAGCAGAAGAAGGGCAAGAAGCGGATGAAGCAGGTCGGCGCGCGTCGAGGTGCCGCAGGAGGCGTTCCTCGCCGTCCTCAACCTGGACGGCGAGAAGAAGAAGTGACGCTCGCGACCGCCGGCGGACCGTCGGCGATCGGCGAGCGGCGTCCGTCATCTCTACGTCCACCTGCCGTTCTGCGCGCACCGCTGCGGCTACTGCGACTTCGTCACGGCCGTCGGCCGGCGAGGGCGAGCACGGCGCGTACGTCGACGCGCTGCTCGCCGAGCTCGAGCTGCGAGCGCGGCGTGCTCGCGGCGCGAGCTCGAGACGGTCTTCCTCGGCGGCGGCACGCCGACCTTCACCGAGCCGGCGCGCGCTCGACGCGCTGCTCGCCGCGCTGCCCGGCGGCGGCCGAGGTGACGGTCGAGGCGAATCCCGAGACGGTGACGCCGGCGCTCGCCGCGCTGCTGCGCGAGCACGGCGTGAACCGGGTCTCGCTCGGCGCCCAGACCTTCCAGCCCGCGCTGCTCGAGGTGCTCGAGCGCGTTGCCGGCCCGGACGACGTCCGGCGCGCCGTGCACACTCTGCGTGATGCCGGATTCGACAACATCTCGCTCGATCTCATCTACGGGATTCCGGGCCAGAGCGCCGCCGACCTCGAGCGCGGACCTCGCCGAGGCGCTCGCGCTCGAGCCCGAGCACCTCTCCTGCTACGAGCTCGAGGCGAAGCCGGGAACGCGGTTCACGCACGCGCACGGCGCGGAGCTCGCCCGCCAGGCGGAGGCGATGGAGGGCTACTTCGAGCGCGTCGTCGAGACGCTGACCGGTGCCGGCTATCGCTGGTACGAGACGGCGAACTTCTGCCGGCGACGACGGCCGTGCGCGACCTCCGCGCGCGACACAACCTGGCGATACTGGCGTCGGTGCGCGACTACCTCGGCGTCGGGGTCGGGGCGGTCTCGACGCTGCGGCGACGAGCGCCGGCGGAACCTGCCGTCGGCTGGCGCGCTACCTGGCCGCGCTCGGCGCAGGCGAGCGCGCCGCCGCGCGAGATCGAGCGCCTCGACGCGGTGACGCGCGCCGTCGAGCGGCTGATGCTCGGGCTGCGCCTCGACGAGCCCTTCGCCATCGACACGAGCGAGGTCGGTGACGTCGTCGATCGCGACGCGCTCGACCGACTGGTCGAGCGAGGGCTGGTCGAGTGGCGGGACGACGGGGTGTGCCTCAGCCCGCGCGGGCGCCTCCTCGGCGGCGCGGTGACGGCCGAGCTCCTCGTCTGACGCGATCCGGGCGGCAGGACCCGGCACGAGGCGGGGCCGCTACCCTCGATGCATGGTGCGCGCGCTCGGAGGAGGGCATCCGGCAAGCCGACGTCGTTCCCTGCTCGTCGGGGTGCTTCTGGCAGCTTCCGGGCTGCTCGCGCTCGGGGTCGCCGTACGCGTGGTGCTCACGCACAGCCTCGACGGCACCAATCTCGTCTGGAACCTGCTCCTCGCCTGGGTCCCGTTCGTGCTCGCGCTCGTGCTCTACGACGGCGCACGCCGGCGCGCAGCCGCCGGCACGCTCGCCGCGCTCGGCGCCGCGTGGCTCCTGTTCCTGCCGAACGCGCCGTACATCGTCACCGACCTGAAGTGGCTCGGAGAGTACGCCGGGGGCACGCTCTGGTACGACGCTGCCCTGATCGGCACGGCGGCGACCATCGGTCTCGTGCTCGGGTTCGTCTCGCTGTACCTCGTGCAGGCGGTGGTCACGAGGCGGCTCGGTCACCTGGCCGGCTGGATGCTCGCCTGGGCGGCGCTCGCGCTGAGTGGAGTCGGTGTCTACCTGGGCCGTTTTCAGCGTTGGAACTCGTGGGAGTTGGTGACCGAGCCGACGACGACCCTGGGTCAGCTGGCAAAGGCGGCGCTCGATCCGCTCGCACACACGCGCCCGCTCGCCCTCTCGATCGCCTTTGCGGTCACGTGGTGCGTCGGCTACGCGCTCTTCTGCTCGATGTTTTGCAGCCAACTGCGGCGGCTGGCCGACCGGTAGCCGGTGTCAGGCGAGGTCCGTCCGCGGGCACGGACCGTACGATGACGGCATGGAGCTCACCCCGCGGAAGCTCGAGATCCTGCGGCGGGTGGTCGAGGAGTACGTGGCGACCGGTCAGCCCGTCGGCTCGAAGGCGCTCGTCGAGCGCTCGGGGCTCGACGTGTCGCCCTCGACCGTTCGGAGCGAGCTGTTCGAGCTCGAGGCCTTCGGCCTCCTGACGCACCCGCACACGTCGGCGGGCCGTGTGCCGACCCAGAGCGGCTATCGCGTCTACACGGAGGACCTCGTCGGGGGCATCGAGGGCCGCCCGGCGCCGTTCCCGCTCGACCTGACCGCAATGCGCAACGAGCTCGAGGAGGCGCTGCGTCAGACGACCGAGGCGCTTTCAGATGCCACGCACCTGCTGGCGCTCGTCTCGGCGCCCGCGCTCGAGTCCGCGGCAGTCCGCCACGTCGAGGTGCTGCAGCTCCAGCCGCGCGTCGTGATCGTCGTCGTGATCACTGCGTCGGGAGGCGTCTCGAAGCGCGTCTTCGAGCTCCGAGGACGGCGTGGATCCCGGGCTCGTCGACTGGGCGCGCGCGTACCTCGAGGAGACGATCGTCGGCAAGCGTGCAAGCGCCAGCGTCGTGCGCCGCGCATTCGAGGACCCGGAGCTCTCCGCGCGGCGAGCGGGCGTTCCTCGCGACGCTCCGAGCCGTCTTCGTGGACGTCGTCGCCTCCGCGACCGAGCTCTATGTCGGCGGTGCGGCGGGCCTGCTCGGCGACGCGAGCGGGGCCGAGCTCGAGGCCTGCCAGCGCCTGCTCGAGGTGCTCGAGCGCCGCGCCGCCGTCCTCTCGCTTGCTGCAGGACGCCCTCGACCCCAAGCGGACGGTCGTGCGCGTCGGCCCGGAGTTCGAGGGCGAGGAGCTCCGGGGAGCGTCCTACGTGGGCGCAACCTACGGTCTACCGAACCGCTCGCTCGGTGCGGTCGGTCTGCTCGGGCCGCTGCGGATGGACTACGAGAAGGCGATCCGCTCGGTTCGGGCCGCGGCGTTCGAGCTGTCGCGGCTGGCCGAGGACGTCTACGGAGCACCCTGATGGCGGCGACGCAGCAGGACTACTACGAGCTGCTGGGCGTCGCGCGGGACGCAAGCCACGCCGAGATCAAGCGCGCCTTCCGGAACCTGGCGCGCGAGCTCCACCCGGACGTGAGCCAGGAGCCGGACGCGGAGCTCCGGTTCCGGGCCGTCGCCGAGGCGTACGAGGTGCTCTCCGACCCGGAGCGCCGGAGTACGTACGACCGCTTTGGTCACGCGGGGCTGCAAGGCGGTGGTTTCTCGCCCGTGGATGCCGATTTCGGCAGCCTCTCGGACGTCTTCGCCGCGTTCTTCGGTGAGACGCTCTTCGGTCGCACAGGGGGGGCCGGGCCGCGGCCGTCGCGCGGGCCGGACATCGCGGCGCAGGTGGAGATCGACCTCGCCGACGCGGCCACCGGCACGAAGCTCGATGTACAGGTCGTGGTGGCCCGCAGCTGCGAAGCCTGCAGCGGAACAGGGGCGGCTGCCGGGACCTCTCCCGTCACATGCCCCGGATGCGGCGGAGCGGGCGTCGTCCAGCAGGTGTCCCGCACCGTGCTCGGGCAGATCGTTCGCTCGGGAACCTGCCCCCGCTGCGACGGGGCAGGCCGCATCGTGGAGACGCCCTGCGAGCGCTGCGAGGGAGACGGGAGGACGCTCGAGGACGCGCCGCTCGAGCTCGACGTCCCAGCCGGGATCCACGACGGGCAGCGGATCCGCGTGCGCGGCGCCGGGCACGCGGGGACCCTCGGTGGCCCACCCGGAGACGTCTACGTGACCGTCCGCGTTCGTCCACTGGAAGGGGTCGAGCGGGACGGCGACGACCTCCACGTCCGCGCCGCGGTGACGATGACCGAGGCGGCGCTCGGGACGACGGTCTCGGTGCCGACACCGGAAGGCCCGTTCGAGGTCGAGCTGACATCCGGATCGCAGCCGGGTGCGGTTCACGTCGCGCGCGGCCGCGGAATGCCGTCGCTCGAGACCGGGCGTCGTGGAGACCTGCTCGTCCACGTCGACGTCCGCGTCCCCACGAGACTCAGCGCCGAGCAGCGTGTCGAGGTCTTGCGCCTCGAGAACGAGCTGGGCACCGAGGCGTACCGCGACGACGACGACGGGTTCCTGGGGCGGTTGAAGAGCGCCTTCCGGTGAGCGACCCCGACCGACGCTCCGCCCTCGTCGTGATCGCGCGGGAGGCGGAGCCCGTCGTCGGGACGTGGCGGCTGCGCTTCCTCCGCGAGTCCGTCGAGCGCGGGATTCCTCCCCACCTGACGATCCTGTTCCCGTTCGTCCCGGCGGCCGAGATCGACGACGGGGTGCTTGTCGTACTCCGCGGGCTGTACGCCCCGCTGTGTCCGTTCGCCTACGAGCTGGCCTCGGTCGAGGCCTTTCCCGATGCGGCATGGCTCGCCCCACGGCCCGTCGAGCCCTTTCTCGAGCTCGTCGCGCGGACGCGCGAGGCGTTCCCCGACTACCCGCCGTACGGCGACCCGGACCACCTGCCGGTTCCGCACTGCACGTTGGGTGTCGACGACGACTCCGAGCGCGTCGCGGCGATGGTGCGCGAGCTTCGGGCGCGGCTGCGGCCGAGCCTGCCGATCCGCTGTCGTGCCGCCGAGGTCTCACTCGTCAGCGAGCTCGCGGACGGGACGTGGATCACCCGCGGCGCGTTTCCGTTCGAAGGGTCGTCGTGACACCGCTCTGGAGGGTCTCCGTGCGCGCTCGCGGTGACGACGCAGAACCGCTCCGCGCCCGGCTGCTCGCGCTGGCGCCCGACGGGATCGAGGAGCTGGATTCGGCGGGTCGTGTCGAGCTCGCCGCGTACGTCGCGGCCGACCGCGTCGCCGAGCTTCGCGCGGCGCTTCCCGATGCGACCGTGTCTCCGATCGACGACGGGTGGGAGGAGACGTGGCGCGCCTTCCACCGCCCGGTGGTGGTCGGTGGCCTGTGGATCGGCCCGCCCTGGGAGCGACCACCCGACCCGCGTCGCGCGATCGTGATCGACCCGGGCCGCGCGTTCGGCACCGGCTCGCATCCGACCACCCGCCTCTGCATCGAGCTGCTCGCGCGGACGACGGTACGCGGGTCGCTGCTCGACGTCGGGTGCGGGTCCGGCGTGCTCGCGATCGCCGCCGCGCGCCTCGGGTTCGCGCCCGTGCTTGCGATCGACGTCGACGCGGTGGCGGTCGAGACGACGCGTGCGAACGCGGCGGCGAACGGCGTCCGGCTGGACGCGCGGGTCGTCGACGCGCTGACGGAGCCGCTGCCGCCGGCCGACGCCGCCGTCGCGAACGTGCTGCTCGGTCCCGTCGAGGCGATCTTGTCTCGGCTCGCCGCGGGCGAGGCGATCAGCTCCGGCTACCTCGCCGGCGAGCGGCCGGGACACGCCGGATGGGTGCACGTCGAAGCGCTCGAGCACGACGGCTGGGCCGCAGACCGCTTCCGGCGGCCGTGAACCGTCTGAATCGGTTGCGTCGATCGGCCGGAACGCTGTTGCAACCACGCTCGAGCGTCGTCCACCACGGCGCAGAGATGCCGTGGATCGAGTGGTCGGCTGCGCGAGAGACGACGGCCGTGACCTCGCGCGCACCACCAGCCCAAGCGCTATCCGGTAGACGCGCGCTCGTGTGCGCCGGCATTCCCGGAGGAAGCCTCCTTCGATCCAGGCGATCGATCGCCGGAGTCCTCCGGCTCGCGGCGCCGGCCTGCAAGATGTTGGGGTGCGTCACGACGGCCGCGTGAGAGCCCCGCTCGTAGCCCTCCTCGCGGCTGCGGTCGCAGCAACGGTCGCAGCAACGGTCGCCGCAGCGATCTTCGCGACCCTCTATTTCGCGAGCGACCGGACGGCACGGAGGGTGCTCGTGAAGCCGTGCGGCGAGCGGACCTTCGGTCACGTCGCGTCACTCACGCGTCATGCAGACCGATGGGTGCTGCGCTTCGACCCCGCATGGTTCACGAGCGGCGTGACGGCGAACACCGCCGCGGCCGAGGACGGTGTCGTGCCAGCCGGGTGAGCCCGTCCCGAACGACAACTACCGCATCGACGAAGGTCATCGGCTCTTGACGTACATCGTCGCTCCGAACGCCCACGTCACGGTTCTGACGAGGCACGGAGATCCGGCGCAGTTCGGCGCGACGCCGATCACGGTCTCCGAGCTGGCGCGGCTCGTGCGGGGCGACAAGCCGGTCGACTTGTTCGAGCCGCTCGACACCGGCGTCTGGATCCGTGTCCACGTCGACACCGTCTGCTCGATCGAGCAGCAGTACCAGCCCTAGCGGCGCGCCCGCTGGCCGGAAGCGCCGGCGAAAGGCCTCGTCGACCAGAAGGCTGCCGTCATCGTCCCACCGGGGATCTCCAGGCCCGGCCGGGGAGGTCGACTAGGATCGCGCGATGCGGGTCGTCATCCTCGGGGCGGGCTTCGGCGGCCTGGAGCTCGCGACGATCCTGTCGGAGGCGGTCCGGGGACGAGGTCGATGTGACCGCTGATCGACAAGAGCGACGCATTCGTGTTCGGCTACTCGAAGTTCGACGTGATGTTCGGGCGGAAGACGCTCGATGCCGTCCGCCTGCCGTACGCCGACATCGCGAAGCGCGGCGTGCGTGTCGTGCGGGAGACGATCACGTCGATCGATGCCGACGCACGCCGCGTGACGACCGACGCCGGCGTGCACGAGGCCGACGTCCTGGTCGTCGCCCTGGGCGCCGACTACGACATGGAGGCGACACCCGGGCTTCGCGTACGACGGGGACGAGTTCTATTCCGTCGCGGGCGCGGCGCGGCTCGCGGACGTGCTCCGCGCGTTCCGGGCCGGGCGCGCGATCGTCGGCGTCTGCGGGGCGCCGTTCAAGTGCCCGCCGGCGCCGAGCGAGGCCGCGCTCTTGCTGCACGATCATCTCTCGGCGCTGGGCGTCCGTGGCGCATGCGAGATCTCGATCGTGATTCCGTTCGAGACTCCGGTGCCTCCGTCGCCAGACACATCGGCGGCACTGGTCGACCGCCTTCGCGGAGTGTGGAATCGAGTTCGTCGCGGGCCGCCGTGTCGCCTCGCTGGACCGATCGCCGTCGCGATGCTCGACGACGGCAGCGAGCTCCCCTTCGACCTGTTCCTGGGCGTCCCCAGGCACCGCGCTCCCGACGTCGTGATCGACAGCGGCATGACGGAGGACGGGTACGTGCCCGTCAACCCGAGGACACTGCGAGACGCGGTTCCCCGGCGTCTACGCGGTCGGGGACGTCGCCACGATCGGCGTGCCGAAGGCGGGCGTCTTCGCGGAGGGCGCAGCCCGCGTCGTCGCCGCGTCCCTGATCGCAACCCTCCGTGGCGACGAGCCGCCGGAGCCCTACGACGGGCGCGGCGTCGTGCTACATCGAATTCGGCGCACGGCCAGGTCGGTCGCGTCGACGTCGACTTCTTCTCCGGACCCGGGCCGACCGGCACGTTCCAGGAGCCGTCGACGACGCTCGTCCGGCGAGAAGCAAGAGTTCGGCTCGAGCCGCCGCGCGCGCTGGTTCGAGCGCTGAGGCAACCCGCCGGGCCATACCCTGTGCCCGGCGCGACCGAAGGAGGTTGGCATGCTCGGCGTCCTCATGGAGTTCCAGTACACCGACGGCTTCGATCGCGACCGCATCGTCGAGATCGCGCGGCGCGCGCGCACGAGCTTCGAGGGGATGTCCGGCCTTCGCCAGAAGACGTTCGCCGTCGACGAGCAGAACCGCGGGCCGTCGACTTCCACGTCTCGGAGCGCGACGAGCCGGCGCGCGAGTTCTTCGGCGAGGAGCTCGTCGAGCGCGTCACGGGCCTGTACGGCGTCCGCCCGACCGTCACCTTCGTCGAGATCGCCGAGCTCGTCGACAACGGCTGGCGGCGGAATCGTGTGGGCCCGTGACCCCGGGCGCTCCGCCCTCATTCAGCTCCGTGGACGCCCCGCCGGCTCGCTCGGCGTATCGCGCCGGATAGGCTGAGGGCGTTCGATGCTCGAGCTCCGGCCGAACTGCGAGCTGTGCGACAGGGATCTCCCGCCCGACACGGCCGACGCGCGGATCTGCTCGTACGAGTGCACCTTCTGCTCCACCTGCGTGGACGAGGTGCTGCACGACGTCTACCCGAACTGCGGAGGCGGATTCCAGGTGCGGCCGATCCGACCCGCGCGGGCGTGGCGTGACGGCACGGGGCTCGTCAACGACCCGGCCGGGACCCGAACGGCGCGATGCGTCCTACACCGCCGACGAGATCACCCTCGTCGAGGCGCTGCGCGGGATTCCCCCGAACGAGCGGTGAGCGCGCCTGCGGCCGCCCCGACTCGACGGGCGGGCGAGCGGCCGCCGCCGTCGTCACGACCCGCTGTATGGGATGGGTCGGAGTCGCGCGTAGATTGCGCATGTGACGTTCAACGTCGCCGCGGATGCCTACGACCGGTTCATGGGCCGCTACTCCATCCCGCTCGCGCCCCGGTTCGCGGCGCTGGCCGGGGTGGTCGCGGGCCAGCGCGTGCTCGACGTCGGCTGCGGCCCAGGAGCACTGACCGCGGAGCTCGTGCTGCGCGTCGGCGCCGCCGCCGTGGACGCCGTCGACCCTTCCGAGCCGTTCGTCGCCGCGGCCCGGGAGCGCCATCCCGGAGTCAGCGTGCAACGCGCGTCGGCGGAGCACCTGCCGTTCGCCGACCGGATGTTCGACGCAGCGCTCGCCCAGCTCGTCGTGCACTTCATGGCCGACCCCGCGGCGGGGCTGCGCGAGATGGCGCGCGTCACTCGCCGGGACGGCGTCGTCGCCGCCTGCGTCTGGGACCACGCCGGCGGACGCGGGCCGCTCAGCGGGTTCTGGGACGCGGCACGCGAGCTCGACCCCGACGCGGCGGACGAGTCACAGCTCGCGGGCGCGCGAGAGGGGCACCTCGGCGAGCTGTTCGACGCGGCCGGGCTGCGTGAGATCGAGGAGACGTACCTGGAGGTCAGTGCCGAGCATCCGACCTTCGAGGAATGGTGGGAGCCGTTCGAGCTCGGTGTCGGCCCCGCGGGCGCCTCCACCGCTCGCCTCGATCCGGAGCGGAGGGCCGAGTTGCGAGAACGCTGCCGCGAGAGGCTTCCTGACGCACCGTTCGTGGTCACGGCCCGCGCCTGGGCCGCCCGCGGGTTGGCGTGACGGTCCGGCCGAGTCGCTCGGCGGCTCGCCGCACTCCGCTGCTCGAGCCCTGATCGCGGAGGTGCCGGACGTCACGGACGTCGCGGCCGTCAGTCTCGCGGTCGCCGCTGCCGGCGGCGCACGGCTCGCGACCGTACAGCTGCTCACGCCCGCTGAGACGGACGAGGCGGCGAAGAAGAACGTGCCCTACCAGGCGCCCGGCGGGTAGACGCAGGCGGCATCGGGCAGAGCCCCGCCTCCTCGTCGGACCTCGTCGGGTCGCCGACGCGGAGGCGGGCGTTGCCCGTATCCACCCCCCCGGCGTATGCCGCAGCGGGTGTCCGACATGTGTTCGTCTGGCTGCTCGGCGCCGAGCTGCGTCCGCGCGAGCTCTTCAGGGAGCGTGTGGCCGCTCGTCCGGTGAGCAAGGCGACGCCGTCTGCACCGCGTCGGCCGGCGGCAATGGAGCATGGGATCTCCTCGCATCGAGACACTGCCGACGTGCGCTTTGCCAGACTCACAACGTGCCCGAGGCCCCGCTTCGCATGAGCAAGAACGGACTCGTCGTCGACGGCGAAGGCTGGTTCGTCGTGAACGCGCGCGACTCGCGTTGGAAGGACGAGGGCCCGCTGGGATCGTATTGCACGTTCGAGGGGAAGCGGCGATTCCCGCACTTCGGCATCAACGTCAGCGTGCTCGAGCCCGGTGAGCGAATCGGGATGTATCACCGTGAGAACGGCCAGGAGGCGTTTCTCGTCCTGGCCGGCGAATGCACCCTGCTCGTCGAGGGGGAGGAGCGGTCGTTGACCGCCTGGGACTTCTTCTACTGCCCGCCGGGAACCGAGCACATCATCGTGGCTTCCCCCGGCCAGTCGGCGGTCGTGCTGGCGGTCGGCGCCCGCGGGCGGGGCTTCGGTGGAGGGGTCGTCTACACCGTGTCCGAGGCGGCGGCCCGGTACGACGCGAGCGTCGCGCAGGAGACCACCGACCCGGCCGTCGCCTACGCGGACGTTCGCGCGATGCTCCCGCGATCCACGTTCGTCGCGTATCGGTCAGGCTGGCTGCCGTTGACCCGAGTCGACTGACGCGCCGATGTCCTGCAAGGGGGGCGCACGGTTCACCCCGGCGCGCGCTCCGGCGGCCTCTCGTCTACCAAGCCTGGGGAGAGAGCACGATCCAGTACCCGTCCGGGTCGACGAACCAGACGGCACCGCTACGCGCCCAGTACGGGTTCGGAGAGACCGCGAGTCGGAAACCGGCGTCATGGATGCGGGCGGCAGCGCGCGCAACCCATCGGCCGACCCGAGGTAGAAAACCAGCTGGTCTTCGGCCGTCGGTGAGGGAGTCACGCCCTCCCGGTACACCACCTCGAGCTGCCGCGACGAGTCCGGGAGCCCGAACACGACTCCGCTGTACCCATCGTGATCCTCGAACGAGGCGAGCACCGGTATCCCCAGCAGTGCGCCGTAGAACGATCGGGCTGCCTCGAGGTCCCGGGTGGGCCTGGCGACGCGTACCTGCATCATCACGTGCTCGCTTTCCGCGCGCTCCCGTTCCGCCCTCGCCCTCGTCGCCGTACGACGTCCGGCGATCGCATATTGCACGACTGCCCCGAGTCGATCACGGGCCGCTCCTCCGCGGAGTAACGTTGTCGTGTGCTGGGCGGCGGCGCGCGCGATGCTGTGGACGCTTCCATCCCGCTGGGGATCGGCGGCCCCATCGTGCCGGCCGACCGGTGCCGCCCATGGTGACGGCCGACGAGGTCGCCGCGCTGACGATCTTCGCGGAGCTGGAGGCTGCCGAGCGGGAGCGGCTCTCGCGCGCGGCCGCGGACATCCGGCTCGTCCCGGGCGAGTACGCCGTGCACGAGGGCGGCGGGCGCGCGCTCTTCGGCCTGCTCGAGGGGCGGATCGAGGCGGTCAAGCTCGTCGACGGGATCGAGCGTGTCGTCGGCGAGCGATACCCGGGCGATGTCTTCGGCGAGGTTCCGATCACGCTCGGCACCGTGTTCCCGGTCGGCTTCCGGGCGGCGGAGGCCTCCCGTGTCATGCGGGTGGAGCCTCGGGACTACCACGCCGTCGCGGCCGTCGCGCCCGGGCTCGGGGAGCAGGTCGGCAAGCTGGCGGCGAACCGCATCGGCGGATCGGGCGGTCTGCAGGGGCTCGCAGCCGCGCCGCCGCCGCCTCGGGCGGTCGTGGTCGGGCATCGCTGGGACGCGTCGTGTGCGCAGCTCCGACGCTTCCTCGACGGCAATCACATCACGTTCAGCTGGGTCACCCCCGACGCCTCCGATGCGGCCGAGAAGTGGGGCGGCGCACTGCCGGCGGAGGAGGAGCTGCCGTCGATTCGGGTCGTCGACGCCGACATCGTGGTGCGCCCTCACCTCCGCAAGGTCGCCGGGTCGCTCGGGCTCGCCACCGAGGCGGTCCTGCGGCCGCAGCTCCGTCGCGTGGCCGAGCTGCTCGGGCTCGGCACCGAGCCTCTCGCCGGCGAATACGACGTCGTGGTCGTCGGCGCCGGCCCTGCCGGCCTGGCGGCGGCCGTGTACGGGGCGTCGGAAGGGCTGCGGATGCTCGTGATCGAGCGGGAGGCTCCGGGCGGCCAGGCCGGGACGTCGTCCCGGATCGAGAACTACCTGGGCTTCCCGTCCGGTGTGTCGGGCGACGAGCTGGCGAGCCGTGCGCTGCAGCAGGCGCGGAGGCTCGGCGCCGAGATCCTCGTGACGCGAGCGATCACCCGGATCGACGCCGAGGCCCGTCAGGTCCACCTCGAGGCCGGCGACGTTCTGCAGGCGCAGACGATCATCCTCGCCTGCGGCGTCACGTGGCGTCGGCTGTCGATCGAAGGCTTCGACCGGCTCGCGGGAAAGGGCATCTTCTACGGCGCCTCGCGGAGCGAGGCCGCGAACGCCCACGGCCTGGACATCCACATCGTGGGCGCAGGCAACTCGGCCGGGCAGGCGGCGATCTTCTTCTCCACGCACGCGGAGAGCGTCACGATCCTTTGCCGCGGCGAGAGCCTCGAGAGGAGCATGTCCCGGTATCTCGTCGACCAGCTGGGGTCCCGGTCGAACGTCCGCGTGCTGTACGGGACGGAGGTGGTCGCTGCGCACGGCGACCTCTCGCTCGAGGCGATCGACGTCAAGAGCGCCGCCACCGGAGATACGAGCAGGCTCGCGTCGGGCGGGCTCTTCATCTTCATCGGTGCGGATGCCGAGACGGGGTGGCTCCCGCCCGAGATCGCGCTCGACCGCCGCGGCTACGTGCTGACGGGCTCGGACGTGCAGGACGCTCGTCGATGGCAGCTCGACCGCGATCCCTACCTTCTCGAGACGAGCGTTCCCGGGATCTTCGCGTGCGGCGACGTGCGGTCGGCCCCCGTGAAGCGTGTCGCCGCAGCGGTCGGCGAGGGCAGCATGGCGATCGCCTTCGTGCACCAGTACCTGAAGGACGCCGGCACGCCGTCGGCCGGCTAGGCGCCGCGGTCTTCCGGAGGGGCCGCTTCAGTAGCTGAAGACGGTCGTGTCGCTGCCTGCCCACTCCCACATCGGCGTCGCACCGACGACCTTCACGTTCGCGATCTTCTCGGCGTCCTGGAGGTCGCGGGCGTCGACGCAGATCGGGCACACCCACAGCTCGCCGCCACCGTCGACGAACTGGTCGAGCAGCCGCTCCAGCGGCGGGCAGCCCTTGCAGACCACGCCTTCCATCTCGCCGGGCAGGCTCAGTCGAACGGCGTCTTTCGTGGCCCAGACGACGACCTGCTTCCCCTGTGCGACGGCGGCCGTCGCCACGAGGAACGCGACCAGGACGCGCTCTCCGTCCTCCATGCCGGTCGCGAGGTTGATCAGAACCTTCTCGGACATGCTCCGTCCTCTCGGTCTTTCACGAGAACGTAGCGCTGCGCTCGCGGTCGAGGCTTCAGTCGCCCGAGTCCGGCCCGCACACCAAGAGGCTCGTCGTCCGCGCGGTCGCTGCGCCCGAAAACCGCTGAGGAGGCATCTCGCTCAGAAGCGGTCGAGCGTCGGGAACACCGACGTCGCGGTCACGCAGCTGTGCAGGTAGAGCGCCGTACCGGGATCGCCGGTCCAGAGCGAGTGACGGCCGCGGCCGTACCGGGCGGCGGCCAACTCGACCTGCTCGATCGCGTGCATCGCGAACGCGCGCGCACGCTCCAGCCAGAGCTCGTCGCCGGTTCGCTCGAACAGCTCGAGGAACGCGTACCCGTTCCCTGCCGTGCCGTGGCAGAGGTTGGCGCCCTTCCGCAGCGGGCCTGCCCGCCACGTCAGTTCCCCGCCCTCCCGGAGGAGCTCGTCCAGCTCGTCGTTGCCGGGCGCCACAGCGGCGAGAGAGGCGACGATGCCGGGAGCTCCGTGGCACCACTGCGTGCGCCGTGGCTTCGAGCTCGGCTCAAGCGAAGGACGCCACTGTGCGAGGCCGTCGGCGCGAAGCGCGTGCTTCGTGAGTGTCGCGACGACACGCCGCTCGAGCTCTCCTCGTCGGCCAGGGTCGAGCAGGTCTCCGCGGGCGAGGACGAGCACGTTGCCGGCAAACCCGTGCGCCGGGCCGAAGATGTGGGCGGGCAGGCCGTAGAGGTCCTGGCGCCACAGGTCGCCACGCCACTCCTCCCAGAGCCGGTTCGCGGAGGCGTTCCACGCCACGCGCCAGCGCTCGTCGCCCGTCCGCTCGTGCATGACCTGGGCCGCGAGCATCGTCCCCGGGGATCCCCACATCAGCTCCCACGTCGGATTCTCGACGTTCGCGCGTACAGCCTCGAGCAGCCGCTGCTCCTGCCATGCGGCAGGCGCGAGCGTGTGGGCGACGAGCAGGATCCCCGCCTCACCCATCCAGAGAGACGGAACGGGCCCGTCCACGACGTCGGGGAAGTCGGGCTCGGCGAGATACGCGTCGGCGAGGCCCGTGGCGACGTCCCTCCAGTCCCGCCGGAGCTCGACGGCCTCGACGCGTTCGAGCTCGTGGAGGGACCAGATCACCCCTGCGGCCCCGAGGTAGAGGGACTTCATCCGCGCGAGCGGGCCGTCCTCGAAGTCGAGCGGGTGAGCCGGCCAGAGTGCGTCCTCGTCGAACGCCGCCTCGGTGCGAGCGGCGATATCGGCGATCGCTGCGCGCGCACGACCCTCGTCCCAGGCGAGATCCGTCAGCGGCTCGTGGCTCGGAGGGTCGAACAGCATCACGGCACCAGCGTGCATTCTCGTCGACAGCGCAGCGCACGGGCCGACCGGTCCCTCGTCGGCCGCTCCCGGCCCTCGCCGATCGAGCAGTCCCACAGCGTCCACGGGAGATCGCCATTCGTCTCGGCGACACCGTCTGTGGTACGACGTGTGGCCGTGTCGGATCCTCACCAGTCGGGCGGCGTCGCCGTCGTCCCGCAGCTCTCGGTCCGTCGCGGCCGTGAGGCCGTCGAGTTCTACGAGAGGGCGTTCGGTGCGGTCGAGGTCTATCGAGTCGGCGGCACCGACGATCATCCGGACGTCGTGTCTCAGCTCGTGGTCGGGAATGCCTCGTTCTGGGTCTCGGACGAGGCTCCGGACAGCGCGAACTTCAGCCCGGAGTCTGTCGGAGGCGGCACCGTGCGAATGCTGTTGATCGTGGACGACCCGACGTCGACCGTCGAACGGGCGAAGGTGGCCGGCGCCACCGAGGTATATCCGGTGGCGGAGCGGCACGGCTGGCGCCTCGGGCGGATCGAGGATCCGTACGGCCACCACTGGGAGATCGGCACGCCGTTGATCCCCTGGCCTCCGCCCGGCGGCCGCCCGCGGCACCCGACCTCGTAGCCTCGCCCGCGTCGTCCCGCGACGTGATCCGGGCGAAGACTCAGTCGTCGGTGACGATCTCGATTCCGGCGAGCCACGCGAAGAGAGCGGCGTTCTCGAGCACGTCGTCCCAGGGCATGCGCGCGCCGCGCAGCCCGTCTGCCCCTCGTACGCCGGCGAGGTCGCACGCGCGGAGCTCGACGCGCTCGAGGCGAACGGCGGCGAACGTCGCCTGGCGGAGCTCGCACCTCTCGAAGAGCACATCGGTCAACGCGGCCCCGTAGAAGTCACATTCGCCCATCCGGCAGTCGCGGAAGACGACCCGCTCGAGCGTCGCGTGACGAAGGCCGACCAGATCGACCCGGCACTCGTCGAAGGTGACGTCCCGGAGCCTTGCCTCTCCCAGGTCGGCGCCCGTCAGCCTGCAGCGGAGCAACTCCGTACGGTAGGCCGAGAAACGAAGCGCGCGTTCGCCCGCCCAGTCCAGGTCGGCCGCGACGACGTCGACCAGATCGCCGAAGGCGTCGACCTCCGACGGGTCGTCGTCGAGGTCGGGGGGATACGGCGATCGGGGCGGCTCGGACACAGCAAGACGATAGGCCCGCCGACCGCTCAGGGCGGGGGCATGACCTGGATCAGCACGTCCGGGCGCACCGCGAACGGTCCGTTGAACGGGCGTTCCTGAGCGGCGATCAACATCAGTGAGACCGCAACCGCAGCGGAGAACAGCCCCATCGCGAGACCGGCGGTCAGGCGGTTGTCGCTATGGACGAACGCGATCGCGACCAGCGTGAGGAGCGCGACGAGGATCACGCCGGTCCACTTCACCCAGTTGACGCTCGACTCACTGACGATGATGCGCTGCCGCCGGGCGTCGAGCGCGGACTGAAGGGAATCCACGATCTCGCGTTGTGCCGTCTTCTGGCCTTCGGTGCCCGGTGAGAGACCGGTGGTGAGCTGGAGCGCTTGCGCGAGCGGAGCCGGGACCACGGTCAGCGTCGCGCGTTGATGGGCCATCGCGGGCCATTCCTCGTCGACCGCCTCGCGGATGTGGCGGCGAACGAGCGCATCCAGCCGGATCTCGGGCTCGCCGGGAAATGCATGGGCGAGGATGACCACGGACCGCAGCGCACTTGCCTCGCGGTTGACTGCATCCTGTGCGCGCCCGGCGTCGCTCCACACCTGCGCAACCAGGAACCCGACGATGAGGCCGAAAAGCAGACCCATGGGAGGCAGCATCCCCGGCGAGAACGCCTTGAACGCCTCTCTGCGCTTCCCGACGGCGAGGGCCATCACGACGATGTAGACCGTCGCCGCGGCGAGGAAGGTCAAGGCGAACACGGCGAGGGCCAGACCCGCAAGCGGTAGGTCTTGCAGCCAGCCCGTGATGCTCGCAGTCGTAGCGATCCGCCGGACCCTATCCGCTGGATCCGAGCAGCGACTGCCCGGGAGCCGTGCGTCGACCGAAGGGTGACGCCGACGACCAGTCGCCGAATAGGCTTCGCATCGTGGAGCGCGCCGCAGGAGACGAGTCGGCGGGGGCGCTGGTCGACCCGTCCGACCGCCAGTACGTCGAGAGCCTCGCTCCGGGCCTCGAGCGCGAGACGGTGATCGCGAGCCTCGCCCGCTACCGGGCGCCGGAGGTGCTGCGGCCCGGTGACGTGCTGCCGGACGTGACGGTGCGCCGCGCGGAGAACCTCGAGCCCATCGGCCTCGGGCAGCTCGCCCGGGGGCGGCCGCTGCTGCTCGTCTTCGGCAGCTTCACGTGACCACCGTTTCGTCGTCGGTCGGGCGACGTCGAGATGCTCTACCGGGACTACGGGGACAGGGCTGACTTCGTCTTCGTCTACGTCGCCGAAGCCCACGCCGACGACGAGTGGCAGCTCCCGGCGAACCTGGAGGAGGGCGCTGTCCTGAACCAGCAGACGACGCTCGCCGAGCGACGGCAACAGGCGCTGGAAACCATGCGGCGCCTCGGCCTGGGCCTACCGTTGCTCCTCGACGAGATGGACAACCGCGCGAGTGTGGCGTTCGCCGCCTGGCCCGAGCGGCTCGTTCTCGTCGGCCCCGACGGGCGGATCGTCGACCCGGGCAGTCCGGGCCCGTGGGGTTTCTCGCCCGAAGAGGCGCGAGAGCAGCTTGAGGCGCAGCTCGAGCGCTGCTAGGGGCCAATGCGCTCGGCACCCGTCGCGCGCACGCACCACGGGTCGAAGTGCGTCCGGTCGGTCCATCGTGAACGAGCGCTCCGGAACCGTCGCGTCTCTCGGCCGCGTGCGTCACCGGTGTGTGGTCGCTCCGCACGGCCGATTCCGCGGGATCAGCGTCTAAGCTCTTGGGCTCCCGCATGGCGACGTTCTCGACGCGATTCCTCGGATGCAAGGTCTCGTTCGCCGACGCGCAGGCGATCCGTGAGCGGCTGCTCGCCGACGGGCACCACGAGGTGCCGCAGGGCGGCGAGATCCAGGTCGTCAACACGTGCTGCGTCACGCACGAGGCCGTCTCGAAGTCGCGCCAGGCGGCGGCGCGCGCGGCGCGCACCGCCCGCACCGTCTACGTGACGGGGTGCGCCTCGAGGCTCGAAGGGCGCGTTCGCGGCACCGGCGTCGAACGTCGTCGTCACCGGTCGAGCGGGGGACGAGGCGGCCGCGTTCGTCGCCGGGGACGTCGGCGCGATCGGCTGCGTGAACGCGGCGCACCGGCTCGACCGCGTGCGCGCCTTCGTGAAGATCCAGGACGGCTGCTCCTTCTCGTGCGCGTTCTGCGTGATCCCGCTCGTGCGCGGGGCGACGCGGAGCAGGACGGCCGAGGCCGTGCTCGCCGAGGTGCGCCGCCGCGTGGCGCAGGGACATCGCGAGATCGTGCTGACGGGGGTCAACCTCGGCTGCTTCCGCGACCGTGCCGCGGGGCTCACGCTCGCCCGGCTCGTCCGCGAGGCGGGCGCGACGCCGGGGCTCGAGCGCCTGCGTCTCTCCTCGATCGAGGTCAACCACGTCGACGAAGACCTCGTCGCCGCTCTGGTCGAGACGCCGACCGTCTCGCCGCACCTCCACGTTCCGCTCCAGTCGGGCGACGACGGGGTGCTTCGCGTGATGGGGCGCAGGTACACGGCCGCGCAGTTCGAGCGCCGGCTGGCTCCGCTCGCCGGCCTCAACCTGACGACCGACGTGATCGTCGGTTTCCCGGCCGAGGACGACGCGGCGTTCGAGCGCACGCTCGCGTCTCGTCGAGCGGCTCGGGATGACGAAGGTGCACGTCTTCCCGTACTCGCCGCGGCCAGGGACCCGCACGGCGGCCGAGGACACGGTGCCCGCCGACGTGAAGCGTGACCGCGGAGCGCGGCTGCGTGCGCTCTCGGACGAGCTCTGCCGACGTCGCTGGCGAGTCGAGGGTCGGTACCTCTGACCGTGTGCTCGTCGACCGGCCCGGAGCGGGGATACGCGGACGACTACACGCCCTGGCTCGTGCGCGAGGCTGCGGAGATCGGGACGTTCGTCGAGGCGCGCGCCGTCGGGGTCGCGGCGGAGGGGGTGCTCGCCGTTGCCGCCTGAGGGCTGCCTCTTCTGCCGGCTCGTGCGCGAGGGTGACCACGTCCACGCGACGGACGGGTTCGTCGCGATCCGCGACATCGCGCCGAAGGCGCCGACACACCTGCTGATCCTTCCCGAGCACCACGTCGACACGTTCCGCGACGTGGGCGAGCTCGAGCCCGACGAGGCGAAGCGAATGCTCGAGTTCGTCGCCGAGACAGCTGCGAAAGCGGGCCTCGAGGACTACCGCTTGATCGTCAACGTCGGGCCCGGCGGCGGGCAGACCGTCTTCCACCTGCACTGGCACCTGCTCGGGGGCGCTAGCCTGCCCGGATTCGAATGACGCTGATCGCCGACATCGAGGGTGAGCTCAAGGACGCGCGCCGCGCGCGCGACGACGCGCGCCGCGACGCGCTGGCGTTGCTCCTGAACGCTCTGCGCTCCGCCGAGAAGGAGCTGCAGCGCTCGCTCTCGCGAGGACGAGTCGCTCCAGGTGCTGCAGCGGGAGCGCAAGAAGCGGGTCGAGGCGATGGAGGCGTTCGAGGCAGCCGGTCGCGACGAGCAGGCGGACCGCGAGGAGTTCGAGCTGGACGTGATCGAGGAGTTCATGCCCGACCAGCTCACCGAGGAGGAGCTCGAGGAGATCGTCGACGACGTGATCGCCGAGGTCGGTGCGACGTCGCTCCGCGACCTCGGGCGGGTGATGGCCGACGCGATGCCACGGGTCTCCGGGCGCGCGGACGGCTCGGTCGTCAGCCAGATCGTCCGCGAGAAGCTCGCCTGAGCGATCTCGTCAGATGGGCGCGAGCGCTGCAGGCGCTCTCGCAGACGGGTCTGGCGTACGCCGAGGGCCCCTACGACCGCGAGCGCTACGAGGCGGTGCAGCGGATCGCGGCGGAGATCGCGGCCGCCGCCGGCGGCGAGGAGCCGACGGAGCTCCTCGCCCGCTTCGCAGAGGAGACCGGCTATCGCACTCCCAAGGTGGACGTCCGCGGCGTCGTGCTCGACGCCGAGCGGCTGCTGCTGGTGCGCGAGCCGGGAGGCGACGACTGGTGTCTGCCCGGTGGCTGGGCCGACGTCGGTGAGACCCCGTCGCGCGCGGTCGAGAAGGAGGTCGTCGAGGAGGCCGGGGTCGCGGTTCGAGCTGCACGCCTGCTCGGTGTCTTCGACCGGGACTTCCGTGGTCGGCTGCGCTGGCCGGCGCACGTCTACAAGCTGTACGTCCTCTGCGAGGCGCTCGGCGGGACGCCGGTGGCCGACGGGGTCGAGACCGTGGAGGCGGCGTACTTTCCGATCGGCGCGCTTCCCGCGTTGTCGGTGAAGACGCCTCCCGAGCAGCTCGCGCGCGCGCTCGCCGTCGCACGCGACCCCGGCGCCCCCGCGGCGCTCGACTAGCCGCCGCCGCCGGCGTGCTGCACCCGCGCAGTCCGGCCAGCCGCGACAGCCGGTTCCGGTGTCGCGCCACGATCGCATAGCCCCAGCCGAACGGCCTCGGAACGGCCTCGACGAGGTGGGCCGACCACGCCAGTCGCGGGATCGAGCGGAGGACCGAGGGGAGCGCGGCGGCCCCCGAGTGCCGGCGCCCGGCCTCGTCGACGACGTGCACGGCAGCTTCGCGACGCCGGCGCGCGACGTCGCGGAGCTCGACGTCCCCGACGGTCGAGCGGATCGGCTCCACGCGGATTCCACGTCGCGCGAGCCACATCGCCAGGCTGCTGCAGATCCCGCAATCGGCGTCGTAGAGGACGAGTGTGGCTCGGCTGTCGATGCCGGTCACCGTAGCGAGGACGGCGACCCCGCGCCCTACACTTGGACGCGTGCAGGAGGTTCTCACCGTCCCGAACGAGGTCGCGGCCGAGCTCGCCGGCGTCGCCGACGGCGTGCTCGACACGCTGCGCGAGCGGCTCGGCTGCACGATCTCGCTCCGCGGCAACCGGCTCACGCTCGCCGGTGACGACGCGCGCGTCGCCGAGGCCCGCGCCGTCGTCGACGAGCTCGTGGAGCTCGTCGAGGGCGGGCACGCGATCGGCCCCGACACGGTCGGGGCGGTCGTCGCCGCGCTCGACCAGGCGGAGGACATCCGCGACGTCTTCGACGACGTCGTCTGGCGCCACCGGGGCAAGAAGATCGCTCCCAAGACCGTGACGCAGAAGCGGTACGTCGACTCGATCCGCGAGTCGACGGTGACGTTCGCGATCGGACCCGCCGGCACGGGCAAGACGTACCTCGCCATCGCGCTCGCCGTGAAGGCGCTGTCCGAGCGCGAGGTGGGGCGCATCATCCTCACCCGGCCCGCCGTCGAGGCGGGCGAGCGGCTCGGGATTCCTGCCCGGGGACGTGCTCGCCAAGGTCGACCCGTACATGCGTCCGCTGTTCGACGCGCTCTACGACACGATGGACGCCGATCGGCTCAACGCCTACATCGATCGCGGCACGATCGAGGTCGCGCCGCTCGCCTTCATGCGCGGCCGGACGCTCAACGACTCGTTCGTGATCCTCGACGAGGCGCAGAACACGACGCCCGAGCAGATGCAGATGTTCCTCACGCGGCTCGGCTTCGGCTCGAGGATGGTCGTCACGGGCGACGTGACCCAGATCGACCTCCCGCGCGAGCAGGCCTCGGGCCTGATCCAGGTGCGCGACATCCTGCGGTCGCTCGACGGCATCGGCTTCGTGGAGTTCGGGCACGAGGACGTCGTCCGGCACAAGCTCGTCCAGCGGATCGTCGAGGCGTACAAGCGGCATGCCGAGGAGACCGGCTCCGCTCGCCGTCGCTGATGCTCGAGGTCGAGGTCGAGAACCGAAGCGGCGCGTCCGTCGACGCGCCCGGCGCAGTCGCGCTCGCGCGCGAGGTGCTCGCCGCGGAGGGCGTGGAAGAGGGCGAGCTCGGCATCGCGTTCGTCACGGCCGAGGAGATGCGCGCGCTTGAAGCGCGAGCACCTCGGGATCGACGAGCCGACCGACGTCCTCTCGTTCCCGATCGACGGGCTCGAGTCGCTGCCGCGAGGGCGAGCCGCGCGCGCTCGGCGACGTCGTCCTCTGCCCCGAGGTGGTCGGGAGACGAGTGGCGGTGGCCCCTCGTGCACGGCCTGCTCCACCTGCTCGGACACGAGCACGGCTCGAGCCATGGAAGCGCGGGAGCGCGCGCACTTGCGGTGATCTCGCCACGTCGCCCGCCCTCGATCTTCGAGAGCTTCAACTACGCGCTCGAGGGGATCATCCACGTGCTCCGTACGCAGCGGAACATGCGCATCCACTTCGGTGCGGCGGTCGCGGTGCTCGTCGCCGCGCTCGCGTTCGACGTCTCGAGGCTCGAGCTGATCGCGCTCCTGATCGCGATCGCCTTCGTGCTGATCGCGGAGATGATCAACACCGCGGTCGAGGCGGCCGTCGACGTCGCGTCGACGTCGTTCGACCCGATGGCGAAGCTCGCGAAGGACATCGGCGCCGGCGCGGTCCTGATCGCGGCGGTCAACGCGATCGCCGTCGGCTACCTCGTGTTCTCCGGCCAGGTGGCCGAGGAGAGCTCGCGCTTGCTCGACAAGCTGTCCGAGGCGCCGGCCGAGCTGACGCTCATCGCGCTCGTCCTCACCACCGCGCTCGTGATCGCGCTGAAGGCGCTGTCGGGACGCGGCTCACCGCTTCGCGGCGGGTGGCCGTCCGGGCACGCCGCGGTCGCGTTCGCAGGCTGGATGGCGGTGACGCTCGTGCTCGAGGACACCGAGCACCGCTTCCTCGTATCCTCCCTGACGCTGATCATGGCGTTGCTCGTCGCGCAGACGCGGATCGAGGCGGGCGTCCACTCGACTCTCGAGGTCGCATCCGGCGGCCTGCTCGGCGCGCTCGTCACGCTCGTCGATCTTCCAGGGGTTCTCCGCGTGACGGACGAGGAGCTCCTCGCGCGCCGCCGACGCGGTCGCGGCGCGGGCGTACGCGCCGTACTCGCGCTTCCACGTCGGCTGCGCCGTGCTCGTGCCGCGACGGCCGCGTGGTCGAGGGCGTCAACGTCGAGAACGCCGCGTACCCGCTCGGCGTCTGCGCGGAGCGTACGACGTTCTCCCGCGCCGTCGCCGAGGGGTATCGGCCGGGTGACTTCACCGTCGCCGCGATCACCGCCTCGCCGTGCGGCGGCTGCCGCCAGTGGCTCGCGGAGATGCAGGTCGAGCGGGTCGTGTTCCGGAACGGGGGCCGCATCGTGGAGATGACCCCCGACGAGCTCCTGCCCGAGCAGTTCGAGTCGTCGAACCTTCCGGCGCCGCAGAAGTAGGCGTCGGGCTACTCGAGCTCAGCAGCTCCGACGGCTGGCTCGCCGACGTCACGCGGATCTCCTTGCACGCTTCGACCCCTGGGCTCTGTCGTCGTCCACGACGAGGCCGGCGCTCCTCGCCGCCGGCCGGACGGCGACGCCGACGCACCCGAGTACGATCGACGTCGTGAAACCGGCTCGAGATCACGCCTGCGACCCCGTTGGGACGCGCGAGGCGGCTCGATGAAGGCAGGTCTCGTCGCGGTCGCCGGCCGGCCGAACGTCGGCAAGTCGACGCTCGTGAACGCCCTGACGGGCGAGAAGGTCGCGATCACGTCGACCGTCCCGAACACGACCCGGCGGCGGATCTTCGGCGTCGCGAACGGCGACGACTGGCAGCTCGTGCTCGTCGACCTGCCCGGGCTTCCAGCGGCCCGATGGACGCGCTCACCGAGCGGATGCAGGAGACGGTCGACGGGTCGTTCGAGGACGTCGACGTCGTGCTCCTCGTGCTGTCGGCACGCGACCGGATCGGCGCCGGCGACCGCTTCGTCGCGCGACGCGTCTTCTCGCTCGGCGTGCCCGTCGTGATCGCGCTGAACAAGATCGACCGCCTCAAGCACGGGCACGTCGCGTCGCAGATGAAGGTCGCGGCCGCGGCTCGGCGACTTCCACGCGCTCCATCCGGTCAGCGCGAAGGTCCGGGACGGGATCGACGAGCTGCGCGACGACCTCGTGCACCTGCTGCCCGAGGGGCCGTCGCTGCTTCCCGCTCGAGCAGCGAACCGACCTGACGCTCGAGGAGCGCGTCGCCGAGGTGATCCGCGAGAAGGCGCTCCATCTGACGCGCGACGAGGTGCCGCACGCGCTGACGGTCGAGGTCGACGAGCTCGGCGACAGCCGTCCGCGCGCGCGTGCTCGTCGAGACCGAGTCGCAGAAGGGGATCCTGATCGGCAAGCGCGGCGCGATGGTCCGCGAGATCGGCACGCGCGCGCGCCCGGAGGTCGAGGCGCTCGTCGGCCATCCGGTGTTCCTCGAGCTCGTCGTCAAGGTGCGGCCGCGCTGGCGGCGCGACCGCAAGACGCTCGAGCGGCTCGGGCTCTGAGTCCCGGCGGCGCGGACGATCCGTCCGGCTTCAGTGGATCTGCTGCGACGTCAGGCGCGACCCGCAGGAGCACGCGCTCGGACGTGATCCTCTGCCGCGTCGTAGTCCCGGTCCCCGGTACTTCCGTGAGAGTGCGTCGATGTGTGCGCGCGCCTCGGCGGCCGCGCACGGTCTCGACGACGCGGCCGCGCACCTCGGCATAGGTGTACGGGTCGTCCCGCTTCCAGATCGTCACGGTCACGCGCGGGTCGCGCTCGATCGCCTTGAACTTCGCGCGGTGCACCTCGGTGTTGAGCAGGACGTGGTCGTCGTCGGCGTCGACCCACATCACGTGCGTCATGGGTTGACCGGACCGGAGGATCGACCGCTGAGGGTCGCGAAGTTCGCCCGCGTGGGCGAGCTCCCGGACCGCGGGGTCGACGGCCGTCATCGGCCGTCGGCGTCCATCGCCTCGTCTGCGTCGACGCGGTCGGCGAGCGTGCGGGCGACCTTCAGCCAGAGGTCGGGGAGGCGGTCGAGCAGCTGCGACGAAGTCCCTGCCCGGTGATCGCGAGCAGCGCGAAGCGGCGTCGACGGCGACCACGGTCGCCGTCCGCGGCGACCGTGAGAGGAGCGCGATCTCGCCGACGAAGCTGCCCTGCGCCGAGCCGCGCGACGCGGCGTCCCCGGCGCCGGACGTCGACCTCGCCCTCGACGACGACGTAGAACTCCGTGCCCGGCTCGCCCTCACGGATCAGCTCCGTCCCAGCGTCGACGTCGCGCTCGTCGGCGAGCGCGCGCGATCCGGCGCAGGTCGCGCTTCGAGCAGAGCTCGAACAGCGGCAGGCCGCGAATCAGGTCGACCCGGGTGTCGGCGCGGAGCAGCACGAGGGCCACACTCTAGTGGCCGCTCCGGGGAATGCTGCCAGCCTTCGCGCGGCTGCAAACACTTCGCATGCCGTCGTCCTCGGTCGCCCCGATACCTTCAGGTATCGGGGCTCCGTGCGTCCTGGGCCTGCTCGGTTTTCGCCGGGGAATGACCACAGAATCTCCGGAAGCGGCCACTAGACTGACCTCGTGAGCCGGACGCTGGCACTTCCGCGCGCGCTCGAGCTCCCGGGCGGCGGGCGGCTGCCGCGCGTCGGGCGCCGTCGACGCCGTCGCGCTCGAGGCGCGCGCGGCCGAGCTCGCGAAGCGCTCGATCAAGCGCGAGTCGAAGGTCTTCGCGCTCGAGCTCGCGATCCGGATGATGGACCTGACGACGCTCGAGGGCGCCGACACGCCGGGCAAGGTGCGCGCGCTGTGCGCCAAGGCGATGTACCCGGACCCCGGCGACCCGTCCGTGCCGCACGTCGCCGCGGTCTGCGTCTACCCGAGCCTCGTGCCGGTCGCCCGGCGCGCGCTGCGCGGCAGCGCGGTGAAGGTCGCGTCGGTCGCGACCGCCTTCCCCTCCGGGCAGGCGCCGCTCGACGTCAAGCTCGCCGACGTGCGCGCCGCCGTCGAGGCCGGAGCGGACGAGATCGACATGGTGATCGACCGCGGCGCGTTCCTCTCCGGCCGGATCGGGCAGGTGGTCGAGGAGGTCGTCGCCGTGAAGGACGCTTGCGGCGACGGCGCACCTCAAGGTGATCCTCGAGACCGGCGAGCTCGGCACGTACGACGCGGTGCGGCGTGCGTCGCTCCTCGCGATCGCGGGCGGCGCGGACTTCATCAAGACCTCGACCGGCAAGGTCTCGCCGGCCGCGACGCTGCCGGTGACGCTCTGCATGCTCGAGGTGATCCGCGACGTCCACGACGAGACGGGGCTCGTGATCGGGATGAAGCCTGCCGGCGGGATCCGCACCGCGAAGCAGGCGGTCCAGTACCTCTGCGTCCTGCACGAGACGCTCGGCGTCGACTGGCTGACGCCCGATCTGTTCCGCTTCGGCGCCTCGTCGCTCCTGAACGACGTGCTCCTCCAGCTCCGCAAGCAGCGCACCGGGATCTACCGGTCGCCCGACGAGTTCACGCTCGACTGATGGGCGCCGTGCGAGAAGAGCGACGCGCGCGCTCGCCCGCGACGGACGGCTGGGAGTACGCGCCGTCGATCGAGTCGCGCGACATCGTCTCGTTCGAGGAGCGCTACGGCCTCTTCATCGGCGGGGAGGAGGTCGCGCCGCGGTCGCGGTCGTGGTTCACGACGGTCTCGCCCGCCACCGAGGAGCCGCTCGCCGAGGTCGCGCAGGCGGGTGCGAAGGACGTCGCGCGCGCGGTCGACGCCGCGCGCGAGGCGTTCGAGGCGTGGAGCGCCTGGAAGCCGTCCGAGCGGGCGAAGGTGCTGTTCCGGATCGCGCGGGTCCTCCAGGAGCGCGCCCGCGAGCTCGCCGTCGCGGAGTCGCTCGACGGCGGCAAGCCGATCAAGGAGTCGCGCGACGTCGACCTCCCGCTCGCGGCGGCCCACTTCTTCTACTACGCCGGCTGGGCCGACAAGCTCGAGTACGCCTTCCCCGGCCGGCGGCCGCGACCGCTCGGCGTCGCCGCGCAGATCATCCCGTGGAACTTCCCGCTGCTGATGCTCGCGTGGAAGATCGCGCCGGCGCTCGCGTGCGGCAACACCGTCGTGCTCAAGCCCGCCGAGACGACGCCGCTGACCGCGCTCCTCTTCGCCGACGTCTGCCGCCAGGCGCAGGTGCCGCCGGGCGTCGTCAACATCGTCACCGGCGACGGCGTCGACCGGCGCGCACCTCGTCCGCAACGAGGGGATCGACAAGGTCGCGTTCACCGGCTCGACCGAGGTCGGCAAGGCGATCCAGCGGGAGCTCGCCGGCCGCGGGCATCCCGCTCACGCTCGAGCTCGGCGGCAAGGCGGCGAACATCGTCTTCGACGACTGCGCGCTCGACCAGGCGGTCGAGGGGATCGTCAACGGGATCTACTTCAACCAGGGCCACGTCTGCTGCGCCGGCTCGCGGCTGCTCGTGCAGGAGTCGATCCACGACCAGCTGGTGCGCGAAGCTGAAGCGGCGCATGGCGACGCTCCGCGTCGGCGATCCGCTCGACAAGAACACCGACATCGGCGCGATCAACTCGAAGGCGCAGCTCGACCGGATCGCCGAGCTCGTCGAGAGCGGGCACGGAGGAGGGCGCCGAGATCTACCAGCCGCCGTGCCGGCTGCCGGAGAAGGGCTGGTGGTTCGCGCCGACCGTCTTCACCAACGTCGCGCAGAGCCACCGGATCGCGCAGGAGGAGATCTTCGGCCCGGTGCTCAGCGTGCTCACGTTCCGCACGCCCGACGAGGCGGTCGAGAAGGCGAACAACACGCATGTACGGGCTCTCGGCCGGCGTCTGGACGGAGAAGGGCTCGCGGATCCTCTGGATGGCCGACCGGCTGCGCGCGGGCGTCGTCTGGGGCAACACGTTCAACCGCTTCGACCCGGCCTCGCCGTTCGGCGGCTACAAGGAGTCCGGGCTTCGGCCGCGAGGGCGGCCGGCACGGGCTCGAGGCCTACCTGAGGTTCGAATGACCAGCAGGCCCCGCCAGCCGGCGGCGGTGATCGGCGCGAAGCTCGTGCTGCTCGGGGCGGTCGCATGGGGCGTCTGGAAGGTCCTCCGCGCGGAGGTGGGCGAATGAGCGCGCGGCTCCCCGTCCGCAAGACCTACAAGCTCTACATCGGCGGCGCGTTCCCGCGCTCGGAGTCGGGGCGCACGCTCGAGCTGGAGGGGCACAACGTCGCGCGGGCCTCGCGCAAGGACGCGCGCGACGCGGTCGTCGCGGCGCGCGAAGGCGTTCGCGGCATGGAGCGTCGACGACCGCCTACAACCGCGGCCAGGTGCTCTACCGGCTGGCCGAGACGATGGAGACGCGGCACGGCGGCGCTCGCGGCGCGTGTGCGGCGGCCGGCGGGAGGTGGCGCGGGCGATCGACCGCGTCGTCTGGTACGCCGGCTGGGCGGACAAGCTCGCCCAGGTGCTCGGCGGCTCGAACCCCGTCGCCGGGCCGTACTTCAACTTCACCGTGCCCGAGCCGACCGGCGTCGTCGCCGTGATCGCGCCCGACGAGCCCGCGCTCGACGGCCTCGTCGCGCGGATCGCTCCCGCGCTCGTCGGCGGCAACGCCGTCGTCGTCGTCGCCTCGGAGGCGCACCCGCTCGCGGCGATCGAGCTCGCGGAGGCCGTCGCGACGTCCGACGTGCCGCGGCGGCGTCGTCAACGTGCTCACCGGCCGGCGCGAGGAGCTCGCGCCGGTGCTCGCGGCGCACATGGACGTCAACGCGATCGACGTGACGGGCGCCGACGGGCGACGTCGCCGCCCTCGAGGTGCTCGCCGCCGAGAACGTCAAGCGCGTCGTCCGCGGCACGCGAGGACCAGAGCCCCTGGGAGATCGCCGCCTTCATGGAGCTGAAGACCGTCTGGCACCCGATCGGCCGCTGAGCGCGATCGCGCAACGAGCGGTCTTCCTCCGGGGCACCCCAACCCACCACCCACTGCCGATTCTATCGTCGTCCGTCGCCTGTCTTGGCGACAAATCAGTGCAGACTTCGTGCCGACTTCGTGACCGTACGGCGCCGTCCGCGACCCGTCGACCTGACGGCTACGCGCCATCACGCCCTAGCCGAGCACGCGGTCGACCGCCGCCGCCGCCGCCTCGACCCGCCGTCGTGCGGCCCCTCGACGAGGAGCCACGGGCTACCGCTCGTGCGTGCGTCGCTCGACGTAGCGCTCGTGCATCGAGCGGCGCTGCTCCTCGAACTCGCGGATCCCGTCGTGTCGCCAGCGGGACGTCGAGCCCGCAGACGACGAAGAGGTCGTACGGCCGCTCGACGAGCTCGTCGAACCCGGTCGCCGGCGTCCCGAGGTAGACCTCGTGGAACACCGCCGTCGTGAACGCGTCGGTGTCGGAGAAGAGCACGCGCCGCGCGAGGGTCGCGAGGAAGTCCTCGTACCAGCAATGGATCCGCGCGATGTGCGTGAACTCCCAGCTCGTCCACGGCGCCGCCGCCGGGCGGCCGATCTGCGTGTACGGCCGGCCGTACTCCGGGTTCCACAACGTGTCGTAGCGGTCGGCCAGCGACTTGGCGAGGGTCGACTTGCCGGTCGACTCGGCGCCCGAGCAGGCAGACCCGCTTCACGTCGCTCACGACCGCGCGAGCCTACGCCATCGACGACCGGTGCCCTAGCATCGCGCGACCGTGACGGATCGACGCCTGAGCCAGGCGATCGCCGAAGGCGACGGGATCTCGGTGCTCGTGCACGTCGGGGACGCGGAGAGCGCGCGGCGCGCCGAGGAGGGCGGAGCCGAGGGCATCGTCGTCTCGAGCGGCGCGCACGGATCTGCGGACGCACACGATGCTGCCGCTCCTCGCGTACGGCCCTCGACCGGACGATGCCGCCGCTGCCGACGCGGTCGTGCTCGCCGCCGAACGACCCCGATGTCCTCGCGGGGCTCGTGGAGCGCTGCCACGAGCTCGGGCTCGAGTACGTCGTCCGGGTCCGCGACGACGACGAGCTCGAGCGCGCTCTCGAGCACGTCGACCCGGAGATCCTGCTGCTCGCGGCCGACGAGGCGGACGAGGAGCAGGAGCCGCTCGACCGGGTGCTCGAGCTGCTCCCCGACGTCCCGGCGGGCAAGCTGGCGATCGCCGAGCTCGCGGGCGCGTCGCGCGACGACGTCGAGGAGCTCGAGCGGGCCGGGCGTCGACGCCGTGCTCGTCACGGGTGACGTCGAGGCGCTCGTCGGCGACGCCGTCCCCGACGTCTAGAGCCGAGCCCTTGCGTCTCGCGCGCCGGTCGTGCTCGGCCGCCCAGCTCGCTCTGCTCGGCGCCGTCCTCGCTCTCGCCGCCGCGCTCCGGATCGTCGGCGCCGGCTCGGGCCTCCCGCTGCCGCTCCTCAACCCGGACGAGACGAACATCGTCCCGCGCGCCTGGGAGCTCGTCCACGGCGGCGGCCTCGACCCCGGCTGGTACGACTACCCGAGCCTGCTGTTCCTCGTGCTCGCGCCGACGCAGCTCGGGCTCGACGAGCCGTCCTACGGCGCGGCGCGTGTCGTCGCCGTCCTCGTCGGCGTGCTCGGGGTGGCGGCGGCGTGGTGGCTCGGCCGTGCGCGCATACGGGCCGGCTGGCCGGTATCACCGGCGCCGTCGGGGTCGCCGTCGCGACGACCCACGTCGCGTACTCGCGGATGGCGGTCACCGACGTGCTGCTCACGCTCGGCGTCACCGTGACCCTCGCGCTGCTCGTCTCCGGGCGGCTCGAGTGGGCGGGCGTCGCCGCCGGTCTCGCCGCGTCGGCGAAGTACCCCGGGGCGGTCGCTGGTCGTGCCGCTCGTCGTCGCCGGGATCGGGGCGTGGCGGCGTGTCGCAGCCGCGCCTCGGGCTCGCGGCGGCGGCGTTCGTGCGTGACGAGCCCGTTCGTGGTGGTCCACGCCGGTGCGGCATGGGGAGACTTCCATCGCGTCCAGCGAGCTCGCCCAGCACGGATGGCTCGGGTTCGAGGACGATCCGGCGACGCCGCTCGCGTTCGGCCTGCGGCTCTGGGAGACGATCGGGCCGCTCGTCGCTCGTCGCGGCCGGTCGGCGCTCGTCGTCGCGCGTGCGCCGTCGCGAGCGGAGCGATCTCGTGCTCCTCTCGTTCGCGGCTGCCTACGCGCTCTCGCTGCTCCCGCTCGGAGGCGCACTTCGACCGCTACGTCCTGCCGCTCGTGCCGGTGCTCGCGGTCCTCGCCGGTCGCCGCACGCCGATCGCGGTCGCCGCGCTCGTCGCGCTGCGCTCGTCCCGCTCTGGTGGTCGGTCGGCGACGCCCGCTCGCTCACCGGTCGCGACCCGCGCCTCGACGCCGCCGCGTGGATCGACAGGGACGTGCCGCGCGGCGACCTCGTCGCCGCCGACCCGTCGACGCTGCCACTCGCGGGCCGACGCGTCGTCCGGCTCGAGCTGCCGGGGCCCGGGCGCCCCTTCGACCCGCGCCGCGACCTCGCGGTGCTGCGCGCCGAGGGCGCTCGGTGGCTCGTGGTCGGCGGGGGCGTCACCGACCGCGTGCTCGCCGCTGCCGCCGACTACCCGCGCGAGGCCGCGCTTCTACCGCGCGCTCGAGCCATGGCCGCGCCGCGTACGCGACGCCGCGAGCAGCCCGGGCGGCGCGACGCCCGTGGCTCGGGGTCTACCGCATCTACCCTTGAGCGGATGGAGCGCCGCGGAAGCGGGCGTCGAGGGCCTCGCGGTCAGCACCGCGGTCTTCCTCTCGGGGGCCGTGCTGCTCGGCGTCGAGATCGCCGCGAGCCGCGTGCTCGCGCCGACGTTCGGCAGCTCGCTCTACGTCTGGGGCGCGCTCATCGGCGTCGTCCTCACCGGGCTCGCGATCGGCTACTGGGTCGGAGGCGTGCTCGCCGACCGCTGGCCGTCGCCGTACCTGTTCGTCGGCGCGATCGCGCTCGGGCGCGGTGCTCGTGCTCGCGATCCCGGTCGTCGACGACTGGGTGCTCGAGCAGGTCGTCACGTGGGACCCCGGCCCGCGGCTCGACCCGCTTGTCGCGGCGATCGTGCTCTTCGGCCCGATGAGCGTCGTGCTGGCGTCCGTCTCGCCGATCGCCGTCAGGCTCGCCGCGCGCTAGATCGACCGGCTGGGCCGCACGGCCGGGCGGCTGTTCGCGATCTCGACCGCCGGCAGCATCGCCGGGACCTTCGCGACCTCGTTCTGGCTCGTCCCCGAGTACGGCACCGACCAGGTGCTCGCGGTCGGCGCGGTCGTCGCTGCTCGCCGCCGCCGGCGCCGTCGCCGCTCGCTCGAGCGGCTCTGGCTGCCCGGGCGCCGGGCTCGTCGCCGCGGCCGGCGCCGCCGTCGCTGGCGGTCGGCGCCGCTCGCGCCCGAGACGACCGGCACGGTGCTCGGGCGGCACCGCGGCCCGGAACTGGTCGCCTCTCTACCGCGAGCGGGACGTCCAGACGCCGCGGAAGCTCGACCCGGCCGAGGTCGGCGCTCGGGGGTCGAGGGCTTCACCGTCCGCGAGGCCCGGGACACGCGCTACCACCGCCTGCTCGTCGTCGAGGACGACGACGTCGCGCTACCTCCGCTTCGACAGCTCGTTCCAGAGCGGCATGTACCTCGAACGACCCGTTCCGCACGCGGTTCGCGTACAGCGACTATCTCGAGCTCGGGCTCGCGTACAACCCGAGCGCCACGAAGATCCTCGTCATCGGCCTCGGCGGCGCGGCCGTGCAGAAGCGCCTGTGGCGCGACTTCCGCGACGTCGGTCGTGACGACGGTCGAGCTCGACCCCGACGTCGTCGACGCCGCGTACCGTGGTTCGCACCTGCCGCGCGACCCGCGGCGGCTCCCGGTCGTGGTCGACGACGGCCGGCGGTTCCTCCAGCGCACCGACGAGCGCTTCGACGTGATCATGGTCGACGCCTTCTACTCCGACGGCGTCCCCTTCCACATGACGACGCTCGAGTTCGTCCGCGCTGATGCGCGACCGGCTCACGCCCGGCGGGGTGATCGCCACGAACGTCATCGGCGCGATCACGGGCGGCAGCTCCCAGATCACCCGCGCGCTCTGGAAGACGTACGCGACCGTGTTCCCGACGGTGGAGCTCCATCCGGTCTACGAGGGCCCGTCCGACCGGCGCCCGGACGACATCCGCAACATCATCCTCGTCGCCACCGAGCGCGCGGCGCCGAGCCCGGCGCGGCTCGCCGAGTCCTGGGAGGAGACCCGGCGCGCCCGGGCGCCACGCGCGCCGGATCTGAAGGCCGCGGCGCAAGACCGCTGGTCGCGCGACGTCGTCACGGGCGACGTGCCGCTCCTCACCGACGGCTACGCGCCGACCGACGCGCTCCTCATCGGTTAGGCACTCGACGCGACGAGGCGCTCGAGGACGAGCGCGACGCCGTCCTCGTCGTTCGACGCCGTGACCTCGTCGGCCGCGTCGAGCCGCGGCGGCATGGGCGTTCGCCACCGCGACGCCGAGGCCGGCCCACGCGAGCATGCCGGCGTCGGTCAGCTGGTCGCCGAACGCGACGACCTCGGCGGCGTCGATGCCCCGCTCGGCGGCCAGCCGTGCGAGCGCCGCCTCCTTCGCGACGCCCCGCGCCATCACCTCGACGAACGCCTCGCCCGCCAGGGTCGCCTCCGCGTCGTCGCCGCCGAGCTCCGCGGGCGAGCGCGAGGACCTCGTCGAGGTCGGCGCCCGGGACACGGGCCAGGAGCTTCGTCATCGGCGTCGCGCCAGTCGAGCACGTCACAGGGCGGGAACGAGCCCTCGGGCCGCCGCGACCAGCGATTCGTCGCGCAACGCCTCGTACGCGGGCTCGCTTCCGAAGCGCAGCTCGAGCTCCCAGCCGAACGCGATCCCGGGAACGCGCTCGCGCAGCCCCAGCACGATCCGGTGTGCCACGTCCGCCGGGAGGGGGTCGTGGTGGACGATCGCGCCGGCGTCGAGGTCGTACACGGTCGCCCCGTTCGCGCAGATGGCGACGCCGCCGATTCCCGCGTCGGCGGCGATCGCGCGCACCGAGCGCGGCGAGCGCGCGGTGACGGGCACGAGGTCGATCCCCGCGCACGCGCGGCGGCGAGCGCGGCGCGCGTCCGGTCGGAAACGCTCAGATCGGAGCGGAGCAGCGTGCCGTCGAGGTCGATCGCGGCGAGGCGGGCCCTCACGGAGCGAAGAACGTGTGCGCCACGTCGAGGATCGCCTGAGGCACCCCACGGAGGGCGGCACATGCCTCCTCGAGCGCGACGTCGACGATCTCGGTGCCGCGGAGCGCCGACCATCCGCCCGTACGCCCCCGTCGCGGCGAGGTCGGCCGCGGCGACGCCGAGCCGCGACGCCGAGCACCCGGTCGGCGGCGCGTCGGGGTGCCGCCGCGCTGGACGTGCCCGAGCACGGTGACCCGCGCCTCGAAGCCCGTCAGCTCCTCGAGCCGCGGCGCCGACCACGGCCGACGACGCCGCCGAGCCGCTCGAAGCCGAACGCGTCGAGCGGCGCCGTCGACCTGCGCGCCGGGCGGCGGTGCGATGCCCTCGGCCACGACGACGACCGAGTAGCGTGCGGCCGCGCTCGGCGACGGGCGCGCAGCAGCGCGGCGACCTCCTCCAGGTCGTAGGGCTCCTCGGGCACGAGGATCGCGTCCGCGCCGGCCGCGATGCCGGCGTAGGTGGCGATCCAGCCCTGCGTGCGGCCCATCACCTCGACGACCATCACGCGGTTGTGCGACTCGGCCGTCGTCGTGATCCGGTCGATCGCCTCGGTCGCGATCTGCACCGCGGTGTCGAAGCCGAAGGTGATGTCGGTGCCGGCGATGTCGTTGTCGATCGTCTTCGGCACGCCGACGACGGGGAGGCCCTCCTCGGAGAGGCGGAGCGCCGTGCGCAGCGTGCCGTCGCCGCCGACCACGACGAGCGCGTCGATGCCGCTCGCGCGTCGATCGTCGCCGCGCACGCTGCGCGCAGCCGTCGCCGTGGACGTAGGGGTCGCGTCGCGAGGTGCCGAGGATCGTTCCGCCGCGCTGCAGGATGCCGCGCACCGCGTCGCGGTCGAGCGGGCGGACGCGGCCGTCCATCAGCCCGTCCCAGCCGTCGAGGATCCCGACGACCTCCGCGCCGTGGCGCTGTGCCGCGCCGGGCGACCACGCCGCGGATGACCGCGTTCAGCCCGGGGCAGTCGCCGCCCGCCGTGAGGATCCCGATCCGCTCCACGGCGCCATCGTAGGGGGTGAATACGGGTCGGGCCGCGTCAGTACAGGAACATCGGCTTGCCGGCGACGTGGCGGACCTTGGGCCGGTAGTCCTTCGCGTCGTAGAGCTCGTCGACGTCGACGCGCTTGACGCCCTCGCGCGTGGCCGACGATCGGCACCGACGGTGTAGGTGCCGCCGCGGAGCGCGACCATCCGGCCCGACGACGCCCTCGAGCGCGAGGTCGGCGGCCATCACGGCGTAGTTCGTCGCGACCATCAGGTCGAGCGAGTCGGGCGCGCCGGAGCGCATCAGGTAGCCGAGCTCCTGGACGATCATGTCCTCGCCGGTGCGCTCCTTGATCAGCGCAGCCGTGAGCTCGCCGATGCCGCCGAGCTTGCGGTGGCCGTAGGCGTCCTCCTCGCCCGAGAGCACCATGTCGCCGCCGGCGATCGTCGCGCCCTCGGAGACGGTCACCATGGCGTAGTTGGAGGGGTTCGCGCGCTTGTCGGCGACGAGGAGCTCGCCGAGCCGGTCGACGTCGAACGGCACCTCGGAGATCACCGCGCGGTCGACGCCGGCGAGGTAGGCGGTGACGAGCGAGGTCTCGCCGCTGTAGCGGCCGAACAGCTCGACGACGGCGATCCGCTCGTGCGAGCCGGTCGACGTGCGCAGGTTGTGGATGAACTGGACGCCGCGCGTGACCGCGGTCGAGAAGCCGATGCAGTAGTCGGTGCCGTGGACGTCGTTGTCCATCGTCTTCGGGATCGCGATCACCGGCACGCCCTCGTCGTGCATCCGCAGCGCGTAGGAGAGCGTGTCGTCGCCGCCGATCGGGATCAGCACGTCGATCCCGAGCGCCTCGACGACGCGGAGCGCGTGGTCGGTGAAGTCGAACGGGCCCTCGCCGTCGACGCGGTCGGCGAGGTGCGCGGGCACCTCGCCGGCGCGCACGCGGCTCGGGTTCGTGCGCGAGGTGTGCAGGAACGTGCCGCCGGTGCGGTCGATCGTGCGGACGACCGTCGGGCGTCGAGCGGCTGGAACCAGCGCTCGCTGCCGACGCCGGGTCGTCGGGGTCGTGCTGCAGGAGCGCCGCCCAGCCGCGCCGGAGGCCGACCACCTCGTGGCCGTCGTGGGCGACGCGGTTCACGACCGCCTTGATGCACGGGTTGAGCCCGGGCACGTCGCCGCCGCCGGTCAGGATCCCGATCCGCATGCGACGAGGTCATACCAACTGGCCGCGATCGCTGCGACAGGTGGTATCGAAGGAGCGGCCGCAGCGCGTCACCGTCCGTTTCGATGCCGAAGGTGGGGCTCGAACCCACACGCCCTTGCGGGCAACGGATTTTGAGTCCGCCGCGTCTACCAGTTCCGCCACTTCGGCCTGCACGGGAATGGTAGAGAGGTATCGCCGGTCGCCGGTCGCGGCCCCGAGCCCGGCACATTCGGACTCTCGTCTCCCGCGAGCCTGTCTACACTCCACGCCACGCAACGGGAAGGCCCGGCCCGGCGCCGGGCGCACGGTCTCCCACGAAGGAGGAAGAGCTTGAACCTCAAGAGGAATGGGGTACTCCTCGTCGGCTTGCTCGTCGCCGCCCTCGCGCTCGTCGCGGCAGGCTGCGGTGGCGACTCGGGCGGCGGGGCGCCCGAGGCACTGCCGTCGTCGTCGTGTACGGCGATCGAGTACGAGGGCGACGGGGACCCGGACTACATCCTGGCGTCCGACTTCCCGCTCCAGGGCTCGTCGCGCGACGCAGACGACACAGATCGTCACGGCGATCCGCTACCAGCTCGGCCAGCAGGACTGGAAGGCCGGCGACTACAACGATCGGTCTCCAGTCGTGTGACGACGCCACGGCGCAGGCTGGCAAATGGGACTCGGGCAAGTGTTCCTCGAACGCGAACGCCTACGCTGCGAATGACAAGGTGATCGGGGTGATCGGCACGTTCAACTCCGGGTGTGCTGCGATCGAGATCCCGGTGCTGAACCAGGCATCGGACGGCGGCATCCCGATGGTCTCGCCGGCGAACACCTGGCCGTGCCTCACCGTCAACCTGCCCGGGGGCTGTGACGCCACGGAGCCCGACAAGTACTACCCGAGCGGCGAGCGGAATTACGCGCGCGTCGTTCCGTCCGACGACTACCAGGGCGCGGCGGTGGCCGAGTTCATGCAGTCACAGGGCGTCAAGAAGCTGTATATCCTCAACGACAAGGAGGCGTACGGCCTCGGCGTCGCCACGACCACCCGCAAGGCGGCTGAGAGCCTCGGAATCGAGATCGCCGGCTTCGAGGCGTGGGATCCGAAGGCGGCGAGTTACACGGCGCAGTTCAACAAGATCAAGGGGACAGGGGCCGACGCAGTGTTCCTCGGCGGCCTGATCGACGAGAACGGCGCGCAGGTGATCAAGGACAAGGTCGCCGTCCTCGGGCCGAACGACGGCGATGTGGGGCTGTACGCCCCGGACGGATTCACGACGCAGGCGACGATCGACGAGTCGGGGCCCGCGGCGGCCGGGATGTTCCTGTCGGTGGCGGGCGTGCCGATCGACGCGTTCAAGGGCGCGGCGCTCGACTTCATCGACGGCCTCCAGAAGGGGCCGCTCCAGGGGAAGGCGATCGAACCGTACGCGATCTACGGCGGTCAGGCGGCGCAGGTGCTGCTCGACGCGATCGCCGCGTCCGACGGCACCCGGGCGGACGTGATCAAGAAGCTGTTCGAGACCACGGTCACGGACGGCCTGCTCGGGTCGTTCACGATCAACGCGAACGGCGACCCGTCGGAGGCATCGGGGGCCGTGGTCGGCTTCACGATCTTCAAGGCAACGGATCAGCTGACCACCGAGACGACCGTCTCCCCGAAGCCGGAGACGGTAAAGGCGGCCGGCGGCAGCTAGTCGCCGAAGATTCGGCTGCTCCAGAAGGGGCGGGAAGGCTATTGCCTTCCCGCCCCTCTTCGTTCTAGAGTCCCGCGATCGGATGAGAGAGACGCTCGACAGCCTTCTGCGGCGGCTGCGCGATCCGAGGGTGGTCAACGGGATCGGGCTCGCGCTGGTGGGGATCGTCGGGCTCTGGCTCCTCGTCAACTTCATCAAGGCTCCGCAGGAGTTCGTCAACGTCGCCCTCGACGGCCTCACGCGCGGGTCGATCTACGGTGTCGTTGCGCTCGGGTACACGCTCGTGTACGGCATCCTCCAGCTGATCAACTTCGCGCACGGCGACGTGTTCTCGCTGTCAGGGCTCGTGGCGAGCACGGTGCTCCTCTCGGTGCTCGGGCTGACCGGTGATTCCGGCAATCTCGCCGTGATCGGCGGGATCATCGTCACGCTCGCGATCACCATCCCACTGTTCGCCCTGGTGAACGCCACGATCGAGCGGATCGCGTACCGGCCGCTGCGGAACGCGCCGCGGCTGACGCCGCTGATCACCGCGGTGGGGATGTCGTTCATCGTCTCGAACATCTCGCTGGCGCTCTACGGCGTCGACTACGAGAGTGGCTCCGACCTCATTCCCCAGGGCGCCGCGTTCGAGATCGGCGACATCCGCATCACGTGGAAGCTGATCTTCGCGCTCGCGATCATCACGCCGGCGCTGATCGCGCTGAGCTGGTTCGTCGGCTACACGCGGCAGGGCAAGGCGATGCGCGCCGTCTCCCAGGACACCGAGGCCTCGGCGATGATGGGGATCAACGTCAACCGGACGATCTCCGTGACGTTCGTCATCGCCGGCGCACTCGCGGCCGTCGCCGGCCTCGTCTTCCTGCTCGAGTACAACATCCGCTACGACACCGGCTTCGAGCTCGGCCTGATCGCGTTCACCGCGGCGGTGCTCGGCGGGATCGGCAACCTCGCGGGCGCCGTCGTCGGCGCCCTCGTGATCGGGTTCGTCCAGTCGTTCAACGAGGGCCTCACCTGGTTCGCGCCAGGGGGTGACTGGACCCGCTCGATCGTCTTCGGGATCCTCATCGCCGTGCTCGTGTTCCGGCCGGAAGGTCTGCTCGGGGAGCAGACACCCGAGGGCGCATGAGCGGGCTCGCGGAGCGCGCACGGGGCCTCGGCGCCAGCCGGAACGCCTGGCTCGTGCCCGCCGTCATCATGCTCGGCGTCGTCTATCCGTTCATCGAGGACGGCCTGCGCGATCTGCCCTTGATCGGCGACTTCATGCCGCCCACCCGCACGCTGGTGGTGATGATCGCCTTCACGATGATGGCCGTCGGCCTCAACATCGTCGTCGGCTACTGCGGCCTGCTCGACCTCGGGTACGTCGCCTTCTACGCGGTCGGCGCGTACACCGCCGGGTGGCTCGCATCGCAGCACTTCAGCCAGGTCACGTTCCACCTCGGCTCGTCGGTGGACAACGAGACGGTCGGAATACACATCACGATGTGGATCGTCCTGATCTTTGCCGGGCTGCTGACGATGCTCGCGGGCATCATCATCGGGCTGCCGACGCTGCGACTCCGCGGCGACTACCTCGCGATCGTCACGCTCGGGTTCGGGGAGATCATCCCTCAGGTCGTGCGCAACGGCGACAGCTTCGGGGGCTTCAACCTGACGGGTGGGACCTTCGGCATCGCCCCGATCGACCCGGTCGGCTTTCCTGTGCTCAGCGCGATCGGCCTTCCGGACAACCTCCAGCGGTCGGACGACCCCGCGCGCTGGTACTACATGATCGCCCTCGTCCTGCTCCTGTTCACGGTGTTCTGCTCCGTCCGGCTGCGCGACTCGCGCCTGGGGCGGGCGTGGATCGCGATCCGGGAGGACGAGACCGCGGCGGCGGCGATGGGCGTCCCCTTGATGCGGACGAAGACGTGGGCCTACGCGCTCGGCGCGTTCTTCGGCGGCGTCGCGGGCGCGTACTACGCGAGCTTCAAGTCGGGCGCCTTCCCCGCGGACTTCTACTTCAACATCTCCGTCTTCCTGCTCTGCATGGTCATCCTCGGCGGGATGGGAAGCATCTGGGGCGTGGTCGTCGGCGGCATGATCCTCGCGTACCTGAACTTCAACGGGCTCTCGGTGATCGGCAGCAAGATTCAGGAAGCGGGGCTCGACTTCGACCCGACCAAGTACAGCACGGGAATCTACGGGATCATCATCGTGCTGATGATGCTGTTTCGCCCCGCGGGTCTCATCCCCGAACGCCGCCACAAGATCGAGCTCGAGGAGGGCGTCGCCGACACGCCGTTCTACGACGTCCAGACCGAGGGCGCCCTCACCGACCGGAACCCGAGCGACGACTGATGGCTGCCCGGGACGATCTCCTCGTCGCGACCAAGGTCCGGAAAGAGTTCGGCGGGCTCGTCGCAACCGACGACGTCGACTTCGCGATCCCGCGCGGCTCGATCGTCGCGCTGATCGGGCCGAACGGCGCCGGCAAGACCACGTTCTTCAACCAGCTGACGGGCGTCTACAAGCCGACCTCCGGCTCGATCGTCTTCGACGGCACCGAGGTCGCCGATCCGCCGCTGCCGCCGCACGCCATCACCGCGCTCGGGATCGGCCGCACCTTCCAGAACATCAGGTTGTTCCACCAGATGACTGCCACGGAGAACGTCCTCGTCGGGATGCACTGCCGGTTGCACAGCGGCATCATCGGCGCCATCCTGCGGAACGGCCGCGTCAAGCGCGAGGAGGCGGAGGCGCGCGACCGCGCCCGTGAGCTGCTCGTCTACAGTGGGCTCCCGCGACGTCACTCGGAGCGCGCGGGGAACCTGTCCTACGGCGACCAGCGTCGGCTCGAGGTCGCACGCGCGCTCGGGACCGACCCGAAGCTGCTGCTCCTCGACGAGCCGACGGCCGGAATGAACCCGCAGGAGACCGCCGACTTCACCGCGTTCGTCCGACGGGTCCGCGACGAGAAGGGCCTCACGGTCCTGCTCATCGAGCACGACATGAAAGTCGTCATGGGCGTCTCGGAGCGGATCACCGTGCTCGAGTACGGCGCGAAGATCGCCGAAGGCTCGCCGGCCGACATCCAGGCCAACGAGCGCGTCATCGAGGCGTACCTGGGTAAGGGCGCTGCGGCGTGAGCAGCGCCGCCCGCCCAGCCACAGGTGACATCCTCGCCCTCGAGGACGTGCACGTCTACTACGGCGCGATCCACGCGCTCAAGGGCGTCTCGCTGCACGTCGGCACCGGCGAGATCGTGACGCTGATCGGCGCGAACGGCGCCGGGAAATCGACGACGCTGCGCGCGATCAACGGGCTGAACCGCCCCCGTCAGGGCTCGATCCACTTCCAGGGCAACGACATCACCACGGCGACGCCCCACACGATCGTCAAGGGCGGCATCGCGCAGAGCCCCGAGGGTCGGCGGCTGTTCCCTCGCATGACCGTTACCGAGAACCTCGAGATGGGCGCCTTCCAGCGGACTGGACCGGGAGAACTTCCAGGCGGACATGGATCGTGTCTTCGAGCTCTTCCCCCGGCTCTTCGAACGGCGGACGCAGAAGGCGGGGACACTGTCGGGCGGCGAGCAGCAGATGTGCGCCATCGGGCGCGCGCTGATGGCACGCCCGAAGCTGCTCCTGCTGGACGAGCCGTCGATGGGCCTCGCTCCGATCTTCGTCGAGAAGATCTTCGAGATCATCGTCGAGATCAACGCGCAGGGGACACCCGTGCTGCTCGTCGAGCAGAACGCCCTCATGGCGCTCGACACCGCCCACCGCGCCTACGTGATGGAGACTGGCCTCATCACCCTCGAGGGCCCGGCCGCCAGCCTGAAGACGAATGAGGCCGTCCAGAAGGCCTATCTCGGGTTGGACTAGGCCTCTGCTCAGCCAACGGAACCCGCGGCAGCGGAGTCCGAGACGATCAGGCCCGGGTACGGAGGGCCGAGCAGCACCCCGGTGCGTGCGTGGTCGCCCGCCAGCCCTCGCGCCATCGCGAGCGCGGCGGCGGTGTTGTGGGACGGCACGAGGCCGAGCGCCCGGGCGGCGCCGGCGTCGCGGCAGCCGGCGACGATCACGCGGCCGGCTCGCTCGAGCGGCTCCACGCAGGTCTCCCAGTCGGCGAACGGGAGTCGTGGATGGGGGGCGGCTCCGGCCCGATACGCGGACAGCGCGCGCCGGTCGCGCGCGGCCAGCGCCTCCGCTCTCGCCAGCCCGTCCGCTCCCGCCTCTCGGAGCGCGGTGAAGAGCACGCGATACGGCGCCTGTGGGCCGTGACCCATGACGCGCGAGAACGGGTGCAGCAGCACGACGGTGCCCCCTTCGACGAGCGGCGAGCGGTTGCGCCAGAGCCGGAGCGCATGACCGAGGCCGAGCGCGGCCGCCGTGATCGGGTTGAGCGGCTCGCGCGGTAGGTGCGGGCCTTCCCAGGGGAGCGGGACGACGATCGTCTCGAACTGCTGCCTGACGACGACGCTGCGCACGGCCGTGCCGCGGACGAGTGCCTCTGCATGCGCGACGGAGGGCGGGCCGGCGAGGGCTGCGACGACCGACAGCTCACGCGACGTCCCTGCAACGACCCGCCGTCGAAGCGCTGCGGGCGCGGCGTTCAGCATCCGCCTGAACGGAGAGCGGGCCACGGCGTCGCGGGACGCCGCCCGCCACGGGTAGCCCCGGTACAGGCCGGTGACCCGTGGACGGTCGAGCACGAGGGAGAGCCCGACGACGGGCGTGGAGCGCCGCACCTCGGACTCGAGCGCTGCGGCGAGCCTCCAGCCCGACGCACCTGCCGGCTCGAGCAGCGAGACGGCGCGCGCGGCGCGGATCGAGCCCGCGGCGCATGCACCGAGGAGCGCGTTCGCGCCACCGTGGAGCACCGTCTCGCCCGCGCCGACCGTGACCACCAGGTCGGTGTCGAGGAGTGCCGCGTGAATGCGTGTGGCCCGGCCCTCGACGTCGATGGGGCGCAAGTCGTCGGCCTCGCAGTCGTGGACGAGGATCCGGCCCCGAAACGCGCGCGCCCGCTCGGGACGGAGAAGGCGCTCGAGCTCGCGGCGACCGGCGCGACGCGTGAGCCCGCCCGCGACGAGCACCGTGATCCGCTCGCGCTGGACGCCGGCGTGGACGAGCTCGTCGAGCACGGCGGCCAGGGCCTCACGACGCGGATCGTCCTGCACCGTCGGGAGCGGCAGCTCGGGCGGCTGCACGACGACGGTCGCCCGTCCGCCGAGCGGCGCCAGCGACACGAGCGGCTCCCCAGCGAGCGGGTAGCGGAGGGCCTCGACGACGGCTTCCTCGACGTCGGCTATCGGATCGAGGGGCGGCGGCGCCGCGAGCAGAAATGCGTCGTCGGGGACCGTGACGACCGGGAGGCGCGAGCCGGAGTGGAGCGGGACGCGAGGCACCGGCGCGCATCGTAGGTGGACGTCGCGCGCGTACGCTTCCCGCGTGCGGAGACGCTGGGACCACGACGAGCGCGGGCGGGGCGTCGCCTCGGCGTCGTCCGCGGTGCCCGACCTCGATCGCCTTCGCGCCGCGATGTCGGAGCCAGACTGGGTGGCGGAGGATCCCGATGCCCATCTACTCCCGCACGTGCAGCGGCTGTGCGATAAGCGCGGATGGGAGCTGACGCGGGCCGACGTCGCCGACGACGTGCTCGAGGTCGACGTCGTGGCGCCCGCCGCGACCGTGCGATCGCCGCGCCAGGCAGCGTTCTCGCTGCTCGGCACGTTCGCGGAGTCGTCGACCCACGTGGTCGAGCGGTCGACCGACGTACGGAAGGAGGTCGAGCTGTTCGTGACGACGGGGATGCTCGAGGGGGACGGGGTGTTCGCGCCGCACGGCCACACCGTGCGGATCTCCGTGCGCCTCGCCTGAGCGCCGCTAGGGAATCGCGCGGAACAGCCGGTAGAAGGTCGGGCGGAACCCGAGCTGCGGCCAGGCCCGCGACGCCAGGAGGTTGGTCATGCGCCAGTCGGTGACGACCCACGGGCGGCCCGTCTCGCGCGCCCAGCCGATGACCGCCTCGCCCAGCAGGCGTCCCGCGCCGCAGCCACGGTGCTCGGGGAACACCGCCGCGAAGCCGAGGAAGCCGGCACCCGACGGCAGCGCGAGGCTCTTGTGCGTCGACGAGACCTCGATCGGGCACGCGATCGCCGACGCGATCACGTACCCGTCGCGCTCGACCACGAACGTCGTGAAGCGAGGATCGTCGAAGTCCTCCTCGTACTCGGCACGGGTCTCGTCCAAGTCGGGCAGCGGCACGCGCGAAAAGACGGGAGACAGGGTCTGGTGCTCGGGGAGCACGAGATCGAGTCGCGCCAGCGCGTCGATGTCGTCGCGCAGCGCCCGTCGCAACACGAGCCCGGGCGGCGCCTCCGTGGGCTCTCCCGCCGGGGGAGTCTCCCGGATCGCATGGACGTGCTGGTGGCCGAACCCGAGCCGAAACCAGGCGTCGACCAGCACGGGATCCGTGGCGGGAACCATCGTGTAGTGCGAGGTGAGGCCGTCGTCGACCCAGCGGGCCGCGGCGGCAGCGTAGAGGTCGCGGACGAGCTCCGGGCAGTCGGCCGCCTGCCCGGCCGGGTCGACCCAGACGTTCGGGCCCCAGGTCGCCTCGCGCGGCCGCCCGAGCAGGAAGCCCGCGACCCCGCCGTCGAGCACGGCGGCCGCGCCCGACGAGCCCTGGACGTGGCACAGCTCGTCGATCTCCCTGCGCGCCACATCGGGGTCTTCGTAGCGGGGGTCGAGGCCGGGCTCGACGAGCCGCTGCGACCGGTGTCGCTCCGCGAGCAACCGCGCGGCGCCGTCGAGGTGCTCTTCGCCGAACGGGACGATGGAGGGCGTGCCGGTGGCGGTCGCGTCGGCCATGGGGCCAGGCTAGAGCGCCGGTCATGATCCTGCGTCGTTCGCGCGAACGGTCGTGGGTCGTCCGGAAGAACGATCCCCGCCCCGGCCGTCGGTTACGCTCGGCGAGTGAGCCCCAAGACGCTGACGGGCGAGGAGCTCCAGCTCGACGACGGGCCGGTCAAGGGATCGGAGCTCTTCCTGGTCGACGGGAACAACCTCGCGTATCGCGCGTTCTTCGCCCTACCCGAGGAGCTCCAGACCACCGATGGCCAGCCGACGAACGCGCTGCTCGGCTTCACCAACATGCTCTTCAAGCTGCTCTCCGACTACGCGCCGCGCGGGGTCGCTGTCGCGTGGGACACGCGTCCCACGCATCGCACGGAGATCGCGGAGACCTACAAAGAGGGCCGCCGGCCGATGCCGGACCTGCTCCGGGAGCAGTTCGCGCACTTCCGTCCGATCGTCGAGGCGTTCGGCTACCGGAACCTCGAGTTCGAGGGCTGGGAGGCCGACGACGTCATCGCGACCATCGCGACCCGCGCGGACGAGGCGGGCATCAAGACGTGCGTCGTCTCGACCGACCGGGACGCGTTCCAACTCTGCAGCGAGAACGTCTCGCTGATGATGACTCCGCGCGGCGTCGCCGAAGTCAACGTCTACACGCCGGAGCGCGTGGAGCTCCGGTACGGCGTCCGGCCCGACCAGGTGCCGGACTTCATCGGTCTCAAGGGCGACACCTCGGACAACATCCCGGGGATCCCCGGCATCGGAGACAAGACGGCGGGGCAGCTGATTGCGCAGTACGGGTCGCTCGAGGAGGTGATCGCCCACGCGGACGAGCTCTCGCCTGCGCGCGGACGGGCGGTCCGCGAGCACGCCGAACAGGCCCGCGACTCGAAGCTCCTCGCGACGATGCGCCGCGACCTCCCGCTCGAGGTCGACCCCTCCGCGCTCGTCTCCGCGTCTCCCGACCGCTCGACACTGAAAGAGATCTTCCGGCGCTTCGAGTTCCGCGGGCTGCTCGGGAGGGTCGACACGCTCGACGCGGCGCTGCCTGCGGCATCGCCGCTAGAGACGGATGCGATCGCCGTTCCGTGGCGGGAGGGGATCATCGCCGAGTATCGGGCGCCGATCGGGCTCGCGCTTGCGAACGGTCGCGTCGCCGTCGCGGCGGAGGCGGAGGTCGTCCTCTCCAATGCTCGTCCGGATGAGATCCGCCGAGCCCTGGGCTCGGCGGAGATCCTCACGCACGACGCCAAGGCCCAACGCCTCGGACATGTCCGGGACGACACCCTGATCGCCGCCTATCTCGTCGACCCCGGCCGGGCCGGCTACGAGCTCGACGACCTGGCCCGCGAGCACGGCATCGAGCTCGTGCCCGAGCCGGCGACCGAGGAGGAGACCGCCGCGCTGGTGCGCCGGGCGGAGGCCGCACGCCGTCTCGCGCCGCAGCTTCGTGCCCGCGTGCGCGAGTGGGGCATGGAGCGGCTCTACGACGAGATGGAGCTGCCGCTCACGGCCGTGCTCGCCGACATGGAGGACGCCGGCATCCGGATCGAGACCTACCGCATGGGGGAGATCACCGCGCGCCTCGCCGAGCGCGTCGAGGAGCTCGAGGCGAGCGCGCTCGAGCTCGCAGGCGAGGAGTTCCAGCTCGGTTCGACCCAGCAGCTCGCCCGGATCCTGTTCGAGAAGCTCGGGCTCACGGCCGGACGGAAGGGCAAGACCGGCTACTCGACCGATGCGCGCGTGCTCCGCGCGATCCGCGACGACCATCCGATCGTGCCCGTCGTCGAGGAATGGCGCGAGCTCACGAAGCTGCTCAACACCTACCTCCTTCCGCTGCCGGAGCTGATCGACCAGCGGGACGGGCGGTTGCACACGACGATCAACCAGGCGGTCGCGGCGACCGGGCGCCTCTCGACGACCAACCCCAACCTCCAGTCGATCCCCGTGCGCACCGAGCTCGGGCGCCGGATCCGCTCGGCCTTCGTCGCGGACGAGGGGTCGCGGCTGCTCTCGGCCGACTACAGCCAGGTCGAGCTCCGGATCCTCGCCCACGTCTCCGGGGAGCCCGTGCTGCGCGAGGCGTTCGCGCGCAGGGAGGACATCCACGCGGCGACGGCGTCGCAGGTGTTCGGCGTCCCGCAGGCGGAGCTGACCCGCGGTCAGCGCGACACGGCGAAGATGGTCAACTTCGGGATCATCTACGGCATCTCGTCGTTCGGGCTCTCCGAGAACCTCGGCATTCCCCGCGACGAGGCGCAGGAGCTGATCGACACCTACCTCGCACGGCTACCGCAGGTGCAGGAGCTGATCAGGCGCACGATCGCGCAGGCCGCCGCGGACGGCTACGTCACGACGCTGCTCGGCCGCCGCCGTCCGATCCCGGAGCTCCGCGCGTCGAACCGGCAGACCCGCTCGCTCGGCGAGCGCCTCGCCGTCAACACGGTGATGCAGGGCACCGCCGCTGACGTGATCAAGGTCGCCATGGTGCGGATCCACGAGCGCCTGCGCCGCGAGGGCCGCTCGGCCCGGCTCGTGCTGCAGGTGCACGACGAGCTGCTGCTCGAGGTACCCGAGGTGGAGACGAGCGCCGTGCGCGAGCTCGTGCGCGAGGAGATGATCGGGGCCTACCCGCTCGATCCCGCGCTCGCAGTAGAGGTCGGCGTCGGTGACACCTGGGCCGACGCAAAGGACTAGCGTCTTCGGGTTTCAGCGCGGCTCCGACATCGTTTCCGCTCGCGCTCGGATCGGAATAGGATCACGGCGGTTCAGGTACTCGCACGTCGTCAGGGAATCGAAGGAAGGGGAGAGGTACATGAGACGCACCATTGCCGTGCTCGCGGCGCTCGGGCTCATGCTCGTGCTCGGCGCGCCGCAGGCGCTCGCTGCCGACGGACCGAAGGACAAGCCACCGAAGAAGGACAATGACACCTACGTCCAGCTGCTCGCGTTCAACGACTTCCACGGGCACCTCGAGCCGAACACTCCCGGCACGATCCAGACCGGCTGCTGCACGGCAGTGACCAACAGCACGACGGGCGTCACGAGCTGGACCCAGAACCCCGTTCCCGCGGGTGGAGTCGAGTATCTCGCGACGCACATCAAGCAGTTGCGCGAGCAGAACTCCAACACGATCACCGTGGGCGCCGGCGACCTGATCGGCGCGTCGCCGCTGATCTCCGGGCTCTTCCACGACGAGCCCGCTATTCAGGCGATGAACGCACTCCAGCTCGACGTCTCGGGCGTGGGGAACCACGAGTTCGACGAAGGTATCCAGGAGCTGCTGCGTATGCAGAACGGTGGGTGTGCGGGCGCGGACACCTGCCAGCTCGAGCCGTTCCCGGGTGCGGATTTCCAGTATCTCGCCGCGAACGTCTTCTACGCGGGCACTGACACGACGATCCTGCCGCCCTACGAGATCAAGAAGATCGACAACGCGAACATCGCGTTCATCGGCCTGACGCTCGAGGCGACGCCGACGATCGTGACGCCGGCGGGCGTGGCAGGCCTCGAGTTCCGTCCCGAGGTTCAGACAATCAATGCCCTCGTCCAGAAGCTGCGCAACGAGCAGGGCGTTCGCGCGTTCGTCGTGCTCGTCCATCAGGGCGGTTTCCAGAACCCGCCGTCCCAACCTGCGTGGCCTGCACCGGCGAATCCGGCCGCGTACACCGATGTCGACAAGTGCGTCAACTTCGGCGGGCCGGAGATCACGTCCATCGCAGCAGGGCTCGACCCGCAGGTCGACCTGATCATCAGCGCCCACACGCATGCCCCCTACATCTGCCCGAACTTCGCGGGCACGGGGAAGTACCTGACGAGCGCGTCCTCGTTCGGCCGGGTGATCACGGACATCGACCTCGTGATCGACCACCAGACGAAGGACGTCAAGGAGGTGACGGCCGACAACGTCATCGTCACGCAAAACGTGCCGAAGGACGCGGCCGAGACCGAGATCCTCAGCCGATACCAGAAGGCGTCGGCACCGATCGCGAATCGGCTCGTCGGCTCGGTCACGGCGGACATCACACGGTCGGCCGGCGCGAACGGGGAGTCTGCGCTCGGTGACGTGATCGCCGACGCGCAACTCAAGGCGACCGCTCCCACCGACTTCGGCGGCTCGGTGATCGCCTTCATGAACCCGGGCGGGATCCGCAACGACCTGCTGTTCGCCAACTCGGCCGGCGGTGAGGCTCCGGGTCAGGTGACGTACGGCGAGCTGTTCAACGTCCAGCCGTTCGGCAACTCGCTCGTCGTCAAGACGTGCACAGGGGCGCAGATCGACGCCCTGCTCGAGCAGCAGATCTTCCCGACTACACGCATCCTCCAGGTGTCCGCGGGCTTCACGTACACCTTCGACGCGGCGGCGGCTGCCGGGCAGCGGATCGACCCGTCGACGATCAAGCTGAACGGGGTCACGCTGAACCCGAACACGGGCTACAGGGTGACGATGAACAGCTTCCTCGCCACGGGCGGAGACGGGTTCACCGTCTTCAACCAGTGCACGAACGCACTTGGCGGCGAGATCGACCTCGACGCCCTCGCGCGCTACTTCACGCAGTTCGGGGGACCGGTGCCGCCCGGACCGAAGAACCGCATCACACGGCTCAACTAGTCACACCTCGACGGTCTCGCCGTCCCGGGGGATCTGCACCCCCGGGACGGCGGCCGCGAGGTCGGCACGCGCCAGGTGGCAGTGGTTGATCGCCTCCATGTGCACGCAGACGACGACGGGGACGCGTGAGGCGACCTCACGGACGTCGTCGATCCCCATCACGATCAGCCCGCCCTCGAGGAACGACGCGCCGCCCGCGTTGACGACCGCGACCCGCGGCGCGAAGCGTGCGATGGTCCCCTCGACCGCCTCGTACCAGACGGTGTCGCCGGCGAGGTAGAGGTCGTCGAGGACGAACCCGCTGACCGGCGCGAGCGCATCGCCGACGGCCCCGAACCCGTGCCGGGCGGGAACGCGGTGCAGCGCGAGCCCGTCCCAGTCCAGCGAGGCGTCCACGGCACGTGCGTCGAGGCCGGTCGCGCGCAGCCTTCCCTCGTCCTCGGGCTGGCAGAAGACCGGCAGGTCGCGGGGCAGGAGCCGCTCGGCCGTCTCGTCGAAATGATCCTTGTGACAATGTGTCACGATCACGGCGTCCAGGCCCCGAACGACCTGCTCGGGCGGGATCGGAAGCTCGACGGTGGGGTTGCGGACGGGGTTCGCCGTACTGTCGATCGGGGGTCGCGCGCCCGCGGGATCGAGCATCGGATCGACCAGAATCCGCCGTCCGGCGAGCTCCAGGACGACGGTGGCGCTCCGGATGAGGGTGATTTTCATGCTGCAGTTCTAGGGGATTCGGGCACCGAATCGGGTGCGGATCCCTCGCTATACTCCGCGCTCCGATGACCAACCACACACTCGAGACACCCACCCAACCCGAAGCAGGGGTCTGGACGACCGGCCCCGACGGGGAGCTCATCCCCGACTACGACGGCACGTTCCCCACGATCAACGAGGGGGAGGTCGTCCACGGCACCGTCGTACGCGTCGACAAGGACGAGGTGCTGGTCGACATCGGTTACAAGTCCGAGGGCGTCATCCCGGTCGCCGAGCTCTCGATCCGCCGGAACGTGAACCCGGCAGACGAGGTCTCCCTGGGCGACGAGATCGACGCGCTCGTGATGACGAAGGAGGACGCGGAGGGGCGCCTGCTCCTCTCGAAGAAGCGCGCGCGTTTCGAGCTCGCCTGGAAGGCGATCGAGAGCGCGGCCGAGAGCGGGGAGCCGGTGAACGGCCGCGTCATCGAGGTCGTCAAGGGCGGCCTGATCCTCGACCTCGGCGTCCGCGGCTTCCTGCCGGCGTCGCTCGTCGACATCCGCCGCGTCCAGGACCTCGACGAGTTCCTCGGCAAGGAGCTCCGCTGCAAGGTGATCGAGCTCAACCGCTCGCGGAACAACGTCGTCCTCTCGCGCCGCGCCGTCCTCGAGGACGAGCGCAAGGAGATGCGCCAGGCGATCCTCGACCGGCTCAACCCGGGCGACGTCGTCGAGGGGACGATCTCCAACATCGTCGACTTCGGCGCGTTCGTCGACCTCGACGGGATGGACGGCCTGATCCACATCTCGGAGCTCTCCTGGTCGCACGTCAACCACCCGTCCGAGGTGCTCGAGATCGGCCAGACCGTCAACGTCAAGGTGCTCGACATCGACCGTGAGCGGCAGCGAATCTCGCTGGGCCTCAAGCAGACGCAGTCCGACCCGTGGCAGCAGGTGCTCGACAGCTATGGCGAGGGCGACGTCGTCGAGGGCCGCGTGACGAAGGTCGTCACGTTCGGCGCCTTCGTCGAGATCCTCCCCGGCGTCGAGGGCCTCGTGCACATCTCCGAGCTCGCCAATCACCACGTCGAAAACCCGCGCGAGGTCGTCTCGCAGGGCGATCCGGTCAACGTGCTGATCCTCGAGATCGACGGCGACCGTCGCCGCCTCTCTCTCTCCCTGAAGCGGGTCGAGGAGGGCGCGCTGCCCGTGCCGCGGGCCGACGGGGGCGAGTCCGTCCATTCGACGCCCGACCTCAGGCTCTCGGAGGAGGCCTTCCCGACGACCGGCTCGGCCGTGGTCGAGGAGACAGCGGAAACCGAGACCGACGAGACCGAGGCCGCGATCGAGGAGGCCGAGGCCGTCGACGCCGTCGAGACCGAGACCGAGACCGAGGACGAGGCGCCTGTCGAGGTCGTTGACGAGGCGCCTGCCGAGGTCGTGGCGGCCGCCGATCCTGAGCCTCCGGCCGACGACGACCCGGAGGCCGCGGCGAGCGACGCCGAGACCGAGCCCGAGGCCGACGAGCCCGCGTAGGGGCGAGGCTTGCCTCGCCCGACCCTGCGGCGGCCGACCGCGGTCGCGATCACGGGCGGCATCGGCGCCGGCAAGTCCACGGCGCTCGAGGCATTCCGCGCGCACGGAGCTGCGACCGTATCGAGCGACGAGATCGTCCACCACCTCCTCGCCACGGACGATTCCGTGGGTGACGCGCTCGTCCAGCGGCTGGGGGAGGAGATCCTCGGTGAGGACGGCCGGCCCGACCGTGAGCGCATCGCGCGAAAGGTCTTCGGAGATCGCAAGCAGCTCGCGTGGCTCGAGGGACTTCTCCATCCGCTGGTCTCGCGCGAGTACCTCACGTGGCGGGAGCAGCTCGCGCAGCTCGACGACCCTCCCCGGGTCTGTGTCACCGAGGTGCCGCTGCTCTTCGAGGTCGGGGCCGAGGAGCGGTTCGACAAGGTCGTCGTGATCACAGCGCCGACCGCCCTGCGTGAGCAGCGCCGCCGGGTAACACGCGACGATCGCGACTCCCGCCTTCTCCCCGATCGGGAGAAGGTGCGGCGCGCGGACTTCCACTATGTCAACACCGGCACGTTCGAGGATCTCCGCGCCTGGGTGGGTGAGGTAATGGAGGCACTCGAGGCGGAGGCCGCCGCGCGCACGTGAGGCGCCTCGCCGTTCTGGCTCTGCTCCTCGCCGCGGCCGCGGCCGGCGCAGCGGCATGGGTCGTGAGCGCGCAGCCCGACTGGTACGAGCGCATCCGGTATCCGCTGCGCTACGAGGCGATCGTCCAGACACACGCGAGGAACTACGACCTGCCGCCGGCGCTCCTCGCCGCCGTCATCTATACGGAGAGCAAGTTCGACGCATCGGCGCGCTCGGACGCGGGTGCGGTGGGCCTCATGCAGCTCCTGCCCGAGACGGCGAAGGGGATAGCGCTCCGGACCGGCGGTCGCAAGTTCGTGGTGGACGACCTGCTCGACCCCGAGATCAACGTCCGCTACGGCTCGTGGTATCTCCGGAACCTCCTGAACCGCTACGACGATCTGCGCACCGCGCTCGCGGCGTACCACGCCGGTCAGGGCAACGTGGACGAGTGGCGCCGCAATGGCGTGGGCATCCAGTTCCCCGAGACCCGCGCGTACGTCGAGAAGGTGCTCCACGCCGAGGAGGTCTACGCGGAGGCGTACGCCGACGAGCTCGGGCCGGAGGGTTAGACGGGCCGATCGTCGCCGCTGGAGCGTGTCGCGTCGCGTACGAAGCGGAGCACGAGCTCGCTCTCAGGCGGGTCGAAGCCGAGCGCGCGTTGGGAGGCGATCCCGTCGACCACGACGCCGAGGAACTTGCCGATGTCGTCCGCCGAGACGTCCGAACGGAGCTCTCCGGCAGCCTGCCCCCGCTCGATCCAGCCGCGGCTCCGCTCGCGCGCCTCCGGAGGAGCGATGGCCAACCAGCGCCGACGAAGCCCGGCATCCGCCTTCAGGCGTCGGCCGAACTCGAGGTAGACGGCGAGCCAGTCGGGCTCGTGCTCCGTCACGGCCTCGAGCAGCGCGTCGAAGCCGTCCTCGGCGAAGAGGGCATGGAGCCGCTCGTTGTCCTCGGCGGCAAGGGCAAGGAAGAGCTCCTGCTTCGAGGGGTACCAGTTGAAGATAGCGCCGCGGGAGAGGCCGATCTCCCGCTCGAGACGGACGACGGTGGCGCCCTCGTATCCGTGGCGCGCGAAGCAACGGCGCGCACCGTCCAGCACGCGTCTCCGGCGTGCCTCCTTCTGCGGCTCGCTCAACTTCGGCACGGGCTCACTTTACAAAACAGTACGTACGTCTTATATTCCGGCGCATGGCTGACCCGAGAGACCGTCAACTGGCCGAGCTCCTCGTCGACACCTGCGTCGGGGTGCAGCCCGGCTGGCAGGTCCTCGTCATCGGCACCCCGCTCGGCCGCCCGATCCTCGACGAGCTCGTCGGGTTGATCGCGAAACGCGATGCGTATGCGCTGCTGCGCGTGACCTTCGACGCGAACCTCGCGCCGCGCACCTGGCTACGGACCGCGCCGCTGGAGCGGCTTGCAGTCCCTGCTGCGATCGAGGTGCACGCGCTCGAGACGTGCGACGCGCTGGTCGTGATCGACGCCCCCGAGAACGCGCGCGACGCGGCCAGCGTCTCCGCCGAGCGGACGGCGGCGCTCCAGGGCGCCTACCGTCCCGCGTTGGAGCGCGTCTTCCGGCACGAGCTGCCATGGGTCGGCTGCCAGTACCCGACGCCGGCCCTCGCGCAGGAGGCGGGCATGGGAACGGCCGAGTTCGCGGAATTTCTCTACGGCGCGTGCCTGCTCGACTGGGACGCGGAGCGCGAGCGGATGCAGCGCTACGCCGACCGCTTCGACGCCGCCGACGAGGTGCGGATCGTCGGCGCCGAAACTGACCTGCGCCTGTCGATCGCGGGCCGCTTGATGAAGGTCGACGCCGGCGGCGCGAACATCCCCGGCGGCGAGTTCTTCGGCTGCCCGGTGGAGGACTCCGCCGAGGGGACGATCGCCTTCACCGAGTTCCCCGCCGTCTACGCGGGCCGCGAGATCGCGGGCATTCGGCTCCGCTTCGAGGGCGGGCGGGTTGTGGACGCCTCCGCGGACACGAACGAGGCGTACCTGATCGAGACCCTCGACGGCGACGAGGGCGCTCGCCGGCTCGGAGAGCTCGGCATCGGATGCAATCCCGGTATCACGCGGTACATGAGGAACACGCTCTTCGACGAGAAGATCGACGGCACGGTGCACCTCGCGCTCGGGAACGGGATGCCCGATCTCGGCGGGACGAACGAGTCCCGCATCCATTGGGACATCGTGAAGGACCTCCGGATGCCGGGCACGCGCATCGAGCTCGACGGCGCGGTCGTGCAGCAAGACGGCGTGTGGCTCGTCTGACGAACGGGAAGCGCCCGCTCCGTCAGCGGCCGATCGTCGCGCTCATCACGGCACAGGTCATCTCCTCGCTGGGCTCACAGATGACGTTCCTCGCGCTGCCCTGGTTCGTCCTCAAGACGACCGGGCTCGCCCACGCGGATGGGCGTCGTGCTCGCCGCCGAGCTCGCGCCGATCGCGATCCTGGGCATCCCGTCCGGTGCGGTGATCGCACGGTGGGGAGCGCGGCGGACGATGATCGTAGCCGACCTCGCGCGGGCGCCGCTGATCGCCGCGATTCCGCTGTTCCACGAGCTCGGGGTGCTGAGCTTCCCGCTCCTGCTCGTGATCGTCGCGATGGTCGGCGTCTTCATCGCGCCGTACTTCGCGTCGCAGCGGCTGATCCTGCCGGAGCTGGTGGGCGAGGAGGAGCACGTCGTCGCCCAGGCGAACGCGGTGGTCGAGGGGGCACAACGGGCGACCGCGCTGCTCGGCCCCGCCGCCGCCGGGCTCTTGATCGCCGCGTTCAGCGCGCCGGTCGTGCTCTACGTCGACGCGGCGACGTTCCTCTGCTCGTTCGCAATCCTGCTGCTCTTCGTGCCCGCCCGCCCGCCCCTCCCGCAGACGGGTGACGGTCGCGGCGTGCTCGCGGGGATCAAGTTCCTCCTCCGCGACCGGCTGCTGCGCGTGCTGGGCGCCTCCGCGCTCGTCACGAACGGTCTCGGGCAGATGCTGGGCGCCGGGTTGACGGTGCTCGCGTACGAGGAGTACTCGAGCTCGAAGGTTGCGGGGGCGTTCTTCGCCGCGTTCGGTGCGGGCGCCGTGCTCGGGAGCATCGCGGCGGTTCGCATCGTCGGCCGCTATGACCCCCTGCGCCTCGGGGCGACCGCCTTCATCGCCCTCACACTGCCGATCTTCGCGCTCTCTCTCGACCTCCCGGTGCCGGCGCTGATGACGGCGCTGGCGGCGTCGTCGTTCTTCGGCCCGCTCGTGAACGCTCCGCTGATCGGGGTGATCACGACGCGCACGCCGGAGGCCCTGCGTGCAAAGGTGCTGACGGCCGTGCTCACCGCGGCCATGCTCGCCGGGCCCGTCGGAATGGTGATCGCCGGCCCGCTGCTCGAGTCGTGGGGCCCGCGCCAGGTGTTCCTCCTCGTGGCTACCGGCCAGCTGCTCGCGACGATCCCGTTCGCGATCGTCGCGTTCGGCACCGAGCGGGAGGTCGAGACCGTCTCGCAGGCCTGAGGACGACGGACAACCCTTCCTCTCGCCTAGGGCGCGGTCGTCCCGGGCGCCGGAACGGTCTGGGGCAGGTCCTCGAGCATGTGCCGCCAGAGGTTGTCGAGCATGCGCATGCCCGCCGGGTAGAGGACGATCGCGGGGAAGTCGAGGACGCCGGCCGAGAACACCCGCGCGCCGGCGGGGGTCTCGTAGTACGCCATCTCGGCATGGAGGCCCACTCCGAACAGGTTCGGGATCAGCGCAGGCACGCGTGTGCCGGGCGGCGACAACGGGCTCGTCATGTCGATCTCGATCCCGAATCCGCCCACCTCCTGGCCCAGCAGGTCGCCGTTCTCGAGCCCCGTCCCCTCGAACAGCCAGGGCGTTGCGTCGCGGTCGGTGACGATGAACGGCGCCTGGCGCCGGCCGTCGTCGTTGGCCCGGTATTGGACGCCGAGGAGATGCGCTTCCGGGCGCCGAAGCGTACGCCACTGCGCTATCCGGCGGATCTCCCGACCACGCCGCTCGACCTTCCAGAAGAAGTTGTTGGCGGAGAGGAATACGAGCCGGCCGCCCAGGTCGCGGTAGCGCTCGACGACGTCGTAGGCACGGGTCGTGACGTACTCGGTGTGACCGGGGAACACGACGAGGTCGTAGAGCCTGCGCACGTCGTCGCCCGTCGCGAACGCGTCGAGGTCGTCGTCCGTGTAGAAGTCGGGCTCGCGGCGCAGCTTCTCGAGCCAGCGGACGAAGGGGAAGTCGTAGCGGCGGAAGCGGGGCGGCACGCCGCGGTCGCGGTAGGGCCGGTCGAGGACGACGGGCGGTGTGCCGCCCGCGTACCACGTGTCGCCCCAGCCGTCGCCGTCGGCGTCGTAGAGGTTGTAGGCCTGCCAGGTGTTGGTCGGGAGGACGACCGCGACCCGGCCGCCGCCCGGCGTCGTGGGGCGGAGAACGAACGGTGCGAACCCGACGCGGCCATCCGGGGTCTCGAGCCGGACGGCGTAGAGGCTGCTCGGCCAGTCGCCGGTCTGCAGCGAGATCGTCTGCCGTGTCGAGCGCTTTCCCGTCCAGTCGAGCTGCACGGGGTCGCCCATCTGCAGGCCGACGATCTCGTCGCTTCGCAGACTCGGGTCCGGCCCGTGCCCGACCCGAACGAACGTGAGCGTGAGCGACGGCGCGTCGGCGAGCACCCGGAGCGCCATCCGCTCCTTTGCAAGGTACGAGCGCTGGGTGAAGGCGGCCTCGATGCCGAGGACGCGAACGACGGGGGCGCTCGCCCGCTCCGGGCTCGCCGGACGGCGGCCGCCGTAGACCCGGCGCTTGCCGTTCCCCTCGACGGTCAGGCGCATCACGTACGAGCCCACCGGGGCGACGTTGTCGGGCTGCCATACAAGCTCGTGCGAGCCGGGCCCGAGCGCCACCTCCTCCGTCCAGTGGACGGCGCTCGACCCGATCCCCACCCGCACGGCGTCGAGCCGCACGCGCGCGCGTCGCGCCAGCCGGAAGAGGACGGTCGCCTTGTCGCGCCCGTCGACCCCGGGAGCGACGGTCGCGAACATCGGCCGGTCGCCTGCGAACCGCTTGGCGGCGCCGCGGACGGCGAGGCCGGTGGCACGGGGAACGCTCGTGTCCTTCCCGAGCGCGATGCCGGGAGATGCGCCGAGCGCGGCGATGGCGCCCGCCGCTGCCTGGAGCAGGCGTCCCCGTGTGAGCCCGCGTCGCACCGCCTCGGAACGGTACCGGGCGGGTCGGCGCCCGATCCGGCCGAGGAGCCTCCCCCCGAGGCCCCTCGGCCGGACACTCCCCCCGGCCGGCTATCGACGAGAGAGTCGACGAGGCCGCTAACACGCCTCTAACCACGGGGCCACAAGGGTCGGGGCCGCCGTGAGTTCGTTGTCCTCAGGCGACGCGTCCGCGGCGCCCACGAGCCTCGCGCGGGCGCGGAAGCTCACCCGCCCGGCTTCGGCGTCGGTGTCGCCGAACGTGACCGGAAAGGCGACCGCGAGGTCGTCGTGAGCCGAAACCGAACGTGTCTGTATCGCCTCGAAGCCCCAGACGGCCGAGCCGCCGCGGCCCCGCAGGAGCTCGACCTGGACGATCTCCGCCCGGTGCCGGCTCGCGACGACGACGGCCACCTCGGCAGCTTCACCGGCCCGCGCGTGTCCGGGCGCGACGATCCGCACGAGTCCGACGTCGTGTGTCGACACGGTCACCGGAACCGACGCGACGCCGACCCTGCCGTCCCGCGTGGTCACGTGGAGCGTCACCGCGTAGACCCCGTCGCGCGCGAAACGGTGCGTCGCCTCTCTTCCGACCGAGGTCGTGCCATCAGCGAGATCCCAGGCGTGGTGCGCTATTCCGACGCCTGCGGGGTCGTACGAGAGATCGAGGAGCCGAACCGTTTCGCCCGCGGCCGGCTCGGCCGGCTCCGACACGAAGCTCGCCACCGGAGTCGGCCGAACCCCTGCGGCAGGCTCGTGTCCTGTCATCGATCGGGATCCTGCGGCGCGATCCCAAGGCACCGCTAACAGGACGCTCATTTCGGTCTTGTGCGGATGGATGCGCAGGCGTACGGTCACCTCGCCGTGACACGTCCAGCGATCGAGCTCCGCATGCTGGGCCCGCTGGAGGCCCGCATCGACGGAGTTCCGGCCGCGCTCGGTGGGCCGAAGCAGCGCGCGCTGGTGGCGCTCCTTCTCCTGCAGGCGAACGACGTCGTGCCGCTCGACCGGCTGATCGACGAGCTGTGGGAGGGCGCTCCGCCGCCCTCGGCGCCCGCGTACGTGCAGAACTGCGTCTCGCGCCTGCGAAAGCTGCTCGGCGCCGAGACGTTCGAGACGCGGCCGCCCGGCTACCGGATGCGGATCGACCCCGAGGCGATAGATGCCGATCGCTTCGAGCGGCTCGTGAGGGAAGCGCGCGAGATGCCGACGCGCGAGCGGGCAAGTGAGCTGCGCAAGGCGCTCGGGCTCTGGTCGGGGACGCCGCTATCCGACCTCGCCTACTGGAGCTTCGCGCAGGATCCGATCCGCCGTCTCGAGGAGCGCCGGCTGAACGCCCTCGAGATGCGGCTCGAGGCGGAGCTCGAGCTCGGGCTGCACCGGGAGTCGATCGGCGAGCTCGACGCGCTGGCGAGCGAGCATCCCACGCACGAGCGCCTGCGCTGGCTGCAACTGCTGGCGCTCCACCGCTCCGACCGGCGGCTCGACGCGCTCGCCGCCTACCAGGCGGCACGTCTCGCGATCGTCGAGGAGTCGGGGGTGGAGCCGGGCGAGGAGCTCCGCGCGCTCCAGCGTCGGATCCTCCAGGACGATCCGACGCTGATGCCCGATGGGGCACCTGCCGAGGTCGCGGGGCGGCCTCCGCAGCTCGCGCGAAAGGTCGTTGCGGTGTGCATCGTCGAGGTGCTGGTCGACGAGGAGCTCGACGTCGAGGCGGCGCGCGGGGTCGTGTCGCGCTGCCTGGCGTCGCTGGAGGAGATCGTGCTGCGCCACGGGGGCACGGTCGAGCAGCTGCTCGGCGAGGAGGCGGTGGCCGTGTTCGGGCTTCCGGCTGCTCACGAGGACGATGCGCTGCGCGCGATGAGGTCGGCAGTCGAGCTTCGCGACGCGCTCGGTGCCCTGACTGTGCGGGCGGCGGTCGAGACGGGCGAGGTGCTCGTCGGGGAGGACGGCCGCGTACTCTCAGGCGGCGCCCTGACCACCGCGCGTCGCGTGAAGGAAGCAGCGACGGAAGGGGAGATCCTCGTCGGGCCGACGGCGGCGGCGCAGACGACGGGAGCCGCGTGGACGGAGCCGTCGAGCGGCGCTCACCGTTTGCTCGAGCTGGTGCAGGGGGCGTCGGCGATCCCGCGTCGCCCCGACGCGCCGCTCGTGGGCCGGCGTGCCGAGCTCGAGCGGCTCGTCCTCGAGGTGCGCCAGTCGGCTGCCGAATCGTCGTGCCGGCGCGTGGTCGTGGTCGGCGAGCCAGGGGTCGGCAAGACCCGCCTCGCGGCCGAGCTCGTCGGCGCGATCGAGAACGAGGCACGCGTCCTCACCGGTCGCTGCGTCCCCTATGCCGACGGGGCGACCTACCTGCCGCTCGTCGACGTCGTGCGTCACATGACGGGTGGCGGCGACGATCTTGGCGGCGCGGTTCACGCCGTGCTCGACGGCAACCCCGACGGCGAGCAGGCGGCGGCGCGGCTTGCCGATGCGCTGTCGGGCACTGGCTCCGTTGACAGCGGCGATGTCTTCTGGGCCGCACGCGCGCTGCTGGAGGCGCTTGCCCGAGAACGGCCCCTCGTCGTCGTGCTCGAGGACGTGCACTGGGCCGAGCCGACGTTCCTCGACCTGCTCGAGTACCTCGTGGGATGGAGCAGGGGCGCCCCGATCGCGCTCCTTTGCCTCGCGCGGCCGGAGTTGCTCGACGAGCGTCCAGCCTGGGCGGCCGACGCGATCCCGCTTCGGCCGCTCTCAGAGGACGAGACGGCCGACCTACTCGACGCGCTCCCCGAGTCGCTTGCGCTCGACGCCGACGCGCGCGTCGCGGTGGTCGCCGCAGCCGAGGGCAACCCGCTCTTCCTGGAGCAGTTCGCCGCCCATGCGCTCGATGGGCCGCTCCGGGCGGGCAGTGTGCCGGCCTCGCTCGAGTCGCTGCTCGCGAGCCGGCTCGACAGCCTGAACCCCGGCGAGCGCGCGGTACTCGAGCGGGCCGCGGTCGTCGGCCGCGAGTTCACGCGCGCCTCCGTTGACGCGCTTGCACCGGATGAGACCCGCGGAGCAGCCGCAACGGCGCTGATGGCCCTGGTGCGACGGCGTCTCGTCCGCCCGGACACCGAGCGAACCGACGACGCCTTTCAGTTCGACCACGCGCTGATCCGGGACGCAACCTATGCGGCGGTCGCGAAGGCCGAGCGTGCCCGCCTCCACGAGCAGCTCGCCCGCTGGCTCGACCGTAATGACGAGCTCGACGAGATTGTGGGGCATCACCTAGAGCAGGGAGTGCTGAACCGGCGCGAGATCGGCGACGAGGCGGAGGTGTTGGCGGCGCAGGCGAGCGAGCGGCTGGCGAGGGCCGGGGAGCGAGCAGCTTGGAGCCGTGATCATCGAGCCGCAGTCTCGCTGCTCGCGCGAGCCATTGCCTTGCTTCATGAGACGCAGCCGCGGCGCCTCGAGCTCGAATGCCTGGTCAGCGTCCCGCTGAAGAACCTCTGGGAGTGGCGTCGTGCTCTCGAGTTCCTCGAAGACGTCGCTCGTCGCGCAGTCGAGATTGGCAACCGGCGGCTGGAGCTCCGTGCCCGGGTCGAGCAGGTGTGGCCGCTCATCGTCGCGGGTCGAACGGATGCGGACATGACGATGCGCCTCCTGCAAGAGGCGGTTCGAGTGTGTGAAGCCGAAAATGATCTTCTCGGCGTCGCTCGCGCCTGGGCCACACTGGTGACCGTCGAGAGTCGCTTCCGCCAACGCTACGACGCGGCGCTCGACGCTGCGATGCGCGCGGCGGACTGCTTCGAGCGATACGGGGTCCCCGGCGTTGCCGACGGCCTGATCGTCGACGTCATGACCGACGGTGCTGTGCCCGTAGAGGAAGCGGTCGCATATTGCGAATCCCGTCTCGAAGAAGCTCATATTCCTCGGAGTCTGGGGGCGACTATCCTGATGCAGCTCGCCTCCCTGAAGGGACTGACCGGTAAGTTCGAGGAGTCCCGGGACCTCCTGGATGGTGCGAGATCGCGATGCCTCGAGGTGGGAGAGGAGGTTCACATTGCCACCGTCGGGTCGTTGGTGGCAGCGAAGGTGGAGCTCCTGGCGGGGAACACGCAGAAGGCCGAAGCTGTCGCGGAGTCCGGCCTCGAGGAGGCGACAGCCCGTGAGGATCGCGTCTGGCAAGCACAATTCCTCGGTCCGCTCGCGGAAGCCGCTGTACTGAACGGGCGATACGAACGCGCTCTCGATCTCAGTGACCAGATTCGTCACGCTGCGATCGACACTGATCTGTTCCACGCCCTCTCCTGGCGGTTCCCGCAGACCCTCGCGCTCGCGGGACTCGGGCGCACCGAAGAAGCTGAGCAGCTTGCGCGTGGAACCATCGCGATCGTCGACCCGAGCGACAACCTGGTCGGGCGGGGCGAGGCGCGGGTCGTTCTCGCGGACGTACTGTCTGCCACAGGCCGGATCGAGGAGGCCGCAGTCCTCGCCGAGGAGGCAGCCGCCCTGTTCGGAACGAAAGGCGCCACGCTCCTGGAACAACGAGCGCGGACGCGAGCGGCGTCTGCCCGACGAGGGGAGCCCGATGGACGAGCTCCCCTCGAGCGCTCCTAGCAGTTGGGCGGACAGCTGACTGGCATGGCCGAATCGATCGGTGCGAGGCCGAGGATCAGAAGCACCGCCGCAACTGCCGCGAGGATCAGGTACATCGTTCGTGCGTGAGTGATGGCCGCATGCATGTGAGTCACCTCCTTCCGCGTCTGCATGCGGCGAGGCTCGAAGTCGGCCCAAACGGTCTCCTCACGGCTTCCAAACGACTTGCTAACGGCCTCTTCGGATCACTCCCGCCTCGGACGAGACAGGTGTCCGGCTGAACGCCGGACCGAGCGGAGGTGGCTCAGACCCAAGTCGTGTCGTTCGCGATCCGGAGCGGGAACCGCGCGACTTCGGTGTTCCCGCTCACGTCAGTGGCCGCGATCTCGACGACCTAGCGACCGTCCGCCTCCGAACGGCTGTCCAGCCGGCCCGCAGGCACGAACCGGTACCGGCCAAGGCGGTTCCGCTTGCGGCACGTCCACCGTCCGTACCTGGTCTCGCCTGGCCGTAGCGGGCTGCCGTGAACGCGGTCCCCGACTCTCGGCCAAGCGTCAACCGCAAACCGCCCCCGGGGGCACGGATCCTCCAGGACGGAAGATCACCTTCTTGCCCGGCAGCTCGCCGCGCAGGATCCGGCGGCCGTGATCCCAGAGGTCGTGGCCATGTCTGTTCGTGGTGACCCATCCCGGAACGGGCTCGCCGAGGGCGTTCGAGAGTCGCTGCAGGATCGTGGCGTTGGCGGCCAGGTTGCACGTTGCTCCCTTGAACTCCCGTGCCTCGTCGGGCGCGATGCTCCAGATCACCTGCAGACGTGTTCCGGTGGCGACGAGCGAGGCCAGCCCGTCGACACGGGCGCTGCGCTCCTCGAGCGCCGCGTTCGAGCCGCCCGTCTCGGCGTCGATCTCCCGGCCGATCGCTCCTGTGCCGGCCGCAGCCCGTCTGGCGGCGAGATCGAGGTAGGAGTCGATCACGATCAACCGGTCGGGTCGAAGCTCGGGGTGGTGCGAGGCCAGCGTCGCAACACCGAAGCCGGAGTACGAGACGCCGACGAGCAACAGCTCGCCGCCGACACGATCGTGGAGCGCGCCTGCCTCACGCGCGAGCGCACGCAGGTAGGCGGCGTTGCCCCAGTCGAGGTGGCGGCGCGCGCGGAGACCGAGGCCGACGTACCCGTCCTTCGGGAAGCGACCGCAGAGCAGCGTCAGCTTGCTGCGGCGCGCGAGCGCGCGAAGCTGCTGGCAGTAAGCCCAGCCCCCGGTCGTGACCAACACGCCCTTCGCGTACGGCTGCTCGATGACCGTCAGGATCGCTGCGCCGGCCGTGTACGTCCGCTCCTGATCCGGCGACCCGGTGGACAGCTGGGTCGCGGCCCCCGCGAGAGCGAGCGCGAGCACCAGCGCCGTTCCTGCGGCCCACAGGCGCCGCGCCCGCCTGGTCCCGTCCCGAGCGCCGCTCACGCGATCCCGCTCCACGGGCGTTCGTGGGCCACCCCGGCAGGGTAGACGGCTCCACCGCGGCGCCAGCCCGCGAGCGCGTGACGACCGACGGACCTCCCCGGCAGGGTCCCCACCTGTTCTCTGCGATCCGTGGCTCACAGGTCGTTGGCCACCGTCAGCGGGAAGGACCCGGTCCCGGTGTTGCCGCGTACGTCGGTCGCCTTGACCTGCACGCGGTACGTTCCGTCGCGGAGCGTGCGCGTGTCGAACCCGTGCACGAGATAGAAGCCGTAGCGCGCGTCCCAGATCTTCTTGTTCTGCCGCGTCCAGCTCGTGTACGTCTGGCTCCAGAGGTCGTTCGACGGATAGGTGAGCCGGAAGTCGACTGCGGTGCGCCAGCCGGTGACGGCCCGCTCGCCGTTCAGGAGCCTCCACTGAAGGAGCGCTGGGGTCAGCGGCTTGTCGTGCCAGGGGCCAGAGATCGAGATCGGCGTCTCGTCGTAGGCCTCGGCGACCAGGTCGACCCGCCCGTGCGCCGGAGCGCCGTGCGAGGCAGTGGCGACCGACCTGGCAGTGACCGAGCGGACGGTGATCGCGTGGACGTTCGGGACGGTCGTGTCGGTGTAGGGGCCCATCGCGCCCGGCCGGAGCGGGTTGACGTAGACGCCGTTGCGATGCTCGGCGAAGTGCACGTGCTCCCAAGGGTGGGCAACCCTGCCGATGACCGTGCGGTACGCGGTGACGCGCTCGCCGCTACGGATGGTCGGCACGATGTGCCAATAGCCGAACTCGACATTGCCGCGGTCTGCGATCACGGACACCGTCTGCGGGTGGCGGCGCGAGATGTACGCCCGGCCGGTGATCGTCGCATAGACGGGTGTCCCGTCGGGGCACGAGACGTCGACCCCGAAGTGGAAGGAGTGGCTGCTGCCACCGATGCGTGGGTCACCGAAGGAGCCGCGGACGGGGTGCTGGCGGAAGAAGGGCTTGACGGGCCAGCCGTAGGCAGGCTGGAGCGTCGCGCTCGTGGCGGCGACGGCCGTCGAAGCTCCGAAGCCGGTGAGCACTGCAAGGGCGAAGAGGATTCCGATCGTGTGCGCGAAGCACCTGCGAACCGTGAGATGTGGGTGCCTGGTGGTCATGCCCCCACGGTCGGTCCGACCTCAAACGGGCCGGCAATGGGCGCATCACGGCCAGAAAACGGTCTTCCGCCGGTATGAGGCGGCGATTAGGACGTGGTGGGCGCCGGTGGTACAAACGCGGTGAATGCAGGAATTTCGGATCCTCGGTCCGCTCGAGGCGAGCGGCGACGACGGGCCGATCGCCCTCGGGGGCCCGCGCCCGCGCGCGCTCCTGGCGGCACTAGTCGTGCGGGCAGGCCGGGTCGTGCCGACGGAACAGCTCGTGGACGAGCTCTACGGCGCCGAGCCTCCGAAGACCGCGACGGCGTCGCTGCACAACTCGGTCGTCGCGCTCCGCAAGGCGCTCGGGCCGGACGTCCTCGTCACGCGTCCGCCCGGATACGTGCTTGCGGTGTCGGCAGACCAGATCGACGCCCGTCGGTTCGAGCAGCTGCTGGCAGACGCACGGAGCGCCTCCCCGGACGAGCGCCGCTCGTTGCTCCTCCGCGCCCTCGCGCTCTGGCGCGGGCCGCCGCTCGCCGAGTTCGCGTTCGACGACTGGGCGCAGGCCGAGATCCGCCGGCTGGACGAGCTGCGCCTCGTCGTGAACGAGGAGCGGATCGCGGCGGACGTCGAGCTGGGCCGTCACGCGGACGTCGTCCCCGAGCTCGAGGCCCTCGTCGGCGAGGACCCGCTGCGGGAACGGCGATGTGAGCTGCTGATGCTCGCGCTCTACCGCGCCGGTCGCCAGGCGGACGCGCTGCGCACATACGACGCACACCGTGCCGCCCTGGACGCCATCGGCCTCGAGCCGGGCGACAAGGTTCGTCACTTACAGGCCGCGATCCTCCGCCACGAGGCCGGCCTGGTCCCGGGCCGAAACGGCGTCGAGCGCGACGCCGAGGCGGAGATCGTCAAGGCGATCATCGCCGGCCGCGTCGTGCCGGTGCTCGGGCTCGACGGCGCGGCTGACCTGGCGACGGAGCTGGCCGCGTCGTTCGGGTACCCGAGCGAGCTTCCGATCGACCTCGCGCGGGTCTCGCAGTACGTCGCGACCATGAACGGCTCCGGGCCGCTCTACGACGAGCTGCACCGCCGGTTCGAGGCGGCGGTGGAGCCGCAGCCGGTGCATCGCTTCCTCGCCCGGCTTCCGACCCTCCTGCGGGAGCACGGTGCGTCCTACCAGCTCATCGTCTCGGGCCGCTACGACCTCGCCATCGAGCGCGCCTTCGACGAGGCCGGCGAGGACGTCGACGTCGTCACGTACGTCGCGGCCGGCCCCCACCGCGGGAAGTTCTGGCATCGGCCTCCGGGCGAGGAGCCGCGGCCGATCGACGTGCCCAACACGTACGCGACCGAGCTGTCGCTCGACCGCCGGACGATCCTGCTCAAGCTGCACGGTGCGGTCGACCCGTTCCCGGAGCGGGAGTGGGAGAGCTTCGTCATCACCGAGGACGACTACATCGACTACCTCGGCAGCTCCGACGTCGCAGCCGCGGTCCCTGTCGCGCTCGCCGCGCGTCTGCGGCGGAGCCACTTCCTCTTTCTCGGCTACGAGATGGTCGACTGGAACCTCCGTCTCGTGATGCACCGCGTCTGGGGGAACCGGCCGGTCGCCTACCGGTCGTGGGCGGTCGATCCCCAGCCGACCGCGCTCGAGCGCGCCTTCTGGCGCCGCTTCGACGTCGACGTGCTCGCGGTCGGCCCCGACGAGTACGTCGGGCTGCTCGCGCGGCGCCTCGAGGCCGTCGCGTGAGCGTCGCGTCCCCCTACAGGGGTCTTGCGGCATTCGAGGACTCCGAGCTCGACGCACTCTTCTTCTTCGGGCGCGAGCGCGACACGGAGATCGTCGTCGCGAACCTCATCGCGTCCCGCCTCACCGTGCTCTACGGGCCGAGCGGCGTCGGCAAGTCGTCCCTCCTGCTCGCGGCGGTCGCGCGTCGGCTGCGCGAGCTACCCGAGGCGCCGCTCGTCGTCGTCTTCTCCAACTGGGGCGACGACCCGGCACCGGCGCTCGCCGCCGCGGTCGCCGATCTGGCGGGGATCGTGGCCGGCGAGCTGGTCGACACGATCGAGCGCGCGCAGGCCGGCCAGGACGTGTATCTGATCCTCGACCAGGCCGAGGAGTACTTCACGTATCACGACGCGGCGGGCGGCTTCGAAGCGGGGCTGGCTGCGATCGTCAACCGGCCGCAGCGCGTCAACGTGCTCCTGTCGCTGCGCGAGGACACGCTCGCGAAGCTCGACCGGCTCAAGGCCGACATTCCGAGCCTGTTCGCCAACGTCCTTCGTCTCGACCGTCTCGACCGAGCGGCCGGGCGGGCGGCGATCGTGCGCCCCCTGGAACGCTGGAGCGAGTTGGAGGGCGAGCAGGTCGTCGCCGAGGACGTGCTGGTCGAGCGCGTGCTGGACGGCGTCGGCGCCGGCCGGATCGAGCTCGGCCCCGGCGGCCTCGGAGTCGTCGAGGGGAACGGCGGGGCCCGAGGCATCGAGGCGCCCTACCTCCAGCTCGTCATGCAGCGGATGTGGGAGGTCGAGCGTGCGGCGGGGTCTTCGACGCTGCGCGCCTCGACGCTCGAGGAGCTCGGCGGCGCGCGACAGGTCGTGGCCGACCATCTCGAGCGCGCGATCGCGGCGCTCAGCCCGGCGCAGCAGGCGATCGCCGCCCGGCTGTTCGACCATCTCGTGACGCCGTCGGGTACCAAGATCGCGCACGAGGCGTCCGACCTCGCCGAGTTCGCCGGTGCGTCGCCCGGCGAGATCGACACGGTCACGGCCACGCTCGCACGTCACCGCATCCTGCGCACCGATGAGAGCGGGCGGTGGGAGATCTTCCACGACGTCCTCGCGGGGGCGGTGCTCGCCTGGAAGGGCCGCTACGACGCCGAGCGGGCGGTCGAGCGCGCCCGCGAGGAAGCGCGACGCAGGCATCGCCGCCTGGCGTTCCTGACCCTCGGCGCGCTCGTCGGGCTCGCATTGGCCACGGGGCTCGCGGTGTTCGCGTTCTCGCAGCGCAGCGAGGCACGCGACCAGGCGCGTGTCGCGAGAGGCGGCCAGCTCGTGGCAAGTGCGCTGTCGCTGTTCGACAGCGACCCGGAGCTCGGGTTGGCGCTCGCGGTGGAGGCGGCGAGCGTCGATCCGTCGCCTCGGGCCGAGGATGCCCTTCGTCAGATGCTCGGCGCCTCCCGTGAGCGGGCCGTCTTCGACATCGGTCACCCGCTCGTCGGCCTGGAGCTCGACCGCTCGGGCTCCCACGCCCTGGTGGTCGGCGCCGACCGCCGCGCCCGACTGATCGATCTCCGCACCGGACACGAGGTCTGGTCGCATCGCGTCGAGGGCGCAGCCGCGGCCTTTGCACCGGACGGAAGGACTGTCCACATGGCCGTCGGCCGCTCGTTGATCGTCGTCGATGCGAAGACGGGTAAGGCTCGTGGTGAGCCGGTGCCGCTCGCCGTGCCGGGAAACGTCGAGCGACTCGTCGTGAGCCCACGGGGAACGTCGGCCATCGTCGTCGCCGGTAAGCCCCGAGCGCGTGTCGTCGCACTGGCAACGGGAGAAGCCATCGGACGCGTCAAGCAGCCGCCGCAGGTGACCGATGCCGCGTATGCCCCGTCGGGTCGAGTGGTTGCGAGCTCGGGCATCGACCAAACCGCGCGCTTCTGGGACACCCGGACGTGGACCGAGACGGGCACCACCCTGCGCGGGCACGTCGGGCGGGTGACCGTCGTCTCGTTCGACCGCTCGGGCGATCGTGTGGCGACCGGGAGCAGCGATCAGACGGCGCGGTTGTGGCGTGCAGGCACCGGGATCCTCGTCGCCGTTCTCTACCTCCACACCGGGCTGGTCGACGACGTCTCGTTCGGGGCCACCGGCGACGTCGTCACGGCGAGCCGCGACGGCACCGCTCGCACCTGGCGTCCCAACGGAAAGCCCCTCCAGGTGCTGAGAGGCCATAGGGGCGCGGTGGTGGCCGCGGCGTTCGCGAAGAGCGACGTCGTCGTCACCGCCGGCGCAGACGGAACCCTCCGTCTCTGGGATCCGGGGACGGGCATCGAGCTCCACCCGGCCGCCGTCGAAGGCCCACCGCCACCCGGGAAACGGGCGACGTCGCGCTCGGGAGACATCGTCGCGACTGTGGTGGGCAACGTCGTTCATCTGCGCTCCCCCGATGGAGGGCGGACTCTCCGCGGCCACACGGACGTCGTCAACACGGTCGCCTTCAGCCCCGACGATCGGTTGCTCGTCACCGCAGGGCGCGACCACGACGTCATCGTCTGGGACGTCGCGAGCGGCGAGATCGTCCATCGGTTCCCGGAGGCCCAGTCGGCGTCGGTCGCGGATGCGCGGTTCAGCCCCGACGGCCGCTGGATCGTCACAGCGGGACCGATCTCTGCGCGGCTGTGGAACGTGGCCGACGGCCGTCCGCTGACGTACCTCTACGGCCCCAAGGCTGCCACCGCGGCCGGGTTCGAGGCCGACTCGCGAACCGTGATCACGCGCGAGCAGGACGGCACGGTGCGCCGGTACGTCTGTCAGCTCTGCGGCGGTCTGGACGACCTGTCCGTGCTCGCGCGATCCCGACTCGCTGCCACACGTGGTCTCCTCACCGACGCCGAGCGCGGTCGCTACCTCGGCTGACGACGCTACCGACGCTCCGGCCTCAGCCGCGATTGGGGATCTCGCAGCCGGCGAGGAACGTCTGTTCGGCACGTTGCTACGCTCGACGGAGATGCCCGACCTGCGTGTGACGTCCGCCTATCGCCCGACCGGTGACCAGCCCAGGGCCATCGCCGAGCTCGCCGAGTCGCTGCGGGCAGGGAACCGCGGCCAGACGCTGCTCGGCGCCACCGGGACGGGCAAGACGGCGACGATGGCCTGGGTGATGGAGGAGCTCCAGCGCCCCGCGCTCGTGATCGCCCACAACAAGACGCTCGCCGCCCAGCTCTGCAACGAGTTCCGCGAGTTCTTCCCGGAGAACGCGGTCGAGTACTTCGTCTCCTACTACGACTACTACCAGCCCGAGGCATACGTCCCGCAGGCAGACCTCTACATCGAGAAGGACTCGTCGCAGAACGACGACATCGCGCGGCTGCGGCTCGGCGCGACGAGCTCACTGCTCACGCGGCGCGACGTGGTGGTCGTGGCGAGCGTGTCCTGCATCTACGGACTCGGCTCTCCGGAGGAATGGCGCGAGAAGGTGCTGATCCTCGAGGTGGGCGCCGAGCACGACCGCGACGAGATGCTCCGCACGCTGATCGACTCGCAGTACGTTCGCAACGACACCGTCCTCGCGCGCGGGCGATTCCGCGTGCGCGGCGACGTCGTCGAGGTGCAGCCCGCGAACGTCGAGACGGCGTACCGGATCTCGATGTTCGGCGACGAGGTCGAGCAGATCTCCCACTTCGATCCGCTCACCGGAGAGGTGCTGTCGAAGCTCGACAACCTCGCCATCTGGCCGGCGACCGAGTACATCACCTCGAAGCCGACGGTCGAGAGGGCGGTCGACGAGATCCGTCACGAGCTCGAGGCGCAGGTGGCGCAGTTCGAGGCGGAGGGGCGGATGCTCGAGGCGCACCGCATCCGCCAGCGGACCGAGTACGACGTCGAGATGCTGAAGGAGCTCGGTTTCTGCAACGGGATCGAGAACTACTCCCGCGTGCTGGAGGGCCGTCCGCCGGGGTCGCATCCGTTCACGCTGATCGACTACTTCCCGGACGACTTCGTCGTCTTCATCGACGAGTCCCACCAGACCGTGCCGCAGATCGGCGGGATGTACGAGGGCGACCGCTCGCGCAAGCAGACGCTCGTCGACTACGGCTTCCGCCTCCCGTCGGCGCTCGACAACAGGCCGCTCCGCTTCGACGAGTTCCTCGGCAAGGTGGAGCAGATGGTGTTCGTCTCCGCGACGCCGGGGTCGTACGAGCTGCGGCACTCGCAGGTGATCGCCGAGCAGCTGATCCGCCCGACCGGAGTGGTCGACCCCGAGGTCGAGCTCCGCGCCACGAAGAACCAGATCGACGACCTGCTCGGCGAGATCCGCCGCCGCGAGCAGGTGAACGAACGCGTGCTCGTGACGACGCTGACGAAGAAGATGTCCGAGGACCTGACCGACTACCTGCTCGAGTCGGGCGTCAAGGCGCGGTACCTCCACTCGGAGATCGACACGCTCGAGCGGATCCAGATCATCCGTGAGCTGCGACTCGGTGAGTACGACGTGCTCGTCGGGGTGAACCTCCTGCGCGAGGGGCTCGACCTGCCCGAGGTGTCGCTCGTCGCGATCCTCGACGCCGACAAGGAGGGGTTCCTGCGCGGCAAGACGGCGCTGCTGCAGACCATCGGCCGGGCGGCGCGGAACGTCAACGGCACCGTGCTGATGTACGCGGACAAGCTGACCGAGGCGATCCAGGGCGCGCTCGAGGAGACGAACCGCCGCAGAGAGGCGCAGCTCGCCTACAACGAGGCGCAGGGGATCACGCCGGAGTCGATCGTCAAGGGCGTCTCCGACATCGCCGAGCTCCTCGCCCTCGAGTCGCCGACCGTCCCGGGCCGCCGCCGGCGGGGGAAGCAGGAGGTCTCGGGGATGAGCCGCGACGAGCTCGAGAAGCTGGTCATCACGCTCGAGGAGGAGATGTACGTCGCCGCGGAGGAGCTCCGTTTCGAGTACGCGGCGAAGCTCCGCGACGAGATCAAGGAGCTCCGCCGCGAGCTGAACGCGCTCGCTGCCGCTCCGTCGTAGGGTTCCGCCACTCGGTGGCGCGCATCCGAACCGGCTGGCTGCCGCATCGCAGGGTCGGCGCCGCGACCACTGTTGAATGCACGGCATGGCGATCCTCGGCGTCGACGTCGGCGGCACCTTCACCGATGCGGTCCTCCTCGCCGGGGGGGACTTCCACAGCGCCAAGGTGCCGACGCAGGCCCGTCAGGAGGAGTCGGTCATCGCTGTCGCCCGCGCCGTGCTGGACGCCGCCGGCGGCCCCGAGCTCGAGCGCTTCGGCCACGGGACGACCATCGCGACGAACGCGCTTCTCGAGCGAAAGGGAGCACGCACGGCGTTCGTCACGACGGAGGGCTTCGAGCATCTCCTCCACCTGCGCCGGCAGAACCGGGCGGACCTGTACCGCCTCGACCTCGACCATCCCGAGCCCCTCGTGCCGCTCGAGCGGTGCGTCGGCGTCCGCGAGCGCATCGGCCCCGAAGGCGTCGTCACGCCTCTGGATCTGACGAGCGTCCCTCCGGTGGACGCCGAGGCAATCGCCGTGTGCCTCCTGTTCTCCTTCCGAGACGCGTCGCACGAGCGAGCGGTCGCCGAGGAGCTCCGCCGACGCCGTCCCGACGCGCACGTCGTGGCGTCGCACGAGGTCGCCCCCGAGTTCCGGGAGTACGAACGTGCCTCGACGACCGCCGTCGACGCGTACCTCGGCCCGGTCGTCGCCGGCTACCTCCGGGCGCTCCGCGGCGCGTGTCGTGCCGACTCTCTTCCCGCGCCGCTCGTGATGCGCTCGTCGGGCGGGGTCGCCACGATCGACGAGGCTGCGACGCACCCGGCCCTGATCCTCGTCTCGGGCCCCGCGGGCGGCGTGACGGCAGCAGAGCGGATCGCCGGCCTGGCCGGGGTCGAGAACGCGATCGCCTTCGACATGGGCGGGACCTCGACGGACGTCTGCCTGATCGCAGGCGGCCGGGCCGAGCGCGCGGAGGGGCGGGTGGTGGCCGGCTACCCCGTCCGCGTGCCGATGGTCGACATCCACACGGTCGGCGCGGGCGGCGGCTCGATCGTCTGGAGCGATCGGGGTGGCGCGCTGCGGGTCGGGCCGCGCAGCGCAGGCGCGGTTCCCGGTCCGGCCTGCTACGGGCACGGCGGGTCGGAGCCCACGGTGACCGATGCGAACCTGCTCCTCGGCCGGCTCCCGCACGAGCTGCCGGGCGGGCTCGTGCTCGACCCCGAGTCGGCCGCCGCAGCGCTCGGAGAGATCGATCCCGCAGACGCGATCGAGATCGTGAACGCGGAGATGCTGCACGCCCTGCGCGTCGTATCCGTCGAGCGGGGACACGACCCGCGCGACTTCGCGCTCGTCGCGTTCGGCGGCGCCGGGCCGCTCCACGCGTGCGCGCTCGCCGACGAGCTCGGCTGCGGGCGCGTGCTCGTTCCCGCCGCCGCGGGGGTCCTGTCCGCCCTCGGCCTCGTCGTGGGCGACGAGCGGCGCGACCACGTGCGCTCGCTCGTCCGCCCGCTCGCCGACGCCGGCGAGCTGCCGCGGGAGGGCGAGGCGAGCCTCCGCTACCGCGGACAGTCGTTCGAGCTCTCGGTGCCTCTCGGGCCTGAGCTCGAGCAGCGCTTCCACCGCGCGCACGAGGAGCGGTACGGCTATGCCGACCGCGGTCGTCCCGTCGAGCTCGTCGCGGTGCGGTGGGCCGACGTCGTGCCCGGGCCGGTGGTCGACCTCCGGTCCGGTTCGCGCCGCGTCGTCTCGGGGCCGGAGCTCGTGGTGCTCGACGGTGCGACGTGCTGGGTCCCGGAGGGCTGGGCCGGCGAGACCGGCGTCCATGGGACCCTCGTGTTGGAGCGGCGATGATCGAGGTCGAGCTGCAGGTGATCGGCAGCGCCTTGCGGGCGGTTGCGGAGGAGATGGGCGCGGCGCTGATCCGCGCCGCGTTCTCGTCGAACATCAAGGAGCGGCGGGACTGCTCCACGGCGCTCTTCGACCGGGCCGGACGCATGGTGGTGCAGGCCGAGCACATCCCCGTCCATCTCGGCGCGATGCCGGACGCCGTCGCGGCGGTCATGGCGCACGACCCCGCTCCCGGCGAGGTCTGGGCGCTGAACGACCCGTACGCGGGAGGGACGCACCTGCCGGACATCACGCTCGTCTCGCGCACCGACCTCGGCTTCGCCGTCAGCCGCGCGCACCACGCCGACGTCGGTGGCATCGAGCCCGCGAGCCTGCCCGCGTTCTCGACCGACCTCTTCCAGGAGGGGCTCGTGATCCCGCCGACCCGCCTCGACGACGAGCTCGTCGAGCACATCGCCCGGAGCTCCCGCAATCCGGACGAGCGCCGCGGTGACCTTCGTGCGCAGCTCGGCGCGCACCGCCTGGCCGAGCGGCGCGCGGCCGAGATCGTCTCCCGCCGCGGCCGAGGACGGGTCGAGCGGGCGATGGACGAGCTGTACGCCTACTCCGAACGGCGCGTTCGCGCGGGGCTCGCCGGGCTGCCGGACGGGCGGTTCGAGGCGGAGGACGTGATCGAGGCGGTCGACGGCGACCTCGTTGTCCGAGCGGCCGTGACCGTTTCCGGCGACGAGGTCGAGATCGACTTCACGGGCACGGCTGCACAGCACCGGGGAAACCTCAACTGCCCGCTCTCGGTGACGCGCTCTGCGTGCTTCTTCGTCGTCCGGGCGCTGACCGACCCCGACGTGCCGGCGTCGGGCGGTGCCTTCGAGCCCGTCACGGTCGTCGCACCCGAGGGATGCCTCGTCAACGCCCGCTTCCCCGCGGCGGTCGTCGCCGGCAACACGGAGACGTCGAGCCGGATCACCGATGTCGTGACGGCCGCGTTCGGCCGTGCGGTCGAAGTCCCGGCGATGGGGCAGGGCACGATGAACAACACGACCTTCGGCACGGAGGAGTGGACCTACTACGAGACGATCGGCGGAGGCCAGGGCGCGTCGGCCCGAGCCGACGGGCCGTCCGCGGTGCACGTCGCGATGTCGAACGCGCTCTCGACGCCGGTGGAGGCACTCGAGATCGCATATCCACTGCGCGTCGAGCGCTACGCGCTGCGGCTCGGATCGGGCGGCGCCGGCGCCCATCGCGGCGGCGACGGAGTGATCCGCGAGATCCGGGTGCTCGAGCCCTGCCGACTGTCCGTCCTGGGGGACCGGCGTCGCCACCCGCCGCGCGGAGCCCATGGCGGGGAGAACGGCGCGCGGGGGCGGACGCTCGTCGACGGCGAGGAGATCCCCGGCAAGGACACGCGGCAGCTCGAGGCGGGTCAGGTCGTCCGCGCCGAGACGCCGGGCGGCGGGGGATACGGCACATCCCCGACCGACAGTCGCGCTCAGGCTCCCTGACATGATGGCGCCGGTGACCCCGGATGCTCCCGCGCAGGAGGAGGACGTGATGGGCGTGCTGGACGGAAAGGCAGCGATCGTGACGGGCTCCGCGCGCGGGATCGGTCGCGCCACGGCGGAGCTCTTGACCGAGCACGGCGCGCGCGTGCTGATCAACGACCTGGATGAGGATCTCGCCGCCCGGGCCGCCTCGGAGATCGGCGGCGACGCGGCCGTCTTCGGCGGCGACCTGACGGACGACGGCGTCCCCGAGGCGCTCGTGCAGAAGGCCGTCGATGCGTTCGGGCAGCTCGACATCGTCGTCAACAACGCGGGCTACACGTGGGACGGCATGGCGCACAAGATGAGCGACGAGCAGTTCCGCGCAATGCTCGAGATCCACACCGTCGTCCCCTTCAAGGTGCTCCGCGCCGCCGCGCCCTACCTGCGCGAGGCGGGCAAGGCCGACAAGGAGGCGGGGCGCGAGGTCTTCCGCAAGGTGGTGAACGTGACGTCGATCTCGGGCACGCAGGGAAACCTCGGCCAGGTCAACTACTCGGCCGCGAAGGCGGGGCTCGTGGGGCTCACGAAGACGCTCGCGCGAGAGTGGGGGGCGTTCAAGGTCAACGTCAACGCAGTCGCGTTCGGGTTCGTCGAGACGCGGCTGACCGCGGCGTCCGACGACGGCGGCGAGACGATCGAGCGCGGCGGCCACGAGATCCGGCTCGGAATCCCCGAGAAGATGCGGCAGATGGCGCCCCTGATCATCCCGCTCGGCCGCCCGGCGACGCCCGAGGACGCCGCGGGCCCGATCTTCTTCCTGTGCTCGCCGTGGTCGAACTTCGTCCACGGCCAGGTGATCACGGCCAGCGGGGGGCAGATGACGGGGATGACGACGTGAAGCAAGGGGCCGACGGCCCGATGAGCATCGACCTCGACAAGATCGTCGCGATCGACGTCCACACCCATGCCGAGATCGGCAGGACGGGCGAGGACGGACTCAGGCCGGAGTGGCGCGAGGCCGCGGCGCGGTACTTCGGCGAGGCCGGCAAGCCGACGGTCGAGGACGTCGCCGCCTACTACCGGGAGCGGAACATGGCGGCCGTGGTCTTCACCGTCGACGCCGAGACCGCGACGGGACGGCCCTCCGTTCGCAACGAGGAGATCGCCGAGGTGGCCGCCGCGAACGCCGACGTGCTGATCCCGTTCGCCAGCGTCGACCCGCACCGGCCGAACGCCGTGGACGAGGTCCGTCGCCTGATCCGCGACCACGGCGTGCGGGGCTTCAAGTTCCACCCCAACCTCCAGGCGTTCTTCCCGAACGACCGCGCCTTCTACCCGTCTACGAGGCGATCGAGGAGGCCGGCCTGCCGGCGCTCTTCCACACGGGGCACACGGGCATCGGCACGGGCCTCCCGGGCGGCGGCGGCATCCGGCTCAAGTACTCGAACCCGATGCACGTCGACGACGTCGCGGTCGACTTCCCCGCGCTCAAGATCGTCCTCGCGCACCCGTCGTTCCCGTGGCAGGACGAGGCGATCTCGGTCGCGCTGCACAAGCCGCAGGTCTACATCGACCTGTCCGGCTGGTCGCCGAAGTACTTCCCGCCGCAGCTCGTCCGGTACGCGAACACGCTGCTGCGCGACAGGGTGCTCTTCGGCTCGGACTACCCGATGATCACGCCCGACCGCTGGCTCGCCGACTTCGCGGAGGCGGACTTCAAGGACGAGGTGCGCCCGCTGATCCTCAAGGAGAACGCCGCCCGGCTGCTCGGCCTGACGCGCTAGGCTCGAGCCATGTGCCGCAACATCAGGACGCTCCACAACTTCGATCCCCCCGCCACGAGCGAGGAGATCCACGCCGCCGCCCTCCAGTACGTGCGCAAGGTGAGCGGCTCGACGAAGCCGTCGAAGGCGAACGAGGCCGTGTTCGCGCGGGCCGTCGACGAGATCGCACACATCACGATGCATCTCCTCGACGACCTCGTGACCGTCGCGCCGCCGCGCGATCGCGACGTCGAGGCCGCCAAGGCGCGCGCCCGGGCCGAGAAGCGGTTCGGCGCCGCCGCGTAACACGGACCGATCGGCAGAGTGGGGGCGGTGAGCCGCCCTACCGACCCCGCGCCGGACGCGGCGCTCCGCGCCAACGTCCGCCTGCTCGGCGAGATTCTCGGGCGCGTCCTCGGCGAGCAGGAAGGCGAGGACGTGTACCGCCTGGAGGAGCGGATCCGCCTGCTCGCCCGGCTCGGTCGCCGCGGGGACGCGGGCGCGTCGCGGGCCCTCGCCGAGACGATCTCGCTGCTCGGCGTCGAGACCCAGGCGGTCGTGCTTCGAGCCTTCAGTGTCTACTTCCACCTGGCCAACATCGCCGAGCAGCATCACCGGGTCCGGCGGCGTCGAGAGGTCGAACGGGGAGGCGGGGTGCTGCGCGAGTCCCTCGACGAGGCCCTCGCTGCACTCGAGCACGATGGGGTGCCCCGCGACGAGGTCGAGGCGGCGGCGCACCGGGTGTCGGTCGAGCTCGTGCTGACCGCCCATCCGACGGAGGCACTGCCGCGGACGATCCTCGAGAAGCACCGCCGGATCGCGCGGCTCCTCGAGGAGCTCGACGACCCCCGGCTCACGCGTGCCGAGCGCTTCGCCCGAGAGGACGCGCTGGCGGAGGAGGTCACCATCCTCTGGCAGACCGACGAGGTCAGGTCGGAGCGGCCCCGCGTCGTCGACGAGATCCGGCAGGTGCTCTGGTTCCTCGAGGACAGCCTGTGGGACGCGGCGCCCGCGCTGCTCGCGGCCTGGCGGCGAGCGGCTTCCCGGCTCGCCACTTCGCTTCGGCTCGTGGGTCGGCGGCGATCTGGACGGAAACCCGAACGCGGGCGCCGAGACCGTCCGCGAGGCGGTGGAGCGCGGCGCGGCGCTCGTACGGGAGCTCCTTCGCCGCGACGTCCGGGAGCTCGCCGCCTCGTGGGGGATGTCGAGCATGCTGGTCGACGCCGACCCGGCTGTCGGGGCCGTCGACCTGGCGGCGGAGAGGAACCCGACCGAGCCGTATCGCCGCAGGCTGACGTCGATCTGGGAGCGGCTGGGCGAGGACTCGTACCCGTCCGCCGTCGAGCTTCTCGAGGAGCTCGACCTCGTCGAGGAGAGCCTGCGCGCTCATCGGGGTAGGCGCATCGCGGAAGGTGGGCTCGCCGGCCTTCGGCGCCGTCTGGAGGTGTTCGGCCTCACCGGGCCGTCGCTCGACGTCCGCTTCCATGCGAGCTCGCTGACCGGCGATCCGGACGGAGTGCTCGCAGTGCTCCGCGAGGCCGCTGCGCTCCAGCGGCGGCGGGGCCGCGAGGCGATCGACACGCTGGTCCTCTCGATGACCCGCACGGCCGACGACGTGCTCCTCGCCGAGTCGCTCGCGGCGCAGGCAGGCGTCGACCTGGTCGTCGTCCCCCTCCTCGAGACGATCGACGACCTCCGCGGCGCCGGGACGCTCGCCGCCGACCTCCTGGAGCGCAGCCCGCGCCGGCGCCTCGAGGTGATGGTCGGCTACTCCGATTCGGGGAAGGACGGCGGCGTCATCACCGCGCAGTGGGAGATCTTCCGCGCCCAGGAGGCCCTCGCGTGGCTGGCCGGCGAGCGGGACGTCGAGCTGACGATCTTCCACGGTCGCGGGGGCAGCGCGGGGCGCGGAGGAGGCCCGACGCACGCGGCCGTTCTCGCGCAGCCGCCCCACGCGGTCGACGGCCGGCTGAAGCTCACCGAGCAGGGGGAGACGATCGCGTTCAAGTACGGGCTGCCCGGCCTCGCGCGCCGGAACCTCGAGGCCGCCGTCGCCGCGACGCTCCTGACGGCCCTCCCGAATCGGGTCGTCGAGGAGGCTCCCGCCGGCGCGCGCGAGACGATCGAGTCGGTCTCGCAGGCGGCCCATGCGCGCTACCGGGCGGTGGTGTGGGACGACCCGGACCTCCCGCGGTTCTTCCGGGCGTTCACCCCGCTCGACGAGCTGACGCTGCTCGAGATCGGCTCGCGCCCGGCCTCGCGCCCCGATGCCGGGCGGCCGAGCGACCTGGAGGCGCTGCGCGCGATCCCCTGGGTGTTCGCCTGGACGCAGACACGCTGCATCGTCCCGGCCTGGCTGGGCGCCGGCGAAGGGCTCGCCGCGGCCCCGGTGGAGGGAGCTCCGCTCGCTCTACGCCGGCTGGCCGTTCTTCCGCGCCCTCGTCGAGAACCTCGAGATGTCTCTTGCGAAGTCGAGCATGGGGATCGCCGAGCGCTACCTCGAGCTGGTCGACGACGACGCGCTGGCGACGCGGGTCTTCGGCGTGCTGCGTGAGGAGCACGATCGCGCGCGCGCTGCGGTGCTCGAGATCGTCGAGGAGCGCGAGCTGCTCGACCGCCACCCGGTGCTCCAGCAGTCGATCCGCCTGCGTAACCCGTACGTCGACCCGATGAACGCGATCCAGGTCGAGCTCCTGAAGCGGTGGCGCGGAGGCGACGAGGCGGCGTTGCGACCCCTGCTCCGCTCGATCGCCGGGATCGCGGCCGCGCTCCGTAACACCGGGTAGACGGCCGCCGTCAGGCCGCGGCCAGCGAGGCGTTCTTGTCCGCGAGATAGCGGAGGTACGGCTCGGGGTCGATCGGCCCGCCGACGATCCGCTCGATCATGTCGGACGGCGTGAACTTGCGGCCGTGCCGGTAGAGGTGCTCGCGGAGCCACTCGTAGATCTCGCCGAACGAGCCCTGCTCGACCTGGTCGTACGCGTCCGGCAGGTCGGCGAGCAGCCGCTCCCAGATCTGCACGGAGAGGACGTTCCCGAGCTGGTAGGTCGGGAAGTACCCGAACATCCCACCCGACCAGTGGACGTCCTGAAGGCATCCGAGCCGATCGTTCGGCGGGCGGATCCCGAGCAGCTCCTCCATTCCGGTGTTCCAGGCCTCCGGCAGGTCGGCCGTCGAGAGCCGCTCGGCGAGCAGCTCCTGCTCGAGCCGGAAGCGGAGGATGATGTGGAGCCCGTAGGTCGTCTCGTCGGCGTCGACGCGGACGAGCGACGGTCGCGCGCGGTTGATCGCTCGGTGGAAGCGCTCCAGCGGGACCGCCGCGAGCACGTTCCCGAACCCGTCGCGGAACTGCGGGTAGAACCAGCGCCAGAACGGCAGCGAGCGCCCGATCACGTTCTCCCAGAGACGGCTCTGGGACTCGTGTAGCGCGGACGAGCACCCCGTCGAGAGAGGCGTCCGGTCGAGCGCCCGGTCGCCGCCGTGCTCGTAGAGCCCGTGGCCCACCTCGTGCATCGTCGAGAAGATCGAGTTGCCGTGGAGGTCGTCCTCGGCGTAACGGGTCGTCAGCCGGACGTCGCGCGTCGCAAACGAGATGCAGAAGGGGTGGACGGTCGGGTCGAGTCGAAAGCACTCGTCGGTAGCGCCGAACGCCTGTGCCACGACGAGTGACAGTTCGTGCTGCGCCTCGGTCGAGTACGGGCCGTCGACGAACGGGTCGGGCTCCTCGGCTCCCGCGGCCGCGACGAGGTCGCGGAGCGCCGGCTGAAGGCGGTCGAAGACGCGTCGCACCTCGTCGGTGCGCATGCCGGGCTCGAAGTCGTCGAGGAGGGGGTCGTACGGATCCTCAGGCGTGGGAAAGCAGTCGACGTACTGCCGCTTGAGCTCGAGCGTCCGGTCGAGGACCGGCCGGAAGCCCGCGAAGTCGTCGTCGGCACGGGCGCGGGCCCACGCGTCCATCCCCTCCGAAGCGTGCTTCGTCATCTCGCCGCGGAGCGCCGCGGGAACACGTCGCGCCTTCTCCCAGTCGCGCCTCGTCACGGCGACCAGGCACGCGTCGTCCGAGTCGGGGTCGAGGTCGGCCGTCTCGGGACCCAGCCGCTCGAGCATCTCGCCGATCTCGTCGCGCACGAAGAGCTCGTGGGCGAAGCGATGGAGCGTCGCCAGGGTCTCGGCGCGCGTCTCGGCACCGCCGGGGGGCATCATCACCAGCTGGTCCCACTCGAGCACGCGCGCGGCGACGACGAGGTCGTCGATCTGGCTTAGCTCGCGGCGAAGAGCGGTCAGGGCGTCCGACACGGCGATCGCATCGTAGACGCTGCCGCCCGGAATCACCTGCCGGAAGAGCGGGCTTGTGATGTTTCGACACACCCGGGTTTCGCCGCCCGCCCCGCCGGCGGCCGCGTTCGCCGTCAGCGCGGCTCCGGCCCGATACGGATGCCGTCGACGCGGACGGGGTGGTCGGCTGCCGCGAGGAGCTCTGCGTCCCCGGGGGAGTCGCCGTACGCCCAGAGCTCCGCGTCCGCGAGGCCGGCGCCGTAGAGCCACTCGCGCACTCGCCGGGCCTTCTCGGGCCCTCGGCAGTTGCGGCCCACGAGCCGTCCCGTGAGCCGTCCGTCGCCGCGCCGCTCGAGCTCCGTGCACACGACCGCGTCGACGCCGAGCAGGCCACCGAGCGGGACGAGGTACGCGTCGAGCGAGGCGGACGCGAGGACGACCGTGTGGCCGAGCTCGCGGTGGCGTCGGAGGCGGGCGGTCGTGTCGTCGCGCAGGAGGTCGGACGCCACCTCCGTTGCGAATGCCGTTCCGAGGCGCTCGACCTCCGCTGCGTCAAGCCCGCGGAGCGCGCTGCAGGCGATCTCCTTGAGGCTGTCCCGGTCCCGGTGGGCAAGAGCCTCGGCGAGCGCGAGCGGGTGGCCGAGCAACGTCGAGGCGAGCCGGAGGCCGGCGGCACGGCGCAGGAACGGCGTGACGCAGTCGCGAGTCGTGAGGGTGCCGTCGACGTCGAACGCGGCGACGACGGCGGGCGATCCTGAAGACGGGAGCGTGGCGGGCACGAGCCGAACGAGGCTATACACTCGTGCCGTGTCCGACGGCCCGGAGATCTTCGACGACCTCTATCTCGGCCTGCAGGCAGGCGGCGCGCTGCGCAAGCAGCGCCGCGGCGAGGAGCTGACCGAGCAGGAGCGCGAGGCGATCGGCCGCTGGCAGCAGATGTCGATGTGGCGCAAGGGCATCGCGGTGGGCGCCTTCGCGGTCGGCACGTTCGGGCTCGGCTTCACCCTCGGCGGCCTCGTGTTCGGCCGCAAGGCGCGCAAGGCCTGAGCGCTCTACGCGCAAGGCTCGCGCTCCGACGCGGGTGAAAGCGCTCCTCGCGACAGGCGTTCGAGACCGCACTGCGGCACGACCCTGAACGCGTCAGGAGACGAGCGCGAAGCCCTGCAACGTGAAGTCGTCGTCGTAGGCGAGTGCCGTCGTGATGCCCCGCCGCCGCATGAGCTCAAAGCTCGTCCAGTCGACCAACGAGACGTCTCGGTGCCCCGCCGCGAGACACGCGGACGTCGCGGCGCGGTGGAGCTGTTCGTCCACCCATTCGACGCTCAACGCCGGCAGGACGTCGTCGACCAGAGCTCGCACCGCCGCGAGCCCGATCCGCCGCTGGAGCAGGGCGGTGGTCTCGAGGCAGACGTACGAGTGGGTGGTCAGCCGGTCGGTTCCCAAGAGGGACGTGAACGACCGCGTTGCCCGTCCGTTGTTGGCGTCGTCGGCGTCGAGTAGGGCGTAAAGGGCAGATGAGTCGACGAAGACCGTCACTCGCCGTACACCTCGTCCAGCACGACGTCGTGCTCGACGCTCGTCGTCGACGTTCCGGATTGGAACCTGCCTGCGACGGAGAGTGCTCGGGCCCGTCGCCCGTCCTCATCGGTACGCAACCCCTGGTCTACCAGCTCGCGGATCACCGCCGCGATGGAGACGCCTCGCTCCGCTGCGGCACGGCGAACGCTCGCCATCTGCTTCTCCGTGAGCTGTATCTGCGTCCGCACCATTTCTGACGTGATGATGACACAATATCAATCATGTCGTCAAACACTTGTTCGCCCCGGGGGTGAAGGCTAGACTCGCCGGAATGGCCGATCAGCTGGTCGTTCACGGCGCTCGCGAGCACAACCTGAAGGACGTCACTGTCGCGCTCCCGCGCAACGCGCTCGTCTGTGTGACGGGGCTTTCGGGCTCCGGGAAGTCGAGCCTCGCGTTCGACACCATCTACGCAGAGGGGCAGCGGCGCTACGTCGAGTCGCTCTCCGCGTATGCGCGGCAGTTCCTGCAGATGATGGAGAAGCCGGACGTGGACTCGATCGACGGGCTCTCGCCCGCGATCTCGATCGACCAGAAGACGACCTCGCGGAACCCGCGCTCGACGGTCGGCACGGTGACCGAGATCTACGACTACCTGCGGCTCCTCTACGCCCGGGTCGGGCGGCCGCACTGCCCGATCTGCGGCCGGCCGATCGCCGGCCAGTCGCTCGACCAGATCGTCGAGCAGGTGCTCGCCCTCCCGGCCGGGACGAAGTTCACCGTCAACGCCCCGGTCGTCCGGGACCGCAAGGGGGAGTTCCGCGACGTCCTCGAGGAGCTTCGCCGGGACGGGTTCACGCGGGTCAAGGTCGACGCCGAGCAGCGCCTCCTCGAGGAGGAGATCATCCTCGACAAGAAGTTCAAGCACACGATCGAGGTGGTCGTCGACCGCCTCGTGATGAAATCGGACCTGCGCCAGCGCCTCACGCAGTCGATCGAGACGGCGACGTCATTGGCGGAGGGCCTGGTGGGAATCGACGTCGTCGACGGCGACACCTATCTGTACAGCGAGAACTTCGCTTGTCCCGAGCACGGCGTCGGGCTGCCCGAGCTGGAGCCGCGGATCTTCTCGTTCAACGCGCCACACGGCGCGTGCCCCCGGTGCACGGGGCTCGGCTCGCAGCTCGAGATCGACCCCGACCTGCTCGTCCCCGACCCGAGCCTGTCGATCGAGGAGGGCGCGCTCGTGCCGTGGTCGCTCGGCGGCCAGGGCTTCTACGAGTCGGTCATCAAGGCGGTCGCCGACCGGTACGAGATCGACCTGCAGACGCCGTGGCGCGACCTCGCCCGCGAGGAGCAGGACCGGTTCCTGAACGGCACCCAGGGCGACCGGATCCTCGTCACCTACCGGAACCGCATGGGCCGCAAGCGCCAGTACACGATGGCGTTCGAGGGGCTCGTCACCAGCCTCCAGCGCCGCTACCGCGAGACGGACTCGAGCCAGCAGCGCGAGCGGATCGAGGAGTACATGTCGATGCGTCCGTGCCCGGTCTGCCATGGAGCGCGGCTCAAGCCGGAGGTCCTCGCCGTCACGGTCGGCGGGATGTCGATCCACGCGTTCTCGCAGCAGTCGGTCACGGCCGCGCTGCGGTTCGTCGACGGGCTCGAGCTGACGCCCACCGAGGTGCTGATCGGGCGGCGGATCCTGAAGGAGATCCGCGAGCGGCTGACGTTCCTCGACGACGTCGGCGTCGGGTACCTCAACCTCGACCGTGCGGCCAGGACGCTCTCGGGCGGCGAGGCGCAGCGGCTGCGGCTCGCGACGCAGATCGGCTCGCAGCTGGTCGGCGTCCTCTACATCCTCGACGAGCCCTCGATCGGCCTCCACCAGCGCGACAACGGCCGCCTGATCGGGACGCTCGAGCGCCTGCGCGACCTCGGCAACACCGTGCTCGTCGTCGAGCACGACGAGCAGATGATGCGCAGCGCCGACTGGCTCGTCGACATGGGCCCCGGCGCGGGCGAGCACGGCGGCGAGGTCGTCGCGGAGGGGACTGCGACCGATGTGATGCGCAACCGGCGCTCGGTCACGGGCGACTTCCTCTCCGGGAAGCGGCGGATCGAAGTGCCCGAGCGGCGCGACGACGACCGCGGCACGTTCCGTGTGCTCGGGGCCCGCGAGCACAACCTGAAGGAGATCGACGTCGAGTTCCCGGTCGCCAAGTTCGTCTGCGTCACGGGCGTCTCCGGCTCGGGCAAGTCGACGCTCGTCAACGAGATCGTCTACAAGGCGCTCGCGAACCGGCTCTCGAAGACGCGGACGAAGCCCGGCGCGCACGACGGCGTCGAGGGGATCGACTGCTTCGACAAGGTGATCGAGATCGACCAGACGCCGATCGGCCGCACGCCGCGCTCCAATCCCGCGACCTACACCGACCTCTTCACCCACGTCCGCGAGCTCTACTCGCTGACGCCCGAGGCGAAGGTGCGGGGCTACAAGCCCGGGCGGTTCTCGTTCAACGTCCGCGGCGGACGCTGCGAGACGTGCAAGGGCGACGGGCAGATCAAGATCGAGATGCACTTCCTGCCCGACGTCTACGTGCCCTGCGAGACCTGCCACGGTCGGCGGTACAACCGCGAGACGCTCGAGGTGCGGTTCAAGGGGAAGTCGATCGCCGACGTGCTCGAGATGTCGGTCGAGGAGGCGCTCCAGTTCTTCGCGAAGATCCCGAAGATCCGGCGGCGGCTGCAGACACTCCACGACGTGGGGCTCGACTACATCCGCCTCGGCCAGCCGGCGACCACGCTCTCGGGCGGCGAGGCGCAGCGGGTGAAGCTCGCCGCGGAGCTCTCGAAGGTCGCCACCGGGCGGACCCTCTACATTCTCGACGAGCCGACCACCGGCCTCCATTTCGCGGACATCGAGAAGCTGCTCGAGGTCCTGCAGCGCCTCGTCGACGCGGGGAACACGGTGCTCGTGATCGAGCACAACCTCGACGTGATCAAGCAGGCCGACTGGATCGTCGACCTCGGGCCCGAGGGCGGCGAGGCCGGGGGGGAGGTGATCGCCGCCGGGACGCCGGAGGACGTGGCCGACGTCGAGGAGTCCCACACCGGGCAGTTCCTCCGCGCGGTTCTGGCGCAGCCGGCGGCCGCGGCCGCCTGATCGACGAGCTCGCGGCCAGGGCGCTCCTGGCGCCCGCGACGCCCGCCTGAGATCCTCGCGCGATGGCGCGGCTAGCCTCCTGCGGGCGTGGACGCGAAGCGGACGATCGTGGTCATCGGGGCAGGCTTCAGCGGGACGACCGTCGCGATCCACCTGCTGCGCGCGGCCCCTACGTCGGTGGAGCGCGTCTTCCTCGTCGAGCGCGCCGACCGCAACGTCGGCGGCGTCGCCTACCAGACACCCTCGGCGAGCCATACGCTGAACGTCCCGGCGGGACGGATGAGCGCCTTCGAGGACGACCCCGACCACTTTCTCCGCTACGTGCGCCTCCGCGAGCCGGCGCTGACCGGCGGGTCGTTCGTGCCGCGGCGGCTCTACGGCGAGTACCTGGCCGACACGCTCGAGCAGGCGCGGCGGGAGTCTGCCCTGCCGCTGATCCGCGTCTCGGGGGAGGTCGTCGCGGTCGACGAGCGTTCCGACGGGGTCGGGTTGACGCTGGGCGACGGGCGGGTGCTGACCGCCGACCAGGCGCTGCTCGCGATCGGGAACTATCCGCCGTCGAATCCTCCCGTAAGCGACGAGGCGTTCTTCACGAGCATCCGCTACGCAGGCGATCCGTGGGCGCGCGACGCCCTCGAGATGGACCGCCGCGAGGACGTCCTCCTGATCGGGACCGGGCTCACGATGTGCGACGTCGCGCTCGCCCTGCGCGACGCCGATCACCGCGGTCGCATGGTCGCCGTCTCCCGCCGCGGCCTCCTTCCTCAGGCACATCGCGTCTCGGCCAAGCCGCCTCCGCACCTCGATCGCCCGGCGACGATCGACGATTGGCCGGACACGGCGCTCGGGATGCTCCGCGGCCTGCGGGGAGAGGTGCGCGAACGAGCGCGCGAGGGCGTCGACTGGCGTGAGGTCGTCACGTCCGTCCGTCACGACACCCCGGCCCTGTGGCAGCGCCTCGACGCCGGCGAGCGGCGGCGCTTCCTCCGCCAACTGCGGCCGTACTGGGAGACCCATCGTCACCGATCCTCCCCGGAGACGGCGCTCGCGGTCGAGGAACTGGTGGAGGCCGGACGCCTCGAGATCGTTGCCGGGTGCATCGAGCGGCTGACGGAGGACGCCGGGGCCGTCGTCGTCACGTTGCGCCGGCGCGGTCCCGCCGCGCCGGAGACCATCCGCGTGGGCAAGGTCATCAACTGCACGGGGCCCGACACCGACCTCACGCGCGTGCGGGATTCGCTGATCGCGGCGCTGCGCCGCGACGGACTGGTCCGGCCGGACGTGCTCGGGCTCGGGCTCGACTCGGACCCGGACGGGCGCCTGCTGACGGCCGACGGGCGCGCGAGCCGGCGGCTGTTCCTCGTCGGCCCGCTCCGGAAGGGGCAGCTCTGGGAGAACACCGCCGTCCCCGAGCTTCGGGTCGAGGCGAGGCGGATGGCCGAGCGGCTCGCCGACGGGCCCACGCGGTGAACGCCGGCGACGCTCGCCGCTCCCACGTACCCTCGTGGCGTGAGCGAGCATCCCGTCAAGCCGGTCGAGCGGGCCGATCGTGCGGGCGGCGAGCGGGCGGCGGCGGGTGAGACCGCGGCACGGGCCTGGTGGCGCCGCGTGCCCCGCGTCGTGACTGCCCCTCGGTCGGTGTTCTCGGCGCTCGCGGAGACCGACGATCTCGACGTCGACGCGCGGTCGGAGCCCGTGCTCGCGATCACGATCCTCGCCGGGATGGCCGCAGTGCTCCTGTCCCCGGCCTGGGGCAGTGTGATGGACGACGGATCGGTCGACGGTCTCGTGATGCTCGTCGTGACCTTCATCGCCGGGCTCTTCTACGGTGCAGCGGGGTACTTCCTGCTCGGCCTCGCGCTCTGGCTCGGGGCAAAGGCGATCGGCGTCGACCAGCCGTTCAGGATCGCACGTCAGATCGTCGCGTTCGCGGCGCTCCCGCTCGCGCTCTCCCTCGTGGTCGTCCTCCCGGTGATAGCGATCGCGTTCGGGGACGACTGGTTCCGCACGGGCGGCGACGACACGGGGACCGGGCGCGCTGTCGTTGTCGGAATCGGGCTTGCCTTCTGCGCGTGGTCGCTCGGGCTCGTGGCGCTCGGCCTGCGAACGACGTTCCGCCTGCCATGGCGCGGCGTCGTCGGTGCGCTGGCCCTCGCGGCGGTGATGGTGGCGGCCTTCGTCGTGCTCCCGGGCCTGCTGTAGGGGCCGAGGCTCGCCTCGCCCGCGAGGCTGACCTGCCGTTTTAGCGCTCGGCCTCCAGCGCGCGGTCGTTGCCGACGATCGCGCGGAACGCGTCGAGCTCCTCGTCCGACATCGCGTAGGTGTGGACCTCCTCCGGGAAGCGGTGCTCGCGCACGTCGTCGGCGTATGCGGAGACGGCGTCGCGGATCGTCGTCGCCAGGTCCGCGTAGCGCTTCACGAAGCGCGGGGACGCGCCGTCGTAGAGGCCGAGCAGGTCGTGCCAGACGAGCACCTGCCCGTCGGTGGCTCCGCCGGCGCCGATCCCGATGGTCGGCACCGTCAGGCGTCGCGTGATCTCCTCGCCCACGGGGGCGGGCACGGCCTCGAGCACGATCGAGAAACAGCCCGCGGCCTCGAGCGCGCGCGCGTCGTCGATCAGCCGGTGAGCCTGCTCCGCCGTGCGTCCCTGCGCCTTGAAGCCGCCGAGCGCGGTCGCGGACTGGGGGGTGAGTCCGATGTGGCCCATCACGGGGATCCCCGCCCCGACGATCGCGGCAACCCGGGAGAGCGTGGCTCCGGCTCCCTCGAGCTTGACGGCGTCGGCGCCCGCCTCCTTCACGAAGCGGATCGCGTTGCCGACCGCGTCGGCGTCGGAGACCTGGAACGAGCCGAACGGCATGTCGGCGATCACGAGCGGCCGGCGGGCCCCCCGCGTCACGGCACGGGTGAGGACGAGCATCTCGTCCATCGACGCGGGCACGGTCGAGTCGTGGCCGAGCACGGTCATGGCGGCGGAATCGCCCACGAGCACGAGGTCGACGCCCGCCTCGTCCGCAAGACGGCCGGATGGCGCGTCGTAGGCGGTCACCATCACGATCGGCTGCCGGCGCGCCTTCAGCCCCGCGAGCTCGGTGATCGGCAGCTTCCCCGGGGCGGGCGTGCCGGGTGCGGGTATACGGGGTCGGGTGCTCACGGATCCTCCTCCAGGGGGACGTTGTCGATCAGGCGGGTCGAGCCGACGCGGACGGCGGCTGCGAGAGCAGGGGGGTCGAACGGCGCGACGGCCACGTAGTCGACCTCGATGCCCGCGGCCTCGAGGATCGCGCGGGCGGCCTCGGCGTCGCGGGTCGCGAGCGCGCGTGGAAGCGCGAGGGCGCGGGTGCGCTCCTCGGCCGACAGCCCGACGTTGCGCGACGAGAGCGCGAGGCCGTCGGCGTCGCGCACGGTCGGGACGACCACCAGCTCGAGCTCGAGGTGGAGGTCGGCGATCATCCGGCGGAGCACCTCGACCTGCTGCGCGTCCTTCCGGCCGAAGAAGACGAGATCGGGGCGAACGATCGTGAAGAGCTTGAGGCAGATCGTGGCGACGCCCCGGAAGTGGCCGGGTCGGTGCTGGCCTTCGAGCATCGCGCCGAGATCGATCACCTCGACCCACGTCTGGTACCCGGGCGGATACACCTCGTCCGCGGATGGGGCGAAGATCACGTCGACGCCGGCCGCTCGCGCTTGCTCGACATCGCGCGCCTCGTCGCGTGGGTAGCCGTTCAGGTCGGCGGCCTCGCCGAACTGGGCGGGATTGACGAAGAGGCTCATCACGACCGTGTCGCACCGCCCGCGCGCGGCTGCGAGGAGGGCGAGATGGCCGCCGTGCAACGCGCCCATGGTCGGCACGAGCCCGATGCGCCCCCCACGGTGTGCCGCGAGCGCCGCGCGGACGTCGTCCACGGTGCGTGCGACGATCACGTCGGACTTCCCTGTGAGGCGGTCTCCCGAGCAGTGAGGGCGGCGAGGGCGTCGTAGGCCGGGAGCAGGTGGGGCGCCGCTGACGCGATCGCAGCGCGATGCCGCTCGACGGTCTCCCAGTCGCTTCGCTCGATGGGCCCCGTCAGCTCGAAGTCGTTCTCGATCACCCGCCGCATCAGCGGGTCGAGTGCCTCTTCCGGCACGTCCGCCTCGGCAAGGAGCTCTCCTGCGGCGCGTCGCAGAGTGACGAGGTAGTTCGACGCGATCGCAGCGCCTGCGTGGTAGAGCGACCTGCGGTCGTCGGCGAGCGCGAACGGTCTCAGGCCGAGCAGCTCTGCGAGCTCGGTGGCGACCTCGACCGCCTCGTAGGTCTCGCCCGTGACGGCCCCCCAGGCGCCGTCGAGCTGCTCCGGCCCTCGGGCCGTGGTGAACGTCTGCAGGGGGTGGATCGAGAAGCGTCGCACGTGCGGCTCGAGCACCGTCAGCGGAGTCCCGCCGCTCACGTGCGCGACCCATGGCCCGGGCTCGATCGAGCGGGCCACCTCGGCGATCGCGCGGTCGGGCACGCAGAGCAGGACGAGCGCCGTGCTTCCGGCACGCAGCTCGACGCCGCGCTCGGCAAGGCGCGCGCTCACGGCGCTGCCGACACGGCCACGCATACCGATGACGTCGACGCTCTCGATCATCCAGGGCTCCAGTTCCTCTGGGGATACCGGGCACCCGTGAGGATACTGGAACGCGTACGCCTGCGAGATCGGCCCGGACGGATTCGACGCGTCGAGCGGTCGAGCGACGTCAGCGCTCGTTCGTGCAGGCGCGGTCGTCCGTTCCGACGAGCCGGTCGAACAGCGCGTCGAAGACAGCGTCCTGCCCGGGGTCGTACGCGCCGATGGGCGCACCCTCCCACTGCACGTCAGGCGTCACGCCAGGCCCCATGACCGTTACGCGATGCAGGTCGCCGACCGCCGGGCCGCGCGGCGCCTGGTCCGGGTAGCCGCGTGGCGGCATTTGTGGCACGAAGCTGTAACAGAAGGCGCCGTTGCGGAGATGGAGAACCTTGCCTGCGTCATGCCTCCACCCTGACCCGTACACCGAGTTGCGCGTATCGATGTAGACGTAGCGTCCGTAGGCGTCGCGCCTGCTCGCCGAAGGCGTGCGTGTCCCGAAAACGGGCACGCCGGCATAGGTCAGCCGCCCGAAGAGGCCTTGCCACTGGCCGCCGTAGGTCCAGTTCGGCGATACCTCGAGCTGTGCCACCGGTCCCGACCAGTGTGAGAGATGGAACTCCATCGCCGCCTGGTTCGGCTTCCAGGGCTCGAAGCCGCGCATCGGCAGCAGTCGCTGCCAGGCCTGCACCGCCCAGTACGTCCCGTCGGATGCGGTGCACGCCGCGACCAAGAACGGCAGTGACGGTCCGGTGTACGGCCGGCAACGATCGACGAATCGGGCCCAGATGACGCGGCCGCGCGATTTCCAACCACCGCTGAAGTCACGCCGAAACGAAGTCTGCAGCGGCGCCGATCCCGAAGCGAGCGCGTTGATTGCCCCCCACAGGAGCAGGTGTCGGCGCTTCCCCGTTGCGGTGTACGAAACGAGCGCGGTGCCACCGTTCACCTGGAGTGTCAGGTCCTGGGCATCGAGAGCGAAGACCTCCGACGCGGCAGCCGGTGCAGCGAGGATGAGCGCGGCGGCGCCGATCGCGAGCAGTCGCACAGCCCGGAGTACGGTAGCGCGCGGGCTGGATGCAACCCGGTTCGACCTGCCACCGGAGGCACGAGCCATGCGAAATTCAGCCGAGTTCGAACCCCTCCTGCCTCCGCCGACGGTCAGGGTCTGGTCTCGGTCGACACCGTACAAGCCGTGCCTCGGAAGCCACGCGGCGCTTCCCTGCGCGAGAGGCGCCGCCTGCTTCAGGCGCTGGTCTCTCGCAGCGAGAACACCCTCTCGAGCCGTGAGGTCAGCCCATCACCCACGCTGGGCCACTCGTCGTCCGTGACCGAGTACCAGGCGCTGTCGCGGTTCTCGCCGTCCCGGACGAGCATGTGCTTGCGATGAATCCCCTCGAAGCGGGCGCCCATGGCCTCCATGGCGCCCCTCGAGCGCTCGTTGAGGGCGTCCGTCTTCAGCTCGACACGACGGCAGTTCCACGCCTCGAACGCGTGCCGCAGCATCAGCAGCTTCGCTTCCACGTTCACCCCCGTGCCCCAGGCCGACGGATGCAGCCACGTCCACCCGATCTCGAGCGATCCGTGCTCCGGCCGCAGGGCGAGGAAGCGCGTCGAGCCGACGACGCGCTTCTCGTGGAGGGTGACGAGCGGGATCTCCGTACCGGCGCGCGCCGCTGCGAGCGCCGACGCGACCCAGTCGTCGAGCTCACCTCGCGTGGAGGGCTGCACGACGGAGAGCCAGCGCCAGGTCCGGGAGTCGCGGGACGCCTCCCAGAGCCCCTCGACGTGACGGGCGTCGAGCGGCTCGAGCCGGACGAGCCGCCCCTCGAGCGTCGGTGCCTTCCACGGTCCCACGGTTGCGTCCGACTAGACTACGGGCCATGCCGATCTACGAGTACGCGTGCATGGAGTGCGAGGAGCATTTCGACGAGCTCGTCCGCTCGGAGCAGCAGGTCGTGACGTGCCCGAGCTGCGGCGCCGCGAAGGTGCTGAAGCAGCTCTCGTCGTTCGCGGTCCACGGCAGCGCGTCGAAGCCGAGTTTCGCTTCGGGCTCGGGCGGCGGCGGTTGCTGCGGCGGCTCCTGCGGCTGCGGGCACTGACCTCCGAAGGCTCCCGGCGCGTCAGAGGGAAGGGCGTCGAGGGCGGACACCACCCGCCGGCCGGACAGGGCCGTAGAGTTCGGGCCGTTGGACGCGCGGGAGCGGGCAGCAACCCTGGAAGCGGTCGCCGCCGAGGCTGCCGGCTGCGTGCGTTGCGCGCTCGCGGGTGGGCGCACGCGGGTGGTCTTCGGTGAGGGCAGTGCGGACGCGGAGCTCGCCCTCGTGGGTGAGGCGCCGGGATTCCACGAGGACCGCGAAGGCACGCCGTTCGCGGGCCGGGCCCGGGAGCTCCTCGAACGGCTGCTCGGCGGCGTCGGCCTGTCCCTCGACGAGGTGTACCTCGCCACGGTGCTGAAGTGCAGGCCACCGGGGAACCGCGACCCGTTGCCGGACGAGGCAGCCGCGTGCGAGCCCTACCTCTTTCGTCAGCTCGAGCTCGTACGCCCCCGAGTCGTGGCCACCCTCGGCAGCTTCGCAACGGCGCTGCTCTCCGGCCGCGCCGTCGGGATCACGCGGGTGCACGGCCAGGAGCAGGACGTGACGCTGGGCGGGCGTCCGGTGACGCTGTACCCGCTCTACCACCCTGCCGCTGCGCTCTATACGCCCACGATGCGCGCCGTGCTCGCGCAGGACATCGCGCGGCTGCCCGCATTGCTCTCCCGCGGCGCGCCGCGCATGGAGGTCACGGCCTCGCAGGCGCCGGTGACGGAGGAGGAGCCCGCACGCCGCCACCCGGTGCAGCTCGGCCTCTTCTGATCTCGTCCATGCCCGTCGTCGAGGTCGAGACGCGCTCCGCCGAGGAGACGGAGGCTCTCGCCGCACGGCTCGCCCGCCGGCTGTCGCCCGGCGACGTCGTGCTCGTCTCCGGGGAGCTCGGCACGGGCAAGACCACGTTCGTCCGCGGCGCGTGCCGCGCCCTCGGTGTGACGGTCCGGGTGACGAGCCCGACCTTCACGATCGGTCACCGGTACGCCGGGAGCGTCGAGGTCTCCCACCTCGACCTCTACCGCTTCAGAGGGCTCTCGGCAGCGGAGTGGGGGGACCTGGAGCCGTACTTCGAGGGCGCCGTTGTGTTCGTCGAGTGGCCCGAGGCAGGCGTCTCCGCCCTGCCGTCGCCCCGGGCGCACGTCAGGCTCGAGCACGTCTCGAGGGAGACACGGCGGGTTGCGGTCGACGCCGACGACAAGACGCTGCTAGAAGAAGTTGCGGGTGCTGATCCTGGCTTTCGACACGGCGACTGACGTCGCAACGAGCGCGCTGGTCGACGACGGCGAGGTCCTCGGAGCGCGGTCGTCCGTCGCCCGGACGCTGCTCGAGGACGTCGACGCGCTGATCCGCCAGGCGTCGTCGAGCCCGTCCCGGCTCGACGCGCTCGTGGTCGGCACCGGGCCCGGCAGCTTCACGGGCACCCGCATCGGCCTCGCCGTCGCCCGTGGACTCGGGCTCGCGCTCGGGATCGAAGGGGCGGGCGTGTCGACACTCGACGCCCTCGCGGCCGGCGCGGAGGGAGCAATGCCCGTGATCGACGCCCGCCGCGGCGAGGTATTCGTCCCCGGTGGGCTCTCGATGCAGCCGGGGGACGTGGACGCCGCCGCGCGGCTATGTGTCGGCGACGGGGCCGTCCGCTACCGCGACGTGCTCGAGGCGAACGGCGCGCTCGTCCCCGACGACGACGATCCGCGCCACGCGCCGCGAGCGGCGTTCCACGCCCGGCTCGCGACGTCGTTCGGGCCCGTCGACGCGATCGAGCCGATCTACGTGCGAGCCCCCGACGCGGCACGGTGGCGCGGATGATGCTCGAGCTGGAGCTTCGGCGCCTCGAGCTGGGCGACCTCGACGCGATCGAGCAAATCGAGCGGGTCTCGTATCGCACGCCGTGGTCCCGCTCGATGTTCGCGTCGGAGCTCGCCAAGCCGAGCTCGCTCTCGTTCGGCGCCGTCGACGAGGCCGGCACCCTCGTCGGATACCTCGTCCTCTCCCGCTACGTCGACGCGTGGCACGTGATGAACGTCGCGGTCGCGCCCGAGCGGCGTCGGCAGGGGGTCGCCTCTGCGCTGCTCCAGCGTCTCCTCGAGCTCACGGAGGACGACGGGATGCGCGGCTACACGCTCGAGGTCAGGGTCTCGAACCTGGGAGCGATCCGCCTGTACGAGCGCTTCGGGTTCGTGCCGAAGGGCGTCCGCCGGGGCTACTACACGGACAACCGCGAGGACGCCCTCATCATGTGGCGCGACGCAGACGCCGACGGGATCGAAGCCTCGGACATCGACGCTTCGTGATCCTCGGCCTCGAGACGTCGTGCGACGAGACGGCGGCTGCGCTCGTCACCACCGAAGGCGTGATCCTGTCGTCGGTCGTGGCCTCGCAGGCCGACCTCCACGAGCGCTACGGCGGTGTCGTTCCGGAAATCGCCTCCCGGCGGCACCTCGAGCTCGTGGCCCCCGTGATCCGCGCCGCCTTCGACGACGCAGGGGTCTCGCTCGGGGACGTGGACCGGGTGGGTGTCACGCAGGGGCCGGGGCTGGTCGGGGCGCTCCTCGTCGGGATCTCGGCCGCAAAGGCGCTCGCGTGGGCACGGGGCCTCCCGCTCGTCCCCGTCGACCATCTGCGGGCCCACGTCGCGACGCTCTACCTCGCCCCGGATCCTCTCGAGCCGCCGTTCACGTGCCTTCTCGCGAGCGGGGGGCATACTCTCGTGCTCCGCGTCAGGGAGCGGACGGGGTTCGAGGTGCTCGGCTCGACATTGGACGACGCGGCCGGGGAGGCGTTCGACAAGGGGGCACGGCTGCTCGGGCTCGGGTATCCGGGGGGAGCGGAGCTCGACCGTCTCGCCCGGAGTGGCGACCCCGAGGCCTTTGCGTTCCCGGTCGCCCGGGTACCGGGGCTCGACCTCTCCTTCTCCGGCTTGAAGACCGCCCTTCTCTATACGGTCCGCGACCTTCCGGAGGGAGAGCTCGAGCGGCGACGCGCCGATCTCGCAGCCTCCTACCAGCGCGCGATCGTCCGCGCGCTCGTGGGACGGCTGGTAGCAGCCGCGGAGCAGACGGGCGACACGACGGTCGCCGTCGTGGGCGGCGTGGCCGCGAACTCCGAGCTTCGTGAAGCGCTGCCCGAGGGGCGGTTCGCGCCGCTTCGGCTCTGCACCGACAACGCCGCGATGGTGGCGTCCGCCGCGCGCTTCGCGCCCGCCCTCTCGTCCCCCGGCTACCTTGCGCTCGATGCGTACGCGTCCGTCTAGCGGCGTCTTCTGCGCCCTCGTGGCAATGTGCGTCCTTGCCGTGGGAGGCGCGGCCGGAGCCGCCGACACGCCTGTGGGGGCAGAGGGATGGCAGGGCTTGCTGGGAAGCCGGCCGCTGCCGCAGCTCGGCGGCCGGTGGGTCGTCGTGCTTCGCGCGCCGTCGCTCGCCGACCGCGTACGCCGGGCCGGGGGAACCGCGACAGAGCTGCAGATGCGCTCGTGGACCGCGACCGCTCGCGCCGCGCAGCGCCGTGCGATCGCGGGCCTCTGGTCGAGGGGCGCGCCTGTCGATCCGGAGCAGTCCTACGTCCGCGTGCTGAACGGCTTCGCCGCCTCGGTCGACCCAATGCTCCTGCCCACGCTCGAACGCGACCCCGTCGTTGCGGGCGTCTATCCGGTGCGCGCCGCGTACCCGGCCGAAGTGGCCCAGCCGGTGCTCGACACCGAGGCGTTCGGCCCGTCGAGCGGCCGCCGGGTCGGGCTCGAGCTGCCGGGGGTCGACGGGGCGGGCGTGACCGTCGCACTGCTCGACACCGGCATCGACACCCGGCACCCGTTTCTCCAGGGCCGACTCCTGCCAGGCATCGACGTGCTGGATGCGGACGGCGACCCGTCGGCCGAGCCCAACCCGACCGAGCCCGGACGGCCGGAGCGGCACGCGACCCAGCTGGCGGGCCTGGTCGCCGGGGTGCGCGGCCCCGCAGGGCTCCGGGGCGTCGCGCCCGGAGCATCGCTCCTCCCGATCAGGGTGGCGGGCTGGCAGCCGGATGCGGACGGCAGCGTCTCGGTCTACGGCCGCACCGACCAGCTGCTCGCCGGGCTCGAGGCGGCCGTCGACCCGAACGGCGACGGCGACGCCCACGACGGCGCGCGGGTCGCGCTCGTGGGCGTCGTGGAGCCCTTCGCCTCCTTCCCGGACGGCCCGCTCGCTCGAGCTGGACGCGGCGCGCTGGCGCTCGGAACGCTCGTCGTGGCCCCGGCGGGAAACGACGGGCCGGCCGGCCCCGGCTACGGAAGCGTCGCCGGCCCGGCGGGAACCTCCGGCGTGCTGGGTGTCGCCGCATCGGACTCGCGCGGGAGGAGCCCCACCGTCCACGTCCTGCTCCGCGCCGGGCTCCGCGTCCTCGCCTCGGGTGAGACCGCGCTCGGCGGGGCGGCCGGGCCCGGGGAGGTCGTGTCCGCCGCGGTGGTCGCGCTCCCGCGCCGGCAGGTCGTCGCCGTCACGCGAGGCAACGCGCTCGACCGCCTGTTCGACGCGCGCGGCTACAGCCGCGTGGCCGGCGTTGCGGTGCTCCTCCCGTCCGGGCCCACCACGCCCGAGGCGGTGCGCGAGCTCGCCGCTGCCGGCGCGCGTGCCGTACTCGTCGACGGCCCGATTCCCGCGGGGTCGCTCGGCGTCGACGAGCCGGTCGAGGTGCCGATCGTCGGCATCGCCGCACGTGCCGCCGCCGAGGTGCGGAGCGCCGTGGCAGCCGGCGTCCCGGTCGAGTTCGGTGTCGGCGCCGCGGACTTCGGCGCCAACCCCGCGCTCGGGGCGGTCGCGCCGTTCTCGAGCACGGGTCTCGCCTTCGACGGCGGCGTGGGAACGGAGGTCGCGGCCCCTGGAGTGGGACTGGTGACGTCGGTCCCCGGTCGCAACGAGGGGGGCGCGGCCCGGTACGGGACGCTCAGCGGCTCGAGCGCGGCGGCCGCAGTCGTCGCGGGCTCGGCTGCGCTCCTCGCCGAGGCACGGCCGGACCTCGACGCAGCGGGCCTGCGCGGCGCGCTCGTTGCGACCGCGCGCCGCGGGGTCGGCGGCGGCGGCCCCGGCCTCGTCGACCCGGCCGCCGCGTCGGCGGTCGAGCTGGTCGCCGACCCGCCGGTTGCGGCGCTCGGGGCCCTCGTCGGCAAGCGGAGCAAGACGTCCGGGCGCGTGACGCTCCGAAACGTCTCCCGCCGTGTGCTGGTCGTCCGACTCCTCCCCGGGGCGGCCGCCGCGGGCGTGAAGGTGCGGACGACCCCGGAGCGGGTCGTCCTCCGGCCGGGACGGTCGGCCGAGCTTCGCCTCGCCGTGACGGCCGCGGTGCGGCCGGCGGCGCCCGGGGCCCTCGAGGGAGCGGTGCGCGCGGTCGTAGGGCCCGGCACTCGCCTCCGCGTCCCGTGGGCCGCCGCGGTTCCCCTGACGCGCCTTCCGGTCGTCGCTCGCCTCAAGCTCTCGAGCGCGGTGTTCAGGGCGAGCGACCGCAACCCCGCGGTGCTCTCCCTCGTCGCCGGGCGCGTCGACGGCTCCGCCGGGCGTCCACAGCTGCTTCCGCTCTCGAGGCTCGAGATCGAGCTCTACCGTGGCAAGCGCCGGCTGGGAACGCTCGTCCGCCTCCGCGACGTCCTTCCCGGGCGGTACGCCTTCGGGCTCACCGGCCGCGGGCCGCGCGGGGCCGGGCTCCCCCCCGGGGGCTACGTGCTCCGAGTCCTCGGCGTGCCCGTCGGTGGGGGCCGCGCCACGAGCGAGTCCGTCCCCTTCCGCCTGCGGTAGCCGATAGAGTCCGCCCCGTCGTGCGTGTCGCGCGAAGCACTCGATGAGCACCACCGAGGCGGCCACCCACCTTTTCGAGAACCCGTTCGAGCTCGCGCGGGGCCAGCTCCGTCGGGTCGGCGAGATCTTCGGCGTCGACCCGAACCTCGTCAACGTGCTCGCAGAATGCAAGAAGACGGTCGAGGTCTCCGTTCCCGTCTCGATGGACGACGGCGCCACCACGGTGTTCCAGGGTTTCCGCGTCGTCCACAACGTCACGCGAGGGCCGGCGAAGGGCGGGATCCGCTACCACCCGGGGCTGACGCGGGACGAGGTGAAGGCCCTGTCGATGTGGATGACCTGGAAATGCGCGCTGATGGGGCTCCCGTTCGGCGGCGCGAAGGGCGGCGTGGTGTGCGACCCGAAGCAGCTGACGCCGGGTGAGCTCGAGCGGCTCACGCGCCGCTTCACGACGGAGATCATCAACGAGATCGGTCCCGAGAAGGACATCCCCGCGCCCGACGTCGGCACGAACTCGCAGGTGATGGCCTGGATCTTCGACACGTACTCGATGAACGTCGGGCATTCCGTGCTCGGCGTGGTCACCGGGAAGCCGCTGTCGATCGGCGGGTCGGTGGGCCGCGACGGCGCCACCGCCCGAGGCGTCCTCTACTGCATACGCACCGCGCTCCAGAAGGAGGGCAAGCGCTTTCCCGACACGAGGGTTGCGATCCAGGGGTTCGGCAACGTGGGCCGGAACCTCGCACGCTTGCTGTCCGAGGAAGGCGCGCGCGTCATCGCCGCCTCCGACTCGACGGGGGCGGTGGTCAACCCGTACGGGATCGACGTCCAGGCCGCGATCGCGCACAAGGCGGAGCACGGCGTCCTGGCCGGGCTCCCGGGGACGGAGGATGCGACGAACGACGAGCTGATCGAGGTCGAGTGTGACGTGCTCGTCCCCGCGGCGCTCGAGCAGGTGATCCGCGCCGACAACGCGCCCCGCGTTCGGGCCCACATGATCTGCGAGGCGGCCAACGGCCCGACCACGCCCGGCGCGGACGAGATCCTCGAGGACCGCGGCGTCCTCGTCCTCCCCGACGTCCTCGCGAACGCGGGGGGCGTCGTCGTCTCGTACTTCGAGTGGGTGCAGGGCCTCCAGGAGTACTTCTGGAAGGAGTACGAGGTCAACGCGAAGCTGAACGACATCGTCGTGCGCGCGTTCGAGGAGACGTGGTCGGCGCGCGAGCGCTTCACCACCAGCATGCGCACGGCCGCCTACGGCCTCGCAGTCCAGCGTGTCGCCGAGGCAACGACGACGCGGGGCCTCTACCCCTAGGCCGATCTCGGCTTCGCCGATATCGCCTAGAAGACGTTTCATGGGCGTCCGCGTCGTCGTCTACACGGCACCCGGCTGTCACCTCTGCGGCCCTGCGGTCGACGTGGTCCGGTCGGTCTGCGGTACCGACTTCACGGTCGTCGACATCACGACCGACCCCCAGCTCGAGCGGCGGTATCGCTCGCGCATCCCGGTGGTCGAGGTCGACGGCGTCGAGCGCTTCCGCTACCACGTCGAACAGGAGGACCTGCGCGCGGTCCTCTAGGTGCAGCCGCGAAGCCGTTGCACCCGCACTGACGGTTCTCCTCCCGCTGCGCAACGGGCGTGGGCAGAATGTGCGCCGTTGTCACAAACTCCCAGGAGGACGTTGGTGGCGGAACGCTTGACGGTCGGCGTCGCAGCGCGTCTGAGCCGGTACCTCCAGGTACTGACCCAGGCGCGGAAGATGGGAAAGGACAGGATCTCCTCACAGGAGATCGCCGAGTACACGAACATCAACGCGACGCAGATCCGGCGCGACCTCTCGGGCTTCGGCAAGTTCGGAAAGCGCGGCGTCGGCTACTCGGTGGATTCGCTCCTCTCGGAGATCCGCAAGATCCTACGGACGCAGGGGCAGCACAACATCGCGCTCGTGGGAGCCGGGCGGCTGGGAGGCGCGATCGCGTCCTCGCCCATCTTCGCCGAGCACGGCATCACGATCGCCGCCGTGTTCGACGCCGATCAGTCGAAGGTCGGCACGCCGCTCGGCGGCGTCCCGATCAGCCCGCTCGACCGTCTCGACGAGATCGTCCGTGACCGCAGCATCGTGGTCGGCGTGCTGGCTGTGCCGGCCGAGGCGGCCCAGGACTCTGCCGACCGCCTCGTCGCGGCCGGGGTGAAGATCATTTTCAACTACACGCAGGCACTGATCGACTCCCCGTCGGACGTCCAGATCCACACCTCGAATCCCGCGGTCGAGCTGCTCTACGCCCTCTACTTCCACCTCACCTGAGGCTCGCGCCCCGGGGCTCGCGGCTCCGAAGACCCCCTGTCAGAGGGATGTCGGGGAACTCCGCGCAACGTAGAACGGAGGACGGCTCCGGGGAGCTAGGGAGCCGTCCGGTGGCGGTGACGGAGGGGGCACTGCCGCACGTAGCGAAGGAGCCTCGTGGGGGCACCGGCTTCGACACGCCGTGGCAAGGGGATTCGAGCTCGCTGGTCGGTGGCGGTGCTCGCCGCTCTCGCCACGTTGGCGGTGGCGCCGCCCGTGCAGGCGGACCCAGGTGGGACGACGGACGTCGTCATTCCGGCGGCCCCGGACGGCAGCTCGTCTCCCGGCCACGCCGGCGGCGATCCGGGCGCGACCGCGGATCCGCCGGACGCCACCTCGGCGGACGCCGCGGGTGGCCCCGGGAACGCAGGGGACGGGGCAGACCTCCCGGGCAAGTCCGAGAAGTCCGACGACCGCCCGGGAAACGCGGCCAACGCTCCCGGGCACGCCGACGACGAGCCGGCTGCCGCCGCAGCTGCCTCCGGTGAGGAGGCCGAGCCTCGGAGCGAGGTCGATCAGGGCGCGTCCGTCGGCCAGAAGGCGGATGCAGCGGCGTCAGCCGGCCAGCGGAACGTCGAGAACACGTCGGTCGCGGTACGGATCGACGATCCGGGCAACGGGAAGAAGGTCGGCCAGGAGAACCGGGCGTCGGCCGACGCCGATGCGTCTGTGTCGACGGTCGTCGACACCGCTGGCCCGACGACCGTCCAGCAGGAAGCCGGCGCGGCCGCCAGCGCCGAGCAGTCAGGTGCCGCCAACACTGCGGTCGTGGTCAGGGTCGGCAGCGCCGGCGACGACGATGGCGTCTCTCAGCTCAACCTCGCGGCGGCGGCCGCGACGGCGAGCGCGACGTCGGACGGCGTCGTATCCGGATCCGGAAGCGCCACGGCCGGCGCCACGCAGGAGGGCGTCACCAACACGAGCGTCTCCGTGCGCGTCTTCTCGCCCGGCGACGACGGGCCGGTGAGCCAGGTGAACGCCGCGTCGGCCACCTCCTACGCGAGCGCGGAGGACGCGGCGGAATATGCGGCTACGCAGCAGGACGGTGCACAGAACACGAGCCTCTCGATCCGCGTCGACAGCCCGGGGTCGTCCGCCGGAGCGACTCAGCAGAATCAGACGACGGCCGATGTGGGCCCTCCTCCCGGCGACGGAGTGGGCGCCGGCTCCGTGGCCGTTGCCGTCTCGAGCGACTCCCGGAACACGACGCTCGCCGTCGCGGTCGCGGGAGCGGATCTCGACCGTCCCGGGCCCACCGGGCTGCAGGTGTGGATCTGGAACTGGGCCTGGCAACGTGACGAGTCGGATAGCCTCGAGGGGCTCGTCCGCGCTGCGATGACGTCCTGGACATGGGATTGGGACGATGGGAAGTCGACCGCGCCCGGCGGGACGATCACCTCGCGGGCTGCCGACGAGGACGACGACGAGCACGCGGGATCGTGGAAGTGGAGCTGGGACTGGTCGCGCGCGGGTGTCGCGGGCTGGACGTGGGGTTGGAGCTGGCAGGGATCGCTGCCCTGCGGCTCGTGCATCTGGATCTGGAACTGGACGTGGAGCTGGGTCGGGCAGCCCGGAGACGACGGCTCGGCTGTGCCTCCGGTTCCGACCGCCCCGGATGACCCGTCCTCCGCGGCCCAGCTGAACGCCGCACAGGCGCAGGCGACCGCAGCGGCGACCGCGCGCGTCGTGCAGGTCGTCTCGCAGGATGGCTCGAGCGGATGGCAGTCGGCCGGTCAGCTGACCGCCGTCGTCCAGGATGCCGCGGCCGTCGCCGATGCCCAGCAGGCCGACGTCGGCGCGCTCGCGTGGGGCATTGGCCGCCTCGCCCAGAGGAACGTCGTCTCCAGCGATGCAGCCGTCGCGCTTTCCGGGACCACCGCTCAAGGGACCGATCAGGTCCTCGACGCCGCCGACCGGGCTGGGGCCGAACAGTGGGCCGGCCAGGAGGTCGACCTCGCGCAGGCCGGGCGAGCGGACGCGGCCTCGTCACAGCACGATGCCGTCATGACCGGGCGCGGCGCCCATTTCGTGGCGAGCGTCGCGGCGGCTGCCGGCATCGCGGCCGTCGACCAGCAGGTCTTTCAGGTGGGCGCGGCGGACGGCGGCACCCTCGCGCAGCGGGCAGGCCAACTCGCGCTCGTCGAGCAGGATCTCGACGCCGACGCTGCGACCGTCCAGACGGGCACCCGGCGCTCGCGCACGGTCGGCGGAACGGCCGGCGCCTCCGCCTCCGCCACCGACCTCGTGGTGATCCAGCAGCTCGCCGGCCAATGGGCGGCTCGTGTCGCCGGGACGGGCTCGCAGGCGGTCTTCCAGGCCGCGTACGCGGCACAGGACGCCTTCGCGAGCGCCATGACGACACAGCAAGCCGGCGCAGCCGGGCTGCCCGCGGCGTCGAGCGACGCCGACGCGCTGAACAGGGCTGCGATCGTGCAGGAGGCCGCCCAGAGCTCATTCGGTGGCGAAGGCCTCGACTTCCAGGACATCTTGCAGACGTCGATCGTGGTTCAGCAGGCCGTCGCGTCCTCCGTCTCTCTCGGTGGGATCGCGGGCTCGGCCGCGGTCGTCAATTGCGGCGTCACGCAGCAGGCGGCGGTGCAGTCCACCGGCTCCGGCGTGACCCTGCCGGGTACCGACCCGAGCGCGTTCTGCGCTCCCGCAGCGTCCCCCCCAGGCCCGTCGCCCGTCGCATCCGCACCCTTCAGCGCGACGGGCGACGAGGCCCTCGCCGCAAGCGGCCATCCGTCCTCGACCGCGCCGACTGCGGGCGACCAGGAGAAACCGGCCGTCTTCCGCGGTGGGCGGGACGCGACCGGTGCCGGGGCTCTGCCCCCGCGCGCTGCACGCGCTCATGGCGCGCCGGCGGCGCGCCTCCCGGCGCGCCGCGAGCCGGCGCCGACGGGCAACCATCGATCTTCCGCCCTGCACTCCACGCAAGCGCGCTTCGACTCGCGCCCGGGGAGCCACGCAGGAACCGGAGACGCCGGTCGGGAGCCGCCGCTCCCGCCGGTGCGGGACCCACCGACGTGGGTCTCTGCGCTCGCAGCGGCGATGTCGGGTGCGGGGTCGTCGGGGATCGCAGCGATCGTCCTCGCCTTCGTGCTCGTGCCACCGGTTCTGCTGCGGGCGCGTGAGGGGTCGGTCGTCAGGCGGCCGGCCCCGGTTCTCGCACGGATCGACGTTCCCGTCTGACCTTCTCGCCACACGCCACGTGGACTCGTCGGGCCCGGGCTCGATGGGCGATTTGTGATTCGGCTGTGACGAAAGGATGTGAGATACGTGTCACGCAGACTGCTCGCACTCGGAGTGCTCGCAGTTGGGCTCGTGCTTCCGGCGAACGCGCTGGCGGACATCGGGTTCAACAAGGACGCTCTGAAGGCGAATGTGCAGGCGTCGATCCAGAACGCAACGGTCGTCCAGACCGGCGTTGCGACGTCGGGGCCTGCGACCGCCAACGGCGGCACCGCCATCGGCGGCGCCGGCACGGGCGGCCCCGGTGGGTACGTCAACACCGGTAACGACGGAACCTCCCAGAGCCAGAGCGCCACGTCGAGCACCGGCGCGGCCACCTCCGGCGGCATCACGGGAGGCAACACGAGCTCCGTCGGCAACGACGGCGGCTCGATCGCCAACGACAACTCGACGAGGGCCGATGTCGGTGCCTCGAACGAGGCCGACAGCGACGTCGGTCAGGACGCCAACGGCGGCCACGCCGGGGCGCTCAACGACAACGCTGACGACAACACATCGGTTGGCGGCGACGCAGAGAACAGCTGCGGCGTCCGTGCCGGCGGCTGCCAGTCCGCCGACGGCGGTGACGGCGGCCGGGGCGGCAATGCCGAGTCCGGTCGTGGTGGTGACACCTCCTCCGATTCCGGCAACGGCGGGAACGGCGGCGCAGGTGGCGCAGGTGGCGCCGCCGGCAACGGCGGGAACGGCGCTGCCTCGGCGGCTGGTGGAACCGGTGGGGCAGGTGGCGATGGCACCGGCGGCGCCGGCACCGGTGGAGCCGGCGGCGATTGCGTCGGTGGCCTCGGTGGCGGGTCGAACTGCAACGGCGGCAACGGCTCGGGTGCATCCGGCAGCGGTGCGGCCGGCGGCACCGGCACCGGCGCCGCAGCGGCAGCTCCGGGCGGAGTCGGCGGAGCGGCGGGAGCGGGTGCTCCCGGTGGCTTCGGTGGCTCGACCGGCTCGACCGACAACGGTGACGCCGGCAGCTCCCAGGCCAACGCCGGAGACGGCGGGGACGACGGCGACGGCGGCTCCAACGGCCTGGGCCAGACGGCCACCGGCGGGGCCGCGGGAGCGGTCACGGACACGACCTCGCAGAGCGCTTCGGCGTCGGCGAACGGCGGCAGCAACTCGAACGGGAGCTTCTCGGCTTCCCAGGCCGCCAATCCGATGACGACGACGACGTCGACCACGAACCAGGGCGGCACCACCGGTCGTGGCGGTGACACGGAGGGCGCCCTCAATGCCACGGGATACGCGAACACCGGTGGCAATCAGACCGCCGCGGTCGGTGGCGACGTCATCGCAAAGGACACGGGGAACGGCACCGCCGACGGTGGGAAAGGCATCGGCGGCGAGGCGGAGGCCAACGGCGGCATCGCCAAGAGCGGCGATGCAACGGTCGTGAACGTGGCGTCCGTCAAGCAGTCCTCCGAGCAGGAGATGAAGGTCTGGGACAACGACTCTTGGTCGTTCAAGACCTTCGAGAAGAAGCACCGCTGGCCGATCTAGCGGCGCATGACAGAAGGGACTGATCGCCCACCATGACCACGACGCTCGAGATGCCCGGCACGAAGCGGTCGCCTGACGGCTTCGATCGTGCCCGCGCCTCGATCGCCTGGAAGTCCACGGCGATCGGACCCACCGACGGGGAGCCACCGGGGCCAGACATGTCTCCGTTCGCCCGTTCGCCCTCCACCCGTCCCGGGACGGGTGTGGGGAGACCGGGACTGCGGATCACGGGGCACCGGTGGCGGGACCCGTCACCGAGACGAGGAGTCCGCTGCCCGCTCGGGTGCATCCGGGACGGGCAGCCGAGCGCGTCGGCACGGACATTCCGAGCCGGCGCGGGTGTCGCCCGGTAGAACCAGGGCGATCCCCGTGCCGGCTCCCTGCTCGCCCGGTCGCGGCGCTGGGCAGGATGTCGTACGTGCGCATCCTCCTCTGGCACGGGTACCTGCTCGGCGGCACCGGCTCGAACGTCTACACGCGCCAGCTCGCGCGCGAATGGAGCCGGGCGGGGCACGACGTGACCGTGCTGAGCCAGGAGGCCCGGCCAGCCGACTATGACCTCGGAGGTGCGGCGGCGGTGCGGCCGGATGTCGGGGCGTTTCTGCCCGTCTTCGTGGTCGACCACTACGCCGGATACGAGGTGCGGCGGGTACCGGACTGCACCCGGGAGGAGCTGGACAGGTGGGTCGAAGCGAACGCCGCGGCGGTTCGTGCTCTCGCGCCCGCCGATCTCGTCTTCGCGAACCACGTGCTGCTCGGCGGTCCCGTCGGCGTCGCCTCGGGGGAGCCGTTCGCCGTGAAGGCGCACGGCTCCGAGCTCGAGTATGCGATGCGGGGCCGTCCCGATCTTGGTGAGTGGGGGCGGGAGACGCTGGGGCACGCGCGCGCGACCTTCGTCGGCTCCGCCCACATCCGGGAGGTGCTCGGAGAGGTCTGCGGTCCGGTTCCCCGTGTCCACGAGGTGCCGCCCGGGGTCGACATCGACCTGTGGCGTCCCGAGAGCCGCGACACCGCGCTCGCCGCCCTGATCGACGAGGCACGGCAGGACCCTCCGAACCCCGGGAATCGCGAGGAGCGCCGGTCGGACGAAGGGAATGCCGGCCGGCTCGCGACGTTCCTCCACGGCGACACGCCGACCGTCGTCTACTTCGGCAAGCTGATCGAGCAGAAGGGCGTCGACGTCCTGCTCGAGGCCGTCCATGGGCTGGACGCGCGGACCGTGATCGTGGGGTTCGGCCCCGAGCGGTCGGCGCTCGAGTCGCTGGCGGGGTCGCTCGACATCCGGGTGCTCTTCACGGGGCCGCTCGAGCACCGGCACCTGCGGCACCTGCTCGCCTTCGCGGACGCGTGCGTCGTGCCCTCGGTGTTCCCCGAGGCCTTCGGGATGGTCGCCGCCGAGGCTGCGGCAGCCGGGTGCCCACCGGTCGTCGCGCGGCACTCCGGGCTCGCGGAGGTCGCCGCGGAACTGGAGGCGGCCCTGCCGCCCGAGCTCGGGCGGCTGGTCAGCGCCCCCGTGGCGAGCGCACCGGAGCTCCGCGAGCGGCTGAAGGCGCTCTTCTCCCTGCCGGCGTCCGATCGTGCGCGTCTGCGAGCGGCGGTCAGGGAGGTCGCCGAGGCCCGCTGGAGCTGGGCGGGGATCGCCCGGCGGCTGCTCGAGCTCTCGGCCGGCGGCCGAAGCTAGCCTTCCGCGCGAGATGGGCGAGACGCACGACGCGCCGTACGACCGGCTCCTCGCGGAGGCCCGCGAGCGCTTCGACGCGGCGGAGGACTTCACCGTCTCGGTCGAGGAGGAGTTCGCGCTGCTCGACCCCGAGACGCTCGATCTGGTCAACCGCTTCGAGGACGTGCAGGCGGCTGCACGGGGCACGCCGCTCGAGCCGAACCTCGTCGGCGAGCTGATCGCCTCGGAGGTGGAGGTCAAGACGGGGAAGCAGGCGTCGTTCGCGGAGGTCCCCGCCGCGCTCGCGGAGCGTCGCGCCGAGCTCGCGGCGCTCGTCGAGCCGCTCGGTCTCGCGCTGGGCGCCACGGGAACGCATCCGTGGGCGAGCTGGCGCGACCAGCGCATCATCGACACACCGCACTACCGTCGAAACGACGAGATCCTCCGCTACGTCGTCTGGCGAAACAACACCTTCGGCCTCCACACGCACGTGGCGATCCGGGGCGCGGACCGGGCCGTCCAGGTCACGTCGGCGCTCCGCAACTGGCTCCCCGAGCTGCTCGCCGTCTCGGCCAGCTCGCCCTTCCACGAGGGTGTCGACACGGGGCTCCACTCGGCCCGGACGCAGGTCTTCACGCGCTTCTTCCCGCGCTGCGGCGTGCCGGACCCGCTGCACTCGTGGGACGAGCAGGCGGACTACGTCCGCTTTCTCTACGAGACGTCATCGATCGACGAGCCGACGCAGCTCTGGTGGAGCGTCCGGCCGCACCTCGTGTTCCCGACCGTCGAGATCCGCAACTGCGACGCCCAGCCGGATCTCGGTGAGGCGCAGTCGCTCGTCGCCCTGATGGTGTCGCTCACGGCGCGCTGCGCGCGGGCGATCGACGAGGGGGAGCCGCTTCCCGAGCATCCGCACCGCCTGATCGAGGAGAACACCTGGCGCGCGATCCGGAACGGCCTCTCCGGCGAGCTCATCGACCTCGAGCGCGGCGACGCGCTTCCCGCGCGCGCCCGGGTCGAGCGCCTGATCGAGTGGGTGCTGCCGGTCGCCGACGAGATCGGGGCGACGCAGTGGCTCCGGCTCCCCGAGCGGAGCGTGGCGGAGCGTCAGATCGCGCGTCGCGCGGAGGGCGCGAGTCTCGAGGAGATCTACGCCGAGCAGGTGCGCGTGACCGTGCCGGCCACCGGTTGAGGGGCGCTCGGGCGGTCGAGTGCCGATCCCTGAACGCTCGACCGGCTTGTGCTGCATAATCCCCCGCGCTGACGCCAGTTCGGCGTGACTTTGTGCGCCTTGACCCGGAGGATGGATGGACTTCTTCGTTGACCACGCCGTGCTCTTCGCGCTCGTCTGTGCGGGCGTCGCAGTCCTCTACGGCCTGTATCTGACCTGGTGGCTGCTCTCACAGCCGGCTGGGAACGCGCGGATGCAGGAGATCTCTCACGCTGTCCAGGAGGGCGCGGCGGCGTACCTCACCAAGCAGTACACGACCATCGCGATCGTCGCCGTCGTACCGTTCCTGGCGCTCGGCTTCTACAACGAGCTCGGCTGGGGAACCGCGATCGGGTTCCTGATCGGTGCGATTCTGTCCGCCGCTGCGGGCTTCATCGGCATGAACGTCGCCGTGCGCTCGAACGTCCGGACGGCGGAGGCCGCCCGGGAGGGAGTCGCCCCTGCCTTTCGCGTCGCATTCCGCGCGGGGTCGGTCACGGGCCTGCTCGTCGTCGGCCTCGGGCTGCTCGGCGTCGCCGGGTACTACGGGATCCTCACGAGCGTCCTCGACAACTCGCCGGAATCGGCCGTCGACGACCTGATCGGGCTCGCCTTCGGCGGCTCGCTCATCTCCGTCTTCGCCCGTCTCGGCGGCGGCATCTTCACGAAGGCCGCCGACGTCGGCGCCGACCTCGTCGGGAAGATCGAGGCCGGGATCCCGGAGGACGACCCGCGCAACCCGGCCGTGATCGCCGACAACGTGGGCGACAACGTCGGCGACTGCGCCGGCATGGCGGCCGACCTCTTCGAGACCTACGCCGTGACGGCCGTCGCGGTGATGCTCCTGGGGACGGCCTTTCCGTCGGGGGAGCTCTGGCTGTATCCGCTCGCCCTCGGCGGCGTGTCCATCCTCGCGTCCGTGATCGGCACCTTCTTCGCCTGGATCGGCCGCGGTGAGAACGCGATCATCAACGCGCTGTACAAGAGCGTGATCGTCGCGACGGTCCTGTCGGCGATCGGGTTCATCCCCGTCACCCTCGCGTTCGACGGAGACCGCTTCACGTTCTGGCAGCTCTACGTCCCGGCCCTGATCGGACTCGGTGTCACGTTCCTGCTCGTCGCGATCACCGAGTACTACACGGGCTCGCGCTGGCACCCGGTGAAGAAGATCGCCGAGGCGTCGACGACGGGGCACGCCACGAACATCATCGCGGGGCTCGCCTTCGGCATGCAGGCCACCGCTCTCCCCGTCCTCGTGATCGCCACGGGCGTCGTCGGCTCCTACTACGCGGTCGGCCTCGGAAACGGCGAGCCGCACATCTACGGGATCGGCGTCGCCGTGATGGCGCAGCTCTCGATGACCGGGCTGATCGTGGCACTCGACGCGTACGGGCCGGTCACCGACAACGCCGGCGGGATCGCCGAGATGGCGGACATGCCGGAATCGGTGCGCGGAGTGACCGACCCGCTCGACGCGGTGGGCAACACGACCAAGGCGGTCACGAAGGGCTACGCGATCGGATCGGCGGGCCTCGCCGCGCTGATCCTGTTCGACGAGTACGTGCGCGGGCTCGCCGACGAGGGGTTGAACGTGACGTTCGACCTCGCCGATCCGTGGGTCATCGCCGGCCTGTTCGTGGGCGGGATGATGCCGTTTCTCTTCGCCTCCCTGGCGATGACGGCCGTCGGCCGCGTCGGCGGCGAGGTCGTCGAGGAGGTCCGGCGCCAGTTCCGCGAGGACCCGGGAATCATGGAGGGCACCTCGCGCCCGGACTACGCGACGTCGATCTCGATCGTCACCGGCTCCGCGATCAAGAGCATGCTGGTTCCGGCACTCATCCCCGTCGCGATCCCGATCGTCGTCGGGGTCATCAAGCCGGAGATGCTCGGCGGGCTCCTGATCGGGACGATCGTCACCGGGCTCTTCCTCGCGATCTCGATGACCTCGGGCGGCGGGGCGTGGGACAACGCGAAGAAGCTGATCGAGGACGGTGCCTACGGCGGCAAGGGCTCGGAGGCCCACGCAGCGGGCGTCACCGGCGATACGGTCGGCGATCCCTACAAGGACACGGCCGGCCCCGCGATCAACCCGATGATCAAGATCGCGAACATCGTGGCGATCCTGATCATCCCCGTGATCGCCTCGATCCACGGATAGCGCGCTCGCGAGACCTGGCACTTCCGGGCCGGCCGGCCTCGGCCCGGAAGTGCCTCTGAACACCGACGGGCTCCGTCTCTAGACTGCGCCGGTGCCCGGAAGCCGACGGCGGCGCGAGGTGCGGATGGAGCGCGTGCTCGGGACGCCCGCGCTCTTCGCCACCGCCTACGGCAACGTCGGCTCGTCGATCTACTACGCGCTCGGGCTCACCGCCGTCTTCGCCCTCGGGCTGACGCCGCTCGTCTTCCTGATCGCCGGCGTCGTGTTCGCCGCCACCGCGGCGACCTACGCCGAGGGCACCGTGCGGTTCCCCGAGGCCGGTGGCTCGTCGAGCTTCGCGCGCCACGGGTTCAACGAGCTGGTCAGCTTCGGCGCGGCGTGGGCGCAGATGCTCGTCTACGTGGTCACGATCGCCACGTCGGCGTTCTTCGTCCCGCACTACCTCTCGGCGATCTTCGGCGAGTCGCTGCGGACGAACCCGTGGGACATCGTCGTCGGCGCGGCCGTGATCGTCGTGCTCGTCGCGCTGAACCTCGTCGGCGTCACCGAGGCGGCCAAGCTCTCGATCGTGCTCGCCGTGGTCGACTTCGGGACGCAGGTGCTGCTCGTGCTCCTCGGGTTCGCCCTCGTGTTCAGCCCCGAGGTGCTCGTCGACAACGTCCACTGGGGAGTCGCGCCCACGTGGGGCGAACCTCGCCATCGCAATCCCGGTCGCGATGCTCGCGTACACAGGGGTGGAGACCGTCTCCAACCTGGCCGAGGAGGCGCGCGAGCCGGAGCGGAGCGTGCCGAACGCGTACAAGCTCGTGGCGCTCGCGGTGTTCGCGATCTATTTCACGCTGCCGCTGATCGCGCTCTCCGCGCTGCCGGTGAAGGAGATCGACGGCGAGCTGACGACCCTCCTCGCGCTGCCGCCCGAGCAGGGAGGCTATGCGAACGACCCTGTCCTCGGCGTCGTCGACAACCTCGGTCTCGAAGGGGCGCTCCTGCGACTGGACGCAGGTCTACGTCGGGATCCTCGCCGCGACGATCCTCTTCATCGCAACGAACGCCGGGATCATCGGCGCCTCGCGGATCACGTACTCGATGGCGACGTACCGGCAGATGCCGGAGGTCTTCCGCAGGCTCCATCCGCGGTTCAAGACGCCGTACCTCTCGCTCGTGCTGTTCGCGGGGGTCGCGCCGATCGCGATCCTCCTGCCCGGCGACGTGAAGTTCGTCGGGACGCTCTACTCGCTGGGGGCGACACTCTCGTTCACCGTCGCGCACGTGTCGATGGTGCGTCTCAGGAGCGCGGCCCGACCCGGCGGTGAGCTACCGCGCCCGCCCGAACCTGAGGCTCCGCGGCGTCGACTGGCCGCTGTTCGCGATCTTCGGCGGGATCGCGACCGGCGCCTCGTTCCTCGTGATCCTCGTCCAGAACCCGCTGACGCGGTGGGTCGGGCTCGGCTGGATCGTCGTCGGCTTGGTGGGGTACATCGATCTACCGACGCCGGTGGGTGCACGCCTCGCTGCGCGAGACGGTGAAGGCCCCGCCGGCGTTCGGCGCGGCGCTCGCGCTCGAGTACCGGCGGATCGTCGTCCCGATCGTCCCCGGCCGGCCGTCCGACGACGCGCTCGACGTTGCGTGCCGGCTGGCGGCGGAGCGGGGCGCGCGGGTCGTCGCGCTGACGGTGATCGAGGTGCCACTCGAGCTTCCGCTCGACGCCGAGCTCCCGGAGGAGGAGGGGCAGGCGAACGACGAGCTCGACGAGGCCGTCGCGGTCGGCGAGACCTACGGCGTGCGGGTGGTCGGACGGCTCGTGCGCGGCCGGAACGCCTCGGCGGAGATCGTCCGGGAGGCGGAGCGGCGCGAGGCCGAGATCATCGTCCTCGGGTCGCCCCGCAAGGACCTCACACGCCGCGCGCGGCGTCTTCGGCTCGACGGTCGACCGCGTCATGCGCAAGGCACCGTGCCGGGTGATGGTCACTGCCTCGCGGCAGCGGGGTGCCGCCTGATGGCCTGGTACAGCCGGGCGGTCTACGTGTTCGGCGCAGTGTTCGTCGCGATCGGCGTCTCGCTCCTCGTCGTCACGGCCGCCCACGGCGGCGGCATACTCGGGTTCCTTCTCGGCGGCCTCTTCGTCGCGCTCGGGATCGCCCGGATCCAGCTCGAGCGAAAGCGCGGGGGGCAGTAGGTGGCCCGCAAGGTCAGCGGCTTCGAGCGCGTGCTGGACGCGCCGGCGCTGTTCGCGATCGCCTACGGGGAGATCGGCTCCTCGATCTACGTGGCGCTCGGGATCGTCGCCGCCTCGGCGCTCGGTCTCACACCGATCGTCCTCGCCTTCACCGGGATCGTGTTCGGGCTCGTCGCGCTCTCGTATGCGGAAGGCACCGCTGCGATCCCCGAGACGGGAGGCGCGGAGACCTTCACCCGGCGTGCGTTCAACGATCTCGTCGGATTCGTCACCGGATGGGCGCTCTTCCTCGATTACCTGATCGTCATCGCGCTCTCCGCCCTGTTCGTGCCGCACTACGTCGGAGCGGCGCTCGAGGCGAACAGCCTGAGGGACTCGCCCTGGGACATCGTCGTGGCGGTCTCCGCGATCGCGCTCATCGGCGGGTACCGCCTCGTGCGGCGCTCGCGGCTGCACCGGCCGGCGCTGGTCGTCGCGCTGCTCGACCTCGTGGTGCAGTCGTTCATCGTCCTGCTCGGCCTCGCGCTCCTGTTCTCGCCCTCGACCCTCGTCGAGGGGCTCGACCTCGCTCCTGGTCAGACCTGGCTCGACGACCTCCTGTTCGCGATCCCGCTCGGCGTTCCTCGCCTACACGGGCCTCGAGACGGTCGCGAATCTCGCGGAAGAGGCTCGTGAGCCGGGCCGCACGCTGCCGCGGTCGCTCTTCTCCGCGATCGGCCTCGTCGTGATCCTGACCGTGCTCGTCGCGGTCGTCGGCGTGACCGCCTTCCCGGGCGAGGACGGATCGTCCGAGCTGGGAGGGCAGTGGCTCGAGGCGCCGCTGGTGGGCATCGTCACGGCGTTCGACGGCGAGCTCCCTGCGGACGTCGTCGAGCTGCTCCAGATCGCGGTCGGGCTCTCGTCGGCGCTCATCCTCCTGATGGCGATCACGACGTCGATGTCGGGCTGCGCGCGCCTGGCCCACTCGATGGGCACGCACGGGATGCTGCCCCGGGAGATCGGCCGCTTCGAGCGGCGGACGCTCGTCTCCCGCGAGACGATCGCAGCCATCACCGCGGTCGCGATCGCGGTCGTGCTGGTGGGCTCCACCGTCGACAGCGAGGCGAAGTTCCTCGCGAGCACGTACTCCTTCGGCGTCCTCCTCGCGTTCACGCTCGCCCAGCTGGCCGTGATCCGGTTGCGGCGGCGCGAGCCGGACCTGCCGCGCCCGTTCCGGGCGCGGCCCGACGTGCGGCTGCGCGGCGTGGAGGTTCCGCTCCCGGCGCTCGTCGGCGCGCCTCTCACCGCGGTGATCTTCGTCCTCGCGATGGTCACGCACGAGGGCGCGCGCTACGCAGGGCCCGCCTGGCTCGCGCTCGGCCTCGTCGTCTACGGCGGTACACGCTGGCGTGCGCGCCGGGGCATGCTCGAGGACGTCGGCCCGCGCAACGCGCTGCCCGTCGGGATGTCGTTCAAGCGCATCCTCGTGCCGATGAAGCTCGGCGACATCGGCGAGGAGATGGTGGCAACCGCGGTCGCACTCGCGAAGGAGAGCGGGGCCAGCGTCGAGGCGATCACCGTCGTGAGGGTGCCGCGGGAACGGGCGATCGACGCACCGCTCCCCCCCGAGGTGTCGGAGCAGGCCGACGCCTCGGTCGCCGAGGCCCGCGCGCTGGGCGCGGAGAACGACGTCGACGTGCGCGCGGAGGCCGTGCACGCACGCTCGATCGGCCACGCGATCGTCGACGAGGCGACCCGTCGCCATGTCGACCTCATCGTGCTCGGCTCGGCACCGCGCTGGCGACGCCAGTCGCGGTTCTTCTCGCCCACGGTCGACCACGTTCTGCGACACGCCCCGTGCGAGGTGCTCGTCGTCGCGTTCCCCGACGGTGTCGTCGAGGAGGCGTGACGGCCACGCGGGCTCGAACGGCTGGAGTAACCTCATCGGTATGAGGGCAGTGATCGTGGGTTGCGGGCGGACGGGCTCGGCCGTCGCCAAGCAGCTCGCCGGGGAGGGCTGGGACGTGACGTGCATCGACGACGACGAGACTGCGCTCGCGTCGCCTCGGTGAGTGGCGCGGCAGCTTCGTGGTCGGCCACGGGATGGACCTCGACGTGCTCGAGCGCGCCGGAGTGGCCGCCGTGGACGCGGCGGTCGTCGCCACGGACGGCGACAACACGAACCTCGTGATCGGGCAGGTGCTGCAGCGCCGCTACGGCATCGGGTGCGTCGTCGTGCGCGTCCTCGACCCGCGGCGCGCGGAGTTCTACGCCGAGCGAGGGCTGCGGACGGTTTGCCCTACCAGGACCGCGATCGCGACACTCACGGACGTCGTTCGCTCGTGCGAGGGTCGCCATCCCCCGACGGCGAGCGGCCTGATGTACGCGATCGTGGCGGGTGGAGGGAAGGTGGGCGCGAACATCACTCGCTCGCTCGTTCGGCTGGGACACGAGGTAACACTCGTCGAGCAGCGACGCGACCGCTTCGAGCAGCTCGAGGCCGAGCTCGGCCCCGTGGTGCTGCAGGGCGACGCGACCGAGATCCACGTCCTCGAGCGGGCCGGCATCGCCCGGCCGCCCCAGATCGTGCTCGCCGTCACCGGCGACGACGAGGACAACATCGTGATCTCCCAGCTGGCAAAAGAGGGGTACGGCGTCCCGAAGGCGATCGCGCGCGTGAACGACCCGCGAAACCAGGCGCACTTCGACGTCCTCGGGATCACGCAGACCGTCTGCGCGACGTCCGGTCTCCTCGGACTCGTCGAGCACGAGGTGCCCGAGCACGGCCTCGTGAAGCTTCTCGAGCTGCGCGGCGAGGGCCTCGAGCTCGTCGAGCTGCACGTGCCGCCGGACGCGCCCGCCGCCGGAAAGCGCGTCGCCGGCATCTCGCTCCCCGAGGGTGCCAAGCTCGTGTCCCTGATGCGAAACGGCGTGGGGGAGATCGTGCGTGACGAGACGGTGATCCGCCCGGGCGACCAGATCGTCGCGATCCTCAAGCCCGGCGTGGAGGACCGCCTCAGGCGCGCCGTCGTCGGCTAGGGGCGGATTTCCCTGCGGCGGCCTCCGCCAGGCGCGCCAGGGAGCCATCGGCCGAACGCGGTACCTCCGTGTTGGGGAGAATGGCCGCGTGGAAGCGGCGATCTCTAGCTTCGTCGCCGAAGGCAACGAGGCATGACGCTCGCCGAGCTCGCCGTCACGATCGCCGTGCTGGGCGTCCTGGGGTTGTCGGCGAGTCGCTTCGGCCTCTCCGCGATCCCGGCGTACCTCCTCGCCGGGATCATCCTCGGCCCCAACGAGCCCGAGCTCATCCAGCTCGTGCAACCGTCCGAGGTGACCGACTTCGTCGCCGAGATCGGCCTGATCTTTCTCCTCTTCTTCCTCGGGCTCGAGTTCAGCGTCGACCGGCTCCTCCGCAGTGGCCGTCACGTCGGCCTCGGCGGTGCCGCCGACCTGCTCGTCAACGCCGGGCTCGGGCTCGTGGTCGGGGTCGCAGCGTTCGGCCCGAGCTTCGCCGCGCTCGTGCTCGCCGCCTGCGTCTACGTCTCGTCGAGCGCGATCGCCGTCAAGGCCCTGATCGACTTTCGGCGGTTGGCGGACGACGAGACGGACCTGGTGCTCGCGATCCTGCTGTTCGAGGACATCGCGATCGCGGCAATGCTCGGTTTCGTCGCGACGGGCGGAGGCAGCGCTGCCACCACCGCGGGCGTGACCGCCAAGGCGCTCGCGTTCGTCGGCGTGTCGCTCGCGGCGTCCCGGTGGCTCGGGGCGCCGATCGGACGCCTGCTCGGGCGCCTCGAGCTCGAGTTCTTCCTGCTGGCCGTCTTCGGGTTCGTGATCGGGATGAGCGCGGTCGCGAAGGAGCTGGAGATGTCCGAGGCGATCGGTGCGCTGATGGCCGGGGTGGTTCTCTCGGACAGTGGCGTGCGCGAGGAGATCGAGCAGCGCTTCTTCGCGATGCGCGACGTGTTCGCCGCGCTGTTCTTCTTCGTCTTCGCGCTGACGATCGACCTTGCGCGGATCCCGGACGTCGGCTGGATCGTCGGCCTGGCCCTGGTCGCGACACTCGTCGGGAAGGTGGGCGTCGGCGTCGTCGCGGGCCGGCTCGGCGGCTTCTCGGTTCGCCAGGGGATCAATGCGGGAGCCGCGCTCGTCGCGCACGGCGAGTTCACGATCATCCTCGCGCAGCTCGCCGCCGGGAACGCCGCCCTGACCGTTGCCCACCAGGACGACATCGTCGCCTTTGCAGGTCTCTACGTCCTCGCGAGCGCCACGGTCGGTGTGGTGCTGATGAAGGAGTCGAAGCGCATCGGGCGCGTCCTGCGACCGGCCCGAGCGCTCGACTGACGTGACCGTGCGCCTTCACGGAGGACGCGACCGCCACTGGGGGCACGGCCGAACTGCGTGCTGCTTCACTGTGTGAGAGGGTCCAAGGAGGATCGATGCCACTCGAGCTGAAAGAGACGCGCCTCCCCGGGGTGGGGGTGAAATGGACGATGACTCCTGCCAGGGGCAGCCGGGTCACCGTGATCCAGCACAACGACGGCGACCGCGAGGTCTACGTCCATCGGCGCGCGCGTGACGAGGAGCCCGCGATCGTGCTCGAGCTGCACGACGACGAGGCGCGCCAGCTCGGCGCGCTGCTGGGCGGGGCCTACGAGCGGCCCAAGATCGTCGAGGAGCTCGAGATGGCGCTCGGGGAGTTCCAGATCGAGTGGATTCGCGTCCCGGACGGGAGCTGGGTGAACGGCCGCACGCTCGCGGATTGCGGATTCCGCAAGCGGACGGGCGTCACGGTGATCGCGATCCTCCGCGAGTCCGAGTCGATCGCGGGCGCGCAGCCCGAGGATGTGATCCTCGACGGGGACACGATCGTGGTCGTCGGCAAGGCGGGCCAGTTCGGTGCCGTCCGAAAGCTCCTGGCCGACGGCCCCGCCGACGATTAGGGCGAGACTCGCCGTGCGACCTGCTCACTTCAGACGCGCCAGTACCCGCGCGTGAGAAGCACGAGCACCGGCAGGATCTCCAGCCGGCCGATCCACATCAGGAAGGCCATCACGAGCTTCGAGAAGTCGCTGAAGGGCTCGTAGCTCCCCATCGGGCCTGCAAAGCCGAGGCCGGGGCCGACGTTTCCGAGCGTTCCGGCAGACGCCGCGATCGCCTCGGTGACGCCGAAGTCCACGTTAGAGAAGCGCGCGTCGATCGCCAGCAGCGCGGCACCGACGATGAAGATCCCGATGTAGAGCAGGACGAAGGCGAGCACGGCGCGGAGCGTCCGCTCCTCGACGACCTGGCCGTTCAGCCGAACCGGAAGCACGAGCTCCGGGTGGATCGTCTGGCGGAGCTCTCGCCGGAGCAGGCGCCCCACCAGCAGGTGCCGCACGATCTTGACCGAGCCCGTCGGCGACCCGGCAGACGCTCCGACGAACATCAGGCCGATCATCGCCATCACGCTGAGCGTCGGCCAGGTCACGTAGTCGGTGATGGCGAACCCCGTGCCCGTCATCAACGACGTCGTCTGGAAGAACGCCTGGCGTACCGCCTCCTCGCCCGCGAAGAGATCCGTGTGCAGGAGCTCCCAGAGGACGACGGCGGAGCCGACGAGCAGCATGACGACGTAGAGCCGCGCCTCCTCGTCGCGGCGCAGCACGCCGGGATCACGACGAACGATGGCGCGGTAGAGGAGGGCGAAGTTCAGCCCCGCGAGCGCCATGAAGGCGGCAACGACCCATTGCGTGAGCGGGGCGAAGAGCTCGAGGGAGCGATTGTCGGGGGCGAACCCGCCGAGCGACAGTGTGCTCAGCGAGTAGGCGAGCGCGTCGAACGGCCCCATATCGGCATCGATGCCCGACAGGCCGATCGCGAGCAGCGAGCCGAAGAGCACGAAGGTGAGCCCGATGTAGAGCAGCCAGAGCCTGCGCGCCGTGTCGCGGATCCGCTCTGCGAGCTGGTTCACCTCGGGCCCCGGCAGCTCCGACTCGAACATCTGCCGGCCCCCGATCCGGAGCCGTGGCAGGACGGCGAGCGCGAGCACGATGATCCCCAGCCCGCCGAGCCACTGGCTCAACTGTCGCCACAGGAGCAGCGAGCGATCGAGCGCCTCGACGTCCGTCACTACCGAAGCCCCGGTGGTCGTGAACCCCGACATGCCCTCGAACAGCGCGTCGACGGGGCGCGAGAGCTGCGGGTCGTCCGAGAGGAGATACGGGAGCGCCGCGTAGCAGGCGGCGAGGAGCCAGGTGAGCGACACGACGAGGTAGCCCTCCCTGAACCCGATGGGGCCGGGCGAGCGGCGACCGATTCGCGCCAGGCCGAGCCCGATCCCCCCCGTGATGCCGCCGGCCGCCAGGAAGGGCCAGAACGGCTCGCTGTACCCGATTGCCGCGGCGGCCGGGAAGAGCGCCGAGAGGCTCAGGTAGGCGAGCATCGTCCCCGTGAGCCCCAGGGCCCCGACGAGGTCGATACCGAGCGTCGCGCGTCCACCGATCCGCGCGGCGCGATAGGGGCTCAGAGCCCTCTCCTGGGGAGCGCGCTCACAGGACCCTCTCGACGTCCGGGACGCGTGACCGCTCGGTGAACACGATCACGCGATCTCCCGCCTGGAGGATCTCGTCGCTCTTCGGGAACACGGCCCGTCCTTCTCGCACGATCGCGCCGATCAGCGCTCCGCGGATCGGCATGTCGCGGAACCGAAGGCCGACGTACTCGCTCGTGGGCTGCGTCGTGATGTCCAGCACCTCGTAGCGGTCGCCCTCGAGCATCGAGACCTGCTGCGTGCGCGGATCGTGTGCAAACCGGACGATCTCCTCGGCCGTCACGCCGCGGGGGTTGATCGTTACGTCCACGCCCGAGTGCTCGTAGACGCGTGTCGAGATCGTGTCGTGCACGACGGCGATCGTGAACCGCACCCCGCAGACCCGGGCGAGGGTCGCGGCGTAGTGGTTCTTCGCGTCCTCCTTCATGGCGAAGACGGCGGCCTGCGCACGCCCGATCCGCTCCCGCTCGAGGAAGTCGAGATCGGTGCCCGTGGCGTTGTAGACGCGACATTCGGGCAGCTCCTCGGCCACCTCGCGGGCGCGCTCGAGCACGGGCTCGATCAGACGCACGCCGATTCCCTGCCCGGCCAGCATCCGCCCGATTGCCGTGCCGACCTGGCCGCCCCCGAAGACGACCACGTCCTCGACGACCCCCTCTCCGGGTGCCAGCAGCGCGCCCCAGGCACGGGCGGCACTGGGGGAGCCGATCACCACGATCCGGTCGCCCTCGGTGATCACGTCGTGGCCGCCCGGGAGGATCATCGAGTCCTCGCGGATGATCGCGAGCACGCGCGAATCGTCGGGGATCCGCCCCTCGCGCAGAGCCCTGCCCACGACGGCCGGGTCGGCGCCCTCGGGGATCTCGAACTCCACGATCTGCACCTGGCCGTCGGCGAAGACGTCGGTCTGGCGCGCCGCAGGCATCCCGATCGAGCGCGACACGGCGTGGGCCGTCTCCAACTCCGACGAGACCGCGAAGTCGACGTCGAGGCGCCCCTCGCGCCAGAGGTCGATGTACTCGACGTTGGAGGTGCGGATGACGATGGTCGCCCGCGGCGCCTCGACTCTGGCGAACGAGCACGCTACGAGATTGACCTCGTCACGCGAGGTACAGGCGATGAACAGGTCCGCGTCGCTCGTCCCGGCCTGCTGTATCGCCCTGCGGCTCGCGCCGTTCGCCTCGATGGTGCGGAGGTCGAAGCGATAGGCCAGCGGCTCGAGCCGCTCGCGCACCGTGTCGATCACGGTGAGGTCGTGCTCGCCGTGAAGCGCCTCGACGATAGTCGACCCGACCTGACCTGCACCGACGACGACGATCTTCACGCCGCGGAGGAGCCTACCCCTCTGCGGCAGGGCGGCGAAACGACGGCGATCGGTACCCTCGGCGGCATGCGTGGGGTCGCGCTCGCTTCAGTGCTGCTCGTCGCCGCGACCGCAGCCGGCGCATCGCTCGCCGGGGGGGCGGCTACGCCGAGGCTGGTGGTCGCGGCCCGCGGTCTTTCGAGCCCGGTGCTCGTCACGCAGGCGCCCGGAGAGCCGGCCCGGCTGTACGTGGTGGAGCAGCCCGGACGGATCCGCGTCGTCGAGCGGGGCCGCGTCAAGGCGGGTGCGTTCCTCGACGTCCGCTCTCTCGTCGTCGCGGGAGGCGAGCAGGGCCTGCTGGGGCTGGCGTTCTCGCCGCGGTACGCCCGTGACCGGACGTTCTACGTCAACTACACGGCGAAGCCGGACGGGTCCACCCGGGTCGTTCGCTACCGCGCTGCGAACGGTCAGGCCGTCCCGGGGAGCGCGCATGAGCTCCTGCGCGTCGACCAGCCCTACGCGAATCACAACGGCGGCAACCTGGTCTTCGGGCCGGACGGGAGGCTCTGGGTCGGGCTCGGAGACGGCGGCTCGGGCGGCGACCCGGAGAACCGCGCCCAGAGCTCCGACAGCCTCCTGGGCAAGATGCTGCGGCTGGACGTCTCGAAGGTGCAGCCGACGCCCGAGCTCGCGGCCATCGGCCTGCGGAACCCGTGGCGGTACAGCTTCGACCGGAAGACCGGCGACCTCTGGATCGGGGACGTCGGGCAGAACGAGGTCGAGGAGATCGACCGGCTGCCGCGCGGGACGACCGGCCTCGTCAACTTCGGCTGGAGCGTCTATGAAGGGCGTCAGCGCTACAGCGACCGCACGCTCGGGCCGGGGCGGCTGATCCAGCCCGTCGCCCAGTACACGCACGCGCAGGGGTGCTCTGTCACCGGCGGCTACGTCTATCGCGGCAAGGCGGTTCCGCGGCTCTTCGGACGCTACGTCTTCGGCGACTACTGCAGCGGCACGATCTGGAGCATCGCTGCGGGCGGTGGTGCCGTCCGCAGCGAGCCCGTCCACGTACCGCAGCTGACGTCGTTCGGTGAAAGCCTGAACGGGTCGACGCTCTACGCCGTCTCCGGATCGGGGACCGTTTACCGCTTCGCACGGTGACCCCGCTTTGCGAGACGTGCGTGCGTCGGGCGTGACGCCCCGAGGCACTGGCTGGAAGCCAGGAAGCGGCTTCGACGCGACAGTCGGAGCCGGACGGGTTCAGCCGGCGCGGCGCCGCACCTGCGGCGACTGCCCGAGCGCCGCGTAGGCGACCGCGTTCAGCGAGTCGTTGAGCGCGCGGAGCTCGCGGCTCACCTGGAGAAGCCCCTCGCTCGCCTCGAGGCGCGCGTCGATCCGCTCGAGCTGCGCCGCGATCCGGTCGAGGCGCTCGAGCAGCGCGTCGAGCTGCCGGTCCGGAACCTCGTGCCGTTCCACGCGGAGGATTCTACGGGCGCGGCCGATCGGCCCGCACGGCCCGCCCTCGCGAGCTGGACTGCGTCGCGATGAGCCGCTGCCAGGCGATCACGCCTGCGAGCGCCCCAGCGGTGTCGATCAGGACGTCGAGCGGAGAGCCGTGTCGTCCCTCGACGAACAGCTGGTGCACCTCGTCGGACGCGGAGTACAGCACCGCGAGCGCGAGCGCGAGACCAGGGCGGCGCACCGCGCGCGTCAGGAGCGCGCCCAGGATCGCGTATTCCGTGACGTGCGCGATCTTCCGCAGGATCGTGTCCCAGGTGCCGAGGTCGGTCGCGAGGCTCGGGACGGACGAGAAGGCAAAGATGACCGCCGCCCACGCGACAACGGGCAGCCAGGCCGCCCACGTCGAGCGCGGGGACGTCAGCGCGGGGGCGGACACCGTCGAATGGTAGGCTCGCGCCACAGAAGGAGCGCGGTGAGGGAACCCGGTGCGAGTCCGGGACGGTCCCGCCGCTGTGAGGGGAGATGCTCTCCCGCCACGACGCCACTGGCCCCGCGGGGCCGGGAAGGCGGTGGGAGAGGGAGCCCCGAGTCAGAAGACCTGCCGCCTCCCATACGCCTCGACCCCCTCGCGGAAGGGAGAAGGAGATGCAGCCATGTCACGTCGTTTCGCCCTCGCGGCGCTCCTGAGCGTCCTCGCGGCGACGCTCGCGTCCGTCGCGCTCGCCGCGTCCACCGGCCCCTCGGCCACTCCGTTCCCCGTCACCGTCACCGCGGGCAACGGGAAGGTCACGATCTCGAAGCGCCCGGCCAGGATCGTGTCGCTCTCGCCGACCGCCACCGAGACGCTGTTCGCGATCGGGGCCGGCGCCCAGGTCGTCGCGGTCGACGACCAGTCCGACTTCCCGAAGGCAGCGCCGCGGACCACGCTCTCGGGCTACACGCCGAACGTCGAGGCGATCGCCGCTCTCAGGCCGGACCTCGTCGTGATCTCCTTCGACCCGAAGGGGCTCTCCGAGGCGCTCGGGAGGCTCGGGATCCCGGTGCGTCTTCCACAACGCGGCGGGGAACCTGCCGGGTGCGTACCAGCAGATCCGGCAGCTGGGGAAGCTGACGGGACACGCGCCCGCAGGCGGACGGCCTCGTGACGCGGATGAAGCGCCGGATCGGGGCAATCGTCGCAGGCGCGAAGACGAAGGCGTCCGGGGCGACGGTGTACCACGAGCTCGACCCGACCCTCTACTCGCTCACGTCGAGCACGTTCGTCGGCAGGGTCTACGCGCTCTTCGGCCTGAAGAACGTCGCCGACGCCGCGAAGGCCGGCGACTACCCGCAGCTCTCTCCCGAGTACGTGATCTCCGCCGACCCCGACCTGATCGTGCTCGCCGACACGGTGTGCTGCGGGCAGAACGCGCAGACCGTCGCGGCCCGGCCCGGCTGGTCGCGGATCGCGGCTGTGCGAACGGGCTCGGTGGTGCGACTCGACGACTCGATCGCGTCGCGGTGGGGGCCGCGGCTCGTCAACCTGGTGCGCGCGGTCGGAACGGCGCTGACGCGGCTCGGGCAGCAGTGAGGTAGCGATGGAGGCGGCCGCCGCATCGGCGAGCACGATCCGGGTTCGCGGTGTGACACCCGGATGGGCGGTCGCCGCGGTCGCCTTCCTCGTCGTCGCGCTCCTGGTCGGCATCGTCGCGGGCCCCGTCGACATCGGGGTGGGCGACGTGCTGCGCTCTCTCGGAGAGAAGCTCGGCGTGCCGGGTGTCAGCTCACCGCTCGGCCCGGCCGAGGAGTCGATCCTCTGGGATCTCCGCATTCCGCGTGTGCTCCTCGCGGCGCTCGTGGGCGGCATGCTCGCGGTTGCCGGCGCGACGTACCAGGGGGTGTTCCACAACCCCCTCGCCGATCCGTACCTGCTCGGCGTCGCGGCGGGCGCGGGGCTCGGCGCCACGCTGTCGATCGCCTACATGCCACACGCGCTGGCGGGCCACGAGGTGCTGCCCGTGGCGGCGTTCGTCGGTGCGGCCGTGGCCGTCGTGCTCGCGTATTCCATCGGCCGGGCGGCGGGGCGCGAGCGGGACTCCGCCACGCTCGTGCTCGCGGGCGTGACGGTCGCCAGCTTCTTCACCGCGCTGCAGACGTTCGTGCAGCAGCGGAACACGGACACGCTCCAGGAGGTCACCTCGTGGATCCTCGGCAGCCTCCCGAACACGGGATGGAGCGACGTCGCGGTGCTCGCGCCCTACGTGCTCCTCGCCACCGGGGTGATCGTGGCCTCGAGGCGCGTCGTCGACGTGCTCAGCCTCGGCGACCTCGAGGCGGCGAGCCTCGGGGTCGACGTGCGGCGGGTCCGGCTCACGCTCGTGATCGCCGCCACCATCGGGACGGCCGCGGCCGTGGCGGTGAGCGGTCTCATCGCGTTCGTCGGGATCATCGTGCCGCACGCGATCCGGCTCGTCACGGGGACGTCCTACCGCGGCCTGCTGCCGCTTTCCTTCGTCGTCGGTGCCGGGTTCCTGATCCTCGCCGACGTGGTCGCGCGGACGGCGCTCTCGCCGGCGGAGATCCCCATCGGCGTGGTCACGGCCCTGTGCGGCGCGCCGTTCTTCGCCCTCGTCCTGCGGGCCCGCGGCGGACGGGCATGAGCGCGATCGGCCTCGAGGCCGTGACGGTGACGCTCGGCGGGCGGCCGGTCGTCCGCGAGGTCACCGCGACCGTCGAGGTGGGGGAGTGGGTGGCGCTGCTCGGCCCGAACGGTGCGGGCAAGACGTCGCTCCTGCGCGCGATCGCCGGGCTCCTGCCCTGCCACGGTGTCGTCTCGCTCAACGACGTGCCGGCGGCGGCGCTCGGCCGCCGGGAGCGGGCTCGGCTCCTCGCTCTCGTGCCGCAGGAGCCCGAGACCCCGCCGTGGCTGACCGTCGCGGAGTACGTGCTCATGGGCCGAACCCCACATCTGGGGCCGCTGGCGCGGGAGGGTGCAGCCGACCGCGAAGCGGCCTCGCGCGCGCTCGCACGGCTCGATCTCGACGCGCTCGCCGAGCGGACGCTCGGCACGCTGAGCGGCGGCGAGCGCCAGCGGGTGGTCGTCGCCCGCGCGCTGGCGCAGGAGGCTCCGATCGTGCTCCTCGACGAGCCGACCGCCGCGCTCGACATCGGCCATCAGCAGCACGCGCTCGAGCTGCTGGACGCACTCCGCGCCTCGGAGGGCCTCACCCTGGTCGCCGCGATGCACGACCTGACGCTCGCCGCGCAGTACGCCGACCGCGTGCTGCTGCTCGACGAAGGGCGCGTCGTCGCCGAGGGTGCACCCGTCGACGTCCTCACGGAGGAGGCGCTCGCCGAGCACTACGGCGCGTCGGTGCGAGTCGTGACGGTCGACGACCGCATCGCGGTGCTGCCCTCGAGAGGTGCGTAGGGGAGCGACCGCCTCGCCCGTTCGAGGGTGTCGCGCCCGGCCACGCAGGCCGATGGTTCGCGTACCCGCCGCCTTCCAGGAGGTACCAGTCGTGCCGCGTCCCGCCGCCCTCGCGCTCCTCGCCGCCGCCCTCGCGCTCGTCCTCCCGGCCGCCGCCGCAGCCGGATCCGTGCACCTCGAGCAGCACGTCGTGTCGGGGAGCTCCGTGCAGGTCACGATCGTCGTCCGTAAGCCGGCCTCGTTCTCCGTCCTGCTGCGCACGCGGACGCAGGGCCGGACACAGCTCGTGCTCCTCGGGAAGCATGCGCCGACGGGAGGCTCGCTCATCGACACGGTGACGACGTCCTGCGACGGCGCGGCAGGGTCGTTCTACTGCTCGGGCTCGTACGAGCCCCTGCCCCCGGGCACGTACACCTTCCGGGTACGGCGCCCGTCGGGCGGCGGGACGAACGTCGAGCTCACCGTGCGCTGGTAGCCGCGCTCAGGCTCGGGATCGCTCCCACTCGAGCCTGCGCGCGAACGGCGTGTAACCGAGCCTCGTGTTGACGGCCAGCATCGGCGCGTTCGTCTCGTCGTTGTCGGTCAAGGCGATCGTTGCTCCGAGCTCGGCGGCGCGACGGAGGCTGTGGGACTTGAGGAGGCGTGCCAGCCCGCGCCCACGGAACGCGCGTCGCGTGCCCGTGACGTTGTTCTCGGCCCGGCCGCTCGGCTCGTCGATCCTGATCATCGTCAAGGCGGCCAGCTCGTCGCCGACGAACGCCACGAGGCTCGCGTCCTGGTGGATCAGCGGCGAGCGCCAGAACTCGTCCCTCCACTCCTCGAACGAAAGGCCGTCGAACTGCTCGTTCGGGATGTCGTTCGACACCTCTAGGTCGAGGTCGTAGAGCGCCCGCGGATCGTCGAGGTCGGCGAAGGGGACGATGCGGACGTCGTCGGGGACGGGCTCCGGGATGACCGCGCGCGGATCTAGGGCAGACTTGGCCGCGGCGGCGATCTCACTGAATCCGAGCCGAATCGCCAGCGCACGGGCGCCCGGCTCGTCGAGCGAGCCGGCCCTCGTCGTCGTCACGCCGATAGCCGAGAGGTGCTCGTCCGCCGCCGCTGCGAGCGCCGAGCCGATTCCCTCGCCGCGCCGACTGGGATCCACGGCGACCACCAGGGTTCCGCGGTGCGGCTCCGATATCCACCACTCGTGGCCGGCAGTGACCCAGCCGACAATCTCGCCGCCCTCGTCCCAGGCCAGCATCAGCAGCTCGGCACGCTCCGGGACGTTCTCGAGCGAGTGGCGCATGCCCTCCGCCGTGACGATCGACTCCGGCCAGGCACGCTGTCGCATCGCCGCAGCACGGGGAATGTCGTCGAAGGTTCCTTCCCTGATCACGCCGGGACACTATCCGGGACGTGACGATCAACTCGAGTATGTCCGAGGAGCAGCCGGGGCTCTGCCGCCTCGGACGAGGGGCGGCCTCCCGTCAGCAGTTGTGATCCTGGGAGCCGCCAACAGGGCCACGGCTGCGGCTTTCTGCGGTTGAACCGGGAGCCGCCACACGCTAATGATCGACCGGTCATCGATTATCGAGCGTGAAGGGAGCGCAGCATGAGCGAGATGCGCGGCGCAGACCTCGTCGTCGAGTACCTGATCCGCGAGAAGGTGCCGTACCTGTTCGGCTACGCGGGCCACGGCGCCGTCGGCCTCCTGGACGGAGTCTTCGACCGGCAGGACGAGATCGGGGTCGTCTTCCCCCGCATCGAGACGGGTGCGGCGTACATGGCGGACGCCTACTACCGCGTCAGCCACGAGGTGATTCCCGTCTACACGTCCACGGGGCCGGGGCCGATGCTGCTCACGGCGGCGGTGGCGAACGCGTTCTACGACTCCTCCGCGTTGATCGCGATCACGGGCCAGGTGGCGACGACCCAGTACGACTCGGGAGCCCTCCAGGAGGAGTACCGCTACTTCCAGTCCGACTATCCGAGCATCGCGAAGGTGATCACGAAGCGGAGCTACCAGGCCCACTCCGTCGCCGACCTCGGCAAGTTCCTCCCGAAGGCGTTCAAGCTTGCGCGCGAGGGACGTCCCGGCCCGGTCCACATCGACGTGCCGTACGACCTCTGGGTGACCAAGGCGGACGTCGAGGTACCCGATCCCGCGGAGCACTCGCTGCAGCTCAACTGGCGCACGCCCGGCTCGCCCGAGGCGGTGGCCAAGGCCCTCGAGCTCCTGCTCGGCGCGCGGCGGCCGTTGATCTTGGCCGGCGGAGGAGTCGTCTGCTCCGAGGCCAGCGCGCAGCTCGCGGCGTTCGCCGAGCACGTGAACGTCCCCGTCTACACGAGCTTCATGGGCAAGGGCGCGCTCTCGGCCCGGCACTCGCTCCACCTGGGGATCGCCGGCTGCTGGGGCGAGTACCCCGCCCAGGAGGCGGCGCGGAACGCGGACGTGATCCTCGCGCTCGGCTGCCGCTTCTCCGACATCCACAGCTCGTCGTGGCTGCCCGGCTACACGTACAACATCCCGCCGACCAAGCTGATCCATGTCGACATCGATCCCCAGGAGATCGGCCGGAACTACCCGACCGAGCTCGGCATCGTCGGCGACGTCCGCGAGGTGCTGAAGCAGCTGCTGGCGCTCGCCGAGCAGCGGGGCCCGAAGCGCGAGCGGTCACCGTGGCACGACCAGGTCGAGGCCTACAAGGAGGAGTGGTCGAACTTCATCGAGCAGGAGAAGGCGTCCGACGCCATTCCGATCGACCCGCGGCGCGTGATCAAGGAGCTGCGGGCGGCCGCGCCGGAGGACACGCTGATGATCACCGACACCGGGAACCACCAGACGTGGGTCGAGCAGTACTGGGACGTCTACGGCCCGCAGACCGTGTTCACCCCCGGCGGTTTCGCCGGGATGGGCTTCGGCACCTACGGGGTCCTCGGGCTCAAGCTCGCCCGCCCGGACCAGCCCGCCGTCTGCGTCACGAGCGACGGAAGCTTCATGATGTTCCCGGGTGCCGTCGCCACTGCGACCGAGTACGGCATTCCCGCCGTCTGGGTGATCTTCAACAACTACACGATCGGAGTGATCCGCGACCTCCAGCGGTTCTACATGGACGGGAGGGAGATCGGGACGAGCTTCGTCAAGCACTCTACGGGCGAGTTCTGGAACCCCGACTTCGCGAAGATGGCACAGGCCATGGGAGCGGGCGGGATCTCCGTCGAGCATCCCGGCGACCTCGCCTCTGCCTTCGAGACGGCGCTCGCGGCGGGGACGCCCTACGTGATCGACGTCAAGGTCAACCGGGACACCGCCGTCCCGCTGATCGGGACATGGCACTTCGCACCGATCCCGCAGGCGGAGCCGACGTTCGGGAAGCCCCTCGTCCTCTCGTGATCCTGTACCCCTTCACGGCCGTGGTCGACCAGGAGCGCCTCGCACAGGCGCTCCTGGTCAACGCCGTCAACCCCGCCGTGGGCGGCGTCCTCGTCGAGGGCCCGAGCGGCACCGGCAAGTCCACCGCCGTCCGCGGCCTCGCCGAGCTCCTGCCGGAGATCGAGATCGTGGCCGACTGCCCCTTCTCGTGCGACCCCGCATCCCCCTGTCCCGCCTGCCGCGAGCGGGTCGAGCGCGGCGAACGGCTCGGCTTCCACCGGCGGCGCGTGCGTGTCGTCGACCTCCCACTGAACGCCACCGAGGATCGCGTCGCCGGCTCCGTCGACATCGCCCGGGCCCTGAGAGAGGGTGTGATGGCCCTCGAGCCGGGACTCCTCGCCGAGGCCAACCGGGGAATCCTCTACGTCGACGAGATCAACCTCCTCGACGACCACATCTGCGACGTCCTCCTCGATGCGGCCGCGCTCGGCGTGAACGTGGTCGAGCGCGAGGGCGTCTCCGTCTCGCACCCGGCCCGCTTCCTCCTCGTGGGCACGATGAACCCGGACGAGGGCGACCTCCGCCCGCAGCTCGCCGACCGAATCGGGCTGCGCGTCGTCGTGGACGCGCTGGCGGATCCCGGCCGCCGTGCCGAGGTGATCCGGCGCCGCGAGGCGTACACCGCGGATCCCACGGGGTTCGCATCCGGCTGGGCCGACGAGCAGGCGGCCCTCGCCTCGACGATCCAGTCCGCCCGCGAGCGCGTCGGTGAGGTCCTCGTCGCTCCCGGGCTGTACCGAGTCATCGCCCGGCTCGTCACGGGGGCAGGTGTCGCCAGCCACCGCGCCGATGTGACCGTCCTGCAGTGCGCCAAGGCGCTTGCGGCGCTCGCGGGACGAACCGCGGTCGAGCCCGGCGACCTTCTCGAAGCCGCGGGGCTCGCCCTCGGGCACCGCATCGTCGTCGACCCGTTCGAGCCCGGGCTCGGGCTGGACGACCGCCTTCTGGGACGCATCCTCGACGACGCACTCGACGCGGAGACGACCGAAAAAAAAGCGGCGGTCCCGGTGAGGCCGGGACCGATACCGCGCTAGACGAGCTCGAGGCCCGACCGGGCATCGCAGAGCTCGAGGTCGATACGGCTCGCGTGTTCGATCGGCCCGCGCCTCCCGACCGGCTCGAGCGAGGAGCGATCGGCCGCCGTGATCGGTCGCTCGTGGCTTTGCATCGCGGCAAGTACTCGCGTGCCAGGGTCGCCGCGCGCCGCGACCGGGACATCGCGTTCGATGCGACGATCCGGGCCGCCGCAGTCAGGGCGGGGCGCCGTGGACAGCCGTTTGCGGTGGCCGCCGAGGACGTCCGGCGCAAGGTGCGCGAGCACCGCGTCCCCCTCGAGGTGTGCTTCGTGGTCGACAACTCCTACTCGCTGCACGCCGACCGTCTCGTCGAGCACGTGAAGGGGCTCGTCTTCCGGCTACTCGAAGACGCCGCTGCCCGCGGCGATCGTGTGTCCGTCGTCGCCTTCAAGAGCGGCGTTCCCGAGGCGACGCTCGCCCTGCGACCGACGCGCAGCCTCCGGCTCGCGTCCGAATGCCTGCGGAGGGTGCCGCTGAGCGGCAGGACGCCGCTCGCCGCCGCGCTGGAGCTCGCGGGGCGCGTCGTGAGCCAGGAGCTGCGAAAGCGCCCGAATGCGCGACCGCTCGTCGTCTGCGTCACCGACGGCCTTCCGAACGTGCCGCTCCGCCGCGGCCGCGACCCGCTCGCCGACGTGCTGGCGCAGGGACGCCTGCTGCGCCGGGCCCGCATCGGGTGCGTGGTCGTCGACGCAGTGCCGCCGGGGCGCGCGTCCGAGAGCTGCGGACCCGCGCTCGCCGACGCCACAGGAGGAGTACACCTGCCGATCGACGACGTTTCGCCCGGGGTCTTCCTCGGGATCGTCGGGACGATCACGTAGAACGTGGACGTGGACGTGCTCTCGCATGAGCAGGCCGAGGCCCTCGAGGCCCTGACCGACGAGCGAGTCGGCGCCCTGCCGACCGGTGCGGTGCCGGCCGCGTTGATGGAGGAGCTCGAGTTGGGCGGGCTGCTGGCCCCAGCCGGGCGAGATGCCGTCCTCCGGTTGCTCGACCAGCAGGCAGCCGAGCGGGTGATCGAGTGGGGGGCGCACGCAACCACGCAGGGCGGCGTGCTCGCCGCGTTCGCCGCACACTGCACCGACGAGCTCGACGACGTGGACGTCGTGGCAGTGGACACCACGCGGCTGACGGTGCGCTGGCGGACGGAGCAGAGCCTCTTCGAGCTCCGCAACGGCTTCCTGGGCGTCGACCGGCTCGCTTCGAGCACTCCGACGATGCTGCTCGGGGACATCGAGCGCGACCTGGACGGCCTCGTCTCGGTCTTCCTCGACCGGCCGGAGCTCCGCGCAAGGCTCGCCGTCTGCGACCTGGGGCGGCTCGAGCGCCTGGGCACGGTGCGCTCGAGCGCGTTCGTCTACTTCGAATGGTTTCTCCGCGACGCCTTCGGGGTGAAGCTGATGCCCGTGCCGTCCTTCACCCAGGGTCTGATCGACCGCGGCGTGATCTCGCTCGGCATGGGGTGAGGGCCACGGCGGTGACCGCGGGAGGGCGCGGCTAGCATCGGAGCCGTGACCGTCACCCCGCACGAGGAGCTCCTGGCCGGCCTGAACCCGGCCCAGCGGGAGGCGGTGCTGCACGTCGACGGGCCGCTCCTCGTCGTCGCCGGCGCTGGGTCGGGGAAGACGCGCGTCCTCACGCATCGCGTGGCGCACCTGATCCGGGCACACGGCGTGAAGCCGACCGAGATCCTCGCGATCACCTTCACGAACAAGGCAGCCGCCGAGATGCGCGAGCGGCTCGAGCGGATCCTCGGCCGCACCGCCCGCGCGATCTGGATCCTCACCTTCCACGCAGCCTGCGGGCGCATCCTGCGCCGGGAGGCGGAGCGGCTCGGCTACCGCTCGTCGTTCACGATCTACGACCAGGCCGACCAGGTGCGCGTCGTGAAGGCGTGCCTCGAGGAGCTGGGCAAGGATCCGAAGCGCTTCACACCGCGCGGGATCCACGCCCAGATCTCGAACGCGAAGAACCAGCTCGTCTCGCCGGAGGAGTACACGGCACGGGTCGCGTCGTTCTGGGACCAGACGGTCGCGGAGGTGTACGAGCTCTACCAGCGCAGGCTGTTCGCCTCGAACGCCGTCGACTTCGACGACATGCTCATGCTGACGGTCGACGTGCTCGAGCGCTTCCCCGAGGCGCTCGAGCGCTGGCAATCCACGTTCCGCCACGTCCTCGTCGACGAGTACCAGGACACGAACCACGCCCAGTACCGCCTCCTGCAGCTGCTCGCGGCGAAGCACCGCAACGTGTTCGCGGTGGGGGACCCGGACCAGTCGATCTATGCCTTCCGCGGGGCGGACATCCGCAACATACTCGACTTCGAGAAGGACTTCGGCGGCGCCGACACCGTGGCGCTCGAGCAGAACTACCGCTCGACGAACGCGATCCTCGAGGCGGCGAACGAGGTCATCGACAACAATCGTGACCGCAAGCCCAAGCGCCTCTGGTCGGAGCTCGGCGACGGAGACCCGGTCGAGGTGGTGGAGGTCGAGGACGAGCACGCCGAGGCGCGGTTCGTCGCCGCCGAGATCGCGCGACTGGTCGAGTCCGGCTCCTCCGCCTCCGAGATCGCGGTCTTCTACCGGACGAACGCGCAGTCCCGCGTGCTCGAGGACGTGCTCGTCCGCCAGGGGGTTCCGTACCAGGTGATCGGCGGCCCGCGGTTCTACGAACGGGCGGAGATCAAGGACGCGGTCGCCTATCTGTCCCTGCTGAACAACCCGTCCGACGCCGTGGCGCTGATGCGCATCGCCAACCGACCGCGCCGCGGGATCGGTGACACGTCGATCCAGCGCCTCGTCGCGCACGCGGATGCGCTCGGGATCTCGCTGTGGGAGGCCACGAGAGAGCCGGAGGCGGCCGGCGTCGCGACCGCCAGCGCCCGCGCGATCCGCGGCTTCCGCACGATCGTCGAGTCGCTCATGTCGGCGGCGCAGGAGCTCGAGGTCGACGAGCTGGTCGAGGCGGTGCTCCAGCGGTCGGGGACGATCGAGGCCTACGAGGCGGAGCGCACCATCGAGGCGCGTGGCAGGATCGAGAACCTCTCCGAGCTGGTCGGGTCGGCGCAGGAGTATCGGGCCCGTGTCGAGGAGCCGGCGCTCGCCGGATTCCTCGAAGAGGTGCAGCTCCAGTCCGACCAGGACACGCTCGCGACCGACGCGCCACAGGTCACGCTGATGACGATCCACAACGCGAAGGGCCTCGAGTACCGGGCCGTGTTCCTGATCGGGATGGAGGAGGGGATCTTCCCGCACTCCCGCTCGATCGAGGACAACGAGGTCGAGGAGGAGCGCCGGCTCGCGTACGTCGGCATGACCCGCGCGATGGAGCGGCTCACGCTCACCCACGCGACCGCCCGCTCGCTCTACGGCAGGCGCGAGTACAACCTCGGGTCGCGCTTCCTCGACGAGCTCCCCGCATCCGTCGAGCGCGAGCGGCTGCGGCCGGCCTCATGGTCGGGCTATGCCTCCTCGCCGCGTCAGGTCGCGCCGCGCGACGAGCGCGTCCTGCCGTCGCTGTCCACCGGGGATTCGGTGCGCCACGGCTCCCTGGGGGAGGGTGTCGTCACGCGCATCGAGCCCGACGGCGTCGTCACCGTCCGCTTTGCAGCGGACGGCAGCGAGCGACGCCTGATGCTCGAGTACGCGCCGCTCGAGAGGCTCTGAGCACTCCGGTCGTACATAGGATCGGCGGCGTGGCGTATCGCGTGCGCACCGTGAAGGACGTCGAGGAGTACGGCGCTGCCCTGTCGGCGATCGGCCACTACCTGGGCTGGGTGCCGACGGAGGACGACACGAGCCGCTTCCCGCGCCTCTTGCCCCTCGACCGGATGCACGCGGTCTTCGACGACGGCCGGATCGTCGCGGGCGCCGGCGTCTTTCCGTTCGGCTTGACGGTCCCGGGAGGGAGCGTGCCGTGCGCCGGCGTCACGGTCGTCGGGGTGCTCCCGTCCCACCGGCGGCGCGGCCTGTTGCGTCGGATGATGGACGCGCAGTTGCGTGACATCCGCGAGCGCGGGGAGCCGATCGCTGCTCTTTGGGCCTCCGAGGAGACGATCTACGGGCGTTTCGGCTACGGCCTGGCCTCGATGTCGATCAACGTCGAGGCCGAGCGAAACCTCGTCGGCATCCCGCCCGGCCCGCCGCACGAAGCCTCGGTGCGCCTCGTCTCGCAGGAGGAGGCGCTCCGGACGTTCCCGCCCGTGTACGCCCGCGTGACCCGCACCCGGCCGGGGATGATCGAACGATCGCGCCCATGGTGGGAATCCCGGCGGCTCGACGACTCCCCGGAGCGGCGCCGCGGCGGGGGCCCCCTCGTCCGCGCTCTCCTCGAGAGGGACGGACGGCCGGTCGGCTTTGCGCTCTACCGCATCGCGCAGGAGGGGTCCACTCCGGACTCGTGGACGAAGACCGTGCGCGTGCTCGAGGCATTCGGCGTCGACGATCGTGCGACGCGGGACATCTGGCGCTTCCTGTTCGAGATCGACTGGGTCGATCGGATCGCTGCATACCATCTGCCTGTCGACCATCCGCTGCCCCTCTTGGTCGACCGTCTCAACAAGCTCCACATCAAGGTGTGGGATGCTCTGTGGGTACGGATCGTGAACGTCCCGGCCGCGCTCGACGGACGGACGTATGCCTCGCCGGAGCGGGTTACGTTGGAGGTCGTGGCCGACCCGCACGTTCCGGACAACGTCGGCACGTGGACGATCGAGGACGGCACCGTGCGCCGCGGCCGCCGCAGGCCCGACGTCCGCCTGGCCGTCGATGCGCTCGGCTCGGCGTACCTCGGAGGGATCTCGTTCGCCCGACTTGCGGCCGCCGGGCTCGCCGAGGAAGTCGTCCGCGGAGGTCTGGACCGCGCGGACTCGGCGTTTCGCGCCCCCGCGCCGTGGTGTGCGGAGATCTTCTGATCGCTGACCGCCCATGATCGTCGTCACCGGAGCGAGCGGTCACGTCGGCGGGCTCGTCGCCCGGGAGCTCGCTCGGCGCGGCGTCCATTTCCGCGCGGTCACGCGCAGCGTCGAGCGGTTGCCCGACCTCGGCGGCGCCGAGATCGCGTTGGCCGGCTACGACGAGCCCGACACGCTGGTCGAGGCCCTCGAGCCCGGCGACCGGGTGTTCATGGTCTCGATGCACGAGCCGCCGGACCGGCGGCTCGCGCTCCACAAGGGGTTCGTCGATGTCGCCGCCCGCCGCGAGGTCGCCCGCATCGTCTACCTCTCCTTCGTCGGCGCCGGGCCCGAGGCATCGTTCGTGCACGCGAGGTCGCACGGGGCCACGGAGGCGATGCTGGGCGCTTCCGGCGTTCCGTTCACCGGGGTGCGGAACGGGATGTACGCGGATGAGATCGCCTCGTGGTTCGACGCCGACGGTCGCATCACGGGGCCGGGCGGCGACGGGCGCCTCAGCCTCACCTACCGGCCGGAGCTCGCCGAGGCAATCGCAGCGCTCCTGGCCGATCCGTCGCACGACCACCGGCGGGTCGTCACGGTTACGGGGCCCGAGACTTTCTCCCTTGCCGAGCTGGCCGAAATCGCGTCGCAGGTGACCGGCGACGCGTACCGCTACGAGCCCCTCGAGCGCGACGACTGGGTCGCGTACCGGCGGTCGATCGGCCGGCCAGAATGGTCGATCGAGGCGGGGATCTCCTACTACGACGGCGTGCGACGCGGAGAGGCGGACGTCGTGTCGGACGACTATCGCGAGCTGACCGGCAAGCAGCCGCTCTCGATCCGCGAGGTCATCCAGCTGCGCCGGGACCAGATGCCGCTCCCCGGCCACCGTCCGTAGGAAACCACCGGACGGGCTCTGGCTTCAGCCAGCGCCCTCTGTTGGATCGGGCACGGAAAGCCCGTGCGGATAAGGTCAAGGCGATGCCCGACGCAGTCGTTCTCTCCGCCGTGCGCACGCCTGTGGGCCGTTACGGGGGCGGCCTGGCGGGCGTGCGCCCCGACGACCTCGCCGCCCTCGCAGTGGCGGCCGCGGTGGAGCGGGCAGGCGTGCCCGCAGACGAGATCGAGGACGTCTGGCTCGGGTGCGCCAACCAGGCCGGTGAGGACAATCGCAACGTCGCCCGCTTCGCGGCGCTGCTCGCAGGGCTGCCGGAGTCGGTCGCCGGCGTCACCGTCAACCGGCTCTGCGCCTCGGGGCTGGCTGCCGTGGTCGGGCGCGTGCCACGCGGTCATCGCGGGGGACGGCGACCTGTTCGTCGCCGGCGGCGTCGAGTCGATGAGCACGGGCGCCGCTCGTGACACCGAAGCCCGAAGCTGCCTACCCGCGCGGCGATCGCACGCTCTACGACACGACGCTCGGCTGGCGCTTCGTCAACCCGCGCTACGCGGAGCGGTTCTCCACCGCGACGATGGGGGAGACAGGCGACAACGTCGCCGAGCGCTGGCAAGTCTCGCGGGAGGATCAGGACGCCTTCGCGCTCGAGTCGCAGCGACGCTGGGCGGCGGCCGACGCCGAGGGACGCTTCGCGGACGAGCTCGTTCCCGCGGGCGAGCTCGAGCGCGACGAGCACCCGCGACCCGACACGACGCGTCGAGAAACTCGCGTCCCTGAAGCCCGCGTTCGGCAGCGAGGGCACCGTGACCGCCGGGAACGCGAGCGGGATCAACGACGGCGCCGCCGCACTGGTCGTCTCGAGCGCCGAGCGCGCGCGGGCGATGGATATCGAGCCGCTCGGGACGTTCCGCGGCTCCGCAGTCGCGGGCGTCGACCCCGCCGTGATGGGCGTCGGGCCGATCCCGGCCGTCCGCAAGCTGCTCGACCGGGCCGGTGTCGGCCTCGACGAGCTCGACCTCGTCGAGCTGAACGAGGCGTTCGCGTCGCAGTCGGTGGCGGTGATCCGCGAGCTCGGGCTCGACCCGGCCGCGGTCAACGTGAGCGGGCGGCGCGATCGCGATCGGCCATCCACTCGGCATGTCCGGCGCGCGCCTCGTCGTGACGCTCCTCCACGAGCTCCGTCGCCGCGGCGGCCGTTACGGCCTCGCGACGATGTGCGTCGGCGTCGGCCAGGGCCAGGCCGCGCTCTTCGAACGGGTCTGAGCCGACGCCGACAACGTCCGGGTCGTGCGCTCCGTCGCGATCCCGGTCCTGTCGGTTCTCGTCGTCGGCGTTGCGGCAGGATGCGGCAACGCCCCGCCGGCGACGAGGGGGTTGCGTCGCTCGAAGGCCGGCCGTCGACGGCGACTCGCTCGAGCTGGGCCAGATCGCGTCGACGATGATGGTTGCCTCCAAGGCGTCGTACACCACGGACAAGCGCACGATCGAGATCGCGGCGTCGGAGACGACGAGGAAGGCGTGCGCCGAGGCCGGGGGCGTGATGGAGCAGGAGTCGGCCCACATTGCGCTGCTCCATGCCGCCGTTCGCTACCGCCTCGACGGCACCGTTTGCTCGAGCTCCTGGCCGCCGACCGGACGCGGCTCGTCACGTACGCGCCTCGTCCCGGGGCGGTCCGCATCAGGGGGGCACGAAGGCTCCGAGCCTTTCAGGCAATCGGTGGTGGGCTTCCGCCTACGCTGGCAGACAGTGCGGGATCCCACTCGCAGACAGCGCAGGCGTGCTCGACGGCCGAGCGCGCGAAGTCGAGCGCGACCTCGTGGGCGTTCGTAACGGCTCGGAGATCGTCCCAGTCGAGGACGAATTCGCCGAGGCCCGGCTCCCAGCGTGCCGCGGCCGGTGAGAGGACGGCTGTCGCGAACTCTTCGGGTGCGGGGTGCGCGTAGGCGTAGAAGGCGGCCCGCGGGTAGCGCGGATCCCCGGGCCACCAACCGACCGCCACCTCCTGCACAGCCATCGCGTTGCGCGTGATGAAGTCCTCCGCCGGAGCGTCCGCCGGGAGGCCTGAGAAGAGGTTCACAGCCAGGTCGAACGACCCCCACCAGGCGTTGACGGGTGTCGAGCGACCCCGGTACGGCGCGCGGAGCGCCGCCAGCACCAGCGAGGCACGAGTTGCCGCCGCGAAGTACGTGCTCACATGCGCGGGCTCGTAGGTCGCGTGCTCGTCGTCCTCGTCGAGGCGCGTCTGCCACGGCGTCTCCTGCGGCGTCGGATCGATCTCGACAGAGCCCGCGAGGCCGCGAACCGCAGCCAGTACCTCGCGCGTCACGGTGCCGACCGGCCGGTCGGGCGCGAGCGCGACCCGCTCGCCCCGCCCGTCACTGTGCTCCACCAAAGCGACGTGCTCACGCAGGTCCAGCGCCACGACGAGGGCGCCGGACCCATCGGGTGCCGGGAGTGGCAAGGTCTCCCAGCCGCGCGCCGTCAACCGAAGCGCAGCGTGCTGAAGCTGAGGCTCGGGAGGCGAGAGCGCGACCGCCAGCTTGCCCAGTACCTGTGTGTGTGCATGAAGCGTGTCACACGTTGCACTCCAGGCCTCATACGGAAGCGAAGGCCACTCGGAGGGCATAGGCCCACGCTACCGGTCAGCCGCGGAGGAAGCGGACGCTCGCTCACTTCGGCCGGTCATGCCACCAGATGGCTGCACCGCTCTTCCTCCTGGCGCCAGCGGGCGGCCTCCATCTTGCGCTCTCGAGCGGATGGGTGTCGCCGCAAACCGGCTACACTGCTTGGCCGCGGGCGCTTAGCTCAGTTGGGAGAGCACCAGCTCGACAAGCTGGGGGTCACTGGTTCGAGCCCAGTAGCGCCCACCTCTCGAAGCCCCTGCTAGTGCGGGGGTTTCGCACTTCCGAGGGTTAGTCGGCATCCGCGGCCGTGGCCACTTCTTGGCCAAAACGATCGAGGTAGACGTCGAGCTTGCCGCGGATCGCGTCCCCCGAGCCCTGCAGTAGCGCCCCGTAGTGGCGTTCGATCAACGGCTTGCGCCCCCTCCCGGAGCCGCCTGAGAGCGCCCGCTACGCGGCGACGCGATTCCGCTGACGCTTGCATCGCCGCGATCTCCGACTTCGTGCCGCGAGCACGAAGGGTTCTTGATTTCGTCCAGCCGCGATATCGCAGAGAGAGGTGGCCTTTGGCTGGTCTTCGGTCCTGTGCGAGGGCGCCTGGGACGGCGCCCCCGCAGAAGAGGGCATCCGTGTGCTCAGCGAGTCTGCAGCTCCCCCTGGCTGTCGTGCCATCGGACGATCAAGGCGTAGAGAACGATGATGTTGAACGTCAGCGTGGTCAGCAGCCACACCGTGTCGTTGCTGTTGCCGAGAAAGCCGAGTTGGCCAAACACGTTGATGCTCACGAGCACGATTGCCGTCCACCGCGCCCAGCTTGCGCCATTGAGCAGGGCGAGACCGACGAGCGCCAAGATGATGCCCCAAATCAGCATGATCCAGCCCCAGCCGGTGACGTCGAAGAGCAGGTAGCCCGACGGTGTGACGACGTAGTAGTTGTCCTCCAAGAGCGCGATCAGCCCCTGGACGACGCTGAGCCCACCGAGGAGCACCATCAAGATGCCGGCAAACCCGATCCATCCGGCCATGCTCCGTGAATTCATCGCTGCCTCCCGTTAGTAGACGCGGTAGTCGCATCCGGTTACGAGGCGATTTTCGTCAAGAGACGACGGCCTGTCCATTCAGGTCGTTCCGTCGGGAATTGACCCAATCGTGTCACCTACGCCCCGCCGCTCGCATCTACCGTGGCCCATGCGAGCCTAGGTTGCCGGAGTACCCCGCGGCATCAAGGTGGATGCCCACCTTGTGGGGGGTAATGGCGGCACCCCTGCGCAGGCGGGGGCCTGTGCGGGCTCGCGATTCACTGCGCGAGAGACTCGACCCTCCTCCGACGAGTCTCTCGCGCAGTCTTTTCTTCGTCTGGCGCTTGTAGACCGTTCGACAGTCGAGCCCCAGCGGCGATCCACCAGTTCCAGTGGGCGCGATCACCACTCGCCTCCTAGCACCTGGAACGACTCACAGGGGCCTGCAACTCGCACCCCTGCGTTCATCGCCGGCCCGGATCAGCCACACTTCGGTGATGGTCACTGGCCTGAAGGTCGGCGGTGACGTCGAGCAGGCTCTGGAGGACGTCGGCGTCCCAAGCTATGTCCTCGACGAAACGGGTGTCGTCCGGTGGCTCAATGCGGCAGCGGAGCGGCTTGTCGGCGACGTTCGCGGTCGCCACTTCACCTCCGTCGTCGCGCCCGAGGACAGCCGCCGCGCCCGCGAGCTGTTCGCCCGGAAAGTGCTCGGCACCTCCCCGGCCACCGAGGCGACCGGCGTCCTGGTCTCGACCGCCGGCACACGGGTGGCCGTGGAGATCAGCGCGGTACAGCTGAGGAGCGGTGAAACGGTGGTCGGCGTCTTCGGGCTGTTCGAGGGACGCCCCGACGACAGCCCCACAGCGGTACCCCCGCATCTCACCCCCCGCCAAGTCGAAGTGCTTCGTCTTCTGGAGCAGGGCCGCTCGACGAAGCAGATCGCCGCGGAGCTCCATCTGAGCCCCGAGACGGTCAGGAACCACATCCGCCGTCTCTTTCGGGCCCTCGGCGTCAACACCCGACTCGAAGCCGTCGCCGCCGCACGGGCCGCACCACCGTACTAAATCGAAGCAGGCCAAGGAGCCTTGTCCCGTCGAAGCCGTGTTTGCGGAGCGCCACGGCAGAAGCAAGCACGACGGGCTCTAGTTGACCTGTTCGGGTCAACGACAGGGCGTCTGAGTGGCCGTATCGTCCAGGCCGCTATGACCCTCACAGATTTGCTCGTCGCGTCGACCCCGACTCATCGTGCTCATGCTCTGGCTCGCCCGGAGAGGCATCCCGACGCTGATCGAGTGGCGGCGGGAGCGGAAGTACCAGGCCGAGTGGTTCGAGATATTCGGCAAGTCGAGTGACGCAAGTCGCGCGACCGCTGAGTCGAGATGACGCGTAGACAGGCGGGACTCGCGCTCGTGGCGTTGCTGGCCGGCGCTGCGTTGCTCGTCGTCTATGCGGATCAGCGATTCGCTGGAGGCTGTTGATGCGGTTCGACTGTGCCTCGTCGCCGCGAATCGGCCACCGCACCCGCAGTAGCTCGGGTTCTTGATCTTGATCCAGCCGCGCTGCCTCGGCCGGTACAGGCTGGCGGAGCGTTTCGCGACGATGCCTTCAGTCCCTGTTCGCACACCGCCTGGTAGAGCGCGGGGCCGTCGTCAAACGGTGTCCGGGGTCATGCACTGTCTGTCGTTCAGCGCGAGCGATTCCAGCCACCGTCCGGCGCGCCTGATGCGGGCTGCGCATCAGGTCGTGGGCCATCCGCCTCGAGCACGTCGAACGCCACGAACGTCACCGCGATCGAACGGTCACCATGAAGCAGCCGCCGCGTCAGGTGCGGGAAGTGGGGGACGCCGTTTTCGAACGCGACCGGTTCGCCGTCCAACACGAGCCCCGCGGGGGGAGCGACCGTAGTTCGGGCAGCAGGCGTGTCATGTCCCAGCCGCGGCGGCGATCGTCCGCATCATCGGGATCAGGAACGTGTTGGCGATCTCAACCGTCCCTTCCCACGCCGGTGGCGTCTTTTCCCAGCGCCGTGCGGGCAGGTGCCGATCCTAAGGCCTAGGAACTCGGGTGCCCTCGCGGGGGTTAACCTCGCGCAGGGTCTCCTTGTGTTCCCCGAGTGTATGGGACTCTCCCCGCGCCTCCGCTGCGAGTTCCTCCGCCTCTTTCTGTTCGTGCTCGCGGCGCCTAGCCTCCCACCGGTTCCGGAGCTTCTTCAAGAATCTCACGGACTGAGAATAGGCCTGCTTTCGGGAAAGCGACAAGGCACCGGGGTCTGGGGCGCCCACCACGGCGGAGAGACGCTCAAGGTGACGGCCGCGCTGGCGAAGGTCCTTCGCGAGCAGCGCGTCGTCGAGTAGATGCAGGCGCGCATCCTTGCAGACCAACGAGTGTCCGAGTCCCCGCAAAGTCCCCAAACGTCCCGAAACGGCTCGGCTTGGACGAGCGGGACGATGCCCGGAAACCTAGGCCTAGAGCCACTTCCCGCCACTTCGGGGCGACCCCCGCCACCCCCCAACAACTCCCCAGTCGTTGACGACGACGTCAGCGGCGCCCGCTGCCTCGAGCTTGCGACGCAGGCGCGACGCATGGGAGTCCACCGTGCGGGTCCGGATCCCGTTCGTGCGGATGCCCCAGACGTCGCGGAGCAGCTCGGTCTTCGTGAACACCCGCCTGGGGTCGCTCGCGAGCCTGGCGGCCAGCTCGAACTCGCGGCCAGAGAGCCGCACCGCGACCTCGCCCACGCGAACCTGCCGCGCGCGGTGGTCGACGACGAGAGGCCCGGCCTCGACGACCTCCGCCTGCCCGAGCAGGCTGACGTGGCATTGTGTCGACCTCATTGAGTCCTCTGAAGAGACGTAGATGACGTTGATGGGCGGGCGTCGCGACGGACGTGTGTGGCAACCAGCGCCTGGGGGTACATCGTCGATTCCCGACACGGAGGAAGCAATGTCGACTCCAGAGCGTTCTCAGGATCCCGGCGAGTACGGCTACGGCGGCACCAAGCGCGACTTCCCAACCGAAGACGAGCCCAAGAACAAGGAACACCGTCTGGAAAACGAGGACGACCGGACGAGTGAGGAACCCGCAGGCGAGCACCAACAGCAGGGAGGTCGGCGGCCCGACGCCGAGCACTGAGGGCGCGTATTTCACGCCGCCGCTCGTGGGCCTCGGACGCGAGGAGGCTGCCCGCGAGCCGCGCCTCCTTCGTCACCGGTGGCTGCTTGTCGAGAGCCGAGACTCCGGCTGGTTTACGACCTGCGCGTTGCGCCGGTTCGTACCCACGTCTCTGCCCACCACGTGGCGTGTGGTGCGCCGCTGCCGATCACGAGGCGCAGCATCTCCTCGACGTCATAGGGGGCTCGGCGGAGATCGACCGACAGTCGGCCGTTCTCGATTTCGATGAGTGCGTACTCGGCCCAGGGCGAGACGAGCTGCAGCTCACCGAATGGCACACCTCGAAATGGCAGGCCGACGCTGCCGGGATTGACGACGAGCCGTCCCTCGATCATCCGTGCCAGCTGGACGTGAGTGTGGCCCGCCAGCACGAGCTGAAGCTCGAATCCGTCGAGCATGCCGAGTAGCTCGTCGTGCGGCGTGGTCGCCAGGATCATCTCGTCATAGGATGCAGGCGAACCGTGGAAACAGAGGGTCGAAAATCCGTCGAGGTCTAGCTCGAGCTGCGGGACGAACGTCCGCACAAAGGCGCGATCCTCGTCGCAGACCATCCCAGCCCACCACTCACCCTGCTCGACGAATCGCTTCATCGGGTCACCCTGTGCGCGCGGAAAGCCGTCGAGCATCCACGCGTCCCAGTTGCCCATCACGACTGGGCAACCGAGCGCCCGAACACGGCGCAACGTCTCCGTCGGCTGTGGCCCGAGCACGACATCGCCCAGGCAGACGAATTCCTCCACCCCCTCGTCTCGGAGATCCGCGAGCACCGCCTCGAGCGCCGCAAAGTTACCGTGGATATCCGAGAGCACCGCTAGCCGCACGAGCAATCAGCCTACGCCCAACGGGCGAGCCCTCGAGGGGGCCATCGCCCTCACGCTCGCCCACGGAGCAGAATGCAGGTCGAGTGCCCGACTCCGCTCTAGTGGTCCGGCCTTTCAGCCAGCGGTTGCCGGCCGCCGTCGCCGACGTAGATCTCGGGGTCACGGCCGCCGTCGAGGGTGGTCGTGCCGATCGGCGGGTCGTCGTGCCAGCGTTGTGACCACTTGTAGGGGCGCTCCTCGAAGTGCGGTAGTGGTCAACGGCCGTTGGTGACTGCGGCGGCGCTTGGAGATTGCACGTGGAGTGGCTGACGCCGAGGTAGCCGTCCCGGGTGTTGTTGTGACCCAAGTGCCATTCCTCGCCGGCGTGGATGGGCTCGCCGCAGCGCGCGCAGGTGGCCTTGCCTGCGTCGACGAGTGAGGCGATGGCTGCGCGTCGGCGAACGCCGTCAGTTTCTCCACGATCGATCGAGTAGTGCCGTCGCGCGGGAGCGTGGTCGGCGTGACCGCTCGGCTCTGAGCGTAGACGCCCCCGCTGATCCGACGAGTCCAAGCTGGACGAATGGCTCGCGCCGCCCACGGTCACGCCTCCTACTGTCTGACACGCCATGGAGAACGGCATCAGGTTCAGCGTGACGATGATTTGGCCCGGCCCCATGCCGTCGTTCGAGGTTGGCGCCTACGAGTACGTCGGTCCGAGCCTCCCCTCGGTAGGTGAGACGATCACCGTGCGCAAGGTTGTCGGCGGCAACGAGGTGCGCGGCTATGTGACGCGAGTGGTTCCGTCCGCCCTCACGCCGATCTCGGTCACAGAATGCGCCTCCGACCCGCTGCCGGACGACGCGGTGGCACCGCGCCTGCTGGCTCGCTGATCGCGCTGCTCGGGGTGTTCGGGGTCTGGCCGCTGGCGGGCCGCCGCCTCGGGGGGCTCCGCGGCCTCGGGGGGCTGCACCGCTTGCTCCTGCGCACGCTCGGGCCCAGCCAACTGGACTGTCCGTGATGTTCACACCGCAATTGGTGCGCGCCGTGCTCAGGATGCGGAAGATGGCGTCATCGGCGACGCTCGCGGCTTCGGACAGTCGGCCGAGATCCCAGGCTGACACCGGCGCGTACGGATCGAAGTGCTCGAGGGACCTTCTCCACGCGGCATCTTCCACGCGCCTCAGCACGTCACGCGCCCGATTCAAGGTGGCAATGTCTCTTGAGTTCAGCAGCGTGCCTCTCATCCACCTCGTTATCGGCCAGCGTGGCGCGCCGCCGTAGTAGTGGATCGGAAGTTCTGCGGGCGGCGCTCGACTAGCTCTGCCGGTACCTGGACGAGGCGAGCCCGTCGCTCGCCGATGTGGCCCAGGTCGCCGCCTTGACTCGCCGAGCGCGACTTGATGATGCGCGGGCTGTAGGGAATCTCCCGCGAGCGGTCGGCCTTCGTCCATGTTTCGTCCGCGGGTAGCCGGTCGCCCGCTGTCCGCGGTTTCCCGGTCTGTCACGTGCTGACCGCCTCCAACCGGCTCAACCACGCGGCTTTCTCCGTGTTGGCCGCTTCTTTTCCGCGGGTGTCCGAACTGGGGTCACTGGTTCGAGCCCAGTAGCGCCCACCTACGAGAGAAGCCTTTCACAGCGGGGCTTTCTCTCTTCTCTCGCGGTCGAGACCGTGTGCTCTCGCGGGTGACACGTCGCCGGGACAGTTCTGCCGGGCGGCACGGCGTAGAATTTGCGCATGGAGCCCTGGCTTGCGGCTCTGCCCGGATCGGAGGATCGACTGAGCGCGTTGATGGAGTCGTCGCCGCTCGCGATCAAGGAAGTCGACCTCGAAAGCCGTGTGATTGTCTGGAACCGAAGTGCGGAGCGCCTCTTCGGCTGGACGCGTGAGGAGATGCTCGGTCGGCCCGGAGCGCCGATGGTGCCGCCATCGAAGCAGGTCGAGCACGAGGAGCTCGTGGCGAGGGTCAGTCGGGGCGAGGCGTACACCGGCTACCAGACGGTCCGCCGGCGGAAGGACGGGACGCTCTTCGAAGTGATGATGGCCGCCGCGCCCGTTCAGGACGCGACGGGCCGCATGGTGGGCCATGTCGTCGTCTACAACGACATCTCCGAAAGCAAGCAGCAGGAGGAACGGCTCCAGGCGCTGATCGACTCCTCGCCCCTCGCGCTCGTGGAGTTCGGCCCGGACACGCGCATACGCCTGTGGAACCCGGCGGCCGAGCGCATCTTCGGCTGGTCACGCGAGGAGATCCTCGGCCGGGGCGGTCTACCCATGGCGCCGGCTGCGAAGCGTGCGGAGGGCGAGGAGCTGTTCGCGAGAGTTCAAACCGGCGAGTCGTTGAACGACTACGAAACCGTGCGTCAACGCAAGGACGGAACGCTCGTCGACGTCTCGATCGCAGCTGCTCCGATCAGGGACGGATCCGGCCATGTTCTCGGCAACATGGTCGCCTACACGGACATCACCGAACGCAAGGTGCAGGAGGCAGAGGTCCATCGTCTGAACGCCGAACTCCACGCCCGGCTCGAGGAGCTCGCCGCGTCGCGAGCTCGGATTGTCACGGCCGGTGACCTCGAGCGGCGCCGCCTCGAGCGCAATCTCCACGACGGCGCACAACAGCGCCTCGTCATACTCTCGCTGTCTTTGCGGCTCGCGTTGGCGAAGCTCGATTCCGATCCAGCGGCCGTGCGCGCGGCCCTCACGGAGGCATGCGACGAGCTTGCCCTTGCGCTCGACGACCTGCGCGAGCTCGCCCGCGGCCTGCATCCGGCGGTGCTCACCAATCGTGGCCTTCGAGCCGCCGTCGAGGTGCTCACGGGCCGAGCGCCCATCCCTGTGGAGATCGCGGATATCCCGGACGGGCGGCTGCCGGAGGCCGTCGAGGCGGCTGCGTACTACCTGATCGCCGAGGCGCTCACCAACGTCGCGAAGTACGCGCAGGCATCCTCGGTGCGCGTGCGGGTTGCCGCGAGCGGTGCGAGTGTCGTCGTCGAAGTGTCGGACAACGGCGTCGGCGGGGCCGACCCGGTCACCGGATCCGGCCTCCGGGGTCTCGCGGATCGAGTCGAGGCGCTGGGGGGCGCGCTCGACGTCGTGAGCCCTGCTGGCGTGGGGACGTCCTTACGGGCCGAGATCCCAGTCAGGTAGATGTTCCGGCGACCAACGACCGGATACCCCTAGGCGCCGAATACAGCACCGGGATCGGTAGGCGAACTCAGGCGGGCTCGCCCTCGGCGCGGCGAACAGCGCCCTCGGCGCCGACCGCTTCGATATCCCACTCCGCCCCGAACGCATGCAGGCGTCGAATGCGGATGCGGCCGATCTCCTCGGGCACGCGCGGGTCGAGCCGAAGCTCGCCGTCACGGGTCTCGAGACCGAGCATGGCCTGGACGAAGACGAAAGGAGCTGCCGTGGCCCACGCCTGGGGGCTGCAGGCGGTGGGGTACGGAACGGGAAAGCGGCTGACCCAGCGCTCGAAGCCCGCGAACGCCTCTGGAAGCCGGTGGCCCGTGAACGAGGCCGCGTCCAGCTGCGCCAGGGCGATCCGATTCGCCTCGTCGCGGAAGCCCGCGCGCGCGAGTCCGAGTGCAACGATCGAATTGTCGTGCGGCCAGATCGTGCCGGTGTGGTAGCCGATCGGGTTGTAGCCGCGATCGTCGGTCGACAACGTGCGGACGCCCCAGCCCGAGAACATCGCGTCCGACATGAGCTGACGGGCGACGAGACCCGTGCGGTCTTCGGGCACGATCCCGGACCACAGCAGGTGCCCGATGTTCGAGGTCAAGGAGTCGATCCGGCGCTTGTCGCCGTCGAGGCCGACGACGTAATAGCCGCCGCGGTCGTCTGACCAGAAGTCGTCGTTGAAGCGGCCGTACAGCTCTTCGGCCTCGCGCTCGAGTCGCTGAGCGAGGTCGATGTCGGCGCGGAGTCGCCGCGCAAGCTCGGCGACGCGGAGCTTGGCGTCGTAGACGTAACCCTGGATCTCGGCGGTCGCGATCGGCAGGTTCGGGATCGTCCCGTCCGCGAACTGGACGCCATCCCACGAGTCCTTCCAGCACTGGTTGCCGAGGCCCTGCCGCGAGCGGGTCTGGTACTCCACGTAGCCATCGCCGTCACGATCGCCGTAACGGTCGATCCAGGCGAGCGCGGCGGCGACCTTGTCCCATCGGTCCAGGACGAACGCGTCCTCACCGGTGAAGCGCCAGTACTCCGAGAGCAGGATCAGCCAGAGCGGCGTCGCGTCGGCGGTGCCGTAGTAGGGGCTGTGCGGCATCTCGCCCAGCCGCGTCAGCTCGCCGCTGCGGACTTCGTGCAGGATCTTGCCCGGCTCCTCGTCCCTGAAGTCGTCGACCTGCATGCCCTGAAGAGCGCCGAGCAGGTGAAGCGCCCCGCGGGCGAGCCCGGGGCCGACCCAGACCGTCTGCAGCGAGGTGATCAACGTGTCCCGGCCGAAGAGCGTCATGAACCACGGGAGCCCGGCGGCCGGGAGGACGTAGCTCTCGCCGAGAAGGTCGCCCGTGATGCGCAGCGCCGCGAGGTCGACGACCGACTGGCGGACGACGCTGGTGAGCAATGCGCTCGTCGCCTCGAAGCGCGGAATCTGCTCGAGCCATCCGCTCGACGGCCCCTCGACGGGCTGCCGCCGCCCGCCGAAACGCTCGGCCACTGGCTCGAAGGTGACGTTGTTCACCCGTACGCCGACCTTGACCACGGTCAGGAGCAAGCAGCGGGGTGGCAGCTCGAGCGCCCAGACGGCCTCCGTCCCGTCGATGCGGGGCGGCGCCGCGGCGACGACGTGCTCCGTTGCCTCCTCGACGACCTCGCTGCGCTCGATCCGAACCGTCGTCTCCGCGAGGAACCCGGGCACCCGGTATCGGAAGCGAAGCGAATGACGGCCGGCACCGGCGGCGACGATGCTGCCGCTGCGGTCGCGGACGCGGCTCTTGATCTCGAAGAGATCCGCGAAGTCCGCGCCGCAGAGGAGCCGCAACTCGCAGCTGATCGGCTCCGACGAGGTGTTGGAGACCGCGATCTGCTCGAGGGCGCCGCCGCCCACGAGCCGCAGACGACGGACGGCGACGGTGTCTGCACGGAGGCGGGGCGTGTCGGGATTCGTCAGGAAGAACGCCGCGGAGTCGTAGTCGACCGGCCCGGACTTGAGCAGCGAGAGAGGTCGTCCGTCGAGCCGGAGTTCCCACCGGCTCACGAAGCGGGTGTCCTCGTGGACGAGCCCGCCGATCGAGCCAGGTGCCACGTCGCCGCGCGAGTCCGAGTACATGAACGTCCGCCCCTCGAGGACCGCGATCGCGTCAGGGCCCAGGTCGATGGGACGCGGGCGCTCGTCCTCGCCCGTCGGGGGCGGCCGGGGCTGCGGATACGGGTCGAGCGGAGTCGGGCGCCGTTCGACCGCCGCCGTCACTTCGCCGGCGCCTCGATTCGCGCTCACGCCGGTAAGGCTAGAACAACTGCAGAGCGGAACTGCCCTCACCCTGGGCGAAAGCGAAGCGACAAGGTTGACGACCGACGCTCGCGCAGCTGATCCAGCCAGCCGGAGGGGCAAGACGGAGCAGGCGCGGACGTCACGCGAGAGGAATTTCGGATCGCGTCTCGTGGGTCAGCGCGCGGGTAGCAGCGGGGGCGAAAGCGGGCAACGCAGAAGCGGTCGAGGTGGTTTCTCTACCGCTTGCTTCTCGGAGGGCTGGCCTTATCTGCCTCTTGATACGTCCCACAAGCTGGGGGTCACTGGTTCGAGCCCAGTAGCGCCATTGCCGGACCGGGTGCGGTCGATCTAGCGGACGGCCGCATCCGTTCGCTCACGGAATGTCGATCCGTGCCCGTGCAAGGAGTTCTCTCACGTCCATCGCGCGTGACTGATTACGTGGTTGCAGACGACGGGCCCCGAGGGCATGGCTCGGATCGCATTCGGGGTTGGACGCCAGCGCGGGAGCAGGCTCAGGTACGCCTTCGAAACAGGACCGACCTCGGGCGCTGCAATCACCCATCGGCTCCCCCTTCCCGTGCGGTTTACTCTGGTGCGAGGCGAACGTATGGACGAGGCTGAGTTTCTGGATCGGACGCGGCGGGTGGTCGAGGCTTTCCGCCCGGCGGCGCCGATCGACCGCCGAGACCTCTTTTCGGGTCGGGCCGAGCAGATCGGGGAACTCTTCTCCGTCGTTGCTCAGCCTGGCCAGCACGCGGTCGTCTACGGCGAGCGCGGAGTGGGAAAGACGTCGCTTGGACTGGTCATCAAAGAGCTGCTTCAGGGTGCAAACGTCCTTGGTGCGTGGGCAACTTGCGACGCGGGCGATGATTTCTCGAGCGTCTGGCGAAAGGCGCTCGGGGAGATTGGGTTCTCGACCGCCAGGCAGGCGATCGGCTTCGGTGAGCGTGTGGACGAGACGATCGAGGCGGCCTCGCAGCTGCTCGGGCCGAGTCCTGTCACACCGAACGCTGTTCGGGAAGCTCTCCAGCGGATCACTCGCGAAAGCGCTGTCGCGATCTTCGTCGATGAGTTCGACCGCTTTTCCGATCGGGATGGGCGCGTGCGCTTCGCCGACGCGATCAAAGGTCTCTCGGACCGGCTCGTGCCCGCGACGGTCGTCCTGATCGGTGTCGCCGACAGCGTGGGTGAGCTGATCCGCGAGCACCGGTCCGTGGAGCGCGCGCTCGTTCAGATCCAGATGCCCCGAATGTCACCCTCCGAGCTGGCCCAGATCGCGACGCAGGGCATCGCCGCGGCTGGGATGACGATCGCCGGCCCGGCCGTCGCCAAGATCACGGCACTCTCGCAGGGCCTGCCCCACTACACCCATCTCCTAACGCAGCTCGCGGCGCAAGCCTCCCTCGGAGAGCGCCGTGCCCACGTCGGCCTCCGAGACGTCGACACCGCCGTCGCGCGTGCGATCGACCGCGCCCAGCAGAGCATCGTGGAGGCGTATCAAGAGGCGGTCAGCGGCAAGCTCGGCACCATGTATCCGCAGGTGCTGCTCGCGTGTGCGCTTGCCGAGGAGGACGAGTTCGGCTTCTTCGCTCCAACCGACGTCCGAGAGCCTCTGAGCAGGATCCTCCACAAGCCGTGCAAGTCCGCCACGTTCGCGCGGCACCTCGAGATGCTGTCGAGCGAGTCGCGTGGCGCCATCCTCCAGAAGCACGGCGGCGCCGGTACGGCGCGCTACAGATTCGTCAATCCGCTCCTCCAACCGTACGTCGCAATGCGCGGACTCTCAGACGGCGTCCTGCGCGCCAGCGACCTCGAGCATCGCAGCTAGGCGAGCCCGTACCGCCGTCCTCGTGACGCGCGGCAGAGCCCGGCCGAGACCGACGAGCACTCCGCGGATGATGGGCGTCGGTCATCGCCGGGTGGCCAACGGGTACCGCCGCCACCCGACACAATGCTGCGTGACGGGCGTACCCTCGAGCGACGCCACGCGTCGCCAGCGTGTGCTCGATCCCGGGTAGTGGCGACGGGTTCGAGCAGTTCTGGAGAAGCCACCACGGGCAGGCTCCTACCATGTCGGTAGTGCGATCCGGAGGAGGGAAGGATGGCTGAGAGGAAATCTGCAAAGAGCACGACCGCGACCGGCAAGACGTCCAAGGGATTCTCGGACGAGGAACGAGCTGCGATGAAGGAGCGCGCCCGAGAGCTGAAGGCAGAAGCGCGCCGCGGCAAGAACAGCGCGGCCGGGGAGAGCGACGTGCTCGCGAAGATCGCCGAGATGCAGGGACCGGAGCGCGCCATGGCCGAGCGGCTGCATACGATCATCAAAGCCAGCGCGCCGGCGCTCTCGCCCAAGACCTGGTACGGGATGCCCGCGTATGCGAAGGACGGCAAGGTCGTCTGCTACTTCCAGAGCGCGGAGAGGTTCAAGTCGAGGTACATGACGCTCGGCTTCAGCGACGAGGCGAACCTCGACGAAGGCGCCATGTGGCCGACCTCTTTCGCGCTGAAGGAGTTGAACGCCGCCGAAGAGGCGAGGATCAGCACGCTCGTGAAGAAGGCGGTGAGGTGAGGACGGAGCTCGCCGCCGGGCTGGGATTGCTCGCGCCCCGCTCCAGTGGGGGTCGGCGGTGGTGCTCAGAAGAGCGCTACCGCGGATTGGCGCCCGTGCCCCGTTCGTCGAGGTGTACGGGACACAAAAGCCCTGCTCGTGACTGGTTTTTCGTTTGCTACGGTGGCGAGCCTGTAGGGTGTCTGTCATCATCGGTCGACCGGAGGTGCCGCCATGCACGCAATGCCGTTGGACGAGATGCTGGTCGAGTTGATGAGGCCACACGGACCGATGCTCTCCCTCTGCACCACGCCGGGGTGCACGACGCTCACGATGGGAGGGACCTGCGTCTCGCACGACCCGCCGGTAACCGTCACCTTCGAGCGTGGACGTCCTTACACACCGGGTTCGATCGAGGACCCGGAAGCGCTCACCGTCACGGGCTGAGCGCGACGGAATCCCCCGGGCGAGGGATGCGGACCCGGGGCTCTCTGCGGACGGTGAGCACATGGGTGCTTCCTCCGGTTGGAACCTCGTGGCGCGTCGGCCGCCGCGCGCCCGCGTGGCGCCGGTGTCGCCGGCGCGCCGCCTCGTGAGCGCTCCCTCCGCCCGGAGAGCCGCCGACGGGCAAGAGCACGACGTGCGCCCGGCCGGCCCGAGAAGCATGCGCACCGAGCGGGACCTCGGCTAGACCCTCCGCGCCTCGATCGCCGCACACACTCGTTTCGCTGCGGTCCGGCAGGAGGTTCGTGCCGCTGTCAGACGAGCCGCCGTTCCAGGTACGCCGCGAGCCGTGTGAGAGGGAACGAGATCAGGAAGAAGACGACGGCCACGCCCGCGAAGATCTCGAACGCGTGGATCTCGCCAATCCCCGCCGGTGGGTAGAACGTCAGCCGTTCCGTCTGGGACTTGGCGGCCTGCAGCAGCTCGATTCCGCCGATCACCGCCGCGAGGGTCGAGTTCTGGATGATGTTCACGAGGAGGCTGACGAACGGCGGGAGCAGGCGGCGGAACGCCTGCGGGAGGATCACCGACCGGTGACGGCCGACCCAGCCGAAGCCGAGCGCCGCCGCGGCCTCGTGCTGCTCGCGCGGGATCGACTGGACGGCCCCGCGGGTCGCCTCCGCCACCTGGGCGCTGCCCCAGAGGATGAGCGCGATCGCGGTCGCGGTGAGCGGGCCGTACTCGAGCTGCGGCGAGATCGCGGGGAGGCCGAAGTAGACCATGAAGACGGTGACGAGGATCGGCAGGCCGCGGAAGACCTCGATGTAGATGCGGATGAGAGCACGGGAGACCAGGAACTCGATCGTCAGGAGCGTCCCGAGCGCGATGCCGATCACGGCGCTGCCGACCACCGCGATGGCGGACACGCGCAGGGTCGCGGGGAGCCCCACCTCGAGGATGTAGCGCGCGACGGGTCCGACCCAGTCGGGCATGACCGCTATCGCTCCTCCGGGAGCGCGAGCCTGGCCTCGAGCATCCGGATGCTCGCCGACAGGGTCCAGACGAGTGCGAGGTAGACGACCCCGAGCACGGTGAGCGCCTCGAGCGTCTCCAGCGTCAGGTTGGCGATGTTGATCGCCGTCGTCGTCAGCTCGGGGTAACCGATCACGTACATCAGCGAGGTGTTCTTCACCACCGAGATGTATGTGTTTATCGACGACGGCAGCGAGATGCGCCCGCCGATCGGCAGGGTCACGTTGAGGAACGTGGCGAACCGGCTGAAGCCGAGCGCGAGCCCGGCCTCGCGGTAGCGCGTCGGCACCGCCTCGAACCCGGCGCGGAAGTTCTCGCTGTTGAAGGCGCCGCCCCAGAGCATCACCGAGAGCCAGGCGGTCGTGAACGCGTCGAGGCGGATCCCCGCCTGCGGGAGCGCGAAGAAGAGCATGAAGATCTGCACGAGGATCGGCGTGTTTCGGATGATCTCGACGTAGACGGCCGTGAACTGGCTGACCACCGGGATACGGTGGGCGCGGGCCGCGCCGAGCACGAGGCCGATCACGAATGCGCCGGCGATCGCGACGACGGAGACCTTCAGCGTATTGACGAGACCCTCGAGGAAGAGCTCGCGCCAGTTCTCCGACACGAACGCCCAGAGGTCATAGGTAGCCGCCAGCATCAGTGGAAGCGGGTTGCGGCCGCGTCGCCGCGGCCGCAACCCGCCGGTACCTCGTCAGCCTACGGGCACACCGTGTCGGGGCTCGGTGCTGTCGGCGGCGGATAGGTGAAGTCGTTGTTCGGCCGCAGGACGTTCCGCGCGAACGCCGGGACGAAGCGTGGCGCGATGTTGTTCCGGATGATCGGCATGAAGAGGTCCTTCCGCTTCATCAGGTTGAGGCGCGCGTCCACCCATCGCTTGAGCTCCACGTTGCCCTGCTTGATTCCGATCCCGTACGGGCTCTCGAGGAACAGGTCGTCGGTCATCTTCGCCGAGGGATTGGTCGCCGCGATCAGCGCGAGCGACGTGTCGTCGAACATGACGGCGTCGACGCGACCCTGGTTGAAGGCGAGGACGGCGTTCGTGACGCTATCCACGACCAGGACCTCTGTGTTGGTAAAGCATTTCTTCATCCAGCGGTCGTAGATCGAGCCGCTCGTCGTGGCCACCTTCTTGCCGCGGATGTCCGCAAGACTCCGGATCGGCGAGTCGTTCTTGACGAGCAACCTTCCCGTCGCCTTGTAGTAGGCGCGCGAGAAGTCGATCCGCGTGTCGCGGTCCGCCGAGTAGCTGAACGTCGAGATGACGAGATCGACACGGTTGGTCGTCAGTAGCGGCTCGCGAACGGCCGTCGGGGCGCAGACGAACGTGAGCCGCTGCTCTCGGCCGAAGGCGTAGCGGGCGAGCCACCTGGCGATCTCGACGTCGACGCCGGCGTTCTTGCCCCTCACATCGGTGTATCCGAAGGGCGGGGTGTCGCACTTGACGCCGACGATGAGCCGCTTGCGACTCGCGATGTCGGCGGGCAGCTTCGGCAGCACCGGCGCCTTGGCCTCGGCCCCGGCTGCCCCGGTCGTGGCCGTGATCTGAGCCGAGCCGAGCGTCGCGGCGACGAACGCGACGACGGCGACCCCTGCCGTTGCCAGGATGATTCTCCTCATTCCTCTGCTCCTTCCGCCTCGGTGATTGTCAGTTCGTCCAGCGATCCCGTGAGCTCGAGCGAGCGGCGCAGGAAGCGCCGCGTCCGCTCCTCGCGAGGGTTGTCGAGCACGTCTGCCGGACGCCCCTGCTCCACGATCTTGCCTCCGTCCATGAACACCACCCGATCGCCCACGTCACGGGCGAAGTGCATCTCGTGCGTGACGACGAGCATCGTCATGCCGTGCCCACGCGCGAGGTCCCGCATCACGACGAGCACCTCACCGACGAGCTCCGGGTCGAGCGCGGAGGTGACCTCGTCGAAGAGGATGACCTTCGGCGACATCATCAGCGCGCGTGCGATCGCCACACGCTGCTGCTGGCCCCCCGACAGCTGATGCGGATGCTGCTCGGCCTTCTCCGGCAGCCCCACGACGTCGAGCAGCTCCCGGGCGTGCTCCTCCGCCTCCCTGCGGGGCAGCTTCCTGATCCGGCGGGCGGCGAGCGTCAGGTTGTCCATCACCGTCAGGTGCGGGAACAGGTTGAACTGCTGGAAGACGATCCCGATCCGCTGCCGGACACCCGAGACATCGACGCCCTTCCCGGTGATCTCCGTCCCCTCGAAGAGGATCCGACCTGCCTGGATCGGCTCGAGCAGATTGACGCAGCGCAGGAGCGTGCTCTTGCCGCTGCCGCTCGGGCCGATGACCACGAGCACCTCGCCCGGGGCGACCTCGAGGTCGATGCCGTCGAGGACGAGGTTGTCGCCGAAGCTCTTGCGCACGCCCTCGAGCCGCAACAGAGGCCCGGTCGCCCCGCTCCTGCCGTCCACCGGCCGCTCGTCGACCACGCTCACGCATCAACCTCGCTGTTCCGCCGGGGCGGGTCGACAGGCATCGTCATCGGATGAGCGATTACAGGGATGGTGGCGCGAGAAGTCAAGCCCGCGCTTCGCGGAGACATGCCACTCGACTCCGACCGCAGGGAGGTCTATAGTCGTTCGGCGCGGCGGCAGGCAACGCGTGGAGGTACGCAACGTCTAGCCCTACAAGGGGGGACAATCGAATGAAGCACGTTCTCATCGCGTGTGTCGTGGTGGCCGCTCTCGCGGTCCCCGGCTCCGCGATCTCGGCGCGCTCGACGAGCGCCGCAAGCACGTACACCGTGTTCCTCGGTGAGCAGGGACCGCCCCCGGCGGGCTTCCCGAAGCTCTTCGGGACGATAAACCAGTTCATGCCGGCGAAGCTCGTGATCGCGGCGGGCGACAGCGTGACGTTCTCGAGCGCGTCGTTCCACACCGTCACGTACACGCCCAAGCCGGTCCCGCTCCTGATGCCGGATCCGGCGAAGGGCACCTACGCCGGGCTCGTGGACGCGGCCGGAACGCCGTTCTACTTCGCCGACCTCGGGAAGTTCATCTACAACCCGCTGGCGTTCGGCCCGTTCGGCCCCAAGACGATCTCCGGCAAGACTCCCGCTTCGAGCGGCGCTCTCTCACCGCGGTCCGAGAAGGCGCCTCCGGCGACCGCGACCTATGCGTTCCCGAAGGCGGGGACGTACCACCTCTACTGCACCCTCCATCCCGGGATGAAGCAGACCGTCGTCGTGAAGCCGGCCGGCTCGGCCGTGCCGAAGACGCCCGACCAGGTGAAGGCGGAGGCGCTGCTGCAGCAGACCTCCGGCTTCGCGAAGCTCAAGGCGCTGAACGCGAACACCAAGGTCGCGGCGGCCAACACGGTCGTCATGGGCGTCGGTGGGAAGGTCGCGATGTTCGCCTACTACCCGAAGACGCTGAAGGTCAAGACGGGCACGACGGTCACCTTCGTGAACAAGTCCGTGAGCGAGGTGCACAACATCGTCTTCGGCCCCAAGAAGTACCTCGAGCAATGGGGCAAGAAGACCGACCTGTTTCCGACCGGCCCGAAGGGCCCTAACCAGGTGACGCCCATCCTCCCCTACGGCACCGACCCGAAGCCGACGGCCTACGCGGGGGCGACGACACACGGCAACGGCTTCTTCGCGACGCCACTCACCTCCGGTGCGCCGATCGGCCTCCCGCGCTCGTCGCGGGTGACGTTCTCGACGCCGGGGACGTACAAGTACTTCTGTTGGCTCCACGGCCCGGACATGGGCGGCACGATCGTCGTCACGCAGTGAGCCGTCGATCGCCGTACGGGCTCGCCTCCGAGTGATCGCGAGACGAGCCCTAGGAGGGCCGCGGGCGCTCGCGCTCGCGGCCCTCGCCGGCGCCCTCGCGGTCGTCGGCGGGACGGGCGTCCTCACATCCGTCGCCTCCGGCGGCCCGGAGCCGACGGGGCACGTCCGCGAGTACTGGGTCTCGGCGGTGCCTGTGACCTGGAACGTGGTGCCGAACGAGCGGAACGCGATCGAGGGCGAGACGTTCACGCCGGACAAGACAGTGTTCCGCACCGTCGTCTACCGGCAGTACACGAAGGACTTCGCGAAGCCCGTCGGCAAGGTGGCCGGGAACGAGGGCATCCAGGGCCCGCTCATCCGTGCTCGAGTCGGCGAAACGATCCTCGTGCACTTTCGCAATCTCGACACCCTCACGAACCACCCGCACTCCATGCACTTCCACGGCGTGCGGTACGCCTTCGGCTCCGACGGGGCGTACATCCCCGGCTTCTCGGGCCCGGGTGCGAACGTCAAGCCGGGGGAGACGTTCACCTACAAGCTCGTCGCCGAGCCGAGCTCGCAGGGCGTCTGGCCGTACCACGACCACTCTCCGTCGATGACCGAGTCGATCGACGGCGGGCTCTACGGCGCCCTCTCGATCCTCGGGCCGAACGAGGAAGCGCCCGATCGCGAGTTCGTCGTCTACCTCTCGTCGCACCTCGGGTTCATGACCATCGACGGCCGCGCATTCGTCGGCAACACACCCGTCTTCAAAGCAAAGGTCGGAGACCTCGTCCAGTGGGACGTGCTGGCGATGGGCGACGACTTTCACACGTTCCACGTGCACGGGCATCGCTGGCTGACTGCCGACGGGCCGCGCGACACGCAGGTGATCGGCCCGGCGGAGAGCTACAGGATCCGCTGGCGCGAGGACGTCCCGGGCACGTGGCTCTACCACTGTCACGTCGAGAGCCACATGATGAACGGCATGATCGGCATCTACCGTGTGAGCAGGCGATGAAGCGGGCGCTCGTCCTGCTGCTGATCGCCGTCGGGCTCGTGCTCGGCCGTCGGAGCCGCCGCGGCGGAAGCGCCGGTGCGCACGGTGACCATGCCCGCAAAGCTCTACGAGCCGTCGCATCTCGACGTGCTGGTCGGCACGATCGTCACGTGGAAGAACGACGACGCGATCAACCACACCGTCACGGCGGACGGGGACGCGTTCTCGTCCGGCTACGTGCCGCCGGGAGGCTCCTTCTCGTTCGCCTTCGCAAAGCAGGGGCGATACCCGTTCCACTGCACGATCCACAAGTTCATGAAGGGCGAGGTGGACGTGTTCGGCCTCGTCCTGTCGGGCCCGGAGGGCCCCGTCGTCGCAGGCAGCCGCATGGTGTTCGCAGGACTCGCACCTGCGGGGGCCGAGACCGTGACGCTCCGCGGCGGCGCGGCAGAGCGCACGGTTCGTGCGCGTCCCGACGGCAGCTTCGTCGTCGCCGTGAACGTCGGTGCTCCTGGCGTGTATCGAGCCGTCACGGGGAAGCTCGTCAGCCCGGTCGTGCGCGTCCTCGTGCAGGCCGATCGTCCGTGCGGCGCGCACGGGGGACACGCTCCGGGCGAGCACCGATCCCGCGCGGCCCGGGGCGACGGCCGTGCTGCAGTCCTACGACCGCGAGCACTTCGCCTGGCGGGGCATCTCGAAGGCGAAGCTCGACGGCCGCTCTCGCGTGCGCTTCCCTCTGACGGCCGGCATCGAGCGTGCACGCGTGCTGGTCCTGGGCACGAAGGGGTGGGCAGACGCCGCGTCCCGCCCCGTCATCCTCGGCGGCGGCTCGCCCCCTCAGTAGGATCGCCGCGTGAGGATCCGCGCCGCCGTGCTCGAGGAGTTCGGGCAGCCACTCGTCGTCCAGGGGGTCGACCTCGCGGAGCCGAGGGACGGCGAGGTGCTCGTGCGGCTCGTCGCCTGCGGCGTCTGCCACACCGACCTCTACACCGCCTCGGGAGCCGATCCGAGCGGCTACACGCCCTGCGTCCTAGGCCACGAGGGCGCCGGCGTCGTCGAGCTCGTGGGGGAGGGCGTGACGCTCGTCCGGCCCGGCGACCACGTCGTCACGCTCTTTGCGCCCGAATGCGGCGAATGCGTCCACTGCCGGAGCGACCGCACGAACCGCTGCGTCGCGATTCGCGACCAGCAGAACCTCGGGTACCTCCCCGACGGCACGACCCGGCTCTCACGCGACGGCCGCGAGCTCCGGCACTTCATGGGGACGTCGACCTTCGCGGAGTACACGGTGATGCCGGAGATCGCGCTCGCGAAGGTCAGCCCCGAGGCGCCGCTCGAGGGTTGCGCCCCGTTCGCGTGCGGCCTCTCGACGGGGATCGGCGCCGTGCTCTACACCGCGCGGGTCGAGCCCGGGTCGACGTGTGTCGTCTTCGGCTGCGGACTCGTGGGGCTCGGCGCCGTCATCGGCGCCCGGCTGGCGGGCGCGGAGCGGATCGTCGCGGTCGACCTGTCGGAGGAGCGGCTCGCGCAGGCGCGACATCACGGCGCCACCGACACGCGTCTCGGAGACGAGGGCACGGTCGAGTGGGTCAGGGAGGAGACCGGGGGGTTCGGCGCCGATTACACGTTCGAGGCGACGGGCAACGTGCAGGTGATGCGTCAGGCCGTCGAGGCGGCGCGAGAGGCATGGGGGCTCGCGACCATGTGCGGCGTCGCGGGCAAGGGAGAGACGCTCGGCATAGTCCCGCGCTTCCTGATCACCGGCCGGCGGGTCGCGGGCTCGTCGTTCGGCGGGGTCAAGGGGCGCACACAGGTGCCGCAGCTCGTCGAGCGCTGGCTTGCGGGCGACATCGACGTGAATGCGCTGATCTCCCACCGCATCGGCCTCGACGAGATCGATCGCGGGTTCCAGCTGATGGAGCGGCAGGACGGGATCCGCAGCGTGATCAGGTTCGCGTGACGCTCGTCCGCAGCGACGCGGCCGCGGTGACGCTCCAGGAGGAGACCCCGGCGGGGGCCTCCTCCTCGTGAGAAGGCTGCGAGACGAACGGCGGGACGCTGCCCTCGTATCCCAGTCGCAGCCCGAGGCGCACGAGCCCGGAGCCCACGGCGCGCCGCAGCGGGCCGGCCGGGAGGTGCTGGGCGGAACGGTGCAGAGCAGCCACTCTGGCGACCGAGAGCTCGCGCCTGACCTCCGGGGTGAGCGGCTCCAGCATGGTCGTCCTCCTCTCGATCAAGTATCTTTACATCGAACTACTCTGCATGAAGATACACAACAAGAAAGCTTGACGTCAAGAGTCTTTGGATGAAGAATCCGCGCGTGACGAAGGGCGAGTTGCCGTCCGAGCACGACTCGTTCGACGCGTACCTCGAGGTGTGGGGGCGCGAGCTCCCGTCGCTCGACCTCGAGATCGAGGGGATCGTGGAGCGCATCCAGCGGATCCAGCACCATCTCGACCGTTCCGCGCGCGAGACGCTCGAGCGCTTCGACCTGAGCCACGGGGAGTGGCGGCTGATGGGACACCTGCGGTACTCCGGGCCGCCGTACCGCGGGAAGCCGGGGAAGCTGGGGAAGCACCTCGGCCTCTCCAGCGGCGCCATGACCAACCGGCTCGACAACATGGAGCGGCGCGGGCTGATCCGACGCCTCGACGACCCGGACGACCGCCGCGGCGTGATCGTCGAGCTCACCGAGGCCGGGCAGCAGCTGTGGGCCGAGTCGGTCGGCGCCCAGGCGCAGAAGGAGGCACTCGTCGCCTCCGCGCTCGACGAGGACGAGCGGCGACGGTTGAACGACCTGCTGCGGCGCATGGTGCGGGCGATCGACGAGATCGACGGGCCGGCGCGCAAGCACCACGACTGACCGCGCCGGGCGACCGCTCCAGCGTGCGGATCCGCCGGCGGTCTCCGACTATCCTGGCCCGACGTGAACGTGACGCTCCCCGACGGAACCGCGCTCGAGCTCCCCGAGGGCTCGAGCGCCCTCGACGCCGCGCGCGCGATCGGCCCGAGGCTCGCCGAGCAGGCGGTGCTCGCCCGGGTCGACGGCGAGCCGCGCGATCTCCGCCTTCCGCTTCCGGACGGCGCGAAGCTTCAGATCCTGACGACGCGCGACCACGCCGACCCGGACGCGCTCCACGTCCTCCGCCACTCGGCCTCGCATCTTCTCGCGGAGGCGGTTCGGCGGCTCCACCCGGGCGTGAAGGTCGCGATCGGGCCTCCGATCGAGAACGGCTTCTACTACGACTTCGAGTTCCCCCAGCCGATCCGTGAGGAGGACCTCGCCGCGATCGAGGAGGAGGTGCGGCGCGAGCTTTCCGAGGGGCGCACATGGGAACGGGTCGAGACCGGACGGGACGAGGCACGGTCGCGGTTCGAGGCCGAAAGCGAGCCCTACAAGCTCGAGCTCGTCGACACGGCGGAGGGCGACATCTCGCTCTACACGCAGGGCGACTTCACCGATCTCTGTCGAGGTCCGCATCTCCAGGACTCGAAGCCGATCAAGGCGTTCAAGGTGACGGGCCTCGCGGGCGCGTACTGGCGCGGTGACGAGAAGAACACGCAGCTCACGCGGATCTACGGGACTGCGTTCTTCAACCAGGCCGACCTCGACGCGTATCTCGAGCGGCTCGAGGCCGCCCGCGCCAACGACCACCGGCGTCTCGGGCCGCAGCTCGACCTCTTCCACCTCGAGGACGCGTCGCCCGGCTCGCCCTTCTGGCACCCGAGGGGCATGACCGTGTGGAACGTGCTCGAGGACCTGCGCCGCAGCGAGAACGCGCGTCGCGGCTACCTCGAAGTGAAGACGCCGCTCATCTACGACAAGACCGTGTGGGAGACGTCGGGGCACTGGGCGAAGTTCCGCGGCGAGATGTTCCTCACGGCCGGCGAGGGGGAGGAGCCACACGCCGGACTGAAGCCGATGAACTGCCCGGGGCACATGCTCCTGTTCGGCAGCCAGCTGCGGAGCTACCGCGATCTCCCGCTGCGCTACGCGGAGTCCTCGACGCTGCACCGCAACGAGCCCACCGGGACACTCCACGGGCTGCTCCGGGTCCGTCACGTCACGCAGGACGACGCGCACATCTTCTGCACCAGCGAGCAGATCGAGCAGGAGATCTTCGGCTGCCTCGATTACGCGGCGTTCCTCTACGACCTGTTCGGCATGGACGCACGCTTCGAGCTCTCGACCCGGCCCGACAACAAGCTCGGGACCGACGAGGAGTGGGACTTCACCGAGACCGCGCTCCGGTCCGCGCTCGAGCGGCGCGGGATCGAGTACTACGTCGGCGAGGGAGAGGGCGCGTTCTACGGCCCCAAGATCGACCTTCACATGAAGGACGTGCTGGGCCGCTCGTGGCAGATGGGGACGATCCAGCTGGACGCGCAGATGCCGAAGCAGTTCGGCCTCACCTACATGGGCGCCGACAACGTCGAGCACACGCCGTACGTCGTGCATCGCGCGCTGCTCGGCTCGCTCGAGCGGTTCATGGGGATCCTGATAGAGCACTACGGTGGCGTGTTCCCCGCCTGGCTGGCGCCGGTGCAGGTGCGCGTCGTCCCGGTCGCCGACGGGCATCGGACGGCGGCGCGCGAGCTGGTCGAAGCGCTCCGGGGCGAGCGCATCCGGGCCGAGGTGGACGAGCGCGACGAGACGCTCGGCAAACGGATCCGGGACGCGGAGCTGCAGAAGGTGCCGTACGTCGTCGTCTGGGGCGACCGCGAGTCGCGCGAGGCCATGGCCGTGCGAAAGCGCGGCGGGCAGGGAGTGTCGGCGATGTCGCTCGATGCGCTCGTCGAGGAGATCGCCGCGCTGCGCCCCTTCTAGCGCCCGACGGACGCGCCGAGGCGGCGTCCTGCACGCCTTCTATGGTCGCCTCGATGACGGCGCCCGTGCTGCTCAGGATCGGCGGCGGCTTCGCGCTGGCTGCGCTCGCGGCCGTGTTCGTGCCGCGGCTCGGCGGCACCGACAGCTCGAGCCCGGCCCTCACAACGTTGCTCGCGACCGCAGTCTGCATCGGGGCGTTCACGACGGGCGTGCTGTATCTCGCGCTGACCCGCGACCTCGGCATCCCACAGGCCGTCGCTCTGTACGCCGTGGCCTACAACGGCCTCGTCGTGCTGGTCAAGTTCGTCCTCAGCCCCGAGGCGCTCTACGAGCGCAGCGAGGAAGGGGTCCTCGAGGGGGTCTTCGACCCGAGCCACTGGTTCGACGCGACGCTGATCGCCTGCGCCATCTTCCTGCTCTACGCGCTCGCCCTGTACGTCATCTACCGCGTGTGCAGGCGAAGGATCGTCGCGGCGTCGGTCAGTTGGAAGCGCCTGCTCGTGGTCGCCGCGGTGACGGCCGTGCTCCTGTTCGCCACGGGCGGGATCGGGCTCGTCGTCGCGTGGGGCGGTCTCGAGTACCTCGGCTGGGTCCTGTCGTCCGGCGTTTCGCTGCTCGTGGCGCTCTCGCTCGTCGGCGCGATCTCGCTCGCGAGCATCGCGTTCCGCGACTCGGCCGCCCGCGCCGAGGCGCTGGGCGACGCCGCGCTGTTCGTGAGTGTCTTCTGGGTCGCTCTCGCGTTCCTGGCCCTCTACCACGTCCTCTGGATCGTCTACGTCCTCGTACTGACGACGATCTGGCCGCTCAAGGTCATCACGCCGAAGTGAGGCTCTCGGCCGTTGCATGGCGGCTCCTGCGCTTCCGAGTCGCCGCGATGGTGTGGACGTTCATGCTGCTCGGGGCCGCGTTTCCCGACGGTTTGCGTGCCGCTTCGGGCGACCTGCTCCTCGCCGCGGCCGCGCTCGCCGCGAGCTACGTGGCGGCGACCTCGGCGAACGACCTCGCGGACGAGCACGTCGACCGGGTCAACCACCCCGGCGACAGGGCTCGGCCGCTCGTGACGGGCGAGGCGTCGCGGCGTGACCTTCGGCGGCTTCATCTGGCGGCCGGGGCGGTTGCCCTGGCGGCAGCGGCGGCGCTCGGGTGGCGGGCCGTCGCAGTCGTTGGCGGATCACTCGCGATCGGTGTGGCGTACTCGCTGCCGCCGGCACGGCTCTCCTACCGGACCTGGCTCGCGCCGGTCGCGCTCGCCGCCGCCTACGTGCTCGTTCCGTACGGCCTCGGCGCGATCGCCGTCGGGCGCGCACTCGCGGGGACGGACGCCTGGCTCGCTGCCGCGCTCGTCTTCCTGTTCCTCGCGCGGATCGTGCTCAAGGACTACCGCGACCGGGCCGGCGACGCTGCCTACGGAAAGCCGACGCTGCTCCTTCGCTTCGGCTCGACGGCGACGTGCGCGGTGAGCTTCGCCGCCCTCGTCCTCGGCGCGGTGCTTCTTCCGATCGCCTTGCGACCCACGCTGCTCGTGGGGACGGCGCTCCTGTCGCTGCTCGTCGGAGCGTCCGTGCTGCTGTGGCGGCTGCGGGGCGCGACCGACGATCGCGCCGAGCAGGTCGCGATCGGCCTCGGTGCGCGGCTCGGCAACGGCGTTCTCCTCGTGGCGCTCGCGTGGCTCCTGATGGGCGGCGCCGGGGCCACGGAGGAGGCGCGTACCGCGTTTGTATCGCTCCTCGCGCTGCTGATCGGCGTCAGCGTCGTGTCCCTGGCGGCGCATCCCGACCGGGTCGTGATCGGCTACAAGGGGTGACGATCCGGCGCGCACGTTTTCTCCCGCACCCGGTCCCTGCTACGCTTGCCGCCTGCAAAGCAGGAGCGGCATCGCCCCTCACCTCTCCGGCCCAGCGCCGCGCGAGGTTCAACCGAGTCGGATCCGACGAGGGAATGCCGCGGCTGCATGCAGTGGCGTTTCAACGAATGAGGAGGATCGACTCGGCTTGGTGAACTGCCTTTGAGACCGCGGCGTCGTCCCGAGGACCGGACGCGTCCCGTCGTCCAGCAGGATCGGATCAACGACCAGATCCGCGCGCCGCGGGTCAGGCTCGTCGGCCCGGACGGGGCACAGATCGGGATCAAGGACACGAAGGAGGCGCTCGAGTACGCGTACTCCCAGAACCTCGACCTCGTCGAGATCGCGAAGGACGCGGATCCGCCCGTGGCGAAGGTCATGGACTACGGCAAGTGGCGCTACGAGCAGGAGCAGCGGGCGAAGCAGGCACGCAAGCACCAGTCGACGATCAACATCAAGGAGATCAAGTTCCGGCCGAAGATCGGTGACCACGACTACGAGACCAAGAAGGGCCACGTCGTCCGCTTCCTGAACCAGCGGGCGAAGGTGAAGGTCACGATCATGTTCCGGGGGCGGGAGAACCTCCATCCGGAGCGCGGCCGGTTGCTTCTCGAGCGTCTCGCCGAGGACGTCAAGGAGCTCGGGCAGGTCGAGCAGCAGCCCACGCTCGACGGCCGGAACATGGTGATGGTGCTCGGGCCGACGAAAAACGCAGGAGTGAGACGAGATGCCGAAGGTGAAGACAGGGAGCGGAGCGAAGAAGCGCTTCAAGGTGAGCGGGACGGGCAAGCTCCAGCGCCGTCACGCGATGAAGAGCCACAACCTCACGAAGAAGTCGTCGAAGCGTAAGCGCGACTTCGGCAAGGACCATCCCGTCGCGAAGGTCGACGTGAAGGCCGTCAAGAAGATCCTGGGGATGAAGTAATGGCACGGGTCAAGCGATCCGTCCACGCGCGCAAGAAACGCCGCAAGGTGCTCGAGCAGGCGAAGGGCTATTACGGCCGCAAGTCGACGCACTACCGCTACGCCAAGGAGCAGGTCGAGCACTCGCTCGTCTACGCGTACCGCGACCGGCGAAACAAGAAGCGCAACTTCCGCTCGCTCTGGATCGTCCGGATCAACGCGGCCGCGCGTGCGAACGGCCTCTCCTACAACCAGTTCATGAACGGCGTCCACAAGGCAGGGGTCGAGCTCGACCGCAAGTCGCTCGCCGACCTCGCCGTCATCGACCCTGCGGCGTTCACGGCGGTGGCCGAGAGGGCCAAGGCGGCGCTCGCGTCGGGAGACGACGCGAAAGCGGCCTGAACGAGCTCGCCGGGATATTCCGCCGGCAGGCGGAGCACTTCGAGGCGCTCGGCTCGCCGGTCTACGCGCGGCTGGCCGGGCGTCTAGCCGACGACCCTGTGCCCGCGCGTCCGATCGTCGGGAGTGACGAGCGGTGGGACGTGCCGCTGCGGCTCTTCGCGGCCGTGCACTACCTCGTACTCACGGGGGAGGCGCCGGAGGCGCTCAGCGGCCGCTTCGAGGACTTTGCCGCCGCGCTCGTCGAGCACGAGGACGCGCTGCGGGCGCGGCTCGAGATGCACGGCGTGCAGACCAATGAGGTGCAGCGCTGCACCTCGATCCTGCCGGCCCTGCTCACGGCGTCGGGTGAGACGGGCCTCCCGCTCGAGCTCGTCGAGCTCGGGCCGAGTGCGGGCCTGAACCTCCTCGTCGATCGATACCGGTACCGGTACGCGAACGGCACGTTCGGCCCAGCCGACGCGCTGCTCGAGCTGACGGTAGACGAGCACGGGGGTCGTGTCCCCGCAGCGCTCCTCGAGCGCGAGCTCGTCGTCCGCCGGCGCCGGGGGATCGACCTCGCGCCGATAGACGCGACGTCACCCGAGGGCTACCTCCTGCTCCGGAGCTTCTTGTGGCCGGGCCTCGAGGATCGCATCGCCCGCCTCGACGCCGCGGTCGAGACCCTCCGCCGCATGCCCGACCCGCCGGAGCTGATCGAGGGTGACTACGCGAAGCTCCTCCCCACGGTCCTCGCGGACAGGTCCGCCGACGCGCTGACCGTCGTCTTCGAGACGTTCTCCGTCGTCTACCTCCCCGCGGACGCCGCACGCGATCTGGGCGAGGCGCTCCAGACCGCCGGCGACGACGGGAGGCCGCTCGCGTGGGTCTCGGTGAGGCGCTGGGATCAAGGAGCGGGAAGGGAAGCCGCCTTCGAGCTCGAGCTCCGGGTCTGGCCGGGCCCCGTCCGGGTCGTCGCCCACATCGATCCCCACGGCAACGGGCTCGACTGGCGCGACTGATGGGCCCGGCGGACGACCCGGGGGTGCGGTCGGCGCTCGCATCCGACGGGACCGTCGACATCACCACCCTCGGAGCCCGGTCGGGCGACCCGCGTCGCATCGAGATCTGGTTTCTCCATCTCGACGGCCGGACCTTAGTCACGGGCACGCCGGGTCCGCGCGGGTGGTATGCGAACCTCCTCGCCCACGACCGATTCACGTTCCACCTGAAGGAGTCGCTCCAGGCCGACCTCGAGGCGCGCGCCGTGCCGGTGCGCGACGAGGCGACGCGCCGCTGGGTCTTCTCGCAGCCGCACCGGTGGGTCGACTGGTACCGCGCACAGACGCCGTTCGAGGAGCTCGTGGCGCGCTCGCCGATGGTCGAGGTGCTCCTCGACGGGGAGGGCCAGGCGCCGTGATCACGTCGAAGGACAACGAGACGCTCAAGCTCGTCCGGAAGCTGCTCGGCCAGCGCAAGCACCGCGACGAGGCAGGACTGTTCGCGGTCGAGGGAGAGGACCTCGTCGAGGCGGCTCGCGGCGCGGGCATCGAGCCGTTGCACCTGCTCGTCGCGGGGGAGACGGCGGAGGCGGATCTGATCGCGGGCGTCTCGACGCTGCCGCACCCGGCGCGGATGATCGGCGTCTTCCGGCGGGCCGACCTGCCGACCGGCACGCGAGAGGTCTGCCTCGCGCTCTGGCGCCTGTCGGACCCGGGAAACGTCGGGACCCTTCTTCGCACCGCGGACGCTTTCGGTGCGTGCGTGGCGCTCTCGGAGGAGTGCGCCGACCCGCTGTCCCCGAAGGCGCTCCGGGCCTCCGCTGGCGCGATCTTCCGCGTCCCGCTCATCCCATGGGACGAGCGTCCGGGGCGTTGCCTGGCGCTGGCCGCCCACGGCGGCACGCCGCTCCCGGGGGCCGACCTCGCCCCGCCGGTGACGTTCCTCCTCGGCGCCGAGCGCGAGGGGCTGCCGCACGAGCAGGTTGCACGCTGCAGCAAGGTCACGATCCCACTGCCCGGCGGGGCCGAGTCGTTGAACGTCGCCGCCGCAGGGGCAATCGCGCTCTACGAGTCGAAGCGCGATGTCCCGGCGCGGCGAAGCTCGGGAGGGGGCTGACGATGCGCACGTGGAAGACGCTCTCGCGGCGGATGCTCCTCGATCGCAGCCCGTGGGTCTCGGTCGAGAGCCACGTCGTCGAGCTCCCCGACGGTCGGGTGATCGAGGACTGGCCGTGGCTCGAGGGGCGGGAGTTCGTGAACGTCGTCGCCGTGACGGAAGCGGGCTCCTTCCTCGTCTTCCTACAGACCAAGTACGCCGTCGACGGGGCGACGCTGGCGCCCGTAGGTGGGTATCTCGACCCGGGTGAGCCGCCCGCGGCTGCGGCTCGGCGCGAGCTCCTGGAGGAGACGGGCCATGAAGCCGACCACTGGACGCCGCTGGGCACGTTCGTGGTGGACGGCAATCGCGGCTGCGGCGTCGGCCATCTCTACCTGGCGCGCGGCGCGCGGCGGGTGGCAGAGCCCGCCGCGGACGACCTCGAGGAACAGGAACTCCTGAGCATGACCCGCGCCGAGGTCGAGGCGGCGCTGCTCGCGGGCGAGTTCAAGGTGATGTCGTGGGCTACGGTCGTGGCGCTGGCGCTGCTCGCGACCGAGCCCAGCACCGGCTAGCCGAACCCGCCGCCTCCGCCGCCCCCGCCGCCTCCGCCTCCGCCGGAGAAGCCCCCGCCGAATCCGCCGGAGCCGGAGGAGGGCGGGGCGAGCGCCGAGCCGAAGCCGGAGGCGAGGTCGCCGATCGACAGTGCCGAGGCGCCGCTCCCCAGGTTGCCCTGGCCCGAGATCCAGTACACCGAGCTCGCCTGCGCCATCGCCTCGGGCATCGCGATGTGCGCCGCCTGGAGCACGCGCTCCGCGATCCCGAACGCGATCCCGTAGACGAGCAGGCGCTCCCAGAGCTGGAGCGTCGCGGGCGGTGCCTCCTGGAGGCGAGGGAAATCCTGCAGGTAGCGGCGAAACGCGTCCCAGCGCTCCGCCTCGACCGCCGCATCTTTGCTCCTGCGGCGCCACAGCGTGCGGCGCGTCGACGCGCCGAGCAACACTGCCGCGTTGACGAACGCCGCGACCGCGAGCGCGAGCAGCACGACGTCGCTCCAGCGCGGGTAGACCGTCCGCCAGCCGTCGATCGCGACGAACGCGAGGATCGCTCCGATCGCCGCGAACACGACGATCCCGGCGATGAGCGGCACGATGCCGACCGACCGGAACCAGCCGCGGTTCCCGACCTCGGTCTCGACCGCCGCTTTGAAGCCCGCGAATCTGGGTGCCATCGTCGAGCGCTCGTCCTCGATCTCCCCGCGGAACTGGGACAGGTGCCGGCTGCTCCCGTCGAGGACGTGGTCGACGACGGACGTCACCGACTTCTCCCATGGCGTCAGGTCCACGGGCTTGCCGGCGGAGAGCTCGAGGTCGGCGACGCTCTCATGGCGGAGGCCACCCCACACGCTGCGCTCGGTGGTGACGTGCTGGGCCGCATAGTGGCCACGTCTGATCAGGTCGAAGAGCGTCGCCGTGAACTCGAACGAGCCTGGCTCTCCTCCCTGGCGAAGAAGGGTCGGCACCAGTGCGGCCTGCGTGTCGGTGGGCGGCTCCTGCTCGTACTCGCGGTCGTAGCCCGTCTCGAGCTCCCTGCCGAAGCGCCAGAAGACGAACATCACGATCGCGAGCGCGGGGAGCGCGCCGAGCGCGAGCAGAATGAGCGCGGTGCGCCAGGGGTGGTCGATCGCGTCGTCGATGCGTTCCTTGTCCCGCTCGTACGCTCGCGCGTCCGCCTGCTCCTCGGCGACGATCTTCTGAAGCCCGTTGCCGTCGCGGACGCGCATGCCGCTCGTCGAAGTGAATGCGTTCCGAGGGTAGAGCGCGCGCAGCTCGACGAACTGGCCGGCGTCGATGTCGAGCGCCCGCAGCAGCGCCTCCTTCCCGTCGAGCGTGACGTCGCCCCGGACCCAGACCGGGTGGCCCCAGGCGCGGACGACGTCGCCGGGCCCGCGCATCGTCGCTGTCAAGCGCCCGAGCCGCTGCTTCCACTCGTCGCCCCAGACCTTGAGGTTCACGTCGACGACGTCGTCGTAGCCCACGGCGAGCCCGGTCATCCGGTAGTGGACGAGGAACGTACGCTGCTGGGCGCCGTCGGACTGGAATCGCCAGACGACCCGCACGCGCCCGCCGAGGTCGACCACACCGAACGTGTCGGCCGGGCCGCCGGGCTCGAGGTCCGTCGGCGCGCCCGGACCGAAGGATCTTCCGTTCTCGGACACGCCGATCTCGTCGATCCGCTCGCCCGACCGGTACGGGATCTCGCGGAAGCCGTACGTGAACGAGCCCGAGAACGCGACCGTGATCGCCTCGTCGACGGCGACCGAGCCGTCGGACCGGACGGTGGCCGTGACGTCGCTGGAGACGAGCTCGTAGGTCTGGCCCTGCGCGACCCCGGTGAGGGTGAGCGCGGCGACGACGGTCGCCGCGAGCGCGAGCGCCCCCCTAGGTCGTGCCACCGGCCGCGCTCGAGCCGCCGGTGTCGGGCTCGGCGGGCGTGGCGGGAGGCACGGAGGGCGCCGCCGGGCCGGCGCCCGGCGAGAAGTCGACCCGCGGCGGCTCGCGTTGCGTCTCGTCCGTCTCGAAGAACTCCCGCTTCGTGAACCCGAACGGCCCCGCGAGCGCGAGCCCCGGGAACGTCTGGATCGAGTTGTTGTACGTCAGCACCGTGTCGTTGTAGACCTGGCGCGAGACCGCGATCCGGTTCTCCGTCTCCGACAACTCCGTCTGCAGCTGGCGGAAGTTCTCATCCGCCTGCAGCTCCGGGTACGCCTCGGCGACGGCGAACAGGCGCCCGAGTGCCTGGCCGAGGATGCCCTCCGCCGCAGCAGTCGCCGCCGGGCCCTGCGCGGTCTGCGCCGCCGCCCGGGCCTGTGTCACGGCCTCGAACGTGCCCCGCTCGTGCTCCGCGTAGCCCCGCACCGTCTCGACGAGGTTCGGGATCAGGTCCCATCGCCGCTTGAGCTGCACCTCGATCTGGGCCCACGCGTTGTCGACGCGGTTCCGGTACCGGACGAGCCGGTTGTAGAGCGCGACCAGCGCGACGACGATCAGCGCGACGACGATCAGCAGGATGATCCAGACCATCGCCGGCGATCCTATGTCCAGCCGCGAGGTCACGTCCAGTCGCCCCTGTAGCATCGCCCGCCGGAATGCCCGCGACGGCACGAGTCTCCCGCATCAACGTCACTCCGGTGAAGAGCCTCCGGCTGCACCATCCGGACGCGGTCGAGCTCGGGCCGGACGGCGCGCGGGACGACCGGCGGTTCCTTCTCGTCGACGACGGCCATCGCCTCTACAACGGCAAGCGCGACACGGCGCTCGTGCGCGCGAGCGCCACGTGGGATCCCGAGATGCGCGTGCTCGGCCTCACCCTGCCGAACGGTGAGCTCCTCGAGGCGGAGCCCGCCCGCGCGGGCACGGCGGACGTCACGGTGTACGGTCGGCAGGTGGCCGGCCACGTGGTTCGCGGGCCGTGGGGCGACGCGCTGTCCGACTTCGTCGGCCGCTCGCTGACGCTGGTCGAGCGGGAGGACGGCGCCTGGGCGACCGATTCGCGCCCCGCGACCCTCGTCTCGCGCGCCTCGCTCGGCCTGCTCGACGGGGACGGTCGCCGGTTCCGGATGCTGCTGGAGCTCGACGGGCTCGACCCGCTCGAGGAGGAGCAGTGGCGAAACCGCCGCGTTCGCGCGGGAGAGGCCACGCTGCTCGTCGGAGACCCGACGCCGCGCTGCGCCGTTCCCTCTGCGAGCCCCGACACGGGCCTGCGCGACCGTGACGTCCTCGGCGAGCTCATCGCCGCCCGCGGCGCGGTCGACGGCGAGCCCTGCCTGGGCGTGTACGCAGAGGTGCTGGAGCCCGGTGTCGTGCGGGTTGGCGATGCCGTCGAGCTCGCTTGACCGGCACTCCTCGCTGCGCGAAGACGGCGCGAACCAGTCGATCTGCGTTCTCGCTAACGTCGCGAGAAATGATCATCGGCCTGGGCGTGTGACGGCGGGGATCGTGCATCGGTCCCCCGCACGGCGTGAGACACCGTTACGCCTTGGTCCCAGATCAACCGTTGCGTTCCGATCACGCAGGTTGCCGCACAACTCGGGCGCTTGCGGAAGTCGCTGACATTGGATGCCTCTTGCAAGTCTTGTTGTTGGGCGACTCGAGCCTCGCCGAACTCGGTTCCCTGACCGACACGCCGCCGCCATCGGGGACAGACCGTGCGGTTGACACCTGTCGGCAGAGGTGGTATCCAGCGCTTCTGCGGCCATGCGCGGTGACGCGCAAGAACAGGGGGAGGGCTCATGTTCAGATCTGCGGCAGTGTGCGTCTCCATCGCGTTGCTCGCCGCGGTCGCGGCGGGATCCGCGGTGGCGGCGCCGGAGGTCGGGTGCCAGAACGACTCCAAGCTGATCGGGCGTATCCAGTTGTCGACGGCAGATACGCCGGGCACGTGGTGGCACCTGACGCGCGAGGGCTTCGACGCGGCCGGCATCACTGACTACAAGGCGGCGATCGAGAGCATCTTCGGTACACCGTTCCCCAGCCTGAATGCAGCGGTCGACGCGCTCGTCGACGCCGTTCGCGCGCTCGACAAGAACGGCAACGAGTACGTCTGTGCGTCGTCCCTTCGAGGTACGAGGGAATTCCTCGGCGATCCCAACTGGGCGCTGTTCTTCTTCGGCGTCTTGGACGACAAGCACGTGACCGGCTGAGAGCGAAGAGGCGCCTGGCCGCCCGGGCGCCTCACTCTTCAATAGAGAGTCGACTCATTACGAGAGTCGACGCCAGGGTAGGGCGCTCTCGGGGCGCCCCGGCGTCAGCCGGGTTGCCTGCAGACCCAGATCTGGTCCTCGCCGCCCTCGAACGACCGGCGGTCGAACCAGCCGAAGAGGGCGTCGGCCTCGAGCCCTGCCCGCTCGACGAGGGCGAGCCACTCGGGCGCCGAGAGCCAGTGCAGCTGGAGCGTCGCGGAGTGCTCTCCGCCGCGGACGGAGAGCACGAGCGTCCGTGCCCGTGGATCCCAGTCGGCGCGCTCGAAGATGCCCGGCTCCCGCTCGAGCCAGATCCCGTCGGTCTCCTCGATGTCCTCCACGCTGGGCGCGAAGACGTCGAAGATCAGCCGTCCGCCGGGCTCGAGGAGCGCAGCTGCGGCCCCCAGTGCGCGGAGCTTCTCCTGTTCGTCCGCCATATGGAGCAGAGAGCGGAACGGGCTCGTTACCAGGGGGACGCGCTCCGGGACGGGTGGCTCGCGGAGGTCGCCGAGCCGGAGGTCTACGAGCCCGGAGACGCCCTCCCGATCGGCATATGCCCGTGCGATTGCGAGCATCTCCGGCGACTCGTCGACGCCGATCACCTGCACACCGGCCTTTGCGACGGGCACCGCGATCCGGCCCGTGCCCACGGCGAGCTCGACGACCGGCCCGCCCGAGGCGATCGCCTCGTCGACGTAGAACTCGACGTCCTCGGTGACCGACACCGACCAGGGGTCGTAGATCCGCGCGATCCGGTCGTAGAGCGCGCCGGAGCTCACTCGGGCCTCCTCGCGACATAGACGACCTCGGGGCTCGCCTCGTCGAAGGGGCGGCGGTCGAACCAGCCGTAGAGGGCCTCGACCTCGAGGGCGGCGTCCGCGACTGCCGCGTCCCACTCCTCGCGGTCGACCCACCACAGCGGCACGGTGGCACCGGTCTCGATCGTCAGGTCGATCCGTCGTTCGGCATAGTCGTACGTCGAGCAGTTTCGGATGCCCTCCTGCTCCCGCCACACGCCGTCGATCTCCTTCGCGATCGGGGGGTCGAACACGAAGGCGTTCCAGGCGAATCGCCCGCCCGAGACGAGGGCGCTCCGCACACGCCTCATCACGTTCACGCGGGCGTCGTGGTCGGGGAGGTGGAGCATGGCGCGGAACGGGCAGATGACGAGGTCCGTCGGCTCCTCGAGCGAGAACTCGCGCATGTCGCCCTGGCGCAACTCGAGCTCGACGCCGGCCGCGGTCGCATGTCGATGTGCGATCGCGAGCATCTCCGACGAGACGTCGATCCCGATCACGCGCCGGCCGGTCCGCTCGACGATGGGAATCGCTACGCGCCCTGTCCCGACCGCAAGCTCGACGACCGGGCCGTCTGCCTCTTGCGCGAGGCCGACGTAGAACGCGACATCCTCCGTCATGCCCGCGGAGAACTGGTCGTAGACCGAGGCGAAGGCGTCGTAGTCGCTCACGCGCCCGATTCAAGCAGCTTGCGGAGTCCGGTCACTTGCTAGCCTCGGACGTCCCATGGACGTCGAGGCGCTCGAGCAGGCTGCCCTCGCGGCGGTCGCCGCCGCGGCGTCGGGCGACGAGATCGAGGCGGTGCGGGTCGAGTACCTCGGCCGGAAGAGCGCGCTGAAGCTCGCGCTCCGTGAGGTGAGGGACCGCGAGACGGGCATGACGCTGAACGCGGTCCGGGCGCGAATCGAGACCGCCGTCGCGAGCCGCGAGGCGGAGCTCGCGCGGGACGAGCTCGACCGGCGCCTGAGCGGCGAGCGCGCGGACGTGACGCTCGCCGTCGGCGGATACCGTCGCGGCCACCTGCACCTGATCACCCAGATCCGGCGCGAGGTCGAGGACGTCTTCCTCGGGCTCGGCTACCGGGTGGTCGACGGCCGCGAGGTGGAGACGACCCACTACAACTTCGACGGGCTCAACTTTCCGCCAGGCCACCCGGCGCGCTCGCCGCTCTCGACGCTGTTCCTCGACGACGAAACGCTCCTCCGCACGGAAACCTCACCGTCGCAGATTCGCACGATGGAGGATGCTCCACCGCCGATCTACATCGTCTCGCTCGGCCGCGTCTACCGGCGTGATACGCCCGACGCGACGCACACCCCGATCTTTCACCAGGTCGAGGGACTCGCGGTCGACGAGGGGATCACACTCTCCGATCTCCTCGGGACGCTGGACGTGCTGATGAAGGCGCTGTTCGGCCAGGAGCGGCGTACGGAGTTCCGTACGCACTACTTCCCGTTCACCGAGCCGTCGATCGAGCCGTACGTCTCCTGCCACGTCTGCGACGGCACGGGCTGCCCGGTGTGCCGCCACTCGGGCTGGATCGAGCTCGGCGGCGCCGGGATGGTCGACCCGGCGCTCTTCGAGTTCGTCGGCTACGACGCCGAGCGCTACTCGGGCTTCGCCTTCGGCCTCGGCCTGGAGCGCATCGCCATGCTCCGCCACGAGTTCCCAGACCTCCGGGAGCTCTGGCGCAACGACCTGCGCTTCGTGAGGCAGTTCTAGCCGTGCGTGTCCCGGTCTCCTGGCTGCGCGAGTACGTCGAGGCCGGCGCGGCCGCGGATGCCATAGCGCGGCGGCTGTCGATCTCCGCGCTCGAGGTCGAGCGGGTGATCGACGTGGGCGTGGCGGACGAGGGGGACAACCTCGCGCATTTCGTCGTCGGACGGGTGCTGGCGGCCGACCCACACCCGAACGCCGATCGGCTCCAGCTCTGCCGGGTCGACGTGGGACACTCCGAGCCGCAGCAGATCGTGTGCGGTGCCTGGAACTTCGGCGTCGGCGCGACCGTCGCGGTCGGGCTGCCCGGCGCTCGCCTGCCGGGCTTCCCGGGGCCGCTCGAGGAGCGGAAGCTCCGCGGCGAGACGTCGCAGGGAATGATTCTCGCCGAGGACGAGATCGGCCTCGGGGCGGACCACTCCGGGATCATGCTGCTGCCGGACGGCCTCGAGCCGGGGACACCGCTCGTCGACGTGCTGCCGATCGTCGACCAGGTGTTGCACGTGACGCCGACGATGAACCGCCCGGACCTGCTGTCCATGGTCGGCGTCGCGCGTGAGGTCGCTGCCTTGCTCGACGGTGAGCTGCGCCCGCCCGAGCCGCAGGACCCGCTGATCACGGCTCCCGAGCCCATTGACGTGCTCGTCGAGGACTTTGCCGGCTGCCCTCGTTACATCGCACGCGTCTTTCGCAACGTGGCGGTTGGCCCGTCGCCGCAGTGGCTGCGCAGCCGACTCCACTTGGCGGGCATGCGCTCGATCTCCAACGTGGTCGACGTGACGAACTACGTGATGCACGTGTGGGGCAGCCCGCTCCACGCGTTCGACCGGTCGCTGCTCTCCGGCGGGCGGATCGTCGTCCGGCGCGCGCACGAGGGCGAGACGCTGCGCACTCTCGACGGCACGCTGCGGGAGCTGCTTCCGAGCGACCTGATGATCACGGACGGCGAGCGGTCGGTCGCGCTGGCGGCGATCATGGGCGGGCTAGAGTCCGAGGTCTCGGACGGGACGACCGAGGTGCTCCTCGAGGCCGCCAACTTCGAGCCGATCGGCATCCTCCGGACGTCCGAGCGCCTCGCGCTGCGCACGGAAGGCTCCAACAAGTGGGAGAAGGGGATCGATCCGCACGCGGCCGAGTCGGCCGCGGCGCTCGCAAGCCGGCTCCTGGTCGACCTCGCGGGCGCGGAGCCGACCGGGTCGGTCGACGTCCATGCAGGGCTGCCCGAACACCCGGTGGTCTCGTTCAGGCCGGAGCGTGCGAGCCGTGTCATCGGGCTCGACGTCGTGCCCGGTGAGCAGCGCACCATCCTCGACGGGCTCGGCTTCGACGTCGACGAGAGCTGGAATGTGACGGTGCCGACCTGGCGGGCGCGCGACGTGACGCGCGAGATCGACGTCGTCGAGGAGATCGCGAGGGTCGTGCTCGACCGCGTGCCGACGACGACGCCCCTGCGCCGCTCGGTCGCCGGACACCTGACACCCGAGCAGCGCTTCCGGCGGGGACTCGAGGACGTGCTGGTCGGTGCGGGCTTCTCGGAGGCGTACACCTGGAGCCTGACTCCGACCGACCCCGACCCCGGCGCGCTCCGCCTCCCGGACCCGATGAGCGGCGAGCACGCGGTGCTGCGCACCACGCTGCTCCACGGCCTGGTCGAGGCGGCACGAGTCAACGTCGACGCGGGCAACGACGACATCCGGCTGTTCGAGCTTGCGAGGGTCTACCTCCCGTCCGGCGAGCAGCTTCCGGAAGAGCGGTGGCGCGTCGCCGGGATCGCGGGTGGCGGCTTCGAGGCCGCGCGAGCGGCGGTCGAGGCGATTCACGAGACGTTCCACCTTCCCCTCGTGGTGCGCCGGTCGGCGCTCGCGCACCTCCACCCCGGCAAGGGAGCCCAGACGGACGCGGGCTGGCTCGGTGAGCTCCACCCGGCCCTGCTCGACGGGGAATGGGGGATCTTCGAGCTCGACATCTCGCGCCTGATGGCTCCGCTGCCGGAGCGGATCCTCTACGAGGACGTCGTCACCTATCCGCCGAGCCGGCAGGACATCGCCCTTGCCGTGGCCGAGCACGTCGACGCCGGAGCGATCGTCGAGGTGGCGCACGCGGCCGGCGGTACCGAGCTCCGCGAAGCGCGCGTGTTCGACGTCTACCGCGGCGATCAGGTCGGCGAGGGGAAGAAGTCCGTCGCCGTCCACCTGATCTTTCAGGCACCCGACCGGACGCTCACGGACGAGGAGGCGGACGTGGCTCGCGACCGGATAGTCGCTGCGCTCGTCGACCGCTTCGGCGCCGAGCTGCGCGCTTGACGTGCCCGTCTTCGCAATCCGATTGCGCCACGGCCGCGTAGTGCGGTGCATGAGGCGCCAGCACGGCATCGTGATGGTGGGGGTCGCGATGCTCGTGCTTGCCTCATCCGCCGGGGCTGCCGAGACCAAGCTCGTCGGCACCGTCGGCCCGGGGTTCACCATCGAGCTCCGCGACGAGCAGGGGCAGCCGGTGAAGCAGCTCCAGCCGGGCGCGGTCGAGCTCGAGGTGTCGGATCGGTCCGAGGAGCACAACTTCCATCTCCAGGGCCCGGGGGTCGACGTGACGACAGGGGTCGACACGACTGGCGACACCCGGTTGGCCGTAACGCTCGGCGAAGGGCGCTATACGTTCCTGTGCGACGTACACCCGGCGCGGATGCGAGCCACGTTCGACGTCGGAACCGTCGCGCCGCCGCCGTCCCCCCAGCCGAAGCCCACCCCTGCACCGCCCCCTTCGGCGAAGATCGGCTCCCGGTTGACGCTGAGCGTAGGCCCCGCCGCGACGATCTCGTTGAAGACCGCGGCCGGCAAGCGAGTGACCCTGCTCCGGCCCGGGGCGTACACGGTGGTCGCCCGCGACCGCTCCACGGCTCACAACGCGCGGCTGCGGGGCGCCGGCGCTGCGCAGGCCACCGGCGTCGGATTCGTCGGCACGAAGACGTGGCGCGTCGTGCTCCGCAGGGGAACGCTCGTCGTGCAGTGCGACCAGCACCGCGCCACGATGCGGACGACCGTCAGAGTGGCGTAGGGCCTACAGAGCCTTTCCGGCCACGTACCAGACGGCGCCCTGCGTGCCGACGTTGTCCGTGTCGGAGAGGACACGGAGCACGGAGGGCATGCCCTCGATCCTCTCGCCGTCGAGACGCTCGAAGCAGCGGCGCGCCATCCCCGGCGAGACGCCGTAGCCCGAGCGGCTCGCGCAGCGGAACGTGAAGCCGACCCGGGCGCGGTCGCGCGTCGGGTTGAGCGGGGCGCAGAGCAGTGCCGCACGCGGGAGAAGCGCGCTCGAATCGATCTCGAGGAAGCAGAGCAGGTCGCTCCAGTCGGCCGGAAGCGCGTCGAGCGCCGCGTCCCAGGCCCGGGTGACCGAGGCCGCGGGCGTCTCCGGCTCAGCGCCCTCGAACCGCTCGGGCACCCCGACCCCCTCCTGCTCGAGGAGGCACCAGATGCGCGCCCCGTCGAGCCGCCCGAACAGCCGGCGCGCGGCCTCCGGCCCGGCCACGCCGCCTGCGCGGCGGACGGTGAGCGCGAGCTCCTTCCCCGCGCGGCCCACGTTCATCGGCCCGAGGATCCTCGCGGCCTCCGACAGCTCGTCGGGCTGCTCGGTGCGGAGCCGGAGCGCGACCGACTCCCAGTCGCGCGGGAGCCGCCGCTCGAGCGCTCCCCACTGATCCACCAGCTTCACGGCGGTCAGCATAATGACGCCCGTGACCCGGGTCGAAGGAGAGCCGCCTGCCGGGGCGACCGTGGTCGTCGACTCCGCTGAGCGCTGATGTCGACCGAGGTCAAGCTCCCGCGCCTGGGGCAAGGCATGGAGTCCGGCGTGATCGTCCGCTGGCTGAAGGCCGAGGGCGACGCGGTCTCGAAGGGCGACCCCCTCTACGAGCTCGACACCGACAAGGTCACCCAGGAAGTCGAGTCCGACGTCACCGGGACGCTGGCCAAGATCGTCGTCGCAGAGGGCGAGGTGGAGGTCGGAGCCACCGTCGCCGTCATCGACGACGGGTCGGCGGCCGAGCCGTCCGCGCCGGCGGCCGCGGACGCGGCGCCGGATACGCCCACCGAGGCGGCGGAGCCCGTCACCGAGACAGAGCCAGCCGAGACGAAGCCAGAGGTGCAGGTGCCCTCGCCGGCGTCGACCGAAGGCAGCGCTCGTGTCGAATCGACAGAAGCTGCTCCTCCCGCTGCGACGCGAGAAGGCGCTCGCGTGAAGGCGAGCCCGCTCGCCCGGAGGATCGCCCGCGAACGCGGGGTCGACATCGCCTCGATCCAGGGAACGGGCCCCGAGGGCCGGATCCTCGCCGAGGACGTCGAGCGGGCCGCCGCCGGTGGCGCGCCGACGGCGGCTCCGGCAGCTGTGCCGCCCGCCGGGGTCGAGGTCGTGCAGCTCACCTCCGTCCGCAAGACGATCGCACGCCGCCTCACCGAGGCCTGGACGGCGCCCGTCTTCCAGCTCCAGGTCTCGGTGGACATGACGGAGGCGCTCGCTCTGCGGGAGAAGCTCGTGGAGCGGATGGGTGAGGGGGACGCGAAGCCCACCGTGAACGACGTGCTCGTCAAGCTCGCGGCCGTCGCGCTCACCCGCCACCCGGCGGTCAATGCGACGTTCACCGGGGAGACCGTGGAGCGTCACCCGGGTGCCCACATCGGGATCGCGGTCGCCGCCCCGCAGGGCCTCGTCGTGCCGGTGATCCCCGACGCCGACCGGCGGACGCTGCAGGAGATCGCACGCGCGCGGGCCGAACTGGTGGGACGAGCCCGCGACAACAAGCTGACCCTCCCGGACCTCGAGGGAGGCACGTTCACGATCTCGAATCTCGGGATGTTCGGCGTCGAGCAGTTCACTGCCGTCCTCAATCCCCCGCAGGTCGCGATCCTCGCCGTCGGCTCGGTGAAGGACGAGCCCGTGGTGGTCGAGGGGGAGCTCGATGTGGCGCCGATCCTCCGGATCACGCTGACCTGCGACCACCGGGCGATCGACGGCGCGGACGGAGCCCAGTTCCTGCAGACGCTCGTCGCGCTCGTCGAGCAGCCGGCGCTCGCGCTGTGAATACCGAGGAGACGACGATCGCCGTCCGGCGCGGCGGCGCCCAGGACGTGCGGTTCCTCCGCGACATGCTCCACCACGCCTACTACTGGAAGGAGCGGGCGCCGGACTCGGGCCCGGGCCCCGTCGCGCTCTACGTCAAGGCGTGGGGGCGGCCCGGCGACACTGCGGTGATCGCAATCGACAAGGGCTTCCCGGTCGGGGCAGCCTGGTACCGGCTGTTCGGCAGTGACCGGCCCGGCTACGGGTTCGTCGACGAGCGGACGCCGGAGCTCGCGATCGCCGTCGTCCCGAACGCGCGGGGCAAGGGAGTGGGCTCGGCGCTCCTCGACGCGCTCCTCGGGCGGGCGCGCGCAGCCGGGTACCCGACCATCTCGCTCAGCGTCGACCGCTCCAACGCCGGCGCGATCGGGCTGTACGAGCGCCACGGCTTCCGGCAGGTGGAGGAGGACGACGACTCCGTCACGATGCTCGCGCACCTGGACACCTCGAGCTCCGAACCGACGAACGAAGGGACCGATACCGCATGAACGTCGACGTCGCCGTCCTCGGAGGGGGTCCAGCCGGATACACGGCCGCGATCCGCGCCGCCCAGCTGGGTGGGAAGGTCGCGTGCATCGAGCAGGAGCCGGCGCTCGGAGGGACCTGCCTGCGCGTGGGCTGCATCCCGACGAAGGCCTGGGTGCAGAGCGCGCACGCCTACCACGACGCGCAGGAGACGTTCGCGAAGCTCGGCGTGCAGGTCGGGGAACCGACGCTGGACTTCGCCACGGTCGGCTCGTGGAAGGACGCGGTCGTCGACCAGATGACCGGGGGCATCGCGTCGCTCTTCAAGGCGAACGGCGTCGAGTGGGTGAACGGCAAAGGCGCCTTCAGCAGCCCGAACGCGATCGCCGTCGACGGCGCGGAGGAGGTCGCCTTCAAGAGCGCGATCATCGCCACCGGCTCGTTCCCGATGCGTCCCCCCATTCCAGGGATCGACTCGCCACGCTGCATCGACTCGACGGGTCTCCTCTCCCAGACCGAGGTTCCCGGACGGCTGGTCGTCCTCGGTGGCGGCATCATCGGATGCGAGTTCGCCTCGATCTTCAACCGCTTCGGAACCGAGGTGACGGTCATCGAGATGCTGCCGAGCCTCATTCCGGCGGAGGACGAGGACGCTGCGAAGGAGCTCCAGAAGGCGTTCAGGAAGCGCGGGATCACGCAGCACCTCTCGAAACAGTGCACGCAGATCGACGACCACGGCGGCCACCTGACCGCCCACTTCGGCGAGGGCGAGACGGTCGACTCCGACCTGATGCTCGTCTCGGTCGGCAGGGCCGCGCTCGTCGAGGGCATCGGCCTGGAGGCAGCCGGTGTCACGTTCGATCGCACGCGCATCGCGACGGACGACCATCGCCGCACGAACGTCCCGCACATCTACGCGGCGGGTGACGTCGCCGGCTACTGGCAGCTCGCGCACACGGGCTTCCGCGAGGGAGAGGTCGCGGCGGAGAATGCGATGGGGCACGAGTCGACCATGGGCGAGCCCGCCGTACCGCGTCCGATCTACACGGACCCGGAGATCGCCGGCGTCGGCCTCACCGAGGCCCAGGCCCGCGAGCTCCACGGCGACGCCGTGGTCGTCGGGCGCGCGCCGTGGGCGGCGATCGCGCGCGCCGTGATGTCCGGCACCACGGGTGGCTGGGTGAAGACGATCCACGAGGCGACGTACGGCGAGCTGCTCGGCGTCGTGATCGTCGGGCCGCACGCCACCGACCTGATCGGCGAGGCCGTCGTCGCGCTGGACGCCGAGTCCACGATCGAAACCGTCGCCGACGGCGTCGCGCCGCATCCGACGCTCGCGGAGGGGCTCAAGGAAGCCGCGCTCGTCGCGCTCGGGCGCCCGATCCACCTCGTGGCCAAGCGCAGGTAGATAGGCTCCCGGCATGCGCGATCGCAAGTCTGCGCTCCTCGGGGCCGTCGCCTGGTGGTTCGCGCGTCGCTGGCTGAAGCGGCGCGCGGCCCTCGCCGTGGCGGGTGTCGCCGCGGGCGCGTCGGCGCGACGCGGCCGCATCAAGGCCGTCCTCGGCGCGCTCGCCCTGGTCGGTGCGCTCGCGGGAGCGTTCGTCGTCTGGCGCAGGCTCGCCGGAGCGCCGGAGGACGAGTGGGTGTCGTCGGACGACTCCGCCACCCTGGTGGACACGCCCGCGGTCGCTCCGTCCGCGTGAACCCGATCGTCGGACCCGGGCCGAAGCTGATCCGCCCGGCGCTCGACGGTCTCGTCCCCTATGAGCCCGGGAAGCCGGTCGAGACGGTTCAGCGCGAGCTCGGGCTCGAGCGGGTCGTCAAGCTCGCGTCGAACGAGGGCCCGTTCGGACCGTTCCCGGCCGCGCTCGAGGCGATCGAGCGAGCGCTGGCCGAGTCGAACCGGTACCCGGACGGTGGCTGCTACCGCCTCCGTGAGCTCCTCTCCGAGCGCCACGACGTCGGGTTCGGCGAGGTGGTCGTGGCCGCCGGTGCGGACGCCGTGATCGGTTACGCGTGCCAGGCGACGCTCGACCCGGGCGACGAGGTCGTCACCCCCTGGCCGTCGTTCCCGAGCTATGTCCTCGATCCGATGAAGCTCGCGGCCGTCCCTGTGCGCGTCGACCTCGACCGCGGCCGCGTCGACGTCGACGCGCTCCTCGCCGCCGTGACCCCTCGCACGAAGCTCGCGTTCGTGCCGACGGTCAACAACCCGACCGGGACGATGACGACGCGCGACGACCTGCTCCGCTTCCTCGACGCAGTCCCCGAGCACGTCCTCACGGTCGTCGACGAGGCGTACCTCGAGTACGTCGACGACCCGTTCTTCCCGGACGCGATCGAGGAGGGCGCGAAGCGCGGCCGCCGCGTGCTCGCGCTGCGGACGTTCTCCAAGATCTACGGCCTGGCCGGGCTGCGCATCGGCTACGGGGTGGGGCCCGCACAGCTGATCGCGGCGATGCGGAAGGTGCAACGGGCGTTCGACGTCACGACACCCGCGCAGGAGGCGGCGATCGCGAGCATCGACGGAGCCGAAGAGCTGGCCCGCAGGCGTGCCGTGAACCGGGAGGCAATGGCTGCGCTCGAGGCGGTGCTTCGTGAGCAGGGCTTCAGCCCGCTCGTACCCGCCGCCGGCAACTTCCTCTTCGTCGACGTCGGCGAGGACGCGGCAGCGCTCGACGAGGCGCTCCTCCGTCGCGGCGTGATCGTCCGTCCGATGGGATCGTTCGGCGCTTCCTCCGCGCTACGGATCACGGCCGGGACCCCGGACGAGATCGCGTTTCTCGCCGAGCAGCTGAGCGCGGTCTTCTCGAAGGCCTAACGGGTAGCTTCCGGCGCGTTGGCTACCGTTCAGCCCTCGGGCGCACGGGCGCCCCGGTCCCCATGCGAACGACACTGAAGAGAGGAGTCGGCCGCGCCGCAACGCTGAACGGCAACGGCCGGGTCGCCGTTCCCCCTGCGCCTCTCGGGCCGGTCACGCTGTACCGCCAGCCGCCTCCGCCCGCCCGAGGCGGCAGGTCGCTCGCGCTGCGCATCCTCGGCTGGGCGGTGCTCGTGCTCGCGGTTCTGGTGGGCGGGACGGCCGGAGGCGCCTACCTCTACCTCCATGAGTCCGTCGCGGCAGTCGCCCCGAAGTCTGCCGAGGTGAAGAAGGCGCTCAAGTCCCTCGACGTGGCGCTGCCGGGGCAGCCCGCGACCGCTCTGATGATCGGCTACGACCACCGTGTGGACGAGGGGAAGGGCACCCCCTCACGGTCGGACACGCTCATGCTCATCCGCGCCGACCCGGGCGAGAAGACGATCTCGATGCTCTCCTTCCCGCGCGACCTGCGGGTCGAGGTCCACTGCCCGGGCAAGCCGTCGTACGTCGACAAGATCAACTCCGCCTACGCGACCTGCGGGCCGGCCGGAGCGCTCGCGACCATCGCCCGCCTCACGGACGTGCCGATCAACTACATCGTGACCGTCAACTTCCGCGGGTTCCGCCAGCTCGTGGACAAGCTCGGCGGCGTCTGGATGGACGTCGACCGGCGCTACTACAACGACCGCGGGGGGCCGACCGGCTACGCGAAGATCAACCTCCAGCCCGGCTACCAGAGGATGAACGGGACGAAGGCCCTCGATTTCGTGCGGTACCGGCACACCGACTCCGACCTGTATCGCAACGCGCGCCAGCAGCTGTTCGTCCGCGCCTTCAAGGATCAGATCGAGTCGTCGTTCTCGCTCACGCGACTGCCCCAGGTGATCAAGGTCGTCACGTCGAACGTGGAGGTCGGCCAGGGTGGGGGGAAGGACGTGAGCGCCAAGACGGTGCTTCGATACGCGGCACTCGCCTATTCGCTGCCGCCGGGCCACACGTTCCAGGCGCGGATCGACGGGCTCGAGGGCTTTTCCGACCTGACGACGTCGCCGGAGAACCTCCAGCGCGCCGTGCGCGAGTTCCGCAACCCGGACGTCGAGTCGCCGCGTAAGGCGACCGCGGTGGCGCTCGGCGAGAAGCTGAAGGAGAAGACGCCGCCGCCTCGCGAGACCAGCGTGCTCGTCCTCAACGGAAACGGCGTGGAGGGCTCTGCGTCGTCGGCGAGCTACCTGCTCTCCCAGCGCGGGTACCAGATGATCGTGCCGCCCGACGGGCTTCCCGCGAACGCGCCGAGCTACGACTACTTCCGCACGGAGATCTACTTCGATCGAAGCGTGAAGGGCGCGAAGCCGGCCGCGACGAAGCTGGCGGGCCTCTTCGGGTCCGCGAATGTGAAGAAGCTCGTCCCCAAGGTCAGGGCGCTCGGCAACGACGCGATGCTCGTCGTCGTGCTCGGCCAGACGTTCCACGGACGGCTCGCGTCGGCGCCCATCGACCAGACGCCGCAGCGGCAGCCCGCCGCCGTCGTCTCGGGTGCGAGCGCGACGGTCGACCTGCTGCGCGAGTACCGGCGGCAGATCGGCTTCCCGCTGATGGTGCCGACCCGAATCGAGCGCTCGTCCTGGATCGACCGGGAGAAGCCCATCCGCGTGTACGCGATCGACCCGGACAAGGAGCACAAGGCGGTCCGTCTCACGTACCGGCTCGGGCTGAACGAGTACTGGGGCGTCCAGATGACGGACTGGGACGAGGCACCGGTCCTCGCCGGCCGCAACTTCGTGCGGAAGATCGGCGGGCGCCGGTACGAGCTGTACTACAACGGGCCGCACCTGCACATGGTCGTGCTGCGCACCGACGGCGCCACCTACTGGGTGGTCAACACGCTCCTCGACCGGCTCTCGAACGAGACGATGATCGCGATCGCGAAGGGCCTACGACCGCTGGCCGCGGTGAGCAAGGCGTAGGCGTCGTGGCGCACCCGCACGTGCTTCGCCCGCGCGCCTGACGGCGCGACTATCGTGCCGCGCGACATGGCCGAGCAGGGAAAGCGCATCGCGGTCTTCGGCGCGGGATACGTCGGGCTCGTGACGGGAGCCTGCTTCGCCGAGCTCGGCCACCGGGTGACGGTGAGGGACGTGATCCCCGAGAGGATCGAGGCGCTCCGCCGCGGAGACGTGCCGATCTACGAGCCGGGCCTCGAGGAGCTCCTCGCGCGTAACCGGGAACGGATCTCGTTCACCAACGACGTCGGCGAGGCGATCGAGGGTGCCGGGTTCGTCTACGTCGCCGTGGGGACACCGCCGACCTTCTCCGGCGACGCGGACCTGTCGGCGGTGTGGACCGTGATCGACGAGCTTCCCGCCATCGACCACCGGGTCGTCGTGGCGATGAAGAGCACCGTGCCCGTCGGAACGGGGGAGAAGGTGCGGCACCGCCTCGACGGCAGGGGCCTTGCCGACGTCGGCTATGTCTCCAACCCCGAGTTCACAGCCGAGGGGACCGCGGTCAAGGACTTCATGGAGCCGGACCGGATCGTGATCGGCGCCTTCGACGCGGCCGACGGTGACGCCGTGGCTGAGCTCCACGAGGGGATCGACGCCCCCGTCGTCCGCGCCGACGTCGCGTCCGCCGAGATGATCAAGCTCGCCGCGAACGCCGCTCTGATGACGCGGATCTCGTTCATCAACGAGATCGCGAACGTCTGCGAGGCGACCGGGGCCGACGTCGTCAAGGTCGCCGAGGGAATCGGCTACGACCGCAGGATCGGCAAGAGCTTCCTCCGCGCCGGCGTGGGATTCGGCGGCAGTTGCTTCCCGAAGGATTCCCTCGCGCTCAAGCAGCTCGCGGCAAACTCGGGCTACCACTTCCAGGTGCTGAATGCGGTGATCGAGGTCAACGAGCTCCAGAAACGGCGCGTGATCGGCAAGCTGACCGAGCTCCTCGGCTCGGTCAGCGGCAGGCGGATCGCCCTGCTCGGCCTGGCCTTCAAGCCGCATACGGACGACACCCGTGAAGCTCCCGCATTCGTGCTGGCCGGGCGGCTGCTGGCCGAGGGGGCAGACGTGGTCACATGGGACCCGATCGCGCGGAGCGACGGGCTGCACGGCGTCGAGCAGGTGCCGACCGTCGAGGAGGCGGCTCGCGGCGCCGACGCCGTCGTGCTCGTGACGGAGTGGCCGCAGCTCGCCGACCTCGACTGGGCGTCGATCGGGGCGACCATGCGCACCCGGGTGTTCGTCGACGGCCGCAACATGCTCGAGCCGGAGGCGATGCGTGCAGCCGGGTTCACGTACGACGCGATCGGTCGCGCCGCCCCGGCCGCGACTTGATGGAGGCGATCGTCCTCGCCGGCGGGAAGGCCGAGCGGCTCGGCGACGCGACGGGCGGCCTTCCCAAGTCGCTCGTGCCCGTGGGTGGGCGCCCGCTCCTCGCGTGGCAGATCGGCCGCCTTTCCCGTGTGGGCGTGGTGCGCGTGATCGTCAGCTGCCTCGGAGGACAGGAGGATGCCTTCCTCGACGGGCTGGGAGAGCTCGGGGTGGAGGTCGTTTGCGCCGGCGAGCCCGAGCGCCTGGGCCGCGGCGGAGGCATTCGCTTCGCGGCGGGCTTCCGCACCGAGCCCGGCGACGTCCTCGCGATGAACGGCGACGAGCTGGTGGATGTCGACTTCGGCGAGCTGCTCGCGCGCCACGGCTCGACCGGGGCCGCTGCGACCGTGACGGTTGCGCAGCCGCCGTCGCAGTTCGGTCAGGTCGACCTCACCGACGACGACGTCGTGACAGGCTTCCACGAGGTCTCGCGTGTTCCGTACTGGGTCAACTGCGGGATCTACGTGCTCTCCGAGGAAGCTCTCGTTCGCTTCCCCGAGAAGGGCGACCACGAGACCACGGCGTTCCCGGAGCTCGCGGCGGAGGGGAGGCTGCGGGCATTCCGCCACACCGGCATGTGGCTGACGGTCAACACGCCGAAGGAGCTCCGACGGGCGGACGCGTACGTGGCGGAGCATCCGGAGTGGCTCTCGTGACCTCCTCGGGCGGGATCGGCCGCTACGCGGTCACGCCGCGCCGCGTCGACAAGCCCTGGGGCTGGGAGCTCGTCTGGGCCGAGGCCGAGGACTATGTCGGGAAGGTGCTCTTCGTTCGCGCCGGCCAGTCGCTCAGCCTCCAGTACCACGAGGTGAAGGACGAGGCCTGGCTCGTGCAGGACGGCCGGGCGTCTCTCGAGCTGGGAGAGATCGGCCGTGAGCTCGAGACGGTGGAGATCACCCCGGGTGATGCCTTCCGCTACCGGCCGGGCACGGTCCACCGCGTGACGGCGATCGAGGACACGCTGATCGTCGAGGTCTCGACTCCGCACCTCGACGACGTCGTGCGGCTCGAGGATCGCTATGGCCGGGAGGGAACCACCGCTCCATGACCCGTCGCAGTGGGCCGCGCGTACCTTGACACGGTTGTGGTAAGGTTGCCGCGTTGCAGACCTTCACCGTCAGCCAGGCAGCCGAGCGCACCGGATGGTCGCCGCGGATGCTCCGGTACCTCGAGTCCACCGGGCTCGTCGTGCCGGCGCGCAGTGCCGCGGGATACCGCCGTTACGGCGCCAAGGAGCTCGAGCTCCTGCGCGGCCTGGCCGATCTGCGGCGACGGTTCGAGGTCGAGCTCGACGACGTCGCGTTCGTCGTCCGGCTCCGCCGAGAGCCCGAGCTCCGCGCCGCCGTGGAGAGCTGGCTGACCGGCGCGACCGTCCCCGCCGAGGGGGCGAGCGAGGCCGACTGGATCGAATGGGAGCAGCGAAAGCACGAGCGTCTGCTCGCAGCCTGACCAAACCAGAGAGGAACCATGGCCACGACCACCAAGCACGACGTCAAGGACATTGCTCTCGCGCCCGAGGGCGTGCGCCGGATCGAGTGGGCCGACCGGCAGATGCCGGTGCTCGTCGCGATCCGCGAGCGGTTCGAGCGCGAGCAGCCGCTGGCCGGCTACCGCGTCTCCGCCTGCCTCCACGTCACCACCGAGACCGCGAACCTCATGCGCACCCTCAAGGCGGGCGGCGCCGAGGTCGTCCTCTGCGCGTCCAACCCGCTCTCGACCCAGGACGACGTCGCGGCTGCGCTCGTCGAGCAGTACGGGGTCGGGACGTTCGCGATCAAGGGTGAGGACCACGACACGTACTATCAGCACCTCGAGGCCGCGATCGACCACCGCCCGCACGTCACGATGGACGACGGCGCAGACGTGATCGGGATCCTCCACTCGGCCCGCCGGGAGCAGCTGGGCGACGTGATCGCCGGGACGGAGGAGACGACCACCGGTGTGATCCGCCTCCGCGCGCTGGAGCGCGACGGCAAGCTCGGCTTCCCCGTCGTCGCCGTCAACGAGGCCCGCACCAAGCACCTGTTCGACAACCGGTACGGCACCGGCCAGTCGACGATCGACGGCATCATCCGCGCGACCAACGTCCTGCTCGCCGGCCGCTCGTTCGTCGTGGCGGGCTACGGCTGGTGTGGCCGCGGGGTCGCCATGCGGGCGAAGGGGCTCGGCGCACACGTGATCGTCACCGAGGTCGACGCGATGAAGGCGCTCGAGGCCGTGATGGACGGCTTCCAGGTGATGTCGATGGCGAAGGCCGCCGAGGTTGGTGACATCTTCGTCACCGCGACGGGCGACAAGCACGTCATCGCCCGCCAGCACATCGAGCGGCTCAAGGACGGCGCCATCCTCGCCAACACGGGCCACTTCAACGTCGAGATCGACATCCCGGCCCTCCGTTCGCTCGCGACGGAGACCCGCGAGGCCCGTGCGCTCGTCGACGAGTTCACGCTCGCCGACGGGCGCAAGGTGTACCTCCTCGCCGAGGGGCGGCTCGTCAACCTGGCGGCGGCCGAGGGCCATCCCGCCCAGGTCATGGACATGTCGTTCGCGAACCAGGCGCTCGCCGCCGAGTTCGTGATCCAGAACTCCGCCTCGCTGGAGCGGAAGGTCTACGACGTCCCCAAGGAGATCGACGACGAGATCGCGCGGCTCAAGCTCGCGACGATGGGCGTCGCGATCGACGAGTTGACGGAGGAGCAGACGACGTACCTCGCGAGCTGGGACGAGGGGACGTAGGCCGACGTGCGTCTAGGTGCCTCGCTCCGCGAGGCACCTAGAGTTCCCCGGGCGTGACCGAGCTCACCCCGCACCGCATCCTCCGTCTCGAGGGCGACGTTCTCGTCGTGCTGGACCAGCGACGCCTCCCCGACGAGGAGGTCGATCTCCGCTGCCGGACGACGGCGGACGCTGCGGACGGGATCCGCACCCTTGCGGTTCGCGGCGCGCCCGCAATCGGGATTGCGGCGGCGTACGCAATGGCGCTCGCCGCCGAGCGCGGGGAGGACCTCGACGCCGCAGTCGAGACGCTGGCCGCGTCGCGGCCCACGGCGGTCAACCTTCGCTGGGCGCTCGACGCGATGCGGGACGACACGACGCGCGAGCGCGCGCAGCGGATCCACGACGACGAGGTCGAGCGGTGCCGGCGCATGGGCGCGCACGCCCTGGAGCTCTTTCCGGAGGGTGCCCGCGTGCTGACGCACTGCAACGCGGGCGGCCTCGCGACGGGGGGCTACGGCACCGCTCTCGGCGCCGTGCGCGCCGCGTTCGAGGCCGGGCGCGTGTCCCACGTCTGGGTCGGCGAGACCCGTCCGCTCCTCCAGGGAGCACGGCTCACCGCCTGGGAGCTCGAGCAGCTCGGCATCCCGTACGCGGTGATCACCGACGGCGCGGCCGCGTCGTTCATGGCGCGCGGCGAGGTGGACGTGGTCGTCACCGGCGCCGACCGGATCGCGGCGAACGGGGACACGGCGAACAAGATCGGCACCTACGGCCTCGCCGTGCTCGCAGCCCACCACGGGCTGCCGTTCGTCGTCGTCGCCCCGACCTCGACCCTCGACCCGTCGGCGGCCACCGGGGCGGAGATCCCGATCGAGGAGCGCGACCCGGACGAGGTGTCGTCGCGGTTCCCCGCGCGAAACCCTGCCTTCGACGTCACGCCGGGCAGCCTCGTCTCGGCGATCGTCACGGAGCGCGGCGTCCATCGACTCCCGTACCTCGACACGTTGCCCCGCGAGACCGCCGCCGTCAGATGATCCTCGACGAGGTCGACCGTGCCACGCGCGACGTGCTCGAGCGCTTCGGCTTCGATCCCGAGTCGTTCGAGACGCTTCGGGGTCGTGTTGCGTCGGGGGAGTTGTCCGCGGCGTCCAACGTGGCGGTCGGCCGGGTCGAGCCGCCCGCCGACGACGACATCACGCCGCTCCCCGAGCCCGGGTCAACCGGTTGGGCGGAGGCACGGCAGGCAGGCCTCGACGCGCTCTCGGCCGGGCTGGTGGCACAGCTCGTCCTCGCCGGGGGCATGGCGACGCGCTTCGGCGGGGTGGTGAAGGGCGCCGTCGAGGCGCTCGACGGACGCAGCTTCCTCTCCTGGAAGCTCGGCGAGACGGCACAGCTCGGTGACGCGCTCGGGACGGAGATCCCCGTCGCGCTGATGACGAGCTTCCAGACGGCGGACGAGACCCGGGCGCACGTCGCGTCGCTCGGGGTCCCCGAGCCGCTTTGGTTCTCGCAGTACGTCTCACTCCGGCTCACCGAGGCGGGTGATCTCTTCCTGGATGACGGTCGCCCGTCGCTCTACGCGCCGGGGCACGGCGACCTCGTCGAGGCGATCCAGTGCTCGCGCACGCTGGATGCCCTCCGTGCACGCGGTGTGGAGCACGTCGCGGTCTCGAACGTCGACAACCTCGGGGCGCGGCTCGACCCGGTCGTGGTCGGCGCGCACCTGCTCGCCGGAAGGCCCATGACCTCCGAGGTCGCCCGCAAGGAAGGAGACATGGGAGGCGCGCCGGCGCGCGTCGGCGGGCGCCTCGGCCTCCTCGAAGGCCCGCAGTTCCCGCCCGGCTTCGACCACGACCTCATTCGCGTCTTCAACACCAACACGACCATCCTCGCCCTCGACGCGCTCGACCACGACTTCGACCTCCAGTGGCTCTACGTGAGGAAGACCGTGGGCGGCCGCCCGGCGGTGCAGCTCGAGCGCCTGTATCACCAGATCGCATGGGAGCTCGACACCACGTTCCTCGAGGTGCCGAGGGCCGGCCAGCGCGGGAGGTTCTTCCCGGTCAAGGAGCCCGAGGACCTGGCGCGGATCCAGCCGGGGCTGCGCAAGATGCTGGCTGCATCCGTCCTCGACTGAGCTCGAGACACGGCGCCAGGCGAGGGCGCTCTGGCGTCGAAGCTCGGCGCTCCCGTGTCGCTCGCCTCGCCGGCGTCGGTTTCGAGCCAGAGCCCGCAGCTCAGACACATATCCGGCACGAAGCCGGCACGGTCGCGTCACACGTCGTGCTCTAGCGTCGACCCATGAGCCTGCTGGGGCTCGTGCTTCCGTCTCGATGCGCAGGATGTGGCGTCCCTGGGCCGCCGCTCTGCGGCGCATGCTCGGGGGCGCTGATCCGGGTCGCACCGCCGGTGTGCGCGCGCTGCGGCTGCCCGGGAGCGTGGCCGGTGCTGCGCTGTGTCGAGTGCTCGGGCAGGAGGCTGGCGTTCACATGTGCCCGAGGCGCGCTCCTGTACGACGCGCGAGCCCGGCCGCTCGTGTCGGCCTGGAAGGAGCGTGGAAGGCGCGATCTGGCACGGCCGCTCGCGGAGATCGTCGCGGACGTGATCGCGCGCCCGGACGTGGACGTGGTCACGTTCGTGCCCGGGGATCGTGAGCGCGGACGGGAGCGCGGCCACGTGCCCGCGGAGCGACTGGCAGGCGCGCTCGGCGAGCTCTGGGGCCTGCCCGTGAGCCGCCTGCTCACGCGTGCGGGACGCGCGCGCCGACAGGCCGGCCTCCCTCGTGCGGAGCGCCGTGGGAACGTCCGCGGGGCATTCCGGGCCCGTGTGACCGTCTCTGGACGGGTCGCTCTCGTCGATGACGTCTACACCACCGGGGCGACCGTCTCGGCGTGCGCGAGCGCCCTCCGGAGGGTGGGAGCGAGCCGTGTGGATGTGGTGTGTCTGGCCCGTGCGGTGCGCTAGCGTTCGGGGAGAGCAACCAGAGGAGGCGCCATGCGACTGCAGGTCACGGTGCGACACGGGCACGTGAACGATGGTGTCCGGAGCTACGTGGAGTCGAAGTTCGCCAAGCTCGGCAAGCGCCTCCACGAGTCGACCCTGGTCGAGGTCGTGCTCGACCGCGAACGGAACCCGCGGATCGCCGACGACCACGTGGTCGAGGCCGAGCTGCATCTGAAAGGGCCGCATCTTCGCGGGAGGGAGGCGGCGACGACGCATGAGGCCGCAACCGATCTGCTCGTCGACAAGCTGGAGCGGCTCGTCGAGCGCGAGCGCGACAAGAAGGTGCAAGAACCGCGTCGCCGTGCGCACGGCTCCGCTCCGCTCGAGCCGGTTCCGGCCGAGGAGATCGAGCAGGCGCTCCGCACGACGGCGGACGGATAGGCCGCCCGGTATCCGGGTCGAGCCGGGTACCAGGAGGACGACCGGCTGCCGCTGCCCCACGATCCCGGTCCCCACTGGGGCGAGGTGGGCATCCACGGGCTGCACCGCCAGCGCGAGTGGGACCTGCTGCTGACCGTCGACGCAGCTGAGCTCGAAGGCGACGAGGTCGTCTTCGTGGCGCTGCGCGACGGGCGGATCGTGCGCGAAGAGGGCGACGCCGACCCTTCTCCTCTCGTTCGCGCGGTCACGCTCGAGCCGCCGTTCCGTGCCCGGAGCGTCCGCCGGGACCGCGCGTTGTGGGTCGTGGCGGCGACGCGAATCGAGACCGTCGATCTACCCGACGACCCGGGCGGAGACGCGATCGAGTTGGCCTGGGACGGAACCGAGCGCAGCGTGCGGATCGACGGGATGCCGACGCTCGCGGGGGTGCCGGCGCTCGAGCGGCTCGCGGCTGCGCGCCACACCGCGTATGTCGTGACCGCGGTCCGCCTCGACGGCGCGACGTGGGAGGTATCGGTCGGCCCCCTGTAGAGCCCGCGCGTGCCCCGGCCGTGCGCAGCCCGGGCGGGGGCTCAGCCGAGCGGCCCCGACCGCCAGCTCACGGCCGGGCCCTTCGCCCACGCGCTGCCCCAGCTGTCGGTCGAGAAGAGGATCGGCTGCGAGGGGCGGATCGGGACGACCTGCAGCAGCCTGTCCGCTCCCGTTGCGATGTGCCGGCTGCGGACCTGTACGCCGTGCCGGTAGACGATCGCGCGCTGGCGGTGGTCGAGCATCAGGGCGCCGGGCGGCAGCGTGACCGTCGCGCCGCCCTGAGACGGTCCGACGCTCACGGTGGTCGCGACCTGGACGAGGGGGCCGGCGAGCGCGAGGGCGATCGCCCGGATCGCCCCGGGCTCGTGGGCGTCGGTCCGGAGGACACGGCCCGTTCCCGAGAGCAGCACCACGCGCCCGTCGGCGAGCGCGGCGAGCACCCGGGCCGTCCCGGGCCCGGTTCCTGCGGTCAGCAGGCGAACCGGGCTGTCGAGTGTCGTCCGGAACAGCCTCGCGCCCGAGTCGCTCACGAAGGTGACGGTGCCCCCCACGGCGTACGGCACGCCTTCGCGCGTCCCCGCCCCGATGACGATCGCAGCGGGCCCGTCGGTGTCCGACGAGGCGAACGCGACTCGGCGCGGCGACCTGCGCATGGGAGTCGCAGTCCAGAGCTGCCAGTCGGTGGTGTTGCCGCCGATGTGCGTCAGCCAGAAGACGCGGCGCCCGGACGTCGAGACGGATGAGATCCCGAAGCCTCCGCTCGGGCCCTCATCGCAGCCGAGGATCGTCCGCTCGCCGAACGTCCAGAGGCCCCGAGTGGCCGTGTCCCACAGCCGAACGGAGCCGCAGTTCGCACCCGTGGCGCCGACAGCCCACGTGACCGAGCGGCCGGTCACCGAGAGCGCCGTGACCGGCGCCGCGTTCGTCACGGTGCGCCCCGGGGTCAACACGCCGAGGGCGGCGCCGCAGAGGGCCAGCGACGCCAGGAGGGTGGTGATCACGACGAGCCGTCGCATGAACGGAATGATGGGCCGGCACACGTGAAGGCGAGATGATGAGTCCGTTCGGAAACCCTGCGCGCGCGGGTGAAGACGGTACCCTCTACCCATGTCCACGACGGGCTTCGGCAGGTTCGAGAAGGTCCTGCGCATCGGCGAGGGACGGCGCCTCAAGCGGCTCGCCGAGCAGGCTGCGTACATCACCTCCCTCGAGCCCGATTTCGAGGTGCTCTCGGACGCCGATCTGGTCGCCAAGACGGCGGAGTTCCGGCAGCGCATCGAGAACGGGGAGAGCCTCGACGACATCCTCTACGAGGCGTTCGCCGCGGTGCGCGAGGCGCGCAAGCGGGAGTCCGGGCAGCGGCTCTTCGACGTCCAGCTGATGGGCGGGGTCGCGCTTCACGAGGGCGACATCGCGGAGATGAAGACCGGCGAGGGGAAGACGTTCGTCGCGAGCGCGCCGCTGTACCTGAACACGCTCGCGGGGGACAACGTCCACCTCGTGACGGTCAACGACTACCTCGCGAAGCGCGACGCCGAATGGAACAAGCCCGTGTATGACCGCCTCGGGGTCTCCGTCGCCTGGATCGAGAACATGATGCCGTTCGCGCGGCGCAGGGAGGCGTATGCAGCGGACATCACCTACGGGACGAACTCCGAGTTCGGGTTCGACTACCTCCGCGACAACATGGCCGTCGCGCTCGAGGGCACGGTGCAGCGCGGACACGTGTACGCGATCGTCGACGAGGTCGACTCGATCCTCATCGATGAAGCGCGGACGCCTCTCATCATCTCCGGCGAGCCCGAGACCGCGGCCAAGACGTACTACGACTTCGCGCGGGTCGTCCGCGAGCTCGACGGGGCCCCGCTGACCCGGAAGGCCCTCAAGGGCGAGGACGAGACGGAGCTCTCGGGCGCCGACTATCTCTACGATGAGAAGTTCAAGACGGTCTCACCCGCCCAGACGGCGCTCGACAAGGTGGAGCGGGCGCTCGGAGTCGAGAACCTCTACGACCCGCGCAACGTCCAGCTCGTCAACCACCTGACGCAGGCGCTCAAGGCGGAGTCGCTCTACAAGCGCGACGTCGACTACGTCATCCAGGACGGCGAGGTCAAGATCGTCGACGAGTTCACGGGCCGCATCATGGAGGGCCGCCGCTGGAGCGAGGGGCTGCACCAGGCGATCGAGGCCAAGGAGGGCGTCGCGATCCGCGAGGAGAACGTCACGCTCGCGACGATCACGCTGCAGAACTACTTCCGCCTCTACGAGAAGCTCGCCGGCATGACGGGCACGGCGAAGACGGAGGAGAAGGAGTTCGTCGAGATCTACAACCTCCACGTCCTGGAGATCCCGACGAACGTCCCCGTTGCGCGGCAAGACGAGAACGACTTCATCTTCAAGACGAAGGACGCCAAGTGGGGCGCGGTCCTCGAGGACATCGTCGAGCGGCACGAGAAGGGGCAGCCGGTGCTCGTCGGCACGATCGCCGTCGAGACGTCCGAATACCTCGCGGAGCTCCTCACGCGCGGAGGGATCCCCCACAACGTGCTCAACGCGAAGGAGCACGAGCGGGAAGGCGAGATCATCAAGGACGCCGGCCACCCGGGCGCGGTCACGATCGCGACGAACATGGCGGGCCGCGGCGTCGACATCAAGCTCGGCGAAGGCGTGGTCGAGGCAGGAGGGCTCTACGTCCTCGGCACCGAGCGCCACGAGTCGCGGCGGATCGACAACCAGCTGCGCGGCCGCTCGGGCCGCCAGGGTGATCCCGGCGAGACCCGCTTCTACCTCTCGGCGCAGGACGACCTCGTCCGGCTGTTCGCGGGCGACCGGATCCACGGGATCATGGAGCGCTTCAAGATCCCGGACGACCAGCCGATGGAGGCGTCGATCCTCTCGCGCCAGATCGAGAACGCGCAGAAGAAGGTCGAGGAGCAGAACTTCGTCTCACGCAAGAACGTCCTCAAGTACGACGACGTGATGAACACGCAGCGGATGGTCATCTACGAGCAGCGGCGCAAGGTGCTCGAGGGCGACGACCTCTCCGACGAGATCGAGGGTTGGATCGAAGAGGTGATCGCCGCGAACGTCTCCCAGTTCACCGACGCGGAGACGACCGACGAGTGGGACCTCACGGGCCTGGTGGCGCAGATGCACGCCCTGTACGGCACCGACGTCACCGTCGACGAGCTCCGCGAGGAGGTCGACGTGGCGAGTCGCGACGCGCTCGCCGAGGAGTTCGTCGCGGATGCCCTCGATACGTACGCCGAGCGCGAGGAGTCGTTCGGCACCGAGCTGATGCGCGAGATCGAGCGCTACGTGATCCTCCAGATCGTCGACACGCGCTGGCGCGAGCATCTCGAGTCGATGGACTACCTCCGCGAGGGCGTCCACCTTCGGGCGATGGCGCAGAAGGACCCGCTCGTCGAGTACCGCGGCGAGGGGCACGTGATGTTCGAGGAGCTCGGACGCGTGATTCGGGAGGAGGTCGTGCTGACACTGTTCCATGTCGAGGTGCAGCGCGAGGAGGCCGAGCAGCAGCTCCAGCCGGTCGCCGCACCGCAGGCGCTCGCCTACGAGCACGAGCAGCTGCAGGGCGCCGACGCGATCGCCGCGGCGGGCGGGGGCGCCGCGACCGCGCTTGCCGCGCCACCGACCACGCCGATGGGCTCCCCGAAGCCCATCGTCAACGAGCACAGGGACATCGGCCGCAACGACCCGTGCTGGTGCGGGAGCGGCAAGAAGTTCAAGCGCTGCCACGGCGCCTGACCCGCTTCGGCCGCCGCGCCTCCCGGCCGTCAGTGCCGTCCAGACATGCCTGAGACGGTCTCGTTCGCGTCGTCGGTGTCTGGCTCGAGCCAGGCACCCGCTCCTCTCGTGACGCGCTCTCGCCCGGGCGGGGCCGAATCCGGCGTCACACTCTCGCCGGGCGCCGACCCTGTGGCGTCGGTGCCTCCGCCTGGTTTCGCAACGTCGTGCGGTGCGCGACGGACGGGTCGATGCCGGAGCGGCGACCGTAATGGAGGCCCGTCCTCCTTGGCGTCGCTGGGGAAGGTGCAGTTGAGACGTCGTCGCAGGTGGGTGCCTGGCGCTCGCATGGCCCGGCGCGTGCCTCCTCGTCGCCCGCGGGCTCCACGCGCGCCGAGCCCGGCCCTAGCGACATCCTCGCGGACGAGGGCTGCGAGGACTCCGACGAAGTCTGGCCGGAGTTGCTCGATGCCTACCGGCGTGGTACGGAGCGACTGTGGAGCCTGAGAACGTGCGGTCGTGCCGGGGGTTGCGCGACTCGCCTGCACGACCGCGGGCCTAGCGGCGAGGCCCGATCATGTTGTGGACGGCGAAGAACGTCGGCCGGGTGTCCTTCGGATCCTGGCCCAGCTCCCGAGCAGCGGGCAGGAGGTTCGCGTCGAAGAACTGCCAGAACGCGTCCGCTGACTCCCAGAGGTCGATGACGCGCCAGCCGCCTTCGTCACGCGGACCGGCGATGTGGAGGATGAGTCCGTCGGGCAAGACGGCAGGCTGCAGCGAGCCGAAGATCTTCGTGGTCAGGGCCTCGTACATGTCCTGCGACCCCTCTGGCGTGTCGAGCATCATTCCAACTGGCACTGGGCACCTCCGTCTGAGCGGTGTGTTCTCCGACTCTCCCCCCGAACCCCCGTGCAGTCAAACGCCGGCCGTCCGCGTCTTGCAGACCTCCCGACCTGACCCCGGCCGCTGCTGCCCCAGGCGCTCACGGGGGAGCGATCCAGGTGGCTTCCCTCGTGGCGACGCGCCGGGCACGAGATCGAGCTCGTTGCCGCCCGGACCGCTCCCCGGCAACCCGTATCTGGCGACGTTCAACACCACGCCGCAACTCGACGAACCGGCAGAGCGCGTGAACGCCAAGGGTCGTCGCGTTGCTTTCGGGGCCGGGGTAGCGGGTAGCATCGCCCTCGTGGCAGTCACCGACGACAGACCCGTCGCCGACCAGCTCGCGGAGCTCGGGGCCCAGCTCGCCTGGGTTCGTGACTACCTTTGACCCCGATGCGCTGACGACCCGGCTCGCGGAGTTGGAGGAGGCGATGGGCGCCCCCGGCTTCTGGGACGACCAGGCAGGGGCAGCCCGCATCTCGACGGAGCATTCGCGCGTGACGCGCAGGCTCGAACGCTACGAGGCGCTGCGTCACGAGGTGGAGGAGGCGGCCGAGCTGCTCGAGCTCGAGCCCGAGCTGGAGGCCGAGGTCGCCGAGCAGGTCGCGCCCGTCCGGGCGGAGCTCGCGCGCCTGCAGGAGGAGGCGCTGTTCAATGGCGAGTACGACCCCGGCGACGCGGTTGTGGCGATCACGGCCGGCACCGGCGGCACCGACGCGCAGGACTGGGCCGAGATGCTCCTGCGCATGTACCTGCGCTGGACGGCCGACCGCGGTTTTCAGACGGAGCTCGTCGAGGCGAGCCCGGGGGAGGAAGCGGGCCTCAAGTCCGGCACGCTCACGGTCCGCGGCGAGAACGCCTACGGGCTCTTCAAGGCAGAGCGCGGCGTCCACCGGCTGGTTCGCCTCTCTCCATACGACTCGGCGCACCGCCGGCACACCGCGTTCGCGCAGGTCGTCGTCGCTCCGCTGCTCCCGGAGAACGAGGACGTCGAGATCGACGAAGGTGACCTCCGGATCGACACCTACCGCGCGAGCGGCGCCGGAGGCCAGCACGTGAACAAGACCGACTCCGCCGTGAGGATCACCCATCTCCCCACCGGGATCGTCGTGCAGTGCCAGAACGAGCGCTCGCAGACGTCCAACAAGCAGACAGCGATGCGCATTCTCCGCTCGCGGCTCGCCGAGCTCGCCGAGGAGGAGCGCGAGGCCGAGCTCGCCAGGGAGCGGGGGAGCAAGGTCGACGTCGGCTTCGGCAGCCAGATTCGCTCGTACGTCCTGCATCCGTACCAGATGGTCAAGGACCACCGCACGGACTTCGAGGTGGGAAACGCGCAGGGCGTGCTCGACGGGAACCTCGACGGCTTCGTCCAGGCGTTCCTGCTCGCCCGCGCGGCCGGCAAGGCGTAGCGGGCCCCGACCGGGTCGACGCTTACGGCCGCCTCCCGGCGAGGCGCAGCACGAGGAGACGGGGAAGCGCCGACGGACCACGTCCGGCGCGATGGTCGCTTACCCCGTCGCATGCGGTGCGGGTGACGCCTGCTCCGCGTCTCGCGCGAGCGCGGCATGGCGCTCGCGGAGGAGGCATGCGCCGGCCGTTCGTGTCGCAGGATCGCCGAAGGACTCGGCTACAATCGAGCGAACCTGAACCGGAGCGGCCACGGGGGTCTCTACCGCGTCGAACGCTCTCGCCCGGTGCATGGACGATCTCCTCACTCAATCCACTGATTCCGCTGCCGCGCTCCTCGAGGCGCCGGAGGTAGCCACCCAGAACGGAGAGACACAGACGTCCGCGGCGGCGATGATCGTCCTGGAGGACGTCCGCAAGGTCTACGAGCCGGACGTCGTCGCGCTCGACCGTGCGTCCTTCGTGATCGAGAAGGGCGAGTTCGTCTTCGTCGTGGGCCCGTCCGGGTCGGGAAAGTCGACGATCATCCGGCTGCTCCTGAAGGAGCTCGAGCCGACCACAGGGCGCATCATGGTCGGAGGACGCGACCTGACCCGGCTCAAGCGCTCCAAGGTGCCGCTCCTGCGCCGGAATGTCGGCTGCGTGTTCCAGGACTTCAAGCTGCTCCGTGACCGAACGGCCTTCGAGAACGTGGCGTATGCACTCCGCGTGCAGGGCGAGTCCACGGCGTCCATCCGGCGCAAGGTGCCCGAGGTGCTGGCGCTCGTCGGGCTCGCGCACAAGGCCGGCTCTCGTCCCGACGAGCTCTCCGGCGGCGAGCAGCAGCGCGTCTCGATCGCGCGCGCGGTCGTCAACCACCCGCCGCTCCTCATCTGCGACGAGCCCACGGGCAACCTCGACCCGGACACGTCGGTGGGGATCATGCAGCTCCTGCACCGCATCAACACGGCCGGGACGACCATCCTGATGGTCACGCACGACCGTGAGATGGTCGACAAGATGCGCAAGCGCGTGATCGCGCTCGACTCGGGCAAGGTCGTCCGCGACGAGCGCCGCGGCGGATACGAGACGGAGTGATGGCCCGCTTCAAGCTCGTCGTCTCCGAAGCGCTCCGCTCGATCGGCTCGAACATCTCGACGACGTTCGCTGCGACGATGACCGTGCTGATCGGGATGTTCCTGCTCGGCCTCCTGATCGCGCTCGGGTCGTGGGTCGTCTCCTGGTCGGAGCACGTGAAGAACCAGCTCGAGGTGAAGGTCTTCTTCGTGGAGGGCGTCAGGCCGAAGCAGGTGAACGCCGTCGGGTCGTTCCTCCGCACCGACGACCGGATCAAGGACTACCAGTTCGTCTCGCGCGCCGAGGCGCTCCAGCGGATGCAGAAGAAGTACCCGGAGCTGACGGCCGACCTCCCGACGAATCCGCTGCCGGACTCCTACGAGATCACCCCCAAGCGCGCGGAGGAGGTGAAGCAGCTCTCGGCCGCGATCCGCGCGGAGAAGTTCGCCGGCGTGGAGCGCGTGAAGGACGGGCAGCAGACCTCGAAGCGGATCCTCCAGGTGGCACGGGTGATCGAGGTCGTGTTCCTCGTCGCGGTGATCGTCCTCCTCGCCGCGTCCGTCTTGCTGATCGCGAACACGATCCGCCTCTCGATCTTCTCGCGACGACGGGAGATCGAGGTCATGAAGCTCGTCGGAGCGACGAACTGGTTCGTACGCGGGCCGTTCATGGTCGAGGGCCTCCTGTGCGGGCTGCTCGGTGCGCTCGCCGCGATCGTGCTGCTCCTGATCGGCAAGGAGGCCGCGCTTCCCTCGATCCTTGGGCACATCGACTCGTCCAACGACGTGAAGGCGCTCGGCTTCACGCTCACGGCGCTGATCCTGCTGGGCGTCGGCCTGGTCGTCGGCGCGCTCGGCTCGGGCCTGACGCTTCGCCGCTACCTCAAGGTCTGAGGACCGAAGCTCTGGCTTCGGCCAGAGCTCTGCTTGCACGGGGCCGCCGCTACGGTTGCCCGATGGCACGAAGTCGTCGTTCCCGACCGCCCAGGCGGCCCTCGCGCGCCGTCCGGCACGCGCGCGCCACCGGCGCGTACAAGCGGGCCGCGGTGAAGCGTGCCGAAGATCGCATCGAGATCCGCCTGCCCCAGCGAAGGAGGCCTCCCGAGAGCGTCGTCGCGCATCTGGGACCGACGAACTCGGGAAAGACGCACGATGCGCTCGCGTTCCTCGGCGAGCACGGGAGCGGCGTCTATGCGGGGCCGCTCAGGATGCTCGCGCAGGAGGCGCATCGCCGCCTCGCGGCGCTGCTCGGCGACGAGAAGGTCGGCCTCGTCACCGGCGAGGAGCGGGTGAACGAGCACGCGCCGATCCTCTGCTGCACGGTCGAGATGGCACCGGGCTCGGGCGACGTGCTCGTGCTCGACGAGGTGCAGTGGGCCGACGACGAGGAGCGCGGCGCCGCCTGGACGCAGCTTCTCCTGGCAGGCGACTACCGCCACGTGCGCCTGCTGGGCGCCCTCGACGCGCTACCGCTCGTCCGCCGCGCATTTCCGAATGCCGAGCTGCGCGTCCACGAGCGCAAGCTTCCCCTCGAGTTCGTCGGGGCACGCCAGCTCCGTGCCCTCACGCCGGGGACGGTTCTCGTTGCCTTCAGCCGCAAGGCGGTCCTCGCGCTCGCCGGCGAGGTCAACCGCCTGCAGCCGGACAGGGTCGCCGTCCTCTACGGTGCGATGCCGCTCGCGTCTCGCCGCGAGGAAATCGACCGCTTCCTCCACGGGAGCGCGGAGGTCTGCGTCGCCACGGACGTGCTCGGGCACGGCGTCAACCTCCCGTGCGAGACGCTGCTCTTCGCGGAGACGACGAAGTTCGACGGGGTAGAGCGCCGCAATCTCCTGCCCTGGGAGCTCGCCCAGATCGCCGGCCGCGCTGGCCGCTTCGGGCTCGTCGAGAGGGGGCACGTCGGGGTGCTCGTGGGCGTGCCATGGGCGAGCGCCGACCCGGACATCGTCGAGTCGGCGCTCGAGCCGCACGTCGAGCTCCCGGAGGGCCACCGGGGCTACCGGGTCGTGGACGAGGCGCGCATCGGGCCGAGACTCGGCGACCTCGGCATCGACGACTCACGCGACCTCGACGCCGCGCTCGCCGCCTGGCACCGCGTCGCCACGCGCCAGTGGGCCCACGAGAGCTGGCTCGCGGTCGAGTCGCTCCAGCCGATCCGCGGGCGCCTCGCGATCGTCCAGCGGCACCTGCGGGAGCGCGGGCGCCGACTCGGGCTCGAAGAGACATGGCAGCTCGCCAGCGCCCCGGTCGACCCCGAGGGAGGCGAGCTGCTGGGGCTGCTCGCGCTCGCAGTCGCAGGCGACCGTGCCCAGCGTCCTCTCCTGCAGTTCCTGCTCGACACCTCACGCCTCCGCGACGCGTCGCTCGAGGAGGCCGAGGAGGCCGGCCGGGTCGCCGCGATCCTCCGCTGGTTCGCGCTCCAGTACCCCGGGGTCGGCGGCGTGACGATCGAGCGTGCGGCCGAGTTGGAGCGCGCGGCCGCCGAGCGGGTCGTCAGACGGCTCGCGGTCGAGGTGCGCGACGGCAAGGTCGGCCGCTGCCGCCAGTGCGGGCAGACGTGCCCGCCCTGGTTCCCCCTTTGCGACCGCTGCGCCCGCGCCGGGCGGCGTTGATCTCAGCCGGTCGCAGCCCGGTGCCCGTCCGCTATCGGAACCGCAACACGGTGACGGTCGTGATCGCGTAGGCGGTGAGCGCGACCGCGTTCGACACGATCAGCGCAGTGTTCCCGAGCGCGACGCCGTACGCGAGCCACAGCACGAACCCGACCAAGAGCACGCCCAGGTACGGGATGGAGACATCGGCCGACGACCGGCGCGAGACCACGCGGCGGAGCTGCAGGAGCGGGGACAGGCCCATCGCGACACCGCAGGTGGCTGCGGCGATGCCGAGGGCGGTGGTGATGTTCACGAGTGACCTCCGAAGGACGACGGGACGCGGCTCGAGCCGTCGTCAGTCGCGGAGGTCGCCGCGCTCGCGGTCTTCGCCGTACAGCGGCATCCGGGTGTCGAGCGCGTTCACCGGCGCAGCCTAGCCGTCGTGACGGCCGCTGCGGGGCGGGCGCACTTGCGGACAGCCTTCTCGCCGCGAGTTGATATGAACCGAATGATGGACGTCGACGAGCTGCGCACCCTTCCCCCGTTCGCGGGGATGACCGAGGTCGGCCTCGCCCGCGTCGCCTCCCGCTCGGCCGAGCTCGTCGCCGAGAAAGGCCGCGTGCTCGCGCTCCCCGAGGATCCGGGCACCGGGATGTTCGTTCTCTGTGACGGAACCGTCGCCGTCGAGCTGCGGTCGGGAACCCTCGAGCTCGGGCCGGGGGACTTCTTCGGCGAGCTCGCGCTCCTGGTCGACGACGGCGCCCGTGTCGCTCGCGTCCGGGCGACGACGCGCGTCCGCTGCGTCTCGATCCCGCGTGAGGACTTCCTCACGCTCGTCGAGACCGAGCCTGCTTTCGCGCTCCACCTCCTACGCGAGCTCGCACGTCGCCTGACGGAGGCCCGCGCCGCACCGTAGGAGGAGGCTTGCCTCGCCCGGAGCCGACCCGGAGGGGCGCCGACGGGAGTCGTCCCTACAATCGCGGCGTGCCAGGCACGAAGCTCATCACCGAGAACCGCCGTGCGCGGCACGACTATCACCTCCTCGACCGCGTCGAGGCCGGCCTCCAGCTGACCGGCACCGAGGTCAAGTCCCTTCGCGAGAGCGGGGCGCAGCTCGGTCAGGCCTACGCGGAGATCCGCGACGGGGAGGCGTGGCTCGTCGGCGCGTCGATCGCCGAGTACGCCGGGGGAAACATCTCGAACCACCGGCCCGAGCGCGACCGCAAGCTCCTTCTCCACCGCCGCGAGATCGACTCGCTGTACGGCAAGGTGCGCGAGAAGGGCCTGACGCTCGTCCCCACACGTCTCTACTTCAAAGACGGCCGAGTGAAGGTCGAGATCGCGCTCGCGCGCGGCAAGGAGCGCATCGACAAGCGTCGCGACCTCGCCGAGCGGGATGCGAAGCGCCAGATGGAGCGCGCGCTCAAGGCGCGTCGCTGACCGGCTCTCCGTCGATCACCCGTCGTATCGCACGCACGGCCCACTCGACATCAGGGGTCGTGGTGTCGGTCCATCCCTCGACCTCGTCGCGTGCCCACCTGGCCCATCGCCTCGCCACCTGGGCCTGCTCGACCATCAGCGTGAGGAGAAGCGCGTTCACGTGTATGCGCTCGGGGAATCGTCCCTTCCCGCCGGCATACTCGTCGCCCACACTGGAGAACTGGGTGATCAGGTCATCGGCGTCGGCCGCGACTCGCGCGATCGCCGCCAGGAGGTCGTCCTTCGAGCCGAGATTGCCGAAGAGGATGCGCAAGGCCGGCTCGGACTCGACCCGTTGAGGGGCCGGCTCCTCGCCAAACCACTCTCGCAGGGCCGCACGTCCCTCCGGCGTGATCGAGTAGACCGTGCGTTTTCGGTCCCCGTTCCACTCGACCTCCGCGGTGGCCATGCCTGCGTCGACCAGCCGCTTCGGCTCGGCGTACAGATTGCTCTCGGCTCGCGGCCAGACGAAATGCAGCGAGCGCGTCATCAGCTGCGCGAGCTCGTACGTCGACCACCGCCGCACGGAGATGAAACAGAGGATGGCGTACGACGTCGTTGTGAGAGACCGGCTTGACATTTTACTCCTCACAGGAGTATATATTACTCCTATCAGGAATGTCCTGTAAGGAGTATTTGCTAACGAAGGGAGGCACCATGCATCGTCGACTCCGCCGCGCGATTGGCTTCGTGGCGATTCTCGCTCTCGTCGCGACCCTCGCGGTCGGCGTCACCCCCGTCGCGTCGGGCGACGACGTGGCTTCACCGTCCCAGCCGTCGGCGATCGAGCGCCTCGTGCGACAGGAAGACGCACGAAGAGCAGAGCTCGCCGGGTACGACGCGGTCGTGAGGCAGAACGAGCTGTCTGCGATGCTCGATGTCCGCGAGCAGGCGATGGGCGCGCGCGCGTCGGCGGCCACCACAGCGGCTTCGGTCGTTCGGCCGGCGTCGGCCGGCGGCGAGGAGTTCGCCTGGGGAGCGGCGGCACTCGGTGTCGGCGCCGGCGTCGCCGCGGCGTGCGTCCTGCTCGGATGTGTGACGCTCGCTCGAGGCCGTGGACGGCTTCGCAGCGTCTGAGTAGCGGCTGGATGGGATCCCCGGGCGCACTCGCGCCCGGGGATCCCGCGTCCCGGAGCCTCGCGATTCGCTACGAGCTCGTGGCTGCCCGACCGACCGGCCCGCGAACGGTGACCGAGCCCGGCTCGACGACATAGCCGTGACGCACGTTGAGGCGGCGGATCGGCTCGTTCCGCTCCTCGTTCTGCGTCTCGAGGCGCTCGTAACCGTGCGCCTTCGCCCAGGCGATCTCCGTCGCCTTGAGCGCCCGGGCGATCCCGCGGCCCCGCCAGGACCTCAGGACGCCGGTCATGTCGTGCATCGCGACGGACGGCCGGGCGCGGGAGAGCGAGAGCTTCGCATACGCGACCACCTGCCCGTCCGCCAGCGCGACGAACGTCGCGTCCGGCGAGTCACCCGCTCCCTGCATGTCCATCGAGAGCCACTCCTCGAACGAGGCGATCTCGGCGTCCTCCTCGCCGGGGACGTCGGGGTACGCCTCGCGCGCCACCTCGTACATTCCCGCCCCGAGCTCGGGGCGCTCCGCCCAGGGGACGATCTCGATCCCCTCCGGAGGCTCCACGACCGGGGCCTCGATCGCGGTCAGGTCGAGGACGAGCGTCGAGTTGCGCCCGACCTCGACGAAGCCGCGACGCGCCGCCCAGGCGATCGACACCTCGTCCGTCTCCTTGACGGGTCCCGTCAGCTCGGTATAGCCGAGCCCGACCACCCATGCGGAGAGCGCCTCGAGCAACGCCGAGCCGACGCCGTGCCCGCGTCCGTCGGCGATCACCCGCACTTCGCCGCGCGCCACGCCCTCCGGCGAGTGCCAGCCGCCGATGCCGATCGCAGCGCCGAAGTCGCTTCCCTTCTCCGAGGCGAGCAGCCAGATCGTCTCGCGCGCCTGGCGCTTCCAGTCGAGGTAGTCGCCGACCGTCCCGGTGTCGTCGGAGGCGGCCCGCATGGTCGCGACCCACCGGTCGAGCCCGTCCTCGTGTATCTCCAGGATCGCGGCCATCGGTGGGAGCCTACGGCGTGACGGGCGCGGCCCGTGGAGGAGTAGGCTGCGCACCGAACTGGCTCACTCCGAAGAAGGGAGGCCGTCGGGATGCGACGCGTTGCACTGACCGTGAACGGGACGAGGCACGAGCTCGAGCTCGAGCCGCGTGAGCTGCTCGTCTACGTCCTGCGCGACCGGCTGGGGCTGACCGGAACGAACGTCGGGCTGCGACACCTCCTCGTGCGGCGCCTGCACGGTGCTCGTCGACGGCGAGTCCGTGAAGTCGTGCACGATGCTCGGCGTCCAGGCGGACGGAGCCGGGATCACGACGATCGAGGGCCTCGCGAAGAACGGCGACGCTTCACCCGGTCCAGCAGGCGTTCCACGACCATCACGCACTCCAGTGCGGCTACTGCACGCCGGGCATGGTGCTGGCGGCCGTCTCGCTGATCGAGCACGGCGAAGCCACGAGCGAGCAGGCGATCCGCGCAGGCCTCGAGGGGAACCTCTGCCGGTGCACCGGCTACCACAACATCGTCGTGGCCGTTCAGGGCGCGGCGACCGCGATGGGGAAGGCGTCATGAGCGCCACGGAGGAGCGAACCGCGTACATCGGCTCGCCCGTCAAGCGCCGCGAGGACCAGGCGCTCCTCACCGGGCGCGGCACGTACGTCGACAACATGGCTCCGGTGGGGACGGTCTCGATGGTCGTCGTCCGCAGCCCGTACGCCCACGCCCGCGTGACGAGCATCGATCTCACGGCCGCGCGCGGCGCAGAGGGCGTGGTCGGCGGCCTTCACTGCGGCTGACCTATCAGACGACTGGAAGGCTGCGATGCCGTGCGCCTGGCCGGTCACCGAGGACATGAAGAACCCGCCGCACTACCCGCTCACCGACGTCGCGCGCTACCAGGGCGACGGCGTCGCCGTGGTGATCGCGGAGAGCCGGGCGCAGGCGAAGGATGCGGCGGAGCTCGTCGAGGTCGACTGGGAGCCGCTCGACGCGATCGTCGACGTGGGGAAGGCGCTCGAGGACGGCGCACCGCTCGTGCACCCGGATCTCGGTACGAACGAGTGCTACGTGTGGCGCCTCGACACCGACGCGACCGGCCAGCCGATCGAGGACGCCGAGGTGGTCGTGACGCGCCGCTACTACCAGCCACGGCTCATCCCGAACGCGATCGAGCCGCGCGCCGTTCTCGCAGTCCCGGGCAGCACGGGTGACGTGACGCTCTACGTCGTCGACGCAGATCCCGCACATCCTCCGCCTCCTCGCAGCGGCGACGCTCGGCATGAGCGAGACGAAGGTGCGGGTCGTCGCGCCCGACGTCGGCGGCGGCTTCGGCTCGAAGCTCGACGTCTACGCCGAGGAGCTCCTCGCGATCGCCCTCGCCCGCCGGCTGGGCCGGCCCGTCAAGTGGACGGAGGAGCGCTCGGAGAACTACCTCGCGACCATCCACGGCCGGGACTTCGTCACCGAGTACACGCTCGGCGCGACGAAGGACGGCACGATCACCGCACTGCCGCGCGCGGGTCACGGCCGCGATGGGCGCGTACCTCCAGCTCGTCACGCCCGGCATCCCGCTGCTCGGCGCGTGGATCTACTCGGGGCCGTACGCGATCCCGAACTACAGCGTCGAGTTCACGGGCGTCTTCACGAACACGACGCCGACGGACGCCTACCGCGGCGCCGGGCGCCCCGAGGCGACCTACGTGATCGAGCGGACGATCGACGCGCTGGCCGACGAGCTCGGGATGGATCGGGTCGAGCTCCGCCGCAAGAACTTCACAAGGAGTTCCCGGCGACGATCGCATCCGGCCTGACGATCGACTCGGGCGACTACGACGCGTCGCTCGACAAGCTGCTCGAGCATGCTCGACCTCGACGCGATCCGCGCGGAGCAGGCGAAGCGCCGCGAGAACGGGGGCGCCAAGCAGCTCGGCGTCGGCTTCTCGACGTACAACGAGATGTGCGGCCTCGCGCCCTCGCGGATCCTCGGCGCGATCCGGTACGCGGCCGGCGGCTGGGAACAGGCGACGATCCGGTACCTCCGACCGGCTCCGTCCAGGTGATCACCGGTACGTCGCCGCACGGACAGGGCCACGAGACCGTCTGGGCGCAGATCGTGGCCGACCAGCTCGGCTGTGACATCGATGCGGTCGAGGTCTTGCACGGCGACACGTCCATCTCCCACAACGGGCTGGACACCTACGGCAGCCGGAGCCTCCCGGTCGGCGGCGTCGCGCTCTGCTTCGCGGCCGACAAGGTGATCGACAAGGCGCGGCAGATCGTCGCCCACCAGCTCGAGGTCTCGGCGGACGACCTCGAGTTCGCGAACGGCACGTTCGGCGTCAAGGGCTCGCCGGACAAGGAGATGACTCTCGCAGCCGTCGCCTGGGCGGCGTTCACCGGCCACGACCTGCCGGACGGCATGGAGCCGGGGCTGGAGGGGACGGCGGTCTACGACCCGCCGAACTTCTCGTGGCCCGGCGGTGCGCACGCGGCGGTCGTCGAGGTCGACACCGAGACGGGTGACGCGCGCCTCGTTCGCTATGTCGCCATCGACGACGTCGGCACGGTCGTCAACCCGCTCATCGTCGACGGCCAGGTGCACGGCGGGATCACGCAGGGCATCTCCACGGCGCTCTACGAGGAGGGCACGTACGACACGGACGGCAACCTGCAGACGGCCAACCTCGTCACGTACCTCGTTCCCTCGGCGGCCGAGCTCCCGTCGTACGAGCTCGACCGCACGGAGAGCCCGAGCCCGACGAACCCCCTCGGTGTGAAGGGCGTGGGGGAGACCGGCACGATCGCCGCAGCTCCTGCGGTGATCAACGCCGTGCTCGACGCGCTGTCTCACCTCGGTGTGAAGGACATCCAGATGCCGGCCACGCCCGAGCGTGTCTGGCGCGCGATCCAGGAGGCGAAGGCGTGATCCCAGCATCGTTCGACTACGACGTCGCGGAGAGCGTCGACCACGCAATCGAGCTGCTCGACGCGGGCGGTGGGGACGCGAAGCTCCTCGCCGGCGGGCACTCGCTCATCCCAGCGATGAAGCTCCGCATCGCGCGGCCGTCGAAGCTGGTCGACCTCGGCCGCCTCTCCGACCTCTCGTACGTGAAGGACGGCGGGACGCACGTCGCGATCGGGGCGCTCACGCGTCACGCAGGCGTCGCCTCCGATGCCCTGCTCGCCGAGCACTGTCCGATCGTGTCGTATGCGGCCGGGCAGATCGGCGATCCTCAGGTGCGGCACCGCGGCACGCTCGGGGGCACGCTCTCGCACGGCGATCCGGCCTCGGACATGCCCGCCGTGATGCTCGCGCTCGGCGCGGAGCTCGTGGCGCGCGGGAAGGGGGGCGAGCGCGTCATCCCCGCCGCGGAGTTCTTCACGGGCGTCTTCGAGACCGCCCTCGCTCCGGACGAGGTGCTCGTCGAGGCCCGCGTGCCGAAGCTCGCCGCCTCGGCCGGCTGGGCGTACATCAAGGCGAACCGCCGAGCCCAGGACTGGGCGACGGTGGGGGTCGCGGCGCTCGTGCACCGCGACGACGGCAAGATCGCCGGCGCGTCGATCGGGCTGGTCAACATGGGCGGGACGCCGCTCCGCGCCAAGGCCGCGGAGGACGCGCTGGCCGGTGGGGCGTCGGTCGCGGAGGCCGCAGCACTCGTAACGACGGACGCGGATCCGCCGAGCGACCACGCGGCGTCCTCGGAGTACCGCGCCCACCTTGCCCAGGTGATCGCGCGGCGGGCGCTCGAGCAGGCGCTGGCGGACTGACGCGAAGAAGGTAGGGGCGGGAGTTGCCCGCCCCTACCCTTCCGAGAGGATCGGTGAGTCGAGTGCGATCTGGAGCACCGCGGCCGGGTCCAGGTCTTCGTCCTCGCAGATGAGCCGGTGGGGAAGGACGTAGTACGCCATCGTGCGTACGTCCTCGATCGTCACCGTGTCCCTTCCCTCGAGACGCGCGTTCGCCTTGGTCGCGCTCATCAAGTGGATCGCGGCACGCGAGCTCGCTCCGAGCATCACTCCCTCGAGGACGCGCGTCTTGCGGACGACGCCGACCACGTAGCGAGCCACCTCCTCGGGCACGATCGTGGCGTCGAGCTCGATGCGGGCCTTGTCGAGGCCGACGATGCCGAGGAGCGGCATGATCTCGCCGAGCATGTCGGGCGTGACGCCCGTGTGCGGGAGCCGGAGCATGGCGACCTCGTGCTCGAGGTCGGTGTAGTCGATGTAGATCTTGAACAGGAACCGGTCGAGGTTCGACTCCGGGAGCGGGAAGACGCCCTCCTGCTCGAACGGGTTCTGTGTCGCGATCACGAGGAACGGGTCCGGCAGCCGGTGGACGCGGCCCTCCACGGTGATGCTCCGCTCTGCCATCGCCTCGAGCAGCGCGGCCTGGGTGCGCGGCGGCGTGCGGTTGATCTCGTCCGCGAGGAGCACGTTCGTGAAGATCGTGCCCTTCACGAACTTCGTCTCGCCCGCGCGGGTGACGTTCTCGCCGACGAGCTCCGTCGGCGTGGTGTCCGGCGTGAACTGGACGCGGTTGAAGTCGGCTCCGAGCACGTAGGCGGTCGCACGCCCGAGCAGCGTCTTGGCGGTGCCCGGCGGCCCCTCGAGGAGCACGTGGCCGCGCGCCATGGCGGCGATCAGCAGCAGCTCGACGGCCCTCCCCTGGCCGACGACGACCTTGCCGACCTCTTCCTTGGCCCGCTCACGCAGGTTCGCCAGGGTCTCGTACTGATACGTGATGGGCACGCGGAGCGTCCTCCTCGGGTCGTTCAGGTTCCTCCAGACGATAGTCGGCAAATCGGCGGGTGTCCTGAACCGTCAGAAGGGGCGAGTGGCGCGAGCGTGCGAACCGAAGCCGTCGGGCGCGTAGACTCCGGCCCCGTGCGCGCCTTCCTGAACCGGCCCCTGGGGGCGAAGCTGATCATCGTGCTCAGCGCGGCCTTCCTGATCGAGATGCTGGCGCCCTGGACTCGCGTGTGCGTGGCGACGGCCGACGTCGGAGCCAGAAAATGCGGCTGGACGACCGGCTACGAGGGTTCGAACTTCGCGCTGTATGCGGCGTTGCTCGCGCTGGCGATCCTCGTCTGGGAGCTCCTTCCCATCCTGATCCCTCGACTCTCGATGCGCGGATGGCCAACGGCGATCGTCACGGCGATCCTCGGGGTGGCGCTCGCGCTGTGCACGCTCGTGAAGGTGATCGAGGACAACGAGTTCCAGACGGGCTGGGCCTGGATCGGCCTCGCGCTGGCGCTCGCCGTGATGATGATCGCCCTGATCCGCGTGCGCTACCGCTGGGGCAAGCGGGACGACGAGCCCACGCCGCCGTCCGCCATGCCGCATCCGGCTCCGCCCGGCGTTTCCGAGCCCGAATGAGAGCAGTGCCGCGAGGCCCGTTGCGAGGCGCAAGCCACGAAAAGAGCCTGCGCTGCGTCGATCTCCCGCTATCCTGACGGCTCAACATACGGGGGCGACCAGGTCTCGACGTGGTCGGTTCTCCGGTCGAGCAGCGAGCCGAGGTCGCCGGTCGGCCTCGTAAAACAACCGGCACAAACGCAAGTGCGAAGAACGATCTCGCACTCGCCGCCTAGTCAACACTAGGTAAGGCGACGTCCCACCCGGTTCGGCCCGAGGCCGGGAACGGGGCGCCAACGATCGGGCTCAGGCACCGAGGGAGAGCCACTCGCCCGAGGCGCGACATTTCAGGAGGGCTGGCCCGCCGGTAGGTCGTCCGCGAACCGGCCGTCGGGCGAGATCAAAGCGCGGACTACGCTCGTAGACGTTCGTTCGGTACGACCGCGGACGCGGGTTCGATTCCCGCCGCCTCCACTAAATCGCCATTAGCAGGGCCTTCCCTGGAGGTGCTGGCGGGAACGATTCACTTCGGGTCCTCCAGAACGGCCTCAGCATCGATGTCCGCGAGCTGCTCGATGTCCCAGTCGGTGTAGATGTCGCCGGTGGTCTGAATCGAGGCGTGGCCGAGCAGCTTCTGGCGCCTTGAGGTTGCCGGTCGCGTCGAGGACACGCTGCCGGCGGTGTGCCGCGCCTTGTGCATCCGCTCACCGGTCGTCGTCCCTCGGCGCGACGATCCCGGCCCGCTGTAGACAGCCGTACCACCATGCGTGTAGGCCGTGGTCGCTCATCGGCTTGTCCGGGAAGCGGCGCACCCGGTATTCGACCGCCTTGCCGTGGTCGTAACGGCGTGGTGCGTGCTGCAGCCACGCCTTGAGCTGCGTCCGCGGGAATGCGGTGCGATCCAGGCCGGCGAGCTCCGAACCCTGAGACTCGGACGCCATGGCGACTCGGCGGCCGTCCTCGTGGTCAGGAGCGGCAGCCGCACCGGCGACGGAGACGCCATCGGACTGTCCCGCATTGTTGCGGATTGTCCTACTTGCTGTGCAGACCTTGCGCCTCGCGTGATTTCTTGCAGGGCGCCGTTTACGCTCGGGCGGTGCCGCAGCCTCTCCGCGTGCGTTCCGCCGCCAACTCCAGGCGCTCGATCGCGAGAAGCTCGACCGGATTCTCCGGGAGGTCGGCGAGGCTCAGCCCTCGAGCACGGCCGGCGCGACCTCGGGCGGCAACTCCAGGCGGATGCGCGGGATCCCGATCGTCGGTCGCACTGGCTTCGGGGGCGCGATCGACGGCAGCGACCCGATGCGGGCGCTGCTCGCGAAAGAGCGGCGCCGCGGGCTGTAGCGCATCACCCGAAGGGGGCCCGACGTCTCCCGCAATCGGGTGATGGCCCGCACGCACGTAATGCTCCTACGATCCGGTCGCAGTTGTCGCGCGCGGCGCGCGGCGGCGTAGAACAGAGGGGGCGCGGCATGACGAGGTCGAAGGTCGCGACGCTATTTGTCGTTGTGATGGTGCTGGTCTTCCCGGCGCTCAGCGGTGCGGCGGGCCAGGCCACGGTCACCAGCGTTTACACCGTCGGCGGTCAGTCCGTCTCGGGGCTGGACACCGGTCTGGTGCTCACCGACGGGATGTCGGTCACCGCAATAGCCACTGGAGCGGTCTGTGCCGGCGGCAACAGTTCCTGCCCCGGCCCCAACGGCGACGCCTCACAAGACACGACTAACAGTTCGTACGGCGGGTTCGTGCTACCAGGCGCTCCGGCATGGGGGCTCGTCGGTCGCGTGGGAAACGGGCCGTGGGTGCAGGTCGGGAGCGGACCGACAACCCTGTCCGGAACGGGGACGCTGGTGTTCTCGGCGAACGACGATTACTTCTGGGACAACGAGGGGAGCTTTACGGTGACCGTGACTCTGTCGACCGTGACCCCGTCGTCCGCGTGCTTCCCCGGCTGGGGTCGCGGAGACGCTAAGCACCCGCACGTAGGGCCCCCGGGTCGCATCGGCTCCTGCTATCCGGGCCACGGGTATGGAGACAGCAACCACTCGCATTCCGGGCCGCCTGGTCTCATCGACAAGCCAAACGGCGGAAGCAAGGGTGGCGGGGAATCCGTCTCCAACGGCAACACCAAGGGTGACGCAGAATCCGTGTCCAGCGGCACCGGCCCACACCCACCCGGCGGCCCTCCGAGTCCGCCATCGCACGGCAACCAGAAGCCGTAGGACGAGCGAGTCACTTCGGCTAGGAAGTGACGCTGCGAGACCGGGTGGACGCGATCATCTACAGCCCCTCACCCTGCCGCCAGACGTGCTCGCTTGCAGCAGCGTCGCTCTAGAGAGGGCTTAGCTCTTGCCACCGGCAACCGGATCGGCCATTCCCCCGTTGATGAGGATCTTACGGCGCGCCTGATAGTCCTCCAGCGTGAGCGCCCCTTCCGCGAAGCGACGGTCGAGGATCTCCACTGGGCTTTCTCGGCTGACGTGCGCTTCCGCGGTGGAACCGCTCCGCACGCCGCTGCGGACGAACCAGATCACGCCGACGATGATCGCGCCCCAGAAGAGCAGCATCAGGGGCATCATCACGAGCATCCACCACCCCGCCCCCCAGTCACCGTCATGCATGCTCCAGTCAGCGAGCGGTACGGTCGACGCGAGGTTCACTTCCTACCTCCTCTCTGCAAGCGGGGGTGAACCATGCGGCGCACCATCCGCCGGGGCCACCTCTCGCGCCGTCGCGCATGGAGCGGGCCATCGTGCCCACCATCGCCATGCCGCTCAGCATCATCACTAGCGGAACAAGAGCGAGCAGGACCCACCACGAGGTCAGCGCGGCGAACACGATGGCGACGGTCGCCCAGCACAGGAGCATGACACCGCCGAAGAGAAATCTTGATCCGAACCACATCACTTTGGACCACTCCTCTCAGGCGGGCACGCTCTCCCGTTTGTCCGCCCTAGTCGAGGAAGGCTCGACAAGCTGGCCCTGATCCGCCCGCTTGAACTCTTCGAGGAGGGCATGGGTCCTGGCGGTGTTCACGCGGATCTCCTCGATCCCGCTCATCATCCGCTTCGGCGGGAAGTCGTCGGGCATCTGCTCGAACATGCCCTTGCACGCAGCCAACATCCGCGCATGCAGCTTCGGCGCAAGCCCCCGCACGAGAACGACGCCTCCACTGACGAGGGCGACCGCAATCGCAAGCCGTTTCATCTTCGAGTTACCTCCTCACGCCGGCATTTCCCGGCGCACTTGGTCACGCGTGGCCGTGGCGGATGCTGTGGCCGACCCGATGGACATGCGGGTCGGTGGAGATGCCGAGCCAGACGTAGTTCGGGCAGAAGCCCGTTGCCGCCGTGGCGAGCATGATTCCGGCGACGATGAACAGGATCACGCCTGCGACCGTGCCTGCGCCGACGATCAACGCCAACACGATCGCCAGTGGTGCAACAACGAAGGCGCGAAGGGCGCGATCCAGCGCGCCCATGTTGCGGATCATCGCGTACCTCCCTTCTGTCTACCCAGCGAGACTCGCACCGCGCCTGGTACCTGGCATCGGGACCAAGCGCGAATTCCCCCTCGGTACTTAGTACTGATTGATACTTTGTGCTTGGATGTCACTAAGTGCCGAGGCAGTTGAGGGCCCACCGTCTCTTTACGCTCTGGGACGCTGGCTACCAGTTCGTCGCTGTGCTTACTCCGCTGTACCAAGTCACACCGGCGATTAGCGGCAGCCTTTTCGAATGCCGTGGTCGGTTGTCCGTTGCGACGAGCTCGGCCCTATGCATCCACGCTAAGGAGGTTGGAGGGGACTACCGGCAGCGTTCGCAGGGTCACGGGTCGGGATGACTTGCCCGGGCGGCGCTCGAGAGCGCAACATGCTGGGGTGAATCGATCGGAGGTGATGTGAGTGATCGTCTCGCTCGTTCGCTTCAAGTCGAGGCTCTCCGACGACGCCGTACAGGCAACGTTCGAGGAACGGGCCGACCATTACCGCAACGTGCCGGGCCTCGTGGAGAAGATCTATCTCCGCTTCCGTGAGAGCGGGGAGTTTGGCGCGGTCTACGTCTGGGACTCGGAGAAGGCGCTGATGGACTTTCGGGAGACCGAGCTCGCTCGGACGATCCCGGACGCATACCAAGTCGAGGAGGCACCGCTCGTCGAACTCGCGGACGTCTGCCTGGTGATCCAGCCAGAGACAGCCCGCGTTTCAGCGTAGACACGTAGTCGCGTTCTGCCCCTTTAGGCCACGCTCAGGAGCGCGTTGTGGCCGCCCGGCGTGCGCCACCCAGACATCGCTAGGGCGGAAACGGCACAAAATGCCTGCAAATCGAGGGCGGGAACAAAACGCGGGTTCGATTCCCGCCGCCTCCACTCCTCGTCGTCGGGGAGCCAGGCAACGACACACGTTGCTGCATTTTCTCCGGCCCCTGCGCTGGGCTCACCCGAGCCCAGATCATTCAGACGATTGTGTCGGACGCCGCCGCGTACAACACGGACGAGACGAACGTTGGCTACGGCTTCCAGGGCGACCCGCTCCGCCCGATTAGCGGCAGGTACTACGGCTACCCGATATGGGCGGGGCTGAACTAACACGCCACCCGGCAACTCTCGCGGTCACCCTCGCGCTGCGGCTGAGAGGGTGGCGGCGGGCTTCGAGCGGGGCCGGTCGGCTAGCTGAACGCCGTCAGGCTCCGGCCATATCCGTGTCCGAGAGGCGCTGCGCTACGGTCGCGGAGACCAGGATCCGGCTCGGCGAACACGCAAAGAAGTTGACCGAAGCCGCGTCCTAGATGGGCGATGCCCCGGGCAAGACCGAAGAACTCTTCCGGCGTCTCCACTCCGAGGCGTCCGCGGCTGCACCGGCGTCAGTCGTCAGAGCCTGTTGGGGGGCTCGGCAGTTCAACGAGACGAGCGGCAACGATGTGATCGGGGTTTAGCCAGATCCCCTCTACGGTCTCGATCCAAGAGGTCTTGTCTCTCTGGGCCCACCGTTCGATCTCGTTCTGAGCGTTGCTTTCCGCCGTGGCCACATGGCGTCTTTGGCCCGTGGTGAGCCGCAGTTCGATGTACGTCGGCATGCGGCGAGGATACTCGTGCGCAGCTACAGCCCCTGGCGTTGCCGACAGAAGGGCTCAGCGTGCGTCGCTAGGCGACGGATCGAGACTCAAGCAGTTGGATTCGAGGTCCGAACCCGCGGTCCGCGCACGTGGGGGCAGAACGGCCGGAGTCCGCCGAGACCGTCGCTCCACAGGTCCAATGTTCGGCGACTGTGAACCTCTCGTCGGCGAAGCCCAGCACGGGGCTGGGCGCCGCGGCATCATGGTGCGATGAAGCTTCCGCTCACGGGCGGTTGTAATTGCGGGGCAGTTCGTTACGAGGTCAGCAAGCCGCTCCTCCGCGCGAGCTACTGCCACTGTCGGCGCTGCCAGCGGCGGAGTGGTACGGCCGTCTCGGCGCAGGCGCATCCGGCGCCGGAGTCGTTCCGGATCGTCGCGGGCGAGGACAGCCTGCGTGTCTGGAGGCCGGAGAGCGGCGGCGAGAAGTGGTTCTGCGGGGAGTGCGGGTCGGCGCTGTTCGGCTCCAACCCCGCGCATCCCGAGTCGATCGGGATCCGTATGGGCACGTTCGACGACGACCCGGGCATACGCCCTTCGGTGCGGCAGTTCGTCGCATACGCGGCGCCGTGGGAGCCCATTCCCGACGACGGGCTGCCGCGCTTTCCCGAGAGCCGGCACGCCTCAGACGGGAGCCGGTGAGCGGTCGGTCTCTTCACCGCTCACGGACCGGATTTCGGGATGCCTGCTCGAGTGGGGACCGGGCGGCTAGCTGAACGCCGTCAGTGTTTGGCTCCTCACCAGTTGGCAGCCAGGGCGTTTGCTGCGGCTACGGCATGCGCTCGCGGTGGTGATCCTTGTTCTCCTCGCGCCACTGCTCCTCGTATCGCCTCGGCGAATTCGCGCTCGGTGCGCGCGCGGGCGGCGGCGTCCTCGGTGGCAGGGTTCTCGGCGACCGCGATGCGCCGACGCATCGACGCGAACCCGATCACGACGAGCGGGACCGCGACGACCGCGAAGATGAGCCAGGGGATCACGCCTTCACCCTAGCCGTGCATATCGCCCGACAGGCAGTTTGGTGGCGGTGCGTAGACTGCGGGCCCGTGAGCAGGATCCTTGTCGGCTATGACGACTCGGCGGCGGCCCGCCGTGCGCTCGACCGCGGCATCGCCGAGGCGCAGGTAAGGAGCGCCCATCTCGTCGTGCTCTCGGTCCTGGAGGTCCCGCTGGATCCCCAGGTCGACCGGTTCTTCGGCACCCTCGACGACATCGCCGACTGGGAGGGCCAGCCGATCGCGCCGCCGCCCGAGTTGGTCGGGCTGCTCACGCAGGCGCGCGACGAGGTCGAGGCCGCGGGTCTGAAGGCCGACTTCATGTGGGCTGCGGGCGAGCCGGGCCGGGCGATCGTCGACGCGGCGCGCGATGCGAGGGCCGACGTGGTCGTCCTCGGCGAGCACCACCACGGGTTCCTCGCGGGACTCTTCGGCACGGACGTCGCGGCCGAGGTCGGGCGCGAACTCAACGCCGCCGTGATCGTCGCCTGACGCGCCCCCATCGCCCTTCTCTGGGCGCGAAGCCGTAAGCGGCCTGCGGACCGGGCGGCTAGCTGAACGCCGTTCCGGTGTGGCTCTCACCAATGGCACCCGGCCCCACCCGAGAGCCTGCAACCGCAGCGCGTCACGACCAGATGGCCGCGACGGACATGTCTTCATGGTCACCGCGGCCGAGCAGGCCGCGTTCGAGGTCCCGTTCGTCCCGCTTGCCGAGGCCCGCGCGCTGGTCGAGTTGTACGCGAAGAAGAGTGATCGGAAGTACGAGGGGCCGCGCTCAAGGACCTACGGCCGGTACATGGCCGAGGCGAATCCGTCGCTCGCGGAGGTCGCGCAGGTCGCGGCCGTGCTCGCCGAGCGCGGCATGTTGATGCGCGGGCTGTAGGAATGGAATCTCCCGCGGGCGGTACGAGGTCGCACGGGCACGTTTGGCGTCGTGCCGCCCGAGCAACGATTCCGCGGCTGGCGGGTTCGCCTCGTTGGGGTGAGGTAACCCTTCCCTACGCCCCGCCAGCGGGCTGCAGTTGCTCGTAATGACGGTTTCTGACCACCACCTCGTACCCCTCACACGGCGGCGGCCCGCTCGGCACTGCTTGGTCGTGGCCCTTCCTCGACCGATCTAGTCGAGTCGGTCGAGCAGCCAGTTCTCCCAGCCGATCACCTGGAAGCCGAGCCGTTCGAGGATCGGGTGTGACATGCGTCCGGCCTTGACCGTGAGCGCGGGTGTTCCTCGCTCGACGGCTGCTTCCCAGCGAGCGCGCACAAGCGCCCGGTAGACGCCGCGACCGCGCATCTCCTCCCTGGTCGAGCCTCCGACGAGAAAGCCAGCATGCGCGCCGAAAATCACCGCGGCCTGCCCGACGACCTCGCCGTCTGCCAGCGCAACGAAGGTGCGCTCCGAGGGGTGCTCGGAGCACTGCAGCTCCCACATCGCCTCCTCCGCGTTGAGCGATGCGGCCCGATCAGCCTCACTCAGATCGAAGGCCTCGTCGCTGACGTGCGTCGCCGCGTGGAACTCCTCGAAGGTGAGCGCCGGCCTCGCCTCGATCTGCGCGGGGCCAGGCGCAGGGGGAGCGACCATCGCCATCGCGGCCAGACGTGGCTCCGCCGGTGGCTCCTCGCAGGGCGGCATCCCAAGCGCCCCGAGCGTGTCGGCCAACCCGCTCGGCTCCGCCGCCTCGGGCACCAACCAATGAAGGCGCTTCTTGCTGCGCTCCCGCATGAACATCCGCGCGTCCGCCAACACGTCGTCGAGCCGCTCAAGGCTCACCCGCTCAACCGCGACCGCCCCGAAGGTCGCGCCAGCGAAGCTCAACAGCACATACCCATCACGGCGGGCCAGCTCGAACGGGTGACCCACCGGCGGATCCGGCAGATCCAGACTCGGGAACAACGCCGCCCGCCGAACCTCCTCCGGCACACCCGAAGACGCAACCCCGACCATCACCCGGCAAGCCTCACCCCCCCAACGGCGACTGTCAACCGCCCCCGCTGGCCGCAGCTGACCAGCCCGCGGCCGCTCCCTCAGGCGCGCGCTGGGGACTTGGCCCCTGCTGGGACTCTATGAGTATCCGCTAACGAGCGAGCTTCCTACCCCCCGGCTGTCGGAGCAGGCTTCGTAGCCGTCTTCAAGGACCTCGGCGTGCCCAAACGTGTGGTATCGCCGGATCTGAGGAGTGGAGTCGCGTAGGGTCCGGACTTCGGTACGGCCACGGTTCAAGAGGTGTGCGAGACGCCATTCGTGCCGATCCCGTAAAGGGCTGGATTGGGCTCAGCACGAGGGTCGCGAATCTACTGTCCGGCAAGGTCAACGTAATCGACGCATGAGGACGTTCTGGCGCACGGGCCTGGCCACATCCGCCGGGTCCGTGCGCCGAGATGAGGGGCTGGGCGGCTTAGCCGAACGCCGTCAGTCAGTGACTCGTACCGTCGGTACTCGGCCCCACACGAGCGGCGTTGCCTCCAACCGCTACGGGCGTGTCGATGCTCTGACGGCGTCTGCCACCCCGGACGGCAGTCTTGCCATGTGTGGACGGCCGAGGCTGACGGGTTGATGCAACTTCGTACGAGGCGCCTGTCGTCCGGTGGTGCATGTCGCCTCGCCGCGGGTTGTCTCCACGAAGTCCACGGACGTCGGGTTCGGCGAGCCGTCGCTGCTGGGCGACGTCCTCGTCGCCATCGCCGGCCTGTGGCCGAGTACGCCCGACGAGCCGGTCTCGGTGCTGGTGCGGTGAGACCGCGATGTGGGTTGCAGAAGGGTCGCAAGGCAGCGTGAGAATGGCTCTGATACCCGGATGCTCGCTCATTTCGAACCCGTTGCTCCCACTCGGTAAGTCGATAGCGAAGGAGCGCGAGAATTCGCGCTGTGCAGGGTACGGCGTGCGCGGCACTGCGAAGGCTGCCCGGTAGCGCCCCTCGAACGGCTGCGGCGAGAGGCGCATGACCCGGTCCCGCACAACGTCGCCGCCTGCGCGGAGGCGGCGCGAACGACGATGGCACCGCTGGTCCCGAGGACGGCGCCGATCCTCACGTGGTCTGCGAGATGTTCACTTCTTCCTCCTTCGTTCCGGCGATCGCCCCGTGCGGTCTTTGCACACGAGTGCCGAAGCGGCTAGAAGAGAGCTGGTCATGACCTAGAGGCCCGCTAAGAAAGGCCGGGAGGCGGATGGAGTTTCGGATTCTCGGCCCACTCGAGGCGTACGACTCATCAGGCGCGGCGATCCGGCTTCCGGCGGGGCGCGAACGGGCGCTCTTCGCGGCACTCCTGCTGCGACGAGGTGAGGTCGTCTCGACGGACGTCCTCATCCATGCTCTGTGGGGAGAGAGATCGCCGAGCACGGCGTCGAAAGCCGTTCAGGGCTACGTGTCGCATCTCCGACGCGCGCTCGGCGACGGCGTGCTGATCACGCAGTCCCCCGGCTACGTCCTCCGCGTCGACGTGGGGAGCATCGACGCGGAGCGGTTCGAAGAGCTCGCGGCCGAGGGTCGCCGCGCGCTCGAGGACGCAGACCCGGGCGGCGCACTGGCGAACCTCGATGCGGCACTCGCACTCTGGCGTGGCCCCGCGCTCGCCGACTTCACCTTCCACGCCTTCGCCCAGTCGGAGATCCAGCGGCTCACCGAGCGGCGGCTCGAGACGCAGGAGGACCGGATCGAGGCCCTGCTCGAGCTCGGGCGCCATGGGGGCCTCGTCGCAGAGCTCGAGGCGCTCGTCGCCGCACACCCGGGGGGCGAGCGACTCCGCGCGCAGTTGATGCTGGCGCTCTACCGATCCGGACGACAGGCGGACGCGCTCGACGTGTTCCGCGACGGGCGACGTCGCGCCGCCGAGCTCGGTCTCGACCCCAGGCCCGACCTCGTCCGCCTCGAGCGAGCCATCCTCAACCACGATCCGTCGCTCGAGTCGCCGGTGGTCGCCGCGGTCGAACGACCCTCTGTCGCACAGCGTCGCCGAGCGTCGTCACATACAGAGGCGCCCGTTCCTCCCGACTCGGTCGTTGTGATCGACCTGCAGCGGTCCCGGGTGGTGCGCCATGTGCTCGTGGGCCGAAGGCCTGTCGCCGTCGCGATCGGGCACGGCTCGGTCTGGGTCGCGAACGCAGACGATGGAACGGTCTCTCGCATCGATCAGGATCGCCACGAGCTCATCAGGACGATCGGAATCGGAGCACCGGCGATCGATCTCGCTGTCGCAACCGATGCGGTCTGGGTGGCGAACGGGAGCGCCGGCACAGTCTCGCGTATCGATCCCAGCGCCGACGCCGTCGTCGAGACGATCGACCTGAGGGGCTCGAGCGAGCTCGCCTGGAACCCGACCTACGCGGTCGACGCGGATGACGATTCCGTCTGGATCGCCGCGGGTCCTCACCATGTGCTCCGCATCGACCCGACCACGAACGAGCCCTCCGCGATCATCGACGTCGGCCATGTACCGGTGGGCGTGGTACTCGGGCAGGAAGCACTCTGGGTGGTGACGATGGCCGAGCGGGCCCTGCGCATCGAGCCGCACACGAACACATTCACGGCCGAGGTGCCCATCGGGGACCCGGTCGCGTTGACCGCTGGCAAGCATGCTGTCTGGGTCTCTGACTCGCGAGGACAAGTCTGGGGCATCAACCCGGATACGGCGACAGTGAGCCAGACGACCCCGGTTGGCAGAGGGCTGGTGGGCCTCTGCGCGACGGATGGGGTGGTGTTCGCGGCCAACAACGCCGACGGCACCGTCGTCCAGATCGATGCGCAGAATGGCCGGGTGGTGGGCCAGGTTCCGGTCGGCCACGCGCCGACGGACGTGGCCTCTCTGGACGGGACGACCGTCTGGGTCTCGATACAGAGCGAGAGCGCTATGTGACCGAGCTCGGGATCGGGATCCTCCCGGCGACGATCTCCGCCCTCACGTCCTCGATCTCGGCCTTGAGTGAGCGGGGCACCGCCGCGCTGATCGTGCCGAGGCCGACACCGCGGTTCCGGAGGGAGAAGCGGGACGTACGACCCGTCTCGAGCGTCCCGCGCACGAGCTCCTCGATCGTGTCGAACACGGCCACGTCCAGCCGCTTCACCGCGCTCGTCAGTATGTGCTGGCCCAGATGGGATTGATCGACATCGACTCCGATCCCCCAGATTCCACGTTCGCTTGCCGCCTCCAGCGCTCCGATGCCGCAGGCGCTGGCGACCTGGAAGACGACTCGCGATCCTTTCGCGATCTGGCTCAGCGCGACCGACCTGCCTTTGACCGGATCGGCGAAATCGTCGGTATAGCTGTTCAACGTCGCGACCCGGGGATTGGCTCCTCTCGCCCCTGCCTGGTAGCCGGCGATCCACCGCTCGACCGACGGCACCCGCTGGCCGCCCACCGAGCTGATCACCTCCTCGCCCGGAGAGAGCGTCAGCACGAGCGCAGCCAGGTGACCGGCCAGATAACCGGCTTGCTCTTCCCCGAAGATGAGGCCCACGACGTTCTTCGGGCGATGCGCCAATTCGTCGTGGGCGACGTCGATGATCGCGAACCTCGTTTCGGGAAACCGGGTGGAGACGCTGTCGAGCGCGGGGGCCGCAAAGAGTCCTATTCCGATGACGAGGTCGTACTTCTGTCGCGCGAGAAGTGAGAGGCTCGGGACGTAGCCTTCCTTCGGGGCCGGTGTCAGCGCTCGCCCTCTGATCCCCAGTTCTCGGACGGCTCGCTCGAGCCCGAGGTAGGCACCGTGGTTGTACGGGTCGTCGATGCCTGCCGGCTCCGTGACGAGTCCGACTCTGAGCCGTCTTTCGCTCACCAAACCAGTCTCATCTTGTCCGATACTCGTTGGCTGCGGATAGCCGGCCCGACGGCGACCGAGAGTGAGCGGCGGGCGTATCGGCTGCAGGCAGGGTTCCGCGAGCTGTGGCCGGAGTTCGACGCCCAGTGCGACCCTGGCCCGTGGCGGGAGACCGACATTTCGTGACAACGCGCGGCAGGCGGTTAAGCAGAGCCGCCTGCACGACTTCTGAAACCCGGTGCGGTCCACGTTCGGTCGCCGGGGATGGACTTCTACGAGCTACCCCACTTCCGCGCGACTCATCTACTCGAGCTGGGCGTATCGCATGCGGACGTTGCCGTCCAGCCAGGGCACACGGACGGCGGTGCTCTCGTGATTTCGACGTATGGGCAACCTTCCGAGGATGCGGCTCGCGAACGGCTGAAGCGCGCCTATGCGCAGACCGTAACGCCGCTCTGAGTGGCGCAGGGTGAGTCGTAGAAAAAGGACGCCAGGCGGTCCGACGATGGCTCTTTGAGGGGATCTTTCGCCGCCATCGAACCCGCCGCGACGGTCGATAGGAACGGTTGCCGCCGAGGGAGTCATTAGCCTGCGGCCATCAGTATCCGTTGAGCTCGCCAATCCGAACCCCGAGCGCCTGGCCGGCCGCGCGTAACCAGTTCGCGCCGCGCCTCAGGTAGCGGTCCGCTCGCTTCGCGTCCCTCGTGGCTTCGGCGACCTCCCCGCTGTCGTTCTCGCTGAACTCGAGCTGACTCCTGGTTCCCTTCAGCGTCGCCTCGAACCCCCGAAGAGCGAGCTCTCGCCCGCGCCGTGCGCTCGCGGTCGTCCCGTGTTCGCGGCGAAGGTGCGCGAGGAGATGAACCAGCTCTGCATGGAGCTTCTTTCGATCGTGCGTCATACGGATCTCTCTGACACCGCGGATCAAGTCCCGCCTGATGGAGAGATCGGCCGGCCCGAGCGCCGGCGCCGACTGCCGGCATCCGCTGACCAGCGCGAGACCGATGAAGCAGAGCGCCATACAACAGGGGAGACGTGCGCGAGCCAGTCGGACATGTCGGGCGATCTTCCGCATCGACACAAGTCGCCTCGTCATGACCCGCCTGGGCGCAGCTCAGGGTCGGGGGTTTGCCGTACGAGTGCTCCGGTCGCGTGTCATAGCGTCGAGCGCATTGCGCATGAACCGCTGGAGGCGTCGGTCGATGAGGCCGCGCGTGTGCCCGGCGGCCTCTGAGAAGTCGTCGAGACCCCAGGAGAACTGGTGAGATCCGGCCGCGAAAACGATCGCGCCCGAGGGCGCCACGTAGCGGGTCGAGTCGGCGTTCCCGTCTTTGTCGCCGCCGAGTTCACGATGAAAGAACACGGTCAGACGGTGTCCGCAGGATGAGGTGGCTGTTTGGTTCCCGGGGATCGTGTCGGTTTCCACACTGACTACGCCGCGAATCACCGAGCCGGGTCTGAACCCTGTCCGTCGCATCCAGGGGTCGGTGACGGCCGCTGCTTGCACGGTGTAGTCGCCCGCTTGCCAATGGAGCCCGACCCCTTGGTGTTGGATCCCGATCAGCTCGCATTCGTAGCGGGGCGGGATCAACTCCCGGAACATCGCGGTCTTGAGTGCCGCGTCAGGGTTCGGGTCGTACATCGACTTGTACGCGGCGATCGTCCGTCCGGCATCTTCGATCCGAACCTGCCAGTAGGCGGCGTTCGCGCCCATGAAAGCGAGGTTGAGGCCGGAGTCGCGGGCTGTTTGGAAGGCGTCACGCATTGTCTTCGACCAGTACTCCGAGTGGCCCGCAACGGCGACGAGGCGGTGGCGAAGGAGTGAGGTCGGATGCGTGTGGGTGTAGACGTCGCTCTGGTACGCGACGTCGTAGCCGTTGCGCTCGACGAACCGGACAAACCCGAGTTCCCAGCCAAGCGGCCCCTGCCCGCCGGGCCCATCCCAAGCATACGGACGCTCGAAGGAGACCGATCTCGCGCGCGGGCCCAGGCCCGGCAAGTCGTAGAGGCTGCGGCCGCCCCAGCTGTTGTACGCCTGCCACGTGAGGACGGGGACCTGGATGAGCATCTTCGAGCCGCGTCGCGGCGCGTTGACCACGAAATAGGTCGTGGCGGAGTTGCCCCTCTGGGCTCCGTCGAGTAGCAGCACCCGGATCAGGTAGTAGCCGCTGACCCAGCTGCGTCCGATCTTCAGCGTGTCAGTCGTCGGCCATCCAGCGACGATGCGCCCTGTCGACTCCGAGGCGGGCATCGCCTCGACCTTCCCTCGTCTGGAACCGGAACAGCTTGGGAGACACACGACCTTGCGTGCGCCGACGCCGTGATACCAGCCCAGCCGGTACACCACGATGCGGTACCTCGCCTCGGGCAAGGTCGAGACGTGCACCGCGACCGCACCGCCCGGCGCCACGTCGGTCGCGGACGCGTAGACCTCGGCCGCCCGGCCTGTCGCCGGAGGACCGAGCCATCCTGGGCTCCCCCCACGCAGATTCTCAGCGGCAACAGCAGGCAGACGCCCGTCAGCCATCAGCTGCGGTTGCGTCTCCGGTCTCGGGGCGTTCGTCGCAGCGACCAACACAGGGGCGAGCGCGAGAACGAGGGCCAATCGGCGACGTTGGGCGGAGGTCGCGCTCAGGTTTCGCCCCCATTGCGCGTCTTCCCGTGCGGGCCGGCGGTCGCCGTCGCGCGCCGCCCGGCTACCCGTGGGTCAGGCGAACGAGTAAGCCCGAACGCGTTGCGTGCCAGATCGATGAAGTGACGCCGCACGTGGCCCGTGACGACTGCGCCCGAGTTGAGGGCCGTTGTCAGTTGCATGACTCGCCGCCCTTCCCGACAGATCGCATCATTGCGGCCAGTGCGCATCATGCACGTCGCAGATCCTATGAGCGCTTGCGGCCTGGCGCAGGACTTCAGCGGGCGTTCGCGGCCCGAGTCGCGATGAGTGCGCCGGAGATTTGCGCGGACCAAGCGCTCTGGCTCGTTCGTGATCACGGCGTCCGAACGAGCGCACGAACATCGCTCGCGACGAATCGATGGATCCGACCGGATCGAACCCGCGTGTCAGACGGATGTGCGGCCGTATGGGTAGCGGCTTCGACGAGTGCGGCGGCGAGCCTGGCCGCGTTTGCCCGTGTCATGTCCGAAGCCGTGAGTGAGTGCCAGGTGGAAAAGGCGAGGGCGTGGCGCAAGGCCCGGAGGAGGAGATGTCGTCTTCGGCCGCGAACCGCGCGGGCCGCGATCGGCGGCGGCATCAACACGGGGAATCTCGAGACGCTCATGCCGCTCTACGAGAGCGAGGCGGCATTCGCGACTCAGCCGGGGAGCCTCGCTCACGGCGCACCCGGCGTCCGTCAGGCGCTGGCCGGGTTCATCTCGATGACGGCAAGCTCGACCTCGAGGTGACACGAGTCCTCGAGGTCGGCGACCTGGCACTCGTGAGCGGCATCTGGTCGTTCAACGGCACAGGGCCGGACGGTGAAGCGGTGCAGTTGGCGGCAAACAACGCGGATGTCCTGCGTCGCCAGCCGGACGGAACCTGGCGCTTCGTGATCGACAACCCCTGGGGGACGGACTGAACGGGCCAGTGCGGTAAGAGCCGCGACTCCGTGGATCCAGAGGAGCCCCGAGGCCCGAGCCGGCACGCCTCAGGCTGCTCGGGTCCGCCTCCTCCACCGCGATCTTCGGGCCGTTCCCAGGCCCGTCGCCATGCGTCGACCGTGTCCGTCTCGTTCCCGGCTTCCCTCGTACGAGTGAGTCGAACGACGTCCGTTTCCCGATACAGGGAGGGCATCTCTCACGCGCTACACCTCGGACCGACGACGCCTGGAGAGTCGATGGAACTGGAACTGCAAGGCTGGACGGTGAGACTGGCGCTCGCAGTGCTCGCGCTCTTCGTCGTGGCGGCACCGCTCGCACGAGCCGTCTACACGAACCGGGATCGAGCCGGGGACTGGCATCGACGCGCCATCGTCGCCGAAGAGTCCGTCGGCGGCCTGCGCACGGTGATCGTGGAGCGGAGCCGTGCACTCAACCGGCGTACCGTCGAAGCCAACCAGCTCGTGGGCGAGCTCCACTCGACCCGAGCTGCACTGCGACGGTCGAAGGTCAACGTGGGAACGCTCACCCGGCGGCAGCGTGAGCTTGCGTACGAGAACGCCCGCATCGAGAGAGAACGACGGAAGCTCCAAGCACGACAGGCGGCGCTGGAGACGATTGCGTCGAAGCTCGGCGCGTGTGCAAAGAGCCTCGAAGTGGTGCAAAGCAAGCGTTCGCGCACGATCTCCGCGAGCGTGCCTTCCCGCCTGGCGAGCTGCAGACGCGCGGGCGCGAGCCTCGACGCGTATCTGGAGCAGCTCCGTTGATCGTCGGTCCCGGTTGGGCGTTCCTGGGCCTCCTCGCGGTAGGCCTTGTTGCGTTCTCGCTCATCCCCGGCTGCGGCCTCGTCGTCGTCGACGAGGCATCGAGCAGCCAGGTGCGTCTCGACGCGCCCCCGCTGGTCGAGGCCGATTCGGCGGTCGAAGCCCGCGCCGTGCGCTTCGCGACCCTGTCGACCGTCCGCACGAGGCGTCAGGTACGGCGCGGCGCGCTAAGGATACGCACCACCGGCTGCGAGGGAGTCCCGACCGGGTCGGGCTTCGCGGTCGACTCGAGGCTCTTGATTGCGCAGCGAGACGTCCTCCCGGGCGCCGGCGCGCTGCGGGTCGCTCCGCGGACGGGTCGAACGAGGGCGCTCGACGCGGCGCACGTCTACGGTCTCGGCGAGCTCCGCGTCGCCCGCGTCGGGGGGCGACTCCCGCGAACGCTGCCCCTCGGGTGGAGCATCGCTCTCGGGGCGCGGGTCGCCGTGGTCGGCTATCCGCTGTCAGCCAAGCCGCGGCTGCTTCCGGGTGTCGTCGTCGACAGCGTCGCGGGAGCGCCCTTCGGCGTTCACGGACGCGTGATGCGCCTGACGTCGACCCTTCGGCACGACGACGCCGGAGGTCCGGTCATCGATGCCAAGGGTCGAATCGTGGCGGTCGCCTTCGCGACCGACCCTCGGACGGGATTCGCAATCGCCGTCCCGATCCGCACGCTTCGCTCGCTGGTTGCCGCGCGTGCCCTGGAGGCGCTCCCGCCGTGCGAGGGAACCTGACGGATTCGTCCTCGCGGTGACTACGCCATCGCGGCCGAGCCGTCAGCCACGTCGGGGACGGCTTGGCCGTCCTTCGTCGCCTCCCGTGCGAGCGAGATGACGACCGCGCCGACGAGCGCGAGCCCGAGCCCGATCACCGCGAGGACGACGTGCCAGGCGGGGCGGCTCAACCGTTCGTCCAGGAGGAGGATCCCGAGCAGGATCCCGACGAGCGGGTTCGCCACCGACACCGTCGCCACCGAGGGCGCCAGGCGCCCCGTTCCGAGCGAGACCTGCTGCAGCACGAAGCCGCCCACCCCTGCGATCGCGAGCGCGTAGCACTCCCAGTGGGAGAGCATGGTGCTCACGCTCTCGTGGAGGTAGTCGAGCGTCGGCTTCGTGAGGGCGGACGAGAGCCCGAACATGAGCCCCGCGACCGTGCCGTACACCGCTGCTTTCATCGAGAGCCCGCCGCGGCTGCCGAAGACGAGGAGGACGGCCGAGAGCGCGGCGAGCGCGGCGATCGCGATCGCCCACTCGTCGTTCGGCGCGTTCTCCTTGCCGCCGGCCGGGTCGCCGAAGTAGACGAAGAGGCCGAGCCCGAGGATGATCACGATCGCGCCGATCACCTCGCGGCGGCCCACGTGCTGCTTCGTCAGGAAGTAGCCGAGCGGGAGCGCGAACACCACCGTGGTGACGAGCAGCGGCTGGATGACCGAGAGGCGGCCGCGGTCGAGCGCGCCGGCCTGGAAGAGATATCCGGCGAACAGCGCGACCGTGCCGAGGAGCCACACCTTCTGGCCGACCAGCCGGACGAGCGACATCGGGTCGGCGAGCGAGATCGTCGGGAGGTTCAGCGCACCTTTCTGCTGGAGGGTCGCCGCGAGCGCGAACAGGAATGCCGCTATGAGCGCGAGGGTTCCAGCCACGCGCGCAGCCTAAGGCGTCCGCCGGTCGGAAGCCAACCATTTGAGAGGATGGCCGCAGGGGCATCTCACAGGAGGCGAGTCCCGATGACGCTGAAGCATCCGAAGGCTGCGGCAACTCCGTCCGCCGATCTCTCGATCCAGACGGTCTTCACGCTCGAGGGCGACAATATCCCGAGGCACCGCATGCGCGACACGGAGCTGCCGCCCGAGGTCGCCTACCAGATCATCCACGACGAGCTGATGCTCGACGGAAACGCGCGCATGAACCTCGCGACGTTCGTGAGCACGTGGATGGAGCCGCACGCCGAGAGGCTGATGGCCGAGTGCCTCGACAAGAACATGATCGACAAGGACGAGTACCCGCAGACGGCGGAGCTCGAGATGCGCTGCGTGAACATCCTCAGCCGGCTCTGGCACGCGCCGGACGCGGGCGAGGCCGTCGGCTGCTCGACGACCGGCTCGAGCGAGGCCGCGATGCTCGGCGGGCTCGCGCTCAAGCGCCTCTGGCAGCACCGTCGGAAGGCCGAGGGCAAGTCGACCGAGAAGCCGAACATGGTGATGGGGATCAACGTCCAGGTCTGCTGGGAGAAGTTCGCCAACTACTGGGACGTCGAGATGCGGCTCGTGCCGATGGAGGGAGACCGGTATCACCTCTCCGCCGAGGAGGCCGTGAAGCTCTGCGACGAGAACACGATCGGGGTGGTCGCGATCCTCGGCTCCACGTTCGACGGCTCCTACGAGCCGGTGCAGGAGATCTGCGAGGCGCTCGACGACCTCCAGGAGCGGACGGGACTCGACATCCCCGTCCACGTCGACGGAGCGTCGGGCGCATTCGTCGCCCCCTTCGCGGATCCCGACCTCGTCTGGGACTTCCGGCTGCCGCGGGTCGCCTCGATCAACGCATCGGGCCACAAGTACGGCCTCGTCTATCCCGGCGTCGGCTGGATCGTCTGGCGCGATGCCGCCGCCCTGCCCGAGGACCTCATCTTCTGGGTCAACTACCTCGGCGACAACATGCCGACGTTCGCGCTGAACTTCTCGCGCCCGGGCGCGCAGGTCGTGGCCCAGTACTACAACTTCCTGCGCCTCGGCTTCGACGGCTACCGCAAGGTGCAGCTCTACTCCCGCTCGGTCGCAACCCGCCTGGCCGGGAAGATCGCGGAGCTCGGCCCGTTCGAGCTGATCACCAAGGGCGACGAGCTGCCCGTGTTCGCCTTCAAGCTCGTGGACGAGATCACCAACTTCACGGTGTTCGACGTCTCCAACTCGTTGCGGGAGCGCGGCTGGCTGCTGCCCGCCTACACGTTCCCCGCCAACCGGACCGACCTGGCGGCGCTGCGGGTCGTCGTGAAGCTGGGCTTCACCCACGACATGGCCGACCTGCTGGTGAAGGACATCGAGAGGCAACTGCCGCACCTCCGGGCGCAGCCGGCGCCGGTGCGGGATGCCTCGAGCTCGGCCGGGTTCCATCACTGAGACGCAACGTCGACAGTGGGGCGGGCGGCACGGGTACCTCGGGACGGGAGGGGCATGCACACGAACGACCACCACAGCGAGTACCTGGCCAGGGCGGTCTCGGAGCTTGACAGCCTCGGGCCGCAGGCGCGTCGACGAGCTCCTCGAACAGCTCGCCGAATCCGTCGGCGGCCACGAGCAGGTACTCCGTTTCGCGAAGGCCCGCGAGGACGAAGCGGATCTCGGTAGAACGGACTTGGGGGGAGACCCCGAGAGGAGCATGCTCACCGAGCAGGAGCTCGACATCCTGATCGCGGGCTTCACGACGATCCGCGACCAGGAGCCGCTCGACGATGTCGGCGACTGGGCGAACGCCGTGCTGGCGCTGCTCGAGGACGAGCGCGCGCAGAGCCGCCGCCGGCCGTCGACCTGAGGGACGATCGGGCGATCTCGGTCCGGGTTCTAGCGGGCCCTACGGCCCCTGTGCCGCCGGGGGTCGGGCCATCGAGGCGCGGAGCGACACGAGCGGAGTGTCGGGCACCGTCACGAGACCGCGCGTGGGGCGGTCCAGGTCGAAGGTGATGAGCAGCAGCACCGAGACGAACGAGGCGGCCAGGACGACGGTGGCCACGCCGCGGGAGAGGATTGCGAGGTACATCGCGAGCAGCCCGAGCCCTATCGCTGCGCCGACAATCTCGATGACGAGCACGGCCGTCGGCACGCGGTTTGCGAGCGCGGACACGCGGACCGTCTGCATGTCGATCATCTGGTTGAGCGAGTCGACGTAGAGGCGCGGGGCGCTATCCCGCGGCGAGCCCGCGAGCGCCTCGCCGGCCAGGCGCCAGAGCGAGCGCTGCAAGTCGTTCTCGTCGGCTATCGCCGCAGCGGCCGCGCCGCTTCCGGGAACCGCGTTGGACAGGCGGATGCTGGCGTCGGTGTAGAGCTCGAGGTCTCGGAGCGAGCGCGTGCGGATCGGCTCCCGTAGCGTCTGGGCGCGCAGGTAGGTGGTGCCGATCGCGTTCGCGTCGTCCACGGTCGCCGCCCGCCTGCTGTCGTAGCGGCCCACGGCCATCGTGAGCCCAAACGCGAGGATGAGGGCGACGAGCCCGAGCAACGCCGCCTGGAGGACGCCGAAGGGCTCGCGCAGCGCGTCCACGTGCCGGCGCAGGCGACTGCCGAGGAAGACGCCCAGCATCGTCGTGCCGAGGACGATCCCGAAGAGGATCAGCCCGAGCTCGAGGCTGTTCAGCCGGAAGAACACGGCTCGATCCTGAGGCACGCGTCAGATGGCACGCGGGTTGCGGCCCATTTCACGCCGCGCGTGCGAGGCATGGTTGCGCTCTCCTGCCGCCACGTACGGGGACAACCGCATGCAGTGTGGCCCTTTCTACGGATGTTTCCGGTCCGCGGTGGCGTCAGGCTGGGCGGGAAAGGAGGCTCAACGATGAGCACGCACGCCGCCGGCCCGCACGCTGGGGGCCACGCACGTCTGGGGCTCGGCGTGTCGGTGCACTGGGCGTGGCTGGCCGGCGGGTTCCTGCTTGCCTTCGCCGTCCCCTTCGTCCTCGCCGACACCCTGGGAATCAACCGGGATCTGTTCTACGGCCTGTATGCGGTTTCCGTGGTCGGTCTCTTCGCGTTCTGGTCGCGCTCGACCGGGTACGACCTCGCAGCCGCCTGCAGGCGACGCTGGCTCCTCGCGCTCGTCCTCGGGGTGGTCGTCGCCGGAGTGATGACGTTCATGGTCCTGCGCACGGAGGATGCGACCCCTCGCCCGGGTGGGATCGACCTGATCGCCGCGGTTGCGTGGCGCGGGGTCGTCTACGGCGTCACGGATGGCCTGCTGCTGTCGGTCTTCCCGATCCTGGTCGTGTTCGCAGCGCTTGCGGGAACCCGGCTCGATCATCGTCTCGCGACGAAGGTCGCCACCGGCGCGATCGCCCTCGTCGCCTCGCTCGGGATGACGGCCGTGTACCACGCGGGCTACAACGACTTCCGCTCGGAAAAGATGCGCAAGCCACTCACGGGCGACGTGATGTGGAGCATCCCGACCCTGGTCACGCTGAACCCGATCGGAGCGCCGATCGCCCACGCGGGACTCCACATCTCGGCCGTGCTGCACAGCTACGAGACAGACACGTTCCTACCTCCGCACGAGTAGGAGCGTCGGCTCGCCCGAGCTCTCCGCGTCACCAGAAGCCCTGATGCACCTCGAGGGTCTCGCACAGCCTGCCCCGGATTCTCGAGTCACGGTCGACACCAACTAGCAGGTGTCGCAGCAGCCCTCGCCGCGCCAGCTTTCGCGTCCTTCCTTCACCGCGACGACGGCGATGACGAGCGCGGCGATCGGGTCGGCCCACCACCAGCCGAGAAACGCGTTCGCCGACAGGCCGACGAGGAGCGCGACCGAGAGATAGGCGCAGATCATGTTCTGCGCGCCCTCCTTCACCGTCGCGGACGAGCCGAGCCGGCTCCCGACGCGGCGCTTTGCCCGCGCGAGGAGGGGCATCGTCGGGGCCGTCACGAGCGCGAGCCCGATGCCGACCCAGCTCGCTTCCGGGTGATCGCCGTTCACGAGCGTGCGAATCGACTCGGCGCCGACGTATGCGGCCAACACGAAGAAGCTCCAGGCGATCATCTGCTGCGCCCGGCGCTCGGCCCCGGAAGACTGCAGACGGGAGCCGGTGAAGAGCCAGATGACCACGAGCCCGGCCACGCTCTCGATCAGCGAATCGGCTCCGAAGCCGATCAGCGCGATCGACGACGCCGCGATGCCGGCGCCGATCGCGATCGCGAACTCGACGAAATGCCACGCGATCCCGCCCCAGGCCAGCATCCGCGCCCGACGCTCGAGCCGACGCCGCTCGACGGTTGCGAGGCCGGGACGAAGCGAGCCCACCTGCACGATCTGCTGGCTCATCGGATCAGGGTATCCGGCGAGCCGTGTTGCATCCTCGACGGGTGGGGAGTTGTCCGCGGCTTCGCCGCATCGGGAGTCGGTGGAACCCCGGATGCCCCATCGGCTCATCGCAGGGAACGATTGGGGTGCTCGATGGTGCCCGCGGAAGGAGCAGTCGGGTGCAGGAGATGCTCATAGTCGGTCGGGGCGGCGAAGGGGTCGTGCTCGCGTCGCAGCTCCTGGCCGATGCCTTCGCCCGCGCGGGGATATGGGCGCAGAGCTTCCCCGAGTTCAAGGCCGAGCGGCGCGGTGCGCCGATCTCGGCATTCCTGCGTTGGGACGAGACGTCTCCGATCCACCGCCGCTACAAGGTGCGGGACTGCGACGTGCTCGTCAGCGTCTCTCCGTCCCCTCCCTCCGACGAGCTGCTTCGCTCCGTCAGGCCGGGCGGCCTGGTGATCCTGAATCGCGACGGGCGTTACGCGCACAGCGGGCCGTTCGAGATCGCGCGCGTCCCGGCGTCGCGCATCGCGCGAGACCACGGCGTTCTCTCCTCGGAAGGACGCCCGATGGGGAACGTGGCCGTCCTCGGCGCGTGCGTGAGGCTGCTCCTCCCGGACGGGCTCAGCTTCCTCGAGCAGGCGATCGCGGGGCGGATGGGCGCCGCGGCAGCCGAGCTGAACCTCGTCGCGGCCAGGGAGGGATACGCGCGGTGCACGAGACAACGGACACGCACGGGTGATTCCCCGATCGAGCTCACGCTCGATGCGTCTCTCACGAAGCTTCGGCCCGCCTCGCCCCTCTTCGCGGTGAGCACCACCGACTCGCTGGGCAGCCACACAGGGTCGTGGTCGCTCGAGCGCCCCGTGCTCACCGATGGGTGCACCGCATGCGCCCTCTGCGCGCTCTTCTGCCCGGAGGGAGCCATCGCGCGGAACGACGGCTCCATGGCCGTCGACTACCTCTACTGCAAGGGCTGCGGCATCTGCGAGGTCGTCTGTCCCGTCCGGAACGCGATCGCGATGGAAGAGGTGCCGGCATGAGTGCCACGTTGCTACGGGGGCGCACGGTGCTGACCGCCGACGAGGCTGCGGCGCATGCGGTCACGCTCGCGCGGGCGCAGGCGATCGCGTGCTATCCGATCACGCCGCAGACGATCATCGTCGAGCGGCTCGCGGATCTCACCGCGGGCCGGGACGACGTCGAGTTCGCGAACCTCGAGAGCGAGCACGCGATGTTCGGCTATGTGATCGCCGCGTCGCGGGTCGGCGTCCGCACCTTCACGGCGACGTCCTCGCAAGGGCTGCTGTACGCGCACGAGCAGCTACACCGTGCCTCGCGGGAGCGCGTGCCGCTGGTCATGGTCAACGTCAACCGGTCGATCCTCGCCCCCTGGAGCCTCGAGCCGGATCTCTCGGACAGCATGAGCCAGCGCGACACCGGCTGGATCCAGCTGTACTGCTCGTCCGTCCAGGAGGTCCTCGACAGCATCCTCTGCGCCTACCGGATCGCCGAGACGGTGATGCTCCCGGTGATGGTGTGCGCAGAGGGCTTCCTGCTCTCGCACACCGCCGAGGTCGTCGACGTCCCGGAGCAGAGCGTCGTGGACGCCTTCCTCCCCGGATTCAGCCCGCCGGGTGACTGGGTGCTCGACCCCGAGCGGCCGCGGACGTTCTCCGCGGTGCCCCGGCCGGCGGACTACTCCGCCTTCCAGCGCCGTGTCGCGGACGCGATGGACGAGGCGAGGAGCGTCGTCGAGACGGTCGCGTCGGAGTTCACCACGCACTTCGGTCGGCGCAAGGTGGGCGCGGTCGACGTCGCCGGCAACCCCGATGCAGAGGCGGCCCTGATCACGATCGGGACGATCGGAGACTCGGCGCTCGAGCTGCTCGAGGAGAACGACGACCTGCTGCTCCTCCGCATCCATGCCTTCCGGCCGTTTCCCGCGGAGACGCTCTCGGCCGCGCTGGCCGGGACGTCCTACGTATCGGTCGATCGACCGCGCCGTCGCGTTCGGCTCGCTCGGCCCGCTCGGTGCGGACGTGAGGTCGCTCGACCTGCCACACGCGAAGGCCGTGACCAACTTCGTCTGCGGCTTGGGCGGCACGGAGGTGACTCCGGTGACGTTGCGCTGGGCCCTCGAGCACACGCGCTCCGGCGCCGAGCGAACGGCCGGTTACGTCCCCGTGACGATTCCGGAGGGGGTGCACTGATGGCCGTTTGGGTCGACGAGGTCGTCTCGGAGGAGAGGCTCCTGCACCCCGGTCATGCCGCGTGCGCCGGCTGCGGCCCTGCGATCAACGTCCGGCACGTGCTCGACGGGCTCGCAGCTGCGAGGCCGGAGTCGAAGATCGTGCTGGTCATCCCGGCCTCGTGCTGGACGATCATCGCCGGCATCTGGCCCGTCAACGCGTTCGGCGTGACGGTCCATCTCACCCCGTTCGCGTCCGCCGCCGTGGAGGCGTCCGCGATCAAGGCCGCGCTCCGGCTGCGCGGCTACGGCGACACGCAGGTGGTGGTGTGGGGCGGAGACGGGTCGACCTGCGACATCGGGTTCTCCGGCGTATCGGCGGCCGCCGAGCGCAACGAGGACATCGTCTATGCCCTCAACGACAACGAGGCGTACATGAACACCGGCGTGCAGAAGTCGGGGGCCACCCCGGAGGGCGCCTGGACGACGACCACGCCGACCGCGGCTCCACGGGCCGGGCAGAAGAAGGAGATCGCCCGCATCATGGCGGCGCACGGGGTCCCGTACGTCGCGACGCTCGCCGCGGGATCCGTGCCGATGCTGAAGGACTTTCGGGCGAAGGTGGCGAGGGCTGCGGACGTGTCCGGCTTCCGCTTCCTGCACGTCCTCGGCGCCTGCCCGCCCGGCTGGAAGTACCCGACCGCGCAGTCCACGGAGATCGCGCGGCTGGCTGTCGAGTCCCACTACTTCCCGCTCTGGGAATGCGACCACGGCGCGTGGCGCATCACGTTCCGGCCAAAGCACCCGCCGCCGGTCAGCGAGTTCCTCGGCGCCCAGGGACGCTTCGGCCACCTCTCCCCCGAGGAGGTCGAGACCATCCAGTCCCACGTCGACGAGCGCTGGAACCAGCTAACGGCGTTGGAGTCGCCCCCGCGCAACTAGCGCCGACGGCGAGGAGCCGCCGTCACCGACCGGACCGCACGGGCCCGTCATGCTCGATCTCCGCCCGACCGGTGGTCAGCCGCGGCCGACGAAGGGCATCTTCGTCGCCATCACCGTCATGAACTGGACGTTCGCATCGAGCGGCAGGGTTGCCATGTAGACGACTGCGCGCGCGACGTCGGCCGGGTCGATCGTCGGCTCGAGCATCGTCGAGCCGTCGGGCTGCAGCACCCCTTCGGAGCGCATCGGCACCGTCATCTCCGTCGCGGCGTTGCCGATGTCGATCTGGCCGCATGCGATGTCGTGCGCGCGGCCGTCGAGGGACGTCGACCGCGTGAGCCCGGTGACCGCGTGCTTGGTCGCCGTATACGGCGCCGAGAGCGGGCGCGGCACCCACGCAGAGAGCGAGCCGTTGTTGACGATGCGCCCGCCGCGGGGCGACTGCCGCTTCATGAGCCGAAACGCGGCCCGTGTGCACAGGAAGGTGCCGGTGAGGTTCGTGTCCACGACGGATGTCCATTGCTCGAGGGTCAGCTCGTCGAGCTGGACGGGAGGGGCACCGATCCCGGCGTTGTTGAACAACACGTCGAGCCGCCCGAAGCGGGTCTCGATCTCGCCGAAGAGCGCCTCGATCGACGCCGGATCACGCACGTCGCAGGTCACGGCCACGGCGTCGTCGGGGCCGATCTCCGCGACGGCCGCCTCGAGCTGCTCGCGACGGCGGCCGGCGAGGACGAGCGTGAACCCTGCCTCGGCGAGGGCCTCCGCGGATGCGCGGCCGATGCCGCTGCCGGCCCCGGTCACGAGCGCGATCCGCCTCACGAGGCCACCGCGGGGACGCTTCCGGCGAGCTCGTCCTCGACGTGGATGCGGACGATGTGCTCGAAGCTGTCGTCCGCACGGAAACCGAGCTCCTGGGCGCGACGTGCGTCGAACCTCTGCGGCCAGCCGGACACGATCCGCATCACCGTCTCGTCGGGCTCCGGCCGGATGAGCCGTGTCACGTCGTCACCGGCCACTGCGCGCAGGGCGTCGATCTGCTCGGCCACGGTCACGGACACGCCGGGCATGGTGAGGCAGCGACGGTCGCCGAGCGCGGCACCCTCGATCGTCGCAGCGTGGAGAAGGAAGCCGACGGCAGCACGCGGTGAGGCATGCCAGTGCCGGACGCTCGTGGGGACGGGGAGCACGGCTACCTGGCCGTGGAGCGGCTCGCGGATGATCCCCGAGAAGAAGCCGGACGCCGCGCGGTTGGGCCGCCCGGGGCGAACGCAGATCGTGGGCAGCCGGATGCCGACGCCGTCGATGAACCCGCGCCGTGTGTAGTCGCAGAGGAGCAGCTCGGCAATCGCCTTCTGCGTCCCGTAGCTCGTCAGCGGCGTGGTGCAGTGGTCGTCGCCGATCACCTCGGGCAACGGCGCGCCGAACACCGCGATCGACGACGCGAAGACGACGCGCGGTACGTAGGCATCGCCTCCTGAGCGCGCCGCTTCGAGCAGGTGCCGCGTGCCGTCGAGGTTGACGCGGTAGCCCAGTTCGAAGTCCGCCTCGGCCTCGCCGGAGACGACGGCCGCGAGATGGAAGACGACGTCCGGACGGCTCGACAGGAGGCGCCCGGCCACGGCGGGGTCGGCTATGTCGGCCGCGACAATGTCGACGACGAGCCCGGGCGACTTCGGCGCGACGGGCTCGACCAGGTCGACCAGCGTCACGCGCTCGATCGGTTCGGCCCCGGGGACACCGTCACGGACGATTCGCTCGACGAGCTTGCGGCCGAGCATCCCCGCGGCGCCGAGGATCAGGATGCGCACGGGTGGACAGTAGTGCGTCGGCGACGTTCCTCGCCGCGCCGCGAGAAGGAGAAGCTCGGGTGTCAACTCGGCGGCAAAAGGAGGAGGGCGCGCGCGGCCGGTAGCCGGCCGACACTCCCGGTCGCGTCGACCTCAGGTCCGATCCCTCGGACGGGGGAGGCCGTCGTCTCGGTTCCCGACGACGATCAGCCTGATCTTGGGGGAGAGGGTGCGAGTTCTCGATGCGGCGACCCTGCCGTCCGGCACGGGATCGGCCGTTCGTGCCGGCCCGTTGAGCGGGCTCCCGAACCTCGCCGGCCTGGAGGCACGGCTCAGCGCCGAGCCCAGCCCGTGCGGGGTCGTCTTCGTCGATCTCGACGACATGAAGGTGGTGAACGACCGTCACGGTCACGAGGTCGGTGACCGGGTGCTCCGCAACGCGGCCGACCGGCTCACGCTCGTCGTGCCTTCGGGCTTCGCGGCGCCGATCGGCGGTGACGAGTTCGCACTGCTGGTGCCCGGTCTCGACGACCCGGTCGCACTCGAGTGGGTCGTGACCCGCGTTGTGGAGACCCTCGCAGTCCCGTTCGACATCGGACTCCAGGAGCCCGTCGAGCTGAGCGCCACCGCCGCGGGCGCCTTGTGGCGGCCCGGCGAGGATCCCCGCACGGCATTCGCCGCCGCGGACGAGCGGGTCACGGTGGCGAAGGTCTACCGGCGCGAGGATGCCTTCGGAGGTCTGGCGGAGATGGTTGCAGGCGTGCTCGACCGGGTGCCCGAGGTGGAGCTGCTCGACGCTGCGGCGGGGGCGGTGCTGCACCTCACGGGAGCCGACCTCGGGCTGGTGCTGGTGGCCGACGAGGTTGCTTTCGCCCCCGACCTCGCGGTGGCCGCAGCCGTCGAGGTGGCCTCTCGCGCTGCCGCCGATGCGGCCGAGACGGGCCGCTTCGTCGACACCCGTGACACGGAGTGGGAGGCCGTCGCAGCGCCGCTCGGGGCGCCGGACGCAAAGATCGGCGCGGTGGCCGTGCTCAGACGCGGCTGGCGGTTCGGCCGGCGCGAGCGCGTCCTGGTTGCCCAGGCCGGCCGGCTGCTGGGACCGAGCATCAGCGCACGACGCACGCTCGAGGACGCGCTCGGCCAGATCGCCCAGCTGTCGGAGCAGGCGCTGCAGGACGAGACCACCGGACTTCCGAACCGGCGCGCGCTCCTGCGCTGGCTCACCGAGCTCGAGGCGGGCCGCTCGCTCGCCGTGCTCCTCGTCGACTGCGACGGGCTGCGCGCGGTCAACAACGTGCTCGGGCACCATGCCGGGGACGAGCTCATTCGCCGTGTCGCGGCCGGGATCCAGGAAACGCTCCAGCCGGGCGAGCTCGTGGCGCGCCTGCACGGTTCGGGGGGCGACGAGTTCGTGGTCTGCTGTCCCGATCTCGGCGAGGACGAGGCGGGCGCTCGCGCCCGCGAGCTCGAGCAGCACCTGGTGAGCGGCATCCGCCTGCCGTCGGCCCTCACGCACCTCTACCGGGGGGCCTCGGTCGGGACGACCGCGCGCGCGCCGGGCGAGGACGCGATCGCGTTTCTCGAGCGGGCCGCGGCCGCGATGAGACAACGTAAGGCAACCCGCCGGGCGGAGGAGGCCTAGCCGCGACGTCCTCCTGCGGTCACGGAGGGTTCATCGGGCCACGGATCTTCCGGCTTCGAACGGCCGTGGACGCGGGCCGTGCCGCTGGAGTTCCATTTTCCCGGAGCGACCAGCTGGGAGTGGCCGACGGAGCCGCCCGAGTCGAAGGAAGGCCGGCGATCTCGATCGCCAGGCGGGAACGGCACACACCGGCTCCGTAGCGGTACCCAGGCTCGTCGAAGCCTGTGCGCCTCGTCCGGCGAGCAGGCCACCTCTGTGGTGGAATTCTTCATATCTTCTGAGATAAAGAGATTTGCGGTAGCCTTGCTCGCCGTGTCGAGCGGCGTGCGTCCCGTGTACGAGGTGAAGGCCGGGCTGTTCCGGGTGCTCGGTCATCCGGCGCGCGTCCGGATCATCGAGCTGCTCCGCGACGGCGAGCGGTCGGTCGGCGCGCTCCAGGCCGAGCTGGGTCTCGAGTCGGGCGCGACCTCGCAGCATCTCGCCGCGCTCCGCCGTGTCGGACTCGTGGAGTCCAGGCGTGAGGGGACGAGCGTGTTCTATCGCGCGGCCGACGAGAAGGTGTTCGACCTCCTCGAGGCCGGTCGTGCGCTCGTCACGCGCCGCCTCGAGGAGCAGCAGTCGCTGCTGCAGGAGCTCGCCGAGTCGTGACGTTCGTCGTGCCGGTGCTCACCGGTGCCTTGCTGGTCGGCGCAGGGGGGCTTATCGCCATCCCCAGGCGCACCTTCACCGCCGGGCTTGCGGCCCAGGCGGCCGGGTGCGTGTTCCTCGCGGCCGGCGGGCTCTGGGCGCTCGCGACCGACGGGCAGGCGGGATCGGCGTTCACGAGCGCGTTCGACCCGCGGATCGGGGTCGACGGCCTGTCAGGGCTGTTTCTCGGCGTGCTGGGGGCGGTCGGCGCGGCGGCACTCGTGTTCGCCACCCGGTACCTGGAGCCGTCGGGCCGCGGCCGGGCGATCGGCGCGCTGGTCGCGCTGTTCGTTCTGGTGCAGGCGCTCGTCCTGGTGGCGCGCGACCCGCTCACGTTCCTCCTCGGCTGGGAGGCGATGACGCTCGTGCCCGCCGCGGTGATCCTCGTCGGCCGTGCCGACGAGGTCGCGCGGCGCGCGGTCTTCTTCTACGTCGCGCTCACGCATCTCGGCGGTGCGGGAACGTGGGTGGCCGTCCTCCTCCTCGCACGGGAGGGAGCGATCGGCGACCCGACCGTCGTCTCCTCGGGGTCGGGCCTGCAGGTCGCGATCGCGCTCGCCGCGCTCGTCGGCATGGGGGCGAAGGCGGGCCTGATGCCGCTCCACGTCTGGCTGCCGCTCGCACACCCGATCGCACCGGCGCCCGTGTCCGCGCTGATGAGCGGCGTGATGATCAAGATCGCGTCTACGGGCTGGTGCGCGTGCTCGTCGAGTGGCTCGGCGTCCTGCCGGAGTGGCTCGGGGTGCTCGTGCTCGGCGTCGGGGCGCTGTCGGCCGTCGGCGGAGTGGTGTACGCGCTCTTCCAGCACGAGCTGAAGCGGCTGCTCGCATTCCACTCGATCGAGAACGTGGGGATCATCGTGCTCGGTCTCGGGGCATGCCTCGTGCTGCGAGCGCGCGGGGCGGACGCCTGGGCCGCCTTCGCGCTCGCGGCCGCGCTGCTCCACACCGTGAACCACGCGCTGTTCAAGTCGCTGCTCTTCCTCGGCGCGGGCTCATTCGAGAGAGCGGTCGGGTCGCTCGAGCTCGACCGCCTCGGCGGGCTGGTGCGGCGGATGCCCTGGACGGGCGGCGCCTTCCTGGTCGGGGCCGTCGCGATCGCCGGGCTGCCGCCGCTCAACGGGTTCGCGTCGGAGTGGGTCGACGCTGCAGTCGCTCCTTCGCGCTGCCGGTCTACGGCGGCGTCGCGGACGGGACGGCGGGCGCGATCGCGCTCGCTGCCCTCGCGGCGACGGCCGCGCTCGCCGCGCTCTGCTTCGTGAAGGTGGTCGGTCTCGTCCTGCTCGGCCCGGCGCGCCGTGATTCCGTCGCGAACGCGCGAGGAGGCGCCCGGCGCGATGCGCGCCGGTGTCGTGGCTCTTGCGGGCGCGTGCGTGCTGCTCGGCGTAGCCCCGGGACTGCTCTTCGGGTCGCTGGTCGGGCTCGCGCCGTGGGCCGAGGCCGCCCCGTCCACGGTCGGCCTCGACCTGCCCGGGACGGGGTCGCTGCGCACGGGTGGGATCGCGCTCGCCCTGGTCGGCCTCGCGGCCGCCTTGGCCGCCCTCCGTGGCCGGCGAGCGGCGGCGCCCGCGCCGACCTGGGCGTGCGGGCAGCTCGTGGAGCGCCGGCTCGACTGGACGAGCGCGGGATTCACCAAGCCGCTGCGGCTGGTCCTCGAGGACGTGCTGCGACCCGAGCGCGAGATCGTGGTGCGAACCGAGGGAGGCATCGTCCAGGAGGTCGTCTACGAGGGACGGGTCCCGCACCTGTTCGAGGAGCGGCTCTATCGGCCGCTGACCGTCGCTCGCGATGCAGCGGGGCGCACCAGGCGCGACGCCTGCAGAGCGGACGGCTCGGGACGTACGTCGGCTACCTCGTCGGGCTGGTGCTCGTCGTGCTCGGCGCCGCAAAGCTCGGGGTCATCGGATGAGCGGCGCAGCGACGGCGTCGACGATCGCGCAGGTGGCGGGCGGCATCGCGCTGGCGCCGCTCCTGCCGGGGCTCGTCCAGCACTGGAAGGCGCGGCTCCAGGGCCGGCGCGGGCCGACGCCGCTCCAGCCGTACCGCGAGCTTCGCCGCCTGTGGGGCAAGAGCGCCGTGGACGTCGAGGGTGCCGGGCTCGTCTACCGTTTCGCGCCGTCGGTCGCGGCGGCCAGCGTCGCGACCGCCGTACTGCTCGTGCCGCTCGGGGCCGACGCGCCGGACCTGGGCGTCGGCCACGACGCGCTCGCCCTCGCGGGGCTGCTCGCGCTCGCCCGGTTCGCCGTCGCCGCGTCGCTCGTGGGACGTCGCGAACGGGTTCGCGCTGATGGGCGCGAGCCGCGACCTCACGATCGCCGTCTTCGTCGAGGCGGCGCTGGTGCTCGCGCTCGCGGTGGCGGCGCTCGTCTCCGGCACCACCGACCTCGTCGGGATGGTCGGCGGGAACGGCGGGTGCGGGCGCGTGGTCCGATCCGGCGCTCGCGCTCGGCGCGGTGGCGTTCGCGCTCGTCGTCGTCGCGGAGACCGGCCGGCAGCCCGTCGACAACCCCGACACCCATCTCGAGCTGACGATGATCCACGAGGGCCCGCTGCTCGAGTACGGCGGGCGCGATCTCGCGCTGCTCCAGTGGGCGGCGGCCGCCCGTCACTGGCTCGTGCTCGTGCTCGCGGCCGCAGGTCTTCCTCCCGCACCCGACCGATCCGTGGCTGCAGCTGGCGCTGCTGCCGGTCGTCCTCGCCGCTGCTCTGCGCCGCGCTCGCGGTCACCGAGACGCTGGTCGCCAAGATGCGGATCCTGCTCGTCCCGCGGCTCCTCGGGGTCGCGGCGCTCGTCGCGCTGCTCGGGGTCGTCGCCTGGCTCGTGGAGGGCGCGTGAGCGGAACGCTGGCGTGGGCGGTCGTCGCGCTCGGGCTCGCCGTGGTGGTGGTCCGGCGCCGCTCGGTGGCAGTCGGGCTGGTCACCGCGCAGGCGTTCGTGCTCGCGGGCGTTGCTCTGGGCGAGGCGGGGTCCGCGGACGACTATCGGAGCCGCGTCCGCGCTCGCCGTGCGCGGAGCCGCGCTCGCGGCGCTGTTCCTCCTGATCGTCGCGCGCACGCGTGAGCCGACGCCCCGTGCGTGCGGGCGCCGCGCCGCTCGCCCGCGCGGGGATCGCGGTCGGCCTGGCGCTGGCCCTCACCTGGCTCGTGCCGCCGATCGGGCTCGAATCGCGAGCAGTCGAGCCGGGCGATGCTCGCGCTGGTGGCGTTCGGCGCGGTCGTCGTCGCGACGCGGCGTGCCACGTTGCACCAGCTCCTCGGGCATCGTGATGGTCGAGAACGGCCTCGTGCTCGGGGCGATCGAGCTCCCCGGTGGTGCATCCCTCGCGATCGAGCTCGGCGTCGCGCTCGACCTGACGCTCATCGCGATCGTCGCGGTGGTGTTCCACGAGCGGATCTTCGCCGAGTTCGGCTCCGGCGACACGGCCGTGCTGGAGGCGCTGCGTGACTAGCCGGGAGACGCTCGCGCTCGTCGCCGTGGGGCTCCCCGCGCTCACCGCGGTGGTCGTGGCCCTCTCACCTCGACGCGCCGTTCAACCCCTGGCGTTGGCGGGTCTCGTCGCGACGGGAGTCGCCGCGATCACGCTCGGCGGTCCTGGCGCTCGCGAGCCCCGCGGCGCTCGAGGTCACCGACTGGGTCGTGATCGACGCCGCGGGCGGCCTGATGGTCGGCGTGGTCGGCGTCGTCGGCCTGGCGAGCGCCCTCGCGTCGCCCGCGTATCTCTCCGCCGCCCAGCCCGGCCTCTTCGGCCCCTCGAACGGTGCTCGTGGCTACTACGCCGCGCTCGCGGCGTTCGTGGCCGTGCTGACCGCCGTCCCGCTCGCCGGCAACCTGGGTGCCGCGTGGCTCCTCGTCGAGGCGACCACCGCCGCGTCGGCCATCCTCGTCGGCTTCAGCGGCAAGCCGCGGGCGCTCGAGGCGGGCTGGAAGTACCTGCTGCTCACCTCGCTGGGCCTCGGCTTCTCCCTGCTGGGCATCGTGTTGCTCGCGTCGGTCACGACGGGCGGCACGCTCGACCTCGCTCTCGTGGCGGTCGCTGGCCTCGGACATTCCCCCCGGGGAGACGACGCTCGTCGCGTTCCTCCTGATCGTCGTCGGCCTCGCCGCGAAGATCGGCTGGGCGCCCGTGCACAACTGGCTGCCCGACGCCCACTCCGAGGCGCCGCCGCCGGTGTCCGCGCTCCTGTCCGCGGCGCTCCTGCCCGCAGTGCTGCTCGTCGCCTGGCGCACCGAGCGCGCGCTCGAGCCCGCCGTGGGATCGGGCACGGGGCGCTCCGTGCTGATCGGCTTCGGGCTGGTCTCGCTCGCCGTCGCCGTCCCGTTTCTCTGGCGCCCGCTTGCGTGGAAGCGTCTGCTCGCCTACTCGAGCCTCGAGCACATGGGGGTGATCGCCCTCGGCGTCGGGTTCGCCACGCCGCTCGCTCTCGCGGGGGTCGCGGTGCACATCGTCGGTCACGCGATCGCAAAGGCGCTCGGGTTCTACGCCGCGACGCCGCTCCTCGGGCACGAGCCTCGAGCGGGCGGGCACGCCGTCACGGGCATCGCGCGCACCCAGCCGGCCCTCGGCGCGACGATGGGCCTCTCGCTCGGCGTGCTCGCAGGGCTTCCGCCCTCGCCGCTCTTCGTCAGCGAGATCCTCGTCGTCGCCGGCGGCTTCGACGCGGGTCGGCCGTGGGCAGCCGCCGCCGCCGTGGTCATGCTCGCCCTGGGCTTCGTCGGCCTCGCCCATGCCCTGGTCGAGACGATGGGCGGCAGAACCCGCCGTCGCGATCGCGACGAAGCACCGGGTCTTCGCGCCGTGATCGGACTCGGAACGGCCGCCGGCGCGATGCTCCTCGCACTCGCAGTGGCGGCGTTCTGGCTCCCCGACACCGACATCGTGGAAGCGCTCGTCCGGGGGGTCGGATGACCGTTCGGGGACCGGACACCTACCGCGCGGCGGTCGCGGACGCGCTGGTCGCCGGCTCGCGGTTCGCGGGCCTCTACGCATCCGACGGAGGGACCGTCGTCCGCGCGGCACTGGTTGCGCCCGACGGCACGGTCGGGCTGGAGTCTGTCGAGGCGCGCAGTGGCGCCGTGCCGACGATCGTCGACCTCGCCCCGTCCGCGGGCTGGGACGAGCGCGAGGCGCACGACCTCTACGGCGTGAGCTTCGACGGGCCACGAGCCGCTGCGGCCGCTCGTCGAGCACGACCTCGTGCTCGCGCACTGGACGGTCCCCGTGCGCGGCGACGACGCGTACCAGGTCGCCGTCGGGCCGATCCACGCCGGCGTGATCGAGTCCGGCCATTTCCGCTTCCACGTCGTCGGCGACCGGATCCTCCACCTCGACGCACGGCTCTTCTACAAGCACCGCGGCCTCGAGCGGGCGGCCGAGGGGCGCACGTTCCCGGAGGGGGCACGCACCATCGGCCGCGCATGCGCCGCGTGCGCGGTCGCCAGCGGTCTCGCCTACGCCCAGGCGTGCGAGGAGATCCTCGGGCTCGGCGCGACGGCCCAGCTCGCCCGTGCACGGACGATCCTGCTCGAGCTCGAGCGCACCTGGAGCCACCTCAACGACATCGCTGCCATCTGCGCCGGCGTCGGCCTCGCCGCGGGAAACACACATTTCGCCGCGCTCACGGAGCGCGCGCGCCGCCTGAACGCCCGGCTCACCGGCCATCGCTTCCTGTTCGGCGCGATCGAGGTCGGGGGGAGCTCACTCGATCTCGACGCCTCAGCGGTGCGGGAGGCACGAGAGGAGCTCCAGGACGTCCGCACAGGGGCCGAGAGCGGCTGGCGCGAGCTCCAGTTCAACGCGTCGTTCCAGGACCGGCTACCCGACGTCGGCGTCCTCACGCCCGAGGACGTCGTGCGCCTCGGCACCGTCGGCCCTGCGGCGCGCGCGGCGGGCGTCGAGCTCGACGCTCGATCACTGCGGCCGGGCTCGACTACCCGGAGTTCGTGGTGCAGACGCCCGAGCGGCCGGCCGGAGACGTCCGGGCCCGGACGGAGCAGCGGATGCTGGAGCTGCGCCAGGCGTTCGACGTGCTCGACCGGCTCCTCGACGGCCCTGTCCGGCCGGCCGGCGCGTCGCGGGCGGGTGCGGGGTCGGCCGTCGGCGTCGGGCTCGTGGAATCCGCCCGCGGCGCGACGCTCTGCGTGGTCGAGCCGGACGGAGACGCGATCGGCCGCGTGCATCTGCGCACCGGCTCGTACGCGAACTGGCCGTCCGTCGCGTTCGCGGGGGCCGACAACCTGCTCCCCGACTTTCCCCTCATCAACAAGAGCTTCGAGCTCTGCTACGCCTGCGCCGACCGCTGATGCTGACGCTCCTTCGCGACCTTCGCCGACTCCGCCGAACGACGGCTCTCCCGCGGCCCGACCGTGGCAGGAGCCTGGCCGTCCGTCACGTCGACGCGGGCTCCTGCAACGGCTGCGAGCACGAGCTGACCCTCACTGCGAGCCCGTACTACGACCTGCAGCGGTTCGGGCTCGGCGTCGTCGCCTCTCCGCGGCACGCCGACGTGCTGCTCGTGACGGGCCCGGTCACGACGCGGATGCGCGACCCGCTCCTCACCGCCTACGCGGCGATGCCCGAGCCACGCCTCGTCGCCGCGCTCGGCGACTGCGCGCTCGGCTGCAACCTGCTTGGGTCGGCGGACGAGATCGTCGGGGCCGTCGACACGGTGCTCGCCGTCGATCTCCGCATCCCGGGCTGCCCTCCGACCCCAGAGGTCATCGCCGGGGCGCTGCTCGAGCTCGTCGACCGAGGGCATGGGGTGGTGTTGCCCGCGCACGTCGGCTGACTGGTCGCGGAGCCCGGCTGCCGCACGGGCTCCACGATGTCGGCCCGCCACCCCACCGGTTCAGGGAGTCGGGCCGTACCCGATGACCCGGACCTTCGAGCCGCCCTTCCCCTTCGTGCTCAGGGAGAGCTTCAGGTCGACCCAGGTCGTGTTGTTGGTCTCGCTGGCCTCGGTGAACTGCTCGGCGAGGTCGGCTGTGGCATACAGGCGATAGTTGCCGGACGTGAGATCCGTGACGTCGACGTACTGGTCGCGGAGCGATGAGCCGTACCGGTCGCCCCAGCCGACCGAGATACCCATGCGAACGCTGGAGATGTTCTGGTTGTTCGCTCCGCAGACGGTGCCGGGCACGTACACCGCCGAGGCGGGCGCGCCCGGAAGCGACGTGTCGAAGGCGGTCGTGTCGAAGAAGCAGAAGCCGCCCTTCATGCCCGTCCCAACCTTGGCACCGTTGTCGAGACGGTCGAGCTCGTAGGTCTCGAGGTCCCGGACGTGCCAGTGGTTGTGACCGTCGCCGCCCCATACGAGGTCGGCGCCCGGAACGGCGATCTCGGCGGAGCCGCCGGAGCCGTAGACCTTCTGGACGACGCTGAAGGGAGTGCTCGCGTCGTTACGCGTCGCGTTCAGCTCGAACGGTCCCTGGCCGACGTTGACGATGGTGGCCGAGAACCGCAGCTGGAGCTGCCCGTTCGCGTTGACGATGTCGAAGTCGGCGAGCCGCGCCATGGCGAGATCCGGGTAATCGAGGCTCGCGGTTCGTGCCGGCTGGGCGAGGACGAGCGACACCGCAGCCACTCCGATCGCCAGCGGAAGGGCGAAGCCGATGCTGATGAGCGTTCGTCGGTTCATGTTCCTCCCCTGACGGTCGCGGAGGATGAACCGCCTTCCGCGACGATCGTTCGTTCGTGTGGCAGGGTGGCGGCTCGCGCCGAGCCGCCACCCCTACAGGCCCTTGATGCGCGCGGGGCCATGCGTCGTTTCGATTACCCCTTGGGATCCGGCGGTGGCTCCTTGCCGTCGCACTCATCTTCCGAAAGAGGCCCGCGCGGTGGGTTTACGACGTCGACGCCGATGAGCTTGTCGTCGTTGCCGTTGAGCAGCGGATGCGCCGGATTGGTACCGGGCATGTGCGCCTCTGCCCAGGCAGCGTCATCGGCCGTGACCGCGACGAACGGATTCGACACCGACCCGGTTCGATGACAGAACGTGTAGGCGATGTGCTCACCCGACGTCTTCGGATCTGGATCGTTCGGAGCTGCGTACAGCGCCGGAACGACCACGAGTGAGACCACCGTGACGAACGCGGCAAGCAAGCCGGTAACGGCGCGCTTCCCCCTCATATTCCCCTCCCCCGTGTAACCCGGCTCCCCCATTTGCCCCCTCGGCGAACCGGGCCGTGACTCCGAGGGACAAGCTCACGCTATGGGGATGCGCAGCGCTGTCAAGAGTACGAGCCTCGTTACTGGAGGCGCCAGAACCCGCCGGTAAGCCCTACACGCTCGAGGATCGCCTGGTTCTCCTTCCGTGTGTGCGGCCGCCAGTGGGTGGACAGCCTGTCACCCCACCACGCGTGCGCGAGCGCGCTCAGCTGCGCCACCGGCAGCGTGTCTCCGGGTGCCCGTCCGGCGAGCCAGCGGTCGACGTGCTCCTCCAACCGGAAGAGGGGCATCGTGCTTCAGGTGAAGCCGAGTCCACCACCGCGCCGCAGGCACGAGGCAGTGGAAGAGGAGGCTCTCGTCGTCGGGACGCTCGTCGTGGACGTCGACCGTGATCGGCTCGCCGCAGTCCGGGCAGCCGGTCTCGATACGCCCGTCGACGCGCAGGGCGGCGCAGACGCCGAATGCATCCCAGGCGCAGTTCGCGAACCACGAGCGTCCGGCGGCGTGAACGCGGAAGGGCGTCGGAACGGCGGAGAACGGGGCGGCCATCCGGAGCTCCCGGCCGCCGGGTCGCAGCACGAGAGCGTGGGCTTCGTGGAGGCGCCACCAGCCGGCACGCACGCGATGGACGTCGAGCACGACCGCGTGCCCGACCTCGTCCGCCGTGGGCGCGCGGCCGAGCTGCACGAGGAGCGCGTAGGTCGTGTTGCGCAGCCGAAGGTCGGCGTCGTCGATCGGCCGAGTCTTCCAGACGCGGTCCGTCAGGTGTCGCTCGGCGCCCGAGTGAGCATCTCGATCGCGCCCGGGCTTGCGCTGAGCCTGTTGCGCGACGCCAACCGGGCGATCTCCTCGTCGGTGGCAGCGGGGTCCTGCGCGCGGAGCGCCTGCGCGGCGACGTCGATCGTGCCCCAGTTCCGGGCCCATTCGAGGCCTTCCCGCAGGTAGGTGTCCCGCTGCTCGCCCCACGGAAAGTCCGGGCCCATGTGAATCGCGGCAGCGACCCGTACAGCACGAGGGCCGCGGTTCGCTCGGGATACGTCGCGGCGAAGAGGGCGCTCATCGGGCCGCCCTCGGACGAGCCCACGACCACCGCTCGTCGAGAACCCGCTGCGTCCATGACGGCTCGGACGTCGTCCATCCGCGTCTCGAGGTCGGCGATACCGGGCACCCGGTCGGAGAGCCCGGTGCCGCGCTTGTCGAAGATGATGAACCGGGAGAACGACGCCAGTCGCCCGAAGAAGGCGGCGCGCGGAGGGTCCTGCCACATCAGCTCCACGTTGGAGACCGCACCCGGCACGTAGACGAGGTCGAAGGGGCCGTCCCCCACCACCTGGTAGGCGATCGAGACCTCGCCGCTCAGCGCATAGCGCGTCTCCGCTTGCACCGGCACAGTGTCGCGGCTCGCGCGTGCGGACGCTAGCGCGGGGCCCGACGCTGTCCGTCCACGCCTACACGGCGAGGACGCTGAACGACGTGTCGACGGCGTCCTGGCGACCCGGCACCCAGAGGTTGATCCGGAACACACCGCCGCCGACGTAGCCGATCGTCGTCTCCGCGGTCCCGGAGCTGGCCGCGGCGATCTGCGCGGCGTTCCCCGGGAAGCGCACCTCGTAGACGCCGGCGTTGACCCGGCGCGCCTGCGGCGCCGCGCCGGCGCAGTTGAACCGCGCGCCGATCTCGGGCTTCGCGCTCGTGAACTGGTCGGGAAGGTTCGCGATGCCCTTTGCCGGGTCGCCGTTCACCGCGATGAACCCGCGCACGGCGCCGGGCTGGCAGCGGGCCTGCGGCTTGACCGCCTGGGTGACTGCGATGGCCGAGCCGCCCAGCGCGAAGAAGAGGGCTGCGCCGGCGAGGACGGTGGAAGGGCTGATGCGCATCGCGAGACCTCCGTTTCAGACGACGTATGCATCGTCTTCGCCGCGCCGGACGGAGGCGGCGTGGCCGTGAGACCCTCACGCGCGCAGCGGGCCTCCGCCGTCCACGACGACGTCGGCACAGGCGACCGGGTCGTCCTGCTCGACGTAGCGATCCTCGCCCGGCATCCAGCGTTCGACCCACGTCTCCCGCGCGGCCTGTCCGTCCCGCGCCACGCCACGCTCGAGGCGCGTCTCGTACGGCGCGTCGACCCAGACGCGGACGTCGTAGGCGTCGCGGAACATCCGGTGGAGCGCGCACACGCCCTCGACGACCACGACGCCGTCAGGCGCGACGGTGCGCTCGCCGCCGGAACGCCCGCCCTGCCAGTCCCAGGAGGCATAACGGGCCGTGCGACCCGCGAGGAGCGGCTCGAACACCTCGGCGCGCAGGCGGGCGAGATCGAACCCCTCGCCGTCCCAGAACTCGTCCGTCCCGACGACCTTGGCGGCGGGGATTCGCGTTGCGAGCGTGGACTTGCCGGCCCCGCCTCGCCCTCCGATCCCGACGAGCGTGAAGCCCCGCGCGGGTCGCGCGGCCGCGATCAGGTCGAGGACGGGCCGTGCGTCCATGATCTCACGTTAGTGCCCGGCGAAGTCGGCCCGCAGATGGACTAACCTCGCTCGTGGACGCCATTGACCGACCTCTGGAGGACGCGATGAGCGAGACCACCCGTGTCGTAGTGCCCTACGAGTCGATGGACCCGCTCGCGATCGGGGCGACCGACGACGACTCGAAGAAGCACCGCGACACGATCGAGATCGAGATCCCGACGGCGAACCTCCTCACCGTCGTGCAGCCCGACGAGCCGGCGCCGGTCGGCGACGCGACCGAGGCGGCGCGCCGCGCCCTTGCCGAGCCGGTCGACGGGCCGACGTTCGCCGACCTGCTCGGCGGCAAGACGAGTGTCGCCGTGATCATCGACAACCAGTTCAGGCCGACCCCCTCGTCCAAGCTGCTGCCGGGTGTCTTCGACGCGCTCGAGGCGGCGGGGATCACGGACGTGCGCGTCTGCTGCGCGAACGGGAAGGTGTTCCCGATGTCCGAGTCCGACACCGAGCAGAAGGTCGGGCCCGACAACCTCGCGCGCATGGAGCGGAACGGCTGGTCGTTCTCGCAGAACGACCCACAGAACCCCGACGCCTACACCTTCGTCGGCGTCTCGTCGGGGGGCACGCCCGTCTGGCTCCTGAACCAGGTCGCATCCGCCGAGGTGAAGATCACCATCGGCCAAGCGCAGGCCAACCACTGGGGGGCGGGCGGAGGAGGAAAGCTGATCCTGCCGGGCGTGGTCTCGGACGAGACGGTCGAGTCGAACCACTGCGCGTTCGTCACCTCGCCGCAGACGCACTACGGCGCCTACGCGGGGCCGATGCGCTCCGACATCGACGAGGTGGCGACGATGTGCGGCCTCGACTGCACGATGAACGTGCTGCTCGACACGCACGGGCGCGTGATGGACGTCGTGTTCGGCTCCCATCCTGAGGCGCACCGGGAGGCGATTCGCCGGTTCAACGACGTGTACGCCTACGAGTCGTTCGTCCCCGAGCACGGTCAGGCGGACATCGCGATCTGCGGCGTCTTCGCGCCGACCGACCACCTCTTCTTCCACACCGGCTGGGGCTGCATGTCCGCCGACCTCGTGGTGAAGGACGGCGGCACGATCGTCTACACGAGCCCCTCGCCCGGCGTCTCGACGGCGATCGGCGACTTCCCCGGGCTCGCCCTGATGGATCTGATGAAGCCGTACATGCCGGCGACGCCCGAGAACTACCAGCGGGTCCTGCGCGACATCCACGCCCGCGCGATCCAGATGTGGGCCGGGTGCATCTGGGTCCCGATCTACGAGGTGATGACGCGCAAGCACCTGGCGCTCGTGACGCTCGAGGAGAACCTGGAGATGGCCGCGGACATCGGGCTCGATGCGACGACGTCGCTGGACGAGGCGCTCGCCGCCGCTTTCGCCCGTCACGGATCCGACGCGAAGGTCGTCGTGCTCCCGTACGCCCGCTACCAGCTGCCCCGGAACGCGGTGCGCATGGAGCCGGCGGACGAGCGCGTCTTCGCGTTCGCAGGTCGGTCGTAGATGGTCGACGCCGCTCGCCGGACGATCCCCGGGCTCCGGGCGTCCGGCGCGGCGGCGTTCGACGACGTCGGGCGCGAGATCCGCGGCTCGACCACCGTCCTGGAGCTCCTGCGGATGTTCCCGGACGGTCGCGCAGCGCGCCTGATGAGCGCGATCCAGTTCCCGTGCGCCCACTGCGGCGGGGCCGTTCGCGAGCCGTTGACGCTGGCCGCGAAGCGGCACCGGCGCGACCCGAGGGCCGTGATCGAGGCCTTCCGCTCGCTGAACTCGGGCTGGCCGACCGAGGCTCTCATCGAGGACGCACGCCGCCGACACGAGGCAGGGCGCGCCTAGCGAGGCGCGGGGGAGCACTCCCCGTCACTGCTACCCTCGCGGGCGGAGGGGAGTATCCCCCGCGGTACGTCCGTCAATCCGGCACGAGCCCGGGCGTATCGGTCCCTCGCGGACGGAAAGACCTCCGAGTCCGACCCCACGTCGAACCGGAGGTGTCATCGTGTCCGATCCCCTGCTCTGGACGGCCGTCGCGGCGACCGTCGCCGCGGCGCTCGTCCTTGACTTCGCCGTCTTCGGCCGTCGGCGGGTCACCGTGCGCTCGGCGGCCTGGTGGAGCGGCGGCTGGCTCGTACTGGGCCTCGGCTTCACCGCCGTCGTCCTGGCCCTCTCCGGCTCCGAGGCCGCAACGGAGTACGCAACCGGATACGTGGTCGAGCGAAGCCTGTCGCTCGACAACCTCTTCGTCTTCGCCCTGATCTTCGCCGCGCTCGGGATCGGCGCCGACGAGCGGTTCCGGCTACTCGGGCTCGGGATCGTGATCGCGCTCGCGCTCCGCGCAGCGGCGATAGCCGCCGGTGCGGCGCTGCTCGACGCCGCGCACGTGACGGTCTACGTGTTCGGCGCGATCCTGCTCCTCACGGCCGTGAAGCTCGCGCGTCGCGGCGAGGTGCAGGTGGCGCCCGAGCGCTCGCTCGCCGTTCGCGCGCTCCGAAAGGCGTGGCCCGCGGCCGGGCTGACGGCGGTTGCCGTGGTCCTGATCGCCGCGACCGACCTTGTCTTCGCCGTCGACTCGATCCCGGCCATCTTCGCGGTCACCGACGACCCGTTGATCGTGTTCGCGGCGAACGCGTTCGCACTCGTGGGCCTCCGGGCGCTGTATGTCCTTCTCGCCGACCTTCTGGTGCGCTTCGTCTACCTCGACCTCGCACTTGCGGCGATCCTCGGCTTCGTGGGGGCCAAGATGCTGCTGACGGACATCTGGAAGGTTCCCGTGTGGATGTCACTGGTCGTGATCCTCGGAACGCTCGGCGTGGGGATCCTCGCCTCGCTCCGTTCCGGCAAGGCGGGCCACGTGCTTCCCGATGGCCGACTGACGCCGGCACCCGTCCCCGCAGTAGATTCTCCCCGTGGGCGTCACGACCGAGCGTGAGACCTGGGTCGGCAGGTCGCTCGAGCGGGTCGAGGACGACGCGTTGCTCCGCGGCGAGGGGCGGTTCATGGACGACCTCGAGCCCGTCCCGCACGCGTGGCACGCGGCGATCGTCCGCTCGCAGCTGGCCCACGCGCGCATCACGGTCGATGCGTCGGCGGCGATCGCCGCCGACGGCGTCAGGGGCGTCCTCACGGGCGAGGACGTGAGGCGCCTGTCGAAGCCGTTCCCCGCGGGAATCGAGTCGCCGGTGCCGCACTACGCGGCCGCCGTGGGCACGGCACGGTATGTCGGCGAGCCGCTCGCCGTCGTCGTCGCACGCGACCGGTACGTCGCGGAGGACGCGGCCGAGCTCGTCGCCGTCGACTACGAGCCGCTCGAGCCCGTCGTCGACCCGGCGGCTGCGTCGGCGATCCACGACCGCCGCTTCCACTACGGCGACGTCGACGAGGCGCTCGCCGGGGCGCAGCTGGTGGTGCGTACGACGTTCCGTGTGCCGCGCTTCACGTGCATGCCGCTCGAGTGCTACGGCGTCGTTTGCGACTGGGACGAAGCCGGCGGACGGCTCACCGCCTGGGCGAACTTCCAGGGGCCGTTCACGCTCCATGGCGTCGCTGCCGCGGCGCTGGGCCTGCGTGGCGACCGGCTTCGGCTCGTCACGCCGCCGGATTCCGGTGGGTCGTTCGGCGTCAAGGCCGCGGTCCTGCCGTACGTGGTGCTCATCGGCCTCGCGTCGCGCGTGCTCGGCGTGCCCGTGCGGTGGACGGAGGACCGGCTCGAGCATCTCGCGGCCAGCTCTGCCTCGACGGGACGGCTCACCCACATCGAGGCGGGCTTCGCGGAAGGCGGCGAGCTCGTCGCGCTCCGCTACGACGCGGTCGAGGACGTGGGTGCGTACGTGCGCGCGCCCGAGCCCGCCACGCTCTACCGCATGCACGGCTCGCTGTCCGGCGCCTACCGCGTGCGGAACGTCGCCGCCCGGAACCGCGTCGTGCTCACCAACACGATCCCGTCCGGCCTGAACCGCGGGTTCGGCGGGCCGCAGCTGTACTTCGGGCTCGAGCGGACGATGGCGATCGCCGCGCGCCGGCTCGGGCTCGACCCCGCCGACCTCGTGCGGCGGAACCTGGTCGCTGCGGCCGACATGCCCTACCGCACGCCGTCCGGGGCGCTCTACGACTCCGGTGACTACGCCGCCTGCCTCGACCGTGCGCTCGTGCTCTCGGGGTACGACGACCTGCGTGCCCGTGCGGAGACCGCTAGAGCGGAGGGGCGGCTCGTCGGCGTCGGCCTCGCGTGCGTCGTCGAGCCGTCGATCTCGAACATGGGGTACATCACGCTCGCGCAGACGGCCGTGGAGCGCGCCGGGACGCTGCCGAAGTCGGGGAACGCAGAGGGAGCCTCGATCACGATCGACCCGCTCGGCGGGATCACCGTCCGGCTGGGGACGACGCCGCAGGGGCAGGGTCACCGCACGGTGTGCGCCCAGGTCGTCGCCGACGAGCTCGACTGTGCCCCCGAGGACGTCACCGTGCTCGCCGAGCTCGACACCGCGACGACGCCCTGGACGGTCGCGTCCGGCAACTACTCGTCGCGGTTCTCCGGCGTCGGCGTCGGTGCGGTGCAGGCCGCTGCCCGGAAGCTGCGCGAGAAGGTCGACGCCATTCGCGCACACGTCGGAGACCCCGACGCATCCCTGCGACGCGTAGCCGGGACGGCTCACTGGAGCCCCGAGAGCCTTCCCGACGGCATGGAGCCGGGTCTCGTAGCGGTCGCGTTCCACGCGACGCCGAATCTCGACCCGCCGGATGCCGAGGACAGGGTGGCGTCGTCCGGCGCCCACGGCTTGGTCGTCGACATCTGCGCCGTCGACATCGACGCCGCGACCGGGGCCGTGACCGTGACCGACTACGTGAGCGTCCACGACGCGGGGGTTCTCCTCAACCCGGCGCTGGCGGACGGGCAGGTGCTCGGGGGCTTCGCGCACGGCGTCGGCGCGGCGCTCTTCGAGCGCCACGTCTACGACGCCGACGGGAACCTGCTCACGGCCTCGCTCGTCGACTACCTGTCGCCGACTGCGCCCGACATTCCGGCGCTCCGAGATCGACCACCTCGTGTCGCCGTCTCCGTTCACTGCGCTGGGCGCGAAGGGGCTCGGCGAGGGGACGACGATGTCTGCTCCGGTCGCGATCGCCAACGCCGTCGCGGACGCGCTCGGCCGCGACGACGTCGAGCTTCCCCTCACGGCGCCGCGCGTCTGGGAGCTGATCCACGGGGTGGAGGACGCGTGAAGCCGGCGCCGTTCGGGTACGTGCAGGCCGGGTCGCTCGCCGAGGCCCTTGCGGCGCTCGCCGAGGGCGGCGACGACGCGAAGCCGATCGCCGGCGGGCAGAGCCTCGTCCCTGCGCTCAACCTGCGCCTCGTCCGGCCGAGCCTCCTCGTCGACCTGAACCGCGCAGGCCTCGACGGCGTCGACGCGAACGGCGCCGTGCGGATCGGCGCCACGACCCGGCAGCGGGCCCTCGAGGGCGACGAGCGTCTTCATCCCCTCGTCCGCTCGGCACTGCCGTTCGTCGGCCACTTCGTGACGCGAAACCGGGGCACCGTCGGCGGCTCGATCGCGCACGCCGACGGGGCAGCGGAGCTTCCGGTGTGCCTCGTCGCCCTCGACGGGGTCGTCGTCGTCGACGGGCCGGACGGACGACGGGAGATCCCGGCCGACGCGTTCTTCGTCACCCACTACCTCACGACGCTCCGACCCGGCGAGCTCGTCGTCGAGACCGTCTGGCCGCTCGGAGCGCCGGACGAGACGAGTGCCTTCGAGGAGCTCGCGCTCCGGGCAGGCGACTTTGCCCAGTCGATGGTCGCGGTCGTGCTCCGGCGCGACGACGACGGAGCCGTGACCCGCGCCTCCGTGACGGTCGGTGCGGTGACCGACCGCCCTTCCCGGCTCTGCGAGGTCGAGAGCGCTGCTCGTCGGGCTCGTCGGGGAGCGAGGCAGCCGCCGAGGCCGGGGCGCTCGCGGCGCGGCTCGTCGACCCGCCGGGCTCGTTTCATGCGAGCCCGCGCTATCTGCGTGAGCTCACCGGCGCCCTGACGACGCCGCGCGATCGAGCGGGCGTCGTGATCGAGATCGAGCTCACCGTGAACGGCCGCTCGGTGACGCGAGGCCGTCGAGCCGCGGCTCCTGCTGACCGACTTCCTCCGCCACCGCCTGGGGCTGACCGGGACGCACGTCGGCTGCGAGCACGGCGTCTGTGGCGCATGCACGGTCCTCCTGGACGGCGTCTCGGTACGTGGCTGCTGCGTCCTCGCCGTGCAGGCCGACGGGAGCAGCGTCGACACCGTCGAGTCGCTCGCCGCCCGCGGTCCGCTGACCGCGCTGCAGGAGTCCTTTCGGCGCCACCACGCGCTCCAGTGCGGCTTCTGCACCCCGGGAATCCTGATCGCGGCCTCCGACCTCCTCTCGCGTGGACAGCCGACCCGCGCGGAGATCGTGGACATGCTCTCCGGCCATCTCTGCCGCTGCACGGGATACGCCCCGATCGTCGACGCGATCGAAGCGTGTGTCGATTCGACACAAGCTTCTGTGGGGCGCTCGTGAACCTCGCGCGGTCGTTGCTCGCCGCCTGTGAGCGCCACCCGGAGCTCGAGGCGTTCCCCGGGCTGCGCTACGGCGACCTCCACGGCCGCGTGCGCCGGATCGCGGGAGGGCTCGGCGCCGACCCGGGCGATCGCGTCGCGACCGTGCTCGACAACAGGCTCGAGACCGCGCTCCTGTACTGGGCCGCACAGTGGGCAGGCGCCGTCTTCGTCCCGCTCTCATGGCGGCTAGCGGACGAGGAGCTCGACTACTGCCTCGACGACTGCGGTGCGCGTGTCGTCCTGCGAGAAAGCGACGACCTCCCTGAAGGGCCGGAGCACCCGGGGGCGCTCGACCGGCCTCCGGGCGAGATCTCGCTGATCCTCTACACGTCGGGCACGACAGGGCGCCCGAAGGGGGTGCCGCGCTCGCACTCGGCCGACCGGGCGGGAGGGTGGTCACAGGCGCTCCAGCACGGCTACGCGTGGGCCGACCGGACGCTCGGCGTGATGCCGCTCTACCACACGATGGGCATCCACTCGCTCGTCGCGATGCACCTCGTCGGGGGGTGCTTCGTGCCGCAGGCCCGCTGGGACGCGGGCGAGGCGCTGCGCCTGATCGAGGAACAGCGCATCACGTCGCTCTATCTCGCGCCGACGCTGTTCCACGATCTCGTGCACCACCCGGGCCTCTGGGCGTCGGACGTCTCGTCCGTCCGGGCACTCGGCTACGCGGGCGCGGCCATGACCTCGACCCTCGTTCGCCGCTGCGCGGACGTGTTCGCCCCCGAGGTGTTCGTCAACCACTACGGGTCGACGGAGGTCTATACCTTCAGCGTCGGCCGCGACCAGCTCGCGAAGCCCGGATGCGCCGGTCGCCCTGCGGTGAACACGCGGCTGCGCCTCCTCGAGACAGGCGAGATCGTGCGTCGACCTCGCGTCCGACGAGGCGTTCGCCGGCGTACTGGAACCGCCCCGACGCCGACACGAAGGCGATCCGACGACGGCTGGTACTCGACGGGCGACACGGGCCACCTCGACGAGCGACGGCGACCTCTGGATCGACGGCCGGGTGGACGACATGATCATCTCGGGCGGGGAGAACGTGCATCCGCTCGAGGTCGAGGACGTGCTCTCGGCCCACCCGGGGGTGGTCGAGGTGGCGGTGATCGGCGTCGCCGACGAGCGGCTCGGTCAGCGGGTCACGGCGGTCGTCGTGGGCACGGCGTCGGACGAGGAGCTCGACGCGCACTGCCTCGCCTCCTCGCTCGCCCGCTTCAAGCGGCCGCGTCATTACCGGCACGTCGATTCACTTCCGAAGAGCGCGTCGGGGAAGATCCTGCGACGGTTGCTGCGTGATGGGGCCGAGTGAGCATGGGCACGCCCTGCCGGGCGGTCGTGCCTCTGAGAGCGGAGGGTCGATGACGGAGTACGACGGGTTCAGGGTCGAGCGCGATCCCGGGCGGGCGGTAGCCACGATCACGCTCGACGTGCCGGGAAAGCTCAACCGGGTCTCGATGGCGGCCCGCGACCAGCTCTCGGCCGTGTTCGCCGAGCTCGACACGGACGAGGCCGTGCGGTTCGTCGTGCTCACCGGCGCGGGCGGGCAGTTCACCGCCGGCGGCGACATCGCCGGCTTCATGGAGCGGTCGCCGTGGCAGGTGTCGCAGCTCGCGAGGAACGTCGCGGCGCCCGAACGGTGCTCGAAGCCGGTGATCGCGCGCCTGGAGGGGTACGTGCTGGGCATCGGGCTGGAGCTCGCGCTCGCGTGCGACTTCCGCCTCGCCGCGGACGACGTCCAGCTCGGCCTGCCGGAGGTGACGATCGGGATGATCCCCGGCTCGGGCGGGACGCAGCGCCTCGCGCGGATGGTCGGCCTCGGACGCGCGAAGGACCTGGTCATGCGCGGCCGTCGCGTCGCGGCGGACGAGGCGCTCGCACTCGGTCTCGTGACCCGGGTCGTCCCGAAGGACGAGCTCGACGACGCGGTCGGCTCGCTGGTCGAGGAGCTGTCGGCGCATTCGCCGCTCGCGCTCGCGATGGCGAAGCGCGTGCTCAACACGGCCTACGACGGCCCGCTTCACGCGGGGCTCGAGCTCGAGGGGCTCGCGTACGGCCTCCTCCGGCAGACCCACGACTTCCGCGAGGGCGTCGAGGCGTTCGGCGAGAAGCGCCGGCCGGAGTTCAGGGGCGACTGACCCGGCGGAGGAGTGGTCGGAGGTCGGCCCCGACGCCGTGCGACGCCGGGGCCGACCGATGCGCTAACCGGCCTTGCTGGGGTTACACGCGTTGCCGGGATTCAGGCCGATCGAGGTCAGGAACGCCCTGCCCTCCTGTCCGACCTGGCCCCAGCTCTGCGTACGAGTGAACCCGTCCTCGTCGGGAACCGGGTTTCCGAGCTGCCAGTTGTCGTTCTGGCCGGAGTAGGCGCACTCCGACTTGCCCTGCAGCGCCGCCGTCTCCGAGCCGGCGATCCACTTGCCGTTTCCGGTGATCTCGCCCGCGAACGCGGAACCTGCACCGACGCCAACGACGGCGGCCGTGCAGGCCGCGACGGCGAACATTCGCCTCATTCCCATCTCTTCCTCCCCTGTTCGGCGACGCCCAGTGGCGACGGCCGGGGATCGAGGGTACTCGCGCGGCGGCACCCCGTCAATGTCGTGCTGTGCGCCGGGTCGCACGCGCCGCCGCCCGTGGGGCTGACGCCGAGCCGGACTACATGCGGAATACGCCGAAGCTCGTCTCGGGCACGGGCGCGTTGGCGGCGGCGGCCAGGCCGAGTCCCAGCACCCGCCGTGTGTCGAGCGGGTCGATGATCCCGTCGTCCCAGAGGCGCGCCGTCGAGTAGTAGGGCGACCCCTCGTGCTCGTACTTGGCGCGAATCTCGTCGGGGTCTGCGTCGCCGACCGTCGTCAGCACCATCGCGGCCTGCTCGCCGCCCATCACGCTGATCCGCGCGTTCGGCCACATCCAGAGCTGCCGTGGCCCGTACGCTCGGCCGCACATGGCGTAGTTGCCCGCGCCGAACGAGCCACCCGTGACGACGGTGAACTTCGGCACGTCGGCGCAGGCGACGGCCATCACGAGCTTTGCCCCGTCGCGCGCGATCCCCGCCTCCTCGTACTCGCGCCCGACCATGAACCCCGTGATGTTCTGGAGGAACACCAGTGGGATCCGCCGCTTGCAGGCGAGCTCGACGAAGTGCGCGCCCTTCTGCGAGGACTCGGCGAAGAGGATCCCGCGGTTGGCGAGGATGCCGACCGGATGGCCCTCGATCCGCGCGAAGCCGCACACGAGCGTGTCGCCGTAGAGCGCCTTGAACTCGTGGAACCGGCTGCCGTCGACGATCCGCGCGATCAGCTCCAGCGGATCGAGCTCATGGCGGAAGTCCTCGGGGACGAGCCCGTAGAGATCGGACGGGTCGACCACCGGGTGCTCGGGCGCGGAGAGCCGCCAGGGCACCGCGGGCGCGTCTCCCAGATGGCGCACGATCTGTCGCGCGAGCGCCAGCGCGTGCTCGTCGGAGGTCGCGTAGTGGTCGGCGACGCCGGAGCGGCGCGCGTGGACGTCGGCTCCTCCGAGCTCCTCGGCCGTCACCTCCTCGCCCGTCGCCGCCTTCACGAGCGGCGGCCCGCCGATGAAGATCGTCCCTGTGCCGCGCACGATGACCGTCTCGTCCGACATCGCAGGCACGTAGGCGCCGCCCGCGGTGCAGGAGCCCATGACGACTGCGATCTGCGGGATCCCCTTTGCGGACATGCGCGCCTGGTTGAAGAAGATCCGGCCGAAGTGCTCGCGGTCTGGGAACACCTCGTCCTGGAGGGGCAGGAACGCGCCGCCCGAGTCGACGAGGTAGATGCACGGCAGATGGTTCTGCTCCGCCACCTCCTGCGCGCGGAGGTGCTTCTTCACGGTGAGCGGGAAGTACGTGCCGCCCTTCACCGTCGCGTCGTTCGCGACGATCACGCAGGCTCGGCCTTCGACGATCCCGATGCCCGTGACGATTCCCGCGGACGGCGCCTGACCCTCGTAGAGGTCCCAGGCGGCCAGCGCGTTCAGCTCGAGGAACGCCGAGACCGGGTCGACGAGACGGTCGATCCGCTCGCGCGCGGTGAGCTTGCCGCGCGACCGGTGCCGCTCGACCGATCGCTCGCCTCCGCCCGCCGCGATGGTCGCAGTGCGCTCGCGGAGCTCGGCGACGAGCCGCTCCATCAGCTCCTCCCGGCGGGCGAAGGCGTCGTCGCGCACCACGCGGGTCCCGAGCACGGTCATGCGGTCTCCAGCGTCACGAGGAGCGCGCCCGTCGCCACCTGGTCGCCGACCGCGACGTCGACCGACTTGATCCCTGCCTCGTAGGGGGACGTCACGATCTGCTCCATCTTCATGGCCTCCAGGACGACGAGCGGTTGATGCGGCTCGACCTGCTCTCCGATCTGCACGCGAACGTCGATCACCTTGCCGGGCATCGGAGCGGTGACGCGCCCGTCGCCGCCGTGCTGCGTTCGCGAGTGCGCCGCGGACTCGACCTCGAGCGGCGGCAACCCCGACGCCGGCGCCAGGTTCAGCCGCCATCCCTCCCCCCACGGGCCGGCCGGAGCGGGCAGCGGGGGAGAGGAGAGGGGCGGAAAGCGCGCCAGGAAGTCGGTCGAAAGGTCGGCGTCGCGGAACGCCGGGTGCGCTACGAGCCAGCGGAGGAACGGCAGGTTCGTCGTCACGCCCTCTACGATCGTCTCGTCGAGGACACCCGCGAGCCGGTCGAGCGCATCGGTTCGATCGGCCCCGTGGACGATCAGCTTCGCGATCATCGGGTCGTAGCTCCCGCCGACCTCGTCGCCCTCCTCCACGCCCGCGTCCACGCGGGCAGCGGCCGGAAGCCGCAGGCGCCGAACGGTGCCCGGCTGCGGCAGGAAGCTCCGCGGGTCCTCCGCGTAGAGCCGCGCCTCCATCGCGTGTCCCGTCGACGACGGCCGAAGATCGGCGAGCGACTCGCCGTCGGCGACCCGAAGCTGGAGCTCGACGAGGTCGAGCCCCGTCACCGCCTCGGTCACCGGGTGCTCGACCTGGATCCGGGCGTTCAGCTCCAGGAAGAACGGCTCGTCGTCCTCGACCAGGAACTCGGCCGTCCCCGCGCTCTCGTAGCCGAGCTCGCGCCCAAAGGCAACGGCGTGCGCCGCGAGCCGTGCGCGCACGGTCTCGGGGAGCCGGGGTGGAGGAGACTCCTCGACGACCTTCTGGTGGCGGCGCTGCACCGAGCAGTCGCGCTCCCCGAGGGCGAGCACGGTCCCGTGGCCGTCGCCGATCAGCTGCACCTCGACGTGGCGCGGCCGAGTCAGGTAGCGCTCGCAGAACACGGTGCCGTCCCCGAAAGCCGCCTTCGCCTCGCGCGACGCAGCCGCGAGGGCCTCCTCGAGGTCTTCGGCCCGCTCGACCACCCGCATCCCGCGGCCCCCACCGCCTGCCGCCGCCTTCACGAGGAGCGGCAGCCCGAGCTCGCCCGGCTCTCCCACGGCGAGCGTCGGGACCCCCGCGGCCGCAGCGATGCGCTTCGCCTCGAGCTTGTCCCCTCCCCGGCGGAGCACCTCGGGGGAGGGGCCGACCCAGGTCAGGCCCGCGGCGACGACCGCCTCCGCGAACGCCGCGCTCTCGGCAAGGAAGCCGTAGCCGGGATGGACGAGATCCGCCCCGGCCTCGCGCGCCGCCGCGACGAGGGCGCCGGCGTCGAGGTACGACGGCACGTGGACGGCCGTGTCTGCGACCCGCGTGTGCAGCGCTCCGTGATCGCCCGGGCCGGCCGCCGCGGCCGTCCGGATTCCCAGCCGCCTGCACGTGGCGAAGATGCGGACGGCGATCTCGCCGCGGTTCGCCACCAGCAGCGTCCGTCGCTCGCCCATCGCCGCACGAGAGTAGATGATCCGATCCCGGCCGGGGGATGGCGGAGTCCGGGCCTGTTCGTACGATCTCGCACGAGATGAGGAGCGTGCCCGTCGCCGCCGTGCTCGCCATGCTGCTCGCTGCTCCCGGCGCGGCGGCACAGGAGCGACATCCACTCGCGCTCCGGATGGTCGACGCCCGTGCGTGCGGCGCGGCGGCGGCGGTGGCCGCGGGGGGCGTGCTGACGATCAGCCCCGACGGTGACGGCACCGAGGACTGCGCCGCACTGCGCTTTCGGCTCTCGAGCCCGTCCGTCGTGGAGTTCGTCGTCCTCCAGCGCAAGCCGCGCCCGGGAGTCGTCCACGTCGAGCGGCTCCGCGGCGCGAGCGGCCTCACGACCGTCGTCTGGGCTCCCTCGGCTTCGACGGCCGCCCGTACCTACGTGACGCGACTCTCCCTGACGGGTCGGCTCGGCGCCCGCACAACGCTCGAGGGCCCGGTGATCCGGGTGCGCGGGCCGGCGGCAGCGTTCACGCGGGAGAGCTATGCCCCTGGTGGAGTGGCGACCCTGGAGGTGGACGCGCTGTCGCGGTCGTTCCGGTTGGAGATCGTCGACGCTGCCACCGGTGAGGTGGCGCTCGGGCCCCGAGTGGTCCGCAACCGGCTGGTCGGTGTGCGGGTCGGGCGCTGGCGACCCGGCGTCTACGTCGCACGTCTCTCGGACGGGGGTGTCGTGGCCCAGGCCCCACTCGTGGTGAGAGCTCCGGCTGCGTCACGGCCGCGCGTCGCCGTCGTCCTACCGACGAGCACATGGCAGGCCTACAACCTCACGGACGCCGACGGCGACGGGACCGGTGACACGTGGTACGCGTCCAGGTCCCGAGAGAGCGCTCGTGTCGATCGCCCGTTCATGGGGAACGGCCTGCCGCCCTTCTTCCATCGCTACGACCTTCCGTTTCTCCGCTGGCTGCGGGCGGATGCGCGCGACGCGGACTTCCTCACCGACGTCGATCTCGAGCGCGTCCCGGACGCCGCGACCCTTCTCCGTCGCTACGACCTGGTCGTGTTCCCCGGGCACCACGAGTACGTGACACGGCACGAGCTGGAGCTGATCGAGGGATTCCGAGACGGCGGCGGGAACCTCGCCTTCCTCAGCGCGGACAACCTTCACTGGCGCGTCGTGCGCGACGGGCCGGTCCTGCGCCGCAAGGAGCAGTGGCGGCGCCTCCGGCACCCGAGGCCCGAGGCGGCGCTGGTCGGTGTCCAGTACCGGGCCAGCGACGACGGGACGCATCGCGGGGCCTACGTCGTCCGCACCACCCGCTGCGCGCCCTGGCTCTATGCGCGAACCGGGCTCCGGAGGGGCTCGCGGTTCGGATGGGGCGGGGTGGAGATCGACGCGACGACGGCCGACTCCCCGCGCGGCACCTGCGTGCTCGCCGAGATCCCGAACCTGCTCGGGCCGGGGCGGACGGCGCAGATGACCTACCACGAGACGCCCGCAGGCGCGAAGGTCTTCGCGGCCGGCGCATTCTGCTTCGTGAACCGCTCCCGCGCGGTGCGAGTGATCCTCGACAACCTCTGGGCGAGGCTTTCCCGGCCGTGACGCGGCGAGCGCACCTCGTCGTGTCGGTGCTGGCGGTTTCGATTGCGCTCGGCGGCGTCGGCTCGGGCGGGGCCGCCGTCCCTCCGTCGTCGACGTTGATCCGCTGCACGCTCCCGCCCGGGGCGTCGAGGCTGCCGGCGAGCGCGCGGCGTGGCCTCATCGGGCATCTCGAGCAGTACCCGGCACTGTCGCTCTCGACGGCCGGGGAGCGAGCGGCCGCCCGGCGCATCCTCTCCGCCGTCCGCCGCGAGGCCCGTCGCTGGACGACGCTGCACTCGGCCAGGCGCGCGGGATTCGAGACCCGGGTTGCTCGACGCAGGGCCGGTGACGAGACGGCGCACTACCTCCACGCCGAGCGCCTGCGCGAGCGCCGGACCGGGCCGGCGTTCGACGCGAAGCGTCCCAAGGCGCTCATCTTCGCCCGCGAGCCGGGCCGCGCGGCCGTGCTCGTCGGGGTCATGTACAGCGTGCAGCGAGGCGAGCGCGGGCCGTCGCCCGGCGGGCCGATAACGCGCTGGCACTCACACGTGGTCTGCACGGTCGGGATCAAGCGCGGCCTCAAGCCGCTGGCGAACGGGACCTGTCCGCCCCACGCGACGGCCCTCCAGGGCAGCGAGATGATGCACGTCTGGTTCACCCGCGACCTGCGCAGCGCCTTCGCGATCGGCGCCCCCGAGCCCGAGCTCTGCCGCGACGGGATGCTCTCCGGGGCGTTCTGCCGGAGCCCGGGCAGCCGTCGGGGCATGTGAAGCCGCCGCGGCTACCGTGGCAGTGTGCCGCAGCCGGGCTTCGTCGACGTCCACTCGCACGTCGTCCCGTCGGGCGACGACGGCGCAGCAACGGTCGACGAGGGAATCGCGCTCTGCCGGATCGCCTTCGACGCAGGCACCCGGGTGCTGTTCGCGACGCCCCACGCGCACGCGGACTGGGACACGTTCCCCCGAACCCCCCGGCGCGTCGAGCTCTTCGAGCGCACCTTCCCGGTCATCCACTCGGAGGCGGCGCAGTGGGGCCTCGACCTGCGCCGGGGCTGGGAGGTCTACCCGTCCCTTCTGGTCGACGGAGCCGACCCCGAGGAGTACCGGCTCGAGGGCACGAGGGCCGTCCTCGTGGAGTTCCCCGGGTGGTGGCTGCAGGTCGACGGGGCCGTCGAGCTCGTCGCGGGTGCGGCGGAGCGCGTCGAGCGGGCGGGCCTCGTCCCGCTGCTCGCCCACCCCGAGCGATGCCCGGCGGTGGCCACCGACCCCGAGTCGGCCCGTCCACTCGCGGAGTCCGGGTGGCCTCTGTGCCTCAACGCGCCCTCGCTCACCGGTGACCACGGGGCAAACGCCGAGCGGGCCGCGTGGAGGCTCCTCGAGGAGGGGCTCGTGTCGCTCGTCGCTTCCGACGCGCACGGCCCTGGAAGGCCGCCGCGCGTCGACCGTGCCTACGAGGCCGTCGAGGCATCGATCGGCCGCGACGCGGCGACGCCGCTCTTCGACGGCACAGCGGTGCCCTGGGTCGGCTGATCAGGCGCTGTGGTCGTCGCCCGGCGATGCGGGCTTCGACTTCGGCTGCTCGGCCCGGTCGCCGGGCTCGAGCATGCGACGCGGGTCGACTTCGCCCACCGCGTCCTTGACCTCGCGCACGCCGGTCCCGAGGCGACGCGCGACGTCCGGGACGCCTTTCGCACCGAAGAGGAGCGCGAGGACGCCGAGGAGGATCACGATTTCCCAGATCCCGAGGCCGAACGGCACGACGCCCATGCTACGGGAGCGCCGCCCATGCGGGTGACGCCGATTCCCTCGGACGGGGCATGCCCGATCGACGGTGCGTGATGCCACTGTGAGCGGACGCAGATGAGACTCCTCAGACGCCCCCAGCCACAGCGGCTCGACGACCACCTGACGTTCTTCACGGCGGCGCAGGCGAACGACTTCCGCAGGCTCGTGGAGCGATCGTTTGCAGGAGCGGGCCGCGACGTCTCCGTTCACTCCGACCGAATCGAGGATCGCGCCGGAACGACGTTCGGCCTCTGGAACATCGGCATGCTGTGCGCCGGCGCGGACCGGCGCGACTGGCCCGACCTGATCGCCGAGCACGTGACGCTGGTGACGACGCCGCCACGCGAACTGGCCGAGCTGACGCAAGCCGAGCTCGAGGCGGGCCTGCGCCTGCGCCTCGTCGAGCCCCGTTCCCTGGCCGATCCCGACAACTGCGCCTATGCCCGCCCGGTTGCGCCGGGACTGCTCGAGGTCCTCTCGGTGGACATCCACGACTCGGTGGTGACGCCGTCGAGGGAGGAGCTGGCCCTGCGCGGCACGCTCGGCGAGCTGGTCGGGCGCGGTCGGGACAATCTCCAGGCCCTGCTCACGACCGACAGCTACGAGTGCGAGATCGTCGACGAGGGATCGAAACGGAGCTACGCGGCTGTCACCGGGGAATCGTTCTTCACTGCAAGCCTTGCGCTCGTGCTGTCCGAGGCCATGCTGCACCTCACCGGAGAGCATCACGCCGGGCTCGGGACGCTCGTCGCCGTGCCGGAGCGCCACCGGCTGCTCTACCGCCCCGTCGACGCCCCGGAGGCGGAGTTCGCGCTACGGCGGATGTTCGACGTCGCACGCCTCGCCTCGTACGATTCGATGGCACCCTTGAGCCCGAACGTCTTCTGGGTGCGCGATCGCGGATGGCTCCCCGTCACCTCGTTCGAGGACGGAAGACCGCGGGTCGTCCTCGGCGGGCTGCGCGACGTGCTCAGGAGGCTGTAGGGCCTCCGGCGCCCGACTCCGGCGCCAGCGTCACGGAAGCGCCCAGTCCACCGCATCCTGCCCGTCCGTCTCGAGCAGCGCGTTCGCCCGGGAGAAGTGCCGACAGCCGAAGAACCCGTTCGCGGCGCTGTACGGGGAGGGGTGTGGCGCGGTGAGCATGTGGTGGCGGGTCGTGTCGACGATGGCACCCTTCTGCTGCGCATAGCGTCCCCAGAGCAGGAAGACGATGCCCTCCCGGCGCTCGGAGAGCTCGCGGATTGCGCGGTCGGTGAAGCTCTCCCAGCCCTTCCCCGCGTGGGAGGCCGGCCTGCCCGGCGAGACGGTGAGGACGGCGTTGAGCAGGAGCACGCCGCGCTCGGCCCACGGCGTGAGGTCGCCCGAGGAGGGTCGTGGCAGCTCGAGGTCCGCCTCGAGCTCCTTGTGGATGTTCTGGAGCGACGGCGGCGGCGGCACCCCGGGTGGGACGGAGAAGCAGAGCCCCATCGCCTGGCCGGCACCGTGATAGGGGTCCTGCCCCAGGATCACGACGCGCACCGCCTCGAACGGTGTCAGCGAGAGTGCGTAGAAGACGTGGTCGGCCGGCGGATAGAACCTCCGTCCGCCGGCGAGCTCGGCGACGAGGAACGCGCGAAGGTCCCGCATGTACGGCTGCGCCAGCTCGTCGCCGAGCACCGCGAGCCAGCTCTCGTGCATCCTCGGCTGCACGGGCCGAGCCTACGCCGTCAGGGAGGCGACCTTCGCGACAACGTCCCGGCACCACCGCGCCGTGGCGGGCCGGGTCGTCGAGGAACTGCGAGGGCTTGATGCAGATCGACGTGAAGCCCCGGTCGAGCTGCGCGGGGATCGTCGCCAGCGCCTCGTCGACGTCGGCGGCCGACCCCGCGTCGGGGAACCGGCCGCGGACGCCCCCGACGAGCTCGAACGCACCGGAGTCGCGGCCCGCCACGGCGAGCGCGTCCCGCAGGCGGGCGACGTCCTCGTCGCCGGGGCGTCCCAGGGGATTCCAGCCGTGGCCGTAGCGGACGAGCCGCCGGAGGAGGTGCTCGTGCAGCGTGCTCGAGCCGAACCACAGGCGGACCCCGTCCCGGCGATACGGCTTGGGCTCGACCCACACGTCCTCGAAGCGGTAGTGGCGTCCCGAGAACGACGCGGGCGACGGGCCCCAGGCCGCCTGCCACGCCTCCAGGTGCTCGTCGAGCAGGGCTCCCCTCCGTGCGTACGGCACCGCGAGCGCGGTGTACTCCGGCTCATGCCAGCTCACGGTCGGGAGGGCGACGAGCCGGCCTTCGGACAGCAGGTCGAGGGTCGCGAGATCCTTCGCGAGGAGCAGCGGGTGGCGGAGCGGTGCGATGATCGCGGCGGCGGCGAGCCGGAGCGTCGTCGTCGCCGAAGCGATCGCCGCGAGGAGGACGAGCGAGCTCGGCCAGGGCATGGCCGGGTCCTGGTTTCCGGGAAGCGCGTAGTCGCGCGGATTCTCCATCTGCCCGCCGGCGTCGGCGCCGCGACCGAGCACGACGTGCTCGCTCACCATCACCGCGTCGAAGCCTGCGTCCTCCGCCTCCCGGGCCATGCGGACGAGCGCCCGCAGGTCGCGCGGCGGTGTCAGCGTCCAGTTCTCGGAGAGGACGTGGATCAGCCGGACGCGGCTCACGGGGTCAGCCCGGCGACCTGCCCGACCAGTGGCGCCACGCGCTCTCGACGTGCGCTCGCATGAGGCGCTCGGCGCGGTCGCCCTCGCCGGCCTCGACAGCGGCGAGCAGCACCTCGTGCTCCGCGACGTCGGCCTCCTGCCAGTCGGGCTGTGCGCGGCGCCGCGCCAGCAGGCGTCGGCCGACGTCTGCGATCCAGAGCGAGTCGAAGATCCGGACGAGCGCGCGGTTCCGCGTCGCGACCGCGAGCGCCGCGTGAAAGGCGCGGCTGGCGTCGTGGGCCGCCGCGGCGGTGCGCGCGGCGCGCTCGTCCGCGACGGCCCGACGCAGCGCCGCGAGATCGTCGTCGCTCCGCCTCTCCGCCGCGAGGCGGGCGATTGCCGGCTCGAGCTGGAGGCGTGCCTCGAGGCGCTCGAGGACGCGGTCGAGCCCGAGATCTGCGACGAAGAACCCCCGGTTGACCTCGAACTCGACGAGGCCGTCTCCGGCGAGCCGCCGGAGCGCCTCGCGCACCGAGCCCCGTGAGATGCCGAGCATGTCTGCAACCTCCGCCTGGCCGATGCGCGAGCCCGGGCCGAGGCGACCCTCGACGATCATCGCGCGGAGCTCGTCGTACGCGAGCCCCACGACCGAGCGCACGCGCAGGGGGCCGGCGCTCGTCTCGCTCACGTGTCCCTCAACGCCGTGAACGTCGCTTCGTGCCTGGCACGGAGGCCTGTCCCTTTGCGACGACTCGGCACGTACGCGCTCCGGCGATTCCGGTGGCGCCCGCGGCGAACCTGGCCGCGTGCCCTGGCACGCCCAATGCCCGCATGCAGCAGCGCCGGTGACGATTGACATTCGATGTTCGAACCTTTATACCACCCTCGTCCCCGGCGCAAGGGGCGCCGGCAGCGGAGGAGGAACTCCATGAGTGAGACCGGCTCGACCGCCCCGAGCGCGACCCTCGGGCAGAAGAACCTCTCGACCATTCACGCCGTCGCCCAGTCGCTCGCGATCGGGCCGATGTTCTCGACCGCGCTGATCCTCGGCCTCGTCTCGAACCCCGGCACTGGGGCCGCGTGGAACGCGACCCTGGCGATCCTGCTCGCCGGCCTCGGCGTGCTCGCGATCGGGTACGCGGTGACGCTCTACGCCCGCCGCTTCGCGGGAGCCGGGGCGGTGTACGAGTACCTGACCCACGGCGCGCACCCCTGGGTGGGCGTGCTGACGGCAGGCGTGTTCTTCCTCGGCACGCTGTTCCTCGGCGGCGGCGGCATCTACCTCGGGGTCGGGCTGCTGTCCGAGGGAGCCTGGCAGGCTCACATCTCCGACAACGCCCCTGCGTGGTGGGTCTTCGGCCTGATCGGGCTCGCGATCGTGCTCGTGCTCAACCACCTTGGCGTCCGCGTTGCCGTGCGGGCGATGCTGACCTTCGCCGCCGTCTCGTTCGTGCCGATGCTGATCCTTGCGGTCGTGATCATCGCGAAGGGCGGGGAGGACGGGATCTCGCTCTCCGTGTTCAACCCGAGCGAGACGTCGTGGTTCGGGGTCACCGGCGGCGGCGTGCTCGGGGGCGTCCTCCTCGGCATCCTCCTCTTCGTCGGCTTCGAGGCCGCGGCGTCGATCGGCGAGGAGTCGCACGACCCGCACCGGTCGATCCCGCGCGCAGTCCTGTTCACGATCGCGGCGTCGGGCGCCTTCTACGTCGTGATGGCCTTCGCGTTCTCCATGGGGTACGGCAAGACGGCCGTGAACGAGGGTGCCTGGGCGGCGTCCCCGGCGGCGGTCAACGAGATGGCGACGAAGTACATCGGATCGTGGTTTGCGGCGATCCTCGACGTGGTCGTGATCCTGGACGCGATGGCCCTCGCGCTCGCGATCTGCGTGACCATCGGCCGCGGCTACTTCGCGCTCTCCCGCGACGGCCTTCTCCCAAAGGTGTTCTCGAGGACCTCGCGCTACGACACGCCGTGGGTCGCCAACCTGATGGTGGCGGTCGGGGGCATCGGCCTCATGCTCGTCTCGTGGCTCGCGGACTACCAGGGCCGCTTCGTCGTGCCCGGCGAGAACGGCGACCTCGTGCCGATCTTCCCCTCGGACGGGTTCGCGACGTTCATCCTCTCCGCGACGATCGGCTCGTTCGCCGTGGAGGCCGTGTACCTGGTCCTGGCGGTGGTCGCCTTCGGCCTCGTCCGCCAGGCGGGGAACAAGCTCTGGCAGTACGCCGTCGTCGCGGTCGCGGTGGCGACCCCGCTGCTCGGCTACTTCGGCGCCCTCAAGCCGTCGCCGCACGACCGATCCAACGTGAACTGGGAGGCCTTCTACTGGACGATCGGGGTGATTGCCGTCGCGGTAGTGTGGTTCGTGGTCGTGCTCCTCCTGCGTCCCGCGAACGTCCGCACGGCAGCTGCGCACGCGGCCGAGCACCGCGGCGTGCCGCCGCTCGACGAGCGCCTCGACTTCGAGCCGCTGCCCGAGAACGAGATGCCTCTGTGAGCGAGACTGCCTGGCACGAGATCGGCTCGGCCGGCGACGAGCCTGCCGGGGCACTCCGCCAGGTCGAGGTGGAGGGGCGTGCGGTGTGCGTCGGCCGGACGGCCGGCGGATGGGTCGCGTTCGACGACACGTGCACCCACGAGGAGTGCTCACTGGCCGGAGGGGAGCTCGACGGCGGCGTGATCGTCTGCCCGTGTCACGGCTCCGAGTTCGACGTCCGCACCGGCGACGTGCTCACGCCGCCGGCCCTCGACCCGCTGCCGATCTACGAGGCGCGGGAGGACAATGGCGCGCTGCTCGTCCGGTTCACGCCGCCTCCCCTCGCCGAGGAGGCCGTGCACGCGCGGGAGGACCACGTCCCGGAGTCCGTCACCCGCCGCGCGACGGTCGCAGGCCCGTCGCTCGACGGGCTCGTGCTCGACGACGTCGACCTCACCGACCTCGACGTCTGGGAGGAGCGGGTCCCCTACGAATGGCTGGCGCTGCTCCGCAGGGACGCGCCGCTCCACTGGCATCCCGAGGACGAGGGCCACGGGTTCTGGGTGTTCACGCGCTACGACGACGTGCTCCAGGTGTCCAAGGACTGGCAGACCTTCTCGTCCGAGCTCGGCGGCACCTCGTTGCAGGACCTGAGCGCCGAGGAGCTCGAGGCGCGGAAGTCGATGATCGACACCGACCCGCCTCCGCACACACGGATGCGCGGGCTCGTCAACAAGGGCTTCACGCCGCGTGTGGTGAACGGCTACGAGGAGCGAATCCGGGGCCTGGCGCGCGGCATCCTCGCGCAGGCGTTCGAGCAGGACGCCTTCGACTGGGTCGAGTCTGTCGCCGCCGAGATCCCGATGTGGGTGTTCTCCGAGATCATGGGGCTCCCCGTCGAGGACCGCCGGCTGATCATCGAGCTCGGCGACAAGATCCTCGGCAACACGGATCCCGAGGTCGTCGGCGAGGAGAACGTCGCCGAGCTCGCGCTGCGCGACCCGGAGCTGCGCAAGCTGCCGTTCTCGAGCCCGTTCTCGCTCGACCTGATGGCGTACGGCCGGGAGCTCGGCGAGGCGCGCCGCCGCGAGCCGCACGACGACATCACGACGAAGCTCGTCGAGGCCGAGCTCGACGGCTCACGGCTCTCGGAGCAGGAGTTCGGGACGATGTTCGTGCTGCTCACGACCGCGGGGAACGAGACCACGCGCCACACGATCTCGCTCGGCCTCCTCGACCTCCTGACGCATCCGGACGAGCTCCGGCGTCTCGTCGACGACCCTTCCCTCGCCGCGACGGCGGCCGACGAGCTCCTGCGCAGGGCACATCCCGTGCACCACTTCCGGCGGACCGCAACGAGAGACGTGGTCGCCCACGGCCGACGGATCAAGGCGGGCGACAAGGTCACCATCTGGTACGCCGCCGCGAACTACGACGAGGACAAGTTCGCCGATCCGTACCGGCTCGACGTGGGAAGGACCCCCAACCGGCACGTGACGTTCGGGCTCGGCGGCCCGCACTTCTGCCTGGGGTCGCACCTCGCGAGGCTCGAGATCAAGGTCTGGCTCGAGGAGATGCTCCCCTACCTGCCGCGGGTCGAGCCGGCCGGCGACCCGGTACGGCTACGCTCGAGCTTCTTCAACGGCATCAAGCGCATGCCCGTCCGGGTGCGCGGGTGAGCGACCAGGAGACGATGGCATGACCTACGGTCACGACCCCGAGGCGGCGGTCGCATCGCTCCGCGGCCAGGGCGTGCGGGCGATCCGCCTGCTCTACACCGACCTGCACGGCGTCGCGCGCGGGAAGGACATCCCGATCGGCCACTTCGTCGAGTTGCTGGACGAGGGCGTCGCGTTCTGCGCCGCCGTGATGGGCACCGACCTGCGCCATACCCCCGTCGTCGGGGGCGAGGAGGGCTACGTCGACTTCGCGATCAGGCCGGACCCGGAGACGCTGCGCGTCGTCCCGTGGCAGCCGGAGGTGGCGTGGTGCCTCGGCGAGGCCTGGCGCCTCGACGGCTCCGACCACTGGCCGTCGTGCCCGCGCGCGCTGCTCGCCCGGGTCGTCGGCCGGTATGCGGCCCACGGCCTGCTGCCGATCGTCGGCCCCGAGCTCGAGTGGTTCCTCTGCGAGCGCGACCCGACGGTCCCGGGCGGTCTCAAGCGCTACGTCGACGAGTTCTCGCGCGTCTACACCGTCGGCGCGATCTCGGACCCCCGTCAGGTGAACCTGAAGATGCTCCTCTGGGCCGACGAGCTCGGCCTCAAGGCGTACGCCGGAAACCACGAGTTCATGAACTCGCAGTACGAGATCAACGTCAAGCACTCCGCGGCGCTCGACGCGGCCGACCGCGCGTTCATGCTCAAGGCGGCGGTGAAGGAGATCGCCGCGTTCGAGGGGCTCGTCGCGACGTTCATGGGCCGGCCGTTCTCCGACCAGGGCGGCTCGGGCTTCCATCTCCACCTCTCCCTCGCCGACGCCGACGGGCGCAACGCGTTCGCGTCCGACGACGCCGCCGTGAGCCCGCTCGCGCTGCAGTTCATCGGCGGCGTGATCGAGCACGCCCAGGGGCTCCAGGCGCTGCTCGGGCCGACGGTCAACGCCTACAAGCGCATCCTCCCCGACAGCCTCGCGCCGACGCACGCGAACTGGGGCCACGACAACCGCACCGCGTTCTGCCGCGTGCCGAACGAGCGCGGGTCGCGCACGCGCGTCGAGATCCGCACCGGGGACGGCTCCGCCTGCCCGCACCTGATCACCGCGGCGCTCCTGCTCGCCGGGCTCGACGGTATCGAGCGCGAGCTCGAGCCGCCCGACCCCGTCGTGGGTGACTCCTACCGAATGGACGACGCGCACGCCGGCACGAAGCTGCCTGCCGACCTCGGGGCCGCGCTCGACGCGCTGGAGGCCGACACGTGGCTCGTCGAGCAGCTCGGGAAGGAGCTCGTCTCGACCTTCGTGGCGATGAAGCGGTTCGAGGTCGAGCGGTTCACGGAGGCCGTCGGCGAGCTCGACCTCGAGGTCATCTCCGAATGGGAAGTCCAGGAGTATGCCTCCCACCTGTGACTCCTTGCAGGACGAGGCGGCGCGTCCGCGTCGAGGTCGACGGACAGCCGCGCTGGGGGCGCCGTGCAGGAGAGACGATCGTCCTCGACGACGGGACGGAGATCCCCGAGCCGGACGCGCTCTACCTCGCTCCCGTCGAGCCGACGAAGATCCTCGCCGTCCACCTCACCTACCGCTCGCGCGTCGAGGAGTACGCGGCGCGGATGCCCCCCGAGCCGTCGTACTTCGTCAAGCCGCCGACGACGCTCAACGGCCACCGCCGTTCGATCCCGATGGCGAAGGGCGCCCGCTTCCTCAACTACGAGGGCGAGCTGGCGGTCGTGGTGGGGCGGCGCATGAAGGGGGTGGCGGCGGACGCCGCGCTCTCGTACGTCGGGGGCTACGCGTGTGCGAACGACGTCGGGATGCACGACTTCCGGCACGCGGACCGCGGGGCGATGCTGCGAGTGAAAGGGCAGGACGGGTTCCTCCCGCTCGGCCCCGAGGTCGTTCCGGCCTCGGAGTTCGACCCCACCGACTTCACGCTGCGCACGTCTCTCAACGGCCACGTCGTCCAGGAGACGACCGCGGGCGACCTCATGTTCGGCGTCGCCTACCAGCTGGCCGACCTGTGTCGTGTGATCACCCTCGAGCCGGGCGACGTCCTGCTCACCGGGACGCCCGCCAACTCGAGGCCGATGAAGCCCGGCGACCTCGTCGAGGTCGAGATCTCCGGGCTCGGGCTCCTCGCGAACACCGTCGAGGAGTGGGACGTCGACCTTTCGGGGCCCGGCGAGCAGCTCCAGGTGTCAGCTCAGACCCTCCACGTCGCGCTCGCGATCCCCGAGGACGAGGCCGAGCGGATGGTCGCGGAGGGCCGTAGCCCGTGAGCGAGCGCGCCAAGTCTCCGGGCGGCTGCGCCCGGCGAGGGAGCGCCGGGCCCTGATCCGTCTCGGCCGCATCGACCACGTCGGCCTTCGGGTCGCCGACCTCGACGAGGCGTCCGCGCGGTGGGCGCTGCAGCTCGGGCTGGCGGAGCGGTCGCGCGAGGGCGATCGCGCGTCCCTCGCGTGCAACGACGAGCCGTATTCGCTGGAGCTCGTCGTCGGAGACGAGCCCGGGCACGACCACAGCGCATTCGAGCTCCATCACACTTGCTCGCCGGACGACGCGCGCGCCCACCTCGAGCAACTTGGTGTCGCACACGAGAAGCGCGACGGCTCGCTCTGGCTCGCCGACCCGGACGGAAGGTCGATCCAGCTTCTCCCACATCGGCCCGCTGCGAGCGAGGTCGACCGCTGGCCGCAACACGCGCGACCGTCGTCGTCGGTGCGCATCGGTGGGCCCCGCAGGCTCGGTCACGTCAACTGCCTCACGGGCGCGTTGCAGGAGAACACCGCGTTCTACACGGATGCTCTCGGCATGAAGGTGTCCGACCGGCTCGGCGACGCCGGCGTCTGGTTCCACATCGACTCCGAGCACCATGTGATGGCGCTGGTCGACGTCGGCTACGCCCACTTCCACCATCTCGCCTTCGAAGTCGTGGACATCGGGAAGATGCGCGACCTGCTCGACCATCTCGCGCGGCACGGGCGGTGGGTGTCCTGGGGGCCGACCCGTCACGGTATCGCGGGGAACATCGCCACCTACGTGCGGATCACCGAGGAGCCGTGCCACGTCGAGCTGTACTGCGACATGGAGCGCTTGGCAGACGACCACGTTCCCAGGACGTTTCGCGACGACCGCTACTCGTCGAACACGTGGGGACCGCTGCCGCCGCGCTCGTACTTCCGCTTCGACGAGGTGGCGGTGGAGTTCGAGCGGGAGAGCTGGGAGACCCGCGGGCGCCTGCTGCCGCCCCCGGTCGAGGTGACATGACGAGGGCGAGGCAAGCGTCGGCGCTTCGGGGGTACACGGCCCCGCGCACGCCCGAGGGGCGCTCGTCGCTCGTCCCGTACCCGCCGTGGCACTACGTCGGGGCATTCCTGGTGATCGACTACTGGGCCGACCCCGATCGGGCGGTCGCGTTCCTGCCGGAGGGCGTCGACCCCCATCCCGACCCGGGGCGATGCGCGTTCGTCGCGGTCGACTGGCAATCGTGCTCGGAGGGCGGCGACGAGCTCGTCGACCCGTCCCGCTCGCAGTACAAGGAGGTGTTCGTCGTCGTCAGCGGCCTGCTCGACGGGGAGGAGGTGACCGTCTGCTCCTACATCTGGGTCGACCGGGACTTCGCGCTTGCGCGAGGATGGATACAAGGGTTTCCGAAGAAGCTCGGCTCGATCTGGATCACCCGGCGCTTCGGGCTCGGCGGCCCGGCCGATCCGGGAATGGAGCCCGGGGCACGGTTCGGAGCGACCTGCGCGGCGTACGAGAGGCGTGTCGCCGAGGCCACGGTCACGCTGGAACATCCCTCGGCCGGAGGCCCGTTCCACAACGCTCCGCCCATCGTCAACGTGCGCCACTTCCCGCGCCTCGACAAAGGGCACCACGACGACCCGGCCGTGCACGAGCTCGTCCGCGCCGTGTCGCGCGACCGCTCCGTGTCCGACGTGTGGGAGGGGTCGGCAACCCTCGAGCTCTTCGGCGCCCGGCACGAGGAGGTCGACGCACTCGCCCCGGTCCGGGTCGGCCGCGGCTACCGCTTCACGTTTGCCTACACCGTCGACGACCTCGAGACGGTGCGGGAGCTCGGCAAGTGACGCAGGGCGACAAGGTCGCCCTGGTCACGGGCGGCGGGACCGGCATCGGGGCTGCCATCGCTCGAAGGCTCGCCGCGGACGGCTACGCGGTCGCGGTCACGGGCCGCCGTCCCGGGCCGGTGCAGGGGGTCGCGAGCGAGATCGACGGGCTCGCCGTCGTCGCCGACACCGGCAGCGCCGCGGACGCTGCGCGCGCGGTGGAGGCGACGGTCGACCGGTTCGGCGGGCTCAACGCCCTCGTCTGCAACGCGGGGATCGGCGGCGAGGGGTCGCTGCGCGACCTCGACCCCTCGACGTGGGACGACGTGCTTCGCACGAACCTCACCGGCGCCTTCCTGATGGCCCGAGCCGCTATCGAGCATCTGACCGCGCGCCGGGGGGCGATCGTGACCGTGTCGTCCGCGGCGGGCCTCCGGGCGTGCCCCGAGTCGCTCGCCTACTGCGCCTCCAAGGCCGGCGCTGCAGATGCTGACGCAGTGCCTGGCGGTCGACCACGGCCCCGAGGGCGTGCGCGCGAACTGCGTCGCGCCGGGCTGGGTGCGGACGCCGATGGCCGACGGAGAGATGTCTGCGCTCGGCGAGCGGCTCGAAACCGACCGCGACGCGGCGTACGAGGCCTGCCTCGTCGACGTCCCGTTGCGCCGAGCGGCGTCGTCGGACGAGGTGGCGGCGACGGTCGCGTGGCTCCTCTCCGACGAAGCCTCCTACGTGAACGGCGCGGTGCTGCCGATCGACGGCGGCCACACGACGGTCGACGTCGCGACGGTCGCGTTCGGCAGGCTCGCGGGATGAGCCGCACGGACGTCGCCGGCGTCGGGGTCTCGACCGAGCACTTCATCGGCGGCGAGCGGGTGGGAAGCGCCTCGACCTTCGTCGACCTGAGCCCGATCGACGCGCGACCCCTCGCCGAGGTCGCGCGCGGCGGCGATAGCGAGGCCGACCTCGCTGTCGCCGCGGCGACGGAGGCGTTCCCGGGCTGGGCGGCGCAGGGCGCGGCCGGGCGAGCCGAGCGGCTCCACCGCCTCGCCGACCTGATCGACGCCAACGTCGAACGGCTCGCAGCCGTCGAGTGCGCCGACATGGCGATGCTGCTCCGCTCGCTCCGGGCGCGGGTGATCGCCCGCGGCGCGCGCAACTACCGCGCATACGCGAACCTCGCGGTCGCATACGAGGAGCGGACGTGGGAGTCGAACGGCACGCGGAACCGCGTAGTCCGCATGCCGAGCGGTCCTGCCGTCGTGATCACGCCGTGGAACGCCCCGTTCATGCTCTCGACCTGGAAGACGGCGCCGGCGCTCGCCGCAGGGTGCACCGTCGTGCTGAAGCCGGCCGAGTGGTCACCGCTCTCGTGCTCGCTGCTCTCCGACCTCGTGTCGGAGGCGGGCTTCCCGCCGGGCGTCTTCAACGTCGTGCACGGGATCGGCGAGGAGGTGGGGGCTGCGCTGACCCGCCACCCCGGGGTACGCCGGATCTCGTTCACCGGCTCACCCGAGACCGCCGTGCACATCGGCACGGCGGCGGCGCGAAACGTCGTTCCGTTCACCGGCGAGTTGGGAGGAAAGGGGCCGCTCCTCGTCTTCGCGGACGCCGACCTCGAAGCGGCCGCTCGTAAGGCCGCGGGGCAGTACGACGACGCCGGCCAGGTGTGCCTCGCAGGCACGCGCCTGCTGGTCGAGGCGAGCGTCGCCGACGCGTTCCTCGACCTCTTCCAACGCTTCACGGACGAGCACGTGCTCGGCGACCCGCGGGACGACGCGACGACGGTCGCGCCGCTGATCCACCCCGACCACCTCGCTCGCGTCGAGGGCTTCGTCGAGCGCGCGCGCGCGAACGGCGACGACATCGTCCGCGGCGGCCGGGCCCGCGGCGACGTCGGCCCGCTCTTCTACGACCCGACTCTCGTCGTCCCGCGCTCGAACGACTCGGAGATCGTGCAGCGCGAGGTCTTCGGCCCCGTGCTCACGTTTCAGACGTTCGGCGACGAGGAGGAGGCGGTGGCGCTGGCCAACTCGACGCGGTACGGCCTCTCGGGGATCGTCTACACGGGGTCGCAGGAGCGGGCCGAGCGCGTCGGACGCCGCGTGCGAGCCGGGACGGTATGGGTCAACACGTTCCTCGTCCGCGACCTCACGGCCCCCTTCGGCGGAATCGGCATCTCGGGGATCGGGCGCGAGGGCGGTGACTACGCGCTCGACTTCTACTCCGACCTGAAGACGCTGCAGATCCTCGACGGGACGACCGCGTGAGCACGATCGAGGCCTATGCCGCCTCGGTGACGGTCGAGGAGCTCGACCGCGACCCGTATCCCGTGTACGGGCGCCTGCGTCGGGACGCGCCCGTGTGCTTCGTGCCCGCCGTCGGCCTCTGGTTCGTGACCCGCTGGGCGGAGGTCGAGCGCGCGGCGACCCGGCCCGACGTCTTCTGCTCGCGTGTCGATCCATCGCCGCTCGAGCGGACGATGGGCGGCGAGAGCATCCTCCTCCTGGACGGTGAGCCGCAGAAGCGCCTGCGGGCCATGCTCGACCCGTCGCTCAGGCCGCGCGTCGTCGAGGCGACGACGCCCCATCTCGTCGATCCGCTCGCCGCCGAGCTCCTCGACGGCCTCGAGGGACGGGGCGAGGCGGAGCTGATGAGCGAGTATTTCGAGCCGATCTCCGTGCTCGGGCTCGGGCGGGTCCTCGGGCTCGGCCACCTGGAGGGCGACACACTGCGCCGCTGGTTCCGCGGGCTGGCGGAAGGGGCGATCAACTTCGAGGGCGACGCGGCGAAGTGGAAGATCGCCGATGCGACCGCGGCCGAGATCGACACGGAGCTGGCACCCGTCTTCGAGCGGCTCCACGCGGATCCCGACGGATCGACGATCGCGACGATGCTCGCGCTCGCGGAGGGGACGCTCGAGGAGCGCGTCGCGACCATCCTGCCGACGCTCAAGGTGATCCTCCTCGGAGGCATGCAGGAGCCGGGGCACGCGGCGGGCTCGACGCTCGTCGGGCTGCTGGAGTCGAGGCAGGTGCGGGCTGTGCTCGACGACCTCACGCTCGTGCGGGACGCGGTCGAGGAGGGCCTGCGCTGGGTGTCCCCGATCGGCACGCAGACCCGGCGCGCGCTCACCGAGGCCGAGCTCGGCGGCGTGACGGTTCCCGCGGGGGCGAACCTCGGCCTCCTCGTCTCGTCGGCGAATCGCGACGAGGACGTCTGGGGGCCTACCGCCGACGACTTCAACCTCTTTCGTCCGCGGCGCAACCACGCAGCGTTCGGCTTCGGCTCGCACTTCTGCTCCGGGCACCACTTCTCGCGGGTGCAGATGCGGATCGCGCTCCGCCGTCTGCTCGAGCGCCTGCCCGGGATCCGGCTCGACCCCGAGCGGCCGCCGGCGTTCGACGGCTGGGAGTTCCGCGCGCCGCAGCACCTCCACGTCCTCTGGGACGCATGACCTGGATCGACGCGGCGAGCGCGTCGCTTCCGAGCGAGACTGTCGTCGGCCTGACGGTCGCCGACACGATGGTCGCGCTCGCGCGGGTGGAGGGAACGTGGCACGCGATCGAGGCCTGGTGCACGCACGCCGAGTGCCCGCTCTCCGACGGGTGGGTCGAGGGGACGGCGATCCGCTGTCCCTGCCACGGCTCACTCTTCGACCTCGCCACCGGTGCGGCGCTCGAGGGACCGGCGGAGGAGCCCGTGCGGTCGTTCCCGACCCGCGTCGTGGACGGCCGGGTCGAGGTCGAGCTCGGGTGACGTCGGAGGTCGCGGTCGTCGGGAATGGCGTGGCGGGGTACGCGTGCGCGGCCCGGCTCGCGAGGCATGGGATCCGGCCGCTCCTCATCGGGCCCGGCCCGCCGGTCGATCGCCCGCCGCTGACGAAGGCTGCGCTCGCCGACGGCCGCCTTCGCCTGCTCGCGGACGAAGAACGGCTGGCCGAGCGGGGCATCGACCTGCTCAACGGCGTGGTGGCCGAGGCCGATCTGGCGAGTCGCCGGCTGCGTGCGGAGGCTGTCGCGGGGTCGATCGAGGTCGAGGCGGAGACCGTCGTGCTCGCTACCGGCCTCCGCTATCCGCCGCCACCGATCCCCGGTGCCGAAGCGGCGCTCGTCAACGCCGACCCTGCAACGCTCGAGCGGATCGCAGTGGCACTCGCCGGCGGCTCCCGCCGTGTCGTCGTGATCGGCGCAGGGCTGATCGGGACGGAGAGCGCGGCGACCCTCGCTGCCGTCGGTCACGACGTGACCGTTCTCGACGTCCTCGACCGGCCGCTCGACCGGCTCCACGAGCCGCTCACGACGCTCGGCGCCGCGGCGCTCGCCGCAACGGGTGCGCGCTTCCTGGGCGGGGCGGGGATCACCGAGCTCCGGCGGGAGGGCGACCGGATCACGACGTGTCATTCGGGAGGTTCCGTGACCGCGGATGTCGTCCTTGCGGCAACGGGCGGCCGGCCCCTCGTCCCGCCGGGGCTCGAGATCAGCGACGCGGAGCTGCCGCTGGCGGTGGACGACGCGCTGCAGATAGCCGGTTACGACCGCGTGCACGCCGTCGGCGACCTCGTCGTCGCGCCGCACGCCCGGTTCGGGCCGATCCGGTTCCCACACTGGGACATGGCGATCGGGACCGGCGAGCGCGCCGCCGACGTCATCGCCGGTGTCGTGGGCGAGCTCGACCGCCTGCCGTACTGGTGGATGGACATCGGTGCGCGGACGTTCGCCGAGGTGGGGTGGGCGGAGGCAGCCGTCGAGTGGAGCTCCGAGAATGGGATCCATGTCGGCCGTGGCGCCGCCGGAGACGCCGTGGCCGCGCTCGTCGCCGACGAGCCGCGGCGGCTCCGCGAGGCCCGCTCGCTGCTCGGGTACTAATTCTCCGCGATGAGCACGGCGTCCGAGCTCCCCTCGCTCCGCCTCGACGCGACGCGCGAGGAGGTCCTCGAGCGCGCGGCGGCGATCGTCGCGGGCGCCTGGCAGAGCTTCGACCAGGCGCGACCCGGGCAGCCGGGCGTCGACGAGCGCCTCCAAGGGCTCCTTCGCGCGGCTCTTCCCGATGAGGGGTCGAGCGCGCTCGGTGCCCTCGACGACGCAGCGCAGATCCTGGACGTCTCGATCGCTCAGCCGCGCCCGCGCTTCTTCGCCTTCGTCGGGTCGTCCGGTCTGGAGATCGGTGTTCTCGGCGACCTTCTCGCATCGTGCTTCGACGCCAACCTCGCGGTCTGGGCCGGTGCCGCGTCGGAGGTCGAGGACCAGGCCGTGCGTTGGGTGAGCGAGTTCGTCGGCTACCCGGCCGCGGCGGGCGCCTTCACGAGCGGCGGCACGATCTCGAACGTCACGGCGCTTGCGGCGGCGCGTGAGCGTGCGCTACCGGGGACGCGCCGGACCGGGATGGGGAAGGCCCGCGGCGCCCTCTACTGCTCGGGCGAGGCACACTACTCCGTCGTACGCTCGGCGGAGCTCCTCGGCATCGGCTCCGATCTGGTTCGTGCGCTGCCCCAAGACGAGCAGCGGCGGGTGCGCCCCGACGCCGTCGCGGCGGTGATCGACGGCGACCGCCGGGCGGGCATCGCGCCGGTCGCGGTGGTGGCGACCGCGGGAACGACGCTCACCGGCGCCGTCGACCGGATCGACGCGCTGGCCGACGTCTGCGAGGCGCGCGGTGTCTGGCTCCACGTGGACGGGGCCTACGGGTTGCCGGCTGCCGCGACACCCTCCGCCGCTCATCTGTTCGCGGGTCTCGAGCGCGCCGACTCCGTGACGCTCGACGCCCACAAGTGGCTGTATCTCCCGAAGGCCTGTGGCGTCGTGCTCGTTCGCCGCCACGCGGACCTCCACGGCGCTCTGGCGCACGAGGAGGACTACATTCCGCACGAGCGTCCCGACCACCACATGGTCGACATCACGCTCGAGTACTCGCGCCCCTTCCGCGCGCTCAAGCTGTGGCTCGCGTTCCGCGCGCACGGCGCGGATGCCATCCGGGCCGCGGTCGAGCGGAACCTCGGCCAGGCGCAGCTGCTCCACGCCGAGATCTCGGGGCACCCCGAGCTCGAGGCGCTGTGCGGCGAGCCGCCGCTCTCGGTCGTGCCGTTCCGCCACGCGCCCAGAGGGATCGTCGACTTGGACGAGCACAATGCGCGCCTCGCGGAGGCGCTGCAGGAGCAGGGCGACGTCTGGGTCGCTCCGGCGCTTGTCGACGGGAAGGTGTGCCTGCGGCCGTGCATCGTCAACTACCGCACGTCGGACGACGACGTCCGCGCCCTCGTCGACGCCACGGTGGAGGTCGGGACGCAGCTCGCACCCTGAGGGTTGCGGGGCCGGCGCCGGCCGACCCGATCGGGACCGCAGCCGCGCCTAGCGCTTCTTCTTCGCGCTCTTGCCCGTCTTACGGCCCGACGCCCCGGGGCGGTCCGAGGCCGGCTTCGTCCGCACGGGCATGCCCGCTCCGCCGTGCTCCATGCGCCGACGGAGCTGGCGGTTGGTTGCCTCCGGCATCTGCGCCTCCTGGCCGACGGCCTCCATGTAGGCGCGCCGCTCGGACGGGGTGAGCAGGTTCAGCATGCGCTGTGCCTGCTCCGGGGTCTTCGGCTCGCCGAAGGCGGTCATCTTCTTCATCGCGGCGGCGAGCTCGGGGTTCTCGCGCTCGAGGGCTGCGATCGACGCCTTCTGGAACCATCGCTTGAAGAGAGGGACCTTGGAGAGGAAGGTCACGACCGGGCGTAGGTACTTCCCGTTCTTGATCCGGCCGAGCAGCACGAACACGCCCAGAAGGAGCGCGAGCACCAGCAGCAGGAGCAGCGGAATCCAGGCCCAGAACGGCACGGCGCGATCGTAGCTTCTCCGGTTGGCGAGCGGGAATCCGCAGGAGCGGATTCCCGCCGTCGATCCCAACGCGATCGCGAGCGAATCCCGCTGGCCTAGAGTTGCGCGGTGACCTCGCGGACGCGGAGAGCCCTCGTCGGGCTCGGGATCGGTCTCGCGCTCGCGGACTCCTCCGTGGTCACCCTCGCGCTGCCCGACATCCTGCGGCAGTTCGACGTCGAGATCCCGCAGGTCGCGTGGGTGTTGACCTCCTACAACCTCGGCCTCGCGCTCGCCGCCGTCCCGGCCGCCTATGCGGCGCGACGGCGGCCCGTGCCCGCGTTCGTCGCGGGAACGCTCGTGTTCGCGGCTGCGTCGCTCGCCTGTGCGCTCGCGCCGTCGTTCGGCGTGCTCGTCGGAGCACGATGCGTGCAGGCGGTCGGTGGAGCGCTCCTCGTCTGCGCTGCTCTCGACCTGCTCACCGAGATCGAGGGAAACGACGCGCGCGCGGTCCGCACCTGGGCGTCGGCCGGGGTGCTCGGCGCTGCGCTCGGGCCGGCTCTCGGCGGGATCCTCACCGAGACCCTGGGCTGGGAGTCGATCTTCCTCGCGCAGGCGCCGCTCGCGCTCGTGACGCTCCTCGCCCTCCCCCGGCTGCGAGTGCGGCCGCTCGTGGTGCCGGCGGGTCGTCCGAACGTTCCTGCGAACCTCGCGCTGCTGCTCGTCTCCGGAGCACTGACCGCCGCGCTGTTCCTACTCGTGCTCCTGCTCGTCGACGGCTGGCGCATCGACCCGGCCGTCGCGGGGCTGATCGTGACCGTGATGCCCGTCGCTGCGATCGTCACCGCGGCGCTCGCGCCGCGGATCGGCAACACGGCCACGCGCGCCGCGGCGGGGGTGATCCTGATCACGGGCGGGCTGGCGGCCCTCGGCGTGCTTCCCGGCTCGGCGTGGTGGTGGACGCTCCTGCCCCAGGTGCTCGTCGGCGCGGGGCTCGGCCTCGCCCTCTCGGCGCTCACCGAGCGGGCGCTGCACGGACGCTCGCCGCAGGCGGTGCACGGCGGGTGGACGATCGCCGCGCGCCACGCGGGCGTCGTGCTCGGGCTGCTCATGCTGACCCCGGTGTTCACCAGCGCGCTCGACCGCAACGAGGAACGTGCTCTCCGCGCCGGGGCGGCCGCCGTGCTCGACAGCAGCATCCCGTCCCTGGAGAAGCTGGCCGTGGCGCAGGACGTCCTCGCCATCGTCCGGGCGGCCGACCGCGAGGTCCCGGACGTGCGCCAGGCGTTCGCGGACCGCCCCGACGACGCCGAATACCGCACGCTCGAGGAGCGGCTCGTGTCCGAGCTCGACCGGGCGGTGACGGCCGCGTTCTCCCGCCCATTCCTTCTCGCGGCGCTTCTTGCGTTGGCAGCACTCGTGCCGATCGTCGTCTCGCGGAAGCAGGTGAGCGTGTGAGAGCGGCGCCTCTCGTGGTTGCGGCCCTGCTCGCCGTCGCTCTCGTCGGGGCCTACGTCGCGCTGGGCGGGACGTCCTACGAGCCGAGCCCGGTCGCCGACCCGTGCGTCCCGAGACCGGCCCGGGCGGCGGACGCGACCGGGGACAGGATCGAGCTCGTGCTCCTCGCCGCCGCGGACGAGACCGCGTGCTCGCTCGGGGTCTCGCGCGAGGAGCTCGTGCTGGCACTGCGAAGCGTGGACGAGCTCGACGCGCTGGCCGCGCGAGAGGGGCGCTCGCGCGACGACCTCGAGGAAGCGCTCCGCTCCGGGCTCGTCCGGGCGGTGGCGGAGGGTGAGACCCAGGGGCTGATCGGCGACACGACCGCGCGGGGGCTCCGGTTCGCCGCCGAGCACCTGCCGCTCGGCCTCCTGCTCGCCGTGCTCCGGGGAGCGTCGTCGCTCATCGGATGAGCCGGCAGTAGGGTGCCGCCGTGAAGGGAAGGCGCCAGCAGATCGTCCTCGGTGTCATCGGCCTGGTGGTGGTCGTCGTCACGTTCGCGGTCGTCCTGCCGCGGATCGCGAACTACAGCGACGTATGGGACGTGGTGAAGCAGCTCGACACCGCGTGGCTGCTCGTCCTCGCCGGCGTCGTGGTGCTCAACGTCGTCACGTACGCGCCGCCGTGGATGGTGGCCCTGCCGGGCCTCCGGTTTCGCCAGGCGCTTCCGTTCACGCAGGCGTCGACGGCGTTCACGTACGTCGCCCCGGGCGGGGGCATCGTCGGGATGGCCGGCTCGTACGGCCTGCTGCGCACGTGGGGCTTCGGATCGAGCGAGGTCGCTCGTGCCGTGACGCTGACGGGCATCTGGAACCAGCTTGCCAATCTTCTGCTGCCCGTCATCGCCGTGATGCTCCTCTCGATCGAGTCACAGCGTGACGCCGTGCTGACCACCGCCGCCGTCGTCGGGGGGATCGTCTTCACGGTAGCGGTGGGGCTCCTCGCGCTCGTCTTCTGGAGCGACGGGCTCGCGCGGGGGGTGGGGGAGGTCGCCGAGCGATTCGTGAAGCGGCTGTTGCACGTATTCCACCGACGGCCGACGGAGGGCTGGCCCGACCGGCTCGTGGGGTTCAGGAGGAGCACGGTCGACCTGATCCGCCGCCGCTGGGCCTGGCTCACGATCGCAGCGATCGTGGGAAACGTCGCGGTCTTCCTCGTGCTCCTCGTCTCGCTGCGCGCCGTGGGAATCGGCTCGAGCGAGCTGACGTGGATCGAGGCGTTCGCCGGCTGGTCGCTCGCGCGCGTGCTCCAGCTGATACCGCTCACGCCAGGGGGAGTCGGCCCGGTCGAGCTCGGGCTCACGGGGATCCTGGTCGGCTTCGGTGGAGCGAACGCGCAAGTGGTTGCGGCCGTGCTCCTGTACCGCGCCCTCACCGTGCTGCCGACGCTGCTCCTCGGGCTCGCGACCATCGCCGGCTGGCGCTGGCTCGGGCCGAAACGGGAAGGAGTCGACGCCGCCGCGGGGAATCCGCCGGGCGGGTGAAGGACCAGAGCCACAAGGACGAGATGTCAGCCGCGCTGCGGGGTGACTTCCAGCGCCTTCGTGCCCGCGGTGTGTCCGCGACGCTTGTTCCGCACGAATCCGAGGCCCGCGCGGCAGAGCTCGCCGCCGACGATGCTGCGGTGCGCGCGGGGAATCCGGCCCGGGCCGTCGACCCTGCTCACGCTTTTCCGCCGGACCATCCCGAGGCGGAGATGGGTGGCGCGGGAGGCGCGGTGGAGGCGGCGGCGGCGACCGAGGCGCCCGCGGCCGAGCGGCGCCACACACCCGACGAGGCTCCGGTGGTACCCGATCCCCGGGCAGGCGAGGAGCACGCGCCTCCGCGCTCCGGATGGCTCTCGCGGCTCGTCGGTCGCTGACGTCGTTCCGCTGTGTCGCGCGAAGGGAGCCGTGGACGCTGGAGGCGCGTTAGGCAACGACGCATCGGGTCAGCCGTCGACGAGCAGCCCCTGGAGAGGCCCGAGCAGCCGCTCGGACCTTCGCGATACGTGGGGTAGCCGGACGAGGCGGTGCGTCAACGGTGCGCCGGCTCTCAGACGATCGAGCTGCTGCGCGGCGATCGGCTTCCACCGGTCGTCGATGATGCGCGTCGGATCGCCCTGTACCTCGCTCACCGCGAGCTCCAGATGCTCCGCCCATAGTCGCAGCCGGGTATCCCTCGCGAGTTCGGCGTCGTGCGTGACGACGTTCACCTCGGTGTCGTTGAAGAGGGAGTGGTCGTTGAGGTTGGCCGAGCCGATCGTCATCCAGCGGTCGTCCACGACGCCGACCTTCGCATGCACGTAGATGGGGTCGGAGAACGGCCCTTCGTGCGCGTAGAGCGTGCAGGCGAGGAACCGGTCAGCCCCATCGTCGGCTTCCACGAGCTCGGCGAGAGCGCCGCGCGTGTCATCGGTGCCGGTGTTCGGCCTGCTCGGGAGCACGATGAGCACTCGAAAGCGATCGCTCGGAGGCCGTTGCAGCTTGTCGCGGAGGATCGCGGTGATCTCGGGCGACCACAGGAACTGGTTCTCGAGGTAGACGAGCTCCTGTGCGCCCGCGAGGGCACCCAGGTACGACTCGAGAATGCCGAACTCTCCACGCGGGACGGCCCCGTAGACCCGCTCGGGCACCGTGCGCACGATCTGGATCGCGACCGCCTCCGCCGTCTCCACGACGGGCACGACCGGCGCGATCGTCTCGCCAGTCACCTCGTGCCACCGCATTCGGAAGTGCTCTGCGACGTCCGCGACCACCGAGCCGGTCAGACGCGTACAGACGTCGTGCCAGCCGACGTCCGCCCGTGGGATGTGAGCGTTGTCGTCGAACCGATCCCCGTTCTCGCCCGTCAGGTCGATGCCGCCCACGAATGCGACGCGGTCGTCGACGACGATCGTCTTCTCGTGATGACAGTGCAGCGGGCGCTCCTTCGAGTCGAGGGCCCATTCGATCCTGGTTCCCGCGCAGACGCGTTCGCGCATCTGCCGGACCGCGCGGCGTGAGGGGCGGAAGAGCGGTAGAGGCGCGCCCGCCCACGTGAGGACGCGGACGTCGATCCGCGATGCGAGCTCGGCCAGCAGGTTCCGGAGGACCGTCGGTGCCTCCCCGCGGGTCAGGGCGAACTCGGGTGAGACGAGCCAGCCCGCGAGGTGCACGTGCGACTGTGCCTGCCGAAGCTCCGCTGCGATCCGCGGCAGCGCCTCGGCGCCGTCGATCAGAACCTCCAGCGAGCCGCGGCGCGGCGGGGTCCCGCTTCCCGACCAGTCGTCCGGGGAGGCACCAAGGACGTCCCCCCACCCTATTCGGTGGAGTCGACGGCGGTGATGTGCGACGACAGCACGAGTTACCGCGCGTCCAAGGTGCCGGTCTGCCTTCTGCACGACTCGGGGCAGCCGGACGTTCGCGGAGGGAACCACGCGTTGCGATGTGCCCTTCACGTCTGACTGCGTACCCGAACGACGGCGTTTCCAGCCGTCGCCGATTTGCCCACGCCGTATGGCTAGCGTGCGCCCCGATGGGCGCGCTGCGACGACTCGCGCGACTGATCTGGAGCGACGACGTGGACCCCGCGCTCCGTCCCGTGCTGGGCGTGACGCTCGCGTCGACCGCCGCGGGCTCGGCGATGTGGAGCTTCATGGCGATCTGGGCCGTGGACGAGCTCGGCGCCAAGCGCGAGCTGCCCTACGCGCTCCTCGTCGGGGCGCTCCTGGCCGGGCTCAGCGGCTTTCTCGGCGGCTACCTGTCCGACCGGATCGGCCGCCGGCGGGTGATGCTCGTCGGCCAGGGGATCATGGTCGGCTATCCAATCGTGCTGCTCCTCCTCTCGACTTCCAAATGGGCGGCCCTGTCGGCCCTCGCCCTGGCGGGCGCCTTCGGCTCCCTCGGCGGCTCGACGGCGCAGGCGATGGTCGCCGACCTGGTGGCGCCCGAGCGGCGTGAGGCGGCCTACGCGTCCGTCCGCGTGGCCGCGAACCTCGGCGTCGTGGCGGGCCCGCCGATCGGCGGCCTGCTGCTGCTGCTGGGCTCGTGGTCCGCCCTGTTCCCGACGGTCGCGACGCTCTCGGCGGCCGCGTGGGTGATCGCCTACCGGTTCCTGCCGCACCGTGGTGCGTACTCGCCCGAGGGGCCGCCGGAGCGAGGTTCCCTGCGCGTCATCGTCGCCGACCGGCCGTTTCTCCTCTTCCTCGGGTCGGCGGTGTTCGCGTGGCTCGTCTACGTCGCCTACGAGGTCGTGCTCCCCGTCTCGATCGTCGACGGGTTCGGGTACCAGCCCGCCGTCTGGGGGTTCCTCGTGTGGATCAACCCGCTGCTCGTGACGCTCTTCCAACTGCGCCTCACGCGGGCCACGGCGGGTGTTCCCGCGGCGCCGAAGCTCGTCGTTGCGCTCCTCGTGATGGGCCTCCCGTACCTTCTTCTCGTCCAGTCGCACACCGTTCCCGTGCTCGTCGCGGTCGTCGCGATCTTCGTGATCGGCGAGATGCTGTGGGTGCCGACGTCCCAGGCGGTCGTCGCCGCGCTCGCGCCGCAGGACATCCGTGGGGCGTACATGGGCGCCTTCGGGAGCGCGCCGGCGATCGGGTTCGCTCTCGCCCCGCTCATCGGCCTGCAGGTGCGAAACAGCTTCGGCGACGACGCGACGTGGACGATGTTCGCCTGCATCGGAGTGGTCGCCGCCGCGCTCGGCGGGCCTCGCGCTCGCGGGCATGCGGCGGCGCATCCGGCACAGGCCCTCTGCTGTACTGGAGGCGTGAGGCAGGAAGAGCGCGAGCTGCTGCTCCGCGAGGATGCGCCGCGCGTGCAGACCGCGCGCGAGCGTCGTCAGCTGGAGGGCCTCGACGAGGATCTCCGCTCGAGCCCGCTCCGGGGCAAGCCGCTCCCGCTACGCCTGCGAAATTTCCGGCCCGATGCAGAGGGGTACCTCGCGTCGCTCGGCGGGCCGCTGCCGTACATGGTGCGGCTGCGCGAGATCGAGGCGCTGATCACAGCCCACGAGCAGGCGCTCTCCGTCGTCCACCACCGGCTCGCGTCGGAAACGTCACCGGGCGAGCTCTCCGAGGCGTGGCGCGTCGTCGCGGCACGCTGGCGCTTCGACGAGGTGAACGACCTCATCGCCCGCCACAACCGCTGGTACCCGGTCGAGTCGCGGCTCCCGATGGATCCCCGCCGGGGAGATTTCGCGCTCGTCAACGGCCGCGACTACCGGCTGCGCCCGCTCGACGCCGACTGGGTGCTCGAGCGCTATCCGCCAGCGGCCTGACGCTTCCGGCTCAGGCCGGTCGCAGGCGTGCGGCGCCGCGTGACGCGGCGACGAGCGTGACCGCGCAGAGTGCGCCGCACAGCAGGTACGGAACGGCATCGCCGAACGCCTGGGCCAGCGCCCCGCCGATCACCGGGCCTGTCAGCGCCCCGAGCGCCCATGCGGTGTTCGTCGCCCCGAACCCGACCCCCTGGGCGAGCCCGGCGTGCTCGGCGCGGTCGGCCACGAGCGCCATCCCCGGGGTGAAGAACCCGCCGAACGTGATCGAGGCCGCGACCACCAGCCCCGCGACCACGAGAGGCGCCGTGGCGAAGGCGATCGCGACAGCGACGACGATCGAGGCCGCGAGGGCGACGCGAACGGGAAGCAGCCGCCCACGCCGGTCGGATATGCGCCCGACCACGGGGTTGACGACGACCTCCACGATGCCGGCAGTGAAGAACACGGCGGCGATCGCCAGCGCCCCGTAGCCGAGGCTGTCGAGGTGGAGTGGGACGAGGACGTCGAGGGTGCCGAAGAAGAGCGCCGGCAGCGTGTTGAGCCAGAGGCCGCCGACGAACGCGCGATCCTGGAGCGCGCGCAAGATTGCACCGGGCCGACGCTCCTCGCGCGGAGGCGCGTCGACGGCGGCGAGCGCCCCGGCAAGGCCGGCCGCGACGACTGCCACCGCGCCGAACGAAGGGCGGATGCCGACGAGGTCGGCGATGCCGCCGAACATCGGGCCGACCACGAACCCGAACACCGCGAGCCCGAACACCGTGCCGAGGGCCTGACCGCGCCGGGCACGCGGGACGCTGACCGAGGCCCAGGCGAGCGCGCCCGCCCACGTCGTGGCGCTGGACAGCCCCTGGGCGAAGCGAGCGACGCCGAGGGCGACCGGGCCACCGGCGAGCGCGAAGGCGAGACTTGCGAGCGCGAGCACGCACAGGCCCATGAGGACGCCGCGCTTCGGCCCGACCCGGCCGACGAGCAGCCCTCCCGGAATCCCACCCACGAGCGCGCCGCCGCCGTACGCGCCGAGGAGGAGGCCTGCCTCGAGCTTCGTCAGGTCGTAGTCGTCGGCGAAGCGCGGGAGGAGTGGGATGATCGCTCCGAACAGCATCGCGTCGAGGAACACGATGGAGCCCGTGACGGCGACGATGCGACGCACGGGGCGAGGATACGCACCCGGCCCGTCCGCTCCGACCCCGAGGGACTGCCTTGAGGAGAGGCAGTTGCGACCGCGAGAGCCTGACGCCGAAGGCGGCCGCTTTTAGGGATCTGCCCCGCCGCAGGCGGGGATCCGAGCGGCAGGATTCCGCTCCTGCGGAATCCTGCTCGCGGACCAGAGAAAGATGCAGTTGCGACCGCGCGAGCGGGCGCCTTCAGGGATCTGCCCCGCCGCAGGCGGGGATCCGAGCGGCAGGATTCCGCTCCTGCGGAATCCTGCTCGCGGACCAGAGAAAGATGCAGTTGCGACCGCGCGAGCGGGCGCCTTCAGGGATCTGCCCGCCGCAGGCGGGGATCCGAGCGGCAGGATTCCGCTCCTGCGGAATCCTGCTCGCGGACCAAAGAAAGTGCACCGAGTCGGTCTCGCCTCCGTCCAGCTCACCCGATCGACCTTCGCCGAAGCGACTGCCGGGCGGGAGTGCCTTCAACCTTCGGCGCTCCGTGCTCGGTGCACTCGGAAACCTAGCCGCGAATTCCGTCCCCGTCAAGCGCCGCCGAGCGTCTTAGGTCGCAAATTGCGATATTTTCCATTTCCTTGGACTAATTCGGCCCGAGAAGTGACACCGAGCGTGAATTCCACGCAAAAAATGCACCGAGGCCAGTGCTCCCTCGTCCGACCTACCGACCGACGTCCGCCGAAGCGACTGCCTGTCGGAGAGCCATCAACCTCGGGCGCTCCTTCCTCGGTGCACCCGGGACACTAGGGCCTCTCGGGGGTGTCGTCAAGCGGGCACAAAGCTCAATTGCCGCTCTTTGCGTATTATTCTTTACAATCCGCACACACTTGCGTAGAGCAGCGTGTGCTCTACATAGGAAACGGGACCAAGGATTCGCCGAGCCGGGTGCGCTTTCGTCCACCTTCCCGGCTGACCTTCCGCTTCCGCGTACGGCCTCCCGGGAGTGCTTCGTCCTACTCGCGTCCCGTGCTCGGCGCAGCGGCAATCTACTACTGTCCTTCCGCCCCCTGCAAGGGGATCCGTCGAGGGAAAGGCCGCAAATTGCGAACGACCGGAGCGCGGATGGCCGGGAGGCACGTCGTCGTGTCGGGTGCCGGCACGGGAATCGGGCGCGCGATCGCGCTGCGGCTCGCGCGAGAAGGCGCGTCGGTCACGCTCCTCGCACGCGGGCAGGCGCGACTCGAGGAGACGGCTGCGTCGATCGACGGGACGGCTCACGTCGAGGCGTGCGACATCCGGCAGCGCCGACGCGTCGACGGCGCGATGGAGCGGGCCGCCGGGGCACTCGGCCCGATTCATGCACTCGTGGCCGCGAGCGGGATCGGCGGCCCGAACGGAGAGGACGACGAGGGTGGCGACCGGTTCGACGACGTCGTCCAGACGAACCTCAACGGCACGTACTACTGCGTCCGCGCCCTGCTCCGGAATCTCGCTCCGGGCCCCGACACGCGTCACGTCGTGGTGATCTCGTCGATCCTGGCCCGGATCGCCGTGCCCGGGTACACGGGGTACAGCGCGTCAAAGGCCGCGCTTCTCGGCCTCGTCCGCTCGTTCGCGGCCGAGCTCGCGCCCGTCGGCGTCCAGGTCAACGCGATCTGCCCCGGCTGGGTCGACACCGACATGGCGTGGCAGGGCCTGGATGCGGCCGCTGCGGCGAGCGGTGGGACACGGGAGGACGCCTATCGCGACGCGATGCGCGAGGTGCCTCTCCGGCGGATGTCGCAACCGGAGGACGTCGCAGGGACGGTGGCGTGGCTGCTCTCTCCGGACGCGCGCGGTGTGACGGGGCAGGCGATCGACCAGAACGGCGGCGCCTGGGTGGGGTGAGGGGCCTCGGAGGCCCCCTCCGGGCCCTGCGGGGACTGTTCCCGGAGAAAGGCCGGTCCTCTGTGGCGCGATCGTCAGGTGGGGACTGTCCGCCATCCGGCCGCGGCAGTAGACGGGGCATCGAGCCCCAGCTACCCGATCCAGCCCTGGCCGTTCCAGTAGGCGCGGATGCGACCCCGGCGGTCGACCTCGAAGTGGAGCTCGTCCGGCTCGACCAGGCCCACGGACGCATAGACGCGAAACCCGTCGGCGGCGTGAACGAGCTCGTAGTCGCCCCCGGGCCGCTCGAGCGACGCGTCGAGTACGTACTGGCGGCCGCGACAGCAGCGGAGGGCGCGCGGGCGCACGTAGACCGCGCCGCGGTCGACCAGCACGTCGCGCGCGTCGGGTCGTGCAACGACCCTCATATCGAGAGTCTAGGTTCCCGCTTACCAGGCGACGAGCGACGGAGGAGATCCGGTGCGGGACAGGGCGGGAGCGGTGGTGATCGGCGGAGGAGTCGGCGGATGCTCGATCCTCTACTGGCTCGCGCGGCTCGGCTGGGACGACGTCGTCCTCGTCGAGCGGGCCGACCTGACGAGCGGCTCGACCTTCCACTCGGCGGGCCTCGTCGGCCAGCTCCGCTCCTCGCTCTCGCTGACGAAGATGATGATGGAGAGCGTCGACCTCTATCGGACGCTCGAGGCGGAAGTCGGGCTCGAGACCGGGTGGCGCGAGGTGGGCTCGCTCAGGCTGGCCTCGTCCGAGGAGCGAATGGAGGAAATCGCGCGCCAGGCGGGCTGGGCGAAGACGTTCGGCCTGCCGCTCGAGCTCGTCTCGCCGGCCGATGCCCAGGATCTCTTCCCACCGATGTCGGTCGACGGCGTCCTCGGTGCCGCCTACCTCCCGACCGACGGCTACATCGACCCCAGCCAGCTCACGTTCGCCCTCGCGGAGGGCGCGCGGCGGCGTGGGGCCGAGGTCAACACGTCCACGCGCGTCACGGCGATCCGGACGGAGCGAGGGCGCGTCAACGCGGTCGAGACCGACCGGGGCGTGATCGAGACGGAGATCGTCGTGAACGCGGGGGGGATGTTCGCAGGCGAGCTCGGCGCGCTCGCAGGGGTGTCCGTGCCCGTCGTCCCGATGGCGCACGAGTACCTCGTGCTGAAGCCCTCCGGACTGCCGCTGGACATGCCGACCATGCGCGACCCCTCGCTGCTCGTCTACTTTCGGCCGGAGTCGGGCGGCCTGATCATGGGTGGCTACGAGCGCCATTGCGCCCCGTGGTCACTCGACGGGATCCCGGCGGACTTCAACGGGAAGCTGCTCGAGGAGGACTGGCCGCGCTTCGAGGAACTGATGGAGAACGCAATCGTGCGCGTGCCGTCGCTCGAGGAGATGGAGGTCGTCAAGCTGATCAACGGGCCGGAGGCCTTCACGCCCGACGGCGAGTTCATCCTCGGCCCGTCGGACGTGCGGGGCTTCTGGGTCGCGGCTGGCTTCTGTGCCCACGGCCTCGCCGGCGCCGGCGGGATGGGCAAGCTCGTGGCCGAGTGGATCGTGGAAGGGACTCCGTCGCTCGACGTCTGGCACATGGACTCGCGGCGCTTCGGGGCGGCGTACCGCTCGCGCGAGTACACCGTCGTCCGCACCAAGGAGATCTACGAGACGTACTACGACGTCAAGTACCCGGGGCACGAGCGAGCGGCCGGGAGGCCGCTGCGCGTCTCGGCGGCCAACGCGAGACTGCGCGAGCTCGGCGCGGTCTTCGGGGAGAAGTCGGGCTGGGAGCGCGCCAACTGGTTCGAGCCGAATGCAGCTCAGGGCGACGAGTCGCTGCGCCCGAGGGGTTGGGCGGGCAAGCTCTGGTCGCCCGCGATCGGTGCCGAGCACCGCGCGTGCCGCGAGGCCGCAGCGCTGTTCGACGAGTCCTCGTTTGCGAAGCTCGACGTCGTCGGGGAAGGCGCCGCCTCGTTCCTCGAGGGCCTCTGCGGTAACCGCCTCGCCGGAAAGGTGGGGGGCGTCACGTACACGCAGATGCTCAATCCGCGTGGCGGCATCGAGTGCGACTTCACCGTCACGCGCCTCGCCGAGGACCGGTTTCGCATCGTGACCGGAACGGCGTTCGGGCAACACGACGGCGCCTGGATCCGCCAGCATGCGCCCGACGACGGCTCGGTGCACGTCGCGGACGTGACCTCCGCCTACGGCTGCATGGGCCTGTGGGGGCCCGCGAGCCGCGAGATCCTGCAGCCGCTCACGACCACCTCGCTCGCGAACGATGCCTTCCCGTACATGACCGCACGGGAGCTGGCGGTCGGGCCGGTGCCGTGCCTCGCCGTGCGGGTGACCTACGTGGGCGAGCTGGGGTGGGAGCTCTACTGCCCTGCCGAGTTCGGCGCTCGCCTGTGGGACGAGCTCTGGGCCTCCGGGCGCGGCCACGGGCTGGTCGCGGGCGGCTACAAGGCCATCGACTCGCTGCGGCTCGAGAAGGGCTACCGCGTCTGGGGCGCGGACATCTCACCCGAGGACACGCCGTTCGAGGCCGGCCTCGACTTCGCGGTCAAGCTGGACAAGGGCGACTTCCTCGGCCGCGAGGCGCTCGCCGCCGCACCGGATCCCGAGCGCCGCCTCCGGTGCCTCACGCTCGGAGATCCCCGTGCCGTCGCGCTGGGCTCCGAGCCCGTGCGCGTCGACGGGGCGCTCGTCGGGCGCGTCACGAGCGGCGGCTACGGCTACACCGTCGAGTCGTCGATCGCCTTCGCGTACCTGCCCGCGAGGTACGGCCTCGGGACGGAGGTGGCCGTCGAGATCTTCGGCGAATGGGTCGGTGGCGTCGTTGCGGACGAGCCGCTGTACGACCCGGCCGGCGAGAGGATCCGCGCGTGAGCGTCTGCGGGGCTCGGTCGTGAGCGACGCGGACGAAGCCAGGCTCGGGGCGGCGGTCGAGCGCGTCTGGCCCGACGGCGCCTGCGAGTGGGAGGTCCTGGGCGGGGGCATCACCAACCACAACGTGAAGGTGACGCGGCCCGACGGCGTGTTCGTGCTGCGGGTCGCAGGAAAGGACACCGACCTCCTCGGCATCGACCGCTCGGTCGAGCTGGCGGCGACGCGCGCGGCAGAGGCGGCGGGCGTCGGCCCCCACGTCGTCGGCTTCGTCGAGCCGGAGGGCTGGCTCGTCACCCGGTTCATCGACGGCGCGATCCCGCCGCCCGAGCGCCTCCGCGAGCCCGCACAGCTCGAACGCGTCGCGGCCGCGCTCCGCGCCTTCCACGGCGGGCCTCCGATCCCGGGGCGCTTCGACGCCCTCGAGGTCGTGGAGGCCTATCGGGACACGGCGGTCGCGAGAGGCGCGACGCTGCCCGACGCCTTCGCGGGCGCGCACGACCTGGCGCGCAGGATCGCCGGACGGCGGGCCGGCCAGCAACCGCGGCCGTGCCACAACGACCTGCTCAACGCAAACTTCATCGACGACGGCCAGCGACTGCGCATCGTCGACTGGGAGTACGCGGGGATGGGCGACCCGTTCTTCGACCTCGCGAACTTCTCGATCAACCACGAGCTCGACGCGGAAGGTCGTGCCGTGCTGCTCGCGGCCTACACCGGAGACGCATCCCCCGAAGGCATGGCTGTCCTCGACCTCATGCGCTTCATGTCCGACTTCCGCGAGGCGATGTGGGGCGTCGTCCAGGGCGTCCTCTCGCAGCTCGACTTCGACTTCGGGGCCTACGCCACGGAGCACTTCGAGCGCATGCAGCAAACCGCCTCCGAGCCAGGGTTCCGCAGCGCTCTCGAGCGGTGAGCGGGGGGCGCCGACGGCGCCCCCCGCATCGACAGGAGGAGCTCAGGTCGGCTACGCGTCTCGGTCGGGAGCTCGAACTCGCCGAGCTTTCTTCTCCTCGAGCAGCTCGAGCTCTTCCTCGGTGCCCATGCGCACCGGGCCCTTGAACCAGTTCTTGGCCGACAGCGCCCACCAGCCGCCGAAGACGATGCCGATGCCCGCGAACCAGAGCACCGTGTAGTTCGTCAGCTCCCAGCTGAAGTCGTCCTCCCACGGGAGCCCGGCCTTGTAGAGCGGGAAGACGAACAGGAACGTGATCAGCGCGACCCAGACGAGACTGATCGTGTCGATCCATTTGTAGTGCTTGCCGAGGCTCCAGGCGCCCGTGGCGTCGAAGCGGTCGCCCTGCCGGAAGCCGCAGGATAACCGGGAGGATGAACGCGATGTAGAGCCCGATCACCGCGATCGAGGTCCCCGCCGAGATACCCGACGCGGTAGTTCCAGTAGCGTCGGCATCATGAGCAACGCCGCAGCGAGCCGATCGCGCCACCGAGTGGACGGGAACGCGGTGGCGCGCGACCTTCGCCACAGCTGATGCCGGGCACGGCGCCGTCGCGCGAGAAGGCGAACATCATCCGCGACGCCGACGTGACCGACGCGGTGAGGCAGAAGAACTGCGCGACGACAGCAGATGAAGAGCAGGATCTCGGCCCAGTTCTGGCTCATCGACTCCGTCCAGATCCACGGTACGATCGCGCCGATGTGTCGAGCGCGCCCTGCGTGTCGGGATCGCGAAGGTCACGGCGAGGAGCAGGACCCAGCCGAACACGACCGAGACGACGACCGACATGTACATGCCTACAGCCGCCATGCGCGAGGCCTGAGTGGGTCTCCTCCGCCATGTGCGCGGATGCGTCGAAGCCGGTGATCGTGTACTGGGAGATGCAGCAGCCCGAGGCCGAACACGAACCAGAACGCCGGGCTCGCGAAATTGTCGCCGGCGCGAAGTACCCGGAGTCGTTGACCGTCTCGCCGAACACGTAGCCCGAACGACTGGTGGTTGTCGGGGACGATGATCAGGACGAGCACGATGAACGCCACGCCGGCCATGTGCCAGTAGGCGGAGATCGTGTTGAGCCCCGCCGTGATGCGGATGTCGAACACGTTGATCAGACAGGCCGCGATCATGAAGATCGCGTACAGCGTGTAGACGGAGCCGTTGAAGCCCGTCCCGAACCGTCGCCCGTGTGCTCGGGTAGTCGAACCAGAGTCGAACAGCACGGTGCCGAAGGTGGCCAGTCCGTAGCCGATCGACGCGGTGACGGCGATCTGACCGATGAGGTTGAACCAGCCGGTCGACCCAGCCCCAGCCCGGGCTGCCCAGCTTGGACGCCCAGTAGTAGAGGCCGCCCGCAGTCGGGTACGCGGATGCGATCTCGGCCATCGCAAGGGCGATGAGCGTGGACATCAGGCCGACGAGGAGCCAGCCCCACGTGACCGCAACCGGTCCGCCTCGCTCGAAGGCGACGTAGTAGGAGGTCAGGCAGCCCGCGAGGATCGAGATGATCGTGAAGCTGATGGCGAAGTTCTGGAACCCGCCCATTGCGCGGAAGAGCTCCTGCGCGTACCCCATCCGGTGGAGGATCTGTTCGTCCTCCGAGGTGTGGTACGGGCCGCCTGCGGGCCCTGTGCTCATGTGCCTGCCTCCTTGTTGCGTGTGGGGGGCTGTATTCACCTACGACGCGCGCCGCATGTCAAGACATGTCAACGATGATCGGCGAGTCTCACGCGACGGCCGGACAGACCGAGGGCATAGGATCGCCGCCATGCTGACTTTCGAGGAGCTGAAGGACGTCGTGGCTGCGGGTGAGGTCGACACGGTGATCGTCGCCTTCACCGACATGCAGGGCCGCCTCATGGGCAAGCGCCTCCACGCCGAGTTCTTCGTCGAGGAGATGGAGGCCGAGCACCCCGTCGAGGGCTGCAACTACCTGCTCGCGCTCGAGATGGAGATGGATCCCGTTCCGGGTTACGCGATCGCGAGCTGGGAGCAGGGTTACGGCGACTTCGGCATGCGGCCCGACATGGCGACGTTGCGCCGGATCCCTTGGCTCGAGGCGACCGCCCTCGTGCTCGGTGACGTCGAGTGGCATGACGGATCCCCCGTGCAGCCGTCCCCCCGCCAGGTGCTCCGCGCGCAGATGGAACGCGCGGCGAAGCTCGGCTTCACGCCGATGATGGGCTCCGAGCTCGAGTTCTATCTCCTCAAGGAGACCTACGCGGAGGCCCACGCCAGCGGCTATACCGGCCTCACGCCGTCGGTTCCCTACATCCTCGACTACCACATCCTCGCCACGACCTACGACGAGCCGCTGCTACGGGCGATTCGCAACGGCATGCACGCAGCCGGGATGCGGGTGGAGACCTCCAAGGGTGAGGCCTGGCCGGGTCAGCAGGAGATCAACTTCCGCTTCTCCGACGCGCTGACGATGGCTGACAACCATGCGATCTACAAGAACGGCGCCAAGGAGATCGCGTACCTGCACGGCTGCTCGATCAGCTTCATGGCCAAGCCGTTCCAGGACTGGATCGGCAACTCGTGCCACATCCACTCGTCGCTCTTCCGGGGGGACGACCCGGCGTTCGCGGACGACGAGGCGCTCTTCGGCCAGTGGCTTGCAGGGCAGATCGCCTGTGCGAAGGAGCTGGCGGTCTTCTTCGCGCCCACGATCAACTCGTACAAGCGCTACGCCGCCGGGAGCTGGGCGCCGACCACCCTCGCCTGGGGTCACGACAACCGCACGTGCGGATTCCGGGTCGTCGGCCACGGCGCGGCGAGGCGCGTGGAGACGCGCATCCCCGGCGGGGACGTCAACGCGTACCTGGCGTTCGCGGCGATGATCGCGTCCGGGCTGCACGGGATCGAGCAGGGGCTGGAGGCGCCCGCCCCGCTGCAGGGGAACGCCTACGAGTCGGACGCCGACCGGTTCCCGTCGACCATGCGGGAGGCGATCGGTGCGCTCGAGAGCGGCACGATGGCCCGCGCTGCGTTCGGCGACCAGGTCGTCGACCACTACCTCAACTACGCCAGCACCGAGCAGGGGCTCTTCGATCGTTTCGTCACGGACTGGGAGCGGAAGCGCTACTTCGAGCGGATCTGAGGCCGCCTCGACGCCACGCGCCAAGCGGGCACTCGACGTCGCGGTCTCGGGCTCGCTGCTCGTGGCGCTCGCCCCGGTGTGGGCGGTGGTGCTCGGCGCGATCGGGCTCGACATGCTGCGCTACCCCTGCGACCGCGGCCGCTTGCTCTATCACGAGCCGCGCATCTCGGGCGGGCGCACGTTCGAGCTGCTCAAGCTCCGCACGCTGCGCGAGGACGTGCTGGTCGCGGCCGCCGGTCACGTCCGCCCGTTCGAGGCGGACGTGGGCAACCTCACCTGGGCAGGACGCCGGGTGCTGAAGCCGATGTATCTGGACGAGCTGCCGCAGCTCTGGAACGTCCTGCGCGGCGAGATGAGCCTCGTCGGGCCGCGGCCGTGGCCCGACGAGCTCGTCGGGCGGCAGCTTGCGCGCGGCGTCGACTACCGGCTCCGCGTCCCGGCCGGATGGACGGGCCCGGCACAGGTTTCGAAAGGCCTCGACATGGACTTCGAGCAGCTCGACCTCGCATACGTCGAGCTGCTCGAGACCGGCTCGGGATGGGACGTCGTCCGCCGCGATCTCGGTGTCCTTCGCCGCACCGTCCGGACGATGCTGCGGGGCGAGGGGCTCGCCAACTAGTGATCGCCCCCCAGCAGTGACGCACGAGAAGCGCATCGAGATCCGGTGGCGTGACCTGGACGCGCTGCGGCACGTCAACAACGCCGTGTACGCGACATATCTCGAGGAGGCCCGGGACGAATGGATGACCCGCGCGCTCGGCGGCGCGGGAGACCTGTGGGACTACGTCCTGGTCCGCGTGGCGATCGACTTCCGCCGCGAGCTGACGCAGGCAGACGACGCCGTGGTCGTCCGGACACGGCTCACGCGCATCGGTGCGTCGAGCCTCACGCTCCGGGAGGAGATCGTGACGCGTGACGGCACGGTCGCGGCGGAGGCGGAGTCCGTCGTGGTCGCGCGCGACCCCGCCACGGGTCGCTCACGACCGCTCACCGGCGCCGAGCGGGAGGCGTACGCGGCCGTACTCGAGGACTGAGCCCGGCGTCTGACACCGCGGCGACACGGTGTCAGACGTCTCTCGTGCGCTCAGTGGACGATCAGGACGTCCGTGTGCGCATGGTGGGCCACGTCGTCTTCGACCGAGACCAGGCGCGACAGAAGCCCGCCGTCGTGCGCGCCGAGCACGATCAGGTCGACCGTGCGCTCGTCGGCGAGCTTGACGATCGCATGCCCGGGGTCGCCCCCGACGACCACCGTCTCGGCTCCCTTCACGCCGAGCTCGCCGAGGCGCGTCACGGCGTGGTCGACCGCCTCTCGATGCCGTGCCGGCGGATCTGCAGGATCCCAGGGGCCCTGGCCCCTCGTGTGGAGGACACGGGCGACGCTCGTCACGATCACCTTCGCATCGAATGCCTGGGCAAGCTCGGCGGTGCGCTCGAGCACGCGACGCGTGACCGGCCGCTCCTCGTAGGCGAGGAGGATGGTCTTCATCACGCACCTCCTTTCGATACAAAGGCTCGTCCCGTCGGGCGACGCCCGCATCGGTGAACGGTGGGATCGCGGTTGCGGGGAGCTACGGATCCTTTCCCGTCTTGCGTAGGCTTTCCCACGTGGGCGATCGGCCGATCATCGGGATCACGTCGTACGCGCAGCCCGCCCGATGGGGCGCATGGGAGCTCCCCGCTGCGCTCGTGCCGTTCCACTACGTCGAGTCCGTCGAGCGCGTCGGCGGTCGGCCGCTCGTCGTGCCGCCGAGCGTCGAGGCCGTCGAGGAGACCCTCGACGTCCTCGACGGCGTGATCTTCTCCGGCGGGATCGACATCGACCCCTCGACGTACGGCGCCGATCGCCACGAGCAGACCGACCCCGCGCAGGCGCATCGGGACGCGGGCGAGCTGGCTTTGCTCGAGCGGGCGCTGGCGCGCGACATCCCGACGCTCGCGATCTGCCGTGGGTTCCAGCTCCTCAACGTCGCACGGGGAGGAGACCTGATCCAGCACCTCCCCGAGACCGTGGGTCACGAGGGGCACCGCGAGGTGCTTGGGACGTTCTCTGAGCACCCGGTCGACGTGAAGGAGGGCACGAAGCTCTCCCAGATCCTCGGCCCGCGCCACGACAGCGTGCATTCGAGCCACCATCAGGGGGTCGGCCGCGTGGGGGAGGGGCTCGTCGAGACCGCCTGGGCCGAGGACGGGTCACTCGAGGGCCTCGAGGACCCCGAGCGCCGCTTCGCCGTCGGCGTGCTCTGGCATCCCGAGATGGAGGAGGACAAGCGCCTGTTCGAGGCACTCGTCGACGAGGCACGGCGCTATCGCGCCGAGCGATCCGCGGCCAGGGTCGCGGAGCACAGCGCGTGACCTCGCCCGTCGCTTCGTTCCATTCGCAGCTGCCGGTGAGGATCGCCTTCGGCGACGGCGTGATCGGTGAGCTGCCCGACGCGCTCTCGGCGCTCGGTGGAGCGCGCGCCCTCGTCGTCGTCGAGGAGCCCGTCGCCGGGCACGCGGACGTCGTTGCCACGCTCGCGGCGGCGGAGTCGGCCGGCGTGCGGCTCGATCGCGTCGTCAAGGGCCCGGGCGAGCCGACGTTCGCGCTCGCCGACGAGCTCGCCGCGCGGGTGCGCGACGGGGCGCTCGGCGCGGTCGTGGGCATCGGGGGCGGATCCGCGCTCGACGTGGCGAAGGCGGCGCGGATCGTCGCAGACCAAGGCGGTGGCGCGCGCGACTACGCGGACGGGAGCCGGACACCGGAGATGCCGCGCATCGGCCTCGTCCTCTGCCCGACGACGTCGGGCACCGGCAGCGAGGTCTCCGGGGCGAGCGTGCTCACGGACACCGAGCGCGACCGGAAGATCGGCTTCGGCCATCCCAACATGCGCGCGCAGCACGCGCTCGTGGATCCCGTGCTCACGCACGGGCTTCCCGCGGCTCCGACCTCGCACTCTGGCGTCGACGCGATGGCGCAGGCGATCGGGGCGTGCACCGTGGCGAACTCGTCTCCGCTCTCGGTCGCGTTCGGCCTCGAGGCGTGCCACCACGTCGCCCACTCGCTCCGCCAGGCGGTGGTGGACGGATCCGCCGCCGAGGCGCGCCGCCGCCTCTCGTGCGCGAGCCTGACCGCCGGGTTGGCGATGAACCTCTCCGACTGCGCGGCCGACCACGCCCTCGGCCAGGCGCTAGGCAGCGTCAAGCACCTGCCGCACGGCCTGACGATCGGGCTCGTCGTCGCCGAGGCGCTCGACGTGTCCCGCCTGGACTGCGCCGACCGCCTCGAGCGGGTCGCCGACGCGCTCGGGGAGCCGGGCGATGAAACGGCCGACGGCTCCCGCGCCGTGCGCGCCGTCCGACGCGTGCTGGCCGACCTCGCCTTTCCCACGCTCCGCGACGTCGGCGTCACCGAGGAGGACATCCCGGCGCTCGTCGAGAGCGCAATGGGCGAGCAGTCCTACAACCTCGACGTCGACTGCCACGCGTGGTCGGCCGCCGAGGTCGAGCAGGCCTTCGGTGCCGCCCTCGCCCTCGATTCTCGCTGAGGAGACCTCTACTCGGTCGAGACGAAGACGCTCTTCAGCTCGGTGTTGTGGACGAGCCCTTCCATCCCGAGCTCCTTGCCGACCCCGGACGCCTTGTAGCCGCCGAAGGGGACCTGCGGGAACACGGAGCTGTTCGAGTTGACCCCGATCGCGCCCGTCCGAAGCGCGCGCGCGACGCGGAGCTGGCGCGCGCCGTCGCGCGTCCAGAGCGATCCGGAGAGGCCGTACGGCGTGTCGTTCGCGAGCCGGATCGCCTCGTCCTCGCTCTCGAACGTGATCACGGAGACCACCGGCCCGAAGATCTCCTCGCGCGCCACGATCATGTCGTTCGTGCACCCGTCCAGGATCGTGGGCCGGAGGTAGAACCCGTTCGCGAGGGGAGGGTCTCCGGGCCGAGCACCGCCCTCGAGCACCGTTGCTCCCTCGTCGACCCCGCGGCCGATGTACCCCTCGACCGTCTCGCGCTGCGCCGCAGAGACGAGAGGCCCCATCTGCGTCTCGGTCGACTCGGGGTCGCCGACGACGATCCCCCTGGTCGCCGCGGCGTAGTGCTCGAGCAGCTCGTCCTTCGCGGATGCCTCGACGAGCAGGCGCGAGCGGGCGCAGCAGTCCTGACCCGCGTTCTCGAAAACCGCGAACGGCGCCAGCCGCCCCGCCTTCTCGAGGTCCGCGTCGGCGAAGACGATGCACGCGCTCTTGCCACCGAGCTCGAGCGTCACGCGCTTCACCGTGCCGGCCGCCTTGCGCGCGATCTCGATCCCGACCTCGGTCGAGCCGGTGAAGCCGACCTTGCCCACGAGCGGGTGGTCGACGAGCGCATCGCCGACCGCGCGACCCGGCCCCGGTACGACGTTGAGCACGCCGGCGGGGAGCCCGGCGTCGAGGCCGAGCTCCGCGTAGCGGAGCGCGGAGAGGGGAGAGAGGCTTGCGGGCTTGAGCACCACGGTGTTCCCCGCCGCGATCGCGGGCGCCGTCTTCCAGTTGCCGATGTTGAGCGGGAAGTTCCAGGGCGTGATGAGGGCGGTGACACCGATCGGCTCGCGGAACGTGAGCACGATCCCGTCGCGGTCGACCGGGATCGTCGCGCCGAAGAACTTGTCGACCGCGCCCGCGTAGTAGCGCATCACCGCGGCGGCGTTCCCCGCGCACCAGCGCGCGTCGCCGATCGCCATTCCCATGTCACGCGTCTCGATCAGGGCGAGCTCGTCGGCGTGCTCCTCGATCAGGTCGGCCCAGCGGTAGAGCACCTTCGCGCGCTGAACCGGGTTCCGTGATCCCCAATCCTCGAATGCCCGGGCGGCGGCGCGAACCGCGCGGTCCGCATCCTCGGCACCGGCCTCCGCGACGGTGCGGAACACCTCGCCGTTCGCCGGGTTGACCGTGTCGAACGTTCTGCCTTCGGCGGCCACGACCCGCTCACCGCCGATCAGAAGGTTTTCGACCACGACCGTCATGGCCGAGATTCAATCACCGGCGGGTTCTTCTAGGCGTTTGGCGCCGCAGGCGTCAAACGCCCACGACGTGGACGAGCCAGCGGCGGTCACGCTCGCGGTCGAGCTCGAGGAACAGCACGCGCTGCCAGCGCCCGAGGCAGAGGACGCCGTCGCGTACCGGGATCGACTCGCCTGCGGGACCCATCAACATCGACATGCAGTGCGAGTGCCCGTTCGACGCCTCCATGTCCTCCTCGGAGACGTTCTCGGTGCGCCGGTCCCAGTCGTCGTGTGCGTAGTAGTGCTCGGTCGGCACGAGGCGGCGGAGAAGCACGGAGAAATCCTCCAGGAACCCCCGCTCGTACTCGTTCACGCGCACCGAGCACGTCGTGTGTGGCGAGTACACGCAGCAGACGCCCTCCCGCACGCCGCTCTCGCGCACGGCCTCCTGCACCTCCTCGGTGATGTCGGTCACCGAGAGGCCGCCGGCGGTGCGGAAGTGCGTCTCGCGGTGGAAGGTCTTCATCGAGCCGCCGTTGGGAGCCGGGCCCAGCGAGGTCGCGGTCGTCTCGGGTGCGCTCGCCATCGGAGGCCATTGTGTCAGCAGCGCGCGTCCCGGTGCGGAGAAGCCGCGTGGTCCGCGCCGGAGGACAAGAGCTCTACGCTGGACGCGCGGGACCGTAGCTCAGCTGGTCAGAGCAGCCGACTCATGACGCGCACCCGCCGTATCGGCGTGTTTCGGCCCCGTCGTCGTACGGCAAGGTAGTCGGATCGGGGCCGAACCGACTCCCACCGGGTCGGTCGGCTGCGGCCGCTTGTGTTGCCCCGGTGTTGCCCCGATCGAGGGCGTCGAGCACGTCGGATTCGCCGTCCTGCGCCTCACCTCCGCCACCCACGTCGCCTCGGGGTGCAAGGCCCGCCGAGCGGCCGCGCGTGATCTTCCCGAACGGGCTTTGGTTCGTGAGCGGCGTCAGCCGCCCGCGAGAATGCTGTTCAGCGCGGACGCGGTGTCGGGACCGACCACGCCGTCGGGGGAGAGCCCGTTTGCCTGCTGGAACGCGATTACGGCCGCCTTTGTCCGCGGACCGAAGGTGCCATCGGCCCGGCCGAGGTCGTACCCGGCGCTCGACAGGGCCTGCTGGAGTTCGCTGATCACAGCGGGATCGCCTTCGCCGAGCCGCAGTTTCGTGCCCTCGGGGAGGGTGAAGGTGGAGGCGCCGGGCGTCGATGGGGTCGGCGGCGTCGTCGTTGTCGAGGGGTTCGTCGGGAGCGTGGTGACAGGCGTCGACGACCCACTGCTCTCCGAGGGCGCGGCCGTCGTGGTGGCGGGCTCGGCGACGGGTGTCACCGGCGCCTGCCCTCCGTCGCGCAGCAGCAGCATCGAGATCACGACGGCGAGCCCGAGTCCCACCGCGAGCACGAGTCCGGCGGCGAGTCGTCGCCGCTCGATGACTGCACGGCGGGGTCGGGCGTCGACCGGGCGGGCCGTCGCTGACCGATCGGCCGTGGGCTCGCGCCCGACGTCGCCCGCGCGCAAGGGGACTCCCTGGGAGGAGGGCTCGACACGCTGACGCTCGGCGCGCTCCGCGGCATTCTCGCTCCAGTCCAGGTCAGAGATGTCGCCGAGCCAGTCGTCGAGTGGTTGCTCGTCGGACGGCGCCCCGACCGCACCTACCGAGGAGCCCTGCGAACCGCGGCGATGTGTCTCATGCACGTGAGCAATGCTAGGCGGCTCCTCGGCGAGCACGCAGGAATCCGTGCGCACCGCTGTGAGAGCACGTCATCGTCGACTGCGTACTCATGGATCTCCTCGGCGTCGACGGAACGTCATCTGGAGGGTGAATCCGGCGTCGGCCTGGCGGGTGGTGTGCCACCCGCGGCACGTTCCAGCCGTTGCGGAACAGCATCGTTGCGGTCGTGAGGGGGATGTGTGCCGCGTCGGCCAGTCGCCCACTGCGGCCGCACGAAATGCGGTTTGAGCATCCGGGCGGCAAAGGTTCTTCGCCTCCTCCCTTGCGCCGAGCGGCCCGGTGAACACGAGTCGTCGTTCATCGCCCCGCGTCGCCTTCCGGTGCTCCCGGAGCATCGCGTCCATCCGGACGGAGACGCGGACGCGGCGGGTCTTGCGGCACCTCGGCTGCGCCAAGCGCCTGGATCTCCTGGCGCGCCGGCAGTAGCCGGGGTTCTTCACCTTGATCCAGCCGCGCTCCCAAGCGCCTGGAAGAGCCCCGGCCCGTCGTCGAAGGGCCGCGTTGCCTTCTTCAGCGCGAGGGCAGAATCCGGTGCGGCCGGTGTGAACGAGGCCACGCGCCGCCCGAGCCCGCCACGACCACCGCGAGCACGGCGATCACGAGCGAGACGGGGCCGTACATCCACCACTCATGCTCCCTGCTGTAGGTGAAGCTCGCCACCGTTTCGAGCAGGAATACCGCTGCCAACGCCCAGGCGAAGAACCGGATCATCCGCTCGGACACGAGCGCCTGCTGCCACCACCCGACCCGCGCCAGGACGACCAACACCGCGGCGATCAGCAGCACGATCACCACGGCGGCGACAACGCGTGTGCCCGTCGTCGCCACTTCGTCGCGCACACCGTTGGTGTAGAGCCCCCAGGTGCCGCCCAGCAGCCAGTAGGCGTGCGTGCTGAGCGGGCCAGCCGCCAGACCGGCGATCAAGAGAAGCGCAGCGACGCGGACACGCCTTGTTGCGCCTCCCGCTTTCGGTGCCATCGGACACCTCCTCGAACCGCCGCGGCGCGAGCAACAGCACGCCGCTCGCGAGGCGGAACAGGCCTAGCATCTCGCAAACAGCGCCACCGAGAATCGTGGAATTCACCGATCCGCCGGCTCGATCGCGTTCGTACTCGTAGAGCTCGACCCCAACCACTCGATGCTCTGCGACAAGGCCGCACGGCCTCGGCGGTGATGCAGTGGCGGTCGTTCAGCCCAGCTTCTCCAAAACCGCGCGACGGCTGTCGTGAGGGCTGCTCCAGATCGTGTACGTCTCGCTCGTGCCGAGAGTCTGCCGTGTGCTCGGCCGGGGTCGCAGCCTATGAGCCGACCTTGGTCGTGTACGACATCGACGTAGACGAGCTCTACCGCGGCCGTGGCTACGGCAAGGCAGCGATGGTCTTGGCTGACGAAGAGGCACGACGGCGGGGACTAAGTCGCATCGCCCTTCACGTCGGAGTCCTCAACGACGTCGCCCGCAACCTCTACCGATGGCTCGGGTTTGAGGAAGACGAAGTTGCGATGAGCAAGCCCATCTAGCGTCGTCATCCCCGAACACTGGGACGCCTCGCCCGGTGCCGCCGAGCTCCACGATGCCGAATTCGCGTTCGCCTGACGGCGCAACAGGAGCCGCCCTTTCGGGCGGCCCCCACCTAGGCGTGTTGCCTCCGAGCCTGCGCTAGCGGATAGACCGCTTGAGTAGCACGACCGGCCAGGCCATCAGGTCGCCGTACTTGAGCGACAGTCCGACGGCTTCCCAACCTTCCTGCCCAAGCTCGTTCAGGTGCTCGGGGACGAAAGCGTCCTCTTCCTTCTTGAGGTTCTTCGCTTCCTTGAGAGGTACGACGAGGTACTCGAACCGCGTAGCCGGAATCGGCGGGGCGTCAATCGTTGGCGTGGTCGCCATCCTGTGACACCTCCTTTCCTTGAGCCCAGGTTCTCAGGGCGCGGTCGTCTTTGCGTCGGGGAATACGCGGATGCGGTCCGCGGACACTCCCCGGAGCGCCCCGGCGATCCAACGATCACGGACGCGCCGCCTAGCTTGGAGGCACTCTGTTGATCATCTGTTGATCCAGAGCGCAGTAGCGGCCCCCAAAGGGGCCGCGATATCGCATGATTGCCGGCGCGGGCCCGTAGCTCAGCTGGTCAGAGCAGCCGACTCATAATCGGTAGGTCCCTGGTTCGAGTCCAGGCGGGCCCATTAGCCGGTACACCGTCGAAATCCCGCAATCCTTGTGTTTATGCCGATTTCCGGCATGAGCACAGGGATCGCAGGCTGTTCAGAGTGCTGCTCGGGCGGGTCACCGATGACCGCGTTCGAGCGGTCGGTGCCTACCCCGGTGCCTACCTGGGACCCGGCCCCTTGCTCGCAACGGGCTAGGAGATCCCCGCGCGAGTCTTGCACCACAGGTAGTCGTCCATGAGAAGTTCTCGAAGCTCGTCGAACTCCCATGGCGCTCTATCCAGCGCCGCCAAGACCGCCACTCTCTCCTGGAATGTCAGGGCGACGACCTCGGCGGAGAAGAACAGCGCCTGCTCAAGCTTTCGTCTTGGCGGCCCGTCCAGGATCGACGCGAGTCGATGCACAGCGCGAGCATCGAGCGAGACACCATCCAGCATCATCTTGCCGCCCCCTCTGTACTGGCGTTAACCCAGACCTGTTCCGTGCCTTTCGGATTCACTGCCGGCCAGCATTAGACCCTCATTCAAGGGAGCGTCCTCGCGCTTCCGCTCTGAGCGGACACGGAAATCGGCTCCCCAAATCGCAGCGAGCTCTACGAGCTCCTATCGGGTGAACCGCTGAAGCCACCAGACGCGCATCACCGCGGTTGGCTTCGTCTGCATACCGGGGAGCCGACAGGGCCGACAGCGTGGGAGCGTTCCTCGACGCCGATTCGCGCGCATGTTTCGCGCCGACAGCTGGAAGCGGTCGCCGCATTCGCAGCACCGGACGAGCACCGGGGCTTCTACCGCCGTCGCCGGCTCTCTTTCGCGAGCAGGGCCCGGAGCGGGTCGGTGCCGAAGATGGTTCCGCCACAGCGCTTCCCGATAGCAGGGATTCCGCGCAGCCGGCGCTCGTCCCCACCCGACGTGGCACCGGCCACCCCCTGAGACTGTCCCTTCGCCGGCCGCCGCGACGATCCTCGCTGGGCGATCGGCGGACGGGACGCTCGTTGTCCTCCTGTGCTCGAGGCGGTCCTCGGAGCGCAGCACCAGGAAACCCGACCCCAGTCCGGTAATGCCTGCCAGCGGGTGGCTCGACGTAAGGAGAACCCCGGCGTATCGGCGGCGCGACCAGGAGATCGAGTGGCTATGGCGGTCGCTCGATCGCCGCGCCGCCGCGTAAGCCGCCCCGCTCGCTGGCCTTCGCCAGCCGAGGCCACGTGGCGTGAGATTGAGGTCAAGCTTCCCGCGGCCCGCGCAGGCGGCCGCTTCACCGTGTCCGCGAGAGCCTTCGGGTCTTGATGCGGATGCGGTCAACCAGGTAGGCAGTTGATCGGCTTGCGGCAGGGCTAGGTTCGACCTTGTCGCCAACGCACACGAGACCTGGTTCGAGCACCTCCGCGTAGACGCCGAGGCGCGCTTGACCGTCGACGGCTCCCCGAGCGTCGATCAGCTCGCGGAGGACGTTCCGCTCGCGGCGGCCCGTGTCGGGATCGGCGGATGGAACGGCACAGCGCGGCGTGGCGCGGCCGACGAGCAGCGTCGCCTCCCCGACGCGCAGACGCCGGTTGCGCCACGTCTCTTCCTCCAGGGCTTCGAGACCGTCGACCTCGAACAACATGCGGAACCGGCGCCCGTCACCGTCGATGAGGCCAAGCGATGCCTGCGAGACCATCGTCGCCGGCCGCACATCGGTCGCCCACGCACCGTCCTCGCGCTCGACAAGGGTCAGTGAGCGGCCGACCAGGTCGGAGAGCGCGCCAGCCCAGGGTCCCTCAACGACATGTCCGCGCACCTTGCGGCCGTAGACGTCCACGACCGTGGACGAACCGCGAACCGCATCCCCCTCCAGCGTCCCCGCTCTGGGCACGGTCACCTTGAGCTTCCTGTACGCGGCGTCCCAGGTCGCCTCCGCTCGCACGAGCACTGCGTTGCGAGCGGCGTTGTAGAGCCGACGGCGATCGTCGACCAACAGGAACCGCCGGTCTTCGGCGGCCCCTTGGCGATCGAGCCAGACCGCATCCGGATGGTGCAGGCGAAAGCTCTTCACCGGCGTCACGTTGATCCGGGAAACACGCGCCGACGGCACCACCCGACCTATACCCGTTCTCACGCCCTGCATCACGCGCAGGGGGCCGCGTCTCCGGTCGCTTTGCCGCAAATTGCCTGTTTCTCAGACCATGTTGCGGTCAATCCGTACGTCGCTCTCGTTCCGGCTGGCCTCAGCCTGTGCCTGACGCGCGCGGGCGCGGGACGGCCGTGCGGGGAGTCGGAGACGCTGTAGGAGGCCCTGAGTACCGTGCCCCGCTGACGCTACCGGGGCCCGGGCTACGGGGGCTGCGCCGCGCTTCAGCTTCTGTACGTGACGGGTCCGCGCGGTGACTACCCCCGTGCCTACCCGGACGCCAGAAGGACGCCAATGGCAGGGGTGTTCGAGTCGAGGCGCCCATGTTCGGCACATCGCGTGTCAGTGCTTGGCGCGGCTGGAGCGCACGGCCTTGTGGGGCACTGCGCGCGACCTGGGTGTCGGGACGCACCTGGTCGACCCCGACTCGAGGACGAACACCTCGCACGCCCGTTGCACACGCGCCGGCCGGTCGAGCGCGGGAAGCCCGACGAACCAGATCGTCGCGACGGCGAGCCCGACGACGAGAACCAGGAGTGGGAGCACGTTGCTGGGAGATCTGGGGCTCTCGTTGGCGACACCGATGCCAGACAACTCGTAGGCATGTCTCGCCGCGCGCACCTTCGAAGCCTCGGCAGGACGGGGGTTTGACTGGTGCCCCGTATGGGTGACGCGAACCGCCGACTCCCGACCATCCGCTGACCGGTCGTGGCTTGCTCGCTGTCTGGGCATGCGTCATGCGAGCCGTCCGACAGGGACGCTCGCTCTGGCGTAGCGGCTACCCGTCCAGGAATCGAACGCGGCTATCGCGATGTGGGAAGTCGGCGGGTGCCGGTCCTGACGGCGTCCACGACGACGACGACGCCGGCGAGCACCGCCGCGCCGATCCGCCCGTCGTGCCAAGAGTGGTCGAGGTCGAAGCCCAGATCCTTGGCGACCGCGAAGGCCCCCAGGGCGACGCCGAAGGTGACCAGGAACACGACGATTGCCCGAACGATCATCGCGGGCATCTTGTCACGATCGTCTCCGCGCCAGCGTCTACGCGCCGGTGTGGGCGACAAGGTCCCCGCACGCCCTCGACGGGAGTCGACGTACGAGCTCCGCGCACTATCCCGCTTTGACCCGCGCGAAGGATGGGCCCGGGCGGCCATCGTTGCGGGAACGACGGCTGTCATCCAAGATGACCAGGGGGTCAACACGGGGGAGGTGGTGGGGCGTGCAAGACGAGTTGCTGGCCGATCCGACGCGGGCGCACGGCGCGCTGCTCTCCGTGTGCCCGGTGCCCGGATGCAGCGCGTGGACGATGGGCGGGACGTGTGTCGCACACGATCCCCCGTCCGGGAGGAGGTTCCCGCGCGGCCGGCCACACGTCGAAGCCCCGGCAGCGGCTTCCCGTCGGCCCTGGTGACGCTGCAGCTCCGTCGCGCCGCCCGCCGCGGCGCGACGCGCCTACTCGGGCGCCGGCGCCGCGTCCCTGGTCTCGAGCTCGAACTCGAGCGCCGGCGCTGCGTCCCCGGTCTCGAGCTCGTACCCGAGCGCCGGCGCCGCGTCCTCGGTCTTGAGCTCGGCGGCGGCCTGCTTGCGCGCTGCCTTCCGCTCCTCCTTCAGGGTTCGCTTCTCCAGACGCGCGCGTTCGCGCGCCCGCTTTGCCTGTGTCAGCTGTGATTTCGACTGGGCCAAGTGTCTCCTTCCGTATCGCCTCGCGGCAGTCGGTTCGGCACGAATCCAACGAGCACTTCGCACGGATTGGTGATCCGGCGAAGGCCCGGACCCTCACAGTGCGTGTGACGAGCCTATCCGTCGGGCCGGATCCTCCTCCTCCGCCTCCTTACTCTCCTCCCGGCCAGGGCCGTAGCCGCCCACCGCCGCGACGCGGCGGAAACCCGCCGAGCGACACGGTGGCCCCTCTAGTACGCGGGCCGGCGATCCCGCTGCTTCTGCTGGCGGACGAGCACGGTCCGCAGCGCTGCGAGGCCCGAGGGTGGATCGGCGAGCAACTCGAGCAGCCGCTCACGGTCTTCCGACGTGAGCGCGACCATGGAGTTCTTCTGGGCGAGTGCGCGCTCGAGCCGCACTGCGAGGGGGTGGGCGCCGAGCATGTCGGCGAGCAGCCGGACGTGCTGCCCGAGCACGGCCTCGCCAGCAACCACGACGTGGGAGATCAGACGCCTCTCGACTCGACGATGAGGGCCACCACAATCTGCGGTCGCGAGCCGACTGCGGAGGAGATCTCATCCTACAGCTTTCCTGGATCCGAACGGTTTCCGGCTCCAGGAGAAGCGGCCTCGCGTGGCTCGAGGTTGAGGCCCGACGGGCCCGCGTCACGTCCCCCAAAAAGGGGGGCAGGGTCGCGCGTCGTACCTACGATCGACCGGCCAGCAGTCTTCCGAGGAGGATGCAACCATGGCGATCGTCGACGAGTACGCCGTAGGGGGGCCACGACTCCGGGAGACGTCCGCATGCGAGCACTGCGGACACGTCGCGCAGTGGGAGAGCGACCCGTCGATGATGCTCGGCCTGGTGATGCTCGTCGCGGCAAACGCGTTCGTCGTGCTGGCCGTCGCCGCGGCGATCGTCTGGCTCGTCGTCTAGCCCTCCGCCGTCCTCTTCTTCGCTGGGCCTGTCGGAGGCCGTTTCGTCCTCGAGCCGATCGCTCGGCTGTGACCGCGAAACTCCGCCACGAGCGTCTCACCTCGCCACACGGAGACGTCGTAGATCCCGCTCCTGCCGTAGAGCGCCCGCTCCACCGCCTCGGCGCGGAGCTCGTCGCCCAGCTTCGTCGCGGCGATGAACCGGATGTCTGCGTGCGCTGCCACGGCCGGCGCGTCACGGCTGTTGCAGGCCAGCGCGAAGGCTGTGTCTGCGAGCGTGAAGACGTAGCCGCCGTGGGTGATTCCGTGGCCGTTCACCATCGATTCCCGCACCGTCATCGTCGCCGTCGCGCGCCCGGGGGCAAGCTCGGCGACCTCGATGCCGAGCGCACGTGAGGCCGTGTCGGCCGCGAACATCTCACGCGCGATCGAGCAGGCCGATGCCGGGGCGTCGCCACGGGCTCGATCGCTCACGACGACGTCACGGTGCGAGCGTATCGCGCAGCGGCGGTAGACGGATCGCGGCGGCACGCGCCGCGGATCGACTCGAGGAGGGTGGAGGAGTCCCGAGGCGGACGCGGTATTCCCCAGGGGCGGCATGTCCGGTGACAAGCCGCCTGAGGGCCGGGGACCCCGACCCTCGAGAGGACGGCTGCGGAGCCGCCGCCACCCCCTCCCCTGAGGTGCGGCGGCCCCGCGCCGCTCACCCGGAAGAGTTGGGGGCCCGGCACTCGGGCCCCCGGCGACGGCGCAACGTCGAGGCCAGGCGAGAGATCGCCTGCGGGGAGAGGAGTCGCGCCGCAGTACGCGTATCTGTTTCACATCGCGTTGCACAATGCGATAGTCAATCGCCCCCCTCGGAAAGGAAACGTCCGCAAAATGGACATCTCCAAGCTGTCGCACGGCGCGAAGCTCGTGATCGGCGGCACGGTCGCGTTCCTCATCGTCTCCATCTTCAACTGGCAAGAGGTCGAGTTTGCGGGAATCGCCTCCGCTGGTCGGAGCATGTGGCACGGGTGGGGCGTGCTCGCTGGCCTCCTCGCGATCGCGCTCCTCGTCTGGGAGGCCATCCGCCTCGCGAACATCGACCTGACGCTGCCGGTCACGCCTGCCATGACGAGCCTGTTCCTGGCGATCCTCCTCGGGCTCTTCACCGTCATCAAGTTCCTCGCCGACAACGAGTTCCGGACCTTCTGGGCCTGGCTCGGCCTGATCCTCGCGATCCTCATCGTCGTGGGGGCGTTCCTGAACATGCAGGCCGCCGGAGAGAGCTTCCAGAGCGTGAGGAGCCAGGTGACCTCGGCCGCGTCGGGCGCGGCGACCGCAGCACGCGGGGCGGTCGACCGCGACGAGCCACGCCCCGAGGCACCCTCCGCACCGTCGTCGACGGGCGCGGCCGGCGTCGCCGACGACGCCGCAGGTGCCGACGAGCCACCGAAGCCGGCCTGACAGCTTCCCCGGGCGTCTCCTCCTTGACCGGGGGGGCGCCCGGCTACACTCAACGCATGGCCGAGATCGGCACGCTGCGCGTCAAGACGGGCCTCGCCGAGATGCTCAAGGGCGGGGTCATCATGGACGTCGTCGACGCCGACCAGGCGCGGATCGCCGAGGAGGCGGGCGCGTGCGCGGTGATGGCGCTCGAGCGGGTCCCGGCCGACATCCGCCGGGACGGGGGCGTCGCCCGCATGTCGGACCCGCAGAAGATCCGCGAGATCCAGGAAGCCGTGTCGATCCCGGTGATGGCGAAGTGCCGCATCGGCCACTTCGTCGAGGCGCAGATCCTCGAGGCGCTCGAGGTCGACTACATCGACGAGTCCGAGGTGCTGACTCCCGCGGACGTCGAGCATCACGTCGACAAGCATGCGTTCACCGTCCCGTTCGTCTGCGGGGCGACCAACCTCGGCGAAGCGCTTCGCCGGATCGCGGAGGGCGCGGCGATGATCCGAACGAAGGGCGAGGCCGGGACGGGCGACATCGTCAACGCCGTGACGCACATGCGCTCCGTGTTCGGCGCGATCAGGGCGCTCCAGGGCCTGCGCGACGAGGAGCTCTACGCGGCCGCGAAGGAGCACCGCGCCCCTTACGAGCTCGTCCGCTGGGTCGCCGAGAACGGGCGGCTGCCGGTGGTGACGTTCACTGCCGGCGGAATCGCGACGCCGGCCGACGCCGCGCTCTGCATGCAGCTGGGCGCGGACGGGGTGTTCGTCGGCTCGGGCATCTTCAAGTCGGGCCGGGACATCGAGCTCGACCGCGACGGCTGGGCGGAGGACGTCTCCCGCCGCGCCAAGGCGATCGTCGAGGCGACGACGCACTACGCCGACCCGAAGATCCTCGCGGAGGTCTCCTCCGGTCTGGGTACGCCGATGGTCGGCATCTCCTCGAGCACGCTCCCCGAGTCGGAGCGGCTCGAAGTTCGCGGCTGGTAGGGCCTACGCCTCGCGACGACCAGGTCCAGGCCGACGCGCACCCCGATCTACACTTCGATCCGATGGAGGGACGTCCCCGGATCGGCGTTCTGGCCCTGCAAGGGGCGTTCCGCGAGCATGCCCGCGCGCTTCGCGCTGCCGGCGCGGACGTGGTCGAAGTCCGGCTGCCCGGCCAGCTCGGCGGGCTCGACGGGCTCGTCATCCCGGGCGGCGAGTCGACCACGATCACGAAGCTGGCGGCGCTCTACGGGCTCGACGAGGCGATACGGTCGTTCGAGCGGCCGATCTTCGGCACCTGTGCGGGGATGATCCTGCTCGACCGGTCGCACCTCGGTCTGGCCGACTTCGAGGTCGAGCGGAACGCCTACGGCCGCCAGGTTGCGAGCTTCGAGGCGGACCTGGAGGTCGAAGGCGAGGACCGCCCGTTCCGAGGGGTGTTCATCCGTGCGCCACGTGTCCGCCACGTCGGGCCCGGCGTGGAGGTGCTCGCCGAGCGCAACGGTGAGCCAGTGCTGCTGCGCGACGGCCGCGTGCTGGTCGCGGCGTTCCACCCCGAGCTGACGGAGGATCCGCGCATACACCAGCGATTTCTGGAGCTGGTCAGGGAGGCGACGAGTGTCAGGGCATAGCAAGTGGTCGACCATCAAGCACAAGAAGGGCGCCGCCGACGCGAGACGCGGCAAGCTGTTCTCGAAGCTCTCGCGCGCGATCATGGTCGCCGCGAAGGACGGCGGGGCCGACCCGGTCTCCAACCTCGCCCTCCAGAACGCCATCGAGAAGGCGCGGTCGTACTCGATGCCGAAGGACAACATCGAGCGCGCCATCGCCAAGGGCACCGGCGAGGGGGCGGACGGGGCGAGCTTCGAGACGGTCGTCTACGAGGGCTACGGGCCCGAGGGCGTGGCCGTGATCGTCGAGGCGCTCACCGACAACCGGAACCGCACCGCGTCCGAGGTGCGGCACCTCTTCTCGAAGCACGGAGGCAACCTCGGGGCGACCGGCGCCGTCGCCTGGCAGTTCGAGCGGCGCGGGGTGGTCCTGGTCGACGCCGACGGCGTGGACGAGGATGAGCTCGTGCTCGCCGCCGCCGATGCTGGTGCCGACGACGTAGAGCTCGACGGGACGACGTTCGTCGTGTCGTCCGCCCCCGAGGGCCTGACGGGCGTGCGCGAGTCGCTCGAGTCCGCCGGGTACTTGCTCGAGTCCGTCGGGCTCTCGATGGTGCCGAAGACGACGGTGGAGATCGCCGACGAGTCGACGGCCAAGCAGGTCGTCCGTCTCGTGGAGGGGCTCGAGGAGAACGACGACGTCCAGGACGTCTACGCGAACTTCGACATTCCCGAGGCCGTGCTGGAGGCCGTCGCGTCCTGAGCGGACGTGCGGCGCGGATGGTGCCCGACTTCAGTCGGACACCTGTCTCGCGCGTCGTGCATCGTGCTCGGGGCCTCCTTCTCTGAAGTCCGTCACCCCGAGCCCGCCGCGGCGTCGATGGACGGTGAGGCAGCGGAGCCCCTCCGGCCCGGCGACGATGCTCCTGCTCGCTCCGCGCGGGACGATCGTGAGCGCGCCGGCGGTGAGCGCGTGCTTCTCGCCCCCGAGCACGAGCAGCCCGGCTCCCGCGAGGACGACCAGTGCCACGTCGCGCTCCGCGTTGACGTGTTCCGGCTGGCCCTCTCCGGGGCCCCACACGAGCAGCGTCGCGTTCAGCTCCTCGCTCGCCGTGCCCCACGCGGGGCCGCGCCCGTCGATCGTGGCGAGGTCGACGATCTCCACGCGACGACGCGTAGCCGTCCGAGGGGCCGCGTACCCTCCTCACGTGAAGGTCCTCGGCATCGACCCAGGGACGGCTGCGTGCGGGTACGGGATCGTCCACGAAAACGGCGGGCGCATCAGGGCCCTCGCCCACGGGTGCTGGACGTCCGGCGCACGGGAGCGGCCGGAGCTCCGGCTCAGGATGATCTTCGACGGGGTCACCGGCCTCATCTCCGAGCACGAGCCGGACGCCGTCGCCCTGGAGGAGTCGTTCGTCGGTGCCGACGCCCGCATCGCACTCTTCGTCGGGCAGGCACGCGGCGCCGCGCTCGTCGCGGCCGCGTCGGCCGGGGTCGCGTGCACCGAGTACGCGCCGGCGCGCGTGAAGCAAGCCGTGTGCGGCTACGGCCGTGCCGACAAGGGACAGGTCTCGCGGATGGTGCGGATGCTGCTCTCGCTCGACGCCGAGCCGGAGACGTCGCACGCGGCGGACGCGCTCGCCGTCGCCATCTGCCACGCGTCGATGCCGCCGCTCAGCCGGCTGGCGTCGTGAGGGGATCGGCATGATCGCGAGGCTCAGAGGACGGCCCGCCGCGCGCTCGGCGGATGGTCTCGTGCTGGACGTCAACGGCGTCGGCTATCTCGTCGCCGCGACGCCCGAAGTCCTGCGGCGGGCCACACCCGGCGCCGAGGTGACGGTCGAGACGTATCTCCACGTGCGCGAGGATGCCCTCCAGCTGTACGGGTTCGCCGACGCCGAAGAGCGTGAGCTCTTCGTGCACCTCCTGACGGTGAGCGGCATCGGCCCGAAGGTCGCGCTCGCCGTGGTCTCCGGCTCCCCGGCGGCGGAGCTCCGACGGGCGATCGCGCTCGGCGACCATGCCCGCTTCCAGGCGATCCCCGGGATCGGCAAGAAGACCGCGGAGCGCATCGTGCTCGAGCTCAAGGAGAAGATCGGCACCGTCGCGGAGCCGGCCCTCTCCGCGGTCGGGGACACATCCGGCCACATCGTCGCGCGCGACGCGCTCGTCGAGCTCGGCTACACGGTGGTCGACGCCGAGCGGGCTCTCGCCGAGGTCGACCCCGACCTCCCGGCCGAGGAGCGCGTGCGGCTGGCACTCCGCGGGGCGGCCGCATGAGCTCGCAGTTCCTCGCGCCGGCGCTGCGGCCCGAGGAAGACGAGGCCGAGCGATCGCTCAGGCCGCGCCGACTCGACGACTTCGTCGGACAGGAGCGCATCAAGGAGCAGCTGCGGATCGCTCTCGACGCGGCGCGGGCGCGTGACGAGGCGCTCGATCACGTGCTGCTCGCCGGCCCGCCCGGGCTGGGGAAGACGACACTCGCGCAGATCGTGCGTGAGGAGCTGGGTGTCGGTCTCCGCACGGTCGCGGGGCCCGCGCTGGAGAAGAAGGACATCGCAGCGATCCTCACCGCGCTGGAGCCACGAGACGTGCTGTTCGTCGACGAGATCCACCGTCTCAACCGCTCGGCAGAGGAGATCCTGTACCCGGCGCTCGAGGACTTCCGCCTCGACATCGTGTTCGGCCAGGGCGCCGCCGCGCGGACGCTCACGCTCGATCTCCCGCCGTTCACCCTCGTCGGGGCGACCACGCGCACGGGTCTCCTGACGACACCGCTCCGCGACCGCTTCGGGATGACCTTCCGGCTCGGCTACTACGACCCCGGCCAGCTCGCGTCGATCGTCCGCCGCTCCGCCGGGATCCTCGGGGTCGAGATTGCCGACGATGCGGCGGAGGAGATCTCGTCCCGCTCGCGGGGAACGCCGCGCATCGCCAACCGGATCCTCCGACGGGTGCGGGACGTCGCGGAGGTGCGGCACGCGGGGGCGATCACCACCGCCGTGGCGCAGGAGGCCCTCGAGCTCCTCGAGGTGGACGAGCAGGGGCTCGAGCGCGTCGACCGCGAGCTCCTCCAGGCCGTCGCCCTGAAGTTCGGCGGCGGCCCTGTGGGGCTCTCGACGCTCGCCGTCTCGCTCGGCGAGGAGACCGACACGATCGAGGACGTGTACGAGCCCTACCTCCTGCAGCTCGGCTTCCTGCAGCGGACGCCGCGCGGGCGTGTCATCACGGAGCTCGGCCGCGAGCATCTCGGGGCCACGCGCGACGAGAGCAGCCTGTTCTGAGCGGCGCGATCTGGACTCCCGCGATGACGGGCCCGCTCGACGAGCTCGTGCAGCGCATCCTGCGGCGTGTCGAGGCGTTCAAAGACCAGCATTCACTGTCGGACGCGGAGGTCAGCGTCGAGCTCCTCGACGGCTCCCTCTACAGGCTGAAGACGCTCTCGGCCGAGCCCGGCTTCGGGTTCGTGAGTTTCTGCCCGCACGGTGAGGACGGCGAGCCCGAAGAGGTGATCATCCCGCTCGGAGCTGTGCGAGAGATCCGGATCGGCGCGCCCGGCCACGAGCAGACGTTGGGCTTCACCGGGTCGCCGGCCGAAGCACCCTGAGCGGGATCGCTAGTCGCGCCGGAACTGGAGGGCGCGCCAGGACGGTGTGGGGGCGAGCTCGAGGAGTGCGCGCCCGCCGGTGGGCTCCGCGTAGGCGAACTCCCCGCTCTCCTCTTCCCACACCACCTCGAGAAGGCCTTCCTTGACGCGATGGTCGAGGTACGCACCCCGGAAGACGAGCTTGCGGAGCCAGTAGACGAGCGACTCCCCGTCCACCAGTGCGAGCCGCTCCCAGTGCCGCACGAGGTAGGAGCCGAGCGGGCTGCGTGCCTCGACAATGCGCCCGTCGGCGGCGAGTTCCACGAGGTCGGCCACCTCGTCCTCGTCGAGCTGGTTCGACGCGACCAGCCCGAGCTTGACCGCGGCGCCCGCGACGCGCTCCTCGAAGTCGCGGACGCCGAACGAGAACCGGTACCCGAGGAACTCGAGCGTGTAGTCGTCACCGGACGAGTAGTTCGCCGCCACTTCCGCCATCGAGCGCAGGCTAGCCTGCGGGTGTGAGGAATCAACGCCTCGTCGTCGCGATGGTCGCTGCCGTGCTCGTCATCTGGCTCGTCGGCGCCGCGGTGACCAGGTACTCGATCGAGCAGATGGCGTTCTTCGCGCCGATCGGTGTCTGCGTGATCGGCGCGTCCGCGGCGGTCGTGATGCTGTGGGTGAAGGTGATCGTGCAGCTCCGTCGCGAGCGTCGAGCTGCGCTTGCTGCGCGAAGCGGGATCCCGCAGGAACGGAATCCAGCAGCTTGATTCCCGCCTTCGGCGGGGTACATCCCTGAAGGCGGCAGCTTCGTCGCCGTAACCGCCTCGTCCGGGAGGCGTCCGGCTTCGGCCGTTGCGTACGACGCCGTCCGACTCGGCCCGTACCGTCGACGAGGCGATGCAGGAGGGCCGCTGGACCACTCGACCGTGTGATTGGAGTCGCGTCGAGACACTCGCCGACGCACTCGGTGTGAGCGAGACGACTGCGACCGTCCTCGTCCGGCGCGGACTCCACGAGCCGGCTGCGGCGCGCGCGTTCCTCGAAGCCGAGCCGCCCGGGCACGATCCGTTGGCGCTGGGCGACATGACCGCGGCGGTCGATCGCATCCGTGCGGCGGTCGCAGCCGGACAGCGGGTCTGCGTCCACGGCGACTATGACGTGGACGGGATCTCGGCGACGGCCCTGGCCGTGTTGACCCTGCGGGAGATCGGCGCAAACGTCGAATGGCGCCTGCCGAGCCGCTTCGAGGAGGGCTACGGCCTCGCCGTCGAGACGATCGAGCTGCTCGCGGCGGATGGCGTCGACCTCGTGGTCACCGTCGACTGCGGCATCACGGCGGTCGAGGAGGTCGCCCGCGCCCGCGAGCTCGGGCTCGACGTCATCGTCACGGACCACCACCGGCCCGGGGACGCCCTTCCCGACTGCCCGATCGTCGCGACGCGCCCGTCCGCATACCCGTGCCCCGAGCTCTGCGGCACGGGCGTCGTGCACACCCTCGCCCGCGCGCTCCTCGGCGACGCCCATCCGGCGATCGCCCGTGCGCTCGATCTCGTCGCGCTGGCGACGATCGCCGACGTCGTCCCGCTCGTCGACGAGAATCGGGCGCTGGCAGCCGCCGGGCTGCGGGCACTCGCTCGAACGAGCCGCCCGGGGCTCCAGGCGCTCATGCAGTCGGCGCGCGTCGATCCCGCGGCTGTGGACGCGACGGCCGTCGGGTTCCGCCTCGCCCCCCGGATCAACGCCGCGGGCCGGCTCGGGCGGCCCGATCTCGCGCTCGAGCTGCTTCTGACGGACGATCGGGCGGAGGCGCCGCGAGCTCGCCGGCCAGCTCGAGGAGCTCAACCGCGAGCGTCAGGGCGTTGAGGAGCGGATCCTGCGAGAGGCGATCGGCCGAGTCGAGTCGTTGCCCGTCGAGCAACGAGACCGCAAGGGGTACGTCCTCTGGGACGAGGGCTGGCACGAAGGAGTGATCGGGATCGTCGCATCGCGCCTCGTCGAGCGGTTCCACCGGCCCGTGGTGCTCATCGCGCGAAGCGGTGAGGGGTGGAAGGGATCGGGCCGCTCGATCCCCGACTTCGACCTCCACGCCGGGCTCGCGGCGTGTTCCGTGCATCTCGGGCGCTTCGGAGGCCATCGCGCTGCCGCCGGGCTTTCGATCGAGACCGGGCAGCTGCAGGCGTTCTCCGATGCATTCGGGCGTCATGCGGACGCCGAACTCCGAGATGTCGACCTGCGCCCGCTCACGACCGTCGACGCGATCGTGCCGGCGAGTGCGCTGACGCTCGAGCTCGCCCAGGAGCTCGACCGGCTGGCGCCGTTCGGCCTCGGCAACCCCGAGCCGACGCTCCTCGTCGCGAGCGTCGAGGCGACCGGAGCGAGCACCGTCGGCGAGGGGAAGCATCTCCGCTTCCGTGTCCGCCAGCAGGACCGGGACGGCGGCTCGGCGATCGCCTTCGGGCTGGGCGCACAGCTCGACCGCCTCCAGGAGGCCGCGCGCTTCGACCTTGCGTTTCGGCTCAAGGAGAACCGTTGGAACGGGACGATCGCTCCTCAGCTGGTGGTGCGACGTCTGTTCGACGCCCCGGCCGCCTACGACGAGCTCCGCGCGTGGCTCGCCGAGGAGTGGAGGGCGGGCGACACGGCCTGGACCCCCGAGGCGGCGAGGATCTTCGACGAGCTCGGTCTCACGGAAGGGTCCGCGAAGCGCCAGCTGCTCGAGTCGGAGAGCTTCCGTGCCCTGCTCGCCCGCGGCGACGTCGAGTTGCGGCGGGCCGCCTAGCCTCGTCCGCCGGTCCCCCGCCCGGCTAGACCTCGCCCTCCCAGTAGTCGAGCGTGTCGCGACGCATCATCAGGCGGTCGCGGTCGTCGCCCGGCCAGATCCCGATCTTGCCGCTGTCGGGGTAGACGGCGATCGCCGGGGTTCTCTTCGTCGAGGTCATCAGGACGCGCGCCGTCTCGGGGCCCGCGCAGGTCACCTTGTGCGCGCCCTCGGGCCCGGGAGGGAAGCAGACGACGTCTCCCGGCCCCAGCTCGTCCTCGCCGCCGGGGTGACGTACGGACACCCGCCCTTCGAGGACGAAGAGCCACTCCTCCTCGGGGTACTCGTAGTGGTACGGGCAGATGCTCTGGCCGGCGGGCAGCTCGTAGAGCGAGGCCCCCAGCTCGGTCGCTCCGATCGTCGGGCCGAACCGTGCCATACCCGCCCGGAATCCGGCGGGATCGGTGTCGTCGTACTCGAACGCGAGCTGGTGGAGATTGACCCGCGCGAGCTCGCTCACGCGTCGGCCTGCAGGTGCGCCTCGACGAACCAGAGGTGCTTGTCGATCGCCCGCGACACCTCGGTGAACAGGTCGGACGTGTCGATGTCCCCGAGCTCCGAGTCGGACACCTCGATCGCCTCACGCACGGCCGCGCCGTAGGCGGCGAGCCTGTCCGCGATCAGCTTTACGGTCTCCTCACCCGGCGTGCCGTCCAGCGGGTATTCGTCGAGAGTCGTGGCGTCGGCCGCCATGCGCACGGTTCCGGTGGCGAGGCCGCCCAGTGCGGTAGCGCGCTCCGCGATCTCGTCGACGAAGCCGAGCACGCTCTCGGCGATCGCGTCGTAGAGCTCGTGGAGCTGGATGAAATCGGGCCCCTTGACGTTCCAGTGCGCCTGCTTGAGCTGGCTGTAGAGGTCGAACGTGTCAGCGAGACGGGCGTTGAGCAGCTCGACGAGCTTCTCGCGACTGTCGGCGGGTAGGTCGTTACGGGTCTCGAACGAGATGCGCGTCTTCGTCGCCACGGTGACTCCTTTTCGGGGGGAACGTACGCATGATGCCGCTCCCCGTCGCGCCCCCGCGTCGGGGATACCACCGACCTGTACCCGTCGAGGCGCTCGACGAAACGGTCAGCGCCTCGCCGAGGCCGCGAGCAGGAGCATCATCCGGCGGAGCCGGCGGCGCTCGAGGTAGGCGTGCACCAGGTGCATGGAATGTCGGGTTCGCGCTCCGCGGCCAGCCTCCTCCGGCCGGGGGGAACTCGCGTGTCCGGGCCGTACACTGAGTCCATGACGGTCGTCGGGACCGAGCAGCACCACGAGAACCTCGTCGAGGAGCTGCTGGCGAGCGTCGAGACGTACAACCCGGACGTCGACCGCGACCTGCATCCGGCGGGCGTTCGAGATGCGCCGAGAGCCGGCACCAGGGCCAGCTCCGCCGCTCCGGCGAGGACTTCATCCACCATCCCTGGGGCGTCGCGCGGATCTGCGCCGAGCTCCACCTCGACGAGCAGACGATCGCGGCCGCGCTGCTCCACGACGTCGTCGAGGACACCGAGACCGAGCTCGACGAGCTGCGCGCGGAGTTCGGCGCCGGAGATCGCGCAGCTCGTCGAGGGCGTCACCAAGCTGACGCGGATCCAGTTCCGAGCCGCGAGCAGGCCGAGGCGGAGAACTACCGCAAGATGATCGTCGCGATGGCCCAGGACGTGCGGGTCATCCTCATCAAGCTCGCCGACCGCCTCCACAACATGCGGACGATCGAGTACCTCGGCAAGCAGAAGCAGGTGCAGAAGGCGAAGGAGACGCTCGAGGTCTACGCGCCGCTCGCGCACCGGCTCGGGATCCACGCGCTCAAGTGGGAGCTCGAGGACCTCTCGTTCCAGGCCCTCCACCCGCGCAAGTACGCGGAGATCAAGGCGATGGTCGCCGACCGGCGCGCCGACCGCGAGGCAGCAGGTCGACCAGGCCGCGACGATCCTCGGGCTCGAGCTCGAGAAGGCGGACATCCCGGCCGAGATCTCGGGGCGCGCGAAGCACTTCTACTCGATCTACGACAAGATGGCGAAGAAGGGCCGCGAGTTCAACGAGATCTACGACCTCACGGCCATGCGCGTGATCGTCGAGCGCGTCGGGCGAGGAGGGCACGCGCGACTGCTACGGCGCGCTCGGGATCATCCACTCGCTCTGGAAGCCGATGCCGGGGCGGTTCAAGGACTTCATCGCGATGCCGAAGCTGAACCGCTACCGCTCGCTGCACACGACCGTGATCGGCCCGCCGGGCACGCCGCTCGAGATCCAGGTGCGCACGCGCGAGATGCACGAGGAGGCCGAGCTCGGCGTCGCGGCGCACTGGCTCTACAAGCGCGGCAAGGCGGGGAAGGGCGACGACGAGTGGCTCACCTGGGTGCGCTCGCTGATGGACTGGCAGGGCGACGAGCAGGACGCCGCCGAGTTCATGCAGACGCTCCGCACCGACCTCTTCGACGACGAGGTGTACGTCTTCACGCCGAAGGGCGAGGTGAAGACGCTGCCCGGCGGGCGCGACGCCCGATCGACTTCGCCTACGCCGTCCACACGGACGTCGGCCACCGGACGGTCGGCGCGAAGGTGAACGGGCGGATCGTGCCGCTCCACTACCACCTGAAGAACGGCGACTTCGTCGAGATCCTCACCTCGAAGTCGGGCCGCGGCCCGTCGCGCGACTGGATGTCGCTCGCGCGCGTCGTCGCGCGCCCGCAACAAGATCCGCCAGTGGTTCCAGCGCGAGACGCGAGGGCGAGACCGAGCAGAAGGGCCGCGAGGCGCTCGACCAGGCGCTCAAGGCGCAGAACCTGCCCGTACCGCAAGCTCGCAGGGCTCGAGCGTGCTCGCGTCAGGTGATCCGCGAGCTCGGCTTCAAGAAGGCCGAGGACTTCTACCTCGCGCTCGGCTCGGGCAAGCTCGGCACGGGCCAGGTCGTCAACAAGGTGCTCCAGCGGCTGAAGACCGACGAGGTCGCCGAGGAGCCGGTCGATCACCGCTCAAGCCGGCCGCGCGCAAGCGCGATCGTCACGGGCGAGATCGCTCGGCATCGTCGTCCCGGGCGTCGAGGACGTGCTCGTCCGGCTCGCGAAGTGCTGCACGCCCGGTGCCGGGCGACGAGATCCGCGGCTACATCTCGCTCGGCCGCGGGATCACGATCCACCGCGCCGACTGCCCGAACGTGAAGGCGCTGATGCGGAACCCGGAGCGGTTCACCGCCGGTCGAGTGGGAGGGCGGCACGACCTCGGCGAGCTTCCGCGTCCAGATCGCGGTCGACGGCTGGGACCGCGCCGCGGCTGCTCGAGGACGTGGCCCGGACGTTCGCCGAGCACGGCGCGAACATCGTCTCCTACGGCGGCACGGTCGAGGACGGGATGGCGCGGAACTGGTACACGGCCGAGCTCGGCGACGTGAAGGACGCTGCGCTCGCTCCTCATCGGCGCTGCGCAACCTCGAGGCCGTCTTCGACGCCTACCGGATGACGCCCGGCGGCTGAGCGTCCGCGAGCAGGAATCCGCCAGCGGAATCCCGCTCGGGTCCCCGCCTTCGGCGTGGCAGATCCCAGAAGGCCGCCGCTTCGCAACGGCGCTCGCGGGCCGGCAACGCCGCGATCCTCGAGCGGACTCCGGCGGGAACGCTGGTATCTCGGGAGCGAGCCGTCATCGTCCTCGAACAAGTCGCGGAGGTCGCGCCAGAGCCGATCGCGAGCGGAGCGCCCGCGCATCACTGAGCTACTCGCCGACGCGGTCGCGGATCGACGCGAGGTCGTCGTCGTTCGCAGCCCACTCGCGCGTACGCGGGTCGAGCTCGACCGCGCGGCGGAGCGTCGTCGAGCGCCTCGTCGTCGCGTCCGGCGAGCGCCAGCCAGCAGGCCGTCGAGTAGACGACCCCCGCGTGGTCCGGGAAGCGCTCGTTCGCCTCGTCCATCAGCCGCAGCGCGGCCTCGGTGTCGAGCGGGTCGCGGAAGCGCTCGGCCTCGAAGTACCACTCCCACGCCGACGGCGTGTAGCCTCGCCGGGCTTGCCGCCGACGGCGAGCACGGTCGTCCCGGGCTCCGCGGCGCTCGCGTAGCGCCGCACGGACGGGTCGCGAAGGAAGACGATCGTCCCGGCGGGCGCGTCGAGCGTCTCGCCGTCGAGCTCGAAGCTCGCGCGGCCGGCGAGCACGACGTAGACCTCCTCGTGCCGCAGGGTCTCCTCGCTGTGGCGCTCGACGACGTCGTCGCCCGCGCTTGTCCGCCGGTGTACGCGTTCATCCCGAACGCCTCGATGCCGAGCGTCCGGCGGATCGGCTTCCAGCGGAGCTCGCCGGCGACCGTTGATCGAGGGACCTCGTCGATGCGGAGGCTCGTCCAGCGCTCGCTCATCGCATCGACGCTACAGGAACCACGCCGCTCGCGCCGGGTGTAGAAGGGGCGAGTGGGGAGCCGACCACCGGACGAGAGGGACGCTCGTCGCGCGCGCCAAGCGCGGCGACGCGACCGCCTACGAGGAGCTCGTGCGCATGCACCAGGGAATCTGCGTTTCGCGTCGCGCTGGTCGCCGCCGGCGACGCGGCGACGCGGAGGAGGCGGTCCAGGACGGCTTCGTCAAGGCATATCGCGCACTCGGCCGCTTCCGCGACGGCTCCCGTTCCGGCCGTGGCTCCTGCGGATCGTCGCGAACGAGGCGCGCAACCGGCGCCGGTCGGCCGGTCGGCGGGCAGGCCTGGCGCTCCGCGCGGCGGCGGCGGCCTCGGGGGACGCGGCTCCGTCCCCCGAGGCGGCCGCCCTCGCGCACGAGCGGCGCGAGAGCTGCTCGACGGCGCTCGGGCGGCTCGACGAGCGCGACCGTGACGTGCTCGTCCACCGGTTCCTGCTCGAGCTCGGCGAGGAGGAGACCGCGGCCGCGCTCGGGTGTCCGCCGCGGGACGGTGAAGTCGCGCACGTCGCGGGCGCTCGAGCGGCTGCGGGCGCTCGTCGGGGAGGAGGCCGCGTGAGCGGCTCGAGCGCGAGCTGCGCGCGCTCTGCGAGCGCGGTCGAGTGGCCGGACGGCCCGGACGTCGCTGCCGCGGTCGCCGCGCCGTGTCGCCGAGCGGCGGCCGCGGCCGCGGCGCGTCGCGACTCGCGATCGCCTGGTCGTCGTCGTCGCTCGCCACGCTGCTCGCCGTTCTCGCCGTGCCACCCGCGCGCACGGCGATCCTCGACTGGCTCGGGATCGGCGGCGCGCGGATCGTCCGCGTCGACGAGCTGCCGCCACTCGCGCCCGGCCGGGACTCGAGATCCTCGGCGCACCGGTGACGCTCGAGGAGGCGCGCGGCGCGGGCCGGGCTTCCCGTTCGCACGACCCGCCGCGCGACGAGCCGGCGCCCGACGAGATTCGGGCTCGCCCCGGGCATCCGCGTGAGCTACGTCTGGCGCGACGGGGATCGGGTGCGACTCCTGATCACCCAGTTCCCCGGCAGCGTCGACGACCCGGCGCTGCTCAAGAAGCTCGTGGGCACGTCGACGCGGATCGACAGCTCGAGGTCGACGGACACCCGCGGTCTGGCTCGAGGGCGGGCCCCACGTCGTCTACTTCGTCGCGCCGGACGGGAGCGATCCGCGACGACAGGGCTGGCTCGCCGGGAACACGCTGCTGGTCGACCGTGACGGGACGTCACCGTCCGCGTCGAGGGCGCGCTCGAGCGCGCGCGATGCGCGTGGACGCTCGTCCGCGCGATGCGCGAGCTGACACTCCCTCGTCCGAGGGATCGACCCTCGACGAGGAGGGTACCCCGTTCGGGGGATCGATCCCTGAAACGAGGGATGACGGCACGTCCGCCGGGTGATTACAAGGCGTGTGGGGGAGGGGAAGCCGCGCCGCGCCCGTCCGGGCCTCCGGGCGGGCGCGCCGGCACACGCCGCCCGTCCGGCCTGGGGTCAGACCTGTGGGTCGGACACCTCCCCCGCCACACAGGTGGCCGCCGCCGCCCTGCGACCGCCCGGACTCACTCCACGAGGTCGGCGCCCTCGAACGCGCGGATCGGCTCGCGCGCCTGCTTCGGGGATCGGCGTCGGGCGTCGCGTCTCGAGGTCGACGAGGACGAGCGTCTGCGTCGCGGTGACCATCAGCGCGTCGTCCGGGAGCCGGAGCGGCGACGCACTCGTAGGTGATGCTCGTCCGCCCGAGGCGGCTGATCGCGGACGAAGCACTCGAGCAGGTCGTCGAAGCGGGCCGGCGCGTGGTACTCGACGCTCGATGCGCGCATGACGAACTCGGCGCCGTCGATGCCGTGCATCCCGAGGGTGCCGAGGTGCCGGTGGTACTCGGTCCGCGCGTGGTCGAAGTACGGCAGGTAGCGGCCGTAGTAGACGACGCCCTGCGCGTCCGTGTCGGAGAACCAGACGCGCGTCAGCGCCGAGTACTTGAACGGCGGCCGCCGGTCGGTGACGCGGCCGAGCTCCAGGCGTCGTCCACCTCAGTCGCCGACCGGCCCGCGCGTGATCTTCGGTCAGCGGCTCGTTGACGTGGAACAGCTTCGCCCGGATGTCCTTCACCCCGAAGCCCTCGAGCCGGGCGGTGTGCTCCTCGAGGTAGGCGCGCGCGGACTCGTCGTCCTCGAACAGGTAGATGCCGCCGCCGGTCCCCTCGTCCTCGTTCTCGGTCCAGATCTTCCAGCGCAGCCCGGGTGAGCGTCCGATGATCCCCGCGAGGTCGCCGAAGGCCGCGGCCATCTCGTCGCCCCACGGGCCGGCCATCGGGAAGTCGAACTGCAGCGAGTGTCGGCATCTGTCCCTCCTGGTCAGGATCGGATCAGGTCGAGCACCTCGTCGCGCCTCCGCTCCATCGTCGCCTCGTCGAGGCGCCTCGAGGTTGAGCCGCAGGAGCGGCTCGGTGTTCGACGGGCGGACGTTGAAGTGCCAGTCGTCGAAGTCGACGGAGATGCCGTCGAGGTGGGAGATCCGCCCGCCGTCGGCGCGCGTAGCGCTCCTCGATCTCCTGGAGCTTGAGCGGCGACGTCCGCGACCGGCGTGTTGATCTCGCCGGTGATGAAGTACCGCTCGCGGAACGGCGCGAGGAGCTCCGAGAGCGGCTGCGCCCTCGCGCGAGAGCAGCTCGAGCATGAGCAGGAACGGGACGACGCCGGTGTCGGCCTGCGTGAAGTCGCGGAAGTAGTAGTGCGCCGAGACCTCGCCGGCGAAGAGCGGCGTCCTCCTCGCGCATCCGCTGCTTGATGAACGCGTGGCCGACGCGGTTGACGAGCGGCGATGCCGCCGGCCTCCTCGATCGCGCGCGGCACGGCCCAGCTCGCGCGCACGTCGTAGATGACCTTCGCGCCCGGGCTCCTTCTCGAGCATCGCTCGGCGAGGAGCGCGGTGACGAAGTCGCCGGGGACGAACTCGCCCGTGTCGTCGACGAAGAAGCAGCGGTCGGCGTCGCCGTCGTAGGCGACGCCGAGGTCGGCGCCCTCCTCGCGCGTCTTCTCGACGATGAACTCGCGGTTCTCGGGGAGGAGCGGGTTCGGCTCGTGGTTCGGGAACGTGCCGTCCGGCTCGAAGTAGCAGCGGACGACGTCGAGCTGCGGGCAGCCGCTCGAGCACCGGCGGGAGCATCGCGCCCGCCATCCCGTTCGCGGCGTCGATGACGACCCGCAGCGGCCGGATCGCGTCACGGTCGACGAACGAGAGCACCTTCGTCGACGAAGCCGTGCCAGATGTCCTCCGGCCGGATCTCGCCGCGCCGCGCGACGTCGCCGAAGCCGGCCTCGGCGCCGCGTCGCGGACGTCGTCGAGCCCCGAGTCGCCGCCGACGGGCAGCGCGCCCGCGGCGGACGATCTTCATCCCGGTGTACTCCTTCGGGTTGTGCGAGGCGGTGACGCAGATGCCGCCGTCGAGGCCGAGCTCGCCGACGGCGAAGTAGACCATCTCGGTGCCGACCATCCCGAGGTCGAGGACGTCGGCGCCGCCGTCGGCCGCGCCCTCGATCACCGCCGCCGCCATCGACGGCGCGCTGAGCCGCATGTCGCGTCCGACCGCGATCGCGCGCGGCTCGAACTGCTCGACGTAGGCGCGCCCGATCGCGTACGCGCCGTCCTCGTCGAGCTCCGTCGGGTAGATCCCGCGGACGTCGTACGCCTTGAAGACCTTCGGGTCGAGCACGCGCCGGATGCTAGTCGCGACCGCGTCCCGCGGTGCGGCAAACCGCCCGTCCGCGGCGCTCCTGCCGCGAACCTAGACTTCGTGCCATGGAGCGCAAGCTCGCGACGGCGCTGTTCGTCGATCTCGTCGACTCGACCGCGCTCGTCGCCGCGCAGCGACCCGGAGGTCGTGCGCGCGGCGCGTGACCGGGTTCTTCGACCGCGTCGCAGGCGCACATCGACGCTACGGCGGCACGGTCGAGAAGTTCGCCGGCGACGCCGTGCTGGCGGCCTTCGGCGTCCCGACGGCGCACGAGGACGACGCCGAGCGCGCGGTGCGCGCTGCGCTCGCGATCCTCGAGCCGGCAGACGGCGAGCTCCCGGTGCGGATCGGGATCGAGGCGGGCGAGGTCGTCGTCGAGGACGGCGACTCGACGTTCGCCACCGGCGAGGCGGTCAACGTCGCCGCCCGGCTCCAGCAGGCCGCCGAGCCCGGCGAGATCCTGATCGGGCCCGACCGCGTACGGGCTCGCCGCCGGATCGCGTCGTCACGCGAGCGCGCTCGGCGAGCGGCCGCTCAAGGGCCTCGCGCGAGCGGCATCGAGGTGTGGCGCGTCGTCTGCACCGAGCGGCCGACGGGCCGGCCGCTCAACGTCGTCGGCGCCGTACGTCGGCCGCGAGGAGGAGCTCGAGCTGCTCGAGAACACGTTCGCGCGCGCCGTGCGCGACCGGCGCGCCCAGCTCGTCACGATCTTCGGCGAGCCCGGGGTCGGCAAGAGCCGGCTCGCGCGCGAGTTCTTCGCGGGCCTCGAGCGCACGACCGTCCTCACCGGGCGCTCGCTGCCGTACGGCGAGGGCATCGCCTACTGGCCGCTCGCCGAGATGGTCCAGGCGGCGGCCGGGATCTCGCCGACGACGACTCGCCCGAGGAGGCGATCGAGAAGCTGCGCGAGGCCTGCTCGAGCGACGCGGTCGCCGACCTGCTCGGGCTCGCCGTCCGGCGTGCTCGACACCGTGTCGGGCGAGCGCGCCGCGGCAGGAGATCGCCTGGGCCGCGCACGAATGGGCGACGAGCCTCGCCGAGGCGCAGCCGCTCGTGCTCGTCTTCGAGGACATCCACTGGGCCGAGGAGCCGCTGCTCGACCTGATCGAGCACCTCGCCGACCGGGTCGACGACGCGCCGGTGCTGATCGTCTGCCTCGCGCGGCCCGAGCTGCTCGACGTCGCGGCCCGGCTGGGGCGGCGGCAGGCGCCGGTCGATCGCGATCGAGCTCGAGCCGCTGCCCGACGACCGAGAGCGAGGCAGCTGCGTCGACGCGCTCGTCGCGGGCGCCGCGCTGCCGCGACGGCGTCCGCGCAGCGCGCTGCTCGACAAGACCGAGGGCAACCCGCTCTTCGTCGAGGAGACGTGCGGATGCTCGCCGAGCAGGGCGACGGCGCCGCCGAGCGGATCCCGGACACGCGTGCAGGCGCTGATCGCGGCGCGCATCGACCGGCTGCCGCCGGCGTCGAGGGCGGTCGTCCGCACGGCGCCGCTGGTCGGCCGCGTCTTCTGGCGCGGGGCGGTCGCCGAGCTCGACCCGACGCTCGACGTCGACGCCGCGCTCGACGATCTCGTCGACCGCGAGCTGCTCACGCGCGAGCCGCTCTCGACGATCTCGGGCGAGGTCGCGTTCCGCTTCCGGCACGTGCTGATCCGCGACGTCGCGTACAGCGGGCTCGCGAAGGGCGAGCGGGCCGGCTCCACCGCACGTTCGCCGCGTGGCTGCGGCGCGGTCGGCGGACGAGCTCGTCGAGACGCAGGCGCTACCACCTCGACCGCGCCGCCGCGCTCCTGGCCGAGCTCGACGGGCAGGTCCCCGCCGAGCTGCGGGCCGAGGCGGCGGACGCGCTCGAGCAGGCCGGGCTGCCGGGCGCTCGCGCGCGAGGCGAACCGCACCGCACGCCGGCTGCTCCTCCGCTCGGTCGAGCTCGAGCCGAGCCTCGAGCGGCGGTTCCACGCCGCGCGGGCGGCCTGGCGGCTGTGGGAGCTCCCGGCCGCGTCGGTCGAGATGGAGGACGTGCGCACGCTGCGCGCAGGCGGCCGGCGAGCGGACGATCGAGGGCCTCGCGCTCACCCAGCTCGCCGAGATCGTCGCTGAACCGGAACGCCGACGTCGAGCCGGGCCGGACGCTCGGCCAGGAGGCGCTCGACCTGCTCGCCGACGCGCCGGGCGACGCGCGCTCCGAGGCGCTCACCCTGCTGCTCGAGCATCGGCTGGTGGGAGGGCGACCTCGACGAGCGTCGAGCGCTACACGGGCGAGGCGCTCGAGATCGCGCGCGAGGCGGGCCGGGCCGATCTCGAGAGCCTCGCGCTCGCCGAGCTCGCGGCGGCGCACCTCGCGCGGCTCGAGCTCGTCGCGGGCTGAGGAGCTCGCTCGAGGCCGCGGTCGGCGCTCGCCGAGGCGAGCGGCAGCCTCTCCGCGCCGCCTGGGCGCCGCATCCGCGGCTCGATCCACCTCCGCGCGGGCGCTTCGACGAGGCGGCGCGCCGCGTTCCACGCGGCGCGCGAGCTCTTCGACGAGATCGGCGCGGCGCCGGACGCGGCCCGGACGCAGCAGCTCGAAGGGCGTCGCCGTCTGGCAGGGCGGCGACCCCGAGCGCGCCGAGCAGCTCGTCCGCGAGGCCGTGCGCTCGCTGCTCTCGCTCGCAGGAGCGGGCGAAGGTGTCGAGGCGCAGCGGACGCTCGCGGAGATCGTCCTCGCCAAGGGGCACGTCGAGGAGGCGGAGCGCTGGGCGCTCTCCGCCGTCGAGACCGTCGGGATGCAGGACATGATGTCGCGGGCGAACGTCCGCATGGTCCTCGGGCTCGTGCGCGCGGCGCAGGGCCGCGACGAGGAGGCCGAGCTCCTCCTGCGCGAGGCGATCGACGTCGCTCGCCGAGACCGACTACCGCAACACCGAGCCCGAGCCGCTCGCCGCCTACGCCGGTTCCTGCGCGACCGCGGGCGGGACGACGAGGCGGCGCGCTCGAGGATCGACTCGCGCGCTGCTCCAGCCGGAGAGCGCGGCGCGGATCATCTGGCGCTGCCTCAGCCCGGTGAGCGCCGGCCCGGATCGCCTGGGTCGACGCCTCGTCCGGCGACTCCGAGATCACCGTCGCGGGCCGCTCGAAGCCGCCGAGCGCCTCGCGCAGCGGCTCGGCGCGCAGCGTGCCCTCGCCGTAGGGGAGGTGCTTCGTCTCGTTGCGGTTCGCGTAGGCGATGTCGGAGAAGTGGATGTGGAACGGCGCCCCCGGCTCGAGCACGCCGTCGGCGAGCTCGAGCGCCTCGGGAACGGCTCGGCCTCGAGGAACGCGCCGTCGCTCGTCGCGTGCATGTGGGCGAAGTCGATCACCGGGCGCACCCAGCCCGCGCGCCGGCTGATCTCGACGCAGTCCTCGAGCGAGCCGAGGTCGCGCACGCGGCCCATCACCTCGATCCCGAACGGCACGGCGCGGTCCTTGCCCTCGAGCCGCTCGCGCACGAGCGCGAGCTGCTCGACGACCGCGTCGATCGCGTCCTCGCGGCTGCGGCCGAGCAGGAAGCCCGGGATGGAAGACGACGACCTCGGCGCCGCACGCCGCCGCGATCCCGGCGCTGCGGTCGAGCGCGCCGACCGCGGACGACCACTTGCTGCCCGCTCGTCTCGAGGTGGCCGACCCAGCCGAAGAGCGGCGCATGGACGGAGAGCGCGACGTCGTGCTCCCGCGCGAGCTCGCCGAGCCGCTCCGCCCACGGGTAGTCCATCCAGAAGCCGGACTCGAAGTCGATCTCGCACGCGTCGTAGCCGCGCTCGAGCAGGAGCTCGACCGCCGCCTCCGGGACTCTCGCGACGGGACGCGTGCGGGCCGACCCGGATCCGTCCCATGCAGGCGACTGTACGGCTCGTCCCACGGGCACGCCGGACGTCTCGATGACCGCCTGCACCCGGCGGCATCCCGGTGCCTGAAACGGCATGTCCGTCCGATGGGTCCCGTACCCTCGCGCCATGGCCCAGCCCACACGGATCGACCTGCTCGAGCTCGACATCGACCTCCGGCTGGCCGACCTCTGGCGCGAGGCGGCCGACATCTCCGAGTGGAACCTCGAGGTCGTCTCGGCGTTCATGCGGGCCGCGTACGGCAAGGGCTACTGCGACGCGCTCACCGAGGACGCGCCCGGGCTCGCTCTGCCTCGACCACGGGTACGAGGTGCCGCGTCGCCGCGAGCGCGACGCCGCCGAGGCCGCGTAGAGGCGCGACGGTGCGCCGTCCGCGTTCCGACCGGGCGTCTCTAGACTGTTCGGCGTGGCACGGACGTCGTCCCCGGCCCGGCTGGTCATCGCGCTCTCCGTCGCGGCGGTGCTCGCGGTCTTCCTCCTCTACACCTCGCTCGCAGGCGGCGGCACGCCGTCCGTGTCGCCGAGCGAGCTCGCGGTCGAAGACGGGCGAGGTCTCGCTCGCGGGCCGCGTCGTCGGCACGCCGACCGGCGATCCGCACGGCGCCGGCCTGCGGTTCGTGCTCCAGGACATCGAAGGGCGCCGACAGGCAGCGTGTCACGGTCGTCTACAAGGGCTCGGTGCCCGACCTCTTCCGGACGGGCCGCGACGTCGTCGTGACGGGCACGCAGCGGGCGGACGGGACCTTCGTGACGACGCCCGGGTCGATGATCACGAAGTGCCCGTCGAAGTACCAGGCCGCGAAGCCACGCTGAGCCGATGGCCGAGCTCGGCCGCGCCGCGCTCGTCGTCACGCTCGGGCTGTCGCTCTACGCGCTCGTCGCCGGGGGTGCGGCCGCCGCGCTCGGACGGCGCGCGGCTCGCGCTCTCCGCCCGGAACGCGCTCGTCGCGTCGTTCTTCTCGACCCTCGTCGCGGCGCTCGTGCTCGTCGCCGGCTTCCTGCGGGACGACTTCTCGCTCGCCTACGTCGCCGGGCACTCGAGCCGCGCGCTGCCGCTCGCGTACAAGCTCTCGGCGTTCTGGGGCGGCCAGGAGGGGTCGCTGCTGCTCTGGCTGCTCGATCCTCACCGGCTACGCGGCGCTCGCCGTCTGGCTCGCGCCGCAAGCGGGCGCGCGACCTCGTCGTCTGGGTCACGCCCGTGCTCGGCGGGATCGCGGTCGGCTTCACCTGGCTGCTCGTCGCGGTCTCGAGCCCGTTCGACACGATCGCCGCGCCCGCGGACGGCAACGGGCTCAACCCGAGCCTCCAGAACCCGTACATGGTCGCCCACCCGTCGTTCCTCTACCTCGGCTACGTCGGGCTCGCGGTGCCGTTCGCGTTCGCGATGGGCGCGCTGCTCTCCGGGCCGCACCGACGAGCGCTGGATCGTCGCGACGCGGCGCTGGACGATCGTCGCCTGGACGGCGCTCGGCGTCGGCCAGCTGCTCGGCGCGCACTGGGCGTACCAGGAGGTCGGCTGGGGCGGCTACTACGCCTGGGACCCCGTCGAGAACGCCGCGCTGATGCCGTGGCTCGCGGCGACCGCGTACCTGCACTCGGTGATGATCCAGGAGAAGCGCGGGATGCTCCGGGTCTGGAACGTGACGCTCGTCAGCCTCGCGTTCTGCCTCTCGCTGTTCGGCACGTTCCTCACGCGCTCGGGCGTCGTCAGCTCGATCCACTCGTTCACGCAGAGCGCGATCGGCCCGTGGTTCCTCGGCTTCATCGTCGTCGCGGTCGTCTTCTCGGCGACGATGATCTGGCTGCGGCTGCCGCAGCTCCGCACGACGGCGCGGCTCGAGTCGCTCGTCTCGCGCGAGGCGACGTTCCTCTACAACAACCTCCTGCTCGTCGCGCTCTGCCTGACGATCCTCTGGGGCACCGCCTGGCCGATCCTCTCCGAGGCCGTGCGCGGCGAGTCGGTCGTCGTCGGGCGGCCGTACTACGACTTCTTCCTGCGGATCTTCGGGCTGCCGCTGCTCCTGCTGATGGGGATCGGGCCGCTCGTCGCGTGGCGCCGCGCCTCGCTGCAGCGGGCTCGCGCGCGTCGTTTGCCTGGCCCGCGGGCGATCGCGCTCGCGACCGGTGTCGTCGCTGATCGCCGCTCGGCGCCGGGTCGTCGATCCCCGGGCTGATCGCGTACACCTTCTCGGCGTTCGTGCTCGCGACGATCGCGCTCGAGTTCGTCCGCGGCACGACGCGCGCGGCGCGCGCTCACCGGCGAGAGCGTCCCGGCGGCGTTCAGCCGCCTCGTCGGGCGCAACCGGCGCCGCTACGGCGGCTACGTCGTCCACGCGGCGGTCGTGCTGCTCGCGATCGGCGTCGCCGGCTCGAGCGCGTACGACTCGGTCGTCGAGGGGAAGCTCGCGCGCGGCGACTCGCTCTCGGTCGGCGGCTACACGCTGACCTACCGCGACCTGACGGAGCGCGACGCGCGCCAACGCGACCGAGATCCGGGCGGTGCTCGACGTCCGGCGCGGCGGCGACGACCTCGGCACGCTCGAGGCGGGAAAGAACGCCTACAGCGTCGAGCAGCAGGTCTCGAACGAGGTCGGGATCCGCTCCGACCGGCTCACCGGCGAGGATCTGTTCGTGATCGCGGAGCAGGTGAACGACGACGGCACCGTCTTCTTCCGCATCTTCGTCAAGCCGCTCGTCAACCTCATCTGGCTCGCGGGGCTCGTCTTCGTGCTCGGCTCGCGTGATCGCGCTCTGGCCGGACGCGCGTGAGGAGCGGCGCCTCGCGACGCGGTACGCGTCGGCCGGCGAGCGCCGGCGACAGCCCCGCGACCACGTGAGCCTGTGGCTCCTGCTCGGCGCGGCGCTCGCCGTCGCCGTCGTCGTCGTGGTCGCCCTGCCGTTCCTCCGCGAGCCGGCGCCCGAGTCCGGACGAGCTCCACGAGCTCGACGCGGCCGAGCGAGAGCGGCTGGACGCCGTGGAGGCGCGCGATCGCGCACTCGCGGCGCTGAAGGAGCTCGAGGCCGACCACCGGGCAGGACGGCTCTCCGACGAGGACTACCGCGCGGTCGTCGGGCGTGCTGCGCCGTGACGCGGCCGAGGCGCTCCGAGCGCTCGACCGGATGGAGGTCGCCCGGGCGGAAGGGACTCGGGCCGGAAGCGCGAAGAGCGCCTGATGGGTCGTCGAGCCGGCCTCGGAAGCGGCCGCCGCAGCGTCTCCTGGCTCTCTGTCTGCTCCTCGCCGGCCGGCGCCGCGGCCGGCGATCCCGGCACCGAGAAGGCGCGCGTCGACAGCCAGCTCGGCCGTCTCCGCGGCGACGCGGCGGACGCGGAGCGTCAGGCCGGCGTTGCTCACCGAGCAGCTGAGCGCCGTCGCGGGGCGCGTGCGCGAGCTGCAGGCAGGGGTCGACGCGCAGCAGGCGCGGCTCGCGGTGCTCGAGGGCCAGCTCTCGCAGCGCCCGGGCGCGCCTCACGACGCTCGACCGCACGATCGCCGACCAGACGGCCCGCCTCGAGCGCCTCCGCGGCGAGTACGGCGTCGCGCTCGCGCGGCTCGAGCGGCGGGTGCGCGAGCTGTACATGACCGACGGGCCGGACGTGCTCTCGTTCGTGCTCGGCACGTCGAGCTTCACCGACATCCTCGACAACCTCGAGCTGCTCGGGCGGATCGGCCGTCAGGACGAGCGCATCGCCGCGCAGGTCAGGGCGTGCTCGTGACGGCGTGGCGGACGCTCGCCGGCGCACCCGCGCTCGCACGGGCGCAGGCGGCGCGCGTCGAGGCGGCGGTCGATTCCGCGACTGCCGAGCAGCGCGGCGTCGTCACGCGACTCGTCGCGAGCCGCGACGCGCTCGTCGCGGCGCAGAGCGAGAAGTCCGCGACGCTCGCTTCGATCAACGAGGATCGCGACGTCGACGCTCGCAGGAGATCCAGGCGCTCGAGCAGCAGAGCGCGGCGCTCGCCGCGCGGATCCGCGCAGGCCCAGCAGCAGCTCCTGCGACACCCGCGATCGTCCCGCCCTCGGGCAGCGGCCTGCTCGGCTGGCCTGTCTCGGGCCCGGTCACGAGCGGGTTCGGCTCGCGCTGGGGGCGCATGCACGAGGGCATCGACATCGCCGTGCCGCTGGGAACGGCCGTCCGCGCCGCTGCCGCCGGGACGGTGATCAACGCCGGCTGGATGGGCGGCTACGGGAACCTCGTCGTCGTCGACCACGGAAACGGCCTCTCGACCGCGTACGCCCACAACACGTCCTTCGCCGTCGTCGGTCGGGCAGTCGGTCGCCGCAGGCGAGGTCGTCTCGTACTCCGGCAGCACGGGCAACTCGACCGGCCCGCACGTCCACTTCGAGGTGCGCGTCGAACGGCAGCGCGGTCGACCCGCTCGGGTACCTCTGAGTGGATGCATTCGGCGAAGCCGAGAGTGCGTCAAGCGGCGTCGATCGCGGCCGGCAGCTCGTCGACGGCGACGACGTGCAGGTCGGGGAGCGCGCGCCAGCGCTCGTCGAGCCCGAGGCCGTAGCCGGCGAACAGCTCGTCCGGGACCGTGAAGCCGACGTGCCGCAGCGGGATGTCGTCGACGAGCCGGCGGTAGGGGCGGTCGAGCAGCGTGACGGCGGCGAGGCTCGCCGGGCGCGCGCTCGAGCGAAGCACCGCGTCAGGAAGCCGAGCGTCAGCCCCGTGTCGACGACGTCCTCGACGAGCAGCACGTCGCGTCCCGTCGAGCGGCTGGTCGAGGTCCTTGAGCAGCCGAACGCCGCCGCCCGCGCGCCCGCTGCCGTACGGGCGCCAGCTCGATCACGTCGAGCTCGTGGTCGAGCTCGAGCGCGCGTGAGAGGTCGGCGAGGAACACCGTGCTCGACTTGAGCGGCGCGACGAGCAGCGGCACGCGAGCCGGCGTAGGCGGCCGCGATCTCGCGTCCGAGCTCGGCGACGCGCGCCGCGATCTCGTCGCGCCCGAGGTAGACCTCGCCGATCGGCTGGCCCTCCGCGCGCAGGCGCTCGGCTGTCGAGCGGCGCTCACGAGGCGATCCGCAGCCGGTAGCGCTGGGCGAGGCGCTCGATGTCGCGCCGGTAGAAGAGCTTCACCCTGACGTCCGGGTACAGGCGCCTGACCTCGCGCAGCTTGCGGTTCTTCCGGGTCACGAGCGACTGCTTCATCACCGTGACCTCGATGTAGAGATCCTGCTCCGGGAGGTAGAAGTCGGGCGTGAACGCGCTCGTGACGCGTCCCTCGGCGTCGCGCTCGAGCACGAACGAGCGAGGCTCGTACTCCCAGGGAATCCCGTACCAGTCGAGGATCTGAGCGCACTCGCGCTCTGCGCCGTTGACGAAACGCGGCGGCTCGGAGCCGCGATATGCCTGGAACGGGACGATTCCGTGGGCGGCTCCGGCACCGTCCCGAGGGTAGCGACCGGCTCGGACGGCCCTTCTTGTCAGCTCGCGGTGCGCGATGTCGCAGGAGCGGAATCGCGCCGCTCGATCCCCGCCTTCGGCGGGGCAAACCCCTGAAGGCGCCCGCTTTCGCGGTCGCAAACCCCGTTGTCCGCCGTAGACTGCGAGCGATGGCCGTCGGCGAACGCCCGTTCCGGATCGCCCACCTCTCCGACCTGCACTGCGGGGGGCCGTACTTCGAGGCGGCGCTGCTGGAGCGGGCGATCTCCGAGATCAACGACCTCCAGCCGGACATGGTCGTCTGCTCCGGCGACCTGACGACGTTCGGCTTCAAGCACGAGTACCAGGTCGCGCGCCAGTACCTCGACCGCATCGACTGCGACGTCGTTCGTCGTCGTCCCCGGGAACCACGACGCGCGCAACGTCGGCTACGTCCACTTCGAGGAGCTCTTCGGCGACGCGCAACTCCGTGCTGCAGCAAGGACGGCGTGACCGTCGTCGCGGTCGACTCGACCGAGCCCGACCTCGACCACGGGCAGATCGGCCGCGGCCGCTACCCCTGGATCGAGGAGCAGTTCGCGGCCGAGCCGGCGAAGCTCCGGATCTTCGTGCTCCACCACCACCTGCTGCCGGTGCCCGGCACCGGGCGGGAGCGAAACGTCGTCTACGACGCGGGCGACGCGATCGAGTGCCTCCTGCGCGCGGGCGTCCACCTCGTGCTCTCGGGGCACAAGCACGTGCCGTACGCCTGGCGGCTCGAGCACCTCTTCGTCGTCACCACGGGCACGGTTTCTTCCCTGCGCCTCCGGGGAAACACGAGGCCCTGTTACAACGTCGTCGAGGTCAACGGCAACCACGTCTCGATCTCGCGCCGGCATCCGTTCCACGGGGAGGAGCGGATCATCCAGTTCTCCACCGAGACGTTCGAGTACGAGAAGTACACGGGCCGGATCGAGCGAGAGGTGACGACCCGAGGATGAGACGCGTGGTCGCGATCGTCGACGGCGAGCACTACCCGCCCGTCGTCCGCGCTGCGCTCGAGGAGATCGACGACCTCGTCGTCGCGGCGGTGCTCGTCGGCGGCACCGAGAAGCTGCGCGGGGACGGCGACGACTACGGCGTCCCGCTCGAGCCGTCGCGTCGAGGCGGCCGATCGAGCGCCATCGCCCGGAGGTCGTCCTCGACCTCTCCGACGAGCCGGTGCTCGGGCCGCGCGAGCGGTTCGCGCTCGCGAGCCGCGTGCTCGCACTCGGCGTCCCGTACGAAGGGCCCGGACTTCCGCTTCGACCCGCCGCCGCCGAGCCGGTCGAGCGTGCCCGACCCTCGCGGTGATCGGCACCGGCAAGCGCGTCGGGAAGACGGCGGTCACCGGCCACGTCGCGCAGCGTCTCGCCGCGACGCGGCGCGATCGTCGTGGTCGCGATGGGGCGGGGCGGCCCGCCCGAGCCCGAGGTCGTCGTCGTCGCGCCGACGGTCGACGCGCTGCTCGAGCTCTCGCGCGACGGCCGCCACGCCGCCTCGGACCATCTCGAGACGGCGATCGCCGCCGGCGTGCCGACGGTCGGCTGCCGCCGCTGCGGCGGCGGGCTGGCGGGCGCGCGTCGCGGTCTCGAACGTGCTCGAGGGCGTGTCGCGTCGCGATCGGCCTCGGCCCCGACCTCGTCGTGCTCGACGGCAGCGGTGCCGCGCTGCCGCCCGTCGACGCGGGCCGCCGGCTGCTCGTCGACCTCCGCCGCTCAGCCGATCGAGGTCGCCGCGGGCTACCTGAACGCGTACCGCGGCCCGGATCTCCGACCTCGTCGTCGTGACGATGGCCGAGGCCGACGCCCCGCACGAGGAGCTCGCGAGCGGCGCTGCAGGCCCATGTCCGCCCGGGAACCCCCGTGATCCGCGCCGTGCTCCGGCCCCGGCCGCTCGAGCCGGTCGCCGGCGAGCGCGTCGCGTTCTTCTGCACCGCGCCGGCGACGCAGCACGCCCGGCTTGCGGCCCATCTCGAGGAGGCTCACGGCGCCCGCGTGACGCACGTCTCGGGCAACCTCGCCGACCGCGGCCGGCTGCGGGACGAGCTCGCTGCGCGCCGACGCGGACGTCTTCGTCGTCGAGCTGAAGGCGGCCGCGGTCGACGTCGTCGTCGAGGAGGCGAGCCGGCGCGGCGTCCGCGTCGTCGTCGCCGCGAACGACGTCGTGCCGCTCCCGGGCGAGTCGACCTCGATGCCGAGCTCGAGCGGCTCGCCGCCGAGGCCGAGGTGCTCGTCCCCGGAGGCCGTCCGGTGAGCGAGCGTCGCTATCTCGCGCCGCTGCCGCTGGGCGGCGAGGAGGGGCCGCCCTGGTCGAAGGGCCTGATGTCGCGCGCGCTCGCGGCGACCGGGCTCACCGTGACGCGGGCGTACGAGCTCGCGCGCGCGTGCGGACGCCGACATGGCGGAGCGGGGCACGGATCGCGCTCGACCTCGACCGGCTCGCCGAGCTCGCGGCGGAGGTGCTCGGCGAGGCGGAGGGCGAGCCGCACGATGCGGCGGCTCCGGCACCTGCACGCGCTCGCGGCAGCTGGACGTCCCGATCATCCTCCTCGTCGGCGGCGCGACCGGGCACCGGCAAGTCGACGATCGCCACCGAGGCCGCCCACCGGCTCGGGATCACGCGCGTCACGTCGACCGACTTCATCCGCCAGACGATGCGCGCGTTCTTCTCGCCGGCGTTCATGCCGTCGGTGCACTACTCGAGCTTCGAGGCGGGCCTCGCGCTCACGAAGGCGGAGGAGGACGAGGCGGGCGACGCGCGCCTGCTCGGCTTCCTCGACCAGACCCGCAACGTGCTCGTCGGCGTCGAGGCGGCGATCGACCGCTCGCTCGCCGAGGGCTGGTCGATGGTGCTCGAGGGCGTGCACCTCGTCCCGGGCATGGTCGACGTCCACCGCGGCGACGCGATCGTCGTCCAGTGCCTGATCGCGATCGAGGACGAGGACCTGCACCGCAGCCACTTCTGGGTGCGTGACCACGCGACCGAGGGCCTGCGCCCGCTCGAGAAGTACCTCGACGGGATGCCCGGAGATCCGGCTGATCCAGGACGCGCTCGATCGAGCGGGCGCGGCGCTGCGACGTGCCCGTGATCATGAACGCGACGCTCGACCAGGCGATGGGCGAGGTGCTCGACCTGGTGCTCTCCACCGCCGACCGGCTCGTCCGCGCGTAGAGTCGGCGACGTGGCCGACTGCCTCTGCACGCGATACGCGCGGGCGACCGAGTGGGCGGCGCTCGCCGGCGCGCGCTGGCTCGGCCGGGCCGACGAGGAGGCGGCCGAGGACGCTGCGGCGAGCGCGATGCAGGCGGCGCTCGACGAGCTGCCGATCGACGGGCAGATCGTGATCGGCGCGCGCGACGGGCGAGACGCTGCTCGCCGGGCGGCACGGTCGGGGCCGGCGGCGAGCGCGTCGACCTCGCGCTCGACCCGATCGAGGGCCGCGGCGTCGTCGCGCGCGGCGGCGTCGGGCGCGATGGCGATGCTCGCCGTCGCGCCCGAGGGCGCGCTGCGGCGGCTGCCCGACATGTACATGCGCTCGATCGCGGTCGGGCCTCGCGCGCGCGCCGTGATCGACCTCGACCGCCCGGTCGCGGAGAACGTCCAGCAGGTCGCCGAGAGCTTCGGCCGCCAGCCGCTCGACATCACCGCGCTCGTCCTCGACCGGCCGCGCCACCACGACCTGATCGAGGAGCTCCGCAGCGCCGGCGACGCGCATCAAGCTGATCGGGGACGGCACGTGACCGCGTCGATCTCGGCCGCGATCCGCGGGACGAACGACCACCTCGCGATCGGCATCGGCGGCACGCGGCAGGCGGTGCTGACGGCGGCCGCGCTGCGCTGCCTCGGCGGCGGGATGCAGGCGCAGCTCTGGCCGACGACGCGCTCGCAGATCGAGGCCGCGCGCGAGCTCGGCGATCGAGGACGTCGCGCACGTGTTCACCGAGGAGGACCTCGCGCCCGGGCGACGTGATCGTCGTCGCGACGGGCGTCTCGAACGGCGACCTGCTGCGCGGCGTCCGCTTCCTGCGCCGACTCGCGCCGGACGCACTCGCTCGTCATGTGCATGCGCTGCAACTGGGTGCGGTTCGACGACGGCATCCACTTCTTCGCCCGCGAGCGGCGCGAGGAGGTTCGCCTCCTGGGGTGAGCGCGGCCCTGCCGTTGAGCCGCTCGCGATGCCCGGAGCTACACCGCCTGCGGGAGCAGCACGAGGCGGATCGATCCTCGATGCGATCCGCGGGTTGGCTCGTACCGGGTGAGGAGGATCTCGTGGGCGGGAGCCACGACCCGCAGGTGGACGTGCGGCGGTCGGCCCTCGTAGGAGGCCGGGTAGGGCCCCTCGAACCGGAAGCGGCCGCTGCGGTCGGTGAGGACGGTCGCGCTCAAGGCCCGAACGTACCGGCCCTTCGCGTTCGACTGCCACAGCTCGACGCGCGCCCCGGCGATCGGCTTGCAGTCGAGCGACGAGAGGATCACGCCGGTGAGCACGTGCCCCTTGCCGATGCTCGCCCGGACCGGTGGCATGCCGCGTCCGAAGGGGCCGAAGCCGTCGGAGACCGTCGCCGGGCACCCCGTCGCGGCCGCTCCCGTCGCGGCGCCGACGACGCACGCCGTGACGACGAGGAGTGAGGCGAGGGCTCCGCGGAGCCGGCTCATGCCCGGGGTCCTACCAGATCCTGCCGCGAAGGACGCGTCGCGGCCGGGGAGTCGACGCCAACGCTCGCGGAGTCGGCAGGACTCTCGTGCGCGCCATGCCCGACCGAGAGACCTCGAAGAGCCGATGCGCCGGCCGCCCGGTCGGTCGATGATTCCTGGGCAAGAACGACCGGCTGTTCGAAGGCTTCGAGTCCCCTCACGGGTCGACCGGCGTGCGCTCGCCGAACGCTCGACGATTGTTCGTCGCCCGTTTGGCGATTCCGTGGCATGGGCCGAACCGGGCTCATCCCCTAACTGAGCCCGGCCGGCCGGCCGCCAAGAACGGAAGCCACCGATCAAACGCGGCAACGTCTGCGGCGCTCCCAGGCCGCACCATTGCCGCCAAGCAGCTGGCCCAAACATGTGTTGGACCTTCTGGGTGGGCGGTTTTCGGATTGGCAGCGCGTGCAACGCCGACCATTGGCGATCCGCCGCTGCTCTTGCCCCTTGCCCGGACAGGGACAGCGGACCGCCAGCCGCGCGGGCCTGCCGGTGCCAGTTCCCCCCTGCTGCCCGGCAGCCGCGCGGCCGTTTGACCCCAGCAAGCGCGTGGCCGGCAGTTTCCCTCGTGGCGGTCGCTAACGGGTCACGGCTGAGGCATCAAGCGGCGACGCCCTCACCGCCGAGGCGAACCCGATGCCCGAACTCACGCTCTGCACATTCCGGGCAGAAGGGCCGCAGACCTCCGCAGCCGTCCGACCACCATGTCCAGCGTTCGACGATCACCCATCTCTCGTCCGCCTCACCGCCACACTCGGTGCAAAGCACCGAAGCAACGTCGGATCCCTCACCGCTGGCCGCAGAGCGAGGCACAGCCACAGGCTACGCGTCGCAGACTCACCGCGCGAGCCTTCTCCGCGCTCGGCTTACACGACGATGGCACCTCAATGTGAGAACGTGTGTTCGTGACCTCGGAGGGCCATCCCGGCGCACGGCTGCAGCGTGCCCTCGCGGCCGGCAACCTGATCGCGGCCGAGCAGGCTGCATTCGAGGTTCCGTTCGTCCCGCTTGCCCAGGCCCGTGCGCTGGTCGAGCTGTACGCGGAGAAGGGCGATCGGAAGTTCGAGCGGGCGGCGCTCAAGTATCTGCGCCGGTACCTCGCTGAGGCGGGCCCGTCGCTCGCCGACGTGGCCCAGGTCGCCGCCTTGCTTGCCGAGCGCGAGTTGATGCTGCGCGGGATGTAGGGAACGTTCTGGGACGCGCCCGCCCGTGCCGTACGGCGTCGGGCGAGGGGACAAGCGGCCCCCACCAGCTCGTCTCCCCTCGCCCCAAAGACGCCGCAGGATCGGAATGCTGACGCGCTGCCCTGCGGCACGGGCTAGACGCAGGGACAGGGATGCAGGTCTGTAGGGCTGGTCCCCGCGGCGCGCCCCGTCACGTGCGCACAAGATGTGCCGCAGGTCGCCGACCTGCTCGCCGAGCCCGACTCAATGATGCGCGGGCTGTAGGCGGCTACGCGGCGCCGCGGCAGGACGAAGACCGGCTACATCAACCCGCAGGTGATCCTCCGCAGGGAGCTGTACCCGGCGATGGAGAAGCCGGAATCCCGCGGGTCGGCCCGACCGGCGAGAAGCGCACGTTCCACGGCTGCGGCACACGTTCGCGCGCGTCGCGATCGAGCACAACCGGCCGATCGTCTGGCTCTCCAAGCGCCTCGGCCACTCGTCGCTGGACGTGACGAGCAACGTGTACGGGCACTTCGAGAAGGCGACCCGGAGGCGCGAGGCGGAGGCGAAGGCGGGCGTGTTCGGCGTCTAGGTGTCCGACCGGCAACCTCCCATCCGTGAGTGGCCGGGCTGATCGACAGTGGTGTTGCTTGACACGTGCGCAACTTTGGTGGCATGAGTCGCGAGAAAGGGGGGCAAATGCACGGTCTTTCTGTCACGTAGGCAGCGGCGGCCGGATGCGATCGCATCCGGCGGAATCTGACACTTCCAGGGGGGCGGCAATGTCTATCAGGCGGTCTTCCGCGAGCCTTGGTGCGATCACGGCGAGCTTTCTCATTCTCGTAGGGCTGATCACGAGTTCCGGCGCGGCGGCCGCGAACGGGGACGTAACCCAGCTCCAGGTCTTTGGGATACCCGCGGATATCACCAGCGGGGCCGATGGGAACTTATGGTTCACCGACTACATCAGCAACGAGATCGTGAAACTGACTCCTGCGGGAGTCGTGACGCGGTACCCAATCCCGACGTTCTTCAGCCTTCCGTCGTCGATTACCGCTGGACCCGATGGAAACGTGTGGTTCGCTGAGGTGAACGGCAACAAAATCGGCCGGATCACTCCGGCGGGCGTCATTACGGAGTTCGCCGTGCCGACCCCCGGCGCGGGGCTTTACGGCGGGATCATTGCCGGTCCTGACGGCAACGTCTGGTTCGCGGAAGGCAACAACGGGCAGATCGGACGAATCACACCGGCGGGTGTAATCACGGAGTTTCCCGGCATCGGGGCTTACGAGCTCGCTTCCGGCCCCGACGGCAATATCTGGACGGTCAACCCATTTTCGACCGCGATCGGGCGGGTCACCACCTCGGGGACACCCACGTTCTTCTTCCCACCGGTGTCCGGTGGTACGGGAGGCGCGATCACGGGCGGCCCCGACGGGAACATATGGTTCACCTACTTTGCCAGCGGCCAAGGGCAAGTAGGAAAGATGACGACCGCTGGAACGTTCGTTGCCGGTTACCCCTTCCCGACGCCGACCACATCGCTTGCCATCACTGCCGGACCGAATGGAAACGTCTGGTTCGGTGAGTGGGATTACCCGAAGATCGCGCAGGTGACGCCAGCCGGTGTGATCACCGAATATGTGGTCGCAGGTGCTCGCATCTCGGGTATCACAACCGGCCCTGACGGCAATGTCTGGTTCTCCTCACGCGACGGCTGGGTCGGGTACATCGAGGTGGGCCGGGACACATCCCCGCCTGAGATATCTGCGCCTGCCGACATCACGGTCAACGCAACGAGCCCGAGCGGCGCGATCGTGACCTACGAGGTGACGGCATCGGACGACACCGACCCCAGTCCGACGGTTGTTTGTGCACCGCCGACCGGTGGCACGTTCCCAATCGGCGTGACGGTGGTTGGCTGCACCGCAACAGATGCCACGGGGAATCAAGCCATCGCGTCGTTCCAAATCGATGTCAAGGGCACGGCGGAGCAACTCGTCGATCTCTACAACGCGGCTCGTGGCCTTGGCGCTGGCACGAGCCTTCCCGACAAGGTCAAGGCTGCGCAGGCCGCTTACACGGCCGGTGATGGACCGCTGACCTGCGAGATCCTCAATGCGTTCATCCGTCAGGTGAATGCCGGGTCCGGGAAGAGCATCGAAACCGGGACGGCGACCACGCTCATCGCTGATGCGCAGCGAATCAGGGCAGTGCTGGGCTGTTCCCGTTGAGATGACCCGATCGGTGTGGAGGCCCCCGTTTGAGCGGGGCCTCCACCTAAAGAGACGCGTTTCGGCGCGGTCAAGGCGAGACAGCGCGAGCTGGCAGTGTCCGACCAGGTAGGGCGCGCGTACGTGGGCGTACGGGGTTGGCTCCGCAGGCCGCATTTCGGTGCATCTCGCTGCACTCGGAAAATGGCAGTCTTGCAGGCCAGACGCATCTAGCTGCATCAAGTCGCATCTAATCCGAACGGACTAGAGGTCCCGTGTTCAAGTTTCGGCGCCGGAGATCGATTCGTTAGCCGTCGCGCGGCGGCGACGCGAGCGGTCAGGTCGCGTTGGCGACGCTGATGATGTTGCCGCTCGGGTCCTTTATAACCAGACGCCTGCCGTAGAGAGCGTTGGCGATGTGACTGAGAAGCAGGGATAGCAACGGGCCGGGCAGACCGCCGCGGGCTTCCAGACCACACGGGAGGCACGGACCCGGCCCGTCCCGGCGATCGTAGCCACGTCAACCGGCTCGCGCGCTGCCTCGGCCGCGAGCATCTCCGGCGTCCAGCCGCCGAAGACGCCGTAGGTCAATTCCAGGGAGCCGTGTCCGAGCGTCGCCTCGATTAGACGCGGGTGGTAGCCCCGCCGTTGCATCAGCACGGAGGTCGAGTAGCGGAGCGAGTGGAATGTGCGCGGCAGGCGAAGCTCGGGGTGCTCCTTCGGGATGCCGGCGCTCACCATCGCCTCGGCGAAGCGCCGTTGCAGAACACGTCGTCCGAGCCTGGAGCCCCCTGGGGCCGGGAACACCGGCCCCTCGGTCTGGACGCCGACGATCGCCGGCCACTCGTTGAGCACCGCTCGCGCGTGGGGCGTCAGGTAGACGACGCGGGTCTCGCGGTCCTTCGGCTCGATCAGCGAGTCCGTGCTTGAGTTCGAGATAGCGGTCACCGACCGCGACCGCCAGGCAGGCGCTCAACTCGCGCAGGTAGCGGAGCCACGAGGCAGGCTTCAGCGTCGTGAACGGTTCGAGGAAGCGGCGTAGCTCGGGGTTGCCGATCTCGCGCAGGTGGAGCGACCCAACGCGTCGCGGCCACGGTTGAGCGTGCTCGCGTAGGAGCTTTTCGTGCGCGGGTGAAGCTCGCCCGAGGCAATCCGCGCGTCGAGGATCCGCTCGAACTCGTCGGCCCAGTCGGCGAAGGTGATGTTCTTGGGCTTCGCGATCCCGACGCGGCCGTCGTCGATCTCCCGCTGCGCCGCCGCGAGGGCCCGCTCGGCGGTCTTCCGATCCTTCACCCGGGCACCCTTCGCCGGGCGGCCCTCCCGGTCACGGCTGAACACGTAATAAGAAGGTGGGCAGGCACAGCCGCTCCCCTTGCCGATGCTCGAGAGCGCCGTCTTGGTCGCGTTCGGGCACGAGCGCTGATGCGCTACCCGGAGCGAAGCCTTTCGCGGACTCATCGGGTCCTCCCCTGATTCGGTGGCCTGGAAGCCCCCAAAGCGTATCGGGATTTTGTACCCGCCGTGTACCCGCAGCGTGCAGTCGAGCTAGGGCGGCAGGTGAAATACCTGCAAATCAGCCTATCCGAAGCCGAGAATGAACTTCGCGTCGTCCGACATGCGGTCTGGCGTCCAGGGCGGGTCGAAGGTCAGCTCGACCTCGACCTGCTCGACGCCCGGGAGCGAAGCGACGGCGTCGTGGATGTTCTCCTGGATCATCGGGCCTGCCGGGCATCCCATCGACGTGAGCGAGTGGATGATCTTCACGTTCGGACCCGCGATCTCGGCGTCGTAGTAGAGGCCGAGCTCGACGATGTCCATTCCGAGCTCCGGGTCCTCCACGCCGTGCAGCGCCTCGACGACGTCGTCCTTCGTGATCATGCTCGTACCGTAGCTCAGCATCGCGGTCTGGGCCCCGTGGGGTCTATCCGCATGGATCCGCGCTCGAAGGGGACCGGCCGTCGTCAGGCGGCCGCCTCACGGGGGACAGGCGCCCGCCGGGCGAGTCCCCGCGTCGGGCAGAGCGGCGGGGACATGCGGTGAGAGGTTCGATCCCTCTCACGGCATGACCAGCACGATCTTCCCGAGCTGCTCGCCCGCCTCGAGGCGCTCGTGCGCGGCGCGGATCTCGGCGAGCGGGAAGACTCGGTCGACGTGCACCCCGACACGGCCGGTGCGGACGAGCTCGTAGGCGCCGAGGAAGTCGTCGCGCGTGCCCATCGTCGAGCCCATCACCGTCAGCTGCTTCCACCAGAAGCGGTGGAGCTGCGCCGGCGGGTTCGGGCCGCTCGTCGCGCCGCAGACGACGACCCGCCCGCCGGAGCGCACCGCGGCGAGCGATCGTGCCCAGGTCGCCTCGCCGACCGTCTCGACGACGACGTCGACGCCCTTGCCCGTCGCCTCCCTCACCGCCGCGACGACGTCCGCCGTTCGCGTGGTTGACCGCGACGTCCGCGCCCCATTCGACGCGCGCGCGCGAGCTTCTCGTCGCTGCCCGACGTGACGATCGTCTTGAGCGCCGAGCGCCCGGCAGATCTCGAACGCCGCCGTCGCGACGCCGCCGCCGATCCCCCAGATCAGCGCCCACTCGCCCTCCCGCACGGCGGCACGCGTGACGAGCATCCGGTAGGCGGTCTCGTAGACGAGCGGGAAGGCCGCCGCGACCTCGAACGAGAGCGAGTCGTCGAGCGGGAAACACCTGCGCGTCGGCGACCGCGATCAGCTCCGCGTGCGTCCCGTCGCAGTGCTCGCCGATGACGGTGATCACGTCGCCGTGCTCGATCCCGGGGTTGAGCACGACCCGCTGTCCCGGCTCGAGGCCGTCGACGCCGGCGCCGAGCGCCTCGACGACGCCCGCGCCGTCGGCTCCGAGGATGCGCGGCTTCGGCACCGAGGGCAGCCCCTTCCGCACCCAGACGTCGAGATGGTTGAGCGAGGCGGCGCGGAGCCGGACGAGCACCTCGCCCGGGGCCGGCGACCGGGTCCGGCACCTCCTCGACCCGGAGTACCTCCGGGCCGCCGTCCTCGTGGATCCGGGCGGCGTGCATGGCACGATCCTCGCATGACGCGCCGCACGAGCTCGCGCCGAGCTGCGCGCGAGGAGCTCGGCCTCGACGTCGTCGGCGCCGCGCCGGCCGCGCCGTACGAGGAGACCGAGCGGCACATCCGCGAGCGGCGCGAGCGCGGGCTCTTCGCGACATGCGGTTCACGATGGCGCAGCCCGGAGGTCTCCTGCCACCCCGAGACGCTGCTTCGATGGCGCGCGCACGGTCGTCTCGGCCGCGCTCTGCTACTACGCCCCCGGGCCGGCCCCGGCGCCCGGGGAGGGCCGGCTGCCCCGCTACGCGTGGCGCGACCACTACGCCATCCTGCGCGAGCGGCTGGACGCGCTCGGGCGTCGGCTCGGCGGCGCGTACCGCGTGCTCGTCGACGCGAACCAGCACGTCGACCGCGCGGGGGCCGAGCGCGCGGGCGTCGGCTTCTTCGGCAAGAACACGATGCTGATCACGCGCACGCACGGCTCCTGGGTCGTGCTCGGGACGCTCGTCACCGACGTCGAGCTCGAGCCGACCGCCGCCCCTCGACGCCGGACTGCGGCAGCTGCACGCTCTGCATCGACGCCTGCCCGACCGGCGCGCTCGACGAGCCGGGCGTGCTCGACGCGACGCGATGCCTCTCGTACTGGACGCAGACCGCGGGGGAGATCCCCGACGACGTGATGGACGCGCTCGAGGACCGGGTCTACGGCTGCGACATCTGCCAGGACGTCTGCCCGTGGAACCGCGGCGTCGAGAAGCGACGCGCCGGGGGGCCGCTTCCCGAGGGCGCGGAGCCCGACGTCTCGCTCGTCGACTGGCTCGAGCGCGACGGCGAGGAGCTCGTCGCGGACTTCGACCGTCTCTACGTCCCGCGGAACGACCCGCGCTGGCTCCGGCGGAACGCGCTCGTCGCCGCTCGGCAACGACGGTCGCGCGGACGACGAGCCGCTCGCCCGGCGCTTCGTGGACGACGAAGACGCCGCCCTGCGGAATGCCGCCGCGCGAGCCCTCGCGCGCATCGGCACGGGACGCGGCGAGTGACGGGCGAGGGGACGACGTCCCGCGAGCGGCTTCGGGTCGTGGCGCACGAGCTGCGCAGCCCGGTCGCCGCGCTCGTGGCGCTCGCCGACGCTGCCCCCGCCCTCCGCGGGCCGGACGACCGACGCCGGCTGCTCGACCTCGCTGTCGCAGCGGGCCGGGACGTCGAGCGGATCCTCTCCGACCCGGAGCTCGTCTCGCTGCGACCCGTGCTCGTCGACGTCGGCGCGCTCGTATCGGGCCTCGCCACCAGCCGGGTCGTGGTGACGGTCGAGGGGCGGCCGGAGGCCAGGGCGGACGCGACGCGGTTGCGCCAGGCGCTCGCCAATCTCGTCGAGAACGGCCTGCGCCACGGCACACGTGTCGAGATCCAGGTGGAGGTGACGGACGGCGAGGTGGTCGTGGACGTCACCGACGACGGGCCGGGAGTCGCTCCGGGGCTGGATCCCTTCGCGCGTGGCGTGAGCGGGGCCGGGTCGCTCGGGCCTCGGGCTCTGGCTGGCTCGCACGATCGCCGAGGCGCACGGCGGCTCGCTCGTGCTCGTGCCCGGCACGGAGCCGGGGGCGCGGTTCAGGCTGGCTCTGCCGTCCGCTTCCGGCGGCGGGCTGAGCCCGAGCTCGGACTGGAGCGCCTGCGCCCGCGCGGCGACGGCGCGACGCATGGTGGCCGGCTCGAGCACGACCGTCTCGCCACGGTCGGCGAGCACCTCGGAGAGCAGCCACTCCTCCGTCTTGAACGTCACGTCCGCGATCGCCGACTTGTCGGTCAGCGCGCCGTGCGCCCCGCTCGAGCTTCCAGCGCGCGATCGGCGGCGCGTGCCAGAGGCGCGCGACCGCGGGCTCCGAGAGGTAGTTCGGGTCGAAGCCCTCGCGCGGCTCGAAGCGCTCGCGCGTGAGCTGCGCGGAGCGCATCCGGTCGAGCCGGTAGGTGCGCGGCCCGTCGACCGTGCGGTCCCACGTGTGGACGCGCCAGAACGGCAGCTCGCGCTCGATCGTGTACGGCTCGACGAGCCGCGTGGTGGGCTCCTCTTCGCCCTCCTTCAGGTACTCGAGCTCGACGAGGCGGCGCTTCTCGGCTCCGTCGGAGAGCGTGCGGACGAGCGCCTCCTCGTCGTCACCTGCGCTCGAGGCTTCCGCGGGCGCCAGCTCGAACTGGCCGAAGGTCTCCTCGAGCTTCTTCCGCACGCGGTCGAGCGGCGTGTCGGCGTCGGCGGCGATCGTCGGGCCGACGTACTCGATCGCGAGCCGGATCGCGCGCGCCTCGAGCGGCGTCAGCTTCGGCGGCCTGCGGAAGACGTCGCCGTACAGCTCCTTGTCGACGTGCACGCGGTCTGCGTCGTCGTCGACCTCGGCGTAGACCGTGTAGCAGCCGCCGCCGAAGTTGACGAGGTTGAGGAGCGAGAGGGTGCTCCTGGAGCTCCTCGCGCGGGAGCGAGAACCGCTCGGCGAGCTCGTCGGCGTCGAGGTCGGCGCTGCGGTCGTCGCCGCACGGCGGCGAGCAGGTGGGCGAGCAGCGCCTGGAGGACGCCGAACCGCTCGGGCGCGACCGGTCCGGCGGGCTGGCGTTCCGTCGGCGGGCCGCGGACTCGGCGCGGCGCTCGCGCGCGGTCTCGGGCGCGGCTCCCGTGTGGCGTGCGCGGAGCAGGCGCAGCGCGTCGCGCACCTCGTCGCGAAGCTCGGCCGGCTCGAGCGGCACGGCCCGGCCGTTCTGGCGGAGGACCCACGACGACGAGCGGCCCGAGCGTCGAGTACGGCGTCTCGAAGACGCCGTCCTCGACCGTCCCCGCGTCGGCGAGCGTGCGGTGCACCCACCAGGCGGTGTCGCCCTGCACCTCGATCCGCGCCGATCCCGGCCTCCGGCCCGATCTGCCAGGGCCGCGCGACGCGGTGCGCCTCGACGTCGAAGTCGGCGGGCAGGCGGAAGTCGCGCTCGCGGCGCGTCGCGAACCGGATGTCGCGAGCGGATCCGCGAGACGCGGAACGTGCGGATCGCGTCGCGGTCGAGGTCGTGGCCGACGACGTACCAGACGCCCTCGTCGAGCCGGAGCGCGTACGGGTTGAGCGTCCGCTCCGTCTCCCGCTCGCGTGCAGGCGACCAGTAGCGGAACTTGATCGTGCGCTGCTTCGAGATCGCGGCCTCGAGCTTCGAGAGCCGCGCCGGCGAGCTCGGGCGAGTAGTCGGGCGCGGTGACCCGGACGCGCTCGGCCGTCTCGGTCGGGGCGTCGACGGAAGCCCGGGCCGGCCGAGCGCGAGGTTCTGGAGCGCGAGCCGCAGCGGCTCCGCGTACGCGAACTTGCCCTCGAGCGTGTAGAGCGCGGTCTGGAGCGCCGCGAGCTCGTCGTCGTCGAGCTCGAGCTCGGTCGAGGAAGTAGTTCTCCGAGCGGAGCGTGTAGAGCTCCTCGCCGGTGAACTCGTCCCGCTGGGAGTGGAGCGGGACGCCGAGCGCGGTGAGCTCCGCGCGGTCGGAGTAGAAGCGGCGCGCGAACGCCTCGTCGGACATCTCCGAGTAGCCCTCGACGTTTCCCTTGACGTCCCGGGCGGTGAGCGGCCGCCGCTCCGCCATCAGGAAGGCGACGAGCGAGAGCTGGCGGATCAGCTTGTCGGTGTCGTGCGACATCCGAGTGTGAGCTTACCGCCCCTCATCTTCGGTCGGGCATTCGCCGCGCTCGCGCGTGACGAGCACAGGAGTGCTCGGACGCCTACTGTCTGCGATCGCGGAGCGAGCGAAGGCGCCTACGCGGCGGCGCGGGCGGGGAGCGTGGTGCGCTCGAGGTGCTGGTGCGAGGGGCAGTAGTCGCGCCCCGGGAGCGGCGTGCGCTGGCAGGCCTTGCCCTTGCGCGTGGTCGCCTTGCAGCGGCTGACGCCGCCGTCGAGCAGGCCGGCCTCGAGCTGCGCCTCGATGAACGTCGACGGCGGCGGCGACGCCCTCGCTTCACGGCCCAGGCGACGTGCGCCTGCGCGGTGATCGGGAAGTACCGGCGGATGTCCTGGAAGAGCGGCGCGGTCGGGACGCGCGAAGTACTGCGGATCATGCGCCAGCCGCGACATCGTCTCCTCGCACTCGCACAGCACGGCACGCCGGTACTCGAGGCGGGTCGGCTGGTCGACGTAGGGGTCGATCAGATCCTTGATCGAGCGGTAGATCGCTCGCGAGTACTGATACATGCACGACTGCAACTGCGCGAGGTTGGCTTCCATACGGATCGCGTCTCCCGTCCGTCGTTCGCCTTGGCCGCGGCCTCCGAGGGGCGACCCGAGCCTGTACCGGGGCGAGTCTACCGGGTTCCGGCCGCTGTTACAAACTCCGTCACGATCGTTGTCTCATCGACGGACAACGCGCTCAGGGCTCGATGCGCTGCACCCGCGCGCCCTTGACCGCGGCGCGCGCACGCCGGAGGCGAGCCGGTCGCGTCGGCCTCGCTCTGGTAGCGGCCCGAGAACGTCATCCAGTAGCCGGGGCGGAGGCTCGCGAACCGGGACGAGTCGAGGACGCCGACGCGCCGTGAGGCCGTGCGTGCGCGCCTGCTGGGCGACGCGCGACGGCCTCGTCGCGCCCGCTCGCCTTGGGGATCGAGGCGAGGACGATCGTCCAGCCGCTGCGGCGTGCGCGGCCAGACCGCGAGGCGGCTGCTCGGCTCGACCGCGGCGCGTGCGTGACGGTGACGCTTCCGCCGGTGGCGGTGAGGACGCGCCCGGCCCCGGTGTCGTCGGCGGTGACGGCGATCGCGACCGCTGCGCCCGCGCACGGCGAGGAGCGGCGAGGCCGCCGATCCGGAGCCGGAGCGCACGGGCCTCGGTCGGCAGCGGTCCCGAGCCGCGCGCGACCCGGGCAGGCGGAGCCCGCATTCGAGGCAGTACTCCTGGCCCGTCGCGGCGACGGGCTCCGCAGCGCGGGCAGGACGACGCCTCGGCGCTCACGTCGGGGTGGCCTCGCCGGCCGCTTCGTCGGCGTCGAGCGCGCGGCCGCAGCTCGGGCAGAACCGCGCGCCGATCAGGATCGGCGCGCCGCAGGCGCAGATCGCACGTTGCCGTCGGCGGAGGCCCGGCGCCCTTCGAGCGAGCGCGTCGATCTCGGAGACGCGCGCCTCGATCGCGACGAGCTCGGCGCAGCGCTCGACGACGAGCGCCTCGTTGAACTGGTCGCGCCGGTACATCTCGAGCGTCAGCCCGCCGAGGTCGCGGAGGCGCTCCTCGCGGAGCAGGAGCAGCGCTCGTCGCTCGCGCCGGAGCTCGCTCGCCGCGGGCGCCGGCGGCTGGCGGTTGAAGAGGGGCACGGCGTCGGATGTAGGGCGGGACTGCCCCGTCGGGCGGTCGCGACGCGGGCGATCGAGGCGAGCCGCGCCTCTACAGCTGGACGACGACGAGGCGCTCCTCGGTCATCTCGCGCACCGCCCACGCCGGGCCCTCGCGCGTGTTGCCGGAGTCCTTGACGCCGCCGTACGGCATCTGGTCGGCGCGGAACGTCGGCGCCTCGTTGACGGTCACGCCGCCGAACTCGAGCCGCCGCGCGGCGCTCGAGCGCGCGCTTCGAGGCTCGCGGTGAAGATGCCCGCCTGGAGGCCGTAGCGCGTCGCGTTGGCGAGCTCGATCGCCTCGTCGAGCGTCGTCGTACGGCTGCAGCGTGCAGACCGGGCCGAACACCTCGTCGCACGCGACCTCGCAGTCCGGCCGGCGGCGCTCGACGATCACCGTCGGGCGCGAGCAGCTCGCCGTCGAGGTCGCCGCCCGTGAGGATCGTCGGCGCCGCCCGCGCGCGCCTCCTCGATCCACGCCAGGACCCGGTCGCGCTCGGTCGCGGCGATCAGCGGGCCGACGTCGGTCGTCCTCGTCGGCCGGGTCGCCGACGACGAGCGCCTCGACGCGCGGGAGGAAGCGCGGCGCGGAACGTCGTCGTAGACGTCTCGCTGGACGTAGATCCGCTGGACCGAGATGCAGCTCTGGCCGGCGAACGAGAACGCGTTCGCGGCGCAGCGCGCGGCGGCGTCCTCGACGTCGGCGTCGGCCTCGACGATCACCGGCGTCGCGTTCCCGAGCTCGAGGTTGACGCGCTTGCGCGGCGCGCGCTCGCGCAGCTTCCAGCCGACCGCGCCCGAGCCGGTGAAGGTGATCGAGCGCGACGCGCTCGTCCTCGACGAGCACGTCGCCGATCTCCGCCGACGGGCCCGACGAGCGACGTTGAGCCAGCCCGGCGGCAGCCCCGCCTCGTGCTCGAGCTCGGCGAGCAGCAGCGCCGAGAGCGGGGTCTGCGACGCCGGCTTGAGCACGACCGCGCAGCCCGCCGCGAGCGCGGGCGCGATCTTGTGCGCGACGAGGTTGAGCGGGAAGTTGAACGGGCTGATCGCGCCGACGACGCCGATCGGCAGGCGCAGCGTGAACGCGAGCTTGCCCTCGCCGGCCTGCGACGCGTCCATCGGCACCATCTCGCCGGCGAGCTTGCGCGCCTCGACGGCGGCCATCGTGTACGTCGACATCGCGCGGGCGACCTCGACGCGGGCCGCCTTGAGCGGCTTGCCCGGCCTCGGCCGCGATCTGCCGCGCCGCCTCGTCGTGCGCGCTTGCCGAGCGCGCCGGCGACCCGGACGAGGATCTCGGCCCGCTTGTGCGCCGGGAGCGGGCTCGCGCATCGCGCGCTCGGCGGCGTCGACGGCGGCGCGTGCCTCGGCGGCGCCCGCCTTCGCGACGCGCCCGACGAGCGACCCGTCGTAGGGCGAGCGCGACGTCGAGCCAGTCGCCGGTCTCGACCCACTCGCCGTCGAGGAGCAGCTTCCGCTCGGTCGCCGTCGCCGCCATGGGGGGAGTCTAGGAAACTGGCGACGGTGGACGATTATCCCCGACGTCAGCTACGCGCGCAGCGGCGACGTGGCCATCGCCTACCAGGTCGTCGGCGACGGGCCGGTCGACGTCGTCTACGTCCCGCACCTCACGAATCTCTACTCGCTCTGGCTCGGTGCGCCGCACGGCGGCGTTCCTGAGCAGGCTCGTCCGAGCACGTGCGGCTGATCGTCTTCAACCCGCGCGGGACGGGCCTCTCGGACCGGCCTCGGAACGTGACGCTCGAGGCGCGGATGGACGACATCAACGCCGTCCTCGACGCGACCGGAACGGAGCGGGCGATGTTGTTCGGCGTCGCGGAGAGCGCGAACGTGTGCCTGCTCTTCGCCGCGACCTACCCCGAGCGTTGCACGCGACTGGCGGTGCTCTCCGTACCCGCGGGCCGTGACGAGCGAGACGTACCCCTGTGGCAACCCCGAGAGCGAGTGGCTCGACTGGCTTCGCGAGATGCGGGAGCACTGGGGGGAGCGCGAGTTCATGCGTGAGTTCAGCCGCGCCATCGACCCGGCGATCGCGGACGACGAGGAGTGGCTCGATGAGTTCATCTGGATGCACCGGCTGTCGGCGAGCCCTTCGTCGGCCGCGGGCTTCGCGCGCATGGCGATGGAGACCGACGTCACGCGACGTGCTGCGCGTCGATCCGGGTCCCGTCGCTCGATCCTCCACACCGCAGACGAGAGAGGCCGCCTCAGCGGTACGTCGCGGAGCGGATTCCCGACGCCCAGATCGCGGAGGTCGGCGGAAAGCAGCGCGGGCCGTACTCGGACGCGGTCGCGCGAAGCCTGCTTGCCTTCGCGCGGGTGCCGACGGCGCCTTCCGTTCCCGATTCGGTGCTCGCGACGGTTCTCTTCACCGACCTCGTCGGCTCGACGAGGCGCGCGGCCGAGCTCGGCGACGAGCGCTGGCGCGAGCTCCTCGAAGAGCACCAGCGCGCGGTGCGGCAGCGAGCTCGCTCGTCATCGCGGAACCGAGGTCGACACCGCCGGCGACGGCTTCTTCTGCCGCTTCGACGGCCCCGCGCGCGCGATCGCGTGCGCGCGGCGCGATCGTGGAGGACGCCCGGGGCCTCGACCTCGAGGTGCGGGCCGGCGTACACACGGGCGAGTGCGAGGCGGCGGGCCAGAAGCTCGCAGGAATTGCCGTGCACGTCGGCGCACGGGTCGATGGCGGCCGCCGCGCCGGGCGAGGTCCTCGTCTCGAGCACGGTCAAGGACCTCGTCGCCGGATCGGACTTCGCGTTCGCGGACCGCGGCGAGCACGAGCTCGAAGGGCGTGCCGGGCGAGTCCGGCTATATGCAGTGGTACGCGTGAGCCGCCATGACCGACGCGCTCATCGTCGACGCCGTCCGGACGCCGATCGGGCGGCGGAACGGCGTCGCTCGCGGGCGTCCGCGCCGACGAGCTCGCCGCGCAGGTCGCTGAACGGCCTCGTCGGCGCGGCTCGACCTCGACCCCGCGGAGATCGAGGACGTCCAGATGGGCTGCGTCAGCCAGGTCGGCGAGCAGGCGCTGAACGTCGCGCGGATGTCGTCGCTCGTCGCGGGCTGGCCGGAGACCGTGTGCGGGACGACCGTCGACCGGCAGTGCGGCTCGTCGATGCAGGCGGCCTTCAACGCCGCGTCGGCGATCCAGGCGGGCCACCTCGACGTCGTCGTCGCCGTCGGGGGTCGAGTCGATGTCGCGCGTGCCGATGGGCTCGAACCTCACCGCGAACGGCTTCGAGGGGTTCTCGCCGAAGCTCTACGAGCGCTGGGAGGTCGTGCCGCAGGGGATCTCGGCCGAGGTGATCGCGGACGAGTGGGAGCTCTCGCGCGAGGAGCTCGACGAGTACTCGTACGAGTCGCACCGGCGGGCGATCGCTGCGATCGACGAGGGCCGCTTCGAGCGCGAGATCGTCCCCGTCGAGGTCGGCGCCGGCGGCGCGGCCGTGCTCGTCGCGGTCGACGAGAACCCGCGGCGCGACACGTCGCTCGAGAAGCTCGCGTCGCTCCAGCCGGCCTTCAAGGAGGACGGCAAGGTCACGGCGGGGAACTCGAGCGCGATCGTCGACGGCGCCGCGGCGATGCTCGTCACGAGCGAGGCCGCCGCGTCGCGGCTCGGCCTCGAGCCGCGCGGCGCGCTTCGTGTCGTTCGGGCTCGCGGGCGTCGACCCGTACCGCATGCTCCACGGCAACCCGCACGCCTGCGAGCGGGCGCTCGCGAAGGCCGGACTGACTGGGACGACATCGCCGTGATCGAGGTCAACGAGGCGTTCGCGTCCGTCGTGCTGCAGTTCCTGAAGGACACGGGGCTCCACGAGCGCTGGGAGGCCGGCGACGTGAACCCGAACGGCAGCGGCATCTCGCTCGGCCACCCGCTCGGCGCGACCGGCGCGCGCATCACGGCCACGCTGCTCGCGCGAGCTCGACCGGCGCGAGGCGCGTTACGGCGTCGCGTCGATGTGCATCGGCCAGGGCCAGGCGATCGCCGCCGTCGTCGAGCGGCTCTGACATCGGCTTCGCCGCTGCCGCTGCAGATCGTCCGGTCAGTCGCTGCCGGCGCCAATGCCGGATGCGACCTACGGCTCGTCGAGCTCGCGCTCGACGTCCGCGCTGACCTCGCGCGCGATGTCGACGAACGCGCGTGCGGCGGGCGAGCGGTGGCGGTCGCGGTGCCAGACCACGGCGATCACGCGGCGCGGCACCTTGGGCACGAGGCGGAGCGCCCGGACGCGCTCGTCCCCCGGGGCGACCGCGAGCAAGGGCATCAGCGCGACGCCGAACCCGGCCGCGACGAGCCCCTGGATCGTGCCGTTGTCGTCGGAGCGGAACCCGTAGTCGACCTCGTATCCCCGCTCGTGCAGCTCGCCCTCGACGACGAGCCCGCTCGCGCACGTGTTCGACCCGATCAGCACGTGGCTCGCCGAGGTCGTCGAGCGAGGCGGACGCTGCGCGCGGCAAGCGGGCTGTCGCCCGGGACGACGAGGACGTACGGGTCGCTCATCAGGTCGATCGCCTCGAACGGCCCGTCGGGAGCGGGGGGCTGCAGAACGCCAGGTCGAGCTCGCCCGACTCGATCGCCGCGAAGAGCTCCGGGTCGGTCGCCGGCTCGGAGAGCCCGAGCTCGATGCCGGGCCAGTCGGCGAGGAAGCGGCGCATCACGCCGGGAAGGACGCGCGCGCCGGTCGACTGGTAGGTGCCGACGCGCAGCGTCCCCGTCTCGCCCGCGCGAAGCGCGGCCATGTCGGCCCGCGCCGCGTCGAGCCGCGCGACGATCGCCTCGGCGTGCCGGAGGAGGAGCTCGCCGGCCTCGGTGAGCGAGACGGCCCGGGGGCCGCCCGGCCGCTCGACCAGCGTCTCGCCGACGATCCGTCTCGAGCGTCGCGATCTGCTGGCTGACGGCGGACTGCGTGTAGCCGAGCCGGTCGGCGGCGCGACCGAACGAGCCCTCGCGCGCGACCGCGTCGAGCGCGGCGAAGTGGCGGACCTCGACGCCGAGCCATTGATCAGGTTGAGTGATCGTTGTCATGAAAACCTCGACTTGCCCTAATAGTACCCGCACGGCACGATGTCAGGCCATGGAAATCGCACTCGTCATCTTCGTTCTCGTCGTCGGCCCGCTCGCGCTCCTCGGCAGGGCGCGACTCGCGGATCGACGACGCGACCGGCGCCGGCACTACCAGGGATGACCTCCCGAGTACCGGCGACCGTTGCGTCCGCGGTCGGCGGGCGTGACTCGATCGTGATCCGCCACGCGCGACCCGCCGACGGCCCCGCGCTCGCCCGTCTCGAGGGGCTCGCGGGACGCTCGCTGGGGAATGAGCCCATCCTGGTCGTCGAGGCCGACGGTGAGCTCGTCGCTGCGGCTTCCCCCGCGGGAGGAGAGGTCGTTTCCGACCCGTTCCGGGTGACGCTCGACGTCGTGGAGCTCCTGCGGCTCCGGGCGAGCCAGCTGCGCGCCGCCGCCTGACGCGCGGGCGTCGGCCGCGACTCGTCTAGATTCGGGCCGTGGCAGTGGAACGGATCGGGGTCGTCGGGCTCGGGGCAATGGGCGCCGGTATCGCCCAGGTCGCGGTCGAGGCGGGCCTCGACGTCGTCGGCCGCGAGGTCACCGCGGAGCTGGGCGAGGCCGCCGCCGGGCGCATCGGCCACTTCCTCACGCGCAAGGTCGAGAAGGGCCAGCGCACGCAGGAGGAGCGCGACGCCGCGTTCGCGCGCCTCGTGACGACGACCGAGCTCGCCGACCTCGCGCGACTGCGACCTCGTGATCGAGGCGATCGTGGAGGAGCTCGACGCCAAGCGGGCGCTGTTCGCGCGAGCTCGAGCGGATCTGCCGCGCCGGACGCCGTCCTCGCGACGAACACCTCCGCGCTGTCCGTCACGGAGATCGCCGCCGCGACCGCGTCGCCGGAGCGCGTCGTCGGGCATGCACTTCTTCAACCCCGCGCCGCTGATGCCGCTCGTCGAGGTCGTCCGCGCCGAGCTCTCCTCCGACGAGGCCGTCGCGACCGCGCTCGGCGGTCGTCGAGCGGCTCGGCAAGGTCGCCGGTGCCGTGCCACGACACGCCCGGCTTCGTCGTCAACCGCGTGCTGATCCCGCTCCTCAACGACTGCGTGCGCGTCCTCGACGAGGCCCGCGTCGACGCCGGAGGAGCTCGACGCCGCGATGACGAACGGCGCCGGCTGGCCGATGGGGCCGTGCACGCTGCTCGACCTCGTCGGGATCGACGTCCACGTCCACGCGTCCGAGGCGCTCTACGAGAAGCTCCGCGAGCCGCGGATGGCGCCCGCCGCCGCGGCTCGTGGCGATGCGGAACGCCGGGCTGCTCGGCCGCAAGGCGGGACGCGGGTTCTACGCGTACGACGCGAGTCCGCCCGGCTCGCGGACGACGCGGGCCTGGCCCTACTCGCGGTGCACCGGTTCCATCGGGACTCCGAGGCGGGTCGCCACGGTCGGCACCAGGTGCCCTGGACGACGACCGAGAACAGGACGACGACGAACACGATCCCGTAGATCTCGGTCGCGTACGTCGGTCCCGCCGACGACGGCGAGCGAGGCGAGCAGGATCGGCACCGCGCCCTTCAGCCCGCTCCAGACGATGAAGGCCCGCTCGCCCCACGTCGAGGCTCATGGTAGCAGCAGCGGGCCGACGACGAGCGGGCGGATCACGAGGGCGAGCAGGACCGCGAGCAGGAGCCCGCGCCACCAGAGCCCCTCGTCCGCGATCAGGGTGAGGTCGACCGTCAGCCCGAGCGCGACGAACGCCGCCAGCTCGCCGAGGTCGGCGAGCGCGGAGTTGAAGCTCGCCACGTCGTCGCTCTCGGCGCGGTACCTGACGTCGCCGACGCAGGATGCCCGCGACGAAGACGGCGAGGAAGCCGGAGCCGTGCGCGACGGTCGCCGCGCCGTAGACGACGCCGGCCGCGAGGACGACCGCGATCGGGTAGAGCGTCCGATCCGGGAGCGACCGCAGCGCGGAGGACCGCAGCGGAGCACGAGCGCGCCGGCGACGCCGACCGCGAGCCCGATCGCTCATCTCGACGACGAACTCGCTCGACCACGGTCGAGAAGGAGCCGTCGTCTCGCGTCGCGATCTCGACCATCCCGATCATCAGCGCGATCCCGACCGGGTCGTTGAAGCCCGACTCGCCCTCGAGGATCGTCCCGGACCGGCCGCTGACCTCCTTGCCCGCCAGGACCGAGAACGTGACGGCGGGGTCGGTGGGCGCGAGCGCAGCGCCGATGAGCCCCGACACCGTCCACGAGAGGTCGAGCGCGACGTGGGCCGCGACTGCGATCAGCGCGGCGGTGCCGAACGTGCCGAGGACCCCGAGCGCGACGATCGGCCCCGCGGACGCACGGAACCGTGCAAGCCCCATCTGCGAGCCGCCCTCGAACAGGATCACGATCAGGGCGAGCGTCGCGATCCGCTGGACGTCCTGGATGGACAGGATCCCCGCGAGCCGGTCGGAGAGGTCGGAGGCTGCGGCGGCGAGGACGAGGAGCGCGCCCGCCGTCGGAATCGCGAGGCGGCCGGCGATCGCACGGACGGCGAGCGCCAGCACGAGGGCGCCGGAGACGACGAGGATCAGCTCGCCGAACGTCGACGAGGTCGTCCATGAGGCGATCTTGCACGTCGGCTCGGCCCTTGCGGCAGCGTCGCCCGCCGGAGCGCGGCTTACACTTTCCTTACGCCGGTCTCACCCCGAACCCACGCGCCGTACCGATACTTCGGACACGCATGCGCCTTGCGCTTCTCACTGCTCGTCGTGCTCGTCCTCGCCGTACCCGTCGGATGGGCTGCGTCGCATCCCTGCCGGCTCGCTCTCGGTCGAGGACGGCCGCGGGCACGGTCGTGCTCAAGGGGAAGGGGATCGTGATCGGGCGGCTCGAGCGCGGCGAGGTGGAGATCGTCGACCTCTCGCCGTTCGACCAGTGGAGCCCGCGCGTCAACGGCGTCCCGCGCGGACGCACGGTGTGGACGCGCGGCAAGAACATCAACTTCTACGTTCCCGGCGGCCGCTACAAGATCACGGTGCGCGGCGAGGGATTCTCGATCTCGGCCCGCGGCCAGGGCACCGCGACGCTGACCGGCCGCCCCGACGCCGCCGGCGCGACCGGCACGTACGCCGTCGGCGACGACGTACCCGTGCCGCTCCCGGTCGCGCCCGGGACGCGTCGATTACGGGCTGCCGGCGGTCGCGCGGCCCGGCGGCAGGCGCGAAGGCGGTCGACGCCGTGACGTCCCAGCCGCAGACGGTGCTCGTCGTCGAGGACGAGCAGTCGATCGCCTCGTTCGTCTCGCTCTACCTGAAGAACGCCGGCTACGGCGTCCGCGCCGTCGGCACCGGCGCCGAGGCGCTCAACGCGGTCGCCGCCGAGATGCCGTCGCTGATCGTGCTCGACCTGATGCTGCCCGACATGGACGGCATCGAGATCTGCCGGCGGATCCGCAAGAGCTCCGACGTGCCGATCCTGATGCTCACCGCGCGGGACGAGGACGTCGACAAGATCATCGGCCTCGAGGTCGGCGCCGACGACTACCTGACGAAGCCGTTCAACCCGCGCGAGCTCGTCGCGCGCGTGAAGAGCGTCCTGCGCCGCGCGACGTCCGACCGTCGCATCGACGAGGGCGACGAGATCCGCCACGGCGACCTCCTGATCAACTCCGGCCGCCGCGAGGTGCTGGTCGGCGACGACGAGATCCAGCTCGCGCCGAAGGAGTTCGACCTCCTCTGGGAGCTGCTCGACCACCGCGGCATCGTGCTGACGCGCGACCAGCTGCTCGAGCGCGTCTGGGGCTACACCTTCGCCGGCGACACGCGGACGGTCGACGTCCACGTCCGCCAGATCCGCCGCAAGCTCGGCGACGCGTCGCCGATCGTGACCGTGTGGGGCGTCGGCTACAAGGTCGCGTCCGAGCGCACGGCCGCGCCCACCGCGTAAGGGGTCAGGCGTGCCTCGCCCGTTCGGGTCGGGGCGATCCGCGGCCGTGCACCGGTTCCACGCTCCGAGCGGCGGCGTACGCTTCACGGTGATGCCCGGCTCGCTGCGTTTCCGGCTGCCGGCGCTGTTCCTGCTCGGGATCGTGCTCGCCGGCCTCGTCTCGGCGCTGATCGCGCGTCCAGCTCTTCCAGGGCTACACGCGCAACCAGTCGTACGAGGAGCTCGGCCGGGAGGCGAGGGGCATCGCCAGGCTCTACGCCGATGCCGCCCTGCGCGCGGCCGAGGAGGGGACGCCGGCGCCGGACTTCGCCACCGAGGCCTCGAGCTCGCGACGGGCGACCAGCTCTTCTACGTCGGCGCGCCGCCGTTCCCCGGGCAGGAGCCCGGCCTCCAGCGGCTCCCCGAGGCGTCCGTGCCCGACTGCGGTGCTCGCATCGGGCAAGTCGCTCCAGTTCGAGTTCCGTCCGCCCGGCGCAGACGCGCACGTTCCTCGCGGCCGCGCAGCCGCTCCGGCTCGAGCGTGGACGGCCCTGCGCTCGGCGCGATCGTCGTCGCGAAGGCCCAGGACGTCGTTCGCGACCAGTGGCTGCCGCTGGTCACGAGACTTGCCGCGGCGTTCGCGATCGGCGGTCTCCTCGCCTGGCTGCTCGGCCTCTGGCTCTCGCGGCGGATCAGCGGCCCGGTCGAGGCCCTCGCGCGCGCGTCCGACGAGATCGCGAAGCGGCAACTACGCGGTTCACGTTCCCGTCGGGCGCGGCGGCGACGAGATCTCGCATCTCTCCGAGCGCTTCAACGAGATGGCCGCCCGCCTGGCCGCGACCGAGGAGCGCGAGCGCCAGTTCCTGATGTCGGTCTCGCACGAGCTGCGCACGCCGCTGACGGCGATCAAGGGCCACGTCGACGCGCTCCGCGACGGGCTCGTCGACGACCCGGAGCTCGTCAGCGCGTCGCTCGACGTCGTGGCGAACGAGGCGACGCGGCTCGAGCGGCTCGTCGGCGACGTGCTCGACCTCGCGAAGCTCCGCGCGCACCGGTTCACGGTGCAGACCGAGGAGGTCGACATGGGCCGGCTCGTCGAGCACGCCTACGGCTCGTTCGGCGACGAGGCGCGCCGCCGGGAGATCGACTACGCGCTGCGAGGGCGTCGAGCGGGCGCCGACGATCATCACGGACGGCGACCGCGTCCTCCAGGTGATCACGAACCTGCTCAAGAACGCGTTCCGCTGGACGCCCGACGGCGGCACGATCGGCGTCGCGCTCGACGCCGCGAACGGCACCGTTACGGGTCGACGTCACGGACACCGGGCCCGGGATCGCGCCGCGAGGACGCGCAGCGGATCTTCCGCCCGTTCGTGTCGCGCGACACCCAGGGCACCGGGCTCGGCCTCCCGATCGCGCAGGAGCTCGCCGGCGCGCTCGGTGGCAGGATCGAGCTCGAGACCGAGCCGGGCCGCGGCAGCCGCTTCCGGCTCGTCCTGCCGGCGCGCTCCACGTAGGCGCCGCCGCCCGACGTAGAGTCGCCCCGTGGTGGAAGCCCGACGCGACGGTCCTCGAGCTCCCCGGACGGCGAACGCCCGTCGTGGCGGCCTTCGTCGCGCTCCGGCCGCGGCAGTGGACGAAGAACCTCCTGCTCTTCGCGGGGATCCTGTTCGCCGCGCAAGCTCGGCGACGCCGAGCCGGTGGGCCGCGGCGATCACCGCATTCGTCGCGTACTGCGCGGCGTCGAGCGCCGCCTACCTCGTCAACGACGTACGCGACGTCGCCGCCGACCGCCTGCATCCGGTGAAGCGCGGCCGGCCGATCGCGCGCGGCGAGCTCGGGCCTCGAGCGGCGCTCGCTCCTCGCGGCGGTGCTCGGCGTGCTCGCGCTGGCGCTCGCGTGCGACGCTCGGCCCTGCGTCGCTTGCATGCCTGATCGCGTTCGGAGCCCTTCAGGCCGCGTACTCGCTCGGCCTGAAGTCGCTCGAGCTGGTCGACGTGCTCACGATCGCGGGGCTGTTCGTGCTCCGGGCGGCCGCCGGCGCGATCGCCGTCGACGTCCGGATCTCCCAGTGGCTGCTGCTCTGCACCTTCCTGCTCGCGCTCTTCCTCGCTCTCGGCAAGCGTCGGGCGGAGCTCGGCCTCGAGGGCGTGCAGCGCCCGGGCCGTCGCTCGCGGGCTACACGCCGGCGCTCGTCGACCAGCTGCTCGCGATCGTGGCGGCGGCGACGATCGCGGCCTACGCGGGCTACACGCTGTCTGCGCACGACTCGCGATGGCTCGTCGCGACGCTCCCGCTCGTCGTGTACGGGCTCTTCCGCTACCTGCTGCTGCTGCACCGGCGCGGCCTCGGCGAGGAGCCCGAAGACGCTCCTCGTCGAGGACCTGCCGTTGCTCGCGACGGTCGCGGCGTGGGCGACCGCCTGCGCCGTCATTCTCGCGCTCGACTGACCCGCAAGCTCGGTCAGGCGACGGCGGCGGTATCCGTCGGCAGCAAGGCCGCTGCCTCGCCGCCGTCCCGGCCCGTTCGCAGGGGCACCACCGCTCCCTCGATCCCCTCCTCGAGCTCGCGCAGTCGCCGGTCGACACCGCTCCAGCCCGCCGACACGAGGTCGACGAGGATGGCGAGGTCGTCGATCCGCGCATTGCGCTCCGCGAGAAGCTCCTGCTCGAGCCGTTCGAGCCGCCGAAGCGCCTGGTTCACACCGCCCCGGATCTCCGCGAGACTGCGGCTGACCGGGACGACCTCGCGCGCGATCCCGTCGCGCACTGCCGAACCCCACCTGTTCGGGCAGCGAGGTCTCCAGCTCGTCGGCGACATGGGCGAGACGCATCACCTCGGCCCGGGCGCGCTCGAGCGCCGCGTCGAGCCGAGCCTGTGCCACGCCGTCGGTCCGAGCTTCGGCCACGCGCTGCCGCGCCCTCTCCAGCACCTGTTCGTCCATGAGGCAAGGATACTCTCGTCGGAGGATGAGGTCATCCGAGCTCGACTACGACCTCCCGACCGACCTGATCGCCCAGCATCCGGCGGCGCGGCGCGACGCGTCGCGCCTGCTCGTAGTCGACCGTGCGACTCGGGAGGTGCGGCACCGGTGGTTCGCCGACCTGCCCGGACGAGCTTGCAGGGCACCTGACGGTCGTCAACGACACGCGCGTCGTGCCTGCGCGGCTGCGCGCCCGCCGTGAGACCGGCGGAGAGGTCGAGGTGCTCCTCGTGGAGGCGCTCGAAGGCGGGGTCTGGGAGGCGCTCGCCCGGCCCTCACGGCGGCTGCGGGCGGGCGAGCGCCTGCAGGGCCGCGACGGGACGGACGACACGCTCGTCGAGCTCGTGGACGCGCTCGGTGATGGGAGATGGCGTCGTCCGCCTCGCGGGCGAGCCCGCGGGGGAGATGCCCCTTCCTCCGTACATCCACGAACGACCCGACGACCCCGAGCGCTACCAGACCGTGTACGCACGACGATGCGGGCTCCGCGGCCGCGCCGACGGCCGGCCTGCACTTCACGCCCGAGCTGCTCGGCGCGCTCGACCACGAGCGCATCACGCTCCACGTCGGGCTGGACACGTTCCGGCCGCTGACGCACGGAGCGAGTCGAGGAGCACGAGATCCACGGAGAGCGCTACCGGGTGGAGCCGGCCGCGTGGGCGCGCATCGAGAGCGCCGAGCGCGTGCTCGCGGTGGGCACGACGACCACCCGCGTGCTCGAGACCCTGGCGCGCGGCGCGCCGCTGCGAGGGCCGCTCCGATCTCTTCATCACGCCCGGGTTCGCGTTCCGGCGGGTCGACGCGCTGCTCACGAACTTCCACCTGCCGCGGACCACGCTTCTCGCCCTCGTGATGGCGTTCGCCGGCGTCGATCGGACGCGCGAGCTCTACGCCCTCGCCATCCGCGAGCGGTATCGCTTCTATTCGTTCGGTGACGCGATGCTCGTGCTCTGAGACCGCGGCTCGACGAGCCGCGCGGGCATCTGCAGGAAACGAGCGTGGAACCGGACCTATGATCCGCTCTCGTGAGCTGCTTCTCGCTCGAGGCAACGGACGGTGCCGCGCGGGCCGGGGTGATACGCACCGCCCACGGCGAAATCCGCACGCCCGGCGTTCATGCCCGTCGGGACGAAGGGGACGGTCAAGACGCTCATGCCGGACGAGGTTCGGGCGCTCGGAGCGGACGTGATCCTCGGGCAACACCTACCACCTCCACTTCCGCCCGGGCGAGGACGTGATCGAGGAGCTCGGCGGGCTGCACGCGTTCAGCGGATGGGGCGGGCCGATCCTGACGGACTCGGGCGGCTTCCAGGTCTTCTCGCTGCGCGACACGCTCGTGGAGGTCGACGACGAGGGGGTGACGTTCCGCTCCGTCTACGACGGGAGCACCGAGCGCCTGACGCCGGAGCGCGTCGCCGAGATCCAGCGGCGGCTCGGGTCGGACATCGCCATGTGCCTCGACATCTGCCCGCCCGCGGACGCCTCGCCCGTCGAGCACGAGGAGGCCGTCCGACGGACGCAGCTCTGGGCCGAGCGGCAGATCGACGCGCCGCGGGCTCCGGGTCAGCTCCGCTTCGGGATCGCCCAGGGCGGGCACCGACCCCGAGCTGCGAGGGCGCTCGATCGAAGGGCTCGTCGCGCTGCCGTTCGACGGCTTCGCGCTCGGCGGCCTCGCCGTCGGGGAGAGCCGCGAGCAGATGCTCGACACCGTCGCCTGGGCGGCTCCCGCGCTCCCGGCCGAGCGGCCGCGGTACTTCATGGGTCTCGGCGACGCCGCGGGGATCCTCGAGGTCGATCGCCCGAGGCGTCGACATGTTCGACTGCGTCCTCCCGACGCGGACGGCGCGAACCGGGTCCGCGCTCACGGCCCGCGGCCGTCTCAACCTCCGCAACGCCCGCTTCGCGCGTGACCCGCGCCCGCTCGAGGAGGGGTGCGGCTGCCCCGCCTGCGCCGGCTTCTCGCGGGCGTTCGTGCGTCACCTCGTCAATCAGCAGGAGCTCCTCGGCCTCCGGCTGCTCACCCTGCATAATCTGTGGTTCACACTGCGACTGACCGCCGGCGCGCGGGACGCGATCACCCGCGGTGCGTTCGACGCCTATCGGGCGGACGCGCTCGCCTCGCTCGCCGCCGGCCCGGAGGAGGAGACTTGGCGACCCTGATTCTGCTCGCCGCGATGTTCGTCCTGCTGTGGGTGCTGCTGATCCGGCCCCAGCGGCGCAAGCAGGTCGAGCAGCAGCAGCTGCTCTCGTCGGTCGAGCCGGGCGACGAGGTCCTGACGGTCGGCGGCATCTACGGCATCGTTCAGCGAGATCGACGAGGAGGACGACCTGATCGTCGAGATCGCAGAGGGCATCCAGGTGCGGGTCGCCCGGCGCGCCGTCGCCGGCGTCGTCAAGCCCGACGAGGACGAGGACGACGGAGGAGAGCCGCGCGAGGAGGTCGGAGGACGGGCGAGCCGGGCGAAATCGAAGGGGCCGCGGAGGACGCCGACTGCGTGAAGATCGGCGTTGCAGACTCCGAGGAATTCGTGAAGGAGGAAGCTCGCGGAGGGTCACGACAGCGCTCGACCGCCGCTAACCTGATCCGGCCGCACATGACCCGCCACGAGCAGCAGTCATTGCGTCGTCGCGCTCGTCGCCGCGGCCCTCGTCGGGGTCGCGCTGCTCGCCATCCCCGGCTCGCCGCTCGAGCAGCGCCCGACCCTCGGGCTCGACCTCCAGGGCGGCCTCGAGGTGACGCTGCAGGCGGTCCCTCCGCGCGACCGCAAGCTGGCGAAGGAGGACCTCGACCGGTCGGTCTCGATCATGCGCTCCCGCGTCGACAAGCTCGGCGTCGCCGAGCCCGAGATCAGGACGCAGGGCTCCGACCAGATCTCGATCCAGCTTCCGGGCGTGAAGGACCCCGCCGCGGCCGCGCAGATCATCGGCAAGACCGCCCAGCTCGAGCTGTTCGACCTCGAGCGCGACCTCGTCTCGCCCTCGATCGACGCGCGCACGCGGCAGCCGATCGCGACGCCGAAGCTCTACGACCTGCTCGCGGGCCAGCAGGCACTCGCAGCGAAGGGAACGCCCGATACCTACTACGTCTTCCGCACGAAGGGCAAGACGCTCGTCCGCGGCCCGGTCGGCACGAAGGAGTCGGCCCTCGCCAAGTGGGGCGGCAAGCTCCCGCCCGGGTCACAAGCTGTTCGCCGTGCCGCCCGAGGCGGTCGTGGTGAGCTGCGGCGCCGGCGAGGTCGTCTGCCCGGGCGTCGCCCAGGCGAACCCGACGCACGACCTCGTGGTACCTGATGCGGTACACGCCGCCCGACGTCCCGGAGATGACCGGCGAGGACCTGAAGCTCTCCGGCACGCGTCAGGACTTCGACACGCGAACCGGCGAGCCGATCGTGCTCATGGACTTCACCGACAAGGGTGCGAACACGTTCGAGGAGATCACGCGCGACATCGCACAGCGCGGCAAGCTCCTCTTCAACACGGTCGGCGGCGGGCAGGGCGATCACAGCGCCTTCCTCCAGCACTTCGCGATCGTGCTCGACCGCGAGATCAAGTCGTGGCCGACGATCGACTTCCAGGAGTACCCGGGCGGGATCTCCGGCTCGAACGGCGCCCAGATCTCGGGCCTCGCAGAGCGTCGGCGAGGCGAAGAACCTCGCGCTCGTGCTCCAGACGGGCGCACTGCCGGTCGAGTTCCGCACGCTCGACCAGACGGCGATCTCGGCGACGCTCGGCAAGGACTCGCTGCAGGAGGCGAAGAAAGCCGCGCTCGTCGGCCTGCTCGCGGTCGCGCTCTTCCTGCTGATCGTCTACCGCTTCCTCGGGCTCGTCGCGGTCGTCGGGCTGATCGTCTACGCGGCGCTCCTCTACGCGGCGATCCTGATCTTCAACGTCACGCTGACGCTTCCGGGTATCGCGGGCCTCGTCCTGACACTGGGGGTCGCAGCCGACGCGAACATCGTCATCTTCGAACGGATCAAGGAAGAGGTGCGCGCCGGGCGCTCGGTCCGCGTCGGCGATCCACACCGGGTACACGAAGGGCTTCGCGACGATCGTCGACGCCAATGTCGTCACGATGATCACCGCGCTCGTCCTGTTCGCCGTCGCGACCGCGAGCGTGCGCGGCTTCGCGCTGATGCTGCTCGTCGGCACCGCGATGTCGATGCTGACGGCGGTTCTCGCGACGCGGGCGTTCCTGGCGGTGCTCGCAGGGTTCAAGGTGCTCGACAGCCCGAAGCTGATGGGCGCGGCGGGCGGAGGGATCCCGCGCTGGCTCAAGCTCGACTACATCGGCCGGCGGAACACGTGGTTCGCGATCTCCGGCACGGTCGTCCTGATCGCGCTCGGTGCGATCGCCGTCAAGGGGCTGAACCTCGGGATCGACTTCCAGGGCGGCACGCAGGTCGCCTTCGAGACGCCGCGTCCGGTGCCGCTCGAGACCGTGCGCTACGCAGGCCGGGAAGATCGGCCAGGCGAGCGCCCAGATCCAGGGCCGCGGGACGTCGCCGGCGGCGGGCGACGCCTACCGCGAGCTTCACGATCCGGACGGAGTCGCTTTCGACGAGCGAGGTCGCAGGTCACTCCAGTCGAGCCTCACGCGGGTCGTCGGACGCCCAGTCGTTCGGGGTGAAGAACGTGTCCGCGAGCTTCGGTCGCCAGATCGCGCGCGGGGCGATCCTCGCGATCATCGTCTCGCTCCTCCTCATCGTCATCTACATCTCCGCGCGCTTCCAGTGGAAGTTCGCGGTACCCGTGCTCATCGCGCTCGCGCACGACATCATCATCACCGTCGGGATCTACGCGCTGCTCGGCCGGGAGGTGACGACCTCCACGGTCGCCGCCGTGCTGACGGTGCTCGGGTACTCGATCTACGACACGATCATCATCTTCGACCGCATCCGGGAGAACATCCCGTTGATGAAGCGCGCGTCGTTCCGCGTCATCGGGAACGTGTCGCTGTGGGAGACGATCCCCCGGTCGCTGGCGACGACGTTCATCACGCTCCTGCCGATCGTCTCGCTGCTCCTGTTCGGCGGCGACACGCTCAAGGACTTCGCGTTCGCGCTCCTCGTCGGGATCGGAGCAGGGGCGTACTCCTCGATCTTCATCGCCGCTCCGCTCGTCGCCGTGTTCAAGGAGCGCGAGCCCGAGTACGCGCGGCGCCGCGACGACGAGCAGCGCCGTCGAGGGGTCGGTCGGTGGGGCGCTGCTCGAGCAGCCGTCCGAGCCCGTCCCGGCCCAGCCTGCGGTCGCCGCCTCCGTCGCCCCGGCCGCGCCGGCGCCCGTCGCCGCATCGGACGGGCCGGTCTCGGCCGCCGCGGCTGCGAAGCGCGAGCGGCGCCGGCAGCGCCGCAGCGGGCGCCCGCACGGGCGTCCACGCTAGACCGCTTCGCCCGAGACGGCCCCGCGGGTTGCCCTCATCACATCAAGCCTCTACGGCCGCTCGTGAGACCGCCCCGCTGAGCACGCGACCTCCCCGTCCCTAGAATGGGGCGCGTGACGGGCGCAGCCCGAGGACGACGACCTCCGGCCGGTCTCCGAGTTGCTGCTCGCCGGCATCGGCTGGGCGACGCATGGGCTTCGAGGCGGTCGAGGAGGTGGCCGACGATCTCGCCCGGCGCGTCGGCGTGGAGCGAGACGCGATGCGGGACGCGGTGCGCGACACCGTCGCCTCGTGGCGGGCCGAGCTCGAGCGCCTCGGCGTCGCGCCGCGACGAGGCCGTCGAGCGCGGCGCTCGCCAAGGCGGGGCTCGCGCGCCGCGAGGAGGTCGAGGACCTCGCTCTCCGCGTCGCGCAGCTCGAGCACCGGCTTCGCCTGCTCGAGCGCGACCGCGTCGCCTGATGCGAACTGAGCGACGGGGACGCGGCAGCGGACCCTCGCCCGGGTCACCGAGATCGGGCGCGTCGCCACGCGCCACGGTTTCGGGTACATGCTCGACCGGCGCCGGGCCGCCGACGGTCAGCCGGACGGGGATCGCGGCCGCCGGCTGCGGGAGATGCTCGACGAGCTGGGCCCGACGTTCGTCAAGTTCGGCCAGCTCCTCTCGACACGGCCGGACGTCGTTCCGCCCGACATCATCGCCGAGCTCCGCAAGCTCCAGGACGACGTCTCGCCCTTCCCGATCGAGGACGTCGAGCGTGTCGTGCGCGAGGAGCTCGGGCCTCTCGATCGAGCAGGCGTTCGTCGAGTTCGAGGAGCGGCCAGATAGCGGCGGCGTCGATCGGCCAGGTACACCGCGCGACCCTCCCGAACGGCGTGGAGGTGGTGGTCAAGGTCCAGCGCCCCTCGGCGCCACGCCAGATCGAGTCGGATCTCCGGCTGATGGCGTCGGCGGCCCGCGTGGCGAGCGAGCGTATCCGCCAGCTCGACTTCATCGACACGGGCGAGCTGGTGGACGAGTTCGGACGCTCGATCCGCCTCGAGCTCGACTACCAGCAGGAGGCGCGCAACGCGGAGACCTTCCGTCGGAACTTCAGCGGTGACGAGCGCATCGCCGTGCCGCGCGTCTGGTGGCGGTATACGACGGGCCGGCTGCTGACGCTCGATCGCCTGGAGGGGACACACATCCGTGACCTGGATTTCGCGTCGTGGTCGGCCGACGAGCGCCAGCGAGCTCGCGTACACGATGACCGACGCGTGGATGACGATGATCTTCCGTCACGCTTTCTTCCACGGCGACCCGCACCCGGCCAACATCCTCCACCTGGACGACGGGCGGCTCGGACTCATCGACTTCGGCCTCGCCGGGCGGCTGACGGAGAACGGACATGGCGCGGCTCACGCGGCTGTTCGTCGATGCGGCGACCGAGAACGTCGGGCGCCCTGCCGCGCCGTCTGGCCGATCTCGGCGTGCGCTACCCGCGCGACCGCGAGGAGGAGCTCCGCTCGAGGCTCGAGGAGCTCTACTACCGCTACTACGGCTCGCGTCTCTCGGACATCGACCCGATCGAGGCGATCCGCGAGGGGCTCGACCTGATCTACTCGATGAACCTCCGGCTTCCCGTCGCGATTCGTGATCCTCGACAAGGCGATCGCGACGCTCGGCTCCGTCGCCGGCGGAGGTCTATCCCGGACTTCAACGTGTTCGAGGTCGCGCGCCCGTACGCGCGGCAGCTGATCGCCGAGCGCTTCTCGCCGCGCCGGATCGCGCTGCGCACGCGGCGGCGAGGTGCAGGACATCGCGGAGATCGCGCTCGAGGTGCCGCGGCAGATGCACGACGTCCTCAACGAGCTGCGCGACGGCGAGATGTCGGTGAGGATCTCGAATCCCGGCATCGACGACCTCGCGCACCACATGGACGTCGCCGTCAACCGGATCGCCGTGGCGCTCGTGATCCTCGGCGGGCTCGTCGGCTCGTCGCTGATCGGGGTGCTCGCGAAGGGCGGGCCGCACCTCATCGGGCTCCATCTCGCTCTCCGTGGTCGGATTCGTCCTCTCCGGCGCGTTCGGCGTCTGGCTGCTCTGGGGCGTCTTCCGCTCCGGCCGCCTCTGACGCGACGGGCCGGCCGGCTCTCGCGGCCGGCGGGGCCGCCTCCGGGCTCCGGCGCTGGACGCGTCAGAGGGCCTGGGACGGGGCGGCGGGCCTCCGGGCGGCCCAGCGGGCCTCCGAGCCCACCTGGCGCCGCTGGGCGCACCGTGTGGCCCACGGAGCAGGCCGCGCCTCTACGGCACGGGCAGGGACTCGACGGCCCCGCTGACGGTCAGGCCCGGCTCGGGGCCGCCTGCGATCACCCAGACACGACCTTCGAGCGCAACCACACCGAGGCCGTGACGGGGAGTGGGGAGGTCGGGAAGCCGCATCCATTCGCCGGCCCGTGGCGCGAGGAACCAGACCGTGGCGTTCGTCCCGCCGGGCGACTCGCCGCCGACGGAGACGATACGTCCTTCGATCGCCGCGGCGCCTGTTCCGCCACGAGCGTCCGGGAGGTCGGGGAGGCTCCTCCAGCGGTTCGTACGCGGGTCGTAGACCTCGACCGTTCGCAGGTTGGTGTCGTAGCCGGCCAGCCGACCGCCGATCGCGTAGACGCGGCCGCCGAGCGCCGTCGCGGCGAGGTGCTCGCGCGGACGCGGCCCCCGGACGAGCCTCCAGCGCAGCGTCTCGAGGTCGAGCAAGAGCGCCCGCGACGCGAGGCCGTCGCGGGTGCGCCCTCCGACGACCCAAACGCGTCCGTCGGCGGTGGCCGCTGCGGCCGCAGCGGCACGCTCCTCGGGCGGCGGCGGAAGCCGGCGCCACGTGCGGCCGTCGTAGAGGAAGGCGGTTCGCAGAGGGCGGCGGTCGGCCCCGTAGCCCCCGACGACCACGACTCGGCCGCGCCACGACGCCGCCGCCGCGTGATCGACCGAGACGGGGAGGTCCGGTAGTCGAGACCACGCTGTCCGCGCGAGGGTCGAGCGCATCGACTCGGCGGGAGTTGCCCCCGTTGGACAGGAAGCCGCCGACGACGACGATCCGTCCTCGGAGCGTGGCCGCCGCGACCTCGGTCCGCGGCTCGGGCAGGGGCGACGAGGCGATCCACGCCGCAGCTGCCAGGGTCGCGAGCCCCGTCAGCGCGTGTCCGGCCACGCGCTATCCGAGCCAGGCGACGAGCAGGATCACGACCGCGGCGGCCGACGCAACCGTGACGGTGACGACGTTCGCGATCAGCAGGCGCCTCAGCGTCGTGGACGAGAGCCCGCCGCGAGAGCTTCCTCCGACATCGGGCGTCGTCCGGCCGAGGGACTCACTGAGACGGGCGATGATGTAGCCGTTGAGGCTGCTTCCCTCGCGCTCGGCGGCCTGCGCAAGCTCGCCGTGGAGGTTCGGAGGCATGCGAAGCAGGAGGCGGCCGCTCGGCAGGGGCGTCTTCTGGCGGCTCGGCTCGTCGACGTCGGAGGCGGTGGGTTGAACGCTCACCCACCGGCGAGTGTACGGCCTCGTGCCGGTGCGTACAACGACTCGCCGCATGTCAGGCGGCCTCGAGCATGTGGCGCATCTTGGTGAGCGACGATGCGAGCACGCGGGACACCTGAACCTGGGAGAGCCCAACCTCCTCGGCGATTCGCTCCTGGCTGAGATCGCGATAGAAGCGGAGCGCGACGATCCGCCTCTCGCGAGGGCCGAGCGCACGCATCCCGGTGCGAACCAGCTCCCGAACCTCGCTCTGCTCGATCTCGAGCTCCGACGTCGCTTCGAGTGAGTCCTCGTCGAGAGGGACGGTGAAGTGAGGAGGCCCTGAGCCCGCATCCTGCCCCGGCCCGCGCTCACGCAGGTGTCGACGCAGCTCGCCGACGATCGTCGGCACCGCGTACGCCCCGAGGTCGCTCCCCCGGTCGGCTCGGAAGCCGTCGACGGCCTTGATCAGCCCGATCGCACCGACCTGGACGAGCTCGTCGAGCGAGTCCGACGGACGCGAGAACCGTCGCGCCAGCGAGTGGACGAGCGGGAGGTTCTGCTCTATGACGCGCTTCCGGGCGTTCCGGTCACCCTGGCGGTGATAGGCGGTGAGCAGGGCGGCGTTCGACCGCCGCCGTCGCACTTCCTCCGCCGTCCCCCGAACGCTCATGCCGATCCACCACTCCTTCTGGCTCAGAACATACCGCGAACTGAAAACGATGTGCAACACCAATCGAGTGAAATGATGAATAAAAATCTCGGGTTCAATGCATAGATGAACGTGCATGGTCTCCATTGACAATGCGCGTATCGCGACATGCATCGCCGCCGCCGCGCTCGCGGGAGCGTCTGCGGTGGCCTTTCCGTCCGTCGCCCGGGCGGACGAGGGCTCCGATCCGGCCGCGACGCTGCCCCTCCCGGACGTGCCTGCGGCACCGGTGGTCGAGGCCGGCTCGACCACGGGGGGCGAAGAGGCCGACGCGCTCGGGGACGTGATCACTGCCGCCCTCGACTCCGCGGGCGTCGTCGACGGCGCTCCCGCCGCGAGCCCGTCCCCGACCCCCGAGCCCGTGGCAGAGGCGAGCGTGCCCGCGCCGGCCACGAGCGCCGATCCCGCATCCACGACGGGCTCCGCGTCCGAGCAGCCGACCTCTCAAAGCCCCGATACCAAAGGGTCCTCGGTCGATACCACGGGCGATACCGCCTCCGCGGCCGGCTCGACCTCCCCCCGGCGGCGACGTCTCGCCCCCCGTCGCCGTCCAGACGGCGCCGAGCAACCTGAACGTCAGCGTCCGCATCGACAGCCCGGGAGACAATGGCGCGGTCACGCAGGTGAACATCGCCACGGCAGCCGCCATCGGTGCAAGCAACCCGGCAGCGCCCTCGTCCGCGACGCCCGTAGCGACGCAGGCATCGGCACCCAGCTCAGCGTCCGCCGGCGCGAACCCCCCCGCAACGGCGATATCGTCGCCGGGCTCCGCGACGAGCTCCGACGTCGATCCCGCGACCGACACGTGGGCCTGGCAATGGGATTGCCTGTCTGCGCCGCCGCTCACGGCGATATCACCGAATAGTTCTGCGTCGGGATTGGTGCCGAAGAACTGGACATGGATTTGGAACTGCGGAGATAATCTCGGTCAGTATCAAGGTGGAACCGTCTCGCAGTATCAGCCCGTAAACCTGAATGTCGCTATTCGAATCTCCAGCCCGGGGAACGACGGCCCCGTCAGCCAGTCGAACGTGGCGGTCGCGGTGAGCGTGGGCCGGACCTCTCCGGACGGTCACACCCCCGAGGGCTCTCCGCCCTTCACGCCCCCGCCCGTCTCACCCGGTGCGTCCTTCCCCGGCATCCCGTCACTTCCCCCCATCGCGTCGCTGCCCGGCCTCTCGTCGCTCCCGGCCGTCCTCTCACCGGTCGTCTCCATGTTGCCCTCCCTGGTGGAGGGCGGAGACGTCTCCGAGCTCGTCGTCGGCGCGGCGCTCTCGTTCGGCGAAGGGCCAGTCGAGCTTCCGTTCGTGCTGCCGCGGCCCGGGTCGGGGACGCCGTGGCTCACCGCCGTCGGCCGGATCGGCGTCGGCCCGATCTCGGGTGTCGGGATCGGCGCGTGGGCTTCGGGCATCGGCTCACAACTCGCACCCGCCATCGTGGGTGCGGCCGGCGGGCCGGCGGCGATCGCGGCGGCAGCGACGTCGTCGAAGCGGTCGGACACTCGAGGGCGCGCCAAGCCGGCGCCCCATTGGCGGACGCCCGTGCCGGCGTCCCCCGCACCGGAGTCCGCTCCCATGGGCGCAAGCGCCACTGCGTCGACCGGCGGCGGGTCCTCCGGCGGCGGGCTCCCCGTCTTTCTCGCTCTTCCGTTCCTGGTCGCGTTGCTCGACCTGGCCAGGCGCGTCGCGCTCGAACGCGCGGCGTCGCCATCCGAGCATCGCAGCCGCATGCCCGATACCCCGGGGTAGCGCTCCCTCCGCCTCGATGAGACCCGCCGGGCGCCGGCCCTGCGGGACAGTCCACGGAAGGAGCAACGGATTCGATGAAACGCATGACGACACTCCTCGGGGCGCTCGTCCTCGCGCTGTGGTTCGGCGCGGGGCAGGCTGCCGCCGACGAGGGTGGAGGTGCCGCGCAGACCGCCGGCCAGTCCGCTCCGAGCGGACAGATGGCCGACGCGAAGGGCGGCGCCTATCAGGCCGGGGCGACGAACAACGCGGGCTCGATCCGCGTTCTGAGCCCCGGCAACGACGGTGCGGTCTCGCAGTCGAACGACACGACAGCCGCCGCCATCGCCGCCAACGCAAACAAGACGAGCCAGGACACCAGCCAGTCGCAGACGGGCGGGGCACCTGGTTCCGATTCCACGCAGATCGCCGGCCAGGAGGCCAAGAACAAGCAGGATGCGAACGCCGACGCCACGGCGGTGCAGCTCGCGCCGTCCAACGACGCGCAGTCGATCCGTGTTCTCAGCCCCGGTAACGGTGGCGATCTGACCCAGTCGAACTCGGCGACCGCCGGCGCGGCCGCCCTGAACGGCAACGAGACCGACCAGTCCACGACCAGTCGCAGAACGGTGTCGGGCTACGGCTCGGACTACACGCAGGTCGCCGGCCAGGCGGCCTCGAACGACCAGTACGGCCGACGCTGATGCGACGGCGGTCCAGGTGAAGCCGAGCAACACGGCTTCGTCGATCCGCGTGCTCAGCCCGGGCAACGACGGTGACGTCTCGCAGTCGAACGACGCGACCGCACTCGGGATCGCGGCGAACGGCAACAAGACCGATCAGTCGATCGATCAGAGCCAGGGCGGAGCGACACCCGCCTACGGCGAGGCCCGGAAGCCCGACGAGAAGTCGGGCTACGGCTCCGACTCCACCCAGGTCGCCGGCCAGGCGGCTTCGAACAAGCAGGACGCGAACGCGGATGCGACGGCAGTGCAGGTGAAGCCGAGCAACACGGCTTCGTCGATCCGCGTGCTCAGCCCCGGCAACGGCGGGAACGTCTCGCAGTCGAACAGCACCACCGCGGTGGCGGCGGCGCTGAACGGCAACAAGACCGACCAGTCGATCGACCAGAGCCAGTCCGGTGGTTCGAAGTCCGGCTATCCCGACCGTGGGAAGGTCGACGGGAAGTCCGGGAAGGGCTCGGACTCCACGCAGGTCGCCGGCCAGGCGGCCTCGAACGACCAGTCGGCCGACGCTGATGCGACGGCGGTGCAGGTGAAGCCGAGCAACACGGCTTCGTCGATCCGCGTGCTCAGCCCGGGCAACGACGGTGACGTCTCGCAGTCGAACGACGCGACCGCACTCGGGATCGCGGCGAACGGCAACAAGACGGATCAGTCGATCGATCAGGAGCAGTCGGGTTCGGGCCAGGGCTCCGACTACACCCAGATCGCAGGACAGGAGGCTTCGAGCAAGCAGGACGCCGACGCGGATGCGACGGCGGTCCAGCTGAAGCCCTCGAACGGGAACCAGTCGATCCGCGTGCTCAGCCCGGGCAACGACGGGAAGGTCACGCAGTCGAACAGCACCACCGCGGTGGCGGCGGCGCTGAACGCGAACAAGACCGATCAGTCGATCGAGCAGAGCCAGGGTGGGCACTCGTCTGCCCCGAGCGACGCACGGAAGCCCGATGAGAAGTCCGGCTACGGCTCGGGCTACGGCTCGGACTACACGCAGATCGCAGGACAAGCGGCTTCGAACAAGCAGGACGCCGACGCGGACGCGACGGCGGTCCAGCTGAAGCCCTCGAACACGAACCAGTCGATCCGCGTGCTCAGCCCGGGCGAACGACGGGAAGGTCACGCAGTCGAACAGCACCACCGCGGTGGCGGCGGCGCTGAACGCGAACAAGACCGACCAGTCGATCGACCAGTCACAGACGGGTGGAGGCCACGGCGGCTCCTACCTGCAGGTGGCGGGCCAGGGCGCGTGGAGCAAGCAGGACGCCGACGCAGGCGCGGCGGCGTTCCAGTTCGGTGCGTCGAACGAGAACACCCCGATCCGGGAAGGTAGCCCGGGCGGCGGCGGCTCGGTCGAGCAGTCCAACGAGGTCACGGCGCTCGCCGCGGCCCTCAACCTCAACGAGACCTGCCAGCGGCTGATGCAGACCCAGACGGGCCACGGCTCGGACTCTCTGCAGGTCGTCGGGCCAGGGCTCGTGGGACGACCAGCGCGGAGGGGCATGGAGCCGCGCGATCCAGGGAGGGATGAAGAAGAAGCACAAGCGTTGATCCGTTGACGTGCGGGGGCGGCCGCCGGGCATCCGGCGGCCGCCCCCCGCATGACCGATTGACACGAAGATGCCCTCCGACGTACGGTGAGGCACGAAAGGGAGGGACGGAATGTCCACGTGGACGTCGTCTCTGCGGCTCAAAGGTGGGGTAGTCGGCGCCGGCGTTCTGTCTGGTCGCATTCGCCTGCCCGGGGAACGGCTGGGCTGCGGGGGGCACGCCGATGCCGGCCCCCGACGACCCGCCACCGACGTACCGGGCGTCGACCGTCAAGACCGCGGGCAGCACGACCACGCCGACGTCCCCCAGGGCGAACCGGGTGGTCGCGGAAGCCGCGCAGGCCGTTCCGGCTCCCGACGCCCCGATCACCGCAGCGTCGGCCACGGCGTCGAAGGCTCCGCCGGCGAAGCAGGCGGCGCTCCCTGCGCCCGATCCCTCGCCGGGAGCGGCGTCGGCGTCGTCCACCGGGAGCACCTCGACTTCGCCGCGCGCGAGTGCCGGCAGCACCGTGCGCGCGACCAGGCCCGCCGCTCGCTCCACGTTCACTCCGCCGCGTGCTGCGCCGAAGCCGAAACCCAAGCAGAGGCCGAAGGCACAGCGGAAGACCGTGGTCACCACGGTGAAGAAGGCGGTGACCCTTCCCGCCGCTCGGCCCCGGGACGCCGTACGACTCGGCCTGCCGGTCGGAGCCCTCGCCCCCCACGCGCCCGGTGATGACGGGATGAAGGGAGGGCTGCTCGTCGCCGCGGCGCTCCTCCTCGCGGCCGCGGCCGGCGGCAGCCTCCTCCTCGGCATCGCGGCTCGTACCGCAACGAGGCACGCGTGAGAGCCGTCAGGATCGCCTGCCTGCTCCTCGCGCTGGTGGCCGGTACGGCCACGCTCCCGGACGAGGCCCGTGCGCTCGATCCGCCGAGTGCGAGCTGCAACGGCGGCGGGTGCGGCGGATGGTTCAGGTCGGGCGTCACCGTGTCCTGGTCGTTCAACGGGAGTGGGGCCACGGGCACGAGCGGCTGCGGATCGGCGGGCGTCTCCGACGACACGACGGGCGTCACGTTCACGTGCACGGTGAACTACGGAGGGTCCTTCGTCGGGAGCAGCGTCACGGTGAAGAAGGACTCCAGTCCGCCCGGGGTCAGCGGCTCGCCAGCGCGCGGCCCGGACTCGAACGGCTGGTACACGAGCCCCGTCTCGTTCAGTTTCCAGGGAGACGACGGAACGTCGGGCGTTGCGTCGTGCACCTCGGGCACGTACAGCGGGCCGGAGGGTGCCTCGGCCGCCGTCACCGGATCTTGCACCGACAACGCGGGCAATACCGGATCGACGACGATGACGTTCAAGTACGACTCGACGCCGCCCGGCGTCACTGCTGCTCTCGCGCGCGAGCCCGACGCCAATGGCTGGTACAACCACCCGGTCGACGTCGCGTTCAGGGGCACCGACGGGGGGTCAGGAGTGGTCGAGTGCTCGCCGACGGTGACGTACAAGGGGCCCGACGCCAACCCGGCGAAGCTCGTCGGGCAGTGCCGGGACGCCGCCGGGCACCTGAGCGCACCGACGACCGTCGAGTTGCGTTACGACAGCACCGCGCCCGCCCCTCCGAACGTGCGATGGGTCCGTAACGGTGAGTCCGTGTCGCTCGCGTGGACGGCCGGCAAGGACGTCGCTGTGGCGAAGGTCCAGCGTGCTCCCGGCCTCAAGGGCAAGAAGGCGCAGCGTCGTGTACTCGGGGAAGGCCCGGAAGTTCGTCGATCGCAAGATCGGCTCGGGCAAGCGCTACTGGTACGAAATATCCGTCGTACGACTTGGCGGGCAACCGTTCCTCGAAGACGATCGGGCTCAAGCCTTCGATCGGCATCTATGCCCCCGCCGACGGCGCGGTGGTGAAGAAGCCGCCGCTCGTCGCATGGTCTCCCGTCGCAGAGGCGCGCTTCTACAACCTCCAGCTGTGGCGCGGCAAGGTGAAGCTCCTGACGACCTGGGTCCGGGCGCCGAAGCTCGAGCTCCCGCGCCGGTGGACGATGAAGGGTGCGCGTCACTCCCTCGTCAACGGGCCGTACACGCCTGTACGTCTGGCCGGCGTTCGGGACGCAGCGCGACCCGAAGTACGGGAAGCTGCTCGGCCAGGTCGGGTTCACCTTCAGGCGCCGCTGACGATCCCGGCGATCGTCTCGGCGGAGCCGTGGCCGGCGCAGACCCGTGTGGGAGAATCGTCACAGAGGTGGCGCAATGGACATCTGGCGCCGCGACGCCGCGCGCTCTAGCGTCGTCCGCCATGGGCACGAGCGCCGTTCTGCTGGCCGAGCACGAGAACGGCTCCAGGGAGTACCTGGAGCGTCACCTGCGCGACGACGGGTTCACGGTGTTCGAGGCTGCCTGGACGGCCCGCGCGCTCGATCTGGCAGAGCGACTGTCCCCGGACGTCGTGATCGCGGGTGAGCCGGACCTGTGCCGCCGGCTGCGCGCGGGGGAGCCGGGGCGGACGTGGAACAGGAACGTGCCGGTCATCGTCCTGACCGAGCCGGGCGCCGACCCCCTCGTGCGCGTTCGCGCCCTCGAGAGCGGGGCGGACGACGTCGTCCCCCGCGACGTCTACCTGGAGCTCCTCGCGCGCGTCAGGGCGCTCCTCCGCCGCGCCGTGCTCGGGCAGGCGGAGGTCGTCGAGGCCGGGCCTCTCGTCGTCGACCACCGCGCGCGGCAGGTTCGCGTGGGCGAGGTCGCGGTGCGGCTCTCTGGCCGCGAGTTCGAGCTGGCCGCCAGGCTCGCGAGCGACCCCAGGCGGGTGTTCACGAAGACCGAGCTGCTCCGCGACGTCTGGGGCATCCGCACGAACGGGATCCGGACCCGTACGGTGGACTCCCACGCGTCGCGCCTGCGGCGCAAGCTCGAGGCAGCGGGCGCCGCTGACGTCGTCGTCAACGACTGGGGCGTCGGCTACAGGTTGTTGGCGTAGCGCCAGGCTTGGCCAGGCACCAGGCCCTTTGCGCCGCCGTCACCGGGTGAGAGGTTGGTCAGAACTCGATCGTTCTCCAGCGCCTGGTGCGCACGCAGCACGCGCCCTACAGAAGTGCGCCTTCGAGCCGCAGGAGCCGCTCCTTGCGGTCGAGCCCGCCGCCGTAGCCGACCAGCTCGCCGGACGAGCCGACGATCCGGTGGCAGGGAAGCACGATCGGGATACGGTTTCGGTTCATCACCGTGCCCACCGCGCGCGACGCGCGTGGGTTCCCGGCGCGTTCCGCGAGCTCGCCGTAGGTCGCGGTGTGGCCGTACGGCACCTTCGAGAGCTCACGCAGCACCGTGAGCGTGAAGTTCGGGTAGCCCGCGGAGGTCGAGCGCGAGGTCGAACGCGGTCCGGCGGCCGCACGAAGTAGTCGTCGAGCTCGCGCCGTGTCTCGTCGAGCGCCCGCGGGGCGCGGAGCACGCGCCTGCCCGCGAGCCGTGCGAGTGCCTCGAGCTCCTGCTCGGGCTCCGGGTCGAAGGAGATCCGCACGAGCCCACGGTCGGTCACGGCCGCGAGAAGAGGCCCGAGCTCGCTGTCGATGACGTCATAGGCCGCGTCGAAGAGCCCCGCACGCGCGGCGGCGTCGCGGAAGCGGTGATCGAGGTCGGTGGGAACCGTCACGTCATCCTCCTTCGGATGCGCCGGACGCCGGAGGAGGTCGCCTGCCGGGCGGCCTCCTCGCTCGAGTCGAGCGCGGCGGCGATCTGGTCGTAGTCGAGGTCGTAGCCGTAGCGGAGCACGACGGCGGCGCGCTCCTTCGTTGGGAGAGTGTCGGTCAGGAAGGCGAGTTCCTCGTAGGCGGGACGTCCGTCGAGGTGCGGCATCTCCGGAAGCTCGTCGGCCGCCTCCCCGGCGCGACGGAACGTGTCGATCGCGACGCGCGAGGCGATCGTCAGCACCCAGGCGCGGAGATGCTCGCCGTGTTGGAGCCGGTCGTACGCCCTGAGGGCGCGCAGGAACGTCTCCTGGAACGCGTCGTCCGCACGTTCTCGTCCAAGTCGGCGCCGGAGGAGCCGGAGCACCTCGCCGGCGTGCTCGGCGTAGAACGTCTCGAACGGCGGGATCGACGCCACGACAACCATCATCCAGTGAAACGCGGAGCGGTCGCACGTTGTGAGGCGTGTGAGACGGCAGTTGCGGCCTCGGCAGGGGACGCGTTCAGGGATCTGCCCGCCCCCGTAGGCGCGGGATCCGAGCGGCCGGAATCCGCTCCCGCGGATTCCGGCTCGTGAACACGTCCAGCGTGCAGACTTCGGTCATGCGCGTCGCCGTCGTCGGGCACGTCGAATGGATCCGGTTCGTGCGTGTCGACCGGGTCCCGGCCGGTGGCGAGATCGCGCATTCCTTCGACGACTGGGAGCAGGCGGGTGGGGGAGGGGGCGTCGCGGCCGTCCAACTCGCCCTCCTCGCCGATGAGGCGCACCTCTTCACGACCCTCGGCAACGACGACCTCGGGCACCGCGCCCGCGAAGAGCTCGAGTCGCGCGGGGTGGTCGTCCATGCGTCGGTCGACGAGGGCCCGCAGCGCTGGGCCTTCACGCAGGTCGACGACCGCCACGAGCGGACGATCACGACCGTGGGCCCCAAGCTCCGGCCCCGGGGCCACGACGACACGCTTCCGTGGCACGAGCTGGCGTCGATGGACGCCGTCTTCTTCGTCGCGGGCGACGTCGACGCCCTGCTCCATGCACGCCGGGGAAGGGTGTTGACCGCGACCTCGCGTGAGCTCGACGTCCTGCGGCGCGGCGGTGTCGAGCTCGACGGGCTGATCGGGAGCGGAGAGGACGAAGCCGAGCGCTACCGGCCGGGCGAGCTCGATCCGCCTCCACGGCTCGTCGTCACGACGTCCGGCGGTCTCGGCGGATGGTCGAGGCCCGGAGGGCCGTACACAGCGGCCGATCCGCCGGGTGAGGTCGTCGATGCGTACGGGGCGGGGGACAGCTTCGCCGCCGGCCTCACGTTCGCCCTCGCCTCGGGCCTCCAGGGCACCGACGCGCTAGGGTTCGCCGCCCGCTGTGGCGCGGGCGCGCTCACGGGGCGTGGCGTGGCGCCGCGTCACGTCGCGCTCGTCTAGCTCGACGCGGGCGACCAGTCGTAGAGACCGCGCAGCGCCGGACCGCAGCTCGATCGTCGCGGTCGTGGCGTCGAACGGCACCGAGCGGCCGTCCGCGTCGACGCGCGCGATTCGCTCGCCGCGGGGAAGACGCAGTCGGATGTGCAACGCCGGAGTCGGCGGAGCTTCGAGCACGACCTGGACCATGAGTCCGTGACGGGAGATGGCATACGACATCGGCCCGAAGCTCGTCGGCGCGTCCTCGACCCGGATCGTCCTTCCCGGGCTCAGCCACGCGCGTGGAGTTGCGAACGCGAGCTCCAGCCCAACCGGAGCGCCGCGCGCGTCGCGTCGCTCGTGGACGAGCGCGAGACGCAACGTCTCGAGGAACGCGGTGCTCGTGCCTCCGTTCGGCGGCATGTACATGGATCCGAGGCTGCTTCCACGTAGAGGTGCGAGCGTCGCCGCCTCGCCGGAGACGAACGTGTTGCGCGTCATCGCACCCGCGAGCGTCCCGTAGAGGCTCAGGACTAGCCGGTCGGGAAGGTCGGCGTCGGCGAGGAACCGGGCGAGGTTGACGCCGTAGACCTGGTCGACGCCGGAGGCGGGATACGGAGCGCCCCGGTAGAGACGGGCCGCGTCGGCGCGTACGAGGCCGAGCAGGAGCGCGCCGTGGCCGCTCATGTACCGCCATATCCCTCGGGCCGTCGATCCCCTGGGATCGAGTAGCCCCGATGCAAGGGCGTAGGGCATCACCAGGTTCCAGTACGAGCCGTCGCGCGACGCCGTCACGCGGTCGAAAGGTCGCACGCCGTCGAGGAGGCTCGCGGGGACGAACAGCGCGCCGTCGGGCAGGCGACGTTGCGAGGCACGAACGGCAGAGCGGAGGGCCCTCCCGAGTCGTCCGGCCGCGATTCGGGCGCGGGCCGCCAGGCGAGGGTGCTCCGTCTCCCACTCACGTCCGAGCGCCAGCAGCCCCTGCCAGGCGATCGCCTGTCCGTGGAGCCCGAGGACGCGTCGGCGCACATCGGACGAGAACTGCTCTCGGTCGAGCAAGCCGCTACCCCCCGCACGTTCGATCTGCCGCGCGAGGCGTGAGAGCGCCGTCGCGAGGGCCGGACCCTCGTTCTCGAGAATGGCCGGGTCGCGGGTGAGGCGGGGAAGCTCCGCGGCTGCGACGAGCACCGCGCCCGCCCGCCAGTTCGTGAACCGGACGGGGAGCCGCCGGAGCGCGAAGTGGATGATCGCCTCAGAGACGTCCGCGTGGCCGTATGCCGCCATCACCCGGGCAGCGTCGAGCGCCTCTGCGAACGAGAGCTCCTCGTAGGGATTCCCGACGCTGTAGCGCCAGGTGAGGATCCGTTGCTGAACGAGCAGGCTCCGCACGGCGTCCAGCACCCGTCGCTCGGGGACGTGGAAGGACACGCCGTTCGCGAGCTCCTGTCCCCAGAACCGCTCGGTTGCCTGCAGGGCGGCGTCGTACACCGTCTCGTCGACGGCGACCAGGCCTTGGCTCGGGCTGTGCGCCCATGCAACCCGGAGCACATCGACACCACGGACCCCATAGCGCACCCCGTCGTGCTCGCGCGCGCCGCGGCCATCGGTGACGAGCCGCGCGCGGCTTCCGGGGGAGGCGGCGAACCGGACTGTTGCGGTCGTGCTGCCTGCGCGCCGCGCGTCCACGGTGAGGCGCACGAAGCTGACGAGCGAGCGAATGCCGGGGACCCGCCCTGCGAAGGACTCCTGCGCGTAGCGCACGCCGCGCGCGTCGACGTATCGAGTCCGAAGGACCGGCAGCCAGCCGCGCGCCAGACGCGGCGGGCCGAGTCGTGCGACGCAGGAGCCGTAGACCTCGCGACCGTCGCCGACGAGGACGGTCAGACTCGGGCCGTCGGAGCGGCGCGTCACGATCGCGCTCCCGTCCGCGACGTGGAGTGCGAACGCCTTCTCGCCGTAGAGGCTGCGCGGGTACGCGAAGGCCAGGTAGTAGGCACCGGAGCGCGTCAGCCGCAGCCCGCCGTGCCCCACCGCATACCAGAGCGGAGGGAGCGCTCTGCTGACCGCGGCGTAGCTCGGCCCCTCGCGCGCGGCGAGCAGCCGCTCGCCGAGGACGTCGCGCCGGGCGACGAGCGCCTCGGCGAGCAGGGAGGGCGCGCTCGCCGCCGTGCGGGCCGGCGGGCATCCGTCTCTGCCGGTGCCGTCCATGCTGCGCGCGCCTCCCTGTGCAACGAGAGCGAGGACAGCGAGCGCAGCCGCCGCAGCCGGTCCTCGTCGGCTGCAGCGTCCGATCGACTGGGAAGGGGCCCGACCTCGAATGGCTCCGACGATCCGCCGGCCTGGTACGACCTCGCTATCGAACGGCTACCGCCCGGCGTTCCCAGGCGGTCGGCCTCGCCACGGACCGCGCGTTGGTTCGAGGACGTCGCCGCACGGCTACCGAGCCGCTACGGTCAGCCGATGCTCGAGTTTGCGATCCTCGGGCCGCTCGAGGTCGTCGGCGACGGACGACCCCTCGCACTCGGAGGTCCGAAGCAACGCGCGACGCTGGCGATCCTCCTCCTGAACGCGAACCGCGTCGTCTCGGTGGAGCGCGTCGCCGACGACGTGTATGCGGGGCGTCCGCCGGTCACTGCGGTGACGCAGGTGCAGCGTCAGATCTCCGAGCTCCGGCGACTCCTCGGGCCCGAATCCGGCATCGAGACGCAGCCGCCCGGGTACCGGATCCGGATCGAGCCGAACGGGCTCGACCTGCTTCGCTTCGAGCGGCTGACCGCTGACGGTGCGACCGCGCTCGACCGCGGGGACGCGGAGCATGCGAGGAGCCTGCTCGGCAGCGCGCTCGGGCTCTGGCGCGGTGAGCCGCTCGCCGATCTCGCGCGTCAGTCGTTCGCGCAGATCGCGATCGAGCGGCTCGACGAGATGCGACTCGCCGCGCTCGAGATGCGTCTCGAAGCCGACCTCGCCTGCGGACGCCACGTGGAGCTGACGGCGGAGCTCGACGAGCTCGCCGCGTCCCACCCGTACCGCGAGACCTTCCACTCGCAGCGGATGCTCGCGCTGTATCGCTCGGGCAGACAGGTCGAGGCGTTGGCGGCCTTCCGCTCGGCACGCAATGCACTCAGCGCCGGCCTCGGCCTCGAACCCGGACCGTCGCTACGCGAGCTCGAGCGAGCCATTCTCGTGCACGACCCGACGCTCGGGCTCGACCGCAGTATCGGGCGACGTGGGCGCGGCGCCGTCCTCGGCCTGCCGCGATCGGACGCGCGTGTCGAGGGCATCGTCCAATTCGCATCCTCCGTCGTCGACAGTTGCACGGCCGAGCTCGTGGTCGCCCGTCTGCTCGCGCGCGCGGACGAGTTGCCCGACGCCCTCGGCGCGCTGCGCTCGGCGCGCGCGACAGCCCGAGGAGCGTGTCGCACCGCGGCGTTCACCAGCGAGGCGCCCGTGGACGACGTCGTCCGGCTGGTGACCTCCAACGACGTCGCCCTCGTCGTCGTCGACGCCTCGGACGACACCGGAGACCCGGTGTCGGGCTGGATAGCCGACCTGCTCGACCGCTCGCCGGTCGACGTGGCCGTCGTCGCCCGAGTCGGGTCGAGCTCCGGAGCAGGTGTCGTCATCCCGTTTGGCGGCGGTGAGCACGACTGGGCGGCGCTCGAGCTCGGGGCAAGGATCGCGTCGGCTACCGGCGAGCCGCTCTCGCTCGTGGGAACGGCCGCGAACCCGACCCGGGGCAGGCGTGACGCGAGCGGGCTGCTCGCCGACGCGTCTCTCGCGGTGCAGCGGCTGCTCGGCATCGAGACGGACGTGCTCCTGCTGGAGCCGTCGGTCGAAGCGCTTCTCGCCATCACCGAGTCGGCCCGCGTCGTTGCACTCGGGCTACCGGCGCGTTGGCGCGCGGCCGGCATCGGCACGATGCGGGAGGCCCTCGTGCGTCGGGCGCGCTGCGACACGGCGCTCGTCCACCGGGGGCCCCGACCCGGGGCGCTAGCGCCACGCGGGAGCCGAACGTCGTTCACCTGGACGATCGAGGGCTAGAGACGCGGGGCGGCGGGCTGCCGCATGTCGGAACTACGAGCACCAGCGCTCGTTTGCGGAGATGTAGTTCGCCCACGCTTGCGGGCTGCCGCCCTTCGTGTCGGCCGGGTCGCCCCGGTACAGCGCGACGGCGGTGATCGTCCGGTGGTTCTCGGAGTTGAAGACCAGGCCGTTCCCGACCGCCCATGACCACACCGTCTTCCCGTCCGGAGAGGTTCCCGCCCACGTCGGCCGCACGGCGTTGCCGTACGCCTCCTTCATCTCCTCGATCGTCGAGCATGGGCCGATTCCGGCCGCGGTGCGGAATTCGTCGTTCCAGGTCGTGATGATCGCGGCACGCGTCGCGCCCGGAGGGAAGTACACCGCGACCTTCATCCGGCCGAACCAGAGCGACGTGTAGCCGGAGTCGAGGTCCTTGGCCCGGCCGAAGCCCGGCCTGACGCCCTGAGGCACGAGCAGCCGCTCGTACGCGCCCGCGGGGAGCCCAAGCCTTGCACCGTGGATCGACGCCTGCGTGATCTCGGGGTACACGGTCGCTGAGGTCTGCGAAGAGTCGCCCATCGCGAGGGCCAGGGTGCCTGCGGCAGCGGCCAGGGCGGCACACGCCCCCCCGAGGACGAGGCGTCGCCGGCGCCGCTTTCCCCTCGCCAGACGACCGGCGAGGGCGTCTCGGGCGGCGGCGGCCAGCGCGCTGCAGGTCGGGTACCGCGCCTCGGGGCGCTTTGCGAGCGCTTTCCCGATCACGTCGTCGAACGCGGCGGGCACCGGTACGGCGAACTCGCTCACGAGCGGGGCCCGTTCGTTGAGATGCGCGAACACCACGGCGAGCTCGCTCTCGCGCGCGAACGGCTTCTCGCCCGTCAAGCACTCGAAGAGCACGCAGCCGAGGGCGTAGACGTCCGCGCGGCCGTCGACCGTCCGCCCCTCGATCTGCTCCGGCGCAACGTAGTCGATCGTGCCGACGAAGCCGCGATCGCCGGTGAGGCTGCTGACGGATGCGACATGTCGCGCGAGGCCGAAGTCACAGATCGCCGCGTGCTCGCCCTCCAGCCGAGGCTCGAGGAGGATGTTGGCCGGCTTCACGTCGCGGTGGACGAGCCCGGCGGCATGCGCGGCGTCGAGACCCTCGGCGATCTGCTCGACGATGGCGACCGCCCGCGCGGGATCGAGAGCCCCCTTCGCACGGATCACCTGCCGCAGGTCACGGCCCTCGACCTGCTCCATGGCGAGATACAGAACGCCGTCCGCCTCCCCCGACGCGACGGTCCTCACGACGTGCGGATTGTCGATGGCGGCCGCCGCCCGCGACTCGCGCAGGAACCGCACCCGAAATCGCTCGTCCGCCTCGAGCGCGGGGAGGAGGACCTTCAGGGCGACGCGGCCCCCGCGTGCCATGTCCTCGGCGAGGTAGACCGAGCCGGTCGACCCCTCCGCCAGGAGAGGCCCGATCCTGAACTCGGCGATGGCGCCGATGAGGGCAGGCCCGCGTGCCATGACAGCGTTCGAGTGTGGCACGGGGCCATGGCTCGCGCAACGAGCCAGAGCTCTTGACAGTGGGAAAATGTGGCGTAAAGTGGGGAATCGTGGAGATCACGAAGTGGATCGGCCACACCCGCGAGCGATGTTCATCGGCACCTACGAGCACACGATCGACGAGAAGAGCCGGCTCACGCTGCCGCGCCGCTTCCGCGACGCGCTGGGCGCCGGCGTCGTCCTCGCACGCGGGCTCGACCGCAACGTCGCCGTCTATCCGCGCGAGACGTGGCAGCATGACCGTCGAGGCCCGGATCTCCGCGCTCGACCCGCTCTCGCGCGAGGCGCGCGAGCTGCGCCGGTTCTTCTTCTCGGGGGCGGCCGAGGCGGATCTCGACGCAGCAGGGTCGAGTTCTCGTCCCGGCCGTCCTCACTCGCCACGCCGGCCTCGAGCGCGAGGTCGTCGTGGCCGGCAACTACGACCACCTCGAGATCTGGAACCCCGGCGCCTGGGAGCAGCACCTGCATGCCGTCGAAGGGAGCGCCGAACATGCTGCCGAACGTCTTGCCGCACACGGAAGCTGATCACGTCCCCGTCCTCGCGGACGAGGTGCGCGAGCTCCTCGCCGTGCAGCCGGGCGAGACGGTCGTCGACGCGACCTTCGGCGCCGGCGGCCACGCGCGGCTGCTCGCGGAGGACCTGCGGCGGCCGCGGCAAGCTCGTCGCGATCGACCGCGACCCCGGGCGCGAAGGCGTACTTCGACCGTTTCAAGGCCCGCGCCGGCGTCGACGTCCGGTTCCTCCGCGGCGACTTCGCGGTCGTCCTCTCGCAGCTCGCGACGAACGGCGTCAAGGCGGACGCGATCCTGCTCGACCTCGGCATCTCGTCGATGCAGGTCGACCGGCCCGAGCGCGGCTTCTCGTACGCGACCGACGCGCCGCTCGACATGCGCATGGACCCGTCCTCCGAGGTGACGCGCCGCGACGATCGTCAACACGTGGGACGAGCGCGAGCTCGCGACGATCTTCCGCCGCTACGGCGAGGAGCGCTACGCCGGCGCCGATCGCCCGCGCGATCGTGCGCCGGCGCGCCGAGCGCGCCGATCTCCCGCACGGGCGAGCTCGTCGACGTGATCAAGCTCGCGATCCCGACGCCGGCGCGGTTCGGCGAGGGCCATCCGGCCAAGCGCGTCTTCCAGGCGCTCCGCATCGCCGTCAACGACGAGCTCGGCGCAGCTCGAGGCCGCGCTGCCGGCCGCGCTCGAGATGCTCCGGCCCGGCGGCCGGCTCGCGGTGATCTCGCTTCCACTCGCTCGAGGACCGGATCGTGAAGCGCTTCTTCGTCGACGAGGCGAAGGGCTGCACGTGCCCGCCCGACTTCCCGGTCTGCGTCTGCGGGAAGGAGCCGACGCTGCGCCTGCTGACCCGCAAGCCGGTCCGTCCGGCGAGCCGACGAGACCGACGCCAATCCGCGCGCCGCGTCGGCGCGGCTCCGCGCCGCCGCTGAGGGCCTGATGTCGACCATCGCGCAGCCTGCTCTGAGGCGAGCCCGCGCCGGCGCGTAGCGCGTTCACGGGCGGAGTGCTCTGGATCGTGCGTCGTCGCCGCGCTGCTCGCGGGCGTCGTGGCGATCAACGTCTTCGTGCTCCGGCTCAACGTGGAGCTCGACGGCCTGCGGCATGACCCGCGCCGAGCTCAAGGCCGAGATCGCCACGACGCGCGCCCAGCTGTCGAGCGCCTCGGCCAACGCGCGGATCGAGACCGAGGCAGCCTCGAAGCTCGGCCTCGTGGAGGCCGACCCGAATGCGACGACCTACCTCCGGCTGGAGCCCGTGAGCGTGGACCGGCGCGCGAACTCCCGGATCCGGCTCCTCGTCCTGGCCTTCGCGGCGGCTGTTCGCCGTCGCGCTCGGCCGGGCCGCCTGGATCCAGGTCGTCGACGGCCCCGGGTACGCGGCGATGGCGTCGCGGCAGCATCGCGAGACGATCGAGATCCCCGCCGGGCGCGGCACGATCTACGACCGCACCGGCGAGCCGCTCGCGATCGGCGAGCAGGCGACGACCGTCTACGCCGACCCGCGCAACGTCGTCGCGCCGAAGAAGGCCGCCGTCAAGGTCGGGACAGGCGCTCGGGCTCGACCCCGACGAGCTGTACCCGAGCCTCGTCGACCGGACGAAGCGGTTCGTCTACGTCGAGCGCAAGGCCGATCCGGTGAAGGCGAAGGCGCTCCAGAAGCTCGGCGTCGCCGGCATCGGCTTCTACCCCGAGGAGCGGCGCACCTACCCGCAGGGGCGGGTCGCCTCGCACGTGCTCGGGTTCGCGGGCACGGACAACCGGGGCCTCGACGGCCTCGAGCGCTCGCTCGACAGGACGCTCTGGCGGGCAAGTCCGGGCTACGAGATCGTCGTCCGCGACCCGGCCGGCCAGGCGATCGACGTCGTCACGTCGCGGAAGGAGCGGCCGGGGAAGAACGTCGTCCTCACGCTCGACCACCAGCTCCAGGCGACCGCCGAGCAGCTGCTCGCCACGCGCGGTGCATCGCTGGGCGGCGAAAGGGCGCGACCGCGATCGTCATGGACCCGCGAACCGGAGCGATCCTCGCGATGGCGAACGCGCCGACGTTCGACGCGAACCGGTTCTCGGCCGCTCCCGCGGACGAGCGACGCAACCGCGCCGTGACCGACCTCTACGAGCCGGGGTCGACCTTCAAGATCGTCACGATCGCGGGCGCGCTCGAGGACAACGTCGTGACGCCCGAGTCGTCCTTCACGCTCGCGCCGACGATCAAGGTCGCCGACCGCGTGATCCGCGAGGCGCACATCCGCGGCACCGAGCGGATGACGGTCAGGCAGATCCTCGCCGAGTCGTCCAACGTCGGCACGATCACCATCGCCGAGAAGCTCGGCGGCCCGGAGCTCGCGTCGCTGGATCTCCCGGTTCGGCTTCGGGAAGCCGACCGGGATCGAGCTTCCCGGGCGAGAGCCCGGGGATGGTGCTGCCGTACGGCGACTGGTCGGGCTCGACGATCGGCACCGTGCCGATCGGACAGGGCATCGCGGTCACGCCGCTGCAGATGGTCGAGCGCGTACGCGGCGATCGGCAACGGCGGCGTCGATGCCGCCCGCGCACGTGGTCGCGAAGATCGGCGGCAAGAAGGTGCGTCACGGCAAGGGGCGCCGGGTCGTCTCGCAGCACACCGCCGACCGGATGACCGCGATGTTCCGGGACGTCGTGGTCGAGGGAACGGGCACCGAGGCCGCGATCCCGGGCTACACGGTCGCCGGAAAGACGGGCACCGCGAACAAGGCCGAGAACGGCCGCTACGTCACAGAAGTACGTCGCCTCCTTCGTCGGCCTCGTGCCCGGCGCGCAAGCCGCGGCTCGCGATCCTCGTGATGGTGGACGAGCCGCACGGGCAGATCTGGGGCGGCGTCGTGGCCGCGCCGATCTTCCGCGACCTCGCGCGCTTCGCGCTCCAGTACCTCGAGGTGCCGCCGGACGCGCCCGAGTCGAAGCGCTCGTCGTCGCTCGTCGCGGCGTTCGCCACCCCGTAGGCGCGAGGCGCGCCTCGCAGACGGTGGGTTTCCGCGGGCGAGGCGAGCCTCGCCCCTACAATCGCGCCGTGGAGCTCGACGCGCTGATCCGCGCGCTCGCGCCGAGCGACGTGATCGGGCGGCGTCCCGTCGAGATCACCGACCTCGCCTACGACACCGGTCGCGGTCCGCGACGGCGCGCTGTTCTTCTGCGTCCCGGGTGCGCGCGTCGACGGGCACGATCTCGCCGCCGACGCCGTCGCCGCCGGGGCGGCCGCGCTCGTCGTCGAGCGCCCGGTCGACGTCGCCGTCCCGCAGCTCGTCGTCGAGTCGCGTGCGGGCCTCGATGGCCGTCGCGGCCGACGTGTTCTTCGGCGCGCCGACGCGAGCGGCTCGCCGTCGCAGGCGTCACGGGGACGAACGGCAAGTCGACCACGACGTTCCTCCTCCGCTCGATCCTCGAGGCGGACGGCCGCCGCACGGGGCTGGTCGGAACGGTCGAGTGGGTCGTCGGCGGCACGCCTCGCGCCGCCCCGCACACGACACCCGAGGCGATCGACCTGCAGCGCTCTTCCGGGAGATGCTCGACGCGGGCGACGAAGCCGTCGCGCTCGAGGCCTCGTCCCACGGCTCGCACTACCGTCGGCTCGACCGGGTGCGGTTCGACGCGCTCGTCTTCACGAACCTCGACGCAGGACCACCTCGACCTCCACGGAGACATGGAGGAGTACTTCCAGGCGAAGCGCCGCCTGTTCACCGGCGTCGCGCCGCCGCCGGCGGCGGTGAACGTCGGCGACCCGTACGGCCGGCGGCTCGCCGACGAGCTCGCGGGCGCCCAACGTGCGCCGCTGGTCACCTTCGGGCTCCGGCCGGAGGCGCGAGGTGCGTGCCGACGGCCTCGAGCTCGGTGCCGCGCGGCTCGTCGTTCACGGCGGCGGGCATCGCTGTCGAGACGCCGCTGCTCGGCGTCTTCAACGTCGAGAACGTCCTCGGCGCGGTCGCGGCCGCGCTCCTGCTCGACGTCGACGAGGACGCGATCGTCGAGGGCGTCCGCGCCGTGGCCGGCGTTCCCGGCCGATTCGAGGCGGTCGACGAGGGACAGGACTTCGCCGTCGTCGTCGACTACGCGCACACGCCCGGACGCGCTCGACACGGTCCTCGGCGCCGCCCGTCCGCTCGGAGACGGGCCGCCTCGTCGTCGTGTTCGGTGCGGGAGGCGACCGCGATCGCGACAAGCGTGCCGCTGATGGGAAGGATCGCACGGGAGCTGGCGGACACCGTCGTCGTCACGAGCGACAACCCGCGCTCGCGAGGACCCGCTCGCGATCGTCGAGGAGATCCTCCAGGGGACGGGCATCGACGTCGAGATCGATCCGGACCGGCGCTCCGCGATCGACGCGGCGATCGCAGGCGGCGTCCGCGGGGGACGTCGTCGTGATCGCCGGCAAGGGCCACGAGCAGGGCCAGGAGATCGTCGGCGTCGTCCATCCGTTCGACGACCGCGAGGTGGCCCGCGCTGCGCTCCGTCGCCGGCTCGGTGAGGTGGTCTGACGCTCATGCTGATTCGGCACGAGCTCGGGGGCGCACCTTGATTCCGCTGAGGTGGAGCGAGGTCGAGGAGCTCGAGCTCGGCGAGCTCGCAGGCAGCCCCTGCGGACGGCGATCGTCCGCACGGGTGCACGACGACTCGCGGGTCGCTCGTGCCGGGCGATCTCTTCGTCGCGCTCAACACGGGCACGCGGTTCGTCGACGACGCGCTCGGGCGCGGCGCCGCCACGCTCGTCCCGCGGGACCAGGAGGCTGCGCTCGCGGCACTCGCACGGCTCGTGCGCGGAGCGCTCGAACGCGCAGGTCGTCGCCGTCGTCGGCTCCGACCGGGAAGACGACGACGAAGGACGCGCTCGCGCGCGCTCTGCAGCGCGGTGACGCCGACGGTCGGCCGCGGAGGCGAGCCGCAACAACGAGCTCGGCCTGCCGCTCACGGTTCTGCGGCTCGAGCCGGAGACGCGCGTGCTCGTGACGGAGATGGGGATGCGCGGGCTCGGGCAGATCGCCGAGCTGTGCGCGGTCGCGCGGCCGACGGCCGCGCTCGTCACGTCGATCGGGCCCGGAGCACCTCGAGCTCGTCGGAACGGTCGAGGACGTCGCCCGCGCGAACGCCGAGGCGATCGAAGCCCTCCCGCCGGGCGGGCATCGCGGTCGTCCCCGCCGGCGAGCCGCTGCTCGAACCCTTTCTCCGCCGGGACGACATCGACGTCCGTCGGTTCGACACCCGCGGCGTCGGCGCGACGACGCAGGCGGTGGATCGCGAGCGAAGTCCGGCGGCGCGACGCGCTGGATGTTCCGCGTGGGCGAGACCGAGCTCGGGCTCGAGCTGCCGTTCACGCAGCGGCACCTGGCAGAGAACGTCCTCGCGGCGCTCACGGCGTACGACGCGCTCGGGCTGCCGCTCGAGCGGGCCGCGGGAGGGTGCGGCTCGCGATCTCGCCTGAGCCGCTGGCGGGGCGAGGTGCACGAGCTTCCGGGCGGCGGCCTCGTCGTCAACGACGCCTACAACGCGAACCCGACGTCGATGCGGGCCGCGCTCGTCGACCTCGTCGAGCGGGCAGAGGGGCGGCGGCGCGTCGCGATCCTCGGCCGAGATGGCCGAGCTCGGGCGACGAGAGCGCGCGCCTACCACGCCGAGATCGCGGTCGCTGCTCCGACGAGCTCGGGATCGAGCTCGTGGTCGCCGTCGGCGAGGATGCGCGCGACTACCTCGCGGCGCGTCGACGGACGGCGTCTCCGTCGCCGATGCAGGCGCCTTCGCTCGAGATCGCCGACCTGCTCCGACCCGGCGACGCGATCCTCGTCAAGGGATCGCGCGCGGTCGGGCTCGAAGGCATCCCCGCCCTGATCGAGAAACACTCCCGCGCATGGTGAGGGTCCTGATCGCGGGCCTCGTCGCGATGGTGATCGCCGTCGCGGTGGGCCCGCAGTTCATCGAGTGGCTGCGGCGGCAGTCGATCGGCCAGCAGATCCGCGAGGAGGGGCCGGCCGGGCACATCGTCAAGCAGGGGACGCCGACGATGGGCGGCCTGCTCATCCTCGTCGCCGCGCTCGTGCCCGCGCTCGTCGTGTCGCTCTACACCGTCCCCGGCGTGACGATCATCCTGGCGACGCTCGGCTGTGCGGCTGATCGGCTTCGCGGACGACTACCTCAAGGTGCGGCGCCGCCGCTCGCTCGGGCTGAAGGGCCGCTGGAAGATGCTCGGGCTCGTGCTCGATCACGGCCGGGGTCGGCTGGGCGACGACGCAGGATCGGCTACATGGACACCGAGATCTACTTCCCGCTCGTCGACGTCAACATCGACCTCGGCTGGCTCGTACTTCCCGTTCCTCTTCCTCGTCATCGCGGGCACCTCGAACGCCGTCAACCTCACGGACGGGGTCGACGGCCTCGCGGCGGGAACGTGCGCGATCTCGCTCATCACGCTGCTCGCGATCGCGTCGATCGACTGGATCCGATCGGCCGACACGGTCGCGGCGCGGAGCGAGGAGTACCTCGACCTCGCGATCGTCGCGGCCGCGCTGATCGGGGGCGTGATCGGGTTCCTCTGGTTCAACGCGTTCCCGGCGGAGATGTTCATGGGCGACACGGGCTCGATGGCGCTCGGCGGAGCGATCGCGACGCTCGCGATCCTCACCGAGACCGAGGTGCTGCTCGTCTTCATCGGCGGCGTGTTCGTGATCGAGGCGGTCACCTGGATGATCCAGATCGCGAGCTTCAAGCGCACTGGCAGGCGGGTCTTCCTGATCGTGCCGATCCACCACCACTTCGAGATGAAGGCGTGGTCGGAGACGAAGATCATGGTGCGGTTCTGGATCATCGGCGCGATCCTCTGCGCGATCGGCTTCGTCCTCTACTACCGCTACTACCTGCGCTTCCAGCTGTAGCCGGCACGGGGGGCCGATCCGCGTCGTCCTGTCACCCCGGCCGCGTAGCCTTGCCTCGTGATGGTCCCGGCGCTGGCCGTCTTCTGAGGGCGCGACGCCTCCTCCCGGCGCCCGTCGTCGTCGCGATGCTCGTGATGGTCGTCTGGGGCGCGACGCCGATCGGCGACCCGCATCGCGCATCGACGACCTGGAGCCACTCGTCGTCGCGTACCTGCGCACGGTGCTGGCCGGGCTCGTCGCCGTGCCGCTCGTCGCGGCGGCCCGGCGACGCCCGCCGGCGAACGCGACGTGCGCGCCTGCTCCTCGCGATCTCGGCGGCCGCCGGGCTTCGTCGTGTTCCCGGTCGTCTACACGGTCGGACAGGAGCGCACGTCGGCGATGCACGGCGTCGATGATCCTCGCCGCGCTGCCCGATCTTCACCGGGCTCTACGCGGCGCTCGTCGCACGACGGCGGCCGGGCCGATGGTGGATCGCCGGCTGCGCGCTCGCGCTCGCTCGGGGAGGCGGTCATCGTCGTGGTCGGACGAGCGGGGACGGGGGCGACGCGACGCTCGCAGGCGACCTGCTCGTCCTCGCCGCCGCGCTCGTGCGTGTCGGCGGGATACGTCGCGGGTGCGATGCTCGCCCCGCGCGGGGTTCTCGAGCGCCGCGACGACCTACTGGGGCGTCATGCTCGGGGCGATCGTCCTCGCGCCGCGTCGCGGCTGGGACTGGTCGATCGCGGACGGCGTGCCCGCACGCCGGTGCCGCGGCGTGGGGCGCCGTCGCTCTTTCTCGCCGTCGTGACGTCGATCGTCGGGTACGTCGGCTGGTACTGGGCGCTCGACCGCGGCGGGATCGCGCGCATCGCGCCGCTGCAGTTCCTCCAGCCGCTGTCGGGCTTCGTCCTCGCCGCGCTCGTCCTCGGCGAGCGGCTCACGCTGCCGCTCGCCGTCGGCGCCGCGGCCGTGATCGCCGGCGTCGCCATCGCGCGTCGCGCCTGAGCGCGCGCGTCCTCGCCTACGCTTCGAGCGTGCCCGACCTGCCCGACCGCGTCCTCGTCCTCGGCCTCGCGCGGTCGGGTCGTGCGGCGGCCGCCGCCCTGCGTCGCAGCGGTCTGGAGGTGGTCGCCTACGACTCGAGCACCGACGTCGACGCGTCGGGGGTCGACGCCGACGTCCATCTCGGCGAATGGGAGCGACGCGCTGCTCGACGGCGTCGGGCTGGTCGTCAAGAGCCCGGGAGTGCCCGCCGGAGCGCCCCCCGTCGCCGCCGCGCGCGCGCGATCGATTCCGGTCGATCTCCGAGATCGAGCTCGGCGCGCGACTGCTGCCGAACCCGCTGATCGGTGTCACCGGGACGAACGGCAAGACGACGACCACCGCGCTGCTCGGCGCGATCCTCGAGGCGGCCGGCCTGCCGGCGAGGTCGCCGGCAACATCGGCCGGCCGCTGACGTCGCTCGTCGGCGCCGTCGACGCCGGATGCATGGATCGTGTGCGAGCTCTCGTCGTTCCAGCTCGAGGACGTCGAGACGCTGCGGCCGCGCGATCGCCGTGCTGACGAACCTCGAGCCGGACCACCTCGACCGGCACGGGACGTTCGAGGCCTACGCGGCCGCGAAGCTTCGGGCGTTCGAGCGCCAGGCGCCAGGACGACGTCGCGGTCGTCCCCCGCGGCTTCGGCGCGCTCCCCGGCAGCGGCGCGACGGGTGGAGTTCGCGGCCGACGACCCGCTGCCGGCCGAGCCGCGGATCCGCGGCGCCCACAACCGCGAGAACGCCGCCGCCGCGGCCGCCGCCGCCCGCGCGATCGGGGTTCCCGACGACGCGATCGCCGAGGCGCTCCGAGACGTTCCCGGGGGTCGAGCACCGGATCGAGGAGGTCGGGACCGTCGGCGGCGTCCTCTACGTCAACGACTCGAAGGCGACGAACGCGGCTGCCGCGCTGCGCGCGCTCGCGTCGTTCCCCGGCCGCCGCAAGCACGTGATCCTCGGCGGGCGCGGGAAGGCCGAGCCGTACGACGGCGCTCGCGGCGGCGTTCGAGCCCGGCGACCGCGCGTACCTCATCGGCGAGGCGGCCGGCGAGCTCGCGGCGGCGCTCGACGAGCCGGCGTCGCCGTACGTCGATGTCCGGCACGCTCGGGCGGGCCGTGGCGGAGGCGGCGTCGAGCAGCGTCGCGCGGGCGACGTCGTCCTGCTCTCCCCGGCCTGCGCCTCGTTCGACCAGTTCACGAGCTTCGAGCACCGCGGGGAGGAGTTCCGCCGCCTCGTGGAGAAGCTCCCGGGGTGGGGAACAGGCGACGCGCGGACCGCGGGCAGCTCGAGCAGCGGCTGCTGATCCTCGTCACGCTCGGGCTCGTCGCGTTCGGGCTCGTGATGGTCTTCAGCGCCACGTCCGCGTCCGCGGCGCTCGGCGCGGGCGACCCGATGCGCTTCCTCGTCAAGCAGGGGCTCTACGCCGTCGCTGGGCTCGTCCTGCTCGCGGTCGCTCACGCGCGTCGACTACCACGTGTCTGCGGCCCGCTCGCGCCGCTGCTCCTCGTCGTCGCGTTCGTCGGCTGCGTCGCGGTGCTCGCGGTCGCGCCGCCGATCAACGGCGCGCACCGCTGGTTCGTCGTTCGGCCCGGTCAGCGTCCAGCCGGCCGAGATCGCGAAGCTCGCCGTTCTGCGTCTGGGCGTGCGCGGTGCTCGCGCGGCGCCCGGCGCCGCGCGACGCTCGGGCGAGCTGATGAAGCCGGTCGGGCTCGTCGTCGTCGCTCTTCGGCGGGCTGATCGTGATCGAGCCCGACCTCGGGACGACGATCTCGCTCTTCGTGATGATCGCCGGGATCCTGCTCGTCTCCGGCGTGCCCGTTCCGGCTCTTCGCGCTCGGCGGCGAGCCTCGCGCTCGGCGCCGGCGCTGCTCGCGATCTGGATGGAGCCGTACCGGCGCGAGCGCGTCTTCAGCTTCCTCGACCCGTGGAAGGACGCGCAGGGCGCGGGCTTCCAGAACGTCCAGGCGATCATCGGGATGGGCTCCGGCGGCATCACCGGCGAGGGGCTCGGCCAGGGGATCCAGAAGGTCAACTTCCTCCCCGAGGCGCACACGGACATGATCTTCGCGGTCGTCGGGGAGGAGCTCGGCTTCATCGGCTCCGCGCTCGTGATCGCGGCGTTCGCCGTGTTCGCGTGGGCGGGCTTCCGCGTCGCGCTGCAGTGCCGCGACCCGTTCGGCAAGCGGCTCGCGGCGGGGATCACGACGCTCGTCTGCGGCCAGGCCGCCGTCAACCTCGCCGCCGTGCTCGGCATCGCTCCGCTCACCGGGATCCCGCTGCCGTTCGTCTCGTACGGCGGCTCCTCGCTGCTGGTGCTGCTCTGCGCGGTCGGGGTGCTCCTTAACATCGCGGTGAATGAGCGCGTCGTCGAAGCTCGCGTGCGTGATCGCGGCCGGGGGAACCGCCGGTCACGTCCGTCCCGCGCTCGCGGTCGGGGAAGCGCTCCGCGAACGCGGAGTGACGGTGACGTTCGCCGGCACTCCCGACCGCGTCGAGTCGCGGCTGGTGCCTGAGGCGGGCTTCGCGCTCGACACGTTCCCGGTCTCGGGCCTGCCGCGGACGTCCGAGCGCGGCCCAGCTTCGCGCCGCCTGGCGCGCGTCGGCCGCGCCCGGCCCACTGCCTGCGCGATCCTCGCCCGGCGCCGCCCCGACGTCGTGCTCGGCGCGCGGCGGCTACGTCGCCGGCCCGATGGTGCTCGCCGCACGGCTGCGCGGGATCCCGGCGGCGCTGACCGAGGCCGACGCGCACCTCGGGCTCGCCAACCGGCTCGCGGCGCCGTTCGCCCGCCGGCTGTTCCTCGCCTACGAGATCCCGGGGCGAGACGGCGAGAAGGTGCGCGTCGTCGGCCGCCCGATCCCGCTCGCGCATCGCGGCGCGAGCCGCGAGGAGGGGCGTGCGCCGCTTCGGGCTCTCCGCGGACGGGCCCGTGGTCGCCGTCTTCGGCGCGCTCGCCGGGGCGCGGTCGCTCAACGAGATGGCGGTCGAGGCGTGGGGCGCCGACGGGCCCGGCGGTCCTGCACATCTGCGGCGAGCGCGACTTCGAGACGCCTGCGCCCGCGCGTCGCGCGGCCCGGCTACGTGCTGCTCGCCGCAGACCGACCACTTCGGCGAGGCGCTCGCGGCGGCCGACCTCGCCGTCTCCCGCGCCGGCGGGACCGTGTGGGAGCTCGCGGCGGCGGGGACGCCGGCGATCCTCGTCCCGTACCCGTACGCGACCGCCGACCACCAGACGCTCAACGCCCGCCACTTCGAGCGCGGGCGGCGGTGCGATCGTCGTCCCCGACGCGGAGGTCGACCGCGTGCCCGCGCTCGTCGCCGAGCTGCTCGCCGACCCCGAGCGCCTCGCGTGCGATGCGCGACGGCGATGCTCGCGCTCGCGCGCCCCGACGCGGCGGACGTCGTCGCCGACGAGCTGGTCGCGCTCGCCGCGGGGCCGGTGACGGTCGACGCTCGTGCGTCGACCGCTCGAGCGCGCCGAGCCCACTCGAGCGGCCGGCCGGCTGTACTTCGTCGGGATCGGCGGCTCCGGGATGTCCGCGTACGCGAACATCGCCCGCGCCTGGGGCGCCGAGGTGCGCGGCTGGGACCTGCAGCGAGACGATCTTCAGCGAGACGCTCGAGGCGATCGAGGTCGACCTCGGCGGCGAGCCGACGTCCGCCGGACGGGCTGCGAGGTCGATCGTCTCGACCGCCCACCGCGACCGCGATCGACGGGACGCCCCGGGCGGCGTTCCTCGCCGAGCTCGTCGCCGCGCGGCCGTCGATCGTCGTCACCGGCGCGCACGGCAAGACGACGACGACCGGCGATGATCGCGTTCGTCCTGCGGGAGACCGGCAACGACCCGGCCTGGATCGTCGGCGGCGTCGTGCCGCAGCTCGGCGGCAACGCCGGGACGGGCTCCGGCTGGCTCGTCGTCGAGGGCGACGAGTCCGACCGCTCGGTCGTTCGCGCTGCGGCCCCGGCTCGCGGTCGTGACGAACGTCGAGCTCGACCACCACGCGACCTACGGCTCGGAGGCCGAGCTCGCAGGCGTCCCTCGACGCGTGGCTCGCGTCGGTCCCGGAGGTCGTCCGCGGCTGGGAGCTCGAGCCGGTCGACGTTCGCGCTCGCCGTGCCCGGCGAGCACAACCGCCGGAACGCTGCGGCGGCGCTCGAGGCGCTCGTCCGCGCCGGGGTCGAGCGCGCGGCGGCGGAGAGCGGCCCTCGCGCGGTTCGACGGGCGCCGACCGGCGCTTCCAGCTCGTCGGCGAGCGGCGGCGGCGTGACGGTGATCGACGACTACGGCCACAACCCGACCGAGCTCCGCGCCGCACTCGGCGACGGCGCGCGAGCAGAGCCGAGGGCCGCCTCGTCGCGCTCTACGTGCCGCACGTCGTCGAGCGGACGCGGCACCTCCACCGCGAGCTGGGCGAGGCCCTCGGGCTCGCGGACGTCGCGATCGTGACCGACTTCGTCGGGACGCCGGGACGCGCCGCGCGAGGGCGTGACCGGCCCGCCTCGTGCTCGACGCGCGTCCCGGACCCGACGCGCCGCGTGTGGGCGCCGACGCTCGACGACGCCTCGCGCCTCGCGCTCGCGCTCCTCCGGCCGGGCGACGTCGTCGTCACGCTCGGCGTGGGGGAGCCGTGGCGGGTCGCACGCGCGATCGTCGAGGGCCTCGCCGACCTCGTCGAGAAGGCGTAGCGCAGCGATGGAGATCGAGGCCGGATTCCCGCTCGCTCGGTTGACCACGATCGGGACCGGCGGGCCCGCGGCGGCAGTTCGCGCGGCCGCGCGTCGCTCGCCGAGCTGGAGGAGGCGCTCGCATGGGCCGCGCGAGACGGGGCTCGGCGATCGTGACGGTCGGGCTCGGCTCGAACCTGCTCGCCGCGGACGAGGGCGTCGACGCGCTGGTCCTCCGCCTCGAGGGGGACCTCGCCGCGGTCGAGGTCGACGGCGAGCTCCTACGCGCCGGCGGCGGCGCGACGAACGCGGTGTGCCTCCACCGTGCGCGTGCCGCGGGCCTCGGCGGCCTCGAGTTCGCCTGCGCGATCCCGGGCACCGCCGGCGGCGGCGTCCGGATGAACGCCGGCGCGTACGGCTCGGACTGGTCGGCGATCCTGGAGCGCGCGCTCGTCGTCTCGGCCGACGGCAGCGGCTGGCTCACGCCGCGACGAGCTCGGCCTCTCCTACCGGCACTCGACGCTCCGCGCCCGGCCAGGTCGTGGCGCGCGTCGAGTACCGGCTCACGCCGCGGCCGGTCGAGCGAGATCAAGGCCGAGGTCTCGGAGCTCGTCGCGCGGCGCAAGGCGACCCAGCCGACGAACAAGCGGACGTTCGGCTCGGTGTTCAAGAACCCGCCGGGCGAGCTCGGCGCGGGGCGCATGCTGGAGCGCTGCGGGCTCAAGGGGCACCGGATCGGCGGCGCCGTCGATCTCGCCGCGGCACGCGAACTTCATCGAGAACGCCGGCGGAGCGACGACGCGCGGACTGCCTCGCGCTGATGGCCGAGGCGCGCCGCCGAGCGCGCGAGCAGTACGGCGTCGAGCTGGAGCACGAGGTCGTGCTGCTGGGCGCGCTCGCCTTCGGCGATCGAGCCTGGAAGATCCCTGTCCAGGCTCGGTCCGCGAAGCGGAATGAGCCCAGGAGACGTGCGCGGCGCGGCGAAACGTGCTCTTGTGGCCGAAAGGGGACGAGCAGGGCGCAACGAGCGGCCTCGTACGCGCGCGGCGAGCGTCGTCGTCCCGTTTCCGCGTACGGCCACCGGCGATCGCCTCGAGCTCGGCTCGCTCGTCCCCTCCGGCCGCTCCCTGCTGATCGCCTTCGCGGTTCTCGGCGGCGTCCTGCTCGCGCTCGTCCTCGCGCGCGAGACCGCGCTCTTCGCGGTTCGCACGATCGAGGTGACGGGCGCCGGCCCGGGGGTCGAGCGCCAGGTCGCGCAAGGCGCTCGACGACCGCGCCGGGGCGAGCCTGTTCGGGCTCGACCTCGACGCCGCGCGGATCGACGTCGCCGCGCTCCCGACGGTCGCAGCGGTCGCCTTCGACCGCGCCTACCCCCACACGCTCCGCGTCACGGTCGTTCCCGAGCGTCCCGTTGCCGTCGTCCGACAGGGCGCCGTCGTCCTTCGTCGTCTCCGAGCGCGGCCGGGTGATCGCCCGCGTCGACCGGACGGCGAAGCCCGACCTCGCGCGGATCTGGGTCGCGCAAGGACGTCCACGCTCGACCCGGGGTCGTTCGTCGACGGCGATCTGCGGCACTGCCGTCGCGCGCCGTCGCGCCGCTCGCGGGCGTCCGCTTCCCGAGCCGCGTGGTCTCCGTCGACGACGAGGCGACGGTCTGACGCTCCGCCTCCGCTCCGGCCTCGAGCTCCGGCTCGGTGACGCGCGCGACGTCGAGCTGAAGCTCGCGGTGGCCGCCCGTGTGCTCCCGCTGCTGCCGTCCGGCTCCGGGTACCTCGACGTCAGCGTCCCCGATCGCCCGGTGGCGGGGTCGACGAGCCTCGACTCTCAGGTCGAGGTAGAGAGTTCTGCCTCGACCGGGACTTGAGGGTTCCGTTGACATTGTCGACAAGGAGTCCGTACCCTGGCTCCGAATCGGGGATTCCAGGCCACTTCCCTAGCTCGATGAGAGCTTGACCCTCAGGCAGGTCGAGATGAGCACCCAGAACGGCAACTATCTCGCAGTCATCAAGGTGGTCGGCGTCGGCGGCGGCGGCACGAACGCCGTCAACCGCATGGTCGAGTCCGGGCTCACGCGGCGTCGAGTTCATCGCCGTCAACACCGACGCGCAGGCGCTGCTCGACACGGACGCCGACGTCAAGATCCACATCGGCTCCAAGGCGACCCGCGGCCTCGGCGCCGGCGCGAACCCCGAGGTCGGGCTGGCGGCCGCGCAGGAGAGCCGCGACGAGCTGAAGGAGGCGCTCAAGGGCGCCGACATGATCTTCGTCACCGCCGGCGAGGGCGGAGGCACGGGCACCGGTGCCGCGCCGATCGTCGCCGAGCTCGGGCGCGAGCTCGAGGCGCTCACCGTCGGCGTCGTGACCAAGCCGTTCGCATTCGAGGGCCGGCGCCGGGCCGACCAGGCCGAGGTCGGCATCCAGAACCTCCGCGACGGCGTCGACACGCTGATCGTGATCGAGAACGACCGGCTGCTGCAGGTCGTCGAGAAGACGACGCCGATCCTCGAGTCGTTCCGGATGGCCGACGACATCCTCCGCCAGGGCGTGCAGGGGATCACCGACCTGATCACCGTCCCCGGCCTCGTCAACCTCGACTTCGCCGACGTCCGCACGATCATGCGCGACGCCGGCTCGGCGCTCATGGGCATCGGCACCGCGCGCGGCGAGGGTCGCGCGACCGCCGCCGCCAACGCGGCAGTGTCGTCGCCGCTCCTCGAGACGACGCTCGACGGCGCCACGGGTGTGCTGCTCAACATCACCGGGCCCGCCGACATCGGCCTGTTCGAGGTCAACGAGGCGGCCGAGGTCGTGACAGGGCACGCCGACCCGAACGCCAACGTGATCTTCGGCGCCGTCATCGACGAGTCGCTCGGCGAGGACGTCCGCGTCACGGTGATCGCCACCGGTTTCGGCGGTGGACGGCCGCGGCGCAGGCGCATCGAGCCGGCAGCCGTGTCGTCCGGGTCGGCCGAGACGGTGGTCCCGAGCTTCGACCCGCGCCCGCGCGGGGACGACGCCGAGATCGACGTCCCGAGCTTCCTGCGCGACTGAGGCAGCCGCCGGCTGCGTCGGCCGCCAACCGATCCCGCCCTGCGGGATCGGAGCTATTGTCGCGGCCGTGAGCGCGACCCTGCGCAGGACGCCCCTCTACGAGCGACACGTCGCAGCCGGGGCGCGGATGGTCCCGTTCGCCGGATGGGAGATGCCCGTCCAGTACGAGGGCGTCATCCCGGAGCACCTCGCCGTGCGCACGCGGCGCCGGCGCCTTCGACGTCTCGCACATGGGGCAGCTCCACGTCGAGGGGCCCGCGGCGAGCGCGCTTCCTCCAGTCGATGCTCTCGAACGACGTCGACCGGATCGGCGACGGCGAGGCGCAGTACACGCTGCTGACGAACGAACGCGGCGGGATCGTCGACGACCTGATCGTCTACCGGATGAGCCACGGGCACTACCTGCTCGTCGTCAATGCCGGCAACCGAGAAGCGGCGTACACCTGGCTCAAGGAGCGCGAGGTGAGCGGCACCGAGGTGCGCGACGCCTCGGACGAGTACGCGCTCGTCGCCGTACAGGGACCGTTGTCGCTCGAACGGCTCGGGCTCGAGCGAGGCACCGGCGTTCACGCACGCGATGGGCGAGGTCGCGGGCATCGAGGTGATGGTCTGCCGCACGGGCTACACGGGAGAGAAGGGCGTCGAGCTCCTCTGCCCGGCCGAGGACGGGCCGCGCTCTGGGACGCCGTCCTCGAGCGCGGAGTCGGTGCCGTGCGGCCTCGGCGCGCGCGACACGCTCCGTCTGGAGGTCTGCTACCCGCTGCACGGGAACGACATCACTCCCGACACCGACGCGATCTCGGCCGGGCTCGGCTGGACGTGCGCCCTCGACACGGAGTTCACGGGCGTCGACGCGCTGCGGCGGGTCAAGGAGGAGGGGCCCGCGCGGAGGCTCGTCGCGTTCGTCATGCAGGAGAAGGCGATCCCGCGCCAGGGAATGCCGATCGAGGGCGGCGGCGAGGTCACGTCGGGGACGCAGTCGCCGTCGCTCGACGTCGGCATCGGCATGGGCTACGTCCCGGCGCAGCGGGCCGCCCCCGAGCACCGAGCTCGTGGTCGACGTACGTGGAAAGGCCCGGCGCGCCCGGGTCGTCAAGAAGCCGATCTACCGGAAGGAGCCGTAGTGGCGAACGAGAGCTACCCCGACGATCTCCGGTACCACCCGGAGCACGACTGGGCCCGGGTCGAGGGCGACGAGGCGGTGCTCGGGATCACGTGGTACGCGCAGGACTCCCTCGGCGAGCTCGTCCACTTCGACGCGCCCGCGGTCGGTGCGACGCTCACGAAGGACCAGGCGTACGCCGAGGTCGAGTCGGTGAAGGCGGTCTCGGACGTGGTCGCGCCGCTCTCGGGCGAGGTGCTCGCGGTGAACCAGAAGGCGGTCGACGAGCCCGAGGTCGATCAACGCCGACCCGTACGGCGAGGGCTGGCTCGTCCGGATCCGGATGACCGACCCCGGCGGAGCTCGACGGGCTGCTCGACGCCGGGGCCTACAAGGCGCACGTCGCCGAGCTGTGAGCAGCACGACGAACCGGACATGCGGCCAGATCTGGTAGCGCCTGCGGTCCCGCGACGGCGGGCGCCTTCAGGGGTGTGCCCCGACCGTGCTTGTGCGGACTCGTGCTTCGCGGGGCACGAGAGATGAGCGCGGCCGGCTATCTCTCCCTGACCGACGCCGACCGCGAGGCGATGCTCGCAGGCGATCGGCGTCGGCTCGGTCGACGAGCTCTTCGAGCAGATCCCCGACGGGCGTGCGGCTCGGCCGCGCAGCTCGACGTGCCCGAGGCGCTGCCGGAGGCGACGCTCGTCCGGCACCTGGAGGAGCTCGCGGCACGCAACGCCGACACGTCGCGCGAGCTGAGCTTCCTCGGGATGGGCATCTACGACCACTACGTCCCGGCGATCGTCGACACGTTCCTCTCGCGCGGCGAGCTCCTCACGGCCTACACGCCGTACCAGCCGGAGATGAGCCAGGGCGTCCTCCAGGCGATCTTCGAGTACCAGACGGCGATCTGCGAGCTCACGGCGATGGACGTCTCGAACGCCTCCGGCTACGACGGGACGACCGTCGCCGCCGACGCGTGCTTCATGGCCCGGCACCACACGGGCCGCTCGAAGGTCGTGCTCGCGGAGACGCTCAACCCGCAGGTGCGCCAGGTCGTGAAGACCTATGCGCCCGGCTTCGGGATGGAGGTCGTCGAGGTCCCGCACGACCGACGGCACGACCGATCCGGCTCGTCTCGCCGCGGCGGCGACCGATGCCGCGGCCGTGATCTTCCAGCAGCCCGAACGTGTTCGGCTGCCTCGAGCCGGCGCCCGACCTCGCGGCTGCCGCGGCAGGCCGCGGGGGCGCTGCCGGTCGCGCACGTCGACCTCGCGTCGCTCGGCCTGCTCGAGGCGCCAGGCGAACTACGGCTGCGCGATGGCGATCGGCGAGGGGCAGTCGATCGGCAACTACCAGAGCTACGGCGGCCCGCACTACGGCTTCCTCGCCGCGCGCAACGAGTTCATCCGCCGCATGCCCGGGCGCATCGTCGGCGAGACGACCGACCTCGAAGGCAAGCGCGGGTTCGTGCTCACGCTGCAGACCCGCGAGCAGCACATCCGGCGCGAGAAGGCGACGTCGAACATCACGACGAACCAGACGCTGCTCGCGCTCGCGCGGCCTGATCACGCTCTGCTGGCTCGGCCCCGAGGGCCTGCGCGAGCTCGGCGAGACCTGCATGGCGCTCGCCGGCGTACGCGAGGGAGCGGGTCGGCGCTGCCGCTCGCGTTCGACCGGCCGACGTTCAAGGAGGTCGCCTTCCGGACGCCGATCCCGGCGCGCGAGGTCGTCGCCCGCGCGCGCGAGCACGGCGTCCATCCCGGCTACCCGCTCGGCCGGGACTACCCGGGCCTCGACGACGTCCTGCTCGTCGCGCTCACCGAGAAGCGCACGCCTGCCGACATCGACCGGCTCGCCGACGTCCTCGCGGAGGTGACGCGCTGATGGAGCTGATCTTCGAGAAGTCGCGGCCGGGCCGTCGCGCCGGACGGGTGCCCTCGTACGATCTGCCGGTGCCCGAGCTCCCCGGCCGAGCTCCGTCGTGCGGCGCCCGCCGCGCCTCCCCGAGGTGCCCGAGAACGAGATCGTGCGCCACTTCACGGAGCTCGCCGACCGCAACTTCGGCGTCGACACGGGCTTCTACCCGCTCGGGCAGCTGCACGATGAAGCACAACCCGCGCGTGAACGAGCGGGTCGTCGGGCATCCCGGGCTTCCGCGACCTCCACCCGCTCCAGGAGGACGACGGGCGCGCAGGGCGCGCTCGAGCTGATGTGGGAGCTCGAGCAGATCCTCGCCGAGGTCGCGGGGCTGCCCGGCGGTGACGCTCCAGCCGGCCGCCGGGTCGCAGGGCGAGCTGACGGGCCTGATGCTCATGCGGGCGGCGTTCGCCGACCGCGGCGAGCCAGAGCGCAACGTGATCATCACCGCCGGACACGGCGCACGGCACGAACCCGGCGAGCGTGACGATGGCGGGCTTCGAGCTCGTCAAGGTCGCGACGACCGAGCGGGGCAACCTCGACCTCGACGACCTCCGCGCCAAGGTGGACGAGCGAACCGCGGGCCTGATGCTGACGAACCCCTCGACCCTCGGCCTGTTCGACGAGGGGATCGAGGAGGTCGCCGAGATCTTCCACTCGCGCGGCGCCCTCCTCTACTACGACGGCGCGAACCTGAACGCCGTCGTCGGGCTCTCGCGCCCCGGCGACATGGGGTTCGACATCGTCCACTACAACCTCCACAAGACGTTCTCCCAGCCGCACGGCGGCGGCGGCCCCGGCGGCGGGCCCGTGGCCGTGCGCGCCGAGCTCGAGCCGTTCCTGCCCGGCGCCGGCCGTCGTTCGCGACGGCGACGCGCTTCCGGCTCGACCACGACCGGCCGAAGTCGATCGGGCGCGTGCGCGGCTTCGCCGGCCCGTTCGGCGTGTTCGTCCGCTCGTACGCGTTCATGCGCGCGTACGGCCCGGCGCTCCGCGACATGTCCGAGGTCGGCGGTGCTCAACGCGAACTACCTGCTCGCGCGGCTGCAAGGACGTCTACGACCTCCCGTACGACCGGCACTGCATGCACGAGTTCGTCCTCTCGGCGCGGACGCTCAAGCGCGAGCACGGGGTCACGGCGCTCGACGTCGCCAAGCGGCTGATGGACCACGGGATCCACCCGCCGACGATCTACTTCCCGCTCGTCGTGCCCGAGGCGCTGATGATCGAGCCGACCGAGACCGAGACGAAGGAGCGGCTCGACGAGTTCGTCGAGGCGATGCGCTCGATCGCCGGCGGAGGCCGCGTCCGAGCCCGAGACGCTGAAGGACGCGCCGCTCACGCGGCCCGTGCGCCGGCTCGACGAGGTGAAGGCCGCGAAGGAGCCGGTCGTCCGCTATGCGTTCGGCGAGACGGGCACGCCGGATAGGATCGAGGCCAGATGACGACGACCGCGGTCGCCAACGAGCTCGTCGAGCTCGCCCACGATCTCGCGCAGGCGGTCTCGCGATCACGACGTCGCGCGGCTCGAGGGGATGCTCGCATCCGAGTTCACCCTTCAGGGAGCGGCCGGGCAGCTCGACCGCGAGGCGTTCCTCGAGGCGGCGGCGGGCCCGTACGAGATCGACGAGTTCAGCGTACGAGCAGATCGACCCCGAGGTGTACGGCAACACCGCCGTGCTCGTGTCGCGCTACACGCCAGGTCGCGCGGCTCGACGGGCGCGACCTGACCCACCGGATGAACGTGACGGACATCTGGACGCGACGCGACGCCCGCTGGCAGATCGTCCGCCGTCACGCCACGATCGCCGACTGATGGGCACGTACGCCACGCGGCCCGAGCTGGAAGCGCGGTCTCGAGGCCGTTCGCGCAGCACCCCGTGACCAGGGTGTCGTCGAGCTCATCGTTCGCCGTCCGGCGGTCGCAGAGCGCGACGTGGTCGAGGAGGCGGAGCTCGAGCCTCGAGGATGGCCTCGTCGGCGACAACTGGTCGTCACGCGGCCGGTCGGGCGGTCGTCCCGCGAACGCGGACGCCCAGCTCACGGTGATGAACGCTCGTGCGGCGGAACTCGCGGCCGGTCAGCGCGAGCGGTGGCCGCTCGCCGGCGACCAGCTCTACGTCGATCTCGACCTCAGCGCCGACCATCTCCCACCCGGGACGCGCCTCGCCGTGGGGTCAGCGGTGATCGAGGTGACCGGCGAGCCGCACACGGGGTGCAAGAAGTTCAGCACCAGGTTCGGGCTCGAGACGCTCGAGTTCTTCAACTCTCCCGAGGGCCGCTCGCTCAACCTGCGCGGGATCAACACGCGCGTGGTGGAGCCGGGCGTCGTCCGTGTGGGCGACGCCGTGCGCAAGCTGTAGCCACGGCCCGGCGGACCGGTCGCCCGGCCCGCCGAGCCTCGGCGCGCTAGCTCGCGGTCAGGCTGCCGACGCGGATCGCGACGATCCGGATCAGTGCAACAGTCTGGGCTCCGCCGGTCGAGCAGCGGAAGTCGACGGTCCCGGCCGCGGCGAACTCGTGGGTCAGGGAGTTCGTCAGCATGAACTGGGTGCCGAACCCGACCGCGTCGTCCTGATCCGTGCCGGCGACGATCCGGCAGAGCGCAGCCGCAGCCGCGCCGCCGGAGACATATGCCTTCGAGCTGATCACGTACTTACCGGCCTGGGGGATCGTGAGGTTCACGATCGTCGTGCCGATGCCCGGAATCGCGATGGGACCGGCGAGGAACCGGGCGTAGGCGTCGCTCGGGCCGGCGGGGCCCGCGGCGCCGGCTGCGCCGGCTGCGCCGCGGACCGGCCGGGCCGGCTGGTCCCGCAGGGCCGGCGGGTATCTGGTTGGCCTTGAAGTCGGCGCGGAGCAGAGAGCCGTTCTTGACCTTGGCGGTGGTGACGGCGTTGTTCTTGAGCTGGGGGGTGCCGACGCTCCCCGGTGCGAGCGCGACCGACGCGGCGACTGCCGTGCCGGACAGCGCGACGCCGAGCGCGAGGCACGCGACCGCCAGGGCCGGTGAGGGACGGTGGATCCGTCGGATCACGGGAGACCTCCGTGGTTAGGGAGCGACCGATCGTACGGAGGCAACCGGCGGGCGCCTGTCCTCGGTCGGACGGAGCGGGTGAGGATGCTGCCGGAGGTGGCGCGGCTCGAACCTCCCTCCCCCCACGTGTCTCTCTTCGAGAGCGAAGGCTCTGGTGTTCAGTCCGAGCCGCGGACGGCAGCTTACGGCGCAATGTAGGTCGTGTCAATCGCTACAGGATTTGTATATGCGCCTTCGCGGCGCAGACCCCGCGTCTCGCGAAGCCGGGACGCCGGGGTGATGGACGCGCCGCCGTTTCCGACCTCGTCGAATCCCTCGCCGAGCTCCGTCACGACTCCGGGTCGCAAGCGAGGAGCGGTCGCCAGTCAGGCCCGCATGCCGATGTCGCGCCCGCGGGTCAGCCTCACGGTCGCGGGGACACCCGCCCGGTCGAGCTCCGCCTTGAACGCGTCGATCGCGCCGCGGGAGGAGCCGTCGTGATCTCCGCGAAAGGCCCACCCTCGACCACGGCATCCAAGTGCCCGGGCCGGACGCGGAAGTAGTACGGGGAGGGTATCGGGTCGGTCGGTCGGCTCAGGAGCAGACGACGCCGCGCCGCGCGCGGGTCGGCGCAGACGACGAGTCGCCGGGCCGAGGTTGCGGCCTCGGACGCCCAGCATGTCGGCTCCGCACCATGCCTCGCCTCCGAACCACGCCTCGCCGCGGCGATCCGCTGCTCGATGTGGAGCACCCGCATCCCATGGTCGACCTTGCGGCTATCCGCGAAGATGCTCGGGTGAGCGAGGAGAGCGACCGGACGATCATCGTCGGCCTGATCGAGCTGGCCTACACGAAGATCACGGACAGCGGCGACAACCCCCAGGCGTGGCCCGCAGAAGCAGTGGACGCGCTCGCTGAGGCGGTGGAATCAACAGGCCAGCTCGAAGACGAGCACGGCGAACCGGCAGTGCTGAGGCTCAAGGAAGACCTCCGCGCGCTGGGCGATCATCGAGCGGAGCTCTTGCTTGCGGCCATGGCGTTCATTGGGAACGACATCGCGAAGGACGTCTAACTCGAGGACGTCTAACTCGAGTAACTCGAGCCCGTTTCCGGTGGGGGACACGAGCGAAGCGTGGTGGTTCCCGTCACGCTGGTTTCCCGCCGCGACCTGAATGCCAGTCGCGTTCGTCTAGCCGCAGTTGCTCGCTCAAACGACCCGCTCGACGGCCCAGGCGACAAGCACCCACCAGGCGAGGCAGCCGGCGATGCACCACAGCCAAGCGACACCCACGGTGACCTCGTTGCCCGCTACTTCGTGTCTCACGCGAGGGACTCCATTCTCGGACTTCGAGACTCCGCCTCTGCGGCGAAACGGAGCTCCCCCTCGTGGGTATCTGGGATACCCCAGGGAAGCGCTGACGAAACCCGCGTGGGCCGCACTCGGCTGACGAGGTCTCCGGGCCCGCGTGCCACCTGGTCGGAGCCGCGCTGACGGCGTTCAGCTACCGGCTCGGCCCCGTGCCGTGGGCCGTAGCCGGTAGGGCGACGGAGCCAGCGTCCCCCTCCCCTGAAGCCCACTGGCTATCCTCCTACTACTGCCATATCCCCCGCAGACGACGGATGGCGGCCCCGATATGGTGCTGGTTTAGCGTCTGCTGTTCCGGCACCGGGATTGGGGGCTTGACAATCCTCGGACCTCGCCCGTCCCGCGCACCCCGGCCGGAACACCGGGGTGCCGGCTGGAAAGGTGGCCGGACGAGGATCTCTATCGGCGGCTCGGGGTGTGCCTGGTCACACATGACAGGGCCGGGTACGGCCGCTCCGACCGTCGGCACGGACGGCGGGTCGCTGACGAGGCCGACGACGTGGGCGTGCTCGCCGATCATCTGGGGTTCGAGCGCTTCGCGGTAACGGGCGCGTCCGGGGGCGGGCCTCACGCGCTCGCCTGCGCCGCGCTCCTGCCCGATCGGGTCGTCCGCGTCACGTGCGTGGTTGGCGGTGCGCCGCTGGGTTCGCCAGGACTTGAGCGGGAGGAGTGGCTTGCGGGCCAGGATCCCGAGAACGTCAAAGAGTTCGGCTGGGCGATGGCGGGGGAGGATGTCCTGTACCCGGAGCTCGAGCGTGAGCTCGCGGAGATCGCTGCGCGAGTGGCGGTCGACCCGTCGACCGTCCTCGGCAACTTCGAGCTCAGCGAGGCGGATCGAGCTGAGCTGGCCCGCCCTGAGCGCATCCAGATCATCCGCGAGTCGGTTACCGAGGTGGCCGCAACCGGTGTCGCAGGGTGGGTCGACGACGATCTCGCGTTCGTCAAACCGTGGGGCTTCCCGGTCGACCAGATCAGCGTCCCAGTGCTCGTTCGCTATGGCGGCACCGACGTGCTGGTCCCCCCGGCCCACGGCGAGTGGCTGGCCGCGAACGTGCCCGGCTGCGTCGTCAAGGTCGACGACACAGCCGGCCACCTGGCAACCGACCCCGAGCAGGAGATCGCCGAGAACATCCGCTGGTTGCGCGACGGCGTTCCCCCACCGGGAAGCCAGTAGAGGAAGTCAGTCGTTCGACGTGTCTGCCAGCGGCTGCCAGTCGCCGTTGCCGAGGTAGACGACGCGCTCGTGGCCGGGTCGAGCTTGGTCTTCAGGGTGGTTCGGTCTCTGAGCGCGTCGGGGATCTTCTCGCTGGCTCCTCGAGTTGTGCTGGCGCGCCCATCGGTGGAGCGCTTCGGGGGCGATCCGCCACGCGCCACGGGGGCCGAGCCGGACGGCCTCGAGGTGCCTTGCTCGATGGCGCCGCGGACGGTGGGGAGTGGCAGCCGACAAGGCGGGCAGTCCCGGTGAGGACCGACCGCGGCCCGCCTGTGCCCGATTTGGTGTCACGGCGCGCTCGCACCTCTCGAGACGGTCGGAATCCCGCGAAGACGTGCTTCGTCCCCGGCGTCGGTCGTACCGGGTGAGCTCTCGGGTTCCTCGTGGTCTCCGACCTCGCGGAGGATGTTGCCCGTGTTACGGGCTGGGGTTCGCGAACGGACCGGGAAACGACGGAAACGACAACGATCGACCGCTTTCGGAGGGGGATGGTCGGAAGCGGCCGATCGTTGCGGTGGGGAGGTGGGGATTGGCTCCAGCATGGGGCACCGCCGCAGGGGCTCCATCCGGGCGCTCCCGGATATCGGCTGCGGGTAAACGCACACTCGCGCCAGCGGATCCCGGCCCAGTCCCAGAACCCCTTGCCGTCCGGATCGGTCGGGTAGCTAGCCGGCCGTCTTCGACGGGGCGGGATCGCGAGGACGCGGGGCGGTAGCCAACTGCCCACACGCCGCGGCGATATCCCTTCCCCTCGTCAGCCGAACGGTCGCGGGGACGTGTGCTCGATCGAGTTCGGCCTTGAAAGCTGCGATGGCGTCCCGTGACGACCCGTCCAGCACATGCCCCTCGTACCTATTCCCCGTGGGGTTGTAGGGGATGAGGTTCACCTTGAACGCGTCGCGCCCCAGGGTCTCCGCGAGCAGGCGGGCCTGCGCGCGAGAGTCGTTGACCCCCTCGAGCATCACGTACTCGACGAAGACGCGCCGCCTCGTCCGCTCCCAGTGCTGCCGGCACAACGCGAGCGACATCGGCCAGCGGATAGCGGTCGTTGACCGGCATCAGACGGCTGCGGAGCCCCGGATCGGCTGCGTGGAGCGAGAGCGCCAGCCCGATTGGCTCCGACGACCTCTTCCACGAACCGGCGGAGGCCCGGGACCCAGCCGACCGTCGAGATCGTCGTCCGACGGTGCGTGATACCGAGGTCGGGAAGGTGCCTTGCCGCTTCGAGCACGGCGTCGACGTTCATGAACGGCTCGCCCATCCCCATGAACACGAGATGGTTCACCGGCGACGAGCGGCGGAAGTGGAGCACCTGGTCGAGGATCTCCCACGCGGTCAGGTTTCGCCCGAATGCCATCTGGCCGGTGGCGCAGAACGTGCAGGTCAGCGGGCAGCCCGACTGGGACGAGACGCACACCGAGCGTCGCCCGTCCCGGTAGCGACATGAGCACAGCTTCGACCGGATGGCCGTCGTGCGTGCGGAACAGCGTCTTGACCGTTCCGTCGCGTGACCGCTGCTCCGCCTCGGCTGCGAGTGTCGAGAACGGGACGTCGGCGGCGAGCACCTCCCGCAAGGACCGAGGGAGGTTGGTCATGGTGTCGTAGCCGCCGGCTCCGCGCGCCGCCCACTCCCAGACCTGACGCGCCCGGTACGAAGGCTCGCCCAGCTCCGCGACCCGCGCGTCGAGATGTTTCAGATCCACGCATCAAAGGTACCGTGGGGTCAGGCACGACCCTGTCTGCGACCCCGAGGAGGTCCACGTGTTCGCGCGCATCACGACCTATGAGCTGGAGGACGGACGAGCCTCCGAGTCGATCGGCGCCTTCGAGCCTGCGATGGATCACGTCCGTGCTCTGGACGGACTGGTGGACGCATACTTCCTCGTGGAGCGGGACGGCCGCCATGCGGTGTCGATGACGCTCTGGGAGTCGCTCGACGCGATGGAGCGCAGTCGCGTCGCGGCGTCGAGCGCCCGCACCGAGGCGGCCGGTGCGGCCGGGGCCGAGGTGACGAGCACCGCCGAGCTCGAGGTCGCCATCCACGCAGGTGGGATAGGCGCCGAGACCGCCGCGGTCGCGGGTACGCGCCGCCTGTAGGGACGGCGGCGCCCCGATAGGGTGCGGCGGTGATCGATCTCCGCTCGGACACCGCCACCCGTCCGACCGAGGGCATGCGGGCCGCGATCGCCGCCGCGGCCGTCGGCGACGAGCAGCGCCGCGAGGATCCGACCGTCAACGCTGCTGCAGGAGCGGGCGGCGGCGCTGCTCGGCCAGGAGGCGGCGGTGTTCCTGCCGACCGCGACACTCGCGAACCAGATCGCTTTGAAGCTCCACTCCCGGCCCGGGGACGTGCTCGTCGCCGAGCGCCACGTCGCACGTCGTGATCTACGAGTACGGCGGGGCAGCTGTCGCACGCCGGGCTGATGGTCGAGACGATCGAGGGACGCGGCGGCCGCTTCGGTGTCGCCGAGCTCGATGCCGCGACGGTGCCGAGCACGAAAGTCGGCCGACCAGCGGGCGGCCGTGCTCGCGCGTCGAGAACACGCACAACTCCTCGGGAGGGCGCTGCTGGCCGCTCGACGAGCTCGAGGCGATCGCGACGAGCGGCCCGCGAGCGCGGCCTGCGAGCCCACCTCGACGGCGCGCGGCTGCTCAACGCGGCCGTCGCGACGGGCGTCGCGCGCGGCCGTGATCGGGCGCGCACTTCGACACGCGTGACGCTCTGCCTGTCGAAGGGACTGGGCTGTCCGCTCGGTGCGCTTCTCGCGGGCTCGTCCGAGACGATCGAGCGCGCCTGGCGCGAGAAGCACCTGTTCGGCGGCGCCATGCGTCAGGCGGGCATCGTCGCCGCCGCCGGCGTCTACGCGCTCGACCATCACGTCGAGCGCCTCGCGGACGACCACGCCCGCGCGCGGCGGCTCGCCGAGGGCTGGCACGCGGCCGGCCTCCCTGTCGACCTCGACCAGGTCGAGACGAACTTCGTCCAGCTCGACGTCGGCGCGGCTCGGGCTCGGCCGGGACGAGGCACTCGCCGCGGCTCCGCGACGCAGGGGTCGGGCTCTCGTCGACGATCCACCCGACGGTCGTCCGTGCCGTGACGCACCTCGACGTCGACGACGCCGACATCGACCGCGCGATCGAGCTCGCGCCGCGAGGCGCTGGGGGCACGTGTCAGCCGCCTGAGGCGCTCGCCGACCGGCTCGAGCGGCTCGTCGCGACGGCGCAGGCCGAGCAGCGTATGCCCTCCGCTCGAGCGCCGCCGTCTTCCGCGACGGAGAGGTCCTCTGGCGCGCGGGCGCTCGGGTGTCGCCGACGTCGCGCGCCGGGGAGGACGCCACGTCGAGTCACGCCTACCGGATCGGGTCGATCACGAAGACGTTCACGGCGGTCTGCATTCTCCAGCTCCGCGACGCGATGGTGCTCGACCTCGACGATCCGCTCCGCACCCACATCCCCGAGGTGCCGGCCGGGCCGACGGTGCGCGACGCGCTGTCCCATCTGAGCGGCCTCCAGCGCGAGCCGCCGGGCGAGATCTGGGAGACGATGCAGCCGCCCACGCGGGAGGAGCTGCTCGCGGGGCTCGAGGACGCCGAGCGCGTCCTGCGGCCCGGCGAGGCGTGGCACTACTCGAATCTCGCCTTCGGGCTGCTCGGCGAGATCGTTGCGCGGCGCAACGACGGGCGGTACGAGGCGGCGCTCCAGGCGACGGGTGCTCGAGCCGCTCGGCCTCGCGCGCACGGAGATCGATCCGTCGGGCCCTCAGCGCGACCGGGTACTACGTCGACCCGTACACCGACCGCGTCACGGTCGAGGCGGAGCTTCCGCGTCGAAGGGCCGATCGCCGCGATGGGATGGCTCTGGTCGACCGTCGACGACCTCGCGCGCTGGGCCGACTTCCTCGCGACGGGGCGCGACGGCGTCCTTGCCGTCGAGACGCTCGACGAGATGGCGCGCGTGCAGACGATGGTCGACCAGGCGGAGATGGTCGCTCGGCTGGGGGCTCGGGCTCGAGCTCTACCGGCGCGGCGACCGGGTCTTCGCCGGCCACGGCGGCGCGATGCCGGGGTTCCTCGCCGCCGTCTGCGTGCATCGGCCCGAGCGCACGGGCGCCGCGGTGCTCTGCAACACGGGCGCCGGGGCCGCGGCCAGAGGCGCTCGCGCTCGACCTCGCGGAGGCCGCCCTCGAGGAGCTGCCGCGCGCTCCCGGGCGTCTGGCGTGCCGGACGACGGCGCGCCGGACGACGTCGACGCCGATGCTCGGGCCGGTGGTGGTCGGAGGGCGACGGAGCTCGTCCTCTCCTGGAGCGGTGGGCGCCTGCGGCTCGAGCTCGTCGGACGGCCCCGCCGGGCCGGAACGTGTCGTGGCTCACGCCCGAGGGCGACGACCGCTGGCGCGTCGTCGAGGGCCGCGAGCTCGGCGAGCTCCTCCGCGTCGTGCGCGACGACGACGGGGCGCCGGCGAAGCTCTACGTCGCGACGTACCCGCTGACGAGGGCGCCGGCCGCGTTCGCGGACGAGCCCTCCGGGGTGATCCGTGCGGTCGCCGGCGGCGTAGAACGCGACCGCGACCGCCGCGTAGGCGACGAGCAGCACCGCGCCGCGCGCCTTGGACGCGCGGCCGCCCCAGAGCGTGATCACGGTCACGGCGAGCCCGCCCGCGAGTGCCGCGATCTCGACCTGGCGGAAGCCGAGCGCCAGCGGGTCGATCAGCCACGAGAGCAGCGCGACGGCGGGGATGAGGAACACCGCGACCTGCGCCGCCGAGGCGAGCGCGATCTCCGCGGCGAGCTTGACCTTCCCGCGGCGCGCGACGATGACCGCGCCGCCGTGCTCGGCCGCGTTGCCGACGATCGCGACGATCACGGCCGCGACGAAGAAGTCGGTGAGCCCGACCTTGCTCGGCGAACGTCTCGAGCGAGCCGACGAGGATCTCCGCGACGAGCGCCGTGACGACCGTCGCGCCGCCGAGAACGAGCGAGCGACGTGCCGAGCGTCCACGCCTCGATCTCCTCGTCGCTCGAGACGTGCAGCTCGTGGTGGCGCCGGAGCGAGTAGAGCGTCACGACGCCGTAGAGCGACGAGGAGCGCGATCGAGACGGGAACCGAGAGGTGCGACGATCAGGTGGCGGTCGGGGTCGCCGTGCCAGCGACGGGATCGACGGGATCAGGAACAGGAGAACGGCGATCGCGATGACGCCGAACGAGAGGAAGCTCGACCACGCGGTCGAGCGCGTCGCGCGGCCCCATCGACGAGCGAGAAGCCGAGCACGAGCAGGAGGTTTCCGACGACCGAGCCGGTCAGCGATCCGCGCACGACCTCGGTCAGGCCTTCGTTCACGGCGATCAGCGCGATGATCAGCTCGGGCGCGTTGCCGAACGTCGCGTTCAGGAAGCCGCCGATGCCCGGGCCCGTGTGCTCGGCGGCGTGCTCGGTCGCCTCGCCGATCAGCCATGCGAGCGGGATCAGCGAGACGGCGGCGAGCACGAACTCGGTCGTCTCGTCGGGGTCGACGGCGTAGTGGAGCACGATCGTGAGCGGCCCGAGGAGCAGGCCGGCGAAGAGGACGCGGCGGACCACGAGCGGGAACCCTACAGAGGAGCACCCGGGCGGCTCGCGGTCGCCCGGATGGCCGCGCCGTTTCGTCGCCTACCCGTTTCGGCACCTGCCGTCAAGTCTTGCGCGGGCCGGCCCGACCTTGCGACCATCCGGCATGAGCGACGTCGCTCCGGTCACCGACAGCGCCGGCGGAGATCCCGCTTCGGCCTCAGGACGAGCTCGAGTGCCGTCGCTGCGAGGTGCACTGCGACCGGGTCGTCTACCCGGGCGCGTGCATCGCGCGCGGCTGCCCCTTCGTCTACGCGTACGAGGCGTGGGGCCACACCTACATGGGGTGCATGCAGAAGGTCTTCGACGTCGAGATCGACGTCGACCTGCTCGGGGAGCTCGAGGGGCGGCGCGAGGGGTTCGGTGCCGTGAAGGCCCGGCGGACGCCGCTGCCGATGTGCCACTCGGACATCTCGTCCTGCTACGAGCATCGCGTCGACGAGGTCGGCTGCCGGAACCCGGAGTTCTTCGAGCTCCCGCTCGAGCGCCCGAGCTTCCGCGTCTTCGCCACGGTCGACTGACTGGCACTTCCGGCCGCGCCGAACGCCGTCAGCGCCAGCGCTTCGGCCGTCGCCTGCGGCCCTTCCGGTGCAGGTCGCGAAGGAGCACCAGCTCGCCGGCGTAGGTGCCGTCGGGCCCGGCGGTCTCGAGGATCGCCGGAAGATCCTGGAACGCCGGGTGAGCGAGGAAGGTCGCGAGGCCGTCCCCGATCGTGCCCGAGCCCGAGCGAGGCGTGCCGGTCGCGGTTCGAGCCGAGCCCGACCTCGGCGTCGTTGACGTGGAGGCAGCGGAGCCGGTCGATCCCGATGCGCTCGTCGAGCGTCGCCGAGCGCGGCGTCGAGCGCGGCGCGGATCCGTCACGTCGACGCCCGACACCCACCAGTGGCACGAGTCGAGGCAGATGCCGAGGCGCGGGTGACGGTCGAGCCGGTCGAAGATCGTCGCGAGCTCGTCGACCGAGCGCCCGATCGTCCCGCCTGCGCCGGCCGAGTTCTCGAGCAGGAGCCAGAGCCGGTCGTCCGTCAGCTCGAGGAGCTCGCGCAGGGCGGGCACGACGCGGGCGAGGCCCTCCGTCCAGCCCCGCGCCGAGGTGCGAGCCGACGTGGAAGACGACGCCGTCGGCGCCGATCGCCGAGGCCGTCTCGAGCGACGCCCGCATCGCCGCGACCGACTTGGCGTGGATCTCGGGGTCGGGGCTCGCGAGGTTGACGAGGTAGAGCGCGTGGCAGACGACGTACTCGATCCCGGCCTCGTCGCGGCGCGCGCGGAAGCGCTCGACCTGCTCGGGGGCGTGCGCGGTCGGCTTCCACATCCGCGGGCTCTGAGTGAAGATCTGAACGGCGGCGCAGCCGAGCTCCTCGGCCCGGTCGATCGCGGTCGAGATGCCGCCGGCCGACGAGACGTGGGCGCCGAAGAGCACGGCGCAACGCTACCCGGGTGCTGTCGCTGCCCGAGATCGCGTCGCGGTTGTGCAGCGTTTCACCCGCCGCCGGTCGCTGGCAGGACACGCATCGGCGCCGTGCGCGCTCTCCGAGGTCGGTCTCGACATCGCCGTCGTCCGGGCCTGTCGACGCGGGCTCGCGCGTCCCGCGCACGCACGTGAGGCGTCCGAGCACGAACCGGTCGTCGGCGCGACCGAGGACGGTTCACGCTCCCCGGCCGGGTCGCCGCCCCCGACAGCCCGCAGGAGCACGCGGGCTTCCCTGCGAAGTGCATCCAGGTGTCGATCGTCCATCGTCAGCTCCTCTCGGGCACCCGCGGGATCCGCTCGCTGGGGTGTCGAAGGTCGCCGGTGGCGATCGAGATGTGGACGAGTCGACGAGGTGGGGGACCCTGCCCGCGGACCGGACGCGCCCTCGTGCGCGCGGCGCGACTCTAGCACCCGGTGCCGTGTCGGACGGCCCCCTCCACTGCCGTCGTCTCCGTCACGCAGGTCTGTCGGTCGGTACGCGGTGACTAGGCTCAACGGGCGTGGCGATGCCGCTTCACGACCGCCTCGGCGCGCTCCGGGAGCGCGACTTCCGCCTGCTCTTCACCGGGACGATGATCACCACGATCGGCGACCGGCTCGCCGGGATCGCGCTCGCCTTCGCCGTGCTCGACATCGGCTCGGCCACTGCGCTCGGCATCGTCTTCGCCGTGCGCCAGGGAGTCCAGGCGCTCGTCGTGGTCGGCGGCGGCGTCCTCTCCGACCGCCTGCCCCGGAACCTCGTGCTCGTCGGCGCCTCGCTCGTCCAGGGGACGGCTCAGGCGGCGACCGCAGCGTGCGTGCTCGGCGGGTTCGGCGGCGTCGGCGCGATCGTCGCGCTCCAGGCCGCGTACGGCATCGGGCTCGGGCTGGTGCTCCCGGCCGAGGTCGGACTCGTTCCCCAGACCGTGAGCCCCGACCGGCTCCAGCAGGCGAACGCGCTCCAGGGCCTCACGCGGAACATCGTCGGCGTGCTCGGCCCGGCGGTCGGGGGCGCGATCGTCGTCGCCGGAAGCCCAGGGATCGCACTCGCCGTCGACGCGGCGAGCTTCTTCGTGTGCGCCGATCTTCTGCGCCGGATCCGGGTCGCCGCGCACGACACGGCCGGCGCTCCCGGGTTCGTCGCGGAGCTGCGGGAGGGCTGGCAGGAGTTCACGTCGTCGTACGTGGCTCTGGGCCTCGGTCGTCCTCTTCGGGATCGGCAACCTCGCCTTCGCGGGCTGGAACGTGCTCGGGCCGGCCGATCGCCGACCAGCGCCTCGGCGGCGCGGGCGCCTGGGCCGTGATCCTCACTGCGGGCGGCGTCGGCGCCGTGCTCGGGAGCGTCGTCGCGATCCGAGATCCGCCCACGCGGCCGCTCGTTGTGTGCGTGCTGTTCGCTGCCCTGCTCTCCCTGCAGACCCTTGCGCTGGCGCTCGGTGCGCCGACGTGGGCGATCGCCGCGGCAGCGTTCGTCGCCGGGATCGGCATCTCCGTCCACCTGACGCTCTGGTTCACGGTGTTCCAGCAGCAGGTCCCCGAGCGCGCCCAGTCCCGGGTCGCGTCCTACGACACGCTCGGCTCGTTCGTCCTGATGCCGCTCGGGATGGCGCTCGTCGGGCCGGTCGTCGGATGCGATCGGGATCACCGAGACGCTGTGGATCGCCGTGGTCGTCATGTGGGCCTCGTGGGCGGCGATCCTGGCGCTGCCGTCCGTGTGGGCGATCCGGGCCGGCCGCGTGGTGCCGGCACCGCTCCACGGCCTGACTACCATCCGCGCCTCGATGAGCGTCCGCGTTCGCATGGCTCCGTCGCCGACCGGGTTCCTCCACATCGGCGGAGTGCACACGTTCCTCTTCAACTGGCTCTTCGCGCGGGGCCGTGCCGGTGCGTGCCTGCTGCGGATCGAGAACACCGACACGAGCCGCGAGGTGCGACGAGGCGACGGAGCAGATCCAGCGCTCGCTCAGCTGGCTCGGCATCGACTGGGACGGGCCGGTGACGTTCCAGCTCGACGCGATGGAGCGGTGCCGCGAGCTGGCCGGCGCGGCTCGTCGAGGACGGGAAGGCCTACGAGGACGAGGGCGCGATCCGGTTCCGAATGCCCGACGAGGGCGTCACCGGCTGGGAGGACGCGGTCCGTGGGCGCATCGAGTTCCCGAACGAGCAGCTCGAGGACGTCGTCATCGTCCGCTCCGACGGCCGGCCGACGTACAACTTCGCATCGCCCGTCGAGGACATGGACGACGCGATCACGCACGTGATCCGCGGCGACGACCACATCTCGAACACGCCGAAGCAGATCCAGATCCTGCGCGCCCTCGGCCACGAGCCGCCCGTGTACGCGCACGTCGCCAACATCCTCGGCACCGACGGCAAGAAGCTCTCGAAGCGCCACGGCGCGGTCTCGGTCGACGAGTTCCGGGCCGCGGGGTACCTGGCCGACGCGCTCGTGAACTTCCTCGCGCTGATCGGCTGGGCGCCTGACGGCGAGACCACGATCATGTCCCGCGACGAGATCGTCGAGCGGTTCTCGCTCGAGGCGGTGAGCGCCAGCCCGGGAACGTTCGACTATGCGAAGCTCGACTGGATGAACGGCGTCTACCTGCGCGCGCTCGACCGCGCGCCTACGCGGACGAGGTCGTCGGCTACCTCCACGAGCGGGGGGTCGAGTGGCCCGAGGAGCGGGTCCGGGCGATGGCGCCGCTCGTGCAGGAGAAGGTCGGCACGGCTCGGCGAGATCCCCGAGCTTCACCGGGTTCCTGTTCGAGCGACGTCGAGCCCGACTCCGAGCTCCTCGACGCGCGCATCCTGCGCGTCCGCGCATGCTGCGCTCGAGGGGCGTCGAGTCGTGGGCTGCAGAGGCGATCGAGACGGCCCTCAAAGCAGCTGTGCGAGGAGCTCGGCGAGAAGCCGCGCACGGTCTACGGGCCGATCCGCGTCGCGGTCACGGGCTCGCGCGTGTCGCCGGGCCTCTACGAGTCCCTCGAGCTGCTCGGGCGGGAGACGTCCCTCGAGCGGCTGCGCCGCGGCGCGGAGCTTGGCTGCATGAGCGCACTCGACGTGACCGCGCTTCGAGCGGCGGCTCGACGCGTACCTCCAGGAGCGCTCCGAGGAGGCGCGGGCCGTGCGCGTGGGGGAGAAGGAGACGTCCGAGCAGGCGGCGATCGTCGCGCGGTACGCCGACCTCTTCACCCGCGAGCAGCTCGCCGTGCTCGCGCGAGGCCGAGGCGGCCGCCGACGGCGCCGACGCGGAGCCGGTCGCCCGGCTGCGCCTCACCTGCCAGGAGGGGATCGTCACCGCCGAGCTCGCCGAGCGCGAGGACGCGCTCGAGAACGCGCTGCTCGCCGCGCGCGTGGCGTGGGACGGCGAGGAGCTGCCGCTCCGCTCGGCACAGGCGCGGCTCGCCGTCGAGCCCGTCTACGCGCGACCGCGACGCGCTCGGCGCCGCCGTGCTGGACGTGTCGGCCGGCTTCAACGACGAGCGCCGCGCTCTGCTCGATCGATCGCAACGAGCTCGAGGCCGAGGTGACGGGGATCGCCGAGCCGGTCGCCCGCAACGAGGACGGAGAAGGGCGTCTCGCTCCGCCCGATCCTGGACGCGGTCGACCGGGCGCGGGTCGAGAGCACGCCCGCGTTCACGCCGCAGCGCGAGCGCTGGCTCGACCGCCTGCTCGGCCCGGAACGCGAGGAGACGCCCGCGCAGCGCCCACATGGCCTGGATCCGGCGCCTCTCGCCGCTCGAGGCGACGTACACGAAGGAGCGGAGCGTTCCCGTCTGCCTCGAGACGCTCCACGCGCTCGGCTTCGACCTGGATGCCGAGAAGGGGATCCGGCCCGACCTCGAGGACCGTCCCCAGAAGTCGCCGCGCGCGTGCGTGATCGCGTCCGACCCGCCGCGGGTCGTCCACCTGATCACCCGAGCGCAGGGCGGGCTGCACGACTACGAGGCGTTCCTGCACGAGGCGGGCCACGCGCTCCACTACGCGGGCTGCGACGCCGTCGCTGCCGCTCGCGTTCCGTCGGCTCTCGCGCGACCACGCGCTCACCGAGATCTACTCGTTCCTCCTCGACTCGATCTCGCAGCGAGCCGGGCTGGCACGCCGAGCACTTCGGGCTCTCGGACGAGGAGGCGCTCGCAGAACGCGGACGCGGCGCGTTTCTCGAACACGCTGCTCTTCCGCCGCTACTCGGCGAAGCTCGGGTTCGAGCTCGACTTCTGGACCCGCTTCCCGGCCGACGGCGGCACGCCCGACGGATACGAGGAGCGGCTGACGGCGGCGACGGGCATCCGCTACCCGGCAGCGAACCACCTCGCGGACATGGACGCCGGCTTCTACTCGGCCGACTACCTGCGGGCCTGGATCCGCTCGGCCCAGCTGCGCGCGTACCTGCGCCGCGAGGTGGGCGAGGACTGGTGGCGGCAGCGCGGAGACCGGAGCGCTCCTGCGCGATCTCTTCCGCGAGGGCACGCGGCCGACGACCGAGGAGGTCGCCGAGCGCATCGGCTTCGACGCCGCTCGACACCGCACCGCTCGTCGCCGAGCTGACCGCGACCTGACCCTGTCCCCGTCGCTCGCGCCGACCGACGGTCGGCGGCTTTGTGTACGAGCTCGATCGAAGGGCCTGGCAATCGGCTCGCCGCCTGAGACCGCCAACCGTCGCGCGGCTTGCTTCGTCTCAACCCTCGGTGCCGAGCCGCCCAGATGTAAAGGCCAGCCCGGACCGCTTGCCTCGCCCGGCTCGAGGCGCTATAAGACACCTGAATCGGGTCTCAGGTTCTGGCCCGGACACGTCCAACGGAGGGCACATGAAGCGGTGGTACACACTCGCGGCGCTCGTCACCGGGCTCGCGCTTCTCGCAGGGATCGGGGCGACGGCGCGCGTCGCCGACGCGGCGCCGAGCGCGAACGCGCCGATCAAGGTCGGCATCGTCTACTCGCGCACGGGGGCTTTCGCCGCCTACGGTGCGGAATACCTCTCCGGTCTGCGCCTCGGGCTGGACTACGCAACCGGCGGCAAGGGAACGGTCAACGGCCGCAAGATCGAGTTCACGCTCGTCGACGACGGGACCGACGCGGCCAAGGCCGTGTCCGGGGCGAAGGATCTGATCGGCCAGGGGTACAAGATCCTCGCCGGAAGCGACGTCCTCGGGCGCGGCCCTCGCGGTCGCTCCGCTCGCCGACCAGAACAAGGTCCTCTTCATCTCGGGCCCGGCGGCAACCGACGCCGTCACCGGGATCAACAAGTACACGTTCCGCTCGGGCCGCCAGACGTACCAGGACGTCAAGGCCTCGACCGCGTACCTCAAGGGCGCGATCGGCAAGAACGTCGTCGTCTTCGCTCAGGACATCGCCTTCGGGCAGGGGAACGTCGCCGCCGTTCGAAGCATCTTCGGCGATCTCTCCGGCCAGAAGGTGGACAGCGTCCTCGTGCCGGCCTCGGCGCAGGACTTCACGCCTTACGCGCAGCGGCTCAAGCAGAAGAACCCCGACCTCGTCTATCGTCGCGTGGGCTGGGACGACACGCTGCGGCGATGTGGAACGCGCTCGACCAGCAGGGCGTCTTCGACACGGTCGACACCGTCGTCACGGGCCTCTCGGAGCGGGCGACGTGGTCGTCGTTCGGCCCGGCGCTCGGGAAGCTCAAGTTCCTCAGCCACTACACCGCCGGCGCGCCGAAGAACGCTGTCAACGACTGGCTCATCAAGAAGATGGCGCGGCGCGGCCAGGTGCCGGATCTCTTCACTCCGGACGGGTTCGTCGCGGCTCAGATGATCGTCCACGCGCTTTCGAAGGGGTCGACGACCGACGTCTCGAAGATGATCTCTGCTCTCGAGGGCTGGAGCTTCACGGGCCCGAAGGGCCAGCAGGAGATCCGCGCCTCCGATCACGCGATGCTGCAGCCGATGTTCCTCGTCCAGCTGAAGCAGAGCGGAGACAAGCTGACCGCCAATACGCTCGTCCGGCTGCGGGCGAAGAACACCGCGCCGCCGGAGAAGAAGTAGACGCCGGACAACCGGCGATCGATAGAGCAGGCGACGGGTGGCGGAAGCGACCCCGATTCTCGCCACCCACGGCCTCGGGCTCGACATCGGCGGCGCTCACATCGTCGCCGATGTCTCGCTCGAGGTCCGCGGGGGCGAGCTCGTCGGGATCATCGGCCCGAACGGAGCAGGGAAGACGACGCTGTTCAACCTGCTCTCCGGCGTGATGCGACCGACCGCCGGCCGGGTCGAGCTCGACGGTCGGGACATGACGGACCAGCCGCCGTTCGCGCGCACCCGCGCGGGCCTCGGACGCACGTTCCAGACCTCGAGCGTGTTCCCGCTCCTGTCGGTGCAGGGAGAACGTCCGGCTCGCTGCCGAGGCGGCCCTCGGCGGCACGCTCCGGCTGTGGCGGCGCGCGGCCCGCTTCAAGCCGGCGCTCGAGCGAGCGGACTGGGCGCTCGACCGCGTCGGGCTGGCGGAGCGGGCGGTCTGGCCGGCAGGAGCGCTCGCCCACGGCGACAAGCGCAAGCTCGAGCTGGCGATGGTGCTGGCGGGCGACTCCCGCGTCATCCTCCTCGACGAGCCGATGGCCGGGGTGTCCGCACGAGGACGTCGACGGCCTGGTCGAGCTCATCCGCTCGGTGCACGAGGAGGAGGGCAAGACGGTCCTGCTCGTCGAGCACCGGATGGAGGTCGTGCTCGGGCTCGCTCAGCGGATCGCCGTGATGCACCACGGCGCCTTGCTCGCGTTCGACGAGCCGGAGGCCGTAATGGCGAACGAGACCGTCCAGACGGCGTATCTCGGAGAGCCGCTGTGAGCAGCGCCCCTGCCGTCGAGGTCGCGGACCTGCACGTCTATCTCGGCGAGTCGCACGTGCTGCAGGGGGTCTCGTTCGCGGTCGCCGAAGGCGGCGTGACCGCGCTCCTCGGCCGGAACGGCGTCGGCAAGACGACGACGCTGCGGGCGCTCATGGGGCTCGTGCCACGCTCGCGCGGGACGGTCGAGATCGACGGCGAGAAGACGACCCGGCTGCCCACGCACGCGATCGTGCGGCGCGGCGTCGGATACGTCCCGGAGGACCGGGACGTCTTCGCCGGCCTGACCGTCGACGAGAACCTTCGCCTCGCCGTGCGCGGCGGGAACGGACGCTACGACCTCGTCTACGAGCTCTTCCCCGAGCTCGGGGAACGCGGCGGACAGCGTGCCGGCACGCTCTCCGGCGGGCAGCAGCAGATGGTCGCGATCGCGCGGGCGCTCCTGAACGACAACGCGCTGCTCCTGGTCGACGAGCCGACGAAGGGTCTCGCTCCTGCGCTCGTGACGGACGTCGCGGTGGCGCTCGAGCGCGCTGCCGAGCTGGCCACGATCCTGCTCGTCGAGCAGAACCTCGGCGTCGCCAAGCGCGTGGCCGAGCACGTCGTCGTCCTCGACGGCGGCCGGGTCGTTCACGAAGGCGCGGCCGGAGAGCTCTTCGCGAGCCCGGAGCGGGTGCAGCAGCTTCTCGGCGTGCATGGAGCGGGGCATTGAGCACCTTCGTCCTGCTCACCATCACGGGGCTCGGGCTCGGCGCGATGTACTTCCTCGTCGCCTCCGGGCTGTCGCTCATCTACGGGCTGATGGGCGTCCTCAACTTCGCGCACGGCGCGTTCATCACCTTCGGCGCCTATGCCGCGTGGTGGCTGACGACGCAGATCTCGACGTCGTTCGAGGCGGAGCTCCTCGCGGCCACGGCGTTCGGTCTCGTGGTCGGCGCGGCGCTCGGTGCTCTCGTCGAATCGTCTTCATCCGTCCGCTCTACCGCCGCCCGATCGAGCAGGTGCTCGTCACGGTCGGGCTCGCGCTCTCGCTCGGGGCGCTCGTCTTCGGGATCTGGGGCGCCGATCCGCAGATCTTCCCGGTGCCCGACTGGATGCTCGACACGACGACCATCCTCGGCGCGAACATCCCGAACGACCGCTTCGTCGAGATCGCCGTCGCGGTCGATCGTTCTCGTCGGCCTCGATCTCGTTCCTGCGCTTCACGCGCTTCGGGCTGATCATCCGGGCCGGAGTCGAGAACCGCGCGATGGTGACGGCGCTCGGGATCGACGTCCGGAAGACGTTCACGCTCGTCTTCGCGCTCGGCGGCGCGCTCGCCGCGCTCGCGGGCGTTCTGTCGGGCGATCTACTTCGGCAGCGTCGATCCGGGGCGAGGGACGTCGCTCCTCATCTTCGCCTTCATCGTCGTCGTCATCGGCGGGTTCGGCTCGATCGGGGGCTCAGCGGTCGCGGCGGTCGTGGTCGGGCTCGTCCAGCAGTACGCGAACTACTACGTCGCCGACTGGCTCGACTGGAGCGGCGCGGGCGACGTGTCGGTGATGCTGCTCCTCGCGACTGTCCTCCTGCTCAGGCCCGAGGGCCTCGCGCCGAAGGTGGCGCACTGATGAGCGCACGAGGCGTCGTCCTGCGGTACGCGGTTCCGGCCGCCGTGCTCGCGCTCCTCGTCGTCGTGCCGTTCCTCTCGTTCGAGCTACCGCGCGTGCTTCCCGGCCCGCTCGACTCGCCCGGCACGCTCCAGCTGCTCGCTCTCTGTCTCGTCTTCGCCGGCGTCGCGCTCTCGTACGACCTCCTGTTCGGCTTCACCGGGCTTCTCTCGTTCGGGCACGCTCTCTACTTCGCGCTCGGCGTCTACATGCCGGCGATCGCGCTCACGGAGTGGGAGTGGGGCCTTCCGGCGACGCTCGCCCTCCTCGCGAGTCGTCGCCATCGCCGTGCCGCTCGTGCTGGGCGCGGTGAGCCTGCGGGTGGCGGGATCGCCTTCGCGATGGTCACGCTCGCCTTCGCCCAGGCCGGCACCGTGATCGTCCAGACGAATCCGGCCGGCCTGACCGGCGGCGAGGAGGGGATCGTCCTCGACGTCGACGCCCTCCCCGACTTCTTCGTCGGCGTCCTCAACACGAAGTACCTCTACTGGCTCGCCCTCGCCTACGTGGTGGCCGTGTTCCTGATCGCGCGGGCGGCAATCGGATCCTCGGCCGGGCATGTCTGGCGCGCCATCCGCGACAACGAGCGCCGAGTCGAGGTGATCGGGCTGCGCCCGTACCCGTACAAGCTCCTCGTCTTCGTCCTGGCCGCCTTCCTCGCCGCCTGGGGCGGCTTCATGTGGCTGCTTCTGATCGGAGTGACGCCCGAGGTGACGACCGCGACCTTCACGCTCACGCTGCTCGTCATGGTCGTGCTCGGCGGCGCCGGCACGCGCTTCGGGGCGCTGATCGGCGGCTTTCTCTACACCCTCCTCGACTACCGGCTCCGGAGCCTTTCCGGTGAACCGCGAATACAGGACCTTCCCGACGTGCTCAGGATCCCGCTGTCGGAGCCGCTGTTCCTCCTCGGGGCGCTGTTCGTCGCGGTTGTCTTCTTCGTCCCCGGCGGGCTCGCCAGCCTTCCGAGCCGAATTCGTTCGCTCGCCGCCCGTCGGCGGGCGGCTCGCGGAGAGGAGGCTGCCGCGTGACCCCGCGGATCGCGTGGGAGCGCAGAGGCGCGGGCGAGCCGCTGCTCCTGATCCACGGCCTCGGCTACGCGCGCTGGGGCTGGGAGCCGGTCCTGCCGGGCCTGGCCGAGCGGTTCGACGTGATCCTCTTCGACAACCGCGGCATCGGCGAGAGCGATGCTCCGCCGGGGCCGTACACGGTCGCCGAGCTCGCCGCGCGACGCTGCGCACGTCCTCGACGAGGCAGGCATCGAGCGCGCGCACGTCGTCGGGACGAGCCTCGGCGGGATGGTCGCGCAGGAGCTCGCGCTCGCCCGGCCCGGAGCGCGTCGAGCGGCCTCGTCCTCGCGTGCACGACGCCGGGTGGGCCGCGGTCGCATCCGATGCCCAGCGTGACCGTCGCGCTCATGGCGGAGGCGGCGACGCTGGAGCCTGCGGTCGCGCTGCGACGCTTCGTCGAGAACGCACTCGCGCCCGAGACAGTTGCGCAGCGCCCCGAACTCGTCGACCGGATCATGGCGCACCGCCTCGCGACGGCGCAGGATCCGGTCGCCTGGGCGGCCCAGGCGGCGGCGGGCGCGACGTTCGACGCGTACGACCGGCTCGGGGGCCTCGCGCAGCCGACGCTCGTCCACCACGGAACCGAGGACGTCGTCGTCGACCCGCGGAACGGCGACCTTCTCGTGACGCTCCTCCCCGACGCGCGCCTCGAGCGGTTTCCCGGCACGGGGCACCTCTACTTCTGGGAGCAGCCGGAAACGTTCGTGGAGTCGGTCACCGCCTTCGTCGAGGAGTCGGGATGACCGGCGCGTCTCTGACGATCGGCCGCTGGCTCTCCGACCGCGCGCGCCTGACGCCCGAGCGGGTCGCGATCCGGTTCCTCGGCGGCGAGCTGACGTACGCGGCGCTCGACCGTCGAGCGACACGGCTCGCCGCGGGGCTCGCCGCGCGGGGCCTCGCGGCACGGCGACCGGCTCGCGACGCTGACCGAGCACGTCGCCCGATCACGTCGCGACCTTCTTCGCATGCGCCCGGCTCGGCGTCGCGCTGCTGCCGATCTCGTGGCGGCTCGCGCCCGCCGAGATCGCCTACCAGCTCGAGGACGCGGAGCCCGCGCTGCTCCTCGCCTCGGACGAGCACGAGGAGCTCGCACGCGCCGCCGGCACGAAGATCGAGATCGCGCGGATCGGCGACCCCACGCTCGAGGCGGACACGGAAGTCGGGGACGACGCCCGCGACGACGACCCGCTGCTGCTCGTCTACACGTCGGGCACGACCGGCAAGTCCGAAGGGCGCGCTGCTCACCCACGCGAACTGCTTCTGGACGAACCTCTCGTTCGACCGCACGACGAGCCTCCGCGACGACGACGTCGTCCTCCAGGTGCTGCCGCAGTTCCACGTCGGAGGTTGGAACGTCCAGCCGCTCCTCGCGTGGTGGAAGGGCGCGACCGTCGTCCTCGAGCCCTCGTTCGACCCGGGCCGCGCGCTCCAGCTGATCACCGAGCAGCGCGTGACGACGATGATGGGCGTCCCCGCGACGTACCTCTTCCTCTCCCACGAGCCCGGCTTCGCGGACGCCGATCTCTCGAGCCTGCGGCTCGCGGTCGTCGGCGGCGCGCCGATGCCGGAGGCGCTGCTCGAGACGTGGCTCGAGCGCGGGGTGGAGATCGTCCAGGGCTACGGGCTCACGGAGGCGGCGCCGAACGTGCTCTGCCTGCCGCCCGAGGACGCGCGGCGCAAGCTCGGCTTCGCCGGCAAGCCATACCCGCACGTCGACGTCGCGCTCCGTGATGCCGAGGGCGGCGGCCTCCTCGAGGGGCCGTCGACAGGCGAGCTGATCGTCCGGGGGCCGAACGTCTTCGCCGGCTACTGGCGCAACCCCGAGGCGACGAAGGCTGCGTTCGCGGACGGATGGCTGTTGACCGGCGACGTCGCCGAGCGCGACGAGGAGGGCTTCTACCGCATCGCCGGAAGGATCAAGGACATGGTCATCTCCGGGGGCGAGAACGTCTACCCGGCGGAGATCGAGGACGTCCTCCACGGCCATCCGGCCGTGCTCGAGGCCGCAGTCGTCGGCGTGCCCGACGAGCGGTGGGGCGAGGCGTGCGTCGCATTCGTCGTGCTCCGCCCGGCTGTCTCTGCGACCGAGGACGAGCTGCGCGGGCTCTGCCGCGACCGGCTCGCCCGCTTCAAGGTGCCGAAGACGTTCTCGTTCGTCGAGTCGCTGCCGCGCTCGTCGATGGGCAAGGTGCTGAAGGACGAGCTGCGCGTCGGCGTGACCGGAGTGCCGCAGTGAGCGAGGTCGCGACGGGCGTGGACGGTCGGCCCCTCTCGCAGCGCGGCGAGCGCACGCGCCGTCGCCTGCTCGAGTCGGCGGAAGCCGTGTTCGCCGAGCTTGGCTACCACGACGCCTCGATCGTGAAGATCACCGAGGCAGCGGGAGTGGGGCAGGGCACCTTCTACCTCTACTTCGCGAGCAAGAAGGACGTCTTCGACGAGCTCGTCGTCGATCTCAACCATCGCGTCCGCCAGGCGATGACCGAGGCCGCCTCGCAGGGGAAGACCCGCGCCGAGATGGAGCGGCTCGGCTTTGCGGGGTACTTCCGCTTCGTGGCCGAGCACCCGGCGCTCTACCGGATCATCCGCCAGGCGGAGTTCGTCTCGCCGGAGACGCTCCAGCTCCACTACGAGCGGCTCACGAGCGGCTACGTCGCGGGGCTTCGCCAGGCGATGGAGGCGGGGGAGATCGCCGAGGGCGACCCGGAGCTGCTGGCCTGGGCCCTGATGGGGATCGGGGAGCTGGTCGGGCATGCGCTGGATCCTGTGGGCAGGGCGTGACGAGCTGCCGCCGGACGTGCTCGACGAGCTCGGCCGGATCGTCACCCGCACGCTCGGCTCCCGGAACGGCGGCACGTGACGCGCGTCGGCTCGACGGCGACGGCCCATTACCTCCCGGAGCGCTGGCTGACGGCGGCGGAGGTCGCTGCGGCCAGCGGCATCCCGGAGCACGTGATCGTCGAGAAGTTCGGGCTGCGCGGAAAGCACATCGCGGCCGAGGACGAGCACGTCAGCGACCTGGCCGTCGCGGCGGGCAAGCGGCTCCTCGAGGAGCAGGAGCTCGATCCGGCCACGATCGGCGCGCTGGTCTACTACGGCTCGACCTGGAAGGACTACGCCGTCTGGCAGGCCGCGCCGTGGATCGCGCACCGTCTCGGCTGCGACAGCGCGTACGCGATCGAGTACGACAACGTCTCGATGGGCACGCCGGTCGCGCTGCGGTTCGCGCGCGCGCTGCTGACCGCCGAGCCGGAGCTCGGGAGCGTCCTCCTCGTCGCGGCCTGCCGCGAGTCGTACCTCCTCGACTACACGAACGAGCGCTCGCGGTTCATGTTCAACTTCGGCGACGGGGCGGTGGCGGGCATCCTGACGGCCGACGCCGACCGCAACCACCTGCTCGGCTGCCACGCGATCACCGACGGCTCGTTCTCGCTCCAGGTGAAGGTGCCCGCTGGGGGGAGCGTCGAGCCGGCGTCGCACGCAACGGTCGACGGGCGCCGGCATTACCTCGACGTCGCCGACCCGGCCGCAGATGAAAGGGCGGCCTCGACGAGGTGTCGCTGCCGAACTTCGTCGCCGCCGCCAAGGGCGCGCTCGCGCGAAGCGGCGCCACGCTCGCGGACGTCTCGTACCTCTGCGGGATCCACATGAAGCGCTCGATGCACGAGGCGATCGTCACCGCACTCGGACTCTCGCTCGAGCGGGCCGCATACCTGGACGACACCGGCCACATGAGCGGCGTCGACCCGCTGCTGGCGCTCGACCGGGCCGTGCGCACGGGTCGAGGTCGGCGACGGCGACCTCGTCCTGCTCCTCGCCGCCGGTACCGGCTACACGTGGGCGGCGAGCACCGTACGCTGGGGCCGCGGCTGACGCTGAGCCCAACGACGAAGGAGACGGGACGCATGAGCGAGTTCGCTGAGCTGATCGGAAAGGAGCTCGGGCCGACCGAGTGGCTCGAGGTCGACCAGGAGCGGATCGACGGGTTCGCCAAGGCGACCGACGACCCGCAGTGGATCCACACCGACCCCGTGCGTGCCGCCGAGGGGCCGTTCGGGACGACCATCGCGCACGGCTTCCTGACGCTCTCGCTCTGCGTCCCGCTGATGTCGCGAGGCGCTCGGGCTCACGGGATACCGAATGGGGATCAACTACGGCGTCAACAAGGTTCGCTTCCCGGCCCCCGTCCCGTCGGGCTCGCGCATCCGGGCGCGCTTCACCGTCCAGTCGGTCGAGGAGGTCGCGGGCGGCGACCAGGGAGTCGTGCTCGCCACCGTCGAGCGCGAGGGCGGCGACAAGCCCGTCTGCGTCGCCGAGCTCGTCGCCCGGATGCTTCGATGAGGCGCTTCGAGGGCCAGACCGCGCTCGTCACCGGCGGCGCGAAGGGAATCGGCGCAGCGACCGCGGAGCGGCTCGCCTCGGAGGGTGCGCACGTCGTCGTCGCGGACTTCGACGAGGCCGCCGCGACGGGGACGGCGAAGCGGATCGGCGGGCGGGCTGTGCGCTGCGACGTCACCTCGCGCGCCGACGTCGAGGCGGCCGTCGCCGCGGCGGCGGAGAACGGGCGGCTCGACGTGCTCGTCACGTGCGCCGGGATCATCCGCGACAACCTCGTCCACAAGATGACCGACGACGACTGGGAGGCGGTGATCGCGACGCACCTGCGCGGCACGTTCCTCGCGGCGCAGGCCGCGCAGGCCGCACATGACGCAGCAGAAGCAGCGGCTCGATGGTGCTCATCTCCTCGACCTCCGCGCTCGGCAACCGCGGCCAGGCGAACTACTCGGCCGCGAAGGCGGGCATCCAGGGTCTCGACGAAGACGCTCGCGATCGAGCTCGGCCGCTTCGACGTCCGGGTCAACTGCGTCGCCCCGGGCTTCATCGCGACCGCGATGACCCAGCAGACCGCCGAGCGGCTCGGCGTCTCGTTCGAGGACTTCCAGACGGCCGTCGCCGAGCAGATCGCCGCTCCGGCGGGTCGGTCAGCCGGAGGACGTCGCGGGCGTGATCGCGTTTCTCTGCTCGGACGACGCGGCGTACGTCACCGGCCAGGTGATCTACGTCCGCGGCGGTCCCTGAGCAGGGCTGCCAACCCCGAACGTCACTCGTCCGGGCTCAGTCCTCGCAGAGGTCGGCCGTCTGCGCTTGCGCAATCCGGAGCAGATCCTTCGTCCGGATGCGGACGGACTCGTCGTGCGTCCCCGCCTCGAACACGAGCCATTCGTGCTCGGCGAGCCGCCGGTCGACGATCACCGGATCGTTTCGCGTTCCGCCGAGCGGCGGCACTGCCCCGAGCGCGAACTCGGGGTAGTCGTGTGCCATCTCCGTCTCGGTCGCCAGCTGGACGTCGTCCTTCGACCCGCCGACGACCTCGCGCAGCTTCCGCAGGTCGATGCGCTCGGACGCCGGGACGAGCGCGCGCAGGTGGCCCTCCGGGGTGCGTGCGATGAGCGTCTTGGCGACCTCCGCCGCGTCGAGCCCGAGGGCATCGGCCTCCTCGGCTGCGCGCTCCGTGTGCCCGTGGTGCAAGACCTCGTACTCGGCGCCGGCATCGTCCAGCACCCTCGTCAAGTCGGCAACGGACATCTCCTGGCCTCCTTCGTCGTCTCGACCTGATGATCGCAGAGGAACGGGGATCGGCTTATTTCGAACGCCCGACCCGGGGCTGCGCTCCGCTTTGCGCAGCCCACACGGAATCCTCACAACGCGGTGATTCGATCGAGCCGGTCCACGCTGCTCCGGAGGTGCTCCGATGAACGCCCGTGTGCTCGCCATTGCCTCGCTTCTGCCGCTGGCCGCCGTGCTCGTGGTCTCGACCGCCTTCGCCGGCTCGGGCGAGCGCGCCTCGATCGCCCAGCTTCGTGGCGTCAACTTCGTCAGCTCGTGCACCTTCAGCCACCGCGCCGCGGATGACCCGATCGTCTTCTTCGGCAAGCCCGGCGCGTCCCACGACCACTCGTTCGTCGGGAACACCCGGACGAACGCGTCGTCGACGCTGGACGCGCTGCTCGCGAGCGGCACGACCTGCCAGCGACCGGGAGACACGGCCGCCTACTGGATGCCGACGCTCTACGTGGACGGGCAGCCGGTGACGCCGACCCATGCCCAGATCTACTACCGGCGCAGCACGAGGCGGCACGTCGAGGCATTCCCACCCGGCTTTCGCATGATCGCCGGGGACGCGAAGGCGACCAGCCCGCAGCCTCTGCGCCTGATCTTCTGGAACTGCGGCGTGACAGGTGGCGTCGCTCCTTCGAGCACGGTCCCGACGTGCCCGGACGCGAGGGCGCGGGCACTGCGGCTGCACGTGAGGTTCCCGAGCTGCTGGGACGGCAAGAACCTGGACAGCGCGAGCCACGCCGCTCACGTCGCCTACCCCGTCGCCGGCCGCTGCCCCACGCAGTTCGCCCATGCGCTGCCCCAGATCTCGCTCATCTATCGCTACCCGGTGACCGGCGTGGGGACCGTGACCCTCGCCTCGGGCGGCCAGCTCTCGGCGCACGCCGACTTCTTCAACGCCTGGCGGCAGAGCGACCTGCAGTCGCTCGTCGACGGGTGCCTGAACGCGCTGCGTCACTGCCAGCGCGGGAGCTAGTGCCGGGCGGAGCGTGGGTCGAGGGTGGGTCCGGCTGAAGCCGGCCCCACCCTCCGTGCCGTCGGTCGAGGTAGGACCGGCGCGTCCAGCCTGACCCATGTCAGCACGCCGGTGCAACCGCCCCTTCGAGGGTGCGGGACGACTTCGGATCGGGCCTCGCAGTCGTGCCGCGTGCTCGTCGCGTCGAGTCCGTGGCGCGGTCGCGTGCGCTAGCTCGGATGCTCTTCGCGTCAGCTCGAGGTCGAGATGATTGCGCCGCTGCCGGTGATGCTCTTCGTCACCTCCCGCGGATCGCCGCTGTACATGATCGCGCCCGAGCCTGGCACCGACGCATCAAGGCTCTTGGTCGCCGTGAGGACGATCCGGCCCGAGCCGCTGACGGCTGCACGTACGTCGCCGGCAATGAGCTGCTCGAGTTGTGCGTCGCCGGAGCCGTCCAGGGTGACATCGAGCTTCGTCGCGGCTCCGCTCGCGCGCAGGACGCCACTGCCGGGCAGCCTCACCGTCAGGCTCGCGGCCTCGATGCCGGTAACCGCGATGACCCCACTTCCGGTGAGAGTCAACTCATCCAGCGATGGCACGCTGACCGTGACGCTCATCGGGCTCTTGGCTGTGTAGCTACCGGGGATGTCCCCGATCACCAGGCTGCCGTCCTGCACCGCGGTCGTGACGCTGTCGACGAGGTTGTTGTCGGCGTGAACGACGACGGATTGCTCCTCCCCGACGCGGATCGTCACGATGTTGCTCCCGGCAAGCTCGACGGAGCCGAACGGTGGCAGGTTACGCGTCTCCGTGGCGGCGACACCTGATCCTTGGACGCCGGCCGAGCTCGAGGAATCCTCGAACACGTTCGAGCCGACCAGGAGCCCCACGAGGCCGCCGACGATCAGACCGATCACGAGTGTCGCAAGCGCCCACAGGTAGCCGTGCGGCACCCGACGAGTATGGAGCGGTGTGGGGGCGATGGTCATTGCCCCTCCCTTCGAGTGTGGTGGAGGGAGCGGCGACCTGAAGCTGTGGAAACGAGCACCATGCGAGGCGACGGGGGATCCGGCCACAGGTCCAGGAGCAGTCTCCCTCTGAGGGATACCCGTAGCGTCGTGGGCACGGTGGCGGCCGCCATCGGGGCGCTCGCTGCCGTTGGGTACGGGAAAGCCGCACGTCACTGGGGTCTCAGGCTGTGGATTGGACGGCGACCGCGTCATGGTCGACCCCGAGTTCAACAAGGAGCTCGCTCATGAGTGGACGCTCGCGGATGACATGTTCTCCCCGCACCTTGTCTCGAGCAATCTGCAACCGGACGAGGAGCCAGGGCGCGGACGGCCACCGAGCACGACTGTGTCCGACGGAGCGGCAGCTGACGTCGCGAATGGGTGCGCGCACCGCCGCACGCCCACGCCGCCCCGGCCCGCCGTTGACTCGACCATGGCACGCCCAGCGCGCGTCGCCAGCGAGCCACTCACTCAGGGCGTCGTCGGCCCAGACCATGGAGTGAAGTCAGCCGGTCTAGGCCCGTCTGGCCGAACGTCCAGTGATTCCTGCGGGCCTAGGTGATTGCCTTTGAACGGAGAAGAGAACGGCGTGGGACGTGATCCAGAACCACTGAACCCTTGACCCGAGAGGGATGCGGCAGGTGTCGAACGGCACCACCACATGGACAGTGCGGTACACCGTGAGCGGTGGTCACCACGTTCATTACAAGGTGTTCCGCGACCAGGCGTCGGCGGAGGGTTTCGCGCGATGGTGGGAGGGACGAGGCGAAGGTTTTGAGTCCTTCGTTCTGCCTCGCTGACGAAGCTTCGAACCTGCAACCGTGGTATCACCGAGGCATGCACCGGGTGCTCAGAGCCGGTGATTCTTGACACTCTCGAGACCCATGCTCGACGAGGCACAATCCCTGTGCAAAAGCGCCCACCCCGCACAGTGGCGAGGTTTGCGGCACTTCCAGCATGTGGAGCTCAAGGCCCATACGGGATTCGAACCCGTGTCCGACGCGAAGGCGCGTGGTGAAGCGGAACCCGTTGAACGACCTTCGCTGAATCCGTTTCTGGCTCGGGTGCTCGAGCGGGTTAAGCAAAGCGAGCGGGATCGGGCGAAGTGACCCTGCTCGAGCGCCTTCGTCGGAGGGCGACGGACTACGAGAAGCTCGCGGAGTGGCACGCCGAGCGCGCGGCGGCGGGCGCGCCCCGGCATGGGCCGCCGCCGACGCGTGCGTGGCGATCGCGATAGCGCTCCGGGAGGTCGCTCGGGCCGTGGAGGACGTTCGATCCGAGGCTGCGCAGGCGAGGGGGTGCCTGTCGGGGTACTTCGTGAGCGGTCGGGGTCGGAAGGCGCCGTTGACCGACAACGTGCTCAACGGCGACCTGCCCCGCGTGCCGGTGTTCGTCGGACGGCATCTGACAGGTCAGATCCGGGTCACGATGCGCTCGTTCCGACATGTCCGAAGGCTGGGGGCCTTTCGGGTCGGCAGGATCACTCAGCTTGGGTTGTCGCCCGAGGATGCGCTTGTCGCTTCAGCCCTTCTGGATCGGGTTCCGCTGGCGCGCGCTCCCTGCCGCGGCGGTTCCGATTCAGAGGGCATTGCCAGCTCTGGGAAGTGTCAGCTGAGCGGTCGGAACAGGTCTGCCGAGATCGGCTCGTCGAACAGTATGTACACGACTTCGCTGATGGAGATCTCCTCGCGCTCGACCACGACTGCTGACCTCAGCAGAACGCCGCGCTCCTCGTCAATGACGAGGTGTAAGTCGCCGCTGAGCGGGCCGAACAAGTGGGGCTGCGCGTTGACCCTCTGGTGTGCCGCGACCTCGATGCCGCGTCTGCCGATCAGCGTCGTGAGCGAACCGATTTCGAACTTGTAGGTGCCAAGAAGGGGCGCCGGATCAAGCACCAACTCCTCGCTCACCGTCATCATCCCACTGCCCTCGCGGTCCTCATTCGAGCGGACAACATCGCCGTCGTCGAACCGATGCCAGAACAGCTCCCCCTCCTTGACGCCAACCTCGGTGCGGGCGTCACGCTCGTTGTCGCTGAACGTGCTCTCCCAACGAAACCAGTGGGGACGAGCTGCCCACAAGCGGGTCGTAGTGTCGATCACATCCGCCGGTTCTCCCCGGTCGCCCTCCTCCGGCTGGATGCGAGGGGGATCTCGATACCAGCCGCGCGCCCGAAGAAGCTCAAGCTCCCTTGCGTGCGAATGCCTGCGATGGACGGTCGCCTGGACAGTGTTGCTGCGGTCGGCAGCCGAGTAGAGCAGCCCGAGGAGCGTTTCCAGTTCCATGCCCCGAGAGTAGACGGGCCCAGCCAGTGATTCGTAAGAGGCCGACGCTGACGGCACGGCGAGTAGCCGCGCAAGCTACGAGCGTTATCTACAAGCTCCGAGGACGTCGACGCCGTGATCGTGACGCAGGGCGACGTGGAGAAGATGCTCGGCGCGGTGGAGGGGTGGCAGGAGCTTCTTCGCCTGATCGCGCGCTCGACGAACCGGCGACCGTCGCGCTCGAAGTCCTCGGGTTGCACCTGCGGCCACATGCGTGCGGCGAACTTGATCGCGTCGTCCGTCGCACGGGGTGTCGAGAGCGCAGCTCGCCCAGCCATCCACGCGGTCCGCCGGGGAGCTTGCGCCCCTCCGGGTAGCCCAGCGCGTGCCCTGGTGACGGTGGCGGGGTCGTCCACCCTTCCCACGTGCTGTCCTCCATCGTCGTGCCTCCAGCGTCGAGGGATGCGGTCGATCAGCTGGGCGCTCACCATAGCGCGGTCGTTGTCCTCCAGGGCGACGCTGCTCCGGACGCGCGGCGGCGGTCTAGTCGTCGGCGGCGACCAGCTCGGCCGTGCGCAGGGAAGGACTCGCATGATGCGACCGTGTCGGTCAGGCCGTGCTTCCAGTAAGCGAGGACCAGATCGGCCATGCGGTTCCACATGCAGCAATCGACTCTCGGGAGGCAAGCATGAGGTTTCTTCTCACGTCCGCCGGAATCGCCAACGCGAGCATCTACGACACGCTCGTCGCCCTACTGGGGAAACCGGTCGCCGAGTCCAGCGCCCTCTTCATTCCGACGGCGGTCTACCCCTTCCCGGAGGGTGCAGACATGGCGTGGAAAGCGATCTGCGGTAACGCCGCGAGCCCTTTGTGCGCATTGGGTTGGAAGTCGTTGGGAGTGCTGGAACTCACCGCGCTGCCAAGCATCCAGCGGGAGAGCTGGGTCCCCATGCTCCGCGAGACCGACGCCCTCTTGGTCTGGGGCGGCGATGTCCTGTACCTGTGTCATTGGATGCGGCAGTCGGGCCTGGCAGACCTCTTGCCGTCGCTGAGCGAGTCGGTCTATGTGGGGGTGAGCGCCGGGAGCATCGTGGTGACGCCCTACAACTGCGACGCGGAGTTCAACCTTCAGTTCGTGCCCGCGGGCAGCGATATGGCGGAGCAGGAAGGCGACAGAGCGCTGGGGCTGGTCGACTTTGCGTTGCGTGTGCACCTGGACCGCGAGGGCTTCGACGACTCTTCTCTGGCCGAGGTCGAACGATGGGCCGCCGGGATCCCAGTCCCAACGTACGCAATCGACGACGAGACCGCCGTGAAGGTGACGGACGACACGGTCGAGGTCGTCTCGGAGGGGCACTGGAAACTCCTTACGCCGAGCCCGGAAGCAGGCTAGTCGGGTTCCAGGAGACACCCGCGCTCGCCTGCGCCAGCGTTCGGAATGGCCCCTAGCGGTAGCAGCTCATTGCCCTGACGCCCGTCGCAATCGGTCCGCTCCCCACTGTCAAATTCGTGACTCGACGCACAAGCGGCCTCCACGCGCGGCCACGGCCGCGATGGCCGAACGGATGCGCCGGGCCAGAAAGGCCGCCTTGACTCCGCATCAGACACGGTGAGAGAGTCACCGTCACACGTAAGAGACATACGTTTGGGGGGAAGGTGTGGCGATGCGGCGATTGGCACTGGCCCTGGTCGTGTGCTTCGGGCTGCTCGCAGCCACGGCCGAGTCGCAGCCCACCACCTCCCAGCTCGCTCTCCACGCCACGCTCAGGTTGGTGTCGGACCTCGCTGGTCAGTGCTCGCCCGGTTCCCCGAAGTCCCTCGAGTGCCCAGCACGCACGGGTGAGGGTCCGGCGCCGGGTCTCGGCGCGGTGACGGAGGCCTACGCGTACTTGGTTCACCGGGGCCCGCCGCTGTGCAGCGGAGATGACGAAAGAGTCCTCGGATATCCCGTGCGCTGGGTCGTCGCGAACAAGGGCGAGATCGAGTTCACGCTCGCGGAGGCACCCCTGTGCATTCCGCCGTCGAATGCCGTGGAAACCGTAAGGCAGTCGTTCACGGTCACGGGTGGTACGGGGATCTACGCCGGTGCCTCTGGGAGCGGCACGGTCACTCGCGCCCTCGGGCCTTCGACCGGAAGCACTTTTCGAGGCTTCGAAACCTGGACCGGCACACTGAGCGTGCCGGGTCTCGACTTCAACATCGCCCCGCCGGTGCTCACGGGTGCAACCAACAAGACCGTGAAGGCTAAGAAAGGGGCGAAAAGCGCCCGCGTGACCTTCCAGGTCACCGCTCAGGACGACAAGGGCGGCGCGTTGTCGGCCACATGCCTGCCCCGGTCCGGCAGTCGGTTCCGGATCGGCCGCACCGTCGTCAACTGCACAGCCACTGACACGAGCGCGAACACAACCAACGCCTCGTTCAGGGTCACCGTACGGCGAACTCGGTAGCCACCCACGCAGGCGAAAGGGTCGGTCAGCGCGGTCGAAGGTCAGCCAACTCCCAACGAGCGGGTGGGTGGGCGAGAACCCTCTCTCCGGGCTTCTCCCGGTGTTGGGCTGTGTTGACCCCGCTGGCCCGGCCCGGCCACCCGGCCGCAAGCCCGGAGCGAAACGCGGAGCGGCGGCGCCCCGCAAGAGAGAGGGGAGCCGTAGCTCAGCTCGGGTCGCGGGGCGACAAGGGCGGTGACTCGCGGGGCGACACGCGGGGCGACAGGGCCTCTATCGCCCCCTCACGGCCTCTTCCGGCCTGTCGTCCGGTTGGCCGCGAGCACGCTGAATCCCTAGCGTTTGCGGGGCTTCTGGAGGAAAGGCCCATACGGGATTCGAACCCGTGCCGCCGCCGTGAGAGGGCGGTGTCCTAGGCCACTAGACGAATGGGCCGTGGCGCGCAGAGAGTGTACCGGAGACCCCCCGGCGATCCGGCGCCCGTCCTTGGTCTCCGCGGGACGACGCCCTCGAGCGGCGGCGCCGTGACGAGGCCCGTTGTCGCCTCCAAGACGTGATGCGCGCGGTCAGACGGTTGCCGGAGGAGGTGTGGCAAGCCCGGGGTCGGGCTCGCGCGCGTCGATCCGCTCCTCGAAGCGCCGCCGGATCTCCTCTCCGGTCGCGAGCAGGTCGTAGCGCGCGCGTCGCGGGGGAAGCTTGACGACGCGCACCGACTCGTCGCGGTCACCATGGCAGCGCGCGTACGCCGCTGCCTCGTCCAGAGGCCTCAGGCGGTCAGGCTTCCGCCAGAAGGACACGGTCGATCTACTACCAGCGATCCGGCTCGGTGGGAACCCGACCCTGCGGTCGAGGCCCGCACTTTGCGCACGAATCTTGAGGGAGGCTCAGTACCACGGCTTGCATGACCAGGGACTCCAGTCTCGGCCCGAACGGACAAAGTAGCGGTACGCGGCCTGCGCCTGCTCGATTGCGCTCTCGCCGTGGCCGAAGGTCCGGCGCTCGGTCGAGCCCATCTGGAACAACCCGAGGTACTCGCCGTTCTGCGCGGTCGTCTGGACGCCGGACTCGCAGCGCGCGACCTGGAGCGCCTGCCGGCAGTAGGAGCCGAAGACTTGACAGATCGCCTTCTCGGGCGAGCGCTCGAAGGCGGTGAGGAGGCGCCTGCGCTCGGCGTCGGCCTCGCGCCGCTCGAGCTCGGCCCGGGCACGGTCGGCCTTGGCCTGCGTTGCCGCGAGCGTGCTGCGGGCGATCCGGAGCCGGATGGACGCTTCCTTCTGGAAACGCGGATCGTCGAGGAGCCAGCGGTGCTTCTCGAAGAAGCCGATCACGGAGCTCGACTTCTGCATCGTCGCGATGTGTCTCGCGAGCTGGGCGCCGAGATCGGCAGACGTGCCCGCCTGGGCTGCCGCGGGTGTGGCGCAGAGAACGAGGGCGCACAGGCCCGTGACTAGGGCTTTCAGGACATGACCTCCCCCTCGGGGACAGGATCACGGCGCGCGCCGCAGTCGGGCCCTCCGGTCGGAGGCCCGGCGCTGCCGTTTCTTGTCGGAGCGTCATGCGAGGCTACCCGGCACGCACAAAGTCGATGCCGGTCGCTTACGAAACGTTCACATGCACTGTCACAAGCGTTTTCGTTTCGCGCAACGCGAAACGCCCCTCGCGGGGCGTTTCGGAGGCTGCGGGACAGGGACTGGAACCCCAACTTCCGGACTCACCCGTACGGGTACCGACCGTTCCCGTCCATTGCACGATGCCGCACTGATGCTCGGTTCCGCCTGCGGCGGGTCCCCGTGAGTTCCCGTCCGTACTTGCGACAAACTTGCGACACGCGGGCAGCAATGTGCGAGGTCCTTCGCACGCAGCGGGCTGCGCGTTCCGAGGGTGGCTGGGACTAGGGGGGCCGCCCGGAGCGCCGCAGAAGCTGTCCTGTGTCCGTTGCGCCTGCGAGCGGACGAGCCAAGACTGTCGGTGTGTAATGCGAAAGCCTCGCTTACGCGCCTCTAGACGTAGCCTCGGCAAAAGTGGCTTCCGAGAATGCGAAAAACGCCTAGCCGAGCCAGATGCTGGCTCTGTGAAGCTGTGCGGTAGCGCCTGGCGTCGTACTCGTTTGCCGGTGCGATCGATCATTTCGAGCACGTGTCTGTCGCCGCCCGCGACGACCGTCCACATCGCGAAGGATCCGTTGGGGCCCGCTGTAACGCCCCATCCGGCTGTGGGGTAGAGGACGCGTGGTCTCCTCGCTGAGTCGGGCTCGACCGCGAGAATGCGGAATCTGAAACCCCACTCGTCGACTAGCAGGCGGCCGTCAGACGACCACACGGGGAGATGGCCATCGGGGCCTGCGATCTCCTTCCTGTCGCGGCGTACGAGCGTGCGCTTGGCCGTTCCGTCCGGTTTCATCACCGCGATGTCGCAGGACAGGGCTCCGTGTCCGTCCTCGGCGCAGCTGCGTCCGAAGGCGATCAGTCGACTGTCGGGCGACCATGAAGCGGAAGAAACGCGCCCATCCGCAGCAACGTTGAGGCGGTGACGGGTGGTGCCGTCGCGCTTGACCCTGAAGATCGCCTCATCGCACCAGAGCGCCAGTTCGTGACTGTCTGGTGCCCATGAGATAGCGGAGTCGTAGGAGGAGCAGCCATCAGGAGTCAACCCAGCAAGCACCTTGACCGCCCGCCCCCTTGGCGGGGGATCACGTAGATTCCGGATCCAGACTGCGCCGACCGACTGTGCGCTGACCGACTGAACGCCAGAAATCGCCCATCGGGGGACCAGGCGATCTCGTTCAGAACGGCCTCCCGCTCGATCCGGCGGGTCGACGCGCTGCCGCCCCGGATGTCAAGACGACGACGGTCCGCGGCTTCGTGCAGTCGCCGCTGTTGTGTGACGTAGCATCGTCGCGTGAGCGCCTTGCGTGAGCCGGTGCCGTTCGAGGTGTACGAGGCGGGCGTGTACCTGCACGGTACGAAGGCGGACGTCGCGGTGGGCGATCTGCTGTTCTCGGGACGCGAATCGAACTTCGAGGCCGGCCGGGCGATGAACTACGTCTACTTCAGCGCAACTCTCGACGCCGCGGTCTGGGGCGCTGAGCTGGCCAGTGGTGAGGGCCGCGGGCGCATCTACATCGTCGAGCCAACCGGGGAGTTCGAGGACGACCCGAACTTGACCGACAAGAAGTTCCCGGGGAATCCAACGCAGTCCTTCCGTAGCCGCGAGCCGTTGCGCGTTGTTGGCGAGCTTGTCGACTGGGTCGGTCATGCGCCCGAGAAGCTCGAGGCCATGCGAGCCTCACTCGATGCATTGCAGCGGAACGGGACAGCGCAGATCGAGGATTAAGTCGCCCGTTGTCGACTGTCAGGCCTCGGGAGACATTCGCGACCGCTGGCCCGAGGCCGCGAGTTGTCACCCGTGTGGTTCTGCCAGCGGACCGACTTCTCGTGGAGGCTACTTCGTGCCGGTCGAGCCCGTGTTACGCAGAGCGCAGAGCTGCGCCGCTTCGGAGGTGCAACGCGGTCACGAGGATTCGAAATGAGTGTCGAGCCGGCATGGCTGATCGCCACCACTGGGGAGTTGGACGAGGGCTGGCGGGCGATTTGGTCGAGTGGCGGGAAGTGGCTTGTGGGCAGGGTTCGCCAGGTCGGCCACGCAGCCAAGCCATACCATTCCGGGACGTTTGGGCCATGAATGGGCCACAGAATCGCTGTGTAGAGCATCGAAAGAGACGCCCCTAACGCAGGTGGCCGCTCAGCTCGGCGGCCCGAACACATGCCGCGGCAAACCACCGATGTATCGGAAGTCACGAGGTCGGAAGATCAGAACCATCTGATCTCGTGGAGGAGGTCGCAAATGTTCAGGTCGGTAGCAGTCGGGATTGCGGGGATGGCACTCGGGGCGGCGGCGACGGCGGGAGCCGTCGGCGAATTCCGGATCGTCCCGTTACACACCGGCGACGTCGCGCCGGTTGCCGGTATGCACGTCTTCTGTCACGTCCGCTCTGAGAGCGCGGTTTCCCCGTACACCGCCTCATCGGTCGAATGCGGCGAGACGAAGAAAGGGATAGCGGGCAGTTTCGGCATCGGCATCACCGACGACGCCGTGTACATCGGTCGCTGGGATCCAGACGTGAAAGTCGTGACACCCGGGAGCGTGGTGTATAGCCGGCGCCACCACCACTAGCCGCCTCGTCACCGACCTCGGCCACGATCCTCGCGACCTTGTCCGAGTCGAGCCCTAACGCACGTGCCGCATAGCCACGCGCTGCTGCTCGGCGGCGGGAGATTGCCGGCCGCGAGGGCGCGCCTGAGGTGTGCGCCGGGATGGCCTTCTGATGTCCGGAGCACACGTTCTCACACAATGGGCGAGGCCGGACATGTCCCTCACTGCCTACTAGCCCGGCGATGCTCGCCGTGCGATCGTCCACGTGGTTTCGCTATGACGATCGAGCGATCGAACCGTCCTGTCGCCGCCGCTCGGATGGCGGCGGCCGCACGGCGGTTGCTGGATGCATCGATGCTCTGTGCGATCGCGACGGTTACACCGAGTGGGCGCGCGTACGTCAACACGGCCTACTTCGCCTGGACGCGCGACTACGAGATCGTCTGGCTGTCAGCACCACGGGCACAACACTCGAAGAACATCCGAAAGAACGACTCAGTCGCGGTTGCCGTCTATGAGTCGAGCCAGACGTGGGGCGAGCCCGACAGAGGAATCCAGCTGTTTGGCTCAGCACGTGAGGCGCGAGGGGACGAGGCCGAGCGCGGCGAAACGATCTACGCGCAGCGTTTTCCCGAGACCGACGACGCCGATCTCACCGCGTACCGCTTGTGTCTGTTTCGACCGCGTCATCTGAAGCTCTTCGATGAGCATGTCTTCGGCGCCGGAACCTTCGTCACGGCGCGCATCGCCCCTGACGGCCGACTTCTCTGGGAGCGCACGGACGTCTATCGGTTCGATGCATGAAGCACGAAGCTTCCCGCCGACGTGGCGCCAATGGTGAGAGTTACTGACGGCGTTCAGCTAGCCGCCCGCCCCGCACCCGTCTCGCGAAGACCGGCGTAGACGACGCAGGTCGACCGGCCCGAGGTTTCGGCCGCGCACCCCGACAACCTCGTCGCCGCAGCCAAGTTAGACTCGCGCCGTGCCCGAGGCGCGGCTCGACGATTCTGGCTCAGGCCTCGCACCCGCCGCCGACGGCTGGTTCGTCGTGAACGTGCGGGACGCCGAGTGGTGGACGTCGAAGGCGTTCGGCTCGGGATGCGGGTTCGAGAGCCGAGAATTCCCCTTCCTGCAGCTCGGCATCAACCTCAGTGTCCTGGAGCCGGGCGAGCCGAACTGCCTCTACCACTCCGAGTCGCAGCAGGAGGCCTTCCTCGTGCTGTCGGGGGAGTGCAAGCTGCTTGTCGACGGCGAGGAGCGGCTCCTCCGGCCCTGGGACTTCTTCCATTCTCCTGCTGGGACTGAGCATGTCTTCGTTGGCGCCGGCGACGGACCGTGCGTGATCCTGATGACGGGTGCGCGGACGAAAGACGAGCAATTGCTCTACCCAGTGTCGGAGCTCCCGGCACGGTATGGGGCGAGCGCGGAGCAGGAGACGCCCGACCCGAAGCAGGCGTACGCGCCGTTCGAGCGGCCCCAGCGAGGACGGCCGTCGTACTGGGGCCACCTCCCCTGGGCCTAGTCGTGTGGCTCGCAGGGATCCCGGTCGCCGACCGAGCCGTCCTCCACCTCGCCGCGAGCCTGCGCGAAGCCGACCTCCTCGCCACCGCCGAACGGCTCGAACGCGCCTACGACCGCGAAGCCGCATCGTCGCGCTCGACATTCCCGACCGCGAAGCGATCCTCCGCGTGCTTGAGGACTGTCCCGAGGAGATGCTTGAGCTGCGGGCGACGCTGCTACAGGAGCACGTCTGGCGCAACCGCGAAGGGCGCTAACACCGGGTGCGCTAGGAGGAGGACCGGCTGCAACCCCAGTGGCGATGTTCTGGTTTCAAGCCTCCCGCCCTAGCGCGAGGCGCTCGGGCGTCCCACCCGGCCGCTCGTTCTACTGTGTGGCACCGCCATGTTCGTCCGCTCGCTAGCTGGCAAGGCCTGAGACGTGGCTCCTGTCGATCCGCGGATCCAGAAGGTACTGAGCTGTCTTGTCGGCAAGGAGTTCTGGAGTTCCGCCAAGGCTGGGCTCCGGTCGTTCCAGTTTGGTGAGCGCAGGTCAGGGGTCACTTCGCTCGGGCGTGAGCGAGTGGTCGGCGAGTACGCGTTGCACACCTGGCAGCCCTGGCGACTACGGGGCCCGGAGGGGATCGAAACGGGCGACGGAGACGACGGGTGGCCTGCGGGTATCCCGTTGGACGACGACGACGGGTGGAACTGGGACTACCAGGGCCGCGCTCGCTCTGACGAGAGACTTGACGCGTATTTCGAGCGCGGAGCCGCCAACCCGCCCGTCGTCCAATCAGTGGAGGTCGATGAGGTGGCCGGCTTCGGCTTGCACCTGAGCGACGGCTACACCCTCGAAGTGTTCCCGGACGACTCACGCGGCGGCGAGGACTGGCGTCTGCTGATACCGGGCGACACAAGCTCGCACTTCGTGATTGAGGGTGGCCGGGTGACAGAGGACATCGACTGGGCGTGACACTCAAGGCAGGTCTCGGCAACTCGGGGAGACAAATGGGTGAGGGCGCGGTCCGTACCAAGGTTCAGGGGAGCGCCGCCCGTCGGCATGGGGGCGGGCCGCGTAACCGGCGGTGGACAGGTACGCACGCGAGTTCGAGGCGCGCAAGCGCGACGACGGCCGGGTGCGCGAGGTGACGGCGTCACTCTGGAGCGCAACCCCCGAACACTGACTTGCGACAACTTGCGACACGCGCCCTGACGCGACCCGCCTCAACGACGAAACCCCCGCGATTGCGGGGGTTTCTCACCTCTCAGGCTGCGGGACAGGGACTCGAACCCCAACTTCCGGAGCCAGAATCCGGCGTCCTACCATTAGACGATCCCGCAGGGCGTGAGCGGGATTGTACCCGGCCCGCGGACGCGGTCAGATCTCCAGCCGGTACTCGGGGACGAGTCGCTTCTCGTCGTCGGTGTCGATGTGCGCGATCACCTCGACGTACGGCTCGAGCCCCGAGCCGCGGAGCTTCGCCTTGAGCAGGCCGTCGACCTGGAAGAGGCCGGACGAGTTGTTCATCACGATCTCGATGCGCACGGGCTTCGTCTCGCCGTCACCGATCATGACCTCCTCGACCGCGGCCGCCGAGAGCGAGTGCATCGAGACCTGGCCCTTCTCGAACGGGATGCGGGAGCGGCCCTTGGCCATGTCGAGCGCGTCCGCCGACGCGGAGGATGCCGGCCTCGAGCGAGAGCGGCTCGCCGTCCGCGCGGTGGCTCGTGATCGCCTGGAGCACCTCCGAGACGACCACGGTGCGATCGGGCTCCTCGTAGATCCCGTCGAGCAGCTCGCGTAGCTTCGGCTCGGCGAGGAAGAGGCTCCAGTCCTCGTGTCCCCGCCGGTGCACCGACATTCCGACGCAATGGGTGAGCGCGGCGAGGACTACGACCACCTCCGCGTCCTCGTTCTCCATCCCGTAGTCGCGCACGAGCGACGGCTCGACGCCGTGCTTCGTCAGCTGGCGCAGGAGCTTGAGCGCGATGTTGGCCACGATCTGGATGTGCACCCAGGAGTGGTCGTTGATCTGCAGCCGGACGACCGCGTTGACGTTGGAGACGTGCCACCAGCCCTTCAGCTCCTTGTCGGCGTTGGCGCGCTCGAGGACGCGGCGGAGCTTGCGGTTCCCGCGGTCAGGGAGCCGGATCCGCATGTGCTCGACCGCCTCCGCGGGCGTGAGGCGCGCCTCCCGAACGGCGTCCGCCGAGACCGGCTCCTCGATCCGCGCCTCGGTCTCCGGGTCGAGCGTCACGTCTCGGCGGGGATGGCGGCGCCGAAGAACCGGACGAAGAACCGCATGTAGAGGGTCCACGCCTGATCGAGGACCATGCCGATGCTCACGGCTCGATCCTATGCGACCGCGACCCGGGCGAGCTCGCGGCGGACGTGGGTCAGCGCCTTTCCCAGCCGCGCCCGGTTGGCCTCGTCGTTGAGCCAGCCGCTGGCGCCCGACGGGTGAGGCAGGGGAACGGCGACGGCGTCGTCGAGCAGGAAGCTCTTGCCGACGGCATCCGTCAGCCGTCGAACGCCCAGCAGCTGGTAGGCGGCTGCGAGGCCCACGGTGACGACGAGCGCCGGGCGCAGGCGACGGAGCTCGGCCTCGCGCCAGGATGTACAGAGCGCCTCCTCGGCCAGCGTCGCGCGACGGTCGCCGCGGCCGCTCGCGCTCGGCCCCGGGAAGCAGCGGGTGACGGACGCGCAGTAGAAGAGCTCGAAGAACGCGGCTTCCTCCAGGCGCAGCCAGCGGCGGAGCGTGCGGCCGGCCCGTCCCTGCCACGGCCGCCCGCTGTCCGCCTCCACGCGGCCGGGCGCGAGGCCGTAGAGATACGCGCGCTGACCGGCTCGTCCGGCGAAGACCGGCCGCGGGTCGATCGGATACCCGGCGTCCAGACACCGCCGGCAGAGGGCGTTGTCCCGCTGGAGTCGCGCGATCGAGCGAGCGCTGGTCAAACTCAACGGGGCGAGCGGACGACGAGAAACCGCCGTCCCGCGTAAAGCGTCTCCCCACCGCCGAGCTCATCGATGAGGCCCTCCGGCGAGAACCAGCGCTTGTACACCTCCCAGATCGATCCGTCCAGCAAGACGCGCCGCGACCATTCCTCCTCCATTCCCGAGTGCTCGATCGACGCGTCCACGATCACGAGCTCCGGTGCCACGCGCCGCGCTTGGTGCAGGAAGGTCGGGCGCTGACCAGCGCCGAGGTGCCCGTAGAAGTGGCCGCTCACGACGCGGTCGAACGCGTCGTCGGGGAACGGCAGACTGAGCGCGTCCCCCTCGACGAGCGTGGCGCTCGGAAGGCGTTCCGCCGCGAGCTCGAGCATGCGCGCGCTCCGGTCGAGGCCCGTGATCGTGCCGGCGAGGTGACGCGTCAGGAACCCGGTTCCGCATGCGACGTCCAGCGTCCGGGCGGGCGGGAGGGAGGCGAGCGTCGCCTCGACGAGCGCAAGCTCTTCATCGAACCCGTCGCGTTCGCGATCCGCGTAGCGGCCGCGGCCTAGGTACCAGTCGTCGTACTCGGGCGCGCGTCGGTCGTAGTACACCGGTGCGGTCGGCTCTCGCATTCGGTCGTAGGGTAGGCACACGATGCTGGCCCTGGAGTCCGTTCCCAACATCTCCGAGGGTCGGGACACGTCGGTCGTGGCTGCGATCGCGGAAGCGTTCGAGAGCGGGGGCGCGCGGCTGCTCGACACGCATCTCGACGGCGACCATCACCGTGCGGTCCTGACCCTCGTGGGGGACGACCGCTCGCTGGAGCAGGGCCTGGTGGCCGGCGTCGACGAGGCGCGCAGCCGGATCGACCTGCGAGGTCACGACGGCGTCCACCCGCGCGTGGGGGCCGCGGACGTGGTGCCGGTCGTACCCCTCGGCGACGGCGACCTCTCGCGTTGCGTCGCAGTCGCGCACGCGGTCGGCCGACGGGTCGGGGAAGAGGTCGGGCTCCCGGTGTTCCTCTACGGCGTCGTCGGCGAAGGACGTCGGCCCGCCTTCTTCCGGCGTGGCGGGCCGGAGGAGCTCCAGCGGCGTATCGATACGGGCGAGTTGACTCCTGCGTACGGGCCGCGGCAGATCGACGAGCGTGCGGGGGCGGTGCTCGTCGGCGTGCGGCGGCCGCTCCTCGCCTACAACATCGAACTGCTCGGCACGCTCGAGACGGCACGGGAGGTTGCGGAGGCGGTACGCGAGTCGTCCGGTGGGCTCCCGGGCGTACAGGCACTGGGGCTTCGGCTCCCGAGCGGCGCGGTCCAGATCTCGACGAACGTCATCGACCTCGACGCGACCGCCCCACACGTGTTGGTCGAGCGGATCGCCACCGAGGCGGCCGCGCGCGGCGCGGGTGTGGGACGCGGCGAGCTCGTGGGCCTGGTTCCAGCGACGAGCGTCGTGCGGGCAGCACGTGCGGCCGGGGTGCAGTCGCCGCTCGACGACGACGGCGTTCCGACCCCCGCGGCGTTGGATGCGGCGGCTCATGCGCTCCACCTCGACAGTCTCGACGTCGACCGCGTCCTGGAGTGGCACCTGGCCCGATGACGGGCGCGGCGTGGTAGGGGGGTGAGGTGGCGGCTGAAACTCCGTTCCAATGGCCGTCCCCCGGCTCGCTGTCCGATTGGTACCTCCGGACGCCGTGACGGATTCGGCACGAAGTCGGCGCACACGTGTGACGGGCTCCCCGCTAGCGTGACTCCAGGGAGCCTCGCTCCCCCAAAGGGGGGCCGCGGCCGGGCCCCGGGGTTGCCCTGCGTGCGCCCGCCTGAATCATCGATGCCGGGGCCGTTCTCATGCGCAAAGCGAGTGTCGTGCCTCCGGAAACGGACCGGCCTGCCCGGAGGCGACGGCGTTGCCGCGTACGCCCCGTGCCAGCACCCCTTTGCACCGGTCGGTCCGCATGGGGCGCGGGTCTAGACTCGCCCCGTGCCAGGCGCTGTCGAACTGACCGGCGAGCACCTCAGGATCGCGGACGTCTGGGACGTCGCCGTCGAGCGGCGCCCCGTCGTCCTCGGCGCACAGGGTCGCGACCGCGCGACCGCGGCGCGCGCCTTCCTCGAGTCGCAGGTGGGCGACCACACGTATGGCGTCAACACCGGGTTCGGGCGGTTCGTCTCCGAGTCGATCCCGCCAGAACAGGCCGCCGAGCTCCAGCTCCGGCTGCTCCGGAGCCATGCCTGCGGCGTCGGTGAGCCCTACCCGGACGACGTGGTTCGGGCCGCGATGCTCCTCCGGGCGAACACGCTCGCCAAGGGGTACTCGGGCGCACGTGTCGAGACGATCGCGTTGCTCGTGGATGTGCTCGAGGCCGGAATCGTCCCGCGCGTCCCGTCGCGGGGCTCGGTCGGGGCGAGCGGCGACCTCGCGCCCCTGGCACACCTCGCGCTGCCGCTCGTCGGCGAGGGAGAGGCCGTGGTCGACGGCCGGCTGATGAGCGGGGCCGAAGCACTCGCGACGGCGGGGCTCACGCCCATCACGCTGGCGGCGAAGGAAGGGCTGTCCCTCATCAACGGAACCCAGTTCATGACGGCGATGGCAGCCCTCACGCTCGTCCGTGCCCGCCGCCTCGCGCGCACCGCGGACGTCGCCTGCGCGATGTCCGTCGAGGCGCTGCAGGGGACGCCGATGAGCTTCCATCCCGCGATCCACGCCGCACGCCCGCTACCGGGGCAGGTGCGGAGCGCCGCGGCGCTCCGCACCCTGCTCGAAGGGTCGGCGATCGTCGAGTCCCATCGGTGGTGCGACAAGGTCCAGGACGCGTATTCGCTCCGTTGCGCCCCTCAGGTGCACGGCGCGAGCCGGGATCTGATCGATCACGTCGCGCGCACGGTGGCCGTCGAGCTGAACGCCGCCACCGACAACCCCCTCGTCCTTCTCGAGGAGGAGCTGATCGTCTCGAACGGGAACTTTCACGGTCAGCCAGTCGCGATGGGCCTCGACTGTCTCGCGATCGCGTGTGCCGAGCTCGCCAACATCAGCGAGCGCCGGACCGAGCGCCTGGTCAATCCGAGCCTGTCCGACGGCCTGCCCCCGTTCCTCGTCGCGAGAGAGGAGGGGCTCAACTCGGGCTTCATGATCCCCCAGTACGTGGCGGCGGCGCTCGTCTCCGAGAACAAGGCGCTCAGTCATCCGGCATCGGTCGACTCGATCCCGACCAGCGCCGGGCAGGAGGATCACGTCTCGATGGGGAACGGCGCGGGCCTCAAGGCGCTGCAGGTCATCGCGAACGCCGAGCGCGTCCTCGCCATCGAGCTGCTCGCTGGTGCCCAGGCCGTCGAGTTCCTCGCGCCGCTCGAGCCCGGTGTCGGCGTCCGTGCCGCCCGTGCCTTCGTCCGTACCCTCTCGGACCGGCTCCGCGAGGACAGGTCGCTGTCCGCGGACATCGAGCGGGTCGCGGCCGCGATCAGCGACGGCAGCCTCCTCTCGGCTGTCGAGCTCGCCGTCCCGGAGGCCTTGGCGTGAGCGACCTGCCACCGCCCCGTAACGCGTATCGCGGTGCCGCCACCCTGCACGCCGTCCTCGCCGTCGTGATCCTCGTCATCGCAGCGATCTCGGGCGGCAACCTCCCGAAGGCGTTCGCCGTGGCGGTCGGGTACTTCGTCATCGCAACGGCGTGGAGCTGGTTCCGCTTCCGCCAGCGCGAGTCCCGGGTCGCCGTGCGACGGTCGAACGGAGAAGGGCATTGAACGACGCGCTCGTCGACGCCCTCGTCGGGGATCTCTCGTCGATCCGCGCACCGCACGGCTCGACGCTCAATGCACGGTCGTGGCAGACCGAGGCGCCGCTGCGCATGCTCCTCAACAACCTCGATCCTGAGGTTGCGGAGCATCCGGAGTCGCTCGTCGTCTACGGGGGAACCGGGCGCGCGGCGCGATCCCACCAGGCCCTCCGCGACATCGTGCGGACGCTCTTGAGGCTGGGCGACGACGAGACCCTCCTGATCCAGTCCGGGAAACCCGTCGGTGTCTTCCGGACGCACGCCGGCGCTCCGCGCGTCCTGATCGCGAACTCGCTCCTCGTCCCGGCGTGGGCGTCGTGGGACGAGTTCAGGCGGCTCGAGGCCCAGGGCCTGACGATGTTCGGGCAGATGACCGCCGGATCGTGGATCTACATCGGCACGCAGGGAATCCTCCAGGGCACCTACCAGACGTTCTGTGCTGCGGGCGAGGTGCACTTCGGGTCACCCGATCTCTCGGGACGCACGGTGTTGACCTCCGGGCTCGGCGGCATGGGCGGAGCCCAGCCGCTCGCCGCCACGATGGCCGGAGCCGCGATCCTCTGCATCGACGTCGACCAGCGCTCGATCGATCGTCGTCTTGGGACGCGCTACCTGGACGAGCAGGCCGACTCCCTCGACGATGCGCTCGGCCGTGTGCGCGCCGCGGCCGCAGAACGAAGGCCGCTTTCGGTCGCGCTGCGTGCGAATGCGGCCGACGTCCTGCCGGAGCTCGTCGCACGCGGCGAGACCTTCGATCTCGTCACGGACCAGACCGCCGCACACGATCCGCTGACGGGCTACATCCCGGCGGAGATCCCGTTCGAGGAGGCGGGCGGGCTGCGCGAGCGAGATCCGCAGGAGTACCTGCGGCTGGCGTCCCAGTCGATCGTGGCGCACGTCCGAGCGATGGTCGAGCTCGTCCGGATGGGATGCTACGTTTTCGACTATGGCAACAACCTGCGAGGTGAGGCCTATCGCGCTGGCCTGAGTGACGCTTTCACATACCCGGGATTCGTCCCGGCCTACATTCGGCCGCTGTTCTGCCGGGGGATCGGGCCGTTCCGCTGGGCGGTGCTCTCCGGGGATCCGGCCGACATCGCCCGGATCGACCGCGAGCTCCAGGCGCTGTTTCCCGACGACGCGCTCCTCCAGCGGTGGCTCGAGCTCGCACCCGAGCGCGTTGCGTTCCAGGGGCTGCCCGCACGCATCTGCTGGCTCGGCTACGGCGACCGCGCGAAAGCAGGTCTCGCGATCAACGAGCTGGTCCGGTCCGGTGAGGTGTCGGCGCCGGTCGTTATCGGCAGGGATCACCTGGACTCGGGCTCGGTCGCCTCTCCCTATCGGGAGACGGAGGCCATGCGCGACGGCTCGGATGCGATCGCGGACTGGCCCGTTCTCAATGCGCTCCTCAACACCGCCGCGGGCGCGACGTGGGTCAGCGTCCATCACGGCGGCGGCGTAGGGATCGGCAACTCGATCCACGCGGGGATGGTGATCCTCGCCGACGGCACGCCCGACGCGGACGACCGGCTCGAGCGAGTGCTCGCCGCCGACCCCGGCACCGGTGTGATGCGGCACGCGGACGCTGGGTATGAGGACGCGCGGGAGGCCGCCCGTGCGGGCGGCCTCGATCTACCGGGAATCACGACGTGACTCGGGCGCGTGCCTTCGTGCGCGAGATCCCTGCGGCGAGCGGGAGCCGCCTCCTCGTCCGCGACCTCGCCCAGCTCGCCACGCCGGCTGGGGTGGGCGCTGCTTCGCGGGCGAGAGCTCGGCTCCGTCGAGGTCGTGGAAGACGCGTACGTCCTCGTCCGCGACGGCGAGATCGAGTCCGTCGGCCCGATGCGTTCGCTGCCGCGGCTCGACGGTGACGTCGAGGAGATCGACGGGAGTGGGAGGTCGGCGATCCCCGGTCTCGTCGACTGCCATACCCACCCGGCTTTCGCCGGCGACCGCGCACACGAGTTCGCGCTTCGCGCCGGCGGAGCGACGTACGAGGAGCTGCTGGCGGCGGGAGGCGGAATCCTCTCGACGACCCGCGCGACCCGCGCCGCCGGGGCGGTCGAGCTCGAGACGATCGTCGCGCGCCACCGGGACGCGATGCTCGCGCACGGCACCACGACGTTCGAGGGCAAGAGCGGCTACGGCCTCGACCACGACACAGAGCTGGCCCAGCTGTCCGCGGTCGCCGCGGCCGGCGGCATCCCGACGTGGCTCGGTGCGCATGCCGTCCCGCCGGAGCACGCGGATGCCGACGCGTACGTCGACTGGGCGATCGCCGAGGTCCTCCCGGACGCGGCGCAGCTCGCGGTCGCGGCCGACGTCTTCGTCGAGCACGGCACGTTCGACGTGGAACAGGCACGCCGCTACCTGCTCGCGTGCCGCGCGGCGGGGCTCGTCCTGCGTGTGCACGGAGACCAGCTTTCGGAGATCGGCGCGGTACAGCTCGCGGTCGAGCTCGGCGTGCGGTCGATCGACCACCTGGAGGCCACGGGCGAAGGGGGCGTCGCGACTATCGCGGCGAGCGATGTCGCCGCCGTCCTGCTTCCCGTCGCGCGCGCTCTACCTCGGACGCCCGATGCCTCCCGCACGGGGGCTGGTGGAGGCGGGCGCCGTCGTGGCCCTCGCGACGGACTTCAACCCGGGAAGCGCGTTCTGCGAGAGCCTCCCGGTCGTGTGCACCCTCGCGTGCACCCAGCTCGGGCTCACGCCGGAGGAGGCGCTCGTCGCCTGCACGGTGAACGCAGCCCATGTGCTCGGCCTCGACGACCGCGGCCGCCTCGCACCGGGGCTCCGAGCCGACCTCGTGCTTCTCGACGCCGCTGACTGGCGCCACCTCGCCTACCACCTGGCCGGTGACGTCGTCCAGACGGTCGTCCGCGGGGGCCGTGTGGTCGTCTCGCGGGCATAATCGAGGGTGATGGCGACCCAGAAGCAGCGCCGCCGCCGGGCGAAGGAGAAGCGGCACGCGTACGACCTCGTCGAGATCGACGCCGAAGGGAACGAGACCGTGCTGAGCCCGAGCGAGCTCAAGGAGCAACCGCCGGCCAAGCCCGCGGCGAAAGCGAAGGGCGACTCACGCGGCGCGACGAAGGCGAAGCCGGGCCGCGGCGCGCCGCAACCGCCGACGTGGGGACGCGTGCTGAAGCGCGGTGCGATCTTCGCGCCGATCTTCCTCGCGACCGTTCTGCTCCTCGCCGGGAATCGCCTGACCTTCGCGGGCGCGGTGATCCAGACGGCCTTCCTCCTCGCGATCTTCATCCCGTTCAGCTACTTCATGGACCGTCTCGTCTGGCGCTCGCAGGAGAAGCGGCTCGCAAAGGCGAAATCGGGCGGCCGCTGAGCCGTTCGCCGGGGCTGCGGGACAAGACGTTCGCCGCGGCCGGCCCGGCCGAGAACGTCGCCGATGTCGGTCCGGCCGGACTCCGCGCCGGCGACGATTCGCTGAGCAGGTCCGCGGAGCGGCCCGCTAGGAGGTGGGCCCGCCCTCCGGGTAGTGGCCATCGCCGGGCCACGGCGCCAGGATGAGCAGCAGGCGGCGCGCCGGTCGCGCTCCGGATCGCGTGCCGCTCGGCCGGGTCGAAGGTGACGAGCGTGCCGACTCCGCCGTCGACGACCTCGTCGCCGCAGCGGATCTGCGCCTCGCCCTCCACGACCACCACCCAGGCCCGCTCCCGGACCTGGTGGTCTCGCATCTCCTGGCCGGCCTCGAGCCGGATCGCGATCGCCCGGGCGCCGTCGTCGGTGGTCAGGACGCTCGGATCGATCGTCCCGCCGGGCGCCTCGATCTCGGTCAGGTCCCACGCCTTCACGGCTCAACCGTATCGCGCCGCGCCCTGCGGCGAAGCGGTCGAGCGCGTCCGTACACTCGCGGTCGTGCCTCCCGTCGTCGACCAACTGTCCCTCGGACCGCTCGCGACGAACTGCTACGTCGTCCGGGCCGGGCGAGACTCCACCGAGGCGCTGGTGGTGGATCCGAGCGGGTCGGCCGCGGAGATCCGACTGACCCTCGCGTCGCTCGGTGCGCGGTGCTCGGCGATCCTCGTCACGCACGGGCACTTCGACCACATCCTCGGCCTCGCCGACCTCGCGGAAGGCACCGGCGCGCCCGTGTACGCGCCCGCCGCCGAGCGCGCCCTGCTCGAGACCCCGCAGGGGTTCACGCCGCCGGGGATCGCGATCCGCCCCTGGACGCCCGACACGCTGCTCGAGGGGGGCGAGGCGCTCGAGGTCGCCGGGCTCCACATCGATGTGCTCTCGGTGCCCGGGCACTCGCCCGGGCATCTCGCCTACGAGGTCGATGGAGTGCTGCTGTCCGGTGACGTCCTCTTCGCGGGCTCCGTCGGTCGCACCGACTTCCCCGGCGGGGACTGGGACACGCTCCTCGCTTCGATCCGGTCGCTCATCGAGCGGCTCCCGCCCGAGACGGCGGTGTATCCGGGGCACGGGGGCGCCACGACGCTTCGGGCAGAGCTTGCCGCGAACCCGTTTCTCGTCGGGCTGCACCTCGACGAGGGTGAGGCGGCCGGATGACCGACCGGGTGCGGATCGAGCGGCCGCGTGGCACCCATGACGTCGTCCCAGCCGAGATGGGACAGTGGCTGCGCGTCACCGGTGAGATCGAGCGGCTCTGCGGGATCTACGGCTACAAGAGGATCATGACGCCCGTGTTCGAGGACACGGCGCTCTTCGCCCGCACGTCGGGAGCCGGCTCGGACGTCGTGCAGAAGGAGATGTACACCTTCCACGATCGCTCCGACCGGTCGCTCACGCTGCGACCGGAGGGCACGGCGCCGATCTGCCGGGCGTACGTCGAGCACGGCATGCACCGCGACCCGCAGCCGGTCAAGCTGTTCACGATCGCGCCCATGTACCGCTACGGCGCCCCCGGGCGAGGCCGCTATCGCGAGCACTGGCAGGCGTCGGTCGAGGCGATCGGCACCGACGATCCCGCGATCGACGCCGAGCTGATCCAGCTCTACGACACCCTCCTCGGGAGGCTCGGTGTGACGCGCTACCACCTCGAGCTCAACTCGATCGGGTGCCGCGAGTGCCGGCCCGCCTACCTCGAGTCGCTCCGCGCGTGGCTCGGGACGAACGGCGAACGGCTCGACGACGAGACCCGGGCGAAGGTCGACGTCAGCCCGCTCCGCGTGTTCGACAACTACCTCGCCAAGCCGGCGGCGGTGCGGGAGGCACTCGACGAGGCGCCGAAGATCGGCGAGTCCCTGTGCCAAGCATGCGTCGAGCACTTCGCGGCCGTCCGTGCCGGCCTGGACGCGATGGGCGTCGCCTACGTGCTCGTCCCGACCCTCGTGCGCGGCCTCGACTACTACTCGCGCACCACCTTCGAGTTCATCGGCCCCACCGAGAACCAGAACTCCACGATCACGGGCGGCGGCCGCTACGACTACCTCGTCGAGGAGATCGGCGGGCCGCCGACACCCGGGATCGGCTTCGGCGCGGGCATCGAGCGGCTCCTGATCGCGATGGAGGAGGAGGGCGTCGAGGCGCCGGCCGACCCCGGGATCGACGTCTTCCTGGCCGTGGACGATGGCGCGCCCGGCCCACAGGTCGCCGCGTGGCTGGCGGAGCTGCGGCGCGCCGGCGTCGCGGCGGAGACCGACTATGCAGGCCGCTCGCTCAAGGGCCAGCTCACACAGGCGCGGCGGCTGGGGGCGGCACGCACGTTGATCGTCGGGCCTACATCCGCGACGCTCCGCGCGACGGGGCGGCAGGACGAGGCGGTCGGCCACGACGAGATCGTCTCTAGGCTCTTGCCGTGAGCTGGCGCGACCTGATGTGTGGGGACCCACGACGCGACCACGTCGGTCGCAGCCTGACGCTCGCGGGCTGGGCGGCCCGGCGCCGCGACCACGGAGGGCTGGCGTTCGTCGACCTCCGCGACCGAACGGGCATCACGCAGCTGGTGATCAACCCGGAGCGCTCGCCGGCTGCGGCCGCACTCGCGGGCGAGATCCGGAACGAATTCGTGCTCCAGGCCCGAGGCGAGCTCGTCGCCCGCTCCGCCGAGACGGTCAACCCTCGCATGGCGACCGGGGAGGTCGAGCTCGCCGTCGACGAGCTGACGATCGTCTCGCGCTCGACGCCGCTTCCCTTCCAGCTCGACGAGGAGAACGTCGACGAGACGCTCCGGCTCCGGTACCGCTGGCTCGATCTCCGGCGGGAGAAGCTCCAGCGGAACCTCGAGCTCCGGGCGCGCATGGTCGGGATCATCAGGCGCCACATGGAGGAGGCGGGGTTCCTCGACATCCAGACCCCGATCCTCTACAAGTCGACACCCGAGGGAGCGCGCGACTTCGTCGTGCCGAGCCGGCTCCACAAGGGCCGCTTCTTCGCACTTCCGCAGAGCCCGCAGATCCTCAAGCAGCTGACGATGATCGCGGGCTTCGATCGCTACTACCAGATTGCGATCTGCTTCCGCGACGAGGATCTCCGCGCCGACCGCGTGCAGGAGATCACCCAACTCGACGTCGAGATGAGCTTTCCCGAACGCGAGCTGCTGTTCCGCCTGATGGAGGAGATGTTCGCCGCGATCTGGCGCGAGTGCCTGGCCGTCGAGATCGCTACGCCCTGGCCGCGCATGACCTTCGCGGAGGCCGACCGCCGGTTCGGATCCGACAAGCCGGACACGCGCTTCGGGCTCGAGCTCGAGGACGCGACCGAGGCGACCAGAGGCTCCGAGTTCGGCGTCTTCGCCGGGGCGGAGGCAGTGCGATTCCTGCGCGTGCCCCGAACGTTCAGCCGCGCGGAGGTCTCGGCGCTCGAGGAGCTCGCAAAGGAACGGGGGGCCAAGGGCCTCGCATACGTGATGCGCGACGAAGGGGGCGAGGTGCGCTCCCCGATCGCGAAGTTCCTCGGCCAGCGCGAGCTCGCAACCCTCGCCCTGTTGCCTGGGCAGACGCTCCTCTTCGCGGCGGATACATGGGAGCTCACGTCGAGGGTGCTCGGGCACCTGCGCCTCCACCTCGGACGGGAGCTCGGCCTCGTGGACGACGAGGCGTTCACCTTCCTCTGGGTGACGGACTTCCCGATGTTCGAGTGGGACGAGGACGGGGAGCGGTGGGGTGCCGTCCACCATCCGTTCACGCGTCCCACCGACGCGTGGCGAAACCGGTTCGAGGACGACCCACGCAACGCCCTCGCGTACGCCTACGACATCATCGTCAACGGCAACGAGCTGGGTGGGGGCTCGTTCAGGATCCACGAGCCCGACATCCAGGCGCGCGTCTTCGACCTGCTCGCGCTCACCGAGGCCGAGCAGCGCTCCCAGTTCGGCTTCCTGCTCGACGCCCTCGCGATGGGGGCGCCACCGCACGGCGGCATCGCGCTCGGGATCGACCGGATGACGATGGTGCTCGCCGGAGAGCCCAACCTGCGGGACGTGATCGCCTTCCCGAAGAACCAGGCCGGGCTCGACCCGATGTCCGGCGCGCCGACCGCGATCACGAAGGCGCAGCTGCACGAGCTCGGCCTCGCAGTCGTCGCCGAGGAGGAGGCGAGCTGAGCGCCCGCGTGGTGCAGCGGCTGCTCTCGCTTGCCGCGATCGCGTTCCTCGCAGGGCTCGTCGCCGTGGCGGTCGTCGCGCGTCGCGACGACGAGCCCGTGTCGGCTCCGACCGGAGCCGTCGCTGCAGGCGGCGGATGGTACGAGGCGCTGGCGGCGCCCCGACCTCCGGGGAAGGACGCCGAGCGGACGAGCTGCGGCCTCGTGCTGACCGCGCGCTCCCTCGGCGTGACGCATCCGGTGCTCCCGTGCGGCGCCAAGCTCCTCGTCCGCTACGGCGGCGCGACCGTGCTCACCGAGGTGATCGACAACGATTTGGTGGCGACCGGTAGGCAGTTCGAGCTCACGTCGGCGCTGGCCGCGCTCGTCGGTCTCGACGGGACGCAGGAGGTCGAGTGGCGGTACGCCACACGCCAGTGACTCCCCATTGGGCCGCCCGCGAGTACTATCCGGTTGCTCGGCGTTGCGCGTGACCTCGGGCTCTCAACGTGAACCAACACTCACACGAAGGGAGCCCGGGTTCGGAGGACGGTTTCACCGGAATCCGGCAGGGCACCCACCTGGAGAAGCGGGTTCGCTTTTCCGGCCCGGGGTCACGCGGAGCGCCGAGTTGCGTTCGATGAGGAGCGCGATCGTCGGGCTCGACCACGTGCAGGTCGCCGCTCCCGTCGGCTGCGAGGCGGATGCGCGGCGCTTCTACGGTGTCCATCTCGGTCTCGAGGAGCTCGAGAAGCCGCCTCTGCTCGCGACGCGCGGCGGCGTCTGGTTCAGGGTCGGGGAGCAGCAGCTCCATGTCGGCGTTGCAGACGGCTTCGTGCCTGCGGCGAAAGCACATCCGGCGCTTCGCGTCTCCTCGCGCACCGAGCTCGACCTCCTCGCGGCAAGGCTCGAGGAGCACGGCATCGAGGTCGGCTGGGCCGACCCGGCGGAGATCCCCGGAGGGGCACGATTCTTCGTCGAGGACCCCTGGGGCAACCGGATCGAGCTCGTCGCGTGAGTCGGGTTTACGACCCCCGATTCGCCGACCCGTCTCCGCCGGTTCCGGTAGAGGTCCTCCGACGTGCGTCGCGCCGTCTCGACAGCCACGTTCGCTTGCCGCGTTTGCTTTTTCCCTCGCTCTCGCCGGTCCGGCGCTTGGTGGGGAGCCGCCGAACCAGAACTGCATGGCTCGTGCGGGAGATCCTGACCGGTGCCACCGCAAACGGCGGACTTCCCTCACGACTACACATCGCCGCGCGGCGCAAGCGACACGGAGCTGGCACGAACCCGTGACACTCCTGTGACTGGTTCCCCGATAGCGTGACATCAGGGACACGGGAGTGCCCCCGGGGGAGGTTGGGCGCATTGTCGAGCCCGGCTCGGCGGAGCGGTTTTCGAGCTTCGAGACGGGCGGGCCCGACGGCGCGCCGATGGCGGTCCAGGCGGGGACGCCGCAGGTGAGCGCTAGCCTGGACCGATGCCCATCGAGGTGATCGGAGACTCGGCGCGAGGCGACGTGTATGCGTTCGTGCGCCTCCTCGTCGAGGGCGACACGATTGTCGAGGCGGACGCGCCTGGGATCGCACGGCCGCTCGTCGGCCTGACGCTTCTCCAGGCCGCCGCGGTGCCGGGCGAGACCGTGGCCGCTGACGCCCTGGCAAATGCGATCGCGCCGGTGCTCACTGCCGCGCCGCGGCCGGGCCGTGTCGCCGTCGCGATGAGCGGCGGCGTCGACAGCGCCGTCGCGCTCCACCGCGCGGGCCGGCAGGCCGTCGGTGTGACGCTCCGCCTCTGGCTCGACCCGGGCGGCCCGAACGCCGAGCGCGCCTGCTGTTCCCCGGATGCAGTGATAAGCGCCCGCGAGACGTGCCACGCGCGGGGGCTTCCGCACGTCACGCTCGACCTGCGCGAGGCGTTCCGGAACGACGTCGTGCAGGCGTTCGTCGATGGGTACGCGGCAGGCCTGACACCGAATCCCTGCGTGCGCTGCAACGGGTCGTTCCGCTTCGCCGCACTCGTGGCGTTTGCCGAGCGGGCGGGCGCGGACGTCCTCTGGACAGGCCATTACGCGCGCCTGGTGGAGCGGGACGGGATGCGCCTCGTTGCGCGCGGCGCGGATCCCGGGAAGGACCAGTCGTACATGCTCGCGACGATCGATCCTGGGCTCTTCGCCCACGTCGGTTTCCCGCTCGGAGAGACCACCAAGGCCGCCGTCCGGGACGAAGCCGCCGCGACAGGGCTCGCGGCGGCCCGCCGACCGGAGAGCCAGGAAGCGTGCTTCCTCGCCGGCGGCGACTACCGGGCGTTTCTCGAGCGCCACGGGGTCGCATCGACACCCGGAAGCATCGTCGACGAGACGGGGGCCATCCGTGGTTCCCATGACGGGCTGTGGAGGTTCACACCCGGCCAGCGGCGCGGGCTCGGCGTCGCCTCGACGCAGCCGCTCCACGTCCTGCGCTCCGACCCACGCACGCACACCGTCGTTGTCGGGCCGCGTAGCGCGCTCGGCGCACGGCGTGTGACGGCGCGGGGGCGCCTGTATGCGCCGGTCCAGCACGCCGAGGCAAAGCTTCGCTACCGCTCCGAGCCGGTGACCGCGAGCGTGGCGCCCACGGCAGACGGTTTCACCCTCGACCTGCACGAGGCCTTCGACGCGGTCGCGCCCGGCCAGGTCGCGGTGCTCTATTCCGACGACGTGGTGGTCGGAGCAGGCGTGATCGAGAGCGCGACGGGGTAGGATCCCGCGCGATGACGCTCTTGTTCTCTGCCGGGGACGCTGCCTACTGGGGCCTGGCGGTCTTCCTCGTCCTGGTCGGCGTCGGGTCGCTCCTCGCGCTCGTCAAGCTGGGGCGGCTGTTCGACAAGGTTTCCTCGCTCGTCAGCGGGACAGAGCGCGACGCGCTCCCGGTCGTCGTCAAGACCGGCGGGACCGTCGACCGGGTCAACTACCAACTCGATAAGCTCGACACGGTTACCGACAGCGCCGTCTCGATGGCCGACAGCGCCGACACCGCCGTGCGGGCTGTGTCCACCGTGATCGCGAAGCCAGTCGAGAAGGTCTCCGGCCTGGCCGCGGGTGTCTCCCACGGCTTCGCGTCGCTCCGGAAGACTCGGAGCATGTCCGACGCGATGGACGCCGCGAAGGACGCGGCGCGTCGCCGCGAGCAGGACCTCGCCGAGGACCTGCGCGGCGCAGGGCCCACGCCCCCGTCGACCGAGCGCCCGACTCCGACTCCGACTCCGACGCCGACGCCGAGACCCGACCCCTGGCCGCAGCCGGAGCCGACCCCGAAGCCGGACCCGGCGCCGATCCCGCCCGACGAGCTTCCCTGAGGAGCGGGCGGGGCCGCCCGCCCTCGCCTGCCGGCAGTCGGGGGTCGCCCGAGGGTGCCGTCCGCCCGCTCGTCCCGGAGCGTCGTGCGCCTCTCCGATGACCGACCCGCCGAGCCGCGCTCGTCCGCCGCGGGTGCCCAGGCCGCGGAAATTCCCCCGCTACGATCGGCGGATGCGCACGTCCGCAGAGCTCCGCGAGGGCTTCCTCTCCTTCTTCGAGTCGAAGGATCACCTGCGGTTTCCGTCGTTTCCCCTCGTCCCCCCGCCGGAGGACCCGTCGACGCTGTTCATCTCCGCGGGCATGCAGCCGCTCAAGCCCTACTTCTCGGGCGCGAAGCAGCCGCCCGCGCCGCGCTTCACCACCGTGCAGAAGTGCCTTCGCGCGGGCGGCAAGGACACCGACCTCGACGAAGTCGGGATGACCGCGCGGCACGCGTCGATGTTCGAGATGCTCGGGAACTTCTCGTTCGGCGACTACTTCAAGGACGGGGCGGTCGACTACGCGTGGGAATTCGTCACCGAGCACCTGAGGTTCGAGCCCGACAGGCTCTGGGCCACGGTGTTCGCGGGCGACCCGGGCCTCGGGCTCGGGGAGGACGAGGTCTCCGTCGCGGCATGGCGTCGGAAGGGCATCCCGCGCGAGCGGATCGTCCCCTTCCCGCGCTCGGACAACTTCTGGGGCCCCGCCGGTGAGACGGGGCCGTGCGGCCCTTGCTCGGAGCTCCACTACGACCGCGGTCCGGAGCACGGCTGCGGCCAGCCGGGCTGCGGCCCGAACTGCGAGCGCTGCGACCGCTACATCGAGTTCTGGAACCTCGTCTTCATGGAGTTCGACCTCGGCGCGGACGGCTCGCTGACACCGCTTCCGAAGCAGAACATCGACACGGGACTCGGCCTCGAGCGCTGCGCGATGCTCGTCCAGGGGGTCGACTCGATCTTCGACACCGACGGCTTCAGGCTGATCATGGACCGGATCGCCGAGGAGTCGGGCGTCGCGTACGGGACGTCTCCGGAGGCGACGAAGGCGCACCGCGTGCTCTGCGACCACGGGCGCGGCGTGACGTTCCTCGTCGCCGAGGGCGTGACGCCGTCGAACGAGGGGCGCGGCTACGTGCTCCGTCGCCTCATCAGGCGTTCCGTCGTGCAAGCCCGTCGGATCGGGCTCCCGGCCGTCTACCCGCTGCCGCGCATCGTCGTCGAGCAAGTGGGCCCCTGGTATCCGGAGGTCGTCGAGAACGCGGCCGAGATCGAGCGGGTCGTTCGCGCCGAGGAGGAGCGCTTCCGCGAGACGCTCGAGCGCGGGATCAAGGAGTTCGAGGAGCTCGCCGGAGGCGACATCGGAGCGGACGACGCGTTCCGGCTCGCAGCGACGTATGGCTTCCCGATCGAGCTGACGGTCGAGCTCGCGCGCGAGCGCGGTCACAGCGTCGACGTCGACGGGTATCGGCTCGAGATGGAGCGCCACCGCGAGATCTCCCGCGGGACGGGGGAGAAGGGGCTCGGCCAGCGCGCCGCCGACTTCGCGCAGGCGGCGGGGTTCGCGTCCGAGTTCGTCGGCTACGCGAAGGTCGACGTGCTCACGCAACTCGGCGCGCTCGAGGAGCTCGGCGACGGCACGTTCCTGGCGAAGCTGCGGGAATCGCCCTTCTACCCGACGGGCGGTGGCCAGGTGACCGACCAGGGGTGGATCGAGCGCGACGGCGACCCCCCGACCCGTGCAGAGCTCGTGGATGCGTACCGCTTCGACGGCGACCAGGCGCTGCTCTTCCGCGGAATGGGGTTCTCCGCCGGCGACCGCGTACGGGCAGTCGTCCCGTGGAGCGTCCGCTTCCCGACGATGGCGAACCACACCGCCACGCACCTGCTTCAGGCCGCCCTCCGCGAAGTCCTCGGGGAGCACGTCACACAGGCCGGCTCGGCGGTTCGGCCCGACAAGCTGCGCTTCGACTTCACCCACACCGCGCAGCTGACGGCCGAGGAGCGCGAGGCGATCGAGCAACGCGTCAACAGGGCGGTCTTCGCGAACGTTCCCGTGCACACCTTCGAGACGACCATCGACGAGGCGCGCGCGCTCGGCGCGATGGCGCTCTTCGGTGAGAAGTACGGCGACATCGTTCGCGTGGTCGACGTGCAGGGCACGTCGACCGAGCTCTGCGGCGGCACGCACGTCCGCTCGACGGCCGAGATCGGCGCGTTCGCGATCCTCGGTGAGGGCTCGGTCGGCGGTGGCTCCCGGCGGATCGAGGCGGTCACCTCCGGCGAGGCGTGGGCCGCGCTCCACGCGCGGGCCGCCGAGGTGGACGAGCTCCGCGCCGAGCTCGAGGAGGTCCGCAAGGCGCTCAAGCGCAAGGACACGACCGTGGCGTCCGCGACCACCGACCCGACGGTGAGCGTGGAGGCCGTCAACGGGGTGAACCTGGTCGTCGACGAGGTCGACGGGTTCGAGGGCGACGCTCTGCTCGAGCTATCGGACCGCTTCAAGCAGCGCCACGCCCCCGCGGCCGTCGTGCTCGGCTCCGCCGGCGACGGCAAGGTGTCGCTGGTCGCGAACTTCGACTCAGCCGTGGCGGAGCGCATCAGCGCCTCCGACGTGATCCGAGGTGCCGCGCCGCTCGTGGGTGGGGGCGGCGGAGGGCGTTCGACGATGGCGCGGGCCGGCGGAAAGCATCCCGAGCGGCTGCCGGACGCCCTCGCGGAGGCCGAGCGGCTCATCCGCGCCGCGTTGTAGTGCGCGTGCTCGCACTGGACTTCGGCGCCGCGCGCACAGGCGTGGCGGTGTCGGACTCGACCGGGACGCTCGCACGCCCGCTGTGCGTCGTGGAGCGGGCCGCGAGCGACGCGGGGCTCGACAGGGTGGTTGCGCTCATCGCGGAGCACGGTGCCGAGGTCGTCATCGTCGGGCTGCCGCTGACGCTGCGCGGCGAGCGAGGTGAGCAGGCACGTGCGACCGAGGCTTTCGTGGGAACGCTGCGCGCACGCCTCGACGTCCCGGTGGAGCTGGAGGACGAGCGCTTCACGACGGCGCTGGCGCAGCAGACCGGCGGGCGGGCGCCCGAGGACGCGCTCGCCGCCGCACACCTCCTGCAGGGGTGGCTGGAGCGGGCGCGATGAGGCGCGGCCTGATGCTTCTTCTCGCAGTGGCGGTCGTCGCCGCGGGCGCGTTCGCCGTGACGGCATGGGTCGCCGGCGGGGGCGACGACCCGCCGGGCGAGACGGTGACCACACCGCCGCCTCTCGCGCGCCTCCGGATCATCTTTCCCGAAGGGTTCTCGATTCGCGAGATGGCCGAACGCGTCGGGGCCGTGCGCCAGATCGCGATCGCGAAGCGTGGAGTGACGCCGCGGATTACCCGCGACGGGTATCTCCGCGCCCTCGAGCGCGCGGTGCCCCCGTCGCGCTTCCGCAAGGACGCGCAGCGCGACTCGATGGAGGGGTTCCTCTTCCCGGCCTCGTACGAGTTCACGCAGGAGACGACTGCGAGTGAGTTGGTCGCCGATCAGCTGCGGACGTTCCGCCAGCGGTTTCGCGGCGTCGACCTCTCGTACGCGCGGTCGAAGAACCTGACTCCCTACGACATCCTGATCATCGCGTCGATGATCGAGAAGGAGACCGCCGTTCCGCGCGAGCGCCGGCTCGTCTCGGCGGTCATCTACAACCGGCTCAGGAATCGCATGCCGTCTCGGGATCGACGCGACGATCCGGTACGGCCTCGACATCCCGGGGACCGAGTCCCTCACGAAGGCCGCGCTCAGGTCGAAGTCTGCGTACAACACCCGCATCCACACCGGCCTGCCCCCGACGCCGATCGCGAATCCCGGTCTCGCCTCGCTCCGCGCCGCCGCCAACCCCGACCGGGGCGTCGACTACCTCTACTACGTCCGCAAGCCGAAGTCGCTCTCGCACTACTTCACCGCCAGCGAGCAGGACTTCCTCCGCAAGGTGTGCCAGTACGGCTACGCCTGCGACTGACGGCCCTTTCTCCCGTCAAGCGTTCATCGAGTGCGGCTGAGACCGAGCAGGCGCGTGTTCAGATTGGACAACGAGCGCTCCGCTTCTCACCACGCTGGCTTCGTCCTCGAGCGGAGGGTGAACGCGCGAGGTGCGTCGCCCGCTGGCCTGCCTGACGGCGTCTGTCAAGCGGGTGAACGGGTGTTCAGCGCCGTGCGTCTTCACCTCGACGCCGCTCCGGCGGCCGTCGGCTCGTCCGTGGATACTCTTGCGATGCCAGCTGGTCGCCTGATCGTCGAGACGTACCCGGATGGCCCGACCCGGCCGGTCACCGCGTGATCGAAATCCGTGGCACGACGACCCTCGTCGGCCTTCTCGGCTGGCCGACGTCGCATTCGCTCTCGCCCCGGATGCAGAACGTCGCGTTCGCTGCGGTCGGGCTCGACTGGGCGTACGTTCCGCTGCCGACGCCGCCCGAGCGCGCTCGCCGATGCCGTGTGCGGGCTCGTCGCCACGGGGCTCGCGGGGGCGAATGTCACGATCCCGCACAAGGAGTCGGTGATCCGGCTCTGCAACGAGGTCGACGAAGTCGCCGGGCGGGCGGGCTCCGTCAACACACTCGTGATCCAAGACGGCCGCGTGCTCGGCTCCTCCACCGACGGGCTCGCGGTGACCTCGCAGATCGAGGCCGAGGGCCGGCGCGTGCTCGTGCTCGGCACCGGCGGGGCCTCGAAGGCCGTCGCTTCGGCACTCGAGGACGCCGGCGGCGAGGTGCTCGTCCGAGGCCGGCGTGACCCGGGATGGCCGCCGTCCGCGGAGGGATTCGACGTCCTGGTCAATGCCACCCCTGTGAAGGAGGAGCTGGTCGTCGCGCCGAGGCCCGGGATGCAGGTCGTCGACCTCGCCTACCTGGCCGACGGACGCCCGACCGCGCTCATCGCGGCGGCGCAGGAGCTCGACTGCCATCCGTGCGTCGACGGGCTCGACGTCCTCCTCGCCCAGGGGGCGGCGTCGTTCGAGCGCTGGACGGGCGAGCCGGCGCCCCTCGTGGCGATGCGCAAGGCGCTACGCGGCGCGTAGCATCGGGGCATGGCAGTCGTCCGGTATCTCGTCGACGACGTCGACGTCGCAGTGGCGTTCTACGTCGAGCACCTCGGCTTTCGGATCCGAACGCAGATGGGCCCTGCGTTCGCCATGGTCGAGCGGGACGATCTCGTGCTCTGGCTGAGCGGCCCGGGCAGCTCGGCGGCACGGCCGATGCCGAGCGGCGAGCGGCCCGAGCCCGGCGGCTGGAACCGCCTCGTGCTCGAGGTCGACGATGTCGGGGCCGCGGCCGAGCGTCTCGCGGCCGCGGGTGTCGTATTCCGGAACGAGCCGCTCACGGGGCCCGGCGGGACGCAAATCGTGCTCGAGGATCCTGCGGGCAACCCAGTCGAGTTGTTCACGGCCCGCTAGGCCTCCGGCGTCGACATCGGGGGCTTCCTTCCCCGGTGCGTGCGGACTGCTGCGTAGGATCGCGGCATGTCGCTCGGGCTCGTGACCGCAGGCGAATCGCACGGCCCGGCGCTCGCCGCGATCGTGACCGGGCTCCCCGCCGGGCTCCGGCTCGACAAGAAGGCGATCGACGTCGACCTGCGCAGACGGCAGCAGGGGTACGGGCGCAGCCCGCGCCAGAAGCTCGAGTCCGACGAGGTCGAGGTCCTGAGCGGCCTGCGTCACGGGGTCACGCTCGGGACGCCCCTCACGCTCGTCGTCCGCAACCGGGATCACGCGAACTGGACGTGGGGGATGAGCCCGTGGCCGCCGGAGGGCGCTCCCACCGGGAAGGGCACGAAGCCCGTGACCCTGCCGCGGCCCGGGCACGCCGATCTCGCAGGCGTGCTCAAGTACGGCCACGACGACGTTCGCAACGCCCTCGAGCGTGCCTCCGCGCGCCACACCGCGGCGCACGTCGCGGCCGGCGCGGTCGCGAAGGCCGTGTTGCGGGAGCTCGGGATCGAAGTCGCCGGTCGACCGGTCGAGATCGGCGGCGAGACGGGCGACGAGGGAATGCGCGAGGCGACCGACGCCGCGCGGAAGGACCGGGACACGCTCGGCGGCGTCGTCGAGATCGTTGCGACCGGCGTCCCGCCGGGGCTCGGCTCGTACGCGGAGAAGGGCGACCGACTGGACGCGCGGCTGGCGTTCGGGTTGATGGGCATCCAGGCGGTGAAGGGCGTCGAGGTCGGAGACGGCTTCGCGCTCGCGCGTCGCCGCGGGACGGAGGCCCACGACGAGATCGAACCCGGGCTCGCCCGCCGCACCAACCGCGCCGGCGGGATCGAGGCGGGGATCTCGAACGGCGAGCCGATCGTCGTGCGTGCTGCGATGAAGCCCTTGCCGACCCTCATGCGGCCGCTCGACTCGGTCGACCTGGAGACGGGCGAAGCCGCGGAGGCGCTCGTGGAGCGCTCGGACGTTCAGGCCGTCGAGGCGCTCGCGGTCGTCGCCGAGGCGGCCGTCGCCTTCGAGCTGGCCCGCGCGGCGCTCGACAAGCTCGGAGGGGACGCGCTCGTCGACGTGCTCGCGGCCCACCGCTGGTACCTCGAGCGGATCGCACCGCGATGGAAGCCGCGGTAGCGCGCGCGACCGGGAGGAGGTACGGCATGGCGACGGGCTCGTTCGTCGCCGAGCGCGACCACTGGCCTTCTGCGGTGGCGAGGGCGCGCGGGGAGGGATGGACGATCCTCGAGCTGACGGCGATCGACGAGGCGCGCCTCGACGCGCTGATCGCGCTCCTGGCGGTCGCACCCCGGACGCTCGAGGGGTTCGAGCGCGTGTCGGTGCACGCACCGGTGCGCTTCGACGAGAGCCCGGACGACCTGCGTGCCGCGCTGCTCGGACTACCCCACGACGTCGTGCTCCACCCCGACGCCTACCGCGGCGAGGCCTGGGTCGTCGACCTCGGCCCTCGAGCCGTGTTCGAGAACATGGACGTCGCAAAGCGGTTCGGACGCGACGCTGCCGACCTGCGCCAGGTCTTCGCCGCATTCCCCGAGGCCGGCTTCTGCCTCGACGTCGCTCATGTCTGGACGAACGACCCGACCCTGCGGCTAGGTCATGAGCTGATCGACGAGCTCGGTGGGCGGCTGCGCCAGCTGCACGTCTCCGGGATCGAGCCCGACGGGACGCATCGCCCCACGACCCACGCGGACCTCGATCTCTATGAACCACTGCTCGACCGCTGTCGCGACGTGCCATGGCTCCTCGAGGCCGAGCTGGCCTCGGAGGCCGCATGAACAGGCTGAATGCGCTCGGCCGCCACGTGGCGCTCGCCGGGTTCATGGGCTCGGGGAAGACGAGTGTCGGCGAGGTCGTGGCGGCCCGCCTCTGCCGGCCTTTCGTCGACCTCGACGGCGAGATCGAGGCGCGGGCGGGGTCGGCGATCGCCGACCTCTTTGCGACCCGCGGCGAATCGGGCTTCCGGTCGCTCGAGGAGGAGGTCGCGCGGGAGGTGCTGCGAGGCGGCGAGCCCGTCGTCGTCGCGCTGGGCGGGGGCGCCGTCCTCTCCGAGCGGACGAGAACCGACCTCGCGAGCCGCGCGTTCACGGTGTTGCTCGACGTCGACCCCGAGACCGCCTGGCAGCGTGTCGCAGGCAGTGGGCGCCCGCTCGCGAAGGTGGAGGACGAGTTCCATGCGCTGCACCGCGACCGGCAGCCGCTCTACGAGGATGTGGCCGACGCGCACGCACGCGACGTCGACGGAGTTCTCCTCGCATCGGCCGGCGTCTGCGTCGAGCTGGGCGCGATCGACGAGCTCGGCGAGCTCGTGCCTGGCGACGGGCCGGTCGAGCTCGTCGCCGACACCCACGTCTCGGGGATACACGGCATCCGCGCGCAGGTCGCGCTCGGGGCGCGCGACGTCGAGCAACACGAGGTGCCCGCCGGCGAGGCTGCGAAGACGCCAGCCGTGCTCGAGCGGCTCTGGTCGGCGCTCCGAATCGGCCGCGACGGGTCGCTCGTCGCGCTCGGCGGCGGCTCCACGACCGACGTGGTGGGGCTCGCCGCGGCGACCTACATGCGGAGCGTCGCCTGGACGGCCGTTCCGACGACGCTCGTGGGCCAGGTGGACGCCGGGATCGGCGGCAAGACGGCGATCGACTTGCCGAGCGCAAAGAACGTCGTCGGTGCGTTCCACTGGCCCGCCCGGGTCGTCTGCGACCCGTCGCTTCTCAGCACGCTCTCCGACGGGGAACGCCGGAACGGGATGGCCGAGGTCGTCAAGACGGGCCTCCTCGCGGGCCGGCCGCTCTGGGAGCTCGAGGACCGCGAGCTGGTTCGCGCGTGCGCCGCGTTCAAGTCGGCGGTCTGCGTTCAGGATCCACACGACCGCGGCCCTCGGACGCAGCTGAATCTCGGGCACACCTTCGCCCACGCGCTCGAGGCGGCGGCGGGTTACTCGCTCCCGCACGGTCGAGCCGTCGCGCTCGGGCTCCTGGCTGCGCTGCGGCTCTCGGGGCTCGCCGAAGAGGTGCAGATCGTGCAGGACGTGCTCGGTCCGGAGCCCGTGCGAGTCGACCGGGAGCGCGCCTGGGCCGCCATCGGCCGCGACAAGAAGGCGGAGCGGGGGGTCGCGAGGCTCGTCCTGCTGGACGAGCCCGGGCGTCCACGCTGGGGAGTCGAGGTGCCCGAGCCGGACGTCCGCCGGGCGCTGGACGAGCTCATCGCGTGACGGGCCGCTGCCTCTGTGGGGAGGTCCGCTTCGAGCTCGACCCGCCGATCCGAGACGTCGTCGTCTGCCATTGCTCGCTCTGCAGGCGGAGCGGGACGCTCGCGGGCGCGTACGCGGCCGTGGGGCACGATGCGCTCAGGCTGACGGCGGATGCGACGCTCGGCTGGTACGTGGACGTGAACGGCCGCAACCGTGGGTTTTGCCGGGCGTGTGGGTCGACGCTCTTCTGGTCGATCAACGGTGACTCGACGGTCTCGGTCTCGGCGGGCGCGCTCGACGGCCCGACGGGCCTCTCGATCGATCGGCACATCTTCGTCGCCGATGCAGCCGACTGGGAGCCAATGCCCGAGTAGCATCGCATCGTGCGCATCGACGTTCTCAACGGCGTCAACCTCGACATCCTCGGTCGGCGAGACAAGGGCCTCTACGGGCGTGACTCTCTCCAGGACCTCGAGACGCAGGTGTACGCGTGGGCCCGCGAGCTGGGCCTCCAGGTTCGCTGCCGTCAGACGAACCACGAGGGCGAGTACGTGGAGTTCCTGCACGCGGCGCTCGACAACGCCGATGCGCTCGTCGTCAACCCTGCCGCCTGGACGCACTACAGCTGGGCGATCCGCGACGCGCTCGAGCCGTTCTCCGGCCCCGTCGTGGAGGTCCATCTGACCGACGTCGACGCGCGCGAGGAGTGGCGCAGGGTGAGCGTCCTCGAGGGGCTGACGGCCGGGCGGATCGCGGGTGATGGCATCAACGGCTACCGGCGGGCGCTCGAGCTGCTCGCAGAACGGAGGGACGGATGAGTCGGATCGAGCGCCTCGCCTCACGGCTCGAGGAGCCGCTGCTCGTCACCGGCCTCGTCAACGTGCGTTACCTGACCGGTCTCCAGAGCTCGAACGCCGCGGTCCTCGTCGACCCCGCAGGCGACGCGACCCTCTACACCGACTTTCGCTACGCGGAGGCGGCGCGCGAGATCGAAGGGGTGACCTTCCACCAGACGCCGCGCCTCGTCGTCCCCGCGCTGGCCGAGCTCCTGTCGGGCAAGCGCGTCGGCGGTCGAGGCCGCGCACCTCTCGCTCGCCTCGGCCGAGCAGCTCCGGGCGGGCGGGGTCGCGCTCGTGCGCGACGACCGGGCTCGTCGAGGCTCTGCGGGCGGTCAAGGAGCCCGCGGAGCTCGACGCGATCCGCAGGGCGGGCGGAGTGTCGGACCGCGTCTACGAGGAGCTCGCCCGCCAGCCGTTCGTCGGCCGGACCGAGGCCGAGCTCGCGTGGTGGCTCGAGCAGGCGTGGCACGAGGCGGGAGCAGACGGTCCGTCGTTCGACGCGATCGTCGCGTTCGGCGAGAACGGCGCGCGGCCCGCACGCGAAGCTCCGCGACGTCCCGATCCCCGAGGGAACGCTCGTCGTCGTCGACGCCGGCTGCTCCGTCGACGGCTACGCGTCCGACTGCACGCGGACCTTCTTCACCGGTGAGCCCGAGGGGCGGCTGCGCGAGCTCTACGACCTCTGTCTCGAGGCGCAGCTCGACGCGCTCGCGGCTGTCCGCCCCGGCGCCGCGGGCCGTGACGTCGACGCAGCCTCGCGCGTCGCGATCGAGGCTGCCGGGCTCGGCGAGCAGCTACGGCCACGGGCTCGGTCACGGCGTCGGCCTCGACGTGCACGAGGAGCCGAGCATGCGCCCGGAGTCGGAGTCGGTGCTCGAGCCCGGCAACGTCGTCACCGTCGAGCCGGGGATCTACATCGCCGGCGACGTCGGCGTGCGGATCGAGGACATGGTCGTCGTCACCGAGGACGGCTGCGAGCGCCTGACGACCGTGACGAAGGAGCCGGTGCTGGTCGCGTAACGGCGGGGCTCCTCGCCCGCGCAGGACGCGCCGCTACCCTGGCCCGTCATGGCGGAGATCGTCAACACGAACCAGTTCCGCAACGGGATGCACATCGAGCATCGGGGCTCGGTGTGGCGCATCGTCGAGTTCCAGCACGTCAAGCCCGGGAAGGGCGGCGCGTTCGTCCGGACGAAGCTCAAGAACCTCGAGACCGGCGCTGTCGTCGAGGACACGTTCCGCGCGGGCGAGAAGTTCCCGCGCGTCCACACCGAGGTGAAGAACGTCCAGTTCCTCTACGACGACGGGAGCGAGGCGCACTTCATGGACGAGGAGACGTACGAGCAGTTCGCGCTGCCGCGCGGCGGAGATCGCCGACGAGCTCGCGTACATGCTCCCGTCCTCGACCGTGCAGATCCTGCAGGTGAACGGGAAGCCGTCGGGCATCCAGCTGCCCGCCTCGGTCGAGCTCGCCGTCGCGGAGACCGAGCCCGGTGTCAGGGGCGACACCGTCTCGAACGTGACGAAGCCCGCGACGCTCGAGACCGGCGCGGTCGTCCAGGTGCCGCTGTTCGTCGAACGTCGGCGAGCGGATCAAGGTCGACCCCCGCGAGGCGCGTTACATCTCCCGGGCCTGAGGCTGGCGCCGGAGACCTCGCGCGGGCGACGCGTTCTCGGTCCCATCCGAAGCCCCGACCCACCCACGGGGCACAGACGGTAGCGGCCAGCGCGTGACGGTCCGTGCCGATTTCGGGACGACTTCCTGCCAATCGCTCCACGCGCCGCGCGGGCGCGTGGAGCGCCCTGCCCCCGCGACGGACGGCTCACCCGGACGCGCCGGGCCGCTCGGCCACGACGGGAACCGCCGAGGAGCACGCGGTACAGTCCGGCACCGTGCCGCAGCTCTTCGACACGACGATCCGGCTGCTCTCGCAGGAGCCGCTCGCCGGGCGCGTCCCCACCGGCGAAGTGCTCCGCATCGCGGAGATCCTCGACGGCGCCGGGTTCGCCTGCCTCGAGGTCTCGGGCGGCGGCGTCTTCGACGCGGCGGTGCGCCGAGGCGTCGAGAGCCCGTGGGAGCGGATCCGCGCGATCGACGCGCGCACGACGACGCCGCTCGGGCTCGCGCTGCGCGGACGGTTCCTCGTCGGCTCGAAGCCGGTCGTCGCCGGACATCGTGCGCCGCTTCGTCGCCTGCGCGGCCGAGAACGGCATCGACATCTTCCGCCTCCACGACCCGCTCAACGACGTCTCGAACCTCCGCGAGGCCGGCGAGGCGATCGTCGGGGCCGGCCGGCAGCTGCACGTCGGGCTCGTCTACAGCCCCGGGCGCGACCGGCGAGGCGGATGCGCTCGTCGACCAGGCGCGGAAGCTCGGCGACCTCGGCGCCACGCGCGTCCTCCTGAACGACCCGACCGGCGGGCTCCTGCCCGCACGTGACGCAGGAGCTCGTCGAGCGGCTGAGGGAGGCGAGCGGCCTGCCGGTCGGCCTCTACATCCAGGCGGCGGGCGGAACCGCGCTCGCGAACGCGCTCGTCGCGACGCGCGTCGGCGCCGACGTCGTCGCCACCGCCGTCTATCCACTCGCGCTCGCGCTGCACCGGATCGCAGGCGAGTCGCTCGTCGAGGTGCTCGAGGGCCTCGACCGTCCGACCGGTGTCGACATCGCGCGTCTCTGGGAAGCCTCGGACGTCGTCGACGAGCACATCGGCGACGAGCCGCTCGCGCCGCTCGCGCCGCGCATCGCGGTGCGCGCCGCGGAGTACGACCTGCCGGCGGGCCTCGTCGCGGCGCTCGACGTCCACCTCCGCGCGCACTCCGCCGGGGACCGGCTGCTCGACACGCTCTCCGAGGTCGTGCGCATCCGGGAGGAGTCGGGCCGGCCGCCGCTGGCTGCGCCGATCGGGCAGATCCTCGGCTCGCAGGCGCTGCTGAACGTGCTCTCCGCCCGACGGTACGGCACGGTCGCTCGACGAGTTCCGGCAGCTCGTCACGGGCGGGTACGGGACGCCTCCCGCGGCGATCGAGCCGTCCGTCCGCCGGGCCGTCGAGCTGCTCGGCGGCGAGAGCCCGGCGCTCGAGGACGACCCGCCGAGCGCCGACGACGTCCGCGAGGCCGCGGAGGGGCTCGCGTCGTCCGAGGAGGACCTCGTGCTGCTCGCGATGTTCGGCGAGGAGGCGGAGACGCTCCTGCAGACCATCCGGCAGCGCCATTCGCGCGAGGCGTCGCTGCTCGTCGGCGACGTCGACGCGCAGCGCGGCGGAGCGGATCCGGGAGCTCGTCAAAATCGTCCAGGAGTCGGGCGTCGGCGAGATCGAGATCGAGGACGACGGGCATGCGCGTCTCCGTTCGGCGTGCGGACGAGCCCGGGCTCCCGCGCCCCGACGGGTGTCGCCGTGGCCGAGCAGGACGCCGCCGACGAGATCACGGTCACGTCCGGGATCGTCCGGATCGAGTCGCCGATGGTCGGGATCTTCTACCGCGCTCCGCAGCCCGGGGCGCCGCCCTTCGTCGAGGTGGGGGACGTCGTCTCCACGGGCCAGACGCTGTGCCTCCTCGAGGCGATGAAGCTCTTCAACGAGCTGAAGGCGGATGCGGAGGGCCGGGTGCGATCGATCCATGCCGACAACGGGCAGGCAGTCGAGTTCGGCACGCTGCTCTTCGAGCTCGAGCCGGTCGGCGGTCCGCCCGTCGTCTAGGAGCGGGCCGGCGATGTTCACCCGTGTCCTCGTGGCCAACCGTGGCGAGATCGCCGTCCGGGTGATCCGCGCGCTCCACGAGCTCGGAGTCGAGGCGGTCGCGATCTACTCGACAGCCGACCGCGAGGCGCTGCACGTCCAGCTGGCCGACCAGGCTGTCTGCATCGGGCCCCCGGCCGCGACGGAGAGCTACCTGCGCATCCCAACCTCGTAGCAGCGGCGGAGACGACCGGCTGCGAGGCCGTGCACCCGGGCTACGGCTTCCTCTCGGAGAACCCCGCCTTCGCGCGCGCGTGTGCGGAGAACGACCTCGTGTTCGTCGGTCCCACGCCGGAGGTGATGGAGCGGCTCGGCGACAAGGCGTCCGCGAAGGCGGAGATGCGGGCTGCCGGCGTGCCGCTCGTCCCCGGCACGGACGGCGCGGCGTCGATGGCGGAGATCCGTGCAGCGGCCGCGCAGATCGGCTTTCCCGTCCTTCTCAAGGCGACGGCGGGCGGCGGCGGCAAGGGGATGCGTCTCGTCGACTTCCCGGAGGGGCTCGACGACGCGTTCGGGGCGGCGTCCGCGGAGGCCGACGCCGCGTTCGGGGACGGCTCGCTCTACCTCGAGAAGGTCGTGGTCCCGGCACGGCACGTCGAGATCCAGGTCCTGTGCGACCAGGACGGGCGCGTGCTGACGCTGGGAGAGCGCGAGTGCTCGATCCAGCGCCGTCACCAGAAGCTCGTCGAGGAGTCGCCGTCCGTGGCGCTGTCGCCGGAGACCCGGGAGGAGATGGAGGCGTCCGTCGAGCGTGCCTGCCACGCAGTCGGCTACCAGGGCGCGGGGACGTTCGAGTTCCTCCTCGGCCCGGAGGGTGAGCCCTACTTCATCGAGGTCAACTGCAGGCTCCAGGTCGAGCACCCGGTCATCGGAGCTCGTCACGGGCATCGACATCGTGCGCGAGCAGGTTCGGATCGCGGCGGGCGAGCCGCTCGCGCTCATGGGTCGTGCCCCGCGGCGCGGGCATGCGATCGAGGTGCGCATCAACGCCGAGGATCCCTCCCGCGGATTCGCTCCCTCGCCGGGCGTCGTCGCTCGGTTCCGGCCGCCGCTCGGGCCCGGCGTCAGGGTCGACACGGCAGTCTACGAGGGAGCCGAGATCCCACCGTACTACGACTCGATGATCGCGAAGGTGATCGTCTCCGACGACGACCGGCCTGCCGCGATCGCCCGCATGGTGCGTGCGCTCGAGGAGCTCGTCGTCGAGGGAATCCCGACGACGCGCGAGCCTCGCGCTCGACGTCCTGCGCTCGGACGGCTTCGTCTCCGGCGCGTACTCGACCGGCTACCTTGACGAGATGGAAGCGCACCTGCCCTCGCTCCGCCCGGTATGAGCGGAGAGGCGACGAAGCCGCTCGGACGCAGGCCGGCCCGTCGCCAGGCGCTGTTCCTCCTCTACCAGTGGGACCTCACCGGGCAGCCGCTCGCCTCCCTCTTCGAGGGCGAGCCCGACGAGTTCGCCACGCGTCTCGCCGAGGCCGTCGCGGCGGAGGCACCCGTCCTCGACGAGCGCGTCACGGCGGCGTCCGAGGGCTGGCCCGCCGACCGCCTGGGTACGCTCGAGCGGAACATCCTGCGGATCGGGGCCTACGAGCTCGAGGAGGAGACGGTGCCGGCGGAGGTGGCGATCAACGAGGCCGTGCTGCTCGCGAAGCGCTACGCGAGCGAGGATGCCGCACGCCTCGTCAACGGGATCCTCGCGAAGATCCGGGCGCGACCAGGCGTGAGCACGTCGGACGAGTCGCTGCAGCGAGCCGAGGAGCTGCTCGAGCGGTTGAAGACGCGCGTCGACGCTCTCGAGGCGAGCGCCGACTCGGGTGGCGACGTCGACGAGGCAGTCGACGGGCTCGCAGAGATCGCGGAGCTCGCGAAGGAGATCGAGGCCGAGGTCCAGCGCGCCCGCCAGGCCGCCGATGCGGGCGCCTGACGAGCTCCGGGCCCTGGTCGAGCAGGGGCTCGACGAGCTTGCGTTCCGTCCGGAGCTCGCCGGGCTCGCGGGCTCCATGCGCTATGCGCTCGCAGGAGGGGGCAAGCGGATCCGGCCGGTGATCTGCCTCGCCACGACGGAGGCGGCCGGCGGCCGCGTCGAGGACGCGCTGCCCGCGGCACTCGCGATCGAGCTCGTGCACACGTTCTCCCTCGTCCACGACGACCTGCCCGCGATGGACGACGACGACGAGCGGCGTGGACGGCCGAGCGCGCACGTCGCGTACGGCGAGGGCATCGCGCTGCTCGCGGGCGATGCGCTCCTGACCGAGGCGCTGCGGCTCACCCTGTCGTACGACGGGCACGAGCCGGCCCGGGAGCTCGCCGACGCGACGCTGGGAATGATCGGCGGGCAGTACCTCGACGTCACCGGCGCGGACGTCGCACTCGAGGATCTCCACGGGCTCAAGACGGGACGGCTCTTTGCCGGCGCGGTCGGGCTCGGGCTCTGGGCCGCGGCCGTGCCTCCTGGCGACCAGGCTGCCTGGCGGGCGTTCGGCGAGGAGCTCGGGGTGCTCTTCCAGGCGGTCGACGACGTGATCGACGGAGACGGGTATGCGATCGCGCTCGGCGAGGACGGGGCCCGGGACGTCGCCGCGGCGGCCGCCCGTCTCGCGCACGAGCGGCTCGACGCGCTGGACGCCGACACCCGGGTCCTGGCCGGGATCGTCGACGAGCTCGCGGCCAGGACCGCCTGAGGGGGCTCCCGCAGCTCGCTGAGAGGAGGTCCGTCGGCAGCCCGCCTGCCACGCGCAAGCGAGCACCCCGGGCGTGGGTCGGGGAACGGCACGTCACACGGTCGCCGACGGGCCGCATCCGGTCGCATGATGGCAACCGACTACCCTGGGCCCATGCGGAAGCGCCTCGACGTGCTGCTGGTCGAGCGCGGGCTGGTGGAGAGCCGCGCCCAGGCCCAGGCGCTCGTCATCGCCGGGCTCGTGCCGGGGCACGACAAGCCGGGCCAGCAGGTAGCGGACGACATCGAGCTCGAGGTGCGGCGTCCGCCGCGGTTCGTCTCGCGCGGCGGCGAGAAGCTTGCGCACGCGCTCGACGAGCTCGGCGTCGACCCGGCCGGCAGGGACTGCCTGGACATCGGCGCCTCGACCGGCGGATTCACCGACTGCCTGCTCCAGCGCGGCGCTTCGCGCGTCATCGCGCTCGACGTCGGCTATGGGCAGCTGCATCCACGGCTGCGGGCAGATGGCCGCGTCACCGTCCTCGAACGGGTGAACGCACGCCACCTCGACGCCCTGCCGTTCTCGCCCGAGCTGATCGTGTGCGACGTGTCGTTCATCTCCGCCACCCGCGTGCTGCCGCCCGCGATCGCCCTCGCCTCACCCGGCTGGCAGGCCCTCGTGCTCGTCAAGCCGCAGTTCGAGGCGGGCCGCGCCGACGCGCCGAAGGGCGTCGTCCGCGACTACGCCGTGCATCGCCGGGTCCTCCGGGAGTTCTGCGCTGTCGCAGCTTCGTGGGGTGCACGGGTCGCCGGCGTCGTAGACTCGGGCCACCCGGGGCCGAAAGGGAACCGGGAGTTCGTCGTCCACCTGATCGCGAGCGAGAAGCCCTCCGACCCCGATGAGCTCGAGCGCCGGATCGACGCCGCGGTCGGCTAGGCACGGCACGCCCGTGACCCGGGCGGCGCTCGTCACCCACGGCAGGCCCGGCCAGGTCGGCGACGGCGTCGAGCGCCTGATGGCCGTGGCACGCGGCGCCGGCGTCGAGGTGGTCGTCCCCCCGGAGGAGGCGGAGCGCCATGGCCTGGAGCCGCACGGCGACCCCCTCTCGGCCGATCTCGTGGTCGTGCTCGGCGGCGACGGGACGATGCTTCGCGCCCTTCGCACGTTCCTCGGCACGGGGGTCCCGGTGATCGGCGTCAACTTCGGGCGCGTGGGTTTTCTCAGCTCGATGCAGCCGGAGGAGCTCGAGGTCGGCCTCGTACGTGCGTTCCGGGGAGAGCTCGACGTCGTCGAGCTCCAGACGATCGAGGTCGTGAACGGCGAGGCGGCGCACCTCGCGGTGAACGATGTGGTGGTGACGTCGGGCGAGCTCGGCCGGATGGTGGAGCTCGAGTGGGCGGTCGGCGGGGAGGACCTGGGCAGCGTCCCGTGCGACGGGATCATCTGCTCGACCCCCTCGGGCTCGACCGCCTACAACCTCTCGAACGGGGGGCCGGTGCTCATGTGGGGAATCGACGCGATGGCGACGACGTTCGTCGCGCCGCACTCGCTGCACGCGCGGCCGCTCGTGGTGCCGCGGGGCAAGGATGTCCTCGTGCTGAACCGGACGCCCGAGGTCGCCGCCGTCGTGCTCGTCGACGGGCACCGGGTCGGCGAGGCGGGGCCGGGAGGACGGGTCACGATCCGCCTCGGCGCAGCGCGGACGCTCCTCGCGACGCTCCCGGAGGCGACGTTCGTGAGCCGCTACCGCGCGAGCTTCTCTACCTGACGCCGCCGTATCCACCGCATGACGGACCGGTCCGAGCGGCTCGAGTCGATTCGACAGGAGTGCACGCTCGGAGGGCGGCCGAGTCCAGGAGCATGCAGGCGGCCGGCCGCACAGGAGCCCAGTCGCGCGGAGCCTGCGGCGAGCCATCTGACCCGGGCGGACAGCTGTGCGGCACGGAGCGCAGGACTACGATCTCTCCGTGCTGAGACGGCTGCGGATCGAGAACCTCGTCCTGATCCGCGAGGCGGACCTCGAGCTCGCTCCGGGTCTCGTCGCGCTCACGGGCGAGACCGGCGCGGGCAAGACGATCGTCACGCAGGCGATCGGGCTGCTCCTCGGTGCCAAGGGCGACGCAGCTTCTGTCGGTGCCGCCGGCTCCGAGGCGTACGTCGAGGCCGAGCTCGACGTCCCGGAGGGGTTCTTCGACGAAGAGGGGCTCGAGCCGCTCCGCGAGCTTCGGCCCGACGACGAGCCCGGCCTCGTCGTCGCCCGGCGCGTCGGCGCCGACGGCCGCTCCCGGGCGTACGCCTGGGGTCGCAGCGTCGCCCGCGACGACCTCGTGGCTGCGACCGACCGGCTGCTGGCGCTCTCGGGACAGTTCGCGCAGCGGCGGCTCGCGCGGCCGTCCCACCAGCTCGATCTGCTGGATGCATTCGTGGGACCCGACCAGCGCGTCCGTCGAGGCGAGGCCAGGGATGCCTGGCGTGCGCTCGCTGCCGCCACGCGGCGGCTCGACGACCTCGAGCGCGGCGCAGACACCGAGCGGGAACGGCTCGCCGAGCTCGCACTGCTGGTCGAGGACACCGAAGGGTTCCAGCCGGACGAGGAGAAGGCGCTCCGGGCGGAACGCGAGCGGATGCGGCACGTAGCCGAGCTCGGCGAGGGCGCCGAGGCCGCCGTATCGGCGATCGAGCCGGACGACGGGGACGGCGCCCGTGCCCTCACCGCTGCCGCCGAGCGCGCGCTTGCGCCGCTCGAGCGCCTCGCGCCCGAGCTCCAGGCGGCGGCCGGCGAGCTGCGCGAGCTCGTCGTCCGGCTCGGGGAGGTCAGGAGCGACGTACGACGCTTCGCGGAGTCGCTCGACGCCGATCCCGCCCGTGTGGCGGAGGTCGAAGAGCGGCTCGACCGGATCGCGGACTCGAAGCGGCGCCATCGAGCGGCGAGCTTCGACGAATTGCTCGAACGCCGCGCCGCTGCGCTGGCGAAGCTCGACGAGGTCGGCGCGGCGGGTGACACGCTGGATCGGGCGCGGGCCGACCGGAACGCCGCGCAGGAGCGGTCCGACGTCGCGGCACGCGTTCTCGCGGACGCCCGCCGAGCAGCGTCGGGCGCATTCGCGGCGGCCGTGGCGGAGGAGCTCGCCGATCTCGGCCTGGGGGAGGGCGAGTTCCACGTGGAGCTGCGCGAGCGCGAGCCCGGGGTGACCGGTACGGACGAGGTGGTCTTCCTCGTCCGTCCCAACGCCGGGCTTCCACTCGCACCCGTGTCCGAGACGGCGTCGGGCGGCGAGCTGTCGCGCATCGCCCTCGCCATCGCCGCCGTCGCGGGCGGCGAGACGGTGGTGCTCGACGAGATCGACGCCGGAGTGGGGGGCGTCACCGCACACCGGGTGGCGGACGTCCTGCGCCGGCTCGCCGGCCGGGCGCAGGTACTGACGATCACGCACCTGCCGCAGATCGCGAGCGTCGCCGACCAGCACCTTCGGGTCGAGAAAGTTCCGGGTGACCCGACACACACGCGGATCGCCGTGCTGGACGATGCGGAACGCCGCGACGAGCTCGAGCGCATGCTCGGCGGCGAGGAGTTCGTGAGCGCCGTCACCGCGGACGAGCGCTCGTGAATCGTCGCTCCCTGGTCCCTCCCTCCGCGCGTTCCTGGGGCGTCGCTCGCGGTGCGGGGCCGGAGGGCACAGTATGAGGAATACGGGCCCGGAGAGGACTGTGCCGCGAGCGGCGTCAGGTGGCGGCGGAGCCGGGCTCCGCCCGGTGGGAGCCGACACCGGCCAGGGAAGCGCGTGAGCGGCGAGATCAGCGGTCGCGCCCGGCTCGGCCGGCGGACGAAGGACCTCGTCAAGCGCCTCGGCCCCGAGGACGTCGCGATCGTCGACCACGCCGACCTCGACCGTGTCTCCGCCGAGGAGCTCGCCGAGACCGGCGTCCGGGCCGTCGTCAACGTCTCGCGCTCGACGACGGGGCGGTTCCCGAACCCAGGCCCGCTCGAGCTCGTGCGGGCAGGCATCCCTCTCGTCGACGCCCCCGGGGCGCCGCTCTTCGACGTGCTCTCCGACGGCGAGCTCGTCCGCGTCGACGGCGGCAGCGTCTGGCGGAACGGGACGCTCGTGGCGCAGGGAACCGTCCTCGACGCCGGCGCGCTCGAACAAGCGCTCGCCCAGCAGCAGGGACGGGTGTCGCACGCGCTCGAGGCGTTCGCCGAGAACACCCTGCGCCACCTCCAGGAGGAGGCAGGGACACTCTCCGCGGGGCTCGAGCTGCCGACGTTTCGTACCCGATTCCGGGACCGGCACGCGCTCGTCGTCGCGCGCGGCCCCGGCTACAAGTCAGACCTTCGGATGGTGCGCCCCTACGTCCGCGACTTCCGGCCCGTGCTGGTCGCCGTCGACGGCGGGGCGGACGCGCTGCGCGAAGTCGGGCTCTCACCGGACGTGATCGTCGGGGACTTCGACTCCGTCTCGGACGCGGCGCTCCGCTCCGACGCGGAGCTGGTGGTGCACGCCTACTCCGGCGGATCCGCCCCCGGAGCGGACCGACTGCGGCGCATGGGACTCCCGTTCCACACCGTGTCGGCGCCGGGGATCAGCGAGGACCTCGCGCTCCTCCTCGCCTACGAGAAGGGCGCGACGCTGATCGTCGCCGTCGGTACGCACTTCAACCTCGTCGAGTTCCTCGAGCGCGACCGCGCCGGGATGGCCTCGACGTTCGTGACCAGGCTGAAGGTCGGCGAGTCGCTCGTCGACGCGAAGGGCGTCTCGCGCCTCGTCAGCCGACGGGTCGGCGTCTGGCCCGTCGCCGTCTTCGCACTCACGGGCGTCGCCGCGATCGTCGGCGCCGTGCTCGCGTCACCCGCGCTCCGCAACGTCATCCAGTCCACGACCCGAGCGATCGCGAACGGGCTGGGCCTGTAGCACGCCCGGGGGATCCTGGATACGGCGCCTCGGCGCGACGAGGCGTCCGTAGACCGTCGGAGGCGGGGTTGCACGGTCTCGCGGTCTTCGTCGCGCCTGGCGCGACCCAGGCTGCGAAACTTGCGACAGTGTTCGACCTGCGTTATCACGTCGCGTCGCTCGCCGCCGTCTTCGTCGCGCTCGTCCTCGGCATCTTCGTGGGCGTCGGGCTCTCGGGCAAGGGGTTCGTCAGCGACGCCGAGCGGGAGAACCTCCAGGCCTCGATCGACGCGTTGCAGGCCCAGCGCGACGGCGCGGTGGCGCGCGCCGCCGAGGCCGACCGCCGTGGGGAGGCGCTCGACGACTTCGCGAAGACGGCGTACCCCGAGCTCGTCCGCGGGATGCTCAACGGCAAGCGGGTGGGGGTTCTCTTCGTGGGCTCCGTGGACCAGGGCCTCGCCGGCACCGTTCGGAGGACCGTCGCGGATGCCGCGGGCCGCGTCACGCTGGTGCGCGCGCTCCGGGTGCCGCTCGACTCCGAGGCGGTCGACGCAGCCCTACGCTCGGAGCCCGACACCCGCGAGCTGGCCGGCACCGACAACCGGGAGCGCCTCGGGCGCGAGCTGGCGCGGGAGCTCGTGACCGCGGGGCCCAACCCCGTCTTCGACCGCCTCGCCGGGGTGATCGTCGAGGAGCAGACGGGAGTGGCGAACGTCGCGCTCGACGCCGTCGTCGTCGCCCGTCCTGGCGCGCCGCAGCAGGGGGAGACCGGGACGTTCCTCGCGGGGCTCTACAGCGGTCTGGCCGCGGCGCCGGTGCCCACCGTGGGGGTCGAGAAGTCCGATCCGCGGTTCGGCGCGATCCCCGTCTTCGGGCGCCGGGGCCTCGCGACGGTCGACGGGGTCGACGCGGCGCCGGGACAGGTCGCGCTCACCTTCCTCCTCGCGGGCGCCCGCCCCGGAAGCTACGGCGTCGACGCCACCGCCGTCGACGGGGTGCTCCCCGAGCCTCCGACCCCGCCGCCTACGACCAAGGGGTGAGCCAGGCAGGTCTGACGGTGCTCGTCGCCGCGCGGGACGAGGCAGAGAGGATCGGGCGGACGGTCTCGACGCTGCGCGAGGCGTTCACGGGCGCCGAGGTCGTCGTGGCCGACGACGGCTCGCGCGACGGGACCGCCGCCGAGGCCGAGGCCGCGGGCGCTCGTGTCGTGCGCCTGCCGCGGCGCGGCAAGGGGCAGGCGCTGACGCTCGCCGAGCGCGCCTGCCGCGAGGGGCCGCTGCTCCTCTGCGACGCGGACCTCGCCGGCGACCTGCGGCCGCTCGTCGAGACGGACGGAGACCTCGTCGTCGCGGTGTTCGCACGACGGACGGGCGGCGGGCTCGGCATCGCGAAGGGTATGTCGCGGGCGTTGATCCAGCTGCTCGGCGGACAGCGGCTGCGCGAACCCCTCTCGGGGCAGCGGGCGCTGTCGCAGGAGGCACGGCGGGCGCTCTTCCCCGTGGCGGCGGGGTTCGGCGTCGAGACGCGGATGACGATCGACGCACTGCGGGCCGGGCTCGACGTGAGTGAGGTGGAGCTCGAGCTCGAGCACCGCGCCACCGGCCGCGATGCCGCCGGCTTCACCCACCGCGGCCGCCAGCTCCGCGATCTGCTGCTCGCGGCGCTCGCGCCGCAGGCCCGGAGCTTCCGCGGCCTGCGCCTGCCGCTCGTGGGGGGCGTGGTCGGCCTCGTCGTGCCCTCTGTGGCGCCCGTCGCGGCGATCGGGCTCGCCGACGACCTCTGGAGCGGGCCCGAGCGCGGCTTCTCGGCCCATCTCCGCGCGGGGACGACGACGGGGACGCTGAAGCTCGTCGGGATCCCGCTGTGGGCCGTCTGGCGCACACGCTCGCTCTCCGGAGCCGTCCTCGTCGGCCTCTCCGCCAACGTGCTGAACCAGCTCGACACGCGTCCGGGGAGGGCGCTCAAGGCATTTGTCGTCGGGTCGGTCGTCCTCGGCGCCCGGCCGCGTGGTGCGACGATCCTGGCCGTCCTGCTCGCGCCCTACGATCTCCGCGAGATGACGATGCTGGGGGACGCCGGGTCGAATGCCTTCGGGGCCGTGCTAGGTTTGGAGTCCGTGAGGCGGTTGACCGGCCGGCGGAGGATGGGCGCGATCGTGGCGCTCGCCGCCGTCACCCTCGTCGGCGAGCGCCGCTCGCTCGGCGCGTTGATCGAGGCGACACCCGGGCTGCGCGCCCTGGACTCCCTCGGAAGGCACCCGTGACGCGCGTTCCTCGGGCGTCGCTCGCGGTGCACGGCCGGAGGGGACAGTATGGAAATACGGCCCCGGAAGGTCGGGTGCCGCGAGCGTCGTCAGGCGGCGGCGGAAGCCGGCTCCCCCGGTCGGGAGCCCGCGCCGGGGAGGGGCGCGCGTGAGCGACGGGCCGCCGACCCGCTATGTCTTCGTCACGGGCGGCGTCGTCTCGGCCCTCGGCAAGGGAATCGTCGCGGCCTCGCTCGGCCGGCTGTTGAAGGCCCGCGGGCTTCGCGTGCAGGCGCAGAAGTTCGACCCGTACCTGAACGTCGACCCGGGCACGATGAGCCCGTTCCAGCACGGCGAGGTCTTCGTCACCGAGGACGGCGCCGAGACCGACCTCGACCTCGGGCACTACGAGCGGTTCATCGACGAGAACCTCTCCCGCAACGGGAGCCACTCCGCAGGCGCGATCTGGGACACGGTGCTCCGCAAGGAGCGCAAGGGCGAGTTCCTCGGTGCGACCGTCCAGGTGATCCCGCACATCACGAACGAGATCAAGAGCCGGATCCGGCGGGCCGCGAAAGCCGATCCCGCCGACGTGGTCATCTCGGAGATCGGCGGCACCGTAGGCGACATCGAGTCGCTGCCGTTCCTCGAGGCGATCCGCCAGTTCCGCCGCGAGGTCGGCCCCGAGAACGTCCTCTACCTGCACGTCACGCTCGTCCCGTTCATCGAGGCTGCGGGCGAGCTGAAGACGAAGCCGACGCAGCACTCGGTGAACGAGCTCCGCCGGATCGGGATCCACCCCGACGCCGTCGTCTGCCGCTCGCGCGAGCTCCTGTCCGCGGAGATCCGCGACAAGATCGCGCTCTTCGCGGACGTCGACCCGGGCGCCGTCTTCTCGTCACCGGACATGCCCGACGTGTATCTCGTCCCCGAGCACCTGATGGCGGAGGGGTTGGATGCGTTCGTCTGCGAACGGCTCGGGCTCGAGACGCCGCCCGCCGACCTCGCCGAGTGGAAGGAGCTCACCGACCGCATCGACGAGCAGCGCGACGAGGTGGAGATCGCCCTTGTCGGGAAGTACGTGAAGCTCCACGACGCCTACCTCTCGGTGCACGAGGCGCTGAAGCACGCGGGAGTGGCTGCGGGGGCGCACGTGCGCGTCCGCTGGGTCGACGCCGAGGACATGTCGTACGAGGAGGCGGTGGAGGAGCTCGAGCAGGTCGACGGCGTGCTCGTCCCCGGCGGCTTCGGCTCGCGCGGGTGGGAGGGGAAGATCCTGGCGTGCCGGGTCGCGCGGGAGCGCGAGATCCCCTACCTCGGCATCTGTCTCGGCATGCACGTCGCGGTCTCGGAGTTCGCGCGCCACGTCGCCGGGCTCGAGGGCGCCAACTCGACGGAGATGGACCCGGAGACCCCGTTCCCCGTGATCGACCTGCTCCCCGAGCAGAAGGAGATCGAGGAGCTCGGAGGGACGATGCGCCTCGGCGCCCAGGCCGTCGAGCTGGCCGAGGGCACGCGCGTGCGGGAGATCTACGACGAGGCGGTGGTGCACGAGCGCCACCGTCACCGCTACGAGGTGAACAACCAGTTCCGCGACCAGCTCGTCGAACAGGGCCTGGTCGTCTCCGGGACCTTCCAGCAGGGCCGGCTGGTCGAGATCGTCGAGCTTCCGGACCACCCGTGGTTCGTCGCCAGCCAGTTCCATCCGGAGTTCAAGTCGCGACCGACCCGGCCGGCGCCGCTGTTCCGCGAGTTCGTCATCGCCGCGCTCGACCGGGCGCGCTCGCGCTCCGCAGTTCGCGCGACCGCGGCATAGCGTCGGCCCGCCGCCGTCGGCCCCATGGTCCGAGGTCGTCCGGACGGCTGGACGAGGCGGTCGGGGGAGAGCACCGCCCACCGGCCCTCGTAGGATGCGGCGCGTGACCGAGTCCAGCCGGCTCCTCGACCTCTTCATCGAGCTGTGCGCCATCCCGAGCCCACCGGGACAGGAGCGCGCCGTCGCCGACCGGATGACGCGCGAGCTGGACGCGATCGGCCTCGAGTGGGACGAGGACGACTGTGGGCCGGCGATCGGCTCGACGGCAGGAAACGTCCTCTGCCGGCTTCCGGGCGGGTCGAGCGGAGGCCTGCCGATCTTTCTCTGCGCGCACTTCGACACCGTGCCGCTCGCCGGGGACCTCGAACCGGTCGTCGGAGAGGACGGCTTCGTCCGCAACGCGGGTGGGACGATCCTCGGGGCCGACAACAAGTCGGCGCTGGCCGTGATGGTCGAGGCCGCGCGACGGATCGTGGAGGCCGGGCGGCCCCACGCGGGGCTCGAGCTCCTGTTCACGCCGATGGAGGAGATCGGCCTGGTCGGCGCGGTGGCGTTCGACACGGCGCGGCTCCACGCGCGGGTCGGCTACGTCTACGACCAGGCGGCGCCGATCGGAGACGTCGTGACCGGGTCGCCGACCGCGCAGGAGCTCGAGCTGACCTTCGTCGGGCGGGCCGCGCACGCGGGGATGTATCCGGAAGAGGGGCGATCAGCGGTCGTCGCCGCCTCGCGCGCGATCGCCGACATGCCGCTCGGGCGCATCGACGAGCTCACGACCGCGAACGTCGGGCTGGTACGCGGCGGCACGGCCCGGAACGTTGTGCCCGAGCGGTGCACGCTCGAGGCCGAGGTGCGCTCGCACGACGACGGCCGGGTCACCGAGGTGATTCAGCAGATCCTCGACGCCGCGGCGTTCGCCGCGAGCACCTCCGACTGCAGCCTCGAGACGCGGGTCGAGCCCAAGTACCGCGGATACCGCTTCGGGGGCGACGACCGTGGCGTGCGGCTCGCGGTGGAGGCGCTCGGCCGGGCCGGATTCGAGGCACGGCTCGGTCTCTCGGGCGGCGCGGCCGACGCGAACGTCTTCAACGCCCGCGGCCTCGAGTGCGTCAACCTCGCGAACGGGATGACCGACATCCACACGGCCGACGAGCGGATCGCAGTGGACGACCTGGAGCGGATGGTCGACGTCACCCTCGCGCTCGTCGACGTCGCACGAGAGGCGACGTAGTGCCTCTGGGTCTGCGTTGGGGCACGGTGAGCGCCGTCCGCGAACGCCTCGACGGCCTCGTCCGACTCGACGTCGACGACCGTCCGTGCATCGCCTACCCGCGGCTCACGGGCGAGGTCGAGGAAGGCGACGTCGTGCTCGTCAACACGCAGGCATCGGAGCTCGATCTCGGCTCGGGCGGATTCGACGTTCTGTACGCAAACCTCACGCGAGGGCTGCGCCTTCCGGCAGAGGAAGGAGCCCACGTCATGACGCTTCCCTACGCGCCGGGCCAGCTCGCGACCCGCTTCGCGGAGGAGGACGAGTCGGACGAGACGTCGGCGCCAGAGCGGGTCGACGGGCTTCCGGTCGTCTGCCTCGCCCTCCACAGCCAGCTCGCGCCGGTCTGCGCCGCGCTCGCCGGACGCCGCGTCACCTACGTTCAGCTGGCAGGCGGCTCGCTCCCCCTGTCGCTCTCGGACACGCTGCGGGCCCTCAAGGCCCGGCGGCTCGTCGATGCGGCGCTCGCCGTCTCGCCGTGCCTGGACGGCGACCTCCAGTGCGTCACGGTGGCCGCTGCGCTGACCCAGGCGGCAAGACGCGGCGCAGAGGTCGTGGTCTGCGGGATCGGCCCCGGGATCGTCGGGACGGGGTCGCGCTGGGGTCACGGTGGACTTGCCGTGTCGGAGGCGGCGAACGTCGCGTCCGCGCTCGGAGCCGAGCCGATCGTCGCGGCACGGGTGTCGTTCGCCGATCCGCGCCCCCGTCATCGCGGCCTCTCGCACCACACGCGCTCGGCGCTCGCGCTCTGCCTGGGCAAGGTGCGCGTGGCGTGGCCCGCCGGCCTCGAGCGGCCTGAGAACGTCCAGGTCGTCGAGGTCGACGCAAACGGCTGGGAAGCGGCGTGCGCGCCCCTCCCGCTCTCGCACATGGGGCGGGGCCCGGGCGAGGACCCGTGGTTCTTCGCCGCCGCATTCGCCGCCGGGCGCCTCGCGGCTGCGTAGCGTTCTGGCCCAGCGGCGGTGCGGTATCGTCCCGCGCGCCGTGCGGATAGGGGTCGCGAAAGAGATCAAGTCGCGGGAGTACCGCGTCGCCCTGACGCCGGCCGGAGCGCTCGAGCTCGTCCAGCGCGGGCACGAGGTCCTCGTCGAGCACGACGCCGGAGCGGGCTCCGGGTTCGCCGACCAGGCGTACGCGGCGGTCGGCGCCAGGCTCGCCGACGTGGAGGAGGTCTGGGCCGGAGCCGAGCTCCTGCTGAAGGTGAAGGAGCCGATCGAGCGCGAGTATCCCCGCCTGCGGGAGGGCCTGACGCTCTTCACGTACCTCCATATCGCCGCGGACGAGCCGCTGACGCGGGCATTGGTCGACTCAGGGGTCGCCGGGGTCGCCTACGAGACGGTCGAGACCGACGACCGCCGTCTGCCGCTGCTGGCGCCGATGAGCGAGGTCGCGGGCCGCCTCGCGCCTCAGATGGGTGCCTGGGCGCTCGAGAAGGCCCACGGCGGCCGCGGGATCCTCCTCGGCGGCGTTCCCGGTGTGCCCCCCGCGAAGGTCGTGGTGCTCGGAGGCGGCGTAGTGGGCCTCAATGCGGCCATCATCGCCCTGGGCATGCAGGCGGACGTCTGGGTCCTCGACAAGTCCGTCGACCGCATGCGCGAGCTCGAGATCGCGCTCGACGGCAGGGTCACGCTCGCCATGTCCAACCGCCTCCAGGTCGAGGAGGTCCTGCCGGACGCCGACATGGTGATCGGAGCCGTCCTCATCCCCGGCGCCGTTGCGCCCAAGCTCGTCACGCGCGAGATGCTGTCTCTCATGCGCCCCGGGTCGGTCCTCGTCGACGTCGCGATCGATCAGGGAGGCTGCTTTGCGACGTCCCACGCGACGACGCACGACGACCCGATCTTCGAGGTGGGAGGGATCGTCCACTACTGCGTCGCGAACATGCCGGGCGCGGTCCCGGTCACCTCCACGAAGGCACTCACGAACGTGACGCTGCCGTACGTCGAGGCGATCGCCGACAAGGGGCTCGCGCGCGCGATCGCCGACGACCCTGCGCTCGCGAAGGGTGTCAATACGATCGGCGGGAAGCTGACCTATCGTGCCGTCGCCGAGGCGCACGGCATGACGTACACGCCCCTCGAGGACGCCGAGGGCGCGCTCGTCTGAACTTCTCCGCCAGCGCGGAATCCGCAGGCGCGGATTCGGCCCGCTGGTGATCCCTCTGGGGAACCTGCTACGGGCTCAGTCCTTGGCCTTCGCGTCCGTCCCCGCGCGCTGTTCCTTCGCGCTCTCGGACGGCGAGATCTTGACGACCGCCCAGGTCACGGACATCGAGAACGCGAGGATCGCCGAGATGTAGACGAAGAGCTCCACCAGGCTGATGACGGTGTCCACTGGCGGACTAGGATAGCTCGCCTATGCCCAGAGCCTGTGTGATCGTGCTGGACGCCGTCGGCGCCGGCGAGCTGCCGGACGCAGCCGACTGGGGCGACGAGGGCTCGGACACGCTCGGGAACGTCGCACGGGCGGTCGGGGGGCTGGACCTGCCGCACCTCGAAGCCCTGGGCCTCGGCAACATCGAGCCGCTCGAGGGCTGCCCTCCGCAGCCGTACGCCCCCGCGGTCGCGGGTCGGCTGGTCGAGCGTTCCAAGGGAAAGGACACCACCGCGGGCCACTGGGAGATGATGGGCGTCGTCACCCCGACCCCGTTCCCCACGTATCCGTACGGCTTCCCCGACGAGGTGATCGACCCGTTCATGAACCGCACCGGACGCGGGGTGATCGGCAACAAGCCGGCGTCGGGCACGGAGATCATCCAGGAGCTCGGCGAGGAGCACCAGCGGACGGGGAAATGGATCGTCTACACCTCGGCGGACTCGGTCTTCCAGATCGCGGCGCACGAGGAGACGATCCCGCTCGAGCAGCTCTACGCCGGATGCCGGACCGCGCGGGAGATCCTCACGGGCAAGCACGCAGTCGGGCGGGTCATCGCGCGCCCGTTCGTCGGCGAGCCGGGCCACTACGAGCGTACGCCGAACCGGCACGACTTCTCGCTCGAGCCGCGCCGCCCGAACTACCTGACGGCGATCCGCGACGCCGGCCACACGGTGTACGGGGTCGGGAAGATCTCCGACATCTTCGCGGGGTGCGACATCGACGAGTCGTTCCCGACCAAGTCGAACGTCGAGGGGATCAACCGGACGATCGAGCTGATCGAGAACATCGACTCGGGGCTCGTCTTCGTGAACCTCGTCGAGACCGACCAGCTGTGGGGCCACCGCAACGACCCCGTCAACTTCCACCGCTGCCTTCAGGACTTCGACCGCCGACTGCCGGACATCCTGGACGCGCTCCGCGACGACGATCTCCTGATCCTGACCTCGGATCACGGGTGTGACCCCACGACGCCGTCGACCGACCACTCGCGCGAGCACGCGCTGCTGCTCGCCTACGCCGCAGGAAAGAACGCGGCCGGAAAGATCCACGAGGATGGCGAGTTCGGCGACGTCGGCGCCACGGTCTGCGCCTGGCTCGGGGCGAAGCATCCCGGCAAGGGCGCTCCGGGCCGCACGATCGTCGAGCGGTGAGCATCGTCCGCGGGACGGAGGACCAGGCCGAAGTACGGGGGCAGTGCGCGATGGAGCCCGGGCCGGCGGCACGCAAGGCCGACCACCGCGACGTCCCGAGGCGGGACCCGCGTCGGCTCGTGTTCGCTCACGAGGCACATGGGGTCGCGTCGTGAGGCCGACGGAACTGATCGAGCAGAAGCGGAACGGGGGGGAGCACGACCCCGTCGAGCTCGCCGAGCTGATCCTCGCGTATGCCCGGGACGAGGTGCCCGACTACCAGATGGCCGCCTGGTGCATGGCGGTGTACTTCCAGGGCCTGTCCACGGCCGAGACCCGCGCGCTGACCGACGCGATGATCCGCTCCGGTGAGACCATCGACCTCGGCGCGGCTCTCGGGCGCAAGGTGGTCGACAAGCATTCGACCGGCGGGGTCGGCGACAAGACGTCGATCGCGGTCGGACCGATCGTCGCCGCGTGCGGTGTGCCGCTCGGGAAGATGAGCGGCCGGGGGCTCGGGCACACGGGGGGGACGCTCGACAAGCTCGAGTCGATCCCCGGCTATCAGGTCGAGCTCACGACCGACGAGCTCGTCTCGCAGCTGCGCGACGTCGGGGTGGCGATCGTCGGCCAGACGGCCGATCTCGTCCCGGCCGACAAGAAGCTCTACGCATTGCGGGACGTGACCGCGACCGTGGACATCGTCCCGCTCATCGCGAGCTCGATCATGTCGAAGAAGCTCGCCGCCGGCGCCGACGCGATCGTCCTCGACGTGAAGGTGGGCGACGGGGCCTTCATGAAGACCCTCGACGCCGCCCGGGTGCTCGCCCGGCAGATGCGCGAAATCGGAACCACAGCCGGGCGCGAGGTGACCTGCCTCCTCACGGACATGGATCAGCCGCTCGGTCGCGCCGTGGGAAACGCGCTCGAGGTCGAAGAGGCGCGCGACACGGTGCGCGGCGACGGGCCGGCGGACTTCACCGAGCTCGTCCTGGACGCGTCGGCTCGGCTGCTCGCGTACTCCGACCTCGGCATCGACGTCGAAGAGGGCCGCCGGCGCGCCGAAGCCGCCGTCGGCGACGGGAGCGCGCTGGAGCGCTACGAGCGCTGGATCCGCGCTCAGGGCGGAAACCCCGACCCGGCGGTGCTCGAGCGCGCGCCCGTCCGCCGTTCGGTCCCTGCGCCGCGCGACGGAGTCGTCACGCGGCTCGGGGCCCACGCGGTCGGCATCGCCGCGCTCGAGCTCGGCGCGGGCCGGCGCACGAAGGCGGACCCCGTCGATCACGCGGTCGGCGTCCTCTGCTTCGCGAAGCGGGGTGACACGGTGCTCGCGGGCGACGACCTCGCCGAGGTCCACGCGCGTGACGACGCGGCTGCGGAGCGCGCGGCCGCTGCGGTGCTCGCCGCCTACGAGATCGGAGACAGTGCCTCCCCGGAGCACGGCATCGTCCTCGACGTCGTGGCCTAGGCTCGAAGAGTTCGGGAAGCCGTACCCCGCGCGTACGGGCGGTGCCCTGCACGATCCTCGATCTCCGCGTTTCACTGTGCCGAGCGGATCGAGGAGGAACTGCATGAGCCTGCATCGCCACGAAGTCGAGCCCGAGGTCACGCTTCCGGCCGGAATGGAGATCGTGGTCCCGCCGCGTGCGCCGGAGGAGATCGAGGAGCAGCGCTCGCTCGGTTCTGCGCCCGCGCGCGTGCGGGCGATCTTCCCGCCCTTCGTCCACCGGGGCGAGACGCGGCGAGCGCCGGGCGCGTAGCCCGGCGCTTCGCGCGACGGTCGGCGCGCGGCGGCGTCCGTACGATGGAGTCGTGCCGGAACTGCCCGAGGTCGAGACCGTCCGGCGCCGACTCGGCCCGGTGCTCGAAGGCGCGACGATCGCCCGTGTGGAGATCGTCGACTCGCGGTTGACCCGCCCCGTCGATCCCGCGTTCGTCGCGGACGGCCTCGTGGGGGAGCGGATCGCCGCCGTCGAGCGCCGAGGGAAGTACCTCCTGTGGCGGCTGGACAGCGGACGCACGTTGGTCGTCCACCTCCGCATGACGGGGTCGTTGCGACACGCACCCGTGGGGGAGTTGCCCGAGGACGCGTATCGCCGTGCGACCCTCGAGCTCGACACCGGTGCAGAGGTGGGGTACCGGGACGTCCGCCGCTTCGGGACGTGGGAGCTGCTCGACGAAGGTCATCTCCGGCCGTATCTCGCGGCCCGCCTCGGGCCCGAGCCGCTTGCCCCGTCGTTCACCGCTGCCCGCCTCGCGCGCCTCGTCGAGGGCCGCAGGGCGCCGATCAAGGCCTTCCTCCTCGACCAGCGCCGCATCGCCGGAATCGGGAACATCTACGCCGACGAGGCTCTGTGGCGAGCGCGGATCCATCCCCGCCGGCCTGCGGGGGAACTGGAGGCGGATGAGATCGCGCGCCTCCACCGGGCGATCCGCGCGGCGCTCCGCCGCGGCGTCGAGCTCCAGGGATCGACCCTGCGCGACTATGTGACGCCAGACGGCGCCAGCGGCAGGATGCAGCGCGAGTTCCACGTCTACGGCCGCCTCGGCGAGCCCTGTGACCGCTGCGGGCACCCGATCGAGCGGACCGTCGTCTCCGGCCGGGGCACATGGTTCTGTCCGCACTGCCAACGGCTCTGAGGCCACGTCCCCGTCGCCTCGTACACTCGGGTCGTGGCACCGGCGACGATCACCGAGGCGGTCGTCCTCCGCTCGTTCGCCTTCGGCGAGGCGGACCGGGTGCTGCACGTCTACACGCAGGTCAGCGGCCGGCTCGGTGTCGTGGCGAAGGGCGTCAGGCGCACGAAGAGCCGCTTCGGGGGCCGCCTCGAGCCGTTCTCCCACGTCGAGCTCTCCATCCACCGCGGCCGCGGCGAGCTCGGAACGGTGACCGGTGCGTCGCTCGTCCGTTCGCACGACGCGATCCGCACCGACCCGTACCGCCTCCGGGCCGGCCTCGTCGGCCTCGAGGCGATGCTCCGCCTCTACACGGAGGAGGAGCGGTCGGATCGTGCGTTCCTGGCGCTGACGCGGTTCCTCGAGGCGCTCGACGCGCGTGAAGCCCAGCCGGGGCGGAGGCCCGCGCTCGACCCCCTCGTCCTCTCGTTCCAGCTCAAGCTGCTCTGGCTCTCGGGGTTCCTGCCCCACCTCGGGAGCTGCGTCGAGTGCGGGGCGGAGGAAGGTTTGGTGGCGTTCCTCCCGTCGTCGGGAGGCGCGGTGTGTGCCGCCTGTGACCCCGGCGGGATCGAGCTCACACCGGAGGGCCTGCGCGGCCTCGCCGGCCTGCTCGGGTCACCGATCGCCGACGCTCCCGCCGTGGGCCTCGGCGACCGGGCCGCACGCGAGGTGCTCGCCGTCGTCACGTCGTCCTACGAGCACCATGGCGGCTTCCGCCTACGGACACTGTCGGCCTAGACAGCACGGTCTCCGCAAGCGGACCGGTGCAGGCCAAGCCTCTGGAGAGCAGGGAGTGTCTGGCGAGCCAGGCAGTTGCGGCGGCGAAGCCTGACGCCGAGGGCGGCTGCCTTCAGGGATGTGCCCCGCCCGCAGGCCGGGGATCCGAGCGCAGGATTCAGCTTCTGCGGAATCCTGCTTGAGAACAAACTCAGAACCTCTCGAGTACGTTCTCGAGCGCGCCCTGTGCGATCAGCTGGTCGGTGAGCTCGTTCCGGCCCGGCCGGACCTCGCGGCGCACGATCCCGTTCTCGGCGAGGCGGTACTGGCCGACCCAGTCGAGGCGTGGGGAGTAGACGTGGATCGTGACCGCGGGCTCGCCGAGCTCGTGGCGGACGCGATGGATGTATCCCGGGCCTCCCTGGCGCGTGTCGCCAGGGCGAAGGTGGAGCTCGATGTCGTTGCCCCCGTAGACGAGCAGGTCCTCCCGAACGCCGCCCGCGGCGCAGCAGAGCCCGACGCCCGAGATGTAGTGGTCGTGGAACCCCGTTCCCTGGCCCGGCATCCAGGACAGCACCCATGCGTCGACGTTGTCGTCCTCGTAGACGAGCTCGTATCGGCGATGACCGAGATCCACACGGACGAGTGGCTCCCAGATCTCCGGGCGCTCGAAGACGTCGATCGCCAGCTGCTCGAGCTCGCCGGGGGTGAGAAGGCCATCGTGGGGGATGAGATCGCCCAGCGACGCGAGCGCAGGCGTGGACAGGGACTCCGTCATCTCCTTCGATGAGTGTACCCCCGCCCCCGTTTCTTACTCCGTGCGGCCGGAGCGCCGAGAGTCGCAGCGGGCAACGCTTGTGGTGCAATGCAGCTGGTGTCGCCGCCGCCCGGTCAGGCGGCGTGCGGAGGCGGGCCCCACGGCGCGGCGAGGCGGTCGAGCAGGTGCTCCCGCACGCGCGAGATCGAGATCCGCTCCTGCGCGAGCGAGTCGCGGTCGCGGACGGTTACGGTCTCGTCGATCAGCGTCTGCTCGTCGATCGTCAGCGCCCACGGCGTGCCGATCTCGTCCTGGCGGCGGTACCGACGGCCGATCTGCCCGCCGTCGTCGTGCTCGGCGACCATCACGCGCCGAAGCTCGGCGTGGAGCGCACGTGCCCGCTCGGCCATGCCCGCATCGCGGGGGACGAGGGGGAGCACGGCGACCTTTACGGGCGCGATCTCCGGGTGGAGCCGCAGGACGGTGCGCTCCCGCTCACCCACGACCTCCTCGTCGTAGGCGTCGCAGAGGAAGGCGAGCATCGCCCGGTTGACACCGCCGGCCGGCTCGATCACCGCCGGGACGTAGCGCTCACCGGTTCCCGCGTCGACCCACTCGAGGTTCGTCCCGGACGCCTCAGAGTGGGCCGTGAGGTCGAACGTCCCGCGGTTCGCGATCCCTTCGAGCTCCGACCAGCCGATGGGGTAGAGGTACTCGATGTCGCTCGTCGCACTCGAGTAGTGCGAGAGCTCGTCGGCCTCGTGGGCGCGGACGCGAAGGCTCTCCGGGCGGATCCCGTAGCGCACGTACCACGCGAGCCGCTCGTCGATCCAGTACCGGTACCACTCGTCCGCATCGCCCGGCGGCACGAAGAACTCCATCTCCATCTGCTCGAACTCGAGCGTGCGGAAGATGAAGTTCCCCGGGGTGATCTCGTTCCTGAAGGACTTCCCGATCTGCGCGATCCCGAACGGCGGCTTCCGGCGCGCGAGCTGAGCGACGTTCTTGAAGTTGACGAAGATGCCCTGGGCCGTCTCGGGACGCAGAAAGACCCTCTGACCCGTCCCCTCGACCGGGCCGACCCGGGTCTCGAACATGAGGTTGAACTGGCGTGCCTCCGTGAGGTCGCAGTCGGGCGTCTCGCCCGGATGCTTGCTCGGCCGCTTGCCGCATTGCTCCTCTGCGAGGTGATCCGCGCGGAAGCGCTTCTTGCAGAAGCGGCAGTCGACCAGCGGATCGGTGAAGCCCGAGACGTGCCCCGAGGCATCCCAGATCGACGGGTGGAGGATGATCGCCGAGTCGAGGGCCACGATGTCGTCGCGCTCCTGCACCATCGCCTCGAGCCAGCGGGCCTTGACGTTCTCCTTGAGGAGGACGCCGTAATGGCCGTAGTCGTACGACGAGCCGAGGCCGCCGTAGATCTCCGACGACGGGAACACGAACCCGCGCCTGCGCGCCAGCGAGACGATCCTGTCCATCGTGACCTCGGTGGGCATGGGCACGGACGTTACCGTGGAGCCGGATGAGCCCGAGCGGTCGATCCGAGTCGCCGGCCCTGTACGACGTCGGGGTCGAACCGAGAGAGCGCCGCCGGGGCATCGGACGCGCCGTGACGTTCGCCGCGCTCGGCGTCGCCCGCTCGCTCGGCTGCGAGATCGCGACCCTCAACGCGACACAGGAGGGGGAGGCGTTCTACCGCACGATGGGCCTCCGGTCGGTCGGCGTCGCGCAGACGTGGTGGCTGCACCTCCGCCGATGAGCACGGCACGAACACCTGCCATCGTGGCGGCCGAGCGCGCGGGGACCCCGTTCGAGGTACACGAGTACGAGCACGACCCACGCGCAACCTCCTACGGCCTCGAGGCGGTCGAGAAGCTCGGCGTCGACCCGAACCGGGTGTTCAAGACCCTCGTGGCGGACGTCGACGGCACGCTGACCGTCGCGATCGTGCCGGTGGAGGCACAGCTCGACCTCCGCGCCCTCGGTAAGCGCACCCGGATGGCCGACGTCAAGGCCGCCGAGCGTGCGACCGGATACGTGGCGGGCGGCATCAGTCCGCTCGGCCAGCGGCGGGCCCTTCCGACCGTCGTCGACGAGTCCGCGCTGGCGTTCGACACGATCCACGTCAGCGCCGGGCGACGCGGGCTCGAGATCGAGCTCTCCCCGGCCGACCTCGTGCGCCTGACCGGCGCGCGCGTCCAGCGAATCGCGCGCGGCTAGGCTCCGGCGCGTGAACGACCAGGTCCCGGTCGAGCTCCACATCCTCTCCGACTCCACGGGTGAGACCGCCGCCCGTCTCGTCCTCGCGCTCGAGGCGCAGTTCCCCGATCTCGCGTTCGAGGAGGTGCGGCATCCGCGGGTCGAGTCGATCGAGGACCTCGCGCTCGCCGTCGCTCGCGCGCGCGGGCGCCCGGCGGTGATGGTGTACACGCTCGTCGAACCGGGGCTGCGGGACGAGATGCGCCGCCTCTGCAGGCGCTCGCGGGTGCACTACTGCGACCTGCTCGGCCATCCGATCGACTCGATCTCACGCGTGGCGGGCGTCGCGGCGCGGATGGAGCCGGGCGCGCGGGCGCCGCTCGACCAGACCTACTTCAAGCGGATCGAGGCGATCGAGTTCGCCGTGCGTTACGACGACGGGATCGGCGGCGGCCTGGACGAGGCGGACATCGTCCTCGTCGGGGTGTCGCGAACCTCGAAGACGCCTCTCTCCATCTACCTCGGCTACCTCGGCCACAAGGCCGCGAACGTCCCGGTCGTCAGGGGCGTCGAGCTGCCCCGCCATCTCTTCGAGATCGACCGCGCGAAGATCGTCGGGCTGACGATCGACGCCGAGCGGCTGGCCGACATCCGCGAGGAGCGCGTCCGCGCGATGGGCGCCCCGCGCCGCCGCTACGCGGACCTCGAGGTCGTGTTCGAGGAGCTCGAGGCGGCCGCGCGGATCCACCGCAGGCTCCGCTGCCCGGTGATCGACGTCTCCGAGCTCTCGGTCGAGGAGACGGCGATGCGCATCATCCGGCTCGTTGCCGACCGCCATCGGCGGCGGGAGACGGCGTCCGCGTGACGTCCGGCAACGCGAAGTACGGGCCGCTCGCGCGCGGGATCCGCCGCGACCTCTCGGAGAAGGGGTGGGTGCCGGTCCGGTACTGGATGATGTGGTGGTGGGCCCTCGGGGTCGCGATGGTGGTGTTCTACGTCGTCCTCACTCCGATCTGGCTCGGCCTCCGTGCTGCGGCGTGGGTGGCGGAGCTTCGCTCGCGCCTCCGCTGACGCTCGAACGCTTGTGCGAGCGCCCGCGGCCCGCGGCGGGAGAGCGGTGTCCGACACCGGTTGTCCGTACCGACATCACGTCGAGCGCAGGAACGCATCCACCTCGCTCTGCGTGCGGAGGCGTGCGACACGGTGGCGGGTGAGCTCGTTCGGGTAGCGCTGACGTCGGCGGGGCGCGGTGCGGAGCGCATAGGCCACGAGAGGGTCCGGGCCGAGGACGATGCTGCGGATCGACTCGCGGTTGCCGTTCCACAGCTCCTGGCGGCTGATCAGCCGACGCAGGGTCCTCGTCACGAGCCGTGGCAGCCACACCCGTCGCGGCAGATCGAGCCAGACGACCGTGTCGGCCGCGTCGAGCACGAGGTCTCCGAGCTTCATGCGATAGGAGCCGTCGATCACCCACGCGTCGCCCGCGACGATCGGCTCGACTCGGCGCCGAAGCTCCGTCGCGTCGAGCTCGGTCCACCCGGCCTGCCAGTGGATCGCGTCGAGCTCGACGAACGGCACGCCCAGCCGGGTCGCGAGCTCCCGCCCGAAGGTCGTCTTCCCGCATCCGCTGGCCGTGGCGATGATCGCGACGCGTCGCACGAGCGCCAATTCGTAGCGCGCACGGGAGTCGCGCGCTGTGCGTAGGATCCGCGCCGTGCGCCTGGTCTACGCATTCGACGAGATTGCTCCCGGCGGGCGGGACCTGCTCGGCGGCAAGGGGGTCGGCCTCGCGGAGATGACCGAGCTCGGAATCCCCGTGCCGGCGGGCTTCACGGTCACGACCGACGCCTGCCGCGAGACGATGCGGACGGGGGAGGTCCCGGCCGAGCTGTGGGCGGAGGTGGACGAGCACGTCGCGATGCTGCAGCAGCGCAGCGGGAAGCGCTTCGGCGACCCGGCCGATCCACTCCTCGTCTCGGTCCGCTCGGGTGCCGCGATCTCGATGCCCGGGATGATGGACACGATCCTCAACCTGGGGCTGAACGACGTCGCGGTCGAGGGCGTCGCCTCGGCGACCGGGAACCCGCGCTTCGCCTTCGACTCGTACCGCCGGCTCATCCAGATGTACGGCGAAGTCGTGGACGGGGTGGAGGGGCAGCTGTTCGAGGAGGAGCTCCAGTCGCTCAAGGAGCGCCGCGGCGTGCGCCAGGACGTCGAGCTCACCGCCGACGATCTGCGGGAGCTGATCGCCACGTTCCAGGGGATCTACGAGCACGAGGTCGGCTCGCCGTTCCCGCAGGACGCTCGCGAGCAGCTCCAGCGGGCGATCAGGGCGGTGTTCGACTCGTGGGAGTCGCCGCGCGCGCGGGTCTACCGACGCACGTACGACATCCCGGACGACCTCGGCACCGCGGTCAACGTCGTCCAGATGGTGTTCGGCAACAAGGGCGACACCTCGGCGACGGGGGTGTGCTTCACGCGCGACCCCTCGACGGGTGAGCGACGCCTGTACGGCGAGTTCCTGCTGAACGCGCAGGGCGAGGACGTCGTGGCCGGGATCCGCACGCCGGAGCCGATCGAGAGCCTGCAGGAGATCATGCCGGCCGCCTACGCGCAGCTGAGCGAGACGCTCGAGCGGATGGAGGAGCACTACCGCGAGATGCAGGACATCGAGTTCACGGTCGAGGACGGCACCCTGTACCTGCTCCAGACCCGCACGGGAAAGCGGACGGCGCAGGCGGCTTTGCGCATCGCGGTGGAGATGACGGGCGAGGGGCTCATCTCCCGCGAGGAGGCCGTCGTCCGCGTCGACGCGGGCCAGCTCGACCAGCTTCTGCACCCGATGATCGACCCCGGCGCCGACGTCCACGTGGTCGCGACGGGGCTGAACGCGTCTCCCGGCGCCGCCTCGGGTGCGATCGTCCTCGACGCCGACCTCGCGGAGGCGCGGGGCCGCGCAGGGGAGGACGTGCTCCTCGTCCGCTGGGAGACGACGCCGGACGACATCCACGGGCTCATCCACGCACGCGGCGTCCTGACGGCGCACGGCGGGATGACCTCGCACGCCGCGGTCGTCGCCCGCGGGATGGGCAAGCCGTGCGTCGCCGGCTGCGAGGCCCTCGTGATCGACATCAACACGCGAACGCTGCGGATCGGCGACCTCGAGCTCGAGGAAGGCGATCAGCTCACCATCGACGGCGGCACCGGACGCGTGATCGTCGGTGCCGTGACGCTCGTCCCACCCGCGATCGACGAGAACTTCGGGACGATCCTCGGCTGGGCCGACGACTTCCGCCGGCTGCGCGTGCGTGCGAACGCGGACACGCCGGAGGATGCGGCGAAGGCGCGCGAGTTCGGTGCCGAGGGCATCGGCCTCTGCCGGACGGAGCACATGTTCATGGCGCCCGACCGACTCCCTCTCGTCCAGGAGATGATCCTGGCGTCCGAGGAGAAGGCGCGCCGCGCCGCGCTCGACAAGCTGCTCCCCTTCCAGCAGGGGGACTTCGAGGCGATCTTCGAGGCGATGGCGGGGCACTCGGTCACGATCCGCCTCCTCGACCCGCCGCTCCACGAGTTCCTGCCGTCGCTCGACGAGGCGACGACCGATGCCATGCGCCGCCGCATCGAGCAGCTTCGAGAGGCGAACCCGATGCTCGGAACGCGCGGCTGCCGGCTCGGCCTCCAGTGGCCCGAGATCTACGAGATGCAGGTCCGCGCGATCGTCCGTGCGGCCCGTGCAGTGGCCGAACGCACGGGCGACGCACCGCTCGTCGAGATCATGCACCCGCTCGTCGGGTTCGCCGAGGAGCTGCGACGGCTCCGAGAGCTGACCGAGCGCGTCGCTGCCGAGGAGCCCGACGTGGAGTACCTCTGCGGGACGATGATCGAGCTCCCCCGGGCGTGCGTCCGCGCCGACGAGATCGCCGCCTACGCCGACTTCTGCTCGTTCGGCACGAACGACCTCACGCAGACGGCTCTCGGGTTCTCGCGCGACGACGCGGAGGGGAAGTTCCTCACCCACTACCTGGAGCACGGCGTGCTCGACCGCAACCCGTTCGAGGTGCTCGACCGTGAGGGTGTCGGCGACCTGATGCGGATCGCCGTCGAGCGCGCTCGCGGCGTGAAGGCGGACCTCAAGATGGGGATCTGTGGCGAGCACGGCGGCGAGCCGCGCTCGGTCGCCTTCTGCCACGAGATCGGGCTCGACTACGTCTCGCTGCTCGCCGTACCGGGTGCCGCTCGCGCGCCTCGCTGCGGCCCAGGCAGCGCTCGCCGACGCCGGCGTCACGTCGGTCGCGGTCGGCGGCTGACTCGACTCACTTCCCGCGCGTCGGCGACAAGCGTGTCTACACGTAGCTCTCGACGCGCACGTACGCGACGACGAAGCTCACGACCATGATCAGGCCGACGAGCGCAGGCCCCAGCGAGCGCGGCCGGGCGTAGCGGAAGTGTGCGAGCGCGAACGTCGCGAGGATCCCGCCCGCGAGCCCGCCGAGGTGCCCGCCGACGGAGATGTCGGGATCGCGAACGTGAGCGCCAGGTTGAGCACGATCAGGCCGAGCGCCTGGCCCGCGAACGATCCGGTCGCCCGGTACTCCAGCACGAGCAGCGCGCCCATGATCCCGTAGATCGCGCCCGACGCCCCGACCGTGACGGCGGTCGGGTTGCTGAGCACGAGCGCGCCGGCCGAGCCCGCGATTCCCGAGACGAGGTAGAGGAGCAGGAAGCGCCACGAGCCCGAGCGCGTGCTCGACGATCGTGCCGAGCCAGTAGAGCGCGAGCATGTTGAACGCGAGGTGGAGGAGGCTCGCGTGGAGGAACATCGCCGTGACGAGCCGGTACCAGTCGCCGTCGGTGTAGATGAGCGCCCCGACGAGGGCCCCGTCGTTGAACACCTGGCCGCCCGGCTGGCTGACGCCGGCTCCCTGGTACACGGTGACCAGGTAGACGAAGACGTTGAGGGCGACGAGGCCCACGGTCGCCGGCGCCGTGACGCCGCCGAGCGTGCGTTGCGCCTGTCGGACGGTGCGCTGCGGCGCGACGCGGGCCGCGCCGACGCCGGCGTGGTCGGGGCACTTGATCCCCACCGGCGCGAAGGTCATGCACTCCTCGCAGATCGGCCGGCCGCACTCCGAGCACGAGACGAGCGTCTCGCGGCCCGGATGCCGGTAGCAATGGGGCGTGTCGCTCACCTCGCGGCTAGCGTACCGGCGTGCGCGTTCACGTCGCGTTCACTCCCGACGAGGCGGCGGCGGCCCCGACGGGCGTCGTGATCGACGTCATCCGCGCCACCTCGACGATCTGCCAGGCGCTCGACTCGGGCTACGAGCGCGTGTGGTGCGCGGCCGAGGTCGAGGACGCGCGCGCACTCGCGAGCACCGGCGTCACGCTCGGCGGCGAGCGGCTCGGCGTGCGGATCGAAGGGTTCGACCTCGGGAACTCGCCCCGGGAGTACCTGGAGCCGCGCACGCCCACGCTCGCGATGTCGACGACGAACGGGACGCGCGCGATCGTCACCGCCGCCGAGCGCTGCGAGCGCGTGCTGATCGCCTCGCTCCTCAACCTCGGCGCGGTGACGGAGGCGGCACGCGCGCACGGTGACGAGGTCGCGATGTTCTGCGCCGGGCGTGAAGGGAGCGTTTGCGCTCGACGACGCGTACGTCGCCGGCCGCGTCGCCGAGCGGCCTCGGCTTCGAGCGGAGCGACGCCGCCGAGGCGGCGGTCCGGCTCGCGGCGTCGTACGGCAGCGCCGAGGAGGCGTTCCGCGCCTCGCGGTCGGGGCGGAACCTGATCAACCACGGCCCCGAGCTCGAGGCGGACATCCCGTGGTGCGCCCGCGAGAGCGTCCTCGACGTCGTGCCGCGGCTCGCGGGCATGCACGGCATCGCCGCCGAGATAACGCTCTAGCCGCCGATCGAGAGCTGCTCGGAGAGCCACTCGAGCCGATCGCTCCGCGCCCGACCGTCGAGCGCGTGGTCGGCCGGGTACCACTCGACCTTCGTGCCCTCCGGGGCGGCGTCGATCACGGCCTGGAGGGCTCGGCGGGGGACGATCGAGTCGAGCCGTCCCGCCTGGATGAACAGGGCGCCGCTCGCGTCGTCGATGCGCGTGAGCGGGTCGATCGGCTCGAGCACCTCCTGGACCACGTCGCGGAGCTCCGCAGGCGCCGAGTCGACGTACTCCGAGACAGGCGCCGCGCCCACGGACATGAGAACGGTGGCAGGGGCGCGGTCGTCGACGCCGGCGACGATCGAGGCGAGCCTGCCGCCCATGCTCCATCCGACGAGGCCGAGCCGGTCGCCGTCGACGCGTGCGTTCGCCTCGAGGACGTCGAAGCCCCGCCGCACCGCCACGATGTCGGCGGCGATCGTGCCGCCCTGCCAGCGCACGAGCTCCTCGGAGGTGAGCCCCGACGGAGCCGACTTCTGCCGGGACGGCGCGGTGATCGTCAGGGCGATCGCGCCACGCTTCGCGAGCGCGGCCGCGGTGCCGAGCTGCTCCGACCGGTCGCCGCCCGCGCCGTGGAGGAACACGACGGCCGGCAACCGTGCCGCCGGTCCCGGGCGGCGAGACGAGGTACGCCTCGACCCGGTCGTCACCGCTCGTGTACGAGACGTCCTGCACGACGATCCCGTCTCGCGTCGCGCGGGCGCCCTCGTGGACGTCGAGCGGCGCGCTCTGCGTCGTAGCCCAGCTCACCGCCGGTCGAGCCGTTCCCGCAGCCGGCGACCACGAGCGCCACGAGGGAGACGCACGGGACGAGCACTGTGCGAAGCACCTGCCGAGGATACGCTCGGGACATGGCCGCGGATCGCGACGACCGACTCGAGCGAGCAGCGTCGTTCGCCGCGGTGGCCGGCCCGTACGAGCGCGCGCGGCCCGGCTACCCGGACGACGCGGTTCGCTGGCTCGCGGGCGAGACCCCCTGCGACGTCGTCGACCTCGGCGCCGGAACCGGGAAGCTGACGCGCTCGCTCGTCGCTCTCGGGCATCGCGTGACGGCGGTCGAGCCGCTCGCCGAGATGCTCGACGCAGCTGCGTACGGCCGTCCCGGACGCGAGGCCGTGATCGGGAGCGCCGAGTCGATGCCCGCTGCCCGACGGCTCGGCCGACGTCGTCACGTGCGCGCAGGCGTTCCACTGGTTCGACCACGGGCCCGCGCTCGCCGAGATCGCCCGTGTGCTCCGGCCGGGCGGGAGGCTCGCACTGGTCTGGAACACCCGGGACGAGCGCGTCGCCTGGGTCGCGGAGCTGAGCGAGCGATGGTGCGGGCGCAGCAGCGATGGGTCGCCGGTACCCCGATGTGATCGACCGGAGCGGCCTCTACGGGCCCGTCGAGCACGAGGACTTCGACCATGCGCAGGAGCTCGGACGTGAGGCGCTGCGGGAGCTCGTCCTCTCGCGGAGCGACTGCGCGGTGCTCGCTGCCGAGGAGCGCGCGCCGGTCCTGCGGACGGTCGACGGCTCTTCGAGCGCGCATGCGAGCGGCGGCGTGCTGCCGCCTCCCGTACGTGACCGAGTGCTTCCGCGCGACCAGGCTCTGACGGAGGCGAACGTCGGGCTCTTGTCGATTACTCACATGCCTTGACACACGAACACGTGTTCGGTAGAACATCTGTTCCCCATGATCGCCTGCCTCCTCATCCCGGGATTCGAGCTCCGCGCGGCGCTCCGGTCCCGGCCGAGGCTCGCGGTCGTCCCCGCGGCGCTCGCGCCCGAGCCGGGGAGGGAGCAGCTCCTCGGGCCCGTGACCGCGGCGGCCGAGGCGACGGGGGTCGTCGCGGGGATGCGGCTCGGGGAGGCGCTCGCGACGTGCCCGGAGCTCGTGCTCGTCGAGCAGGATCCCGCGGGGGTCGAGCGGGAGTGGGAGGGGGTGCTGCGGCGCCTCGAGGACGCGGGGTTCGGAGTGGAGCCGGTCGAGCCGGGAGTGGTCGTGTTCGAGACCGGCGGCGTCGAGCGGCTCTACGGAGGGGTGGAGGCGGCGCTCCGCAAGGCGCTCGCCTCCGTCGGGCCTGCCTGGGACCCGCGCGCAGGCGCGGGGCAGCGACGCTTCGTCGCCCTCGCGGCGGCGAGCGTCGCGCGCCCGGGGCAGGCGGTGATCGTCGAGGGGGAGGAGGAGCAGGCGTTTCTCGAGCCGCTCCCGCTCTCGCTCCTGCCGCTCGAGGAGGGCCGGTACGCCGAGCTCGGAGGGTCTCGGCGTGCGCACCCTCGGCGGCGCTGGCCGCCCTGCCGGGCGGCGCGGTCGCCGAGCGGCTGGGTCAGGAGGGGAAGCGGGCGTGGAGCCTCGCACGCGGCGGGGAGCGCCGGCCGCGTGCGCGGGCGATCGCCCGCGGCAGAGCTGGTCGAGGCGCTCTCCTTCCCCGAGGCGGTCGCGAACGAGCTGACGCTGCGGCGCGCGTTCGGCGCGCTGCTCGACCGGCTGCTCGCCCGGCCGGAGCGGGCAGGGCGGCCGTTCCGCAAGCTCGCGCTCTCGGCCCGGCTCGTCGGCGGCGGCTCGTGGCGCCGCACGGTGACGCTGCGCGAGGCGACCGCCGAGCGGGGCCGGCTGCGCTCGGCGCTCGGCCCGAAGCTGCATCGAGATCCCGGCGCCCGTGGTCGAGCTGCGGCTCGAGGCGGTGGAGCTCGCCGAGCACGCCGGGCAGCAGCTCGCGCTCGTCGCGCCCGAGGGCGAGGAGATGGACGCGCGGCTGCGGGAAGGGCTGCGCCAGGTGCGCGCGAGCGCCGGCGGCGGGCGCGGTCGGCGCCGTCGTCGAGGTGGCGCCGTGGTCGCGGATCCCCGAGACCCGGGCGCTCGTCGTGCCCCGCGATGTGTGACGCGATGGCGATGGCGCGCGACCCGCCTCCAGGCCGGCGATGAGCGTGGCCGGCAGCTCGCGCCGCGCACGCGTCGAGGCGCTCGGCAGGGAGTCGCGGGCCGCCTGAACGCGCCCCGGCCCGCGCTCGTCGAGACGAGCGTCGGCGGTGAGCCGCGGCTCGTGAACCGCGAGCTCGTCGACGGTCGTCCGCGAGGAGTGGCGCGTCGTCGACCGCTGGTGGACGGAGGAGCCGGTCGACCGCCGCTACTTCGAGGTCGTGCTCGAGTCGGGCCGGAACGTGTGCGTCTACCGCGACGGAGAGCGGCGATGCTGGTTCACGCAGCGTGCGTGACGCGTGTGTGCACCGTCGACGCCGTGGTGTCCGGCTTGAGCCGGACAGCTGCTGCTGCCGTTCAGGGGTGCGGAGCAGCCATCCTGGGCGACCGCCTCCGCGGCGAGCGGCTCCCACTCGTCGTCCTGCTCGGGCGGGACGACGACCCACTGGCGGAAGGGCTCGCCGCGTCCGGCCGGGTCGAACAGGTGCGCGCCGGGGACGGCGAGCGCCCGCGCATGCGCGTCCGGGTCGGTGAGCTTGAACACCATCCCCGTGCGGCGAGAGCCCGAACACGACGCGCCCGGCGCGCTTCACGCACGGCATCCCGAACATCTTCGAGGCCCGGCACTCTGGATGCCAGGCGGTGATCGCGTCGACGATGTCGTCGTAGCGCTCACGACCCGGCCGGATGGAAGAGCGCGATCCCACGCCTAGACCGGCTCTTGATCGAACGCCGCGCGCACAGCGGCCGAACTCGTCGTCCGTGCGCGCCTCGTGCAGGTTGCGCAGGAAGGCGCCGTAGCCGCAGCTCGGCGTGTGGAGGTTCAGGAAGCGCACCTCGCCCGACCCGGTGAACGCGAACGTGTGCGGCGTGTCGGGCGCGATCTGCACCCACGCGCCCGCGGGCGCTTGCAGCTCGCGGCCTCCGGCCGTGAACGTCAACTTCCCCTCGAGCACGTAGAACGACTCGACATGGCGGCGGTGCACGTGCGACGGCGGCGAGGGCCCGCCGGGCTCGCCGAGCGCCTCCGAGATGCCGAGCTCATCGACGTCGGCAAGCAGCTCCACGCGAAGGCCGGGCCGCTCGGCAACGAAGCCGGCGCCGCCGATGACCGCCTCGCTCGTCGGCCTGCCGCCGTCCTCGGGCGGGTCGTGCTGGTCGTACGAGAAGGAGCGACCGTCGCGCAGCGCGCGGAGGTAGTCGGCGAATCGCCGACCCGGCGCATGGAAGTTCAGGTAGGCGACGTCCTCGTCGCTCGCGTTGCGGAAGCCGTGGACGACGAGCGGCGGCACGTGGGCGAGCGTCCCAGCCGGAACGACGACCGGCTCGTCCTCGACGCCGAGCCGAACGGTCAGCTCGCCCTCGAGGACGTAGAAGAGGTCGCTGTGATGGCGGTGGACGTGCAGGTCCGCGCCCACACGGTGCGGCCCCCAGCGCGACCACGTGGCGTCGAGCGTCTCGTTGTCGGAGACGATCTCGACACGCCGGTCGGGGTGCGTCGCCGATCACCTCGCCTCCGCCGGGCGGGATGAAGATGAGCTCGCTCACGAGAGCGCAGTATGACCACGGGCGCCCCCGTCTACGTCGAGCTCCACTGCCACTCCGCGTACTCGTTCCTCGACGGGGCGTCGCATCCGGAGGAGCTCGCATCCCGTGCGGCGGAGCTCGGCTACGAGGCGCTCGCGCTCACCGATCACGACGGCGTCTACGGCTCGCTCGAGTTCGCGCACGCCGCCAAGTTCGCGGGCATCCGGCCGATCACCGGCGCCGAGGTGACACTCAGCGGCGTAGGCTCGACGGAGCCGCCCGGGAGCGGAGGTGCCGGCTTGGCCGGCGCCGGAGCGGGGGGTGGAGGAGCGCACGTCACGCTGCTCTGCGAGAGCGGCAAGGGCTACGCGAACCTCTGCCGCATCCTGACCGCGGCCCATGCCGGAACGCGTCCGGAGGGCAAGGAGGACCGCGTCCTCCTGCCGCCCGCCGTCCCTCTCGAGACCGTCGCGGAGCTGAGCGAGGGGCTCGTCTGCCTCTCCGGCTGCGCGCGCGACGGGCTCGCGCTCCACGATCCGGCCGGCGCTGCGCGGCTCGCCGCCGCGTTCGGGCGGGAGCGGTTCTTCGTCGAGCTGCAGCGTCCCTTCGAGCGGGGCGACTCGAGACGCCATGCGGCCCTCCGCGACCTCGCCGAGCACCTCGGCGTGGAGACGGTCGCGACGGGGAACGTCCATGCCCATGCCCCGCGGCGGACGCTGCTCCAGGACGCGCTCGTCGCGATCCGCTGCCGCACCTCGCTCGACGGATGCGAGCGGGAGCGGCGCGGGAACCGCGAGGCGGTGCTCCGCGCCCCGGCCGAGATGGTCGAGCGCTTCGCCGGGCTCGACCGTGCCGCCGCCGTGCGCACGGGTGCGCTCGCCGAGCGCCTGACGTTCGACCTCACCGAGGAGCTCGGCTACCGCTACCCCGACTTCTCCGACAGCGTCGATCCGGCGATCCGTCAGTTGCACGCGATCTGCGACCACGCGTTCGGCGACCGCTATGGCGCAAGCGGCGCGGTGTTGCGAGCAAAGGCGCGCGTCACGCCTCGACGACGAGCTGGCGCTGATCGGGCGTCTCGGCCTCGCCGGCTTCTTCCTCCTCCACCACGAGGTGCTCGAGCTCGCGCGGGAGTGCGCGCTCGAGGTGCGAGGCCGTGACTCGCCGCGGATGTTCCTGCCGCCGGGACGGGGGCGTGGGAGCTCGGTCGGCTCGATCGTCTGCTACCTGACCGGGCTCTCGCACGTCGACCCGGTCGAGAACGACCTCTCGCTCGGCCGATTCATCAACCAGGAGCTCACGTCGGTACCCGACATCGACCTCGACTTCCCGCGCGACATCCGCGAGAAGCTGATCGTCCGCGGTCACAGAGCGCTACGGGCACGAGCACGCGGCGCTCGTCGCGAGCTTCGCGACCTACCGCTCGCGGGGCGCGATCCGGGACGTCGGCAAGGCGCTCGGGCTACCGCACGCCGAGCTCGAGCGGCTCGCCCGCGTGACCGACGGCTGGCATGCAGAGCGGGTCGCGGACGAGGTGGCCGCGCTCCCCGACGCCGATCGGAAGCTCCTCTCGAAGCGCTGGCGTGCGTTCCAGTTCCTCACCGCGGAGATCGCGGGGCTGCCGCGGCACGTCTCGCAGCACCCGGGCGGCATGGTGATCTCGTCGCGGCCGCTCGTCGAGCTCGTCCCCGTGCAGCCCGCGGCGATGGCCGGTCGCCAGCTCTGCCAGTGGGACAAGGACTCGTGCTCGGACGCGGGCTTCCTCAAGATCGACCTGCTCGGGCTCGGGATGCTCTCGTGCATCGAGGAGTGCGTCGACCGGATTGCACGCCTCCACGGCGCACCGGTCGATCTCTCCCGTGTCCCGCTCGACGATCCCGCCGTCTATGCCGAGATCCAGGCGGCCGACACGGTCGGGGTGTTCCAGATCGAGAGCCGCGCGCAGATGCAGAGCCTCCTCCGCACGCGGCCCGAGACGATCGACGACCTCACGATCCAGGTGGCGCTCGTCCGCCCGGGGCCGATTCAGGGGAAGGCCGTGCACCCGTACATCGAGCACCGCCGCCGGCTGCGCGAAGACCCGACGTTCACCTTCCCCGTCCCGCACGAGTCGCTCCGCGAGCCGCTCGCCTCGACGCTCGGGGTGGTCGTCTTCCAGGACCAGGTGCTCGACGTCGCGATCGCGCTCGCGGGATTCACGATCGGCGAAGCCGAGTCGCTGCGCCGAGCGATGAGCCGCAAGCGGAGCCGTGAGGCGCTCGAGGCACACCGGGCGCACTTCGTCGAGGGGGCGATGGCGAAGGGGGTCTCCGAGGAGGTCGCCGACGGCGTCTTCGACACCCTCGTCGGCTTCTCGGGGTTCGGGTTCCCGAAGGCGCATGCGGCCGCGTTCGGCCTCCTCGCCTACCAGTCGGCCTGGCTGCGCCACCACTACCCGGCCGAGTTCCTCTGCGGCCTGCTGAACGAGCAGCCGATGGGCTTCTACCCGCCGGCCAGCCTCGTCCGCGACGCCCAGCGGCGCGGGGTGGAGGTGCGCCCGCCCGACGTCAACCTGAGCGACGCGCGCTGCTCGCTGGAGGCTCGTGACGATTCGACACGAGCGTTGCCGGATATCGACACCGGCGCAGACGGTGCGCCGAGCGCAGGGCCTTGTGGTGATTCAACACGAGCGTTGTCACACGCCGTCCGCGTGGGCCTTGCGTACGTCTCCTCGGTCGGGAAGGACGACGCCGAGGCGCTCAAGGCGGAACGGGAGGCGAACGGGCCGTACCGGGAGCGTCGGCGACCTCGCCCGCCGCGCGCCGATCTCCCGCGACGCGCTCGAGGCGCTCGTTCGGGGCGGGGTGTGCGACGGCTTCGGCCCGCGTCGCCGTGATCTCCTGTGGGAGCTCGGGCTCGCGACGCGGCCCCGGTCGGTCGAGGGCACGGGCGGCGGGGCGAAGCAGCTGCCGCTCCCGTTCGAGCCGACGGCGGAGACGCCCGTGCTGGCCGACCTCACACGCTGGGAGCGGATGCTCGCCGACTACCGGGAGACGGGCCTCTCGGTCGGGACGCATCCGCTCACGCTTCTCCGTCCCCACCTGCCACTCGGCACGCTCTCGAGCCCCGAGCTGCACGAGGCGCGCCATGGGTCTACGGTCGCGTTCGCGGGCATGGCGATCGCGCGTCAGCGCCCGGCGACCGCGAAGGGGATCGTGTTCATGCTGCTCGAGGACGAGCACGGGCAGGTGAACCTCATCGTCCCGAAGGACGTGTACGAGCGGCATCGGGGAATCGTGCGAGGCGACCCGATCGTGCTCGCGCGCGGCCGCTACGAGCGGGTCGAGCGGAATCGGAACATCCTCGTCCGTGAGCTCGAGAGCCTCTCGGCGCTCGCCCGCCGGGTCGCGGCCAGTCCGGATGTCGTGGCCGCCCTCCCGCGCGCCCATCACTTCGGGCACCGCTGACGGAGCGAGAGATCAGCGCCTCGTCAGCGGCACCTCGACGTAGTCCGCGGCGTGCGCGAAGCCGAGCTTCTCGTACGCGCGGATCGCGGCGACGTTGTCCGAGCGGACGTTCAGCGAGACGACGTCGATCCCGTCGCCGAGGAGCACACGGCACAGCCGTGCGCAGGCGGCGGTCGCGAGACCGGTCCCCCGGAGCGCAGGCAAGGTCGCCACGTTCCCGAGCGCCGCCACGCCCCAGGTAGGCGACCAGACGTGGATGCCGGCCACGCACGCGAGCTCGCCGTCGCGGCGGATGCCCACGTACCTGCCGGTCTCCAGCATCCGCGCCTGGAACCACGTGCCCGGATACGCGCGCTGATAGAAGGCGTCGATCTCGGCGAGTTGCGACGCGCCGAGAAGCTCGGCCTCGTCCGTGTCGTGCCGCTCGACTGCAGACGGATCGACGAGGCCGAGCTTGCAGTGAGGGACGGGTTTCGCCGACGGGACCATCGCCGGTGCGAGCGTGTCGAGGAGCACGGGGGAGAGGTGCGCATACAGACGTCCGGGGAGCTCGGCGGCGACCGACCGCAGGAGGTCGACCATCCCGTCCTCGGGCTCTTCCGCCAACGCCAACAGGACGGGCGGGTCCGGCTCGTCGTAGAGGAGCGCGAGCTGTTCGAGCCGGCCGCCGGGCTGCCATCCGAGCCAGCGGGTGTGCGGCCAGAAGAAGTCGTCGAGATCGCCGAGCTCGTAGGCGTGCACCGCGGGCCGCCGGCGGCAGAAGTCCGCGATGGCGTCGCGGTCGCGCAGCTCGACGACGGTCATCGCGCGCCGGGACCGGTCTCGTCGGCTCCGGGGCGCCCCGCGCGCCGGCACCGGCCTTCGTCGAGCGTGAGCGCCGCGTCGACGAGCGCGAGGTGCGTGAAGGCCTGGGGGAAGTTCCCGAGGAGGCGCCCGGTCGCGACGTCGTACTCCTCGGACAGGAGGCCGAGATCGTTCCGCAGCCCGAGAAGCCGCTCGAACAGTGCCTCCGCTTCGTCCAGCCTGCCCTGCAGGGCGAGGACCTGCACGAGCCAGAACGAGCACGGGAGGAACGTCCCCTCGCCGGGCGGGAGGCCGTCGACGTGGACGTTCTCGTCGTCTGCGCGGTAGCGCTCCACGAAGCCGTCACGCATCAGGTCTCGCTCGATCGCCGCGACAGTGCCGACGACCCGTGGGTCGTCGGCCGGGAGGAACCCGACGAGCGGCATCATCAGCAGGCTCGCGTCGAGCCGCGTCGAGCCGTACGACTGCGTGAACGCGCCGAGCTGCGTGTCGAAGCCCTCCCGGCAGACTTCGTCGTGGATCTCGCTGCGCAGCGCGCGCCAGCGGTCGACCGGACCGTCGAGCCCGTCGTCTTCGACGCCGCGGACCCCACGGTCGAAGGCCACCCACGCCATGACCTTCGAGTGGGTGAAGTGACGCCGCGGCCCGCGGACCTCCCAGATTCCCGCGTCCGGCTCGCGCCATCCGGCGTCGAGCCACTCGAGCAGCTTCACCGTGAGCCTCCACGCATCCGGCGACGGCTCGAGCCCGGAGGCCCGGGCGTGATAGAGGGCGTCGAGGACCTCGCCGTAGACGTCGAGCTGGCGCTGATCGGAGGCGGCGTTCCCGATCCGGACGGGCCGCGAGGCCTCGTAGCCCTCGAGCCACTCGAGCTCGAGCTCGGTCAGGCGCCGCTCGCCCGCGATGCCGTACATGATCTGGAGGCCCTCCGGGAGCCCGGCGATGGCGCGGAGCAGCCAGTCGCGCCAGGCACGCGCCTCGTCGTCGTAGCCCGCGCGCACGAGCGACAGCAGCGTCAGCGTCGCGTCGCGGAGCCAGCAGTAGCGGTAGTCCCAGTTCCGGACGCCGCCGAGCGCCTCGGGCAGCGACGTGGTCGCCGCGGCCACGATGCCGCCCGTCGGCTCGTAGGTCAGCGCCTTCAACGTCACGAGCGAGCGGACCAGGGCGTCGCGGAAGCGGCCTGTGTGCGTGCACGATCCGACCCAGTCGTGCCAGAACGACTCGGTGTCGGCGAGTGCCTGCTCGGCGTCGACGCGGTCGGGCGGCTCCTCGTTCGACGGGTACCAGGTGAGGACGAAGGGGATGCGCTCGCCGGGGCGGACATCGAACTCGGCGACGGTGTGGAAGTTGCGGCCGACGAGCTCGACCGGCGTCGCGAGAAAGAGCGCATCGGGCCCCCCGACGGCGAGGAGGCCATCCTCGCGCCGGCGCACCCAGGGGACGATCGAGCCGTAGTCGAGGCGGATCGTGAGGCCCATCCGCATCGGCACGGTCCCCTCGACGCCCTCGACGATGCGCACGACGTCGGGTGCGCGCCCGCGCGGGGGCATGAAGTCGATCAGCCGAACGGTGCCGTCGGCGGAGTCGAGCTCCGTCTCCAGCACGAGGGTGTCGCCCCGGTAGCAGCGACGGGCCTCGACGACCTCGGTTGCCGGGGCGAGCGACCACCGGCCGTTCTCGGCGTCACCCAGGAGCGCGGCGAAGCAGGCCCCCGAGTCGAACCGTGGAAGGCAGAGCCAGTCGATGCAGCCGTGGCGCGACACGAGCGCGGCCGTCTGCAGGTCGCCGATGAGGCCGTAGTCCTCGATCCGCGCGGCCACGGCCTGCACGCTAGCGGGTGCACGCTAAGAATCAGGCGTGCGCGCGGTGGTGCAGAGGGTGTCGCGAGCGTCCGTGAGCGTCGACGGCGAGCAGGTCGGCGGCTGTGGGCGCGGCGTGCTCGTCCTCCTCGGGGTCGGCCGCGAGGACACCGGTGCAGGCGCCGAGCGTCTCGCGGGCAAGGTCGCGCGACTGCGGATCTTCGAGAACGACCAGGGCCGCTTCGACCGGTCGCTGCTGGACATCGTGGGCGAGGCGCTCGTCGTCAGCCAGTTCACGCTCCTCGCGGACAGCGGACGCCAGAAGGGAACTCGACCGGACTTCTCCGCCGCCGCTCGTCCCGAGGTGGCCGAGCCGCTCTACATTGCGTTCTGCAAGGCCCTGCGCGGGCACGGCGTCCAGGTCGAGACGGGCGTCTTCGGCGCGCGCATGGAGGTCGAGCTATTGAATGACGGGCCCGTGACGATCATCCTCGATGCGTAACCGCCTGCACGCCGTCGCTCGCCGTGTAACGCGGGGACGAGCTGTGTTGGACGAGCACGGCGCGGGAGCCTCGACGATCGCCGATCGCATCTGCCGAAGAAGTCGCGGAGCACGGCGAATTTCGGCCGGGGCGCGGTGTGTGGACATCGCATAGAGTCCGCTCCATGGCCGCTCGACGCGTTGCTGCCGGCGTGCTCGTTGCGACCGCGATGCTCGCCGCCGGCTGCGGCGGCGACACCGACACCAGCGCCAACACCCCCGAAGTGAAGGCGAAGTCGTACGCGGACACGGTGTGTGCTCTTGCGTTCGACTGGGAGGCCACCTCGACCGAGATCGAGGGCTACCAAGCCGGCACTGCGACGGACGACGACGTGAACCGACTCTTGAGCCCGGTGCAAAGCGGGACGGAGAACTTCATCACCGACATCCGAGGACTGGGGGAGCCCGACGACGCAGCCCAGAAAGCGGCGTACGCCTCGCTCCAGCAGACCGCCGACGCGCTCGCCGACCGCTCGCAGGCGATCGCGTCGGACGTCGACGACCTCAAGACCCGAGCCACACAGGCCCAGGCTCAGATCGAGCTCCTCTACGGCGACCTGCAGACGTCCGTTGCGCAGCTCGACCAGATCTACCCCGACGCGGGCATCGCCGCTGACGTCTCCGGCGACGAGAACTGCACACAGCTCCACGGCTGATCACGCGCGCGTCAGGGGGCTCGCGGAACATGGTATCGGCGAGACTCTTCTTCTCGCACTCGGTGCAACCGGGCATGTAATTCCACGCGAAGAACGGGTTGCCACCGTGCCAGGTCGACGCATTGACGTGCAAAGGATACTTTGCAAAGATTTCTTTTCATGAGGAGGCAGATCGAGATACACGACCCGAGGGCGCTTCGCGCGCTCGCGCATCCGCTGCGCATTCGGCTCCTCGGCCTGCTTCGCCAAGAGGGCTCCTTGACCGCTTCCGAGGCAGGCCGGCGGCTGGCCGAGAGCTCCGGAAGCACGTCGTACCACCTTCGGCAGCTCGCCCGCTTCGGGCTCGTCGAGGAGACGGGAAGCGGACACGGGCGCGAGCGGCCGTGGCGCGCGACGGCGCTCTACACGTCCTGGCCCAATGTGACCGAGTCAGCGGAGCTGGAAGCGGCGGCGCAGGAGTTCGAGCGCTTTCTCCTCGTGCGCTACGTCGAACGCTTGGAGCGATGGATCGAGCGGAGTCGCGACGAGGAGCCCGAGTGGGGGGATGCGGCGGCATTCGGCGACAGCACGCTCTACCTCACCGTCGACGAACTCTCCGCCCTCCGGGATCGACTCCAGCAGCTCGGTGAGCCGTATCTCGAGCGGCTCGGCCATCCCGAGCTGCGACCGCCAGGTGCGCGCGCCGTCTCGCTCCTCCAGATCGCAATCCCGTTCGAGCGATGACCCCGGCGCCGTTCGGTGCCGGGTGGGTTCGGCGCGCGGTCCCGCAGTTGCTCCGCCAGGGCGAGGTCTTCCGCAGCTACTGGGGAGCGCACACCATCTCGCTGTTCGGCGACCAGGTGTCGCTCCTCGCGCTGCCGCTGGTCGCAGTGCTCGCACTCGACGCCGATGCAGCTCAGATGGGATACCTGACGGCGTTCGCACTCGCCCCGAACCTCCTCCTCGCCTTGCACGCCGGCGCTTGGGTCGATCGGCACGGGCACCGGCGTCGGGCGATGATCGCTGCCGATCTCGGTCGAGCAGGCGTGATCGCGACGGTCCCGGTCGCGTACATGCTCGACGTGTTGGCCCTCGAGCAGCTTTACGTCGTGGCCTTCGTCGCCGGCGCGTTGACCTTGCTGTTCGGGGTCGCGGACTCGTCCCTGTTCCAGACGATCGTGCCACGGGATCGCTTCGTCGATGCGAGCGCACTGCTCAACGGGAGCCGGGCCTTCTCGTTCGTCGTGGGACCCACTGCCGCCGGGTTCCTCGTCCAGGCGTTCACCGCACCCGGCGCGCTCCTCCTGGACGCGTTCTCGTTCCTGGGGTCCGGAGCGCTTCTCGCACGCATCCACCCGGAGGAGCCGCCCCCCGATCTGGAGCAGAAGGGAGTCACGGTCGGGCTTCGGTGGATCGCAGGATCTGCAGTCGTGCGCTCGACGCTCGCTGCGACGGCCACGATCAACTTCTTCAACTTCGTCTTCTGGGCGCTGTTCATTCTCTACGCGACACGGACGCTCGGCGTGTCGCCCGGGACTCTCGGCCTGGTGCTCGGCGCGGGGGCCATCGGCGGCCTTCTCGGCTCGGTCGTGGCGGGGCCCTTGGCGCGGTGGATCGGCGTGGGCCCGACGCTCCTCGCAGGCTGCGCGCTGTTCCCGATGCCGCTCCTCCTCGTACCCCTCGCAAGCGGGTCGGACGCGATCGTGCTCGGGTGCCTGTTCCTGGCGGAGTTCGGGTCGGGAATCGGCGTCATGCTGCTCGACATCAGCGCGGGCGCGATCTTCGCGGCGACCATTCCGCCCAGGCTCCGCTCGCGGGTGTCCGGCGCCTACAGCTTCGTCAACTACGGCATCAGGGTGCTCGGGTCCCTCGCAGGTGGTCTGCTCGGAAGCACGATCGGCGTGCGGCCGACGCTCTGGATCGGCGCTGCCGGGGCGCTCCTCGGGGTCCTGATTCTGCTCCCGTCGCCCGTACCGCGGCTGCGCGACCTACCCGACGCGCCCGAGTAGGTGTCGAGCGATCCGGAGCTGCTCCGTCCCCCCCGTTAGAGGTCGAGGGTCTGAGAAGGAGCCAGGAGTGCGGGCTCGTCGATCGTGAGTGTCATCGCGTCCGCGTCGATCGTCGCTTGGACGCCCAGCGGAAGCGTCGCCAGGCTCGCGCCGTGTCCCAGCGGCAGTCCGTAGAGCACCGGGATGCCGAGGCCGACGAGGCGGTCTTCCAGCACGTTCTCCAGCGTCTTCGAACGGGGTGAGGAGGTGTACTCGTACCACTCACAGCCCGCGAGCTCACCGACGACGATGCCGCGCACACCTTCGAGCTTGCCGACCTGCTCGAGGTGGAGCAGGGCACGGTCGATTCGAATCGGCGCAGTGTTGCACTCCTCGAAGAAGAAGATCGTGCCGTCGAGGTCGGGCTCCCACGGGGTGCCGATCGTGTAGATGAAGTCTCCGAGACAGCCGCCGACCAGGCGACCGCTTGCCTGACCGCCGGCGATCGAGATCACCGTCAGACGGTCGCGGTCCTCCGGCACCGGACCGGTGGTCTCACCGGCAAGCACCTGTAAGAACCGATCCGCCGTGAGCAGCGACGGCGAAGGCTGCCCGAACATCGTCAGGCTCGGCCCGTAGAACGTCGCCAATCCCGCACGAACGAGAAGCGCCGCGTGCAGCGCCGTGATGTCGGAGAGGCCGACGAATGCCTTCGGCGTCTCCGCGATCGCGTCGAAATCGAGCAGGGGAATCACCTGCGCCGAGCCGTAGCCGCCTCGCATCGTCTGTATCGCGTCGATCTCAGGGTCGGCGAACGCCGCCTGCAGATCGTTGGCCCGCACCTGCGGGCTACCGGCGTGCCAACCCTCCTGCTCGAGTGCTCCGGGCATGAGCTTGACGCGGTAGCCCTTCGCCTCCCACCACGCGATGCCGCGCTCGACCTCGGCGCGCGTCTCCGCCGGGCTCCCCGGCGTGACGACACCGATCGTGGAGCCCGACGGTGCAGCACGAGCGACCAACGCATTCACACGCGCAACTCTACGACCCTGATCAGCAGACCAGCGCATCGTCGGGATAACGATGCGTTTCGAGTGGCAGAACGGCAAGGCGGTACGAGCCGACGGAACGACGCGAGCGTCGGCGCGTTGGACGTTGAGTTCGTCGACGACGGGCCGGTGACCGTCGTGTGTAGACCCTGACCCCAGGCCCGGTCACCGCCGAATCGGGCGACGGGAGGGTGCTATCCTTGTTGCACCACATTTCACCGGCTTGGCGAAATGGGCGCGGTTCGCGCCCATTTGTCTTGGAGGAGACGAATTCGATGGCAACGGGCACGTACGACAGGGAGCGCGAGCTGGCGGCGGCCATCACGCCGACCGTCGAGTCGACGCTGCCCGGCGTCGAGGTGCTGGCGGTCGAGCTCGTCTCGCCGGCGCGGTTCTGTGTGTACGTCGACCACCCGGGCGGGGTGGACTTCGCGCTCTGCGAGCGCGTCACGCGCCTCCTCGACGAGTACCGGGCCGACTGGACGATCGACGTCTCGTCGCCCGGTCCGGAGCGGCCCGTGCGCCGGCCCGAGCACTTTCGCCGGGCAATCGGTGGCACCGTGAAGCTGAAGACGGCCAATGCGAAGCGCCTTCGGGGGACGCTCGTCGCGGCCGACGACCACGCCGTGACCGTCTCGGTCGACGGGACGGCCCACCAGATCCCGGTCGACGAGATCGTCCGGGGCAACCTGATCGACGAGGGACGGTAGGCATGAGCCAGGAGATCATCGAGGGGATCCGCACGATCGAGAAGGAGAAGGGGATCGAGACCGGCACGCTCGTCGCCGCGCTCGAGGACGCCCTCCTCGCCGCGTACAAGAAGACGCCGGGCGCCGCGCGTCATGCGACGGTCGAGCTCGACGACGCCGGCGAGTTCCGCGTCTTCGCGCTCGACATCCCGGGCGATCTCGAGGAGCGGCTGCTCGAGGAGGCGCGCGAGCGCGCGATCGACGAGCTCGAGCGGATCGAGGAGGAGACGGGCGAGAAGCAGCACACGCTGATCGTCGACGACGAGCTCGACCTCGACTGGGAGCAGGTACCGGACGACCTGATCGACCGCACGGACGCGACGCCGGACGACTTCGGCCGCATCGCCGCGATGACCGCGAAGCAGGTCATCCAGCAGCGGATCCGCGAGGCGGAGCGCGCGATCATGTACGAGGAGTACGTCGACCGGCAGGGCGAGGTCGTCACCGGCATCGTCCAGCAGGCCGGCGACCGCAACAACGTGCTCGTCGACCTCGGCAAGGTCGAGGCGCTGCTGCCCCGCTCCGAGCAGGTCGACGGCGAGCGCTACGAGCAGGGCTCGCGCATCAAGGCCGTGATCATCGAGGTGCGCTCGGGGACGAAGGGCCCGCAGGTGATCCTCTCGCGGCGCGCGCCGCAGCTCATCGAGGCGCTGTTCGAGCTCGAGGTGCCGGAGATCGCCGACGGCCTCGTCGAGATCCGCGGCGTCGCGCGCGAGCCAGGCTACCGCTCGAAGATCGCGGTCGAGTCGCACGTCCAGGGCGTCGATCCGGTCGGCGCGTGCGTCGGGCCGCGCGGCTCGCGCGTCCGCATGGTCGTGTCGGAGCTCCGCGGCGAGAAGATCGACATCATCCCGTGGAACACCGAGCCCGCGCGGTTCGTCGCCAAGGCGCTCTCGCCGGCGCGAGTGCGCGAGGTCTACATCGACGACGAGAGCCGCGAGGCGACCGTCGTCGTGCCCGACGACCAGCTCGCGCTCGCGATCGGCAAGGAGGGGCTCAACGCCCGCCTGGCCGCGCGCCTCACCGGCTGGAAGGTCGACATCAAGTCCGACACCGAGTTCGCGCAGGAGGAGGCCGACGCCGCCTTCGCCGGCGAGGACGACGGCGACGGGGACTTCTCCGGCCGCTGCGCCGCGCTCCTCTCGAACGGCAAGCGGTGCCCGAACGCCGCGCTGCCCGGCTCGAAGTACTGCGGCGTCCCGGCGCACCAGGCGCTCGCGAGCGACCCGACCGCCGGAGCGCGGTGGCGTCGGGGTCGGGCTCGCGGCAGCCGAGGCCGTGGCGGAGGACGTGGCCGTCGCCGAGGAGGCCGTGGCCGAGGTCGAGGAGGCGCTCGCCGCCGGCGAGCTCACCGTCGAGGAGGCGGATGCCGTCGAGGGCGCCGTCGGCCGACGCCGCCGAGGTCGCGATCGCCGGCGGACATCGAGGCGGCCGAACGAGGCGCCGACCGCCTCGAGGAGGCGCGCGACGACGGCGTGAGCGGCGCGTGCCCGATCAGGACGTGCGTCGGCTGCGGCCGCCGGGCGCCGCAGTCCGAGCTTCGTGCGCTTCGGGGCGGTGGACGGCGTGCTGACGCCCGGTCGCACGCTCGCCGGGCGCGGGGCGCCTACACGTGCCGCCGGCTCGAGTGCTTCGAGCAGGCGCGCGCGCCGCAGGGCGTTCAGGCGCGCGCTGCGGTGCACGACCGTCGAGCCGGTCGCGCCCTGGGCTCGGCGCGCATCTACACTGGACACGTCTGATGGCTGACGGACCGAACAGGCCGAACCGCCCGATCCGCCCGCGCGGCGGCGGCCCGGGAGGCCGTCGCCGCCGCGTCGTGATCGAGGGCGGCGCGGCCCGCGGCCGCGACGCGCGCGCCGCGCGCGACCGCGTCCGCCCAGGCGCCCGCCGCGACACCGCCGGCGCCCGCGCAGCCGACCGGGCCCGGTCACGGTCGAGTCCGGCGTCACCGTCAAGGACCTGTCGGCCGCGCTCGGCGTCCCGATGGCCCAGATCATCAAGATCCTGATGGGCCTCGGCGCAGATGCGGACTGCGACCCAGTCGCTCTCCGACGAGGAGGTCGAGCTGATCGCCACCGAGGTCGAGCGCGAGGTCACGATCAAGCACGCCGCCGACGACGAGGAGCCGGAGATCGTCGAGGACGCCGAGGCGGACCTCACGGCGCGCCCGCCGGTCGTGACGATCATGGGCCACGTCGACCACGGCAAGACGACGCTGCTCGACGCGATCCGCTCGACCGCGGTCGTCGAGACCGAGGCCGGCGGGATCACCCAGCACATCGGCGCCTACCAGACCGACGTCGACGGCCGGAAGCTCACCTTCCTCGACACGCCGGGCCACGAGGCGTTCACCGCGATGCGCGCCCGCGGCGCGAAGGTCACCGACATCGCCGTGCTCGTCGTCGCCGCCGACGACGGCGTGATGCCGCAGACGAAGGAGTCGATCAGCCACGCGCGCGCGGCCGAGGTGCCGATCGTCGTCGCGATCAACAAGATCGACGTCCCGGACGCGAACCCCGACCGGGTCAAGACCGAGCTCGCCGCCGAGGGGCTGCAGCCCGAGGACTGGGGCGGCGACGACGCAGTTCGCGCGAGGTCTCCGCGAAGCAGCAGACGAACCTCGACGAGCTGCTCGAGAAGATCCTGCTCGTCGCGGACGCCGAGCTCGACCTGCGCGCGAACGCGAAGGCCGATGCGTCCGGGCCGATCATCGAGTCGCGGCTCGACGTCGGCCGCGGCCCGGTCGCGACCATGCTCGTCCAGCGCGGCACGCTGCACGTCGGCGACGCGATCGTCGCCGGCGACGCCGCCGGCAAGGTGCGCGCGCTCTACGACTACCGCGGCGAGAAGGTCAAGGAGGCCCGTCCCGGCGAGCCCGTCGAGATCCTCGGCTTCGACCGTCCGCCGCCCGCCGGCGAGCTCTCCCGCGTCGTCGAGCACGAGCGCCAGGCGAAGGACATCGCCGAGAAGCGCGCCGAGCGTCTCCGTCGCGAGCAGCTCGCGCAGCGCTCCAAGCGCAGGGCGTCTCGCTCGAGACGCCTCTTCGAGCGGATGCAGGAAGGCGCCGTGCAGGACCTCAACATCGTCCTCAAGGGCGACGTCCAGGGCTCGGTCGAGGCGCTCATCGGCGAGCTCGGCAAGATCCAGCACCCCGAGGTGCGCGTCAACGTGATCCACACCGGTGTCGGCGGGATCACCGAGAACGACGTCAACCTCGCGTCCGCGTCGAACGCGCTCGTCGTCGGGTTCAACGTGCGGCCGAGCGCCGAGGCGAAGCACGCTCGCCGAGCGCGAGGGCGTCGACATCCGCACGTACCGCGTCATCTACAAGCTGACCGAGGACATCGAGCAGGCGCTCGTCGGGATGCTCTCGCCCGTCACGACCGAGGAGATCCTCGGCGAGGCGGAGGTGCGCGCGCTCTTCAAGGTCTCGCGCCTCGGCACGATCGCCGGCTGCATGGTCACGAACGGCGTCGTCCGCCGCGGCGCCCAGCGTGCGCGTCGTCCGCGACGGCACGGTCATCTACGAGACGTCGATCGCCCAGCTCAAGCGGTTCAAGGAGGACGCGCGCGAGGTCGCCGAGGGCTTCGAGTGCGGCATCCTGCTCGACGGCTTCAACGACGTCAAGGAAGGCGACGTCCTCGAGGCGTACGAGACGCGCGAGGTCGAGCGGACCGACCTCGGACTCGCCGGCGACAGCGGCCGCCGAGACGTCCTAGCCCCTAGGTGCCGCAGCGCTGCACGAGGCGCGCGATGGCAGCCGCACGGGCTCGGTAGCCCGTGGCGGTCGGGTGGACGCCGTCGCGGCCGAACCAGGCCGGATGCGACCGTGCCATTGCGTCCCAGTCGAACACCCGGAGGTTCGCGCCGGCGGCTCGCGATCGCTGCGGAGCGCCCGGTTGTACCCCGCGTAGGAGACACCCTCGTACGGGGGCCGCACGATCGTCGACCAGACGACGCACCGCGAGGGCCCGGCGACCGCAACCGTCTCGCGCACGAACCCGCGCGAAGCGGGAGACGGCGCCCGGGTCGTCGTTCGTGCCCGCGCTGACGACGATCACGCGCGGGAGCGACGGCCGAGCGAACGGAGCGCGCGCGGGCACCTCGGACGGCATGGCGGCTGATCTCCGTGGAAGCCCGCACGCTGCCAGCCCGGAAGGAAGCCGTCGAGGTAGATCTCCGTCCCGAGCGCCAGCGAGTCGCCGTAGTGGAGCACGGTGCGGCTCCCCGCGGCGAGTGCCGGGAGGCGAGTCGAGAGCGCGCAGGCGAGCGCACAGAGGACGACGAGACGACCTGGGCGGGACACGGCATCGTCTACGGTAGGCGCGGATCGCTTCCTGCGACCCCCATCTCACGAGATCCGAACATGTCCACCGGCTTCGTCGGCATCCTCTCCTTCGAGCTCCACTTCCCCGAGAGCCACTCGCTCAAGGAGAAGCGCATGCACCTGCGCTCGGTGAAGCAGCAGCTCGCGAACCGCACCGGCTGCTCGATCGCCGAGGTCGACCACCACGACACGTGGCAGCGAGCGCAGCTGACGCTCGCCTGCGTCACGCGGCAGGCGGGCGAGGCCGAGCGTCTCCTCGACGAGGCGGAGCGCTGGCTCCCCGGCCAGGCGTTCGAGCTCGCGCTCGCCGCAGCGGGAGCTCGTGCGCCCGGGGACGGGTGGCGCGCGTGAGCCGTCCGGAGCGCATGCGTCGGGTGGACGAGGCGATGAAGCAGGTCCTCTCGGAGGCGATCCCGACGCTCAAGGACCCGCGGATCGGGTTCGTCACCGTCACGGCGGTCGAGACGTCGCGAGACCTCGCCCACGCGAAGGTGTGGGTCAGCGTGCTCGGCAACGAGCGGCAGCGCGCAAAGTACGCTCGACGGCGCTCGAGGGCGCGGCCGGCGTCCTGCAGGCGACGGTCAACCGCGAGCTCAAGCTGCGCCGGACCCCGCAGCTCGAGTTCGTCTACGATCGCGCGGTCGAGCACGGCGTTCGCATGACGCACCTCATCGACGAGCTCGCGCCGCCCCCGGACGGAGACGACGATGAAGCCGCCTGACACGGAGGCCGTGGACGCTGCGTCCGACAGGGCGGTCGTGGTCGCCGCCTTGCGCGAGCACCGGCGGTTCGTCGTCACGTCCCACGACAACCCGGACGGGGACGCGCTCGGCTCGCTGCTCGCGACGCACCTCGCCCTCGAGTCGCTCGGCAAGGACTCCGTGATGGTGCTCGGGCGGCCCGGCGCCGCTCCCCGGCGAGTACGGGTTCCTCGGCTTCGAGGCCCACGGCCTCCTGCGGGAGGCACCGCCCGACACCGCCGAGCGCGTCCTCGTCGCCGTCGACTGCGCCCAGGAGAGCCGGATCGTCGAGCAGCGGCTGCTCGAGGAGGCACGGTTGACGTCGAACATCGACCACCACCACGACAACACCCGCTTCGGCGACGTGAATCTCGTCGTCGACGACGCATCGTCGACGGCGGAGGTGCTGGCGGACGTCTTCGCCGAGCTCGGCGTCGCCGCTGACGCCCGAGATCGCCGAGGCGCTCTACACGGCGGTCGTCACCGACACGGGGCGGTTCCAGTACTCGAACACGACGCCCAAGGCGCTCCGGCTCGCCGCCGAGCTCGTCGAGGCGGGCGCGGACGTGAGCGAAGGTGTTCGTCGAGGTCTACGAGTCGACGCCGTTCCCGAAGCTCAAGCTGCTCGCACGCGCGCTCGAGCGCGCGACGGAGCTCGCGGACGGGCGGATCGTCGTCTCGGAGCTCCGCCGGGCGGACTTCGAGGACGCCGGGGCCGAGGAGCCGTACTCGGAGGGCATCATCGACCACCTGCGCGCCGTCGACGGCGCCGAGCTCGTCGCGCTCGTCCGCGAGCTCCCGGCCGGCGCGGACGCCGCCCGCAAGGGCTCGCTGCGCTCGCACCCGGAGGGCGTCGACGTGTCCGCGATCGCGCGCAGCTTCGGCGGCGGCGGCCACAAGCGGGCCGCCGGGTTCTCGACCGACCTCGCGATGGACGAGATCACGCGCCGGATCGTCGACGCGTTCGTGCGCCGCGAACGGCAGCCACGCAGGCTGATGCCCATCCCGAAGGCGCTCGAGCCGACCGGCGTGATCCTCGTCGACAAGCCGGCGGGGCCGTCGTCCTTCGCCGTCGTCGCCCGCGTGCGTGCGCGCACCGGGCGCGAAGACCGGCCACGCGGGAACGCTCGACCCGTTCGCGACCGGCCTGCTCGTGCTTCTCTCGGGCCGGGCGACGAGCCTGCAGGACCGGTTCATGAAGCTCGACAAGCGCTACCTGACGGAGATCGACCTGCGCGGGCGGACGACGACGGGCGATCCGGAGGGGGAGCCGTCGAGCGAGCACGATCCGCCCGACGCGGGCGGAGCTCGAGCATGGCGCTCGAGGGCGCTCCGCGGCGAGGTCGAGCTCGCCGATCCCTGCCGCCTCGGCGGTCAAGATCGGCGGCGAGCGCGCCTACCGGCTCCACCGCCGCGGCGTCGCCGTCGAGATGCCGACGCGCGTCATGCGGGTCCACGCGCTCGAGCTGCGTGTCGTACGAGGACGGCATCGCGCCGCTCGACCTGCGCGTCGGCTCCGGCACGTACGTCCGCTCGATCGCCGACGCGCTCGGCGGCCACTGCGTCGACGCTGCGGCGAACGGAGATCGGGCCGTTCCGCGTCGAGGAGGCCGACGAGTCGCGAGTCGTGCCGCTCGAGGACGCGCTGCGCCGGCTGGCGGAGGCGCGGTGAGGATCGCCCACGCGCCGTCGCAGCTCGAGCGCCAGCCGCGCGCGGTCGCGATCGGCACCTTCGACGGCGTGCACCGGGGCCACGTGTCCGTGCTGCGCAGCCGCGATCGACTCGGGGCTCGAGCCGACTGTGATCACGTTCGACCCGCATCCGCGCATCGTGCTCGGGAACCGCGTCGAGCTGATCACGACGCTCGAGCGGCGGCTCGAGCTGCTCGCCGAGGCGGGCGTCGTGGACACGCTGGTCGCCGCCTTCACGCCCGAGTTCATGCGCCTCTCGCCCGAGGAGTTCGTCGCGACGTACCTCACCGGCGATCGGCGCCGAGGCGGTCGCGGTCGGGGAGGACTTCCGCTTCGGGCGTCAAGCGGGCCGGCGAGCCTGGAGACCCTCGCGCGAGCTCGGGCTCGACGGTGCTCGACGTCGAGGAGGTCGAGGGCGTCTCGTCGACCGCGATCCGCGACGCGGTGCGCGACGGCGACCTCGACGGCGCCGCGCGGATGCTCGGCCGGCCGTTCGAGCTCGACGGCGCTCGTCGTCGCGGGCGACCAGCGCGGTGGCACGCTCGGCTACCCGACCGCGAACATCGCGATGGACCCGCAGCTCGTCTGCCCGCGCTACGGGATCTACGCCGGCGAGGCGCTCGGGCACCGCGCTGCGGTCTCGATCGGCACGAACCCGCACTACGGCGGCACGGAGCGGCGGATCGAGCCGTTCCTGCTCGACTTCGAGGGCGACCTCTACGGCAAGCGCCTCGTCGTCGAGCTCTGGGAGCGGCTCCGCGACGAGGCGGTCTTCGGCTCGGAGGAGGAGCTGGTCGCCCAGATCGCCCGCGACGTCGAGGCGACGCGTGCAGCCCTCAGGCCGGTCTGATCCCGTCACCTGTTGTACGAACGGACATCGTCGAGGATCATCCGCGTATGAGAATCGGCGCTCGACCGAACCGGTTCGCCCTCGCGCTGTCCGTCGCAGCCGTCCTCTCGGCGCATTTCGTCGATCGTGCGGCGGCGGCCCCGAGCGCTTGCTCGTTGATCACGGCCGCGCAGGCACGGACGCTTCTCGGATATCCGCTCCGCGTCCGCCAGGGTGACACGGCAGCCGACTGCGTCGTCGTCGCCTTCCCGGTTCGACTCGACCCCGAGACGCTCGCGCCGGTTCGGCCGACGATCACGTTCTCCGTGACCAGCGAGTCGGCGCGGGCGCGGCCCTTCCGGCAGGAGCTCGCCGACGCGCGCAAGCGCGGCTTCGGGCCGGCGCCGGGCTTTGGATCGAGCTCCTACCTCGTGGTGGGGCCGCAGCGCGGTGCGCTCGGCATCTATGCGAGGGTGCGGGCCGCCATCCTCGAGCTCGACGTCGGCCCGGCGACGAGGCCGATCACCCGTGCACAGGCGTTGACGGTCGCCCGTCGGATCGCGGGCAAGGTCTAACCAGTCGCGGATGCGCCGCGTTCGGCGTCGGGCCGGCGCCCGAGGAAGACGATCTGCGACGTCTCGTCGTCGTCGTCGGGCGCGTCGCGGTCGATCGACGGCTCGAAGCCGGCCTGCTCGAGCAGGTAGAGCCACGTGTGCTCCGGGAACACGCCCTCGACGTGGTGGTCGTGGACGACTCGCGGCGCCTGACCCGGCTCGCGCACGAGGACGGCGTAGTCGACCTCGTATGTCGTGTCGCCCGGGTCGGCGTCGACCGACCACTCGAGGTAGCGGAGCGAGCGCCCGTCCGCGCCGTCGTGACCGCCGTGCGAGGTGCCGGGCGGGAACGTCTCGCGCGTGAAGTCGGGCACGAAGACCGCCACGCCGCCGGGCCGCGTGTGCGCGTGTGCCGTGCCGATGCAGTCACGGAGGTCGTCCTCGGTCGCCATGTACGCGATCGCGTCGTGGACGAAGACGGCGTCGAACGTCCGGCCGAGGCGCGAGCGTCCGCATGTCGCCGAGCACGTGCTCGCAGCTCGGGATTGAGCTCCCGGCTCAGGGTCAGCATCTGCGGCGAGACGTCGGACAGCGTGCACGTGAAGCGCTCGCTTCAGGTGCGATGCGTTGTTGCCGCCACCCGAGCCGAGCTCGAGCAGCGTGTGCGCGTCCGGCACGGCCTCGAGCATCAGCGCGCCGGTACCGCTCGGCCTCGGCCGCGTAGTCCTCGGGCGCGGTCAGGAGGTGGAACCAGGGAGCGAGGTCGCCGTAGAGGCGCACGCCGCGATTATCCCGCCCGCTCGAAGACGACGAGCGCAGCGCCGTGTCGCGAGCAGCCCGCCGAGCGCGGATAGCGCGCCGCGTAGGCCGCACGCGGCCTGCGTCGCGGAGCGTCGCCCCGGACGAGCGTGCCGACGACCTCGGACGCGCTGCCCGCGCAGCAGGCCAGCGTCGCAGGTCGCGAGGCTCCGCGAACGACCGCCACCAGAGCTTGCGCTCCGGGTCGGCGGCGATCGCGACGAGCCGCCCGTCGCCGTCTCCGCATAGCGGACCGGGATGCGAGAACGTTCGGCCCGACCGGCGGCCCGTCGTACTCGAGGACGGCGAGTGAGCCGCTCAGGAGCCGGTGCGCCCGCGAGCGCAGCACGCCCGCGGACGAACGGGATTCGCCGAGCCGGAGCAGCCGCAGCGGAGTCGAACGGCCACGTGACAGAGTGTCACAGTGCTCCGCGGCCAGGCTCGAGGGGAGAGCATCCACTCCGCAGGTACCATTCCGCGAGACCGCGATCGCGGCCGCCCGTGTCCTTCCTTCACGGCGTGCGGGGATCGCGGAGACGAATCCACGAGAGGAGACACATGGCTCTCACCAAGGAAGCCAAGCAGGAGCTGATCGACAAGCACGGCGCGAACGCGACGGACACCGGCTCGACCGAGGTCCAGGTCGCGATGCTCACGCGGCGGATCAACGAGCTCACCGAGCACCTCCGGACGCATCCGAAGGACCACTACTCGAGGCGCGGCCTGCTGAAGCTCGTCGGCCGCCGGCGCCGGTTCCTCGACTACCTGCAGAAGCAAGGACCTCGAGGGCTATCGCGCCCTCATCAAGGAGCTCGGCCTCCGCCGCTAGGCGGACAGGGCCGAAGACGGGACGGAAGGTGGGCGTTTGATCGAGCTTCGCGCGGCGGCGCGCGGAGCTGGCTCAAACCTCCACCTTCCGCCAAAGCGGAAGAGTGGAAGGGAACAGACACGGTATGAGCACCATCAGCACCGGGCAACAGGCCACGGTGTCCGTCGACGTGGGCGCGAACGAGCTGCGCTTCGAGACGGGCAAGCTCGCAAAGCAGGCCGACGGCGCGGTCGTCGTCCGCAGCGGGGACACGATGATCCTCGCGACGGCCGTCGGGCGGCAGGACGCGCGCCCCGACGCGGACTTCTTCCCGCTGACGATCGACGTCGAGGAGCGGATGTACGCCGCCGGGAAGATCCCGGGCGGCTTCTTCAAGCGCGAGGGCCGCGCCACCGAGCGCGCGACGCTCACCGCGCGCATGATCGACCGCCCGATCCGGCCGCTCTGGCCGAAGGGCTTCAAGAACGAGGTGCAGGTGATCTGCACCGTCCTCTCGGCCGACATGGTCGTCCCGCACGACATCCTCGCGATCAACGGCGCCTCCGCCGCGCTCGCGATCTCGCCGCTGCCGTTCCTCGGCCCGGTCGGCGCGGTCCGCATCGGCGCGGATCGACGGCGAGCTCGTCGTCAACCCGACGTACCAGCAGATGGAGGAGTCCGTCGCTCGACCTGATCGTCGTCGGCACGCGCGACGCGCTGACGATGATCGAGGCCGGCGCCGACCAGGTGCCCGAGGAGACGATGCTCGAGGCGTTCGAGCTCGCGCACACGGAGATCATCCGCATCTGCGACGCGATCGACGAGCTCGCGCGCGAGGTCGGCAAGCCGAAGTGGATCGACGTCGAGCTGAACGCCGAGCTCGAGGCCGCGCACGGCGAGGCCGTCTCGCGGCGCATCGCCGAGGTCGGGCCTCCAGGAGGCCGGCGCGGTCGTCGACGAGCTCCTCGCCGCGGACGCCCCGGCGATCACGATGGACTCGGGCGAGGACGACATCGTCCGCGAGATGCAGGTCCGGAACGGCCTCGCAGATGCTGCTCGAGAAGCAGCGGCTCGCCGCGGTCGAGAGCGCCGGTGCGCGCGCAGTTCGAGAGCGAGCTGCGCGCCCTGACCGACGCCGAGCAGGACTCGAAGGAGCTCAAGTCGCGCAAGCGCGACATCCTCTTCGACCGCATCCAGGACGAGGTGCAGCTGCCGTTCCCGGTCGGCGAGGGCGAGGAGCCCGTCAAGGACGCGTCACGAAGGCGTACGTCAAGAAGGCGGCCGACGCGATCTACAAGGACCTCGTCCGCAAGAAGATCGCCGTCGACAAGCGGCGGCCCGACGGCCGCGGCACGGAGGAGATCCGCCCGATCACGACCGAGGTCGGCATCTCGCCGCGCACGCACGGCTCCGGCGCTCTTCACGCGCGGCCAGACGCAGATCCTCACGCTCTGCACGCTCGGCACCGCGAAGGAGCAGCAGCGGATCGACGACCTCTCGCATCGAGCAGGAGCGCCGCTACATCCACCACTACAACTTCCCGCCCTACTCGGTCGGGGAGACGGGCTTCATGCGGGGCCCGAAGCGGCGCGACATCGGCCACGGGGCGCTCGCGCAGCGCGCGCTCGAGGCGGTCGATCCCGCCGGTCGAGGAGTTCCCGTACACGATCCGCCTCGTCTCGGAGACGCTCGAGTCGAACGGCTCGTCGTCGATGGGCTCGGTGTGCGGCTCGACGATGTCGCTGATGCACGCGGGCGTGCCGATCGCGGCGCCGGTCTCCGGCATCGCGATGGGCCTCGTCAAGGAGGGCGACGACTACGTCATCCTCACCGACATCCAGGGCGCCGAGGACCACCTCGGTGACATGGACTTCAAGGTCGCCGGGACGGCCGAGGGCATCACCGCCCTCCAGATGGACATCAAGATCACCGGCGTCACGCAGGAGATCATGCGCTCCGCGCTCGAGCAGGCGAAGCGGGCGCGGACGTTCATCCTCGACAAGATGCTCGAGACGATCTCCGAGCCGCGGGCCGAGCTCGCCGGTCACGCGCCGCGGATCTCGTCGATCCAGATCAACCCCGACTTCATCGGGATGGTGATCGGCAAGGGCGGCGAGACGATCCGCTCGCTCGAGGCCGACTACGACGTCCAGATCGACATCGAGGAGGACGGCACGATCCTCGTCTACGCGACGGAGGGCACGAAGGGCGACGCCGCGATCTCGGCGATCGCCGCGATGACGAAGGAGCCCGAGGTGGGGGACACCTACACGGGCCAGGTCGTCAAGACGACCGACTTCGGCGCGTTCGTCGAGCTGAAGAAGGGCACGGACGGCCTGCTCCACGTCTCGAACGTCGGCCCCGGCCGGGTCGCGCACATCGAGGACGTCATCGCGCGTGGCGACACGCTCGACGTGGTCGTCCAGGAGGTCGACAAGGAGCGGGGCCGCATCGGCCTCAAGCTCGTCGCGAAGCACGAGGACGGCGAGCTCGTCTCGCCCGAGACGCTCGTCGAGCGGGCGAAGGACGCCCCGCCGCGCGAGCCGCGCCCGCCGCGCGACGACCGCGGCGGCCGCGGCGGCCGCGACCGCGGCCGGCGCTAGCGGAGCTAGGCGGCTGGTGGAGGGGCGGCTGAAGCCGCCCCTCCGTCGTTCATGGCCGGACTCTGGCGCTGGCCGAGTTGTTGCGCGCGTATTGCCGTCGGGCGTCGAGCTGGAGACCGCCGCGGTGTTCGTGATCCAGCCGTTGCCCTTGCCGGTGATAGCCGGTCGTGAAGCGCGAACGAGACGTTGGCTCCCCTCGCGAGCGAGCCGGCCGAGCAGCGCAGACGGTGCGCGTCGCGAGCTGTCGTAGGTGCATCCCGGCGTCGTGAACGGTGCGGGCTCGCTCAACCGCGACGGCAGGACATCTGTGACGACGATGCCCGAGGCGTCCAGCGGACCGCCGTTCGTTCACGCGTGAGCGTCCAGCGTCGCGGTCGAGCCCGGCGGCGACGACGGTCTTCGCGAGGCTGAGATCGGCCGCAGCCGTACGCGGAATGTCGCCGTATAGGTCGCCGTCGGCGGTGGCGACGACGTCGTGCGCGATCGCGCCGCCGTCCGACCACGAGACGAACTCGTACTGACCCCTGCGGCGAGGGCGCGCTGATCGAGTTCGTCGACCCGCTGGATCACCGTGCGGGTAGAACGGCGTCGGCTGGGTCGTGCCTCCGGCGGTCAGCTGAAGCCCCGTCGGCGAGCGTCGCGAAGCTGAGCGTCCACGTCTTCGGATCGAGCCGCAGGGTCTTCGTGTCGGTCAGGCCGCCGGCGTCCGTCGCCGTGAGCCGAAGCTCGAGGTACGACGGGTACTCGTGGTCGAGCGTGCGACGAACGAGCCGCCTCGCGCCGGTCGACTGACGTGATCGTGTGCGGGATGACAGTTCGACGGGCAGTGCTGCAGGACGATGTCCCAGCGCAGCGCCGACCCGGGCAGCGTCCCCTGCTGCGGGTCGGTCGCGGTGCCGGCGAAGTTGATCGTGTCGCCGACGCTCCCAGGTCGTGCTCGACCGCCGGTCGCGCGATCGTCGCCGTCGGCGGCGTGTTGTTGGCCGTGATCGTGATCGGCTGGCTCGTGCCGCGTCGCGTCCCTGCGTGATCCGTCACCCGCAGCCTGGCCGAGTACGTTCCCGGCTGGGTGTACGTGTACGTCGGCTGCGACGGCGGTCGAGTCGTCGAACTGCCCGTCGCCGTCGAGATCCCAGGCGTAGGTGATCGGCTGCCCGTCGGGGTCGCTCGACCCGTGCCGTCGAACGCGACCTGTAGCGGCGCGGGCCCGCTCGTCGGTGTTGCCGGTCGCGGACGCGACCGGCGGCTGGTTCGCTCGAGAAGTACGCGATCCGCCGGATCGTGCCCGCCGTCGAAGTCGGCGTAGTAGAGGTCGCCGTCCGGGCCCGACTGCGAGGTCGACCGGATTGGCGGCCGGCGCGCAGGAACGTCGCCCGCGCGCTCGGGTCGGGCAGGCCGTTCGCGCCCGGCGAACATGACCCAGATGCAGTCGCGCGAGTAGTCGGCGAAGAAGAGCGCGCCGTCGTAGGCGTCCGGGAACGGCCCGCCGCTGGTAGAAGGCGAGGCCGGCGATCGACGAGCTGCCGGTCGGGCAGGTCTCGCCGGCGACGACCTGCGCGCCGTGGTTGTAGGTGAAGTACGGCGCGACGACCGCGCCGGCGCCCGCGGCGTAGAGGTTCTCGCAGATGTTCAGGTTCAGGCCGTCGTAGCCGACTCGGCCGCCCGTCGCCCTCGTAGCAGGGCCAGCCGAAGTTCTCGACGCTCGCGAGATCGGCGACCCGGTTGATCTCCTCCCAGGTGTTCCAGCCGACGTCGCCGACCCAGACCTCGTTCGTTCCCGGGCGGACCGTGATCCGGAACGGGTTGCGCAGCCCGTAGGCGATGATCCGCTGCGCGTTCGGGTCGCGAGCTGGTCGACGGGTTGTCGGGCAGCGCTGCGCCCGTCGCGGGATCGAGGCGCAGGATCGCGCCGTCGAGCGACGTCGGGTCGATCGGTCGTGCCGCAGGTCCTGGCTACGCAGCGCGCCACCCTCCGCCGTTGGCGGCGTGAGTGTCGCGCCGACGCCGCCTGGCGGGTCGCCGCACGGGTTCAGCGGCGCGCCGTCCTGGCCGTAGTCGGCGAAGTTGAAGCTCGCGCCGTCGCCGCCGCGTGACATAGAGCGCGCCGTCGGCCCCGAACGCGAGCGAGCCGATCGAGTGGCTCGGATACTGCTGGCACCAGTCCTCGACGCAGGACCTGCTCCGTGCCCGGTCATCGACGTTGCCGCTCGCCGTGAGGCGCGACAGCCGCCCGCTGACGACGCAGCCGTCGGCCGTCGCGCCCGGGCGGCGTCGGGCACGGGTCCGCGTCGACGCCGCGCGTGCCCCAGCGCGGCGCCGTGCCGCCGAGCTCCGCGTCGTACGTGTAGAGGACGTAGACGTACGGGCTCGTCCGGGAAGTCCGGGTCGAGCGCCAGTGCCGAGCAGCCCGCGGTCCCAGAAGTTGTAGACGTTCGTTCGCAGGTCGGCGAAGACCGTCGGCGTCGTGTCCGAGAGGTTGTCGAAGACCTTGATGACGCCGCTCTTCTCGGCCACGAAGACGCGGCCGTCCGACGCGAACTCGACCGCCGTCGGGTTCGTCAGGCCCGTGAAGACCGTCGTCTCCTGGAAGCCGCTCGGCAACGCGCCTGAGCCGGAGCCGCACGAGCATACGCGAACACGGCGGCGCACGGCGCGCCACGATGAGAATCGACCGCCGCGCCCAACGCGCGGTCGACTTCGCCGCAGAATCATGTTCCCACCCTCCCTTTGGAAGCACGGGTTGTAACCGGTGCACACGATCTCGCGTCAAGCCCTGCGGCACCATCGATCCCGCCGGCTGGCCGCAAGGCGGCGCGGCGCGGATACGATCGCCGCCGTGCCCGAGCCGCAGATCACGACGCTGCCCGGAGGCGAGCGCGTCGCCACCGAGCCGCTGCGCGGCGTTCGCTCGGTCGCGCTCGGGCTCTGGATCGGGACGGGGTCGCGCGACGAGCCGTCGTCGCGCGCCGGGGTCTCGCACTTCATCGAGCACCTGCTCTTCAAGGGCTCGTCGCGCTACAGCGCGCAGCGACATCGCCGAGCTGTTCGACGCGATGGGCGGCGAGCTCAACGCGGCCACGTCGCGCGAGACGACCGTCGTCTACACGCGCGTCCCCGACGACCACCTCGACCTGGCGCTCGACGTGATGACCGACATGGTCTTCGCGCCCGCCTTCGACGACGTCGACAGCGAGCGCGAGGTCGTGCTCGAGGAGATCGCGATGGTGGACGACAACCCGCAGGACCTCGTCCACGACCTCGCGGCCGAGGCCGTCTTCGGGGCGCACCCGCTCGGCCGGCCCGTGATCGGCCGCGCCGAGGTGATCTCGGGCGGTGTCGCCCCGGGCGCTGCGCAGCTACCACGGCGGCGCCTACGTCGGCCCGAACGTCGTGCTCGCCGCGTCCGGCAACGTCTCCCACGATCGCCTCGTCGCGATGCTTCGCGGCGCAGCCGGCCGAGCCCGAACGGCGCCTCGCGCGTCCGCCGGTCGCTGCTGCGCCGCGTGCCGCGCCCGGGCTACCGCTTCCTGCGGCGGCGCACGGAGCAGTACCACGTCGTGCTCGCCGGGCCGGGGATCGCCCGCGACGACGAGCGGCGCTACGCCGTCTCGCTGCTCGACGCGATCCTCGGCGGCTCCGCGTCGTCGCGTCTCTTCCAGGAGATCCGCGAGAAGCGCGGCATGGCGTACAGCGTCTACACGTACGGCTCGCAGTACGCCGAGACCGGGCAGGTCGGCATCTACGTCGGCACGCGCGAGGACAACCTCGCCGAGTGCCTCGCCGTCACGGCCGCGGAGCTCGCGCGACGTCGCGGGCGGGCAACCTCCGGCCCGGCGAGCTGGAGCGGGCGAAGGAGAACCTCGAAGGGACGCCTGCTGCTTTCGCTCGAGAGCACCTCGAACCGGATGACGCGGCTCGGGAAGGCGCTCGATCACCGACACGGAGCTCGTCTCCGCCGAGGAGACGCTCCGGCGCGTCATGGCCGTCACCGAGGAGGACGTCGACCGCGGCCGCCCGCGACGCTGTTCGCGCCGGAGCGGCTGTCGGCCGCCGGGATCGGCCCGCGCGAGAGCCGCTTCCGCGCGGCCGTCGCGCGCGTGAACCCGGCGCTCGCGGAGCGGTCGTGAAGGTCTGCTCTCTTCGGCGCGGGCGGGAAGGTGGGCGGCGTCGCTCGGCGCCGCCCTCGAGCGCGCCGGGCACGAGGTCGTCGACGGCCGTCGCGCAGGCGCCGGACGGCTGCGATGTCGCCGTCGACTTCACGCGGCCCGACGCCGTGCTCGGGAACGCCGCGCGGTGCCTCGCCGCGCGCGTCCCGTCGTGATCGGGACGACGGGCTTCGACGTCGAGGCGCTCGATCGCGCCGCGCGCGAGCCGCGGGCGTCCCGTGCTTCTTCGCGCCGAACTTCGCGCTCGGCGCGGTCCTGATGATGCGGTTCGCCGAGGAGGCTGCGCGCATGCGTTCCCGCGACGCGGAGATCGTCGAGCTCCACGCCGACACGAAGCTCGACGCGCCGTCCGGGACGGCGAAGGCGACGGCGGCGCGGATGGGCGGCGTCGGTGCCGATCCACTCGGTCCGGCTGCCCGGGCCTCGTCGCGCACCAGGAGGTGATCCTCGGCGGGCCGGGCGAGACGCTCACGATCCGCCACGACACGACGCTCGCGCGAGGCGTTCGTGCCGGGCGTGCTGCGCGCGCTCGACGCGGTGCGGCTCGCTGCCGCCGGGGCTGACCGTGGGCCTGGAGGCGCTGCTCCGTAGCCGGGGGCCTCACGCGGCGCGCGGGGCCCCCTGCGTCCGTGGCTAGCCGCGCGCCCGGAGCGCCGCGAGGAGCTCCTGGTGGCGGCGCTCCTCGTCGGAGATCTCCTCCTCGTCGGGCTTCGTCGATGCGCGCCATGAGCGCGTTCATCGGCTTGACGACGAAGAAGAAGACCGCCGCCGCGGTCGCGAGGAAGGTGATCGCGTCGGTGATGAAGGCGCCGTAGCGGAACACGGCGTCGTTGATCGTGAACGTGAGGTTCGAGAAGTCGGGCTTGCCGATGATCATCGCGACGATCGGCATCACGAGGTTGTTCACGAACGAGTTGACGAGGGCGCCGAACGCGACGCCCAGCACGAACGCGACCGCGAGCTCGACGATGTTGCCCCTGCAGCAGGAAGTCCTTGAACTCCTTGAGCATCACGCCTCCCGTTCTCGGTTGGCCGGTCGGACGGCGGAATCCTTACCGGAAACCGGGACGACTACAATCGCCGAGCGTGCTCGGCGAGGTCCTGACCGCGATCGTGACGCCGTTCCGCGAGGACGGCGTCGGTCGACCTGGACCGCTTCCGCGCGCTGTGCGGCTTCCTCCTCGACAACGGCTCGGACGGGCTCGTCGTCACCGGCACGACGGGCGAGGCGCCGACGCTCTCCGACGACGAGCGGCTGACGCTCTACGAGGCCGCCGTCGACGCGGTCGGGCGGCCGCGGCGACGGTGGTCGCCGGCACCGGCACGTACTCGACCGCCCACTCGATCCACCTGACGGAGCGGCGCACGAGCTCGGCGTCGACGGCTTCCTCGTCGTGACGCCGTACTACAACAAGCCGCCGCAGCGCGGGATCGTCGCCCACGTCGAGGCGATCGCGGCCGCCACCGACCGGCCGGTGGTCTTCTACGACATCCCGTCGCGCGTCGTCGTCGACGTCGAGCCGGAGACGATCTCGCGCCTCGCGGAGATCGAGAACGTCCGCGCCGTCAAGCAGGCGAAGCCGAGCATCGATGCGGCGCGGCACGTCGTCGCGTGCGGGCTCGACCTCTACGCCGGGCGACGACGACCTGATCCTCCCGTTCCTCGAGGTCGGCGGCGTGGGCGGCATCTGCGTCCACACCCACGTCGTCGGCCCGCAGGTGAAGGAGCTGATCGCGAGCTACCGCGACGGGCGACGTCGAGCGGCGCCCATGCGCTCGACGAGGAGCTGCGCCCGGCGATCGAGCTCCTGCGCGTGCAGACGAACCCGATCGCGATCAAGCCGGCGCTCCAGCTCGCTCGGCCACGAGGTCGGCGGCCTGCGGCTGCCGCTCGTCGAGGCCGACGACGGCGGAGACGTCGCAGATCCGCGACTGCCTCGAGCGGCTCGGCCTGGTCGGCGCGCTTGCGGTCTGACCCGCTCCGCCGGCGGTTTCGCCGTCGAGCGTCGTCCGTAGACTCCGGACCGTGGCAGACGCGCTTCGGATCATCCCGCTCGGCGGGCTCGGCGAGGTCGGCAAGAACATGACCGTCTTCGAGCTCGGCGACGAGCGCATCGTCGTCGACGCCGGGCTCGCGTTCCCGCGCGACGAGCACCTCGGCGTCGACCTCGTCCTGCCCGACTTCTCGTACCTCGCGGGACCGGCCCGTTCGCGCCGTCGTGCTCACGCACGCGCACGAGGACCACGTCGGCGCGCTGCCGTACCTCCTGCGCGAGGTCGAGGTGCGGCGAGGTGATCGGCACGCGGCTCACGCTCGGCGCTCGTGAAGTCGAAGCTCGACGAGCACGGGCTCGGCTGCCGCGACGCGAGCTGACGCGAGGCCGAGCCGGGACGGCGCCGCGATGCAGCTCGGCCCGTTCCGGCTCGAGTTCGTGCGCATGGCGCACTCGATCCCGGACTCGATGGCGGTCGTGATCGAGACGGACCGCCGGCCGCGTGCTGCACACCGGCGACTGGAAGCTCGACCACACGCCCGTCGACGGCCTCAAGACCGACGTCGGGGCGCTCGCCGAGCTCGGCAACCGCGGCGTCGACCTCCTGCTCGGCGACTCGACGAACGCCGAGCGGCCCGGGCATGACCGGCTCGGAGCGGCTCGTCGGCGAGGCGTTCCGCCAGCTGATCCCGCTGCGCACCGGGCCGGATCCTCGTCGCCTCGTTCGCCTCGAACATCCACCGCATGCAGCAGGCGGCCGAGGTCGCGATCGCGAACGGCCGCAAGGTGGCGGTCGTCGGCCGCTCGATGCGGAAGAACATGAACATCGCCCGCAACCTCGGCTACGTCGACCTGCCCGACGACGCGATCGTCTCGCCGAAGGAGGCGATGGACCTGCCGCCGCGACGAGGTGCTGATCCTCTGCACGGGCAGCCAGGGCGAGCCGATGTCCGCGCTGACGCGGATCGCCTACGGCGACCACCAGAACGTCGACGGTCGAGCGCGGCGACACGGTGATCATCTCCGCGAAGCCGGTTCCGGGGAACGAGCTGCGCGTCCACGACTCGATCAACCGCCTCGCGCGTCTCGGCGCCGAGGTGCTCCACCAGGAGATCGCGCCCGTGCACGTCTCCGGCCACGCCTGCTCGGAGGAGCTCCGGACGCTGCTCTCGCTCGTCCGGCCGCAGCGCCGTGATGCCGATCCACGGCGAGTACCGGATGCTCGCCGCGCACGCGCGCCTCGCGAGCGACGCGGGCGTGCCCGACGAGGCGATCCTGCTCGGCGGAGAACGGCTCCGTCGTCGAGCTCACGCCGGACGGCGCGCGGATCGTCGACCGCGATCGAGGCCGGCGTCACGTTCGTCGACGGTCTCGGCGTCGGCGACGTCGAGGACGTCGCGCTGCGCGACCGCCGGCGCCTCTCGGAGGACGGCGTCCTGATCGTCGTCACGACCGTCGCGCTCACGGACGGCGGCGGCGGCGAGATCGCGCCGCCCGAGCTGATCGCGCGCGGCGTCGGCGACGACGAGGAGCTGCTCGACGAGCTGCGAGCCGAGGCCGACCGCATCGTCCGCGAGCTGGCCGCGGAACGGCGTCACCGAGATCAAGCTCCTCCAGGAGCACATCCACGACGGGATCGGCCAGCTCGTCTACGACCGGACCCGGCGGCGGCCGATGATCCTTCCCGGTCGTGATCGAGGTCTAGTGCGATGACCGGCTGGGCGGGCGTTCTCGAGGCGAACGGCAGCGACGCCGGCGACCGTGCGCCGGCTCGTCGGCGCAGCTGCGCGCGTGCGAGGCCGCGGCGCTCGCGTTCTGCCGGCTGCTCGAGCGCTGGGGGCGGGGCGACGCCGTGCCCGCGACGCCGGGCGCGCGACAGGCGGCGCTCCGTCACGCGGCCGACCGCGTCGAGACGGCGCTCGCCGGGCCTCGAGGCGCCGCTCGTCCGCGTACCTGCTCGAGCTCGAGCCCGACCGCGCCGAGGGGCGCTCCTGGTACGGCGGGCCGGGCGCGGGCGAGCTCGTCGAGTGGCAGCCGGTGCTCGACCGCGCCGGCGTGACCGCGTGCCCCAACCGCGTCGCCGCCGTCTACCTCGAGCTCGCGGTGCTCGTGCGGGCGCTGCGGGCTCGACGACGCGGCGCGACTCGACGCCGCGCCCGACCGCTCGTCGCTCTGGGCGGGCTGTTCGACCTCCGCGACACCCTCTCGGGGCGACCGTCGACGACCTGCGCGCCCTCGCCGCGTAACGCGCTGCGAGCCGGCACGCCGTGCCCGTCCGCGGTGACGCGCGGTGCGACGAAGCGCATGGCCCGTGATGAGAGGATGGCGGCATGGCGCCCCGAATCGTCGTCGTCGGGTCGGTCAACCTCGACCTCGTCGTGCGAGTCGAGCGGCTGCCGCGAGCCGGGGGAGACCGTCGGCGGCGGGACGTTCGCACGCGTGCCGGGCGGCAAGGGAGCGAACCAGGCGGTCGCCTGCGCGCGGCTCGGCGCCGAGGTGACGATGATCGGCGCGGTCGGGCGCGACGCGTTCGCGGACGAGGCGCTCGCCGGCCTTCGCGAGGCCGGAGTGGCGCTCGAGCTGCACGAGACCGACGAGCCGACCGGCGTCGCGCTGATCCAGGTCGACGGCGACGGCGAGACGACGATCGCCGTCGCTCCGGGCGCGAACGCGGCACTCGGCGCGGTCGAGCTCCCGCCGCACGACGCAGTGCTCTGCCAGCTCGAGATCCCCGACGCGGCCGTGCTCGCGGCCTGGGAGCGGTGCAGCGGCCTCTTCTGCCTCAACGCCGCGCCCGCGCGGCCCATCGCGGTCGACGCCGACCTGACGGTCGTCAACCGGCACGAGCTCGAGGCGCTCGCCCGGCGCGACGGCCTCGTCGCGCTGACGCTCGGCGCGGAGGGCGCGGTGCTGCTCGAGGACGGGGAGGAGGTCGCGCGCGCGGCGCCGCCTCCGGTCGACGCGGTCGACGGCACGGCGGCCGGCGACGCGTTCACGGCCTGCCTGCTCGTCTCGCTGCTCGAAGGGCGCGCCCGAGGACGAGGCGCTTCGCCGCGCCTGCGCGGCGGGGCGCTCGCGGCGTCGCGCTTCGGCGCGCAGCCGTCGCTGCCGACGGCGGCCGAGGTCGACGAACTCATGGGCCGGTGAGCCTGCGTCTGCTCTTCGCGTACCGCTCACGCCCATGAGCGCGGCTTTGTCGGAGCGGGCTGGTCATCGCGTGCCCCGCCGCCGGGGGGCCGGCAGAAGCCGTATCGTCCGGCACGTGACGACCACGCCGATCATCCTCGACTGCGACCCCGGGCACGACGACGCGATCGCGCTCCTGCTCGCGCTCGGGAGCCCCGAGCTCGACCTGCTCGGCGTGACGACGACGTACGGCAACCAGACCCTCGAGAAGACGACGGCGAACGCGCTGCGGGTGCTCGAGCTCGCCGGCCGCTCGGACGTGCCCGTCGCGGCGGGCGCCGTCCGGCCGCTCGAGCGCGAGCTCGTCGTCGCCGCGCACGTCCACGGCGAGAGCGGGCTCGACGGGCCGACGCTGCCGCCGCCGAGCGTCGAGCCGGTCTCGGCGAACGCCGTCGAGTGGATCGCCGGTGCGGTCGCCGGCGCTCCCGGCCCCGTCACGCTCGTCCCGACGGGCCCGCTGACGAACGTCGCGCGGCTACCTCGATGCGCACGGCGACGCACGGGATCGAGCGCGATCGTCCTGATGGGCGGCGCGATCGCCGAGGGGAACATGACCCCGGCGGCCGAGTTCAACATCTGGGCCGACCCGGAGGCCGCGCAGGCCGTCTTCGACGCCGGCCTCGACGTGACGATGATCGGGCTCGACGTCACCCACAAGGCCGTCACCGGCCCGGACGTGCAGCGCAGGCTCCGCGAGGCGGGCTCGATCGGCGTCTTCGTCGCCGAGCTCGTCGACTTCTTCACCGTCTACCACCGCGAGACGTACGGCTGGGACGGCGCGCCGATCCACGACGCCGTCGCGGTCGCGCACGTCATCCGGCCCGGCCTCGTCGAGACGAAGCTCCGCAACGTCGAGGTCGAGCGCGAGTCGGAGCTCTGCCGCGGGCGAACCGTGGTCGACCTCTGGCACCGCACCGAGCGCCCGGCGAACGCCCACGTCGGCGTCGACCTCGACAGCGGGGCGTTCTTCGACCTGCTCGTCGAGCGGATCGGACGCCTCGGCTAGATGATCGATGCCACGATCTCGCGCGTCCGGCTGCGCGGTCGGGCGCGCTAGGGTCGCCCCGTGGACGTGATGATGTTCGTCGAGGTGCCGTCCGGCTCCCGGAACAAGTACGAGCTCGACGCGGAGACGGGCCACATCGTCCTCGACCGGCGGCTCTTCACGTCGATGAGCTACCCGGCGGACTACGGCTTCGTCGAGGGGACGCTCGGCGAGGACGGCGACCCGCTCGACGCGCTCTGCCTCGTCGGCGAGCCGACCTTCCCGGGCTGCCGGATCCGGGCACGCGTCGTCGGCGTCTTCCACATGACCGACGCGAAGGGGCCGGACGAGAAGATCCTCTGCGTCCCGCTCAAGGACCCCGCCTGGATGCGCGTCCACGACGTCCACGACATCCCGCCCGAGCTCCGCAACGAGATCGAGCACTTCTTCCAGGTCTACAAGGACCTCGAGGAGGAGAAGGTCGAGACGCGCGGCTTCGGCAACCGCGCCGAGGCCGAGGTGATCGTCGAGGAGGCGAGGGACGCGCGGCGGGCTAGCGCCCGTCGCCTCGACGGCCGGCGGACGCCGCTCGCGTCCGCCACGCGCCGCAGGAGACACGCGCGGGCGCGCAGAAGCAGCAAGCCCATGGCGACGAGGAAGAAGCGCGCCTGCGCCGGCGCGCCGCGCAAGCCGCGCAGCCCTGCGCGCGTCCGCAAGAAGACGAGGCAGGCCCGCGGCCACCAGCACCCGAGCTCTGGGGGCTCGGGCTCGTCGCGGTCGGTCTCGTCCTCGCGACCGTGCTCTGGCTCGGCTGGGACGGCGGCCCCGTCGGAGCGCAGGTCTCGCGGCTGGCTCCGCGACGGCGCTCGGCGTCGGCGGCTCCGCTCGTCCCGCTCGCCCTGCTCGGCGATCGGCGGGCTGATGCTCGTCCGGAGCGAGCTCGTCGACCTGCGGCCGTTCCGCACCGGCCTCGTGGTCGGCGCTGGTCGGCCTGATGATCGCGCTCGGCGAGGACCACGGCGGCGCGCCTCGGGGGCGCGCTCGGCGGCGGTCTCGCGCGCGTGCTCGGCGAGGCCGGGTCGCTGATCGTCGGGCGTCGCGCTCCTGCTCGCGGGCGGCCTGCTCGTCACCGGTGCGTCGGCGGGGGCGTTGCTGCGCCGCTCGGGTCACGCCGTCCGCCAGGCGGGCAGCGCCGCGCGCCGTCGATCGAGAGCATCGAGTGGGCGGACTGGAGCGACTCCGCATCGTCGGCCGACGGGCGAGGCCGCGCCGCGGTCGCGCCGTCCGCGCGCGCCGCGTCCCCGGTCGACGGGGTGGAGGCGTTTCCCGACGTCGTCGCCGCGGGGCCGCTGTCGGCCGAGCCCCCGCCGCTGCTGGCCGCCCGAGCCGGAGGACGAGCCGACGGCGGACGACGCTGCGCTCGCCTTCGACGCAGCCGCGGGCGGCGCCGAGTACCGTCTGCCCGACCGGACGCTGCTCAAGGCCAGCCCGCCGACCCGGGCGGACTCGGCCGACGTGAGCGCGCGCACGGCACAGGTGCTCGTCCAGACGCTCGCGCACTTCGGCGTCGAGGCGACCGTCGTCGGCACGATCGCGGGGCCGCGGGTCGTGCGCTACGAGCTCCAGCTCGCGCCGGGCACGAAGGTCTCGAAGGTCGCCGGCCTGAAGGACGACCTCTCCTACGCGCTCGCGACGACCGAGATCCGCATCCTGGCGCCCGATCCCCGGCAAGCAGGCGGTCGGGCGTCGAGGTGCCCGAACCTCGCGCCGCGCATCGTCACGCTCGGCGACATCTTCGACGACCTGCCCGGGACGGCGAGCCCGCTCTCCGTCTGGCTCGGCAAGGACATCTCCGGGAACGCCGTCTGGACCGACCTCGCGCGCATGCCGCACCTGCTGATCGCCGGCACCACGGGCTCGGGGAAGTCGGGCTGCATCAACACGCTCCTCACGTCGATCCTGCTGCGCGCGACGCCCGACGACGTGCGGATGATCCTGATCGACCCGAAGCGGATCGAGCTCAACTACTACGAGTCGATCCCGCACCTCCTGACGCCGGTCGTCTCGAGCCCGAAGGAGGCCTCGGCGGTCCTCCAGAACGTCGTCGCCGAGATGGAGCGCCGCTACGAGCGGCTGTCGCTCGTCCGCGCGCGGAACCTGCCCGGAGGCGAACCGCACGTTCCGGGCGCGGGGCGAGGACCCGCTGCCGTACCTCCTCGTCGTGATCGACGAGCTCGCCGACCTGATGATGGTCTCGCCGCAGGCGGTCGAGGACGCGATCATCCGGCTCGCGCAGAAGTCGCGCGCGGTCGGCATCCACCTCGTGCTCGCGACGCAGCGCCCGTCGGTCGACGTGATCACCGGGATGATCAAGGCGAACGTCCCGAGCCGGATCGCGTTCGCCGTGTCGAGCCAGACCGACTCGCGCGTGATCCTCGACGGCGCCGGCGCCGAGAGCCTGCTCGGCCAGGGCGACATGCTCTTCAAGCCGCTCGGGACGTCGCGCCTGCAGCGCGTCCAGGGCGCGTTCGTGACCGAGGAGGAGATCGCGCTGATCGTCGAGCAGTGCCGCGTCGCCAGCGCGGCCAGGAGCTCGACGAGACGCTGCTCGAGGTGCCCGAGAGCGCCGTGTCCGACGACGGGGACGACGACGTCGACTTCGACCCCGACGAGGATCCGCTGCTCGACAAGGCGATCGAGATCGTCGTCCAGACGCAGACGGCCTCGGTGTCGCTCCTGCAGCGCCGCCTGCGCGTCGGCTACACGCGCGCGGGACGGCTGATCGACATGCTCGAGCGGCGCGGGATCATCTCCGGCTACGAGGGCTCGAAGCCCCGCCGCGTGCTGCTCGAGGAGCACCAGCTCGCGTCGGTCATCGGCACCGCCGTGACGGGGCCGCGCCGGACCGATTCCTAACAACGCGCAGGCGCGGATAGCGACTAGGCTGCGGCGGTTGCGGCTGCGGTCCAACTTCGTGTTCGAATCCCGCGTCACAGAGGCGGGAGGCTCCGTCAAATGCACCACCAAGGAGGGTAAGTGGCGATTCGTAAATGGATGGTCGTCGCCTCGCTCGCGCTCGTCGCGGTCGTGGCGCTGACCGTCGCCTCGATCGGCTCGGCGAAGCCGGCGGCGCCCGCGAAGTTCCGGGTCGCGCTCGTGACCGACATCGGCGGCCTCAACGACAAGGGCTTCAACGCCCTCGCGTACAAGGGCCTCAAGCGGCGCCCAGACGAAGCTCGGCGTCGAGGGCCGCGTCTTCATCTCGAAGAGCGCGGCGGACTACATCCCGAACCTGTCGACCGGCGCGCACGCAGGGCTACGACCTGGTCATCGCCGTCGGCTTCCTGATGGCCGACGCGACCGCCGCCGTCGCGAAGCGGTTCCCGAACACGAAGTTCGCGATCATCGACGTCACCGCTGCCGTTGCATGAAGGGCAAGCCGAAGAACGTCCGCGGCATCATCTTCGCGGAGCAGGAGGCCGGGTGCCTCGCCGGCGTCGCCGCCGCGACGCGTCTCGAAGACGCAGCGTGATCGGCTCGGTCGGCGGCCTCAAGATCCCGCCGGTCGACGCGTTCATCGCCGGCTACCAGGACTGCGCGAAGAAGCTCGAAGCCGGGCATCACGACGCTCAACGGCTACTCGCAGGACTTCGTCGCCCAGGACAAGTGCAAGGAGGTCGCGCTCAACCAGATCGCCAGGGCGCGGACGTCGTCTTCCAGGTCGCCGGCGGCTGCGGCCTCGGCGCCCTCCAGGCGGCGAAGGAGAAGAAGGAGTGGGGCATCGGCGTCGACACCGACCAGGCGCTACCTCGGCACGCACATCCTGACGAGCGCCACGAAGAAGGTCGACGTGGGCGTCTTCACAGACGATCGAGCTCGCCAAGGACGGCAAGTTCAAGGGCGGCGTCGACGGCGTCTTCAACGTGAAGAACGGCGGCGTCGGCTTCGGCAAGGTCAGCGACGAAGGCACCGAACCGCGCCGCGCTGGTCGCAACGCTCAACGGCAAGTGGTCGAAGCAGATCGCCGCCGGCAAGGTCAAGCCGCCGCGCACGGTAGCCGGCTGACGACCAGCACGCAGACGGATGGGCGGGCCAAGGGCCCGCCCGTCGCGTTTCGGAGGACCGGTGTCGACGTCCAGGAACGGATCGCCGCGCGCCCCGATACGCTCGCGTCTCGCGGCGTCGCTGCGCAGGACGGCCGTCGACGTGCGCGACTGTCGACGCTCGACGGTCGACGCCGCTCGCGCTCGACCTCGGCACGGCCGAGGCCGCGGCACGTATGAATCCTGCGCCGATGCCCGACGCGGCCCGCCGTCCTCGAGATGCGCCACATCACGAAGCGCTTCCCGGGCATCGTCGCGAACGACGACGTCGAGCTTCGACCTCCGCGAGGGCGAGGTCCACGCGCTGCTCGGCGAGAACGGCGCCGGCAAGTCGACGCTGATGAACATCCTCTACGGGCTCTACCACCCGGACGAGGGCGAGATCCGCGATCAACGGCAAGCCGGTGCGGCTCGGCTCGCCGACGCGACGCGATCGACGCCGGCGTCGGGATGGTGCACCAGCACTTCATGCTCGATCCCGGTGATGACCGTGGCCGAGAACATCGTGCTCGCGGAGGAGCCGACGCACGACGGCGTGCTGCTCGACATGCGCGAGGCGGAGCGGCGCGTGCAGCGAGATCTCCGACCGCTTCGGGCTCGCGGTCGACCCCGACGCGCGACGATCGAGGACATCACGGTCGGCCAGCAGCAGCGCGTCGAGATCCTGAAGGCGCTCTACCGCGACGCCGACATCCTCGTCCTCGACGAGCCGACCGCGGTGCTGACGCCGCAGGAGGCGCAGGAGCTGTTCGAGATCCTCCGCAGCCTGACGGCGCAGGGCAAGTCGATCATCTTCATCACGCCACAAGCTGAACGAGGTGCTCGAGATCGCCGACCGGATCACCGTCCTGCGCCGCGGCAAGCTGATCGAGACGCTGCCGGCGCGAGGGCGCGACCGAGGCGAGCCTCGCGCGCCTGATGGTCGGCCGCGAGGTGCTGCTCCGCGTCGACAAGGCCGCCGGCGCAGCCGGCGCGAGCCGCTGCTCGAGGTCGAGGACCTGCACGTCGTCGACGACCGCGGGCTCGAGAAGGTGCGCGGCGTCTCGTTCGAGGTGCGCGCGGGCGAGATCGTCGGCATCGCCGGCGTCGACGGCAACGGCCAGACCGAGCTGATCGACGCGATCGACCGGCCTGCGCGCGCGTCGAGTCCGGGACGGTGCGCGTCGGCGGCGAGGACGTCACGAGCGACGGCGTGCCGCGAGCACCTCGACGCCGGGCTCGGCCACATCCCCGAGGACCGCCAGCGCCGCGGGCTCGTGCTCGAGTTCACGATCGCCGAGAACCTCGCGCTCCACGACTACCGCCAGCGCGCCGGCCTCGCGCTTCGGCTGGCTCTTCCCGCGCCGCCTGATCGAGCGGGCGCGCGACGCTGATCGAGGAGTACGACGTGCGCGGCGGCGGCCCGCAGACGCGCGCGCGGCGCGCTCTCGGGCGGCAACCAGCAGAAGGTCGTGCTCGCGCGCGAGATCGACCGCGACCCGCAGGTCCTGATCGCCGCCCAGCCGACGCGCGGCCTCGACGTCGGCGCGATCGAGTTCGTCCACCGCCGGCTGATCGAGGAGCGCGACGAGGGCCGCGCGATCCTGCTCGTCTCGCTCGAGCTCGAGGAGGTCCTCTCGCTCTCCGACCGGATCCTCGTCATGTACGAGGGCGAGATCGTCGGCGAGTTCCCGCCGACCGCGACCGAGGAGGAGCTCGGCATCGCGATGACCGGCGGCGGCCGCGAGCAGAGGCGGCGGCGTGAGCGACGCGGGCGCAGCCGCCGCGCCAGCCGTCGGCCAGCCGACCGCGTCCGGCCCGAGCCCGGCGGCGAGCAGCTTCGCGGCGCGCGCTCGCGCTCGCGCAGCGGGCCGGCGGCGCTCGTCGCGCCGCTGCTGACGGCGGTCCTCGCGTTCCTCGATCGGCGGCCTCGTCGTGCTCGTCACACGGGCAACAACCCGCTCGACGACCTACCAGGCGATCTTCGACGGCACCGGCCTCAACTGGTTCTTCCCGTGGGTCGACCGGCGACGAGCGCGAGCATCGCGGCGCTTCAACCTCCAGCAGACGCTGATCCTGACGACGCCGCTGATCCTCACCGGCCTCGCCGTCGCGTTCGCGTTCCGCTGCGGCCTGTTCAACATCGGCGGCCAGGGCCAGTACATCGTCGGGCGCGATCGTCGCGGTCTGGGTCGGCTCGTCGTTCGACGGGCATGAGCCCGATCCTGCACGTCCTCCTCGCGCTCGTCGTCGGCGACGCTCGGCGGGCGCGCTCTGGGCCGGGCATCGCCGGCTTCCTGAAGGCGACCGTCGGGCGCCCACGAGGTGATCACGACGATCATGCTCAACTGGATCGCGTCTGGGTCGGCGTCTTCCTGTTCGGGCTCGGCGGCCCGCTCCAGAACGACACGCAGGCGTCCGTCCCGATCTCGAACGACGTCGTCGAGGGCGCGAAGCTGCCGGTCTTCTGGGGCGACCCGCTGCTCCAGGGCCTGCACATCGGGTTCTTCATCGCGCTCGCCGCGCTCGTCGTCTACTGGGCTGATCCTCAACCGCACGACGCTCGGCTACGGGGTGCAGGCGGTCGGCTTCAACCCCGAGGCGGCGCGCTACGGCGGCATCAGCGTCGCGCGCAACTACTTCCTGGCGATGGCGATCTCCGGCGCGTTCGCCGGGCTCGCCGGCGCGATCGACATCCTCGGCTGGCAGTTCCGGCTCGGCGACGGGCGACATCCAGAGCGTCGACGATCGGCTTCATCGGCATCGCCGTCGCGCTGCTCGGCCGCAACACCGCGGTCGGCGTCGGCGCTCGCGGCGCTCCTGTTCGGCGCGCTCCTCACCGGCACGTCGACGCGCAACCTCGACCCGAGGTCTTCCAGCCCGAGCTCGCCGTCGAACCTGACGCTGCTGATCCAGGGCCTCGTCGTGCTCTTCGTCGGCGCCGACGTGCGTCGTCCTCTGGCTGCTCGGGCGCGCAGCGCGGCGGACGGAGCGGAGGCGCGCGTGACGACGCGTCGCGCTGCCCGTCGCGGCCCGGCTGCCGACGCGGCGCTCCGCGCGCGTCGCGTGGGTCGGGATCGTCGCTCGGCCTCGCTCGCGGCCTGGATCGCGCTGCCGCCGATCTCGGCGCGCTCGTGGGTCTGCCGAGCCTCGTGCTCGGCGCTGCTCGCGGTCGCTGCTCGGGCATCGGCGTCGTCGATCCGCGGCGAGCGGCGGTTCGGCTGGGTACGCGATCGCGTCGGGCGTGCTCGGGTTCGGCGCTCGGCGTACCTCGCGACGCGCTCGAGCGTCGGGAAGCTCGAGACCGTCGTCGTCTGGTCGGCGCTCATCGCCGCGATGCTGCGCTACGCGACGCCGCTCATCTTCGCCGCGCTCGGCGGCATGTTCTCCGAGCGCTCGCGGCGTCGTGAACATCGGCCTCGAGGGGATGATGCTGATGGGCGCGTTCTTCGGGATCCTGGGCGCCGACAAGCTCGGCTCGTGGGTGCTCGGGCCTGCTGGTCGGCGATCCTCGCGGGCGGCGCTGCTGGCGCTCGCTCCACGCGGTCTCGTCGATCCACCTGCGCGCCGACCAGATCGTCAGCGGCACGGCGATCAACTTCCTCGCGCTCGGGCTCACGGCTACCTGTTCATCGACATCTACGGCGCAGGAGGGCACGCCGACCGACATCCCGGGCATCCCGGACGTCCACCTCGCGTTCCTCGACGACGTCCCGTTCTTCGGGGACGTCTTCGGGAACCTGAACCTGATGATCTGGATCGCGCTCGTCCTCGTGCCGCTCTCGTGGCGTCGTGCTCTTCAAGACGCCGCTCGGGCTGCGGATCCGCGCCGTCGGCGAGCACCCGCGGGCGGCCGACACCGTCGGCATCTCCGTCTACGGGATCCGCTACGGCGCGGTCGTCGCTCTCCGGCATGCTCGCCGCCGCCGGCGGCGCGTACCTCTCGATCGGCTTCGTCGGCTCGTTCAACGAGAACATGACCGCCGGCCGCGGCTTCATCGCGCTCGCGGCGGTGATCTTCGGCAACTGGCGCCCGTTCGGCGCGGCTGCGGCGCTGCCTGCTGTTCGGCTTCTCGAGCGCGCTCGCGCAGCGGCTGCCCGTGTACTCGGAGCTCGGCCGCCGTGCTCTTCCAGGCGCTCCCGTACGTCCTCACGCTGATCGCGGTCGCCGGCGTGATCGGCCGCTCGATCCCGCCCGCCGCCGTCGGCCGCCCGTACAAGAAGCAGTAGCGGCGCGGCCGGCGCGAGCCGAGCGCACGCGGGCACGGCCGTGCGTCGCGGCCGTCGTCGTCGGCTGCTCGCGGCGGCGACGATGCCCGTCGCGATCGCTCGCGACCCGCTACTCCGGCTCGTACGAGCTCCTGCACGCCGGCTTCGCGATCCCGCGTCGCGGTCGTGCTCGGCGTCGCTGGCGATCGTGCCTGGCCGCGGCGCGCTCGCGCCACGACGACATGCGCGCTCGGCCGCGCCGGCGGGCGGCGGGCGGCGCGGCTCGGGCGGGCTGCTCGGCGTCTCGGGATCTGCGCTCGCGGCGACGGCGACGGTCGCGCTCGCCGTCTACGGCGCTCCTCGACGTACCTCGGCGAGCGGTAGCCGCGCCGCCGACGCGGATCGCGTCTACACTGGCCGCTCGATGTTCGAGATCGGCTCCAGCCTGCGCGAGGCCCGCATCCGCCAGGGCCTCGAGCTTCGAGCGAGATGGAGACGCGGACGAAGGTCCGCGCGAAGTACCTGCGCGCCCTCGAGGACGAGCGGTTCGACCAGCTTCCCGGGCACACGTACACAAGGGCTTCCTGCAGGTCTACGCGGACTCGCTCGGCCTCGACGGCCAGCTCTACGTCGACGAGTACAACTCGCGCTACGTCGCCGGGCGAGGAGGCGGCGCGCGCCGCGCTGCCGCGCGCGCCCCGTCGCGCGTCAGCGGCGCCGGCGCGACCGCCGCGAGTCGCGGCTCGTCGGGATCGCGCTCGCCGCGATCCTCGTCGTGACGGCGCTCGTGATCGCCGCGTGGCGGTTCGGCGGCCACGACGACCCGCAGGTCGAGGGCGATCAACGCGCCGACGCCGCGCGACGACCGCGTCGAAGCGCTCGGCGCACGCAGCAGGTGACGGCTCACGATCCGCGCCGTCAAGGGCCCGTCGTTCATGGAGGTGCGGGCGGGCGCGCGTCCGGCAAGCCGCTCTACCGGGCACGCTCGAGAGGGGCAGATCCAGCGCTTCACGAAGAAGGCGCTGTACGCTCTCGGTCGCACGGCCCGGCAACGTCGTCGTGCAGGTCAACGGCGCGCGCGTCACCGTGCTCGCGCCGCGCGGCGCGGCTGACGGTCTCCGGGGCCGACCGCCGTCAGCGGGTGAGCGCGCGTCCGCGCGCGGCGATCGTCGTCACGGGCAGCGAGCTCGTGCGCGGCGAGCGAACCGACCTGAACGGGCCGTTCTTCGCGCGGGAGGCGCTCTCGCTCGGCCTCGAGCCGGCGCGGATCGCGATCGTCGGCGACGATCCCGACGAGCTCGAGGCGGCGCTGCGCGAGGGGCTCGAGGCGCGACGTCTGCCTCGTCTCGGGCGGGCTCGGGCCGACGCACGACGACCGCACCGTCGAGCTCGTCGCGCGGGTCGCCGGGCGCGACGCTCGCGCGTCGACGCGGAGCTCGAGGCGCGAGATCGAGGGCGTCTCGCGCGCGGTCGCCGAGCGGCTGCGGCCGGCCGTACGCCGACTTCGCCGCGGGCGTGACGCAAGCAGGCGACGCTGCCCGAGGGCGCCGTCGTCGCTCGGGCTCGCCGGCACCGCGCCCGGGCTCGTGCTCGAGGCCGGCGGCGTGCGTCGTCGTCGTGCTGCCCGGGCCCGCCCGGCGAGCTGCAGCGGCTCTGGCCGCGGCGCGTCGCGAGCGAGCCGCTGCAGGCGCGTGCTCGCGCGGACGACGCCGCCCGAGCGCCGCGTGCTCCGCTTCTACGGCGCGAGCGAGTCGGCGGTCGCGCGGGCGCTCGCGGAGGCGGGCGGCGACGGCGACGGGCGTCGAGGCGACGATCTGCGCCCGCGACTTCGAGATCCACGTCGACCTCGTCGTCGAGCCCGGCGCCGAGGCGCGCGCGGACGAGCTCGACGCGGCGCTTGCGCGAGCCGCTCGAGCGGTACCTGTTCGCCGAGGACGAGCGGCCGGTCGCAGGAGCTCGTGCTCGAGCTCTGCCGCGCGCGCGGGCTGACGCTCGCGACGGCCGAGTCGTGCACCGGCGGGCTCGTCGCGGCGCGGCTGACCGACGTTCCCGGGCTCGAGCGACGTCTTCGCGGGCGGCGTCGTCGCCTACGCGAACGAGGTCAAGACGGCGCGAGCTCGGCGTGCCCGAGGCGCTGCTCGCAGACGCACGGCGCCGTCTCGGCCGAGGTCGCGGCGGCGATGGCGGCCGGGCGCGCGCGAGCGGCTCGGCGCCGACGTCGGCGTCGCGGTCACCGGCATCGCCGGGCCGGGCGGCGGCACCGCCGAGAAGCCGGTCGGGCTCGTCTACCTCCACGTCGTCGACGCCCGACGGCGAGCAGGCGCAGCGAGCTTCACGCTGCCCGGCGACCGCGCAGGCGATCCGCTCGCGGGCGACCGTCGCCGCGCTCCACCTCGTGCGGCGCGTTCTGACACAGAGTCGGCACGAAGACGCATGACCTCGGCTGGTAGCGTCGGGGGCGATGACCGCCTCCGCCTCTTCCTGCGCCCTCGAGCTCGCCCGACGACGCCTCGACGTCCTCGAGCGCCTGGCAGCGCCGAGCACCTCGCGCGGACGGCCGGCTCGTGCCGCGGGAGCACCTCCACGTCACGCTCGCCTTCCTCGGCAGCCGGCCGGCCAGCGGAGCTCGCCGGCGATCGTCGGCGCGCTGCGCGACGGCCGTCGCGGAGCCGCGGAGCCGATCGTCGCTCGAGCCGTCGCGCTAGCGCGAGACGCGGAGCGTCGGGATGCTCGTCCTCGACGACGCAGGCGGCGCGCGCGACGCGCGCTCGCCGGCCGACCTGCACGCGCGGCTCGAGGCGCTCGGCGTCTACCGGCCGCGAGTCGCGGCCGTGGCTCCCGCACGTCACGGTGCTGCGCTTCCGCGAGCGGCCGCGGCTCGACCCGCCGCTGCCGGAGACGGGAACATTCGTTCCGTCCGATGCCGCTGCTTACCTATCTCGACTGCACCCGACCGGGGCGCGGTACGAGGTGCTCGAACGCGTCTCGCTGAGCGCAGGAGGATGAATCGATGAACCGCGAGGAAGCACTCGACGTCGCGCTCGGCCAGATCGAGCGGCAGTTCGGCAAGGGCTCGGTCATGCGGATGAGCGACGCCGGCCCAGGTCTCGATCGGGGCGGTCTCGACCGGCTCGCTCTCGCTCGACCTCGCGCTCGGGATCGGCGGGCTGCCGCGCGGCCGCATCGTCGAGATCTTCGGCCCCGAGTCGTCGGGCAAGACGACGCTCGTCTACCACGTGATCGCCGAGGCGCAGCGGCGCGGCGGGATCTGCGCGTTCATCGACGCCGAGCACGCGATGGACCCGCACGTACGCGCGGCGGATCGGCGTCAACATCGACGAGCTGCTCGTCTCGCAGCCCGACACGGGCGAGCAGGCGCTCGAGATCGCCGAGCTGCTCGATCCGCTCGGGCGCGCGTCGACGTCGTCGCGGTCGACTCGGTCGCCGCGCTGACGCCGAAGGCCGAGATCGAGGGCGAGATGGGCGACAGCCACGTCGGCCTCCAGGCGCGGCTGATGAGCCAGGCGCTGCGCAAGCTCGCCGGCACGCTCAACCGCACCGACACGATCTGCCTCTTCACGAACCAGCTGCGCGAGAAGATCGGCGTCATGTTCGGCTCGCCCGAGACGACGCCGGGCGGCCGCGCGCTGAAGTTCTACGCGTCGGTCCGGCTCGACATCCGCCGCATCGAGACGCTCAAGGAGGGCGCCGAGGCGTATCGGCAACCGCGTGCGCGTGAAGGTCGTCAAGAACAAGGTCGCGCCGCCGTTCAAGCAGGCCGAGTTCGACATCATCTACGGCACGGGCATCTCCTGGGAGGGCACCGTGCTCGACGTCGGGCTCGAGCGGAAGATCGTCGCAGAAGTCGGGCTCGTACTTCAGCTTCGGCGACGAGCGGCTCGGCCAGGGCCGCCAGAACGCGACCGCGTTCCTACGCGAGCACCCCGACGTCGTCCAGCCGATCCTCGCCCGGATCCAGGCCGACGCAGGGCCCGAGCAGATCGTCTCCGCGCGGCTGCTGCCGACGGCGGCGACCGCCGGAGCGAGGTCGACGCCGGTCGCCGAGGAGGTCGCGACGGAGGTCTGACGCGGTCGACCGGCGCGCGGCGCTCCGATGGCGACCGTCACTGCGCTCCGTGCCGCGGGCACGCGGTCGCGGTCGAGCTCGACGGCGCACGCTGGCGGACAGTTGCCGGTCGCTGCGTGCCGTCGAGGCCGGCCTCGCCGTCGGCCTCGAGCTCGACCGGCGAGCGCGCGCGCGCGCTCGCGCGCGCGCTGCGGCGCCGGCGGCGCGCGAGGACGTTGCGGTGCGCGCTCTCGCGCGCCGCGATCATTCGCGCGCGTCGCTCGAGGCGCGGCTCGCGCGCGCAGGCGTCCCGGCGGACGATCGCCGCGGACGTGCTCGAGCGGGCCGAGCGCGTCGGGCTCGTCGACGACGCGCGCTTCGCGGAGCAGCCGCGCGCGGCAGCTCGCGGAGCGTGGCGCCGGCGACCTGCTCGATCGCTCGACGACCTCGAGCGCCACGGGCGTCGACGAGCGCGGTCGCGCGCGACGCGGTCGAGCGCCTCGAGCCGGAGGCGGAGCGCGCCGCGCGCGATCGTCGAGCGCCGCGGGCGCGAGCGCGCGGACGCGTCCGCTACCTCGCGTCGCGCGGGTTCTCCGAGGAGACGCTCGAGGCGCTCGATTGCGGATGTCGAGAGCCGGAGCGCTACGATGAGCGAGCTTCATCCGGACTTTCCCTGCACACGCGCAGTTCCGAACCCGTCTGATCCGTGACACTACGTGTCGACCACCGACCTCTCGCACCGCAGACGCGCGCGCGGCGTGCCTGCCGGAGGGCACGCCGGCCTAGAGCCACGCAGCAGCGGACCGGGACCCCGCGCGTGCGGGAGGTGCCGGATGTGAGCAGCCGCGGCGCCGCCGCGGACAACCCAGGCTCCTGGAGGAGTGGAGATGCTCACGGTCGTCGCGCTGCTGGTCGGACTCGGAGTCGGGGCGGCCGTCACCGCGCGTCTGGCTGCGCGCCGTCGAGCGCGTCGCGCCGTCGCGGCGCAGCGAGGACGAGCGGCGGCGGCTCGTCGCCGACGCCGAGCGCGAGGCGGAGACGATCCGGCGCGAGGCGCAGGTCGAGGCGCGCGAGGGCGCCGTCAAGCTGCGCGCCGAGGTCGAGAGCGAGGTCCAGCGACCGGCGCGTCGAGATCGCCAAGGTCGAGGAGCGCGATCGCGCAGCGCGAGGCGGAGCTCGACCAGAAGCTGATCGAGGTCACGCGGCGCGAGCAGGGCGTCGGCGACCGCGAGGTGCACCTGAAGCAGCTCCAGGAGGAGCTGAAGGCGAGCCGCGACGCAGCGCGGTCGACGAGCTCGAGCGCGATCTCCGGGATGACGCTCGGCGAGGCGAAGACGGCCGTGCTCGAGCGCTCGGAGGACCTCGTCCGGCACGAGCTCGCCCGCTCGGTGCGGCAGATGGAGGAGGAGGCCCGCGGCGAGGCGCAGGCGCCGGGCGCGCGCGCTCGTCGCCGACGCGCTCCAGCGCGTCGCCGCGAGCCACACCGCCGAGACGACCGTGACGGTCGTCGAGCTCGCCAGCGACGACATGAAGGGGCGCATCATCGGCCGCGAGGGCCGGAACATCCGCGCGCTCGAGCACCTCACCGGCGTCGACTTCATCATCGACGACACGCCGCATGCCGTCGTGCTCTCGTCGTTCGACGGGATCCGCCGCGAGATCGCGAAGCTGACGCTCGAGAAGCTGATCGAGGACGGCCGGATCCATCCGGCCCGGATCGAGGAGATGTACTACCAGTCGAAGGCCGAGCTCGAGGAGCAGATCCACCAGGCCGGCGAGCAGGCCGTCTTCGAGGCGAACTGCGGCGAGTTCCACGAGGAGCTCGTCGAAGATCCTCGGCCGGCTCCGCTTCCGCACGAGCTACGGCCAGAACGTCCTCAAGCACACGCTCGAGGTCGTCCACCTCGCAGGGATCATGGCCGCCGAGCTCGGCGCGGGCGTGAAGACCGCGAAGCGCGCCGCGCTCCTCCACGACCTCGGCAAGGCGATGACGCACGAGGTCGAGGGCTCGCACGCGCTCGTCTCGGCGCAGCTCGCGCGGCGCTACGGCGAGTCGCGAGGGCGTCGTCCACGCGATCGAGGCGCACCACTACGAGGTGCAGCCGCAGACGGTCGAGGCCGTGCTGCTGATCGCGGCCGACGCGATCTCGGCCTCGCGTCCGGGCGCCCGCGGCGAGAGCCTCGAGCACTACATCAAGCGGCTCGCCGCGCTCGAGGAGATCGCGATGTCGAAGCCGGGCGTCGCGAAGGCGTACGCGCTCCAGGCGGGCCGCGAGATCCGCGTGATCGTCGAGCCGACGGAGGTCGACGACGACGGCACCGCGCTGCTCTCGTACGAGATCGCGCGCCAGATCGAGGACCAGCTCGAGTACCCGGGCCAGGTGAAGGTGATCGTGATCCGCGAGTCCCGCGCGGTCGAGGTCGCGAAGTAGGGCACTGCCGGCTCCGGCATGCCCGGTGACGGCGCGGGCAGACGCGGGCGACACCGATCTCGAGGCCCTGGGGCGACTCGCGGCTGAGATAGCCGACGGAGTGGGGCGTCGAGCTGGGCTGCCCTTCCCACTGGCCCGGTACTCGTTCGTGGCGCCGGCCGGGGACGACGCCGTTCTGAAGGTGACGCCGCCGGAGGACGACGAGGCGGACGAGGAGGCGGACGCGCTCGAGCTGTGGGCCGGCGACGGCGCCGTGCGGCTCCTCCGCCACGACCCGTGCGGCGGGCGCTGCTGCTCGGCGGCCGCGACCGGGCACCGATCTCGCCGACGCTGCGCCGAGGACGCCGCGACCGCGGTCGCGGTCGACGTCGGGCACGCGTCTCTGGCGCCCGGCGGCGCGCGCCGTTCCGGTGGATCGGCGACCACGTGCCGCGCTGGCTCGACGATGCGGAGCCGGGCCCGGACACGGGCTCCTGCCGCTGGCGCGATCGCATCTACGCGTCGCTCGACGTCGGCCGACGCACGCTCGTCCACGGCGACTTCCACCACCACAACCTGCTCGCGTCACGGACGGCGGTACGTGGCGATCGATCCCAAGCCGATGCTCGGCGAGCCGGAGTTCGACGTCGCATCGTTTCTGTGGAACCCGCTCTCGTACCGCATGCGCCGGGACGTCACCGAGCGTCGGCTCGCGGCGTTCGCCGCTGCCGGCCTCGACGAGGAGCGCATGCGGGCGTGGGCGGTGATCCGCGGCGCGTACCTCGGGGCGGACGAGGACGAGTCGAGGTGCTCCGTGCGCTCGTCTGACGGGCGCAGGCAACGGAGACGATCGATGACCCTGCACCGCCACGAGGCGCGCCTCGAGACGGTCATTGCCAGATGAGGGGACCGTGCGCCCCCGCTCGAGGCTCGACAACCCAAGGGGTTCGTCCAGCTGTCCGAGGCACGCCCTACCCGTCCGGATCGATCACGTCTGAACTTCCCCGGTCGCATGGCGAGCGGATGTGCGATCTCGCCGGTCTCGACTTCGGCAGTTCGCAACTCGTCGTGCAGCCCGTGAATGTCGTCCGTCCAGCAGCGAGAGCATCGCCTGATCCGAGGCCACGACGGGCTCGTCGAAGCGACCATCCGGGCCTGCAGAGATCCCGGGCTACGCTTCAGCGATGCGCCGGTACCACCTCACCACCTTCGGGTGCCAGATGAACGCCCACGACTCGGAGCGGATCAAGGGCATGCTCGAGTCGCTCGGGCTCGGCGAGGCGGCCGAGCCGGACGAGGCCGACGTCCTCGTCTTCAACACGTGCACGATCCGCGAGAAGCCCGACACGAAGCTCGCCGCGTACCTGGGCGACGCGGCAGCCCGCAAGCGGCGGCAGCCCGACCTCGTCGTCGCGGTCGGCGGCTGCTACGCGGAGGCGCAGCGCGAGCGGATCTTCGAGCGCTACCCGTTCGTCGACGTCGCGTTCGGGCCGGGGTCGATCCCGCACCTCGGCGAGTGGATCCGAGCCGGCGGGTACGCGGTGCCACGCGGGCGCTTCGGCACCCACGACACCTTCGCGGCGACGCTGCCGATGCACCGTGAGCGGCGCTTCAGCGCGTGGGTGCAGGTCTCGATGGGCTGCAACTCGAAGTGCGCGTACTGCATCGTCCCGGCGGTCCGCGGCCGGGAGCAGAGCCGCCGGCCCGGCGAGATCGTCGCCGAGGTCGAGGCGCTCGCGCAGCGACGGGGTCCGGGAGGTCACGCTGCTCGGCCAGAACGTCAACTCCTGGGGTCGCGACCTCGCGCCCGACGCTCGCGACCGAGTTCGGCGAGCTGCTGCGGGCCTGCGACGCCGTCGACGGGATCGAGCGGATCCGCTTCACGAGCCCGCACCCGAAGGACTTCCGCGAGCCGGTGATCGCCGCGATCGCCGAGTGCGACGCGGTCTGCGAGCACGTCCACCTTCCGCTCCAGTCGGGCTCGACCCGCGATCCTCAAGGCGATGCGCCGCACGTACTCGCGCGAGCGGTACCTGACGCTCGTCGACGGCTCCGCGACGCGATCCCCGACCTCGCGCTCGGCACCGACATCATCGTCGGCTTCCCGGGCGAGACCGAGGACGGACTTCCGCGAGACGCTCGAGGTCGTGGAGGAGGTCGGCTTCGACAGCGCCTTCACGTTCGTCTACTCGCCCCGCGCGGGCACGGAGGCGGCGGCGATGCCCGACCAGGTTCCCGAGGACGTCAAGCGCGAGCGCATGGAGCGGCTCGTCGAGGTCGTCCAGCGCGTCGCGGCGCGAGCGGAACGCGACGCGCGTCGGGCTCGTCGAGGAGGTGCTCGTCGAGGGGCCGAGCCGCACCGATCGCGCGCTGCTCCGCGGCCGCACGCGCCGGAACACGACGGTCAACTTCGTCGGCGCACTGCGCCCGGGCGACCTCGGTCGGGGTCGAGATCGAGGGCGCGACGTCGACGACGCTGCAGGGCCGCGAGACGCTCGCTCGTCCCGGTCTGAGCGAGCGCGGGCTGCCTGTGGAGCGATCGGCACGCATCCGGCACGAAGTCGTGACACACCCGTCACGGTTTCGACGTTAGGCTCGAGGCGTGGGGAGGAGGTCGGTGGCCCAAGTGGCGGCCGAAGCGGACATGGCCGAAGCGGGCACGGCGGCGGCGACATCCGCGAGTAGGGCGGACGAGCCGGGAGAGCGGGACGGCGTAGACGCCGACGCCGCGGACGGCGTCGAGGTCGAGCGGCGACTTCAGCGTGGAGGTCATCGCGATCTTCGGGCCCGACCGCCTCGGGAAAGAGCGCCGTCGCCGAGGCGGTCGCCGACCGCCTCGGGACGGAGGTCGTCTCGGCCGACGCGATGCAGGTCTACCGCGGGCTGCCGATTCTCACGAACCAGCCGGCGAGGCCGACGCGGCTCGTCGGGATCCGCTCGCTCGGCGAGGAGATGAGCGTCGGTGCATTCGCGGCGCTCGCGCACGCCGAGATCGACGAGCTCGTCGGCGCGCGCGGCGCGGCGGTCGTCGCCGGCGGCACGGGCCTCTACCTCCGAGCGGCGCTCGCCGACCTCGAGCGTCCCGCCACCGGCGTCGATCCCGCGCGCGCGCGCAGCGGATCGAGCGCGAGGTGGACGCCGACCGTGCCGCCGCCCACGGCGGCTCTCGCAGGCTCGACCCGGCGTCCGCCGAGGCGGTCCACCCGAACGATCGGCAGCGCCTCGTCCGCGCGCTCGAGCTGGCGGAGACGGGCCGCTCGCTGGTCGCCGGGCAGGACGCGGCTCTGGAGCGGCGTGACGCGTCGCCCGACGCTGATCTGCGGGCTCGACGGTCTCGAGCGACGTCCTCGAGCGGCGGATCCGGCGAGCGGACGGAGGCGATGTTCGAGCGCGGGGTCGTCGACGGAGGTGCGGGCCGCGCTCGGGAAGCCGCGTCTCGCGAACCGCCGTGAAGGCGCTCGGCCTCGCCGAGATCGCAGAGCTCGAGCCGGCGGAGGCGCTCGAGCGCGATCGTCGTCCGAACGCGCCGCTACGCGGCCTACCAGCGGAAGTGGATGCGGCGGATCCCCGGGCTCGTCACGCTCGACGGCGAGCGGCCGGCCGGGCGAGGTGGCAGACGAGATCGTCGCGCTGGCGCAGCGGTAGCCTCCCGAGCGATGCGCTTCGAGAAGTGGCACGCGCTCGGCAACGCCTACCTCGTCGTCGAGCGGCAGGATGCCGGTGCGCTCACGCCCGCGCGCGTGCGGCGCCTGTGCGACGGCGCCACGGGCATCGGCTCGCGACGGGGTACTGGAGGTCACCGCGCGCGACGACGCACATGCCGAGGTGGTCGATCTGGAACCCGGACGGGTCGATGGCGGAGATGTCCGGGAACGGCGTCCGGATCGCCGCATGCTGGCTCGCCGCGAGAGCGGGGCTCGCCGAGGTCGTGATCGACGACGGGGGGCCGGGACGTCCACGCGCGCATGCTCGGCGGGTCGGACGCGGAGATCGACGTCGGCGAGGTGGCGGTCAGCGCGGTCGCAGGCCTTCGACGTGCTCGGACGACGGGTCGAGATGGTACCGGTCGCCCGTCGGCAACCCGCATGCGGTCGTCCGGCTCGACGCGCTGACGCGAGACGATCTGCTCGAGCTGGGCCCTGCGCTCGAGACGCACCCCGCGCTTCCCCGAGCGCACGAACGTGCAGCTCGTGCGAGCCGGTCGGCCCGAACGAGCTGCGCGTGCTCGTCTGGGAGCGCGGGGCGGGGGAGACGCCCGCGTCGGGCTCGTCCGCGACTGCGGCGGCTGCGGTCGCGGTGCGAGCGGGGCTGGTGCGACAGCCCGGTGACCGCGCATCTGCCGGGCGGCGACCTGGTCGTGACGACTCGGGGGAGGCCACGCGACGCTGCTCGGGCCGGCCGAGAGGATCTGCAGCGGCGAGACGGATCTCTGAGCCGAGCGCGGTCCGCAGGCAGACGGCACGTGCTCAGACGGCGATCTCGAACTCGCGCAGCACGTCGTTGAGCGACGTCTTGCAGGTCGGTCGACGCGCTCCGCTCCGCCGACGATCAGCGCGCACGGCAGCCCGTACGAGCCCGGCGGGAAACGTCCTTCTGGCGCGACACCCGGGCAGCACGACCTTGCGCGGGGGCACCTCGCCGCGGTACTCGACGGGCTCGGATCCGGTCACGTCGATGATCGGCACGGACGCGGTGAGCGACGACGTTCGGCGCGAGCACGGCGCCCGCGCCGACGCGCACGCCCTCCACGATGACGGCACGCGAGCCGACGAACGCGCCGTCCTCGACGATCACCGGAGCGGCCTGCGGCGGCTCGAGCACGCCGCCGATGCCGACGCCGCCGGCGAGGTGGACGTCGGCGCCGATCTGGGCGCACGAGCCGACAGTCGCCCAGGTGTCGACCATCGTCCGCGGCCCGACCCAGGCGCCGATGTTGACGTAGCCGGGCATCAGCACGACGCCCTCCGAGAGGAACGAGCCGTAGCGCGCGACGCCCGGCGGCACGACGCGCACGCCGAGCGACGGGTCGACGTGCTTGACGGGATCTTGTCGAGGTAGTGGAGGCCGCCGGCGTCGATCGGCTCGACCTTGCGGAGGCGGAAGTAGAGGAGGATCGCCTTCTTCGCCCACTCGTTGACGACCCAGCCGTCGGGGCCCGGCTCCGCGACGCGCAGCTCGCCGCGGTCGAGGAGGCGATCGCCTCCTCGATCGGCCCCGCCTCGAGCTCGCCGCTGCTCCCACAGCGCCTCGATCGTCTCGCGGAGCGCCATCAGAGGACGTCCTCCAGGATCGCGGCGGCGCGTGCGCACTCGTCCTCGGTCGGCACGAGCGCGTAGCGGACGTACCCCTCGCCCGACGGCGCCGAGGTACGAGCCGGGCGCGACGATGACGCCGCTGCTCGAGCAGGCGCGCGGCGTGGCCCTCCGACGTCTCGCCGTCGGGCACCGCGATCCAGAGGTACATCGTCGCGGGCCCGCCGGCGTCGCGCAGGCCCTTGCGGCCGAGGACGTCGAGGAGCAGCGCCCGCTTCCGCGCGTACGCCTCGCGTGCGCGGTCGACGTGCTCCTCGTCGCCCCAGGCGACGACCGAGGCCCGCTGGACGAACTCCTGCGGCGCCGTGCCGACGTTCGGGCGGAACTGCCTGAGCGCGGCGATCAGCTCGGGGTCGCCGGCGACGAAGCCGCTGCGGAAGCCGGTCATCGAGGAGCGCTTCGAGAGCGTGTTGAACACCGACGACGTTCGTCCAGGTCGGCCAGCTGGAGCGCCGAGGGCGGCGGCTCGTCGAACCAGAGCTCGCGTGTACGCCTCGTCGGAGGCGAGCACGAAGCCGTGCTCGCGCGCGAGCGCGGCGAGCCGCTCGAGGAACGGCGAGCGGCGCCACGGCCCCGGTCGGGTTGTTCGGGGAGTTGAGCCAGAAGAGGGCGGTGCGACGCCAGAGCTCCTCCGGAACGGCGTCGAGGTCGGGGAGGAAGCCGTGCTCCTCGAGCAGCGGCAGCTCCGACCACGCGCGCTCCGGCGAAGGCGGCGCCGCGTCCGGGGACCGGATAGCCGGGCTCGGTGACGACGACCGTGTCGCGCCCGGCGGGCGACGTCGAGCACGACCTGGGCGAACGAGAAGATCGCCTCCTTCGACCCGAGCGTCGGGATCACGTGCGTGTCCGGGATCGAGCGTGACGCCGAAGCGCCGGCCGACCCAGCCGGCGATCGCCTCGCGCAGCTCGGGGAGCCCGGCCGCCGCGGGATAGCCCATCCGCTCGCGGACGCCGTCCCGGAGCGCCTGCGAGGATCGCCGGGTCGGTCGGCTCGCGCGGGTCGCCCATCCCGAAGTCGATCACCTCGAGCCCGCGTGCGCGTCGCGCCGCGGCCGCCTCGTTGAGGCGGACGAACGGATACGTCGCCGTTGCACGCAGGACGGGGGAGAGAGGCACGACCTGACGCTACCGGTCGGTCATCCGTCCGTCTCGCCGAGGGCGACGCGCCGCAGAGCGACGTAGGCGCGCTCGAGCGCCGCGATCTCGACCAGCTCGTCGCGGCGGTGGGCGTAACGCGTGGCGCCCGGCCCGAAGTTGACCGCGTGGATCCCCCGGGACGTGAAGTCGGCGACGTTCGTCCACGCCTGCTTCGGCTCGACCGGGAGGTCGCCGGCCGCGCGGAGCGCGCTGCACGAGCGGTGCGTCGACGGACGACCGCGCCGGGGGGCGAGTTGCCGACGATCTCGACGGTCGCGTCGGTCGGGACGAGCGAGCGCAGGTAGTCCTCCGCCTCTCGCGGCGAGCGGTCGGGCGGGTAGCGGAGGTTGAGCGTCGCCACCGCCCGGTCGGGGACGACGTTGTCGGCCATGCCACCCTCGAGCCGCGTGACCGAGACGACCTCGTAGAACGGCAGGCCGTCGATCGACCGCCTCGCGGCGCTCGTGAGCGGCCACCCGCGCAAGCCCGTCGATCGCGCGGTGCGATCGCGTTGTCGGCGAGCCAGGGTCGCGCGGAGTGGCCGCTGACCCCGTGGAACGTGACGCGCGCGGTGAGGTTGCCGACGCAGCCCGCCTGGATCGTGAGGTCGGTCGGCTCGAGCAGCACCGCGAGATCGGCCTCGTGCACGAGCGGGCAGGCGTCGAACAGGGCGGGGAGCGGGTTGTCCTGCGGCGGAAGCTCCTCGCGCCCGAACAGCAGCAGCCCGACGTCGACCGGACCGGGATCGCGCTCGGCGAGCTCGCGGACGAGCTCGAGCGCGACCGCGACGCCGCCCTTCATGTCGCTCGCGCCGCAGCCGTGCACCGCGCCGTCCTCGATGCGTCCGGGGACGTTGTCCTGCGCCGGAACCGTGTCGTAGTGGCCCGCGAGGACGAGGAGCGGCACGTCTCGCGGCGCTCGCGGGCCCAGAGGAATGCCTCGTCGCCCTCGAACACGGCGGCGAACGCCGGTGGGACGAGCGAGCGGAGCGCGATCGCGGATCGCCGCCTCGTGTATGGCTCTCCGACGGGATGTCGACGAGCTCGAGCGTCCGTTCGGCGAGGCGGTCGGCGAGGGTGGTCACGGCGGCGAGCTAGACGATGGACGCGCCTGCACCCGAATCTCCCACGTCGACCGTCTCGTACGCGCGCCCGGGCATACTTCGACCGATGACCGCAGGCGAACCCGAGCTCCGGGACGGCCCGGAGCCCGAGCGTGGGCTGCTGCTCGCCGTGCTGCCGACAGGGCGCCGACGTCGACGGACGAGCTCGCCGAGCTCCGCGAGCTCGCGCGCACGGCCGGCGTCGCGCCGGTCGCCGAGATCGTCCAGCAGCGCGCGCACGCCGATCCGCGGAGGTACGTCGGCAAGGGCAAGCTCGAGGAGCTGAAGGCGTCCTACGGAGATCACCACGCCGAGGTGCTGCTCGTCGACGACGAGCTTCATCCGGCGCAGCAGCGCGCGCTCGAGGACGCGCTCTCGGCGCGCGTCGTCGACCGGACGCAGCTGATCCTCGACATCTTCGCCCAGCACGCCGTCTCCGCCGAGGGGAAGCTCCAGGTCGAGCTCGCGCAGCTCGAGTACAACCTGCCGCGCATGCGCGGGCATGTGGAAGCACCTCGAGCGCCTCGGCGGCGGGGTCGGCACCCGCGGCCCCGGTGAGTCGCAGCTCGAGAGCGACCGTCGCATGGCGAACCGGCGGATCACGCTGCTGCGGCGGCGCCTGCGCGAGCTGCGGCGCGCAGTCGCGCCACGCGCCGGAAGGCCCGGGCACGCTCCGAGACGCCCGACCGTCGCGCTCGCCGGGTACACGAACGTCGGGCAAGTCGACGCTCCTGAACGCGCTCACCGGGGCCGAGGTCTCGGTCGAGAACCGGCTGTTCGAGACGCTCGACCCGACGACGCGGACCTTCGAGCACGACGGGCAAGCGCTACCTCGTGACCGACACGGTCGGCTTCATCCGCCGGCTGCCGACGCAGCTCGTCGAGGGCTTCGCGTCGACGCTCGAGGAGACGCTCGTCGCGGACCTCGTCCTCCACGTCGTCGACGGGTCGCTGCCCGAGGACGTGCTCGCTCGAGCAGATCGCAGTCGGTCGAGACCGTGCTTGCCGAGATCGGGGCGGGGGAGATCCCCGTCGAGCTCGTCGTCAACAAGATCGACCGGCTCGACCCGCACGGTCGCGGCGCCGCGTCGCGAACCGCTTCCCGGAGGCCGTCCACGTCTCGGCCGCGACAGGCGAGGGCGTCGACGAGCTGAAGGCAACGGATCGCCGACCGCTTCGCCGACCGGTTCGACGAGGTTCGGCTGCTCGTGCCGTACGACGAGGGCCGCGTGCTCTCCGATCTGTATGCGCTCGGGGCGCCGATCGACGAGCGAACCGACACCGACGACGGCGTGATGGTTCGCGCGCGGCTTCCCCACCGCGACGTGCGGCGGTTCGCGCGCATATCTCGTCGCGGGCGTCGAAGCGGAGCGTCCATAGTGCCGCTCGAGGCGGCCAGCGCGACGCGCGGTCGCAGTCGAAGCGGCTCCGGCCCGACGCGTCGCTCCCTGCGCAGGCCTACCCCGGCGACGCCGGGTTCGATCTCGCCGCGTGCGAGCGCGTCGAGCTCGCGCCCGGCGCGCGCGCGGTCGTCGGCACGGGGATCGCCGTCGCGCATCCCACCGGGGCACGCCGGGCTCGTCGATGCCGCGCTCGGGCCTCGCGGCGCGGCACGGCCTCGGCAAGGTCAACGCCCCCGGCCTCATCGACGAGGGCTACCGCGGCGAGGTCAAGGTGATCCTCCACAACACCGACCGCGATGCGCCGTTCGTCGTCGAGCCGGGAATGCGCATCGCCCAGCTCGTGGTCGTGGAGCTCCCACGTGTCGAGCTGGTCGAGGTCGACGATCTTCCGCCGAGCGAACGCGGGGACGGCGGGCTCGGCTCCTCCGGGAGCCACTGAATGCGTCCCGAGCCTCGGATCCGGGTCTCGGCTCTCCTGCACTGGCACGGTGCGATCCTGCTCATCCGCCACGAGAAGCGCGGCCGCGAGCACTGGCTGCTGCCGGGCGGCGGCGTCCGGAGCGGCGAGACGCTGGTCGACGCCTGCAGCGCGAGCTTGCGGAGGAGACGGGGCTCGTGGGCGGCCGAGGCGAGCTGCCCGTCGAGGGGCCGATCGCGATCGTCGAGTCGATCTCGCCGGAGCGAAGCCTGTGGTCGAAGCACGTCGTCCACGTCGTCTTCGCCGGTGAGCTCGACGGCTCCCTCGAGGGCGTCATGTCGAGCGACGAGGCCGTGCGCGGCCATCGCCTGTTCGAGCCCGACGAGCTCGACGGCAGTCGATGCTGCACCCGCCGATCGCCCGCTTCCTGCGCCGCTGGCAGCCCGGTGACCCGTGCGTGTACCTCGGCGCCCGCTGGGCAGAGTAGGGACGTGGCTCGCCCTCGCCCTTGCCCCGCGATCGGGACGGGTGAGATGAATCTCGCTCCTAGGCCGGCCGCCCGCCGCGCGCCCGCGCCCGCGCGGCCGCGACCGCGTGCGCCTCGTGCTCCAGCTCGTCGCCAGCGGTGCGAGGGGCTCCGGTTCCTGCCCGGTGGCATGCGCGAGCGCCCAGGAGAGGAGCAGGTCGGCGAGCCACGGGTTGCGCGGCAGAGCGGGCCGTGGAGGTACGTCCCGACCGCGCGCCCGACGCGACAGCCCTCGAAGCCCGACGTCGCCGTCGTTCCCGTACCCGGCGACGACCCGGCCGAGCGGCGGCGCCCCGTCGTCGAGCAGCGTTCGGCCCGCGTGGTTCTCGAAGCCGGCGATCGTCGTCGCCGGGCGCCTCGGCAAGCGTGCTCTCGAGGAGGACGTCGCCGATCATGCGCGTCTCGCCCGCCACCGTCTCGTGCGGGAAGAGCGCGGCGCCGGGGAGCCAGGAGCCGTCGCGGCCGCGGTATCCGCGCCCGAGGAGCTGGTAGCCGCCGCACACGGCGAGCAGCGCCGCGCCCTCGTCGACGGCCGCCCGGAGGGCATCGCCGCGTGCCGCGAGATCGGGCGCGATCATCGCCTGCTCCCGATCCTGGCCGCCGCCGACGTAGAGGAGGTCGTACGCCCGCGGCTCGAGCGCGTCGCCGACGCGTCAGCGAGTCGACGCTGGAGCTCGTGGCCCCGCGCCGCCGCGCGGCGCGTCGAAGACCGCGATGTTGCCGCGGTCGGCGTAGATGTTGAGGTACTCGGGATAGAGATGGCCGACGCGGACGATCATCGGCCGTCGCTCTCCCAGTACGGGCCGCGATGAGGCCCCGCTGCCGTGGCGACCGCGCGCAGCTCGAGCATCGCCGTGTAGGTCGGCAGGACGGCGAGCTCGCCGCCCGGCGCAGTCAGCTCGAGCCCGCGGTCGAGCGCCTCCTCGAGGTCGGGGACGATCTCGAGCCGGTCGAGCGGGAAAGCCGGCGTAGGTGAAGCGCAGCGCCGAGCTCCGCCGCCCGCTCGCCGCTCACGACGATCCGCTCCGCCTGCTCGAGCACGCGGCTCGAAGTCGACGTCCCAGATCCAGGAGACGTCGCGTCCGTCGGCGATCCGGTCGTTGAGCGCGACCACGAGCGTTCGCGGGCACGCCGCCGTCCTCGAGCGTCCGGAGCGCCTCGTTGGCGCCCGCCGGGTTCTTGACGAGCAGCAGCAGCACGCTGCCGATCGCCGGCCGAGAAGCGCTCGAAGCGCCCGAAGGCGGCCCGTGAAGCGCTCCGAGCCCCGCGGCGACTCTCGTCGAGCGGGACGCCGAGCGTGAGCGCGAGCGACGCCGCGGCGAGCGCGTTGTAGACGTTGTAGAGGCCGGGCACGGCAAGGCGCACGCCCGCCTGCCCGTGCGGCGTGTGGAGCACGAACGAGACGCCCTCGAGCCCGTCGGGCTCGATCGCGCGCGCCGCGACGTCGAGCGCGGGCCGTGCGTGGCCGCAGGACTCGCAGCGGTAGGCGCCGAGGTGCCCGACGTACGCGGCGTCGTAGCGGTACGGGTGACCGCAGCGAACGCAGTACTTCGAGTCGGACGCGTGCTGGAGGCCTCGCGCGCGCGCGCCGCGGGTCGTCGACGCCGAAGAGCAGCGCGCGGTCCCGACCGTCCGCGAGGGCGGCGACGAGCGGGTCGTCGGCGTTGGCGACGAGCGGCGCGTGTCGGCTGCGAGCGCCGCGACCGCGGCCCGCCAGCGCTCGGCGATGTGCTCGAGCTCGCCGTAGCGGTCGAGCTGGTCGCGGAAGAGGTTGCCGAGGCACACGACGCGCGGTCGGCTGCGCCGCATCACCTCGGGCAGCGCGAACTCGTCGACCTCGAGCAGCCCGAGATCGGCGTCGTCGCGCCGCGAGCAGCGTCGAGGCGACGCCCGAGGCGAGGTTCGCGCCGGAGTTGTTCCAGGCCAGGCGGTAGCGTCGGGCGCGAGGATCGCGCTCGCCATCGCCGTCGTCGTCGTCTTCCCGTTCGTCGCCGAGACGAGCGCCACACCCTGGGGGAGCCGGGCCGCGAGCGCGTCGAGCGCACCCGGGTCGAGCTTCCAGACCAGCTTGCCGGGCAGCGTCGTGCCGCCGCCGCGCCCGGCGGCACGCGAGAGCCGCCCCACGAGCCGGGCGGCGGACGTCTCGAGCGCGAGCCGTGCACCCACTGCGCTCGAGACTACCGAGGGCGGACGGCGCGCTCTGGCCCTCTTGCAAGTTGTCGAAAATGCTCTACCATGATTGCATGGGCACGCTCCACGGCGGCGCCATCCGGCCCTCGAGGGGATCGACGAGCGGCGCTCTGGCCGAGTTTCGGGCGGGCCTGCGCCGGCGATACACGGACGAGGAGATCCTCGCCGAGCTGCGCGCCTCGGCCGCGCGGCTGGGCCGCTCGCCGACGATGCGCGAGTTCGCGGCCGACCCCGAGGCGGGCGTGCATCCCGCAGACCGTGATCGAGCACTTCGGGACGTGGAACGCCGCGAAGCGCGCCGCCGGCCTGCGGCCGCGGCGGTTCATCAGCCGCGAGGAGCTGCTCGCGCAGCTGCGGCGAGCTGGGGGAGGAGCTCGGCCGGACGCCGACGGTGCGCGACATCGAGGAACGCCGCGGGCGGATGGCGTCGAAGTCCCTGATCTGGCACACGTTCGGCTCGCTCGCGGCGGCGCTCAAGGAGGCCGGGTTCGACGTTCCGGTCGGCGAGGAGCGGCTCGAGCGGGCGATCGCCGACGGGGCCGTGCTCGCCCGGGAGCTCGGGCACCTGCCGAAGATGGCCGAGTGGAAGGACGCGCGCGCGCGCGACGCGACGCTCCTGTCCGAGTGGCAGGTCTACCGGATGGTCGACGTCCAGCCGGGAGCCTGGTCGGCGTTCCAGTACCTCGTGCGCGAGCGCCTGCGCGAGGAGGGCGTGCGCGTGGCGCCAGGACGGGGCGCTGCACGCGCTGAGCAGGCCCTACGCGAGCGCGGTCAGCGCTGCGAGGCGCTCGCAGGCAGAAGCGCCCTCGTGTGGCGCCCGCACGGCCGGGAGCTCCCGCTCCTCGCGGTAGCTGCGATCGGCGCGAATCAGCGCCGCTCGTCGACGAGCGCGCCGTCCACGAGCGAGAGCAGGCGGCCCTCGCGCGACCTCCGTCTTGCGGAACGTCGTCCGGAGCGCGCGCTCGACGACCTCGAGCGCGGCCCGCGTCGAGGCGAAGAGCACCTCGTGGCGGCCGCGGGCGATCCAGAGCGGCCGGCCGACACCCGCGTGCGACGTGGAGCGACTTGGGGCTCGCGCTCGTCGATCCAGGCGGCAGCCATCGTGCCGACGAGCTCCTCGAGCACCTCGGGCGACGTCCCGTGCTCCTCGACAAGGGCGAAGATGACCTCGGAGTCGACCGTCATCTCGGGCTCGTGCGCGGTCGATGCCGTGGCGCCGAAGAGCTCCTCGTCGTTCGCGATGATTCCGTTGTGGATCCCCGTCACGTGCCCGTGGCGGACGGGGTGGTTGTTCGCGGCGATCGTCGGGTGCCCCTTGGTGTAGTCGCGGACGTGCACCAGCGCCTGGCGGGTCGTGCGCGGGGACGTGCGACGGCTCGAGCAGCGCGCTCGCCCCCGTCTGCTGCTTGTGCACGTCGAGCGGGCCCTCCGCCGCGGTGCGCGTAGCCGACGGCGTCTGCGCCGCGCTCGGCGATCCCGGCGAGCAGGGCCTGCGCGGCCAGCGTGCGGTTCACCCGCGACCCGGTGCCGAAGCTGAAGCCAGCGATGCCGCACATGCCGTGTCCTTCTCCTACCGTTGCCGCCGGACGGTCTTGCTCCTCACCGTACTCGGATCTCCGTGAGCAATGTGTTCGGATTTCGACGGGCGATTCCTCGCAGCGTCAGGTCTAGCCCTTCGGGCGCGGAGGGCAGGCCGAACGACCAGTTAGTGGTATAGGAGAGCGCGGTAGCCTCGGTAGTACCTCAAGGGGGGGACGCGGACGGCCGATACGTCCTGCGTGGAGATGAACGCTGCGGAACCGCTTTTCGACGCTGCACAAGCGAAGCGCCCGACGAGGTCGAGACCGGCGAGCCGATCCAGGACCCGCTGAAGCTCTACGTCCGAGCGATCGGCGACGGCCGCCTGCTGACGCCGGCCGAGGAGCGCGAGCTCGCCCGGCGCAAGGACGAGGGGGACGAGAGCTCGCCGGCAGAGGCTGATCGAGTCGAACCTGCGGCTCGTGATGTCGATCACCCGCAACTACACGCGCGCCGACGTCCCGCTGCTCGATCTGATCCAGGAGGGGAACCTCGGGCCTGATGCGTGCGGTGGACAAGTTCGACTGGACGATGGGCTTCAAGCTCTCGACGTACGCGACCTGGTGGATCCGCCAGGCGGTCCAGCGCGCGCTCGCCGAGCAGAGCCGCACGATCCGGCTGCCGGTTCACATCGCCGACCAGGTGCGGCGCGTTCAGCGGGCGCGCCGTGCGCTCGGCCAGCAGCTGAGCCGCGACCCGACGTTCGAGGAGATCGCCGCCGAGACCGATCTCACGCCGCTCAGGGTCTCGGAGCTCCTCGACCTCGTCCAGGACCACGTGAGCCTCGAGACACCCGTCGGCGACGGCGAGAGCGTGATGAGCGACCTGATCGAGGACGTCAACGCGGCCGGCCCCGAGGCGGAGACGGCGCTGCGGCTGCGGTCGACCGAGCTCGCGCGGGCGCTGTCGCAGCTCAAGCCGCGCCTCCAGCGCGTGCTCGTGCTGCGGTACGGGCTCGACGGATCGGGCGGGAGGACGCTCGAGCAGGTCGGCGCTCGAGCTCGGGATCACGCGGGAGCGGGTCCGCCAGCTCGAGACGCGAGCCCTGCGCGAGCTGCGCCACGCCGCTCCGGCGCTCGAGCTCTACCTCCGGCACCTAGCGAGCCACCGTCGCACCAGGCGCCGGGCGCCAACGACCTCGCCTGCATCTCGCGCTGGCGAGGCGAGAGGCGGCGCAGCGAGTCGAGCTCGATCTGCCGCACGCGTTCGCGCGTGAGGCCGAGCCGCCGCCCGATCTCCTCGAGCGTCCGGGGCTCGTCGCCGTCGATGCCGTAGCGCATCGTCACGACCTCGCGCTCGCGCTCGGGGAGCGAGAGCGAGCGCGTGCGCGCAGCGCCTGGCGCCGCAGCTCGACGTCGACGGCGTCCTCGGGCAGCGGCTCGTCGCCGGCGACGAAGTCGCCGAGCACCGCGTCGTCCTCGTCGCCGATCGGCGCGTCGAGGCTCGTCGACGCGCGTGCGGCGGCGCGCACCTCGAGCACCTGCTGCGGGCGTGAGCGACGCCTCGTCGGCGATCTCGTCGAGCGTCGGCTCCCGTCCGAGCTGCGTCCACAGCGAGCGCTCGGCCCGGTTGATCTTCTGCAGCCGCTCGACGATGTGCACCGGCATCCGGATCGTCCGCGCCTTGTCGGCGAGCGCCCGCGCGACCGCCTGGCGGATCCACCACGTCGCGTACGTCGAGAACTTGAAGCCGCGGCGCCAGTCGAACTTCTCGACGGCGCGGATCAGCCCGAGCGTGCCCTCCTGGATCAGGTCGAGGAACGGGAGGCCCTGGTTGCGGTAGTTCTTCGCGATCGAGACGACGAGCCGGAGGTTCGACTGGATCATCTCCTCCTTCGCGCCCTCGTCGCCGCGCTCGATCCGCTTCGCGAGGGCGACCTCCTGCGCCGCGGTCAGCAGCCGGTGGCGTCCGGCCTCCCGCAGGAAGAGCTGAAGCGCGTCCGTCGTCGACTCGACGGCAGCCGGGCGCGACCGGCGGGCGCTCGACGGGCGGCGCCTCGACGATCTCGATGCCCGCGCTTGTCGAGCTCGCGGACGAGCGCCTCCTGCTCGAGCCCGGTGAGCTCGTGCGTCTCGACGATCTCGTGCACGTCCGGGTGCCCGGATCGAGCCCGTCTGCTCGCACGTCTCGAGCAGCGCCCGGAGATCGTCCTGCGGCGAGCAGGTTCTCGATGTCGACCGTGGTCACGGGGGCGGGGGGGACGGACTTGCGACCGTCGTGCGCTTCCCACGAGGTTCCCACAGTTCGCGGATGCACTCGCAACCCCCGTCACAGCGGATTCGGCCTCTGGCGAACCGCCCGATCCTCCGTAGTGTGGGGCTCAGGGGAGGAATGGACGACGGACGCCACGTAGAGCGGCGGCGCGCTCCCGCGCGCTGCGACGGATGCGGCCGGAGCGCCGCAGACGCCGGCATGTCCGAGCACGGCTGGACGATCAGCCCGCCGGCCGCGGCGGTCCCGGGCACGTATTGCCTGAGCTGTGCCTCCGCGCTGCGCATGCTCGACTGGTTCGTCCGGTGCGTCGACTGCGGTGCGGTCGTCGAGAGCGAGCAGGTCGCCGAGCACCAGGGCTGGCGCTTCTTCTCCGACGAGCTCGGCCAGCTCCAGCCGCATTGCGCGCTCTGCAGCGCCGAGCGCCGCTGAGCGCTCGCACCGTAGTCCTGCGTCCCGCGCACGGTAATCAACGTTATGTCAAGTTGGGATACGAGACGAGGCGCGGCGCCGACGCGAGGCCCGCCCTGCCCCGCTCAGACGCGTGCGAGAAACGCCCCGAGCGCCGCGAGAAAGGCCTCGGGCCGCTCGTAGGGGATCATGTGGGCCGCGCCGTCGATCACCACGTGCTCGGCGGTCGGGATCGCGTCCGCGAGCTCCTGTGCGTCCGCGGCCGGTGTCGTGCGGTCGAGCGCGCCGCTCAGCACGAGCACCGGCCGCTCGAACGAGCGCAGGACGTCCCGCTGGTCGGCGAGGCCGTAGTCCCCTCCGGTTGCGAAATGCCGCAGAACATCCGGGCGGTAGACGACCCGGTCGTTGTCGATCAGCGACTGGACGAGCGGCCCTTCAGGGTCGGCGAGGTGGAACGGCATCTGGTCGGCCAGGAGCTGCTTGGCCTCGTCGGGCGTCCGCACGGTGGATTCACGCTCCCAGGACGCCGTCACCTGGGCCCGGAGGCGCTCGGGCTCGAAGACGGCCAGCCTGTCACCGACCTCGTGCAGCGCTTCCGGCCCCGCGACCGTACCCATCAGGACGTAGGCGGACGCGCTCCCGTGCCGGGCCATGTGACTCTGCGCCACGAAGCTGCCGAAGCTCCAGCCGAAGACCACCGGGCTCGCGAGGTGGAGGCGCGCGATCAGCTGCTCGACGTCGTCCGCCATCTGCGGGACCGTCCACCGGGACGGGTCGCCCGGGTCGGAGCGGCCGTTCGCGCGATGGTCGGGCGCGAGGATGCGCCAGCCGTCCGCGGCAAAGGGGTCCATTCCCGGGAACCACACGGATCCGTCGAGCCCGGGCCCGCCGTGGAGGGCGACGATCGGCCTCCCCTCCCCCTTCTCGTGGACGTACAGCTCGACGTCGCCGACGCTGACCCTCATGACCGGCGAGGTTACGCCTGTCATGGGACGGCTGCCGAGCTACTCCAGTGGCTGGCGCCGGTCCGTCAGAAGGTCGCCGAGCGTGCGCCGGTGACGATCAGCAGCACGATGATCGCCGCGACGACCAGGCGGTAGACGACGAACAGCCCGTAGGTGTGGCGGCGGACGTAGCCGAGCAGCCACTGGATCGCGAGCAGGCCCGTCCCCCACGCCGCGAGCACGCCCACGGCGAACGGGCCCTTCCAGCCCGGGGGCAGGTCTCCGAGCACGACGTCCTGGACGCCCTTCAGCAGCACGGCACCGAGCACCGTGGGCACGAGCAGGAGGAACGACAGGCGGGCGGCCGCGTCTCTGTCCAGGCAGAAGAGCCTCCCCGCCGAGATCGTGATCCCCGAGCGCGAGACGCCCGGGGCGAGGGCGAGCGCCTGGGCAGCCCCGATGGCGAAGCCCTCCTTCAACGACAGCTCGTGGGCCTCCCTGGTCGCGGGGCGACGGTCGACGAGCCAGAGCACGAGTGCGAACACGGCGAGCAGGATCGCGATCTGCCAGGGCTCTCCGAGATGCCCGGTGATCACGTCCTCGAAGGCGAGCCCGACCACCCCCGCGGGGATCGTCGCGACGAGCACGATCCAGGCGAGGCGCTCGTCGGCCGTCTCCAGCCGCCGGGTCCGCAGCGTGCGGAGCCAACCGCGCACCATCGCGGTGAGGTCGGGGAGGAAGTACCCCCCGACCGCGAGCATCGTGCCCAGGTGGAGCGCCACGTCGAACGTCTGGTTGAAGTCGTCGTGCTCCTCGAGGAACGTCCAGTCGCCGAGCCACGGGACGAGCACGAGGTGGCCGGAGGACGAGACCGGAAGGAGCTCGGTCGCGCCCTGTACGACGCCCAGCACCAGTGCCTGCCAGTCCGGGAAGCCCGCGGTGTCCCCCACGCCGGCGAGCGTGAGCACGACTGCGGCGCCGAGCAGCACGGCAGCGAGCACGTACGTCCCTCGGCCGCGCACGGCTGCATCGTAGACGGGTTCGCATCGGCGGGCTTCCGTTTACCCTGTCGCGAGGAAACGGCGCAATTTGCGGGTTTCTCCTACGGGGGGCGCTTGACCTCGTCTCCCGGGCATCGTAGGTTTGCCGTGCACCGAGCACGGAGCGCGATTAGGTCGAAGCCCGTCACGCAGGCACTACGCGCAAGCGGAAGGTCGATGTGGCAGGTGGACGAAAGCGCCACCGGCTCGGTGAATTTTTCTGGTCCAGTGCAGGCGGTTCCTCGAGCGGAATCGCTCCGCGCGGATTAGCATCGCGGCGATGCACCTCCGCGCCCCGAGCACCGACCGCGGCGTCCAGAGCTTCATCTGGGCCGTCGTCTTCTTCCTCTTCCTCTATCTCGGCATGGTCGCGATCGCGATCTCGAAGTCGACCGCGCTGATCCTCGCCCTCGTCGCAGGGTTCGTCGTCTTCCTCCTCGTGCGGACGCGCGGCGACGACGACCCACGCGACCGCCGCCCGTAGGGGCAAGGCGCGCCTCGCACCCACGGCGCGGCCGACGAGAGCGCTACGAGTACTCGGCGGCGCTCAGAGTCCGGAGCAGCTTCTGTGTGAGCTCCGGTCCGAGCGCCTTCTCGAGCCGGACCTTCGCGGGCGCGCGGCGGCGTCGCGGATGGCCCAGCGCGAGGCAGTCTCGCAGGATGTGGAGGTCGCGGGCACGAATGTCCGCGGGGGTCGATTCGACGGCTGTATCCATGTACCTGGTGATCGGCCGACGCGCAGCGCCAGGGCGATCCCTCCCGGGAGTGAACGCGTCCTCACCCATCAGAGCACCAGCCGTTTCTCGTCGAAGGTCGCCGAGCAGAGCTCGTCCCGAAGGGCATCCAGGCTCGCGAAGCCCGTCTTCGGGGAAGACGTGCGCGACGACGCCCACCTTGGTGTCGGAATGGAACGGCACGTCGACATGCGGCTGCGTCACGAGGTTGATCGACGTCGAGCCGCAGGCGGGGCAGCGAACCGCGACCGCAACCGCCCGCGGGCGCGGTGCGAGCAGTCGGAACGCGGACGGCGTGACGGGCCGTGGCGCGTTCTCGAGGTAGCAGAAGAAGCACCAGGGCCACTCTCCCCTTCCGATGCGCGAGGAGGCGAGGTCCGACAGCTCGGCCGCGAGGTCGTCGCGACGGGAGGTCATGAGGTTCACGAACGACACGCTCTTGTCCAGTCCCGAGGGGCGCCCAGTCGAGCGCGTCGTGGCCGACGAGAGCAACGTGCTCGTCGCCGCAGGAGCAGAGCGAAGACAATCCGGTAGACCGCCGGGTGGGCCGCGCCGGGCAGCCGCTCGATCTCGCGGAACGAGGACAGGCGGACGCTGCTAGACCCCTCCGACGGACACGGGAGCCGAAAGGTGCCGGTGAGGGCATCGACGCCACCCATGGACTAGGTGTAGCCGGAGCGTCGGACGGCGTCCAGGCTCGGGCTCCGGCGAGCCGCGGCGCTAGTACGCGATCAGCGCGTGGACGTCGGTGCCGTTCAGCTTCTCGCGCCCGTCGAGGAACGTCAGCTCGATGACGAACAGCGCGCCGACGACCTCGCCGCCGAGCTTCTCGACGAGCTCGACCTTCGCATGCGCGGTCCCGCCCGTGGCGAGCACGTCGTCGAGGACGATCACGCGAGAGCCCGCGGTCAGGGCGTCCGCGTGGATCTCGAGCGAATCGGTGCCGTACTCGAGATCGTACGTCGCCGTCACACGCTCCCACGGCAGCTTGCCGGGCTTGCGCGCGGGCACGAACCCACAGCCGAGCTCGTATGCCAACGCCCCGCCGAAGATGAACCCGCGCGCCTCGGCTCCGAGGATGACGTCGGGATTCCGGGGCTTGGCCCAGTCGGCCAGGTGCTGGATCGTCGAACCGAACGCCTCGGCGTTCCCGATCAGCGGCATCAGGTCCTTGAAGATGATCCCCTCGGTCGGGAAGTCGGGGACGTCGCGCACCAGTGCCTTGAGCTCGTCTGTGGTCATCGTTCGGACGCCTCCCGGAGATCGCGGACGAGAAGGTGCTGGGCGAGCTCGGTCGCAACTGCGGCAAGCGCCTCGAGGTCGTCGAGTGCCGCCCTGCGGCGCTCGAGGTCCCGCGACCGGAGGCCTGTCGCGACCAGCTGCTCGAGAAGGGCGGACTGGCGGCCGGCGGCCGTCCGGAACGCCCGGAGGTGCCGCGCGTCGAGTCCGTGACGCGCTAGCCGGCCACACGCCGCGGCGATCTCGACGTCGCTCTCACGGTAGATGCGCTCGCCGGCTTCGATCCGCGGCATCACCAGGTCGTATTCCTCGAGCCGCCGCGCGAAATCCGGCGAGATTCCCGCCCGTTCACAGAAACCGGGAAGGTCGATCTCTGCTGCCCGGGTCGTGGAGCGCAGGAGACCGGCGCTTCGGGCTCTGCGTGCCGCGCGTGTCGAGGGCAGCTCCGGATGACGCGCAAGGGCAGGAACTCGTCACGCTGGAGCCGCAGGATCGTCTCGAGGCGCTCGACGTCCCCCTCGGAGAAGAGCCGGTAGCCGCCGCGCGTCCTCCGCGGGCGCAGGAGGCCCTGGTCCTCGAGATACCGGATCTTGGAGATCGAGATGTCGGGAAACTCTCCACGCAGGCGCTCGCACACCGCCCCGATCGTGTGCAGGCGCGGCTGTGCGGTGGCGGGCTCGGTGGTCGTGCTCATGGCAGCGACGGGCACACGCTCATGGATGGAGGAAGGTCATCCGGTACTTGCCGATCTGGACCTCGTCGTCCGCGGCAAGGACCGCGCTCTCGATCCGGTGACGGTTGACGAACGTCCCGTTGAGGCTGCCGAGATCCCTGATCACGTACCGGTTGTCGTCTTCGCGGACGATCTCGGCATGCCTGCGGGACACGGTCACGTCGTCGAGGAACACGTGGCAGTCGGGCGAGCGCCCGATCAGCGTCCTCAGGCCCGCCGTCTCGAAGGTCTCCCCCGCCCTCCCGCCTCCGGCCCGCACCACGAGCGCGGGACCGCGGGACTCGACCGTCTGCGGCGGAACTTCACCGAGCTCCTCCGGGCCGAGGCTGAGCGTCGTCTCCCCCTGCTCGTCTCGGCGGAGATACGCGCCGCAGCGGGCACAGTAGTTTGCGGCCTCCGGGTTCTGGAAGCCGCACTCGGGGCAGTACACATGACTCATCGAGGGCCGCCGAGCACCGGGCCCAGCTCGTCCGGATCGAGGTGGAGGCCCCGGCGCCGGCGCTCGCGCTCTGCGCGCAGGATGTCGATCCGCCCGTGCAGGATCCGTCGGTGCAGCGAGATGTCGTCCTCCTCCCGCTCCAGCGCGAGGATCATCGACCGGAGCTCGTCGTCCGAGAGCGAGCGAAAGCTCCGGCAGCGGCTCGTCGGCGTGCTCGTCCGGGGGGTCGCCCGTCCCCTCGAAGATCGGACGCTCGAGCGCGGCGGGCGCGGGCATGGCGAGCGTGCCCGCGGCGACCTGGCCCCGCAGCCGTGCGACTCGCTCGCCGCGCAGGGCGTCGATCCGCGTCGTGCAGCCGCCTGCGGCGACGGGAGATCGACTCCTCCTCGTCCTCCGTCCTTCGCAGCAGACGACTCGAGGTCGTCGTCGCTCAGAAGCGGCAAGATCGGGGATCGCGTCCACGATGACTCGGGCACCTTTCGTCGGAGAACAACCGATTCAAGCAGCAGGGCGGCCGAGGGGTCAACCTCAGCTTGAGGCTTGCTCCAGGGTTCGCTGCTCTGCGGCGTCTCCCTGCACGATCGTCTCGACGAGCGCTGCGACCTCGTCGGCGAGCTCTTCGCGTGAGCTCCTCGGTCTCGCCCTTCGGCGTAGAGGTGGACGAGCGGCTCGTCCGGATCGGGGAGCACCTGGACCCAGCCGCGGTCGTCGTAGGCCTTGACCCCGTCCATCAGGTCCAGCCGCCGCGTCGCCAGCTGCTCGTTCAGGAGCCGCATCACGAGCCCCTTGCGGCCCCACGGGCACGGGAGCTCGCGATGGACGAGCGTCGGGCGCGGTAGCTCGGCGACGAGCTGCGACAGCGGCCTCTCCTGGGTCGCGAGCAGCTCGAGGAGCTTGCAGAGGGCGGTCACCGCGTCGTAACCCGGGACAACGTCGGGGAAGACGAAGCCTCCGGTCGGCGCCGCCGCGAGTACGACTCCGTCCTCGGTCGCTGCGCGCGTGAGCTCGCTCGAGCGAGTGCTGCGTGCGGACGACCGTCGAGCTGCGAGCCCTCGACGAGCTCTCGACGAGACCGGTGGTGGTGATCGGCACCGCGATCTGCCCCGAGCGGCCGGCAAGGGCGAGCAGCCGGACGACGAGCAGAAGCCCGAGATCGGCCGGCACCGCCTCGCCGCGCTCGTCGACGAGCGAGCAGCCGCTCGGCGGCGCGGTCGAGAACGACTCCGAGATCGGCGCGAACGCCGATCACGATCCGGCGAGCGTCGATCGGCTCGAGCTCCTCCTCCGTCACGTCCTCGGCGAAGAACCCGCGCGCGCCGATCGCCTCGACGCCGAGCGGGCCGAGCACGAGCGGGAGCGTGAACGCAGCAGGCGAGTAGCCGTAGTCGACCGCCACGCGGAAACGGCGGCGGCGGATCGACCCGACGTCGAGCGCAGTCGAGGATGTCCTGCGCGTAGCTGTCCTGGACGCGCGCCGGGTAGGTCGTCTCCCCCACCTCCGCGAACGTCGCGCGGCGGAGCTCCTGGCGGCTGAAGTGCTTCTCGACCTCCTTCTGAAGAGCCAGGGTCATCTGGTTGCCCGGCGACTCGAAGACCCGGACGTGGATGACCTCTGGGTCGACGCTGGAGCGCCCCACGTGGATGCCCGCCTGGAGCCCCTGGGTCTTGAGGACGTGACGGGTCACGGCCGCAGGCGAGATACGCAGGTCGGCGACGTGGACACCGGTCGACGTGAGCCCGGCGATGATCGCGCGCTGGATCATGCGGCACGCGTCCGGCGAGGCACGGCTCGCGACGACGCGGTCGCCGCGCCTGAGCGCGGTGCCGAGCGCGGCGGCGAGCCGGACCGCGGTCTCGGGGGTCAGGTCGACGTTGACGAGCCCCGTGGCGCCGTCGCGGCCGAAGGGCGTATTGCTGGCCGTGGTCTCCCAGACAACGCTCTCGTGGATCTGCGCGCCGGTCTCGATCTCCTTGAACGGGTAGACCCGGACGCCCGGGAAGAGGCTCGCCTCGGCCCCGATCGTCACCTGGTCGCCGATCGCCACGCCCTCGTGGACCCGCACGTGGTCACGCAGGTCGCAGCCGCGGCCGACGATCGCGCCCTCGACGACCGCGCTCCGGCCGAGGTACGTGCCGGCGTCGACGACGCTCCGCGTCGACGCTCGCGCCCTCCCGGACGATCACTCCCTGCGAGAGCACCGAGTACGGGCCGATCGAGGCACCGTCCGCGATCCGGCAGTTCGCTCCGATGAATGCCGGGCCCTCGACGCCCTCGACCTCGTTGATGTCGACCTCCTCGCTGACCCAGACGTTGCCGCGCAGCCGAGGCCGGGCACGTCGAGCTGCACGCGCGCCGTCGAGCGCGTCGAAGTTCGCCTGCCGGAACTGCTCGAGGTTGCCGATGTCCTGCCAGTAGCCGTCGAGCACGTGGCCGTAGATCGGCCGCCCCATCTCGAGCAGCAGCGGGAAGAGCTCCTTCGAGAAGTCGTACGGGCCGGTCGTCCGGGCACGTGGCGGAGCACCTCCGGCTCGAGGACGTAGATCCCCGTGTTGATCGTGTCGGAGAACACCTGGCCCCACGAGGGCTTCTCGAGGAACCGCTCGACGCGCCCGTCCTCGTCGGTGACGACGATCCCGAACTCGAGCGGGTTGTCCACCGACTTGAGGCCGATCGTGACCGCGGCGCCCTTCGCGCGGTGCGCCTCGACGAGGGCGGTCAGGTCGACGTCGCAGAGCGCGTCGCCGGAGATGACGAGGAAGGTCTCGTCGAGGCGCGCGCTGTGCGAGCCGCACGGAGCCCGCCGTGCCGAGCGGCTGCTCCTCGACGGAGTAGTCGATGTCCATGCCGAGCGACTCGCCGTCGCCGAAGTACGTTCGGATCGCCTGCGGCATGAAGGCGAGCGTGACCACGACCTCGGTCATGCCGTGTCGGCGGAGCAGATCGAGGATGTGCTCCATGCACGGCTTGCCGACGATCGGGCACCATCGGCTTCGGCTGGTTCGAGGTCAGCGGGCGGAGCCGCGTGCCCTCCCCGCCTGCCATGACGACCGCCTTCACGTGCGCACCTCGCGCATCGCCTTCGCGACGTACTGCCCGGCGGCGACGACCGCGAGCGCGAGGCTCACCCAGAAGCAGCGCGAGCGGCCACCAGGTGTCACGCTCGGTGACCAGCACGAGCGCCAGCGACGCGTAGAGCCCCCAGGTCGCGGCCTTCCCGAGCCGTGAGACCTCGAACTCGTAGCCGCGCGGGACGACGATCTTGTAGCCGCCCACCAGGAGTAGGTCGCGGAGCAGGATCACGAGCGCGATCCAGGGCAGCCGGTCGTAGACGACGAGCAGCACGACGCAGACGTCGATCATCAGCCGGTCGGCGAGCGGATCGGCGACCTTGCCGAAGCCCGACTCGACGCCCCAGCGGCGGGCGAGCCAGCCGTCGAGCTGGTCGGTGATCGCGGCGAGCCCGAAGACGATCCCGGCCGGCCAGCTCGGGACCGTCCTGATCGCGGACGAGCAGCACGACGAATACCGGGATCGCCGCGAACCGCAGGATCGTCAGCACGTTCGGAAGCTGGCGGAGCGGCGCGGAGACCGAGCTCGAGGTCTGCATTCCCCCGTAGGTTAGTGTCGTCGCCCGTGGCAGCGAGTGGTCACGCTTCCCGGCTTCGTGAACGCGCACAGCCACGCCTTCCAGCGTGCGCTCCGCGGGACGGGCGGCAGGCGGCGACTTCTGGGCCTGGCGCGAGGGCATGCTGGCGGAGGCCGAGGGACAGACGCCCGGCGACGGTGCGTTCGCCTCTACGAGCGCACGTACCGGGAGATGCGAGCTGCTGGGTTCACGGCGGTCGGCGAGTTCCACTACCTCGGGCTCGAGACGGCGTTCGCGGCGGCCGAGGCGGCCGCCGCCGCCGGGCGTCGGCCTTCGTCTGCCTCCACGTCGCCTACGCGCGCGGCGGGCCTCGAGCGGATGCGTCAGGCGCTCCGTCGGCGAGTACCTGAGTGAGGTCGAGCGCCTGCGCGAGCGCGGGATCGCCGTCGGGATCGCCCCCCACTCCGTCCGCGCCTGCCCGCGCGACTGGCTCGAGGAGCTCGGCCGCTACGCCGACGCCGAGCAGCTCGTCCTGCACGTCCACGCCGGCGAGCAGCCGCGCGAGATCGAGGAGTGCCTGGCGGAGCACGGACGCCGGCCGCTCGAGCTGCTCGCGGACTGCGGATGCCTCGGCGAGCGGACGACCGTCGTCCACGCGACGCACGCGAACGGCGCCGAGCTCGACCTGCTCCGGGACAGCGGCTCGACGATCTGCGCATGCCCGACGACGGAGGCGGACCTCGGAGACGGCTTTCTTCCGGCCGTCCGCATTCGACACCGCGGGATCCCGCTCTGCATCGGCTCGGACTCGAACGTCCGGATCGACCCGTTCGAGGAGCTGCGAGAGCTCGAGGGCATCGCGCAGACGTCAGGACGGGTCGCCGCGGCGTGTTCGCCACCGACGAGCTGTGGGCGATCGGCGGGGCGCACGGTGCCCAGGCGCTCGGGCTCGAGGCCTGGGGCGAGGTCGAGGTCGACGTCGGGCACCCGTCGCTCCACGGCGTCGAGCGAGAGCACCTGCGCGCGGCGCTGGTGGCCGGCTGCTCGGCCGACGTCGTCGAGCGCAGCTGAGCAACGCCGACGGTACGCTGGACTGCGAATGGACGTCAGCGAGCAGACCTTCGACGATGCCGTGCTCGCAACGGTCGTACGAGCGTCCCGTCGTCGTCGACTTCTGGGCCGAGTGGTGCGGCCCGTGCCACGCGCTCGCCCCCGTGCTGGAGGGCGAGATCGAAGCCCGTGAGGGCGCCGTCGAGCTCGTGAAGGTCGACGTCGACGCAAACCCGGCGCTCGCCGCGCAGTTCGGCGTCAGCGGGATTCCCGCGGTGAAGGCGTTCCGCGACGGCAAGGTCGTGAGGGAGTTCGTCGGAGCGCAGTCGCGCGTATCGGTGTCGTCGTTCCTCGACGAGCTTCTCGCTCCGCCCCGGGCCGAGTCGCTGATCGAAGAGCTGCGGGCGAACGGCGAGCTGCCGTCCGTCGTGGAGGCGCTCGACGCCGGAGACGTCGAGCGTGCGCTGGCGCTGATCGTCGACGCCGTCCCGGGCGCGGACGCGCCCGAGCGGGAGCGGCTGCGCGAGGTCGCCGTCGCGCTGTTCGAGCGGCTCGGCCAGGACGACCCGATCGCCTCCGGCTTCCGGCGCCGGCTCGCGAGCGCTCTCTACTGAGATCGAGCGGTACGCGTCGTCGATCGCGACGCGCCCGCCGGGGTGGCCACGACACCCCGCAGCCGGTCGACCCAGTAGGCAGTGCGGTCGAGGTACGCACGTTCGGCCGCGAGGCCCTCGAGGCCCCACGCGCCTTCATACGTCGCGTACTGCCCGGGCGCTCCGCGGGCCGGCTCGATCTGCGTGCCCTCGTGCCATTCGTTGTAGCTGGTGATCGTCACGAGGTCAGGCGTCGCCCTGAGCGCCGACTGCCACATGTGGTCGTACCAGCGTCCATCGTTCCGATCGCGGACGCGGGCGTCACCCGTCGCCCGATACGCGTCGAAGCCGGGCCCGATCGATGGTGCGCAGAGGAGCCCGAGCCGACGCGCGCTCGCGCACATCCTCCCGAAGGACCTGCCGTCGTACAGCAGCACGTCGTACGTGTAGAGACCCTGAAAGCCTCCTCGCAGCGCCTTCCCGGGGAGCGACGTTTGTGCGAAGACGCGAAGCCCGTGCCCTTCGAGGTCATGAAGGGCAGTACGCCAGTCCTCGTCGGGAGCGTCGGTCGAGTCGTAGACGTACACGTCCTGGATGCCGAGGCCGCTCAAGCTGCGGAGCCCGTCGACGACCTGCGCCGGTGTCCTCCCGGCCCACGGCTCGACGTGGAGGGCGACACCGAGCCCCGCCGCGCGCGCTGCGGCGGCGACGGGGCGCAGCCGGGCGTCCTCGACCGAGCCGGGCCCCCACCACGAGACGATCACCATGTCGATCCCGGTCGCCGCGATCTCTCGCATCTGCGCGCGCACGACCTTCGTCGAGCTGGAGGAGTACGGGCCGCGTGCCGGGTAGAAGGCCGAGCCGATGTCACGGGAGGGAGAGTGCTGGCCCTGACCCCAGTGCTGCCACGCACCGTCGAAGCTGGGTGTGCCGTACCAGGCGTAGTAGAAGATCGCGACCTGGGGTGAATGGGAGGTCGGCGGGCGTGGGCGCGCCTGCGCCGGAGCCTGCCGCCACGAGGGCTGCTCCCACCGCCGCGATGAACGACGCCCGCCGCATCGGATCCGGGCGGATCGTACTCCGAGTCACGTCCCGGGAGAGGCCGGACCGACCTGGCCGTCCGGCCAGGATCCCGAGGGCCACCCTACGGGGGCGGCGGCGGAACGGGCGTCACGCCCGACGTGACGGCGGCGATGCGCTCGCCGCCGTGTCTCAGACGAGGCCGTGCCGCACGCGCCACCGATGCTCGGACGCGAGCAGGCACCGCAGATCGGCCAGCCCCTCCGGCGCGTCGTCGAGCACGTCGAGAATTGCCAGCCGGTCCGCGATTCGCAGTCCGACGAGCTCGTCTCCCCACTTCAGCGCGTACGTGAGCCTCTCAGCGGCCTCGTCGTAGCCGGCGCGCTCGAGCATGCCGGCGAGCTCGAGCACGTGCTCGTCGGCTACTTCGAATCCGGCCAGTTCTACCACCCCATACAGAGCTTACGAATCGATGGTCGCCGCTCAAGGGGCTGCGGCTCGCCCGTGGACTCGAGACCGGCACCCGTTTCCCTCGGCGGCCCCAAGGCGACGAAGCCGGCGTCTCCCCGATCCCCGGAGCCACCGGCCCGTCATCTCCTGCGATCGCCTGCGAGACGACATGAACGATGGCCAGATCTGGGGTCGCCGGCTCAGGCCCTGGGTAGACAGCGGTTCGATCGCCGGGGAACGGGCAGCGCCCACGGCATGGCAGCCAGGGCTCACCGTCCCAAGACCGCTCTGTCGTCCGGTTCGTACGGGATGCTCCCAGGGTGCAGTTCTACGCCGGACACACCGAAGGATCGCGAATCGTGCATCTCACGGTGCGCTCGTTCCTCGTGGAGGCGCTCTGCGGTGCGCCCGTCGAAATGGACGGCGAGCCGGACATCGCGGTGATCTGCGAGGAATGCGACCGCCTCGGACGTGAGGCCGGCGGCGACCCCGCCGAGTGGCTTGCCGGCGTGACCGTCCGCGTCGAGTTGCGCGTTGCCGCGTAGACGGCCCGCTCACGGAACGGCCGGGTGCCGTGCTCCCCTCGCCTCCGTACAACCACGCAACTCCGTGTGGCCAAGTACGGTCGCCGCCTCGCCGGTCCCGTCCGAGTATTCGACGTAGGCGACGAGGTTTCTCCTCGCTCGCGTCCGGTCGGCTCGACGGGAACTGCAGCGCCTTGTGAGACCAAAGGAAGGGGAGGAGACATGACGGGGGCACAACCCACCGAGATGGAGGAGCTGAGCGGGCGCGTGCTGGGCATCATCGGCGCCTACAGGATGGGCGCCGTCCTCGATGCCCGGGAGCTGGACATGAAGCCCGCCCCGGCAGCCCGGGGGCCAGAGCCGGTCATCGTGCCAGGCGAGGGCTACGTGCGAGATGGCGTGTACCACGTCGTGAGCTGAGGCGAGACGGCCCGCGCCGTCCCCTCGCTCATCTGCGGATGCGCGTCGGTATCCGGGGCTCCCACCACGCTGCCGCCGGGTGGCACTGACGCTCTGCGGCAAGCCGGGTCTTTTCCGTCCTCCTCGTTCTGTTATAGGGTCGCGCGACTGTCCTCCGTACCCGGACTCGCGGGATCTCGAAGGGAGTCGAGGTGGCCGAAGACCAGCGGAACGCCCGAATATTCGGAGTGCTGTTCCTCATCACGTTCATCACTTCGATCCCCGCACTCGCGCTCTACCAACCCGTTCTCGACGACCCAGCCGGGTACATCGCGGGTGGCGGCGAGGACAGCCAGATCTATCTCGGGGCGCTCCTGGAGCTTCTGCTCATCATCGCGAACGTCGGCACCGCCGTCGTGGTGTTCCCGATTCTGAGGCGACAGAACGAAATCCTGTCCCTCGGTTATGTCACCGCTCGACTCGTCGAATGCACCTTCATCGCAGCGGGCATCCTCTTCGTCCTCGGGATCGTCAGCCTGCGGCAGGACGACCCAAATGCCACCTCGCTGGCGGTGTCCCTCGCCGCACTCAAGGATTGGACGTTCCTGCTCGGACCGGGCTTCATCGTCGGTTGGGGGAATGGCCTGATATTGGGCTACCTGATGTACCGCTCAGGGTTGGTTCCCCGATGGATGGCGATGCTGGGACTCATCGGGGGGCCGCTGATCATCCTCACTGGGATCGGCACCCTGTTCGACGCCTGGGATGCAGGCAGCACCGTGCCGGCCATCACGGTGATCCCGGAGTTCCTCTGGGAGCTCTCGCTCGGCATCTACGCCGCCGTGTGGGGGTTCAAACGGGATGCTCCGATCCTGTCCGGCGCGCGCACCTGACTCAGCAAACCGGACAAAGCTAGGTCGGCAGCAGCTCCGACATCCAGAGGCGAAAGCCCAGTATTCGCAGGGCTCTCAGTCGGGGCGGCTCCCATTCTGAGATAGTCGCGGCCGTGACCGCCGGCGAGTGGAACTGGTCGCAACATGTCGTAGACCACGCCGAAGTCCGTGCGAGCGACTACGACAGAAGCGTCGCGTTCTACGCAGCCGTGCTCACACCGCTCGGCATCCCCAGCTGGCCCGAGAATTACGGGCACGAGCGGGTGATGTGTTTCACGCGGGTGAACATCGTCGACCGCCGACCACCCACACGCGACCTGCACCTTTGCTTCGTCGCACGCTCGCGGGAGCAGGTGGACGCCTTCCACCAAGCCGGCGTGGAGGCAGGCTTCCGCTCGAACGGCGCGCCAGGCTACCGCGACTACTCGCCTGGCTACTACGCCGCGTTCCTGCTCGACCCGGACGGGAACAACATCGAGGCGCTCTACCGCGACCTCGGGAATCCTGGCCGTACCGAATAGCCCGAGCTTCACCCTTCCGCGGCCACGACTCACTGCAGGCGGGAAGCCCGCTCCCGGCTTTGCCCGAACCGACAGAGGAGGCTGAAGCGTGAGGGCCCCACTCGGCGCGGCCAGTCCCGACGCCCCGAGACTCACCGAGGCGAAGGCGCAGTTTCGCGATTTCGCGTTGGCCGGGTTTGGCGCCGGAAAGCAGCACACCGCAGGCGAGGTGGCGGTCGCAGGCTAGCCGAGCCCCCTCGCGCACGCGCCACTCGTCTACTTTCCGGACCACGCGCGCCAGCGCTGCTGCGACTGCCGGGATGAGCTCTTCTAACCGCCGGTGACGCGGCGCAGGCGTTGCTGCTGCTCAAGGAGCTCCGTCCGGAGCCGGTACAGAGGTGCCGGACAATGACGGCTGAGTGCCTCAGCGATCGCCTCATAGTCGGGGCCCGTCAGCGGTGCTTCCACGGTGACCCGCAGCTTGATGGCGTCCGCGATCTTGCCAGCGGTCGCCGCATAGCCCTCACTTTCGAGGATCTCCGCGAGCTGACGAGCAACGGGCGCTCCCAGTCGTACGCCGGCAATCCGCATCGTCCACACGCTACCGGACTAGATGTAGTTCCCAGCCACGTTGCTGACGGGCGTGAAGCGTCAGCGAGCCCTCCCGGCTGGCGCTCCGCGACCTCGCCGAGGCGCTCGAGTGCGACCGGGCCTCCGGGTAGAAGACCGCCGAGCCGCGCCTCGCTCCTCTCGGGCGTGCGCAGGCGGACGACCCCTCCGCGGCGGTATCGCCCCCGTCGCGGAGGGCCGTGCGCAGTGACGACTCTTGGCAGTCGTGTCGCGCCGCTATCTGGCGCATGGGATGGCCCGCGATGATCGCGCGTTCGATCGCGATGCGCGAGGGTGAACGCAGACGGAGAAGCATCTCGGCAGCTACCAGGGGTATCGGCGCGTGCGCCAGTTGAAGCGGCGCGTTTTTGGCGCAGGCGACGGCTCAGGCGTCGTCGGCGTCGCAGATGACGCGGCGGGCGCACAAGCTTGGTCGTCCGGCAGCCGCTCCGGCACGCTGGCTCAGTCGAGATCGACGTGCTTGTAGCCGTGCGGCCCGCCGAGGATGTGAACCTCAATCCGGCGACCCGTGTCGGCCCTCAGATGGTCGCGATCTTGCGAGAGGGACATCGTCAACCAACGCAGTGCTGATCGTCAGCAAGCAAGGCCCAAAGACAATCAGCAGGCCGATCAGGATCTCGAACACCTCGCCCGACGGTATCCACCGGCTTCGACAGCGCGGCGGACCGTGTCGACGCCAAAGCCCACATCGACGGGCGCCGGCCCGCCTGCCGCCGCCTGCCTGTGCGGTCTCGATCTCGAACGCGGTGACCATGAGGACATGTCCGCCGCGGCCATCTCGTCACCGCCGCCTTGCCGTGGCAGGGTTCCGGTGGGGCCGGGTACCGCGACAAGAGTCACTGACGGCGTTGAGCTAGCCGCCCGGCCCCACTAGTGCGGTGTCCCCGGGTTCATTTACGCCTCAGAGGAAAGGCGCAGCAGGGTTACGCCCCGAGTGTGTCTGCTGACCGACTGTGTCGTAAGCGATACACACGCTGTGCCGCGGACGACGACGACAGCGGAGAGGCCGCCTCCTAGGCTCGCCCCATGGTCGACGGTCGAGAAGGAGGCGCGGCATGTACGACATCACCAAGACACGGATGCTCTTGACGACGGCGGTGTTCGCCGCCGTCGCGGCGGTGTTTGCCGGCGGGGCGAACGCGATGGTGCAGGACGACGGCGGTGGGGCGCCGGCGGTCACGCCGGTGCAGCCCGGAATGCTCGCCGCCGCGGACAACACGCTCGATTCTGCGATCCGGCACCCGATCGAGGATCGTGTGTTTTGGTCGGGGCTCACCGGTGACTCCGCACTGAAGGTGGATCGGGCCGTCGCGGCTGCCAACGAGGCGTACGACACGTATCGCGACAAGACGGCGATCGCGGCGCGCGAGGCCCTCTTCACGGATCAACAGCCGTCGGTCCAGTTCCGCGGGGCTCACCGGGGACTGCGCCCTGGGACGAGGTATCCCGAGACGGTCACGGTGCCGACCGCGTCGTCTGCGAGTGGCGTCGATTGGTCGTGGTTCGGGCTCGGGGCAGGCATGACTGCTCTGCTCGCCGCCGGCATCGCGGGTGTCGTGCTGACGACCAGGCGCCGCGGCGGTATCGCTCTCCCGTAGCGACCGTTCGGCACGGGAACCGAGGCGGGGCGGATCCGAAAGGACCGCCCCGTTTCGATTGTCGCTCGCGATCAAGGACGCGCGAACGGGCCGCTCCAGATTCAGCTTCCGATCGGGATCGCGGACGCGCGAGTTGTTCTGCTTCAGCGTCCGCGGTCGCGGCCTCTCCGTCGAACTACGAGATCGAGGGAACGATCTCCGTCGAACTGCTCAACAAGTAGGGAGGCTCCGGGCAAGCGGCCCTGGGAGGAGGGTGGCCCCGACCGAAGCCGGGGCCAACCCAAGAACTCACCTTTCCCCTGTCCCGCCTCTGCAGAGACCGAGCGTGCCTGGCGCTCCCTTCGGCAGGCCGTAGTACTTCCAAGAGTCCGCCGCAGTCTGAACCTGCGACACGGTCTGTCCCTCTGTCGAGTCGAAGTCATTTAGCCCGCTAGCGGCGCACGCCGAGTTCGCGTGATCCAGAGCCCCCGTCTCATTGGTGTTGTTGGGAGTGTTCGGTGGGCCCTTTACCTCACCAGCAAGTGCGCCGCTCGCTCCAGCCACCGCGAGCACGGCGACAGGGGCCGTGAGTACGAATAGTCGCTTCATTCCGTTCCCTTCCTCTCGTGACGCTCCCGGTTGCCGTCGACCTCGCGAACGGCACAGGAGGCGTCTTGGCAGCCGCATAGCGCGTGGGGTACGTCACCACGGGCTGTCGAAGTGGTGGCAGATGTAGTAGTCCCAGCCGAACCGCGGGCCGAGGTAGCTCCACTCGTAGAGCGGCGGACTGTGCGTCTCGCCGGGCGGGCCGCCGGGCGGGTCGGTCGGACAGGGCTGGTTGTGGAAGTGGTCGGCCCGGAGCATGTGCTCGGTGCCGAGGAACGGAGCCTCCTCAGCGTTCACGTCCGGCGTTGCGAACGCTTTGAGCATTGCGCTCACGGCCGTCCCTGCGATCACTGCTTCCAGTTGGCCGGGCGGGAAACAGTGGACGTTGGGGTTTGCCGGGAAGAAGGGTGCCGGGTTGAGGCAGTCCCAGCCAGCCCGCTGGAGCTGGGCCGGGCTCGCGCCCTGGGCCTGGGCAGCCGCGGCGGCGACCGCCGCGATCACCGCGGCCACGATCATCACTAGACGCATGTTCGAATCAACCTCCTTACGTACCCTTAGATGAAGTCGCCCGAATCAGTGGCATGTGGCCCCAATTCCGGGCTTGCACGTACCGCGGGATCTCGCTCCTCCCTTCCGTCCGCGACCCCCCTTGCTCGCGTTCGACCGTAAGCGTCCAGCGCGTCGGGGCACATCGGCAGAACTGCCCAACTTTCCCGCGGCGTTACCTAACCTCGGCCAGCGGGCGCGGATCGCCGCGGCCGTTAGCCGCTCGACCCCCACGAACGCATCCGCCACCGCCGAGACAACCGAACCCGGCTCAATTCGTGGCCCGACGCGCTCTCGCAGTCGCCGTCTTAGGGCGCTAGTTCGCCGTGAGCCCGTTCAGCTTCCGTGCCCGTTCAGCGAGCCGGATCCTCGCTCTTCGGGATGGGCGAGGGTGAAGGAGCATGGGCCGCAGATCCACGCGTTCGCACCGTAGCCCCACCAGACGGGCGATGCGTGTTTGCGTCTTTGTCGGGGGAACGACGTCGGTCCTGTTCGGTCCTGTTCCTTCTAGCGGGAGGCGGTGTGGCAACAGACGCGGCAGCAAGGCAAAGCGATCAGGCGCGGCCCGCACTTGGTCGGTTCGCTATGGACGAGACGAGGCCTCGTTCGAGACGACGGAGTTCTGGGCGATGGTGGAGTGATCGCCGCGATCCTGATCGCATCGGCGGTCTCCGACTCGCTTGACGATGTGCGTGCGTGAACTCTCGTGGCCGCCATCGGCTACATGCTCAGCCGGGGGCTGGCGAAGTCGGGTACGAAGTACTCGGGCGGCGAGGATCTACTCGGCGGGGGAGATCCGATCCGAGGGGGAATCGCTTGAACTGGATCAGGGGCCCGCTCCTGCCGGCACCCCTTGAATCTCTCGTACGCGCTTGGTGCGGACGCGGTTCAGGAGCTTTCGGGCGATGGCTCGCGCTCGTCGATTTCGGCTGCGTCATGAAGTGGGACAACGCTTGCTCCCTCGTCCGGGCACGATACGAGCTAGCCGCCTGACTGACTTCGAACCCTGACGGACCTTGCAATGTGCGTCGAGCCTGGTTTGATACACGCGCAACAAACTAAGCGGCACTACAAGGGGGGACGAATGGCACGTAGACGATCCGTCTGGCTCGCAACGGTGGCCGTCGGTGCGCTCATTGGTGCGCTCGGCGTCATCGGCGCATCGGCGGCGCCACCGGCCGAAGCAGACGCCACTGGAGTGACGCAGTGGAACCTCATTGCCGTCAACACGCTCACAGGGCTTCCTCAACCGGCAGGCGGAGCAGCGCCGTCTTCTCAGATCAACATGGGAATGGTGCAGGGGGCTGTGTATGACGCGGTCAATGCGATCACGCCGAAGCATTACCGGCCGTACCGTCTGGACAGGCGGTTTGGAAACACGGCATCCGATGAAGCGGCGGTTGCGACAGCCGCATACCTGGCTCTGAAGAACATCGTCGAGACCGTTCCTCAGAGCATCAGCTTCCCGACGAGGGGAACCGTGCTTGCATCACTCGAGACGCAGTACAACGCGTCGAAGGACGCGATACCCGACTCGCCGTTCAAGGATATGGGAATTGCTGCCGGGACGGCGGCGGCGCAGGCAATCATCGATGCGAGGCAGGGCGATGGGCGGTTCGGACCGTCTCAGTGGGTGCCAAACAGCTCGGCGGGACACTGGGATCCGGTCGCTCCAAACGGGACGACGGTCCAAGACCCCACTCCCTGGGTGGGGGGCGTCGAGCCGTTCCTGATGCAGAGCTCGTCGCAGTTCCGAGGCGCCGGTCCCCCTGCGCTCACCAGCGCCGCCTGGGCGGCTGACTTCAACGAAGTGAAGGCGATTGGCGGCGACGGCGTTGTGACGCCCTCGAGCCGCACGGCTACGCAGACGTATGTCGCGAAGTGGTGGCAGAGCAATCCGATGGCGAGCTGGAACGAGGTTGCCCGCCAGCTCATCGCCCGGAACCATTTGGAGGTTCTCGATGCGGCCCGTGTTCTCGCGATGGAAAACCTCGCGGCAGCGGACGCAGCGATCAACACCTGGAACAACAAGTACCACTTCGACTTCTGGCGACCGTTTCAGGCAATCCGCAAGGCGGCACTGGACGACAACTTGGCAACAACGCCTGACCCGACTTGGACGCCGCTGATCTCGGCGCCCTATCCCGACCACACCTCGGGACACCTCGGGCTCGACAGTTCGCACACCGCCGTGCTGGAAAGGTTCTTCGGCAGCGCGCCCGCGGGGGGCTACCAGATCACGAGCACCTTCGTGAACCCCGGCGGGCCCGCCACGCGCACGTTCAACAGCTTCTCTCAAGCGGTCGACGAGATCGTCGAGGCGCGCATCTGGGCCGGGCTCCACTTCCGCACAGCGGACGTGCTAGCGGTGCAGCTCGGAACGAACGTCGCGAATTACGCAGCCGCGAACTACTTCGAGCCTGTGGGCAACCACTGATCCGCAAGTCGCCGTACGGCAAGACCGAGAAGGCCCGCTCCGGTGGGCCTTCTCTTCGTACTTGAACGCTGCGTTCACCCGTTCTCCTCGTCGCCTTGGGGAGCCGACGGCGCCGCTCCTGTATCGCGCGACACCGCCGTTGCGACGTCGTCACGGTGCATGAGGCCCGCCCATGTGGTCACGGTCACCCGGCCGGTCACGGTGACGCACGAGGTGACCGTCACGGTGGCCGAAAGGTCAAGAAGCGACGGAGGAGATCGGCGCCGATGCCGGCGTTGACACGTCGGCAAACGTCCCCGTGACGCTATTTACCCGCGCAGACGCGAGCTCGGCTTCCTGGACGTACTGCGGTGGGCGCCCGGGCGCAGATCCGCTAGGAAGGCGGCCGTGATCGTCGCGCTGCATGGAGCCACAGGCGCCGGCCGACCGCATGCGCTCACCCCGTGCATACTCGGTGGCAGGCTTCAGGCGAGGCCGGGTGCCATTCTTGGTGAGAGTCACTGACGCCGTTCAGTTAGCCGCCCGGCCCCTGAACTCATCGCCACCGCCGAGCGGCTCGAACGCGCTTACCGCTCACCGGCTCCCGTCTGAGGCGTGCCGGCTCTCGGGAAAGCGCGGCAGCCCGTCGTCGGGAATGGGCTCCCACGGCGCCGCGTATGCGACGAACTGCCGCACCGAAGGGCGTATGCCCGGGTCGTCGTCGAACGTGCCCATACGGATCCCGATCGACTCGGGATGCGCGGGGTTGGAGCCGAACAGCGCCGACCCGCACTCCCCGCAGAACCACTTCTCGCCGCCGCTCTCCGGCCTCCAGACACCCAAGTTTCGCCCCGCTCGCGCTTCTTCCGGGTTAGAGGTTCGGGAGCGGCGGTGGTCCGCCTGGCGGCGCCGGCACACCGCCCCCGGCCCCTCTCCGTCGTCCGGCCGGTAAGGAATGCTCGCGGCGTGGAGTTCTACGCTGGACACACCGAAGGGTCGCGAATCGTTCATCTCACGGCGCGCTCGTTCCTTGTCGAAGCGCTTTGCGGTGAGTTCGCCCACCTGGACGCCGAGCCGGACATCGCGGTCATCTGCGAGGACTGCGACCGCCTCGGACGTGAAGCTGGCGGCGACCCCGGTGAATGGGTCACCGAGGCGGTCGTCTGCGTCGAGTTGCGCGCCGCCGCGTAGTCGCCCCGCTCTTGGCAGCGCGCCATTGCAGGCGGACACGGATTGCGCGAACATTGATGAGTTCGGCAACACCCCCCAAGGAGGCCGCAGATGCCGACATACATCGTCCTCATGAACTGGACCGACCAGGGCGCGAAGACGGCAGACCAGACCGTGACCCGCTATGACGCGGCGAAAGATGACCTCGCGCAGCGCGGCGTAACGATCAAGGACATCTACTGGACGATGGGCCCCTACGACCTCGTCACGATCGTCGAGGCAGCGGACGATGAGACGGCCACGAAAGGACTGATGCGGCTGACGTCGCAAGGGAACCTGAGGACATGCAGCATGCGGGCCTTCAGCGCGGACGAAGCGCGTGGTCTGGTCGCATAAGGCCAGTCGTCAGCGCTGGCAGGGCCGCAGGCTCTGACCTATGTACCTAGATCTTCCAGACACGCCTCGACGGTTCCCGAGTGCAGCTGGCCGCCGGGCGCATCCACGATGACCCCCGGTGGGAATCCGAGATCCTTTGCGATCTGATGGAACTCCCGGGTCAGATCGGCAACCAGCCCCGGCGTCCCTGCGGCTGACGAGACAAGAATCCCATTGCAAGAAGCATGCTCGTCCGCCGCCGAGGCGCTGGCGGCACCGAAGCTCAGAGCAACAATGACGCCTGTTGAGAGAACAAGCACCCGCCGCATTTGGCTCTCCCCTTTGTGATGTACGGCGCAAAGTAGACGATCGCGCACGTCGTCGTCAACGTGCGCCAAGCGTGCCATTCCGACCCCGCACCACACTCACTCGCCCGACTCAGTGTTGAGCTTCAGTGCCCGCTCACCGAGCCTGATCCGCATCTTTGCGTGCTCGCCCCGATCCGCAGCCTCCGCATCGACTGGCGCAAGCCGAAGGGTGAGCGACATCCAGCCCGCGCCGCGCTTCGCGGAGGAGTAGCGCCCGGAAGAGCGTCCGTCGGAGGACGCTTTCTGCTCAGCCCGCGAGCGCCCTCAGTTTGGTCACGGCTAGGCGAAACGAGAGCGGCAGGCGTCTCGCCCGCTTCACAGGCCGTAGTGCCTGCGGCTTCGCTGCGCGGCTGCGGGTCTGAGCGAGACGCTCAAGCTCGACCTCGCGGTCGTGACCGATCATGCGGTAGGTCTCCCACATCGTTCTTGGACACTGCTCGCATCGTGCGCGGCAGTCATCGGTAGGAGTGCCTAGGTTGGCCGTGGCGAGCACCCAACTTCGGTCGGGTCAGGCAGCGAGCACGGCGAGGCGCTCCTCAATCCGTGCCTGGAGGTCGAGCAGCAGCCGCTCCTCCTCGCGCAGCTCCGCGTCGTTGGGCAGCAGGCGCTCCGCCTCCCTGACGGCTTCGAGGGCGTCCTCGATCAGGACCAGATGGCGCCTGCTCTTCTGACAGTCGCAGGTCGTCATGGCTGCAATGTGGCCTCGGGTGCAGACATTTTGCCACCGTTCTGCAGACACGCCGCCCGGAGTATCGCCCTCTGGGCAAACAAAAACCCCGCCTGAGCGGGGCTTTCGATAGTCGGGGCGCCGAGATTCGAACTCGGGACCTCTAGTCCGCCAGACTCCTCAGACGGGTGGCGCGGCTTGGCGGCAGGTGGCCGCAAGTGGCATGGCTACACGGTTTCCATGACGGGCGCCGCATCGGCAAACGGGCAGTGTTGGAGACGTTTGCGGACTTAATGCGGACTTTCAACCGTACGGGTTCCATGGAACTGACCGGTCTGGAACCATCCCGAGGCCGCTCTGATGCCGACAGGACGAAACAGGCCCCGCCTTGAGTCAGGCCGGGTCGTCGTACGCCTCACGCGCGATGCGCTCGATGAGAGCCCTTGCCGTTGCCTCCTCGGGCGTCTCATCCGGGGCGGGGTCTGTCTCCTCGGCCCCGGGCCTGCTCCCGTCCGCTGACGCGGCAGCCTCGTGGCTGACGGACTGGACCGATGCGATGAGCAACCGTCCCGCTTCCGCCGCGTCGATCACGCCACGTTCGAACCGATCGACGATCTCACGCTCCTCCGGCGAAAGCCGATCCGTGCGCGTGGGCTTGAACTTCATGCACTGACCCTAACGAGCGGGCACGGGTGTCAGTGTCGACTGCGCGTCCGCAGGCCGTCGCCGTTCGGCGTCGCCGCCTCTTTCTCCACCGCTACGCACCGTCATCAGTACTAGCCGCCGTCGCGCATGACGCCAAGACGAATTCATACCCCGCTCGTCTGGGCGAGGCAACAGGGCGAAGTCTGCGTGGGGAGCTTGGCGGCCGTTTGGTCGGCCAACTGGACACCGTCGCTGTGGACGACGACCTCGCAGCGGGCATCCTCCGCGACGCGTCGGGCGGTCCGGACCGCCTCATCAAACGTGTCAAACGAGACGAGGACGCCTTGCACGGCCTCGATCGTCACGGTCCAGTTGTCGCCGTCCTTCACAACGTGAATGTCTCCGTCAGCCATGCTGAGGCGGGTTCCCATCCATTGCGCACTGCAAACGTGTGCTCAAACCGTGCGCGATACCGGGCCGGTCGGTCGATGTCAGATGACGCGACGCCCGTGCGTTTGGCAGTGGCTCAAGCGCGAAATGACACCTGAGTCGCTGCAAGCGTTCGATCACTCGGAGGCCTGACGATGGCTGAAGGATTCGTGCACACCGTGCGCCGTCAGGAAGGCTGGGCGAACACGATCGAGGGCGAGGACGGCGCCCTCCCCGGCACGTTCGAGACGAAAGAGGAGGCCGTAACGGCAGGACGCGACGAGGCGATCCGACGCAAGACCGAGCATGTGATCCACAACGAAGACTGCGCGATCGCGGAACGCAACTCCTACGGCTCCGACCCGTCCGACCGACCAGGCTGAGATCAGAGAAATCGCGTCGCCTAGGTGGTTACTGGAGCGGCCGGTCGTCTAACCCGCAGCCGCGTTTGCTGCGTGGGCGGTCACTCGGGCGACGGATTGCATCCCCCTTCCGGGTTACTACGTTGCGGAGAGAAGTCGAGATAGAAGGAAGTGGGGCACATGACGAGCGCCGAAACCACCGCAGAGAACGAGCAGCTAAGCGGAAGCATGCTGGGGATCATCGACGCCTATCGAATGGGCGCCGCCATCGACGCCCAAGGACTACCCGAGAAAGACCGCCCTGGAGGCTCCGCCGCCGGAACGCGCTTTCGTGCCCACCGAGAGCTCCCCTTTCTGCCCACCGAGAGCTCCCTCAGCGACGGCGTGTAGCACGGCGCGGGCGACGAGTGCGGGCGCTGTCGCCTCGCGCTCGGCAAGCAACGCGGCGACCTGGGCCACATCGGCGAGCGCCGGGTCCGCCTCGGCCATGTCCCGGGCGAGGTACTTGAGCGCCGCCCGCTCATATTTCCGATCGCCTTCGCGGCGTACAGGTCGACGAGCGCGTGAGCCGACCGGCGTCGGGCCGGCTGATCAGCCTACGGGTGGCGCATGGCTGACGAGCCCTACAGCCACGTCAGCCAGCGGAATGAACGCCAGCTCGGTTGGTGAGCCGTTCGCCGCTGTGAACGTCGCGAACCCTGTCCCATGCATCGTCAGAACGTTGATCTGCGCCGTCACGTGCTCTCATGGAGATCGGGTTGCTCGTCGCGGTGCTCGCCTGCTTCCAGAAACGACGACCCGCAACTGCGGTCGGCGCCGATGCCGCCGCGGACAACAAGCGTCCGGTGGTCGCCCTCGCCCTCGAAACGTCCGTCCGCGAACAGCGTCCAGCCGTCGCCGAGCAACCACGTGTAGGCCGCGAACCGTGGCAACTGGACGCTACCGGGCTCCGCGAGCAGCGGCTGGCGCGGCAACCCGGCGACCTTTCGCTGGTCCTTGAGAGCGTCGAGCTTCGCATTCGCCTGAGCGTCCCGGCGCTTTCGCTCGAACAACTCCGGGTCGCCCGCGGCCGTGCCAAGAATCCGCTCCCATTCGCGCTTCTCGTCGTCCGTGAGCGGCTCGGCGTGCTCGTCGGACGCGATCCGCCGTCGGCGCTTGACGAGCGTTTCCAACACGGTCGCGTCGTCTTCGGTGAGGTTGGCGGCGACGAGCGTCTCGCCCTGCGGGTTGCAGTTCCAAGGCCGAGCACGGACCGTTTTGGTCATGATCTGGTCACGGGAGCGGCCGCACGTGCTCCGGCCAGAGACGGCAAAGGGCCGCGTTTGCAGCCCTTTCGTTCGATCGGGGCGCCGAGATTCGAACTCGGGACCTCTAGTCCCCCAGACTAGCGCGCTAACCAGGCTGCGCCACGCCCCGCGACCCGGCCATCCTAGCGCCCATGGCGAAAGCAGCGCGCACGACTCCCCCCCCGCGCGCGCGTCCCGCCACGCAGTGGCAACGAAATGGCATCGGCACGGTCGTTTACCGTCGGGAACGAGGAATACGCTGCCGCCCGTGAGCGGACGCCCCGGCCCGATCCCGAGCAGCCCGGACGAGTGGCACGAGGTAACCGACGAGGAGCTCCTCTGGCTGTTCCGCGACCTCGCGCACGGCGGCCGCTATCCGTTCGACCGAATGATTGAGCAGGAGCTCTCCGGCCGGCTCGTCGTCGCGCTCGCGCGGTTCAGCGCCGCGTCCGAGGAGGCGTCGAGGCGCCTCGAGCGGCTCACACGCTGGCTCGTCGCGCTTACCGTCGTCATCGCCGCGCTGACCGTGGTACTCGTGCTCGACGCGCTCTAGGAGGGGTGAGCGAAACGGCTAGCGAAACGGAGAGTGTTACCCTGAGCGTCAGATGTTCCGCGCGGTGCACCGGCAGATCGCCCGATTCTTTAACTGGGTCAACCGCTCTGGATCCGGGTCAAGCGCATCTCGGGCCACAAGGGAAGCCGAGGACCACCGCCGGGACGTCGAGAGCCGCTGGGGGGGCGGCGGGGACGGCTACGGCTAAAGGGCGGACGGCTTATGCCGCGAGCGGAACGGCTCGCGCTCGGGCGAGCGCCTGCGACAAGCGGGCGAGCATGGTGAGGTCGGCGTGAAGCTGGACGCGCGTTTCGCCAATCTCTCCTAGCGCCGCCGCGACTCCCGCGCGAGAAGAGCTCCGAGCGGGTTCGTGCCGGGAATCGCGCCCGGCACTCCGCGCCCTACGGCTGGCACGCCCCGGAGCCTGCGCTCGTCACCGGCCGCGGTGGCACCGGCCGAGCTCGCGGGCTCCTCATGCTCCCCGAGTTCGGCGAGGATGAGCTCGAGCTTCGCCGCGTCCTCGGCCATGAGCTGACGCCGGAACGCTCGAGGTAACGGAAGCGGCACGGTGGCGAGCATAACCGCGAAGCCGCATTCCGTCCATAGCATGATGTAGATTTGCAAGCAATGCAGCACGGTTCCTCCGAGTCGGTTGCTCTGGCGCGGCGGTCCCCTCTGTCGACGGGGGAGGCCGCCGCGCTCGCGGGCTGTCACACGGTGACCGTGTGGCGCGCCGTTCGGGCCGGCGAGCTCCGCGCGCTCAGGCTCGGCGGCCGCGGCGACTACCGGATTCCCGTCGACGCGCTCGAGGAGTGGCTGCAGCCCGCCCACGATCAGGAGGAGGACGCGCCGTGAGGATCGCCGACGCGCTCAGGGACCGAGCCGCGCTCAAGACCATGCTCGACCCCACCGACCCACGCTACGTCACTGGCTCACCCGAAGATCAGAAGCGGGCACGCGCCGACTGGCACCGGCAGCGCTACATCGCGCAGGTAATGGGCTCAGACCTGGAGGAAATCCCGCGCGCAGACATCGCGCCGCTCCGGTTCGGCGTCGTCGAGGACACACGCACCGGCACCTTCTACCGTCGCCGCCGCGACCAGCTGCCCGACCTGGACTACACGAGCGCGACCGCCTACTACGTCGACGCCGCAGGCTCCCCCGTCCTGCTCGAGCGACCGTCCACCGGCCCGACGAACCGGTCCGAGCTCGAAGCCCAGCAGGCCGAACGAGAGGCGCGGCGCAACGCACCGAAGCCCCCGCCCCGGGGGATGCGATGAGCGCCCGCCGCGACAAGCTTTGGTACTGGCTCCACGACCAGGACGGACAGGTGGCCGAGCTCGACATCAAGCTCGACCGCATCGACATCGAGATCGATTGCCTGCGACGCATCCAGTACGAGGAGACCAAGGCGAAGCTCGAGCAGCTCGGGATCGACACGTCGAACTACCGGCCGCCGCCGCACATCCACCGCAGCGAGCAACGCTGCAGTAACCACCTCCGTCCCGACGACGACATCGGGGCGCTAGTCACCGCTGCGCAGGAGCGCCCGCTCGACCGCGCGTACCGCGAGCACCTCGCCGCCCGCTCGGCCGCCGACGAGGAGACCGTCGACACGGGCGGCGCGCTGCTCATCAGACCAGGCATCGGCCAGGTGCTCGGCGTCCGCTAGGCGACCGGGCCGTATGCGGTGCGGCCCGGCTCGCGGGCTTCGCCGCTACCGCTCCTCGCCGTCGCCAGTAGCGATGTGAAATGAGCTCTCGTAGAGAGTCGCGCCCTTGCCGCGCCGCATCCTCTTGAGCCTCGAGCGCAGCTCTCTACCTTGGTCTCTGGCGGGGTGCCTGCGCTTACTCCGGCAGTCCTCGCAGAACCACGGCCACATGTGCCCGCCGGTCGTGCGGGTGACGTCCGGGAAGACCGACAGGCAGCCGCGAACGGTGAAGCCTATCTCCGACGGGCCAGCGTCTTCATCCCGCAAGTCCATGGTCTTCTTGCTCCACCCGCTGTCGCGAATCGCATACGCCTCGCCCATGCAGATTGTCAGCGGCACCCCGTCGGTGACCTCGAGGAGCACTCTCTTGGCGTACCCATGCCCGAGCGCCGCGTTCACGTCGTGTGACTGACCGCGTTGGGTCAGCGCCGTGATGGCCCACAGCCGTTCGCGCATGAGACGCCGCGCAACCTGGTACTCGACCGGGGAGCCGAGGGTCAGGAGATCGTCTTGGAAGCCGCGCAAAACGTTCTTTGCCGCGTCCACGAGCTCGGGACCGGGCCGAACACGCCGCACGACTTCATCGACGAAATAGGAGTTTCCCCCGAGATTGACCCCTAGACGACGACCAGCCGTCTTGTCGGGGAACACCTCGTGGACGAACCACGCCGTGTTGAAGCGCTCGAGCTCCAGGACTGCCTGAGCCCGACTTTGGTCCCTAGTGCCTTGGGACGCACCCGAGGCTTGTTCACTCCGGGGACAAGATGTCTCACTCACGGACAACAACGTACTCCGAGGGGATGACGCCCCTCCTCACGGTTTCGCGGCTCGCCGACTTGTTGGACGTCGAGCGCAAGACGATTTACCGGCTCCCGATTCCGTATGTGGTCGTCGGCTCACGCCGCCGCTACCGCGCCCAGGACGTGGAGGCGTACCTCGAGGCTCGCAAGGTGGCCGCGGGCTAGTCCATGAACAAGCAGAGCCCGCACACGGCGGGCCCGGCGAGGACTCCTGGACAGAGGCCTCCCGAGGCTAGCACGCCGGACGGATTGCAAGCCTTGCGCGAGCTTGCCGAGCGGCTCGAGCTCGTGCCGCGGCTACAGGCAATCGCCGATGAGCTCGCGGTGCTCGACGACGCCGACGTACCGGCAACGCTCACCGAGGGATTGCTCGAGGAGCTCGAGCGGGCGCTCGCCGCCGAGGCCGAGTCGTGAGCCGCTCGAGCTCCTGGCGGCGCCACGCCGACCGGCTGGCCAGGGAGCGGGAGCGGCTGTATCCCGGCTCCGTGCCGCTGACCGAGGGCGCCAGCGTGTGCCCGTTGCACGGCGACCGGCTCGGCTCGTTCTCGCGCATGTGCCCGCGCTGCTTCCGCGAGGCCTGGGAGTGGACGGCCGAGCAGACCGCCGACTGGCACGACGAATGAGCGACGACTACGAGCGCCTGGAGCGCGAGCACGGCTCGTCGTCGGGAGCCCGCTCGCCTCGCGACCTAACAGCCGTGCTCGAGCAGCGGCAACCGCTCGCCGCGGCTCCGGCCGGAGTGCTCGAGGCCGTCGGGCGGTTCGCGGCCTCGAAGCGACTCTCGCTCGACGGGCTCGAGGAGCTCGGAACGCGCTACTACGTCGAGCGGGGCGGCGCCGTCGTGCTCGTGTGGAGCTACGAGTCGCCGAACGGCCGCACGTGCGCGGTGAAGTACCGGAGCCTCGCGACCGGCAAGCGGTGGGCCGAGTCGGGCTCGACGTTCCCGCGGCCGAAGGTGCTTGGCAACCCGCTCTCGACCGATTGGCTCGTCGCCGAGGGCGAGACGGACGGCGCGAGGCTCTGGGAGCTCACCGGGGGCCGCTGCGCGGTGCTCGTGATGCCCGCCGGAGCGGAGACCTTCCGCCGCGAATGGGCCGGAGCGATTCCCCGCGACGCAACCGCCTACCTCATGCTCGACGCGGACCGGGCGGGCGACGAGGGCGCCCGCAAAGCCGCCCGCATCGTCGGCGGCCGCACCGTGCGCGTAGCGCCACCGAAGCCCGCGAAAGACTGGTGCGAGTGGGACGGTGATACGGACGCGCTCCGGCGCATCGTCGCCGAGAAACGCTCGGAGGCCTCCTCACGGGTTCGCACGTTCGCCGAAGTGCTCGACAGCTACGCCCGCTCGCGCGCCGACGAGGAGCTCGAACCGATCCGGATTGGCTTCGGTTCGCTCGACGCCGACCTACGCGGCATCAGTGCCGGCCAGGTGCTCGGAGTCGCCGCCCGCACCGCCGTCGGCAAGACCTGGATTTCGCCTCGGTGCTCAACAACCTCGCCGCGCACCGCGGCCTCGGAACGCTCGTGCTCTCGCTCGAAATGCCCGCCGAGGAATGGGCCGAGCGGCAGGTAGCGATAGCCACCGGGCTCTCGCCCGAGCAAGTGGAGGCCGCCGCCCGCGAGGAGCGGCTCGGCGAGATTCTCGGCGACTCGCTCGACCGGCTCGAGCACGCCGTCATCGTCGAGGACCCGCTCGCGCTGCACGAGCTCCCCGGCGTCTTCAGCGACGCGCGCTCCCGGCTCGCCGTGCCCTTGCGGCTCGTGATGCTGGATTACCTCGGGCTCGTGGGCGCACAAGGCCGAAGCGACTACGAGCGCATGAGCGCGCTCGGCCGAGGCCTCAAGCAACTCGCGAAAGCGGAAATGGTGGCGCTCGTCGTCGCCATGCAGCTATCGCGGGCCGGAGGCGACGGCTCGAAGCCCGTCACGCTCGAAATGCTCCGCGACTCCGGCGTGCTCGAGGAGTCGTGCGATTTCGTGCTCGGCGCCTGGCGGCCCGACAAGGACCCGAACCTCACCCCGGCCGAACGAGACGCCCTTAGGGACATCATGCGCGTGGCGCTCCTCAAGAACCGCAAAGGCCGAGACGGCCGCATCGTCGAGCTTCACTTCCAGCCTGGCTCGCGACGGTTGTACGAGCCTGCCGAGGAGTGGGCCACGTGAGCCGCTGGAACAGGCTCATCGAGCGCGTGCTCGCCGAGGACGAGCTCACCGTCGCCGAGCTCCGGCTCGCGCTCGCGCTCGCCCGCCTGTTGCCCGGTTACCGTCGGCCCGAGGCACGGCTCGGCCGCCAGCTACTCCGAGACACCGCGAGGCTCGACGGCCGCAACTTCGAGCGAGCCCGGCAAGGACTCGTCGACCGCGGCCTCCTCGCCTACGCGCCCGGCAAGCCCGGCCGCGGCAACCGAGGCCTCTACTCGTTCCTGCCCTGGATAGAGAACCGCCGCTCCACACGGCCATTTACAGCGGATGGAAAAGGCCGCTCACGTGTCGAGAAAAGGCCGCTCCACAGCGGCCACGCATAGATAACTGGAAAGGAAAATCAAGAGCAGATTCCTGCATTTGGAACGGGCTCAACCGGGAGCGACTCACCGAAGCCCAGCTAACGGAGTGCGGCTGCGAGCTCTGCACCGCCTGGGCCAACCACCGGGCCGCCGAGCTCGAGCCCGGCAAGACGGAGGCCACCGCGTGAGCACCGCGCGACTGATGCCACTCCGCGAGCTCCGCTCGTTCGTCGACCGACGCACCGGCCAGCGGCGCGAGCTCGAGCAGCCGGACGGGCCGCCGAGCGCACGGCAACTACTCGCGCTCTGGCACGCCGGAGCTCTGGCCGTCGTGTTCCCCGACGCCGAACGGCACGTGTTCACCCGCGCACAAGCAGCCGGAGCAATCGCATGGCTCAGAGGAGGCCAGGAATGACCCCCGCAAAATACGTTTTTAACCCGGACAACAGCCATGACCCCCGCAGTCTCTTTTCCCTCCCCGATGGGGAGAACGGGCCCGATGCGGGGGGCGTTGCCGATTTCGACGCCATTCTCGCCGAATCGAGGGCGGCGCATCGCTGCGCGGAGTGTTCTTCCCCCGCTCGAGCGTTGGCAGTGGGCGTCGAGCTCGTTCTGCTCGCCGAAGTGCCGCTATCGGTTCCGCGACCGTCGCCGCTATGCGGAGAATCCCGAGGCCGCGCGCGAGCGGGCGCGGGCGTACTACCGGGCGAACCGAGAGGCCGTGCTCGAGAAGGCCGCGGCGCGGCGGGGGAAGGTTCGGCCGTCGGAGCCGCGCTCGTGCTTGGAGTGTGGCGCGCAGCTCGAGGGGCGTCAGCGTGTTGTGTGTTCGTCGCGCTGTCGGGAGGCGCGCTATCGGCGGTTGCACCCGAAGGCGTATGCGGCGCGTGAGGCGCGGAAGGTCGAGCGGCGACGCGAGACGCGACGCCAAGCGGGCGGATAGATGGTGGGGTTCCAGCTATGTCGCTTGGGTCGGCCACGGGCGCACGGGCACGAGCTCGCCCAGTTCGTCATCGTCCCAAGGCTGGGTCACGTCGATGACCTCCCATGCGTCGTCGGGTTCCAGTCACGAGCCGCTCGCCGGGGACGTACGGCCCAGGAGGTGGGGTGCCAGTCGCCAAGCGCTTCGCCGTCCGTCGTGACGAGCCTGTAGACTGGGGGAAGCGACGAAGTCCCTGACAAGCGCATCGCGGAGTCGATTGCCATCCTCTGTCAAGCACCCCTTTGGCGCGAACGTGGTCAAGCGCGCGGAGGATCATGCGCGCGTTGTCTGGCGTCATCTGGATCGTGACGGTGTCGCCGCTGTTCGCCGCTTCGCTGAGCTCGTCAGCGATCCGAAACTCACCCACGCCGTTGAGTTCGTACGTGAGATGCGTAGCCAGCAGGAGATCGTTCCCGATTCGGAATTGCTCGTCGGGGAATTCGAAGACCGCGGGCACTGCTAATAATCGCAGCGCAGTGGCCAGGCCCGCGGCTACGAGACCGTCGCGGACGCGGCCGACCTGCGCAGAGATCGGGTGCGGTACTTGCGAAGGGCCGGAGCGTGAGCGAGCGCGGGCGACGCGCTACTGCTTCTCTCCGGCAGCCCCGTCGCCGTGCCGCGTCAGTGCCCGTTGTTCTGCCACCCACGCTTCTGTGTTCGAGGCGGGCCGGCGTGTTTGCGGGCGGCTTCGCGTCCGCGACGGGCGGCCGGGGAGTACTTGTGACGCCAGCGTTTCACCAACAGGCTCATGTGCTCAGCGTCGGAGACGGGGCTGGATGTGGCGCTACCCGTTGGTCGAGACGGGGTCTGGACTTTCACTCGCGCTAGGCCCCGTCGCGGGCTGGCTCGTCTGCGACGTTCGGCAGGGGTTCCCATGCGCAGACGTACGTTGCGGCGATGTCGGGCCGGTAGCCAAACTCCTCGGCGGCGCAGATGGGCACCAGATCGCGATCGCGGGCCCTTCGTCGTGTCGGGGTCGTCGCAGCGGAACGCGACCCAGCCCTTGCCGAGTTCACCGGAACAACAGCCGCATTCAACGCAATACAACACCGCCGCACGCCATCTCCCCGGCGTGCCCCCGGCACGCCACACCTCATCTAACCCGAGTCGAGGGCCGCGTTCAGGTGGCCGTTCCGGACATGTCATCTCGAGCGATGGGGCGCTGTTGATGACAGCCGCCGCCCGCCTTGAGGCGCTCGTCGGACCTAACCTCGCTGCCGCGATCCTCGACGCGCTCCGGGAAGAAATCGCGGCCGCATCAGCCCCCCACTCCGAGCCGGCGTCCCGCTGGCTCACCGTCGAGCAGACCGCCGAATATCTCGGCACGACGCCGAAGGCAATCCGCCGCCGCATTGACCGCGGACGGCTCCGAGTCGTGCGCGACGGCCGTCGTCTCTACGTGACCGCCAGGCGCTCGACGAGGCATTCGCCGCGGAGGGGCGTATGCTCCCGCGACCACACAGAAAGCCCCCGCACCGCCACACGGCCGGGGGCACGGCCACAGGAGGTCGCACTCCCATGACCACCGAATCCTCGCACGGCGCAGCGACTCGCCAACCCGTTCACGTCGGCGAGCGCCGCATCACGAACCTTTGGCAACGCACGCTCGCCAACGGAGAAACCGCGTTCGAGTTCGTTTCGGCCGCGTGATTCGACGGAGGCTCACCGCAACCACGAAATCCGATGCCGTCACCGAAGCCCGCAGCCTCACGACCGACCGCGACCGCGGCGAGCTCCGCCTCCGCCCCGCCGCGCCCACCGTGCCGGAGCTCCGCGACGAGTTCCTCGACCATCTCCGCTCGCTCGTCGGCGACCCCGACGACCGGCGCCGCCGCTCGCAAGCGTGCGTCGGCCTCTACGAGCGCCATCTCGACGTGCGGTTCGTGCCCGAGTTCCGTACGCGCCGAGTCGACGAGATAACCACTGCCGACCTTCGCCGCTGGCTCGACCAGCTACGCCGCACGAAACTCGCGCCGAACACTCAGCGGGGAGTCCTCACGGCCGCGAGCGCGATGCTCCGCTACGCCGCAAAGCAGGGATACATCCCCATGACCCCGGCCGCGGGCCTCGACCGCGACAGCCGCCCCTCCGCGACACGCAAGCGCCAGCCCCGGTACCTCAACGGCGCGCAGCTCGCCGCGCTCCTCGACGAGCTCGACGACGACTACCGGCCGCTCGGCGCGATGCTCGCCTACGCCGGGCTCCGTGTCTCCGAGGCGCTCGCCGTCCGCTGGCGCGACCTCGACCTCGACGCGGGCCGCCTCGCCGTCGCGGCGCAACTCGACCGGGCCGGGCGCACCGTGCCGCTCAAGACAACGGCGAGCGCGGCGACTGTCGACCTCCTCCCCGCTCTCGTTCGCGAGCTCCGCGCGCACCGCGCGCGCCGAGCGACTCTAGGCATTCACCTCGTGCGCGTCAGCGCGCACGAGGTGAATGCCTAGAGTCGCTCGGCGCGCGCGGTGCGCGCGGAGCTCGCGAACGAGAGCGGGGAGGAGGTCGACAGTCGCCGCGCTCGCCGTTGTCTTGAGCGGCACGGTGCGCCCGGCCCGGTCGAGTTGCGCCGCGACGGCGAGGCGGCCCGCGTCGAGGTCGAGGTCGCGCCAGCGGACGGCGAGCGCCTCGGAGACACGGAGCCCGGCGTAGGCGAGCATCGCGCCGAGCAGCCGGTAGTCGTCGTCGAGCTCGTCGAGGAGCGCGGCGAGCTGCGCGCCGTTGAGGTACCGGGGCTGGCGCTTGCGTGTCGCGGAGGGGCGGTCGTCGCGGTCGAGGCCCGCGGCCGGGTCATGGGGATGTATCCCTGCTTTGCGGCGTAGCGGAGCATCGCGCTCGCAGCCGTGAGGACTCCCCGCTGAGTGTTCGGCGCGAGTTTCGTGCGGCGTAGCTGGTCGAGCCAGCGGCGAAGGTCGGAAGTGGTTATCTCGTCGACTCGGCGCGTACGGAACTCGGGCACGAACCGCACGTCGAGATGGCGCTCGTAGAGGTCGACGCACGCTTGCGAGCGGCGGCGCGGGCGTCGGGGTCGCCGACGAGCGAGCGGAGATGGTCGAGGAACTCGTCGCGGAGTTCCGGCACGGTGGCGCGGCGGGGCGGAGGCGGAGCTCGCCGCGGTCGCGGTCGGTCGTGAGGCCGCGGGCTTCGGTGACGGCATCGGATTTCGTGGTTGCGGTGAGCCTCCGTCGAATCACGCGGCCGTCGACGCGGCCGACGAACTCGAACGCGGTTTCTCCGTTGGCGAGCGTGCGTTGCCAAAGGTTCGTGATGCGGCGCTCGCCGACGTGAACGGGTTGGCGAGTCGCTGCGCCGTGCGAGGATTGGCGGGTCATGGGAGTCCGACCTCCTGTGGCCGCGCCCCGGCCGTCTCGGCGGTGCGGGGGCTCTATGTGTTGTCGTGCGGAGCATACGCCCCTCGGCGGCGAACGCCTCGTCGAGCGCCTTGCGGTCGACGTAGACACGGCGCCCGTCGCGCGTCACGCGGAGCCGTCCGCGGTCGATGCGGCGGCGGATTGCCTTCGGCGTCGTTCCAAGGTATTCGGCGGTCTGCTCGACGGTGAGCCAGCGGGACGCCGGCTCGGAGTGGGGGGCTGATGCGGCCGTGATTTCTTCCCGGAGCGCGTCGAGGATCGCGGCAGCGAGGTTAGGTCCGACGAGCGCCTCAAGGCGGCGGCGGCTGTCATCAACAGCGCCCCATGGCTCGAGATGACATGTCCGGAACGGCCACCTGAACGCGGCCCTCGACTCGGGTTAGATGAGGTGTGGCGTGCCGGGGGGCACGCGGGGGAGATGGGGTGCGGCGGTGTTGTATTGCGTTGAATGCGGCTGCTGTAGCGGTGAGCCCGGCAAGGGCTGGGTCGCCTTCCGCTGCGACGACCCCGACGAGCAAGAGCCACGCGCCCTCGCGCTGTACTGCCCACCGTGCGCAGCCGAGGAGTTCGGCTACAGGCCCGACATCGCCGCAACGTACGTCTGCGCATGGGAACCCCTGCCGAACGTCGCAGACGAGCCAGCCCGCGACGGGGCCTAGCGCGAGTGAAAGTCCAGACCCCGTCTCGACCAACGGGTAGCGCCGCATCCGACCGCGTCTCCGATGCTGACTAAATGAGCCTGCTGCTGAAGACGCTGGCGTCACAAGTACTCCCCGGCCGCCCGCCGCGGACGCGAAGCCGCCCGCAAACACGCGGCCCGCCTCGAACACGAGCGTGGGTGGCAGAACAACGGGCACTGACGCGGCGCGGCGACGGGCCTGCCGGAGAGAAGCAGTAGCGCGTCGCCCGCGCTCGCTCACGCCCGGCCCTTCGCAAGTACCGCACCCGATCTCTGCGCAGGTCGGCCGCGTCCGCGACGGTCTCGTAGCCGCGGGCCTGGCCACTGCGCTGCGATTATTGGGCGGTGCCCGCGGTCTTCGAATTCCCCGACGAGCAATTCCGAATCGGGAACGATCTCCTGCTGGCTACGCATCTCACGTACGAACTCAACGGCGTGGGTGAGTTTCGGATCGCTGACGAGCTCAGCGAAGCGGCGAACAGCGGCGACACCGTCACGATCCAGATGACGCCAGACAACGCGCGCATGATCCTCCGCGCGCTTGACCACGTTCGCGCCAAAGGGGTGCTTGACGAGGATGGCAATCGACTCCGCGATGCGCTTGTCAGGGACTTCGTCGCTTCCCCCAGCTACAGGCTCGTCACGACGGACGGCGAAGCGCTTGGCGACTGGCACCCCACCTCCGGGCCGTACGTCCCCGGCGAGCGGCTCGTGACTGGACCCGACGACGCATGGGAGGTCATCGACGTGACCCAGCCTTGGGACGATGACGAACTGGGCGAGCTCGTGGTGCGCCCGTGGCCGACCCAAGCGACATAGCTGGAACCCCACCATCTATCCGCCCGCTTGGCGTCGCGTCTCGCGTCGCCGCTCGACCTTCCGCGCCTCACGCGCCGCATACGCCTTCGGGTGCAACCGCCGATAGCGCGCCTCCCGACAGCGCGACGAACACACAACACGCTGACGCCCCTCGAGCTGCGCGCCACACTCCAAGCACGAGCGCGGCTCCGACGGCCGAACCTTCCCCCGCCGCGCCGCGGCCTTCTCGAGCACGGCCTCTCGGTTCGCCCGGTAGTACGCCCGCGCCCGCTCGCGCGCGGCCTCGGGATCTCCGCATAGCGGCGACGGTCGCGGAACCGATAGCGGCACTTCGGCGAGCAGAACGAGCTCGACGCCCACTGCCAACGCTCGAGCGGGGAAGAACACTCCGCGCAGCGATGCGCCGCCCTCGATTCGGCGAGAATGGCGTCGAAATCGGCAACGCCCCCCGCATCGGCCCGTTCTCCCCATCGGGGAGGGAGAAGAGACTGCGGGGGTCATGGCTGTTGTCCGGGTTAAACGTATTTTGCGGGGGTCATTCCTGGCCTCCTCTGAGCCATGCGATTGCTCCGGCTGCTTGTGCGCGGGTGAACACGTGCCGTTCGGCGTCGGGGAACACGACGGCCGGAGCTCCCGGCGTGCCAGAGCGCGAGTAGTTGCCGTGCGCTCGGCGGCCCGTCCGGCTGCTCGAGGCTCGCGCCGCTGGCCGGTGCTCGGTCGACGAACGAGCGGAGCTCGCGGAGTGGCATCAGTCGCCGGTGCTCACGCGGTGGCCTCCGTCTTGCCGGGCTCGAGCTCGGCGGCCCGGTGGTTGGCCCAGGCGGTGCAGAGCTCGCAGCCGCACTCCGTTAGCTGGGCTTCGGTGAGTCGCTCCCGGTTGAGCCGTTCCAGCAGGAATCTGCTCTTGATTTTCCTTTCCAGTTATCTATGCGTGGCCGCTGTGGAGCGGCCTTTTCTGCGACACGTGAGCGGCCTTTTCCATCCGCTGTAAATGGCCGCTGTGGAGCGGCGGTTTCTATCCAGGGCAGGAACGAGTAGAGGCCTCGGTTGCCGCGGCCGGGCTTGCCGGGCGCGTAGGCGAGGAGGCCGCGGTCGACGAGTCCTTGCCGGGCTCGCTCGAAGTTGCGGCCGTCGAGCCTCGCGGTGTCTCGGAGTAGCTGGCGGCCGAGCCGTGCCTCGGGCCGACGGTAACCGGGCAACAGGCGGGCGAGCGCGAGCGCGAGCCGGAGCTCGGCGACGGTGAGCTCGTCCTCGGCGAGCACGCGCTCGATGAGCCTGTTCCAGCGGCTCGGCGTGGCCCAGCTCCTCGGCAGGCTCGTAAAGTCGCGAGCCAGGCTGGAAGTGAAGCTCGACGATGCGGCCGTCTCGGCCTTTGCGTCTTGAGGAGCGCCACGCGCATGATGTCCCTAAGGGCGTCTCGTTCGGCCGGGGTGAGGTTAGGGTCCTTGTCGGGCCGCCGGCGCCGAGCGCGAAATCACACGACTCCTCGAGCACGCCGGAGTCGCGGAGCATTTCGAGCGTGACGGGCCTCGAGCCGTCGCCTCCAGCCGCGATAGCTGGATGGCGCGACGAGCACCACCATTTCCGCTTTCGCGAGGTGAGGCCTCGGCCGAGCGCGCTCATGCGCTCGTAGTCGCTTCGGCCTTGTGCGCCCACGAGCCCGAGGTAATTCAGCGTCACGAGCCGCAAGGGCACCGCGAGCCGGGAGCGCGCGTCGCTGAAGGCGCCGGGGACTCGTGCAGCGCGAGCGGGTCCTCGACGATGACGGCGTGCTCGAGCCGGTCGAGCGAGTCGCCGAGAATCTCGCCGAGCCGCTCCTCGCGGGCGGCGGCCTCCCACTTGCTCGGGCGGAGCCCGGTGGCTATCGCTACCTGCCGCTCGGCCCATTCCTCGGCGGGCATTTCGAGCGAGAGCACGAGCGTTCCGAGGCCGCGGTGCGCGGCGAGGTTGTTGAGCACCGAGGCGAGAATCCAGGTCTTGCCGACGGCGGTGCGGGCGGCGACTCCGAGCACCTGGCCGGCACTGATGCCGCGTAGGTCGGCGTCGAGCGAACCGAAGCCAATCAGGATCGGTTCGAGCTCCTCGTCGGCGCGCGAGCGGCGTAGCTGTCGAGCACTTCGGCGAACGTGCGAACCCGTGAGGAGGCCTCCGAGCGTTTCTGGCGACGATGCGCCGGAGCGCGTCCGTATCACCGTCCCACTCGCACCAGTCTTTCGCGGGCTTCGGTGGCGTACGCGCACGGTGCGGCCGCCGACGATGCGGGCGGCTTTGCGGGCGCCCTCGTCGCCCGCCCGGTCCGCGTCGAGCATGAGGTAGGCGGTTGCGTCGCGGGGAATCGCTCCGGCCCATTCGCGGCGGAAGGTCTCCGCTCCGGCGGCATCACGAGCACCGCGCAGCGGCCCCCGGTGAGCTCCCAGAGCCTCGCGCCGTCCGTCTCGCCCTCGGCGACGAGCCAATCGGTCGAGAGCGGGTTGCCAAGCACCTTCGGCCGCGGGAAAGTCGAGCCCGACTCGGCCCACCGCTTGCCGGTCGCGAGGCTCCGGTACTTCACCGCGCACGTGCGGCCGTTCGGCGACTCGTAGCTCCACACGAGCACGACGGCGCCGCCCCGCTCGACGTAGTAGCGCGTTCCGAGCTCCTCGAGCCCGTCGAGCGAGAGTCGCTTCGAGGCCGCGAACCGCCCGACGGCCTCGAGCACTCCGGCCGGAGCCGCGGCGAGCGGTTGCCGCTGCTCGAGCACGGCTGTTAGGTCGCGAGGCGAGCGGGCTCCCGCGACGAGCCGTGCTCGCGCTCCAGGCGCTCGTAGTCGTCGCTCATTCGTCGTGCCAGTCGGCGGTCTGCTCGGCCGTCCACTCCCAGGCCTCGCGGAAGCAGCGCGGGCACATGCGCGAGAACGAGCCGAGCCGGTCGCCGTGCAACGGGCACACGCTGGCGCCCTCGGTCAGCGGCACGGAGCCGGGATACAGCCGCTCCCGCTCCCTGGCCAGCCGGTCGGCGTGGCGCCGCCAGGAGCTCGAGCGGCTCACGAGCTCGGCCTCGGCGGCGAGCGCCCGCTCGAGCTCCTCGAGCAATCCCTCGGTGAGCGTTGCCGGTACGTCGGCGTCGTCGAGCACCGCGAGCTCATCGGCGATTGCCTGTAGCCGCGGCACGAGCTCGAGCCGCTCGGCAAGCTCGCGCAAGGCTTGCAATCCGTCCGGCGTGCTAGCCTCGGGAGGCCTCTGTCCAGGAGTCCTCGCCGGGCCCGCCGTGTGCGGGCTCTGCTTGTTCATGGACTAGCCCGCGGCCACCTTGCGAGCCTCGAGGTACGCCTCCACGTCCTGGGCGCGGTAGCGGCGGCGTGAGCCGACGACCACATACGGAATCGGGAGCCGGTAAATCGTCTTGCGCTCGACGTCCAACAAGTCGGCGAGCCGCGAAACCTGAGGAGGGGGCGTCATCCCCTCGGAGTACGTTGTTGTCCGTGAGTGAGACATCTTGTCCCCGGAGTGAACAAGCCTCGGGTGCGTCCCAAGGCACTAGGGACCAAAGTCGGGCTCAGGCAGTCCTGGAGCTCGAGCGCTTCAACACGGCGTGGTTCGTCCACGAGGTGTTCCCCGACAAGACGGCTGGTCGTCGTCTAGGGGTCAATCTCGGGGGAAACTCCTATTCGTCGATGAAGTCGTGCGGCGTGTTCGGCCCGGTCCCGAGCTCGTGGACGCGGCAAAGAACGTTTTGCGCGGCTTCCAAGACGATCTCCTGACCCTCGGCTCCCCGGTCGAGTACCAGGTTGCGCGGCGTCTCATGCGCGAACGGCTGTGGGCCATCACGGCGCTGACCCAACGCGGTCAGTCACACGACGTGAACGCGGCGCTCGGGCATGGGTACGCCAAGGGTGTCCTCGAGGTCACCGACGGGGTGCCGCTGACAATCTGCATGGGCGAGGCGTATGCGATTCGCGACAGCGGGTGGAGCAAGAAGACCATGGACTTGCGGGATGAAGACGCTGGCCCGTCGGAGATAGGCTTCACCGTTCCCGGCTGCCTGTGGCTTCCCGGACGTCACCCGCACGACCGGCGGGCACATGTGGCCGTGGTTCTGCGAGGACTGCCGGAGTAAGCGCAGGCACCCCGCCAGAGACCAAGGTAGAGAGCTGCGCTCGAGGCTCAAGAGGATGCGGCGCGGCAAGGGCGCGACTCTCTACGAGAGCTCATTTCACATCGCTACTGGCGACGGCGAGGAGCGGTAGCGGCGAAGCCCGCGAGCCGGGCCGACCGCATACGGCCCGGTCGCCTAGCGGACGCCGAGCACCTGGCCGATGCCTGGTCTGATGAGCAGCGCGCCGCCCGTGTCGACGGTCTCCTCGTCGGCGGCCGAGCGGGCGGCGAGGTGCTCGCGGTACGCGCGGTCGAGCGGCGCTCCTGCGCAGCGGCGACTAGCGCCCCGATGTCGTCGTCGGGACGGAGGTGGTTACTGCAGCGTTGCTCGCTGCGGTGGATGTGCGGCGGCGGCCGGTAGTTCGACGTGTCGATCCCGAGCTGCTCGAGCTTCGCCTTGGTCTCCTCGTACTGGATGCGTCGCAGGCCATCGATCTCGATGTCGATGCGGTCGAGCTTGATGTCGAGCTCGGCCACCTGTCCGTCCTGGTCGTGGAGCCAGTACCAAAGCTTGTCGCGGCGGGCGCTCATCGCATCCCCCGGGGCGGGGGCTTCGGTGCGTTGCGCCGCGCCTCTCGTTCGGCCTGCTGGGCTTCGAGCTCGGACCGGTTCGTCGGGCCGGTGGACGGTCGCTCGAGCAGGACGGGGGAGCCTGCGGCGTCGACGTAGTAGGCGGTCGCGCTCGTGTAGTCCAGGTCGGGCAGCTGGTCGCGGCGGCGACGGTAGAAGGTGCCGGTGCGCGTGTCCTCGACGACGCCGAACCGGAGCGGCGCGATGTCTGCGCGCGGGATTTCCTCCAGGTCTGAGCCCATTACCTGCGCGATGTAGCGCTGCCGGTGCCAGTCGGCGCGTGCCCGCTTCTGACTTCGGTGAGCCAGTGACGTAGCGCGGGTCGGTGGGGTCGAGCATGGTCTTGAGCGCGGCTCGGTCCCTGAGCGCGTCGGCGATCCTCACGGCGCGTCCTCCTCCTGATCGTCGGCGGGCTGCAGCCACTCCTCGAGCGCGTCGACGGGAATCCGGTAGTCGCCGCGGCCGCCGAGCCTGAGCGCGCGGAGCTCGCCGGCCCGAACGGCGCGCCGCCGGTCACCGGTGACAGCCCGCGAGCGCGGCGGCCTCCCCGTCGACAGAGGGGGACCACCGCGCCAGAGCAACCGACTCGGAGGAAAGGTGCTGCATTGCTTGCAAATCTACATAGTGCTATGGACGGAATGCGGCTTCGCGGTTATGCTCGCCACCGTGCCGCTTCCGTTACCTCGAGCGTTCCGGCGTCAGCTCATGGCCGAGGACGCGGCGAAGCTCGAGCTCATCCTCGCCGAACTCGGGGAGCATGAGGAGCCCGCGAGCGGGGCCGGGGCCCCGCAGCCGGTGACGAGCGCAGGCTCCGGGGCGTGCCAGCCGTAGGCGCGGAGTGCCGGCGCGATTGCAAACCGCTCGGAGCTCTTCTCGCGCGGGAGTCGCGGCGGCGCTAGGAGAGATTGGCGAAACGCACGTCCAGCTCACGCCGACCTCACCGTGCTCGCCCGCTTGTCGCAGGCGCTCGCCCAGGGCGAGCCGTTCCGCTCCGGCATAAGCCGTCCGCCCTTTAGCCGTAGCCGTCCCCGCCGCCCCCAGCGGCTCTCAACGTCCCGGGGGTGGTCCTGGCTTCCCTTGTGGCCCGAGATGCGCTTGACCCGGATCCAGAGCGGTTGACCCAGTTAAAGAATCGGGCGATCTGCCGTGACCGCGCGGAACGTCTGACACTCAGGGTAACACTCTCCGTTTCGCTAGCCGTTTCGTCACCCCTCCTAGAGCGCGTCGAGCGCGAGTAGCACGGTCAGCGCGGCGATGACGACGGTAAGCGCGACGAGCCAGCGTGTGAGCCACTCGAGGCGCCTCGACGCCTCCTCGGACGCGGCGCTGAACCGCGCGAGCGCGACGACGAGCCGGCCGGAGAGCTCCTGCTCAATCATTCGGTCGAACGGATAGCGGCCGCCGTGCGCGAGGTCGCGGAACGGCCAGAGGAGCTCCTCGTCGGTTACCTCGTGCCACTCGTCCGGGCTGCTCGGGATCGGGCCGGGGCGTCCGCTCACGGCGGCAGCGTATTCCTCGTTCCCGACGGTAAACGACCGTGCCGGGTCCATTTCGTTGCCACTGCGTGGCGGGACGCGCGCGCGGGCGGGAGTCGTGCGCGCTGCTTTCGCCATGGGCGCTAGGATGGCCGGGTCGCGGGGCGTGGCG
>CAWCAV010000010.1:0-387346 GCA_963793655.1 uncultured Actinomycetes bacterium
ATGCCGGAGGCGAATCAGCACGTCGGGACGCGCCGCCTGCCCGGGCCGGCCACGATGCGCGCGGCGACCGCCACGGCAAGCACGAGCGGGGCGACGGCGATGCGATGGGGCCTCATGCAGGCGCGGGCGGCACGGTCTCGATCGTGCGTTCGTGCGTGCGTCCGTCGCGGACGATGACGCGGCGGGGGGCGATCTTCGCGAGGCTTTCGTCGTGGGTCGCGACGATCACCGTTGCGCCCCGTGCCGACGCGAGACCGGCAAGGAGCGTGACGATGTCGGCACCGGTGGCGCTGTCGAGGTTGCCGGTCGGCTCGTCGGCGAGGATCACGCGAGGCTCCTTGACGAGCGCGCGGGCGATCGCGACGCGCTGCTGCTCGCCGCCCGACAGGTGGGAGGGAAGGTGGGTCGCGCGGTCGGCGAGTCCGACCTCCTCGAGCAACGCGAGCGAACGGGCGCGCGCGTCGCCGTCATCCAGCCCCGTCGGCGCGATCGCGGCCTCGACGTTGTCGAGCGCGGTCAGGGTCGGGATCAGGTTGAACTGCTGGAACACGAATCCGAACGTTCCAAGGCGGAGATCGGCCAGCTCGCCGTCTCCGAGCCCGGCGAGGTCGCGCCCCTCGAACTGCACGGTGCCCTCGGTCGGGCGGTCGAGCGCACCGAGGAGCTGCAGCAGCGTCGTCTTGCCCGACCCGCTCGGCCCGACCAGCGCGACGAACTCGCCCGCGTCGATCGTCAGATCCACCGCGTCGAGCGCGCGCACCGTCGACGGCCCGCGCTGGAAGAAGCGCTGACGCGCGGCGGAGCTCGTAGAGGGTCTGGGTCGCCACGTCTACTCGACCTGCCTCAGCGCGTCGGCCGGCCGCATGCGCGCCGCCCGCCAGCCGCCGGCAGCACCCGCGACGAGCCCGCCGAGCACAGCGACCAAGAAGCCAAGCGCGAGCACGCCCACGGCCACGGGAGCCGTCAGCGCCACCTGATCGGTGACGGTTCGCGCCGAAACCGCACCCAGACCGAAGAAGTCGCCGCCGCTGCTCCCCGTCGTCGAGCTGGCGGTGAGCGTCGGACCGAAGGCGCCGATGAGGGCCGCGGCGATGACGCCGAGCACCACACCGATGACCCCGCCGGCGATTCCCTGCGCGAGCGACTCGCCCACGATCTGGCGGACGACGATCCGCTGACGCCAGCCGAGCGCCTTCAACGTGCCGATCTCGCGCACCCGCTTGCCCACCGACGCGAGCGTCAGCAACAGCGCGATCAGGAACGCGGTCAGCGCCGCAAGCACCGCCAAAGCGATCCCGAGGCGGTGGGAGAGGTTCGAGGCGTCGACGAGCGAGCCGGAGATCGAGTCGGCGACGTCGCTGGCGCTCGCGACCTGGGCACTAGAGAAGGTGGTCTCGATGCGCTGCTGCACGTCGGCCACGCTCTGGCCGTTCGCGGCGCGCACGAGTGCGACGTTGACCTGGCCCTTGAGCGAAGCGAGCTTCTGCAGCTGCCCGAGCGGCACGTACACGTCCGCGGTCTGCCCGCCAAGCGGTGCGCGCACAAGCCCGACGACACGGAACGACGTGCCGTTGAGGTCGATCGTGGAGCCGACGCCGAGCTTCGCGCGACTTGCGTAGGTCGCGGTCACGAGCGCCTCGTTCTTGCCGCGGAGGAACCGGCCCTTCGTCACCAGCGACGGGGTCACGATCCCGATCGTGTCCCCCTCCACATCCACGCCGCCGATCGTGTACGTCGAGCTCGAGATGTTCGTCTGCGGCGGATCGACCACCTGCCGCAACGTCTGCTCTGGCGTCGTGACCGTCGCCCGGAACCGCCGCAAACGCTCCGGCAAACACTCGTTGAACGCGGCCCGGTTACCACCCGCGCCCGCCTCGCCACCCTGCGTCGGGCCTCCAAGCCCACCGTCGGCGCCGCCACCGCCGGCTGACCCGGCGCCCCCACCGACCGGCCCGAACTGCACCCCCTGCTTCTGGAGGCACTTCTGCATCTGTTGGAACTCCGCCGGCGTCGGCCGCGCGATCTGCCGATCAATCTGAACCTGCTGCCCGCCGGCCTTGAGCTGCGCAACGATCTTCGGAACCGTGCCCGCCTGATGCACAGCCGACAGCACGAGCCCAGATGACACCGACTGCACGCCGTCGACCCTTCCGATCTGATTCGTCTGCGACTGCGAGAACGTCAGCTGCGTGCCCGGAAGAAAGAACGTGTGGTCAAACTTCTCACCCGGCTTGCCAAGCTTCGAGAGGTCCGTGATCACCGAGCTGTTCGCCTGCACGACCTCTCGACCACCGCCCCCGCCTCCCGGCCCGAAGCCGCCGCCCGTGTCCTGGGACGGCGCGAGCGTGACCGTGAGGTCCGTGCCGATGCTCGAGAGCGGATCCAGCGCAGTCGCCTGGGCGTCATCCAGCCCGCGGGTAAGGGCCGCGATTACAACGACGAGCGCCACGCCGACCGCAAGTCCGCTCACCGTCACGATCGTCCGTCCACGCCGCCGCACAAGCTCGCTACGGGCGTACCGCAAGAAGAACATGTCGTAAGCCTCGGCACAAGACCTTGGAACACCTTTAGAACAAGCTGTGAATCTGCTGTACGGCATGGCTGATGAGTCTCCCGTCGTCGGCATGGCTCCAGGGAGCAGTGCCCTCTCGCCACCATCATTGCGAGGGGTCGGAGTGGGGTTTCCGCAGCGGCTAGGTTCCGCGTGCTCCCCGTGACCAGGCCCCATCGGCATGATCATCGCGAGGCGGTGGGTACGTCCAAGCGGTCGTCCCTCGCGTGTGCTTGCGTGCGGGCGATAGAGAGAGGTGGGCGTTCGGGACAGGTGCCTTCAGCGCCCGCTGGTTCGTGAGGGTGCGACCGATGGGGGTGCTCCCGCTGTGGTGGGGCGTCCTGCGTCGATACCGAGCTGCGAGACGAACGGCGGGACGCTGCTGTCGTAGCCAAGATTCGGCTCATCCGCGGGCCGACGGGCCGGCAGGGGTACTCCCGCGAGACTTGTGCCAGTGCGAGCCTCGTTCTCGGGCCGACATCTCGAGCACGAGGACGAGGACGAGGACATGATGCGGGGCTACGAGGTCCTGGATTAGGAACATCGACCACCAACCGGCGGCGACCGGTCGCTCGGCGCGACGCGCCGAGCTGCAAGTGCCGTTGTTCCTCGCTCGGCTCGCGAAGCTCGGCGGGCTCATCTGCCTCCTCCTTCTCGTTGGAACGCTCGGCTTCGCGGAGTTCGAGGAGACGTCGATCTGGGACGGTTTTGTCTGGTCGCTCGACACGATTGCGACCGTCGGCTCGATTCCGTCGCCGGAGACGACCGGCGGGCAGGTTCTGAAGGTTCTGCTGATCGTCCTCGGCGTCGGTACGCTCCTCTACGCGCTCGTCGCGGTGACGGAATTCTTCGTTGCTGGGCATGTCACCGGACTTCTCGAGGAGCGCAGGAGGCAGCGAGCTGTGGACGCCCTCTCGGACCATTACCTCGTCTGCGGCTTCGGTCGGGTCGGGCGTCAGGTCGTGCGAGACCTACGGGCAGCCGGAGCCAGGTACGTCGTCATCGACCGCAACCCGGAGAGCCTGGAGGCGGCTGCTGAGATCGGCGCGCCCTACCTCGAGGGAGAGGCGTCGGACGACGAGCTTCTGCGGTTGGCCGGGATAGCCCGGGCCCGGGCGCTTGTCGCCTGCGTCGACTCCGACGCGGAGAACGTCTTCATCACGCTCACGGCCCGCGAGCTCCGGCCCGACATGACCATCGTCGCCAGGGCGAGCGGCGAGGAAGCGGAGCAGAAGCTGCAGCGGGCCGGTGCGCAGCGAGTTGTCTCGCCGTACAAGTCGAGCGGCTCGGAAATGGCCCGACTCGCGCTGCATCCTCAGGTCACGGGCGTCGTGGATGTGGCACCCGAGTACCGGCTGGAGGAGATCGAGGTCACACGCGGCTGCCGCGCCGCCGGACGGCCTCTTGCGGATCTCGCCGGCTCCGCCATCATCGCGGCGCTGCGCCGCGCTGACGGAGGGCTCGAGCCTCAACCTTCGGGGGAGACGGTGCTCGAGCCCGGCGACGTGGTCGTCGCGATGGGCACGGCGGGCGCGATGGATCGCCTCGAGGCTCTCTTCAGCCCTGAAGGCGCAGAGGCCGAGCGGCAACGTGCGGAGTGAGGCAGCCTCCGAGTAGAGCACGATGACATCGCGCAACGGGTGCCGCAGCGGCCGAATGATCTCGTCCACGTCCAGCCCGGAGGGGACGAGTCCAGGAGGGGTTCTGGGCTGAGCCGGTCGAGCTTCCCTGACGGATCGTCCTCTTCGCGTGTTTGGCGGCGGCCGGGGTGGGTCTAGCTCGACGGACATTTCCGATCACGTCGACTCGACAGACGAGGTGGACGGGTCCGGGTCCTAACGAGCGGCACGTGCATCCTCGCGCCGCGCGAGGCTCGGCGGGTCACCGCACTTGCCTCGACTACGGTCGGCTCCTCTGGCAGGCACGCGGTTGCGTGACAGTCTTGGCGTGCCGGCCAGAGGAGTATGGTCGTTCGCGGAAATCCGAGGCGTGCCCGAGGTGGGTGACCCAACGCACCGTGGGTCGCCTCCGAGAGGAAGGGGACGCTCATGAAGCGCCTGCTTGCACTCGTCGCTGCTGCTGCCCTCACGGTCCTCCTCGTTGCTGTCGTGAACGGGGGCGCCGACCCGGGCTCGAGTCCAGGGAAGACCATTCATGTCGTCGAGCGTGCGACGACGGACGCCGTCACCGACCTCGGCCCCGCGGGTGACTCCGCAGGCGATTTGCTCACGTTCGCGAACGAGATCTTCGACGGGGCGAACATCCACAAGGTGGGGACCGACCAGGGTTACTGCGTCCGCACCGAGGTCGGCAAGTCGTGGGAGTGCAACTACACGACGTTCCTGGCCGATGGTCAGATCACTGTCGAGGGCCCGTTCTTCGACGCCGGCGATTCGACGTTCGCGATCACCGGCGGCACGCGCGCCTACCGGAACGCGCGGGGCTCGTTGGAACTGAAGGTCAGGAGTGCGACCGAGTTCGACTTCATCTTCAGCGTGATTGGCTAGCGCCCCCTCGTCAGGAGTCGACGACGAGTGAAAGGACCAGGCCCCACATGGTCACGGCGAAGGGGAGTGGCTACCCGGTCTTCGCGTGCGCGCGCGTGCGCGCGCACGCGAAGAAGAGGTGCGCGTTCGGGAGGTGGCCCCGACCAGGCCCCACCATGATCTCACGCCGAGGGGGGTGGGCACTCGGTCTCGCGGGCGCCGCGCCGCAGCAGAAACACGTAACGGCGCGCACGAGTTTCGCCACCACCGTTGGCCCGCGAACCGTCGTGCGGCATCCCACGCTTGCCTCGGGGCCCGACGAGGTACTGGGAGCCGGGCCGGAAAGCTCTGACGTCAATTTGCGCGTTGGTCGCCGATCCAGTAGCGCGGGCCGGATCCGAGGCGGGCGGCGCGGTCGTCGGGATTGGCGAGCTTGCAGCGGTCGAGCGAGAGGCAGCCGCAGCCGATGCATTCCGTCAGCCCGAACTTCAGGCGCTGCAGTTCGGCGATCCGGTCGTCGATCCTTGAGGCCCAGGTGACGGAGAGTCGAGACCAGTCTCGGCGCGTCGGCGCTTGATGGAGCGGAAGCTTGGCAAGCTCGGTGCCGATCTCATCGAGCGTTAGGCCGACGCGCTGGGCGAAGACGATGAAGGCGATCCGGCGGAGCACCGGTCGTGGGTAGTGGCGATGGCCCGAGCCCGTGCGCTCCGAGCTGATCAGCCCTCGCTGCTCGTAGAAGCGAAGCGCGGAGGATGCCACGCCGCTTCGGCGTGCGACCTCTCCGATTGCAAGCAATTCGGACATGGTCTGAGAGTAGGGCATCTAGTCCTTGACTTCAAGTTAACTTCAACTTGTACGATCGAGGATCGATGAGTGGAGGATCTGAGTGAAGAGGCGACAAAGGACGGACGAGCGAGTCTCTGGTGGAGCCCTCCCCGGGACGAGCCGGTCGATCGGCCGGCGGCAGCGCTCATGAGGGTGTCGGGTATGCGAGGGATCATTACCGGCGCATCTCGTGGGTTGGGGCTCGCGCTCACTCGTGCCCTTTCTGGGCGCGGTTGGCAACTCGCGGTCGATGCGCGCGGGGCGGCGGGACTCGAGAATGCGGTCGCCGGGCTCGCCGGCGTGGTCGCGGTCGCCGGCGACGTAGCCGATCCCGACCATCGCCGTCGTCTCGTGGATGCGGTCGGGGAGCCGATCGACCTCCTCGTCAACAACGCCAGCGTGCTCGGCCCGAGTCCACTGCCTCCTTTAGCCCGATACTCCGTCAGGGAGCTGCGGAGCGTGTACGAAGCGAACGTTTTCGCGCCGCTCGCGCTCGTCCAGCTCTCGCTACTACGTTTCGCGCCCCAGGCACGGATCGTCAACATTGTTTCCGACGCGGCCTTCGAGGCGTACGAGCGCTGGGGTGGGTATGGCTCGTCGAAGGCCGCTCTCGCGCAGATCACGGCGGTTCTGGGCACCGAGCATCCAGGGCTCCGTGTCTACGCCGTCGACCCAGGAGACATGCGCACGCAGATGCAGCAGGAGGCCTTCCCGGGTGAGGACATCTCGGACCGACCGCCGCCGGAGGAGAGCGTCCCGGGTCTCATGACACTGATCGAGGGTGATCTGCCGAGTGGGCTCTATCGGGTCAATGACCTCGTGGCGGCATCGGCTTGAGCGCCCTCCAGCTCCACACCCCCCCTGAGGCGCACGAGCCGCCGGAGGCCCATGCGAGTTCACGTGACAGCGTGCGCCTGCTTGTCTCCTCCCGTAGGACGGGCAGCGTCGCCCACGGATGCTTCAGTGACCTGCCGCAGTTCCTCGCCGCAGGCGATCTCCTCGTTGTCAACACGTCCGCCACTCTCCCCGCGGCCGTGCCCGCGAGACGCGCCGACGGCACCCACCTCGAGCTCCGACTCTCCACCCCAGCACCAGGCCGCGATCCCGACACCGATTGGTTCGTGGAGCTACGCCACGGCGACCAGCCGTTCGGCGCCGTCACAGCCGGTGACGAGCTGGCGCTTCCTGGCGGTGCGACCGCACGGATCGTCGCCGCGTACGCCGCTCCGAGGCTCTGGCTCGCACGACTCGACCTGCAACAGGCGGTCGCGACCTACCTCGCCGAGCACGGGCACCCGATCCGTTACCGCCACGTGCCGCAACGCTGGCCCCTGTCCGCATACCAGACCGTCTACGCCGCGGAGCCCGGGAGCGCCGAGATGCCCAGCGCGGGGCGCCCCTTCACGGCCCAGCTGATCACCCGGCTTGTCACAAGTGGTGTGCTTGTCGCGCCGATCACGCTGCACACCGGCGTCTCCTCGCAGGAACGCCACGAATCTCCATACCCCGAACGCTTCCGCGTTCCGCGGCACACGGCGAATCTGGTGAACGCTGTGCATCAGTGGGGCGGCCGCGTGATCGCGGTCGGTACCACCGTCGTGCGCGCCCTCGAGACGGCCTCCCAACCGAACGGCAACGTCGTCCCCGAGGCTGGATGGACGAACCTCGTCGTGACCGCCGCGCGGGGCCTCTGGACGATCGACGGCCTGCTCACTGGTCTCCATGAGCCGGAGTCATCGCACCTCGAGATGCTCATAGCGGCCGCCGGACACGGGCTGATCGAGCACAGCTACGAGGCCGCGCGCCAGCACGGCTACCGCTGGCACGAGTTCGGCGACAGCCACCTCATCCTTCCGTGACCATCGCCCCACGATCCCCCCGACAGGCCCCGCGCCCCCGACCAGGCCCCGCCCCCTACCAGGCCCCACCGTGGATCGCCTCGCCAAGGGGGTGGGTACCCCCGCCGTCGCGTGCGCGCGATGAGAAGGGGGTGGCGTTCGCGCCGAGGCCCCGGGATCAGGCCCCGCCGCCATGACGATCCCGAGGGGGAGCCGAGATGCACCGACACGGCGAGTCGGGGGTCACACGCGATCGCTGATGGTCACACGCCCAATCGGTCCGTGTCAGACGCTTGTCGGATCGCAACGGTGACTACGCGACGGGTACAAACCGGCGACAGGCGGTTAGAGAGGATGTCCCTCGCACGTGCAGCGCGTGCGCGATAAGGAGGCGTAGGCATTCCCGAGCCCCCCTCCCGGCAACCAGGCCCCGCGGGCTGAAAACCACAGCGGGGAGCCACCACGCGGTCGAGCACCTGCTTACCATGGGGCTGTGAACGCAGCTCGCGCCAGGCGGCGACACATCTGGCTTTCGCGCGTCGGGGCCGCGGGGTAAACCGCACGCGGAGGCGGCTGTCACCCTCGGGGGCGGCCGCAGTCGCCGCCGCGATCGCCGTCGTCGGAGTCACCTACTGGCGGAGCTGGTACGGCGTCGATCTGACCGACGAGTCGTTCTACGTCGCGTTGCCGTGGCGGTTCGCCCATGGCGCGAGCCCGTTCGTCGATGAGACGACGGTGGCGCAGCAGGCGGGCCTGCTCGTCTCCCCGTTTGTATGGGTCTGGCGCGAACTCGTCGGCGTGGACGGCGTCGTGCTGTACGTGCGGCACCTGCAGTTCCTGTTCTCGCTGCTCGTGGCCGCGGCCGTGTTCGTCGGGTTGCGGAGCGTGCTGCGGAGCGCATCGGCGGCTCTGCTCGCGGCGGTGGCGGCAGTCGCGTTCGTGCCGTTCGACATCCACAGCCTGAGCTACAACACGCTCGGCAGCGGACTGTTCACTGCCGGCTGTCTGCTGGCGTTCCGCTCACTCGCGCCGCAGTCGAGCAGCTGGTGGCTTGTCGTCGCCGGCCTGTGTCATGGGTTCGCGGTCTTCGCCTACCCGTCGCTCGCCGTCGCCGTCGTCATCGCGTTTGCAGTGCGGCTCGTCCTCGAGCCGCCGCGGTGGCGGCGCCAGATCCTGGCGTTCGGACTGCCGTCGCTCGGCGTCTTCGGCGTCGCGATGGGCGTCGTCGCGGGGAGCGCCGGTGTCCACTCCGTCGCCGAGGGGTACCGGCGATCGTCGAAGTACCTCGGCCATTCGGCGAGCGCTGGCAAGTTCGGCGACGTCTTCCACCACCAGTGGACGACGCTGCACTACTGGTACCTGCTTCTCCCTGCGCTCGGGCTACTGCTCGTCGCCTGGCGATTCCGCCGGCCGCTCGCCGTGCCGCTTCTCCTCGCTCTACCGGTCCTTTGCCTGCCGGTCGCCGCCGGCCGGGCGCTCGACTCGTACACGTCGTCGCTTGAGTTCGTGGCCCACTACGGCGCGCTCGTCCTGCCGTTGCTCGTGCTCGTCTGGCCGCGGGCCGACGCGCGCCGCCTGTTTGCAGCCGTGTGGGTGCCGGCGCTCCTGGCCGGGCTCGCGACCGCGTGGTCGAGCAACAACGGCGGCGTCAACTTCGGCGTCGGCTTCCTGCCGGCGATCTTCGTGACGACGGCGTTCCTCGTCTGGGCGCTCGAGGAAGCGGCGGCCGCGCAATTCGCCGTCTTGCCGGCAGTCGTCGTACCGGCGCTCCTGCTCGTCCTCGGCTGGCCGGTGTACCGCGACGGGCCGGTGTCGACACTGGACGCGACGGTGTCGAGCGGCCCCTTCGCGGGGCTGCAGACGAGCCCGAACAAGAAGCTGTGGCTGGAGGAGATCGGCCGCGACCTGGATCGCGTCAGCCCGCACTGCCGGATCGTCTTCTTCCGCGACTTCCCGGGCGGCTATCTGCTCTCTCACTCCCGGGCGGACACGTCGAGCGCCTGGATCGCGACGATCTCGGAGGACAAGACCGACGCCTACCAGCAGACGTTCCTGCGCTACTGGCAGCGGCACGGTCTGCCCGACGTCGCCGTCCTGACTCGGCGCATCCCGTACCAGTCGCGCCGCGAGGCACGGATCGAGCGCTACCGCGCGGACACGCCGCTCGTCCGGCTCTTCCGCGGGCCGGACTACCGCCCGATCTCGACGCACTACAACTACGAGATATACAAGCGCCGAGACTCCACATGCTCGGTGCGCCCTGCGCGCTAGAGCGCGATGTTCTCCGTTGCGGCTACGACCGTGACACCGGGCCCCCGCGTCCAGGCCCCATCGCGAGATCACCGCGAGGGGGTGGGTGTCCCCTGGCAGCGCCCCGACCCTGCAAGTCGGGGGTCGCGGCGAATGGTCGATGGATAGAGGCGTCCCGACCGCGTGTCGGCTACGCCAACTACATGCAGGCCGACGAGCCGATCGAGCGGGTACGTGCGATGTTCGCCGAAGGGGCCTTCGACCGCCTGCAAGCGCTCAAGCGGCGCTACGACCCGGACAACGTCCTGCGCCGCAACCAGAACATCCCTCCGGGCCAGTAGTCGACAGAGAGTCATGATCACCGCGAGCGGGCACCCAGTCACCTTCTGCCGCGCGTGCGTGCGCGTGCGCGGCGAAGGACGTAAGTAACGTTCGGGCTCCTCGATGGAGTCCGGCAACGTCGGGTGAGCACCTGCGGTGCGGCGGCGGGTGTGGGCCGGGCGTCGTTGCCGTAGAACTCCGGGCATGGCCGCATCGGAGGCCACGATCGTCGACGCCGGTGGGCGCGATTTGCGCGTGTCCAGCCCCGATCGCGTGATCTTCCCGACGACCGAGCGCTCAGGCGCGGTCACCAAGCTCGACATCGTCAAGTACTACCTCGCCGTCGAGCGACGGCATCATGCGCGCGCTCGAGCGGCGGCCGACGACGCTCGAGCGCTGGCCGAAGGGCGTGCATCCGGGCATCGTCGTCTCGACGCGCGAGAAGGGCGGCGGCGACGCCTTCTTTCAGAAGCGCATCCCACGCGGAGCTCCGGACTACGTGCAGACCGCGCGGATCCAGTTCCCGTCGGGTCGCCACGCGGACGAGATCTGTCCCACGGAGGTGGCCGTCGTCGGCTGGGCGGCCCAGATGGGCACGATCACGTTCCATCCGTGGCCGGTTCGCAGCGACGACGTCGACCATCCGGACGAGCTGCGCATCGACCTGGACCCGCAGCCGGGCACGGACTTCGCCGACGCCGTGCGCGTCGCCGCCGAGGCACGCGTGCTCCTGGACGAGCTCGGCTACACCGGTTTCCCGAAGACCTCGGGAGGCCGAGGCGTCCACATCTACGTCCGGATCGAGCCGCGCTGGACGTTCACGGACGTTCGCCACGCCGCGATCGCCTTCGGGCGCGAGCTCGAGCGGCGTCTACCGGGCCAGGTGACGACCAAGTGGTGGAAGGAGGAGCGCGGCGAGCGCATCTTCATCGACTACAACCAGAACGCCCGCGATCGCACGATCGCCTCGGCCTACAGCGTCCGGCCGAAGGCGGGCGCGCCGGTCTCCGCGCCGGTCACGTGGGACGAGCTCGCCGAGGTCGCGCCCGAGGACTTCACGGTCGCGACGATGCCCGCGCGCTTTGCCGAGGTCGGCGATCGCCACGCCGCGATCGACGACGCCGCCCACTCGCTGCAGCCGCTGCTGGACATGTACGAGAACGACGCCGCCGAGGGACGGGGGGACATGCCCTACCCGCCCGACTATCCGAAGATGCCGGGAGAGCCGAAGCGCGTTCAGCCCTCGCGCGATCGCGACCGCCCGCGGTAAGGCCGCGTGGGCGCTTACGGCGACTGCGGCAGCTTGGCCGAGCCGCGCCTGCGTCACCGGAGCGGAGGGCGGCGGCACGACCGGCCCGATGTCGCCGTCCGGCGCCTCGTCCAGGTCGACGATCACCGGCGCGTGGTCGCTCGGCCCGCTTGCCCTTGCGGGCCTGCCGGTCCACCCATGCCGCCCGGACACGGCTCGGCGACCGGCTCGCTGGCCAGCACCAGATCGATCCGCATCCCGAGGTCCTGATGGAACATCCCCGCCCGGTAGTCCCAGTAGGTGAACACCCGCTCGTTCGGCCAGCGATCGCGCACGACGTCACGCAGGCCGAGCGCCTGCAGCTCCGCCAGCGCCGCCCGCTCGGGCGGCGTCACGTGGGTCTGGCCGACGTAGGCCTCGGGATCGAACACGTCGTCGTCGGTCGGCGCGATGTTCATGTCGCCGCATACGACCGTCGCCTCCGGGCCGGCGGCAACCATCTCCCGCAGCGAAGCCAGCCAGGCGAGCTTGTACTGGTAGTGCTCCGAGTCCGGCACGCGCCCGTTCGGTACGTACACCGAGACCACCCGGATCCCGCCACACGTAGCGGAGACCGCGCGCGCCTCCGGATGCGGGAAGCCCGGCGCGCCGGCGAGTCCCGACCACGACGTCGTCCAGCCCCACACGCGAGAGGATCGCCACCCCGTTCCACGTCGCCTCGCCGTGAACCGCGACGGCGTAGCCGCGGTCGCGCGAGCTCGTCGCCGAGCAGGTCGAGCGAACGCATCGTCTGCGAGCTTGGTCTCCTGCAGGCAGACCACGTCCGGCCGCCGCTCATCCAGCCAAGGCAGCAGCCGCGGCACGCGCTGCTTGACCGAGTTGACGTTCCAGGTCGCGATTCGCACCGACCCCACGGTACCCGCGCCGCCGACGGCGGCCCCTAGCCCAACCCGGCGGCCGCTTCGACGGATCGCATGGGGAAGAGGCTCTACGCCCGTTCGCTCGCGCGGGGGTGCCCACCGGCCTCCAGGCCCAGCATGATGGTGGCGTCGACGGAGGTACCCGGCGGAGTGCCGACTCGCGTAGTCGGTGGTCGCCGTTCGGCGCCGATGGATAGAAGGCTCGCGGCCGTGGGTCAGATCGATGTCAGGTCCGGACGGACGGTCAGCCAACCTCGGCGAGGGCTCGGGCGACCGCTGCGCGTGCCTTGGGCGTCCACCGTTCGACCTCGAGGCGGAACGCATCATCTCCGTCGTCGACGAGCGCGCGGATCCGCGCCGCGTACCCAAGCCCCACCATCAGCCCGAGCTGGGCTGTGCTGAGTTTCCTCAGCTCCTCGACCGATTCGGGAACCCTCGGCTCGACGATCTCGGCCTCTCCGACGCGGCCGAGCCCCTCGCGCAGCAGCGTCTCGACAGCCTTGATCCTTGTTCCATGTCGGGAACGGTGATCTCCTGGCGGAACCTGCGCATCGGACAGCTGCACGTCGTCCATGTCTCTCGGGTGGTGCTGGTCGCGGCCTCGAGCAGGACGCGGCGGATCGTCTCGACCTCCTCGGCGGCCCTGAGCGCCAAGGCGGGCCTGACGCCTGACGGAGCGCCCGGCGATGTCGAGGTGAGCACGAGCGGCTCCGATTCCGCGACGACGGGGACACGCTGGCGGGCGTTGCGCCGCTTTGTCTGCTGGCCGGTCGCCACGGTCTCTGACCCCAGCTCGGCCGCCATTGCGGCGTGATAGGCGCAGAACTCGCCGGTGGTCGCGACCGACTGACAGAGATCACCGCTGCGAAGCTTCGCGGCACAGGGCGACGAAGCGCGAGTCATGCCTGAAGTGTGACACCACGCCACGCGCGCGTGCGTGCGCGCGCGAAGAAGGAGGGACGCCGCGAGTGCCCGCCCAGGTGCGTGACATGGCGAACGAGTGCCCCGGACACAGGGAGGTCGCGCCCGCGAACGCTCGACCAGCGATGAGCATGACACGACCGCCCGGTCTAAGAATTCACACAGCCGGAGCAACACAGACAAGGAGACTCGAACATGCCGCGGTACCTGATCTCGTTCGACGACGGATCGATGGATCACATCCCCGAGGAGGACTGGCCGACGGTCGGTGAGGCCTCGCACGCGGTGGTTCGGGAGATCAAGCAGGCGGGCGCTTGGATCTTCGGCGGCGGAGTCCTGCGTCAGCAGGCGAGCATCGTGTCGACCGACGGGTCGGTCGCTGACGGCCCCCTCCCGGAGACCAAGGCCGTGGTCGGCGGCTTCTCGATCATCGAAGTCGCCTCACGCGAGGAGGCGCTCGCCTGGGCGGCCAAGATCGCCGAGTCCTGCCGATGTGCCCAAGAGGTACGCGAGATCATGTACGACCCGGAGTCCTGAGGCCCAGACCGGAGCAGCGGGCGGCGACACACGTCAGCGCGCGGCGGTCTTGCCCGTCTCGAATCTCGCGTCTGACGCACCCGAACCGTGGCATCGTCGCGAGCCTGTCGGCCTCGGCGCGCGTGACGTGCAGCACGCTGCCGCACTGGCCGCACCGAGGACGGTCGTGGGTCGCTCAGGCTCGGGGCGCACGAGTCAGCGCACGCTCAAGATGCGACCGCCGGGCTTCAGTTCCCATTGCCCCTCGGGCGACCAAGAGCTTGTGCCGATCAGCCTGCGGGTTGTCATCAGACTGCGTCTGCGAACCGTGCGCGAGAAAGCTCCATCTTGCTCTCGTCGTAGTGCTCCGTCGCCCACTTGGAGTCGGGCCGCGCAAGCCGCAGCGCCCCGATGATGTGGAGGATTCCGCCAAAGGGGATGACGAAGCCGGTGAGGCCCCACCAGAACATGCCCCGGCGGATGGGAAACACGTAGCCAGGACGCAGCACGGAGAACTGACCGAGCACTACCCCATTTAGGGGAGCCCAATCCCCGCAAGACCCGACGAAGTTCCTTCGCCGAGGGGTATTTCCCTCTCCCATGCGGCGAAGAACCGGCCGCTCGTGGCGTCCCTCCCCCCTGATGCCCGCGAGCGGCCATCGCCGCGCCTCGACCCACGCCGCACGAAAGCATGTTATGACTCGGGGTGGTAAGGCGCCGGTCCGGACACGGCGTGGGGGAGGACAAACAGGGGATGGGGATATGGAGGCGAACCTGCTGGGCGCCGAGCCCAGTGCTATCGCGCTAGATAAGCGCGCATACGGCAACGGCTATCCACAGCCAGCAGCCGACGGACCACAACAGGGGGGCGAGGAGACCGGCGGGATCGCACCCTGGGCCCCGCCCGCGAACACGAGCGCCGCGACGACAACAACCGCAGCCAGAGCACCAACGATCGAGTGACCGGCTCGGAGGTAGCCGCGGACCCGTGGCCCGAGTTTCCGACCGGTTGCCATGTCCCCTCCCTTCCTGAGGGGGCCAGCTGCCAAACGACGACAATGAGGTTGCCAACAAGGCCCCCGTCCAGGCAAGAGTCACAAAGTTGGTTCGATGCTGCCATCGGGGTGTACCCGGATCTTCGCCGCATTTTCTACGTAGGGCAGTTGAACTACCTGTCGCGATCGAGAATCTCATCGCCGCGAAGTGGAGTCCCCTCATGCCGTCGGGGAGTTAGCCGCGAGGGGGCTCCACATTTCACGCGCGAAGCTTGAGCCCAAGCCCTCCGCAAGCTTGCGGACACGGTCGCCGTAGGTGACACGGGCGACGCCGCCCTCGATCCTGAACGAGAGCCAGCCTTGTCGCCTAAGCTCGACCAGGGCGTCTTTGATCCCGCTCATCGGGGCGAGCGGCGTTTCGCGCCTCGGCCAGAGGCCGTTCGCCGCCATCCTTCAGGGATACGGACTAGAGAAATCGCCTAAGGGCTGAACGCTCAGACTCAGCCGTCCCTCTCCGAGCCGGATGCGAAGCTCTCCGACCGTCTGCTCGACCTCGACCCACTTGTTGAGGAGGCGCACGCGCAACGCCTCGCGGACACGGACATGGCCGGACTTGTGTGTCTCGATCGGCGACCCGGCGATCTTGCTGCGCATCCGCAGGTCGTCGCCGATGGCCGGTCGGCTCTTCTCTCGCGGGCAGACGAGGCGTAACCTGTTCCCGTGCCTCGCTCTGCGGTCAGCGGTGAGGGCTCCGACGTCGCTGTGGTGCTGTGCACCGAGTGTGCGGTGACGCTGACGAGAGATGGGCGATCGTCGAACGCTGGACTTGGTGGTCGGACGGGTGCGGGAACCTGCTGCCGTTTTGTCCCCGGTGTACGGAGACGAGTTCGGACATCGAGTGCGCCGAGATCGGATGCACGGGGGGTCACCTGAGATGACTTGGGGTTCGTGCGACGCGCGGCTGGACGATCAAAAGGCTCGGCTAGGGGTTCAAGCCAGAAGCGTGGAAGGAGCGGAATGATGCGCAAGCTCGTGCTTGTCGCGGCTGTCGTGGTATTGGTAGGAGTCGCCAGCACGGCGACCGCGGCTGGGCTGACGCCTGATCAGCTGACCGCCGCAGGATGGACCTGCTTTACCGATCCGGCAGCACCGAGAACGGTGTGCAGCGATCCCGGTCACGGACGGCCGATACCGGGAGATCCTGACGCGCCGCCCTCGTACAACTTCAAGATCTTCACCCTTGATGGCTCATTCACCGGGACAGTCCATCTGATTCGCAGCGACCTGTATCAAGGCCAGCCGTGCCCGCAGACCGGGACTCTGTATTTCTTCATCCCTGTCATCGGGTACTACAGGTGCGAGCACTTCTAGGAACGCGGGCAAAGATCGCACCGTCGAGCTTCAGCGCCCGCTCGCCGCGGCGGACGCGTAGTTCAGCGACCGTCTGCTCCACAACAAGCCAGTCGTTGAGAGCAAGTACGCGCAACGCCGCTCGGATACGGAGGTGGCCGAAATGTCAGTCTCGATGGGCGACCCCGGCGATCTTGACCGTCGGGCATGGCCGACCCGTCGCTAGTGGAGTGGTCGGCAAGAAGGCGGACTCAGAAGTCCTACGTCGTATCGGGTCAGGTGCCGCCGCGCAGCCTCCCGAGGACGGTTTGCTCGGTTGACTCAGATTCGTGATTCTGCGCACTGTCTGTTCTCACCGATGGAAGGATCTGAGATGAGTGCGATCAGAGAAACGGCCGAGCAGTTTTTCGTTGCCTGCGAAACAGGCAAGGGTTGGGACGGGTGCCAGTCCTACTGCCACGAAGGCGCGACGTTCTCGTCACAGGTTGGAGTACTCGAAGGCGTCGACACGGTGGAGGGTTACACCGATTGGATGAAGGGGCTCTTCACGCCGGTGCCGGACGCGAGCTACGAGATTCGCTCGTTCGCGGTCGACGATGCGCGGCAGAACGTGGCCGCCTACGGCGTATTCCGAGGCACGCACACCGGAGAGGGTGGGCCGGTGCCACCGACGGGGAACAAGGTGGAGGCCGACTATGTCTACGTCATGGATTTCGATGGCGATCGCATCCGTCACATGACGAAGATCTGGAACGATGGGATCAGTCTGAAACAGTTGGGCTGGGCCTAAAGCGCCCCCGACATCACGCGAGCTAGGCCCGCGCCGAACCTCGCTCAAGCGACTCGCAGCTCCTGCACCCGTCCACTCGGCGTCCATCCGTCTGTTGCGGGTTAGGGTCGCGAGCGGACTGGACGACGGCCGCTCCGCCGGGAGGCGGCACGCGGGGCCTGCCGGCGTGAGCTGCTCGCCGCCCTAATGGGCGGTCAGAAACGCGTGAATGTCAAAGGACTTCGTCTGGGGCGCCGACATTCCCACCTGTGCGACGGCGGGGGGCCAAGCACGTTTGCCGCGAACTGGTCGAAGTGCTACTGCGTGTCCCAGACATCGACACCGTGGAGCCCATCGTTAGCAACCCTCGCCCAGTGAAACAGGCGGCCCTCACCTGGATGCGGTCCGCCAGGAGTGGCGCTTAGCAGTGCGAGGAGTTGGTCGTACTTCGCAGCTGTTGCGCCAGGCCCACGAGTAACCCACTCGATCGCGATGGCCATGATGCGATCGTCCCTGCTTTAGTCGGATCAAGTCACTGGCTGGGCAAACGCCCGGAACCGGCCGCAGCGCGCCTTACCTGGAAGGCAGCGGGTCGGAAGTGAGGCGGTCGTCATGCGGCGACGACGTGCCTCCGCGATTCAAGACGAATTGCGCGGAACGTTACAAGGTGTACCCAGTGATTAACTAGCGCCCATCACCTCAACGGTGGGGCCGCGTGTACCTGGGCGAGGGGCTCGGCGCGAGTGACCTGCGTCGGTCGGCTGATCAGGCGACGGGTGGTGCGTGGCTAACGAGTTCAGCCAGTCGCCATTCGTGTTCGAGGAGCAGGACGCCACGGAGCTCCGAAAGCCCGTAGGGGCAGTACTCAAGGGCGCGGACGATTGCTTCCCGGTCGGCGATCGTGAGCGCGACGACGTCGCGCTCTTCGTCGTAGGCGTCTTCGAGGATTTCGGCGGTGTCGTTGAGCCCTTCCGTGCGGAGGCACTGGGCGAGTTGGAGTACGAGACGGTCAGGGACCGGGAGGCCAGCGAGGTGCATGTGCTCGATTCTTCCATGTTCGGGGCCGGCGCGTGGACGAGCGCCTCCCTGGGGTGGGCGCGCTGCTCGGCGCGTTCGCGCGGCCGGCTGAGGAAACGCGATGAGGGAAGCTTCCTTCGTCTCGGCCTTTGTCGTCGCGCCTTGGCCTGCAAGAAGGGCCTTGTCATCGAGGTAGAACGACGGATTCGAACCCCTCGCCTCGTTGCTCCCACCATCGTGCGAAGCTTTCCGCCGCTGCCTGGTCGTGGAAGACCTTGTAGTGCGCTTGGTGACCGCCGCTCACGGTATACCGAACTGTCCATTTGGTGGTGCCGTTCGACACCTGCCGCACCCCTCTCGGGTTATCCGACATGACGCATGCGGTCCCGTTGAAGGACTAGCCTCAGCCCCTCCCCGCAATCCCGGTGACGAGTGTCGTGCCTTCGACTTCACCTGGGCGCCGAACGGCCGCTCGCAGCGTCCCCTCCCCTCGACGTTGCGAGCGGCCCATCACGTCCGTTGGGGGGCGGATCCCAGACGCAGACGTGTTCTCGGCGGTGTCGTGCCCATAATCGAACCGAGCAACGGCACACGGTGGGCAGTACGCGCTGATCCACGACCCGTCATCGGTGTCGTCGGGATCACCGCGAACGAACGAGACCCAGCCCATGCCAAGCCCGCCCGAGCAGCCGCATTGCTCGCAGTGCAGCAGTACCACCCTCCTCCCGCCCGGAATCTATGCAGATGCAGGCGAAGAGTTCAAGGGGAGGCGCTAGAACTCCGCCGACCCTCGCCGCGAAATACATTCCGCGGCTGGAGGCGCCCGCGGGTCACTCCGTGCGGGTGCCGCGTACCACAACCGTCCTGTCACGTTGTCTGACTTCGGCCACCGCGCTGAAGGGAAGGACACGTCGCCGCGTCGCGAGGTGACGGCGACTGCTGATGATGAGCTCGTCGGGATGGTCGGCGTAGCGTTCGTAGCGGACGTGATCGAGCCAACCGAGGTATGTGCCGTCGCTCGCAAGCACGCGGTAGCCCGCGGCGGCTGTGAGGAACCGGCCTAGCTCCGCGTGTGTCCTCCCGCTCCGCCCGTCGCCGCCATCCTCCTGACGACGGGCTTTGTCGGGCTTCAGTGGGTCCTGGCGCTGGCATCGAGTGTCGTGGGCGTGCTGCTCGCGATCGTCGAGTACACGCACGAAGAGTCGATCTGGATCGGACTCCTTGCAGGAGTCGCGGCGGCCGTCGGCTCGATCGTCTGGCTACTCGTCGTTCGTCTACTCCTTGAAACTGTCGTTGTGCTCTTCCGAATCCACGACGAGATGTATTTCGGCAATGCGCTGGTACTTCGATCTCGGACAGACGATCGGGCGAGCACGACCAACGCACCTGATCGATTAAGCACGCCGCCCTCAGAGACGGTGTAACGCGCGCAGAGATAGGTCCTCGCGGTCCAGCCCGTGGGATCGATCCCGGTTATGGCGACGGCCTGAGGTCTCGCGTGTCGACCTTCTCCGCGTGTCCTTCCTCGTCGGTTACCTCGTAGACGGGCGCGACGGTGGTGCTCCGTCCTCCCACGTCCTCGTCGGACCGTGCGTCGTTCGTCCCGGCGCCCGAAACAATCTCGACCTCCGTCCCACCGGCGATTTCGCCCGCGTCGCGCAATAGCTTTGCCTTCATCAGGCTCTCCTCCGTTGTTTCGTTTCGCGTCGCCTACCCCGCGACTGCGCTGTTCAACCGAGTGGTGGTTGATCAAGCGTCATGTGAGGACTCGCAGCAAGCACCGGTTGCAGACGCGCCGTCAGCCGACCTGGGTCGTCCTCATGGCGGGTTGAGCGGGCCGGCCTCCGCGAGACCGACGAACGCCGCCACCGCGGTGCCGACGCCCTCGATCGGCCTTGACCCGGAGGCGATCGACTGGCTGTACGCCTCCCGAGCGCGCTGCAGCCGTTCGCGTCCGCTCTTCGTGGCAACCGCGTACACGGCTACCGCGAGAACGACAAGTTTCGCCGTTCGCTTCATGCCGGGAGCCTAGATCACTCCATCGAACAGATCGAGCGTCAGCGTGCTAGGAGCGCCTCTCGGGGGTCTAGCTCCCCGTCGATCCCGCGGCGCGTGATCTCCGCGGCTTCTCGGTGAGTTCCGGGAGTTGGTGGGTCGCCCTCGGCGCTACCGGCTCTGGATCAAAACCTCACCGCCAGCGGACTCCGAGCGACCATCACTGCGACGAGGATCACAGTCGAACGAATCCCAGACACGCCCTAGACGGAGCTTTCTCGACGCGATCGCCGACGCAGCAGTGGGAGGCGGCCGTGGACGCGCGACCGCCTCCCTCGTTCTAGACGTGCAGCTTGGCGTACGCGGCAGCTGCGCCCCAGCCGTATTGCGCCAGGAGAGCCTCTTCAGCGCTGGTCGCGAGGGATGCGCGGGTCTGATGCTTCGCGAAGGTCGCCGCAGCGCCCCAGCCGTACCGGGCCAGGAGGTCGTTCGACTGCCGTTTGGCGACGGTCGCCGCAGCGCCCCAGCCGTACTGTGCGACGATGCTGCTGTTGGCTTGGTCACTGGGCATCCTCGCGGTGCTGGCGTTCGCGGCGGGTGCGACTATCGCCAGTAGGGCTGCGATTGCGAGTGCGGCGACGAGCAGGCTCGTGTGCCGCCGTCTGAGGGAAGTGGTGGCTGGGAGGGAAGGCATTGGTCTCTCCTTCTGCTGTTTGAACGGTTGCCGCATCTCGTGCGGCCTGTGGGAAGGAGAGTGCGTTGCGGCGCTTTAGACGCACTTGAGATCGGCTGGAGCCTGTCCGCAGGAGCCGTCCTTCGGCCGCGAGGTGACGGGTCGGAACGCAGATCCGGGTGGATGGCCTCTGGTGGGTGGTCGAGCCCGTCGGCCGAGTCCGGGACGGCCCTGGTCTAGCCGAGTCCGAGCGAGCCAAGGTACCGTCGTCCGCGGCGGCAAGATGCGCCCCCGGGCGGTACCTCTTAGAGGTCCTAACTCAATGACGTCTCCAGCTGCCGCCAGCAGATGAGGCAGCAGGCGAGGGCGAGGAAGGCTTCGTGGATGTCGTCGCGGCGGTCGTAGCGGATGAGCAGGCGGCGGCGGTTATGCAGCCAGGCGAAGGTGCGCTCGACGACCCAGCGGTGGCGGCCGAGTCCGGAGCCGTGCTCGGTTTGGCGGCGGGCGATCAGCGGCTTGACGCCGCGCTGCCAGACGAGACGGCGGTACTTGTCGTGGTCGTAGCCGCGGTCGGCGATCAGCGTCCGCGGTCGGCGTCGTGGCCGGCCGACACGGCCGCGGACGGGTGGCACCCGGTCGAGCAGTCGAGCAACTGGGTGACGTCGTTGCGGTTGCCGCCGGTGAGCGTCCAGGCGAGCGGGATGCCGCCGCCGTCTGTGAGCAGGTGGTGCTTGCTGCCCGCGCGGCCGCGGTCAACGGGGCTCGGGACCCGTCTTGGAGCCCCCTTTTTCGCTTGCAGGTGACTGGAATCGGCGACCGCCCGCTCCCACTCGAGCTGCTCGGCGGCGTGCAACTCGGCCAGCAGCAGCTCGTGCAACCGCTCCCAGACGCCCGCCTGTTGCCACGCTCGCAGCCGCCGCCACGCTGTCATCCCGCAGCCAAAGCCGAGCTCCTGCGGCAGGTGCTCCCAGCCGATCCCCGTGTGCAGCACAAACAAGATCCCCTGCAACACGCGCCGGTCATCAAGCCGCTTGCGACCCGGATAGCGGAAGCGCCGCTGCCTCGCCCGGCAGCAACGGCTCGATCCGCTCCCACAACCCGTCCGGAACCTCCCACGGTCTCGCCCGCATCGACATCCCTCCCGAGCTTGACGACGGATGCCGACGGAGTTCGCGGCCGCCGAACGGGTCCCTTCATTCAGTTAGAGGTTCTTAGGCTGGCGTACCCTCGTTCAGTTTTCGTGCCCGCTCGCCGAGCCGGATGCGAAGCTCTCCGACCGTCGACTCGGCCTCGCTCGGCAAGTTCCTCGCCGAGTTCATCGAGGACCGACAAGGCCCGAGCCCGGTGAGGCGGACCTCAGGGGCCGCCGCCTCCGCCGCGCCTTGGCGATCCGGCAGTCACGCATCGGCGGCTCGCGACAATCTCGAGTTGGCGAGCCCCGCGTACAGTCTAGGATCATGCTCTCTTGCGCCACGGCTTCGTGATCACGGTCGTGCTATGCGTCACGGCGTTCGCCAGCGTCCAGAGCGCCCAGCCGAGGAGCACCGCCGTCTCCTCGCCGTGCGGGCTGCACTTGGCGGCACCGGTTCATGGCGAGCTTCCGTTCCAACTCCCTCGCGGTGGACGCGCGGTGCGGCGTGTCCTGCGCGGGGCGATCCTTCGCTGTGCGCTCGAGCGTCGCGACGGATCGCTTTATGCGCGGCTGCTCTCCGACCGGCGAAAGCGCGTACTCGCGGTCGCCTTCTTCCGACGCGACGGCTCGCTTCGTCGCTCGACTGGCGCCGTCTACGCCCAGCAGCCATCCGATACCGGTGCCGAGGTCACGTGCGGGACGAGCACCCAGAGCTCGATCGGATCGAACTACTGGACCGAGACGCGAGACTGGCGGGTCGGCGCCACGCCAAAAGCCCTCGACCGTGGCAAGGCGATCAAGGCGCTCCGCGCAGCGATGGACGAGTGGACGAACAACGTCAACTACTGCGGGATCAAAGACCAGGCAGGTCCGCCGATGCACTACGCTGGCGAGACGACACGCAAGGCGGGCCAGGATGGGGTCTCGGTCGTCGACTGGGCGTCGCTTGAGAATCACCAAGACTGCAAGGGTGCGCTCGCCTGCACCGTGACCGCCTACGATCGCCAAGGCAACCCAGTCGAGTCAGACACCCGGTTCAACACCCACTACAAGTGGTCGACGACCGGAGCGAAGGACGCCTACGACGTGCAGATGGTGGCGGCGCACGAGTTCGGCCACGTGCTCCAGTTCGATCACGTACAGGGGCAGAACGACCACACCTCCGTGATGTGGCCGTACCTAGAGATCGGCGACACGTCCGGTCGCAAGCTCGGCAAGGGCGAGGCACTGGCGGACAACAGCCACTACTGACGGGGCCGTGTGGGTAGCACCCGGCCTCCCGGTTCGGCCGCCTGAACGCCGCCTCGCGTGCTCCGTCATGCTGTCGACATGCCCCATGGGTCTCCGTCCGAGTCCACACCGTCACCGCCGACGACCTCGGCATCGCGCTGGTGCCGTGGCCGTCGAGCTTGGTGACGAGATCGCCGTCGAGGGGCATCCGTGGCCGTTTGAAGTGGTCGACATAGTGTGGGCACCCCCGGGGGCGAAGGTCGCGGCGCTCGTGAAGGTCCGCGCCGCCGTGCTGCACACCGTCTGACCGTCGAATCTAGGCATAGGTTCCACGATGCCTTGGTGGACTTGGTTCCTGGTCGGGATAGCCGTGCTGGCGGTTGTGTACGCCGCGTTCGTGGTCGCTCTCGTGCTCGCGGGTCGCCGTGGCGAGGCCCGGACGCTCGCGACCTTCATTCCCGACTGCATCGTCCTCGTCAGCCGACTCGCACGCGACGCGCGTGTACCGCGACGCCGGAAGCTGATCCTGGTCGCTCTCCTCGGTTACCTGGCACTCCCCTTCGACCTCGTCCCGGACTTCATCCCGGTTGCCGGTCAACTCGACGACGCCGTGATCGTCGCGCTCGCACTGCGCTACCTCGTGCAGTCCGGCGGCGAACCGCTCATACGCGAGCTCTGGCCGGGACCGGAGCAATCACTAACGCTGATCCTGCGGCTTGCAAGACCTCGAAGCGACAGGTGATCTTCCGCAGCCGTCCTACCTCGGGCGGACGATCGCGAGCACCACGTCGTAGCGAACACCGGCCACGGCAGCGATCTCCTCGATGCTGTGCCCGGCCTCGAAGAGCCGGCGGATCTCCTTCCGCCATCTGGCCAACCCTGCAGGAGGAGCCTCGACCGCCAGTACCACCGCTAGGGACTGCACTGCCACACGGGGCAGCTTGAGGGCCGTGGGACCGGCCCACGGCAACAGTCAGTGACGATCACGGCGACCGGCCCATCCCAGACCGTTTCCAGCTGGACGAAGGATCGCTGTGAGGACCTCGACATTCCCGACCTGCCCGCACGCGCCTTCCGGGACGCACAAGGCCGGCGCAGGATCGCACGTGCCTCTAAGAATCGGGCAAACCGCCGCGTCACGCCCTCGGAGTCCGTTCGCGCCTTCGCTCCATGTGAGTGATCTCGCTCTCGCGCCGCCAGTAGCCGGGGTTCTTGATCTTCGTCCAGCCCCGGTGGCCGGGCCGGTAGACGCCGCTGCGTCGCTTGGCGACGATCCCCTCAGGGCCGTGCTCGACGACCGCCTGGAACAAGGCGTGGCCGTCGTCGAACACGTCGGCGAGCCGCGCGCAGGTCCACTCCTGCCACAGCTCTTCGAGCAGGGCGCGCCGGTCGGCCCACGGGTTGCAGCACACGTCGTGGCCGTTCACCCGAAGCACGTCGAACGCGACGAAGGTGACGGGGATCGCGCGGTTTCCGTGCAGCACCCGTTCGCACACGAGCGGCCAGTGCGGCGCGCCGGACTCGTTGAACGCGACGAGTTCGCCGTCGAGCACGAGCCCTGCCGATAGCTCACGCAACTCGGGCACATGCGTTGTCATGTTCCAGCCGCGGCGGCTGCGTACCCGGAGATCGCCGTCGGTAGAGACGATCGCGCGGAAGCCGTCGTACTTCGGCTCGAACGCCCAGCCCTCGCCACTCGGGATCGGCCCAGCGCGAAGGAGCATGGGCCGCAGATCCACGCGTCTCACCGTATCCCACCAGTGGGGAGAGAGAGGTGAGGGCGCGGTCAGGCTTCGCTGTCTCTCTAAAGAGAGGGTTCGTTGTCATGCGTGCTCTTTCGGAACGGTCGGCTGTTCATCCGCAGCCCAGGCAGTGGGTCTTGCCGTGCGGGAGGTACGGGTTGAAGGTGATCAGGACCTGTCGCTTCGGGTCTGGGGCATTGAATGTGTAACCCAGACTGCCCTTCTTTGCAGGCCTCGCGCCGTCGAGAGCCCCGGCCAGCGAGCGGGCTCCCTTGGTAGTCACGTCGAAACAGTGTGGGTAGTAGCCGCTCGACGTCGGCCCCGATGGATAGGCCGTCCAGTCCCTGCCGCGGAGCACGTTCTGGGCTGCCTGCGGTAGCAGAGCCACGATGCGAGCCGCACGCATCTGTGGGAACTTGAAGCCCGGCGGGTTGTCGTTCACGAACACCCCTGCGCAGACCTGGAACCATGAGGGCACGTAGGCCCTGATCGTCCGCTGCTTCCACGCGCTCGCTGGCAGCCACGACTCTGGATGCGCTAGCCGAGCCTCGAGACGCTCAAGATCCTTCGCCCACCTGAGGCGGACGAGCTGGTCACCCTGGCGTACCTCGATGATCGCCCTGTTGAAGAGGGGATCACTGCCGGGTGGCGGCTGCACGTCTCCGAACCCTCCTGCCGAGACGATCTCGGATCGCAGGAGCTTGACTCCCTCGCGCGTGAGGCGTTGCTCGACGATGCCGTTCGACCATCGGTTCGCCCGGAGCCGCGTTCCATTGGCCCCGGTAGCACGATGCCGGATCAGCCGCCCGTCCGCGTAGACCCAGTTCGAGCTGTGGTGGACCCAGAAGAACATCTCGCGCACTCCGCTCCCGGGAGTACTCGGCGTCGCTCCTACGGGGGGCAGACCGACGAGCCCCTTGTCGAGGACGAAGACGCGCACCGCGAACGCAGAAGCGGTTACCACGGCGACGAGGGCGACGACAGCGAGCACGACGAAGAGTCGGCGGCGACGACCCTGGAGCATGCGGGAACGCTCAGGCGACCGGCGGCCCTTGCGAGCCGCCCCTACTCGGTCGAGAACGTCATCCCAGTTCCCAGCGAGCGGCTCGGGCGCCAGCGCGGCGAACCGAGCGGCCAGAAGAATGTCTTCATATGCGCTCATGCCATCACCTCGCCAGTCGAAAGCTCGACGCGGAGCTGCTGATGCGCCTTGGACAGAGTTGCCGCGACCGTTCCTTCGGCGACTCCGAGTACCTCGCCGATCTCGGCGTAGGACAGATCCGCGAAGTAGCGCAGAAAGATCACCAGCCGTCGCTGCGGAGGCAGTTTCCGGAACGCGGCTGCAAGCATTGGATCGCGGCTCTCATCGACGAACGCAACATCAGGCACCTCGTCCACCGCGAGCTCGCGCGACCCACTCGATCCGACCGCAACCCGAAACGCGATTCGCCACACCCACGCTTCGAGTGACCCCTCGCCGCGGAATCCGTCCTGTTTCTGCAGAGCTCGTACGAACGCCTCTTGTACGACGTCTCGTGCGCTCTCGACGTTTCCCGTTACCGAAGAAAGCATCACCTGGAAGGCGCCCTGCCGTCGCCGGTACAGGTCCTCCAGGTCGGAGTCAAGGCGACCCATGCTCATAAGAGCTAGATGGCCGGCGAATCCTTTATCAGGCGTGCCTTGAGGAGATGAGCAAGACCCGGTGTCTGTGCGCGTCGACCGCGATCGCGACGGGTGTGGCCGTGTCAAGCGTCAAGGCCAGGTCATCTTGGGATAGGCGGTCCAACGTGTAGGGGGAAAGCGAGAGATTGCCGCCACCGCATGTCCCGCCGAAGAGAACGACCACGCCGTCCGCGGTGTGCGTGGCGACGTCCGCAGAGATATCGGTGTCGCCGCCTATCACGGCAGGGATGCAGCGCCCGAAGACCGGGCCTGGCTCGAGGCTCTCGCTCTTGATGAGGATGATCGACCGTCCCGTGCCCCATGCGACGTCCCAGTCCCCCAATAGCGACTCTTCGGGCCGAACCGTGCGGACAACTCGAAGACGCAGACGGTCGACCACGACCAGGTCGTCGCTGTTGTTCCCGCGTGGGACAACCGCCAGCCTCCGCCCGTCCGGCGATTTGCAGGGGTTCCAGGCGATGGAGCGTGCCGGGCTCGAACCGGCGACCCCCAGCTTGCAAATTCGGTCGAGCGGTGGTCTGAGGGGGTCGTGGATGGTCAGACGCCAGCGAACAGGCCATCCCGGCATCTGCCTCGTGGCGGCGGTGGTCAGCGTGCGTCGGCGTGATCTGACACGAATCTGACACGCTCGGGAATGTGTCTGAGGGACGCTTGTCAGCGTGAAGCCCGAACCACCCCTCCCACCGGCATGCGGTGGTGCCGTCGCCATGCTGGTCACGTTCTCGCTATACGCGCTGTAGATCGCCGGCTCGATCACGTGGCCTCTGTTGCGGGTACGAGTAGCCGCCACAGCAGTCCTGTCTGACGGAGCTGCGCGGCTGATGACTAACCAGAGGTCACGGGGCGGCTGACGAAGACGCGATCGACGACGTAGTCGCCCTTCTGAACGCGGAGGATCGTGATCGGCGCTTCGAGCAGATCGCCCTGGGCGTTCCAGTCGACAGCTCCCGAGGATCCCGTCCTTCACGACGGTGCGGCTGACCTCGTCGAGGACCGACCTGCGCGTACCGTCCGAACGGGCGATAGCGTCGAGCAGGATCTCGGCGGCCTGCGCTCCGTACGCCGCTGCGTAGTCGGGACCAGGGTCGCCGCCGTTCGCGGTGACGAAGGCCCGGAGGAACTGCCGTCCCCTGGGCGGGAGCCGGTCGTTGGGAATGCCATAGGTCGTGAGGTACATGCCCTCTGCGGCAGCGCCTGCGAGCTTTGTGAGCTCGGGCACCACGAAACCGTCGGGTGCGCTGATGGCGACGCCGGGCCCGAGCGCCGCGCGGAGATCTCGGATCAAAGCTGCCGACCCTAGGGTGAAAACGCCGACGATCGCGACCGACTGGGGCCCGCTGCGGGCGACCCGGCGCGCGAGTCTCGCGAAAGACTCCGCCTCGGGGTCGAAGCGCGCGCTCCCGACCACCTCGATCCCGTAGCGCCTCGCGTGCTCGCGCAGGTCGGCGGTGTACCGGTCGCCGTACTCGCCCGCATCGAGCACGAAGAGCCGTTCGTGGCCCAGTCCCTTCGCGATCTCGACCTGAGCCAGCCCCTGGAGGCGATTGGCCGCAGCAAGGCGGAAGAAGCTCCGCGTGCCTGACGGGTAAAGACTGTCGTCGCCCGTCAAGAGGTCGTCGGTGTTCGATGGGCTGATCATGGCCAGCGGCCCGCCGGGGGCCTGATTCGCGATCGGGATCTGGAGGTACGAGCAGAACGACTGGTACGAGCCGACGACGCCGACGACGCGCTGGTTGCGCGAGAACGCCTTCGCATTCGTGCCGCAGCGGAAGAAATCCTCTCCGCCGGCCTGAGCTGTCGAGGAGTCACATGCCTGGTGGCCCACCGAAAATTCACCGGCCTCGAATCCGCGCTGTTCGAGGACGAGCTCGATCCCGCCGGCGATTGCCCGCGCGAGAGCCCGGCTCACGTCGCCCTGCAGCGGCAGGCTCGACACGAGTAGGAGATCCGGTCTCCCAGCGCCTCGGAACTGGACGTCCTGACAGACCGCCGACGGGAGGTCAGCGTCCCGCGGCGGCGGCGGCGCTGCAGTCACCCACACCTCGCCCTCGCCGGCGTCGACGTCGCGCGGCGAAGCGCCACTGTCCACGGGTTCGGCTTCGCCCGTACGCGGGTCGATGCGATGGATCTCATCCGTGATCTCGTTCGTCGCCCACACCGCGCCTTCGCCGTAGGCAAGACCGGCGACCCACATCCCAAGTGGAACGGCACGCTTCCTGGATCGCGGGCCGGTGTCGATGCGCCACACCTTGCCACGCTGGGGATCGGCCGCCCACACCGCGCCGCCGCCGACGGCGATGTCCGTGAGAAAAAACCCTGCGTCGAGCGTCAGCTCGTCGAACGACCGCGTTCGTGACGGCGTCGATCTCGGTGACCTTATTGCCCTCGGTGACCCAAACGTCGCCGTCGCCGGCCGCGATGTTCTGGGCGCGGACCTTCTTGACGCGCGCGACGATGCGGTTCGATCGCGGGTCGATGCGTGAGACGGTCAGATCGGGGTTGATGACCCACACGGCATCCGGCGCGACGGCGAGGTGCTGTCGACTACTCCCGGGGAAAACACTCGGACGGCTCGCCGCCCCGACCTGTCGGAAGCTCAATCGTCTCGCCGACGAGCTCCGACTTGGGATCGTAGCGTGCCACGCTGCGCGGGAGGACGCCGATCGCCGACGTCGTGCTGCCGATCCAGAGCCCCCCGGCGCCCGCTGCGATGTCCGTCGTCGCGGACGGCGTGCTGAACCTGCGCACCTCGGCGTGCGTCGCCGGGTCGATCTGCGACACCGTCCTGTCGTCGGCGTCGAGAACCCACACGCTCCCCGCGCCCACGCTCACCGTGGACGGCGCCGTTCCAAGTGGAATGCTCGCAGTAACATCGCCGGAACCGGGGTCGAGCGACAGCACACTCGCCTCCTCGATCCCGTCGTCGCCACGAGCGCCCTGATAGAAGGCAGCCCCGATCGCCGCGGCGAGCAGGAGCACCCCCACCGCCACGATCCTCCGCGGATGCCGCGCCCGCGAGAGCGAGCCGGCTCGCGCTCGCGGCCTCGCGGGAGGCTTAGGCGACGCGAGCGCCGGGTCGTGATCGAGGATGCTTCGCTCGAGTCGCCGCATACTCTCGCTCGGCTCGAGACCGAGCTCCTCGGCGAGCGCGCGGCGTCCCTCCTGGTACGTCTGCAAGGCCTCGGCCTGCCGCCCCGAGCGGTAGAGGGCGAGCATCAGCTGGCACCTCGGTCGTTCGCGCAGAGGATGCTCGGCGAGCAGCGACTCGAGTTCGACGACGAGCTCGTCATGGCGTCCGAGCTCGAGATCGGCCTCGATCCGCTCTTCCTGTGCTGCGAGACGGAGCTCGTCGAGTCGCGCGATCTCCGGCTGTGCGAAGTCCGCGTATCGGAACTCGATCAGGGCGGGGCCGCGCCACAGGCCGAGCGCCTGCTGCAGCTGCTCCGAGGCGCGCTCGGGTTCGCCACGGGAACGTGCGCGCCGTGCGTCCTCGAGGGCATCGTGGAAGACGGCGGAGTCGAGCTCGCCACTTTCGAGGCGGAGGCGGTATCCGTGGCCATGCGTCTCGAGCGCGCCACCCGACGAGCCCAACGTCCCACGCAGCCGTGAGACGAGCGCCTGCAGCGACTTGAGAGCTGACGGAGGTGGCATCTCGCCCCAGAGGCCGTCGACGAGCCTGTCCGAAGACACGATCTCGTTGGCGTGGATCAGCAGGATCGCGAGCAGCTCGCGCTGCTTCCCACCCGGGATCCCAATTCGCGTGCCCCCGTCGACGACTTCGAGAGGGCCGAGGATCTTCACTTCCATCTCGCTCCTCGCTCGGTCGTTGCAGCCGACTGTGGCTGATCTGCAGGGAAAGTGCAACCGCGTCGCAGCACCCTGCTCGAGACCGACCGCACGAGGCGGTCGACGACGAAAGGAAGTTCAATGAAGCGCTTCACGCACCTGGTGGCTCTGGTGACGTCGTTCGCTCTCGTCACGTGCGCCAATGCCGCGATCGGCTCCACTCGCCCTGACGATCGAGCAGTTCGACCGTCGGCGATCACGCTCGTGCAGCCGACCGATGTCGTTCGTCCCGACGATCGGGCAAGCCGACCGTCGGCGATCACGCTCGCGCAGCCGACCGATGTCGTTCGTCCCGACGACCGGGCAAGCCGACCGTCGACGATCACGCTCGAACAGGTTCCTGTCATCGCGCCGGGCGGCTCGGGGCCAGTGCACGCCGGCGGGTTCGACTGGCTCGACGCCGGCATCGGCGCCGCTGCCGCACTGGGTCTCTGCCTGATCCTCGGCGGCGTGGCGTTTGTCCTCCGTCGCGCGCAGACTCCTGCGTACCCATAGCCGAATCGCGAGCAAGGAGTGCACGTCCCACTCGAACCTGCTGCAACGGCGGCCGCAACGGTCACAAGCATGATCGGAGCGGTCGCCGTCAAGTAACCGCCTCAGGATTCTGATCTGTCCAACTCGCGGGCCGCAGGAGTTCCTGGGCGCAGCATTTGTCGGAGGGGGTGAGTGGGTTTGTGGAGCGCGCCCAGCCGGATCGCCAACTCGCAGAGTCGGGGGGTCGCGCTGGATCGTGAGGCCTCGCGTGCGCGCGCGTGCGCGCGAGAGGAAGCGGTGGGCGTTCGGGACGAGCGCTCGAGCGGTCTGACCCCGCCGAGGTCGTGCGGGCCGGGGAGGCGGACCAGAGCATCCGCCGCGGCGAGGCTGCACTGGTGAGCGTGCAGGAGGGCGAGGCCGAGCTCCGACAACGCGAACAGCGAGATCTCATCGAACGGTTGCCTTTATATGTCTCGCGATCGCTCACTCCGACGTTGTGGTCGATCATCAGTTCGGCAAGACGTTCCCCGTCGATCAGGATCACACGGGGAGACACGCCGGCCGCGTAGCTCTCGGCGTCGGCGGAGAACGTGGACGCGGTGAAGATGATCCCCTTCGACGCTCTCGCACCTTGGAGAGCTCCGACGAACCCCTGCACGACCGGACGGCCGACTGTCGCTCCCCATCGCTTCGCTTGCACGTAGACGACGTCGAGGCCGAGCCGGTCTTCCCGAATGACGCCGTCGATCCCGGCGTCGCCGCTCGCGCCGGTGCGAAGCCGGGAGTGCTCGGTCCCGTCGCCGTAATCCATCGCATGGAGAACGTCGAGCACGAGGTCTTGAAAGCCGATGGTGGCATCCTCGCGATCATGTCGCGCACTTCTGCGATCAGCGCCTCGCGCAGTTCCTGGTAGGCGGCGTCGATCCGCTCCTCGGGCGTCGCCGTCTCTGTCTCGGCCACCGGTGTTGTTGCACCCTTCGCTCGCCGCGGTCGTGCTCTCCTGAACTCCGCGAACTCGGGGAACTGCGAAAGCACGGTGAGGTCCACACGTTCGGGATTGGCCGACAGTACGTCCCGACCGCGATCCGTGATCGCGTACACCGAGCGCCGTGGCCTCGCGAGCAGACCGACGCGGTACAGGTATGTCGCCGCCCAGCCGACCCGGTTGTCGAACGTCTTGGCGAGTCCGCTCGGGAGCCTCTCCGCCAACTCCTCGGGAGTGAGAGCGAACTTCGTCCCGAGCACGGCGCGTACTTCAGCGATCGGCCTCTCCCCACCATCTGCGTACTCCTCGAGCAGAGGGCGCATCAGCGTCTGGAAGTCGGGAACCGCCATGCGGTCGTACTCTACGACCGAGCTCGCCATCGGACCTCTCCCCGGCTCTCTTATCACGCGCGACCAGCTCGCGGAGCTCGGGGCGGTGCGGCTCGAGCGCGGCCTCAACGGTCGCCGCGATCGTCGTCGCGAGCTCGGCCTGCGACGCGGTCGGATCATTGAGCGCGAGCTCCCCGGCGGGAACTCTCTGGCCCGATAGTGGCCCAAACGTCGCCGCGACAACGATGAGCTCCTCGAGAGCCGGTGCGGCTTCGAGCGACCGCGACGAGCCGCAATCCCTGCAACGGTGCGGGAATCGCCGCCTGGCGTCGCCCGACGTCGTCGGATGCCGTCGGCGCCGGCGCGGCCTGTCACACCGGCGGTCGCGTGGGAGCTTCGGCGCGTGTGATGTCTGGGTGTTCGACGAGTCGCGGCTTCCTGCCGCGTCGAAGTCCTGCTTGCTCGACGTAGTCGAGTGCCGCTTTACGGGCTTTGTCCACCGCAATCGACTCTGCTGGGTCCTCGCCTCTCTCGATCGCAACATCGCGGAGCCGGGCGTATCTCGCGAAGAGTCGCTTCCGCGCGCGTGTGTGCTCGAGAAGTGGGTCTCTGGTCGGCGTGTTCGCGCGCTGGATGGCGTCGTGACGCGCGTCGGAACAGAGTCGCATCGGGCGACCATTTGGTCGAGTCACGAGCGGCCAGACATTCCACTGGCAGAAGCGTTCGTTCTGCTGGGGGACATAGACGCTGTGGCAGTAGATACATCGTCGGAGCCTCGCCTGCGTTGCGTAGAGCTCGAACACCTCGACGGCGGCCCGTTGGATGAGCGTGTCGCATCGGTGTCCCCAGACAGTTCGCCCGCCTCGGCTCAACCTGAGTGGATGCAGTCCGTGGGGGCCGTAGACGTCGACCAGACGTAGAACCCCCTTTCCTACGGGTGCCTCGAGCCGCGTCGACGCGTCTGCCGCCGCGATGATCGGCGCGACGAGCGCCTCGAACTCGTGGGTCAAGAACTCGGACAGCCGACGTGCGAGGACTTCGTCGGATAGCTGGTCCGCGTCTGGGTGTATGTCCGAGAGGCTACGTGCTGCCGCGCGAAGCAGCGGTCTCCCGAGTCGGTTGACCAGGCGAGCAGCGAAGCCACTCTCAACATGACCGGCTCGCGCAGGCTTCCCGGAATCGACTTCGTCGAAGTATGTGCGGCCTTCTACGAATGTGCTTTCAGGCTACATCGACGCACAATCCTTCGTGACCCGTTACCAGGGTAGGAGGGTGTGATGGCTCTTGGCCGTAGCAGGGCTGCTCATCTTGGCCTGGTTCGGACTCGGCGCAGCGAGCGGATCAGCGGCCCGGGACGTGGGCGACCCGCTCCCCAACCTCGACTCCGCCCAACAACACCGCTACCAACCTCTCTGTTGTTCGGCGAGTACGCGAAGTTTCGTCTGACGAACGTTGGCGGCTCCGTGATCCGATTCCCTCGCGCTAGTACTCCCAGTGGGATCCTCGTCTCCCCACGATCCGAGTCCCCCTCGCAGCAAGGCTTGGCCGAATCTCAGAGCCGCCGACGGGAGTCTTCCCAAGCCGACAGGCGCTAAACGCGGGAGGCCGCGGTCCTAGCAGTTGGCCAGTGCGGCCACGCGTTGGGTCGCCCGAGTTCGTGGATGACCGTCCTCCGAGGGCAGCGCGGAGAGCGGGAAGTCGCTCTGTTGCCTGGCACGCCGTTGACCCGGTTGCATGGAGCATTCGAGGCAGAGAAGCGTTCATGCTGGCCGCGCGTGCGCGCGCGTGCGCGCGAGGGAAGGTTGGGCGTGCCGCGAGCCGGCCCCATCGCCCGAGTACTTCGCGAGGGGGAGGGAGGGGAAGCCGGCAACCCGCCGAGGTTGGGGCCGGCCACCAGGCGGCAATTTAGATCCAGCGTCGACTGCGTGCGACCGAGAGTACGAGTACCGCGATGCCGAGCATCGCGGCGATCACCGCCCAGAACATCCACACCAGGTCGAAGAGGCCGACCTGGAAGTTCATGCCCATGATTCCTGCGAGCACGGTTGCAGGCAGGAGAATCACCGTGGCAAGCGTGAGCAGCTTCATAATGTCGTTCGTTCGCTGTCCGATCCGCGCGACGAGGAGATCGAACGAGCCACGGGTCGAGTCCTTCGCTTCGCGTGCGGCGTCCACTGCCTGGGTCACGCGGCTCTCGATAGCGGCGAACCGCTCAGCGGAGGTCTCGGTCGACAGCAGGTCGAGCTCGGGGTGAGCCAGAGCAACGATGACCTCACGGTGCGGGGACAGCGAACGTCGCAGGGTGCCGATCGAGCGGCGGAGCTCGACCAGTCGCGCCAGGTCGTCGGAGACGCTCTTGGGGATGTCGGACATGACCTTCGCGTCTAGCTCCTCCAGCTCGCTCTCGACAGCCTCAAAGGAGCGGAAATAGCTGGTCACGACCCACTCGACAACCGCTGCGAGAAACGACGGTGAGTCGAGCGTACCGACCTGACCTCCCCCTTCAGCGCGCTCGCGGAACTCCTCGAGCACCTCGATCTCCGCTTCATGCGCTGTCACGACCCAGTTAGGGCCGAGCGCGCATTCGACAGGACGGAGGACAGGATCACCCCCCTCGCCGCTGGCGACATACAGCGTCACATGCATGTGCTCGCCCGAGTCCACCAACGAAGCACGGCTCGGCTGCTCGAGAAGCCTGCGTGCCTGTTCGTCACTGAGTTCGAACGCCTCCTGTACCGCCGCTACCTCGTCATCGGTGGGGTCGCGCAACGCGACCCAGAGCATCGCGTCGTCGGCTAGCCCCTTGAGTGCGTCTGGCAAGTCCTTCTCCCGCCTGGACTCTCGTTCGTCGAACACGAAGACCGTGAGCATCTTCTGTTGATTCCAGAGTCCGCTCGCGTTTCCCTGTCCCGTCTTCATCCCCCCTGAAGCGATGAGACCCCCGTTCCCTAGGTTCCGCGACGCCTCGCCCCGGACGTCTCATCGCTCTTGGCAGCTCGGTTCAAGCGAAGTGCACCGAGGCCAAAGCTACAAGGCGAAGTGGCACGAGGAGGACAAGGAGAGGTACCAGGGGCGGTCGCCTATCTTCAGTCCGTATCTGATGCGATCTCGGAGCTGTACGCGGGAGTCAACGAGCCTTCTGCATCGTGCGTGCTTTGGAAGAGCGTGACTCTGGCGCTGCGCTCATCCAGCGACAGCTCGCCGATCGAGTTCTCGTACGTCGGGGCTGCGACGAAGCGCCATGAAGCTGTTGGCGCTGGGACTCCGCTTGCCCTCGCTAGCAATGCGAAGACGGCTGCGGCAGTACGCGAGCCCGTTGCCCGTACCACGCGTCGTTCAGCAGGCGTCAAAGGGTTCCGGAAGGGAGAGCAGACGACCTGGTTGATGCGACTCGGGCCTGCATCTGGGCCTAGATCGATTTTCGCGACGTAGGTGGTGTGCACGTCGCCGCTCAAGATCGTGATCGTCGACGGTGCTTTGCCCTCGAGCCCGTGGCTTGCAGAGCGCAGGAGATCGACAAGTCGCGTGAACGACCGCTCGAACGCCGCCCAGTGCTCGAGGTCGACGGCCCGACGTACCCGCTCGGCGATCCGTGCCGCACGAGATCCCCAGCGGCCGTCGCAGACGGCTTCGCTCCACGACTCGAGGTGATGGATGCCGTGCTGGGCAGAATGCCGGGAGCGTGGTCGCAACAACCAGGTGGTCGAACGAGCCGCGTGCGTGCTCGGCGATCCAATCCCATTCTTCCTCGTCGATCATCTCTCGCCGTCCGTCCACGAGAACTCGCGCGGCGCGCGAGTCGATCACGAGCAGGCGTGAGCGCCCGAAATCCCGGAAGTAGGCCCATCGGGAGGCTGCCGACTCGCGATCCCACCTGTGTGCGGCCGCGCGCAGGCGCGGACCGGCGTCCTCCTCCTGACGCACGGCTGCGAGGAGTCGCTCCTCGGCGAGTTCCGGCGGCGAGAGGTTGCCGATGTGCTGGTACAGCCAGTAGGCCATGAACGCCCCGGTGATCCGGTCCTCCCACCACGGCAGCGAGCGCATCTCCGCGACCCAGGACTCGGAGATGTTCCAGTCGTCGTGGACGTCGTGATCGTCGAAGATCATCGCTGTCGGCACAGTCGACAGCAGCCAGCGGATCTCGGGGTCGGACCACGACTCGCGGTAGAGCATCGTGTACTCCTCGAAGTCGGCCACCTCCTCGCCGGGCGGTTTGCGGACGTCGCGCCGCGCCCGGATGAATGCTGCCGTCTGAGGGGGAACCAGGTCTGCATAGACCTGATCCCCGAGGAGCAAGAGTCCGTCCGGCCACTGCGCCTCGCCTCGCTGGAGCCGCAGGGAATAGGCCCAGAGAGCGTCGACGCCAACTCCTTGCGGATCGTCGCTCGGAGGGAGCGAGTACGGAGGCCGCTCCGGTGCTCCGATCCGACACGAGCCGAACACGAGACGCGCCTGCCGCTCACCCTCGCGCATGTGGATTGCCGGCGTCGGGCGGCCGTCGTCCAGAGGCCACACACGCAGGCCGTCGAGCCGCACCTCGTACGGGATGACGCTTGCCGGCTCGAGGCCCTCCAAGAGCACGAGCGCATAGTGATGCCGCTCGACCTGAAACGTCCTCGCTCGATGTCCGAGAATCGTGACCTCGGTCGCGGCGCTCGTCTCGACCCACACCGTTGCCGTGGTCGTTCCCACGTACCGGAGCAACGGCCCGACGACGATCTCGGCCGCAGCAGAGCTGTCGGCTGCGGGCTCCGTCTGCTGCTCGTCGGAAGGTTGAACCATGCGTGATTCGGCTCGCCGCGAAACTCGTTGCGAAACCTAACCGCTGGCGAGCCGAGCGAGCACGCGTCCGACACACCGCACGAGCGGCCGAGCGGTGGCGGCCAAACTGCGAGTCGCCGCCGCGTCCTCGACCACACGACCGAGCGGTCGCGCGTGCGCGTGAGACCAAGTCGGAGGCGTTCGCACCGCGAGTCCCCCGACCAGGCCCCAACTCGATACGTCAGCGAGGGGGGTGGGTCCTCTCCGTGCACTCGACCTCGACCCAGGCCGGCTTCGACGCCGAGGTCGCCGCATCGAGCAGCGTCCGTCGAATGTCCTCGACGCTCTCCGCTGCAGCCTCGGCCCGCCGCGGACGCACCGTGGACGGGTCGGCCGAACGCCGAGCGCTCGAGGCTGAGCCCTCGCTGCTCAGCGCGCTCTCGTTGGCGCCCATCGCGATGATCGTCGGCTGCCACCGTCCGCGCGCCTGCTTCCGCCGAGGCAGACCCTGCTTGAGCGCATCAGCCCGATGTTCGCCGAGCAGACGATCCCGATGCACGCAGAATTCGGAGCCCTCAACCACAGTGCGGGCGCACGCCGACCGTCCCGCAACAACGCAGCGCAGCGAGGAACCGCCTGCATGAGGAAAATGGTGACACGTACGTACGTGCGCGCGCGCGAGGCTCAGAGGGCGGCGCGGCCTGGCTGCACCCTGCGGATCAGGCCCCATCGCGATAACGATCGCAGGGGGGTGGGGTTACCCTCGGTGAATGGGTCCTCGCGCGCGCGGCGCGTGCGCGCGAGAAGAAAGTGGTGGGCGTTCGCGGCGACGGCGCGACCGGGAGAGCTACGGCTCGTCGCCGCAGCGTTCAGGGGCTTCCGGTACGGCGATGTCGGGCAGTCTGAAGGCGTGCTCAACCCAGCGCCTCTCAAGTGAAGGTCGTGGCGATCGGAATCGCAAGCGTGGCAGTCGCCGGCGCTGTCACCGCTGTGACGGTCTTCTTACTGCGGCAGGAGAAGACCGCAGAGCCGGCGATCACGCTGCAATTGCCCGTGCAAATAGCCCATCCCGATCCGCTCCAATTCGAGCCGGGTCGAACCGAGGAATACGAGCAGGCGGCCGCCTTTGGGTTGAGCCACGTGCTCTTCGAGAAGAGCCCCAGCGGAGCCGTTGGTGCAGCCCGGCGCACGGCGCGCTTTCGCGCCATGGTGGACAAAGCGACATCGGGCACCGACATCGACCCCGACCTGGTCGAGGCGATCGTCATGCTTGAGAGTGCTGGGCGTCAGGACGTGATCGCAGGAGACGACCCCGCGAACGCGGCCGGGCTCACGCAAATCGTCGCGGGGACCGCGACAGACTTTCTCGGCATGCACGTCGATCTTGAGGCGAGCCGGCGACTCACTCGTCTACTGGACCAGGCGGTCCGTCGCGGCGACGACGCCGAAGCTGCGCGTCTTCGCTCCGAGCGCCGACAAGCGGACACGCGCTTCGATCCCGAGCAGGCGCTCGCGGGCACGGTGCGCTATTTGACAGAGGCGATGAAGGTCTTCGGACGCGATGACCTCGCGGCCGTCTCGTACCACATGGGAATCGGCAACCTCTCCAATGTCGTGCGCGCATACACGGCGCGAGAGGACGACCCGATCGACGCCATCGTCGACGAGGCCGACATCGACTACGCACGTCTCTACTTCGATTCCTCGCCGACGGGCCATCGAGCGTCGTGGGAACTGCTCACATCGTTCGGAGACGACTCGCAGACGTACTACTGGCGAGTTCTCGGCGCGCTCGGAATCATGCATCTCCTTCGCAATGACCCCGGACGACTCGAACGACTCGCCGAGCTTCACGATCGCCTGCCGAGCGCTGGACTCGTGCTTCACCCCCCGACTGTCCGCGAGCGGTACGCCGATGCCGCACAGCTCGAGGACGCCGTCGCACGTCGCGTGCTCGTTCCCGTTCGGCCGAGCAACGGTGCGCATTTCACGATCGATCCGCAACTCCTGAGAGTTCTGGCGCCCCTGACGGACAATCCGTCGGACTATCTCGTCCTTCGCCCTCGCGCGGCGCGTTTCCTCGCGTACCTCTCCGCGAAGGTCTACGAGCTGAGCGGCGAAGAGCGCCCGTTGGCGCTCACACGGGCGGCATACGATGACGAGGCGGCAACGAAGCTCACGCCGCACGATCCGGGTGCCGCGGCAGATGCTGATATGCACAGCACAGGCTTCGCTTTCGACATACGCAGGCGGTACGGATCAGGCGCGCAAGCAGCGGCGTTCCAATGGACGCTGGAACGCCTCGAGACGCTCGGGTTGATTGCGTGGACGCGAGGACGGTCGGTCATCCACGTCGTCGTGTCTGCTCGTGTCGACGCGTGATCACGTGGGAAGAGCGCACGGGCTAGTGAAGCCGGCGGGACTCGAACCGCTGAAATAGTTCGCTTCCCCTCCGCCCACGTAACCGCCCCACCATCGGGCGACCCCACTGAGCCGAGCCCCCTATTCTCGCCGGAGCCGGATCGCGTTCAGGTCGCGCTCGCGCACCTCGTCGATCCGCGCGAGCAGGTCGTCGACGTCGTCGTGCTCGGCGTGCAGGTAGCGACCGGCGAGCGCGTCGTAGCGGCCGGTGGCGAGCTTGCGGACGAGCTCCGGCGCGAGCTCCGGCGGCGTCCAGGGCGCGTCCTCCCGGAACAGCCCATGCCGCGGTCATCTCCGTCCGCACGAGCCCGGGGCTGAAGAAGAAGACGGGGATGCGGCCGGCGAGCTCGTTCGCGAGCGTCTCGCCGTAGCGGCAGACCGCCGCCTTGCTCGGCGGATAGGCGGTGCGGTCGCCGCCCGGCAGGTACGCGGCGCCGCTAGCCGTGATCGCGATCCGGCCGCGGCCGCGCTCGAGCATCCCCGGGATCACGGCCCGGCAGCAGAGGTGGACGCCGAGCACGTTGACCTCGTAGACGCGCCACCAGTCGGCGGGGTCGATCTCCCAGGACGGCCGCCCGTGCTCCTGGTCGACGCCGGCGTTCGCGACGAGCAGGTCGACCTCGCCCGCCTCGGCGACCGCGCGCTCGACCGAGCCGCGGTCGGCGACGTCCATCTGCACCCACTCGCCGCCGATCTCGTCCGCGACCGCCTCGACCTGCTCGCGGCTGCGCGCGCCGACGACGACCTCCCAGCCGTCGCCCGCGAGCGCCCGCGCGATCCCCGCGCCGATGCCGCGGCCGCCGCCGGTGACGAACGCTCTCATTCCGGCGCAAGTTACCGCGACGCCGCACAAACACGCGTACCAACGCACTGCAGTGCACGGCATCCACTTGGAGTTGCGGTTGGCGACGAGCGTGATGCGCCAGGGGGCCCGATGCAGTCACGGTTAGAGGGAGAAGTGCGACTCTCTGACACTCAGGCGAGGGCACGCTCGCGCACCACCAGCCGACTAGGCCGACGCGCCCGATCAGTTCCCCACGGCCGGGTCGGGCAGGAACTCGCGGGCTTCTTGAGCACAGCGGCAGGCGACGATCACCCTTGGCCCGGCGAGTAGGTATCTCGACCGGCGACGATGGGTGAGACAATGAGTGCACGAAGAAGGCGACCAGCAGCATCATCCGGTACGAGTCGCGCGTGACGATCGACCGAACCATCGAGGAGGTCTTCGCCCGGTTGGCGGACCTACCGAGCTACACCACCTGGATGCACCGCACCGGCATGTTCCGACGGTGCGACCAAACCTCGGTCGTTGAAAAAGCGAGGGCTCGGAGCGATCCGAGCCCACGTCCTCTTTCGGCAAACGGCTTGTTAAAGCCGTTCCGAGAGGTGGAGCGTGCCGGGCTCGAACCGGCGACCCCCAGCTTGCAAAGCTGGTGCTCTCCCAACTGAGCTAACGCCCCGGAGCCCGGATTCTAGCGGGGTTGCGGGATGCTTCGACCTCTCGAGGACGAGTCGTGTCTCCAGAACCCGGCTTCCGTGGCTTCATCTCGCCGCCGGCACATGGTGAACCACACATTGACGGCGTTCAGCTCGCTGCGCGTCCCACATCAGCGGACATGGGGATCGGAACGCGCTTGCGCGCCCGCTTTATCGCTGGGAACCCCAATCCCTGGCTCACTCTCGGCCTTCGCGCGCGAGACGACGAGGTCGAGCAGCGACTTGGAGCTACGGGCCGGACTCCAGCTGAGCCTCTCAAATCCGCATGAACAGGGGGTCACGCGACCCGTGGCGGAGGCGCCGTTGATTTCGGACATCTGGGCCACGCCTCACGGGTGATGCCGGGTAGGGTCGCGCTGGTTGAATGTCTCGGAGGTGGCTGATCGGCACCACATACGGATTGAGTACTGCGTCCCCTGAGGGGCGAGACCGAACGCCGCCGGTCTGGCGGTGAGGATCCTCGAGGAGTGGGAGGGCGTCGTCGGTGCCGTGGAGGTCGTGCCCGGCGCGAACGGCATCTTCGACGTGCACGTCGACGGCGAGCTCGTGTTCACGAAGTCGATGCTCGGTCGTTATCCGGACCCGGACGACGTCGCGCCGCTCCTGCGCGCCGAGCTCGGCTGAGAGCTCGCGCGCTCACCGGCCACGGGTGCCCGGGGAGCCCTTGAACGGGCCGGCCACGTCGGTGGTGATCCAGCCGCCGTAGAGGCCGCCCTCTTGCGCCTGTACGAGTTCGTCGTCGACGTAGCAGGCGTCCATCGTGGCGGGGTAGAAGGCGACCGCGTCGCGGATCGCCTCGTAACCAGGGCGTGGGTCGCGGTAGCTCCACGCTGCCCGGGCGGCTCGTCTCCCACCCGCGATGACGTCGAAGTACGAGGCGACGCCCTTCCACTCGCACACCGTCCTGCGGGGCGCAGGCTCGAGGACGCCCTTGCGGACGTGCTCGAGCGGGACGTAGTAGTTCGGAGGGTGACTCGTCTCGAGGACGCGCACCGCCGCGCGCGTGTCGACGATCACTTCGCCGCCGAACACGACGCGAACACGGCGGTCAGTCGCCTCCGCGCGCGGCGGGCGCGGGTAGTCCCACACCGACTCCGGCACCAGAGCATCGTGGCACCCCCGGGCACTTCCGTGCATCAGCGCACGATGAGAGATGGTCAACGATGACCCAAGCCCTATGAACTGGGGCTGGGTGTCTCGGGGCGGACAGACGCTTCGTCACGGGCGGCTGCACCTCGTCTGCGCGTTGGACGGCACCCCGCGAGCGGCGGCGCTGGTCGCCGCCGATCGTGCCGGAGCGCGAAGTCGCGCTCCACTGCTCGCGCGAGCCCTCGTGGCGCTGAGGCGGTCGTCTGTGAGAAACTAGGACTTGACAAGCAAGCGCTTAGATTTCATCATGGTGAATACGAAGAATGTTGGGTCAGCACCACCGGAAGGAGGAAGCACCGATGACGACACTCGTCCGTTGGGAGCCGTTCCGCGAGCTGACGCAGCTCCAGGGTGAGGTCAGCCGCCTGATGAACGGCCTCGTGGAGGGCCAGAGCCGCGCGGCCCAGAGCTGGGTCCCCGCGCTCGACGTCTGGGAGACCGACACCGAGCTCGTGTATGCGTTCGATCTTCCCGGGCTCACCGAGGAGGCGATCACGATCGAGGCGCACGACGACACGCTCACCATCTCGGGTGAGCGCCAGAGGCAGACCGAGGAGCATGGCGACCGGTACTACCGCTTCGAGCGCCGGTACGGCAGCTTCGCCCGTGCAGTGGGTCTCCCCGCCGGCATCGACGAGAGCAAGATCATGGCGTCGTACGAGAACGGCGTGCTCGAGGTGCGAGTTCCCAAGCCCGAGGAGGCGAAGCCACGCCGGATCCAGCTCGGGTCGACGCATCCCGACGTCGAGAAGGCGACGGCCTCGTAATACGCGCCCCAGCAGGTCTGACGTTCGAGGAGGCGGCCATCGGGCCGCCTCCCCGCGTCTCGGCCTCGGAGACCGTGCGCCGTCTCCGCGTCAGCCCGACGGCGGACGGCGAGTGCCGTCCTGCTCGAGCTTGCGGAAGCCGCCGCTGAAGCTCCTCGTCTGCTCCAGCGCGGTGCGCTGCGTCTCGAGCCGCCGTAGGCGCGACTCGAGCTCCCGCACGTCGGGCCCGCCCCAGCCGTCCTCGCGCTCGTCGAGCTCACGCTCGCGCTGGGCCAGGAGCTGCTCCCGTGCCGCGATCGCATCGCTGTGATCGGCGAGCTCGCGTCTCGTCCGTAGGAACGCCTCCTCGGCCGCGCGAAGCTCGTCGAGCCGCGCCTCGATCTCGGCGAGGCGCACGGCGTCGGGATCGCGGGGGATGCGCTCGCGCTCCTCTACCGCGCTTTCTCGGGCGTCGAGCTCCGCGAGGCGGGAGTCGAGCGCGCGCGCTCGGGCGTCCAGCGTCGCGCTCTGCTCGGCCAGTGCCGCGTCGCCGTTCGGGCCGCCACCGGACGCCAGAGCCGCCTCCCGCGCCGCAACCGCGCGCTCGCGCTCGGCCAGCGCCGCCGCGCGCGTCGCGAGCCGGTCGGAATTGGGGTCGACCTGCGGAGGGAGAGCGACGGCGGGCTCCTTCCCGGCCGCAACGCGCGCGATCGCCGCGCGCAGCTCCTCCTCGCGCTCCTTCACCGCGGCGACCCGCTCCGCGAGCTGCCGCTTCAGGCTTTCGAGCGCGGCGTGCTGCTCGGCGAGCGCCTGGCGTTCCTGCGCGACGGGGTCGTCGCTGTCGGCCCGGCGTACCAGCACGATCACATGGTACGGCGAACCCGCGGCGTTCCCTGCCGGGAACGCGCCTGCCGCGGGTTCGGTGCGTTCCTACGCGGCTCGCTCGAGCCGCTCTTCGGCCCGTGCTCGCCGCACGATCTCGTCGCGCTCACCGAAGCGAATGCGAGCGCGCTCGGCCCGGATCTGGGCCCAGCGCTCGTCGAGTTGCGCGTCGAGCGCCTTTATCTCTTCGACCACGGCTGGATCGCGTCCCTGGGAGAGCGAGTTCCAGAGCGTGACTCTCCGCTCGCTCAGCTCTTCGATCTCGGCGTGGATCCGCGGGATGGTCTGCATGGACATGTCAACGATTGGTCGTTCCCCGCCATTCCCGCGCGCAAACCGCCGCTACGCGGGCGGCCGCCCCTCCTCGGAGGACGCCGTCAGCCTCGCCGTGCGAAGAGGAAGACGACGACGACGAGCGCCCCGAGCAACAGCGCGAGCCAGGTCACGACGTCGAGAACGTGGATCACTCGTAGCCCAGCTCGGAGAGGCGGTCCTCGTCGAGGCCGAAGTAGTGACCGAGCTCGTGGAGCACGGTGATCCGGATCTCCTCGCGCAGCTCGTCGACGTCCTCGAAGTCCGCCTCGAGCGGACGGCGGAAGACGGCGATCCGGTTCGGGAGATCACCGGGAGCAGGCCCGCCCTCGGTGAGCGGGACCCCATCGAAGACGCCGTACAGGTCGGGGTCGTCCGGGTCCTCGTCCTCGACCACGACCGCGACGTTTCGCAGAGCGGCGGCGATGTGGGGCGGCAGGCCGTCGAGGGCCGAGCGGACGACGTCGTCGAACGTCACGGCGTCAGCGCACCGTGAGCGCGAGCACGGCCTTGTAGACGTGGAGGCGGTTCTCCGCCTGGTCCCAGACGAGCGACCGGTCGCCGTAGAGGACGTCGGCCGTGATCTCCTCGCCGACGTGCGCGGGAAGGCAGTGGAGCGCGATCGCGTCGTGTGCAGCAACGGCCAGCTTGGCGGCGTCGAGCCGGTAGGGATCGAGGTCGTGGAGGCGTCGCTCGCGCTCGGCCTCCTGGCCCATGCTCGTCCAGACGTCGGTGTAGAGCACGCGGGCACCGGAGACGGCTTCGCCCGCGTCGGTCACGACGTCGATGCTGCCGCCGCTCGTCGCGGCGTCGTCGCGACACGATGCCACGATCTCGGGGTCGGGCAGGTAGCCGTCGGGGCACGCGGCCACGAGGCTGCATGCCCGTGCGGGCCGCGATCCGCATCAGCGAATGGCAGACGTTGTTGCCGTCGCCGAGGTAGGCGACCCGCACGCCCTCGAGCGCGCCGAAACGCTCCCGGATCGTCATCGCGTCGGCCAGCGCCTGCAGCGGGTGGGAGGCGTCGGTGAGGCCGTTGACGATGGGGATCGTCGCGTGCTCCGCGAACTCGTCGACCTCGGCCTGGTCGAACGTGCGGATCAGGATCGCGCTCAGGAAGCGCGAGAGGACGAGCGCCGTGTCGCGTGTCGACTCGCCGCGCGAGAGCTGCAGGTCGGCGGCCGGCACGTAGAGCGCCATTCCGCCGAGCTCGGCGATCCCGACCTCGGAGCTGATCCGCGTGCGCGTCGACGGCTTGCGGAAGATCAGCCCGACCGTCCGGCCAGGAAGGATCCGCAGCTCCTTGCGACGCGCCCGCTCGACCTTCAGCTCGTCGGCCAGGTCGAGGGCGAGGCGCAAGCTCGTCCGCGCTCCAGTCCGCCACGCGGGTGAAGCTCCGGCCCTTGAGCGCCTCGGGAATCCCGGCCACGCGTCGATGCTACTGCGCACCCGACCGCCGTTACGGCCGTGCTGTCGCCTGGAGGCTCGATGTGAAATGGGCGACCGCACGAATTTCACATCGAGCCTCTAGGATCGGCGCATGTCCAAGTTCACGGATGAACTCAACGAGCAGGTCGCGTACGAGTTCGGCGCGTCGCAGCAGTACATCGCGATCGCCGTCCACTACGACGCGCAGACGCTGCCGCAGCTCGCCGCTCACTTCTACCGCCAGGCGGTCGAGGAGCGGAACCACGCGATGATGATGGTGCAGTACCTCCTCGACGCCGACGAGCGAGGTCGTGGTACCCGCGGTCGAGGCGCCGCAGGTGTCGTTCCCCGACGTCGTCGCGCCGGTCCAGCTCGCGCTCGACCAGGAGAAGCGCGTGACGGGGCAGATCCAGCAGCTCGCGCTCACTGCGCGGCGAGGAGGGCGACCTCGTCGCCGAGCAGTTCATGCACTGGTTCCTGCAGGAGCAGCGCGAGGAGGTCTCGTCGATGTCGGCGCTGCTCGACGTCGTCACGCGCTCGAAGGACAACGTGATGCACGTCGAGGACTTCCTCGCCCGCGAGTCCGGGCGGCGAGAACCCGCTCGAGGCCGGCGCGCCGCCTGCCGCGGGCGGCGCGCTCTGACGCGCGTGCGGACGCTGACGGTCAGGACCGAGCGGCAGAGCCAGCTCGTCGACATCACGCGCCTCGTGCGGGACGCGGTCGCCGGCGAGCACGGCTCGGCCGTCGCTCGTCTACGTGCCGCACACGACCGCGGGCGTGACGATCAACGAGCACGCCGACCCGATGGTCGCGCGCGACTTCGAGATGGCGCTCGAGCGGATCGTGCCGGAAGACTGGCGCTGGCAGCACGTCGAGGAGGGTGAGGAGAACGCTCCCACGCACGTCCGCGCCGTCGTTCATGGGCCCGAGCGTGCGTGATCCCGCTGCGGGACGACGGGACGCTCGCGCTCGGCACCTGGCAGGGCGATCTTCTTCTGCGAGTTCGACGGGCCGCGCGAGCGGTCGGTCCACGTCAGCGTCCTCGCCTGAGGGCGAGCGCCCTCCTACGACGCGACGTCCCGCCGCCGGAACAGCAGGACGCCCGCCACGGCCGCAGCCGCTCCGACCGCGACGAGGAAGAGCGTGTGCCACGGGTCGAGCCCCTCATGGAGCGGGTCGCCGGCGGCGTAGTGGTAGAAGGGCGAGAGCTTCTGGAACGGCTCGAGGGCGTCCACGAGGGCGGCGAGCGAGTTCACGAGGTACGCACCCACGGCCAGGGCCACCGTCACCCCGACGGCGAGGCTCTTGCGCCCCGTTGCGGCCGCGACCATGAACGCGACGGCACCGTACGCGATCGCGAGAAAGACGAGAACGGTGGTCGCGGCGGCTAGGTGCGCGGCCGAGACCTCCATCGAGAACGCGCGCGCCCCGATCCACAGCGCGAGCCAGAGGACGAGGCCGAGGCCGAGCGACCTCCACGCACATGGCGCCGAGCTTCTCGACGGCGATCCGGCTCCGGGAGAGCGGCTCTGCGAGAAGCAGGTCGAGCGTGCCGCGCTCCTCCTCCCCCGCGATCGAGCCCGCACCGTTGCCGACCGAGGCGACGAGGAAGAGGGCCGGGAACATGAAGGAGAAGAGCTCGCTGCCGAGGTAGCCGGCGGCCGAAGTGAAGTCGAACTGCCCGCCGAACGCGATGAACGCCTTCAGCGCCTCGGGATAGCTCTCGACGAGCTCGTTGAGGTCGGGGTTGTCGCGGATCGTCGGGATAGACCGAGACGATCATCGCCACGTATCCGACGAGGCCGAGCGGCCCACCAGACGAAGCCCCGCCGGAGGTCGCGGAGCGACTTCGAGGAAGACGCTACGGAGCACCGGCGGGCCTCCGGTACAGCTCGAGGAACACGTCCTCGAGGTCGGCCTCGTGGCTGTCGAGCGCATGCACCTCGAACCCGGCGAGCGCCTTGACGAGCGGGTCGGCCGAGCCCTCGAGCGTGAGCCGGACGACGGGCCCGTGCCGGTCGAGCTCGCGGACGCCCCGCACCCCGTCGAAGACGCCGGCGGGAGGTGCCTCGGCGAACGTCACCTCGACGCGGGTCAGCGCCTTCTGGCGCAGCGTCTCGACGGTGTCGAGCAGCTCGAGCCGTGCCGTCGCGGATCAGCGCGACGCGGTCGGCGATGTGCTGCACCTCGGAGAGGACGTGTGACGAGACGAACACGGTGCGGCCGTCCGCCGTCGCCTCGCCGACGAGCTCGTAGACGACCTGCTGGACGAGCGGGTCGAGGCCCGCCGTCGGCTCGTCGAAGACGATGAGGGCGGGCCGGTGCATGAGCGCCTGGACGAGACCGACCTTCTGGCGGTTGCCCTTCGAGAGCGCGCGGATCGGCCGGTCGAGCTCGAGCTCGAGCCGTGCGGCGAGCCGCTCGCCGTCGCCGAGGTCGCGCATCCTCCGGAGCGACGCGAAGTAGCGGAGGTGCTCGCGCGCCGTGAGGCGCTCGTAGAGACGGAGGTCGCCGGGCAGGTAGCCAAGGCCTCTGCGGGCCTCCGTGCCCCGCGCGGCGGGCGTCGAGCCCGAAGAGCTCGACCCGTCCCGAGCTGGGGCCGGATCAGGTCGAGCATCAGGCGGATCGTCGTCGTCTTCCCCGCGCCGTTCGGGCCCGAGGTAGCCGAAGACCTCGCCCTCTTCGACCTCGAACGACAGGTCGGTGACGCCGCGGTGGCCGCCGTAGTCCTTCGACAGGTGATCGGCTCGGATGACCGGGGCCGGCATTGACTCAAGGCTACGCGCGCGGCAAACGGCCGACGGCTGGATCCGCAGTCCGCGCCGCTACGCTCCGGCGGTGGCAGCGCCGGTACGAAAGGGCGAGGAGGTCGAGCTCCGCATCGACTCGCTCGCCTACGGTGGGAACGGCGTCGGCCGGCTCGACGGCTTCGTCGTGTTCGTGCGCGGCGGGCTTCCCGGCGACCTCGTCCGCGCGCGCGCGACGAAGGTGAAGAAGGGGTTCGCAGAGGCGACGCGGACGGCGCTGCTCGAGCCCGGGCCCGGCCGCGTCACGGCGCCGTGCCGGCACTTCGGCATGTGCGGCGGCTGCCGCTTCCAGGACCTCGCGTACGAGCGGCAGGTCGACGCGAAGCACGCGCAGGTCCGCGACGCGCTCGTGCGCCTCGGCGGCTTCGTGGATCCGCCGCTCGAGCCGATCGTCCCGGCCCGCTCGGTGTACGGCTACCGCAACAAGCTCGAGTACTCGTTCGCGCTCGGAGAGGACGGGCTGTGCTCTGGGCTTCCATCGCGCCGGTCGGTGGGACGAGGTGATCGACGTCGAGGAGTGCCTTCTCACGACCGACACGGGCAACGCGATCCGCGAGGCCGTCAAGGAGTGGGCCCGTGCCGAGGGCCTCGAGCCGTACGACCAGGAGACGCAGGCCGGCTACCTCCGCCACCTCGTCGTGCGTGAGGGGCGAAACACGGGCCAGGTGCTCGTACTGCTCGTCACCGCGCCGGGAGAGCGGTTCGACGAGGACTTCCTCATCGAGACGCTCACGCGCTTCCCCGAGGTCCGCTCGATCCACTGGGCGGTCAACGACCGGCCGGCCGAGGTGACGAACCTGCCGACGCGGCTCCTGTGGGGCGAGCCCTGGATCGAGGAGCAGCTCCTCGGACTGCGGTTCCGCGTGCGCCCGAACGCCTTCCTCCAGACGAACACGGAGATGGCGGAGACGCTCTACACGCTCGCCCGCGACGCGGCCGGGCTGGGCGGGGGAGAGACGGTCTACGACCTGTACTGCGGCACGGGGACGATCGGGCTCGCGCTCGCGGCGAGCGCCGGCTCGGTCTGGGGGGTCGAGATCTCCGAGGAGTCGGTCGCGTGCGCGATCGAGAACGCGGAGGCGAACGGGATCGCGAACGCCCGGTTCTTCGCCGGGAACGTCGGGCAGTCGCTCGAGGAACTGGGCGAGCACGCGGGGCCGCCGGACGTCGTCGTCGTCGACCCGCCGCGGGCGGGGCTCGCCGGCAAGGCCCTGCGGAGGACGGGCGCGCTCGAGGCCCCCCGGATCGTCTACGTCTCGTGCAACCCGACGACGCTCGCGTCGGACCTCGCGGTCCTCCGCGACGAGTACGGCTACGAGCTCGTGCGCTGCACGCCGGTCGACATGTTCCCCCACACGCCGCACATCGAGAGCGTCTCGCTGCTCACGCGTGCATCGGGATCTGCCGAAGAGGATGATGCGGCTGTTGCGGCGGAATGAGCCGGCTCACGACGACGAAGGGGTGAAGCAAGTGAACGGACGGAAGGATGATGGTGCTCCTCATCGCGGTGCTCGCGCTCGTCGCGGCCGGCTGCGGCGGGGACAGCAAGAACGAGGCGTCCGCCGCCACGGAGACGACGGTCGTCACCGGACGACGACCACGTCGGAGGACACGACGGCGACGACCGACACGTCGGCCACGTCCACGGACGAGACCAGCGGCGGCAGCCTCTCCGGCGAGTGCGCCGAGTTCGCGGGGATCTCGACCAAGCTCGCCGAGTCCCTGAGCGGTCAGAACGCCGACCTCGAGTCAGGCGTCGAAGGCATTCGACGGAGATCGCGGACAAGGTGCCGGACGAGATCAAGGCCGATTACCAGGTGATCGCCGAGAACTTCTCGAAGATCGCCGAGGCGCTCAAGGGCGTCGACCTCACGAATGGCCAGACTCCGAGCCCCGAGGCGCTCGCAAAGCTCCAGGAGCTGGCGGCGTCGATGGACTCCGCCGAGGTGCAGCAGGCCTCCCAGCACATCGAGGCCTGGGTCCAGAAGAACTGCTGACGCGCCGGAGCGAGCCTGTGCGGCCCGAGACGTTCGAGTGGGGGCGAGGCTTGCCTCGCCCCCACCGTTTCCGCAGGAGGTCTTGCGAGGCGAGCGAGCCTGGCTACGAGCCCTCGTGCTCCGGTGCGGACGGGTCTCGGAGTCGCCGCCACAGGAGGTCGGCGTTCGGGAGGACGAACCCGACCGACAGGGCGGGCAACGCCGGTAGGCCGTTCAGGTCAAGCACGTAGGTTGCGACGAGCGTCAGCGAGAGTGCAGCCGTCATCCCGATCCACGTGGCAGCCGGCCGAAGGCCGAAGCGCGCCGTGGCTCGCGAGGAACAGCGCGAAGAAGATCACGTCCGGCGGGCCCAGTCGCGCTCCGCCGCTCTCGGGCACCGGGAACGCGATCGCGATGCGCTCGAAGGTGCCCGGCTGCTGCTCGACGATGACCTTGGTCGGGCCGCGGTAGACGGACGCGATGTCCACCCACGGGATGACGGCCGCGATGAGCAGGACCCACGAGAGCGCCTCGAGCATCTGCACGAACCAGAAGCCGAAGAGGGTGAACGCCACGACCTTGGTGACGTTGAACGCGGAGTCGAGCCCCGCCAGGTCGAGCAGAGCGGCGAGCACGCCGGCCGCGAGCGCGACGGGCAGGAGCCCGCGCGCGTCGGAGAGCGGGAGCAGGAGCCAGACGACCAAGAAGGTCGCCGGGAAGACCAGCACGGCGACGAGGATCACGTCCCAGCGGTCGGAGAGACCTGGCAGCCCGCTCGCGACCGCGCCCCATGCGACCAGCGCCGTGAGCAGCACCGCCGCGAGCAACAGCCCTTCACGTGCTGCGAGCGCCGTGACGGGTCTCAGTACGGCGGGAGCTCGGACCACCAGGCCCCGAGCGCCTTGAAGGCGTTCCAGAAGCGCGTCTTCGAGCTCTGCTCGTCCAGGGACGCGTCGATGTCGGGCGTCACGAGCGCGCCGATGGTCGGCGTGAAGCGCTGGATCTCGCCGGCACGGCCGGGATCGAGCTCGTCGGAGAGCGGGAAGCGGAGCCCCTCGAGGAAGGATACGGTCTCGTCGCCCATCGCGACCACGAGCTTCGGCTGCACGATGTGGAGCTCGCGCGTCAGCCATCCGCGTGCGTCGGCCGGGTCCTCCGTGCCGAACTTGAGGCAGTTGGTGCCGTAGACCGCGAGCGGATCGACCGAGAGCCGCTGCAGCGACTTGAGGAGCGCCTGGCCTGCACGGCCGAAGAACGCGACGCCCTCCTGGATCTCGCTCTGCCTCGGGCGGTACTTGAGGAGGAAGACGTCTCCCAGCGGATGGCCGCTGCCGAGCACCGGCACGTGGAGCTCGTCGCCGAGCGCGAGCAGCTCGTCTCCGAGCTCGTTGATCTCGCCGATCGCGCGCCGGAGATACCGCTCCTGGATCTCGTCACCGTCGGATCGCTTCGCGACCAGCCGGCTGGAGCTGCGCTGCGTCGGGTCCGGCCGCTGGTCAGCGCTCGACATCGTATGACTCATTCGTTGGCCCAGGGGCCTGCTCCTCTAGATGGTTGATCGGCAATCCGCGCGAACCGGATGGCGCCCGAGACACGGCGCCGGATCGCCCCGTCCGGGCACGGCCCGTAGCACCGACTACGACCCGCACCCGGCCGGTGCGCCCGGCTTGGTCTGGGACGCCGCCGGACGTCACGCCGATTACCGATCAACCATCTAGCGACGGCGTCAGTTGCCCCCCGCCACCTTCTCCCGCACCTGGGCCACCCACTTGAGCGACTGGAGGTAGGCGAGCGACTTGGGACGGCGCAGGACCGTCGCCGTGCGGAGCGAGAGCAGGAACTCCTCCGGCCCGTCGAAGCGCCGCATCCGAAGCGCGCCGGTGCCGACGCCCTGGAGAACGTGCGCGTCCGAGCCCGCGCCCATCAGCAGCCCGTACTTGCGCGCGAAGCGGAGCGCCTCGTCGTTGTAGGCGTCGAAGAGGAGTCGTGCGTTGTAGACCTCGAGCACGTCGATCTCCGGGAGGTGACGGTGCAGCGTGGCGGGTGCCGGGATCGAGTGCATCCGATCGAAAGGGTGAGGCACGTAGACGACGCCCTGCTGCTCGCGGATCGCGGCGACGGTGTCGGCGAAGCTCATTCCGCGCGGGATCTCCTCCGTGAGGAACAGGCCGATCACCTCGCCGTCGCGATCGGTCTTGACCTCCTCGCCGGGGATGACGGTCAGCGCGCGGCCACGGGCGAGCTCGGCGGCTTCGCGTGCGCCTCCGAAGACGTTGTGGTCGGTCACCGCGATGGTGCCGAGCCCTTCGTCCTCGGCGTGGGCGACGAGCGCCGCCGGCTCGATCGAGCAGTCGTGCGACCAGTTCGTGTGCATGTGGAGGTCGACGACGATCCAATCGCGATCGGCGAGCGGCTCCGTCTCGTGCCGGCGGGGCGCACGCCGGCGGCCTTGCGCCTCGACGTAGAGGCGCTCCAGCCGCTCCGCGACCGTGTCGAAGCCCTCGTGCGCGACCGACGCGCGACGCGCCGCGCCGTCGCGCTGCCGCGCGTTCTCGTCCTCGGCGAACCGCAGGAGGGCCGCGGCCGCGAGCTCCGGCTGCGCATCGACCCCCGGGGGCTCGACTATCGCGCAGCCTGCAGCGGAGGCCTCGATGCGCAGCCGCCGCAGGCCGTCGGGAGAGGGGACGACGATCGCCGCTTCGCGCAGGATCTCGGCCCGCGCTTCGCTGCGAACCGCGGTACGGACGTGCACACGGTCGCGGAGCGCGAGCGGGATGGACGGCCGCACTGCGAGGCGCGCGGTGCGCAGCAGGACGGCCTCCCAGCCGTCGAGGCTCCGGAGCGCGCGCAGCGCCGAGCGGACGACGGGCAGGCCCCCCGCCGACGTCTCGATCACCACGACACGGGACTTCTCGGCCGGCGCGAACCGCTCGAGGTCGACACCGGCTGGCACGACCGTGTAGGACCCCGGGAAGCGTGCCACCGCGCGCTCTGCGACCTCGTTGTCCGTGGCTACCAGGCGGTCGATGCGCGCGAGCAGCCGATCGCGCAGGTTCCGCCGAGCGGGGAAGGCGAGGCGCTCGGGATCGACGAAGGTCGCGGCCGTCGTCGTCTGCGCCTCGAGGAGCGCCACGTAGCCGAGCCCCGGGACACCGGGGTCGAAGCCGTGCACCACGTCGAAGTCCCCGCGCCGGAGGGCCGTGGCGACGTTCGCCCGAACGCCGACAGGGATGCCGACGGCCGAGCGCGGGGAGACAGGAACCGCGCGCGAGACCGCGACGACCCCGTCGAGCACACCGGTCTGCAGGGTGCGCCGGCCCGCGAGGAGGTCGGCGGAGCGCGAAGATGGCGCGAGCACCACGACGCCGTGACCGCGCGCGCGGAGCGCCTCGGCGAGGCCCGCGACGTGCTCGTTCGTGTCGTGCGGCACCGACCACGCGTGCGGCGTCACGAGGCAGATGCGAAGCGACACGGGTCGATTGTAGGGGCGACGCTCGCCTCGCTAGGCTCGGCCGATGAGCGACGTCACGATCACCGTGCGGGCGAACGGCCCCTACAAGGTCGTGGGGCGGGTCACGATCGTGGACGCGGACGGTGCGCCGTTCGAGCTTCCGGAGGGGTCGGCAATCGCGCTTTGCCGTTGCGGTCACTCGCAGAACAAGCCCTTCTGCGACAGCTCGCACAAGCGGGTCTGCTTCGCCGCCGACGACTCGGCGCCTCGCGCCCACGTTGCGCCCGAGGTGTCCGACGGAAGTCGGACACCTCCGGGCTGAGTCAGGCCGAGGTGCCCGACTGAAGACACCTCGGCCGTGTGTCCGACTTCAGTCGGACACACGCTCTGCTGGCGCACGGAGGAAGACCGCCATCTCGTGCTGGCGCGCGTCGACTCGGCCGCCGAGCTCCGCGAGGACGGCGGACGCCGGATGACCGGCGGGCAGGTTCACCACGCTCAGCGACTCGGCGAGCGAGCGCGCCCCGGCGAGCAGCTCGCGCAGGGCGTCCGCCCGTCCTCCGAGCTGGAGGACGCCGACCCGCCCGGCGGAGAGCCGGACGAGCGCGGCCGCCCCCTCGACCATCAGGCCCCTCGTCTCGCCGAGTCGCTCGATCGACGCGTCGTCGCGTTGCCACGGCTCGGGCTCCTCCCGGTGCGCGCGCAGCCACGCGTGCGCCTCCGCGGCGTCGACCTCGTGGGGCTCGCCGGGGCCGCCCGGCGCAGACCAGACTTCGAGGTCGCGGATGCGCTCGAAGCCCAGGCGCTCGTAGAGCCGCCGCGCGGGCTCGTTCTGCTCTAGCACCTCGAGCCTGACGCGCTCGATCCCGGCCGCGCGCGCCGCGTCGAGTGCAGCGACCAGCGTTGCCTCCCCGATCCCCTTGCGCCTGTGCGGCGCGACGACGCCCATCCCGCCGATCCAGCCCTCCGTGTCGCGGCGTGCGACGAGGGCGATCGCGACCGGCTCGCCGTCATCGATCGCGACCCGCGAGAGGCGCAGGTCGACATCCGTCGTCCCGATCATCCGCGCGAAGGCCGGTGCATCGACCGTGATCGGGAACCAGTAGCCCTCGTAGCCCGCGGTGAAGAGCGCCGCAAGCGCCTCGCCGTCCAGTGCGTCTGCCGGCTTCAGCCCGACCACGCCACGAGCCTAGGAGATCGGAGCGGCGACGAGGATCGCCGCCGCCCCGAGCAAGAAGCCGCGCGCGAGGCGCCGGCGGGTCACGCTTTGGCGGCGGCCTTCGCCTTTTCCGGCTTCAACGCGTTCTTCGCGATGAAGCGCTCGGTGTTCTCGTGCGCCTCGCTGTCGACGATCTGCACCGGCGGCGACTTCATGAGGTAGCTCGACGGAGCCTCCAGCGCCCCCGAGATCCCGTTGTTCAAGGCGAGCTTCGCGAGCCGGACCGCGTCGATCACGATGCCGGCCGAGTTCGGCGAGTCCCACACCTCCAGCTTGAGCTCGATGTTGAGCGGCACGTCGCCGAAGGACGAGCCCTCCATACGGATGTACGCCCACTTGCGGTCGGTCAGCCAGGGCACGTAGTCCGACGGGCCGACGTGGACGTTCTTCTCGCCGAGGTCGTAGTCGAGCATCGACGTGACGGCGTTCGTCTTCGAGATCTTCTTGGACTCGAGGCGGTCGCGCTCGAGCATGTTGAGGAAGTCGGAGTTGCCTCCGACGTTCAGCTGCATCGTCCGATCGAGGTGCACGCCGCGCTCGCGGAAGAGGCTCGTGAGGACGCGGTGCGAGATCGTGGCGCCGACCTGCGACTTGATGTCGTCGCCGATGATCGGCACGCCGGCCTCCTCGAAGCGCTTCTGCCAGTACGGCTCGCGCGCAATGAATACCGGCATGCAGTTGACCATCGCGACGCCGGCCTCGAGGATCTGCTCCGCGTACCACTTCGCCGCTGCCTCCGAGCCGACGGGCAGGTAGTTGACGACGACGTCTGTGCCCGTCTCCTTGAGGATCCCGACGATGTCGGCGGTCTGCCCCGGGGCCTTCTGGACGATCTGCGAGAGGTACTTGCCGATGCCGTCGTGCGTCATGCCGCGCGAGACCTTGATGCCGGTCTTCGGCACGTCTGCGAACTTGATCGTGTCGTTCGGGAACGCCCACATTGCGTCGGCGAGGTCCTCGCCGACCTTGCCCTTGACGACGTCGAACGCGGCCGTGAACTCGATGTCCGAGATGTGATAGCCGCCGAGGTCGACGTGCATCAGGCCGGGGACGAACTCGTCCACCTTCGCGTTCTTGTAGTACTCGACGCCCTGCAGGAGCGAGTTGGCGCAGTTGCCCACGCCGATGATCGCGACGCGCACCTTCTCCTTCTGTCGCGCGCCGTTTCTCGAGCCGTTGGATTCGGCCATGATGTCCTTTCCGTTCCGAGGTGCGTGAGGGAGGCCGAGCCCGTCGCGTGAGCGCGGCGACCACGACGTCGTTTGCGTTGGCGCCCGAGCGGGACGCCTCGGCCTGGATCTCGTCCTTCAGCTCCCGGGGAACGCGAAGCAGGACGACGGGGCTTCCACCTGCTAGCACTTTGCGGCGACGACCCGTCGGCTCGTACTGCAAGCCAAAGCTCTCGGCGAGGATCCCGGCGGCCACGTCGTTGACGTTCGAGCCGCGGCGCGCAGTCTCTCGCACGAGCGCGCCCTTCAACGGAGCGTTCATCCGCACCAGGATGCCGGACCTGTCAGTTCTGCTAGCAGGCAAAGTGCTATCAGCATACCAGGCTCGCGCTGCGTCCCCGCGCGTGCCCGTAAAGGCACGGGTCAGCGGAAACGGGAGCCGCGGGCGCGCTCAGTTGACGACACAGCGACGATCGCCGGCCAGAAGCGACTTCTGCACCGTGTTCGCCTGCTCGTCACGCGCGGCGTCGTAGATCCCCGGGGCCGTTCCCTGCCACATCACATCGGGTGTCACGCCCGGGCCGATCACGGTGGCGCGGTACCGCTTGCCGCTCCCTACGCCGTTCGCGCCGTGGGGGTAGAAGCCGTAACAGAAGCCCCCACCCGGCGCGTGGGTGAGGAAGCTGTTCTCGCGCCTCCAGCCGGTGCCGTAGCCGGAGCCGAAGGTGTCGACGAACACATTGCGCCCGTAGGTGTCGAGCGGGACTCCGAACCGGGTCGAGCGGAAGCCGAAGACGCCCTCGCCGCGGAAGGTGAGCCGCCCGTAGAGGTGGTGGAAGCGCCGGTACGACCAGTCCGTCCAGATCTCCAGCACGGGCAGCGGCCCCGACCAGTGCGAGAGGCGGAGCTCCCGGACCGCGCGCGCCGCCGTCGGCGGGGCACCGTAGTTCGGCAGCATCCGTTGCCAGGACTGGACGGCCCAGTGCGTTCCATCCGAGGCCGTGCACGCGGCGACGAGCCAGGGGATGCGCTGCCCCCGGTACGGCCGGCAGCTGTTCGCGCCGATCCCGCCCCCGAGCCGGAGCTGGAACTCGACCTGGGGCTTCGAGGGGCTGGGGGCGCGCGCGTCGACGGCCCCCCAGGCGACGACCGTCTTCGACTGCCCCTCGGAACGGAACACGACCAGCGCTCTCCCCTGGGCGTCGGCTTGCAGCCGGACGCCGGTCGCGTCGCGGCCGATGAGCTCGGACGCCCCGGCGGCTGCGGGGAGGAACGCCGCAGCCAGGGTGCAGACGGCGACTGCGGCTCCCCACCGAGCTGCGTCGCGCCTCATCCCGATGCTTCCTCCACCGCGGGCGTCCTTTCATCCTGAACGTGGAAACGAGGTGACCGTCCATTGTCCTCCTCGCACCTCGCGGGGGCAATTGCCTCTCTTTGATGCGCTCGTGTCGGGCTCCGAACCCTCCCCACAGGCGCCACCGGGCGACCCCGGCGGCCGGGCGGTCGGCCTCTAGGACGGCTGAGCGAGCTCGCGCAGCTGGCGACGCACGAAGAGGATCCGCTGGGCGACGGTGACCCACGCGAGCGCCGCAAGCACGTAGATCGGCCATTGCAGCAGGCCCCAGGGCGCGAGCCCGAGCCCGACCGCGATCAACACAACGCGCTCGACGCGCGAGCCGAACCCAACGTCGCCCCGCAAGCCGAGCGCCTCCGCCTTGGCGCGCGTGTACGAGACGAGGAACGAGCCGATCACGGCAGCGAAAGCCGCGACCAGCGCGACCTCGTTGCTGTCGTGCATGAACGACAGCCCGATCGCCGCGAGCATCGCGGCCTCGCCGACGCGGTCGAAGGTCGAGTCCAGGAAGGCGCCGAACACGGTTCCCTTGCTGGCCGCACGGGCGAGCGCGCCGTCGAGGATGTCCGCGACCGACCCCACGACGAATAGCACGCCGCCGAGCCAGAAGAACAGGTACTCGTTCCGGGTCTCGAAGCCGACCAGCACCGCGCCCGCAAGGCACAGGGCGACCCCCGCGAGCGTGAGCATGTCCGGCGTCAGCTTCGTCTTGGCGACGCCGCGCATGGAGCGCTGGAGGATCTCTCGCGCGGCGGTGGTGTACTCCTGCTTGACGCGGTCGAGCTGGTTCATGCCGGCCCCTCGCCCGCGCCCGCCCTCGGCCGGCGGAGCCGGCGTCCGCGGGCGCGTGACATCGCTCGCCGCACCCGGCTCGTCGGGCCCGTATGCGAGTGCTGCGCCCTCCGGCCGGGCACTGCGAGCGCCGTCCGGGGAACCACCGGTGGGCTGCGGCGCTTCGCCGGGCTCTGTCACGCGCGCGCCGAAAGAACGCGAGGGAGGCGCCGGCGGAAGAGGAGTGCGGCGACGAGCAGCGCGACGGCGAACCCCGCCACGCAGTCGAGCCAGTAGTGGTTCCCCGTGGCCATCACCGAGAAGCAGACCCAGGCCGGCCAAAGCAGCCAGAGCGCGCGCGCGAGCCGGGAACGGCAGACGGAGGCCATCACGATTCCCACGATCAGCGCGTCCATCGCGTGAAGGCTCGGCATCGCGGCGTACGGGTTGGCGGCGAAGGCGATCAGGCCGCTGTCGTGGTTGACCGACGCGTACTCCGCGAGTGTGTCCGTGAATCCCCACTCGGGGAACATCCGCGGCGGCGCCGTCGGCATCAGCACGTAGCCGATGAGCCCGACCAGGTTGGCCCCGATCAGCCAGTTGCGGAAGTCCGCGAAGCGGTCGTGCTGCCGGAAGTACACCCAGAGCAGGGTCAGGCCGACGACGGCGAACTGCGACAGCCAGTACGTGTACGACGTGGCGAGGATGAGCACTTCCGAGCGCTGCACGAATCCCTGGACGGCGGGCTCGACGAGAGCGTGGTAGCGGTTCTCCGCTTCGATCACGAGGGTTCCGTTCCAGAACGCCTCGGCGATGCCACGGTCCGCGGCGCCGCGCGCCACCTGATAGGCAGCGTAGAAGCCGAACCACACTGCGAACTGGAGGGCGAGATGCGCCCATCCACGCGGCAGCCGGCGTGCCTCCGCGTAGCTCGTCACGACTCCCCTGATTCTAACCAGGCCGGCCGCTGGCAACGCAGGGAGCTGTCTGGCAGGATCCCGCCGGGCGAGTCGGGAGGCATCATGAGCGGCTTCACCATCAGGCACGACGAGGAGCTCGAGCGCGACTACGGCAAGTGGGTGCTGGTGCGCCGTTCACTTGGCGTGAGGTCGTTCGGCATCAATGAGGTCGAGCTCCCGCCCGGGGAGTCGATCCCGGAGCACGACGAGGCCGAGCGAGCCCACGAGGAGCTCTTCCTCGTGCTCGAGGGGAGCCCGACCATCGTGATCGACGGCACGGCCCACCCGGTGAGGGCCGGCTCGTTCGCGCGGCTCGATCCCGAGCTCACCCGCACGGTCCGCAACGACGGGGACGTGTTGGCCCGCGTGCTGATCGTCTCAGCGCCCGTCACGAGCGGCTACGAGCCCCTCGGCTGGGCCTGAGAGCGGCCCCGTTCAGCGGATCGCGTTCGCGGCGCCGATCGTCTCGACGTACTGCGCGCGCTCGTATGCGCGGGGGTTCCCGCACGCGACCTGGCTGAGTCGTCCCCTGGCGTCGGCGAGTGTCAGGCCGTTCTCGTCGAGCCAGGAGGCGAGGCCGGTGCGCACGTCGCGGAGGCGGCCGACGCCCTCCCGCAGCAGCGCCGAGGTCATCATCACGGCGTCCGCTCCGACGAGGATCGCCTTCACGGCGTCCTCGGTCGTGTGGACGCCCCCCGTCGCGGCGAGGCTCACGTCCACTCGGCCGCGGAGGATCGCGAGCCACCGCAGAGCGATGCGGAGCTCCTCGCGATGCGACAGCTCGAGACCGGGGGAGACCTCGATCTTCGAGACGTCGACGTCGGGTTGGACGAACCGGTTGAACATGACGAGCCCGTCCACCGGTACGTCGGCGAGGCGATAGGCAACGTTCGCGAACGCGGTGTAGTAGGGCGCGAGCTTCACGGCGATGGGGACCGAGACCGTCTGGCGCATCGCGTGCACCAGGCGGAGCGTCCGTTCCTCGACGTTCGCGCCCGACGCGTAGGGGTCGGTCTCTACGGCGTACACGTTGAGCTCGATCGCGTCTGCCCCCGCTTCCTGGAGCAGCTCTGCCGTGCGCGTCCAGCCCCCCGCCGTGGTGCCGTTCAGGCTTGCGACGACCGGGATGTCGAGCTCGCGCTTGGCCTCGCGCACGAGGTCGAGATAGGAGTCGCGGTGCCCGAGATCGACGTTCGCCATGTACGCCTTGGCCTCGCCGGCGTGCTCGTCCGTGTGCCAGAGGGCGTCCGACGGGGCCCCGTCGTCATCCGTGACCTCCTCCTCGAATAGGGAGGGGAGCACGACAGCCCCCGCGCCGTGCTCGGCAAGGGCGCGGAGGGATTGGAGCTTGCCCGTGAGCGGGGAGGACGAGGCGATCAGGGGGCACTCGAGTGTGAGCCCGAGGTACGTGGTGGTCAGATCCGCCGACATCGCTCCTCCTTCGTCTCGGTTGGCCGAGGGTCGCGCCGGTGGGCGCGAAGGGCATCGGGGGACGCGCCGATCGGCACTGCGGCTTATCCGCCGATGTAGGACATCTCGATGCGCGGGAGATCGGCCGTCCGTTCGGTGCGGATCTCCGAGTAGCGATCCGTACGCTGCGACCAGACGGCGGCGATCGCGGCCTCGAGCTCGTCGTCGCTCGCACCCGAGCGGAGCAGCGCCCGCAGGTCGGTGCCGCGCAGGGCGAAGAGGCACGTGTAGAGCTTCCCCTCGGCCGAGATCCGCGCCCGCGTGCAGTCACCGCAGAACGGCTGGGTGACGGAGGTGATGACGCCGATCTCGCCCGCGCCGTCGCGGTAGCGCCAGCGTTGCGCGACCTCGCCGCGGTACGCGGCCTCGGCGGGCTCGAGCGGGAACACCGCGGCGATCCTCTCGACGATCTCCGCCGCGGGCACCACGTCCTCGAGGCGCCAGCCGTTCGTCGTGCCGACGTCCATGTACTCGATGAACCGCAGGGTGTGGCCCGTGCCCCGGAAATGGCGTGCGATGTCAACGATCCCGTCGTCGTTCACGCCCCGCTTCACGACGGCGTTCACCTTCACCGGGAGGCCGACGGCGGCGGCGGCCTCGATGCCGTCGAGCACGCGGGAGACGGGGAAGTCGACGTCGTTCATCGTCCTGAAGGTCGCGTCGTCGAGCGAGTCGAGGCTCACGTTGATCCGGTCGAGGCCGGCGTCACGGAGCACCTGTGCCTTCTTCGCGAGGAGCGACGCGTTCGTCGTCAGCGTCAGCTCGAGGCCGTCGATCCTCGACAGCTGCTCGACCAGCCGCTCGAGCTCCTTGCGGAGCAGGGGCTCGCCGCCCGTGAGCCGGATCTTCTCGACCCCGAGTGCGACGAACGCCCGTGCGACCCGCTCGATCTCCTCGAAGCTGAGCAGCTCCTTCCGGTCCATGAAGCGGTAGTCGTGGCCGAAGACCGTCTTTGGCATGCAGTACGCGCAGCGAAAGTTGCACCGGTCGGTGACCGAGATCCGGAGGTCGCGCATGGGGCGCTGGAGGGTGTCGAGCGGATGCACACCCACAGCGTACGGAACCGGTGCTCGCTCCAGTCGGCGGGGCCTGTCCGTTCCCGGCAGCCCGCCTGAGATGGCCGCGCTTCGCCGCGGGTCAGGGGCGCGGCTCGCTCGGACGGAGTCGCGCGACGGCTGCCGTCCTCGTGTGGACGCCGAGCTTGGCGAAGACGCTCTCCCCGGTGCCTGCGCACCGTTCCCGGCGAGATCCAGAGCTGCCGCGCGATCTCGGCGTTCGTCTTGCCCTCGGCCACGAGCCCGACGACCTCGTGCTCCCGGGGTGTCAGCGTCCTGCTCATGCGGTGTGCGCCCCGTGGCGGAGCCGTAGCACCGACGCGCTCGCGAGGAGGAGGACGAGCCCGAGCGTCGCCGCCGAGCCGATCCCCGCGTCGACCCAGTCGAACCCCTTGCCGGTCGTCGGCTGCGTGGCGGGCGCGTCGTTCGGGAGGCGGCGGTCGGCGCGATCGTCCGGCCGCACGACGATGTCCGGCGGAGCGGCCTCGATCGCTCCGGGCCCGTGCGGGGCGTAGCGGCTCGCTGGCGAGGACGCCGCGCCCGAGACGGTCCGGCACGATCGCACTGGGCCCGGACAGCAGCGTGGCGGTCTCGCGGTCGGCGCCGGCCCGGTCTGGGTCGCGGATCCGTTCGAGGGAAGTCTCTGGCGCGTCGCGCGCGATCCGCCGGTCGCCAAGCGCCGCATCCCGCTCGAGACGTGGGTGAACGGGGTCGCGTTCGCCGTCTGGGCGACGAACGAGGTCGCCGACGAGGTCTACCGCATCGACCCCCGCACGAGCGAGGCGTGCATCGTCGCGCGGACGGCGCCGCCGCGCGGGGTCGGAGCCGGCGAGGGCGCGGCGTGGGTGGTCGCGGCGAGCCCGCCCTCGCGCGATGCTGCGCTCCCGTCGCCCGTCTGCTCAGAGGTCTACAGCCGCGGTGACGACCCACCCCGACTCCTCCTCGTCCCGACCTACCCCTCCAGGGCGAGTCGCGCCCCTTCACGCAGGCGATGGTGGACGGCATGCGTCATGTCCTCGAGCAGCCCGGGTTCGAGGCGGGCGGGTACACAGTCGGCTCCGGCGCCGGGCCGGACTTCGCCGCCGCGTACGGCGCGCAGCCGCCGAGATAATGCTCGATGCGATCGCACGGTCGGACGGGACGCGTGCCTCGGTGACGCGTGAGGTCTTCGGCACCCGCGTCGAGGACGGCATCCTCGGCGACATCCGCTTCGACCGGAACGGTGACCTCGTGAACGCACCGTTCACGTTCTTCCGGATCGTCGGCGAGCGGTCGTCCGAGGAGGGCCTTCACCCGACGGTCGACCGAGTCGTCCTCGCTCGCTCCGCGCTTCTCCGCACGGCGGGCTGACATCGCCGCGCGACAGCCGGATAGCGTTGCCCGATGCGGCTTCGTCGCACCCCGCTGCTTGCGCTCGTCGTCGTCACGGCGATCTGGGGCTACACGTTCGTGCCGGTGCAGAAGGCGGTTGCCGTCTATCCGCTGTTCGCCTTCCTCGCGGTGCGCTTCGCGATCTCGGCCGCGACGCTCGCGCCGTTCGCCTGGGGGTCGCTTCGCGCCCTTCCCCGGCGGGGCTGGGCGGCTGGGCTGCTGGCGGGGACGCTGCTCGCAGCCGCCTACGGCCTCCAGACGGCGGGCCTCGAGCTGTCGACCGTCACGAGCACGGGGTTCATCACCGGCCTCTACGTCGTCTTCACGCCGCTGATCGCGCTCGCGGCCTTCCGGACGCCGGTGCCAGCGTCGGTCTGGATCGGTGTCGTGCTCTCGCTCGCAGGGCTGATGCTCCTGAGCGGCGCGCCCGGCGGCTCGTGGGCCGGCAACCTCCTCGTCCTCGGGAACGCCGTCGCGCAGTCGCTGCAGATCGTCTCCATGGAGCGCTTCGCCCCTCGCTACGACGCACGGGTGCTGACGTTCCTGCAGATGACGGTCGCGTTCGTCGGGTTCACGGTCGTTGCCGTCGCGACGGGCCAGGTCGAGGCACCGCCGGACAAGCAGACGTGGTACGCCCTGGTCGTCACCGGCGTGTTCGCCGGGGCGCTCGGGTACCTCGTCGCGACGTGGGTCCAGTCGCGGACGACCGCCGCGCGCGCGGCGCTCGTGTTCACGCTCGAGGCTCCGTTCGCGGCGCTCTTCGGCGTACTCCTCCTCTCCGAGACGCTCGGCTGGGCCGGCTGGGCGGGTTGTGCGGTCATGCTCGCCGGGATCCTGCTCGCAGAGCCTGCCGCGGCCTCCGCGCTTCGACGGCTCGTGCCGGCCCGGGTGTAGTGGACGCCGTCGCCCTCGCGCTCGTCTCCGCGGCGTTCTTCGGGGCGATGCCCGTCGCCGTGCGCTTCGCGCTCGTCCCGCCGCTCGTGCCGACCGCAGTTGGCGCGCTCTTCATGCAGGTCGCGACGTTCGGCGTCCTCTGCGTCGCCACTGCGATCCAGGGGGGCGTGACGCTCGACGGCCTGCTCCCGTTCCTCCTCGCCGGCGCGATCGCACCCGGTCTCTCGAACCTCTTCATCACTTTCGGGATCCGCGAGGCCGGCTCGTCGAGGGCCTCGGTCGCGTTCGGTGTGGCGCCGCTGTTCGCCGTCACGCTCGCCGTCGCCGTGTTCGACGAGCGCCCGGGACGGGCTGTGCTCGTAGGCGCGCTCCTCATCGTGGGAGGTGGCGTAGCTCTCGTGGGCGAGAGTGAGCGCCCCGCACACGTCCGCCGCATCGGCATCATCGCTGCACTCGTCGGCGCGGCGCTGTTTTCGCTTCGCGACAACCTCGTGCGCGACCTTTCGCTGGATACCGACGTCCCATCGATGACGGCCGGCGCTGCGATGCTCGCGGCCGGGATCGTCGTGACCACGGGTTTCGTGGTGGCCGGCCGGAACCAGGTCGCCTGGCCCGCGCCGGTGATCGCCCGCTGGCTGTTGCCCGGCGCCTTCGTCGGCCTTTCGTACGTCGCGCTGTTCGAGGCGTTCTACCGGGGAACGGTGTCGGTCGTGGCGCCTATCGTCGCGACGGAGTCGCTGTTCGGCGTCGCCTTCTCGGCGCTCCTGCTGCACCGGGTGGAGCGGGTCGGCCCGAGGCTGGTGCTGGGCGCCGCCCTCGTCGTGACGGGCGGCGCCCTGATCGCCGTGTTCCGCTAGCGCGTCAATGGACGCGGTTGAAGTAGTGCTTGCGCACGTAGCGGGTGACCTTCCGGCCGATCGCCGCGCCCTGGACGTCGGCGGTGCGGAAGTGGATGCCGCCCCAGACTCGCGCGTCGATGACCTCCTGCAGGGCGTCGGAGAAGCTGTCGAAGTGCCTCGTCTCCCTGGGGTCTCCGACCGGGAAGCGGCCCGAATGCATGTCGAAGCCGATCTTGTCGGTGCCGAAGAACTCCCGGAGCGTGTTCAGAACGGAACCGCTGACGCACCCGTGCCCCGAGGGATGGTCGGGGAACGGCGGCGTGCCGAGTGGCGGCGTGGTCTGCGTGGACGGATGGAACAGCGGCTCCCAGCCGGGGTCGGCCACCGTGTCCGGGTTACCGTCGTTTGCCGCCTCCTGGATCGCGGCCCTGGGGCGCCAGAAGTGCCAGTACCACTTGTCGTTCCAGCAGCTGATCGCACCGTCGGCCGCGGCGAGGTTCACCATTGCCAGCAGGCGCGCCTCGTCGACGACGTCGAGCTGCCGGGCGGCCGAGAGCTCGCGGGTGAGACGGTTGTAGAGCACCGTCGGCGCGAACTGCCAGAAGATCGCACCAGCCGTCTGATCCGCCGTTCTGGTCGTGCTGTTCAGTGCGCCCAGCGACTTCACCTCGTCGAAGTCCTTCGCGTACTTCCTGCTCGTAAGTGCGTTGGGCCCCTTCGACCGGAACTGCGAGGGACTCTCGATGAGGAACGGTTTTGCGTTTCCGACCGAGGCATCGGGGTCGAGCGCCGTCGGTGTCACCGGCCGCCAGTCGCCGGGATCGGGGCCGATCACGAGGCTGAAGTCGAACTGCGTGAAGTACCCGTCGTTCTCGCGGGCCGCGAGCATCGCCGCCGCGGCCGCCTCGCCGGCACGAACGCCTTCCAGTTCGACCGGCCCGTCCGGGATCCCGTCGAGTGTTGCTGTGTAGGCCGCGTCGAGACCCGCCGCCTGGGCGGGCGCGACGAGCTCGACGAGCACGTGGTGGGCGGCCGTGGCGATGGCCGCGTCCGCCGATGCCCATGGTTGCGCGGCCACGGCGTTGACGTTCAGGAGGTACGGCTGGTGGCCGCGGTCGATGGCGTTGACGGCGTCGTAGACGGCGCCCTGAACCATCGCGATCCCGCGTGTCTGGCCATGAGCTGTCGGCCTGAGCGTGATCGCGTGGTTCTGCGCGATGACGTTCCAGTCGTTCAGGACGTCGGCCTGTGCCACCGCCGGTGCCAGTAGGGCGGCAGCTGTTGTGGCGCAGGCGAGGAGCGTGCGCCGGTTGTGTCGGAACATGGTGCCCCCTTGCGTCGATAGGGACCACGGTCCGCCACAACGCGGCTCGAGTCCATGTGATGCTCGACACATTTTGTGTCACGGATGCGACGTATCGACGGATGCGGGACGTCGGACGACCTGACGCGCGAACGTGCTTGCGCCGTAAATCTGATATTCTAAGACTCAGATTTCCAGCACGACCACGCTCAAGGAAGGAGCACCACCACCATCATGGCCAAGACCATCGGCATCGACCTCGGCACGACGAACTCGTGTATGGCCGTCCTCGAGGGCGGCGAGCCCACCGTGATCCCGAACGCCGAGGGCGGCCGCACCACCCCGTCCGTCGTCGCGTTCACGAAGGACGGGCAGCGGCTCGTCGGAGCGCCCGCGCGGCGCCAGCAGGTGACGAACCCCGAGAACACCGTCTTCTCGATCAAGCGCTTCATGGGGCGCAAGTGGGACGAGGTCTCCGAGGAGATGACGATCGTCCCGTACAAGGTCGAGCAGGGCGAGAACGGGGACGCGCGCGTGTCGGTCGAGGACAAGCAGTACGCCCCGCCCGAGATCAGCGCGATGATCCTCCAGAAGCTGCGCTCCGACGCCGAGGCGTTCCTCGGCGAGCCGGTCACGGACGCGGTCGTCACCGTCCCGGCGTACTTCAACAACGCGCAGCGCGAGGCGACGAAGGACGCCGGCAAGATCGCCGGCCTCAACGTGCTCCGCATCGTCAACGAGCCGACGGCGGCTGCGCTCGCCTACGGCCTCGACAAGGAGACCTCCGACCACGTGATCCTCGTCTTCGACCTCGGCGGCGGGACGTTCGACGTCTCAGTGCTCGAGCTCGGCGACGGGGTGTTCGAGGTGAAGTCGACCAACGGCGACAACCACCTCGGCGGCGACAACTTCGACAAGGCGATCGTCGACTGGATGGCAGCCGAGTTCAAGAAGGACCAGGGCATCGACCTCTCGCAGGACAAGATGGCCCTGCAGCGGCTGTACGAGGCCGCGGAAAAGGCGAAGATCGAGCTGTCGTCGACGATGACGACGCAGATCAACCTGCCGTTCGTCACGGCGACGCCCGAGGGCCCGAAGCACCTCGACCTGCAGCTCACGCGGGCGAGGCTCCAGGAGCTGACCCACGACCTGCTCGAGCGGACAGTGGGCCCGACGAAGCAGGCGCTGGCAGACGCGGGCCTCGAGGCCTCGGCGATCGACCACGTCGTCCTCGTCGGTGGCATGACCCGCATGCCGGCCGTGCAGGAGAAGGTCAAGGAGCTGATCGGCAAGGATCCGCACAAGGGTGTCAACCCGGACGAGGTCGTCGCCGTCGGCGCCGCTATCCAGGCGGGCGTGCTCAAGGGCGACGTCAAGGACGTCCTCCTGCTCGACGTGACTCCGCTCTCGCTCGGCATCGAGACCAAGGGCGGCGTGATGACGAAGCTGATCGAGCGGAACACGACGATCCCGACCCGCAAGGCCGAGACGTTCTCGACCGCCGAGGACAACCAGCCCTCCGTCGAGATCCACGTCCTGCAGGGCGAGTCGGAGATGGCGACCTTCAACAAGACGCTCGGCAAGTTCCAGCTCGTCGGGATCCCGCCGGCCCCGCGGGGGATGCCGCAGATCGAGGTCTCGTTCGACATCGACGCGAACGGGATCATCCACGTGAACGCCAAGGACCACGGCACCGGGAACGAGCAGCAGATCCGGATCGAGGGCGGCTCCGGTCTCTCCGAGGACGAGGTCTCGCGCATGGTCGCCGAGGCCGAGGCCCATGCGGGGGAGGCCCACAGGCTGCGCGAGCTCGCCGATTCGAAGAACACGGCGGAGCAGCTCGCGTACCAGACCGAGAAGGCACTCGCCGAGCACCGCGACAAGCTCGACGCATCGGACGCCGGCACGATCGACGGACGGATCATGGAGCTCCGCCAGGCGCTCGAGACGAACGACCTCGCGGAGATCAACGCGAAGGCGCAGGCGCTCGACCAGGCTGCGCAGCCGCTCGCCCAGGCGGTGTACGCCCAGGCGAGCCAGCAGGCAGCGTCCGCCCCGACCGGTGACGGTGGCGAGGCGGGGCACGACGAGGTCGTCGAGGACGCCGATTACGAGGTCATCGACGAGGACGAGGCGGCGAAGACGTCGTGACCGACGAGAGCAGAGTGGTGGAAGGGGACGGCGAGCAGAGCGCGCCGTCCCTGGAACAGCTGTCTGCCGAGATGCCTTCGGATCCGGGGGACGACGAGTCTCGCTCGTCGTCCCCCGACGAACCGTCTGCCACGGCCGACGAGCTCCTCGCGCGGCTTCAGGATGCCGAGCGCCAGCGCGAGGAGGTGCTCGACGACCTCCGCCGCGTCGCGGCCGACTTCGACAACTACCGCAAGCGGGTCGCGCGGGAGCAGTCGCAGATGCTCGTGCGCTCCGGCGAGCGCGTCGTCGCCAAGCTGTTGCCGGTGCTCGACGACCTCGAGCGTGCGCTCGACGCCGCCGAGCACCACGAGGAGGCGAAGGTCCTCGAAGGCGTTCGCATGACGAAGGATGCTCTTGCCGCGGTGCTCGCCTCGGAAGGAGTCGAGGAGATACCGGCCGAGGGGCCGTTCGACCCGCACGTGCACGAGGCGCTCATGACGCAGCCCGCGGACGGCGTCGAGCCCGGTCACGTCGTCCAGGTGGTAACGCGCGGCTACCGGATCGGAGATGCAGTCCTGCGCCCGGCCCGCGTCGTGGTTGCCGAGGAGTAGCCCGTGGCTCCCCGTGTCCCCTACGACGTCCTCGGCGTCTCCAAGACGGCGACCGACGACGAGATCAAGAAGGCGTATCGCAAGCTGGCGCGGCGGCTCCACCCCGACCGGAACCCCGACGACCCGTCGGCGGAGGAGAAGTTCAAGGACGTCCAGGCCGCCTACGACATCCTCTCGAACCCGGAGAAGCGCCAGGCCTACGACCGCTTCGGTGCAGAGGGCGCGGCCGGGCCGGGCTTCGGCCCCGGCGGCGTGCGCTTCGAGAACGTCGACCTCGGCGATCTCTCCGACATCCTCGGCAACTTCGGATCGTTCTTCGGGCGCGGGCAGCAGCGCAGCTCGCGGCCGCGGCCCGAGCGGGGCGCCGACCTCGAGTCGCGGGTCCGCATCTCGTTCGAGGATGCGCTCAACGGCGTTCAGATCCGGGTCCCGGTCGAGGTGCAGACCGCCTGCCACGTCTGCGGCGGCACGGGCGCGGAGCCCGGAACGGCGCCGCGCACCTGTCCGGACTGCCAGGGAACCGGTGTGATCTCGGACAGCCAGGGCCTGTTCGCCCTCTCTCACCCGTGCCAGCGCTGTCGCGGCAACGGGGTCGTCGTCGACAAGCCCTGCAAGAACTGCCGCGGCAGCGGCCGCGAGCGCGTCACCCGGCGCTACCAGGTCAAGGTGCCCGCGGGCGCCCGGGACGGCACGCGCATCCGCCTCAAGGGCAAGGGCGAGCCGGGCGGCGGCGGCGGCCCCGCCGGCGACCTGTTCGTCCGCGTCCAGGTCGAGCCGTCGCCGCTCTACGAGCGCAGAGGCGCCGACCTGGTGCTCGACGTGCCCGTGACGTACCCGGAGGCCGCGCTCGGCGCGACCGTGGAGATCCCGACGCCGGCCGGACCGGTGGCGCTCAAGGTGCCGTCCGGGTCGGAGAACGGAAAGCTCCTCCGCGTCAAGGGGCGCGGTGCGCCGAAGCTGAACGGCGGCGGCAAGGGCGACCTGCTCGCCCGGCTCGTCGTCACGGTGCCGAAGAAGCTCACGAAGGCCGAGAAGGAAGCGCTCGAGGCATACGGCAACGTGCTGCGCGAGCAGCCGCGTGAGCATCTCGCGAGGAGCTCCTAGCCATGGCGGAGCGCGGCCGTTACATGATCTCGATCGCTGCGGAACTCGCTGGGCTCCACCCGCAGACGCTGCGGATGTACGAGGCGCGGGGCCTCGTCCGTCCCGCGCGCACCCCGGGGGGCACGCGCCTCTACTCCGAGAGCGACGTCGAGCGTCTGCGACTCATCCAGAGGCTCACCACGGAGCTCGGGCTCAACCTCGCCGGCGTCGACCACGTCCTGCGGCTCGAGGACGAGCTGCGCCGGGTGCGCGCGCGCATGCGGCAGCTCGAGCGCGAGCTGCGCGAGGAGATCCAGCTGACCCACAGGCAGTACCGGCGGGAGATCGTGCTGTACGAGAAGCCGCAGTCTCCCGCCCGCCGAAACCGAGGAGACCGATGGACTCGACCAAGCTGACAATCAAGAGCGGCGAGGCCGTTGCGGGGGCCCAGGAGCTCGCGCGGCGCGCCGGCAACCCCGAGCTCACGCCCGACCACCTGACGATCGCCCTGCTCGACCAGGAGCTCCCCCGCACGCTCTGCGAGCGTGCGGGGCTAGAGCCGTCGGCGCTCCGCGCCGCCGCCGAAGCGCGGCTGGCCCAGCAGCCCTCGGTGTCCGGCGGAGCAGCCCAGCCGCAGGCGGGTGCTGCCTTCAGACGGGTTCTAGACAAGGCATTCGCCGAGGCGAAAGCACTGGGCGACGAGTTCGTCTCGGTCGAGCACCTGCTGCTGGCGCTCGAGCTCGTCCCGCGTGACGCGCTGCTCGGGGCGCTCAAGGACGTCCGCGGCGGCCAGCGTGTGACGTCGCAGGACCCCGAGGGCTCGTACCAGGCGCTCGAGAAGTACGGCCGCGACCTCACCGCGCTCGCGGAGCAGGGGAAGCTCGACCCGGTGATCGGGCGCGACGAGGAGATCCGGCGCACGATCCAGGTGCTCTCCCGCCGCACGAAGAACAACCCGGTGCTGATCGGTGAGCCCGGTGTGGGCAAGACGGCGATCGCGGAGGGCCTCGCGCAGCGGATCATGGCGGGCGACGTGCCCGAGGGCCTGAAGGGCAAGCGGGTCTGGGCGCTCGACGTCGGCGCGCTCGTCGCCGGGGCGAAGTACCGCGGCGAGTTCGAGGAGCGCCTCAAGGCCGTCCTCGCGGAGATCACCGCGAGCGAGGGCGAGATCATCCTCTTCATCGACGAGCTCCACACGATCGTCGGGGCAGGCGCCGCGGAGGGCGCGGTCTCCGCGGGGAACCTGCTCAAGCCGATGCTCGCGCGCGGCGAGCTCCGCGCGGTCGGCGCGACGACGTTGGACGAGTACCGCTCCCACATCGAGAAGGACGCGGCCCTCGAACGGCGCTTCCAGCCCGTCTTCGTCGGCGAGCCGTCGGTGGCCGACACGATCGGGATCCTGCGCGGCCTGAAGGAGCGCTACGAGGCGCATCACGGCGTCAGGATCCGCGACGCCGCGCTGGTCGCCGCCGCTGTGCTCTCCGACCGCTACATCTCCGACCGCTTCCTGCCCGACAAGGCGATCGACCTCGTGGACGAGTCGGCGTCTCGCCTGCGCATGGAGATCGACTCCTCGCCCGTCGAGCTCGACGAGGCGGAGCGGCGCGTGACGCAGCTCGAGATCGAGCTCGCCGCGATGGCGAAGGAGTCGCCCGAGACGCGCGAGCCACTCGACAAGGAGCTCGCCGAGGCGAAGGCGCGGCGCGACGAGCTCGCCGGCCGCTGGGCCAACGAGAAGGACGTCCTCGACCGCGTCAAGGAGATCACGCGGCGGATCGACGAGCTTCGGACGGAGGCGGAGCGGGCCGAGCGACAGGGTGATCTCGCGCGCGTCGCAGAGATCCGGTACGGCCTGATTCCCGAGATCGAGAAGGAGCTCGTGCATCGGGCGCAGTCCGATGCGCCCATGGTGAAGGAGGAGGTCGACGAGGACGACATCGCGGCCGTCGTCGCCCAGTGGACCGGGATCCCGACGGACCGCCTCCTCGAGGGAGAGGTCGAGAAGCTCGTCCACATGGAGGAGCGGCTGCACGAGCGCGTCGTCGGCCAGGACGCCGCGATCGAGGCCGTCTCGAACGCCCTCCGGCGCGCCCGCTCCGGCCTGCAGGATCCCAACCGTCCGATCGGCTCGTTCGTATTCCTCGGCCCCACCGGGGTGGGGAAGACCGAGCTGGCGAAGGCGCTCGCCGAGTTCATGTTCGACGACGAGCGGGCGATCGTGCGACTCGACATGTCCGAGTACCAGGAGAAGCACACCGTCTCGCGGCTCGTCGGCGCGCCTCCCGGCTACATCGGCTACGAGGAGGGGGGCCAGCTGACCGAGGCGGTCAGGCGACGGCCCTACTCCGTGATCCTTCTCGACGAGATCGAGAAGGCGCATGCCGAGGTGTTCGACGTGCTCCTGCAGCTGCTCGACGACGGCCGGCTGACCGACGGTCACGGCCGCACGGTCGACTTCCGCAACACCGTCGTGATCATGACGTCGAACATCCGCTCCGCGGAAGACCTGACCGACCGGTTCCGGCCGGAGTTCCTGAACCGGATCGACGAGATCGTGGTGTTCGAGGCGCTGACGCGAGAGCAGCTGGGGACGATCGTCGAGCTGCAGCTCGCGCGGCTCAACGAGCGGCTCGCCGAGCGCGGGATCACGCTCGAGCTGACCGACGGCGCGCGCGAGCTGATCGCCGAGGCGGGCTGGGACCCGGCCTACGGGGCGCGGCCGCTCAAGCGGGCGATTCAGCGGCTGCTCGAGAACCCGCTCGCGCTGCGGCTTCTCGAAGGCGAGTTCCGGGAACGCGACACCGTGCGCGCGTACGCGGAACTGGGCGAGATCGGGCTCACGGCCGACCGTGACCCGGTGGACGAAGAGGTCGCCGAGGACGTGGTGGTCGCCGAGCGGTAGACGTCGCCCGGCTTGTCCCGCGGGCTGACATCGCCTGCGTTGCGTTCGCGTTCGACAGCGCCGCGACCGGCTCTCCACCGGCGAGCCACCGACTGACTCGACGGACCGAGCCGGTCATGGCCCGGACGGCCGCATCCGCCAAACCGGGCGCCGTCATCCTGCGTAGTCTCCGGCGACGGGTCGACCCGGCCCGGACGAGGAGGTGTGAGATGACGAAACTCGTTGGCACGGTGGTCGGCGTCGGTGCGCTGGTCTTCGTCGGAGTCGCGCTCGCCGCCGCGACGGACACCTATTCCTACAGGGCGACTCTAGGGCCGAAGAACGAGGTTCCCGCGCCGAACGCGCCGGCCAAGGCGGCCGGCGTCTTCTCGGCGACGGTGACCGAGAAGAAGGGCAAGGCCTCGATCCGCTGGACGCTGACCTTCCGTCGGCTCTCCGGAAGCGCCATCGCGGCGCACATCCATGTGGGGAAGGCCGGTGTCGCCGGAGCGGTTGTCGTTCCGCTCTGCGCCCCCTGCCGGACCGGCCAGAACGGCAGGCAGACGATCGCCGAGGACCTGGCCGCGGCCCTGGAAAAGGGTGGCTACTACGTCAACGTGCACACGAACAAGAACAAGGGTGGTGAGATCCGGGGCCAGCTGAAGCTCGTCGGCGGCTGATCGCAGCGCAGGAAGGAACGGGCGGGCCTGGGGAGCGGAGTCCCGTACGGTTCGCCCGTGATCCTGCTCGTCGCTGCAACCGACCGCGAGCTCTGCGGCCGCGACGGCCTGGTCTGCGGCGTCGGCCCGGTCGAGGCGGCCGCGGCGACGGCACGGGCGCTCGCACTCCGTCCCTTCGACGCGCTCCTGCACGTCGGCCTTGCGGGCGGACGCGGGCTCGCGCCGGGGACGATCGTCGTGGGCACGGAGGCGATCTACTGCGACCTGTCTGCCGAGTGGCCGGTGGTGAACCGCGTCCCGGCCGACGCCGCTCTCGTCGCCGCGATCTGCGGCGCACTTCCTGAGGCGTTCCCGCTCTCGGTGCACACCTCGGCGGCCGTCGGAGCGGCGGGTGGCGCGACGTCCGACGTCACGCTCGTCGAGGCGATGGAGGGCTTCGGGGTGCTGCGGGCGGCGGCCCTCGCCGGAGTTCCCGCCGTCGAGCTCCGCGCGATCTCGAACGAGGTCGGCGAGCCCGACCGCTCGCGCTGGCAGATCGCGACCGCGCTCGACGCGCTCGAGCGGGTGCTGCCGCTCGCGCTCGCGGCGCTGCCAGAACGGGGCGAGGCAGACGGCGCGCCTACGGCTCGCGGATCGTGACCGCGACCGCGAGCGTCTCCTCCCAGCTGCCTGTACACCGCCGTAGTGTCCACGTGGGTCGTGCCGCGCTCGTCGGTCATCGTCGACCGGACGGCGTCCATCAGACGGCCTCGACCCGCGGCTACGTTTCCCCCGTGGCTCGGCCCCGCTACGCGTCCAAGAGCGAGCCGCTGCCGCCACCGCTCCCGCCCGTCTCGCGCACCGTGGGCCAGGTCGTCGCCGAGGCGATCAGGCTCTACCAGGCGCACGTGGCAGGAGCTCTCGTTCTCGGCCTCCCGGTCGCGGTCGCCGACCAGCTGATCGCCGACCGCTCGCTCACGGCACGGATCGTCGTGCTCCTCGCGGCCTCGCCGGCGTTCAGCCTCGCGTATGCGGCCGCCTCGGCGATACGTCAGGGCGTTAGCCCGCCGCTCCGCACGTGGGTCGTCGCGCTGAGTGTCGGCGTGCTCACGTTCCTGCCCGCCGCGTTCCTCTTCGGCTGGTTCGCGATCGCCGCGATCCTCTGGCTCGGGATCGCGGGCCATGCGGTGCCCGCTGCGATGGCCGAGCGCGTCGGCCCCTTGGCGGCGCTCAGGCGCACCCTCGAGCTGGGGCGGGCCGACTACGTCCATGCGGCCGGGTCGTTTGCCACCCTCGCCCTGCTGTTCGGCCTGACGAGGCTCGCCATGGGCCTCCTGCTCTCGAGCCAGGCCGATGCCACCGTACGGGTGGCGATCTTCCTCGCCGATGTCGTGATCTCGCCGCTCCTCTTTCTGGGCGCGGCGATCGTCTACGTCGACCTGGCCGCCCGCGTGGGGTTGAGCCGGGAGGAGCGCCGCCGCCTGCGCCAGGCTGCGCTGCGGTGACCGAGTACGCTCTGATGCCCGAACCCGAGAGGAGGCGACCGCAGTGCCGACTTACCTGATGCTCACGACCCTGACCGAGAAGGGGACGCAGACCCTCAACTCGAACCCGGCGCGGCTGCGCGAGGTGAACCGCGACGTCGAGGAACTCGGCGCCAAGGTCTTGCACCAGTGGGCGGCGCTCGGCGTGTACGACTTCGTCAACGTCGTCGAGGCACCCGACGACCTCACGATGGCGAACCTCTCGGTGAAGCTCGGTGCGCGCGGGAGCGTGAAGTTCGAGACGCTGACGCTCATTCCGGTCGACGAGCTCCTCGCGGCACTCGAGAGCTGACGGGCACGTCCGGGCGACGACGATTTCACCGGGGCCTTCGAGCGACGCCCGCCTCGGGCCGAGGCCATCGCTACGCTCGAGCGAGGTCGCCGATCACCTCGCGTGCCGCGCGCTCCCCGGTCTCGACCGCGCCGTTCAGGTAGCCCTGGAAGTCGATCGACGTGTGCTCCCCGCAGAAGTGCGCATTGCTCTCCGGCCTTCCCTCGATGCCGGCGAACGCGGTGTACTGCCCGACCTTCCAATACGAGTACGACCCGCGGGTCCACGGGTATCCCGGCCAGAAGTCGACGGTCGCGCGCCCGTTCCACTGCTGCGAGATCCCGGGCAGCACGGGCTCGATCTGGGCGAGGAACTGTGCCGCGCGCGTCTGCGGGGTACCCGAGCCGAAGCTCGCCCCGATGTCGCCACCCGTGTAGTCGACGAGGATCCCGGACCGGCCGGGTTGGGCCCGGGTGACCTCCCACGTGCTCTGGCAGCCGGTATCGGTGTAAGTCTCCCCGTTCGAGCCGAGAGCCTCCCAGTGCCGGGTCCGGAACTGCACGTGCAGCTTCGAGTTCGTTCCCATGCCCAGCTCGCGGATCGCGAGGAGCTTCCTTCGCGAGAAGCCCGCCTGCGACAGGTCGACCGAGTCGCGGAGGATCGAGAACGGGAGCGCGAGGACGAGCTGGTCCGCCGTTACAGTCGTCCGGCCCGGGCCCTCGTCGAACGTCAGCGTGTACGCGCCGCTTGCCGTCCGGCGCACCGCCACGAGCTCGGCACCTGTCGTGATCTGACCGGCGAGCCCGGCCCCGAGGCCGGCCGCGATCTGGTCGTTGCCGCCGCGGACGTGGTACTTCTCGTTCGACTTGCCGAAGATCCTCAACTGGCCCGGCCCCACGTAGCCGAGCAGGTACAGGAGATTCAGCGAGCTCTGCGCCGCGGCCTCGGCGCCGTACTCGATGTTGTAGGCGACGTCGAGCAGCCGGCCGAGACGTGAGGTCGTCCCGCCCGGGATCGACTCCTCGATCCAATCCACGATCGAGAGGTGGTCGAGCTCGTACCCCCGTTCCGTGTAGCTGTCGAACAGCGTGGGGTAGCTGGCCGCCGAGACGTCCTCGTGGATCTTCTTCCAGGCCTGCTTGAGGTCGTCGGTGATCTCCTCGAACGTATACGGCGCTCCGTCGAACCAGGCGACGAGCTCTGTGCCGCTCGCCTCCGCCCGGAGCAGGTTGTCGAGCCGGAGGCCGAGGTCCTGGGCGAGGTTCCGAATCGCGGTGTGTCCCTGGTCGATCAGCTCGCCACCGTGCTCGGCGATCTGCCCGTCGGCGAACGCGCCGCGCAGCGTCCAGCAGCGGCCGCCGATGCGGTCGGACGCGTCGTAGACGTCGGCCGCGATCCCGGCCTGCTTCAGGCGATATGCGCAAGTCAGGCCGGCCAGTCCGGCGCCGACGACGACGATGCGGGGTGCCACGGCTCCGCGAGCAACGGGTGTCAGGCGCCCGAGCGCCGCCAGGCCCAGCGCGCCGACGCCCGCTCGGCGCAGCAGCGCTCGACGGGTCGTCGGGCCGGCGGCCTCGCCGGCGACCTCGCCGACCGCGTCATGGATCAGCTGTGCGAGTGGCGTTCTCATCCGTCTCCCCTTGGTCGGTGCTCACTCACTGCGGAAGATGATCGATCGGGTCGCTCGGTTCGACCCGACGCGACGAGGAATCCGGTCTCCCGCGGGCGAACGGTCAAGGGGCTCGTCGGCAGGCCGGGCGGAGGCTCAGCCGCGTTGTAGCCGCCCGGCGCGACGTCGTTCGGCGTGTCGGGGTGGAAGAGCGCTGCGAGGAGCTGGATGTGCCCGCGCCCGATGGAGAGCTCCCACTGGCCGCCGCCGTATGCGCCGATCCCGTGTGCCTCGCAGTGCTCGTATGCGGCGAACAGTCGCTCGATCGACCCGAATCTGGACGGTTTGACGTTGACCGTGCGGGGCGGCCAGCGAAGCGCCTCGATGTCGGAGACCGAGTGGATCACCGCGTCCCAGGTGACGCGTTCGGCGTGCGGCTCGAGCAGCGCCTCCGTCTCCGAGCGTGAGTGCGGGGTCCTCGATCCAGGCCTCCGGGAACGCCTCGATCACGCGCCGGTAGAGGTCGGGGTCGGCCGGGTTGTCGACCACGGTGCCGGTGTACTGCCCCTTGAGGTCGATCGAGTCGACGCATCCGAGCGCCCGGAGCTCGCCGAAGATCTCGTCCGTCCAGTCCGGCCTGGCGTCGAGCTTGAACCGCAGGCCCGGATAGAGAGCGAGGAGCGAGCGCAGCCGCGCGGTCGAGGGCGGGGCCCCGAGCCCGCCCGAGGCCACGAACGTCACGGGCCGCGGCTCCCGTCCGACCGTTTCACCGAGCGATCGTCCGGCCTGTCGGAGCGCGAGGTCGAGCGCAGCGCTCTCGAACGCCCAGCGGCGGTAGTCGGCGTACACGTCGCGGCTCGGGCGCGCTCTCGAAGAGCGGCAGCGTCTCGAGACGGCGTGACAGCGAGTCGATCGTCCACTCCCCGGCCAGCGGGAGAACGGCGCCTCGCGCCTGCTGGGCCTCCTGTTCCGCGCCGTCGTAGGTGACGTCTTCGCCGAGACCCTCCTCGCCGCCGCCCGCGAGTCGGATCACGGTCGTCCTGCGGGTGAAGTCGGTGCTGACGACGTACTCGTGGCCCTCGAGGGTGTACCCCTCGACGACGAGCGGCAGGTCGCGGACCGTTTCGTACAGGGCCATCGTCAGAGTGTGGCGTAGGCGACGGCGATGTCGGCGGCAAGCCCGGCGTTCGCGACGATCAGGTCGCCGTTGACCCGTCGCGTTTCGCCACCGGATCGCTCGTGCAGCGCGCCGAGCACGAAGGGGGTCACGGCCTGGCCGGTGATGCCGCCGTGGTGCGCCTCGGCGACGATGTCCTCGATCAGGCCGGCGACGTCGAGGCTCTCGTCGGGAGGCCGGCCGACGAGGATCGCATTCCCGCCCAGCCGCCAGTGCGCGTCGGCGATGCGCGCGACCTCCGCGGCGTCCTCGGCGCGCGCCGACACGGGCGGCCCGCCGTCGGCGGCGTAGAAGAGGGGCAGCGTGTCGACGCGGTACCCGATCACCGGCACGCCGAGGGACTCGAGGAGCTCCATCGTCGCGGGCACGTCGAGCAGCGACTTCACGCCGGAGGAGGCGATCACCGCCGGGATGCGCGCGCAGGCGCCGAGGTCCGCCGAAATGTCGGGAGGGGTCGGGAAGCCGCGGTGGACGCCGCCCAAGCCCCCCGTGCCCATGAACCGGATCCCGACCGCGGCTGCCGCCGCGAGCGTCCCTCCGACGGTGGTCGCGCCGACGTCCCGCTGGACGGCGCAGACGGCGAGGTCACGCGGGCCGACCTTGCGCGCGTCCGGCGTGAACCGCTCGAGCTCCGAGGCGGTGAGCCCGATCACGATCCGCCCGTCGAGTATCCCGATGGTCGCCGGAGCGGCACCGGCCGACCGGACGGCCGCCTCGCTCGCGAGGCCGACGTCGATCCCCGACGGCGCCGGGAAGCCGTGGGCGACGAGCGTCGTCTCGAGTGCCACGACCGCGCGCTCCTCGGCCAGCGCGGCCTGCACCTCGTCGGCGACCCGGATCAGATGCTCCACGGCCTGAGCCTAGAGACAGGGACTCTCCACCGGCGTGGGAGAACCCGTCCGCGCCGGCGAGAGAGCGCGGTCGCTGCGAACGGTCGTGTCGGCTGACCGAGAGGGCCGGATCGCGGTGTCGTCTCGTAACTGGAGGCCGCAGCGCGCCTGGCCAGCGACCCCCCAACCTCCCCCAGGGGCACCCCGGTGTCCCTGAAATCACGCTATCGAGAATCGTGTGCCGCGGGTGTGCCGTCTTCGTGCCGATTTCGCGACACGGAAAGTTCACCTGCCTGGCCGATCCGCGAGCACCCTGTGCGGAGCGCACGTCGACGGAATCGCCCCCGGCGACGTCAGGGCATGGGCCCCATGCGCTGGACGCACCGCGCTGCAGCCTCGAGCGCGAGGTCGGGCCCGCCCACGATCCAGCCCGCGGCGAGGGCGTCGCCGGCCCCGGTCGTGTCGATCACCTCCGGGACCACGAGCGCACGACGGTCGTCGTCCTCGAACGAGCACCCACGCGCGCCGCGCTTGAGGATCCACGGAGTGCCGGGCAGCTGCCCGCCGAACACCTCGTTCTCCGCCTCGTTCGCGAAGACGACGTCCGGCTCGAGCGACTCCACGAGTGCGCGGAACCGTTCGGCGCCGGCGTCCCGGATCGCACTCCAGGAGGACAGGTCGATGCTCACGCGGGCGCCGGCCAGGCGTGCAAGGTCGATGGCTCGTATCGCGGCCCTCGCGACCGGCTCGGCGAGAAGCGCATAGCCGGAGACGTGGAGGTGGTCACAGGTGAGCCACGCCGGTCGCAGCTCGCTCGGCTCGAGGCGGGTCGCGACACCGCGGTCGGGGAACATCGACCGTTCCCCGTCACGTTCGACCAGCGACACGATCACGCCGTTGCCGCTGGGCTCGACGGGGCCCACCAGTTCGACGCCCAGGGCTTCGAGCTGCTCGGCCGCGAGCCGTCCCTCGGCGTCCGCCGCGCGCTTGCCCAGCCATCGGGCGGAGCCGCCCAGCACGCTGACCCACGCCGCGACGTTCGCGGCCTGCCCGCCGGTCGACAACGACACGCGTGCAGGCGTGTCCGCGCCCCGGGCGACCTCCCCGTCGACCCTCACGACCACGTCGAGCACGAGATCCCCGAGGGTGACGACCTCCATCGCCTACGATCGTGTCATGGCCGGAGACGACGAGCTGCGCGAGGCGGGTGGCCGCCGGAGCCCCGTTCGCTCGTTCGTGCTCGGAAGCCTCGTCGGCGCGTCCGCCGTGGCCGCAGGCATCCGCCGCGCGCGGCGGCGCCGCAACCGGCCGATGCAGGCGGGGCTCGGGGCCTTCGAGAGCGCGCCGTGCTACCGCGAGTTGCTCGAGCGAGAGCGAAGAGAGGGGCCGTAGCCGCGGAGCTCGCGTGCCGCGAGCACCACCGTGCGGAGGTTGATGTCGGAGTCGCCGATGCCGAGCTGCTGGCCGACGAGCAGGGCGCGCGCCGAGTAGTAGAGGAACGCTTCGGGCGTGAGCACTCGCTCGGCCGTCCGCAGGACGAGGAAGGGCCCGAAGACGCGCACCTGGAAAGCGGCCTCGGGCGTCGGCAGCCGGTACTCGATCTCGAGCCGCGGCCGGATGTTGTTCCGCTCGCTCGCGTCGAGGATCCATACCCCGCGACCCAGCTCCCCGGCCCGCTCGAGGGTGCGCAGGGCGAGGTGCTCGTCGGCCCGCGGTACGACCGTCGTCGCGAACGAGCGGTTCCGCTCCCATGCGCCGAGATAGATCGGCTCGTACCCGAAGAGCACGTCGTCCGGCCGGCTCGTCGTGGCGAGCCACGCTTCCGCTTCCGCCCTCGCAGCCTGGCGCGCGTCCGGCTCCCACTCGAACAGGGGAGCCGTCCGGTGCCAGGCCCATGCGACCTCGACCGTCACGAGGGCGACGGTCAACGCCACCGCGAGCACCGGGAGGCGTCGCCCGACCCGCACGAGCGACGTGGCGACCGCGATTGCGAGGAGCGGGGCCAGGAAGATCAGGTGTCGGGACTCCGGCGCCGCCGAGCCGCCGAGCCTCGCGAGGACGAAGGCCGCCACCGTCACGCCAACGAGACAGAGGACCAGCGACCGGGCCTGGCGCCCGAGGAGCACGATCCCGGCCACGGCCGCCGCGACGACCGCGAGCGTCATAGGCCACCAGCCGGCGGTCGCGTCCCCGGCGGAGCGCCAGAGGTAGCGTGCGACGGCCCACGGCCCCCCGAGCTTCTCCCCGCCGCCCCCGACGCCGACGTCGAACCGGTCGGCGAGGACGAGGTCGGTGAGCCAGAAGGGGATCCCGAGCACCAGCACGGAAGCTCCGGCGACGATCGCCTCTCGGAGCCGGTGCCGTCCGGACACGAGGACGTACGCCGCCTGGCCGCCGAGCAGCAGCACGCCGTACGGGTGGGTCGCCACCACGACCAGCGCCGTGAGCACCCATAGCCCCCAGCGACGCCGACCGCCGTGCTCCAGAGCCTCGAGCAGGGCGAGCGTGCACGCGAGCGACCCGAGCAGGAAGAGGCTGTACATCCGGCCGTACACCCCGTGGAAGAGGAACAGCCAGCTCGGGGCGACGAGCACCGTCGCGACGAGTGCGACCCTCGGTCCCGCGAGCCGCCGGCCGAGGATCGCGACGAGCGGAAGGCTCGCGAGCGCGAAGGCGGCGGACGCGAGCCGTAGCCCGCCGAGGCCGAGCCCGAGGTGGGCGACGGCCCACGCGACGAGGAAGTGGAGCGGCGCACCGCCCCGGTCGCGCGTGACGTGCTCGACCACGCCGGGGAGCGAGTCCCGGCCGACGAAGAGCGCGAGCGTCTCGTCCTCGTGGGGGGGCCAGGCCATGAGCTGGTGGAGCAGGAACGCGGCCGCGGCGAGCGTCACACCGGCGACTCCGAACCACAGCGCATGCTCCTCGCCCCGCGCGCGCAGGGAGGACCGCGTCGCGCCGACCGGTGCCGCCTCCACCCTCGCCTCGATCCCTTGTGTCATGGGGTTTCCGGCATCTTCGCTGGTAGATTTGCCGCCCGATGCCGATCTACGAGTACCGCTGCCCGAACGGCCACACGTTCGAGGTTTTCCAGCGGATGAGCGATCCGCCCGCGACCGTGTGCGAGACGTGTGGCGCGGGCCCCGTCGAGAAGCTTCTCTTCCCGGTTGCAGTCCATTTCAAGGGGTCCGGCTTCTACGCCACCGACTACGGGCGCGGCTCGCGGAAGCCCTCCAAGGAGGGGGACTCGGGGGGCTCAGCGTCCGAGGACGGAGGCGGGAAGTCGGAGAAGCCCGCCGCGGCGACCGACGCCAAGAAATCGGACACGAAGAAGCCCGACGGGTAGCTTTCAGCCGCGACGGTCACCGATCGACGCATCCCGGAGCGTAGGGCAGGCCGCGGGGCGGCGGTAGCGGGGCAGAGCGACCGGTGAACATCGCCACCGTCGACACGTTGTCCTCCGTGCCGAGGATGACCGACTCACCGCCGACCGTCGCCGGGTCCCCGCCGAGGCGGCAGTGGAGCGCACGGCCGGTGTCCGCACGGAAGTAGACCCACCCGAGTTGCATCAGCTCCCAAGCACCCAGGTCGGTGGCGAGCGGCTCGACGAGATCGCCGCCCACGAAGGGGAGCTTCAGCGCGGTCCAGACCGACGTGACCTTGTCGAGGGTCGCCCCGACGACCTGCTGCTGGCGCCGTGCGCGGTCGAAATCGGTTTCGGCTGGGTTGAGGAGGTTGTGCCGGATGCGTGAGTAGACGAGCGCTCGGCGACCATCCATGTGCTGAACGCCGCGCGCGAATCGCCAGCCCTTCCAGTCGGAGCACTGTGCCGCCGTCTTGTACGGGCAGTCGAACCGGTTGGAACGGATGCGCCGCGGGACGTCGACGTCGATCCCCCCGACCGCGTCGATCAGCTCCTCGAACCGGTCGAAGTCGACGAACATGACGTGGTTGACGTCGAGGCCGGTGAGATCCTTGACCGTCCGCAGCGCGAGAGCCGGCCCGCCGATCTGGTTCGCCGCGTTGATCTTGTCGAGACCCACCTCGGGGATCTCGACTTGGAGGTCGCGCGGGATCGAGAGGTAGGCGAGCCGCCGCTTCCCGGGGTCGGTGCGCAGCAGCATGATCGAGTCCGACCGGTTCGCACCCTCGCGACCCGCCCGGTTGCCGCCGTCCGTGCCGAGGACGAGGATCGTCGTGGGCGTCGAGACGAGCAGGCCGCCGCGGGTCTTCAGCAGGCGCCCGACCCCGGCCGGGACGCGCTCGTTCGCCGACGAGACGCCGCTGGCGACCGAGAGATAGCTCCCGATTCCCCACGCGAGGAGCAGGACGAGCAGGAGCGCGAGGCCGAGGGCGATCCAGCGCGCGGGCCGGCGTGGCTTCCTGGGCGACGCGGTCGCGGGCCGCGGGCCGTTCGGCTCCGCCGGGGACGGCGACGTGTGTCGCGTGAGGGGGACCCGGCCCTTGACCCTGCCGCCCCGATAGACCCGGTACGGCTTGTCCTGAGCGGGCATGAGGCCGGGTATGGTAGCCGCGTCGTGCCGCCCGACCAGGTCATCGGGGTGGACGTCGGCGGGACGAAGATGCTCGCCGGCACGCTCGCGCGCGACGGCGCCGATCGGGCGCACGATCGAGGTGCCCACGCCCACGAGCGGCCAGGAGGCGTTCCTCTCCGAGCTCGACGCGCTCGTCGAGCGGCTCCTCGCCGAGGGTGCCGGGGCGATCGGGGTCGGCGTGCCGATGAACATCGACCGGAAGACCGGGGTCGCGCTCCGTGCGGTCAACCTGCCGCTCGGGTCGCTCGACCTGGGACGCCACCTCCACGGGCGCTTCGGCATCCCCGTCGGGATCGAGAACGACGGCAACGCGATCGCACTGGCGGAGTGGCGCCTCGGTGGCGGTCGCGGCGTCACCGACCTCGTGGCCCTCGCCCTCGGAACCGGCGTCGGGGGCGGCATCGTGCTAGACGGGCGCCTCTACCGCGGGTGGGCCGAGCTCGGCCACGTCGTGGTGGACGCCGATGGGCCGCCCTGCCAGGGGAACTGCCATGGACATGGCCACCTCGAGGCCGTTGCCTCCGGCGAGGCCGCCGAGCGTACGGCCCGAAAGCTCTGGGGCGACGGTGCCGACTCGCACACGCTCGTGAAGGAGGCCCTCGACGGTCACGCCGACGCACGTACCGCGGTGGAGCGGATCGGCCACTACCTGGGCCTGGCCATCGGCTCGTTCGTGAACATCCTCGCACCCGACGTGGTGGTCGTCGGCGGAGGCTTCGGGATCGCAGCCTGGGAGCTGCTCCGCGAGCCGGCTCTCGCGGCCGCTCGGCGGGAGGCGCTGCAGCCGGCCGACGAGGAGCTCCGGATCGTCCAGGCGCAGCTCGGGGACGATGCCGGCCTGGTGGGTGCAGGGCTCGTGGGCTTCGAGGCCCTCGACGGCGAGCGGTAGCGTGCCCCTCCGGGTCTGCGCTACCCCGATCGGGAACCTCGAGGACGTCACGCTCCGGGTGCTCGCCGCGCTCCGCGAGGCGGACGTCGTGCTCTGCGAGGACACGCGGCGCACGCGGGTCCTCCTCGGCCGTTACGAGATCCGAGCACGACGGCTCCTGAGCGTCCACCGACACAACGAGGCGCGTCGGGTGCAGGAGCTCCTGCCGCGGCTCCGGGCGGGGGAGACGCTACTCGCTCGTCTCCGACGCCGGCCTGCCGGGCGTCAACGACCCGGGCAGCCGGCTCATCGAGGCCGCGCTCGCCGCGCGGGTCGAGGTCACGGTCCTTCCCGGCCCGAGCGCGGTCGAGACGGCGCTCGTAGCGAGCGGTCTCGTCGCGGCGCAATACCGCTTCCTCGGCTACCTGCCGCGCCGCCACGCGGAGCTGCGGGCGCTCTGGGAGGAGTCGTGCGGCTGGCCGTACGCGGCGGTCGCGTTCGAGTCGCCGCGGCGCCTCGCCACGTCGCTCGCAGTGCTCGCAGAGATCGACCCCGGTCGGCCCGCCGCCGTCTGTCGCGAGCTCACGAAGCGCTTCGAGGAGATCGCCCGCGGCACGGCGGCGGAGCTCGCGGCGCGGTTTCGTGAGCCGGTGAGGGGCGAGGTGACCATTGTGGTGGGAGAGGCCTCGGAGCGAAGGGCCGCGCTCGACGAGGCGGTCGTGGCGGTTCGGGAGCTCGTCGAGGCGGGCGCAGCCCGGCGGCCGGCCGCCGACGTCGTCGCGCGGCTCGCGAGCGTCTCCCGGAACGAGCTGTACCGCGGGTCGCTGGCACCCTCCGATTGACGCCGTCCGGGGGCCACGCTACCCTTCTTCCACCCGCGTTGCCCGCGCAGAGAACAAAGGAGGTGCTTCGTGCATCGTCTTCTCCTGTTCGGCGCGGCGAGCCTCGTTGCGCTCTGCCTGACGAGCCCCGCCTCGGCGTGGTCGTGGCCGGCCGACGGCGACGTGCTCCGTCCGTTCACGCTCGGCGGCGACGCCTATGCGGCGGGCCAGCACCGAGGGATCGACGTTTCCGGGGCCGACGGGTCCACGGTTCGCGCACCGGCGTCCGGCACGGTGAGCTTCGCCGGCTCGCTCCCGACCTACGGGCGCGGCGTTACGATCCTGACGTCCGACGGGTACGCGGTGACGCTGGTTCATCTCGGCTCGCTCGGCGTCGCCAAGGGCGACTCGGTCGCCGAGGGGTCGTCGGTCGGGACCATGGGCTCGAGCGGTGACGCAGAGCACGCCGTGCCCACCGTCCACCTCGGTGTTCGCGTCGCGTCGGAGGCCGAGGGCTACGTCGACCCGCTCGGCCTGCTCCCACCGCGCTCGGCGGCACCGGTGCAGCCGCCTCCCGTATCCGCTCCCGCCCCGGCACCCGCAGCCGCCCCCGCGACCGCGACGCCTGTCGTCACCTCTCAACCGCCGCCTGCAGCTCCGGCGTCGCAATCTCCGGCGCCTTCTCCGAACCCGGCGCCTCCCGCACCGGTCCACGCCACGCCTGCACCTGCCCCTGCGGGCCCCGAGGCGGCCACGGAGGCGCCGACGGTCTCGCCGTCCACGACGCACGTGCCGCCGCCTGCCGCGTCGTCGCCGGCGCCGGCCCATGCCGCGTCGGACCCGGCGTCACCGTCCCCGGCCGCATCGGTACGGTCACCGGGCTCGACCGGGTCCGCGACCAGCAGGCCTGCGGGGGGAGTCGAGCTGACCACCGGCGCGGCACGGTCGACAACGACCTCCGTGGCCCGCCCTGCCGCCGAGGCGTCCGGACCTCCGGTACCCGTCCTGCGAGCTCGGGCAGCCCGGCAAGGCGTGTCGCTCGCGTCACGTACGTCGCGGACACCGGCCGTGGGCCCGACACCCGCGCCGCTCGGCGGAGCTGCCATGGGCAACTCGCTCGTGCGCGGCGGCAGCGCGACGCACACGGAGCCCGGAGCGATCGTCGACCCGGGCGAACGCCATCGGCGCTCGGGGGATCACGCCCCGGGCTCGGGGCGGCCTCCGGTGTCGAGGATGGCCGACCGGGCAACGCGCCCCGCGCCGGCTCACCCGGCCGACCGACACGCGGGCCACGCCGAGGCCCAGCGGCCTCCAGGCCACACGATCCTGAGTGGCCGTCCGGCCGCGCCCCTGCTCGCGGCGGCCGCCCTCCTGGTCCTCCTGGCAGCCGGGGCCGCGACGGGGGTCGCCCGTAGAATCGGCGCAGATGGAGCCGTACTACCTCACCACGCCGATCTACTACGTCAACTCGACCCCGCACATCGGGCACGCCTACACGACGATGGCCGCGGACATCTTCGCGCGCCATCAGCGGCAGCGCGGCGGTGAGACGTTCTTCCTCACCGGGGTCGACGAGCATGCGTCGAAGGTGGCACGGGTGGCCGAGGAGCAGGGGCTCGAGCCGCAGGAGTACGCCGACCGCATCGTGGAGGCGTGGCGGGCGCTCCCCGCCCGCCTCGGCGTCTCCAACGACTTCTTCATCCGCACGAGCGACGACGGCCACAAGCGGTTCGTCCAGGAGTTCCTGCTAGCGGATCTGGGACAACGGCCGCGACGACATCTACCAGGGCGTCTACGCCGGGCTGTACTGCGTCGGCTGCGAGGCGTTCAAGACCGAGGCGGAGCTCGTCGACGGGAAGTGCCCCGAGCACGACATCGAGCCCGAGTGGATCGAGGAGCGGAACTGGTTCTTCCGTCTCTCGGCCTATCAGGAGCAGCTGCTCGCGCTCTACGACGAGCGGCCCGACTTCGTCCTGCCGGGGTTCCGCGCGAACGAGGCGCGGTAGCTTCATCGAGGGCGGGCTGCAGGACTTCTCGATCAGCCGTGCGGGCCAGCCCTGGGGGATCCCGATCCCCTGGGACACGGAGCAGGTCGCCTACGTCTGGGCGGACGCGCTCGTCAACTACCTGAGCGCGCTGACGTACGCGCGACCGGGCGAGGACCTCGTGCCCCGGTTCTGGCCCGACGTGCGGCACCTGCTCGGCCAAGGACATCCTGCGGTTCCACTGCGTCTACTGGCCGGCGATGCTGCTCGCGGCGGGCTACGACGTGCCGCGGCAGCTCTTCGTGCACGGCTATCTCCTGCTCGACGATCGCAAGATCTCGAAGTCGCTCGGGAACGTCATCGACCCGCTCGACCTGGTCGACGTCTACGGCGCCGACGCCGTGCGGTTCTGGTGCGCTCGCGTCGGTGTCGTTCGGCCAGGACGGCGTCGCCTCGGTCGACGGGCGTGCACGAGCGCTACGAGCGCGAGCTCGGCGAACGACCTCGGCAACCTCCTCTCCCGGACGACCGCGATGGTCGCCCGCTACCGCGACGGCAGGCTCGTCGCCGCCCCGTCCGCCGACTCCGAGATCGCCGCGATCGCTCGACGCCACTCGCGGGCGACGTCGCCGCGCGCCTCGACGTCTTCGACCTGACGGGCGCGCTCGAGCGGATCTGGGAGGTCGTACGCGGCCTCAACCGCCACGTCGAGGCCGCGGCGCCCTGGCAGCTGGCGAAGGACGACGCGCGTGCGGACGAGCTCGACCGCGTCCTCTACGACCTCGTCGACGGGCTGCGCGCCGTGGCCGTCGCGCTTGCCGCCTATCTCCCGGACACGTCCGCGCGCGATCCTCGAGGCGCTGCGGCAGCCGTCGACGATCGAGCTGGGCCGAGCGTGGCCTACGGACGGGCCCGGGCGGCCGACGGCATCGAGCCGGCCGCGCCGCTCTTCCCGCGCGTCGACGAGCCGGCGCCGGCGGCGTGATCGACACGCACGCGCACCTCGACGCGTGCGACGACGAGCCGGCCGAGCTCCTCGCGCGAGCGCACGGGACGCGGGCGTGACACGCGTCGTCACCGATCGGGACCGGCATCGATTCGTGCCGGCGGGCGCTCGCGATCGCGGAGTCGGTACCGGGCGTGTTCGCCGCGCTCGGGATCGACCCGCACCAGGCAGCGACCGCGGAGGCGCGACCGGATCGACGAGCTTCGCGAGCTGCTCGGCCGTCGCGCGGGTCGTCGCCGTGGGGGAGACCGGGCTCGACGGCCATCACGGCGGCCGGCACGCTGCCCGAGCAGCGCGCCCTGTTCGACGCCCACCTCGGGCTCGCCGACGAGCTCCGGCTGCCGGTCGTGATCCACAGCCGTGAGGCCAGCGTCGAGACGGCGGCCGCGCTCGCCGCGTTCGGCGGAGCGGTCGTCCTGCACTGCTTCTCGGAGCCCGACCTGCTCGAGCCCGCGCTCGAGCGCGGCTACTACGTCTCGTTCGCCGGGCAACGTCACGTATCCGAAGGCGAGCCCGCTCCGCGAGGCGGCGGCGCGCGTTCCGGCGGACAGGATCCTCGCCGAGACGGACAGCCCGTACCTCGCGCCCCAGCCCGTGCGCGGACAGCGGAACGAGCCGGCGAACGTGATGCACACGCTCGCGCGCTCGCCGCCGTGCGTGGTGAGACCGCGGAGGAGCTCGAGGCGCGGATCGACGAGAACGCGACCGCGCTCTTCGGGCTCGATCGCGCGTGAGCCCGGTCATTCCGAAGAAGTCGCTCGGCCAGCACTTCCTCGTCGACGAGAACATCCTCGGCGTGATCGGCCGGCTTGCCGGAGCTCGATGCGGAGGACGTCGTGCTCGAGGTCGGTCCGGGGCTCGGCGTGCTCACCACCTACCTCGCCGACCGCGTCCGGTACGTGCACGCCGTCGAGGTCGACCGGGCGCTCGAGGCGCTCCCTCCGCGACGCCCTCGCCGGCCGTGCGAACGTCGACCTCGTGTTCGGGGACGCGCTCGCGCTCGACCTTGGCGCGTTCGCGCCACCGCCTTCGAAGCTCGTTGCGAACCTGCCCTACAACGTCGCGACGCCGATCGTCGCCGAGACGCCTCGATGCGCGTCCCCGCCCTTCGCTCGTGGTGCGTCATGGTGCAGCGCGAGGTCGCCGATCGCTTCTTCGCGGAGCCGAGCACGAAGGCGTACGGCGCCGTGTCCGTGCTCGTGCGGCTCCACGCACGCCGTACGGGCTTCCATCCCGTCTCGCGCACGGTCTTCCGACCCCCGCCAACGGTCGATTCGGCGCTCGTCGCGTTCGAGCGGATTGCCGCACCGCCGAATACCGAGTGGGTGCGGCGCGTCGTCACCGGCGCGTTCGCGCACCGGCGCAAGACGCTCGCCAACTCGCTCACGCTCGCGGGCGTCACCTCACGCGAGCAGGCAGTCGCCGCACTCACGTTGATCGAACGCCGTGCCGACGTCCGTGCGGAGGCACTCTCCCCCGAGGAGTTCGTCCGACTTGCGGAGGCCCTCCGGCGATGAGCGAGTGGCGCACCCTCGAGGCTCCGGCGAAGCTCAATCTCGCGCTCGTCGTCGGGGCGCCGCGAAGCGACGGCAAGCACGAGGTCGTCACCGTCCTCGAGAGGCTGTCCCTCCACGACACCGTCTCGGTGAGGCGCGCCGATTCGACGCGGGTTCACGGCTTCGAGGACGACACGCTGGTGGCTGCGGCACTCGCGGCGGTGACGCAGAGCGTCGCAGGAGCGCCGCCTTTCGAGGCGCGCATCGAGAAACGGATCCCCGTCGCTGCCGGGCTGGGCGGGGGGTCGAGCGACGCGGCGGCCGCACTCGAGCTCGCGAACGACCTGCTCGACGAGCCCTTGTCCTTCGAAGCGCTCGGGCGGCTCGGCGCCTCGCTCGGCGCGGATGTCCCCTTCTTTCTCCACCGTGGGGCGCAGCTCGGCACGGGGGACGGAACGATGCTGGATCCGCTCGACCTGCCGCGCGACTACGTCGTCGTGCTCGCCCTGCCCCGGGGCGCGGCGAAGGCCTCGACGAGGGACGTGTACGCAGCGTTCGACCGTCGCGCCGGCGAGGAAGGCTTCGACGCGCGCGACGCCGCGCTCCGGGAGGCGCTCGCGCGCGTCCGGACGGTCACGGACCTCGCCCTCCTTCCCTCGAACGACCTGGGATCCTCACCGCTGGCCGACGAGCTGCGGGGGCTCGGAGCGTTCCGTGGCGACGTCACCGGCGCCGGCCCGGTGGTCTACGGGCTGTTCACCGACCCGGCGGAGGCCGTGCGAGCGGCGGCCGTGCTCGGCGCCCGCGCGACGACGTGGATCGCGCGCCCCGGCTGATACCTTCAGCGCATGGCGAGCCAGCTCCTGATCGAGCACGGGGAGAGCCGCGTTGCCCGTCGAATCCGGCACAACCGCTACAAGGTCGCCCTCGCGATCGCGGCGATCGAGGGGCTCCTCGTCCTCGCGGGCGCCATCCCGTGGTGGCTGGTCGTCGTGCTCGCCCTCGGAGCGCTCGGGGCGTACGCGGGGTGGGGCCGCGAGCACGAGAGCCCGGACGTGCGCGTCGTCACGTGGACGGCCGCCGTCTCGCAGCTGGTCGTGGTGCTCGTCCCGGTTCTTGCGGGCGCGCTCGTGGTGCTGGTGGCCGCCGTGGTCGTTGCCTGCGCCGCGCTTGCCCTTGTTGCGCTGCTCCTCGACCGGCGGTAGGCCTCGGCGCACAAGCGTGCCGTTGGGGGCACGTGGGTAGACTGGCCGTCCCTTGCTCTGGGGCGTGGCCAAGTGGTAAGGCAACGGGTTTTGGTCCCGTGATCCCAGGTTCGAATCCTGGCGCCCCAGCCATCGAAATCCCGTGATGCCGACGAGACTCGCTGCAGTCGTGATGGCCGGAGGCCTCGGAACGCGGATGCGTTCCTCGCTCGCGAAGCACCTGCACCCGATCCTGGGGCGGCGCATGGTCGACTGGGTCGTCGAGGCCGCCCGGCCGCTCGGCCCGCAGCCGCTCGTCGTCGTCGCGTCGCCCGACACCGCGACCGCTTTCGAGGACGTGCGCGTCGCCGTGCAGGAGCGCCCGTTGGGCACCGGCGACGCGGTGCGCTCGGCGCGGGACGCGCTCGGCGACGCGGATGAGATCCTCGTCCTCTCGGGCGACACGCCGCTTCTCAGGAGCGAGCTGCTCGCCGGGCTGCTCGACGCGCATCGGGGCTGCCACGCGGCGGCGACCGTGCTCTCGTTCGTCCCCGACGACGTTCGCAGCTACGGACGGATTCTGCGGAACGGGGACGGTGATCTCGTCGCGATCGTGGAGGCGGCGGACGCGACGCCCGAGGAGCTCGCGATACGCGAGGCGAACTCCTCGATCTACGTGTTCCGTGCAGACGCGCTCTGGCCCGCACTGGAGGGGCTGGGCGCCGCGAACGCGCAGGGCGAGCTGTACCTCACCGACGCGGTCCGCGGGATCGTCGAGTCGGGCCTGCGCGTCGGGGTGCACGTTGCGCCCGATGCCGAGGAGGCCGAGGGGGTCAACAGCCGTGTCGAGCTCGCAGCGGCGACCGCGTCGCTTCGCGACCGGATCAACCGGGAGCACATGCTCGCGGGGGTCACGATCGTCGATCCGGGGTCGACGTGGATCGAGCCGACCGTGACCTTCGAGCCGGACGCGGTCGTGCATCCGTTCACCGTCCTTCGCGGGGGGACGAGCGTCGCCGCAGGGGCCCAGGTCGGGCCGCACGTGGTCGCCGTGGACGCGACGATCGGACCGGGGGCCCTGGTCGGCCCGTTCTGTTACCTTCGCCCCGGCGCAGTGCTCGGGGCATCCTCCAAGGCAGGCACGTTCGTCGAGCTCAAGAACACCCGGCTCGGCGAGGGCACGAAGGTGCCGCATCTGGCGTACCTCGGGGATGCCGACGTCGGTGACCGCACGAACGTCGGCGCAGGCTCGATCACGGCGAACTTCGCCCACGAGAAGGGCCGCCCGAAGGGCCGCACGACGATCGGGCGTGACGTCAGGGTCGGGGTCGACAATGTCTTCGTTGCTCCGGTCGAACTGGGAGACGACGCGTGGACGGCCGCCGGCTCGGTCGTGACCGACGATGTTCCGGACAACGCCCTCGTCGGGTTCCCGCCGAGGCAGGTCGATCAAGGAAGGACGCGGTGGACGCAGGGACGATTGAGCAGGCACTGCCCGGGCTCGAGCAGGCTCCGCCGGAGCCGTCGTTGAAGCCCGGCCATGCGCTCCCGTTGACGCCTCAGAAGCGGCTGATGGTCTTCTCCGGCCGCTCGCACCCGGAGCTGGCGGAGCGGATCGCCGAGCGGCTCGGCGTCGACCTCGGTGAGATCGAGCTGAAGACGTTCGCGAACGACGAGACCTACTGTCCGCTACTGCGAGTCGATCCGCGGCGCCGACGTCTTCCTCGTCCAGACGGGCAGTCCGCCGGTCGACCAGCACCTGATGGAGCTCCTGCTGATGATCCAGGCCGCGAAGCTCGCCTCGGCGAAGCGGATCACGGCAGTGATCCCGTGGTTCCCGTACTCGCGCCAGGACGAAAGGCGAAGCCGCGGGAGCCGATCTCCGGGCGGCTCGTCGCGGACATGCTCCAGCTCGCGGGCGTCGACCGCGTCCTGACGATGGATCTCCATGCCGGCCAGATCCAGGGCTTCTTCACGATCCCGGTCGACCACATGACCGCGCTGCAGCTGTTCGCGCGGCACTTCCGGGATCTCGGCCTCCATGGGGACGGCGTCGTCTCCGTCGCGCCGGATGCCGGCCGTGCCAAGGTTGCGGTGCGGTTCGCCGAGATGCTCGAGGCGGAGTTCGCCGTCATGCACAAGACGCGGCCGGCCCACGAGCAGGCCGCCGTCACCGAGGTGACGGGGCGTGTCCGCGACAAGATCTGCATCGTCGGGGACGACGTGACGACCACCGGCGGGACGCTCATCGCCGGGGCCCGGGCGCTCCGCGAGCACGGCGCGCGCGAGGTCTGGGTCTACGTCACCCACGCCCTCCTGAGCCGCGAGGGCCTCGAAAGGCTCGCCGGAGCCGAGGACATCACCGGGATCGTCGTCACGGACACGGTTCCGATCGATCCGCGCGAGGCGCCCGAGAACCTCACGGTACTCACCGTTTCGTCGCTTCTGGCGGAGACGATCATGAACGTCTTCAGCGACGACTCGGTCTCGGCCATCTTCGGCGGCGAGAACCAGCTCTTCTAGAAGCGCCGCTCAACCATGCGGTTTAGGGGCGTATCTGCAAACGGATTGCTAACGGGCGAGTAGCGCCCCGACAAGTTTCGGCCGCCTGCACATCGCTCTTCGGCAGGACGTGCGCGTAGACGCGCATCGTCGTGACCGGCGAGGCGTGCCCGAGGCGCGCCGCCACGATGTGAACCGGCACGCCGCGCGTGAGCAGGTGCGTTGCGTGCGTATGGCGGACATCGTGCAGTCGACCGGGGCGGATGCCCGCGGCCTTGAGATGCGCCGCGAAGGCGTTTGTGATCCGCTGCGGTAGATCGGATGGCCGAGTTCGCCAGCGAAGATCAGGTCGCCGTCTGTGTAGAGCCCACCGGCGGCATCCTTCTCTGCGATCTGCGCCTCCCGGTGTCGCTCGAGCCAGTCGACAGTCTCTGTGTCGAGCGTGATCGTGCGATGCGAGCCGTCGGTCTTGCACGGGGCGATTGTCACGCCGCCGCGCGTCGGGACGACCTGCTGGGCGATCGTCAGCCGTCGTTCTTCGGCGTCGTACCCGAACCAGGTGAGGCCGAGGAGCTCCGAGCGCCGGGCACCCGTCGCGACCGCCACGCGCCAGAGCGCGGCGAGTCGATCGTCCTCGACCGTGTCGAGCAGGTCATGCAGCTCTAGCTCCGTCCAGACCGTGAAGGCGGCCCGGGAACGTCGCGCCCTCCCACCGAGGCCGGCGGCGGGGTTGACCGCGAGCAGGTCATCCTCGACGGCGTCAACGAGCGCCTTCGAGATCACCGCGAAGACGACGTTGCGCGTTCCCGCGGCAAGACCCTTCTCCTCGAGTGAGCGCGCGAAGTCGCGCAGGTGCGCCCTGCGGATCTTCGCAAGCGGCATCGCGCCGATCGGATCGGGCTCGATGTGAACCCGGATCATCGACTGGTACTGCGTCACCGAGAGCGGCGCGAGTTCACCGCGCCGTAAATGCACATGGCGGCCGAGGTACTCGGCGAGAGGCGTCGTGTCCGGGTCGATCGTCTCGCTGCGCTGAAGACGGCCGAGGATCGTGACGAGCGCGTCTTCGGCCTCGCCGCGGGTTCGGTAACCGGAAAACCACTTCTGCTTGCGGCGTCCTTCGGGGGTGCGGCCGCCGTCGACGACGACGCACCACTTGTTGCCTCGTTTCCGGACGTGGCCTCTCATGTTGTGCCTCCTTCCGCCTCTCCGCCGCCACGAGCACGGACGAGACCGCCGCCAGTCTTCTCGTAGATAACGCCTGGCCATTCCGAGTGGACGAGGCGGTGGCCGTGACGCGGCCTGAGAGAGCACGAACGGCCCGGTAAGGCCTCTCGAAAAGGAACCCGCCCTCGTGAGGCGACGGCACAAGCGAAAGGGACAGCAGGTGAACGTTAACACCGAAACCCGGCGAGACTGGAAGTGGGACGACGACGGCGAGCTCGACGCGCAGTACGTCGAGGTCCGCGAAGTCACCGTCCAGAACGGCACGAGCAAGGGCAAGAAAAAGCTCGTCTTCGACTTCAAATCGCTCGATGGCGAAACGGTTTCCGTCTGGGAAACGACCGTGCTCCGCTCGAAGTTTGCGGCCGAGCTCCGGGCGCGACGCGAGCCCGACCTCGAACCCGGCGAGCGAATCAAGATCACGCCGCTCGGCCTCAGGGAGTCGACGAACGGCAGCTATCGCGACTTCGACGTGTGGTTTGAGCACGCTCGTAGTCAGCAGGGTTTCCACTGATGTGGATTCGGTGGATTCAGCGGCGCCAGCGTTCCTTCGCGAGCAGCGCCCGCATCGGGTCTGTGCCGAAGGCCGCACCGCTTGTATACCTCGACACGGCCGGCAGACCCCGGAGCCGCACGGCATCATCGCGCGCCGTCGCGCCGGCCACTTCCTGTGTCTCCACGTCGTCAACGATGGCCGCGATCTTCCTCGCGTCGAGCGCCCGCTCCTGAAGAGGGCGATTGCACGGGAGCGGCGGCGGCGGCACGGCCCGAACATAACGCACAAACCGCAAGGCGTCCACGGACGCGCAAAATCGCCAGAGCAAAAGCGCATAATCGCAACAATGCAAGACGGCACCAGTCGGACTGTGCCTCCGTCCGCGACACGGCGGTCGCTCCTCTCCACACGAGCGGCCGCCGACGTCGCGGCATGCGACCCGATGACGATCAGGCGTGCGGTCCGGGCGGGCGAGCTCCGAGCCCTGCGACTCGGAAGCCACGGGCACCTGCGCATCCCCGCCGACGAGTTGGCCGCGTGGCTGGAACCCGCACAACCCAAGGGCCGCTCGTGAGCATCAGCCGGCTCCCCGGTCCGGCTGACGCTGACGCCCGAACCGAGGCCCGCGCCGAAGCACGACGACACCAACGGATCGCCGTCGCCCATCGTGGCCGGTGGCCCGAACTCGAGCGCCGGCACTTGTCCTTCGGCCCGTTCAGCACCGTCACCGACGAACGGGACGGATCCGTCTACGCGATCAACCGCGCTAGGTCGACGTCGACTCCAGCAACATCGCCGCCTACTACATCACCGAGCACGGTGATCCCGTCTTCCTCGAGGAGCGGCCGAGCCGATGACCCACAAGGCCGTCATCCGGATCGCCCAGATCGCGACCCCCGACCTCTACCTCACCGACCCGATCAAGCCCGGCCGCGAGCTGTGGCACACCCATGCGCTCCAGCTCGCACCCCAACCCGGTCGTGCTCGTCAACCACCTCCCAGACCAAGTGATCGGCCGAGTGGTCGAGCTCGACGAATGGGACGACACGACCGGCCGCTGGGTGGTCGCCCGGTGCGAACTCGACGCGGCTCCGGGCTGGCTGCATGGCGGCTCCCGCGGCACCGCCGCATCCATGTCCTGGATCGACCTCTCACACTCCCAGGAGATGCCCGGAGGCTGGCGACGCTACAACGGCGGACTGGTCACCGAGGTGAGCGTCCTGACGCATAGCTTCGAGCCCGTCGAGAAGCTGGCGCGGGTCGTGCTCCTGAAACGCTCGACCGCCACGAGCCCGCGCCCAAGACCCCAGCCTCCGCCATGCCAGCAGACGGCGTGATCCACCTTCCACCCGGTGCCACCCTTCGCTGCCCGAGCGGACAGATCATCGGCGTCCGGTGACTTGCCTCGTCTTCGCAACCGGCGTTAGATGCAGCGCGGATGGACGAGCAGCGGACGCTGAACGAGCTCGACCCGCCTGCATGGCCGGCGCCGTCGCCCGACGATCCCACCGAACTCGTGAGGCGCTGCAACGAGTTGCGTCGGACGCCCCTAGCCGAGTTCGACGTCGAAGACCTCCGGATGATGATCGGTCAGCAGATCTCCTTGCGGTACCTCATCCCCAAAGCGATACCGATCCTGGAAGCGAACCCGCTTGCCGAAGACATGTATCCCGGCGACTTGCTCCGCGCCGTGCTTCGTGTCGACAAGGCGTACTGGCATGCGAACGTCGGGCAGTGGCAGGAGGTAGAGGCCATCGCACGCCGGCTCGTTTCCGCCTACGAGGAACTGCGCGACTCGATCGAGGCGTTCACGACCACCACTTTTTAGGGTGAGCGCCAGCCGTGACCCCCGCACGGACTATTTCTCTCCCCGATGTCTGAATGGTTGATTTCGCCGACTACACGGCGTGTAAGCGCTGCGGCCGTCTATTTCGAGCGATTTACTGCAGTCCTTGGTGCCGGCGTCCGCGGCCTCCCGCCCGACGTCTTGTGGCGTCCGAGCCCCGGTGGTGCGAACTGTGCAGCCGCGAGTACATGCCGACGGTCTGGCATCAGAGGTTCTGCAGTGCGGCGTGTGGGGTGCGGGTCCGCGATGCGGTCGACCGGGTCAGGTATCGGGACCAGCAGCGGCAGCGTGCGGTGTGGCGGGCGAGGGTTGCAACCGGCGAGGTGAGGTGCGCGCGCGGTGCGGCGTGCCGGTTCGCGGAGGGCGAGCTGGGCGGGCTGATCCGACCGGGCCAGCCCTGGGATCTCGGTCACCCTGACGGCGAGAGCACCGGTGGGGCCGAGCACAGATTTTGTAATCGCTCCGCCCCGCAGCGGCTGAAGGCTCGCCGGCGATGACGCACGCGAAGTCGACCGCGGTGCTGTGGGGCAGTGAGGGGCAGCCGATTTCGATCGGGCACGGCCCGCCGATGTGGCGGAACGACAGCGGGTTTTCGATCGTGCTCGACGATTCACCTGATCCGAGCGAGGTGGAACCCGGCGATCCTGGGCTTGGCCTTATCTGCTTGATCTGCGTGATCGATGACTTCCCGGGGATCGGTGTGGGGCTCGAGATCGCGCGGCAGTTCGGGGTCGCGGATATCGACGAGAACGGCGAGTGGATCGCGGGTGACCTCAGCCGGCTCAACTCTGACGCCAGCCGGAACAGCGGCTAGCGAAGGCGCGCCCGCGGGTTCCGCCTTCTAACGGCGATGGCCGCGCGCGCACGCGGATCCAGGGGGAGGGACGCGTGTGTCGACGAGCGGCCCATGAGTTCGCCGCATTACCTTCGGGGACAAGGATCGCAGGCTCTGACCATGACTGGGATTCCCCCAAGTGGGTGTTGGGGGCCGGGCGGCTAGCTGAAGGGAGCCCCGGAATAGGCGCCAACCCTTCCCCCGCCGCAGGCCGGCAGCCCCATTTCCAAGGCTCCACCTGAATAGATGCTTGAGAGCGTCGAAACTTGCGCGGTGCCGCGAATTCAAACGGAGTAGGTAGCGGGCGTCCGCTGCGGCTCAGCCGGACGCCCCGGCTGCGTACCTCGGGCATCCGCCACAGAAACCGGGCCGCGACCGGGTCGATGGAGGCTTCCCCGCGACGCACGGGGGTGATATGACTCGCGGAAGGCGTCGGTCCGGACACGGCGCAGGGGAGCAAGAACGGGGGATGGGTATATGGAAGCGAATCTGCTGGCCGCGGAGCCTTCGGCTCTCGCGCTAGGTGAGCTGCAACACGGCTACGGCGACCAACAGCCAGAAGCCGACGCACGCGAAAACAGCGGCAAGAAGGCCGGCGTTGAAGGCCAGTCGATCGTCGGGTTCCTGATACATCCGGCGAGTATCGCACTCGTCGCGGCTGTTGCTGCTGCACAGCTGGCATGGGTGGCGCTGCTCGTCTACGGGGCGTACTCGGCGGCAGTGTGGCTCCCGCTCTAGCCACGCCGACCGCCGCACAGCGACGACCCGAAAGGCTCACGGGAGACGCCTCACTCCCCCAGAGAGGCGTCCCCGCGTTGCAACGGACTACGTCGGAGTACGGCTATCGGATTCGCGGAGAAGCCCGACGGGTGAGAGAGCCGCGCACGGGGACGTTCGGCGGCGGCGCCGCGCTGGCGTTCGCGCCCTCAGGATTTCTCTCCCCCGGACGACCCTTCTGGACGCTGGAACCGTGACGTGCGGCTTCCGGCGTTACTGGCCTGCGCCCCGGCGCCTGATTTCTCTCAGTAGTACGCCTTGCAGCTCCTCGAGGCCGACGGGCGGATCATCAAGCACTGCGAGGATGTTCTTCCGATCCTGCGTGTCGAGTGCGGCGGCCGACGTTCCCCTGATCGCCGCTTTGAGAAGCGCCTGGGCAGTGTGTTGCGCACCGTTGCCTTGCAGCCTCTGCGCGAGCTCGACGACGAGGTCGTCGCTCAGGGACACCCCTGCAAGCCACACAGTCTCCAGGTTAGCCGCGGGGTTGCGCGGGGCGCCGGGGAGGCCGAGGAGGCCGCCGCCTAGGCGAGCCCTTCGCGCTTGCGCCAGACGTGCTCCTGCAGAAGCGTCGCCCGCAGCTCCGCCAGCTCCTCGGGGCAGTCCTCGAGCACACGGAGGATCCGCCTGCGACGACACAGGCTGGAAGGAATCACCGCAGTCATTCCCCACCAGACTCCCCAGCGCCGCCGCAGGCTCCCGGATCGTGCTGCCGCACTCCACTCCGCGAGCTGGACCCGTGGCCAGGGAATCGCTGCGGCAGGGCTAGTCCGACGTCTCGCGTTGTGCGGCTGGCGCTCTGGGTCGCTGACCTCGAGCTGGAGCTGGCGGGGGTCCGCGCGGTGGAGATCTTCTAGGCTGGCGTGACCCGGCGCGGATGCAAACCAATTGCAAACCAACGGGGCGAAATCAGCCGGACGACGCGGACGGGATTTGGCTCAGACAGGACGTTTGCGGACGGCCCGGCACGTCCCGAACCTCTTTCACAGAACCAGCTCTTCTAGGCGAAATGGCTCGGAGCCTCGGCTCCGGGGCATCTTTCTACCCCGAGCTTTCTACCGGCTGACGCGAGAGGGGATCCGATCCCCGGCGTTGCCGTCTGCGACATGTCATCGGAGGCCGCCATCCTCGTGGCTGTCCTCCCTGCGGTCGAACTCGATTCGATGTGGGCCGCTCGCGTGGGCCGATTTCGTCGCGCAGGCGGCCCGGCTCTCAGCGAGAACCCCGATGTGCCACCGGACGAACGAGGCGAAGGTCGAGACGCCGAGGAGGGTGGGTGGTCGTCGCTGGGTTGCCATCCCCTTAGGCCCGGCGACGACCCTCCTTGGCAAGCAGCGCCCGCATCGGGTCGGTACCCCGGGGCTCGTTCCCCCGAAGTCTGCCCAACCGCCAGCAGCCCGCGCAAACCGCGGCCGGGTTCAGCGGGCTTCGCTGACGGGTCATTCGAGGTAGGGGTTCAGGACGGACTTCAGTGTCGCCATGTGCTCCACGACCGGGCTCCCGCTCTCCAGGGGACGCGGCGGCCCATCGATCCAGCTCGCATCGGGGGCGAACACGAAGAATGCATCCCAGACGAGTTGACCGGGCGCCCCGTAGGCGTGGGCGAGGGCATGGCTGACGCGCTGCTCGTTGTCCCAGAAATGGGTCGTGCGCAGGTCGACGAGCAGGTCGGCCACTGGGAATCGGGCGTCGAGCGGCATCACGGGGAGCCAGACGACGTACACACGGACATCGGCTTCGGGGTATTGCTGGAGGATCTGCGACTGCACCTCACGGGCACCGCTCTGACAGACGCTTCAGGTAGGTGACAGCAGCAGAAGCAGGCGCGCCTTTCCCTCGTCGGCGTCGAAGGCGGCCTTCAGCGTGTCGACGCTCTCGAGTTCCGTGACCTTGCCCGGCTCGGAGGCGCTGTTCGTCGAACCAGAACCGGAACATCCGGCCACCAGGAGTGCGGAGAACGCCACGACGACGAGCCATGCCCGCATCGCTTCAGAGGGTACGGGAGGTCGTCGAGCTACGCTCGACCCGTGCTGCTCGTATCGGAGGCGACGATCGTCTTCCCCGTCTCTGCGCCGAGTCGAGCCGGCAGAAGATGCCCACGGACGCATGTCAGTGGATCTACGTCTGCCAAGCTTTCGGGGCGCGTTGACGGCCACTCGAAGGCGACTGTTGCGTCTTCTGCTCCTACTCGAATCAGGTCTGCCCCCCAAGCCAATGACGCAACGATGAGTCGAACCGCATCCGGAGACCACTTGCGCTGCATTGCCTCGGCCTCCAGCTGTGACGCTGGAAGCGGGGGGAACGCTCGCCGCGCCGGGTCAACCGTTGTCCTGACGGACGTAGTCGTGCTCGGTTGCCATCCGCGCCCCCGGCACCTCCTCCGGTTCCAGACTGCTCGAGATGAGATGCAGGGAGAGCACGTCACCCTCGAGCGTCCACTCGTACGTGAGCTCGGTGTTGAACTCAGGCTCCACCATCGTGACGTGGTCACCCTGCACGGTGTAGCTGCCGTTGGAACCCTGGTTATGCCCGTCGACGAGCCACCGTCGTCCGTCCAGGAGCCATGACTGGACCCACGTCGGCGCATTGAACTCGAACGAGGTCGCGATCTTGTCGACGTCCCCGACTTGCGCAACGTCTTCCGGGGAGAGCGACGCCAGGAACTCGGCCTTCTCGGCTGGCGTCAGGGTGTACGTATTAGGTGCCGTCCGCGATTGTCGTTGTGGGCTCGTCGACTCCACAGCCCGAGAAGCCTGCGACTGCTAGCGCCGCGACAGCCAGCCAGACGATCCCTCTCGCCCGCCGCAGAGCCATGGCTGAATCGTTAGCACCGTCGTGAAGCTTCCGTCGAGCATCGCCCGCCAACGCATTGAATCGTGGCGCCAGGTCAACACATGGCGCCGTACGTGCGAAGGTCGTGCGCATGACCGCTGCTGGCCCAGAGCGGAGTCAGTGCGGAATCCGATCTCGTAGACAGGAAGGGAGGTGACGAACGTGCCAGAATGCGTGACCCGAATCAGCCTGAGACTGGGAGCTGAGCCGACGAAGGAAGGAAGGTGGCTCGTAATGGCTGGACTTCAAGTCCGTGCCTTCGACGCACCCGACGAGACCCGGAGACCCGACAAGACTCAGGTGGACGTGGTCAAGATGGGCGCCAACACCGCCGCCCGCTTGACGCTCGAGCCCGGATGGAAGTGGTCGGAGTGCATCAAGCCGATCGCAGGGACGGACAGCTGTCAGGTGCGTCATGTCGGCGTCGTTCAGTCCGGCAGGATGCACGTGATCCACGACGACGGCACCGAGGGCGAGATCGGGCCCGGCGAGGCATACGTCATCGAGCCCGGTCACGATGCGTGGGTGGTCGGCGACGAGCCCATGGTCGGCTTCGAGTTCGAGTCGCCGACCGCCGAGGTGTTCGCGAGGGGCTGAGCGCCCTCACCGGGCCGCACCCGACCTCGGGCCACAAGGTCGCACCGATCCCGGGTGATCCGAGCCGATCTCGGACGGCTCGACGGTCAACCAGGCTGCCGAGACCGCCCGGCGGGCACGCTGGTGAGATTCAGCTGTTCTGACGGAGGCGGCCGGGGCGCCGATCCGCTTTCGGAGGACGGGGAACGACCCGAGGCATCAACCGGGCCGTTCCCCCTCCCCGTGATGCGAGTCATCGGCCGGGACGCCGTCCCGCCGATACCACTCGTTCGGTTGATCCTCGATCGTTCATCGGCAGAGGTTCCGTCCGCAGCACAGCGAGCTCCGACTCGATCGACGACCGAGCGTAGGGCTGTCCGCCGACGTGCGGACGACGGCCCCCTCGCCGCACGGAAGGCCCTTGCGGAGCGGCTCAGCCATGAGGAATCCCGCGGCCGGGAGCCGCGCGCGCTCCGCTACAATCCTCCGCCGATGTCGAGCGAGCGCGTCACACTCGAGGTCTCCGAGCGCGGAGCCGATCAGGTCGGCTCTCGTCGCGTCCGCCGCCTCCGGAAGGAGGGGCTCATGCCCGGCGTCCTCTACGGCAAGGGTCATGCGCGCTCGATCGTCGTGAAGGAGCGCGAGCTCCGGACGGCCTTGACCGGCCCGTCCGGCCTCCACGCGATCGTCGACGTGGTGATCGAGGGTCAGACGACGCCGCATCACGCGGTCCTCAAGGACTTCCAGCGCCATCCGATCCGCGGCACGCTCACCCATGTCGACTTCCACGAGGTGCGGCTCGACCGGCCAATCCAGGCGACGGTGAGCGTCCAGCTGGTTGGCGAGGCGCCCGGGTCGAAGGTGGGCGGCAGCGTGCAGCAGGTCACGCGCGAGATCCAGGTCGAGGCGCTGCCGACCGGCATCCCCGAGCATGTCGAAGCCGACATCTCGGCGCTCGAGGTCGGAGGCACCGTCCGGGTCGAGGATCTCGCCGCCATCGAGGGCGTCACCTTCCTCGACGACCCGCAGCTCGTGCTCGCCACCTGCTCCGTGCCGCGCGGGATCAGCGAGCTCGAGGAAGAGGCGGAGGCCGCCGAGGGCGAGGCGGACGAGGCCGGCGAGGCAGCCGAGGGCGAGCCCGCGGCCGAGGCCTCGGACGAGAGCGCAGCCACCGACACGGAGTGATCCGTGCGCCTCTTCCGTCGGGGAGAGGATGGAGCATCGTTGGATCTCCTCGTTGCCGGTCTCGGGAACCCGGGCCTCGAGCACGTTCGTGACCGGCACAACGTCGGTTGGATGGTCGTCGACGAGCTCGCGCGTCGGCACCACGGGTCGTTCAAGGGGAAGTTCCGCGGGCGCCTCGCCGACGTGCGGGCGGTCGACGCGAAGTTGGCGCTCCTCAAGCCCGAGACCTACATGAACGAGTCCGGTGCCTCGATCCAGGGAGCCGCCGCCTTCTACAAGCTTGCCCCGGGTCAGGTGCTCGTCGTCCACGACGACGTCGACCTGGAGATTGCCCGGCTGCAGGCGCGGCTGGGCGGCGGCCTGGCAGGGCACAACGGGCTCCGGTCCATCGCTCAGCGTCTCGGCACGCGGGATTTCCTCCGCCTGCGCGTCGGCGTCGGCCGACCGGGCCGCGGCGATCCGCGTCCGGTCGCCGACTACGTCCTGTCTCCGTTCGCGCCAGAAGACGACGTCGACGCGATCGTCGGGCGGGCCTCCGATGCCGTCGAGTTGCTCGTCGCGGAAGGGCTCGACGAGACTCAGCGCCGTTTCAACTGAGCAGCCCTGGGAGGGCCAGCGATGGGCTGTCGAGGCCGGGCGAGATCGGGGCCCGGCCCACGACCGGATCGGCGAGCGGTCGAGGACGGTACGGCCGTGGGAGGCCGTCAGTTCTCGACCCTCGTCGTCGGCGCCTCGCCCGAAGGTCGCGACGGGACGAATGCGCGGAGACCGGTTGGGGGCCAAGCGGGCCTGACTCCGGCGGAACACCCTCGGCACAGAGCCGACACCCACCGGTCACACCTTCGCCGATAGCGTGGTATCAGGGCACCGGGGTGCCCCTGGGGGTGGTTGACGATCTTCTGTCGGGCGGGCCGCGAGTGACAGGTCGGTCGCCGAGTACCATGGCCCCGCGGGGCGCGATCCCCGGCGTTTCCATGGACCAGGCCGGCACCCACGTCGACGCGGCGCTCGCTCGCTTTCGTCGGCGAGCTGCGCCGGCACGACCGCTTCCAGGCATTCGCGCGCGCGTTGCCGACGCGGGCGCGCGTCTCCGAGCCGGTGCTGCCGCTCGTTCTCGCCGCGCTGCACGAGGAGCTCGGCCGCGGCCTGCTCGTGCTGCTCGCCCGAGGACGCCGACGCGCGCGACGCGGCCGAGGGGCCGGCGTGGTTCGTCGGACTGCACGAACGGGTCGCGCTCCTTCCCGAGCCGCGGCGTCTCGCTCGACTCGGGCCTCGAGCCGCCGCCGCACCTCGTCGGCGAGCGCTTCCGCGCGCTCGACGTTCTCGCTGCCGGCGGGCTCGTCTGCGCGTCGGTGGCGGCGCTCGCCGAGGGCCTGCCGCCGCTCGAAGCGCGACCGGCGCCGCTCGAGCTCCGAGTCGGCGACGAGCCCGGCGTCGACGGCCTCGCGGAGGCCCTCGCGCTCGCCGGCTACGAGCGGTCGACCGGGTCGAGGAGCGCGGCCAGTTCGCCGTGCGCGGCGGGATCGTCGACGTCTTCCCCTCGACCGGTCGCGAGCCGCTCCGTGTCGAGCTCTTCGGCGACGAGATCGAGCAGGTCCGCGCCTTCTCGCCGTTCACCCAGCGCGCGCTGCACCCGGCCGACGACGCGGTCGTCTACCCCGCGGCCGAGCGCCGCGCCGACCTGATCGAGCTCGAACTGCCGCGCGAGAGCGGAGACGAGCGGGCGACGCGCGATCCCGACGGACCTCGTCGCCGCCGGTCGAGCGTCCGCCCGACCTCGTCTGGCAGCCGGACGAGGTGCGGCAGGTCGCTGAGGAGGAGGGTCTCGCCGGTGCCGGCGCTCGACGGGCGTCACCGAGCTCGACCCGTTCCCGCAGTCGCAGCCGTCACGCCTTCGAGGCGCAGCGGCCCGCGGTCGCCGCGCGCGGCCTCGCCGAGGCCGAGAACGAGCTCGCCGGCTTCGTGCGGGCCGGCAACCGGGTCGTCGTCGCGTTCGCGCATCGGGGCGAGGCACGAGCGACAGGCGGCGCTGCTCCGAAAGGTCGACGCGCCGCTGCTCGAGCCCGGCGAGGCGCTGCCGGAGCCGAGCCGGAGCTCCGGTTCGCCGTCGCACCGGCGCGCCGCGGGCTTCGTCTGGCGCGAGCTCGGGCTCGTCCTGCTCCCCGACACGCAGGTGTTCCGCAAGCGACCGCCGCGGGCCGACCGGCGCCTCGGCCGGGCGCTCGCGAGCTTCGCCGACCTGCGGGTCGGCGACTACGTCGTCCACGAGGACCACGGCGTCGGCAAGCTGCTCGGCTTCGAGACGAAGGAGGTCGCGGGCGTCACGCGCGACTACCTCTTCCTCGCGTTCCGCGGCGAGGACCGGCTCTACGTCCCGCACGAGCAGCTCGGCAAGCTCTCGAAGTACATCGGCGCGGACGCGACGGCGCCCGCCCTCTCGAAGCTCGGCGGCAAGGCCTGGCAGAACCTCAAGGCCCGCGCCCGCGACGTCGGTGCGCGAGCTCGCCGGGCGAGCTGCTCGCGCTCTACGCGCAGCGCCAGCGCGCCGAGGGGGTGGCCAACGACCTCTCGAGCGACTGGCTCGAACGGCTCGAGGCCTCGTTCCCGTACCGCGAGACCGACGACCAGCAGCGCGCGATCGAGGCCGTGAAGGAGGACCTCGAGTCGCCGCAGCCCGATGGACCGGCTCGTCTGCGGCGACGTCGGCTTCGGCAAGACCGAGGTCGCCGTGCGGGCAGCGTTCGCGGTCGCCGTCAACGGCCGGCAGGTGCTCGTGCTCTGCCCGACGACGATCCTCGCCGAGCAGCACTGGAACACGTTCCGCGACCGCTACCGCGACTTCCCCGTCCGCGTCGAGATGGTCTCGCGGTTCCGCAAGCCGGCCGAGGTGAAGGCGGTCCTCGCGGAGTTCGCCGAGGGCAAGGTCGACGTGCTCGTCGGCACGCACCGCATCCTCTCGCGGGACGTGATCCCGAAGCAGCTCGGGCTCGTCATCGTCGACGAGGAGCAGCGCTTCGGCGTCGCGCAGAAGGAGCTCCTGCGCGCGCTGCGCCTCGAGGTCGACGTGCTCGCGCTCTCCGCGACGCCGATCCCGCGGACGCTGCACATGTCGCTCTCGGGGCTGCGCGACATCTCGATCATCGAGACGCCGCCCGGAGGGGCGCCGCCCGATCCGCACGACCGTCGGGGAGTACGACGAGGAGCTCGTGCGGCTGGCGCTCGAGCGGGAGCACGCGCGCGGAGGGCAGGCCTTCTACCTCCACAACCGGGTCGAGACGATCGACGAGGCGGCGGAGAAGCTGCGGCAGCTCTGCCCGAGTCTCCGGTTCCTCGTCGCGCACGGGCAGATGCGCGGAGCGCGAGCTCGAGGAGCGGATGCACGCGTTCCTCGCCGGCGACGCGGACGTGCTCGTCTCGACGACGATCATCGAGTCGGGGATCGACATCCCGCAGGCGAACACGCTGATCGTCGAGCGGGCCGACGCGCTCGGGCTCGCGCAGCTCTACCAGATCCGCGGGCGGGTCGGCCGCTCCGACGTCACCGCGCACGCCTACCTCTTCTATCCCGACGCGAGCGAGCTGACCGCCCGAGGCGCGGGCGCGCCTCGCGACGCTCGCCGACCACACCGAGCTCGGCGCCGGGCTTCCAGATCGCGATGCGCGACCTCGAGATCCGGGGCGCCGGCGACCTGCTCGGCGCCGAGCAGTCCGGGCCACGTCGCCGCGCTCGGGTTCGAGCTCTACGTCGAGATGCTGAACGAGGCGGTCGCCGAGCTCTCGGGCCAGGCCCGCGTGGCGGTCCGCCCGGTGCGGGTCGACGCGCGGGTCGACGCGTACGTTCCTGCCGCCTACATCCAGGCGGAGGCGCTCAAGATCGACCTCCACCGGCGGATCGCGCTCGTCCGAGCACGAGGACGAGCTCCGCGAGCTGCGCGCCGCGACCGAGGACCGCTACGGGCCGCTGCCCGAGCCGGTCGAGAACCTCTTCCGCATCCAGGAGGCGAAGCTCGCGCTCGCGCTCGTCGGAGCCGACTATCTCGTCTTCCGAGGCGGACGCGCGACCGTCGGGCCGGTCGGGCTCGGCGGCGTCCGAGCTCCGCGCGCTGCGCGGGATCGCCGAGACGGCCGTCTACACGCTCCGCCCGCCAGGAGGTCGCGATCCGGGCCGACGGCCTGGAGGGGGCGCTCGCCCTGGCCGATGCTATCGTTGCCGCGCGCCGGGCCGCCTGAGCACGCCGAAGAACGGTGTACCGGGCGTCCGAACCTTTCCCGAACACAGCGTAACCCGCCCGTAACCGCATGTCGCCTACAAAGAGGACTCGATGAAGCGCTCGCTCATGCTCGCCGCCGCCGCACTGGCTGCCATCACCGTGCTCGCCGCCGGGTGCGGTGGCATCGGACGAGGTCCCGGCCGATGCCGTCGCCGTCGTCGACGGAACGACGATCTCGCGGACGACGCTCGACGACCTGCTCGCACGGGCGAAGAAGTCGTACACGGCGCAGAAGCGCGCGTTCCCGAAGGCGGGCACCTCGCGAGTACCAGACGCTGCAGACCCAGGCGGTCGCGTACCTCGTCCAGCGCGAGGAGTACGCGCGCGAGGCGGAGCAAGCTCGGCATCAAGGTGACGGACGCGCAGATCGCGAAGAAGGTCGACGAGGTGAAGAAGCAGTACTTCGGCGGGAGCCAGACGAAGTTCGAGAAGGGCCTCAAGGACCAGGGCTACACCGAGGCGACGCTGCGCGAGGACATCCGCTCGCAGCTCCTCACGGAGGGGATCTACAACAAGGTCACCAACGACGTGAAGGTCACGGACGCCGACGTCGAGGCGTACTACGAGAAGAACAAGACGAACTACGCCGTGGCCGAGTCGCGCGTCCGTTCGGCACATCCTCGTCAAGACGAAGGCCGAGGCCGACAGGATCTACTCCCAGCTCGAGGGCGGGGCCGACTTCGCGGCGCTCGCCAAGCAGAGCTCGCTCGATCCCGGCTCGAAGGACCAGGGCGGCAAGCTCACGGTCACCCGCGGCCAGACCGTGGCGCCGTTCGACAAGGCCGCCTTCTCGCTGAAGACGAACCAGATCTCGCAGCCGGTCAAGACCCAGTTCGGCTACCACGTCATCCAGCCGCTCTCGGACGTGAAGCCGGGCTCCGTCACCCCGCTCGCGCAGGTCAAGGCCCAGATCAAGACCCAGCTCGAGTCGGAGACCAAGAACACCGCGGTCGACAAGTGGGTGGCGGACGTCGAGAAGGAGTACAAGGACAAGGTCCAGTACGCCGCCGGGTTCGAGCCGCCCGACACGTCGACGACGACCGACCAGACGACGTCGACCAGCGGGTAGCGTCCCGCGCGTGGGCGCGGATGCGCCGCTCGCCGAGCTCCGAGAGCTGACCCGGCGACTCCGGGCGGAGTGCCCCTGGGATCGCGAGCAGACGGCGCGGACGATCGTCCCGCACACCGTCGAGGAGGCCTACGAGGTCGCCGACGCTGCGCTCGCCGACGACCCGGCGAAGCTCCGCGACGAGCTCGGCGACCTGCTGTTCCAGGTCTTCTTCCTCTCGCTGCTCCTCGAGGAGCAGGGAGAGGGCGACCTCGACGGCGTCACCGCGAGCCGTCCACGACAAGCTCGTCCGGCGCCACCCACACGTCTTCGGCGACGCCGAGGCGCGGACGGCGGGCCGCGTGCGCGACCGATGGGAGGCGATCAAGACCGAGCAGGAGGGCCGCGGAAGGCGTCTTCCACGACGTCCCCGCGTCGCTCCCGGCTCTGCTGCTCGCCCGCAAGGTGCAGCGTCGCGCGGCGGCCGTGGGCTATGACTGGCCCGCACTCGACGGTCCGGCGGCCAAGGTGCAGGGAGGAGCTCGACGAGCTGCTCGCGGAGCTCGAGCGGGCGGGCCGGCCCGCGCCCGAGACCGAGCCCGACCGGCGGGTCGAGGCCGAGCTCGGCGACCTCCTCTTCACCGTCGTCAACCTCGCGCGGTTCGTCAACGTCGATCCCGAGCTCGCGCTCCGTGCGACGACGCGGCCGCTTCCGCGAGCGCGTCGAGCTCGCGGAGCGGCTCGCGGCCGAGGCGGGGGAGGCCTGGACGGAGCTCGACCTCGACGGTCAGGAGCGCTGGTACGAGCAGGCGAAAACGGTGCTCGACGACGCCGGGAAGGGCTGACTTCCGAGCGGCGTCTCCGTCCAGTCGCCCGTCGCAACACGGCGGCGGCTCACGACCCTCGTCCCACGCACCGAGCAGGCCGAATGCCTCGGGCGTCCCGGCCCCTGTCCAGGCGCGGTCATCGAGCCCAAACCGCCCCCGGGGCACTCCCGTGTCCCTGATGTCATGTTATCTCAACGGACAACGACGATGATGCAGACTTCGTGCCGACTTCGTGCCGACTTCGTGCCGTGCGCCTCCGGTGCTGGAGCGGAGCGCTCCGCTGGGCGGGTTGCCGCCACGGCGGTAGCGCCTCGAAACTAGTGTTCTCCTGCGTGAGCAGGAGAACACCATGAGCGAGATCGTCCACGTCCACGGCCGGCAGGTGCTCGACTCGCGGGGGAACCCGACGGTCGAGGTCGAGGTCGGGCTCGACTCGGGCGCGTTCGGGCTCGCCGCGGTGCCGTCCGGCGCCTCGACCGGTGAGCACGAGGCGGTCGAGCTGCGCGACGGCGGCGAGGCGTGGCTCGGGAAGGGCGTCTCACGGGCGGTCGCCCACGTCGACGGCGAGATCGCCGACGCGCTCGTCGGGCCTCGACGCGGCCGACCAGCGCGCGATCGACCGGCGCTGATCGCAGCTCGACGGGACGCCGACGAAGGCGCCGGCTCGGTGCGAACGCGATCCTCGGCGCGTCGCTCGCGGTCGCGAAGGCCGCGGCCGCCGACGCGGGCGTCCCTCTCTACCGCTGGGTCGGCGGGACGAACGCGCACGTCCTGCCCGTCCCGCTGATGAACGTCGTCAACGGCGGCGCGCACGCCCAGAACTCGCTCGACTTCCAGGAGTTCATGCTCGTCCCGGCCGGCGCCGGAGCCTTCTCCGAGGCGCTCCGGATCGGGGCCGAGACGTACCACCACCTCAAGCGGCTGCTCGCCGAGCGCGGCCTCGTCCACCGGCGTCGGCGACGAGGGCGGGTTCGCGCCCGACCTCGGCTCTGCGTACGACGCCTGCGAGGTGATCCTCGAGGCCGCCGAGCGGGCAGGGCACCGCGACAAGGTGGCGCTCGCGCTCGACCCGGCGACGAGCGAGCTCCACCGCGACGGCGCGTACACGGCTCGAGCGCCAGGGCGGCACGCTCGACACGGCGGGGATGATCGACCTCTGGGCCGACCTCTGCGACCGGTTCCCGATCGTCTCGATCGAGGACGGGCTCGGGGAGTCCGACTGGGCGGGCTGGCAGACGCTGACCGACCGGCTCGGCGGCCGCGTGCAGCTCGTCGGAGACGACCTCTTCGTCACGAACGTCGACTTCCTCCGCCGCGGGATCGCCGAGCGGGTCGCGAACGCGATCCTCGTCAAGGTCAACCAGATCGGCACGCTCACCGAGACGCTGGACGCCGTCGAGCTCGCGCACCGGAACGGCTATCGGGCGATCATCTCGCACCGCTCGGGCGAGACCGAGGACGCGACGATCGCCGACCTCGCCGTCGCGACGAACGCCGGGCAGATCAAGACCGGCGCCCCGACGCGCTCCGACCGCGTCGCGAAGTACAACCAGCTCCTCCGGATCGAGGAGGAGCTGGGCGACGAGGCCGCGTACCCCGGCTGGGCCGCGTTCCCGCGCGTCGCGGCCTGACGCCGCCACGCCGCCGACGCCGAGGCGGGACTAATGTGACCGCGGTGACCGGACACACGCGCCGCACGAAGATCGTCGCGACCATCGGGCCCGCCTCGGCGAACTCGGAGACGCTCGCCGCGCTGATCGACGGCCGGCATGGACGGAGCGCGGCTCAACCTGTCCCACGGGACACAGGAGGATCATGCGCGGAGCGCGCAGCTCCTGCGCGAAGCCGAGGCCGCAGCCGGCCGACCGATCGCGCTGATCGCCGACCTGCAGGGGCCGAAGCTCCGGGTCGGCGATCTCGACGAGCGACGTCGAGCTCGCCGACGGCGACTCCGTCGTGATCGCCGGGCGAGGACGCGGCGCAGGCCGACGACCTGCCGGTGAGCCCCGCCGTGCTCGGATCCGTCCTGCAGCCGGGGAACGACGTCCTCATCGACGACGGGCTCGTCAAGCTCCGCGTCGATGAAGGTCGAGCGTGGCCGGGCTCGCTGCGACGTCATCGTCGGCGGCGTCGTCCGGGCGCACAAGGGCGTCAACCTGCCCGGCGTGCCGCTGCCGATCCCCTCGCTCACGCGCAAGGACCTCGACGACCTCGACGCTCGCGCTCGAGCTTCGGCGTCGACTACGTCGCGCTCTCGTTCGTCCGCTCGGCGGCCGACGTCAAGACGCTGCGCACGCTGATCGAGGCGCGCGGCGTCTCAGGCGTGGGTGATCGCGAAGATCGAGAAGGCCGAGGCGGTTGCGGCGCTCGACGCGATCCTCGGCGAGGCGCACGGCGTGATGGTCGCGCGGGGCGACCTCGGCGTCGAGATCGGCGCGGCCGAGGTGCCGCTCCTCCAGAAGCGGATCATCCACCACGCCCTCGAGCGCGCGAAGCCGGTGATCACCGCCACGCAGATGCTCGAGTCGATGATCCACTCGCCCGAGCCGACACGCGCCGAGGCGTCCGACATCGCGAACGCGATCCTCGACGGCACCTCGGCGATCATGCTCTCGGGCGAGACCGCGGTCGGCGAGCACCCCGTCGAGGCGGTGGCGGTGATGGACCGGATCGCGCTCGCGGTCGAGCCGCATCTCGGCTACCGCCACGAGACGCCCGCAGGCGAGCGACGAGCCGACGATCGACCAGGCGATGTCGAACGCCGCCTGCGACGTCGCCGAGGCGCTCTCCGCGAAGGCGATCCTCGTCCCGACGTTCACCGGCCGCACCGCCTCGGCCGTCGCGCGCCTGCGGCCCCAGCGGGCGATCCTCGCGCTCACGCACAAGATGGAGTCGCTCCGGCACATGGCGCTCGAGTGGGGCGTCACGCCGCTCGAGATCCCCGAGACGACCGACGTCGAGGACCTCTGGACGCGCTCGATCGACGCCGCCGCGCGAGTCGGGCATCGTCGCGGCGGGCGAGCGGCTCGTGATCACGGCGGGCACCGCGGTGAACCTCCCCGGCGGCACGAACGTCATCAAGGTCGACATCGCGTAGGGGCGAGGCTCGCCTCGGCCCTGAACGGCCGGAAGGCCCGGCGCAGGGGCCGGGGAGGCGACGGCGAAGAGAGGCGCCGTGGCCGGGAAGGGGAAGCCGACCAGCGCACGCGTGCGCGGCGCCGGAGGGCGCCGCGGTGGCTCCTGCCCGTGCTCGTGCTCGGTGATGGTCGGGTTCCTCTACGTCCGTCCGATCGCCACGTACCTCGAGACGCGCGACCAGCTCGACGAGCGCCGCGCCGAGGTCGCGACCCTCCGTGCGGAGCGCGCGCGCGTGACCGCCCGGCTCGAGCGCGCCACGAGCCTCGACGAGCTCGCCCGCGCCGCTCGCCGCATCGGCTACGTCCGGCCCGGCGAGCACCTCTTCATCGTCAAGGGCACCGCCGCCTGGCAACGCGCCCACGCCGACGGCTGACGGCGTCGCGAGCGCTACCGTCACGGCGTGGACGATCGTGCCGTCGTCGCCCGTCAGCTCGGCCGTGAGCCCCGCACCTTCCGGCGTGTCGTCGCCCGCTGCCCGTGGGGGCTGCCTGCCGTGACCGAGCAGGAGCCGTACGGCGCCGACGGCGAGCCGTTCCCGACCACGTACTACCTCACGTGCCGCCACCTCGTCGCCGCCGTCTCTCGGCTCGAGGCCGCCGGCGGGGTCGAGCGCTGGAGCGCCGCGGTCGCGGCCGACCCGTGGCTGCACGACGACCTCGAGCGCGCGACCGACGAGCAGCGGCGCGATCCGTCGGGAGCTCGCGGCCGGCGCGACGCGGCACCGACGGCGGGGCCTCGCTCGACCTCGGGATCGGCGGCTCGCGCAACCCGACGGCGCTCAAGTGCCTCCACGCGCACGTCGCCTTCGCCTCGCGTGCCCCGGGCTACCGCGCTCGGAGAGGCCGTGCTCGCCGAGGTCCCGGCAGCGATGGCCGCAGCGCTGCTGCACCGACGACGCCAGCATCGCGCGGATGACGACGGTCTCGGCGGCCCGCCGCGAGTGGGAGGACGGCAATCGACGCTTCGACGGAGGAGGCGCGCGACCCGCGCCCGTGCCGACGCGCTTCACGCGCAGCACGACGCGATCCTCGAGGAGCTGCGGCGCCGCGTCGGAACCACGTTCACTCTCGCCGAGCTCGCCGACGGCCTACGCGGGCTCGGAGCGCTGGCTGCGCGAGGTGGTCGAGGAGCGCGCGCCGTCGCGGGGCTGGGCGCGACGGTCAGCCTGGCGGGCGACGCCGCGTTCCACGCCTACAGCCGCAGGCGCGGGACTACACGCCGTGACGGTCGATCCGCGCGGCCAACCGCCGCCGTCGCGCCGCCGACGCAGCCGCCTCTGGCCGCGCGTGCTGGCCGTCGTCGTCGGCGCGCGCGATCCTGTTCGCGCTCGGCGTCGCCCTCGGTCTCGCGCTCGACGACCGGCCCGTCCCCGGCGGCACGCAGACCTTCGTCCGCACGCTCGAGCCGCTGCCGCAGACGGAGCCGTAGCTGTATGAGAGGCACTCGCGAGGCAAGTCCCGGCCTACAGCTCCTCGGACGCCTGGAGCAGGCCCGCGACGATCACGGCGATCGCCGCGACGAGGCTGATCCAGAGGCCGACGCCGCGGCTGGCGAAGAAGAAGTCGTCGGGCACCGAGATCACGCGGACGAGCACGAAGATCGTCGCGAGCGCGCCGAGCGCGATCGTGACGAGGCTCTGCGGGAGCGCCGCCGGCAGCTCGATCCCGAGCTCGCGCAGCAGCGAGCACGAGCACGACGGCGAGGCCGACGAAGAGCACGAGCTTGCCGAGGATGCCGGTGTTCCAGCCGAGCACCGAGATCGTGACGCCCTCGCCCTCGCCCGTGTACCAGCCCGTGAACGACGAGACGGCGAGCACGACGCCCGCGACGAGGCCGAGCCCGTCGCCGAGGCCGAGGAAGCCCGGGGTCGAAGCGCCGCTCTCGCGTGACCATCGCGGCAGAGTATCTCCGACGCGCCGAGGCCGGCGTCGCGGTCGTATGCTTCGTGCGTGGCCGACGACGTACGCGAGGCGGCGCGGGAGGGGGTCGCGGACGCGCTCGGGCCCGACGAGGCGCCGGCGCTCGATCCGGACGCCGTCCGACGCGCCTACCAGGCAGCACGCGCGCGCCGCCGGGCCCGCGTCGAGCACCGGCGGCGGACGAAGCTGCGCGGGTGCGCGCTTCTGGGTCGTGCTCGTCCTGCTCGTGGCCGCGTGCGTCCTGCTGGCGTTGACGACCTGGCGCGAGATCGGGCGCCTGTTCGGGCTGTAGCGGAGCTCGCCGCGTCCGCGCACGTCCCGTCCGGCTCGCGACCTGGCTCGCCTGCGGAGCGGGTCGCGACGATCGCGCTCGTCGTGCTGATCGCCGTCGTCGTCCCGCCGATGCTCGTCGTCAACGCGTTCCGCGTGCTCGCCACCGACACGTTCGTCCGCTGGGAGCTCGGACGCGACGGCTTCCCGCCGGATCGCTACGGGCTCACGCACGACGCAGCGCGAGGCACTCGCGCTCACGGGTCTCCGGTCGATCCAGCCCCGGCTCGGCGGGGATCGTCGCTGCTCGAGCGGGCGACGCTCCCCGACGGATCGCCCGGCGTTCGACGCAGCGCGAGCTGTCGCACATGCGGGACGTGCGAACGCTGTTCGGCGTCGCACTGCGCGCGCAGCTCGTCGCCGCGCTCGTCATCGCTCGCGCTCGCGCTCGCGCTCGCGCGTACGCGGCTTCGCGCCGTCGTCCCGCGCGGCCTCCTCGGCGGGCGCGCTCGCTCACCTCGCCATCGCGGTCCTCGCCGTGCCCGCTCATCCTGCTCGGCTTCGACGGGCTTCTTCACCCGCTTCCACGAGGTGTTCTTCACCGGCGACTCGTGGCGCTTCTCGAATACCGACACGCTGATCCGGCTCTACCCGGAGCTGTTCTGGCAGGACGTCTCGCGGCTCGCGGCGGCGATCGCGGTCGGCCAGGCGCTCGTCCTGGCGCCGCTCGGCCTGGTGGTGGCGCGCGGGCGGCCGCGGCGGGGGCGCGGCGTGATCGACCTCCGGCGCCGCGACCGGGCGGTGTGCTGCGGATCGGCCACCGCGGCGCCGCCGCGCCTCGCCCCCGAGAACACGCTGCGCTCGTTCCGCGAGGCGGTCGCGCACGGTGTCGACCTCGTCGAGTTCGACGTGCTCGACCTTCCGCGCGGGCCGCTCGTGCTCGCGCACTCGGACCGGCTCGACGAGGTGAGCCACGGCGCAGCCGGCGGATCGGTGCGCGGCGCGCTCGCTCGAGGAGCTCCGCGAGGTCGCGCCCGAGCTGCCGACGCTCGAGGAGGCGCTCGCGTTCTTCGTCGACGAGGCGCCGGAGGTCGGGCTCCACGTCGACCTGAAGCTGACGACGCGCCTCGACGAGCTCGGCGCCGCCGTCCGCCGCTTCGGGCTCGACCGGCGCACGGTGGTCTCGTCGTTCCACGTGCCCAGCCTGCGCGCGGTCGCGCGGGACGCGCCGTCGGTGCGCATCGGGTTCACCTATCCGGAGGATCGCTACGGCGTCTCGCGGCGCACGGCGCTGCAGCCGGTCGTGCGGGCCGGGCTCGGCGTCGCTCCGCGCGGTCGGTGCCGACGCCTCGTGCCCCGCATGCTCGCGGCGCGCGGGCGCGACCGCGTTGATGCTGCAGCACGCGCTCGTCACGCGGCGCGCGGTCGCAACGGCGCACGCGCTCGGGGCGCCCGTCCTCGCGTGGACGGTCGACGACCCGGCGGACCTCGAGCGCGTCGTCGAGGCAGGAGTCGACGGCGTGATCACGAACGATCCCAGGATCTTCGCCGCGGTCCGCACATAACAGATCGTTCACCTTCGCCGACCAGCCCGCCGGATACACTCAGCCCCGATGCGCCGACTGGCAACAGCCGCCGTTCTTCCCTGCTCAGTCGCGCTTTTCATCGCGCTCGCGCCCGTCGCGTCGGCGGACGAGACGACGCCGTCCGACGACGACCGCTCCCCCGACGACGACCGAGCCGCCGCCGACGACCACGCTCCCGTCCGCCGCCGCCGCGGCCCGAAGCTCATCCAGCCGGGCGTCACCATCGGCGGCCTGCTCGTCGGCGGGCTGACGCGGCCGAGGCGCGCGAGCTCGTCGAGGAGCGGTTCGGCAAGCCGATCACGCTCGTCGTCCCGGAGAGCCGGAAGCTCCGCGTCCCGCCGACGGAGCTCGGCGCCGCCGCGTACGTCTCCAAGGCGGTGAAGCTCGCCGTGCGCGTGCGGCGCGAGGGCTATCAGGTGCCGCTCAAGGTCGACGTCGCGAGCGGCGAAGCTGAAGCGCTTCCTCGTCGGAGATCGGGAAGCGATACCGACCGGGAGCCGGTCGATGCGAGCCTCACCCTCCGCAACTTGAAGCCCGTGGCGCACGAGTCCGTGCCCGGGCGCCGGCTGATGCAGGTCGTCGCGGCCCAGAAGCTGGCGCTCGCGATCCGCAAGCACGAGCGCAGCGTTCGAGCTGCCGTACCAGGAGCTCGAAGCCGACGGTGACCGAGGCCGACCTCGGGCACGCGATCGTGATCAAGCGCGGCTCGAACCAGCTCCTGCTTCTACACCGGGGACGAAGCTCAAGCGGACGTTCCGCGTCGCGACGGGCCAGTCCTCGTACCCGACCCCGGTCGGCACGTTCGAGATCGTGACGATGCAGCGCAACCCGTGGTGGTACCCGCCGCAGGGCTCCGCCTGGGCGGAGGGCGCGAAGCCGATCCCGCCGGGCCCCGGGAACCCGCTCGGGACGCGCTGGATGGGCATCTCGGCGCCGTACGTCGGCATCCACGGCACGCCCGACGCCGCCTCGATCGGGTACTCGGCCTCGCACGGCTGCATCCGGATGCTGATCCCGCAGGTCGAGTGGCTGTTCGAGCAGCGTCGACGTCGGCACGCCCGTGTTCATCGTCGCGGCGTGACCGCCGACGGAGGGCACGGTCGAGTCCAGCGCGTCGGGCAGGCGATCGCGCTCGTCGGAGTCGCCGCCCTGCTCGGGCTGCTCGATCTGGAAGGTCGCGTTCGGGAACGAGACGGGCGCCGCCGACGAGCTCGCACAGGGCGAAGCTCGTGCGCGCGCCGGCGTTCACGCTCGAGCGCCTCGACCGGGACGGGCAACTCGCGCTCGCCGACCTGCGCGGGAAGGCGGTCGTCGTCAACTTCTGGGCGTCGTGGTGCATCCCGTGCCGGGACGAGGCGCCCGTGCTGCAGCAGACCTACGAGCGCTACCGTGACCAGGGGCTCGTCGTGCTCGGCGTCGACGTCAAGGACTTCCGCGCAGGACGCGCAGGCGGTTCATGACGCGCTACGGGATCACCTACCCCGTCGTGTACGACGGCAAGGGGTCGACGGTCGGGAAGTGGGGGGTGCGCGGGTTCCCCGAGACGTTCTTCGTCGACCGCACGGGGAAGCTCGTCGGCGAGCGGATCGAGGGCGCCGGTCGACATCGAGCGGAACCGCGACGACGTTCGAGCGCGGGATCGCGCTCGCGCTCGGCGACGCGCCGTGACCCGGCTGCGCGCTGCTCGCAGCGCTCGTCGCGCTCGCTAGCCGGCGTCGGCGGCGCCAGGCGGTGGCGCGCGCCGAGCCCGGCCGACCTCGAGGCGGAGCTCGTCTGCCCGACGTGCAAGACGACGCTCGACCAGTCGGACGCGCCGATCGCGCGGCGGATGAAGCAGCTTCATCCGCGCGCGATCGCTGGCGCAGGGGGCGACCGAGAAGCAGATCAAGGCGGAGCTCGTCGCCCAGTTCGGCCCGGGCGTGCATCGCCGAGCCGCCGAAGTCCGGGCTTCGACCTGCTCGCCTGGCTCGTGCCGCTCGGCGTGCTCGCTGCCGGGGCGGTCGGCGTCGGCGCGATCGCGTGGGGCTGGAGCCGCCGCGCGCCGGGAGGAAGCGCCGGTCGGCCGTCCTCGACCCCGCGCTCGAGCGCCGCCTCGACGCGGAGCTCGACCGCTTCGACGACGATGAGCGCGAGCGAGATCCCCGTCGCGCTGCTCGCGGGGTTCCTCTCGTTCCTCGCGCCGTGCGTCCTGCCGCTCGTCCCGGGCTACCTCTCGGCGGTCTCCGCCGTCGAGGCCGACGAGCTCGGCCGGCCGGGCACCGCGCGGCGGGTCGTCGTCGCGAGCATCCCGTTCGTCCTCGGCTTCACGGCGTTCTTCGTCGCTGCTGGGCGTCGGCGCGTCGCTGCTCGGCGGCAGCCTGCTTCCGCGACCAGTTCCTGCTCGAGCAGATCGCCGGCTTCGTGCTCGTCGTGTTCGGCCTCGCGTTCATGGGGCTCCTGCCGTGGCCCGAGCGGCTCGTCGGGGCGGGGCTCGTCCAGGGCGCCCGCTCGCGCGGCTCGCGCGTGCTCCTCGGCGGCGCGTTCGCGGTGTGCGCCGCGCCGTGCATCGGCCCGGTGCTCGCCGCGATCCTCGTGCTGGCCGGCTCGTCGGACACGGCGCTCGAGGGCGCGGTGCTCCTCGCCGTGTACTCGCTCGGCCTCGCGATCCCGTTCGTGCTCGTCGGCGCCGCCTTCACGCGGATGATGGGCGCGTTCCGCTGGCTCCGCGACCACTACCGCGCGATCCAGTTCGCGGGCGGGCTCGTGATGGTCGCGCTCGGGCTGCTGCTCTTCTTCGGCCGCTTCTACGTGCTGCGGATCTACGTCAACCGCGCGCTCGAGTGGCTCGGCCTCGAGCCCGTCTTCTAGAGGTCCGATCCGCACCGGGAGCAGGTCGAGAAGCCCTTCGGCGATCCGTGCCGAGGCAGCCTCGACCTGGCCGAGCACCCGCGTCGACGTCGACACCCCGGTGCGCGGGCGCGTACGGGCCGAGTCGCCGGCTGCCTTCTCGAGCTGGCGCGACGCCCCCGGCGCGTTGCCGTTCGCGGCGTGGTGCCAGGCGACCGTGACGTGGACGAGCCCCTGCAGGAAGTCGCGCTCGGGCTCCGGCGCTTCGCGCCACTCGTCCTCGAGCGCCTCGTGCGCGTCGAACCAGCGCTCGGCGCGCATCAGCTCCAGGCCCCGCTCGAGGCTCACGTCCGGAGAGGAAGCCCGGGTCCGTGCCGAGCCGTGGTAGAACCAGGCCCATGGCGACGATCCTGCTCGTCGGGGTCGACCTCATGTTCCGGTCGAGGCTCGAGGGTCTCCTCGACGGGCACCGGCTCGTGACGAGCGACAGCGCCGACCCGCCCGACCTCGTGATCTGCGACATCGCGCGGATCGACGCGGAGGAGGTCGCGGACGCGTGGCCGGAGACGCCGATCCTCGGCTTCACGAACCACACGGACACGGTCGGCCTGCAGCGCGCGCACACCGCCGGGCTTCGACCAGGTGATCGTCAGGTCGGCGCTCGTCGAGCGCGCGCGCCAGGTGGTCGACGAGCTCGTCGGCGCACGACGCTTGACCGTCCTGGCGCCTCGGGCGCCGTTGGTAGGCTCGTCGTACCGATGACGTACATCATCGCCGAGCCCTGCATCGACATCAAAGACCGCTCCTGCGTCGACGTCTGCCCGGTCGACTGCATCCACGAGTTCGACCGGATGCTGATCATCGACCCCGAGGAGTGCATCGACTGCGGGGCCTGCGAGCCCGAGTGCCCGGTCGAGGCGATCTTCCCCGAGGACGCGCTCCCCGACAAGTGGGAGCCCTTCGTGAAGATCAACTACGCGTTCCCGGAGGGCGCCGGCGTCGATCGACCCGCTCGTCCAGGCGTACGCCGACGAGCACAACGTCCAGAACGAGCCGCTCGAACTAGCTCGCGAAGCGCGATTCCGCAGGTGCGGAATCGCGCCGCTGATCCCCGCCCTTCGGGCGGGGCAGCATCGCCTGAAGGCGCCCGCTCAAGCGGCCGCGATCCGCCTCTCTGCCGATCGCCCTTCGCGGCTAATCACAGCCGTGCGGCGGACGGCGGCACGACGAGCGTGATCGTCGTCCAGCGGCCGTCGCGGCGCGCCTCGAACGTTCCGTTGAGCTCGGCCGCACGCTCCGCGAGGCCGTCGATGACCGCCTGACGGCGCTCCGGGCGCGCCGTCGTCGGAGACCGCGAGCTCCACTCCGTCCGCCGGCGTCCGCCGAGCGAGACCGCGACCGAGCCCGGCGGGCCGCGGCGGACCGCCTGGTCGAGCGCCTCGCGGATGACCTGGAAGAGGCTCGACCGCGCGCCCTCGCCGAGCTCGGCGTCCTCGATCGTCGACCTCGACCGACGCGCCGCGGCGACCGACCGTACGGTCCGCGAGCTCCCGCACCGCTGCCGCGAGCCCGACCTCGTTGAGCGTCACCGGCTCGAGTCCCATGACGATCCCGCGCAGCTCCTCCGCGGCATCGCGCGCGACGGCGAGCGCACGCGCTGCGATCCGGCTACCGGATGCGACGTCGCCGTCGTCGAGGGCGCCGACGGCGGCGTCGAGCATCTGGCAGAGCGCGGCGACGTGCTGCACCGGCCCGTCGTGGAGCTGCTCCGCGATGCGGCGCCGCTCGGCGCGCTCGGCGAGCAGCCGCTCGGCGACCAGGTGGTCGTCGCTCAATCGATCATCGCCTCACGGAGCGCGATGGCGACCGCCTGGGTGCGGGTCTCGGCCTCGAGCTTCGCGAGGATGTGGCGGACGTGGCTCTTCACCGTCTCCTGCGAGATGAAGAGCTGCTGCGCGACGTCGGCGTTCGACATGCCGTCGGCGAGGAGCTGCAGGATCTCGCGCTCGCGCTGCGTGAGGATCTCCTGCCCGTCGCGGCCCGTGGCGAGCGACGGGATCAGCGCCGGGTCGACGAACGTCTCGCCCGGCTGCGACCTTCTCGATCGCCTTGAGCAGCGTCTCGTGCGGCGCCTCCTTCAGGACGTAGCCGTGCGCGCCCGGACTCGAGGCCGCGCTGGAGGAGCGCCCGCTCGCTGTAGGCGGTGAAGACGAGGACGCGCGTGTCGGGGACGCGCGCGACGATCTCCTCCGTCGCCTCGATCCCGTCCATCTGCGGCATCCGCAGGTCCATGATCACGACGTCGGGCCGACGGCGCTCGGCGAGCGCGACCGCCGTCTCGCCGTCGGGTGCCTCGCCGACGACGCGGATGTGCGGCGAGCGCAGGAGCGCGAGCCGAAGCCCTTCGCGGACGACCTCGTGGTCGTCGGCGATCAGGACGGTGATCTCGCCGTTCTCCGCCACGAGACGGGATTCTACGAGCCGGGGCTGGACGCCTTCCCGTGGCGCTACACACCGAGCGCGAGCTGCTCGGGCTGCGGGGCGGGCCTGATCGTCGGTCGCCGCGGCCGCCACGTGCTCCGCGCGAGCTCGCGGACGGCCGCCGCGCACCGGCTCGGTCTCGCTCGACGGAAGGTAGGCGCGCCCCGCGTAGAGCCGCTCGTAGTCGGGCAGGAGCTCCGGCCAGTCGCGCGCGAGCGCCTCGAGGAAGTGCTCCCGGGTTCCCGGGCGAAGGTAGAGCACGTTCGCCCAGATCCCGCTCGCGCCGGCGGCGCGCGCCTCGCGGACGACGTCCGCGAGAAGCTCCGGGGTCGTCGGAGAGCCCGGGGAGGATCGGAGCGAGCGCGACGCCCGTGTCGATCCCGGCCTCGGTGAGGATCCGGACCGTCTCGAGGCGGCGGCGCGGCGGCGCGGTGCCCGGCTCGGTCGCCCGCCAGATGCGCTCGTCGAGCGTCGGGACGGAGAAGCTCACGTGCACCTCGGCGCGCCGTGCGGCCTCGACGAGCACGTCGACGTCGCGCCTGACCATCGGGCCGCGCGTGATCAGCGAGAACGGCGTCTCGCGCCGCTGCCGAGCTCGCGGATGCACGCGCGGGTCAGGCGGTAGCGTCCCTCGGCCGGCTGGTACGGGTCGGTCGCGGCCCCGACCGCGACGCTCTCCCGCTTCCACGACGGCCGCGCGAGCTCGCGACGCAGCACGTCGGCGACGTTGACCTTGACCCGGATCGAGCGACCGTACCGGTCGTCCGACGGCCGGTCGGCGCGCGCCTCGAAGGCCCGGACGTAGCAGAAGGTGCAGCGGTGCGCGCAGCCCGTGTAGGGGTTCAGCGACCAGTCGAACGGCATGCCCTTGACGCGGTTGAGCGCGCTCCGGCAGGGCTCCTCGCGGTACTCGACGCGCATGGTGCAGCATAGAACATGTGTTCGCCTTCGTCCAGGGCGTCGAGAACCGCGGGGTGTCTGGCGGAAGCCAGGCACCCCCGTCCGGGCCGGGCCGCTCCGACGCTGTTCGGGAGGCACTTTCGCCGCGCGGTGGTGGCGTCAGGCGGATGCCGCGGCGACCATGCCGGCCCCGACCGTCTCGTTCGTGGCCTCGTCGACGAGGATGAACGCGCCCGTCGCGCGGTTCTCGGCGTACGGGTCGACGAGCAGCGGCTCGGCGAGTCGCAGGCGGACGCGGGCGAGGTCGTTGAGCGCGAGCCCGTCGGCCGGCACCTGCTCGAGCGTCTCGACGTCGAGCACGGAGACGACCTCGTCGACGATCGCGCGCGTCCAGCGGGTCGTGTGCTTGACGCCGAGCCGCGCGCCGGGCTCGCAGCGGCCGCTCGCTCATCCAGCAGACGGTCGCCTCGAGCTCGCGCGCGGCGACGGGCGGGTCGGCCGGGTCGCAGAGCATGTCGCCGCGCGAGACGTCGATGTCGTCCGCGAGCCGGACGACGACCGACTGTCCCGGCACGCCACGTCGAGCGGGCCGTCGTGCGTCTCGACCGCCGCGACGCGTCGTGCGCAGGCCGGAGGGGAGCACGAGCGACCTCGTCGCCCGGCGCGCCAGTCGCCGCCCGCGACCTGGCCCGCGTAGCCGCGGTAGTCGTGGTGCTCGTCGGACATCGGCCGGATCACCCACTGCACCGGGAAGCGGCGGTGCGACGAGGTCGCGGTCGCCCGCGATCTCGATCGTCTCGAGGTGCTCGAGGAGCGTCGCCCCGTCCCACCACGGCATGCGCTCGGACGGGTCGACGACGTTGTCGCCGCGCGAGCGCCGCGATCGGGATCGCGGTCGCGTCGCGCGAGCGCCGAGCGCTCGCGTCAGCTCGTCGGAGCTCCGCCTCGATCTCGTGGAACCGGGCCTCGTCGAAGTCGACGAGGTCCATCTTGTTGACGGCGAAGACGACGTGCGGGATCCCGAGGAGCGAGGCGATGAAGGTGTGCCGCCGCGTCTGCTCGATGACGCCCTTGCGCGCGTCGACGAGCACGACCGCGACGTCCGCGGTCGAGGCGCCCGTGACCATGTTGCGCGTGTACTGGACGTGGCCGGGCGCGTCGGCGAGCTGGAAGCGGCGGCGCGGCGTGACGAAGGAGCGGTAGGCGACGTCGATCGTGATGCCCTGCTCGCGCTCGGCGCGCAGGCCGTCGGTGAGGAGCGCGAGGTTGACGTAGCCGTCGCCGCGGCGCTCGCTCGTCTCCTCGACGTGCTCGAGCTGGTCGGACGATGACCTGCTTCGTGTCGTAGAGCAGCCGCCCGATCAGCGTCGACTTGCCGTCGTCGACGGAGCCGCACGTGACGAGGCGCAGGAGCTCGCTCGAGGCGGCCTCCCCGGTCAGCATCTCCGCGAGGTCGACGGTCTCCATCAGAAGTAGCCCATCCGCTTGCGGTCCTCCATCGCCGCCTCGGAGACCCGGTCGTCGGCGCGCGTCTCGCCGCGCTCGGTGACCCGCGTCGCGGCGATCTCGGCGCACGACCTCCTCGATCGTCGCCGCCGTGCGAGCGCACGCCGCCGGTGCAGCTCATGTCGCCGACGGTGCGGAAGCGCACCCACTCGGCGAACGGCTCCTCGTCGGGATACCGCTCGACGAACTCGCGAGGCCGCGTAGAGCATCCCGTCGCGCTCGAAGACCTCGCGCTCGTGCGCGAAGTAGATCGACGGCAGCTCGAGCCGCTCGCGCGCGACGTACTGCCAGACGTCGAGCTCGGTCCAGTTGGAGATCGGGAAGACGCGCACCTGCTCGCCCTTGCGGATGCGGCCGTTGTAGAGGTTCCAGAGCTCGGGCCGCTGCGCGCGCGGGTCCCACTGGCCGAAGTCGTCGCGGAAGCGAGAAGATCCGCTCCTTCGCGCGCGCGCGCTCCTCGTCGCGGCGGGCGCCGCCGATCGCCGCGTCGAAGCCGTGCTCGGCTCATCGCGTCGAGCAGCGTCGTCGTCTGCAGCCGGTTGCGCGAGGCGCGCGGGCCGGTCTCCTCGACGACGCGGCCCTTGTCGATCGACTCCTGCACGGAGGCGACGACCAGCCGCTCGCCGAGCTCGGCGACGCGGCGGTCGCGGAACTCGATCACCTCGGGGAAGTTGTGGCCCGTGTCGACGTGCATGAGCGGGAACGGGAAGCGGCCGGGGCGGAACGCCTTCTCGGCCAGCCGCAGCAGCACGATCGAGTCCTTGCCGCCGGAGAACAGCAGCACGGGCCGCTCGAGCTCGGCGGCGACCTCGCGCATGATGTGGATCGCCTCGGCCTCGAGCGCGTCGAGGTGGGAGAGGCGGACGAGGGGCTCGTGGTCGTCAGTGCCGCTCAGGCGTGGAGGCCGCACTCGGTCTTGTCGCTGCCGGCCCAGCGGCCCTCGCGGCCGGCGCCCGGGCGCCGTGCAGTGCGTGCAGCCGATCGAAGCGTAGCCGCGCTCGTGGAGCGCGTTGACGGGGAGCTCGCGCTCGCGGACGTACGCCCAGACGTCGTCGTCCGTCCAGTCGGCGAGCGGGTTCGCCTTCCAGAGCTCGTGGCGCTCGTCCCAGCCGAGCTTCGGCGTCGTCCGCGCGGGTCGGCGACTGGTCGCGGCGGACGCCGGTGATCCAGCCGTCGAGGCCCGAGAGCGCGGCGCCGAGCGGCCCGATCTTGCGGATCGAGCAGCAGAGGTCGGGGTTCCGCTCCCACAGCGCCTCGCCGTGGATCGCCGCCTGGCGGCCGAGCGACGGGCCTTCGAACACCTCGATCTGGATGCCGTAGCGCTGCTCGATCTCGCGCCAGACGGCGTACGTCTCGGGGAAGAGGACGTGCGTGTCGAGCGCGAAGACGCGCGCCTTCGGCTCGACGCTCGAGGAGCATGTCGAGCGAGGACGCTCTCCTCCTTCTGGAACGAGCAGGCGAGCGCGACCTCGGGGTGGAGCGTCTCGAGCACCGTCTCGACGACCTGCTCGGCGGTGAGGGCCTCGACGTCGGTCTCGCCGACGAGCTCTGCGACGCTCCGCTCCATCGCGCCGAACGGTACCACTCATGAGGATTCTTATCCAAGTCATTAGCTTGAATGCATGCAGTGCGTACAGATCGGTCTACCGGCGCCGACGAGCCCGCCGGTGCGCAGAACCGATGGCCGACTGCGATCGCGGGCGCGACCGTCGGCGCCGTGCCGCGCGGCGACAACGGTGTCAGAAACGGTTCTCCGTCGAGACGACCCGCCTGGACATGACTCGACCGCGTCGGCGCGTAGGGTTGCGCCATGGACGAGCTCCACGGTGGGATCCGCCGCGTCACGCTCCCGCTGCCGACGCGGCCGGGGCACGTCCACTGCGTACCTCCTGCCGGGCGACGACGGCTGGACGGTCGTCGACACCGGGCTCGGGCTGCCGGACGCGCGCGAGCGCTGGGCGGCCGAGCTCGACCGGCTTCCCGGGCCGGTGCGCGCGGATCGTCGTCACGCACTTCCACCCCGACCACGTCGGCGCCGCCGCGGACCTCGTCGAGCTCACGGGCGCGCCGCGTCGCGCAGGGGCGGCTCGACTACGAGCAGTGCGACCTCGTCTGGGGCGGCGACGACTGGGCGGACGTCCTCGTCGACTGGTTCCGCCGCCACGGCGTGCCCGACGACGTGATGCGTCGAGCTGATCGAGCAGGGAGCGCTGTACCGGCCGTTCATCCGCTACCAGCCGAGACCCGCAGCTGCTCGATCCCGGCGACCACGTCGACGGCTGGCGAGCCGTCGCCGCGCCGGGTCACGCCGACGGCCAGCTGATGCTGCTTCCGCGACGGCGTGCTCGTCGCCGCCGACCACGTGCTCGACCGCATCTCGCCGACCGTCGGGCTCTGGCCGCGGAGCCGCCCGGACCCGCTCGGGGACTACCTCGGCGCGCTCGAGGCGACGATCGCCCTCGGACGCGACGCTCGCGCTGCCGGGGCACGGCGAGCCGATCGCCGACCCGGCCGCGCGCGCGCGCGAGCTGATCGCCCACCACCGCGAGCGGCTCGAGGCGACCGCCGCCGCGCTCGGCACCGAGCCGCAGAGCGGGTACGAGGTCTCCTTCCCGCTCTTCGGCGACGACCTCAAGCCCGCGGCCCGCCGGTTCGCCGTCGCGGAGACGCTCTCCCATCTCGAGCGGCTCGTGCTGGAGGGCGGCGCACGGCGGATCGAGGACGACAGGGGCGTTGCCTATACTTCGACGGAGTAGTGGACGACGAGTTGCCTCCCAGTACCTGCGCCCCTGAGGGGGCGCGCGTACCTGCCTCTTCCGCATTTCCGGTCGCCACGGCCATTCGAGCGTGCGGCGAATGACGGTCGCTGCTCAGCTGCGTCGCCGTCGTCCTGCTGATCCTCCTGAACGCGTTCTTCGTCGCCGGCGAGTACTCGCTCGTGACCGTGCGCCGGACGCGGATGAAGGAGCTCGCAGACGAGGGCAGCCGCACGGCGCGCTCCGTCGTCAAGATCACGAGCGACCCGCCGCACTTCATCGCCGCGATGCAGCTCGGCGTGACGCTGACCTCCCTCGCCATCGGCGCCCTCGGCGAGCGGGTGCTGGCCGAGCTGCTTCGACGAGTGGCTCGCGACGATCCTCGCCGTGCTCCTCGCGTTCCTGATCATCACCTTCCTCCACGTCGTCGTCGGCGAGCTCGTCCCCAAGGGCATCGCGCTCAGCTACTCGGAGCGCATCGCGCTCGGCGTGTCCGCGCCCGTGCGCCTGTTCTTCTTCGTGTTCAAGCCGCTGATCTGGGTGCTCCAGCGGTCGAGCGAGCTCGCGCAGCGCGCGATCGGCATCGACCCGACGTTCACGGAGGGCGAGGCGCACTCGGAGGCGGAGCTGAAGATGCTGCTCGAGGTCTCGACGGAGCACGGGGAGATCGAGAAGGACGAGCGCGAGATGCTCTACAAGGTCTTCGACTTCGCCGAGAAGGAGGTCGCCGACGTCATGGTCCCGCGGCCCGACGTCGTCGGGCTCTCGATCGACCTCGCCCCCGAGGAGGCGATGGCGGCGATGCTCGAGGCGCCCTACACGCGCTATCCGGTGTACCGCGAGAGCGCTCGACGAGATCGTCGGGATCCTTCACGTCCGCGATCTCGTCGCCTCCCTCCACAACGGCGAGCGGCGGCGACGGTCGCGCTCGCAGGACCTCCTGCGGCGCGCCGTACGTCGTGCCCGAGACGAAGGATCTCGGCGCGCTGCTCGCGGACTTCAGGCGCACGAGCCAGCACATGGCGGTCGTGGTCGACGAGTACGGCGCGACCGCCGGCATCGTCACACTCGAGGACCTGCTCGAGGAGATCGTCGGCGACATCGAGGACGAGTTCGACCTCCCGAACGAGTCGGTCGAGCGGCGTGAGCGAGACGACGATCCGGATCGACGGGTCGTTCACGATCGACGACTTCAACGAGGAGTTCGGGACCGACCTCGACGAGCGAGGACTTCCACACCGTCGCCGGGTTCGTGTTCGGCCACCTCGGGCGCGCCGCCGAGGTGGGCGACGAGGTGGCCGAGGAGCAGCTCCGCTTCCGCGTGCTCGAGACGAGCGGCTCGCGCATCCAGCGCCTCGAGGTCGAGTTCCTGCCCGCCGCCCGTCGGGGCGGACGACACGCCGGAAGCCGCCTGACAGGCGCAAGAAGTGCGACGCGCTCACGCGACGCACTCTCGCGCGGGTTCGTGTAGCAACGAGGATCGGTCTCGTGAGTTCGCCGCTCAGGCATCGGGATTTCGCGCTCTACGTCGGCGCCACGGTCGCGACGGCGTTCGCGATCGAGATGTCGTTCGTCGCGATCGGCTGGCAGGTCTACTCGATCCACCGCGACCCGCTCGACCTCGGGATCGTCGGGCCTCGCGATGTTCCTGCCGCTGCCGCTGCTCGCGCTGCCCGCCGGCCATCTGCGCCGACCGGTATCCCGCGTCGCACCGTGCTCGCGCTCGCGATCGCGCCTCGACGCGCTCGTCGCCGTCGGGCTGCTCGCTCGTGACGCGCGCCGGCGCGAGCGAGACGTGGCCGTTCTTCGCGCTCGCCTTCGGCACGGGCGTCGCGTCCGGCGCTCGGCGCGCCGGCCGGCCGCGCGCTGACGCCGTCGCTCGTCCCGCGGGAGATCCTCGTCAGGGCGTTCGCGCAGCGGTCGATCGCGTTCCAGCTGTCGGTGATCGGCGGCCCGGCGCTCGGCGGGCTGCTCTTCGCGATCCAGCCCGAGCTCGTGTACGCCGTCGTCGGCGGCGTTCTCGCTCGTCGCGCTCGCTGGCGCGTGCTCGCGATGCGTGCGGGCCGCGACGGCGCCGGAGCCGGCTCGCCCGACCTCGCGAGCGTCCTCGGCGGGGTTCGCCTCGTCCGCCGCACGCCCGTCCTGCTCGGCGCGATCTCCCTCGACCTGTTCGCCGTCCTGTTCGGCGGCGCCGTCGCGCTGCTGCCCGTGTTCGCGAAGGACGTGCTCGAGGTCGGGCCGGCCGGGCTCGGCGTCCTCCGCGCGGCGCCCGCGGTCGGGGCGCTCGTGCGCGGCGCTGGTGCTCTCCCGGCGTCCGCTCCGCCGCCGCGCCGGCCGGACGCTGCTGACCGTCGTCGCGCTCTACGGGGCGTCACGATCGATCGTCTTCGGGCTCTCGCGAGACGATGTGGCTCTCGCTGCTCGCGCTCGCGGCCGGCGGCGCGGTCGACATGGTCAGCGTCGTCCTCCGCCAGACGATCCTGCCGCTCGTGACGCCGGACGAGCTCCGCGGGCGGGTCACGGCGGTCGAGATGGTCTTCATCAGCGCCTCGAACGAGCTCGGCGCGTTCGAGTCCGGGGTCGCCGCCGCGCTGATCGGCGCCGTGCCCGCCGTCCTCCTCGGCGGCGTGCTGACGATCGGCGTCGCCCTCACCTGGACGCGGCTCTTCCCGGCCTCGTCAGGTCGACCGGCTCGACGAGCTGCGCCCGGTCGAAGCGGTGTCCTGAGGCCGTCTGGACGGCGGAGCGGACGCCATGCACGTGGAGTGGGCGCAGGCGCGTCGGACGCTGACGGCCGTGATCGGGTCGGATCGGTCGCGTTCTGGATCGCGTCGTTCGACGCTCGAGCACGGGCTCGACCGTCTCGATTCGACCGCCTCGAAGCGCGGCCGCCAGCTGCGCCGCGTCTGACGCCCGCGCCACGCGACGGCGTCGAGCAGCTCGACCGGGTGGAGAGCGCGGGCAGGAGGCTGCGCCGCCCGCCCGAGCGCCTGCGCGACCTGGACGAGGCAGCCCGGGTTGGCGCTCGCGTAGGCGTCCGGCTCCGCGGCGAGCACGTGGGCCGCCTTGCGGTCGCCGAGGTCGCGCGCGGCCTCGGGCTGGGTGACGTTGTAGATCCCCGCGGAGCCGCAGCAGATGTCCTGCTCGGCGGGCTCGACGACTCGAGGCCCGGGATCCGCTCGAGCAGGGGCTGCCACGCGGCCGGGAGCCGCTGCGCGTGCCGAAGGTGGCACGAGTCCTGGTAGGCGACCGTCAGCGCGAGCGGGTGGAGGGTCGGGAGCTCGGCATCGGCGAGCGCCTCGGTCACGTCGAGCGCGGGCAGCGCCGCGATCCTTCAGGTGCGAGCCGCAGCCGGAGGCGTTGACGACGATCGTCTCGACGCCGTCGAAGCTCCGTCGGAGCCGCTCGGTGAAGCGGGCCGACTCGTCCGCCCGGCCGGCGTGAGCGGAGAGCGCGCCGCAGCACCCCTGCGGCGGCGCGACGACCTCGTAGCCCGCCGCGGCGAGCACCCGCGCCGTCGCCGCGTTGACGTCGCCGAAGACGACCGACTGGACGCAGCCCGTGAGGAGCCCGACGCGCGACGGGCGCTCGTGTCGAATCGGCACGAGCAGGTGTCACCGGCGGCGGCCGCTCGCCGCGAGCGCCAGCGAGGGGCGAGCTCGAGCATCGGCCGCGCCCACGCGGCGTGCAGGGCAGCGCCCGTCCGAGCGGCGCCAGGCGCAGCGCCCAGCGCATCCGTCGCGGGTACGGGAGCGTCGCGAAGAGGAGCCGCCGCTGGAGCCGCTCGGCGCGCGGGCGGCGATGCTCCGTCTCGACCACGTGGCGCGTCTGCCTCGATCAGCCGGTCGTACTGCACGCCGGAAGGGCAGCTCGATGACGCAGGCCATGCAGCCGAGGCAGCGGTCGAAGTGCTCGACGACCGTCGGGGTCAGGCGGAGCGTTCCCTGCGCCGTCTTCTCCATCAGCTGGATCCGGCCGCGGGGCGAGTCCATCTCCTCGCTCCAGAGGAGATACGTCGGGCAGGTCGGGAGGCAGAACCCGCAGTGGACGCAGGCGCGCGTCAGCTCCGTCAGCACAGTCGACCTTCCCTGGGCGAGCGTCCGGCGGGGTGGAGCACGCGTACCGCGGCGGACATCGGTCTTCCAGCCGATGTCACACGAGCACCCCGGCCGGGTCGAGCTGCTCCTTCAGCGCGCGCTGGAGCCGACGCGCGGCGGCGCCGGGCACGCCGCCGACACGGTGCGGCACGTAGGCGATGCCGGCGGACGGCCGGACGACGGCCTCGTCCAGCGTCGAGAGCGACGTTGGCGAGGTCGCGGGGCGCGAAGCGGACGCGACCGAGCGAGCGCGCCTGGCGCTCGCGGCGCCTCGCTCCCAGACCGCGACGTCCGCGCCGGCTCGCCGCCGACGAGCGCGCGCGCGGCGTCCAGCTGCGCGGCGACCGCCCGCTCCCGTCCCTCGAAGAGCACGGCGACGCGTCCGGGGTGGAGGACGTCGAGCGCGCTCGGCTGGAGCTGCGACCGCCGCAGCTCGCGCACGACGCCCGCCGGATCGGCGGTCTCGACGACGAGCGTCGCGGACGCGGCGGGAAGGGGGTGGAGGCGCAGCGCCACCCGGGCGATCAGGGCGAGGCGCCCCTCGGAGCCGCAGACGAGCTTGCCGAGGTCGTAGCCCGCGACGTTCTTCACGACCTTCCCGCCGGAGCTCGCGATCGTTCCGTCGCCGAGCACGAGCGTGACGCCCAGGACGAGGTCGCGCGGCGTCCCGAAGCGGTGCGAGAGCGGGCCGGAGAGGCGCCGGCGAGGCAGGCGCCGACCGTCGGGTCGCCGGGCGGGTCGAGCGAGAGGCGCTGGCCGCGCGCCGGCGAGCGCCGCCCGCGAGCGCCGAGAGGCGGATACCCGCCTCGACCGTGCAGGTGAGGTCGCCGGCCTCGTGCTCGAGGACCCGGTCGAGCCCGTCCGTCGAGAGGTCGCTCGCCGATCCTGACCCGGCGCCCCGTCGGCGCTCGCGCCCGCGAGGAGCGCGGAGGCCTCCTCGATCGTCACCGGCCGCATCAGAATCGCTCCGCGAGGCCGAGCCGCTCGAGCGGGTGGACGCGGTACGGGCCGGGCACCTCGCCGCAGAGGCGCGGCGTGGGGATCACCTTGCCGGGGTTCGCGAGGCCGTCCGGGTCGAACGCGCGGCGGACGCGCTCGAAGACCTCGAGGTCGCGCTCGGAGAACATCGACGGCATCGCGCACGCCTTGTCGACGCCGATCCCGTGCTCTCCCGTGAGCGAGCCGCCGGCCTCGACGCACGCGGCGAGGATCTGCGTCGGCGAGGGCCTTCGCGCGCTCGTACTCGACCCTCCACGGCGGCGTCGTAGAGGACGAGCGGGATGGAGGTTGCCGTCGCCCGCGTGGAAGACGTTCCCGACCCGGAGGCCGTGCTCCTCGGACAGCTCGTCGATGCGGCGCAGCACCGCCGGGCAGCTTCGTGCGCGGCACGACGCCGTCCTGGACGTAGTAGTCGGGCGAGACGCGGCCCATCGCGGCGAACGCACCCTTGCGGCCGAGCCAGAGGAGCGCGCGCTCCGCGGCGTCGCGCGCCGTGCGGATCTCGAAGGCCCCGGCCGCGCGGCAGATGGTCGTCCACGGCCGCGGTGTCCTCCTCGACCTGCACGGCGACGCCGTCGAGCTCGACGAGGAGGACCGACCCCGCGCCCTCCGGGTAGCCCGGCCGGTAGGCCTCCTCGGCCGCCTGGATCGTGAAGCGGTCCATGATCTCCATCGCCGACGGGCAGGATCCCCGCCGCGACGATCCGCGAGACCGCGTCCCCCGCGGCGTCGACCGTCGTGAACGCCGCGAGCTGCGTGACGACCGCCTCGGGCTGCCGAACGATTCGGAGCGTCACCTCGACGGCGATCCCGAGCGTCCCCTCGGAGCCGACGATCACGCCGAGCAGGTCGGGCCCGTCGTCGCCGTCGATCGCCTTGCCCGCCGAGCTCGAGCAGCTCGCCGTCCGGAAGCACGACCTTGGCCCCGGTGACGTGGTTGACCGTGAAGCCGTGCTTGAGGCAGTGGGCGCCGCCGGAGTTCTCGGCCACGTTGCCGCCGATCGTGCAGACCTGCTGGCTCGACGGGTCGGGTGCGTAGAAGTAGCCGTACGGCGCGACCGCGCGTGTCACGTCGAGGTTCGTCACGCCCGGCTCGACGACGACGCGCTCGCTCTCGACGTCGACCTCGAGGATCCGGTTCATCCGGGCGAGCGAGACGACGACCCCGTCCGCGACGGGGAGCGCCCCGCCGGAGAGGCCGGTGCCGGCTCCGCGGGCGACGAACGGCACGCCGTCGCGGGCGCAGAGCCGGAGCACCGCCTGCACCTCGTCCGTCGAGCCCGGGAGGACGACGCAGGCGGGCCGGGCGCGCCAACCGGTGAGGCCGTCGCAGTCGTAGGTCGCGAGCCTCTCGGGCTCGGTGATCACGAACGCCTCGCCGACCGCGAGCGCGAGGTCGTCGACGAACGCCGGCGGAAGCGGCATGCGGCTCGATCCTACTGGCGTCCGGGGCACACTGAATCGATGATCGATGATCGTGCGATCGGTTAGGGTCCGCGCATGACCGTTCCCATCCCGCGTCCCGGCAAGATCGTCTGCGTCGGGCTCAACTACAGGGACCACGCGGAGGAGCAGGGAGTCGACCTCCCGACGGCGCCGCTCTTCTTCGCCAAGTACACGACCTCCCTGATCGGGCCCGGCGACGCCGATCGTGATCCCGCCGGTCGTGACGAAGTGCGACTACGAGGCCGAGCTCGGCGTCGTGATCGGCGCGACCGTGAGGAACGTCTCGAAGGAGAACGCCCTCGAGGCCGTCGCGGGCTACCTCGTCGCCAACGACGTCTCGGCTCGCGACCTGCAGTTCGCCGACGGCCAGTGGACGCGTGGCAAGTCGCCCGGACACCTTCTGCCCCGTCGGGCCGCTCGTGCCGGCGGCCGAGGTGCCCGATCCGCACGCCCTCGGGATCCGCGCGATCCTGAACGGCGAGACGATGCAGGACTCGTCGACCGCGAACCTCATCTTCGGGATCGACGAGATCATCAGCTATGCCTCGCAGACCTCGACGCTCGAGGCGGGCGACCTGATCCTGACCGGCACGCCCGCCGGCGTCGGCGTCTTCCGCGACCCACAGCGGCTGCTGCAGCCCGGTGACGAGATCACGATCGAGATCGACGGCGTCGGTTCGCTGACGAACCCCGTCGTCGGCGGGTGAGCGCGCTTGACGGAGCCGGAGACCGTGGTCGATAGTCGCTGAGCCGTCATGAGCGCGATCTCGAGAACCGTCCTCCGGGAGCAGGTGAAGGACGTCCTGCTCCAGCGCATCGTCAGCGGCGAGCTCAAGCCCGGCGAGCGACTCGTCGAGACCCGGATCGCCAGCGAGCTCGGCACGAGCCAGGCGCCCGTCCGAGAGGCGCTGCGCGACCTCGAGCTCCTGCGGATGGTGGAGTCCGAGCCGTTCCGCGGCGCCCGCGTGCGCGGGTTCGGCGACGACGAGCTGATCGAGGTCTACCCCGTGCGCGCGGTGCTGGAGGAGCTCGCCGCGAAGCAGGCGGCGAAGCTCCTCGACGGCGACGTCACCGTGCTGGAGCGGGAGGTCGAGGAGATGCGGGCCGCGGCCAAGCTCGGCGACATCAATGCCCTCGTCCGCCACGACATCGCCTTCCATCGCCTGATGGTCGAGTCCGCGGGCAACCCGGTGCTCGAGCAGTGCTGGAAGTCGCTCGGGGTCGAGGGCCGGATCACGATCTCGCTCTACGGGACGTACGTCGAGCCGCAGGAGGCCGCGGAGAAGCACGTTCCGATCCTCGAGGCGATCCGTGCCCGGAAGCCAGGGCTCGCGGGACGCGAGGCGCGCAAGCACGTCGAGGAGTTCGCGCGCATCGCCCGCAATCGCGCGAAGCGCGCAGAGGCCGCGGGCCGCTGAAGTCTCGATCGACCGGCGCCGCGCTCTCGGGGCTGTTCCTCGCCGCGCTGGCGCTGCGTCCGCAGATCGTCGGCGTCGGGCCGTTGATCGACGAGATCCAGGACGACCTCGACGCGTCGCACGCTCTCGTGGGGCTGCTCGGGAACGATCCCCGTCCTCTGCATGGGGCTCTTCGCCCCGGTCGCCGCTTATCTCTCGGCCCGGCTCGGCACGCGCAGGGCAATGACCATCGGGCTCGCGCTGATCGGCGTCTTCGGTCTGCTCCGTGCGGTCGCCCCGAGCGCCTGGCTCGTCGTGCTCCTGACCTGGGGCGTGGGCATCGGGATGGGCATCGGCAACGGCGCTCGCGCCGCTCGCCGTGCGGGAGACCGTGCCCGACCGGCCGGCGACGGGGACGGGCATCTACACGACCGGGATCCAGATCGGTGCGACCCTTTCCGCCGCGATCGCGGTGCCGCTCGCGGGCCTTCTCGGAGGCTGGCGCGGCGCGCTGATCGCGCTGTCTCTCTCGGCGTGCGTCATCGCCGTCGTGTGGGCCGTGCTGGAGCGAGGCGGGCCGGCAGCACGCCCGGCCGGCCTCGCTCGTTCCGCGGCTGCCGTGGAGGTCGCGCACGGCGTGGCTGCTCGTCGCGGTCTTCGCCTCGATGGCGTCGGGCTACTACGGCCTCAACGCCTGGCTCGCCGACGCGTACGTCGAGCGGGGCTGGAGCGACGAGTCCGCGGGCCTGCTCCTCGCCGCCATGACCCTGACCGCGATCCCGAGCTCGTTCCTGATTCCCTGGCTCTCCGACCGCCACGGCGGCCGCCGGCCGTGGCTGGTCGCGGTGAGCAGCGTCTTCGCGATCGGCGCCCTCGGGTTCGTCGTCGCCCCCTCGGCGGGATACTTCTGGGCGCTGCTCGCGGGTTGCGCCCAGGGCGGCACGTTCGCGCTGGTGATGACCCTTCCGCTCGACTACGAGCACTCGCGTGAGCGCGTCGGGGCGCTCGTCGGGCTGATGCTCGGACTCGGGCTACTCCATCGCCGCGGTGGCGCCGTTCGTCCTCGGCGCCGTTCGGGACGTCACGGGCTCGTTCGACGCCGTGCTCTGGACCGCCGCCGGCTTCCTCGTCGTCCTGGTCGCGCTCGTCCGTCTCCTCCCGCGCCCCGAGCCCGGGTATGGTCCGACCGTGCCTCAGGGGCTCGGCGGGTAGATCCTCGCCGCGTACTCCTCCACCATCCGGGCGGCGGAGAACCGGGGCCCGTTCGTTGCGAGCGACCGCTTCACCATCGCGAGCCACCGCCGCGGGATCCCGTCGGCGTCGCGGTCGTGGAAGAGCGGGATCACCTGTTGCTCGAGCAGGTCGTAGAGCGCATGGGCGTGCCGGGCGTCCTGCGCCGCCTCGTCGTGGTCGTGCAGGACGTCCCCGTCGATCTCCCAGCCGTTCTCACCGTCGTATCCCTCCACCCACCAGCCGTCGAGGACGCTGAGGTTGAGCCCGCCGTTGGCGGCGGACTTCATCCCGCTCGTCCCGCTCGCCTCGAGGGGCGGCCGCGGGAGGTTGATCCACACGTCGCAGCCCCCGACGATCGGCGCGGCGACGGAGAGGTCGTAGTTCTCGAGGAACGCGACGCGCGCCGTGATCCCCACCGCCTGCGAGAGGCCGAAGACGTCGACGAGCATCTGCTTCGCGTTGTCGTCGAGCGGGTGGGCCTTGCCGGCCACCACCATCTGCAGCGGCGGGCCGTCGGCGAAGATCCGCCGGACACGCTCGGGGTCGTAGGTGAGCAGGAACAGGCGCTTGTACGTCGCGATCCGCCGCGCAAAGCCGAGCGTCAACGCGTCCTCGGCGAACGTCTCCGCGACCGCCATCACGTCCTCCGGGTCCTCGCCGCGGAGGAGCCGATCCTGCACGGACTTCACCTTCACGTAGTCGACGAGCAGCCGCCGCGACTCGTTGCGGGCCGCCCACAGCTCCTCGTCCGGGATGTCCTCGACCGGCGCCCAGGTCTCCGCGGCGGACGCGCGGTCGAGCCAGCCGGCGCCGAGGTGGCGGTCGAGAAGGGCGCGCATCGGCGGCGAGAGGAAGGTGGGGAGGTGGACGCCGTTCGTGACGTGCGTGATCGGTACCTCGTCCGCCGGCGCGTCGCCGAAGAGCGGCCGCCACATCTCGCGCGCGACCTCCCCGTGGCGCAGGCTGACGGCGTTCGCCCGCCGCGACAAGCGCAGGGCGAGCGGCGTCATCCCGGGCCATTCGTCGCCTCCGGGATGCGTACGGCAGAGGTCGAGGAAACGCTCGTTGTCCATCCCGAGCCGCCCCGGGAGATCGCCGAACGCCTCGAGGAACGACGCCGTCTCGTAGGTCTCGTTGCCGGCGGGAACGGGGGTGTGCGTCGTGAACACGCACCGCTCGCGCGCGGCGGCGAGGGCGTCGTCGAGCGGGACGCCCTGCGCGACCTGCTCGGCCGCCAGCTCGAGCGCCGCCAGCGCGGGATGCCCCTCGTTGAAGTGCAGCACGCCGGGCTCGATTCCGAGGGCGCGGAGCGCGCGCACGGTGCCGACGCCGAGCAGGCCGTACTGGCCGAGACGGGTGAACGGGTTCCCCTCGTAGAGGCGAGCCGTGATCCAGCGGTCGACGGGGTCGTTCACCTCGAGCTCGGCGTCGAGCAGGTAGAGCGGGACGCGGCCGATCTCCGCCCGCCAGACGTGGAACGCGACGTCGCGCCCGAAGAACTCGAAGGTCAGCGTGAGGGGCGCCCCGTCCGCATCGAGCACGTGAACGGTGGGGAGCCGCTCGGGCATGATCTGCGTCCAGTACTCGTGCTGCAGCCCCGTGCGGTCGACGCGCTGCTGGAAGTACCCCTTGCGGTAGAGCAGCCCGACGCCGATCACGGGCAGCGCGAGGTCGCTCGCCGCCTTGAGGATGTCACCGGCGAGCGCGCCCAGCCCGCCCGAGTAGATCGGCAGCGACGGGTGGACGCCGAACTCGGCGCAGACGAAGACGACTGGCCCGTCGAGGCCCTCGACCGGCGTCTCGGGCCGGTTTCGGTCATCCTCGAGCACCCGCGAGAGCCGTGCGATCCGCTCGAGCGTCGGCCCGTGCGAGGCCGCGACCTCGGCCGCGTGCGTCGTGAGGTCGGAGAGCTGGCGTACCGGGTTTCGTGCGTTGATCTCCCACGCGTGGGGGTCGAGCGCGCGGAAGAGCTCGGGCCCGTCGGGATCCCAGGCCCAGCGGTAGTCGAGCGCGATCCGCGCGAGCGGCGCGAGCTCGGTCGGAAGCCGCAGCGCCAGCTCGGCTGCTCGCTCGTCGGTCTCCCGTGCGCCGGGAAGCGCCGCGATGTCCACGATCCGAGTCGTGCTCACGGGCCAACTCCGGTTGGCCCGTGAGCGGGGAGGGGTGTGGGGGACCGGGAGGTTCCCCACACATTCCAGAAGAAGGGGGCTCGTGGGGGAAACCTGGTTTCCCACACGAACGAGAGCCGAGGGCGAGCGTTGCTCACGGCGTTGCAAGCTAGCCGACCCGCCCTAGGCGGCGGCGCGGAAGTGCTCGATCGTCGCCGCCACGCCCGCGTCGAGCGGTGTGCGGGGAAAGGGCCCCACGTCGCGGTCGAAGCCGACGGACTCGAGCGCGGGCGGGAACGGGAGCGGGTCGCCGCCCCACGTGATCTCGGCCTCGGGCACGACCTTCCGGATCGCCGCGACGACCTCCTCGACGGATGCTGGGACGCCGGGCGCGTTGTAGACCGCGGCGTCCCTCGCGCTCTGCGGACGCGGCCATGACGAACGCGCGGGCAACGTCGGGCGCGTAGTCGTACTGGGCCGTGCCGGTGAAGCCGATCGCGTACGGCTCGCCGCGGGCGGCCGCGAGCATCGCCACCGTCGGCCCCGACGTCATGCCCTGGTCGCGGCCCGGGCCGTAGACGACATACGGCCGCAGGCCGATCGACGGAAGTCCGAGGTCGGCGGCGTAGACCCGCGCGATGCCCTCGTCGGCGAGCTTCGAGACGCCGTACAGCGTGCCCGGCGACGTGCCGCCCGATTCCGGCGCGGGCGACGGATCGGACGCGCTGTAGACCGCGGTCGAGCTCGCATACGCGAGGCCGGGGATCCGGTCGAGCCGCTTCGAAACCGCCTCGAAGACGTTGACCGTGCCGGCGACGTTGACGCGCATCCCGAGCGGTGGGTTCGCGCGGACGAACGGCACCTGGAGCGCGGCGAGGTGCACGACACGCGTGATCTCATGCTCGTCGAGCGCCCGCTTCGAGGGCCTCGAGGTCGGTGATGTCGCCCGCGGACGAGCGTGACGCGGTCGGCCTCGTCGCCGAGGACGAGGCTCGAGCCGCGCCGCGTCGTCGCCGAGGTCGTAGCCGATCACCTCGTCGCCGTCGGCGAGCGACGGCGCGCGCGACCCAGGCGCCGAGGCAGCCGAGGACGCCGGTGACGAGGAAGCGCTCGCTCACGCGAGCGGGGCGTCCTGGTAGACGGTCACGGCCTCGGTGTAGAACTCGAGCGCGGCGCGGCCCTGCTCGTGCGGGCCGAAGCCCGAGCCCTTGATCCCGCCGAACGGGACGTGCACGTCGGCGCCGGCGGTCTGCGAGTTGACGTGGAGGATCCCGGCCTGGAGCTCCTCGGAGAAGCGCTGCACCGCGTGGAGGTCGCGGGTGAAGATCGACGCCGGAGAGGCCGAACTCGCACCGCGTTCGCGCGCTCGAGCGCCTCGTCGAGCGTCGCGAAGCGGTAGAGCGAGGTGACCGGGCCGAAGACCTCCTCGCAGGAGAGGTACGCGTCCTCGGCGACGTCCTCGAAGACCGTCGGCTGCGACGAGGAACCCGTCGCCGCCGCCGCGCGCGCCTCCGGCCGCGCACGGCTGCCGCCCTCGTGCCGGCCGCGCTCGATCGCCGCCAGGACGTCCTCGAGGGCGCTCTCGTTGACGAGCGGCCCGACCTCGGTCTCCGGGTCGGCCGGGTCGCCGACCTGGCCGCGCCGCGACCCGCGCGAGGAGCTTCTCGCGGAAGTCGTCGTAGACCGCCTCCTGGACGAGGATCCGGCGCGTCGCGGTGCACTTCTGGCCGGCCGACCAGAACGCGCCCGCGTAGGCCGCCTCGACGGCCCGGTCGAGCTCGGCGTCGGCCATCACGACGAAGCGGGTTCTGGCCGCCGAGCTCGAGCTGGACGCGGCAGCCGCGCGCGGTCGCCTCGTCGCGCACGGCGTGCCCGACCGCGACCGAGCCGGTGAACGAGATCGCGCGGACGTCGGGGCTCTCGACGAGCGCCGCGCCGACCATCGAGCCGGAGCCGGTGAGCACGTTGAGCACGCCGGGCGGGAGCCCCGCCTCGGCGAAGCACTCGGCGACGTGGAGCCCCGTCCGCGGCGCGTCGTGGGCGAGCTTCAGCACGACCGTGTTGCCGTAGATCAGCGCGGGCGCGAGCTTCCAGACCGGGATCGCGATCGGGAAGTTCCACGGCGTGATCAGGCCGACGACGCCGAGCGGGCGCCGCACCGTGTAGAGCCGCTGGAGCGGGACGGACGCGGCGTAGACCTCGCCGACCGGCCGCCACGCCTCGCCGGCGGCGAAGCGGAGGATCGTCGCCGCCCGCGCCGCCTCCATGCGCGCCTCGCGCAGCGGCTTGCCCATCTCGGCGGTCATGTCCTGGGCGATCCGCTCCGACGCGCGCGTCGATCGCGTCGGCGGCCTTGTGGAAGAGCGCCGCGCGGGCGGGAGCGGGGAGCGCGGCCCACGCCGGGAAGCCGCCTCGGCGGCAGCGGCGACGGCGGCGTGGGCGTCGGCCGCGCCCGATGCCTGGAAGACGCCGGTCACCTCGGAGGGGCGCCACGGGGTCGTGCTTCTCGTACGTCTCGCCCGATGCCTGCCTCGCGCCACTCGCCGCCGACGTAGTTCCGGGCGGGTGCACCGGTCAGGGTCTCGGTCATCGGCTCGGCCCCTTTCAGACGAGGTTCGTCGCCAGGGCGACGGGGTTCACGAGCGTGCCGACCTCCGGCACGTGGATCTCGACCCAGTTGCCGGGGACGAGGCTGAACGACGTCGGGTGGGACGAGCCCCGTTCCGGTCGAGGAGCACGGATCCCGGCGGAACGGGGTTCTCGCGGACGAGCCACGCGGTCGAGCTCCTGGAACGTGCGCACCATCGGTCGTCGTCGACGTCTTGTCCTCGAAGAGGACCTCGCCCTCCTCGTCGGAGATCCGCATGATGATCTGGAAGCCCGAGCGGCTCCCGCGGCGGGATGTAGAGCGCCGGGCCGATCGCGCACGCGCCGGCGTAGACCTTCGCCTGGCGTGAGGTAGAGCGGGTTCGCGCCCTCGATCTCGCGGGAGGAGACGTCGTTGCCGATCGTGTAGCGCGAGGATCCGCGCCGCGCTCGCCGACCACGAGCCCGATCTCGGGCTCGGGCACGTTCCACGTCGAGTCGCCGCGGATCCCGATCGGCTCGCCCGGGCCGACGGTGCGCCGGCAGTCGGCGTCCTTGAGGAAGAGCTCCGGCCGGTGCGGCGTCGTAGACGAGGTCGTAGACGTCCTTGACCGCGCTCTCCTCCATCCGCGCGTCGCGGCTGCGCTCGTACGTGACGCCCGCGCACCACACCTCGGGCGGGTCGAGCGGCGCGATCAGCGTGCGCCCCGAGCCGAGCTCGAGGCTGTACGGGTCGACCGGCGTCACCGGGCTGCCCCTCCGGCGAGAACATCTCCCCGCGGAGGAAGGGCATCGGGTCGTCGATCCCGGAGAGCTTGCGGAAGTGGCCTTCGTTGTCGACCTCGACGCCGACCGAGACCCTGCCGGCGCCATCGACCCAGCGAACGATCCGGCGCATCAGTAGACCGCCCGGCCGCCGGAGATGTCGTACGTCGCGCCGGTCGAGAACGAGCACTCCTCGCTGGCGAGCCAGCACGCGAGCGTCGCGACCTCGTCCGCCGTGCCCATCCGACCCATCGGGATCCGCTCGACCATGTAGTCGACGTGCTCGCTGGACAGGCCCTCGAGGATCGGGGTCTCGATCACGGCGGGCGCGATGCAGTTGACGATCACCCCGGTCCGCGCGACGTCCTTGCCGATCGCCTTCGTCATCGCGATCACCGCGGCCTTGGCCGCCGAGTAGGCGGCCGCCATCGGGTTGCCTTCCTTGCCCGCGATCGAGGCCACGTTGACGATCCTGCCCGTAGCCGCGCTCGATCATGCCCGGGAAGGACTGCGCGGTTGCAGAAGAAGACGCCGTCGGCGTCGATCGCCATCACGCGGCGCCACTCGTCGTCCGTGACGTCGACGGTGGAGACGGAGCTCGCCGGTGATGCCCGCCGAGCAGACGAGGACGTCGATCGGGCCGAGCTCGGCGTCGGCGCGCGCGACCGCCGCGTTCACGTGCGCCGAGTCCGAGACGTCGCCGGCGAGCGCCAGGGCGCCGTCCGGCGCGCTCGCCGCCGAGGTCGAGCGACGCGACGCGTCGCGCCCTCTGCCAGAGGCGCCGCGACGGTCGCCGCGCCGATACCGCTCGACGCCACCCGTGACGAGCGCGACGCGGCCGGAGAATCGATCATCGTTCGTCCGCGCCACCGCGGCTAGCGTAACTTCTCGGCGTGGCCTTCGATCCCGTCACCGACTACCCGCTCGGCATCGCGCCGGCCCGATCTCGTCGAGACGCCCTCCGGGCTCGCGCTCGACGACGTGACGCTCGAGGCGGCGCGGGACGGGCACGCTCGACAGCGGCCGACGTCCGCGCGACCGCCGAGACGCTCGGCCTGCAGGCGGCGGTGGCGCGTGCCGCGGGCCGCACGCAGCTCGCCGACAGCCTCGAGCGCGCGGCCGAGCTGACGCGTCGTTCCCGACGACGAGCTCCTCGCGATCTACACGGCGCTGCGCCCCGGGCGCTCCTCGCGCGGTCGAGCTCGAGGCGTGGGCGGCGCGGCTCGAGGAGCTGGGAGCGCCGCGGAACGCGGCGTTCGTGCGCGAGGCGTCGGAGGCGTACCGTGCGCGAGGGCTCGCCGCCGATGGCTGACGGCGCCGCGGAGCGGGCGCTTCGCGTCGCGCGAGGCGACGGAGCTCCGCCGCGAGCTGCTCGTCGAGCCCTGGCCCGAGCTCGGCCTCGTCGCCGCCGACGGGCCGGCGGATCCCGAGCCCGGAGCTCGTGGTCGAGGACGGCGTCGTCGTCCGGCTCGACGGCGCGGCACGCCTCCGAGCTCGACGTGATCGACCGCTTCCTCGTCGCGCACGGCCTCGACCTCGAGGTCGCGTCGGAGGCGATGGCGCTCCCGGACGAGCGGCTCGCGCGGATGCTCGTCGACGTCGACGTGCCGCGCGACGAGCTCGTCCGCCTCGGCACGGGGCCTGACGCCCGCGAAGCTCGCGCGCGTCGTCGGGATGCTCGACCCGGTCGAGCTGATGATGGCCCTGAAGAAGCTGCGCGCCCGCCGCGACCCGGGCAACCAGGCGCACGTGACGAACCTGAAGGAGAGCCCCGCGCTGCTCGCCGCCGACGCCGCCGAGGCGGCGCGGCGCGGCTTCGACGAGCTCGAGACGACCGTCGGCGTCGCGCGCTACGCGCCGCTCAACGCGCTCGCGCTCCTCGTCGGCTCGCAGACCGGGCGTCCCGGCGTGATGACCCAGTGCGCGGTCGAGGAGCGGCGGAACCTCGAGCTCGCGATCCGCGGGCTCGTCACCTACGCCGAGACGCTCTCGGTCTACGGCACCGAGCCGGTGTTCGTCGACGGGGACGACACGCCCTGGTCGAAGGCGTTCCTCGCGTCCGCCTACGCGTCACGCGGCGTGAAGGTGCGCTTCACCTCCGGCACCGGCTCCGAGGCGCTGATGGGGCACGCGCAAGGGCTCTCGATGCTCTACCTCGAGGCGCGCTGCGTCTCGGTCGTGCGCGCCGCCGGCGCGCAGGGCGTCCAGAACGGCTCGATCTCGTGCGTCGCGCTCGTGCTCTCGCGTGCCCGGCGGCACGCGGGCGATCCTCGCCGAGAACGTGCTCGCGGCCTGGCTCGACCTCGAGGTCGCGTCCGGGAACGACGCGATCGCCTCGCACTCGCCGATCCGCAAGACGGCGAAGCTGATGGGCCAGTTCCTCCCCGGCACGGACTTCGTCACCTCCGGGCTACTCGGTGATGCCGCGCCGCGACAACACGTTCGGCGGCGGCAACTACGACGCCGACGACATCGACGAGTGGCTGACGATCCAGCGCGACTGGCAGGTCGACGGCGGCATCGAGCCGGTCGCCGAGGACGAGGCGCTCGCGCGTGCGCGAGCGCGCGGCCCGCGCGGTGCAGGCGGTCTTCGCCGAGCTCGGCCTGCCCGCCGGTCACGGACGAGGAGGTCGCGGCGGCGACGCTCGGCTACGGCGAGCCAGGACATGCCCGACCGCGACCGCGCCGCCGACGTCGAGGCGGCGGACGACGCTGCTCGCGCGGGGCGTGTCGGCCCTCGACGTCGCGCTCGCGCTCGACCGCGCGCGGCTTCGAGGACGTCGCCGAGGCGGTCGTCGGCATGCTGCGCCAGCGCGTCTCGGCCGACTACCTCCAGACGTCGGCCGTGATCGAGCCCGACGGGCTCGTGCGGTCGGCCGTCAACGACCCGAACCTCTATCTCGGGCCGGGGACCGGCTACCGGCTCGAGGGCGAGCGCTGGGAGCTGCTGCAGGCGCTGCCGCACGTCGTCGACCCGCGGCGCGCTCGGCTCGCCCCGCGGCCGGCGCGGTGCCGATCGTCGACGAGGGCGGGCGCGGCGGTGCCCGGCGACGATCCGGCCGAGGTCGATCGTGGCCGTCGGCCCGGCGTTCGCGGACGCCCTCCGCGAGACGATCGCGGGACTGGCCCACGACGACGTGCTCGCAGCGGTGATCGGACGGCGTGCGCGAGGCGGGGCGCGGTGCCGCGCGTCGTGCGCGTGCGGCGGGCCGCCGACGTCGCGTTCATCGCGCACGACGGCGCGCGGCTCTCGGGCTCGGGGGTCGCGCTCGGTCTCCAGTCGAAGGGGACGGCGGTGATCCACCGCGCCGACCTGCAGCCGCTCGACAACCTCGAGCTGTTCGGGATGAGCCCGCTCTACACGCTCGAGAGCTACCGCGCGATGGGCCGCAACGCCGCCGGCTACGCGCTCGGCGGCGCGTCGGGCCCGGTGCCGACGGAGCTCGACAACTTCGCGCGCGCCAAGCTGATCGTGCGGACGACGCTCCTGCACGCGCAGGAGGCACGGGCCGTGGTGGCGGGCGCGGCGCCCGTGGAGCTCGCGCTGCGCAACGGAGCCGCACGAGGCGGACCGGCGCTCCGGCCGACGGTCAGCCGACGACGGTGCCGAACGCGGCGCCGATCCCGTAGGTCACCGCGAACGCCGCCGCGCCGAAGGCGAGCTGACGCAGGCCCGAGTCGAGCACGCTTCGGCCCGTGAGGAGCGTGATCGCCGCGCCGATCCCGAGGAGCCCGAGGGCGGAGACGGCGAGCGCAACGACGACGGCCGTGTTGCCCGAGGCGAAGGCGAAGGGCAGACCGGCAGGATGGCGCCGAGCACGAAGAGGACGAACGACGCGCCGGCCGCCACCCACGGCGAGCCGCCGAGCTCGCCGGGGTCGATCCCGAGCTCCTCGCGCGCGTGCGTGTCGAGCGCGGTCTGCGCGTCGGCCATCAGCGCGTCCGCGACGTCCCGCGCCTTGCCAGGCTGGAGGCCCTTCTGCTCGTAGACGAGCGCCAGCTCGGCCCGCTCCGTCCTCCGGGTCGGACTCGATGTGCGTCCGCTCGATCGCGAGCTCCCGCTCGCTGAGCTCGCGGCTCGACTGGACGGAGATCCACTCTCCCATCGCCATCGAGCAGGCGCCGGCGATCAGGCCTGCGACGCCGGTGATCAGGATGTCGCTTCGACGCGACGCCCGCGCCGGCGACGCCCATCACGAGGCTCGCGTTCGACACGAGCCCGTCGTTCACGCCGAGGACCGCCGCGCGGAGCGCGTTGCCGCCAGCCGCTCTCCCGCGCTGGAGGCGCGCGAGGGCGCGGCCCCGATGGGCTCGCCGCGCGTCTCGCCGACGAGCGTCGCGAGTGCGCGGGCGTGCCCCGCCTCGTCCTGGGCGAACGAGCCCGACTCGTCGACGTAGGCCTCCGTCGCCTGGTGCTCGCGGTCCCGCATGATCGGGAGGACCACGGTGTCCCCGAAGTCGCCGGCGAGGCGGCAGAGGATCCGGGCGCGCTGGCCGGGCCGGGGTGGCCCGGATCGACGCCGGCCTCGCGGAGCCTGGACTCCCAGTGCGACGCATGGCGCTGCTCGTCGGCCGCCATCCGCTCGAGGAGCGCCTTCCGCGCCGCGTCGGGCTGCGCCGCGGCCAGGGCCAGGTAGATCGCAGCGGCGTCGAGCTCGTCCTGGTGGGATGCCTTCCAGCGCTCTATCGTGGCCGGGTCGACCATCGTCTCGCTCATGGGCGACGCGAGCTTAGTGCTCGCGCAGCCCGGCCGCGCGCTGCTCCGCGGCGAGCCGCTCCTCGGCCGCGGCCTCCTCGCGGAAGAGCCGGACGAGGAGCCAGACGATCGCGGCGAGGAAGACCAGCGCCTGCTCCGTCGACATCAGGATGCCGCCGAGGTTCTGGTCCTGGACGGCCGTGATACCCCACAGAGCCGCTCGGGGCGGGACTCGTAGTAGTCGTAGACGGGCGGCGCGAACGTCAGCGCGAGCCCGAGGAACGCGGAGAGCACGAAGGCGGCGAGCACGTAGCCGATGCGGGTCAGGGTCGCGACGGCGCGGGGCACGTCGCAGAGCACCGGCCACCAGAAGACGAGTCCGATCGCGATCAGGAAGGCGTGCTCGGCTGCCAGCAGGGCCGGATTGCGGACGGCCGCGTCGTAGACCGCGCCGAGGTGCACGACGTACCAGCCGACGAGCCAGGTCGGGAGGGCGATCCCGGGGCGCGTGATCGCTCGCGAGCCACGCGCCGCCCCGGGCGGCCACTGCGCTCCGCATCGCGGCGTGAGCCCGATCAGGAGGAGCGGCGGCGCCCAGTCGCCGATCATCACGTTCTGCAGCAGGTGGAAGAGCACGAGGTACTCGATCGCGATCGTCCCGAGCGGCGAGTTCAGCGCGAGGACGACGATCGCGACGCCGGCCCCGAAGCACCACGCGCGCCAGGCGGGCCCCGGGCCCCGGCGCCAGGCGCGCGCGTAGAGCGCGACCGCCGCGGCCGCCAGGAGGACGAACAACGGCTCGAACGTGAACGACCAGGGCGAGGGCATCAGCGCCCGGCTCCGCCCGGCGGCGCGCAGTCCCCCGTCACTCGGAGAGGAGCTCCCCGGCCGCCGTGCCCGCCTCCAGGCCCCGCGTCCGGCGCTCGCGTTGGGCGATGCGGCGCAGCAGGACGAGCGCGACCCCGAGCGTCAGCGCCTGCTCCACCATCATCACGACCCCCGCGAGCTTCTGGTCGACCAGCGCCGAGAGCCCGAACAGGCGCTCGGGCTGCTCCGCGTACACGTCGTAGTACGGGCGGAACGAGAACAGCATCGGCGTATGCGAGGAGCTGGCCCATCCAGAAGAGCGCGATCGCGAGCCCGATCCGCTCGTTGACGGTCAGCCGGCCGTGGCGGGCCGGGTCGACCAGCAGCGTCCAGACGAGCGCCCCCACGACGACGAACGACAGGTGCTCGAGCGCGGTGGAGGAGAGGGTGGCGCAAGGCGCCGTCGTAGAGCGCCGGGACGTGCCAGGCGACGAGGACGAAGAGCCAGAGCGGTACCGCCACCCGGGGGCGGAGCAGGAAGGACAGCGAGGCGCGGAGCGGCCGCATCCGCGCGAGCGGCGCGAGCAGGTCGCGCGGGAGGAAGAACATCGAGAGCGGCCCGCGGACGGCGACGAGGGCGATCGCGACGCCGAGGTCGGCGATCAGCACGTGCTGGAGCATGTGCGCCGACTGGAGGTACTCCTCCGCGATCGCGTCGAGCGGCGAGACGATCCCGAGCACGACGATCGCGACCCCGGCGAGGAAGAGCGGCCAGCGCGACCAGGGCGCGAGGTCGGCCCGGCGCCGGTGGAGCCGCCGCCAGCCCTGCGCGAAGAACGCCACGGCCACGGCTGCGCCGACGAGGACGAGCGGGTCGAGCGACCAGGCCTTCCAGAGCTCGTCCGTCGCGGTCGCGGTGAGCACGCCCACGGCCGTCACGGTAGCCCTCACGCGCGACGCGCGAGCGACGGGTCAGCCGAGCCGGTCGAGCACGCGCGGCGAGCTCGCGCGGGCGCGAGAGGAACGGCGAGTGCCCGCCGTCGAGCTCGATCGGCTCGACGCCGAGGAGCTCACGCGACATGGTCCGCGACCACGCCGGGGCGATGACGCGCTCGTCGCGGCAGAGGATCGAGGTGCGCTCGACGTCCGGGAGCGCGTCGACGGGCCACGGCTCGAGTCGCGGCGCTGCGGACTGGGGTCGCAGCCGGGAGACGGCCCACGCCGCGTCCGCGGCCGTGCAGTCGTGGTAGAAGCACCGGATGGCCGCCTCCGGATCGGGCCAGTACGAGGCTCCGTCGTCGCGCAGCCGCGTGTTCCCGACGAACCCCGGAACGTAGACGTCGTCCGTCGTGTAGCGGTCGGTGACGCTCCTGCCCGGCTCCGGAACGAGCGCGCAGAGGAAGACGAGGTGCCGGAGCGGCCGGTGGCGGGCGACGAGCGGGATCGTCGAGCCGGCGAACGAGTGCCCGACGAGGATCACGTCGTCGTCCACTCCGCTGAGCGCCTCGGCGACGAGCTCGGCGTACCGTGTCAGGCCCGCGTCCGGATCCTCGATCGGCAGGTCGATCGCGACCGCACGGTGGCCGCGCGCGTCGAGCTCGGGCTCGAGCCGCTCCCAGCACCAGGCTCCGTGCCAGGAGCCGTGCACGAGCGCGAACACGGCCATCGCGGGCTCTAGCGCTCGACGTGCAGCGAGCCCGTCGAGGTCGCCGAGCACGAGGTCGCGCTCGCGGTCGCGGGATGTGGTCGAGCGGCACGGGCGCGAGCGCCTCGACGAAGGTCACGCCGCCCTCGGAGTGGAGCTCGTGCTCGACGCCGCGGTTGACGACGCACGACGTCGCCGGGGCCGCAGCTCGCGCGTCTCGTCGCCGATCGTCATCGTCACCGAGCCGTCGAGGATCAGCATCACCTGCTCGGTGTGCTCGTGGCTGTGGCGCGCGACGGTCGTCCCCGGCTCGTAGGTGACGCGGCCGAGGAACACCTGGTCGCCGGCGATCGGCGTGGAGCCCCACGCCCGGGAAGAGGGCGTAGGGCTCGCGGCCGTCGAACGTCCCGAAGGGCGAGTGCTCGGGCACTACGCGGCGGCCCCGAAGGCGATCCCGCCCTGCGCGACCGCGTTGACCGAGAGCTCGGCGTCGAACACGACCGTCTTGCCGTCGCGCGTCGGCTCGCGCGCTTCGCCTCGAGCGCGCGCAGCACCCTCTCCGGCGTGATCGGCAGCTCCGTCACCCACACGCCGACCGCGTCGTAGACCGCCGCCGCGATCGCGGGCGGCTGGGCGTTGTTCGCCATCTCGCCGATCCCCTTCGCGCCGTACGGGCCGTCGGCGGAGGGGTTCTCGATGATGATCGTGTCGATCTTCGGCAGGTCCTCGAACCCGGGCGCGAGGTACGAGCCGAACTGCCCGCCGCGGTGCTCGACCGACGGGTAGTACGGGTAGCAGTTCTCGAGCACGCCGAGCCCGAGGCCCTGCACGGCGCCGCCCTCGATCTGGCCCTCGACGAGCGTCGGGTTGATCGCGCGGCCGACGTCGTAGACCTGCGACGAGCCGCGTCACCGTGACGACGCCGGTCTCGTCGTCGACCTCGACCTCGGCCGCGCACGCGGCGTACGAGATCGCGGAGTGGGGCGGGAGGTCGACCTCGCCCGTCTCCGGGTCGACGATCGCGGCGTACGGCTTGAGCTGCGCGCCGGTGCCCGTGATCAGCTCGCCGTACGTCCACGTCGCCGCGGCGGCGACGTCGGGCACCGCGATCTTCTTCTGCGGCGCGCCCTTGGCGAGCACCTCGCCGTCGACGATCTCGAGGTCGGCCGGGTCGATCTCGAGCTCCTTGCCCGCGATGTCGAGGATCCGCTCGCGGACGCGCTCGGCCGCCTTCTCGACCGCCTTGCCGGCGACGAACGTCGCGCGCGACGCGAACGTGCCGGTGCAGACGGGCGACGAGTCGGTGTTCGAGTTGTCGTACGTGATCCAGTCGTACGGGACGCCGATCGTCTCGGCGACGATCTGGGACTGGATCGTCTTCGAGCCGTTGCCGATGTCGGACGTGCCCGGCGAAGACGTCGACGCGCCCGTCCGGCTTGACCTTGATCCAGGCCTGCGACGGGTCGCCGTTCTGGTTCATGCCCGTCGGGTACTCGATCGCCGCGATGCCGCGGCCGGTGTGCTTGGCCATGGCAGTGGTCCTCCGGGTCTCGCGAGCTGGCCGACGAGGTGCTCGGGCAGCAGGTCGCCCTCGCGCGGGTCACGGGTCATCGCCGCGTACTCCGGCGCCGAGCTCGACGTCCATGCCGCCGGCGAGCGCCTTGACGACGGAGACGGTCGACGGGTCGGTGTAGACGATCCGGTTCGGCGACGTGTCGCCGATCCGGTTCGCGTTCTTGAGCCGCACCTCGTACGGGTCGAGCCCGAGCACGTCCGCGATCCGGCTCATGTGCGTCTCGGTCGCGAACGAGACGGACGTGACGCCGAACCCGCGCATGGCCGTCGTCGGCACGCGGTTCGTGAACACGACGTAGCCGTCGAAGTCGAGGTTCGGGATCGTGTAGGCGCCCGTGTGGTGGAACGAGTGCTTCGTCAGCCCGTAGGGCGAGAAGCGCGCGTAGGCGCCCGGAGTCGTGCAGCGTCAGCATCTTGCGGCCGAGGATCCAGCCGTCCTTCGTCACCGCGTCCGCGATCTCCATGTGCCACGGCGCCCGCGTCGACGAGCAGAGGAACTCCTCCTCGCGCGTCCAGCGCCACTTCACCGGGCGGCCCGACTTCTGCGCGAGCAGCGCGCACATCGTCTCGGTCGCCGTGTCGACCTTGCCGCCGAAGCCGCCGCCGACGGTGCCGCCGACGACCTTCAGCTTGTTGAGCGGCACCTGCAGGTGCGCCGCGACGACGCCCATCGAGAAGTAGAGCGCCTGCGTGCACGAGTAGATCGTGAGCCGCCCGCTCGCCTCGGGCACGACGAGCGCGACCTGCGTCTCGAGCGGCACGTGCTCGATCGCGGCCGGGCGGTAGACGCCCTGGACGATCACGTCGGCCTTGTCGAACGCGTCCTCGATCGTCGCCCTTGCGGATCTGGCGCCGGTCCATCTCGCCCTCGAAGTGCGGGTACCAGTTGCCCCAGTGGTGGATCTTCGGGGCGTCGGCGTCGAACGCCTTGCGGATGTCGAAGAGCGGCGTCCGCTCCTCGAACGTCGACGTCGATCGCGTCGACGGCCGCCATCGCCGTCTCCTCGTCGTCGGCCGCCACGACGGCGATCGGCTGGCCCTTGTAGCGCACCTCGTCCTTCGCGAGCAGCGGCTCGTCGGCCGGGATGCCGAGCGCGGAGAGGTGCCCGTACTCGAGCAGCGGCACGTCCGCGTGCGTGATCACCGCGTGGACGCCGGGCATCGCCTCGGCCTTCGAGGCGTCGAGGTCGCTGATCGCCGCGCTGTGCAGCGGCGAGCGGAGCGCCTTCGCCCAGAGCATGCCGGGCACGCGGACGTCGTCGACGTACGTCGTGCGGCCCGGTGACGTGCTCGATCCCGTCGTAGCGCGGGAGCCGTGCGCCGACCGCCTTCATGCGCACACCTCCGAGGTTCGTCATGCCCGGGCTCGGCTGCGGTGACGGTGAGGTCGAACGACGTCGCCCCGCGCCGCCGCGGCGACCGCGTCGATGATCTTCACGTAGCCGGTGCAGCGGCAGACGTGGCCGGCGAGCGCCTCCTGGATCGCCTCGCGGTCGTCGGTGCCGCCGCGCTTCAGGTACGCCTCGCGCCGCGAGCATCATCCCGGACGTGCAGAAGCCGCACTGCGCGGCGTAGTGGTGCGTGAACGCCTGCTGGAGCGGCGAGAGTGCCTCGGGCGCGCCGAGGCCCTCGACCGTCGTCACCTCGGCGCCGTCGAGCGCGCCGACCGGCGTCAGGCACGCGCGCTGCGGCTCGCCGTCGACGAGGACGGTGCAGGCGCCGCAGCCGCCCTGCTCGCAGCCCGCCTTCGGGCTCGTCACGCCGAGCTCCTCGCGGAGCACGTCGAGGAGCGTCGTCAGCGGCGCGCTCTCGACCTTGCGCGCGACTCCGTTGACCGTGAGGTTCATGCGGCCTCCTCGAGCTCGGTGAGGACACGGCGGACGAGCACGGGAAGGGTCTCGCTCGCGGTACCAGGCCGAGGCGAGCGCGTCGTCGCCGAGGCGTGACGTCCTCGATCGGCGGCTGCTCCCGCCGCCTCCGGATCCGCGGCGGCCGCCTCGGCCGAGCGGAGGCGCGCTCCGTGGCCCGCGAGCGCCGGTCGCGGCGAGCCGCATCTCGCCGTCCGGCGACCGGACGCCGGTGACGGCGAGCACCGTGTACTCGTGCGTGTGCGGGTAGTCGATCGCGGCGAACGCCGACGCCGCGGGCTTCTCGAAGCGGACGTCGAGCAGCAGGCGGCCGTCGCCGGTGCGCGAGGAAGTCCTCGAGCGGCTCCGTCGACTCGCCGTCGGCGCCCACCGAGCGCGCCTGCGCGTCGAGCGCGAGCAGCGGGCCCTGCAGGTCGCCGCGCGGCGCGTCGTGACCCTCGCCCGCGCAGAGGTTGCCGCCGACCGTCGCCTGCCTGCGGATCTCGTAGTCGGCGACGTTGAGCGCGCACTGGGCCAGCGCCTTGACGTCCTGCGCGAGCGCGGCGAGACGCTCGACCGGGAGGGCGGCGCCGATCGTCACGGTCGACCCGTCGACGTCCAGCGTGTCGAGCCCGGCGCGCGCGAGCAGGAGCGCCTTCGACGGGCGCGGCGCGCCCGTAGGTGATCTCGGGCATGACGATCGTGCCGCCCCCGATCACGGTCACTCCCGCTCCGTCGCCGAACTGGGCGACCGCCTCGTCGGCGGAGGTCGGGAGGAGCACCTCAGTGGCTTGCGTCATGGACCACCCTTCGATCGTGGTACCCGGTGCCACGCCCGTTCCGGCGTGGAGAATCGATTATCGCTTTTCACCCGCCCGGCTTGCCGGCAATGCCCCAGTGCTTGGGCTCGACGCCCTGGATGACGACCTGGATGTGCGCGGGGTCGGCGCCGCTCGTCTCTGCCAGCGCCTTCGTGAGAGCCTCGATCATCTTCGGGACGGACTCCTCCGTGACGCGGCGGTCGTAGAGCTTGACCTCGATGAACGGCACGGCGCGCTCCTCCTTCTCTCGTCCCCTCTGGTTCCGGGACGAGTGTTACATGCATGTAACGGATGTGCAACGCTATCGCCCGATGGCCGCGACGGACGCGATGCACGAGCGAGTCGTTCGCGGTGCGCTCGCCGTGCGTGTCGGACTACGGATGGTCGGGTGCCACGCTGGCGCGCATCGCCGAGGCGGCCGGCACGTCCCGCATGACGCTCCACCGCCATCGCCTCGGGCGCGAGGAGATCTTCGAGCTGCTCGCCCGTGCCTACGAGACGCGACTTCCGCTCGGCGCTGGCCGCCGCGGTGGCGAAGCCGGGCAACGGCGCCGGAGCGCGTGCGGCGCGGGCTGGAGGCCGTCTGCGCGGTCAGCGAGCACCATCTCGCCTTCCTGCGCGGCCTCGACGAGGAGGCGGACACGCGGCTCTTCCACGTCGGCCGCGTCTCTCGCGCGGGGTTCGTCGGACCGCTCGAACGCGTCCTGCGCGACGGAATGCGAGACGGCTCGCTCCGGCCAGTGCCGGTGCGAGCGGACGGCCACGCTCCTCGTCAACGCCGCCGACCGGACGTACCGGCATCTGCGTGCCGCGCACGGCTGGTCGCCCGAGCGGTCGCTCGAGGCGATCGACCTGCTGGTGCGGGGGATCTCAACCCGGCCGTGACCCGGGCGGGGCCGCCCAGACGCCGTCCTCGAGCATCTCGGGGTCGGGTGCGGGCGAGCGCTCGGCCTCGGCGAGGCCCGCAGCGATCTCCCGGGTGACGTCGTCGCGCGTCGCCGCGAGTGCGTCCGGCGGCTCGCCGTCGAGCTCGAGGCGCGACTCCAGCCGCTCGACCGGGTCGCGCCCGGCGTACGCGTCGCGCAGCGCCTGCGGGACGTAGCGCGCGTCGTCGTGCGCGGCGTGCCCGTGGAGCCGGAGCGTCACCGCCTCCACCGCCTGGGGGCCGGCTCCCCGCCGGGCTCGCTCCACGGCCGTCCGCACGGCGTCCAGCACGACGACGGCGTCCGTGCCGTCCACCGTCTCGCACGGGATCGACCAACCCCCAGTCACGCGCTCGGCGAGCCGCGGGTTGACCATCTGCCGCTCGAGCGGCGTCGAGTACGACTACTGGTTGCGCTGGAGCACGAACACGGCCGGCACCTGCCAGACGCCGGCGAGGTTGAGCCCCTCGTGCGTGTCACCGACCGAGAGTGCGCCCTCGCCGAGGAACGTGAGCGCGACCCGCGCCTCGCTGCGGCGCTTGAACGCGAGCGCCGCACCCACGGTCACCGGTACGAGGTCTCCGAGCATCGACACGAGCGGGAAGACGCCGCGCGCGGGGACCCCGAAATGCATGTTCCCGTCGCGGCCGCGGGTCGGCGAGTCGGCCCGGCCCAGGAAGTTGCTGAACACCTCTGCGACCGTCACGCCCCGCGCGAAGTGTGTGGCGAGCTCCCGGTTGAGGGGGCACACGACATCGTCCGGCCCGAGGGCGAGGCCGGCGCCCGCCGCGACCGCCTCCTGCCCGCGGCCGTCGTAGAACGAGCCCGGGATCCGGCCCTGCCGGTACAGCGCGAGCGCACGCTCCTCGAAGATGCGCTGGAGCAGCACCAGGCGGTGGAGCGCCAGGCGGTCGGCGCGATCGACGGACGCGAGGTCGGCGCACGGGATCGGGCGCTCAGTAGGCGAGGAGCTCATCGAGCGCGGTCTGGACGGAGGCGACGGACGGCAGGTACGCGTCCTCGAGCTCGGGTGCGAAGGGGACGGGCGTGTCGGGCGGCGCGTGGAGCGCAGGCGGCGCGTCGAGCGCCTCGAACGCCTCCCGCGCGAGGAGCGAGAGGAGCAGGCCGGCCGCCCCCGTCGACCGGGCCGCCTCCTGGAGGACGAGCACGCGCGAGGTCCGTCGTACGGAGGAGAGCACCGTCTCCGTGTCGAGCGGCCAGACCGTCCGGAGGTCGACCACCTCGACGTCCGCCGTCGCCCGCTCGACCGCCTCGAGCGCGGTGGCGACGCCCGAGCCGTAGGTCACGATCGTCGCGTCGGCGCCGGGGCGCACGACGGCGGCGCTGCAGAGCGGCGTCCTGTGGCCCGGCGACGGCCGCGGGCCGCGTGCGCGCCGGTACAGGGCCTTGTGCTCGAAGACGAGCACCGGGTCGGGATCGTCGATCGCCGCGCGTGTGAGCCCGTAGGCGTCCTCGACGGTCGCCGGGCACACGACCTTGAGGCCCGGCTGCCCGACGAACAGGCCCTCCGGCGAACCGGAGTGGAACGGGCCACCGCGGACGCCGCCGCCCGAGGGCATCCGTATGACGATCGGGACCGCCTGCCCGCTCCGCCAGTGGGTCTTTGCGGCGACCGTCACGATGACATCGAACGGGCAGGTGGCGAAGTCCGCGAACTGGAGCTCGACCACGGGGCGCTCGCCCATCCAGGCGGCGCCGATCGCGGCGCCGACGAAGCCCTCCTCCGAGATCGGGGTGTCGAGCACGCGGTCGCTGCCGAACTCCTCCGCGAGGCCGCTCGTCACGCCGAACGCGCCTCCGAACGCCCCCACGTCCTCGCCCAGAAGGAAGACGCGCGGGTCGTCGGCGAGCGCGTCGCGGAGGGCCTGGCGGACGGCCTGCAGGTAGGTGATATCGTCGGTCGCGGTCAGTGCGTCCCCGTGCTCGAGACCCTCAGGTCACCGGCGCCGACACCGCTGCCAGGATCGCGTCGCGCCCGCCTGCGTCGAGCACGCGCCGGGTGGCCGCGCGACCGGCCTCGATCGCGCGGTCGAGGGACTTGAAGTCCCGGAGCGGGATGTCCTGCACGTCGGGCGTGACGACGAGCAGAGCGAGATCGCGGTTCCGCTCGGCGCGCTCGACGCTGCCGAGCACCGTGGCTCGCGAGAGTGTCTCCATGATCGAGGGGAGTGCCTGCTCGACCTCCTCGGAGGCCTCCAGGCGTCGCACGACGTCGATCGCGACGATCGGGCCCTCCTCCGCGTCGGCCATCGCGTCGACGGGAAGGTTGTTGAGCACTCCGCCGTCCACGAGCAGGCGGCCGCTGCGAGGAAGCGGCGGCGCGAGGCCCGGGATCGACATGCTCGCGCCGACCGCCTCGATCAGGCTCCCCCGCCGGTGGACGACGAGCCTGCTCGAAAGGAGGTCGGCGCTCACGGTGAAGAGCGGCTTGGCGAGCTCCTCGATCGTCAGCTCGCCGAACAGCCGGTCGAACATCCGACCCGCCTTGCGCGAGCGGATGAGGGCGACGCGCGGGATCGTGTAGTCGTTGAAGGGCGACCGGCGGACGAGCTCCTCGTGGCAGCGGTCGCGGATGTTCCGGGCGCTCCAGCCGGCGGCGGCCATCGCCGCGATGAAGGAGCCCATCGAGCAGCCTCCGTAGCGGTCGACCTCGATTCCCTCGGTCTCGAGCTCGGCCAGGGCGCCGATATGCGCGAACCCGCGCGCGCCTCCGCCCGAGAGCACGACGCCCAGCGCGCGTCCGACGACCCGGCGCGCGAGGCGGCCCGCTCCCGGGTCGCTCGGCTCGGTCGTTGCGAGGCGGTGGTGGGCCCGCGGTGCGACGGCATCCAGGATGGCCCGCAGGGCGTCGCCGGAGGACGGGCCGAGCATCACGAGGTCGGCGTCGGGGCTGGGCGAGCTCGGCACGGGGCTGTGCTCCGTCGCGACGAGCAGCATGCGGTCGGCCTGCCGCGCACACAGGTCGCTCCAGACTCCAGCCCCTGCCTCGTCGAGCAGGAGCACGTGCGCGCTCTCGTCCTCCGCTCGCTCGACCGCGTTCGTTCCGGCCGCCTCCGGCCCGAGCAGCTCGACCGGACCGTACGGCTCGAGGCTCTCCGCGAGTGAGCGCGCGAGCTGTTCCAACGGCACCTCCGGTCCGAGGCGCTTGAGGGCGATGAGCGCCGGGCGCGACGGTGGTGCGTCCAGCCCTCCGCTGGCCTGGAGCTGGGAGGCGAGCTCCCGCGCCACCGCGGCGGCGAACCGGGGGTCGCGCTCCATGAGCTCGACGAACCGTTCGCGGCTCAGCTGGAGCAGCGTCGAGTCGCGCACCGCCTGCACCGACGCCGACCGGGGCGCGCCCGTCAGGAGCGCCAGCTCACCGATCGCAGCGCCCGGCCCGAGGACGCGGAGGATGCGCTCCTGCCCGTCCGCGTCCGCGATCACCCGCAGGCGGCCGCGGAGGACGACGTACAGGTCGTCGGCGTCGTCTCCCTCGCGCATGACCCAGTCGCCTGCCAGCGCGCGCAGCGGCTGGGCGTCCGCCGCGAGCGCCTCGAGCGCCTCTGCGTCCGCGCCCCCCAGGAGCGGCACGCCGGCGAGCGTTGCGACGGACACCCCGATCGCGCTCATCGGCCGCTCCGACGCATGCGCCGATCGTACGCCTCCGCGGTCGCGGCGTCAGGACCGGATCGGCCCCACGGTCGGGGTGGGCGCGCGGGCCGGGTCGGGCGGCGCAGCCTTCCGCACGATTCCGTCGTCTCAGTGAGGTGAGGAGATCGTGCAGGGGTCGGACGACAACGGCTGCGAGCCGCCCGAGGAGCTGCGTGCGCGCCAGGAGCGAGACCTGGGGGCGGAATACGCGCTCGCCTCGATGGAGTACGCGCTCGCGCGCGAGGCGTTCCACGTGGGCGCCACGCTGCGGCGAGCGGGCATCGAGCTTCGACCCGCTGACGTTCGTCGCGCTGCGCGTCCTGGAGGTGAGCGTGGCCGAGCTCGAGCGACCCGCTCGACGCGCTCGCCGAGCTCGTCGAGAACGGGCTCGCTCGAGCGGTCGGTGGAGCTCGCGACGGATCTGCTCGACCGCGACGCGGCCTGACGGCACGCGCCGGCGTTTCGGGGGACATCGCCGCCGGTACGCTCTGAGCGTGGGGTTCAGCACGATCGACGAGCTCGAGGAGGCGCTTCGCGGCGCCGACTACCTGCCCGACCGCGGGCTCTCGACCGCGCTCTTCCTGTCGCTCGCGCTCGTCGAAGCCGGTGCTGCTCGAGGGCGAGGCGGGGGTCGGGAAGACGGAGGCCGCGAAGGCGCTCGCAACCGTCCTCGGCGCGCGGCTGATCCGCCTGCAGTGCTACGAGGGGCTCGACGTCGCCCACGCCGTCTACGAGTGGAACTACCCGCGCCAGCTGCTCCACATCCGCGCCGCGCAGGAGGGCACCGTGCGCGAGGAGGAGCTCTTCGGGCCGGAGTACCTGATCCGCCGGCCGCTGCTCGAGGCGATCGACAGCGACGAGCCGGTCGTGCTCCTGATCGACGAGATCGACCGCGCCGACGAGGAGTTCGAGGCGTTCCTGCTCGAGGTGCTCTCCGACTTCCAGATCACGATCCCCGAGCTCGGCACGATCGCCGCCCGCCGGCGGCCGAGCGGTGATCCTCACCTCCAACCGGACGCGGGAGCTCCACGACGCGCTCAAGCGCCGCGCCCTCTTCCACTGGATCGGCCACCCGTCGATCGAGCGCGAGATCGCGATCGTCCGGCTCCGCGTCCCCGGGATCCCCGAGCGCCTCGCCGTCGGAGGCGGCGGCCTTCGTGCGCGAGCTCCGCGGGCTCGACCTCGCGAAGCCTCCGGGCGTCGCCGAGACGATCGACTGGGCGATGGCGCTCAACGCGCTCGGCCGCCAGGAGATCGACGCCGAGGTCGTCCAGCAGACGCTCGGCTCGGTGCTCAAGTACCGCGAGGACATCGACGCCGTGCGGGACGAGACGCTCGTCGCGCCTGGTCGAGGCAGCGCGCGCCGCCGCCGCGGCGGGGTAGCGGCGTGGCCGCCGGCGACGCGATCGTCGGCCACGTCGTCACCTTCGGCCGCGTGCTGCGCGAGGCCGGGCTCGAGGTCGGCCCCGGCCGGGTCGCCGACGCGCTCCGCGCGCTCGACGCGGTCGATCTCGCGCGTCAGGAGGACGTCTACTTCTCGCTCCGCCAGACGCTCGTCTCGCGGCACGACGAGCTCGACCTGTTCGACCGCGCCTTCAGCGCCTGGTTCCTGCGCGCGCCCGTGCTGCCGCCCGTGCGCACGCGCTCCGCCGCCGAGCTCGAGACGCGTGTCGCCCAGGCGCCGTCCGACCGGCTCCGCGCGCGGGACGCGGAGGAGGACGGACGAGCCCGAGCGATCCGCTCGAGCTCGGCGCCTCCGGCCACGAGCTGCTGCGCGACAAGGACTTCGCCGAGCTGACCGGGGACGAGCTCCGGCGCGCTGCGCGAGCTGATCGCGCCGGATCGCGCGGTCGCGCCCGCGGCGCCTCTCGCGCAGGCGGACGGCCGACGCGCGCGGCGACCGCCTCGACGTCCGCCGCATGATCCGCCGCTCGCTGCGCGACGGGCGGCGACCCGCTCGACCGGCCGCTCCGGGCGCGCAAGGACGTGCCGCGCAAGCTCGTCGTCCTCTGCGACGTCTCGGGCTCGATGGACAGCTACGCGCGGGCGCTCGCTCCTCTTCCTCCACGCGGTCGTCGGCACCGGGCGCGGGGTGGAGGCGTTCGCGTTCGGCACGCGGCTCTCGCGCCTGACGCCCGACCTCGCGACGCGCGACCCGGATGCCGCGCTCGCGCGGTGCACGGAGGCGGTCGTCGACTGGGGGAGCGGGACGCGGATCGGCGCCTCGCTGCGCGAGTTCAACGAGGTCTACGGCCGGCGCGCGCTTGTCGCGCGGGGCGATCGTCCTGATCGTCTCCGACGGCTGGGAGCGCGAGGACCCCGACCTCGTCGGGCGCGAGATGGCGAAGCTCGCGCGGGCGGCCTACGCGGTCGTCTGGGTCAACCCGCTCAAGGGGAACCCGCAGTACCAGCCGCTCGCCGGCGGCATGCGCGCGGCGCTGCCGTACGTCGACCGGTTCCTGCCCGGCCATAATCTGAGGAGTCTCGAGGAGCTGGCGGCCGTGCTCGCCGGCATCGAAAGGAGGCACGCAGCGTGAAGGAGATCCTGCCCGAGGTCGAGTCCTGGCGTGACGCCGGAGAGAAGGTCGTCGTCGCGACCGTCGTCGCGACGCGGCGCTCGGCGCCGCGGCCCGGTCGGCACGAGCCTCGCCGTCTCGGAGTCGGGGAAGATGTGCGGCTCGGTCTCGGGCGGCTGCGTCGAGACCGACGTCTACGAGAACGCGATGGAGGTCATGCAGTCCGGCGAGCCGAAGCTGCTCACGCTACGGCATCACCGACGAGCTGGCCTGGAGCGTCGGCCTGCCGTGCGGCGGCGAGATCGACGTCTTCGTGGAGGCGGTCGAGTGAGGCTCGCTCCCGCGGCTCGCGGAGCTCCAGCGACGAGGGCGGACGCGGCCGTGCTGTTCACCGTCGTGGAGGGCGACGGCGTCGGCGCGAAGGCGCTCGTCGTCGAGGGCGGCGAGACGATCGGCGACGGCGTCCCCGCCGGAGGCGCTCGAGCAGTTCGACGAGCTCGTGCGGCGCGGCCGCAACCGGATCGTCGAGGTCGACGGCGGCGAAGGTGTTCGCCGAGTGGTACGGGCCGCCGCCGCGGCTGCTCGTCTACGGCGCGGTCGACACCGCGGAGGCGCTCGCGCAGGGCGCGAAGCTCCTCGGCTGGACGGCGATCGTCGGCCGACGCGCGCGCGACGTTCCTCACGCCCGAGCGGATCCCGTCCGCCGACCAGCTGATCCCGAAGTGGCCGGAGGAGGCGATCGCCGAGGTCGCGCCCGACCACCAGACCGCGATCGTCGTCCTCACCCACGACGACAAGTTCGACGAGCCCGCGCTGATCGCGGCGCTCGACGACCGAGGCGTTCTACATCGGCGCGCTCGGCTCGCGCCGGAACCAGGAGCGTCGCCGCGAGCGCCTGCTCGAGGCGGGCGTCGCGCGAGGAGAAGCTCGCGCGGATCCAGGGCCCGTGCGGCCTCGACATCGGCGCCGACACGCAGGCGGAGACGGCGCTCGTCGATCCTCGCCGAGATCCTCGCCGTGCGCGCGCAGCGCGCGGCGGCGGGCCGCTGCGCGACGCGAAGCAGCGGATCCACGTCGAGGTGGCTAGCGCGATCGGAGGCAGCCTGCGCCCCGCAGCGCCGGGCGCGTCACGGCGCGCCAGCTCTTCCGCCCGACGGCCCAGAGCTGGAACGGCAGGAGCGGCCAGAGCGGCCAGCTCGCGGAGCGATGCGCGCCGCGACCGGCCCGGCGGCGACGTCGACCGCACCCGGATGCCGGTGTGCCGGAGCAGCCAGCGGAACGCCGCCTTCGCGCGCGGCGCGTGCCACGACGACGTGACGACGACGCACCTCGCGCGCGCCGACGCGGAGGACGTCGTTGAGCGCGTTCGCCATGTTCTCGACCGTCGTCCGCGCGTCGGGGTCGACGACGACCTCGCGCGCTGCGCCGCGCCACGCGGCGCGCATCAGCTCGGCCTCCGAGTGCGTGCCCGGCACGCGCGCCCAGCCGGAGAGCACGACGACGTCGTCCGCCGTGCGTGACCTCCGCCGCGCGCGCGAGCCGCGCCGCGCAGACGGGGTGGAGCTCGCCGCGGCCGCCGTCCGAGTAGCCGAGCACGACGACGACGCGCGCGGGCTCACGCGCGGCGGTGGCGCAGCCAGCGGAAGAAGAGCAGCGTGCCGACGACGGTGAGCACGAGCTTCACCGCCTTCTTGCCCCTGCAGCTTCGACTCGCCGTGCGCGCGCTCGCGCATGTGGACGGCGACCTCCTCGACGCGGAGGCCGGCCTCGCTTCAGCCGCAGCAGCGCCTCCACCTCGGGCGCGCCGCTCACGTACGGCCGCGCCATCACGGGCATCGCCTTCGCGGTTGACGGCGGCCATGCCGCTCGTCGGGTCGTGGAACGGGCGGCCGAGCCGGACGTGCATCGCCTTCTGCAGGAGGCCGATCCCGAAGCGGCGCGTCGCGCGACGGCTCGTAGCGGTCGGCGCCGTAGCCCTCGCCCTCCGCGAAGCGCGAGCCGACCGCGACGTCGCAGCGGTCCGAGCGGACGAGCTCGAGCAGCCGGCGCAGCTCGTCGACGGGGTGCTGGCCGTCCGCGTCGACCCGGCCGCAGAACGCGTAGCCGCGCTCGTGCGCCTCGCGGTACCCGGCGGCGATCCCCGCGCGAAGCCCGCGGTTCTCGCCGAACGAGACGACGATCGCGCCGCGCTGCGGCCGCGACCGCGGCGGTCGCGTCGGTCGAGCCGTCGTCGATCACGAGCACGTCCGCCTCGGGCAGCTCGCGCGCGCAGCTCGTCGAGCACGGCGGGCAGGCTCGCGCTCCTCGTTCCAGGCGGGGATGAAGACGACGGTGTCGCGGCGGGCACGGCGTGGAGGGTACTCGCGGCGACGCCGATGCGGCTGCAGACCGCGACAGCTTGCGGCGCCGAAGGCGACGCCTTCAGGGGTCTGCCCCGCCCGCAGGCGGGGATCCGAGCGGCGGGAATCCGCTTCTGCGGATTCCCGCTTCGCGAACAAGAGTAGAGTCGCGCCGCGACGACGCTGTCACGAAAGGAGAGAACGCCGTGTCGGGTATCGACGCGAAGTCGGACGCGATCTACGAGCTCGTCGAGGAAGGCTCGGGGGTCGAGCAGCTCGCGACCGGCTTCACCTTCACGGAGGGGCCGATCTGGCACCCCGGCGAGCAGGTCCTCTACTTCTCCGACATGCCGGGCGACGTCCGGCGCAAGGTCACGCTCGACGGCGACGGTGACCGAGGTCCGGAGGCCGTCCTTCAAGTGCAACGGGATGACGCTCGACGCCGACCTCAACCTGCTCGTCTGCGAGCACGTCACGAGCTCGCTCGTGCGCGAGCGCACCGACGGCGTGCGCGAGACGCTCGCCTTCCACTACGAGGGCAAGTACCTGAACAGCCCGAACGACGTCTGCGTCCGCTCCGACGGGACGATCTACTTCTCCGACCCGTGGTACGGGCGCTTTCCCGGCTTCGGGATCGAGCGCGAGCGGGAGCTCGGCTGGCAGGGCGTCTTCCGGATCCCGCCGGGCGGCGGGCAGGACGAGCTCGACCTCGCCGTCGCCGCAGGACGAGTTCGACATGCCGAACGGGCTCTGCTTCTCGCCCGACGAGTCGCTGCATGTACATCAACGACACGCCGCGCGCTCACATCAAGGTCTTCGACGTCGAACGCCGACGGGACGCTCTCGAACGGGCGCATGTTCTTCGAGGGCGTCGGCACGGGCGTGATCGAGGAGGGCATCCCCGACGGGATGAAGTGCGACGAGCGCGGGCAACATCTGGGTCACGGGGCCGAAGGGCGTCTGGGTGATCTCGCCCGAGGGCGAGCACCTCGGCACGGTCGCTCGTGCCCGAGAACGTCGGCAACCACACGTGGGGCGGGCCGGACTGGCACACGCTGTTCATCCCCTCGACGCACGTCGGTCTACACGATCCGCACACGGTCGGCCCGCGCCGCGAGCCGTACATGCGGTAGGAGGAGGCGACGATGCGCCGACTTTCACGCTCGACGCCGGCGCGCTGCGCGCTGATCGTCCAGGACATGCAGAACGACGTGATCATCGACGGCGGCGCGTTCGCCGAGTCCGGCTCGCCCGCAGCACGCGAAGGAGCAGAACGTCGTCGAGAACGTGAAGGACCTCGCCGCGTTCTGCCGCGGCAAGGGGATCCCGGTGATCCACGTCTGGTACATCGTCGACGAGGGCGCTCCCGGGCTGAAGGTCAACGCGCCGCTCTTCGAGGGCGTCGCGCGCCGGCGCGCTCGTCCGCGGGACGTGGGGCGCTGCGCCCGGCCGACGGGCTCGAGGCGCAGGACGGCGACTTCGTCGTCGAGAAGATGCGGATGTCGCGCCTGGCAGGGGACGAAGCTCGAGAACCTGCTCGCCGGGCTCGGGCGCGACACGATCATCGTCACGGGCGCCTGGACGAACATGTCGATCGAGCACACCTCCCGCACGGGCGCCGACAAGGGCTATCTACATGGTCGTCCCCGAGGACGGCTGCTCGACGATGAACGCCGACTGGCACAACGCCTCGATCAACTTCGCGCTGCAGAACGTCTCGACGGTGACGAACTGCGCCGACGTCAAGGCGGCGCTGGCTTGATCTGCAAGCGGCGGATCCGCGGGCGGATCCGTTCGGGATCCGCTCGGGCGGATCCCTGCCGCGCACAGATCCCTGAGGGCCGCGGCCTTCGGCGTCAGGCTGTCGCGGCCGCAAACCGATCGATCGCCCTCGAGGTCGGCGACTGAAGACCCGCGCCGCCCTCTTCCACGCCGTCGGCCGGCCGCTCGAGGTCGTCGAGCTCGACCTCGACGAGCCCGGCCCCACGAGGTCGTCGTCCGCATGGCCGCCGTCGGGATCTGCGGCACGGACCTCCACCAGGTGAAGGGCGAGTTCCGCCGGCCGACGCCGATGGTGCTCGGCCACGAGGGCGCGGGCGTCGTCGAGGAGGTCGGCGACGGCCGTGACGCGTCGTCCGACCGGGCGACGAGGTCGTGCTCTCCTGGGCGCCGTCGTGCGGCGTGTGCGCCGGCTGCCGTCGTGGCCGACCCGCGACGTGCAGGGAGCTCAACGCGGCGATCCCGAACGGCACGCTGCCGGACGGCACGACCGGGATGTCGTACCGGGGCGAGACCGTGTACCGCGGCACGGCGACCGGCTGCCTCGCGGAGCGGGTCGTCGTGTCCGAGCAGGTGGCGCTGCCGCTCGAGGGCGCCGTGCCGTTCGACCAGGCCGCGCTGCTCGGCTGCGCCGTCCTCACGGGCGTCGGGGCGGTGCTCTACGCGGCGCGGCGTCACGCCCGGCTCGTCGGTGCTCGTGATCGGCGCCGGCGGCGTCGGCCAGTTCGTCGTGCAGGGAGCGCGGATCGCCGGGGCGACGACGATCGTCGTCTGCGACCCCGTCGAGGCGCGGCTCGAGGCGGGACGCAGGGCGGGGGCGACGCACATCGCGACACCGGACGAGCTCCGGGACGTGATCCGGAGCGAGCTCCCGGACGGGGCGGACTACGGCTTCGACGCCGTCGGCGACCCCGCGACGACCGCGACGGCCCTCCGCTTCACCCGAGACGGCGGGACGGCCGTGATCGTCGGCCTGCCGGCACAGGGGCTGCGGCTCGACCTCGACCCGTTCGAGCTGATCCGGAAGGAGAAGGTGCTCACGGGGACGCTCTACGGGTCGGAGGACCCGGCCGTCTCGCTCCCCGCGATGCTCGAGCACGTTCGCGCGGGCCGGCTCGACCTCGCGTCGTCGCTCGGGCCCGTCGTTCCCGCTCGATCGAGTCGACGACGCCGTCCAGGCGAGCCTCGCCGGCGAGGCCGGCCGCGTCCTCGTCCTGCCGTAGCGAGCGGGCCCGTCTCCCCATAGTTGTCCGACTTCAGTCGGAGACCTCGCCTTCGCCCTCGCCGACCGACTCCGCGAGCGCTTGGACGACCTCCTCCTGCAGCCACGAGAGCCAGTGGTACAGCGCGAGCCGCGGCGCGTCGGGATCGGCCCTGTCGAGCGGGCCGTAGCTCTCCTCGGTCACGTCGAGCTGCGTCCCGAGCACGAGGCGCAGGCTCTCGAGACCACCCAGCCAGGTGCGTAGCTCCTCCTCGGAGAGCGAGTCCTCGTGCGCGGTTCGCTCGAGCTCGGCCAGCGCGAGGAGCTTTCCCTCGAGGAGCCCCGCCCCGACGAGCCTCACGTACTCGGCGTTCGCCGACTCGTCGTCCGGGAAGGCAGGCGGAAAGAGCCGATGGAGCGTCGGCTCCCCTGCGGAGAGCGCGTCTCGAAGCTGTCCCGGCAACGCCGCCAGCACGTCGCGCTCCTCCGACGGGAGGCGCACGCGGTAGGTGCCGTCGCGCCGGCGATCGATGCCCCGTCGCATCATCTGATGGGTGGTCGGTGGTTGGCGTGACGTCCGGGGGCGTTCCAGACCAAGCCGGGCGCACCGGCCGGTCGCGGTTCGCAGTTGGTGCTGCGGGCCGTGACCGGACGGGGTGATCCGGCGCCGTGTCTGGAGCGCCATCCGGTTCGCGCCAATTGCCGATCACCCATCTTTCTCTAATCCTGCTGCATCGTCGCCCACAGGCCATGGGCGTGCAGGCGCGAGACGTCGAGCTCGGCCTTCTCGCGCGTCCCCGACGACACCGCGGCCTTCCCCTCGTTGTGGACCTGCAGCATCAGGCCGGTCGCCTTCGCCCGCGAGTAGCCGAAGAGCTGCTGTAGAACGAGCGTCACGTAGCTCATCAGGTTGATCGGGTCGTTCCAGACGATCACGACCCACGGCCGCTCGTCGAGGGGGGCCTCGTCGTGGGACGGCTCGCGGATCTCGACGGGCGCCTCGACGACCTGGGTCATGACACCAGTGTGAACGACACGGGGCGTCCCGACGCGGCTCGCCCGGCTATTCGGAGTCGATCGTCCGGCTCTCGGGCTCGACCGTCTGCGACGTCGGCGGCTCCTCGTCGTTGCCCCCCTCGTCCGCCTGGTCGCGCGAGTAGTACCGCAATCGCTCCACGATGTCGGGGATGGGCTCGATCGGCGTCTCGCCGTCCGCCTCGTCGTCGTACTCGTCGCGGCTGTCGGCGCCGAAGAGCCGGCCGAATCCGCTCCGACGCGCAGCTTTGGCTTCGTCCTTCTTCCGCCGCCGTTCCTCTTCCTCGCGCTTCTTCGCTGCCTCTCTCTCTTCGGCCTCGCGCCGCCGTTCCTCTTCGGCGCGCTGCCTCGCAGCAACCTTCTCCTGGGCCTCGCGGCTGCGCTCCGCCTCGCGGGCGGCGGCCTCCTCGCGCTTGCGTCGTTCCGCGTCGGCCTTGGCCTGCAGACGCTCTTCCTCGACACGCCGCTGCGCGGCGATCTTCTCCTCGGCCTGGCGCCGCTTTGCCGCTTCGCGCGCCGCAGCCTCGTCACGCTTGCGCTGTTCGGCCTCCTCCTTCGCCCGGCGGCGCTCCTCCTCTGCGTGGCGCTTCGCGGCCGACTTTTCCTCCTTGCGGCGGCGACGCGCCTCCCGACGCGACTCTCGTGCCTCGGAGTCGAGCCCGGCAATGCCCTGCTCGAAGTCGTCGTCTTCGAGCTCGTCGTCGGGCTCGACCTCCGCCTCGAGCGGCCCCGTGACCAGGGCGGCCGCCTCTGCCTCTGCGCGGACGCGCTCCGCTTCGGCCTGTTCGGCCTGTTCGGCCTGTAGGCGGGCTGCTTCCTCTGCTTCTGCGCGTGCCTGTTCTTCGGCTTGGCGCCTGGCTGCTTCCTCGGCTTCGGCGCGTGCCTGTTCTTCGGCTTCGCGTCGGGCTGCTTCCTCTGCTTGGGCGCGTGCGCGTTCGGCTTCTGCGGCTTCGGCGCGTGCCCGTTCGGCAGCCTCGGCTTCGCGTCGCGCTGCTTCCTCGCCGCCTCGGCGCGGGCGCGTTCGCTCCGCCTCCGCGCGTGCCTGTTCGGCAGCTTCGGCTTCGCGTCGCGCTGCTTCCTCACTGCCTCGGCGCGGGCGCGGCTCCTCGGCCTCCGCGCGTGCCCGTTCGGCAGCCTCGGCTTCGCGTCGCGCTGCTTCCTCAGCCGCCTCGGCGCGGGCGCGCTCCTCCGCCTCCGCGCGTGCCCGTTCGGCAGCCTCGGCTTCGCGTCGCGCTGCTTCCTCAGCCGCCTCGGCGCGGGCGCGCTCCTCCGCCTCCGCGCGTGCCCGTTCGGCAGCCTCGGCTTCGCGCCGGGCCGCCGCCTCTGCTTCGGCGCGGGCCTGTGCCTCTGCCTCACGGCGCGCGGCTGCCTCGGCCTCCGCCCGGACGCGCTCGGCGGCTTCCAATTCCTGGCGCGCGATGTCCTCTGCTTCGGCGCGGGCCCGCTCCTCTGCCTCGCGACGTGCGGCTGCCTCGACCTCGGCGCGGGTGCGCTCGGCGGCCTCGGCCCGCTGCCTCGCTTCCTCGGCCGCCTGTCGTGCCGCGTCCGCAGCCTGCTGTCGCGACGCCTCGATCGTTTCGAGCGCGACAGGCTCGGGCGCCTCGGTCGCCGGCTCCGGAACGACCGACAGCGTGGGGCCGGTGAACGTCATCGCGTCGGCCTGGGCGAGGCGCAGCTCGCTCCGCCGGATCTTTCCGCTCGCCGTCTTCGGGAGCGCATCGACGAACGCGATGGCGCGCGGGTACTTGTACGGCGCGGTTACTGCTTTCACGTGTTCCTGCAGCTCGCCCGCGAGCCGTGGGCTCGGCTCGTATCCGGGGCGGAGGACGACGAAGGCCTTGACGATCTGGCCACGGTCGAGATCGGGTACGCCCACGATCGCGCTCTCGGAGACCGCAGGATGCTCGAGGAGTGCGCTCTCGACCTCGAACGGACCGATGCGATAGGCGGCTGAGACGATCACGTCGTCCGCCCGGCCGACGAACCAGAGGTAGCCGTCCTCGTCGCGGATCGCCCGATCGCCCGTGAGGTACCAGCCATCCCTGAACACCGCTTCGGTCTCCTCGGGCGCGTCCCAGTAGCCGTCGAACAGCGTGGGTGGCCGTCCGATCAGCGCGAGATCGCCCTCGACGCCGTGCGGGCAGACGTGACCCGTCTCGTCGATCACCGCGACGTCGTGCCCCGGCGTGGGCAGTCCCATCGAGCCCGGACGGATGGGCGTACCGGGCGCGTTCGCGACCAGGAGCGAGTTCTCGGTCTGCCCGTAGCCGTCGTGGACGGTCAGCCCGAGGGCGTCCTGGAATCGTGCGATCACCTCCGGGTTGAGGGGCTCGCCGGCCGAGACCGCATGGCGCAGCCGCGGAAGGTGCACAGCGCCGAGCGTGTCGAGCTTCGCGAGCATCCGGTACTCGGTCGGAGCCTGGCAGAGCACCGTGACGCCGAGACGCTGCAGGAGCGAGAGCCGCTCCTCGGGGTCGAAGGCGCCCTCGTGCAGCACGACCTCGGCGCCCTGTGACCACGGGCCGAGGAGCACGTTCCAGATCGCCTTCGCCCAGCCGGTTCCGGCGGTGCACCAGACGACGTCCCCCTCGTGGGCGTCGAGCCAGTGCGCGGCCTGCGCGCGCTGGGCCCAGGTGTAGGCGTGGGTGTGGACGACGCCCTTCGGGTCCTTCGTCGTCCCGGACGTGTACAGGATCAGCGCCCGTCTCACCGGCCGTCGTGTCCTCGGTGGGCGCGACCGGCATGTACCGGCGGAGCTCCTCCAGGGCGTCGTCGAGGTAGAGCACCGACACCGTCGCGCCGACCTGGTGGCGCATCTCCTCGATCTCGGCCTCGAGCGAACGGTCGGCGATCACGACCTGCGCTCCCGAGTGTCGCACTCGGAACCCGAGGTCGCGTGCCCGGAGCATGTCCGGGCAGGGAACGGCTACCACGCCGCTCTTGAGCGCGCCGAGCAGTGCCCCGCTCCAGGCGGGGGTCTTCCCGACGGCGATCACGACCCGGTCGCCGCGGTCGACCCGGGTGCGGAGCAGGTGGGCCCAGCGGGCGGCGTCCTGGGAGACGTCGTGGAACGTGCGCCGGTCGACGATCCCTTCGCGATCGACGAACGTCACCGCGGGCCGCGCGGGGTCGGTGGCGAGCGCGTCGACGACGTCGCGCGTGAAGTTGAACCGCGCCGGAACCTCCCATCCGGGAGCGTACGGCCCCGCGCGCGGGACGTCGTCGGTCTTCGTCCGTCGTCGCAGAAGTGCCATCTCGACCTCTGCGCGTCAGCCGGACGCGCGCTCCCATCGCTCGCGGTAGTCGTCACGGACCGGCTGGAAGACGTCGAGCACGAGCGCTCCCTCCGGCCCGCAGTAGGCGGAGTGCTCGACGCCGCCCGGCAGCACATATCCCTCCATGGGCCCGAGCTCGTGCGCGATGCCGTCGACGACGAGCGCCTGCATCCCGCGCAGCACGAGACCGAGCTGCTCGTGCGGATGGCGGTGAAGCGGGACGACCGCGCCGGGCTCGAACTCGATCACGTTCAGCATTGCTCCCTCGCCGAACAGCGGGCGGCCGGTGACGCCGTCCGCGAGCTGGAACGGGCGTACCTCGTCGAAGTGGACGAACACGGGTTCCACGAGCATGACTCTACTCCGCCTTCACGTCGGCAAATCCCGGCGCGAGCTTGATCGATGATCGATTGGGAGGCCGACGCGGTAGGGTCCGGGCCGTGGCGACGATCGCCTCGGACCTGCTTCGCACCCAGGCCTACGTCGACGGTCGCTGGGCCGACGCGGACGACGGGGGTACCTTCGCGGTCGTCAACCCGGCAACGGGCGACACCGTCGCGGACGTGCCGCGGCTCGGTGTCGGCGAAACACGTCGGGCGATCGAGGCTGCGGCCCGCGCGCTCCCGGCCTGGAGGGCCCGGACGGCCAAGGACCGCGCGCGCGTGCTCCTCCGCCTCGCAGGGCTGATGGCCGAGCACGACGAGGACCTCGCCTCGCTGATGGTGCTCGAGCAGGGGAAGCCGCTGGCCGAGGCTCGGGGCGAGGTCGCGTACGCTCTCTCTTTCTACGAGTGGTTCGCCGAGGAGGCGAAGCGGCTCGACGGGGCGATCATCCCGTCGCCGTGGGCCGACAAACGCGTCCTGGCGACACGCGAGCCGGTCGGGGTGACGGCGGGCATCACCCCCTGGAACTTCCCTTCGGCGATGGTGACGCGGAAGTCCGCGCCCGCGCTCGCCGTCGGGTGCACGATGGTGCTCAAGCCCGCAGAGCAGACGCCGCTCTCGGCGCTTGCGATCGCCGCGCTCGCCGAGGAGGCGGGGGTCCCGCCGGGCGTGTTCTCCGTCGTAACGGGCGATGTCGCGGACGCCCCGGCGATCGGTGCCGAGCTGACGTCCAACCCGCTCGTCCGCAAGCTCGGCTTCACGGGCTCGACCGAGGTGGGGAAGCTGCTGATGCGGCAATGCGCGGATCACGTCAAGAAGATCTCGTTGGAGCTCGGCGGCAATGCCCCTTTCATCGTCTTCGACGACGCCGATCTTGATATCGCGGTCGATTCCGCCCTCATCTGCAAGTTCCGGAACTCCGGGCAGACGTGCATCTCCGCGAACCGGATGCTCGTCCAGGCAGGGATCTACGACGCCTTCATGGAGCGGTTCACTCCGGCCGTCGAGGGGCTCAAGGTGGCCGACGGGTTCGCGGAGGGCGTCCAGGTCGGCCCGCTCATCGACGAGCCCGCGCTCGAAAAGGTGGAGGCACACGTCGCCGATGCACTCGAGAGCGGCGCGGAGCTCGTGAGCGGCGGCGAGCGGATCACGGGGCAGTTCTACCGCCCCTCGATCCTCACCGACGTGGCCCCCGAGATGCGCCTGAGCCGCGAGGAGACGTTCGGCCCGGTCGCCGCCATCGCGCGGTTCGAGACCGAGGACGAGGCGATCGCGATCGCCAACGCGACGCCGTACGGGCTCGCCGCCTACTACATGACCACCGACCTGGCGCGCACCTGGCGCGTCGGCGAGGCGCTCGAGTACGGGATCGTCGGCGTCAACACCGGGCTCATCTCCACCGAGGTCGCGCCGTTCGGCGGGGTCAAGGAGTCGGGGATCGGCCGCGAGGGATCGAGCTTCGGCGTCGACGACTGGACCGAGCTGAAATATTGGGCCGTGGGCGGCCTGACTGCCTCCCACTAGACGGACGACCTTCGGATGAGATGCCAACGCTCCAGTTCGTCTAGCGGCTCCGCCGGAGGGGGAGACGCATGATCGTCGAGCAGCGCGACTACCACGTCCACACGGGGAAGCTCCCGAGCTCGTGCGGCTGTACGCCGAGGAGGGGATCGCCATCCAGCAGGAGGTCCTCGGCGGTCTCATCGGTGCGTTCACGACCGACGTCGGGCGCTCTGTCGACCTACACGTCGCTCTGGGGCTACGAGAGCTTCGCGGAGCGCGAGGAGCGGCGGGCGGCGCTGCAGGCCCGGCCCGACTGGCAGGCGTTCCTTGCGCGGATCCAGCCGCTGATCCACACGCAGCAGAACCGCATCCTCGTGCCGACGGCGTTCTCCCCGATCGCGTAGAAGTCGTCGCATGGGCCAGCTCGACGGCGAAGGTCGCGGTCGTCACCGGCGCCGCGCAGGGGATCGGAAGGGCAATCGCGGGCGGCGCTCGCGGCGGAGGGCGCGCGGATCGTGGTCGCCGACCTGCAAGGCGCCGGAGGAGGCCGCCGCGGCCTATCCCGGCGGCGTCGGGCTGACCGTCGACGTCGCCGACGAGGCCGCCGTCGACGCGGATGGTCGAGGAGACGCGTCGAACGCTGCGGCGGGCTCGACGTGCTCGTCAACAACGCGGGGCTCTACGCCTCGCTCGCGATGCGGCCGTTCACCGAGATCCCGCTCGAGGAGTGGCGGCGCGTGATGGACGTCAACGTCGCGTCGATGTTCCTCACGTGTCGCGCCGCCGTGCCTGCGATGCGCGAGCGGGGCGGCGGGACGATCGTCAACATCTCGTCCGGGCACGCCGTTTCGCGGCGTGCCCGTTCCTCCTCCACTACGTGACGAGCAAGGGGGCGATCGTCGCCTTCACGCGCGCGCTGGCGAAAGAGGTCGGCAGGGACGGCATCCGCGTCAACTGCGTCGCCCCCGGGTTCACGATGTCGGACGGCGTGAAGGAGCACCCCGAGGTGATCGAGCAGCTGCGCGACGTCTCCGTGGCGGCGCGCACGATCCAGCGCGACCAGGAGCCGGAGGACGTCGTCGGCGCCGTCACCTACCTCGCGGGGCCGGCCTCGTCCTTCGTCACGGGCCAGACCATCGTCATCGACGGGGGGCAGTACTTCCATTGAGGCTCTCGCTCTATCGCTTCGAGACCGGCGTCGAGACGATCGGCGGCAACCGCGTCGTCTACGACTCGGGTACCGCCGTCGCCCGCTTCGGGGCGGCCCAGATCGACGGGCCTGCGCTCGTCTGGCAGCTCGACCACGACGAGTTCGACGCCGAGGGTGCACTCGATCTCGCACTTCGTGCAACTCGACCCGTTCGCCGCCTGGGTCGTGCGATGCGACCGGATCGACTTCCCGCTCGGCGGCATCGCACACCGGCACACCCACCCGGGGCCCGGGATCCGCTACCTGCTTGCAGGGCGAGATCGAGATCGAGACCGAGGGCCGATCGACGTTCTACGGGCCCGGCGGCGCCTGGTTCGAGAGCGGGCCCGACCCCGTCGTCGCGCGGGCGTCGGCGCACCTCGAGACCTCCTTCGTGCGCGCGCTGGTGCTACCCGCCGAGTGGGCGGGCAAGCGGACGATCCGGTATCTCGAGCCGACCGACGGGGTCGAGGCTGAAGCAGTCCGCTGCCGTCCTCCTCGAGCACGCGATCGCGCTTCCGCGGTGAGCCGCCCCGGCGGCCGGATCCTCGTCGACCAGCTCGCGCTTCACGGCGTCGACCTCGCGTTCGGCGTACCCGGCGAGAGCTACATCGACGTCCTGGACGCGCTGCTCGACAGCCCCATCCGCTACGTCACGTGCCGGCACGAGGCGGGCGCGGCGAACATGGCCGAGGCGTACGGGAAGCTCACGGGACGGCCGGGGATCTGCCTCGTCACGCGCGGTCCCGGAGCGACGCAGGCGTCCGTCGGCGTCCACACGGCCTTCCAGGACGGAACGCCGCTCCTGCTCCTCGTCGGGCAGATCCCGCGCAGGCACGCCGAGCGGGAGGCGTTCCAGGAGATCGACTACCGGCGCATGTTCGGGCCACTGACGAAGTGGGTCGCGGAGGTCGATCACGCCGAGCGCATCCCCGAGCTCGTCGCGCGAGCGTTCCGGGTCGCGACGTCGGGCCGTCCGGGCCCCGTCGTGCTGGCGCTGCCCGAGGACATGCTCGTCGGAGGCGGCCGACGTCCCCGACGCGTCCCCGTATGCCGCAGCGCAGGCCGCGCCGGCCCGGGCCGACCTCGAGCCGCCTCCGGGCTCTCCTCGCCGCGGCCGAGCGTCCCCTCGCGATCGTCGGCGGGCAGCCCTGGAGCGCGTCCGCCGGACGAGGCGCTCGCGACGTGGTGCGAGGCCGGCTGCATCCCCGTCGCGGCTGCATGGCGCTGCCAGGACTACGTCGACAACGACGCGGGCTGCTACGCGGGGCACCTCGGGCTCGGTGCCGATCCGGCCCTCCTCGCCCGCCTCCGCGAGGCCGACGTGCTCCTCGTGGTCGGCGGGCGCCTGGGGGACATCGAGACGGCCGGCTACTCGGCGATCGTCCCGCCCGGGTCGGGACGGACGCTCGTCCACGTCCATCCCGATCCGGACGAGATCGGGCGCGTGTACGAGCCGGACGCTCGGGATCGTCGCATCCGGGCCTCGCTTCGCGCAGGCCCTGGAGGAGCTCGACCCCGTCGATGGACGGGCACGGGCGCCGGAGCTCGAAGCCGCCCACACCGCCTACCTCAGGACATTGGAGGGCCGACCGCTCCCCGGGGCCGTCGAGATGACCGGGGTGATGGCGGCGCTCCGCGAGCGGCTGGCCGCCGATGCGATCCTCACGAGCGGGGCCGGTAACTTCACCGTCTGGGCGCACCGGTTCTACGTCTTCCGCCGCTTTCGGACGCAGCTCGCGCCGCTCTCGGGTGCGATGGGGTACGGGCTCCCCGCCGCCGTCGCCGCGAAGCTCGTGCACCCGGATCGCGACGTCGTGTGCATCGCAGGCGACGGCGATTTCCTCATGTCGGCGCAGGAGCTCGCGACCGCACGCCAGTACCACGCTCCCGTCGTCGTGATCGTCGTCGACAACGGTATGTACGGGACGATTCGCATGCACCAGGAGCGCCGCTACCCGGGGCGGGTCAGCGGCACGGAGCTCGAAAACCCGGACTTCACCGCCCTCGCGCACGCGTTCGGCGCGTACGGCGAGCGTGTCGAGCGCACTGACGGCTTCCCCGCCGCGCTCGACCGCGCGCTCGACGCGGGAGTCCCGGCCGTGCTCCACGTGACGGTCGACCCCGAGGCGCTCACGCCCCGGAAGACGCTCTCCGAGATCCGGGCCGAGGGCGGCGGCTGAGACCCGGTTGCCGTCGCGACCAGCCCCGTTTCGCGCCGTGACCGGAGGCGCCACACGGCGGGCCAAGGCATCGTAGGCTTGCCCCGCACGGCCATCCGAACGCTCGAGGAGGAAGACATGGCGAAGTCGTACGCCAGCACCGTGATCGACGCCCCCGCCGCGGACGTCTGGGCCCGGATCCGCGACTTCAACGGGCTCGCCACGTGGCACGGAGGGCTCGTCGCGACGAGCGAGATCGAGGACGGGAAGGCGGGCGACCAGGTCGGCTCGATCCGGAGCTTCACGCTCACCGACGGCACACACCTGCGCGAGCAGCTGCTCGCGCACTCGGACGCCGAGCGCTCCTACACGTACGACTTCCAGAAGACGCCGTTCGACGTCGACAACTACGAGGCGACCATTCGCGTCAGCCCCGTCACCGACGGCAACCTGTCGTTCGTGGAGTGGTGGACGACGTTCGACTGCGACCGCGAGAAGCAGGAGCACTGGGTGGGTTTCTTCGCCAGCCAGGTCTTCCAGGGCGGGCTCGACGCGCTGAAGGGCCACTTCGAGGGCTGACGGCAGCCGGCGGGACGAAAACAAATTCTTTGCAGGTAGTTCTTCCGTTTCCGCCCGGTCGTACGTACCATGGGACGCGGGAGATGAGACGTCGAGGAAGAGCACTTGCTGTCGCGATCGCGGCCACCGCCGTCGCGGCGTTCCCCGTGTCGGGCGTCGGCGCCGAAACGGGCGAACAGGCGCGCGGAGGCGGCGTTCAGCTCACGCTGCCGTCGGGCTGGTCGAAGGTCGCCCGGGCGCGCGAGACTCGGCTCGACGACCCCCGCACGCTGCTCGTCGTCGGCACGGACGGGGTCAGGGCCGTCGAGACCGACTGCCTGGTCGCCTCGTACCGCGTCCCGACCGACGGTGCCGTCGTCGTCGTGATCGGCTGGCGCGACTCGGTGGGCTCGAGCCTCCTCCCGCTCTCGGCGATGAAGCTCCGGCGAGGGACGTTCGAGTGCTTCACGGGACGCGGCGGGGTCGGCCGGCTGACGCTTCGCGACCGCGACTTCCAGGTGAACGTCATGGTCGGCGACCGCGCGAGTGCGGAGACGATCGGGGCCGCGATCGATGCAGCGCACTCTCTGAGCGTCGTCCCGCGCGCGTCGTAGCGGCTTGGCGGACCGGCGCGAGTACCGGGTCGCCTGGTCAGGCCGAGCCGATCTCGCACTTCACCGACGCCGTCCGGGCGGGCGACCTCCTGTTCGTCAGCGGTGTCGTCCCGGTGGACGAGCATCGCGAGCTCGTCGGGGGCGACGACGTCGTCGCCCAGGCGCGCGCCGTGTTCGCCAACATGGAGCAGGTGCTCGCCGCCGCAGGCTGCACGTTCGCCGACGTGGTCAAGGTGACCGTGTTCCTCACCGACATCGACGACCGGCCTCTCGTGAATCCGGTACGGCAGGAGGTGTTCGGTAAGACCCGGCCCGCCTCGACTCTCGTCGAGGTGTCCGCGCTCGTCATCCCGGGGTGCACGGATCGAGGTCGATGCCGTGGCGCTCGTCCCCTCGTGAGCGCCTCGAGCGATCCTCTGAACGCCGTCATCACGTGGCTCGACGAGCCGCTCCGGCGGGCGTCGGCAGGACCGCTCGCTGGACGCACGCTGCTCGTCAAGGACCTCATCGACACGGCGGGGATCCGCACGACGTACGGCTCGCGCGTCTATGCCGACCATGTCCCCACCCGCAACGCCACGGTCGTCGAACGCCTGCTCGACGCCGGTGCCGTCGTCCTCGGGAAGGCGAACCTGGCCGAGTTCGCGTGGAGCGTGCTCGGAAAGAACGACTGGTACGGGACGGTCCACAACCCGGTGCGACCCGGGCGGACGACGGGCGGCTCGTCGAGCGGCAACGCGGCCGCGATCGCCGCCGGCCTCTGCGACCTGGGGATCGGCACCGACACCGGCTGCTCGATCCGGCTGCCCTCCGCCGCCTGCGAGATCGTCGGCCTGAAGACGCGGCACGGCACGGTCCCGATCGACGGGGTCTTCCCGCTCTGCCCGTCGTTCGACACCGTCGGCCCGATGGGGCGGTCGGTGGAGGACGTCGCGGCGCTCTGGTCGGTGCTCACGGGCCGGCCGGTTCCCGAGCCGCGGCTGCGCGGCCTCACGGTCGGGCTGCTGCGTCGCGCGCCCGACCTCGCCGACGGCCGCGAGACCGAGTCGAGCGACGCCGCCGAGGCCTGGGTGGGCCGGCTGGAGTCGTTCGGCGCGCGCGTCGTCGAGGCGGAGATGCCCGGGCCGCCCGCGGACACGTGGCCGGTATTCCAGCACGAGGCGGTTCGCTCGCATGCGGAGACCTTCCCGAGCCGTGCCGACGAGTACGGCAGCGACGTCCGCGCCAAGCTCGAGGCGGCGTTGCGCATCGACCGGGATGCGGTGACCGACGGCTATCGCGCGCTCCTCGCCTGGCGGCGTCTCGTCCCCGAGGTCGATCTCTACGTGAGCCCCTGCGTCGCGATCGACTGGCCGCGCGAGGACGCAGACGAGCCCGACGTGCGGCTGCCGCTCTCGTCGTTCCTGCGATGGGTCAACCTGCTCGGGTGGGCGGGGCTGGCGGTCGGCAACCTCCACCTCGTCGCGCCGCTCGACGAGACCGCCCTCGCTGCGGGGCTCGCCTGGGAGCGCGGCGGCTGATCTGCGCACTTCCGCGAAGAATCGATAATCGGTGATCGGTGTTGAAAGCCCCCGGGCGGGTGGCTAGGCTTCGCGCCGAGTGGGCAAGCGGGGTCGCACATCGCGCCTGGAGGCGCCTTCGTCCCTGGACACGGTGACCACCGGGTGACCAGTCGGGCTCGACAGCTCCCGCTCTCGCAGTCCCTGGCGCTGGCCGCCGCCGCAGCGCTCGTCGTGTTCGCGCTGCTCTACGTCATCGTGATCGCCGACCCTTTGACGGGGGCCACCGGAAACTGGCGGACGACGAACTTCGGCTCCGCGATCGACAACCCGGGGGCCTTCGTCTTCACCTTGCTCGACGCACTCACGTTTGCGGGCCTGCTCTTCATCGTTGCGAGCGGCTTCTCGCTCATCTTCGGACTCATGCGCGTCGTCAACATGGCGCACGGGTCGCTCTACCTGCTCGGCGGCTACATCGCGTACGAGATCCAGCAGGAGATGACCGGCCAGGGCTTCTCCGTCCAGCCGTCCGACGTGAACACGTGGGAATGGGTGCTTCCCCTCCTGGTCGCGATGGGCACGATTGCGCTGTTCGGCCTCGCTGATCCAGCAGCTCCTCCTCCGGTGGAACCAGGGACAGGACTTGCGCCAAGCGCTGATCACGATCGCCGTCTCGGTGATCGTCGCCGACCAGGTGATCGCCCACTTCCCGCGCCACGTGCCCGAGGGCTCGCAGCAGTTCGGAGGGAACGCCGTGAGCCTCGGCTGGCCGGGCTGGACAAACCGGCTCGTCGACCTGCACGATCTGGGGTGTGCAGTACTCGCTCGCGCGCCTGACCATGCTCGCGCTCGGGGTGGCGGTCGGGGTCGCGCTCTGGCTCTGGCTCTACCAGACGAAGACGGGAATGGTGATCCGCGCGGGGGTCGACGACCGGCAGATGACGTCCGCGCTCGGAATCAACATCCAGATGATCTTCGCGATCGCGTTCGCCGTCGGCGCCGCCCTCGTCGCGATGGGCGCCGTCGTCCAGAGCTCGCAGGGCAACATCTCGCAGGGCCAGGACGGTGTCTGGCTGCTCAACTCGCTGGTCGTCGTCATCATCGGCGGCATGGGATCGCTGCTCGGTGCCGTCGCAGGGTCTCTGCTCTTCGGGCTGGTCACGGCGTTCTCGGTCACGTATCTGCCGATTGCCGGGTCGGACTGCTGCACGCAGTACTCGCCGGTGCTCACGTTCGTCTGATGGCTCTCGTGCTCGCCTTCCGCCCGCAGGGGCTCTTCGGGAGAGCCGCATGAGCGCTCGACACGACGAAGACCCTCGTCGAGCGGGTGATCGGAGTCGGGGTGCTCGTCCTGGCCCTGGTCGCACCACTCCTCGTGTCCGGCTTCTGGATGGACACGGTGCTCACGCAGACATTCATCCTCGGCATCGGCGCCGCGAGCCTCGTCTTCCTGTCGGCGTACGGCGGGATGATCTCGCTCGCGCAGGCGGGCCTGATGGGAATTGCCGGGTACGCGCTCGGGAACATGGTCACCGCAGGGTGTCGCGGGCGGTGAGACGAAGGGGCTGACGCTCGGCTGGGACCCGACGCTCTCGGTGGTTCTCGCGATCCTGCTGGCAGCCGGTATCGGGCTGCTGTTCGGCGCGGTCGCCTCACGGAGCTTCGGGATCTACTTCCTGATGCTCACCCTGACGTACTCGGTGATCGCGTATCTGTTCGTCAGCCAGGTGACACAGGTCGGCGGCTTCTCGCCCATCGCCGGCATCGACCGCTACACGCCGGGGTTCGTCGGCGACGTCGTCAACGACCGGCAGCGCCTCTACTACGTCGCGCTCGGCGTTGCGCATCGCTACGTCTACGTGGTCATCCGCTACCTCGTGCGGACGCCGTTCGGGATCGCGCTCCAGGGGATCCGCGACGAGCCCGTGCGCATGGCCTCGCTCGGGTACAACGTCGCGCTGCACCGGACGCTTGCCTTCGGCATCGGCGCGCTGGTGGCCGCCGTCGGAGGCGTCCTGTTCGCGCTGGTGGTCGGGCCAGCTCTCGCCTTCGAACATCGGCCTGCAGGCGACCATCGAGCTGCTCGTGATCGCGGTGATCGGGGGGCTGACCGGATCGAGGGCGCGTGGCTCGGCGCGTTCGCCTACATCGTGATCAACAACGAGGTGACGAACAGGATCCCCTCGGACGGCTTGCCGGTGATCGGCGGAAGCTTCAACACGGTCATCGGCCTCGTCTTCCTCGCAATCGTCATCGTCTCTCCCGACGGGCTGATGGGGATCTGGGACCGCCTCTGGGGTCTCGCGGCGCGTTCGGGAGCCGGAGCGGCCTGCCGCCGAGGCGAGCGCGAGCGCGGCGAGCTGAGCGGGAGGCGAGAAAGGAGGTTGGCGGCGACTCGATGCACTACCGGTAACGGGATTCACCAGGTTCCTGTGCACCCAACGAAGGAGGGACGAGAGATGAGACGACCACAGGGGCGGATAGTCCGCCTCTTGGCCTCGGTCGGGTTGCTCGTGGCTGCGATCGCAGCGATCACGTCGGCGTCCTCGGCGGCGCCGGCGAACGCTGTCCGCGTGGCGATCATGGGCGACTGCAAAGGGGCATTCGGGTTCGCGTACGAGCTCGACATCGGCGGCGCGCAGACGGCGTTCGCACAGTTCGCGGGCGGGAAGGCGAAGAACAAGAAGAAGCCGTCCGCGGGCATGACGGGCATCAAGGCCGGTGGCAAGAACGTCAACATCGTCGGCTACGGCTGCGGTGACGACACGCCGGCGACGGCGCTCAAGGAGACGCGCCGCCTCATGCAGCAGCTCAAGGCGCGACGTCATGGTCGGGCCGCTCTCGGGCGACGAGGCGGTCGCGATCGCCAACTGGGCGAAGCCGCGGCCCGACGAAGACCGTGATCATCGGCACGGCCGGGTCGCAGGACCCGACGCTGCAGATCGCGCCGAAGAACGTCTTCCGCTACCACGGCGACGGCGCCCAGTGGAACGCCGGCATCGGCGAGATCGTCTACAAGAAGCTCGGCTGGCGGAAGGCCGCGATCATCATGGACGACTACAGCTTCGGCTGGACGTCCGCGGCCGGCATCATCGCCGACTTCTGCGCCATCGGCGGCGAGATCACGAAGCGGGTGTTCCCGCCGCTGAACACGACGGACTACTCGTCGTACGTCCGGCAGCTTCCCCAGCCGGGTCAGGTGGACGGGTACTTCTGGGTCGTCGGCGGCACCGGCACCGGGCCGGCGTTGAAGGCGTTCGAGCAGGCGTACGGCCCCATCAAGCCGACGCAGCACTCCGGGAACCTGTTCCTCTGGTTCCTGACCGGGCAAGGACGACGTCGCACCACGGCTGATCGGCGCGTACGTCGGCGGCTTCGGCACGGCACCGGGCCTGAAGACGAAGGCTGCGACCGACGTACCGGGCCATCGTCAACAAGTGGTACCCGGGGCACGCCTGCGGACGACGGCTTCTTCTACAACTACTACCAGGGCACTCGGGCGCTTGATCACCGGCCTGAACGCGTCCGGCGGAGCAGTCGGGGCGAAGCTGCAGAACGCCCTTCCGAGGACCATCTCGGCTCCGTTCGAGCTCTCCGACCGGCGGGAACGTCAAGCTCGACTCGAACCGGCAGGCGATCCAGGATCAGTGGCCGGTGCAGATCATCAAGGGCGCCCGACGGGGGCCCGGCTGTCACGCTGACGGGGTACGTGCCGAACGTCGAACCAGTCGTTCGGCGGCCTCTTCAAGAAGACGAGCCCGCCGCCCGGCCGCACGCAGCCTGCGTGCGTGAAGAAGACGCTGCCGTGGCAGGGCAAGATCCGCGAGGTGAAGGACGGCGTCGTCACGAACACGGTCATCAAGTGAGGCAGTGACCGACGCAGCACCATCCGCCGACCACGCCGCGCCGACCCTCCGCTTGCGGGGGGTCGGCCGGCGCTTCGGCGGGTTGCTCGCAGTGCGCGACGTCGACCTCGACGTCCCGCAAGGCGAGCGTCGGGCGGTGCTCGGCCCGAACGGCGCCGGCAAGACGACGCTCTTCAATCTCATCTGCGGCGACATTCCGCCGTCGAGCGGCACGATCGAGCTCTACGGCGAGGACATCACCGCGGAGGCCTGCCCGGGCGCGCGTGAAGCTCGGGCTCGCCCGCACGTACCAGCAGTCGCGGCACTTTCTCGGGCTGACGGTCGAGGACAGCATCTACCTCTCGATCGTCGGCGTCGAGGGTGGCCGTCTCCGGCCCGTGGTCCTCCCGCGGCGCGACAGCGGAGATGCGGCAGCGGGCGCGGGAGGCCGCGGGCCGGGTCGCGATCGACAACAAGCTGCGGAGTGCGCGTCGGCGACCTCTCGCACGGCGAGCACCGCCAGGTGGCGATCGCGATGGCGCTCGCCGCACGAGCCGCGCGTGCTGATGCTCGACGAGCCTGCCTCGGGGCTCTCCCGCGGCGAGCGCGTCCTCCTCACGCGAGCTGCTCCTCGAGCTCGATCCGTCGATCACCCTGATCCTCATCGAGCACGACATGGACATCGCGCTCCGCGTGGCGACCAGCGTGACGATGATGCACGACGGCCGCGTGATCGTCGAAGGCACGCCGGACGAGATCCGCGCGCAACGAGACGCGTGCACGACCTCTACCTCGGCCGCGGCCACCGCGATGAGTGAGCCGGCCGCGCCTCCAGCCCCGGTCGGGGCTTCGACCCTGCTCGAGGTCGAGGGGCTGAGCGCCTTCTACGGCAAGGCGCGCGCGCTCGACGACGTGAGCTTCCGCATGGAGCACGAGTCCGTCGCGATCGTGGGTCGCAACGGGATGGGCAAGACGACCCTCTGCAACGCGATCATGGGCATCTCGCCTCCGACCGCGACGGGGTCGATCCGGTTCGCCGGCAGCGAGCTCGTCGGCGGCCAATCGCACCGGATCGCGCGGCAGGGCATCGGCTACGTGCCGCAGGGACGGCGCCTCTTCCCGTCGCTCACGGTCGACGAGCACCTGCGGATCGCCTCGCGCGGCGCGGGCGGCGAGCGACGGTGGGAGCGAGTGGACCCGCGATCGGGTCTACGAGCTCTTCCCGCGCCTCGCCGAGCGTAAGCGAAACGGCGGCGCGCAGCTCTCCGGCGGTGAGCAGCAGATGCTCGCGATCGGACGTGCGCTCGTCACGAACCCTCGGCTGCTCGTGATGGACGAGCCGTCGGAGGGGCTCGCGCCCGCGATCATCGAGAACATGATCGAGACGTTCCAGCAAGCTCGAGCGGGAGGGCCTCGCGCTCCTGCTGATCGAGCAGAACCTCGGCGTCGCGACCGCGCTCGCGGAGCGCCAGCTGATCATGGTCGCCGGCAAGATCGCGGCCGAGACGACCGCCGAGGCGCTCTCCGGCGATCCGGAGCTGCAGCGGCGCTACCTCGGCGTGGAGCCGCTCGCCAACTAGGCTTCCCCGCGCTTGCGTCCCCGCGGCCCATCGTGACCGCCAGATCCATCCTCGCTGCCGGCGCGGTCGTTTGCCTGCTGCTCGTGAGCGGCTGCGGGGCTCCGGCCCGACCGGTGACGACATCGTCTTCGTCAGCTCGCGAGACGCCGACTACGCGATCTACGGCATGGACGCCGAACGGATCGAGACAGGGACGGCTGACCGACGAAGGAGGGCGACCCCTCGACCGCCGAGCGGGTTCAGTTCCAGATCGGATCCGGCGTGGTCGCCGGACGGGACGCAGATCGCGTTCGCGAGCGCGCGCGAGGGATCGTTCGACATCTACGTCGATGAACGCCGACGGCACGGGCACCAGGCGCGCTGACGTCCTCGAACGGCGAACGACCAGGCCCGACGTGGTCGCCGGACGGCAGCCGGATCGCGTTCTCGCGGTCGAGCGACGGCGGCCACGTCTGGGTGATGAGCGCCGACGGGACCGGCGCGCGACGCCTGACGGACGAGCTCGCGGACGGAGGGCGAGCCCGTCGTGGTCGCCCGACGGACGCTGGATCGCGTACTACGCACCGCGCGTCCGGGAGCGACGATCCGCGAGATCTGGGTCGTGCACCCCGACGGCTCGGGGCGGCATCGGCGTGACGTCGCTGGGAGCGAAGTCGCTACGCGCCCGACGTGGTCGCCCGACTCGAAGCACGCTCGCGTTCTCGGCCAACCCCGACAGCGGCCGCTACGAGATCTACACGATCGGCGTCGACGGCAAGGGCCTGCGCCGGCTCACGTCCGCTCCGAGGCCGACGCGTTCGAGCCCGCGTGGTCGCCGGACGGCAGCGAGATAGCCTTCTCGCGCGACGGTGCGATCGTCGTGATCGACGCTCGGCGGCGTCGAGCGGCAGCTCACCGATCCGGCAGGACAACGACTCCAGCCCGGCGTGGAACCCGTCGCCGGCGACAGGAAGGAGCGGAGCTGATGGCCGACCGTCGTTCTCGTCGGCACGCTCGACACGAAGGGCGAGGAGTACGCGTACCTCGCGCGACGGATCCGCGAGCACGGCGTCGACGTCGTGCTCGTCGACGCCGGGATCGTCGGGCGAGCCGCTCGCGACGCCCGACGTCACGCGCGAGGAGGTCGCCGCCGCGGCCGGCGCCGACGTCGGCGGCGCTCGCCGCGGCGGGCGACCGCGGCGCGGCGGTCGAGACGATGGCGCGCGGCGCGGCCGAGGTCGTCAAGCGCCTCCACGCCGAGGGGCGGCTCGACGCGATCGGCGGCCTCGGCGGCTCGGGCGGCTCCGCGATCGTCACCCACGCGATGCGCGAGCTGCCGGTCGGCGTGCCGAAGCTGATGGTCTCGACGGTCGCCTCCGGCGACACGCAGCCCGTACGTCGGCGCGGTCGACGTGACGATGATGTACTCCGTCGTCGACATCGCCGGGCGTGAACCGGATCTCGGCGCGGATCCTGGCGAACGCCGCCGGCGCGATCGCGGGCATGGCGAAGGCGACCGTGCCGCCGCTGCGGCGAGGAGCGGCCGCTCGTCGGCGCCACGATGTTCGGCGTCACGACGCCCTGCGTGACCACGCGCGCGCGAGCGGCTCGAGGAGCTCGGCTACGAGGTGCTCGTCTTCCACGCGACCGGCACCGGCGGCAGTCGATGGAGGCGCTCGCTCGCAGGCGGCTTCCTCGTCGGCGTCGCTCGACGTGACGACGACCGAGCTCTGCGACGAGCTCGTCGGCGGCGTGCTCGTCGGCGGTGCCCGACCGGCTCGAGTCGGCGGGCGAGCTCGGGCATCCCGCAGGTCGTCTCGCTCGGCGCGCTCGACATGGTCAACTTCGGGCCGATGCGACACGGTGCCGCGAGCAGTCCGCGGACCGGAACCTCTACGTCCACAACCCGACGGTCACGCTGATGCGGACGACGCCGGAGGAGTGCGCGGAGCTCGGCCGCGGATCGTCGCGCGCAAGCTGAACGCCGCGACCGGGCCGACCGTGCTCTTCGTCCCGCTGAAGGGCGTGTCGGTGATCGCGACCGAGGGGCAGGCCGTTCCACGACCCCGAGGCGGACGAGGCGCTGTTCGCGGCGCTGCGCGAGCTCGTCGACACGTCGAAGGTCGAGGTGCACGAGCTCGACGCGCGACGTCAACGACCCGGCGTTCGCGCTCGGCGATGGCCGAACCGGCTCCACGAGCTGATCGCAGGAGCGGCGCATGACGCAGGCAGCGAGGCGCTCGCGCGGCTGCGCGCGCAGATCGACGCCGGGCAGGCCGATCATCGGCGCCGGCGCCGGCACCGGCCTCTCCGCCAAGTGCGCCGAGGCGGGCGGCGCCGACCTGATCATCATCTACAACTCGGGCCGCTACCGGATGGCGGGCCGCGGCTCGCTCGCCGGGCCTGATGCCGTACGGCGACGCGAACGCGATCGTCGTCGACATGGCGCGCGAGGTGCTGCCGGTCGTGAAGCGAGACGCCGGTGCTGGCCGGCGTCTGCGGCACCGACCCGTTCCGGCTGATGCCCGTCTTCCTCGACGAGCTCAAGCGGATCGGCTTCAGCGGCGTGCAGAACTTCCCGACCGTCGGCCTGATCGACGGCACGTTCCGGCAGAACCTCGAGGAGACCGGGATGGGCTACGGGCTCGAGGTCGAGATGATCCGCGCTGGCGCACGAGCTGGACCTGCTGACCGCGCCCTACGTCTTCACCGCGGACGAGGCGCGGGCGATGGCCGAGGCCGGCGCGGACGTGCTCGTCCCGCACATGGGCCTGACGACCGGCGGCGCGATCGGCGCCGAGACGGCGAAGACGCTCGACGACTGCGTGCCGCTGATCCAGGCGATGCACGACGCCGCGAAGGAGGTCAACCCCGACGTGATCGTCCTCTGCCACGGCGGCCCGATCGCCGAGCCGGACGACGCGGCGTACGTCCTCGAGCGCACCGACGGGCGTCGTCGGCTTCTTCGGCGCCTCGAGCATGGAGCGCCTGCCGACCGAGATCGCGATGACCGAGAACATGCGCCGCTTCAAGGCGATCCCGGTCGGGGGAGCGGCGTGACGCCGCTTCAGGCCGGCGCGGGCGATCGAGCGCCAGGAGCACGACTGGGGCGTCTTCGCCCAGGTGTCCGGCCCGCGCGACGGGCTGGCCGGGATCGTGGCGATCGAGGCCACCTTCCTTCCCGGGAAGGCGCACCCCTTCCACTTCCACCCGGGCCAGGAGGAGGTGATCTACGTCCTCGAGGGCACGATCGAGCAGTGGGTCGAGTCGGAGTCGGAGACCCTGAGGGCCGGTGACGCGGTCGTGATCCCCGCCGACGCCGTTCACGCGACGTACAACGACTCCGACGAGCCGGCGAAGATCCTGGCGATCCTCTCCCCGGCCGTCGAGGGTGACGGCTATGCGGCGGTCGACGTCGCCGCGGACGAGCCGTGGGCGTCGCTGCGCCCGTCGTGAGGACCGGTCAGGCCGGCTCGACCGCGAGCAGCCGGTCGTACGCGGGCAGCGTGAGGAACTCGACGTAGTCGGGCTCGTGTCGCGATGCGCTCGAACAGCGCGCGGGCGTCGTCGTAGCCGTCGCCGAGCTTGGCGATCTCCTCGTCGGTGATGCGACGCACGTCGTCGTCGCTGACGCGGTCGTGCCGGAGCCACTGCCAGATCTGGGAGCGTGAGATCTCCGCCGTGGCGGCGTCCTCCATCAGGTTGTTGATGGCGACGGCGCCGGAGCCGTGGAGCCACGCGGCGAGGTACTGGATCCCGACGGAGACGTTGTTGCGCAGCCCCTCCTCGGTGACCTCGCCCGGGAGTCGCCGCGACGTCGAGGAGGTCCGCGGCGCGCGACCGTCGACGTCGTCGCGCTGCCGCTCGATCTGGTTGGGCCGCTCGCCGAGCACCGCGGTCGAACGACTCCATCGCGACGGGCACGAGGTCGGGGTGCGCGACCCAGGTGCCGTCGAAGCCCTGCGACGCCTCGCGGTCCTTGTCCTCGCGCACCTTCTCGAGCGCGATCGCGTTCACCTCGGCGTCGCGGCGGGAGGGGATGAACGCCGCCATGCCGCCCATCGCGTGCGCGCCGCGCCGGTGGCAGGTCTTGACGAGCAGCTCGCAGTAGGAGCGCATGAACGGGCACGGCCATCGTCACCGCGGCCCGGTCGGGAAGGACGAACTCGGGCCGGTGCCCGAGCTTCTTGATCACGCTGAAGATGTAGTCCCAGCGGCCCGCGTTGAGCCCGGCCGAGTGCTCGCGCAGCTCGTGGAGGATCTCGTCCATCTCGAACGCGGCGAGGATCGTCTCGATCAGGACGGTCGCCTTGATCGTCCCCCGTGGCACGCCGAGCCGGTCCTGCGTCCAGCAGAAGACGTCGTTCCAGAGGCGCGCCTCGAGGTGCGACTCGAGCTTCGGGAGGTAGAAGTAGCGCCCGTTTCGGCGCGTGGTTGCGCAGGAAGTAGAGGCCGAAGTCGAACAGCGAGCCCGACATCGGCGCGCCGTCGACCTCGAAGTGGCGCTCCTCGAGGTGCCAGCCGCGCGGGCGGACGAACAGCACGGCCGACCTCGTCGTCGAGCGTGTAGCGCTTCTCGCCCGTGTCGAGCTCGATCGTCCGCTCGAGCGCGTCCGTCAGGTTCCGCTGCCCCTCGATGCAGTTCTCCCAGGTCGGCGAGTTCGCGTCCTCGAAGTCCGCCATGAACACCTTGCGCGCCCGAGTTGAGCGCGTTGATCACCATCTTCCGGTCGACCGGGCCGGTGATCTCGACGCGGCGGTCGGCGATCTCGTCCGGGAACGGCGCGATCCGCCAGTCGCCGTCGCGGACGTCCGCCGTGTCCGGCAGGAAGTCCGGCAGCTCGCCGCGCCGCGCGAGGCGCTCGCAGGCGCTCGGCCCGGCGCGCGAGCAGCTCGCGCCGCCGCTCGCCGAACTCCCGCTGGAGGTCGGTGAGGAACGCGACCGCGTCGGGAGTCAGGACGTCGTCGGTGCGCACGAGGGGTTGTCTAGCACGATTGACGCGCGAAGCGAGTCAATCGTGCTCGTGGTCGCGCTCGCAGTGCTCGGGGCACGTGCACGGCGCGACCTCCGCCCGCGTCACGATCGCCGGGCGAGGGCGCGGCTTCGGGGTGGTCCGCGCCGACGGTTTGACCGGCTTCTCGCGGATGAGGGACGTCGGCGTCATGCTGCGCTCCTTTCGTGCGTCGAACTGCTGCTCCTCGGTCGAGCCGGTGAGGGCGAGCGTCGAGGACGCGCCGCCCGAGACGGCCTGCATCACCTGGTCGAAGTAGCCGGCGCCGACCTCGCGCTGGTGGCGCGTCGCCGTGTAGCCCTCCTCCTCGAGCGCGAACTCGCGCTCCTGCAGCGAGACGTAGGCGGTCATCGCGTCGTCGCGGTAGCCGCTCGCGAGCTCGAACATCGAGAGGTTGAGCGCGTGGAAGCCGGCCAGGGTGATGAACTGGAACCGGTAGCCCATCGCTCGCCAGGTCGCGCTGGAAGCCGGCGATCTGGCCGTCGGACAGGTGGCCGCGCCAGTTGAACGACGGCGAGCAGTTGTAGGCGAGGAGCTTGCCCGGGTACCGCTCGTGGATCGCGGCCGCGAACCGTCTCCGCCTCGTCGATGTCCGGCGTCGAGGTCTCGCACCAGACGAGGTCGGCGTACGGCGCGTACGCGAGCCCGCGGGCGATCGCCGCCTCGATGCCGTCGCGGACCCGGAAGAAGCCCTCCGCGCGTGCGCTCGCCCGTGCAGAGCTCGCGGTCGGCCTCGTCGACGTCGCTCGTCAGCAGCGAGGCGGAGAGCGCGTCGGTGCGGGCGACGATCAGGGTCGGGACGTCGAGCGACGTCGGCGGCGAGCCGCGCGGCGACGAGCGTCCGCACGAACTGGCTCGTCGGGACGAGCACCTTGCCGCCGAGGTGGCCGCACTTCTTCTCCGACGAGAGCTGGTCCTCGAAGTGCACGGCTGCCGCACCGGCCTCGATGTAGGCCTTCATGATCTCGAACGCGTTGAGCGGCCCGCCGAACCCCGCCTCGGCGTCGGCGACGATCGGCGCGAGCCAGTACGTCTCGTCGTCGCCCTCGGCGTGCGCGATCTGGTCGGCGCGCAGCAGCGCGCTCGAGATGCGCCGCGCGAGCGCCGGCCCGGAGTTCGCCGGGTAGAGGCTCTGGTCGGGATACGTGCCGCCCGACGAGGTTGGCGTCGGCCGCGACCTGCCAGCCCGAGAGGTAGATCGCCTCGAGGCCCGCCCTCACCATCTGCACGGCCTGGCCGCCGGTCATGGCGCCGAGCGCCGCGACCCACTCGCGCTCGGCGAGCAGCGTCCGGAGCCGCTCGGCGCCGAGCCGCGCGAGCGTGTGCTCGACGTGCACCGAGCCGCGCAGGCGCTCGACGTCGTCGGTGGAGTAGGGCCGGGCGAGTAGTTCGGTCATGTTACGTCCTTTCGGATCCAGTTTGGCGATTTCTTGGATCCTAGATGGACATTTGATAGTGCGCAAGAGCGAGAATACCGAAGATTTCGGATCCAAAACCTCCGGCTCGGGATGCGATGCCTACACTTGCGTTCGTGCCGACGCTGCTCCACCAAGGCCGACGACATCGCCCGCGTGCTCGAGGACGAGATCGTCGGCGGCGACGATCCCGCCGGGCACGGTGCTCCGGCAGGAGACGCTCTCCGAGCGCTTCGACGTCAGCCGTACGCCCGTGCGCGAGGCGCTCCGGCGGCTCGCGGCGCTCGGCCTCGTCTCGTTCGAGCCCAATCGCGGCGTGCGCGTGCGCTCCATCTCGGCAGCACGAGCTCCGCGAGGCGTTCCTCGTCCGGGCGGAGCTCGAGGCACTCGCAACCGAGGTTGCGACGCCGAAGATGACGCCGGACGACCTGCAGGAGATGGATCGGATCGAGCGGCGCTTCGGCGAGCTGACGCTCGAGCTGCGCGCGCAGGCACGCAGCGGCGCGCCGCGGGACTCCACCGCTCTTCGTCGAGTGGATGCAGGCGAACTACGCCTTCCACGACGTCATCTACCGCGCCGCGGAGCTGCCGCTCGTCGAGCGCATCGCGAAGAGCGCCCGGCGCACCTTCATCGGCGACCGTGCGTGGAGGGCCCGGGCCGAGCTCGACGCAGCTGTACGCGAAGAACGACCTCCAGCATCGCGCGATCCGCGAGGCGATCGGCGCCGGCAGCGCGCAGGCGGCCCGCGTCCTCGCCCGCGAGCACGTGCTCTCGTCGAACCGGCTGATCGAGGTCGTGCTCGAGACCCTCGGCGCCGGCGGCCGCGAGCCCGGCTGGGGCTAGAACCTGTTCGCGAAGTGGGATTCCGCAGAGGCGGAATTTCGCCGCTCGGATCCCCGCCTCCGGCGGGGCAGATCCCTGAAGGCGCCCGCTTCGCGGTCGCGGCACCCTTGTGTTCGGGTGAGGGCTCTAGTCGAGCCTCGTTCCCGAAGAAGGGGCCTCAGAAGGTCCCGAAGCGCTCGTACGCCTCGAGCGGGGTCATGCCGTCCCGCACCGCGTCCCTGATCGCGCTCTCCGTCCCGACCTTGCGCTCCGCAACGACCAGGACGTCCGCTGCCACCTCGGCCGGGACGACCACCACACCGTCCTCGTCACCGACGACCCAGTCGCCCGGCTCGATGCGCACGGTCCCGATCGTGATCGGCACGTCGGTCGCGGTGACCTCCCAGCGCCACGTCGAGTCCTCCGGGGTGACGAATCGCGCGAACACGGGGAAGCCCTCATCCTCGATGCGACGGACGTCGCGGCAGCCGCCGTCGATCACGCAGCCGGCGACGCCGCGCGAGGCGAGGGATGTCGCGGACAGCTCGCCGAAATGCGCAGAGCGGTCCTGGTGGCACTGGTAGACCGCGACACTGCCCGCGGGCACCTCGCCCAGCATCCCGAGCGTCTTGCGGATCGCCGCATCCCAGTCGTCGTGCCCGGACGGGCCGCCCTCGACCGTGAACGCCTGCCCCGCGACCCGCATCGCCCGGCGCCAGAGGCCGGATCGAGGGCGGCAGTGTCTGCTCGCGGCGCCCGAGCTCGTCCATGACGTCCACGAGGGCTGCCGTCGGGACTGCTGCGAATCGCCCGCGCATCGTGTCGGCCGCTACCCGGCCACGACGAGGCGGTCGGCCTTGACGTCGGCGAGCCGGGTCGTCCTGTCCGCCGGGGTAGCGGACGACGATCTCGCGCACCCGGTCGGCCGTCGCCGAGCCCGAAGTGGAGGCGCGGATCCTCGGAGGAGAGGTAGCTGCGAACCGGCGCGCACCTCGCGGACGAGCGCGCCGGCCGTCCGGCAGGATCGCGGTCACGACGGCGCCCGGCGCGAGGCGTGCGGAGCGCGACCTCGAGCCAGTGGCCTTTCGCCCCGTCGTTGCGATAGAGCTCGAGGCTGCCGCCGATCGAGTCGACCGCGAGGTCGAGGTCGCCGTCGTTGTCGTAGTCGGCCGCCGCGAGGCCGCGGCCGTTCCGCCGCTCGTCCGCGCCGGCGTCGAGTGCCCGGACGGAGCCTCCGGCCGTCGGTCGACGACACCGAGCCGCTGCGCGTCCTTCGCGAGGTTCGTGACGGGATCGCGCCGTTCGCGAGCACGAGCTCGAGGCTGCCGTCGAGGTCGAGGTCGGCCCAGGCGACGCCCCAGCCGGTGAACTGCTGCCCGAGCGCGGGCGCGAAGTCGGGCCGCGCGTCGGCGAACGGCTCGCCGTCCCGGCTGCGATAGACGGCGTGCAGCTGCCCGCGCGAGTTCGTGACGAAGAGGTCGTCGCGCCCGTCGCCGCGAGTAGTCGCCGGCGGCGATCCCCATGCCCGCGTTCGGGTCGTCGAGCCGCTCGCGCGCGCCCGCGCTCGACGAACCGGAAGCCGAGCCCGCGCGGGTCGCCGGCGCGCCGCCGGGCCAGGCTCGTTGAGGTAGAGCCGGTTCGGGTCGAGGTCGTTCGCGACGTAGAGGTCGAGCCGGCCGTCGCCGTTCGCGTCGGTGAAGACCGCGCCGAGCCCGTGGTCGAGCCGCGTCGGCTCGAGCCCCGCGGCGCGGCCGACCTCGCGGAAGGTCGGATGTGCGCGCCGAGTCCGCCCTCGTTGAGGTAGAGGAGGTCGCGGACCGCCGCCGTGGTCCGCGGGGAAGCCCGACTCCGATGTCGGGCACGGGATGGTTGACGTCGGTGTAGCCGGCGACGAACAGGTCGGGCCGGCCGTCGCCGTTGACGTCGCCGACCGCGGCGCCCGTGTGCCAGCCGGGCTCGTCGATCCCGGCCGCCTTCGCGCCCTCGGTGAACGTGCCGTCGCCGTTGTTCCAGAGGAGCGCGTCGTAGGCGTTGCGTGCCGACGTCGTAGCCGCGGTCGTCACGAAGAGGTCGGTCGTCCCGTTCGCCGTCGAGGTCGGCCGCGACGCAGCCGCTCCCGCGCATCGTCGAGGCCGGTGCGCGGTCGCGGCGGTGACGTCCACGAACCGGCCCTTCACGTTGCGGAAGAGGCGGCTTCGCGGCAGGCCGCCGTGCGGCGTCGTAGCCCGGCGACGTCCGTCTGCGCGTAGGAGTTGACGACGTAGAGGTCGAGCCAGCCGTCGCCGTCGTAGTCGAGCCAGCAGAGGCCGCCGCCCATCATCGCGGCTCGTGTGTCCACCGACATCGCCGAAGCGGAACGCGCCCTGGCGGAAGTCGAGGCCGACGCTCGCACGCGACGTCGGTCAGCCTGAACGACGCCGTCGCCGCGACGGTAGCCGCGCGCCGGCGGCCGTCGGCGTCGCCGCGGACGCCCGACGACGAGGTAGCGGCTTCCGTGCTGCGACGAGCTCGAACGTGCGGACGACGTCACGCGGCTCGCCCTGCCGGACGCAGCTCTGCGGCGCGACGCGCCGTAGGTCGCCGTCCGCGACGGTGCCGGTGAGCGTCGCGACGCACGAGCGGCGGCCCCTGGCCCTTGCCGCGCTCGAGCCGGAGCCGCACGTGCTCGGCGTCGTACGTCGTCGACGTCGATCGGCCGCCCCGCGCGCAGCGTCGATCCGGCTCCACAGGTCGGCGAGCCACGCGCCGGTCGCGCCGCCGCCCGCGCGCGCACGCGGTCGCGCGTGCGGAGCGCCTCCGCCGCGGTCGCGAGGTCGGCGACGAGGTCGACCGCGATCCGCCGGCGCGGTCGCGTCGTCGATCGGGGCGACGCCCGGTCGACGCGGCTGACCGTGACGCGCGGGACGCGCCCCGTGGCGAGCGGCGGGCCGCCGCGGCGCGAGCCGGACCGTGTCGGCAGGCCCGCCAGCGACGACGAGCGCCGCGCCTGCCAGAGCCGCGGCGGCCACGGCTCCGAGCCGTGCCAGCGCGCGGCGTGCGCGCACCCGCCGCCGCGAGCCGATCGAGGCGATCGGCAGCCGGCGACGAGCAGCAGCGAGCGGCCGCGCCGCGCAGACGAGCGTGAGCGCGCCGAGCACCGCGACCTTCGCCGCGAACTCGGTCGTCCAGCGGCGCGATCAGCGAGCGTCGCGAGGAGGCCGACCGACGACCGCGTACACGCGTCGGCCCGCGCGCGCTCGTCGGGGATCGTCCGCGGGTCGGTGATCATGAAGAAGAGGAAGACGAGGATCTCCGGCGAGGTGACGAGCAGCCACCAGAGGTCGCAGCCGCCGATCGGCCCGAGGTGCCACGCGCGCCGTCATCTCGTGGCCGCGTCGCGGCGAGCACCGCGATGCCCGGCCGCGAACGTCGAGCCAGAACCCGACGGCGATCCCCAGCAGGTGCAGCCGCGAGAGGATCGCGAGCCCGCCGCCGACGATGAGCGCGAGCGCGAGCGCGAGCCAGACCGACATCGGCCCCCACCAGAAGGCGAGCGGGTCGGCGCGCTCGGGGCCGAGCAGCAGGAAGCAGAGGACGAGCCCGAAGTTCGACGGGTTGAAGATGTGGCGGCCGCGGAACGTGATCACGTACTTCGAGAGGAGCGCCGACGGCGGCGGTCCCGGCGAAGATCCACCAGCCGTTCATGCTCCACCAGTCGCCGTGCTCGGTGCCCGGCACGCGGAGGACGAACGCGACGCCGTTGCCCGGTGAGGAGCGCGCTCGCCGGCCACATGAGCACGTGCTGGCGGCGGAACGCGATCGCGACCTCGAGCACCGCGCAGGTCACGAGCGAGACGAGGATCTGCGCGATCGAGAGCTGGAAGTCGAACGCCGTCTGGCCGAGCACCTGCAGCGTGACGATCACGCGCCGCGAGGTGCAGCCGCGGGTCGCGGAGCGTCGGCAGCAGCACCGGGTACGCCGTGCCGCGGATCCGCACCGTCGGCCTGCCGGCGGCGACGAGCGCGGAGCGCTCATCGGCGACAGATGGTACGCACGCGCGCGCGCGGCGCCGTCGTCTCACTGCGCCCAGAAGTCCTCGAACGCCGCCGGGTCGGACGGCAGCGCGAGCACCTCGCGGACGAGCCCGTCCTCGAGCCGGAACAGGAGCACCTGGTCGAGGTCGAGCCGCCGGCCGTGCCGCTCTCCGGAGGCGCGGTAGAGCGGCGGCCGCCCGGTCGTCGCTCGCGAGCACGTCGATGAGCCGCGACGTGTACGTCCCGCCCGTCTCCTTCGGCAGCCGGGCGAGGAAGCGGAAGATCTGCCTCGCGTCCGCGGTAGACGCCGGCCATCGCGCCGTCGCCCGGGCACCGTCCACACCGCGTCGGGCGCGAACAGGTCGCGCAGCGCGAAGCCCTGCTTCCGGGCGAAGGCGTCGAAGATCCGCCGCACGACCGTCGACTCGTTCAGCGGCGCGGTCGCGCTAGCGGCCGACACGGCTGCGCTCCCACTCGTCGATCAGCCCCTCGACGTGCCGGCGCTGGGCGTCGGTGAAGTCGAACAGCTCGAGCAGCCGTCGCGCCTCGGCGGGGTCGTCGTTGGCGACGGCCGCCTCGAGGTGCTCCCGCTGCGGCGTCGGCTGGCGCAGCTGGCGGCGGAGCCAGCGGAGGAGGCTCACGGTGGCCTGGTCGGTCATCGCGCGCTTACGCTACTCGGGTGGACACGTTCCTCGCGATCGCGAGCCGCCGCGACGAGCGGCGCTACCGGCCCGAGCCGCTCCCGAGGACGTCGTCACGCGGATCCTCGACGCCGGCCGTCTCGCCGGCTCGGCGTCGAACCGGCAGCCGTGGACGTTCGTCGTCGCCGGGAGCCGCGCCCGCGTCGAGGCGCTCGCCGCGACCGTCTTCGTGCCCGACAACGTGCTCGGCGCCGGGCTCGTGGTCGCGGTCGTCGTGACGGGGAAGGGGCCGGTCTCGTTCGACGCGGGCCGCGCCGCGCAGAACATGCTGCTCGCCGCCTGGAACGAGGGCATCGCGTCCTGCCCGAACGGGCATCGCGGATCGCGACGCGCGGCACGCGGTCGCTGGAGCTCGCGGAGGACGAGACGCCCGCGATCGTCCTCACGTTCGGCCTGCCGCGAGCGACCCGCGACGCCGCGTCGGCGCAACGGCCGAGGAGTGGAGCGCCCGCGCGAACCGGCGGCCGCTCGACGACGTCGTGCGGTGGCTCGCGTGACGGCCGCGCTGCGCGGCGGGGTCGACCTCGGCGGGACGAAGATCCAGGCGGTCGTCGACGGGCCGGGCGCGGGAAGGTGGTCGGCCAGGCGCGCCGGAACACCCCGACACGGCGGCCCGGAGGCGGTCGCGAAGGACATCGCGCTCGCCGTCACCGAGGCCGCCGCGACTGCCGGCGTGCGCGTCAGGGAGCTGGCGCGGCGTCGGCAGTCGGTGCGCCCGGGAGCCGATCGACGCCGCACGGGCGCCGTCATCAAGGTGCCGAACATCGACGGCTGGGACGAGCCGTTCCCGCTCGGGCCGGCGCTGGCCGAGCGGCTGGGCAGTGCCCGTCGCGCTCGGCAACGACGTCAACGTCGCGGTCGAGGCCGAGCGCCGGTACGGCGCCGGGCGCGGCGTGCGGTCGTTTCTCGGCGTCTTCTGGGGAACCGGCGTGGGCGGCGGGCTCGTGCTCGACGGGCGCCTCGTCAAGGGCCGGGGCTCGGCGGGCGAGATCGGGCACGTGTGCGTCAAGCCGGGCGGCCGCCGCTGCAACTGCGGCCTGCGCGGCTGCGTCGAGGCCTATGCCGGCCGGGGTGCGCTCGAGCAGCGGGCGCGCCGCGAGTCGCGGAAGCGGAAGACGATCCTCTTCGACCTGCAGCACAAGCGCGGCCGCGAAAGCCTGACGAGCGGCGTCTGGCTGCGGGCGCTGGACGCCGGCGACGCGGTCGCGACCGAGCTCCTCGACGAGGCCGTCGAGGCGCTCGGGGTCGCCATCGGCAGCGCCGTGACGCTCCTCGACGTCGAGCGGGTCGTGATGGGCGGCGGTCTCGGCGAGCGGCTCGGCGCCGCTGGCTCGCGCGGATCGAGAAGGCCGCGCGGCGGCACACGTTCTTCCGGCGAGCCGCCGGCGTACGCGCTCGCCGAGCTCGGCGACATGGGCGGCGCGATCGGCGCGAGCCTGCTTACCCCTTGAGAGCCGTGCTCGTCACGGGCTCCGCCCGCGGGCTCGGCGCCGCCGTCGCGGAACGGCTCCGCCGGGACGGCTACGCGGTCGTGGGGGCGGACCTCCGCGGAGGGGACGTCGAGCTCGACGTGCGTAGCGCCGCCGCCTGGGCCGGGGCGGCGGGCGCCCCGACGCGGCCGGAGAGCCCTGGGGGCTCGTCAACTGCGCCGCGCGCACGCTCGTCCGGGACCTGTTCGCGATCGAGCCGGACGAGTGGGACGACGTGCTCGCCGTGAACCTGCGCGGCCCGTTCCTCGGGATTCGCTCGATCGGCCCGCTGCTCCGTGCACGTGGAGGCGGGCGCATCGTGAACGTCTCGTCGGACTCGGCGTTCAAGGGCCGCGGAGTGATCGGCGCGCACTACGCAACCTCGAAGGCCGCTCTGCTCGCGCTCACCCGTCGCGCGGCGGCGGCGCTCGCGCGGGACGGGGTGACCGTCAACGCGATCGTGCCGGGGACGATAGACGGCGACACGGTGCGGGAGCTCGCGGGCGATCACCTCGACGACCTCGCCGCCGAGGCTGTCCTCGGCCGCCTCGCACGGCCGGCGGAGGTCGCGGCGCTCGTGGCCTGGCTGGTGGGTGAGGAGTCGTCGTACGTGACCGGCGCGGCGCTCGTCGTCGACGGCGGGTCCAGCCTGTGATGTGTTAGCGGTCGGGGCCCGCCGGCGTAGAGCCGGCCGGCTCCCCGTTTGACAGGCGCTCGCGGCAGGCCGTAGTTTGTGCGCCTTCCATACAAACGCGCCGACGATGACGCACCTCAACCTCTCCCGCCCCATCACGGTCGCCCGATGACGTTCGACCCCGGGTCGGCGCTACCCGCCGATCAGACGACCGTCCGGCGCGCCAACCTCGGCGTCGTCCTCCGGCAGGTCGCCTCCGCCGGGTCGCGCTCGCGAGCGCAGATCGCGGCCGAGACGGGGCTCACGCGCGGCACGGTGTCGAGCCTCGTCGCGGAGCTGATCGAGCTCGAGCTGCTCCGGGAGACAGGGGAGACGACGTCACCGCGCGGCGTCGGGCCGGCCGGGTGTCGCGCTCGAGCTCGCCGACGTCGTCGTCGGAGTCGGACTCGAGGTGAACGTGGACTACGTCGCCGTCTCGGTCGAGGACCTGACGGGGGCCGTCCGCTACGAGCGGCGCGTCGTACCGCGACAACCGTGGCTCGGCGCCGCGGCCCCGTGCTCGACCGGCTCGGCGAGGGCCGCGCGGGCGGCGCTCGAGGCGGCGCAGGCCGAGGGCCTGCGTCCCGTGGGCGATCTCGGTCGCGGTGCCCGGCCTCGTCGAGGAGGCGTCCGGCACCGTCGTCTTCGCGCCCGAACCTCGGCTGGGCGGACATCCCGGTCGCGGCCGAGCTCGAGGACGCGGCTCGGGCTTCCCGTCCACGTCGAGAACGAGTCGAACCTCGCCGCGCTCGCCGAGCACTGGACGGGCGCGGCCGTCGGGATCGACGACTTCGTCTGCGTCTTCGGCGAGGTCGGTGTGGGCGGCGGCGTCGTGCTCGGCGGCCGCCTGTTCCGCGGCGCCCACGGCTTCGGCGGAGAGTTCGGCCACGTGTCGGTCGACCCCGAGGGCCACCCGTGCGCGTGCGGGAGCCGCGGCTGCGTCGAGACGCTCGTCGGCCAGGAGGCGATCGCGCGGGCGGCGGGCATCTCTCCCGTCGACCGGCCGCTCTCGCGGAGCCTCACCGACGAGCTCGTCCGCCGCGCAGGAGAGCGGCTCGCCGACCGTCGTCCGCGCGCTCTCGCGACGCAGGCCGCTGGCTCGGGATCGCGCTCGCGTCGACCTTCAACGTCCTCGACGTCGCAGGCCGTCGTGCTCGGAGGCTGCTTCGGGCCGCTCGCGCCCTGGCTCGTCGACGACGTCCGGCGGACGCTCGAGGAGCGCTCGCTCGCGGCGCGGTCGGGATCGTTCGACGTGCTTCCCTCGGCGTTCGGCGACGGCGCCGCCGTCCGCGGCGCCGCGGCGCTCTCGCTGCGCCGCGTGCTCGACGCGCCGTGGGCGGTGCCGGCCGGCCGACACGAGTCATCAGCGCAGACCGTCCGTCCGCGCCGCGCAGGCGACGCGGCGCGGGAAGGAGGTGGCGATCGGTCGTCGCTAGCTCGTGGCGTTGAAGTCGTTTGAACAGGCACGCCGGACCGAGTAGCGTCCGCGCGGGAGGCAGAGGCAACGGCAGATGAAGAAGGAGGGCAACGGAGTGAAGAAGCTCATCGTCTCGCTCGCAGTGGCGGTGCTCGTCGTCGGCCTGTCGGTCGGCGGAGCACTCGCGAAGAGCGAGAAACAGTCCGCGACCGTGCAGGCATGCGTCCTGCTGCCGGACACGAAGTCGTCGGTCCGGTGGGAGACGCAGGACCGTCCGACGTTCATCGCGGCCTTCAAGAAGGCCGGCATCCCGGCGACGGTCGTGAACGCCGAGGGTGACGCCCAGAGGCAGCGCTCGCAGGCCGACCAGTGCCTCGCCAACGGTGCCAAGGTGATCCTGATGACGAGCCTCGATCCGGGCTCGGGGTGCGCGATCATCAAGGCCGCGACGGCGCGGAAGGTGCGAGACGATCGACTACGACCGGCTCAACACCGGCTGCAAGGGCGCGAACTACTACGTCTCGTTCGACAACACGACGGTCGGCAGGTTCATGGGTCAGGGCGTGCAAGGCCGCGATGACGGCCAAGGGCCTGCTGGGTGCCGGCAAGAAGCCGGTCATCGCATACCTGAACGGCGGCCCGACGGACAACAACTCGAAGCTCTTCAAGCAGGGCTACGCGGGCGTCCTCGATCCGCTCATCAAGAGCGGCAAGGCGACCAAGGGCCCGGATCAGGGTGTGCCCCAGTGGGACAACCAGAAGGCACGCACGATCTTCGAGCAGATGCTCGTCAAGACGAGCAACAAGATCGACGCGGTCGCGGCGGCCAACGACGGCCTCGCGAACGCGGTCGTCACCGCGCTCAAGGCGAAGAAGCTGAAGCCGATCCCGCTCTCCGGGCAGGATGCGACGGCCCAGGGCGTGCAGAACATCATCTCGGGCTGGCAGTCCGGGACGGTCTACAAGCCCGCCAAGGTCGAGGCGCACGCGGCGGCCGCGGCTCGCGGTCGCGCTGCTCAAGGGTGGGCACGCCGAAGGTCGAACGGCACGACGAACAACGGCGTGCGCAACGTGCCGTCGGTGCTCGCGACGCCGATCTGGATCACGAAGGCGAACATCAACCTGCTGTACAAGGACGGACAGCTCAAGAAGTCCGAGGTGTGCGTCGGCTCGTACAAGCAGTACTGCTAGGCAGTGGCAACTCGGTGGGGAGTCGCTCCGGCGGCTCCCCACCCGCCGAGACACGGGAGACCGCCCAGTGACCGAGACGATGGCTTCACCCTCACCCGCAGGCGTCGTGACGCCGAGGCTCGAGACGCGAGGCGTCTCGAAGAGCTTCGGCTCGGTCCAGGCGCTCGACGACGTCGACTTCGAGGTGCGGGCCGGCGAGGTCATGGCGCTCGTCGGCGACAACGGCGCCGGCAAGTCGACGCTGATCAAGTGCATCGCCGGGATCTACTCGATGGACGAGGGCGAGGTCGTCTTCGACGGCGAGAAGGTCTCGATCCACGGCCCGAAGGACGCGGCCAGGCTCGGCATCGAGGTCGTCTACCAGGACCTCGCGCTCTGCGACAACCTCGACGTCGTCCAGAACATGTACCTCGGCCGCGAGGCGCACGACGTCCTCTTCCGCCTCAAGGAGCCGAGATGGAGGCGAGGACGGCGGAGACGCTGAAGGGCCTCTCGGTCACGACGATCCGCTCGATCCGCCAGCCGGTCGCGAGCCTCTCGGGCGGCCAGCGCCAGTCGGTCGCGATCGGCCGCGCCGTGATGTGGAACTCCCGCCTCGTGATCCTCGACGAGCCGACGGCCGCGCTCGGCGTCGCCCAGACGCGGCAGGTGCTCGATCTCGTCAGGCGCCTCGCCGAGCAGGGGCTCGCCGTCGTGCTCATCTCGCACAACCTCCACGACATCTTCGAGGTGGCCGACCGGATCACCGTGCTCCGGCTCGGCCGCAACGTCGCCATCTTCGAGCGCAGCGCAGACGACGCAGCAGGAGGTCGTCCACGCGATCACGGCAGGCATCCCGACGAAGGTCGCCGGCATCGACCGACACGGACACGGAGGCGCCGGCGTGACCGACGCCGAACTGGCGATCGGGGATCACGTCGAGCCTGAAGAGCACGGCCTCGGCGCGATCGCGCGGCGGCGATGGGAGTCCTGGAAGGCGGGAGACGTCGGCGTGATGCCCGTGGTCGTCGGGCTGTGCGTGATCGCGGCGTTCTTCTACTCGCAGAACTCGAACTTCCTCACCGCGGGGAACTTCACGAACCTGATCGTGCAGATGGCCGCGGTGACGACCATCGCCATCGGCGTCGTCTTCGTCCTCCTGCTCGGCGAGATCGACCTCTCGATCGGGTACGTGTCGGGGATCGCGGGCGTGGTCGCCGCGAAGCTCCAGTTCCCGGACGGGAGCTGGGAGACAACCGGGCTCGTCGCGATCATCATCGCGGTGATCGTCACCGCGCTGATCGGCCTGTTCCAGGGCAGCTTCGTCGCGATCATCGGGGTGCCGTCGTTCGTCGTCACGCTCGCCGGCCTGCTGTTCTGGCAGGGCGTGATCCTCTACTCGATCGGCGACCAGGGCGTGATCGTCATCGACGACTCGCTCGTCAACAACGTCTCGAACTACTTCTTCTCCGACACGGCCGGCTACCTCATCGCCGCGATCGCGACCGGTCTGTTCGTGCTCTCGTCCCTGTCGGGGGTGTTCAGCCGCCGGCGGCACGGGATCCTCACCGACAACCCCGTCCTCGTCGTGCTCAAGCTCGTCGGCTTCGCGGCGATCGCCTTCGGCGCCGTCTATTGGGCGAACCAGGAGCGGGGCTTCCCGGTGGCGTTCCTGCTGGTGATCGTCCTGCTCGTCTTCTGGACCTGGGTCGCCGAGCGGACGACCTTCGGCCGCCACGTCTACGCCGTCGGCGGGAACGCCGAGGCCGCGCGGCGCGCCGGCATCAACGTCCGGAGCATCCGGCTCCAGCGTCTTCATGATCTCCGGGGCGATGGCCGGCCTCGGCGGCGTCATCTTCGCCTCGCGGCTCAACTCCGTCGACCTGAACGCCGGCGGCGGCACGATCCTGCTCGACGCGATCGCCGCGGCGGTGATCGGCGGCACGAGCCTGTTCGGCGGCCGCGGCCGTGTGATCAGCGCGCTGATGGGCTCGCTCGTGATCGCGACGGTCGCGAACGGCATCGACCTGCTGGGCTACAGCTCGGCGATCAAGTTCATGGTCACCGGCGCGATTCTCCTCGCCGCCGTGACGCTCGACACCGTCTCGCGCCGCAGGCTCCAACAGGCCGGACGCTGACGAGAACCGTGCGCACGAGCCTCGGCATCTGGGCGCTCGGCCCGATGGTCACGCGCTTCGTGCCCGGCGGCTACCAGCCGGAGCACGCCGGCGAGACGACGGCCGAGCGGGTGCGCCGCGCGGTCGAGGGTCTCGGCGACCTGATCGACGACTACGAGTTCCACTACCCGGCGAGCTGAACGGAGACAACCTCGACGAGGTGCGCGACGCGCTCGACGGGCACGGCATCTACACGGTCTGCACGGGCCTCCACCTCGACCCGCGCTTCGGTCGCGGCGGGCTCGTCGTCGCCCGACCCGGCGGTGCGCGCCGAGGCGCGCCGGCTCACCCGCGAGACAGCCGAGTTCGCCGGCGCGGTCGGCGCGCACATGATCATCTGGCCGGGGATCGAGGGCTACAACTACCCGTTCCAGACGCCGTACGCGGAGTCGTGGGAGTGGTTCATCGACGGCATCGGCGAGGCCGCGCGAGACGCTGCGCCGACGCACGGCGTCAAGCTCTTCCTCGAGCACAAGAACTCCGAGCCGGCGATGAAGATCCTGATGCGCAACATCGGGATGACGCTGCACGTGATCCACAAGCTGCGCGAGCGCGGGATCACAACGTCCAGGTCAACATGGACTGGCAGCACCTGATCATGAACGGCGAGAGCCTCGGCGAGTACGCGGCGCTGCTCGCCGCCGAGGGGCTGCTCGGCCACCAGCACGCGAACTCGGGCTGGGGGACGTTCGACGACGACAACATGGTCGGCGCGACCGCGTTCATGGAGACGCTCGAGCTCGCGGTCGAGCTGCGCCGCGCGCGCTACGGCGAGAACGGCGAGCGCCTCGGCTTCGACCTCTACCCGTACACCGAGGACGCGGTCGCGGCCGTCGCGCCGGAGCGTGATGCAGTGGCGCTTCATCGACGGTCGTCGCGGCGCGGATCGACGACGCCGCGCTGCGCGAGGCGCAGTCGCGCAAGGACGCCGTCCGCGCCTACGAGCTCGTCTACGCGGCGCTCGGCGCGGAGTGACCCGGGGCGAAACCCGGACGCGCCTCGTGCAGCTCCATGGGCGCTGAACCCACCCTGGTCGGCCTCGACGTCGGCACGACCGGCGTCAAGGCGATCGCGCTCTCCGCGACGGCGAGGTGCGTGGCCGTCGCGACGCGCGGCTACCCGCTCTCGACGCCGCGGCCCGGCTGGGCGGAGCAGGATCCCGAGGACTGGTGGCGCGCCGCCGAGGCGGCGCTCGCCGAGGTGTCGGCCGGGCGGCGAGGTCGCCGGCATCGGCCTCTCCGGCCAGATGCACGGCCTCGTCGTGCTCGACGACGCCGACCGCGGTCATCCGCCCGGCGATCCTCTGGAACGACCAGCGCACGGCGGCCGAGTGCGCCGAGATCGAGGAGCGCGTCGGGCTCGAGCGGCTGATCGAGCTGACGGGCAACCGCGCGCTGACGGGCTTCACCGCGCCGAAGCTGCTCTGGCTGCGCCGGCACGAGCCGGAGGCGTACGCGCGCATCGCCCGCGATCCTGCTGCCGAAGGACTACGTCCGGCTCCGGCTCACCGGCGAGTGGGCGATCGACGCCGCCGACGCGTCGGGGACGCTGCTGTTCGACGTCGCGCGGCGCGCTGGAGCGACGAGGTGCTGCGAGCGCTCGAGCTCCCGCGCGAGTGGCTGCCGCCCGTGCTCGAGTCGCCCGACCCCGCGGGTGCGGTGGCGCGTGACACGATGTCGCGAGGCACGCCGGTCGCCGCCGGCGCAGGCGACCAGCCCGCGGCCGCGCTCGGGGTCGGCGTCGACCGGGCCGGGGCCGCTGTCCGTCGTGCTCGGCACGTCGGGCGTCGTCTTCGCGCCGCTCCCCGCGTACGCGCACGACGCCGAGGCGCGCGTCCACGCCTTCTGCCACGCCGTGCCCCGGACACGTGGCAGGCGATGGGCGTGATGCTCTCCGCCGCCGGCTCGCTGCAGTGGTTCCGCGACTCGCTCGCGCCCGGGCACGCCGTTCGACGAGCTGGTCGCCGAGGCGGAGCGCGTGGGGGCCGGGGGCCGAGGGCCTCGCTTTTCCTCCCGTACCTCGCCGGCGAGCGCACGCCGCACGCCGACCCGGACGCGCGCGGCGCGTTCGTCGGGCTCGCAGCTGCGCCACGACCGCGGCGCGCTCGTCCGGGCCGTGCTCGAGGGCGTCGCCTTCGGGCTGCGCGACTCGCTCGACCTGCTCCGCGCGCTCGGGGTCGACGCGTCGCGTCGGCGCGCGTGTCGGGCGGCGGCGCGCGTAGCCGGCTGTGGCTCCGGATCGTCGCCTCCGTGCTCGGCCTGCCGCTCGAGCTCGACGGCGTCGAGGAGGGCTCGGCGTTCGGCGCCGCGCTCCTCGGCGGCGTCGCCGCCGGCGTGTTCGCCGACGTGCACGACGGTGTGACGCAGTGCGTTCGCGTCGCCGACACCGTCGAGCCGGATCCGACGTGGCAGGCGGCCTACGCGGAGCAGCACGAGCGCTACCGGGCGCTCTATCCCGCTCTGCGCGACGGTAGGGTGCGCGAATGAGGCTCGGCCTCCTCTCGACCGCCAACATCAACCGCGAGATCCTCCGCGGCGCGGCGGAGACCGACCGGGTCGAGGTAACGGCGGTCGGGAGCCGTGACGCCGGGCGCGCGCGCGCCTACGCCGACGAGCACGGGATCCCGACGTCGCACGGGTCGTACGAGGCGCTCCTCGCCGACCCCGGGATCGACGCCGTCTACATCTCGCTGCCGAACGGCATGCACCACGAGTGGACGATGCACGCGCTCGCGGCCGGCAAGCACGTCCTCTGCGAGAAGCCCTACTCACGGCGTCCGACCGAGGTCGAGGAGGCCTTCGACGCCGCCGACGCGGCAGGCCTCGTCCTGATGGAGGCGTTCATGTACCGCCACCATCCGCAGACCGCGCACGATCGAGCGGCTCGTGCGCGAAGGCGCGATCGGGCGCGTCCGCTCGCTGCGGGCCACGTTCTCGTTCGCGCTCGCCGACCTCTCGAACGTCCGCGCACTGCCCGAGCTCGACGGCGGCGCGCTGATGGACGTCGGCTGCTACTGCGTGAGCGGATCGCGCCTCGTCGCCGGCGAACCGGTCTCGGTGCTCGCCGAGCAGGTCGTCGGCCCGACCGGCGTCGACATGGCGTTGTACGGGACGATGCGCTTCCCGGACGACGTCGTCGGGCAGTTCGAGGCGTCGTTCCTCGCGCCGCAGCGCCAGTTCCTCGAGGTCGCGGGCGACGGGGGCGTGCTGCGTGCTTTCGCGCCGTGGCGTGTCGACTGGGGTGGGGAGCTGCGCCTGGAGCGGGACGGGCGTACGGAGGACTCGTCGTCGAGCAGGCGAATTCGTACCGGCTCGAGCTCGAGAACATGGCGGACGCGATCGCGGGCGACGCTCCGGCGCTCCTCGGGCGTGCGGATGCGCTGGGACAGGCGCGCACGATCGACGCGCTCTACCGCTCCGCCGAGCAGCACGCCGCCGTCGTCGTTCTGAGCGTCAGAGCGCCGCGCGCAGGAAACGAAGCAGGTTGCCGCTCGTGACGGCGGTGACGTCTGCGGCGCCCCAGCCGCGGCGGTCGAGCGCTTCGACGAGCGCCGGGTAGTCCTCGGAGCCGACCAGCCCCTCGATGCCCAGGCCCGGAGTGAGCCCGGGCGGCATGAGCCCGTCCTTCGGCTCGGGCGGAGGCGGCATCGCCTCCCACAGACGTCGCGTGAAGTCGCCGCCGAGGCAGACCCGGTCGATCCCGATCACCGACACTGCGTGCTCGAGATGGTCGACGACGCCGTCGATCGTCCGCTGCTCGGGGCCGATCGCGATCGGATGGAGCATCAGCCCGAACAGGCCGTTCGCGTCGGCGAGCGCCCGCAGCTGGTCGTCGTCGAGGTTCCGCGGCGTGTCGTAGACGCCCCTGCAACCCCCGTGCGAGCAGACGACCGGCGCTCCGGCGACGCGCTCGAGGACCTCGGTGAACAGGCCCCGTGACGCGTGTGCGACGTCGAGGATCACTCCGAGGGCGACGAGACGGTCGACCAGCTCGCGCCCCAGCCGCGAGAGGCCGCCGCCCTCCTCGGCGGCCCCGTCCGCGAACGCATTCCGACGGTTCCACGTCAGGCCCGCCATCCGGACGCCGAGCTGATGGAACACGTCCGCCGGCCACGTCTCGACGCCGAAGCACTCGACGCCCTCGAGCGCGAGGACGAGGCCGATCCGCTCGCCGGCCTCGACGGCGTCGAGGTCCTCGGCGGCCGCAGACCTGTGTCACCTTGCCCGCGTTCTCGCGAACGGCACGGTGGAACGACGCCGCCATCGAGAGGGCCTCGCGCAGCGAGCCCTCCGGCTGCACCGTCACGTCGACGTAGATCGGGCAGACCTGGAGGCCGACCCCGCCGCGCTCCAGGAGCGGCAGCCAGGTTCGAGCGAAGACGTCCGTCTCGCCGAGCCGCCGCTCGCGGTAGGCGAGCTCCATGAGCAGGTCGACGTGGGCGTCTGCGATCACGCGTGCGACGATATCGGCGTGACGCGCGTCTGTCGGCCACGCAATCCGGTCGCGGCCTTCGCGCGTATCACTGCTACCGAGCCCCCCGACCAGGGAGACACATGAAACGCGCACTGATCGCCGTCCCGACCGCGCTCGCCTTCGTCGCCTTCGCCGTCCCCGCAAGCGCCGCGACCCCGACCTACAACGGCACCGTCGGGCCCGGCTTCACGATCAAGATGGCGACGAAGCCGACGAAGGCCGGGCAAGATCAAGCTCGTCGTCGCCGACAAGGCTTCGATCCACAACTTCCACCTCACCGGCCCCGGGGTGAACGTGAAGACCAGCGTCAGCGACACCGGGTCGAAGACGTTCACGGTCACGCTGAAGAAGGGCACCTACAAGTTCGTCTGCGACCCGCACGCGAGCACGATGAAGGGCTCGTTCACCGTCAAGTAGCCCGCTTCGCCCGGACGAGCAGGTGCCTGGCCCGGGGTACTGGCTTCAGCCGGGCATCTGCTCCTCCACCCGAATCGGCTCGATCGCGCCGTCGCCGATCCGCCAGGCCGCGAGCTCGTCGAGCCGCACCGAGTAGATCACGTAGGGCCGGTCGCGCCAGAGGCCGATGCGCTCGACGTCGGTGCGCGACGGGCCGCGGCTGGGACGAGACGTGCGAGTGGACGACCGCCTGCTCGAGCGTCGCGGTCGCCGAGATCCGCCCAGGCGACGGGATCGAGCCGCAGCTCGAAGTAGTAGGGCGACGGCGACGCGTTCTCGCCCGGCACGTACTCGACCGCGACGTCGCCGTCGAGGAGGAGCAGCCCGCAGGCCTCGTTCGGGAGCTCGGCGCGGGCGTGCTCGGCGATCGCCGCGCGCACCGCGGCCGGGATCACCACCAGACGGTCGACTCCATCGACTCGCCGACGTCGTCCGAGGCGACCTCCCAGAAGTCCGCGCTCAGATACTTCCAGCCGCCGTCGGCGAGGATCGCCACGACGACGCCCTCGTCGAGCTCGGCCGCGAGCCGCCGGGCGACGTGGACGACCGCGCCCGCCGAGACGCCGGCGAGGATCCCCTCGAGCCGAAGCAGCTCGCGCACGGCCGCTGACCGACTCCTCGTTCGAGACGAGCACCTTCCGGTCGAGCTTCGAGACGTCGAGGATCGGCGGCACGTAGCCGTCCTCGAGCGAGCGCAGGCCCATCACCGGGTCGCCCGGCAGCGGCTCGGCGGCCGCGACGACGATGTCGGGGAAGGTCTCGCGCAGCCGCTCGCCGGCGCCCATCAGCGTGCCGCCCGTGCCGAGCCCGGCGACGAGCGACGTCGACACGGTCGAGCGCCGTCGGCGATCTCGGCGCCGGTGCCCTCGTAGTGGGCGCGCGGGTTCGCCGCGTTCGCGTACTGGAACGGCATGAACCACTTCGGGTCGGCCTCGGCCAGCTCGAGCGCGAGCCGGACGGCGCCGTTCGAGCCCTCCGCGGCCGGCGAGAAGACGATGTCGGCGCCGTAGAGCCGCAGCAGCCGCTTGCGCTCCTCGGTCGCGTTCTCGGGCATGCACGCACGTCAGCGGGTAGCCCTTCAGCGACGCGACGAGCGCGAGCGAGATGCCCGTGTTGCCGGAGGTCGGCTCGAGCAGCGCGCGGCCCGGCTCGAGCTCGCCCGACGCCTCGGCGGCCTCGATCATCGCCTTCGCGACGCGGTCCTTGATCGAGCCGGTCGGGTTCTGGCCCTCGAGCTTCGCGTAGATCCTCACGCCCGGCTTCGGCGAGAGGCGCGGCAGCTCGACGAGCGGCGTGGAGCCGACGAGGTCGAGCAGGCTGGACGCGACCGGGAGGCGACCACGGGCGGGACGAGCCGCCGGCCATCGCGGGCAGCAGGATCACGGTCTCGCCCGTCGGCGAACGGGCGTGTCGAGGCCGTCGAGCGTGCGGACGTCCTCGCCGCCGAGGTAGACGTTGACGAACGGGGCGATCCCGCCGTTCGCGAGGATCTGCGCCCCGAGCGCGGGGTGGCGCTCGACGAGGTCGTCGAGCACCTCGCGCACGGTCGTCGCCCGTCGGCCTCGACCTGGCGCGCGCCGCCGACCTCGTTGCGCAGCGTGGGGGGGATCCGGACGACGCGTCATGCGCGTGCACCCCGGCGCCCTGCGCAGAACTCGACGTAGTCGATGTACTCGGTGATCGTCGGGTGGTCGCCGCAGACGGGGCAGTCGGGGTTGCGGCGGATCGCGACCTCGTCGAACGTCGTGTGGAGCGCGTCGAAGAGCAGCAGGCGGCCGGCGAGCGACTCGCCGGCGCCGAGCATGAGCTTCAGCGCCTCGCTCGCCTGGAGCGAGCCGACGATCCCCGGGCAGGACGCCGAGCACGCCGCCCTCGGCGCAGCTCGGCGCGAGCTCGGGCGGCGGCGGGGCGGGATAGAGGCAGCGGTAGCACGGCCCGTTCGCCGGGGTGGAAGACGGTGACCTGGCCCTCGAAGCGGTAGATCGAGCCGTGGACGACGGGGATCCCGTGCCAGACCGAGGCGTCGTTGACGAGGTAGCGGGTCGGGAAGTTGTCGGTGCCGTCGACGATCACGTCCCAGCCGTCGGCGAGGATCCGCTCGACGTTCTCCGAGTCGAGGCGCTCCTGGAAGGGCACCACCTTGACGTCGGGGTTGAGCGCCTCGATCGTGCGCTTCGCGGACTCGACCTTCGGCTCGCCGAGCCGCTCGGTCGAGTGGACGATCTGGCGCTGGAGGTTCGAGTCGTCGACGACGTCGGCGTCGATGATCCCGATCGTCCCGACGCCGGCGGCGGCGAGGTAGAGCGAGGCGGGCGAGCCGAGGCCGCCGGCGCCGATCAGGAGCACGCGCGAGTCGAGCAGCTGCTGCTGGCCCTCCTCGCCGACCTCGGGGATCAGCAGGTGGCGCGCGTAGCGCGGCGCGCTGCGCGGGCGTCGAGCGCCGCGGGCGTCGTGAACTCGTAGCCGTTCCGCTTCCAGTCGGCGAAGCCGCCGGCGAGGTTGACGGCGTTCTCGTAGCCGAGCTCCTGGAGCGACTTCGTGGCGAAGGCCGAGCGGGCGCCCGCTCGCGCAGTAGACGACGAGCGTCGCGCGACTTGTCGGGGATCAGCGCCTCGACGCGCGACTCGAGGTTGCTGCGCGGGACGTGGATCGCGCCGGGGAGGTGTCCCTCGTCCCACTCGTCGCGCTGGCGGACGTCGACGAACAACGGGCGGTCGTCCGCCGTCGAGCAGGCGTGTGCGCTTCGCGCGTCGAGATCTCGTCGATCTCGGCGCGGGCGCTGGCGAGGAGCTCCCGATAGCTCGGCATTACTTTCGTGAATATAGCGAGTCGACCGCGTCTCGCGCAGCCCTCGGGGAAGACGGGCGGCCCGTCCGCCGTCCTGAGGACATGAGACGCGCGTGCGCGGCCAGTGGGGAACCGGCTCGTACGCAGCACGGGAGCTTGGCGGCTACCTTGGCGCCGTGTCGCCGTTCGCCCGCGTCGTCGTGCTCACGGCCGCTGCGGCGGCGGCGGCCGTCGCACTCGTGGTGGGTGTGGTCGCGCTCCAGACCGATCCGGTCGACGTCGCCGCGCCGGCGCCGAAGGCCCGGAAGGGGGCGCCGCCCTTGACGCTCGAGCTGGGCGTGCGCTCCGATCCCGAGGCGGTCGCGCTCCGTCGCGCAGCGCGGCTCTACGCGGACGGCCAAGCGGCAGCGCGCGGCGCAGTCCTTCGCGCGGCTCGGCTCGGTGGAGGCGCGCGTCGGGCAGGCGTTCGCACGCTGGCCCGACGGGACGGTCGACCGCATGAACCGCCTCGCGGGGCTGCACCCGCAGGACGCCGTCGTCCAGCTGAACCTCGGCGTGGCCCTCTTCTGGGCAGGCCTGCCGGGAGCAGAGGACGCCTGGCGCGCCGCCGCGGCCTCCGAGCCGGACACAGCGTACGCAGTGGTCGCCGGCAACCTCCTTCACCCCGACTACGCGAAGGGCCTTCCCGATCTTCGTCACGACGACACCGCTGCCGAGTGCGCTGGAGGGCCTGACTCCCGCCGCAACAGCTCGAGCTGCTCCGCCGCGGCGCCGAGCGAAGCGTCGAGGGAAAGCTGCTGTACGGCGTCGCGCTGCAGCGGCTCGGCATGCAGCGCTCGGCGGAGCGAGTCTTCATGCAGGCGGCGCGCGAGGCGCCCGGAAACGCCGAGGCGCAGGTGGCGGCGGCCGTGGGCCGCTTCGACAAGGCACGGCCGGCGGAGGCGTTCTCGCGGCTCGGGCCCGCTCACGCGCCGGTTCCCCGACCGGGCGACGGTGCGATTCCACCTCGGCCTGCTGCTCCTCTGGTCGGGCGAGGTGAAGGAGGCGAGGACGCAGCTCGTCCGCGCGACGACCGTCGAGCCCGGCTCCGCCGCTCGCCCGCGAGGCCCGCCGGTACCTCGACGAGCTGGACAAGGCGGGTGTCTGAGCCGGTGCGAGTTTTTGACGGATCGTGGACTTCGTGGCTACCGTGTCGAGGCACGCGACGGAAGGGGCGGTCCTGAGCGCAGCAGCAAGCGATCCGGAACGGACGGCGACGGCACCGGATGTCGTCCTGACCACTGACGAGGCGCGCGCCCTGCTCGAGAACGGTCGGGCGCAGGGACGCCTCGATGCCGACGAGGTCGCCCTCGCGCTGGACGAGCTCGACCTCGACGCGGCCCAGATCGACGCGTTCTACGACGCGCTCGACGAGGAGCAGATCGAGGTCGTCGTCCCGGCGGAGCCCGCGGAGGAGGCGGAGCGCGCCTGGGAGGCCGCCGAGCCCGAGATCTCGACCGACACGCTGCAGCTCTTCCTCAAGGACATCGGCAAGGTCCCGCTCCTCACCGCCGCGCAGGAGGTCGAGCTCGCGAAGCGGATCGAGCGCGGCGACCACTCGCGCGAAGCAGGCGATGGTCGAGGCGAACCTCCGCCTCGTCGTCTCGATCGCGAAGCGCTACCGCAACCAGGGGCTGCCGTTCCTCGACCTGATCCAGGAGGGGACGATCGGGCTCGTGCGCGCGGCGGAGAAGTTCGACTGGCGCAAGGGGTTCAAGTTCTCCACCTACGCGACCTGGTGGATCCGCCAGGCGGTCGCGCGTGCGATCGCCGACAAGGGACGGACGATCCGCATGCCCGTCCACGTCGTCGAGAAGCTCAACAAGATCAGCCGCTCCGAGCGAAAGCTCCGCGCCGAGCTCGCACGCGAGCCGACGGTGCCGGAGATCGCCGCCGACCTCGACCTGCCGGTCGAGGAGGTCGAGCAGATCAAGCGGAGCGCGCAGACCCCCGTCTCGCTCGAGAAGCCGGTCGGCGACGAGGAGGAGTCCGAGTTCGGCCACTTCCTCACCGACGAGTCGGAGCCGCTGCCCGGACGAGGCGGCCGAGGTGACGATGCGCCGCGAGGCGCTGCGATCGATCCTCGGCGCGCTGTCCCCGCGCGAGCGCCAGGTGCTCGAGCTCCGCTACGGGCTCGACGGCCAGCAGCCGCGGACGCTCGACGAGGTCGGGCGGGCGTTCAACGTGACGCGCGAGCGCATCCGCCAGATCGAGCACCAGAGCCTGAAGAAGCTCCGTGCGCTGGCCGACGCGGCCAGCGTGCGCGACGTCGCGTGAGCCAGGGCAGGCGCGGGCTGTCCGCGCGGCTTCGCGCGTGGTGGGGCAGGCGGCGCGGCCGGCACGCCGCAGCTCTCGACCCGTTCGCCGGGCCCGACGACGACGCGGGCGGGGTAGGGGTGCGCGAGCCACGGCGCCCGCGCCCCCCGCATCTCTCAGGCGGCATCGCGCTCGAGGAGCCCGAGACCCGCGAAGAGTGAGCCGGGCGGGTCGGTGGGACGTAGCCGCGGCGGCGTGCCTAGAATCGCGCGGGTGATCCCGCCGCACGAAGCGCTCGTGGAGGAGCTCGCCGAGCTGATCGCGATCCCCTCCGTGAGCGCGGATCCTGCCCATGCCGACGACGTCCGGCGTGCGGCGGACTGGGTCGTGGCGCGGATCACCGCGGCCGGCGGGTCGGCCGAGATCCAGAAGCGCGGCGAACGTCCGCTCGTGATCGGCCGGGTACCGGCCTCGTCGGGCGAGCGTGCGCCGACGGTGCTCGTCTACGCGCACCTCGACGTGCAGCCGCCCGAGCCGCTCGAGCTCTGGGAGTCCGACCCGTGGACGCTCGACCGAGCGCGACGGCAAGCTCTTCGCACGCGGCGTCGCCGACGACAAGGGCCACCTCTTCATGCTGCTCGAGGCGACCGCCGTCCTCGCCTCGGCCGGCGAGCTGCCGGTGAACGTGCGCTTCGCGATCGACGCCGAGGAGGAGGTCGGCGGGCGCTCGGTCGTCGACTGGGTCGAGGAGGACACGGGTCCGGCGGACGTCGCGCTCGTCCTCGACGGCGACTACGCCACGGAGACGCTGCCGTCGATCTGCACCGCGCTGCGCGGTATGTGTTACTTCCACCTGACGCGTCCGTACCGGCGAGCGCGACCTCCACTCGGGGATGTACGGCGGCGCGGCGCTGACCGCGACCCACGCGCTGATGCAGATGCTCTCCGCCGTGCTTCCCGGGCCGGACGGCTTGCTGCCCGAGCCGCTGCGCGCCGGGATCGTCCCGCCCGACCGACGACGAGGTCGCGGGCTGGGCCGCGCTGCCGCGAGGCAGCGAGGAGCTCGCCTCGCAGGGCGCGCGTCCTGCCGACGCCGCCGCCGCCGAGGAGTTCTACGTCCGGACGACGGCGGAGCCGTCGGTCACGGTCAACGGCTTCGAGAGCGGCTCGCCGCGGCTCCAGAAGACCGTGCTCCCCGTCGAGGCCTGGCGAACCTCTCGATCCGGCTCGCGCCCGGACAGACGACCGGCGGCGATGGCGCCCGTGCTCGAGCGCCTCCTCCGCGAGGCTGCGCCCGAGGGGGCGAGCCTCGATGTCGAGCTCTGGTCGACGGGCGAGCCCGGCTTCGTCGACCCGGCGCGCGCCGGCGGTTCGCATCGCGCAGGACGCCTTCGAGCACGCGCTCGGCACACGGCCGGTGCTCGACGCGCTCGGGTGGGACGATCCCGGTCGTCGCGTCGCTCGGCGCGCGCGGCATCCCGGCGATCGTGACCGGCTTCGCGCGGCCCACTGCGCAGATCCACTCGCCCAACGAGCACATCCCGGCGAACGCGCTGCGAGACGGGCTCGCGGCGACCGTCGAGCTCTTGCGACGCCTCGCTGCGATCGAGAGCCCGTCTCGACGCGCCGGCTCGTCGTGACACGGGCTCTGGACGGCCGGTACGCGAGCCCCCTCGCCGAGGAGCTCGCCGAGGAGGTGCTCGAGCGCTTCCTCCGCTACGTCGTCGTCGACACGCAGTCGGAGCCCGACTCGACGACCTATCCGTCGACCGAGAAGCAGCTCGACCTCTCGCGGCTGCTCGTCGAGGAGCTGCGGGAGATCGGCCTCGACGACGTCGAGCTGACCGAGCGCGGCTACGTCTTCGCGACAGTTCCGGGGACGGTCGAAGGAGCGCCGACCGTCGGACTGATCGCCCACGTCGACACGGCGCCGGCCGCGCCCGGGGCGGGCGTCACCCCGATCGTCCACCGCGCCTGGGCCGGCGAGCCGATCGGCTGCCGGGCGACCCGTCGCAGGTGCTCGACCCGGACGACATGCCGGCCCTCGCCGACAAGCGGCGGGCACGACCTCGTCACGAGCGACGGCACGACGCTGCTCGGCGCCGACGACAAGGCCGGCGTCGCGATCATCGTCACCGCCGCACGGCGGCTGCTGCACGACGACGTGCCGCGGGCGACCGCGCGGATCGCCTTCACGGTCGACGAGGAGGTCGGGCGAGGCACCGATCACTTCGACCTCGAGGCCTTCGGCGCCGACCTCGCGTACACGTTCGACGGCTCGGGGCTCGGCGAGGTCGAGATCGAGACGTTCTCCGCCTACCAGCTCGTCGCTCACGATCGACGGCGTCGGCGTCCACCCCGGCATCGGCGAAGGGGCGGCTCGTGAACGCGCTCAAGCTGCTGTCCGACGTGATCGCGGCGCTTCCCGCGCGACGAGCTCTCGCCCGAGACGACCGAGGACGCGCGAGGGCTTCGTCCATCCCGAGCGGATCGCGGGCGTCTGCGTCGCGGGCGACGCTCTGGATGATCGCCCGCGACCACGACGACGAGAAGCTCGAGGAGCACGTCGAGCTCGTGCGCCGCATCGCGACCGAGGTCGTCGGGCGCGAGCCGCGCGCGTCGTTCACGCTCGGGGTCGAGGAGCAGTACCGGAACATGCGCAACGTCGCTCGACCGGCACCCCGAGATCGTCGAGGCCGCCGAAGAGGCGATCCGCCGGGCGGGCGTCGAGCCGGTGCGCAGCATCATCCGCGGCGGCACCGACGGCGCGCGGCTGACCGAGAAGGGGCTGCCCGACGCCGAACCTCTTCACCGGCGGCCAGCACTACCACTCGCTGCGCGAGTGGGCGTCCGTGCAGGACATGGCCGCAGCCGCGGCGACCTGCGTGGAGCTGGTGCGCCTCTGGGGCGAGCCCGATCGGCTGCGCCGCTCGGGCTAGCCCCCGTGCAGCGAGATGTCGGTCGTCGAGGTCATTCGGCGTCAGCCGAGTGAACCTCGCAGCCGAGCCACTCGTGCCCGAAGCGGCGCATCTCGTCGATGATCGGCTTCAGCGCGTCGCCCTTGTCCGTCAGCTCGTACTCGACGCGCGGCGGCGACTCGGCGTAGCTGCGGCGGACGACGATCTCCTCCGCCTCGAGCCAGCGCAGGCGCTCGGCGAGCGTCCGCGGGCTGATGCCGGCGCAGGCGTGCTCGAGCTGCCGTGAAGCGGCGCGGCCCCTCGGAGAGGTCGTGGACGATGAGCACCGTCCACTTCGACCCGACGATCTCGCCCGTCGCGGCGACCGAGCACTGCCCGGCCTGGTGGACCGGGAGCATCGTCCGCTGCGTATCCGCTCTCGTGGCCATGTCCTCAGTGTACGGCGCCTCGGCGACGTTGCCGAGTGCGGATTTCCGAAGACGTTCGCCGTCGGGCGAGGAGTACCCGCGCCTTCGAGGGCGCTCGGTCGTCGAGGGCGATCCGCTGCTCGCGCCGCGGCGCCGGGGCCTGATCAGTCCCAGGGCGGCGGGTTGTGCACCCAGCGGCCGCCGACCATCGTCGCGACGACCTGCACGTCGGGCAGCTCCTCGGCCGGGATCGCGACCGGGTCGCGGTCGAGCACGACGAGGTCGGCGAGAAAGCCGGGGAGGAGCCTGCCGCGACGTCGCTCGTCGCCGGCGAGCCAGGCGGGGGCGACGGTCGACGCGTGGAGCGCCTGCTCGACGGTGAGCGCCTCGTCGGGGCGCCACGCCGGGCCGGTCGTCGATCGTGCGGCAGCACGCCCGGCTGCGATCCCGGCGAGCGGGATCGAGCTCCTCGACCGGCGCATCGGAGCCGTTCGCGACGACCGCGCCGCTCTCGAGCAGCGTCCGGAACGCGTAGGTGCCGTCGAGCCGTTCGCCCCAGAACCGCTCGGCGAGGTCGCGGTCCGACGGCGCGTGGCTGAACTGCACGGAGCAGGCGACGCCGAGCTCCGCGAAGCGCGGGAGGTCGGCCGGATCGACGCACTGCGCGTGCTCGATCCGCTGGCGGAGGCCGAGCGGCTGCCACGCGTCCCGGGTCGCCTCGAACGCGTCGAGCGCCTCGCGGTTCGCGCGGTCGCCGATCGCGTGCACGGCGACCGGCCAGCCGGCGGCCGCCGCGGCGCGGACGATCTCCGCGAGCTCGTCGCCGCTCGTGATGCACACGCCCGCTGCCGTCGAGCATCCACGCCGTCTGCGAGCCGAGCGTGCCGTCCATGAAGGTCTTCAGGTAGCCGAGCCGCAGGAAGTCGTCGCCGATCCGCGAGCGCAGGCCGAGCTCGGCGAGCCGGCCGACGTGCTCGGCCGGGAGCGACTGCCAGACGCGCAGCGTCAGGCCGTCGCTCTCGTGGATCCGGCCGAAGATCGCGTGGGCGCCGAGCCAGCCGTCCTTGTCGTGGATCGCGCCGACGCCGCGCTCGTTCGCGACGCGGATGCCCGTCGCGCGTCGCCGCGACCCACTCGTCCTCCGAGACGGCGACGTGCCGTTCGCGGAAGCGCCAGGCCGACTCCTCGCGCAGGACGCCCGTTCGGCTCGCCGGCCGCGTCGCGCTCGACGACGCCGCCCGTGCACCTCGAGGTCGCCGCCGGCGCGCGCGAGCGCCGCGCGTGTTGAGCCAGAGCGAGTGGTAGTCCTTCGACCACAGCGCGGCGGGGCGCTCGCCGGTGACCGCGTCGAGCGCCTCGCGCGAGGGGTGCTCCGCCCAGCTCGGCGTCGCGCCAGCCGTGGCCGCGGATCCACTCGCCGCCGCGGGCGATGGGCTGCGACGCGCGCGAGCGCCTCGGCGAGCGACGCCGGCACCCTCGAGCTGGACGTCGCTGCGAGCCAGCGACCAGGTCGGGAAGTGGACGTGCGAGTCGGTGAACGCCGGGCAGGACGCAGCGGCCGCGCAGGTCGACGCGGTCGGGCGTCGGGAGCGCGCTCTCGTGCGTCCCGACGCCGCCGACGATCCGCTCGCCCGGCGATCGCGAGCGCCGCGCGTCGTCGGCAGCGAGGGATCCATCGTGCGGACGACGCCGTTCGAGAGGATCACGCGCGGAGCCTAGACACTCGTCCTCGTGAGCGGAACCGAGCCGTACCGTGCGGAACGCTACGATCGATGCTCCGACCGGAGGATCGATGAGCTTCGACCGTCCGCTGGCGCTTCTCTTCCTCGCCGCGCTCGCCGCGCTCGTCGGCGGCGTACGTGCTCCTTCGGAGGCGCCGCGGCCGCGCTACGTCGTCCGCTACCCGAACGTCGACGTCCTCCGCGGAGTCGCGCCCCGGACGTCCCGCTCGGCGCGAGCGCCTGACGGCCGGCGCTCGTCGTCGTCGTCCTCGCCCTCCTCTGCGTCAGCGCTCGCGCGCCCGCACGTCGGCGCGTCGGCCCCCGTCGAGAACGCAACGGTCGTCCTCGTCGTCGACACCTCGCGCTCGATGCTCTCGCGCGACGTCGCGCCGACGCGGCTCGGCGCGGCCAAGCAAGCCACGCAGTCGTTCCTCGACCGCGCTCCCGACAAGCTGCGCGTCGGGCTCGTCACATTCGCGGGTGACGTGAGCGTGGCCGCCGTCGCCGACCCACGACCGCGAGCGGCTGCGCCGCTCGGTCGCCGCGATCAACCGGTTCGCAGTCCGGCGGCGGCACCGCGATCGGCGACGCGCTGGCGCGCGCGGTCGAGCTCGCGCGGGAGGCGTTCGCCGAGCCCGGAAAGGCGACCACGACCGGTGCGATCTCCGGCGGCGAGGGCGCGGTGACGATCCTGTTCCTCTCGGACGGGCGCCAGAACCGCGGTCTGATCCCGGCCGCGGACGGGTGCGGCGCTGCGCGGCCGGCGCAGGGATCCCGGTCTTCACGGTCGCGCTCGGCACCGACCGGCGGGACGCGGGCGGGTGCCGGGCGGCGGCGGCTTCTTCGGCTTCAACCGCGCGCCCGACCGGGAGACGCTCCGCGCGATCGCGCGAGACGACCGGCGGTGAGTACTTCGCTGCCCGCTCGGCCGGTGCGCTCGTCGTCGGCGTACGCCGAGCTCGGCTCGCGTCTCGGGCGCGCGGAGCGGCGCGACGGAGGTGACGTCGCTCTTCGTCGGCGCGGCGGCGCTCGCGCTGGCGGCGCGCCGCGGGGCTGTCGCGCGTCTGGGCGCCGGGACTTCCATAGCACGAGCCTGGCGGGGGACCGGGCCTCGCGGCGCCCGTCCCCCGCAGCGGGTCAGCCACGGCCGGCAGGATGTTCTGGTTGACCCGGAACACGTTGTCCGGGTCGTACGCCGCCTTCACCTGCGCGAGCCGCGCGTAGTTCGGCCCGTAGGTCGCCTTCACCCGCGCCTGGCCCTCTCGTCCATCATGAAGTTGACGTACGAGGCGCCCGCGGAGTACGGCACGATCGCCTCGTGGTAGCCGATCGTCCAGTCGCGCACCGCCGAGGCCGACGCGGGATCGGGATCGCAGCCGATGAAGACCTGCGACCACGTCGCGTCGCGGTACGCCGAACGCCGTATCCTCGACGGCGACGTCGTTGGCCGCCCCGTCGACGGGATAGAAGTGCGTGCCCGGCCTTGAAGCCCGGCATCCGCTCGTTCCACTCGCGGTTGAGGGCGATCGCCTCGTCCGGGATCTCGCGGAGGAAGGCGCCGCGCCAGTACCACTGGTCGCCCGGCCCGTAGAGACCGTCGAAGGCGCTGTTGAGCGCCGCGATCGGCATCCGGCCGACGCCGTGCAGGAGCGGCTCGGCGACGGAGAGCATCGGCGCCATCGCCTCCTCCGCGCTCCTCGTCCGATGTCGTCGATGCACCACACGACGCCGCACACCTTGCGCAGGTGAAGCTCCTCGGGGAACGCCTCCTTCACCGGCGGGATCGTGTGGAAGTTGAAGAAGCCCATCACGTTGCGCGGCGCCGAGGGCAGCCACTCGCGGTACGCGGCGAGAAGCTCGTCCGCGTCCTCGATCGCCCAGAACGTCGGGCCGCCGACGATCGTCTCGAGCGGGTGCGCCCGGAACGTGAACTCGGTGACGACGCCGAAGTTGCCGCCGCCGCCGCGGATCGCCCAGAAGAGGTCGGGGTTCTCGTCGGCGCTCGCCGTCACCTGCGAGCCGTCCGCGAGCACCATCTTCGCGGACAGCAGGTTGTCGATCGTGAGGCCGTGCCGGCGCGTCAGATAGCCGTGGCCGCCGCCGAGCGTGAGGCCCGCCGACGCCGGTCGTCGAGATGATCCCCGTCGGCACGGCGAGCGCTGTGCGGCTGGGTGGCCGCGTCGACCTCGCCCCAGACGCAGCCCCCGCCGACGCGAACGGTCGCGTCGTACGGGCATCGACCGTCGACGGACTTCATCGGCGAGAGGTCGATCACGACCCCGTCGTCGACGCTGCCCGAGGCCGGCGCCGTTGTGCCCGCCGCCGCGGACGGCGAGCGGCAGGTCGTGCTCGCGTGCGAAGCGGATCGCGGCGGCGACGTCGTCGGCGGTCGCGCACTGCGCGATCAGCGCCGGCCGCTTGTCGATCATCGCGTTGAAGAGCGCCCGGGCCTCGTCGTACCGGGGGTCCTCGGGGCCGATCAGCCGCTCGTCCGAACGACGCGAGCTCGGTGCGTGCGCTGTCCAGCGCGGATACGGTCGTGCTCATACTGCTTCCTCCTCGTCCTGGGGTCGTTCCGAGGGTAGGGCGACGGAGATGCGGTGTCATGACCGGGCCTGACCGACTTTCCGCGAGCCCCGGCGGTGCGCAATGATCAGATCTGATCATCGATGGACACTGGCGACCCCCCTTCCCGGCCCGCTCCGGCTCTCGCCCGACGTTCGCCTTCGCCGGGCGGACGCAGGAGCTCGCGACGCTGCGGGCCCTGCTTGCCCCGCAGCGCCGGGCGAGGGGCGCCGCGCGGCGCTGGTCGCCGGCGATCCCGGCTCGGGGAAGAGCCGCCTCGTGCGCGAGCTCGCGCGCGGGCTCGCCGGCGAAGGGGCGACCGTGCTCTACGGTGACTGCGACGCGGTCGTCGGCTCGCCCTACGGTCCGTTCGCGGCTGCGCTCGAGCATCTCGTACGCGCACACCGAGCCGGAGGTGCTGCGCGAGCACCTCGGCCCCGGCGGCGGAGAGCTGACGCGGCTGCTGCCCGAGCTCGCGACGCGCGTCGGCGAGCTGCCCGCCGCCCGCGGCGGCCGACGCCGGACGCAGAGCGCCACCGGCTCCACACCGCGGTGACCGACCTGCTCGTCGGGCGTCAGCTCCGAGGCGCCGCGTGCTCCTCGTGCTCGAGGACGTGCACTGGGCCGACGCATCCGACGCTGCAGCTGATGCGGCACCTCGTTCGGTCCGGCGCGGCGGCGCGGATGCTGCTCGTGGCGACCTTCCGCGACGCCGAGGCGGACGTGCCCGCCGAGCTCGCGGAGGCGCTCGTCGACGTCTACCGCACCGAGGGCGTCGTGCGGATCCGCCTCGGCGGGCTTGTCGGCGAGCGAGATCGCGCGAGTTCGTCCGGCTTGACGGCCGGGGTCGAGCCCACGGCTGAGCTGACCGCCGTCGTCGGCGAGCCTCACCGGCGGCAACGCGTTCCTCGTCACGGAGCTCTGGCGCGAGCTGATCGACTCCGCCGCAGTCGACGTCGGCGCTGACGCGGCGCGTCTCGTCCCGGCCGGCGGCCGAGCTCGGCGTGCCGACGACGGTGCGGGAGGTCGTCAGCCAGCGGCTCTCGCGCCTGCTCACTCGCGAGGCGAACGAGGTCCTCGAGCTCGCCGCCGTGACGGGCGCCGACTTCGAGCTCGACACCGTGCGGCGCGCGTCGGTGCGTGCACGAGGCGAGCGCTGCTCGATGCGGTCGACGAGGCGGTGCGGAGCGGGCTCCTGGTCGAGGAGCCCGGGCGCGGCGCTCGCCTACCGGTTCGCGCACGAGCTGGTTCGCCGAGCGGTCGACGACCGGCTCTCGGCCGCGCGCAGGGCGGAGATCCACCTGCGCGTCGCCGAGGCGCTGGAGCACGGATGGTCGAGCAGCGACAGCCGGGCGTCGCTCGCCGCGCTCGCGCACCACTACGCGGCGGCGGCGCCGGTCGGCGGAGTCGAGCGTGCGGTCGACGTACAACCTGCTCGCGGCCGAGTCGGCGGTCGCGCGCGCTCGCCTTCGGCGAGGCCGAGGACCGGTTCCGCGACCGCGCTCGAGCTCGGCGTCCGCGACCCGGCCGAGCGCGCGCGGCGTGATGCTCCGGCTCGGCGACGCCTGCCATCGCGCCGGCCATGCCGACGCGGCGCTCGACGCGTTCGCGCGCGACCGCCGAGCTCGCGCGCTCGCTCGGCGACGCGCGAGCTGCTCGCGCGCGCGGCGATCGGCTTCGAGGAGGCGTGCTGGCGCCCGGCGATCCACGACGCCGGGGCGGTCGAGCTGCTCGAGGAGGCGGCCGCCGCGCTCCCGGCAGGACGACTCCGAGCTCCGCGCCCGCGTCGCTCGGCGGCCTCGCGCGCGCACTCGAGCTTCGCGGCGAGTCGGGCCGTGCGGCGCTCGCGCGCGACGCGTCGATCGCGATGTCGCGGCGTCGCGGCGACCGCCGCACGCTCGGCGATGATCGCTCGCGCAGTCCTACTGGTCGCGGGGCAGCTCGCACCGAACGAGGAGGTCAACCGGATGCTCCTCGAGGCCCGCGAGCTCGGCGAGGAGCTCGACGACGTCGAGATCGAGGGCGAGGCGCTCTCCTGGCTCGTGCCATCGTACGTCGTGCCTGGCGATCACGACGCGGCGAGGGAGCGGCTCGGCCAGCTGCTTCGGCGATCGCGCGGAGGCTGAGCCAGCCGTTCCTCCTTCACGTCGCCGAGCACTACGCGGCCGCGCTCGCGCTCTGCGACGGCGACCTCGCCGCGGCCGAGGCAGGCGGCCGCACCGCTCGCAGGAGTGGGGCAGGCTGCTCGACCGGCCGGGACGCGTCGGGGACGTACGCGATCCAGATGTTCGGGATCCGTCGCGAGCAGGGGCGTCTCGGCCGAGCTCGCTCCGGTCGTCCGCCTGCTCGAGGGCGACGCGCGCGAGCGGCGCGTGGGCGACCCGGCCTCGCCGCGCTCTACGCCGAGCTCGGGATGGACGGACGATGCCCGCCGCGAGCTGCAGCGGATCCTCGGCGACGGGCTCGGTGCGCTGCGTCCGTCGCTCTGGCTCGCCTCGCTCGTATACCTCGCCGACGCCTGTGCCGCGACTGGCGGACGCCGAGGCGGCCGAGGCGCTCTATCCCGAGCTCGCCGCGTACTCAGGCGGCAACGTGATGATCGGCCACCTGGTCGCCTGCTACGGGGCGGCGGACCGCTATCTCGGGATGATCGGCCACGGTGCTCGGCGACTGGGAGTCGCGCCGAAGCGCATTTCACAATCCGCGCTCGCGCTCAACACGGGGCTCGGCGCGCGAACGTGGCTCGCGCACACCTCCTACGAGTACGCGCGCATGCTGCTGGCGCGCGGAGCGGGAGACGACCGCGCGCACGCGCGGGCGCAGCTCGGCGTCGCGGTCGGCCTCGCCCAGGCGATCGGCATGCCCGACGCTCCTCCGCCGCGCCGCCAAGCTCGGCCCGAGCGTCGAGCCGGCGACCCAGCTCCCGGACGGCCTGAGCGCGCGCGAGGTCGAGATCCTCGTCGAGCTCGCCCGGGGGCGCTCGAACCGCGAGATCGGCCGCGTGCCTCCACATCAGCGAGCACACGGCGGCGAACCACATCCGCTCGATCCTCCGCAAGACCCGCTGCGCCAACCGCACGGAGGCAGCCGGCTATGCCCTCCGCCGCGGGCTCGTCCCGACCGACGGCCCGTAGTACCATCGATCCGATGCCTCTCTACGTGATCGAGCGCACCTTCGCCGACCGGCTCGAGCTGACCGATGACGACGTCCGCCTGATCGACGCCGTCAACACCGACGAGGGCGTCAGCTGGCTGTTCTCGTTCATCTCGGCCGACAAGCTCCGACCTATTGCCTCTACGAGGCGCCGTCGCCGGACGCGATCATGGAGGCGGCGCGTCGCGCGAACGTGCCCGCCGACGAGATCGTCGAGGTGAGCAAGTTCGTGCCCGCCGAGATGCTCTAGCCGCGGCCCGTCGGGCGCCGTACACTGCGCCCGTGCCCTGGGACGTCCTGACCGACGAGCAGCGCGAGCTGCGCGACCTCGTTCGGACGCTGGCGCGCGAGCGGATCGCGCCGCGCGCGGCGGAGATCGACGCGACGCACGAGTTCCCGTGGGACGTCGTCGAGCTCTATCCGCGAGCAGGGGATCTTCGGCCTCTTCTTCGACGAGGAGCACGGCGGCACCGGCACGGGACGCTCCTCGCCCTCGTCGCGATCGAGGAGGTCTCGAAGGTCTGCGCGACGAGCGGGCTGATCCTCGCGGTGCAGGAGCTCGGCTCGCTCGGGCTGAAGCTCGGCGGCTCGGACGAGCAGCGCGAGAGCTTGGCTGCCGCGGCTCGCGTCGGGCGAGGTGCTCGCCGCGTACGCGCTGACCGAGGCGGGCTCCGGCTCCGACTCGGCGGCGATGCGGACGACCGCGCGCCGTGACGGCGGCGACGTACGTCCTCGACGGGACGAAGCGGTTCATCACGAACGCCGGTGTCGCGGGCCTCTACACGGTGTTCGCGAAGACCGACCCGGATGCCGGGCACGCGGGGATCTCCGCGTTCCTCGTCGAGGCGGACACGCCGGGGTTCGAGGTCGCGCGGCTGGAGGAGAAGATGGGCATCGCCGGCTCGACCACCGGCGAGCTCGTGTTCGACGGCTGCCGCATCCCCGAGGCGAACCGGCTCGGCGAGGAGGGGACGGGGTTCAAGCTCGCGATGCGGATCCTCGACCGCTCGCGCCCAGGGGTCGCGGCGCAGGCGCTCGGCATCGCGCAGGGCGCGACGGACTACGCGCTCGAGTACGCCCGCACCCGCGAGACGATGGGCAGGCCGATCGCCGAGCACCAGCTGATCGCCGCGAAGCTCGCCGACATGGAGACGAGGACCGAGGCGGCGCGCGGGCTGCTCTACCGCTTCGGCCAGATGGCCGACGCCGGCGTCCCCGAGGACGAGCTGACCAAGGCCTCGGCGATGGCGAAGCTCATGTGCGGCGACGTCGCGATGGAGGTCGCGACCGAGGCGGTGCAGATCCTCGGCGGCTACGGCTACGTCAAGGAGTACCCGGTCGAGCGGTTCATGCGCGACGCGAAGATCACGCAGATCTACGAGGGCACCCAGGAGGTGCAGCGCCTCGTGATCGCCCGCGAGATGCTGCGAGAGAGCCGCGCCTTCCTCCTCGCCGGCGTCGCGTAGAGCCCCGGGGACCGGCCCCGCAGGGCCTGTCCCCAGCGACGCTCGTTGCCCTACGTGACCGGCGCGGGAGCTGCGGCGGGCGCTGCCTTGCTCTCCCAGTAGCGGTTCAGCGCGCCCTGGATCTTGATGAACCAGACGAAGGCCCCGATGATCGGGAGCAGCAGCCAGAGGCCCGTCCAGCCCGGTGAAGGGGGCCGCTCGTCCGTCCGCCTTGAACATCTTCCCGATCTCGGACGGGATCAGGAACCAGGTGACCGGCGAGAGGACGATGTAGATCACGAGCCCGATCACGCCGCCGACGCCGATGCCCGAATGCTCCTTCACCTCGTCCTGGGTCTTGAACACCCAGTAGAGCGTGTAGATCCCGAGGGTCACGATCGCGAGGAGGATCGCGAACCCGATGCCGCGCGGCTGCCCGAGGGGGCCGCTGGTGGAGGGTTGTGTGCTCATGGGGCGACGTTTCTGTCGCGACGTCGCGACCCCTGCGCCGACGCACGCGCTCGAGGTCGGGAGGCGTCGCTGGCGGGTAGCGCTCGCTGCACGTCGTCGACGTAGGCGGCGAGCGCATCTGCGGTCGCCGCGTCGTGGATCTCGACGACGTTCTCCGCGTTCCGCTCGCCGGAGCGCGAGAAGTTGAACGAGCCGACGAACGACACGTCGTCCGCGACGACGACCTTCGCGTGCATGAAGTCCTGCACGCCGTCCGGGCGCCCACGGCGTCGACGGCTTGCCGGAGAACGCCGCCGCGCTCACGATCGTCTCGGAGGAGCGGGATCTTCCAGGCGCTGACCCCGTTCGCGGCTCCACTGCCGGAAGACGTCGTCGACCTGCGTGTCGTCGACGACGCCCGACGACGCTGGCAGCGACGCTCGTTGACGACCTCGACGAGCGTGCCGAGGATCGGCCCGGCGGTCAAGCACCGGCGAGGCGATGCGGATCCGCCGTCGCGCGCGCCCGAGGTGCTTCGCCACGCGGTGCGAGAGCGCCTCGCCGTTGCCGGGCGTGAACCACGGGCGGACGGTGACCCCGCCGGCGAAGCTCGACCGGCCGCGGCTCGACGGTCCCCGTGCCCTCGACGACGCCGCGCTGCCAGAGCTGGTCGAACGCCGAGCGTGAACGCGAACGCGAAGCGCTCCGCTCCGAGGACGCCGGACGACGACGTTCTCCTGGCGCGTCCACGAGTCCTCCGTCCAGTTCATCGAGCCCGTCCAGACGTCCTCGGCGTCCCGGACGCAGAACTTGTGGTGCATCAGGTCCGGGATCCCGGCAATGCCGCGGGTCTCGACGGGCAACGCCTCGATCGCCTCCGGTCGCGTCTCGGGCGGCGGCGGCACGGGGATCGGGCCCGGGTGGTCGACGTTGTACGCGAGCCGGACGCGGACGCCCCGCTGGTGTGCCGCGAGCAGCGAGGCGAGCACGAGCGCCCCCGCCTCGGTCTCGAGGCGGACGTCGTAGAGCGCCAGGTCGAGGCTCTCGCGAGCGTCGTTCAGGAACGCCGCGATCTCGGCGGCGACGCGCGAGGCGGGCTGGCCGCCGTCGGTGAGCGTGGTCAACTCGATGGGCGCGCTCATCGACCACCACGGTATGCGCCGCCCGCGCCGAAGCGGAAGAGGAGCGCGTGCTCGGCCCCGCTCTTCCGGCGGAGCTCCAAGGAAGACGGTGCCCCCCGTGAAGGGCTGGAAGGAGAGGGCGACGCCCGGCGGGAGGCCGTCCGTCAGGCGCCGGCCGCTACGAGAGATCGGACGAGCAGGGCCCGCGGCATTCCAGCCGTCTCGGCGTGCTGCGGCTCCTCACGCTCACCCGGGTGAAACCGGCTCGTCCCATGGCGGGGCGACCGGCGGCGAAGGAGAATCACGCCCGTGTAATGTGGCCGCGGCAATCCTGAACACTCGACCGACAGAGGAGGGAGCACTCATGGCCGCCCCGACGAAGAGGCTGACCGAGCTGCCCCCCGACGAGCTCGCCCAGCTGCTCGCCCTCGTGGCCGGCTCCGATAGCGTCGAGCTGAAGCTGACAGTCCCGGAGGCCGAGCATCGATCGGCGATCGCGACCCTCGGGCTCGATCCCCTCGAGGCGCAGATCCGGCAGGTGTTCTTCTTCGACACCCCCGGCCTGGAGCTCAACAAGAGTGGTGTCGCGGTCCGCGCCCGCAGGGTCCAGGGCCGGACGGGTGACACGGTCGTGAAGCTCCGCCCGGTCGTCCCGGACGAGCTCTCCGAAGACCTCCGGCGCTCGCCGAGCGTCAAGGTCGAGGTGGATGCGATGCCGGGCGGGTACGTCTGCTCGGCCTCCATGAAGGGTCAGGCCGCGAACGCCGACGTGCGAGAGGCGATCCTGGGCCGGCGTCCCGTCAAGAAGCTGTTCTCGAAGGGGCAACGCGCGTTCCTCGCCGCCCACGCGCCGGACGGGCTGGGGCTGGACGACCTCACGATCCTCGGGCCGATCTTCGTGTTGAAGCTGAAGCAGTCGGCGCCCGGGTACGACAGAAAGCTCGTCGTCGAGCTCTGGCTCTATCCCGACGGGTCGAGGATTCTCGAGCTCTCCACGAAGTGCCCGCCCGGTGAGGCGTTCCAGGCCGGGATCGAGGCCCGGGCGTACCTCGAGGGACTCGGCCTGAGCCTCTCCGCCGAACAGCAGCCGAAGACGAAGACCGCGCTCGAGTTCTTCGCCGCCGAGCACCGCTGACGCCGGCGTCGCCAGCCGACGGCGCCGGCAGCACGCCACCGTCGAGCGAAGGAATCCGCATCCGCCTCGGGAGCGCGGCGAACGAGCGAGGCACGCCGTGAACCGTTGACCGATAGGCCCGGCCGGTCTTCGACTTCGTGCTCCCCGAGCCGACGCTGGAAGCGGGCCGGACGATGATCTACTGCCGTCCGGGAGCCGATGATCGTAGATTCCCACGATCGCGGTCGAGTAGTTCGCAACCGGCCGATCGGGATCCTCGCGGACGGCGCGGGGAACGGCCGGGGTCATCCTGGGAGTGATCGTGGGGCGTGCCCGGAGCACACCCAGGAGGAGGCCCTGGATGACAGCGACGATGACCCGCCAGGCGCGCGTCCGGCCGCGCGCGCGGCTGGGCCGCGCGCGACGCGTGGCGGCGCGCCCCGACGTCCTCCTGTTCACGTGCTCGGCGGCCATCGTCGCCGTGCACACAGCCACCGACTCGTTCTTCGCGCCCGAGCCCGGCACGGGCCCGGAGGATCACCTCGTGCGCGGCGCGGCGTCGCTCGCGATGCTCGGTCTGGCGATCGTGGTCTTCCCACGCGTTCGCCCGGGCGCGCGCGCCGCGATCGCGGCGGCGCTCGGAGTGCTCGCGCTGGAGGGCGCGGGCCTCGCGATCGCCGGCGCTCGCGCGGTCGGCGCGCGGGGCGAGGACTGGACCGGCTTCCTGCTCCTCCCCGTCGGACTCGCGCTGCTGGGGGTCGCTGCCGTGTTGCTCTGGCGTGCGCGGAAGCCGGGCCGGTTTCGCTACGTCCGTCGGGCGGACCATCGCGCTCGCGACGCTCGTTGCGGCCTACGTGCTCCTCCTGCCGCTCGGCATCGCGATCCTCGCGACGCACCGCCCGCGGGCTGCCGTCCGACCCGCCGAGCTCGGACGGGCCTACGAGGACGTCACGCTCCGGACGAGCGACGGCCTCGACCTCGCCGGCTGGTACGTCCCTTCGCTGAACGGCGCGGCCGTGATCTCGTACCCGACCCGGCAGGGGAAGCTGCCGCAGGCGCAGATGCTGGCCCGGCACGGCTACGGCGTGCTGCTGCTCGACGCACGCGGCTATGACGGGAGCGAGGGCGACCCGAACGTGTTCGGCTGGGCCGGAGAGAAGGACATCGACGCTGCCGTCGCCTGGCTCGGGCGACGCCCAGACGTCGAAGCGGGCCGGATCGGGGGCATCGGGTTCTCGGTCGGCGGCGAGATGATGCTCCAGGCCGCGGCCGCCAACCGTGGGCTCCGTGCGGTCGTCTCGGAGGGAGCGGGCTCGCGCTCGGTGCGCGAGGACGTGCTCAGGGGGCCGCGGGGCTGGCTCGCGCTTCCGGAGGCCGCTGTGCAGACGGCCGCCGTCGCCGTCCTGAGCGGCACCGTGCCCCCGCCGGCGCTCGACCACCTGGTGCGGGGGATCGCACCTCGCCACACGTTCCTGATATACGCCGGTCGCGGCGTCGAGAGTGAGGAGCTGAACGTCGACTTCTACCGAGCGGCCTTGGCCCCGAAGACCCTGTGGCTGATCCCCGAGGCCGGGCACGTGGGCGGGTTCCAGGCACGCCCGGTCGAATACGAGCAGCGCGTCATCCGTTTCTTCGACCGGGCACTGCCCAAGGACTGAACTGCCCAAGGACTGAGAGGCATCGGCGGGGTCGGCCGGTCGCAAGCGGGCGGTCGCGCACTGGCTACTCCTAGAGTGGGGGCGTGAGTCACACGCACGCCGCCGCACACCCCTCGTTGAACAGGGTGGCGTTCTCCGCGACCGTCCACTGCCTCACCGGGTGCGCGATCGGCGAGGTGCTGGGGATGATCATCGGGACTGCCCTCGGCTGGGGCAACGTGCAGACCATCGCAGCCGCGGTCGTCCTCGCCTTTGTCTTCGGGTACGCGTTGACGATGGTGCCACTGCTCCGTGCGGGTCTCGCTTTCGGCGCGGCGATGCCGCTCGCCCTGGCCTCGGACACGATCTCGATCGCGATCATGGAGATCGTCGACAACGCGATCATTCTCCTCATCCCGGGTGCGATGAAGGCCGGCCTCGACGACGTTCGCTTCTGGGGAAGCCTTGCGATCGCTCTCCTGATCGCCGGTGCGTGCGCGTATCCCGTCAACCGCTGGCTGATCGCCCGCGGCAAGGGACACGCGGTCGTGCACGCCCATCACTAGCTCGCCATGGGCCGGCGGGTGCCGCCGCAGGTAGGCTGGTTCGAACGCTGACCCGGCGCGGGATTCCTCGACGCTGAGGAGCACCGATCTGAGCTTTCCGACCGGGCTCGATGCTGCTTGCGCCGACGCCGAGAGTGACGTCGAGGGCACGCGCTCCGGCGCCGTCCGGTTCCCAGGGTTGTTCGAGAGGAGTCATGTCGAACGTCAGAGCACTCGAATCGCCGCATCTGCCGCCGCCGGTGCACGCTGCTTCGGTCGACGCCTGCCATCGCATGAGCGCTGCGCGGTCAACCCACGTGTTTGGTGATCCCCACGTTCTCGGTATCGAGTCCGAGTGACCATGGATCGGGGACGTGCCCGCAGCTCAGGTCTGTCTGATCAGCAGGACGAGGCTGTACGCAGCGGACGGATGCAGGTCGAGGTGGCCGTGGTCGGCGCGGGACAGGCGGGTCTCGCGATCGGCCATCAGCTCGCGCGTCAGAACCGAAGCTTCGTCATCGTCGATGGGGCTGATTCGATCGGCTCGGCGTGGCGGAGGCGCTGGGACTCGCTCGTCCTCTTCACGCCGCGCAGGTACAGCGGCCTCCCCGGGCTCGCCTTCCCCGGCGATCCAGACGGCTACCCGGGCCGTGACGAGGTGATCGCCTACCTCGAGCGGTACGCGGACACCTTTGGTCTTCCCATCCGGCTCGACAGCCCGGTGCGGTCGTTGACCTCGACGAACGGCGGGTTCGTCATCGGCCTCGATCGCGGCCAGATCGAAGCGGAACAGGTCGTTGTCGCCACGGGCCCCTTCCAGGCCCCACGGGTGCCTGCGTTCGCCGGAGATCTCGCGCCGGAGGTGTTCCAGGTGCACAGCACTGGCTACCGGCGGCCGGATGGGGTGCCGGAGGGCACGGTTCTCGTCGTCGGTGGCGGCAACACCGGCTTCCAGATCGCGAAGGAGCTCGCCGCCACCCACAAGGTTCATCTGGCCGTGGGCTCGCAGCAGAAGCCGCTGCCCCAACGGTTTCTCGGCCGCGACCTCTTCTGGTGGCTGACGAAGACCGGGCTGATCCACAAGAGCGTCGACACACGCTTCGGGCGTCGGGCGAGCCAACGGGACATCCTCCTCGGCTCGAGCCCCCGCGGGCTCGAAAGCCTCGGGATCGAACTGCGCCCGCGGGCGACGGAAGCCTCGGGGCGCGTCGTAGGCTTTGCGGACGGAAGCACGCTCGAGGTCGACGCAGTGATCTGGGCCACGGGGTACCGCCCTGATCACGCCTGGATCGAGCTGCCCGTGGTGGACTCGGAGGGACGCATCAGCCATCGCAGAGGTGTCACCGACGTGCCCGGTCTGTACTTCCTCGGCCTGTCCTGGCAGCACACGCGCGGCTCTGCCCTCATCGGGTGGGTCGGGGACGACGCCCAGTTCATCGCACAGCAGATCGCCGCCCGCGCCGACGCTCGGATGGGCGCGGACGGCGACGCGGTGCGGTCCGCAACGTCCGTTACCGAAGGAGCCTGACCATGCAAGAGCACGGCCATCACACGGCTGTCTCCGACAGCGATCAGTTCCCCACCGACCCCGCCGGCCTTCCCGAGGCGAGCGCCTCGGAGGTCGTCGAGCTCGCGGATGGCGACGAGTTCGAGCTGCGAATCGCGCCGGTGGCAAAGCGCCTGGGCGACGCGACCGTACGAATGCTCGCCTACAACGGGTCGATTCCCGGGCCGACGCTCAGGGTGCCCGAGGGGTCGCGCGTAGTCGTCAACGTCGTCAACGAGGGCGATCTCGAGGCCACGGTGCACTGGCACGGCCTGCGGCTCGAGAACCGCTACGACGGCACGCACGAGACGCAGACGCCGATCTCCGATCGGCGGAACGTTCTCCTACCGCCTGGAGTTTCCCGATCCGGGGCTGTACTGGTACCACCCGCACATCCGCGAGGACTACGGCCAGGAGATGGGTCTGTACGGCAACATCCTGGTCGTCCCGGCGGACCCGGCTACTGGCCGCCGGTGCACCGCGAGCTGCTGCTGACGCTCGACGACGTCCTGCTCGAGGACGGCAGGATTGCGCCGTTCAGCCGCACCGAGACGACGTACGCGGCGATGGGGCGGTTCGGCAACGTCCTGCTCGTCGGCGGCGAGCCCGACCTTTCGTTGAGCGCCCGGCGCGGCGAGGTCGTGCGCCTCTACCTGACCAACACCGCCAACACGCGCGTCTTCAAGGTCGCGCTGCCCGGCGCGCGGATGAAGCTCGTCGGCGGCGACAGCGGCCGCGTCGAGCGCGAGCAGTTCGTCGACGTCGGTGATCCTCGCGCCGTCCGAGCGCGTCGTCGTCGATGTCCTGTTCGACGAGCCGGGGCAGCTGACGCTCGAGCACCGGACACCCGAGCGGACCTATCCGCTCGCGACGATCACCGTTGCCACGGAAGCCGGCGAGCCGCCGCTCGACCGAGCAGTTCGAGGCCTTGCGCGACGAACCCCGACGTGGTCGCCGAGCGGGAGCTGCTTGCGCCGTTCTTGGACGCTCCGCCCGACAAGACGCTCGCGTTCGTCGCCGAGATGGACATGGGCGTCGCCCGAGGGCCCGGTCGTCTACACCTGCCCGATGCACCCGGAGGTCGTCAGCGACGAGCCCGGCCGGTGCCCGGAGTGCGGGATGAAGCTCCTGGCGACGGCCGCACCGACGAGCTACACCTGCCCGATGCACCCGGAGGTCGTCAGCGACGCGCCCGACCGCTGCCCGGAGTGCGGCATGAAGCTGCTGCCGGCCTCAGCTCGTCGCGTCAGCGGGCCACGGCGACGCGCATGGGCACGACGATGAGAGCCACCACGGCGACCACGAGCACGGTCACGCCGACCACGGCGATCACGCGGCCGGCGGGATCGAGTGGGAAGACGACATGGTCGAGGTCAACCGCATGACGACGCCGGCCAACATGCGCTGGAAGCTCGTCGACCGCGAGACCGGCGCCGAGAACCACGCGATCGACTGGCGGTTCCGGGTCGGCGACCAGGTGAAGATCCGGCTGCGTCAACGAGATGGACTCCGACCACCCGATGCACCACCCGTTCCACGTCCACGGCGCCGGCCGCTTCCTCGTCCTCGCCCGCGACGGCGCCGCCGAGCCCAACCTGGTCTGGAAGGACACCGTGCTCGTGCGCACCGGCGAGACGGTCGACATCCTGCTCGACGTCACCAACGCCGGCCTCTGGATGGCGCACTGCCACATCGCCGAGCACCACGAGAGCGGGATGATGTTCAGCTTCAACGTGGACCCGGCGCCCGACCCCGGTGTGGAGCCGTCCTGACGTCACGGACGGCCCGCGAGCGCGCGGAGAACCCGTGCCGTCAATGGTGGAAGTCGACACCCGCGAGGATCTCGACGGCGATGATCGATGCGGCGACCCAGTCGACGACGAGGCAGAACGGGGGCCACCACCGGGTGTTCGCGACGAACTGACTTCGATGCTGCCAGAGGTCCTTGAGCCCGTGGCCCGCGAGCCCGAGGACGAGGAGCCAGGGCGATCCCGTGACGCCCGCGGCAGCGACGATGACGAAGATCGCCGCCACGTTGCTCTCGAGGGCGATGACGACCCAGCGTCCATCGGCAACTGCGAAGCCGATGTAGACCGATGCGATCAGCGCCAGACCGAGCGCGTACACCGTCCCCGCATCGAGCCACCAGAACGCGAGCGGCGACGCCGCCTGGAGCCCTCCGAACACCACGCCCCACGTCGCCGGGGCACGCGCCCACCGCTTGGCTCCAAAGAACGGAGATTCGGCCATCGTGCGGCTCATTGTCCTCCGTGCGCATCGGCGGAGCGGCGCGAACCGCGCACGCCCAGCGTGGCTATGGCTCTGCTGCCGGAACGGGCGGCGACCAGACGTACGGCGTGGTCGTCGTCACCGCGCTGAAGCCGAGACGCTCGAGAATGGGGCGACTGTCGTCGGACGCGTCGGTCTCGAGGTAGCGGATGCCGCGCCGCGCGGCGACGTTTGCGCGGAAGACGACAGTGGCGCGGTAGATCCCACGGCGGCGCCAATCCGGCAGCGTCGCGCCGCCCCACAGGGTCGCGAATTCGGTGCCGCGCTCGAACCGGATCCACGCGGCGCAGACGACGGTCGCACCGGACTCCGCCACCACGACGGTGAGCGCGTCCGGATCGGCGGCACGCTCCGACTCGAGCATGTCGACGAGCCAGGTCTGCTGGTTCTCGTCTCCCCAGACGGCCTGCTCGAGCGCCGCGATCCGTTCGAGGTCGGCGCGGCTGGTCACCTCCCGCAGCGTCACGCCCTCGGGCAGTCGCATCTCGCCGGCGATGTCCGCAACGGGCGCGATCACGATCGTCTCCGTCTCCTCGGGCACGAACCCGGCCGCGCGCAGCCGCTGCGACAGGTCCTCGGGCCGGTCGTGCCCATGGAGTTTCCACTCGAAGCGCTCGCCGCGCTCCCCGAAAGCGTGCACCTGGCGCGCGATCAGCTCGTCGAGGTCCGCACCATCGACCCCGCCGAGGTCGCGATAGACGACGAAGCCACGGCCTGCCAAGCCGAAGAAGCGTATGAGGGGCCCGTCCCGCTCGACCGCGACACCCCGTGGCAAGGGGTCGGGAACGCGGTCACGAACCTGCTCGTCGTACGCGGCGAGCAGCTCGAACACGTCGGGCATCGCCAGACCCTAGACCTTCCGCCGCCAGCTGCCGCCGGCGGGCTGCCAATTGCTGGGCCAGCTTGACAAGGCTCTGTGCCCCCTCCGGCTCTCCAGGACCGCGCTCAGAGTCCCCGTGAGTCGTAGCCTTGAGGCGATGCGTGAAGTCGAGACCGACTACCTCGTCGTGGGAGCCGGTGCGTCGGGGATGGCCTTCGCCGACACGCTGGTTGCGCATACGGAGGCCGAGGTCGTGCTGGTCGACCGCCGTCACCGGCCGGGTGGCCACTGGCTGGACGCCTATCCGTTCGTGCGCCTCCACCAGCCCTCCGCCTACTACGGCGTCGAGTCGATGGCGCTCGGGAACGATCGCATCGACCACCACGGCCCGAATGCCGGCTTCTACGAGCGCGCGAGTGGGGCCGAGATCTGCGACTACTACTCGCGCGCGCTCGACGAGTATCTGCTGCCGACGGGCAGGGCGCGGTTCTTCGGCATGAGCGAGTACCGCAGGAACGGGGACCGGCACCTCGTCGTATCGCTGCTCGACGGCTCCGAGACGGTCGTAAAGCCGCGGTGCAAGGTCGTCGACGCGACGTACGTGGAGTCGGAGATCCCAGCTCGTCACGTTCCCGGCTTCACGGTCGAGCCCGGCGTCACGCTCCTTCCGCCCAACTGCCTCGTTGACCTCGTCGAACCTGCGGATCGCTTCACGGTGGTCGGCGCGGGGAAGACTGCGATCGACACGTGCGTGTGGCTGCTCGAAACGGGAGTCGACCCCGACCGGATCCGCTGGATACGCGGCCGCGACCCGTGGCAGTTCGACCGCAGCTTCACGCAGCCGCTCGACCTGGTCGGCTCGTACATGCGGCTCCAGGCGCGCTGGGTCGAGACGGCGGCGGCGGCCGAGGACGGCCATGATTTCGCCCGACGGCTCGAGGACGCCGGAGTGTTCGTGCGGATCGACCCTGCGGTCGAGCCGCTGGCGTTTCGCGGCGCCACCGTCAGCCCGGGCGAGCTCGACGCTCTCCGCACGATCGAGCACGTCGTGCGTGCGAGGCGAGTGCGGAGCATCGGCCGGACGAGGGTGACGACCGACGCGGGCGATGTTCCCGGCTGCCCGCGCGAGGTCTACGTCGACTGCACCGCCGCAGGCGTGCGTTCCACGATTCCGCGACCGGTGTTCGAGCCCGGCCGTATCACGATCCAGTACGTGGCCGTGGGCTTCCTGCCCTGGTGCGCGGCGACGATCGGATTCGTCGAGTCGACCGGGGTCCGCGACGAGGAGGGAAACCGGCTCTGCCCACCCGTCGTCTTCTCCGGCGACGTGGCTGATCTGGGGCGGCTGGCCCATTCTGCGATGCAGGGACAGGTCGCGCGGGCTCGCGACGAGGCGGTTGGACCGTGGAATGCCGCGTCGAGGCTGAACCCTGCCCGCGCTGCGCTCGACCACATCGACGATGCGGACGTGGCCGACTCCCTGGCATTCATGATCGAGCACACGCGGGCAGCGCTGAAGAACCTCGAGCGCGCGACGTGACCCGGGTTCGGCAGCCGGGTCATCATGAACACTCAGGCGCTCGAGAGCTGTTGTCGACCCGCCTTCTTTGGGTGCGCTTCGGCGCTCGATGGGCATTGAGTCGTACCCGGCCAGCTGAACCGACGCCGCGCGAGGTGGTGGACTGCTCCGAGGCGAGCCTCGACAGCATCCGTCCGCGGACGTCGCGACGAGGACAGCCGACCTGGTTCCTACCATGGTGTGACGAGCCGACGGGGCTCGCAGCGCCAATCCGCTCTCCGAGCCGGACGGGAGATCCCGTGACGACATCCTCGAGTCCGCCTGACGATGAAGTGCGTGGCACACCGAGTGTCAGCGCGCCGGCGACCGCCAAGAAGAGGCCGATCGTGTGGATGGTTCTCACGGGTGTCGCGGTCCTGGTCGCGATCGGCTTCGGTGTCTGGGCGGTCAAGGTCCATTCGGACCTCGATGACCAGCGAGCCGCGACACAGGCAGCCGAGGCACAGGCTGCGGCACAGGCAGAAGCCGCCGCGGCCGTCGCTGCGGAGGTTGAGAAGATCAACGCAAGCAATGAGGTTTTCGTCGTCTCGAACGAGGACGTCGCCCAGGCTGAAAGTGACGTCGCCGCAGCCGAGGAGGCAGTCGCCCAGGCAAACGCCGCGGCCGCCGAGGCCAGCAGCGCGGTTTCGGCAGCGCAGGACGAGGCGTCCAAGCTGCGCACCGAGCTCGAGCAAGCCCGGGCGGAGCGCGACCTGGCACAGGCGGAGCGCCAGCAGGCGAGAGTCTGCGCGCGAGGATCGCTCGGGGCACTCTCAGCCTTCGGAAGCGGCGACGCCGAAGGCAACTCGGAGCTCGAGACCGTCTCGAGCGCTTGCGCCGCCTCTGTGTCCGGATAGACGAAAGCCCTACGCCCGAAGTTCTCGAGAAGGATGCGGCAGCCTTTCGACGAAGCCGCGTCTTACCGACTGCGGACTACAGCATCTACCAACGGGAGGCAGCGATGAATTCACGGAGCATGGCCGGATGGATCGGGTTTGCCGGCATCTTGATGGTGCTCCTCGGTGGGCTCAGCGTCGTCCAGGGGCTGATCGCGCTCTTGGAGGACAACTACTACGTCGTCACACCGTCGGGCTACCTGCTCTTCGACGTCACCGGCTGGGGCTGGATCATGCTGATTTGGGGCATCATCTTGGCGCTCGTCGGTCTCGCCCTGCTCAATGGCGCAAGCTGGGCGCGGTGGACGGCAATCGTGCTCGTGAGCATCAACGTGTTTGGCCAACTCGGCTTTCTCGGCAACAGCAACGACACGGTGTGGCTGCTGACCACGCTGACGTTCAACATCATCATTCTCTACGCCTTGATCGTCCGATGGCACGACAGCCAGGGGGAGCTGCAGACTCGCTGAGCACACGGATGCCCTCTTCTGCGGGGGCGCCGTCCCAGGCGCCCTCGCACAGGACAGGACCAGCCAAGCGGCTATCTCGTCGCCCCGACGCTTCGTACTCGCGGCGCGGCGTGGCGGGCGCTCTCAGGCGGCTCCGGAGAGGGCGCACGTCGTCCTTCCCGCCGCGCCGCTCGGAGCGATGACTCACGCCTTCGTAGTTTCTGCTCGACGGAGGCGCTGCGGTACGCGCGCTTGGCGATCCACACGGCAAGACGGGCGCATCGAGCGCAGTTCCCGAGGAACCGTGATCGAGCGCCGATCCGTATCCGTGGGCGGCGCAGCCAGGCAGGACAGCGAACTTCGTCGGCCCGCCACCGATCGTTCCCATAGCCGATGCTGGGGGCCACTTGTCTGGCGCCGCCTATGCGTCTGGCGATTGTCTCCAGCAGCTGGACGGTCAGCGCTGATCGTCACGAAGCGATCGTCGTGATCGCTACCCAGACCGATCCCTCGCCAACCGCGAGTGCGTCCCAGCGGTCGGCGAGGTAGACGGGACGTCCGAGGGGAATCTCGACCACTCTCTGGGAGTCGGGGTCGACACGGAGCAGCGTTCCGTCGCGGCTGGCGACCCAGACGGCTCCTTCTCCGGTCGCGAGGCTGCCGTCTTCCGCGCTGTGGCCGAGCGGGACGCTCCCCATGTAGCGCTTGGTCGTGGGGTCGATCTTCCACAGTGTCGTCGGGGCAGACACCCAGATCGCACCTGAGCCAACGGCCAGGCTGTAGCGGAAGCCCTGGGTCTCGCCGATTCCTCCGAGCCCAATCGTCCCAACGACGGCGTTCGTTCTTGGGTCGATCCGTTCGATGGTGTCGAGCTCCCAGCCGGTGATCGCCCACAGCGCGCCTTCGCCAGTCGCGAGCTCCCAGACGGGGATTCTGTGCACGGTGACGACGGAGCTCATAGCAGGGTCGAGGCGGATGACGTTGCCAGGAGAGGAGCAGCTGCAGACGAAGACCGCGTTTGCCCTGGTCTCCAGATGGGACCAGTTCCCCAGGCCACTGGCTCGCGGGAGGGGGCGCCTGGCGACCACGTGGTTGGTGGCGGCGTCGACTCGCAGCAAGGCCTTGTCGCTGAGGACCCAGACGCTGCCCGCAGCCACCTCGATGTCGGTGGGCGTCACGCCGAGTCCAATGATGCGGACAATCTTTCGCGATCTCGGGTCGATGCGAAGCAGCGTGTTGTCGTCGCGGTTGCCGACCCAGACCGATCCCTCCCCGACGGCGGGCCCCGTCGGTCTCCCGCGGACAGGGATCTCGCCGACGATCTCGTTGCTGTCGGGATCGATGACGGCGACCGAGTCGCCGACGAGTTTCACGGGCACGGGCGTGTGGCCCGACGAGTCGCGTTCGGCCGCTACCACGACAGCTGCGACCACGAGGACGAGTGCAACGACGGACGCGACAGTCCGGCGCGTCAGGAACCGCCGTCTCCTGACCGGCTTGCTCAACTCCCCGTCGCCGCCCGACGGAGGCTCCGGCGCAGGCGCCTCGAGTGAGGGGTCGTGGCGAAGAATGGCGCCCTCCAGCTGCTGCAGACGCGGGCCGGGCTCGATGCCGAGTTCCTCGCTGAAGGTTCGCCGAGCAGTCCTGTAGGTCTCGAGCGCCTCGGCCTGACGGCCGCTTCGGTAGAGGGCGAGCATCAGCTGTGCGCGCAGGCCCTCTCGGTAGGGGTGCGAAGCCACCAGGGTTTCGAGCTCGGCGACGAGCGCGTCCTGGCGGCCGAGTGCGAGATCCGCCTCGATCCGGCTCTCATTTGCGGTCAAGCGGAGCTCTTCTAGACGCGCTATCTCGCTCTGGGCAAAGGGCTCGAACGCGAGATCTGCAAGTGCGGGCCCCCGCCAGAGTGCGAGCGCATCACCAAGCGTCACGGACGCGTGTGTGGTCTCACCGCTCGCGAGCTGGCGCCGACCCGTTTCGAGGAGAGTCTCGAAGCGGCGCGCGTCGAGCCCCTCTGGCGGAACATGCAGCACGTACCCCGTCGCCTCGGTGAGCAAGGGCTGCTCACCGTTTCCGCCGGCGAGCAGACGCCGCACCCTGGAGAGATAGACGTTGAGGACAGCGCTGACCGTCTGCGGCGCCCCGTCGGGCCAGAGCTCCTCGATCAGTCGTTCGCGCGTGATGGGCTCGTTCGCGTGCAGCAGCAGAAGGCCGAGGAGCGCGCGTTGGCGCGGACTGCCGAGTGCGAGTGGCCGCTGAGCCCGGATGACCTCAAGCGGTCCGAGGATGCGGAACTCGAGATCCGAACGCGTCTTCGTTGGTCAATGGTACGGCTTTCGTCCTTGCGCATGGGAGCGTCCCCGGCCCGTTTGCTCGACGTATGCGTTGCGTTTCGCCGCTGTTTTCTCCGGGGCGGGATCGTCGCTGCGTGCGCACCTTCCGCAGCTTCGACCCCCGGGGCGGGCCGATTCTTCTGTGGTTCCTCGCGGCTCTCGTCCTTGTGCCAAGCGCAAGCGGGTACGAGGCTCCGAGCAGGCTGAACGAGGTCGCGCACGTCTACTCACAGGGAGTGGGAGAGGTTCGCTGCCCGTCGCAGGCGGAGTGGGATGCGGATTGGGCGTCGTCCTTCGCCTGGGCGTACACCAATCTTCGCGAGAACCACACCGTGCTCGGCCCAGTCGTCTGCGCGGGCGCGCTGGCCGTGGGCACTAGCGACCTTCCCTCGTGGCAACAAGCGCTCGGCGCCCTCGTGCTCACGCACGAGGCCTTCCACCTTCGCGATTGGCGCTCCCGGCGAGACGAGGGGAAGGTGGAGTGCCAGGCACTCGCCAACTTCAGGGGCACCGTGCAGCTCCTCGGCGCGACGGCGGCTGAGGCCGACGACCTCTACCCCTACGCGCTGGCACTCCACGACTACAAAGTCAGGCTCTTCCCGCAATACCGCGATCCGAAATGCGTGATCCCGCCCTGGGCTCCACCGACGGCGACAGGATGACCGCCGCCACGGCGACTGCCACATTGAACGCGCCCGGGCCTGCGCGGCAGCCGGCGAGCCATGGTGGCGGCGATTGGCTGCGATATCGTGAGCGTTTACGCGAGGCGTGCTTCGTGGTTGGGATGGGGCAATGCCGAAGGTCGACGTCGGAGTCGTAGGTTCTGGGCCGGCAGGTCTGCTCGCCGCCAACGTGCTCGTCCGGGCTGGGCTCGACTGCGCGGTCTTCGAGCGTCTATCGGAGGACGCCGCCCGGGCCCGGGCGAGGGCCGGACTGATCGAAGCCCGCACGGTCGTGCTGCTCGATCGCTATGGGCTCTCCGATGGGATACGGACGCGGGGCTTCACGAGCGGGGCGTGCGAGTTCCGGCGAGGCGGTGTACGACACGTCTTCGACTACGCCGAGCTGACGGGCGTCCGGCATCACGTCTATCCGCAGCAGCTCTTGGTGGCCGATCTGATCGATGAGCTTCGCGCCGTCGGCGGCGACGTCGCTTTCGGACGCGCAGCGGCTGCGATTCGCATCGCCGAGCGGCCGGTGATCGTCTTGGCCGACGGCGACGAGGTCTCGTGTGACTTCGTGCTCGGCTGTGACGGCTTTCACGGGGTGTCCCGGCTCGCGCTGGAGGGGGCGTCGTGCAGCGGCGTGGACTTCGGCGCCGAGATGCTTTTCATCGACGCCGAAGTGCCGCCCTCGAGCGACCATGTGGTCTACGGGCTTCACCCGGACGGGTTCGCCGGACACATGCCCAGGACCCCGACCGTTTCCCGCCTCTATCTCCAGATCGAGCCAGGGACCGACCCGAATCGCCTGTCCGACGAGTGGATCTGGGACACGCTCAAGCGCCGTCTTGCCGCCGACGGCATCGAGCTGGCCCCGGGACATGTCATCGAGCGGGGCAGCTTCGAGCTCCACAGCTATGTCACCGAGCCGATGCAGCACGGTCGGGTGTTGCTCGCGGGCGACGCCGCCCATATCGTCACACCGGCCGGCGGGAAGGGCATGAACCTCGCCCTCCAGGACGTCGACGAGCTGGTCTCCGGGCTCCTTGAGCACTACCAGGCCGGGGACGACCGCCGTCTCGATGCCTACGGCGCAACCCGCCTTCACGCCGTCTGGCCGGGCGTCGAGCTCTCGCACTGGATGCTCGACCTCTTACTGGCCCGACCGGCCGAAGGGCGATTCCGAGAGGGACTACGGGACACGCGGCTGGAACGCTTGATGTCGGGTGGACCGTTCGCGAAAGAATTCGCGATGTACTACGTCGGACTGCCAGAGGGGTCGTGACAGCGGTCTTCGGATCGTGGGGGTCTCCGTACGACACATCGGTGCTACCTCAGCTCAGCCTTGACGCGCTCGCACTGCGATCCCGATCCAAGCAGCTCCCCAAAGCCCTCAGGTTCATCCACGAGGGCGACGAGTCGGCTGCCGAGGGCTGCGCGTTGCTCAACGGACTCCCAGGGCTGTGCAACGGCGGCAGGCCCTCATTCGGCGCCCCCGCGCGATAATCAGGCCTTCGTAGCTTCTGCTCGACGGGCACTGCGGTGAGCGCGCTTCGCGGCCTGGTAGGCCTCGAGCGCCTCGACCGAGTCGACGTCGCCGAGCGTCGGGAAGCTCGGTGCGAGCGGCTCCGCCACCGCGACGCCGAGCCGCTTTGCGAGCACCGCGGAGAGCGCGAGCACCTTCATGTCGCCGAACCCGGGCAGGGCTCGGATCCGCTTCTCGAGGTCCTTCGCGTCCTTGGCATCCGTCCAAACCCGCTCGGCGTCGCCGTCGTACTCCGTCGCGACGTGCTGCGCAGAGATCGTGGACGCGCTTTGCCATCGAGCCGGGGAAGCGATGGATCGCGGGCGGCTGGCGGAAGAGCTCCTCGAGGCGGGCGGGGTCGGTCGCCGCGATCGCGCCGGCGTCGAGCGAGCCGAGCCGCTGCTGCAGCTTGAGCGGCCCGGCGAACGCCGTCTGGACCGTGATCTGCTGGTCGAGCGCGAAGCCGATCAGCAGGGCGAGCGGGTCCCGCGCGATCAGCGCGTCGGCCTCGGCGTTCCCGGTGAAGTGGAGAGCAGCGGGGGCCATGCGTCGATCCTATCGCCGGTCGGCCGGCAACGACGCCCTCGGGGATCAGGGCCAGCTTCTCGTATCGCTCGAAGGCAGCACGCCAGAGCGGCTCCGCCGCCATGGCCTCGGCCATCGAGCGACCTCACTCGCTCGAGGTCGCCGTTTCGCGCGTACGCAAACATCTCGGCCGTGCGCACTTCGTGCTCGGGGAGTCCTGCCTCGCGAGCCGCGGCAAGCTCCTCCGTCGGGATCGGCGCCCTCCGCGATCCGGTTCCGGCGCCGGTAGCCGGCGGCCATCCGGTGGAGGCGCCGGAGCTCGTCGAGCGGCTCGCGGTGGTCGTCGACCCGGAGGTCGAAGACACGTTCGTACGGCGAGCCGCCCAGTTCGGTGGTGACGACGACCAGGCCTGCCGCCTGGCGTCCGCGAAAGTCGCCGCCCGCCGCCTCCGCCGCCGTCGAGCGCCGCGAGCAGACGCTCGGCGAGCGTTCCGGGAGTCGCGGTGAACGCCTCGGCCATCGCCGGCCACACCTCGTCCGAGCGCAGCATGTTCCCCTGGACGCAGAACCCCGCGCCCCGAAAGTCGCCCGCATGCGGGATGCACCCGGCACCCGTGTGCGCCGACGTTCTTGCCTTGCGGTCGACGAATGCGACCTGCCGCACCTCGCGCAGGTCGTCCTCGGCCAGCAGCCGTCAGCAGCGCGGCTCCGGGCTCCGCCCGTCGGCCGCATGAGCGACAGCCCGTCGCGGGCCGTAGCGGCGCTCGGTGAACGACTGCGTCGCGACGGCGCCGACACCGGCGGAGCGCCCACGCGCAGGCAGCGCCCGTGCTGAACGCGCGCGACTGGACGGCGACGCCGAGCTCGCCGGCCTCGGGGTCCCGCGCGACGATCGAGTACGTCATCGGCTCGGATGATGCACGACGCGCGGCGGGCGGCACCCTGAGCGGGATGGTCAGATCGTCTCGGAGATCCGCTCCGCGATCGCGACCGTCGTCACGTTCGTGTTCGCGCGCGGGATGGTGGGCATCACCGACGCGTCCGCCACGATGAGCGCCGTCGACGCCGAGGACGCGTCCGTCGGTGTCCACGACGCGGCCGATCCCGCACGTCCCGGCTGGATGGAAGTAGTTGCCGGAGGGTCCGGCGAGCGTAGGCGCCGAGCGGCTCCGTGCCCGGCGCCGCCTCGCCGGGCGAGGAGCCGGGTCGAGCGGCGGCTGGGCGGCGAGCGACCGCGCGAGCTCGAGCCCCTCGACGATGGTCGTCGAGGTCGGTCGGGTCGCCGCAGGAACCCCCGCTCGACCTCCGGGAGCACGCCGGGGTCGCGCGAGCGAGGCGGACGCGGCCGGTCGAGCGCGGCTTGACGTGGAAGACGCCCACGCTCGCCTCGTACGTGCCGGGCGTCGTCGCCCTCGTTCGTCCACGGAGATGAGGTGGAGGTCCCAGCTCCCGGGCGCGCAGCCGCTGCTCGCAGCCTTCACGAGCGCGTGCGGCACGGAAGAGGCGGCCCGGTGCGTCGCGACGTGATCGCCGGTCAGCTCCCGGAGAGCGCAGTCGTCGTCTCCCAGCTGGATCCCCGTGCCGTGGTGATCGAGCAGCTCGTCGCCGACCGGGAGCGTCGCGAGAGCGGGGATCGCCGAAGCGACGCGAGCTCCTCCTCCGGGCCGATACCGCTCCGGAGCAGGATCGCGGGCGTGAAGTAGGCGCCCGCCGCGAGCACGACGGTGTCGGCCTCGATCTCGCTCGTCCGCCGCCGTGATCACGACGCCCGTCGCGCGCTCGCCGTCGAGCACCACGCGGTCGACGAGCGTGTCGCGCGAGGACGACGAGGTTCGGCCGCTCCCGCGCGCCGTCGAGGTACGCGAAGGCCGTGTTCCAGCGCCACCCGTCGACGACGTTCGCCGGAAGCCGACGCCGCGCCCGACCGGCTGCGAAGGATCGTCGGGGTCGTCGAGGAGCGGAAGGCCCGAGCTCGACGGCCGCCTCGAGGAACGCGACGTGGAGCGGAGCGGGCGTCGTCGGTGTTGGCCGGGCCGACGCGGAGCATCTCGCGGGCGCGGGCGAGGTACGGCGCGAAGCGCTCGAAGCTCCACTCGGGGCCCCATTCGTCGTAGTCCTCGGGCGTCCCGATCGACGCGCCATGCAGGCGTTGTGCGCGGAGCAGCCGCCGATCACCCGCGCGCCGAGCGAGCGGCCGTCCTCGCCGCCCGTGCCCCAGTCGTGCGTGAAGGTGAACGAGCGCGGGTCGAGCAGGTCGCGCGGGCCACGCGCCCGATGCCCGCGGCCCGTAGTCGGGCCCCGCCTCGATCAGGCAGACCCGCCGCTCCGGGTCCTCCGAGAGCCGCGCCGCGACGACGCACCCCGCGGTGCCGCCGCCGACGACCGCGACGTCGAACGTCACCGGCGGAGCATACGACTCCCCGCGCGGCCGACCGGCTGCGACGGCCATTGCGGCGCAGGGCCCGCCGGGCACGAGCGTACGGTCGCCCGTAGCACCGCGACTGCCCGCGAGGGCTACGCTCGCAGGGTGGATCCGCTCGCCACGCTCTCACCGCGCACGAGGGCCTGGTTCGAGCGCGCGTTCGCCGGCCCGACGCCCGCGCAGGAGCTCGGCTGGCCGGCGATCGCGTCGGGCGGCGCACGTCCTCGTCCAGGCGCCGACCGGCTCGGGCAAGACGCTCGCGGCCTTCCTCCTCGGCATCGACCGGCTGAACGCGACGCCCGGGCGAGGGGCTGCGGCTGCTCTACGTCTCGCCGCTGAAGGCGCTCAACTACGACGTCGAGCGCAACCTGCGCGGCCCGCTCGCCGGGCTCGGCTCGGCGCTCACGGTCGGCGTCCGCACGGGCGACACGCCGCAGCGCGACCGCGAGCGGATGCTCCGCGACGCCGCCGGACATCCTGATCACGACGCCCGAGTCGCTCTACCTGCTGCTCACCTCGCACGGGCGCGAGATGCTGAGGACCGTCGAGACGGTGATCCTCGACGAGGTGCACGCCGTCGCCGGCACGAAGCGCGGCGCCCACCTCGCGCTCTCGCTCGAGCGGCTCGAGCGCGTCGTCGAGCAGCCCGTTCCAGCGGATCGGCCTCTCGGCGACGCAGCGCCCGCTGGAGGAGATCGGCCGCTTCGTCGCCGGGCCGGCGCGCGCGATCGAGCTCGTCGACGCCGGGCAGCGCAAGGAGCTCGACCTGGAGGTCGTCGTCCCGCGTCGAGGACATGCGCGAGCTCGGCGCGAACCGCGCCGCTCTCGCCAGCCCGTCGATGCCGGACGGCGTCGAGATGGACTCGGGCTACGAGGCGACGGCCCGCTCGATCTGGCCCTCGATCTACCCGGCGCTGCTCGAGCTCGTCCGCGCGCACCGCTCGACGATCGTCTTCGTCAACAACCGCCGCCTCGCCGAGCGGCTCGCGCTGCGGCTCAACGAGCTCGCCAGGCGGACGCCGAAGCGGCGTAGCGAGCATCGCGAGGTCGCGCGCGCCCACCACGGCTCGCTCGCGCGCGAGCAGCGGCGTCGTGATCGAGGAGGACCTGAAGGCGGGCCGGATCCCGTGCCTCGTCGCGACCTCGTAGCTCGAGCTCGGGATCGACATGGGCGCCGTCGACCTCGTCATCCAGGTCGAGAGCCCGAAGTCGGTCGCGCGCGGCCTGCAGCGCGTCGGCCGCGCCGGCCACGAGCTCGGCGCACGTCTCGAAGGGGCGCATCTTCCCGAAGTTCCGCGCCGACCTGCTCGAGTGCGCCGTCGTCGCGAAGGCGATGCGCGAGGGCGCGATCGAGGAGACCGCGATCCCGCGCAACCCGCTCGACGTGCTCGCGCAGCAGATCGTCGCGATCTGCGCCGACGAGGAGATCGCGGTCGACGATCTGCACGACCTCGTCCGCGGCGCCTACCCGTTCGCCGACCTCTCCCGCGCGCAGCTCGAGAACGTGCTCGACATGCTCGCCGGGCCGCTACCCGTCCGACGAGTTCGCCGAGCTGCGGCCGCGGATCGTCTGGGACCGCACGGCCGGCGTGATCCGCGGGCCGAACGGGCGCGCGCCGGCTCGCGGTCACGAACGCGGGCACGATCCCCGACCGCGGCCTCTTCGGCGTCTTCCAGGTCGACGGCGGCGGCCGCGTCGGCGAGCTCGACGAGGAGATGGTCTACGAGGCGCGCGAGGGCCAGACGTTCATGCTCGGCGCCTCGACCTGGCGGATCGAGGAGATCACCCGCGACCGCGTGCTCGTCTCGCCGGCGCCGGGCGTGCCCGGGCGCGGTGCCGTTCTGGAAGGGCGAGGGCGTCGGGCGGCCGTACGAGCTCGGCGAGCAAGATCGGCGAGGCGTCGCGCGAGCTCGTCGCGCTGTCGGACGAAAGGCCGCCGAGCGGCTGCGCGACGACTACCACCTCGACGAGCTCGCCGCGCGGAACCTGCTCGCCTTCCTGCGCGAGCAGGAGCGGCGCCGGCGCGCTCCCGTCCGACCGCACGATCGTCGTCGAGCGCTTCCGCGACGAGATCGGCGACTGGCGGGTCTGCATCCTGACGCCGTTCGGCGGCCGCGTGCACGCGCCGTGGGCGATGGCGCTCGCGGCCCGGCTCCGCGACTCGCTCGGCGCTCGAGGTGCAGTCGATCTGGTCGGACGACGGGATCGCGCTCCACCTCCCCGACGCCGACGCGCCGCCCGCCGCTCGCCGACCTGCTCGTCGAGCCCGACGAGCTCGAGGACCTCGTCGTGCAGGAGGTCGGCGGCGACGGCGCTCTTCGGCGCGCGCTTCCGCGAGAACGCCGCCCGCGCGCTCCTGATCCCGCGGCGGCGGCCGGGCCAGCGGACGCCGCTCTGGCAGCAGCGGCTGAAGGCGCAGAGCCTGCTCCAGGTCGCGCGGAAGTACGGCTCGTTCCCGATCGTGCTCGAGACGTACCGCGAGTGCCTGCAGGACGTCTTCGACCTGCCCGCGCTGCGCGGCATCCTCCGCGGCCTCTCGACGCGGCGAGCTCGACCTCGTCGAGGTCGAGACGCCGTCCGCCTCGCCGTTCGCCGCCTCGCTGCTCTTCGACTACGTCGCCACGTACATGTACGAGGACGACACGCCCGCCGCCGAGCGGCGCGCGCAGGCGCTCTCGCTCGACCGCGACCTGCTGCGCGAGCTGCTCGGCCAGGAGGAGCTGCGCGACCTGCTCGACCCGGGCGCGCTCGACGAGGTCGAGGCGCGCGCTGCGCCGGCAGCCGCGGAACGCCGACGAGCTGCACGACCTCCTGCGCCGCGTCGGCGACCTGCGCGACGGGCGAGCTCGACGCGGGGTTCGCGGAGACGCCTCGTGCGCGAGCGGCGCGCGTTCCGGGTGCGCGTCGGCGGCGGGGAGCGGCTGATCGCGGCCGAGGACGCCGGGCTCTACCGCGACGCGCTCGGCGTGATGCCGCCCGGCGGCCTGCCCGAGGCGTTCCTCGAGGCCGTCCACGGACGCGCTCGAGCGTGTCGCTGCTCCGCTTCGCGCGCTCGCGCGGGCCGTTCACGACCGGCGAGCGTCGCCGCGCGCTACGCGCTCGAGCCGAGCGACGTCGAGGCGCTCCTGCGCGCAGCTCGAGGCGCGCGACCTGCTCGTCCGCGGCGAGCTCCGCCCCGGCGGCGTCGAGCGCGAGTGGTGCGACCCGGACGTCCTGCGCCGCCTCCGCCGCGCGTCGCTCGCCGCCCTGCGCCGGGAGGTCGAGCCGGCCGAGCAGGCCGCGCTCGGCCGCTTCCTGCCCGCGCTGGCACGGGATCGACCGGCGCGCGACGCTGCGCGAGGCGCTCGTCCCGCTGCAGGGGCTCGCGCTGCCGGTCGCGCTCTGGGAGACCGAGGTCCTGCCGCGGCGCGTGCCCGGCTACCAGCCCGCGTCGCTCGACCAGCTCTGCGCCTCGGGCGAGGTCGTCTGGGTCGGCGCCGGCCTCGACCGCGTCGCGCTCTACTTCCGCGAGGACGCGCCGTGCTCGGGCCGCCGACGCCGCTGAGCCGCTCGGCGGGCCGGCGCACGACGCGATCCGCGCCGCGCTCGCGCCGCAGCGCGGAGTTCTGGCCCGACCTCGTCGCCGCGACCGGGCTCGACGCCGAGCGAGGCGCTGCCCGGTCCTCTGGGAGCTCGTCTGGGCCGGCGAGGTGACGAACGACGCCTGGGCGCCGCTGCGGGCGGAGCGCCGCTACGGCGTCCCCGCCGCCGAGCGGCGGCCGCGCCGCTTCTCGCGCTCGCGCGGCTCGGGCGACGTCGCGACCGCAGGGCCGCTGGTCGCTCGCGCGACGCGCGCTCGTTCGCGACGCACCGGTCACGACGTGCCCGACCGCCGCGCGCTCGCGGAGCTCCTGCTCGAGCGGCAGGGGATCGTCACGCGCGACGGCGTCCGCGCCGAGGGGATCCCCGGCGGCTACGGCGCCGTCTACGGGGAGCTGAAGGCGCTCGAGACGGTCGGCTCCTGCCGCCGCGGCTACTTCGTCGAGGGCCTCGGCGGCGCGCAGTTCGCGCTCGCCGGCGCCGTCGAGCGGCTGCGGGAGCTGCGTGACGTCGACGACGACGAGCCGCTCGTGCTCGCGGCCGCCGACCCGGCGCAGCCGTACGGCGGCGTCCTGCCGTGGCCGAAGCGGGCCGCGGCGCGGGCCGCGCGCGTCGCCGGCGCGCACGTCGTCCTGCTCGGCGGCGAGGCGGCGCTCTACGTCGAGCGCGGCGGCCGCTCGCTGGTGCCGCTCCGCGACCCCGATGCCGACTGGCTTCGCCCGCGCTCGCCGCGCTCGTCGGCTGGGTCCGGGCGGACGCGGCCGCCGGCTCGCGGTCGAGCGCTTCGACGGGCGGCCGGTCGTCGAGAGCGACGCACTGCCGCTGCTCGTCGAGGCGGGCTTCCTCGCCGGGCCGCGGCGCGCCGTCCTGCGTCCCTGAAGACACCCCCTGTCCGGACGTCCCGGTCGTGGACGGCGTCGACAGGGGAGGCCGGGCGGACCAGCGAGACGGGGCGGTCCCCCCGACCGCCCCGCCCCGGTTCCCGTGTCGGACGGTCGCTACGGGAGTGCAACCCTGTTGCGATTACGCGTCGTCAGCAGGACGCCTGCGAGCCCGACGGCGAGCAGAGCCGCCATCCCTGCTCCGACCCCGAACCACGTCCAGTCGATGTCGCTCCCGCTCGAGGTGGCCGGCAGCGAGATGGTTCCGGGATACCGCGTCAGGGCCGAGTCGCCCGTCAAGCCCTCGGGCTCGGGAGCCGAGACCCGCGTCAGCGGGGAGTCGCCCGTCAGCCCGAGTGAGGCCTGTCCGCTGAACTGGGCCGCGTCGACGCCGATCCCGTGGCTGAGGTAGGGGATCGCCCGCTGCTGCCCGACCGTCCCTGCGGAGTCGGACGCATGCGCCGCTATCGCCGTCCGGATCGCCGGATCGAGCCCGTCGTCCGCCGCCCGCGTCCCGCCGTCGACCCGCGTGAGCGCGGAGTCGCCGGTGAGCCCGAGTGAGACCTGTCCGCCCCATGCCCGCCCGCTGAACTGGCTCTCGTCGACGCCGATGCCGTGGCTCAGGTAGGGGATCGTCTGCCGCTCGACTGCCGACGATGTGGCCGGCTGGCGATCGCGGGCCAGCGCGGCGTGGACGCCGGTCAGCTTGGGAGACGCCTGCCCGGAGAACTGGCTCTCGTCGACGCCGATGCCATGGCTCAGATAGGGGATTGTCTGGGGCTGGGTCGCCGGCACGGCCGCCGCTCCGCCGCCGGAGTCGCGCTCGGTGTCCAGGAACCTTGCGTTCGCTCCGCCGGCGAACACTGCGGCGACGGCGGCGAGTGCCGCCGTCGCGACCATCATTCGTAGGGTGGTGATGTCGTTCATGTCCCGTGTCCTCCTCGACCGTTCGACCATGCGCCGAGGCTATGAGGCGGTCGCCCGCACGTCGTCCACCGTTGCGACACAGCGTGTGTAACGCTTGCGACACAACATGGAATGGCAGCTCTTCGCAGGGATCCCGGGCGAGGACGTGCGCGCGGTCCTGGCCCTCGCGCGCCGCGCCACCTATCGGCGCGGCGAAGTGGTCTTCCATCACCACGACCCCGCCGACGCGGTGCACCTCGTCGCGAAGGGCCGGTTCGACGTCCGGATCACGACGGGGCTCGGGGACGTGGTGGCTCTCGCGATCCGCGGGCCGGGCGAGACGTTCGGCGAGCTCGCAGTGGTCACGGGCACCGAGCGGAGCGCGACCGTCACGGCGCTCGAGCCCGGCGAGACGCTCGTGCTTCGCGGCTCGGAGTTGCGGCGGCTGGCGCGCAAGCATGCTTCGGTCGACGACGTGCTCGTCCGCATGCTCGCGGAGCATGTCGGCCTTCTGTCCGAGCGGCTCGTCGAGTCGTATACGGTCGACGCGGAGACGCGGGTCGCTCGCCGCGTGCTCGAGCTGGGTCGCGTGTACGGCGGCTCGCCCCCCGTCGTCATACCCTTGATCCAGGAGGAGCTTGCGGCGCTCGCGGGAACGTCGCGCGCGACGGTGAACCGCGTGCTGCGCGAGGCCGAGGGCCGGGGCCTCGTCGAGGTCGGGCGGGGAAGGACGGTGCTGCTCGACCCCGACGGCCTGGAGCGGCTCGCACGACTGCGCGCGTGAGGGTCCAAGCCCGGATCGCTGGCCCGCACCATCGCCGCCGTCGGGCGGCGTTCGCCTCACAGCACGAGGATCAGGCCGAGAACGACGCCGAAGAGGAGATGCCTCCACGTCGCCTGGGCGAACGCCCGCCACGACCGGTGAAGCATCGGCAGCTCGGGCGCGCCGCGGGCCGGATGGAAGCGGTCGACCAGCCAGGTGAGGGGGAACGTGAGCACGTGCTCCGCCAGCGCGAAGGCGACGGCGCCCCAGAACACGCTTCCTCCGAGCCACTCGTGCAGCGCCCAGAAGACGACTCCGGCCGCGACGCCGTTTGCGACGTGGATCGCGAGCCCGACCAGCCGCCAGCGTGGTCCTCTGGTCACGAACATGCCGAGCAGCGCGATGTCCGAGTAGGGGAACCGGAAGACGCGCCGGTCGAGCGGCTCCTGCAGCGCCCAGACGGCGGCCGCCGCGCCACCCGCGAGGGCGGCATGGAGCCAGGTGCTCATCGGGCGGCCACGGATCGCACGAGACCGAAGCGTACGGTCGGGGGTCGGCGACGAGTGCGGAGCCGGGGAGCGACACTTTGGAGCGATGGGGAGCATCCATGCCCGAGGGTGACTCGATCCGGCGCGTGGCTGCGCGGCTGCGCCTGCTCGTTGGGGAACGTGTCGAGGCGTCGTCACCGAGCCCCCGTGGGCTGGCGACGAACGTCGCGCGGGCCGTGAACGGTCGCGTGTTGGAGTCCGTGGACGCCGTGGGGAAGCACCTCCTGCTCCACTTCGAGGGAGGCGTCGTCGTCCGCAGCCACCTACGCATGAACGGTCGCTGGCGCGTTCGCGCACGAGACGGCAGCCCGCCGCGAGGCCGGCCATGGCTCCTACTCACGACCGAGCGCTGGGAGGCCTCGCAGTGGAACGGCCCCGTGCTCACGATCGACGACGGGCGTGCCGCGCGCCTCGGCCCCGACCTGCTCGCCGACGAGATGTCCGTGGATCGCCTGGTCGCTCGAATTCGGGCGGTCGACGAACGTCGCCTGCTCGGGGACGTCCTCCTCGATCAGCGTGTGGTGGCGGGGATCGGGAACATGTGGCTGGCCGAGATCCTCTGGCACGGGCGGCTCTCGCCCTGGCTCGCGGTCGGCGCTGCGACCGAGGACGAGCTCACGCGTGCGCTGGCGTGGGGGCGCGAGGCGATGCTCGGATCCGTGGCGGGCAGGCGCCCGTCTCGTGCCGTCTACCGGCGCAAGGGAAGGCCCTGTCCTCGGTGCGGCGGCGCGATCCACTCTCGTGGCCTCGGCGAGCTGAATCGCACGGCGTACTGGTGCGAGGGGTGCCAGCGAGGGCCGTGACCGCCCGGCCCCGGGCAGGGATCGGCAGGTCGGCCGTGTACCTGTCCTCGTGGCCCCGCGCTCGCCGCAACTCCACCACGCCCTCCGGGCCTTCACGCTCGGGGCTTTCGCCTACCTCCTGCGCGAGCTCGACGAGGCGGGCGAGTCTCTTCCGTTCGCCTTCGAGGAGCACGAGGGCAGAGACCGGCCCGCCTTCTACGAGTACCGGCCCCTCGTCCGGGACTTCGTCGAGGCGCGCGCTCCGCGCCTGCGTGGGCGCGAGGACGCACTGATCGCGCTCGAGGAGCTCGGTCGCGAGCCGGCGGCGGCCATCTATGCGCGCGCGCACGCGGGTCGCGATCCTTCGGAGGACGACGCACTCTTCCGGACCGTTCTCGTCGACCTCCTGATACGGGTCGCCGAGGCGTGTGGCGGCTTCGACTGGGACGACGAGCCGTTCGACCGCGCGTACGTCGAGCTGGAGCGGTCGCTGTTCGGCGAGCGTCGGGCGTACACGGCCGTTGCTCCGCTCGTGGGCATCTCCACCGGCGTCCAGCGCGAGCTGGGCGCGGCGATGCGGGTCCGCGCAGCCGCCGACGGCGAGCTGGCCCGTCACTGGCCCGAGGCCAAGGGGCTCCTCCCGCCCGGCTTCGGGCGCGAGTCCGACCGTTACTGCGTCATCGAGCTCCGCGCGGCGCTCGGCTCGAACGAGGACGTGCCGGATGCTCCCGCGGAGATCGCGGACGCCGTTTCGGCAATCCGTCTCGCGACGGACGCGCCGCTCGCCGCCGGGCCTGTCCTCTTCGAGACCCTCGACGGGAGGCCATACGGGATCCGCCCCGTGCTCCCGATCGCCGCGACGCAGCCCCCCGGCGAGGCGACGAGGCTCGACGAGTTCCGCGCCCCGGTCGCGGCAGAGCTCCTCGTGCGACTCGGCCTCGCCGACGGCGACACGAACCTCGCCGAAGCGCTCGATCGATGGGAGCTCTCGCTCTTCCAGCACGAGCCCTTCCGCTCGGAGCAGCTCCGTGCGGCGCTCGGCGCCCTGCTGGGAGCGACGTGGCCGCTACGCGCCGCCGTCCTCCTCGAGACCGAGCCGGATCGACGGGAGGCGCTGCACCGGGAGCTCGCGGCTCTCGCGGACGGCGAGGAAACGAGCCCCGACGCGGCCGGAGCCGTTCGCCGCGTCCTCGTCGAGATTCTTCGCGAAGGCGACCGGCCTGCGCTCGTCGTCCGGCTCGATCGGGCGCTACTCGGCCTCGCCGCTCCGGGACGCCTGCGGGTGGCGTCCTAGAGGTTGATCGTCGATTGGCGTGACGTCCGGGGGCGTCCCTACCAAGCCGGCCGCACCAGCCGGCGGTTCGTATTCGTGCCACGGGCCGTGCCCGGACGCGGTGATCCGGTGCCGTGTCTGGGGCGGCATCCGGTTCGCGCGGATTGCCCGATCGACCGCCTAACCCTTTCACGCTCTCGGAGTCGAGCTGTGCCCTGGTGGGGACGGCTCGTTCGGGCTGCCACTCACCCCTCGCCGGCCGCCGCCGCCGGCACACATCCGGCACGAAGTCGACACACACCTGTCACGGGTACCCGGCTACGGTCGGTGCATGGAGGAGGCACGGAGCGTTCTCGAGCGGCTCGAGCGGATCGAATCCATGCGACGGGCGAACGCGGGCCCGGTCGAGCTGCTGGGGGAGCTCCGGGCTCTCCTCCGCGAGGCGGAGGCATGGTCACGGGTGGAAGGAGGTGATGCCGGCGAGGACGCGGTCGCGCGACTGCGGGAGGCGCTGGCGCGTGACATGATCGGTGTGTGATCTCACACTGGGACGACGTCGACGCCGTCCAACGCGAGTCGGGCCACATCTCCGGTCGGTGGCAAGTCGCTCACCGGCGAGAGGTCGGAGTGGGTCGGCGTCAAGCGGATTCGCATCGAGCCGGGCATGTGGTCGACACCGCTCCATCTCGAGGGGGCGGAGGAGGAGATCTTCTTCGTGCTCGACGGGTCGGGCGTCTCCGTTCAGGGCGACGGATCGACCGAGGCGGCGTATCGCCGTCGGCCCCGGCGACTGCCTCGTCCACCTCGCGCTCGAGCACGCGCATACGCTCCAGGCAGGTCCCGAGGGCCTCGACGTCCTCGCATTCGGCGAGCGGCACTACGCGGCGAACACGCTGCTGCCTCGCGCCGGCGTGTCGTGGCTCGGCCCGACGTGGGTGCTCGAGGGGGCGCCCGAGGACCACCCGTGGAAGCGGGAGGCTGCCGTCGGGCCGCCGGAGGCCGGCGAGCTCGCCGAGCGCCCGTCGCGCATCGTGAACGTTCGAGGACGTCGAGCCGGAGCGTCGCGAGGGCGCGACCGTCGCGCGCGCCGTGCGAGACCTCGGGCGGGCAGCGGGATCGTATCAAGACGGGGACTCAGGCTGTTCGAGGTCCAGCCCGGCAAGCTGCTCAACCCGCCGCACTGCCACAGCGCCGAGGAGGAGATCTTCGTGGTGACTCGAGGGCGAGGGAACCTTCGAGCTGTGGCCGCATCTCGCGTCACGGGGGCGAGCGCGAGGAGCACGCGGTGCGTCGCGGCAGCGTCGTCGCGCGGCCCGCCGGCACCGGGCGGGCGCACACGTTCCGCGCGGGCGACGAGCGGGCTCTCCGTGCTCGCGTACGGGACCCGCGACCCGCGTGACGTCGACCTACTACCCGCGCTCGGGCAAGGTCAACATCCGGGGCGTCGGCCTGATCGGCCGCCTGGACGTGCTCGACTACTGGGACGGGGAGGATTGAGCGTCGCGTGAAGGAGTCGGGTGGACCGCGGTGAACGAGGCGTGGTCATGGGACTCATCCGCCTTCTGCCCCGACCGCGGGGAGCGCCCGCACCGACCCGAGCGCGCTCCCGATCCGATCCCCGAGCCCGAGCCGCACGAGGAGACGTCGGAGCCGGTCGCGTTGAGCGAGCCTGCGGGCGAGCCCGAGCACGCCATCGCGGCTCCCGAGCCGCGCTGCGACGACCGCGCCGATCGACGCTCCTGCTCCGGCCGAGCGCGTTGCGACGCACGTCATCGCGCTCGCGAACCAGAAGGGCGGGGTCGCGAAGACGACGACGACACTCAACCTCGGCGTCGCGCTCGAGCGAGATGGGCTACCGCGTGCTGCTCGTCGACCTCGATCCGCAGGGCAACCTGACGATGAGCCAGGGGCTGAACCCCGACGTGATCGAGCGCTCGATGTTCGACGTGCTCGTCCACAGGGTCCCGATCTCGGACGTGATCGAGCGGCGCGAGGTCGACCTCGCGGTCGCGTCGATCGACCTCGCCGGCGCGGAGCTCGCGCTGAGCGCCCTGATCGGCCGCGAGCGCTCGCTCGAGAAGGCGCTCGCCGAGGTGCGCGAGCACGCTACGACTTCATGCTCATCGACACGCCGCCGTCGCTCGGCCTGCTGACGATCAACGCGTTCGTCGCCGCCACCGGCGTGATCGTCCCGGTGCAGTGCGAGTACCTCGTCGCTGCGCGGGCTCGTGCAGCTCGAGAACACGCTCGCGATGGTGCGCGAGAACCTCAACCCGAACGTCGGCGTCGAGGGAATCGTCGCGACGATGTTCGACGGCCGCACGCTGCACTCCCGCGAGGCGATCGAGATCCTCGAGGAGAACTTCGGCGACCTCGTCTTCCGGACGCGGATCCGGAAGACCGTTCGCTACGCGGAGGCGCCCGTCAAGGGCAGCTCCGTGCTCAAGTACGACCCGACGGGCGCCGCCGCGGAGGCCTACCGCGAGCTGGCGCGCGAGATCGTCGCGGCGAAGGAGGCCGCAGGATGGCGCGCAAGCGCGCAAGCATGCGTGAGGGCCCGCTCGCGGAGCTGTTCCGCGCGACCGAGGCGGCACAGCGGGCGCAGGGCGAGGAGCAGGCGAGGCCCGCCGCCCGGCGGGCGAGCCCGAGCCGACACCGCGCACGGAGGACAGCGGTCGAGGCGCAGCTCCCGCTGGAGCCCGCCGACGCCGGTCACCCCGCGCGCCGAGCCGGTCGAGCTGGACGCGACGGTCGAGCACGTCTACGACTTCGAGGTCGGACGCTCCGAGCGGCGAGAGGCCCCCGTTGCGCCCGCGTCCGAGCCGCCTTCCGTCGCCGAGCTTCACGCTCCGGAGCCCGTCACGGAGATCGCCCCGAACGTCGTCGAGCTCGTGCCCGAGCGGCCGCAGCCTGCCCCGGCCCGCGCACCGCGTGTCGAGGCAGCCCGCGAGGCGCCGGTCGAGCCGTACACGCCGCCCGCGAGCCGTTCGTCACCCCGATGCCCGAGAGCGCGCCGCGGCTGCACGTCGCGGGCGACGTCGCGTCCTACCTCGCCGTGATCCGCGTCGTCGGCGTCGGCGGCGCCGGCATCAACGCGGTCAACCGGATGATGGACGCCGGGATCGCGCAGGTCGATTTCGTCGCCGTCAACACCGACGCGCAGCAGCTCGAGCTCTCCGACGCGCCGGTGAAGATCCACATCGGCGAGTCGATCACCCAGGGCCTCGGCTCGGGCGCCGATCCCGAGACCGGGCCGGCGCGCGGCCGAGGAGGGCTACGACCACGTTCGCTCGGCGCTCCGCGGCTGCGACATGGTGTTCGTCACCGCCGGCGAGGGCGGCGGCACGGGCACCGGCGCGGCGCCGGTCGTCGCGCGGATCGCGCGCGAGCTCGGCGCGCTCACCGTCGGCATCGTGACGACGCCGTTCAAGTTCGAGGGCACACGGCGGCAAGGTCGCCGCCGACAGCGGCGTCGAGGAGCTCCGCGCCGCGTGCGACACCGTGATCGTGATCCCGAACGACCGGCTGCTCGAGGTGCTCGACCGCTCGACGTCGATGATCGACGCGTTCCGGATCGCCGACGACGTGCTCCGGCAGGGCGTCCAGGGCATCTGCGACCTGATCACGATGCCCGGGCCTCATCAACCTCGACTTCGCGGACGTGCGGACGGTCATGACCGACGCCGGCTCGGCGCTGATGGGCATCGGCTACTCCGAGGCGCGCGAGAACCGCGCCCGCGAGGCAGCCGAGCGCGCGCTCCGCTCGCCGCTGATCGACACCGAGATCGTCGGCGCGCGCGGGATCCTGCTCTCGATCGCCGGCGGCGACGACCTGACGCTGCTCGAGGTGAACGAGGCGGCGGAGGTCGTCCGGCAGGCGGCCACCGACGACACGAACATCATCTTCGGCGCGACCGTCGACGAGCGCCTCACCGGGCAGGTGTGGGTGACGGTGGTCGCGACCGGCCTCGGAGCGCCGCGCCGCACGTCGTACACGCCCGCCGTGGCGGCGATGGCGAGGGCATCCGGCGAGCGAACGGCGACGGACGCCGAACGCGAGCTCCCCAGCTTCCTGCGCTGAGATCCCAGCGCCGGAAGCTCGGTCCGGGTCCGGTGAGGTCGTCCGGCTGCGCCGGGTCACGTCGACCCTGATCGACCTCTCTCGAGCCTCGAACGGGCAGGAATCACATCTCTCTCGGCAAGCCGGCGACGTAGCGAGTGCATGAGGGCGCTCTTCGAACGCGTCACCGGACGTCGACGAGACCGCGACCTCGCCGGGCCAGGGTCGGCCGCATGGACACGGCGCGCGTCGCGTCGATCCCGCTGTTCGCCGGTCTCCCGGACGTCGAGCGCTCCGCACTGGCTTCGGTCGCGGCCGGGGTCAGGTCTGGGAGGCGGGGCACTGGCGGCCGAAGGTGACTTCGGCCACGCCGTGTGCGCGATCGAATCGGTAACGGCCGACGGGATCGCCGGCGACGTCGCGATTCGCTCGATCGGCCCGTGCGACGTCGTCGGCGAGAATCGCGTGCTCCTGGCGGGGCGACGCACGGCATCCGTGGTCGCAACGTCACCGCCGTGCGTCATCGGCCTTTGCGAGAGCGACATCTGGGCGCTCGAGCGAACGGCGCCCGAGGCCGCACGGTGGCGCGGCGTGCTTCTTGCAGAGCACAGGTATCTCCCTCCGCCTAGACCCTCGGCGAGCACCGTCACGCTGCGGATGCTGGCTCGGGTCTCGAGCATCGCACGCGGCGTGCTCACCCCGAAGCCGCTCGCTGGAGCCTCCTGAGCCGGAGCGCTCTACGCTTCTCGCCATGCGCGGCGCGGTTGCAGCGGGAAACCGGGACTCCGCCGAGGCGGGAGCCTGGGCGCTCGCCGAGGGGGGCACGTGCGTCGACGCCGCGCTGGCCGCGACGTTCGCCGCGTTCGTCACCGAGGGCCCGCTCACGGGCCCCTCGGGCGGCGGGTTTCTCCTGCTCCACGAGCCCGGCCGTGATGCCACCGTCCTGGACTGCTTCTTCGCCGTCCCGTCGGATCGGAGCGGGGAGATGGACGAGGTCGAGATCGACTTCGCCGACGCGTCGACCCAGGTCTTCCACGTCGGTGAGGCATCCGTCGCCGTGCCGGGGTTGCTCCGGGGCTCGAGGAGGCGCACGAGCGGCGCGGCAGGCTCCCCTGGGCGACGCTCTTCGTGCCGGCCCTCGAGCTCGCCGACCGTCCGTTTGCCGCGAGCGGAGCCCAGGCGTTCCTCCACGAGATCCTCGACTCCGATCCTCCAGCGTGAGGCCGGGGGACGGCGCGTGTACGGAACCGCCGGTTTGATCGACGCCACGGACATCGTTCCGGCGCTGCGGCTCCTGCGCGACGTCCGTGCCGAGGCGCTCGCCGTGCTCCTCCCGGACGCTCGCCGCCGATCTCGACTCCTATCGCGTCGAAGAGCGGGCTCCACTCGTCGGCGTCTTCGCGGGAGCTTCGGTGATGACGACCCCGGCGCCGTCGCTCGGTGGCGTCGTCGTGCAGACCGGGCTGGCGGCGCTGGACGCCCGCGACCGAGGCGCGCCCGGGTCGCTCCGACGAGGCCCTCGCGCTGGCAGCTGCACTGGCCGCTGCGTACGGCACCGAGGGCGCCGGTGCGGGAGCGCGCCCGACCGGCACGACCCACGTCTCGGTTGTCGACGCGGACGGGGCCGCGGTCGGGCTCTCATCGACGCTCGGCTCCGGATCGGGCGTCTTCCGCCACGGCTTCCAGCTGAACAACATGCTCGGCGAGCTCGACGTCATCGGCGTCGAGCGCGCGGGAGGCCGGCGCCCGGCTCCCGAGCATGATGACGCCGACGGTCGTCCTCGGAAACGAGGGAGAGCCGCGCCTCGTGGCCGGGAGTGCCGGGTCGGTCCGCCTTGCGGGGGCGATCCTGCAGGTGGTCGAGGCGGTCGTTGGGCACCGGCTTCCGGTCGCCGAGGCGATCTCCCGACCACGCTTGCACGTCGACGGCGGGACGATTCACGTCGAGGGCGGTTGGTCCGACGACGTCGCACGCCGCGCTCGCCGACGAGGGGTTCGAAATCCGGCGTTGGGCCGAACCGAAACCTGTTCTTCGGCGGCGTTTCCGCCGTCGAGCGACGTCCGGACGGCGATCCTCGGAGCAGCCGGGGATCCGCGACGCGGCGGGCACGGCGTGGTCGTCCGATGATCGCGATCCGGCCCGCGGAGCCGACCGACGCGTCGGAGCTCGTCGCGCTCGCGGCCGCCGTGGGTGGCGAGCCCGGTGACTGGCTGCTCGACGACCGAGACGTGGCGTCCGCGTCGCGGACGAGCGCCGCTACCTGAAGGCGGTGCGCCGCCACGCCGACGCGGCGGTGTTCGTCGCCGTCGACGGCGACCGGGTCGTCGGCCGGCTCTCGCTCGCCCGCGATCCACACCCCGCGAGCGCCCACGTCGCAGACCTCGGCCTGATGGTCGCCGCGAGCCACCGGCGTCGGGGGATCGGTCGCATGCTGCTCGAGCACGGCGGCCAAGTGGGCCCGGATGGCTGGCGTGAGCAAGCTCGAGCTCCACGTCTTTCCGTGGAACGAGCCGGCGATCCGGCTGTATGAGGAGTTCGGGTTCGAGCGCGAAGGGGTTCGCCGCGGGCACTACCTCCGCGACGGCGTCGCCGTCGACGCGATCCTCATGGCCTATCACCTCCCTTCGGAACGGGAATCCCCTCCATCTCCAGCGCCCTGATCAGGAACCGACGCATCTCGGCCTCGTAGCGCGGGTCGAAGAGGGCTTCCCCTCCGACCATCCCGCCGGCCGCCCGCACCGCGTCGACGAGCTCGGCGATCGACGGGCCGGTCTCGGCCCGGCCGACCGGGAGCGCGATCCAGCTCGGCGGCGGCACCGGAGGCGCGGGCTTTCCACCGGCCAGGGGTCGATGCCCGGAGGCCTCGTCGTCGCCGTGGGGCGGCTGCTCGTCCATGTCCAGAGCGTGCCCGCGCAGGTGTCACATGTCTGTGCCGGCTTCGTGCCAGATGTGTGACCGTGAGCAGAGTTTCTCGGGACCGCGGCTTCGAGCGCAACGAGCCCGGTGCAGGGCTGTGAGCGGCCGAGCGCCGGGCGTGGAGCCGTCAACCGGGACGAACGGGCGACCCCGCTTCTCGACGCGGCGAGGTTGGCGGCAACGCGCCGACGACCTCGACGAGCGCCTCCCAACGGGGCGGCCCCTCCTCGCGCAGCGCCTCCGCCGCCGACAACGGCGCCGGCCCGAGCGCGGCACGAGTCGAGAAGAACGCGGGGTCCGGCTCGATCCCCACCCGGGGCAGGTGCAGCCGGTCGGCGTCCCAGCACGTCCCGATCGTTGGATCGTCCGACACCCGGCCGTGCGAGTGGAGCCGGAGCGCCTCGACGAGCGCCGCGAAGCGCGTGTCGTCCAACGTGCAGCACGCCCTCCGTCGCGGAGCTCGGCCGCGAACGCAGGCCGCCCGCGGCGCCGTGCTCCGGGTCGACCGCCTCGTTCTCGCGCCGCGTGTCGTGCAGCAGGCCGAAGCAGAAGACGAGCGACCGGTCGACGGCGCCCGTCGACGACGCGAGCGCGAGGCCCGTCGCGGTCACGCAGCGCCAGTGCGACCTCGCCGTGCCACGTCGGAGTCGCGTCGCCACGCGCGCGGCAGCACGGCTCGACGAGCGCGGTCAGCGACCGCGCTTCCACGCGTTCACCATCGCACGCTGCGCCGACGTCTGCGGCGAGGGCACGATGCGCGTCGGAGACGTCGCGGCGGAGCTCGGCGATCCGCCCGATCGGGTCGCCGGCGTCGAGCCCGTGACGCACGAGCCAGCAGCCGACGACCGTCCCGGTGCGGCCGATCCCGCCCCAGCAGTGGACGTACGCGACGCCGCCGGCGCTCGAGCGCGGCGTCGACGTCGTCGAGGATCCGCGTCATGTGCGGGATCGTCGTCGTGCCCAAGTCGACGATCGGATGTGCGACCCGCGCTGCGCGTCCGCGCCGAGCAGCCGCGTCGTACGGCTCGAGCGCGTCGGCCGGGTGCGTGAGGTCGACGAAGAGCGTGACGTCCGTGCGTGGCGAACGCGCGGAGCCGCCGCGCGGCCTCGTCCGGGTCGGAGGCGCCCGGGTACTCGCCGGCGAGCAGGCCGTCGGCGACGCGGTAGCTGTCGCGGATCGGAGGAAGTCACGGGCACGTGGCAGCGTACGCTTCGCCCGTGGACGCCGACCCCGTCGAGCTCCGGGTGCTCGGCTGCCTGCTCGAGAAGCAGCGCACGACACCCGACCAGTACCCGCTCTCGCTCAACGCGCTGCGGCTCGCCTGCAACCAGACGACGAACCGCGACCCGGTCGTCGCCTACGACGAGGCGCGAGATCCACGAGGCGCTCCAGCGGCTCGCCCGCCGCGGCTGGACACGCCTCGCGAGTGGCGCGGGGAGCCGGGCCGCGAAGTACCGCCAGCTCTTCGACGAGGCGCTCGGCCTCGCGCGGCGACGAGGTCGCCGTTCTCTGCGTCCTGATGCTGCGCGGCGCCGCAGACGCCCGGGCGAGCTGAACCAGCGGACGGCGCGCCTGCACCCGTTCACCGGGCTCGGACGAGATCCACGAGACGCTCGACCGGCTCGCGGCCCGCGAGCTGGCCGTGCGACTCGACCGCCGGCCCGGTCAGAAGGAGGAGCGATATCGCCACCTCCTCGGGCCGGACGACGAGGAGGGGGCACCAGCCTCGACAGTGGCCGTCTCGACCGAGGCGACTGTCTCAACTGTTCCGCCGGCGCTCGAGATGCGAGTTGCCGCCCTGGAGGCCGAGGTCGCCCGGCTGCGTGACACGGTCGCCGCGCTCGCTGCCGGCGGCGGGGGTGCGCAGCCGGGCGATCCCTAGCTCCGCGAGTCCTCGCCTGCGCAGTTCCGCAGCCGCCAGGGTACGCCAGTCCCTCCGGGTGGTCGGCCGTCAGCTCGCTGCCGGCTCGTACGTATGGACGACGACGCCCGACGCGAACGTCGTCGTGTCCGCCAGCCTGAGCCGCTTCCGCTCGCTCACGCTCGGGAACATCCGCTTGCCGTCGGCGATCACCACGGGGAACACCATCAGCCGGTACTCGTCCACCAGGTCGTTCTCGACGAGGCTGTGCACGAGGGTCGCGCTGCCCGCGACGAGGATCGGCCCGCCGTCGCGCTCCTTCAACATCCCGATCGCGCGGACGACGTCGCCTGAGATCAGGGTCGAGTTGCTCCACGCGAGCGGCTCGGTGAGCCTCGTGGAGACGACGTACTTCGGCATCGCGTTGAAGGTGTCGGCGAACGGGCCCGTGCGCGCTGGCCACGCTTCCGCGAACGCCTCGTAGGTGACGCGGCCGAGCAGGAGGGACTCGGCTTCCTGGGCCTCGGCCAGCTTGTACTGGAGCTGCTCGTCGCCGGTGAGCTCGATCGTCCAGCCGGTGTGGGGATGGGTCGGCTCGCCGCCGGGCGCCTCGACGACGCCGTTGAGACTGATGAACTCGGACACGATCAGGTTGGCCATCGGGGATCTCCTTCGGTTGCTTGTGTGTCGAGACCCACGCCAGCGATCGTTCTCATCGTAGAACAGCCGGTGGGGATCGTTCGGACGGTCCGGGCCTGGAGGGTCTTCTCGCCGTCCGGTCCCCCGCGGTAGGCACGGGCGCCAGTGGGGACGAACAGGATTCGAGGGCCGTTCGCCAGGTCGAGAACGGGCTCGTCGAACGCCGTCTCGAGCGAGTGGCCTCCAATCGCGAGGATGCGCCCGGCCACCGGCCGAGTATCGCAGCGGCTGCCGGCCCGGTCAGCGGCACACCGCCCGCCCGCCGGGGGGCCGGGGCGAGACTCGCCCGCGGCCCCCGGGTCCGGCGTTCCTAGACGCTGCGCCGCGAGGGCCGCGCGATACGCCCGCGCCTCGGGCGATCGCCTTCGATCGTGAAGGCCGAGAGCTGGATCAGCTCGCCGTCGAGCTCGAGCCCGGAGCCGATCACGCCGGGGCCGCGTAGCCGGACGTCGACTCGCCGAGCCCGGCGGACGGGGCTGCGCTCCGCCGGCGCCTGGCCGACCTCGTCGACGAACCCGTGGATCCGCTCGAGCGGCGTCGCGCGCGCGTCGAGCCGCTCGAGCGCGTCGAGCAGGTAGCCGGCGCGCAGCTTCGGCCACAGGAGCCGCGAAGGCATCCGGGCGCGAGACGGCGTCGAGGCAGAGCGTCGTCCCCGAGGCCGAGGACGGCGCCGCACTGCCCCGGCGCGGCGGTGAACGCGTCTCGAGGCCCGCGATCGCCCGCCCGTGGGCGGAGAAGGTGTCGCTGTTGGCCGCTGTCGGCGAGGCGACCTCCATGCCGGTCGAGCTTCTCGTGCACCGCGCCCAGACCTCGCCCTGCGCGACGCCGCGCGCGAGCGGCTGCGGGCCGCGAGCGCTGCGGCCTTCGCGCGCCGCAGCTCGGCGTGCGAGATGTGGCCCGCGCTGGAGAAGAGCGGTGAGACGGACCGCCAGCGGCCCTGCTCGACGCACGAGACGGGGATCGCGCAGCTTCGAGCCGTGCGGCGACGAGCACGCTGACGTTGAGGATGCGGTTCTGCTTCGCGCCGACGAGCTCCTCGCCGTCGTAGAGCAGCACGGCGTCGTCGAGCGGGTTGGCGACGGCGAGCTCGGGCACGGTCCCGTCGGGCCCTGTCTCCGTGATCTCGAAGCCCGCGCGGCGAGCGCCTCGTCGAGCGTGACGTACGCGCGCGATGGGGTCGCGGCAGAGGGAAGAGCGGAGCGACGACGATCCCGCGGTGCTCCACGGGCTCGCCGAGCTGGAAGCGGAAGAGCGTCTCCGGTTCACCCCGGTCGAGTGTCTGTTCGGTCATGGTGCGACTCCTTTCGTCACACCGGAGTCACCACGCCGACGCCCTTCGCTTACGGAGCGCTGTGGACACTCGCCCCGCTCGCTGTCTGCGTCCTCGCTGCGCTCGGCAACCGCGACGCCGCGGCCTTCGCCGCGGCACGAGCGCCGCGCGAACCCAGGGTCAGCGCCGTCTGCGTGCGCCGACCACCTGCCACGCGACGCCCGTGGAGAAGCCGCGCCGGACGAGGAAGGCGACTGCGCGTCGCTGCTCCTTCGCATCGGCGACCGGACGAGGCCCGAGCGCCGCGTCCGCGAGCGAGGCCTCGTCCGCCTTGGCGTACACGCCCGCGAGCGCGGCCTCGGCTTCCGTGGATGACACACCTCGCCGGCGGAGCGCCTGCGCAGCGCGTCGCCGGCCGTACCCGCGTGCCCGGAAGCCGCGCGCCAGCTGGCCCGCCAGCTCGGCGTCGTCGAGGTACCCGAGGCGCAGCGCCTCGGCCACCACCTCGTCTGCGACATCCCGTGGAATCTCGCGGGCGCCGAGCTTGGCCTCGATCTCGGCGACGGACTGCGCCCTTGCCGCCAGCGAGTTCACGACGAACATGCGCGCCTTGGCGACCTGTCCGCTGCGGACATCGGGTGGCTCGGAGCCCATGCACGATCATGCCACGGGCGCATACGTGGCCTCGGTGCACGCCTGAAGCGCCCTGCGGAAATGGTGTCGAATCGGGCACGTTCTCCGGCGCCGAGCAGCGGCGTCTCATTGGTGTCTGGCTTCAGCCAGACACCCTCTCGAGCGCTAGGCAGCAGCGACGGCGGTATCCGCCTGACCGCCGAGCGCATCCGCCGTAGCGGGCGCGAACATCGCGACGAGATCCGCGAGCTCTTTCGGCGACCCGACGAGGATCCGCACCCGCCCGGCCGCGACGGCGTCCTCGTGGCCGACGGTCCCCCCGATGAGCGCGTGCAGCTCCTCCGGAGGAGCCTCGACGACGAGCGTCGGCTCCTCGGCCGGCAGCTTCATCGCGACGAGCTCGCCGTCCGTCACCTGGAGCGAGATGGTCTCGCCGTCGACGAACCGGATCTCGTAGACGCCGTCGACCGCCCGCTCGGGACGGAAGCGGACGTGCACCGCGTACATGCTCCAGCAGTCGCCCGGCTCCGGCGCACCCAGCGTCCGGGCGCCCCACCGCGCGAGCGCGCTGCAGCACCGCGTCGAGCTCGCGTCCGTGCTCGGTCAGCTCGTACACGGTGACGGCCCACGGCGGCGGCAGCTTCGTCTTGCGCACGATGCCCGCCGCCTCGAGCTCGCGCAGGCGCGCCGCGAGGATGTTCGAGCCGATCCCGGGCAGCGCCTCGGCGAGGTCGGTGTAGCGCCGCTGGCCCGAGCATGAGCTCGCGCACGATCGAGGAGCTCCCAGCGATCGCCGACCAGGTCGAGCGCGTGGGCGACGGGGCAGTACTGGCGGTAGCTCTTCATGCCTCTATTGTATGCCTTCACTGAAGGTTCGGTTGTCCGCACTATTAGTACGGAAGACCGTACTTTCAATTAGCAAGCTGCCAGCTAGCCTGCGGTTCATCAAGCGAACCGAAAGGTGACGACGCATGGTTGCTTCCTCGAAGACGCAAGTGGTGGGCGCTGGCGCTTCTCAGCGTCGTCCAGTTCATGGTCGTGCTCGACATCGCGATCGTGAACGTCGCGCTGCCGTCGATCAAGGTCGACCTCGGGTTCTCGCAGGAGAACCTCCAGTGGGTGATCAGCGCCTACGCGCTCGTCTTCGGCGGGCTTCCTGCTGCTCGGCGGGCGCGCGGCCGACCTCCTCGGGCGCAGGCGCATGTTCATCGCCGGCCTCGTCGTGTTCACCGGCGGCGTCGCTCCTCGCGGCGCTCGCGTGGAACGAGCCGTCGCTGATCGGCGCCCGCGCCCTCCAGGGCCTCGGCGCGGCGATCATCGCCCCGGCGGCGCTCTCGATCCTGATGACGACCTTCTCCGAGGGCAAGGAGCGCAACATCGCGCTCGGCGTCTGGGGCGCGGTCGGCGGGTTCGGCGCCGCCGCCGGCGTGCTGCTCGGCGGCGTCCTCACCGACCTCCTGAGCTGGGAGTGGATCTTCTTCGTCAACATCCCGGTCGGGATCGCGGCGCTCGCGCTCGCGCCCGTGCTGCTCGGCGAGAGCCGCGACGCCCGCGTCCAGGGCTTCGACGCCCTCGGCGCGGTGCTCGTCACCGGCGGCCTCTCGACGGCCGTGTTCGCGATCACGCAGGCGAACGACTGGGGCTGGAGCTCCGGCGCGGACGATCGGCCTCTTCGCGGCCGCCGTGGCGCTGCTCGTCGGCTTCGTCGTCCGCGAGACCCGCGCCACGCGACCCGCTGATGTCGTTCTCGATCTTCCGGATCAAGACGGTCGCGGGCGCGAACATCGCCGGGTTCATCCTCGGCACGGCGCTGTTCTCGATGTTCCTGATGCTGACGCTCTACATGCAGCAGGTGCTCGGCTACTCGCCGCTGAAGACCGGCGTCGCGTACCTCGCCGTCGCCGGGACGTCGATCATCTGGGCGATGGTCGCGCAGCAGCTCGTGACCCGCGTCGGCGTGAAGCCGGTGCTCGTCACCGGGATGAGCCTGCTGACGGTCGGCCTCCTGTACTTCACGCAGGTCTCGGTCGAGCGGCTCGTACCTCGGCGACCTGCTGCCCGGCTTCCTCGTGATCGCGGTGGGCATGGCGTTCTCGTTCGTCTCCGATCTCGATCGCGGCGCTCGCCGGCGTGCAGGCGAAGGACGCGGGCCTCGCGTCCGGGCTGATCAACACGTCGCAGCAGATCGGCGGCGCGCTCGGCATCGCCGTCCTCTCGTCGGTCGCGGTCGCGCACACGAACAGCGCGGCGAACGCCGGGGACGCTGTGCCGCAGGCGCTGACGTCGGGCTTCCAGGCCGCGTTCTGGGTCGGTGCGGGCATCGCCGCCGTGGGCGTGGTCGCGCCGCTCGTGCTGATCCGCAAGGAGGAGCTCGCGGCGGCTCCGTCCTACGAGTCGGAGGGCGACGTGCTCGCCGAGGCGGCGTAGAGGACATCGCAGGCGATCCGGGGAACTCCCGCCCCCGGTGGCACCTGCGACGACCGGAGCAACCGGGGCGCATCCGGCGCTCCAATCGCGCGGTAGGGCCCGGCAGCCGCCGGGCCCTACCGCGGTACGAGGCCGGTCGCCGGTGCTTGGATCTTCGCCGAACACCCGGAGCCCGGCTCTACCTGCTGGGCGGCCGCCGACGCATGCAGTGACCAGATCGCCGCGGATCGGCACGAACCTGGCACAGAGTTGGCACGGACACGTCACGCTCTCGCCGCTACCGTCCGTGTCCCCGCGGGTGGGTGGGGGCTAGGGATGGGACCAACAACCGCGCGGCAAGACCGCAACGAGCGGCCCGCATCGACCGCTCGAAGGGCCCAATCGGCTGAAAACGGGTAGGAAACGCGTCATGACGACAAACCAGCACGAGCTCCCCGAGGCGAGCCTCGCGACCCGGCTCCCCGACCCCGAGCCGGAGCGCAACCGCACGCTCCTCGAGGCGGTCGGCGGCCTGTACGACCAGGTGATCGACCGGATACTCCTCAGCCCCGACCGGGTCACGTCGGCGGCCGAAGGGAAGCGTTTGATGTCGAGCGACGACGACTCCGAGGCGCTCACCGACACGGTCCAGCGCGTCGCCGTCGTCGCGACGCCGATCATCCGGACGCTCGCGCGGGGCGCGAGGTGGCTGCCGCGCGTCCCCTGGGTGCTCGTCGCGTCCACCACGGCCTCACTCGTCATGACACTGCGCGCCGGCGTTCGCGAGGTGCGAGTCCTCGGCTCCCTCGTCGCGCACCGTCTGGAGCGCGAGACGGGCCGTCCGGCCGACCCTGCACTCGTCAAGCAGCTGACGCTCGAGCTCTACCTCTCGCCCCGCCGCACGCCTTCGCTCGACGGCGGCCTCCCGCTCGGACGCCTGGTTCGCCGCTGGCTGTTCCGCGGCGCGATCGGCAAGGACACCCGCCGGGTCGCGGACAAGGCCCTCGAGGCCGCGGAGCGGCTCGACGTCGCGACGCTCGAGTCCCGCTGGCGCAACCGTTAGGGCCGCCGGAACGGTCGAACGTTTCGACCTTCGCTGGCTCTTCGCCCGGCATCCGTCTATCCACACCGCGAGACCCGCTGGACCCGACCGGTGGCGCCATGCCGTCACCCGACGACTTCGATTTCTAGCTCGGCACCTGGAAGGTGTGGTGGGGACGGGAGACGACGAGACAGGGAGGAGCGTGATCAGCCGCGTGAGCTCTGGCGGCTCCAGTACGAGCGGGTCTGAAGTGCGCTTGCGGTGTCTGGCCGAGCCAGACATCGATGGAGGACGAGGCGACGCCCGGGATTCCTCGTAATATCGCGCCCGACGTGAGCCGGACTCCTACGGTGACCCATGATGAACGCGATGCCGAAGACGCGAAGCTCCTGGCGAGCGGCGACCTCCAGACGCTCTGGGAGCACTACCTGGGTGTCGTCTTCGACCGCTGCCGCGCGAAGCTGCCGGCGCACGACGCGGACGACGTGGCGTCCAACGTGGCGCTGCGCATCCTCGAGGAGCTCGGCCGGGGCCGTGTGTACCGCTTTCCGTTTCGGGTCATCGTCCACATGGTGACGACCTGGAAGATCAAGGAGCATTTCGAGCCGAAGAAATGGACGTCCGTCGAGCTCGACGAGCGGCTCGCGTCGGACGACCCCTTCCGCGACCTCGAGAACGACCTCGACTTCGCGACGGACGTCGACCTCCTGCTCAAGGGGCTTGCCCCTCGCGAGCGCGAGGTGGCGATCCTGCGGATCGTCCACGACCTCTCGCCCGGCGAGATCGCCAGCCGGCTTCGGATCACCCGCAACAACGTCGACCAGGCGTGGAACCGCGCCAAGCGCAAGCTGGTCGAGAGAATTGCGACGTGATGGCCGGCCCGGGAGTCGACGCCCTGTTCGAGCGGTACCTCGAGGCGCGCGAGCGCGGGGAGACGCCCGACGTCGCCGGGTACCTCGACGAGGCGGGGGACGGGCGCGAGGCGCTCGGCAGCCTCATCGACGCATACCTGCGGTCGGCGCCCATCCGGGCGCCGACCGAGGAGCAGCTTCTCACCATGCGCGCCCGCGTCTACGGCTCGACGCCGCTCACCGAGGCACGGACTGCGCGCGGGCTACGAATCGACGACGTCGTGGACGAGCTCGAGCGGAAGCTCTCCATCCCGAAGCAGCTGCGGGCAAGGCTGCGCACCGCTTACCAGCGCCTCGAGGGCGCCCAGCTCGAGGTCGGCGGCGTGGACGCGAGGATCTGGCAGGTGCTCACGGTGTTCTTCGGAGGCCTCGACGTGCGCCGGCTCGCAGCGACGATCCCGAAGCCCGCTGCCGACGCAGATGTCGTCTATGCGCGAATGGAGCTGCACGAGAAGCTGGTGCTGCCGTCCCTCGCAGCGCGCGCCGCGGAGGATGCTCCGGACGAGCCCGACGTCGTCGACCGGCTCTTCTACGGCGCCTCCTGACCACGAGCAATGCTGCGTCACCGAGTGACGCTGCACATCTGAGAGAGGAGGGCCGCCCGGGAGGGCGGCCCTCCTCGCATGCCCCCTTACGCCGTTCCCACCCGATTTCGTCGGGCGGCAAACGCCGCTGCGGCGATGAGCAGCCCCGCCCCCGCGAGGCCTCCGATCGCCGCCGCTGCTCCGGCGTCGACCGACGGCAGCTCGAAGCTCGAGCCCGAGTCGGCTACCACCGGCACCTCGACGCCACGAGCCGCAAGCGTGGCCTCGTCGTGGCTCGCGGGAAGCGACTGCGGCTCGATCCCGCGGGCCGCGAGCGTCGTCTCGTCCATCCCGGGCACGGTGACGCCGACGCCTCGCGCAGCGAGGGTCGCCTCGTCATGGGTCGCCGCGGGAGTGCCTGCATCGATCCCCCGTGCTGCGAACGTCGCCTCGTCGTGCCCTGCCAGGCGCGACGGTCTCGATGCCGCGTGCGGCGAGGGTCGCCTCGTCCATCCCGGGCATCGGCCTGACCGACACCACGGGCGGCGAGCGACGTCTCGTCGTGGATCGCCGGCGGCGCCGCGAGGTCACGCGCGGTTGTCGCCTCGCCTGCACCGGCGGCCGCGATCGCCGTGGCGATCGGCACGTCGACGCCGCGGGCCGCGAGCGTCGCCTCGTCGTGGCCCGACGTTGCGAAGGCTCCGGTCGCCGTGTCGTGTGCCGCGATCGCCGTCGCGATCGGGACGTCGAGCCCGCTCGGCGCGAGGGCGCTCGCCGTCCCAGCCTCGCCATGGCCGGGCGCGACCACGACGGGCACCGAGCCGCCGCCGCCACCGGCGTCCGTCACCTGGCCCTGCGCGGTCGAGACCGCCATCGCGGCCGACGCGGAGGCCGCTGCGACGGTCAGCAGCATGACCTCTCGGATTCCCTGTCCCTCGAAGTCCGGCTCGTCGATCGCTCGCTCGAGCCCTACTCGATCGAACGAGAGGGTGATCGCGTCCGCGTTTATCCCAGCCAGCAGCGACTCGAGGTCGCTTCGCTGCCAGGTAACCGTGACATCCGTCGTCTCGACGCCGCCGTCCTTCGGCCTCGTCACGTCGAGGATGAGGTCGAGCGGCTGGTCCGATGCCAGCGCCTCCTCGATCTCGTCACGCGGAATCGTGGCCGTGACGCCCGGATGTCCCCCAACATCTTCGGGCGTGCCGACGAGCATCGCCGTCATGCTCGTCCCCATAGGTGCCTCCCTTCGTGGGTTCGCCGCGCGTTGCGGCTCATCCTCTGGACGAGCCACGCGGCCAGGATCTTCCCGCGATTGTCTCATGGGTTACAAGCCGAGGGAAGGACGCGGCGTTCGCCTGGTTCTCGAGCAGCCCCTGCTCGGCGAGCCAGGCCTTCGCGACACGCTTCTGCGCCCGCGTCAGCCACGCCAAGGCGACGAGATCGCGCAGCTCCTCGCGATCGATCCGCCCGAGCGAGGGAATCCGCACGAGGACGGCGGAGTACCCTTTCCAGTGCGGCGTCGTGAAGAACACCCCGCGGTCGTCGGCGACCATGATCTCCTTCTCGCCGAGATCCGCGACGCGGAACACGAGCACGTCGTCCAGCCGCTCGCCGGTCTCCGGGTCGACCGCGTCGGGCCGTCGGCTGCGGTGGAAGCAGAAGAACTTGCCGTGCACGGAGTAGGTCGGACGCCCGTCGTCGGAGACGTGCTTCTCCGCCTGCGGCATCGCCAGCGCGAGCTCGTCGAGGTCCTTCATCGTGGCCACGCGGAGACTCTGCCATCTCGGGCGACGGGGAAGCTGTTCAACGAGGGATCGGACGCTCTCGACGAGGTCGGGCGCGGCGACGTCGTCACCGCGAGCGTCCCACGCCCCGGTAACGTCGCGCCGACGTCGCAACCGACCGAGGAGCAGCCATGTCCGACATCACCGTGACGACCATGAACGACCTTCCGGGCTACCGCGTGACGCAGGTGTTCGGGGAGGTGTTCGGGCTGACCGTGCGCAGCCGGAACATCGGCTCGGACATCGGCGCACAGCTCAAGGGGCTCGTCGGCGGCGAAGTGAAGGGCTACACGAAGATGCTGGCCGACAGCCGCCTGCAGGCCGTCGAGCGCCTGCGCGACGCGGCCCGCGAGGCGGGCGCCAACGCGGTCATCGCGATGCGCTTCGACTGCAACGAGCTCGGGAGCAACATGACCGAGGTCGCGGCGTACGGCACCGCGGTCACCGTCCAGCGCGCATAGGCGCATGGCTTCCCGTGTAGTAGACGCCAGCCCGCGTCTCGTCGTCGGGGCCGAGCCGCTCGGCGACGCGCAGCGCGATCAGCACGTGCTCCATCGGCTGCCCGTAGCCGAGGTCGACCCCGAGCGAGACCGCCGCCACGAGCTCGACCAGCCGGACGGCCGCCCGGTCGGCGTCGGTGCTCACGCGAGTCTCGGGTCGAGCGCTCACTCCGCGGCCGCGCGCGCCGCGTCGTCGATCGTCTTTGCCCAGCGGCGGGCGGCCTTCACGACGTCGGATTGACACGGGGTGCAGCTGCTCACCGCCCAGGGGTGAAGCTGTTGCTGAACGAGATGTGGTCGGCGGAGATCGCTCGGCAACTGCACACGCGCGGCGTGGACGTGGTCGCAGCGACCGAGCTTCCCTTCCGCTATCGCGGAGCCCCGGACCAGGACGTGTTCGCGCGCGCCAGCGAGGACGGGCGCGCGATCGTGACGGACAACGTGCCCGACTTCTCCACGCTCGTCGCGGACGCTGCCAGCCGCGGAGAGGCTCATCCGGGGTGATCTTCGCGGTGCGTCCTGCGTTCGACCGTGGGAATCAGACGATCCTCGGCCAGATGGTCTATGCGCTGCGGGCACTCGTCGCGTCCGAGGACGCAGACCGGATCACGGGTGGTGCCGTGTTCCTCCGACGTTCGTGACCGTTTCTACACCAGCCGGTGCTGCGTCGCCCAGCGCGCGAGCTCGTGCCGGGTCGAGAGCTGGAGCTTGCGCAGGACGTTCGAGACGTGGCTCTCGACCGTCTTCACGGAGAGGTGGAGCCGCGCGGCGATCTCCTTGTACATGTAGCCGCGCGCGATCAGCTGCAGCACCTCGCGCTCGCGCGGGGTGAGCTCGTCGAGCTCGGCGTCGCCCCCGACCTGCTCGCCTGCCCGGAAGGCGTCGAGCACGAAGCCGGCCAGGCGCGGCGAGAACACGGCGTCGCCGCTCGCGACGCGCTCGATCGCGCCGGCCAGCTCCTCGCCCGAGATCGTCTTCGTCACGTAGCCGCGGGCGCCGGCCCGGATCACCGCGATCACGTCCTCCGCCGCGTCCGACACCGACAGCGCCAGGAACCGCACGCCCGGCCGATCCGGCGCGACCGCGTTGATGATCGCGTCGCCGCTGCCGTCGGGCAGGTGCACGTCGAGCAGGACGACCTCCGGGTCGAGCTCCTTGATCAGCGGCACCGCGTCGGCCACGCTCCCCGCCTGGCCGACGACCTCGACCGCGTCGCCGAGCTCGGCGCGGACGCCGGCGCAGGAACAGGTCGTGGTCGTCGACGAGCACGACGCGACGCTTCACGATCGGCCTCCGCGGCAGGTGCAGCTCGACCTCGGTGCCGCCGCCGCGGGCTCGTCACGATCGACGCGCTGCCGCCGGCGCGCTCCATCCGGCCCTCGATCGACTCGACCAGTCCCCGGCGGTCGGCCGGCACGGCCGCGCGGTCGAAGCCGGCGCCGCGATCGCGGACGAACACGCTGACCGCGTCGTCCGCGACCTCCGCGTAGACGTCGATCTCCTCGACGCCGGCGAACTTGGCCGCGTTCGTCATCGCCTCGCGTGCGGCGAGCACGAGCGCGCCCACCGACGAGTCGACCGGGCAGTCGCCGGCGCTCGCGAGCTCGACGCGCACGCCGTGGAGCTCCTCGACGTCGCCTGCCGCCGCCGCGAGCGCCGCCGACGAGCGAAGCGCTGTCGTCGCCGAGCGGCTGGTCGCCGTACAGCCAGCCGCGCAGCTCTCGCTCCTGCCGGCGCGCCAGCGACGCGACGCGCCGGGGCTCGTGCGCGTGCCGCTGGATCAGCGCCAGCGTCTGCAGCACCGAGTCGTGCACGCGGGCGGCCATGTCCGAGCGCTCCTCGCTGCGGATGCGGGCGGTGCGCTCGGCGTCGCGCTCGAGCGCCAGTCGCCACACCCAGGGGCCGGCGATCAGGAGCAGCGCGCCGGCGACGGCGCCGGGCGCGAGCAGCGTCGAGGACGTTCCCCCGCCCGAGAGGAGCACCACCGCGCCGAGCGCGGCGAGGGCGAGACCGCCGTAGGAGAGCGGCGCATCCGGGTGGAAGCTGCCGCCCTGGCGCCACGCGAGCGCGAGCCCGCCCGCGATCAGCGCGATCCCGACGACCGACCGGTTCGAGAGGCCGAGGGCGCCGAGCAGCGCGGCGCCCGCGACGAGCGCGAGCACCGCGGCGATCCAGGCGCGCCGCCCGTCGGCCCACGCCCACAGCGCGAGGTAGAGGAGGATCCCCGCGCCGCCCGGCCAGTGCGAGCAGCGCGAAGACGAGCCGGACGAGGGTGGCGTCGACCGCGAGGGTCTGCGCGATACCTGCGCAGACCCCCGCGATCACCCGGTCGTCAGAGCTCGATGCGAACGTGCGGGAGCGACATGCCGCGTCATCGTATGGTGGCCCGCTCGACGCGGACGGTTCCCCGCGCCGACGTGCGCGTCGAGCACGAGCACCCGCTCGCCGGTCTCGGCGCACGTCGACGTCGGCGTTGCGGCCGTCGTCCTGGCGTGCCGAGGATGCTCGACGTTGCCGACCTGGACCTCGCCGTGAGCACGGAGCGCGACGCCCGGCGGGGACGATCACCCGCAGGTCGCCGACGTCGACGCTCGTCATCGACGTGCGTCTCGCCCGACGGGAGCTGCAGCTCGCCGAGGTCGAGCTCGAGCGAGCCGATCCCCAGCCGGTAGTCGTCGCGCAGCTCCTGCGCGCTCGCGGCGACGTAGATGCGGTCGCCGACGCCGCGGCCGAGGTGCACGTCGAACACGGCCATGAAGATCGCGGCGGCGACGACCACCAGCGCGACGCAGGGACGCGACGACGATGCCGACCCTGCGCAGCGCCGCGTCGCACGCGGCGAGAGTCCTCCGCCGCGAGCTCCGTTCGCATCCACCGCCGCGGTCGGCCGCCGGCTGCCGCGTGACCCAGAGGATCAGGCCACCCGCGATCAGGAACAGCCACCACGACGTCGCCGTCGGGCCACAGCGTCGCCCGCGACAGCAGGATCGCGCCCGCGACGGCGAGGAGGCCGAGCCCGATCAGCGGCCACGGGCGGTCGCGCCGTGTTGCGGAGCGCCGCCGTGGCGATCGAGTCCTCCTTGCCCTCGTCGGGGATGACGAGCGCCGCGGCGGCGTAGATGAGGATGCCGGCCCCGCCGAGGAGGGTGAGGACGACGAAGCCGACGCGGAAGACTGCGGGGTGGATCTCGAAGTAGCGAGCCAGGCCCCCGCTGACGCCGGCGAGCATGCGGTCGGAGCGGCTGCGCTGCAACCGCCGGACCTCGGGGATGTGTGTTGTGTGTTCGCTCATGACCCCAGGATGGCGCCGCGCGACTTCGGAGACCATCCGGAATGACCCTGAGTCGACCCTGAGCTCACCCCGGCCCCGCGATGGATAATTCTTGGGGCGTGACCGACACGCGGCGTATCCGGAGCGATGGTGTCGGCCTCCACGTCGAGCTCGAGGGGCCGGAGGACGGAGCGCCCGTCCTGTTCGTGCACGGGGTCGGCTCGAGCGGCCGGACGTGGGAATGGCTTCCGGACGAGCTCACGCGGGGGCGGCGGATCGTCCGGGTCGACCTGCGCGGTCACGGGCGGTCCGACCACGCGCCGGGCACCTACGTTCTTCCGCGCTACGGCGGCGACGTCGTCGCCGTGCTCCGCTCGGTCGCGTCGCGCCCGGCGGTGGTCGTCGGGAACTCGCTCGGCGGCGTCGTCGCCTGGTGGCTCGCGCAGAACCATCCGGGCCCGGTGACCGCAGCGTTGCTCGAGGATCCGCCCCTGCTCGCCGGCGAGACCCCGGAGCCCGAGGTCAGGAGGTTCAGGGACGTCTTCCATGCCGTCAAGGCCGTGATCCTCGAGAGCCGGGAGCGCGGGCTCTCGGAGGAGGAGACGGCGCAGCACATCGGCACGATCCGCTGGGGCCCGCCGGGCACGCCGGCGCTCGGCGAGATCCTGACGGACGACGGGCTCGCCGGCATGGCCTTCGGGTACCGCCGGCTGGACATCGGGGTGATCGACGGCGCGATCGACGGCTCGACCCTCGCCGCGGCCGAGACGCGATGGCCCGTCACGCCGCCAGTGGTCGTCGTCGCAGCGGACGACGCGGCCGGCGCCGCCTTCTCGACCGGCGACGAGGAGCGCCTCGCGCAGACCCAGCCGACCGTCGAGGTGGTTCGCGTCGCGGGGAGCGGGCACCGGATCCACGACATGCGAGACCACCGCGACGCCTTCGCCGGCCATCTGCGCCGGTTTCTGGACACGTACGCTCGCTGAGGAGCTCGCAGCCGGGCCAACGATCCCAGATGACGTTGACCCGTGACCATCGAGGCGGCCGACGGCGGCCGCCTCATCCCGGCGACTGGCTGCGCCCCTGGTACCCGAGCCAGGAGGTCGTCGGTTCGAGTGCGACTGGCGCATCGCTTCTGCGAGTGAGCCTGACCGACCCAAGAGGCTGGGTTTCCGCTTGACATTGCCCTGAACGCCGAAGTAGGTTCTTCTGGGAACGTTCTCAAAGAACGTTTTCAAGGAGGCGTAGATTCGGTCGTGGCAGAGGTGACACTCAGGGAAGTCGCCCGCACGGCAGGTGTCTCGGTCTCGACGGTCTCACGTGTGCTGAACGACAGGCCGTTCGTGCGGAGCGAAGTCCGTGAACGGGTGATGCTGGTGACCCGCGAGCTCGGTTACCGGCCCGACGTCGCTGCGCGGAGCATGCGTACAGGGACGACGGGGGTCGTGGCGCTCGTCGTGAGCGACATCTCGAACCCGCTCTTCGCGACCGTGGCGAAATCCGCCGACGAGGCGCTGAGCCCTCAGGGCTACTCACTGATGGTTGCGAACTCCTCGAACGACCCCGTCCACGAGGAGGAGTTGATGGCCGCGCTTCGTCAGCGCCGCCTCGACGGTCTGGTGATCGCAGTCGCGGACGAGGGAGCGGCCGGGCTTCGAGAGCGCCTGGAGGGATTCCAGGCCGTGGTCCTCCTCGATCGTGAGATTCCGTCCGCGCCCATCGACTGCGTCCTCTCCGACCATGCGACCGGTCTCGCCGAGGCGATCGGACATCTCGCGTCGCTCGGCCACACCCGGATCGCACTGATCGCAGGAACGACGGCCCAACGAGGAAGCCGGGTGCGACTTTCGACCTTCCGCGAGGAGGTGCAGCGTCTCGGCCTCGACTCGGACGAAGAGCTATGCCGGGCCGGTGAGCTCACGATCGACGACGGATACCGTGCCGTGACCGAGATCCTCGGCCTGGATCGGCCGCCCACGGCGATCATCGCGGGGAACAACCAGCTCTTCGCCGGGGTGTTCGCCGCGTTGCGCGACCTGCGCATCTCGATTCCGGGCGACCTCTCCGTCGTGGCGTGTGAGGACACGGAGCTCACGGCATTTCACAATCCGCCTCTCGACGTGGTCCGGCGCAGCCTGGCGGAGCTCGGGCGTGAGGCATCCGAGCTGCTCCTCGCTCGGCTCGACCAACCACGCCGGCGAGCGCGGCGGGTCGTGCTGCCGACGACCTTCGAGCCCCGTGGCAGCAGCGCGCCGCCGTCCCGACCAACCCGCCGGAAGGCACGCGGTTGAGCTGGGAGATCACCCAGCCTCCGCCCGAGCACGAGGCCCTACCCTCGGCGGGATTGCTGCCGGGGACAGGTGTCGAAGCGGTCTCTCGCGGGGCGACCCTCGGGTCTCCAACCTCGGTGGAGGGGGCGGTTCCGCAGCTCACGCTCACGACCACGGTCGACGCCGGGGAGTTGATGCTCTTCCGTTCCGACCTCCAGAGCACGCTCGAAGGCGTGGTGGTGTGCGCTGCTGGCCGTGCCCTCTCGGCGATCCCCCAGATGAACGTCACGGTCGCAGAGCGGATCGGCGGTCCGGCCATCGTCCCTGCCGCCTCGTCGTTGGTGCAGCTCCTCGTGCTGTGCGACGACGGGATCCGGGTGGGGACGGTCGATGCGGGCGTGGCCCACACTCTCACGGAGGTGCGTGACGCGGTCGCAACGTTGGTCGACGAGCTTCGCGGCGGGCGTGTGTCGCAGCCGGCCGGGACAGCAGCCCTCTCGCTGAGCACGTTTGCGCTTTCCGGCGCCGCGCCACCCAGAGGGGTCGCTTCGCCCATGAGCTGTGCGCTCGCTGTCGGCAGGCTCGTGGGCGGGATGACCATGCAAGTCGGGCTCTCAGTCGACGCTCGCGTTGTCGACGCGGATCAGGCATCCCGGCTCCTTGCGACCATCGTCCGGCTGCTCGAGCACCCGTACCGGAGGCTCCGGTGAACGGCCTCCCTCCGAGCGATTCCCGTTGATCACGGGCATCCATCATTTCGCGCTCACCGTGTCGGACATGAACCGGTCGGTCGTGTTCTACACCGGGCTCTTCGGCCTCGAGCTCCTCTCGGACCGCGAGGTGGACCGCGACTACGTCGAGCGGATCACCGGCGTGGAAGGGGCCCACGTTCGGATCGTCCACCTGCGGGGGTTCGGCGCGCAGATCGAGCTCCTCGAGTACAAGCGACCCCGCGGCGCCGGGCGCGCACGGGCGTTGCCGGACGCTGGGAGCGCCCACGTCTGCTTCACGAGTGACGACCTCGACGCGGACGTGGCACGCCTCCAGGCGGCGGACGTCGTCTTCCGGTCGCTTCCGGTCGAGACGACGAGCGGCCCGAACCGCGGCGGCCGTGGCGTCTACGTCGAGGACCCCGACGGCAACGCGGTCGAGGTCGTTCAGCTGGCGCCCCTACAGGAGGGATCGTGAACCTCGATCTCGATGGGAAGGTCGTCCTCGTCACCGGCGCCGCCGGCGGTCTCGGCCTCGTGCTCTGCCAGGCCTTCGCGGACGAAGGGGGCCGTGTCGTGCTCGCCGATCTGGAGGTCGACCGTGTAGCAGGCGGCCGCCGCCGAGGTTCCTGGGGGTACCGCGGAGGTCGTCGACGTCACCAATTCCGCCGACATTCGCCGGCTCGTGGACTCGACCGTTGCGGCGCACGGCGCCCTCGACGTGCTCGTCCCCGCCGCCGGTCGCTACCAGGGAACTGGGATCGACGACGTGGAGCCGGCTGCGTGGGACGACCTGCACGCGGTGAACGTGCGCGGCACCTTCCTGTCCGCACAGGCGGCTCTGCGGGTGATGACGCCTCGGCGCAGCGGGTCGATCGTGATCCTGGGGTCGATCTCGGGTCAGGTCGGCGGCGTGCAGTCGGGCGTCGCCTATGCCACGTCGAAGGCCGCCGTCATCGGGCTCACCAAGGCCCTGGCGCGATACGCCGGGCCGTTCGGTGTGCGCGTCAACTGCGTCAACCCCGGCTACATCGAGGCGGGCATGAGCCTCGGGATGACGCCGGAGGACAAGCAGCGGACAATCGATGCGACGCCGTTGCGGCGAGCGGGCACGGCAAAGGACGTGGCAGCTGCGGTGGTCTGGCTGGCATCGGACGCCGCAGCTTTCGTCACAGGAGCGCAGCTCGACGTCAACGGCGGGCTGCTGATGGCGTGACGCGGACGCGCACGCTGGATATCGGAGGTAAGGAGGAGACATGGAGGCCAAGATCAGCAGGGGATCGTGGTGCCTCGCGTTCGGGATGGATCCCAGCCCTTCGCTGGAGCAGGTCGTCGACGTGCTGTCGGCCTTCGGCTACGACGGGATCGAGCTGGCCGGTTTCTTCGACCACGCGACGATCGAGAAGTACCCGGACGCGGCGAGCCGCAAGAAGCTCGTCGACTGGCTCTCGAGCAAGAACCTGGAGATCGCCGGCTACGCGCCGGGACCGTACGGCGACTTCGGCCGGCTACCGTGGGCGACGGGCGGCGACGACGTCGTCGCCGAGTACGAGAAGTTCTTCGAGGACCACCTGCAGTTCTGCGTGGACTGCGGGATCACGGCGATGCGGGTCGATCCCGGCGACTTCGGGCCGATGGCGCACGACGTCGACTACGACAAGACGTGGGACCGCGTCGTGACGATGTTCCGCAAGCATGCGGAGCGCGGCGCCGACGTCGGAGTCACGATGCTGTGGGAGCTCGAGTCGGGACAGCTGTTCGTCAAGCCTTCCGAGGCCGTGAAACTGCTCGAGGACGTCGGCCACGACAACCTGCAGCTGATGTTCGACGTCGGCCACGTCGAGGCGTGTTGCGTGATCGCACACAACCAGGTGCAGCCGCAGGAGCGGCTCGAGGGCGGTCAGGTCGAGTTCGTCAAGATGATGGCCGGGAAGATCGGCCACATGCACGTGTGCGACACCGACTCGAACACGTGGCACAACGCCTTCGGCACGCACCTCGGGATCGGCAAGGGCGTCGTCGACTTCGACGCGCTCATCCCGGCGGTCGTCGACTCCGGGTACACGAGCAAGTGGTGGTCGGTGGACGCGATCCCGATGACGGCAGAGACCTGGGCCGACACGTGGACGGATCGCATGACGCTCGACGCACTGCTCGACAAGCACGTCCGGAACGGCTGAGAGGAGTGAGAGCGAGATGAAAGCAGCTGTCTTCTACGAGCCCCACGACATCCGTGTCGAGGACATCACCGAGCCGACGATCGCCGAGGACGAGGTGCTCGTCGAGGTCGCAGCGTGCGGCTTCTGCGGCTCCGACGTCGAGTACTACTACGGCAAGAGCCCGGTCGGCACGGCCGACGGCAAGGGGCCGCTCGTGCTCGGCCACGAGTTCTCGGGCAAGGTCGTCGGCCTCGGCAAGATCGCGGGGACGTACGGCCTCGAGGAGGGCGACCGCGTTGCGGTGTGCCCGATCCAGAGCTGCGGCGCCTGCGACTCCTGTCGGGCCGGGCGCCCGAATTTCTGCGCCAACCTGTCGGTGCTCGGCGTCACCACGAACGGTGGCTTCGCGCAGTTCGCGAAGTCGAAGGCGGCGCACGCGTACAAGCTGCCCGACACGCTCAGCGACGAGCAGGGTGCGTTCGTCGAGATGCTCGCGGCCGCGGTCAATGCGGTGCGCAAGGCCGAGGTGGAGCCCGACGACTTCGCGGTCGTCTACGGCCCTGGGCCGGTCGGCCTCTCGATGGTGCAGCTGCTCAAGAACGAGGGCGCGCGGGTTGCGATCGTCGGCACGGGCGGCTATCGCCTCGACGTGGCGAAGGCGCTCGGGGCCGACTTCGTGTTCGAGGCCGGCGACGACCTCGCCGAGAAGGTCCAGGAGGCGAACGGCGGCCGGCTCGCCGACCGCGTGATCGTGGCCACCGGGTCGATGGCGGCGAACCAGCAGGCCCTCGAGATCTCCGGGCCGGGCTCGACCGTCATCTTCATGGGCGTCACCGGCCCCGAGGACGCGGTTCAGGTGCCGATGCTGACGAGCCTGATCCAGGACAAGACGATCCGCTTCTCCCTCTGGTATCCGTTCCAGTGGCCGCGGACGATCGGCATTCTCGCCCACAACGAGCTCGACACCGGCCCGATCATCACCCACTCGGCGTCGCTCGACGGCATCGGCGCCGCGATCGAGCGCGTGGTGAACCGGGAGGAAGGCGTCCTGAAGACGGTGATCAAGCCCTGACCCGACTGGACGGAAAGGTCGCTCTGGTGACCGGTGCGGCGCGCGAGCGCGGCATCGGCCGCGGCATCGCGGAGTGCCTGGCCGAGGAAGGTTGCGACGTCGCCGTGAACGACGTTGCAGCCCAGGACGAGGCGGCCGAGCTCGTCGATGCCCTCCGTGGGCTCGGCCGCCGAGCCCTCTTCGTCCAGGCCGACGTAACCGACAGGGAGGCCGTTGACGCGATGATGGAGCGCGTCGAGGCCGACCTCGGCCCGCTCGACATCGTCTGCTCCAACGCCGGCATCGCCGACTGGCGTCCTCTGCTCGACGTCACGGAGGAGAGCTTCGACCGGGTCGTCTCCGTCAACCTCGGCGGAGCGTTCAACGTATGCCAGTCGGCCGCTCGCGCCATGCTTGTGAGCGGGAGAGGCGGCCGCATCGTCGTCACGTCGTCCGTGCACGTCCAGATGCCGTTTGCAGAGATGTCCGTGTACGGCGCGACGAAGGCGGGGCTCAAGGGGATGGTGGAGACGATGGCGATCGAGCTCGGGCCGAACGGGATCACGGTCAACCACATCGGGCCGGGCTGGGTCCACTCGTACATCAACGACGCCTCCCCGGCGCTGCAGACCGACGAGGACGTGCGCACGACCCTCACCCTGATCCCGGCGGGGCGGCCCGCCGAGCCGCGCGAGATGGGTCGTGCCGTCGTGTATCTCTGTTCGGGGGACGGTGACTACGTCACCGGTGAGTTCCTCCGCATCGACGGAGGCTTCGTGGTGGGGAAGTACTGATGCGCTTCTCGGTCGAGGGCCTGTCCGACAGCCTCGCCGCAGGGGTGCGAGAGGGCTTGGCGGCAGCCGGCCACGAGCCGGGCGAACCCGCCGATCTGTCCGTCGTCGGCGTCGATCTCTCGGTCGGCACCGACGTCGTGGACGTGACTGGGGCGGACTGGGAGGAAACGATCGCGTCCGTCCGGGCCGCGTTCTTCGCGCTCCGGCGGGCAGCCGCGTCCATGGTCGAGCGCGAGGTCGGAGGACGTCTCCTCGTGCTCGTGCCCGCCCATGCGGTGCGCCCGTCCCGCGGATGCGGCACCGCCGCTATTGCCGGCTCGTTCCTGACCACGGTCGGGCAGGTCGCGGCAGTAGAGCTGGCGCCAAGCGGGATCGGCGTGAACGTCGTCGCCGTCGGCCCGCTCGAGGGTGAGGCTCCGGAGCGGGTTGCGGATGCCGTGCCGACCGGTCGGCTCGTTCGACCCCGCCAGGTCGGCGACGTGTGCGCGTTTCTGGCAGCTCCCGGGGCGGACGCGGTGAACGGGGCTGTCCTCGCCGTCGACGGTGGGTATGCCGTGACGAAGGCTGCCGGAGGTAGCCCGTTCGCCCGCTCGGCGTGACGTCAGCCGGTGAGCGCTGCGAGGAGGGCGTCGCGATCGGCGGCGCCGCTCTCGATGAGGACGCGAACCTCGGGTCGGAGCGACGCGTCGAGTGCAGCGGCGAGCGCGCGGAGTGCCGGCAGCAGCACGCCGGTGGCGCCGCCGTCGGCCGGCGGCTCGACGAGCACGATCACCCCGCCGCCCTCGAGCTGCGGCGCGAGCTCGCGCACGGCGCGCGCGGGAGCCTCGACGAGGAGGTTGCACGCGCGACGCCATGTGAGGTCGTCGACCACGGCGACCGCGCCTCCCGTTCCGGCGCCCGTACAGCGCAGAACTGCGCCGTCCAGGCGGCCGAGCACGATCGGGACCGACGCGCCGAGCGCGTTGACGCCGTCCGCCGTGGTGAGGTCGACCGCGAGGGCCAAACCCGCGTCGCCGAGCGAGGCGGCCACGGCGTCGGCCGCAGCCTCGTCGGCCGCGACGGCGAGCACCCGCGCGCCCCCCTCGACGAGTGCCGTCGCGACTTCGGCGTCGGCGGGGAACGTGACCTCCACGACGAACGCCTTGCCGGCCAGGCGCAGGCTCACTCGACCGCCTGGCGTACGCGTTCGGCGAACCCGTCGATCTCGTCCCCACCGTCGAGCGCGCCGAGCTCGAGGTCGTAGCTCCGCGATTCGCCCGCGGCGAGCTTGATCAGCTCGCCACGCTCTCGGGCGTCCAGGCGCCCTGCCGTCCGGTTCGTACACGGCTCGATGCCGACGACGTACGTGCCCTCGCCGAGCGTGCGCCAGACGAAATGGTGTGGAAGCTGGGCGCGGTCGAACACCTGGTAGATCCCCACCCCGAGCGTGCGGTTGACGACCGCCGCGGGCACGCGCCCGTCGGGCTCGCCGCCGAGCCGTGCTCGAACACCTGCTCGACGAAGCCGGCCGCCGGCGCCGTCATCGTGGTGTAGCCCTCTACGGGGTGGTCGCCCGCGTGCGTCGAACATCGGTCGCCGCGACGAGCAGCTCGGAGCCCTCGTCGACGACCGGGAAGCCGGCGTTGACGTGGTAGAGCAGCATGTGCGGCGTGAGGTCGTGCCCGACGTTCTCGACGACGTCGTGGACGCGAAGACGGGATTCGCCTACGACGCGCCTCGATACGGCGGCGCAGCAGCGAGCTGCTCGCCGAACACGGCCGCCTACCTGTGTCTCTCCCTCCGCCCAGAGCGTGCACTCGTCGCCGTCCCAACGCTCGCCGTAGCCCGACGAGGCGGGCCGGGCGGTTCGAGACGCGGCCGTGCAGGCCGAAGCTCTCGGTCGGCTTCGGCGGGTAGTGGTACTGCTCGGCAGTGTCCTCCGCCATGAAGAGCGAGTGCTCGATGCCGCACGTCGTCGAGGAGGCCGCCGCCGAAGGTGCGGAAGAAGCCGAGCCCCTCGGGCTCGTAGAACCACGGCCCCTCGACGCCGACGGCCGATGTCCACGCGAGCGGGACGCCGCGGAGGCTCGCAGCGGCCGATGTCGAACGCGCGGTCGACGAGCACGTCGAAGGAGAGCCCGGTGCCGGTGCGGAACTCGAGCACGCGTACGCCGCGACCGCCGCCGTCGCCGAGGGTTGCGAGCCGCACGCCCGCAACCTGCTCGAGCCGTCCGATGCGGCGCGACAGCGCGCTTCTCGAGTAGCTGCGTCCGAAGAGGTCCGGCACTGCCCGAGCCTACTCCGCCGCCTTCGTGATGGTCGCGCCCGGGTGCGCCGCCCCGTAGGCCGTGTAGCCGCCGTCGACCACCAGCGTCTGCCCCGTGACGAAGCCGGCGTCGCCGGAGCAGAGGAGCACGACCGCCCGGGCGACGTCCTCCGGCAGCGCGAACCGGCCCGCAGGCGTTCGTCCGACGACGTCCGACGGGTCGACGATCCCTCGTCCGATCGCTTCGTGCACCATCGGCGTCAGCACCGGACCGGGAAGGACGGCGTTCACCCGCACGCCACGCCCGGCCCATTCGACACCGAGCGTGCGGGTCAGTCCGACGACACCGCCTTTGCTGGCGGCGTATGCCGCCCGGCCCGGCATGCCGACGACCGGACCGATGATGGACGCGACGTTCACGATCGTTCCCCGTCCGGCGACGAGCATCCGGAAACCGAACGCCCGGCAGGCCCGGAAGACGCCCGTCAGATTGGTGTTCACGACCAGCTCCCAGTCGTCGTCGGCGTACGTCTCGGCCGGCCCGATGCGGTTCACTCCGGCGTTGTTGACGAGCACCGTGGGCTCGCCAAGCGCGTCTACGATCGCCACGACCGCCGCGTCGACGCCGGTGGACGACGACACGTCCATCCCGACGCCCACGTGCTCCGCTCCCAGCGCGGACGCCACGCGCTCCGCGTCCTCCGCCCGGCGGGAGGTGACGGCGACGCGCGCGCCGGCGCCTGCCAGCGCAACCGCGATCGCCTCGCCGATGCCCTTGCCGGCGCCGGTGACCACGGCGAGCTCCCCGTCGAGCACGCGCGGCATGGCCCGGCCGGTCAGTGCATCACCCAGCCGCCGTCGATCCCGATCATCTGGCCGGTGATGAACGAGGAGGCGTCGCTCGCGAGGAAGACACGAGGTTGCCGATGTCCTCCGGCGTGCCGCGGCGCTTCAGCGCTCTGCTGGTCGAGGATCCACCGGTTGTACCCCTCGGGGTCGGGGTGGATCTTCTCCGCGTCCGTCGGGAACGCCCCCGGGGCGATGCGTTGACGGTGACGCCCTCCGGGCCGAGCTCCCGGGCGAGCGCCCGGGTGAACGCCGATCACGCCGCCCTTGGAGGAGACGTAGACGAGGAGGTTGTCCCAGCCGCCGATGAGGGTGATCGATGCGATGTTCACGATCCGCCCGTGGCCGCCTGCGACGAGCCACGGGTGGCAAGCGCCGCGCGCAGAGGAAGTAGCCCTTGAGGTTGGTGGCGAGGACCTCGTCCCACTCCTCCTCCGTGATCTCCGTCCACGCACGGCGCGGGTAGATCGCCGCGTTGTTGACGAGCACGTCGATTCCGCCGAGCTCGCCGGCGACCCGCTCCGCCATTGTGTCGACCGACGTCTTGCTCGACACGTCGGCGACGACCGTGCGCGCCGTGCCGCCCGCAGCCTCCACCTGAGCGCGCACGCGCCTCGGCACCGCTCCTCGTCGTGGTCGACGCACGGCGACGGCGGCGCCGGCGGCGGCGAGCGCGGGGCAGATCCCTTCGCCCAGCCCGCCGCCGCCGCCGGTCACGACCGCGACACGCCCGTCGAGACCGAAAGGGAGCCCGGTCAACGCTCGAAGCCGGGAGGCGACGTCTCGGCGAGCGGCACGGCGCGGCCCTCGTGCGCCGAGCGGTAGGCGGCCTCGACGAGCGCCATCGTGCCGACGGTCGTGCGCCCCGAGATCTCCGGCTCCGCGTCCTCCTGGATCGCCCGCATCAGCTGTCCCATGGTGCCCTTGAACGCCTGCGGGAACCAGCGCTCCTCCCACGTCGGGCGCTCCCACGCACCCTCCATCGCCCGCGTCGTCCAGGTGATCGTGGAGGGGCTGCCGTCCGGGTAGTCGGGCCAGCCGATCGTGCCCTTCGCGATGCCCTCGGTGCCCTCGACGCGCCACTGGATGCTGTGGTCGGCCCACGTGTAGCAGTTGTCGAGGCCGATCGCCCGCAGCCCGTTCGCGTACTCGAGGACGTAGAAGGCCATGCCGTCCTCGTGCGGGAAGTCGTGGCTCGGGTCGTCCCGCACGGAGACGAGGATCCGCTCGGGGTCGCCGAACTGATAGCGGAACGCGTCGAGATGGTGGATCGACATGTTGAGCAGCGCGATCCTGCCGTACGGCTTGATGAACTCCTGCCAGTGCGGTCGGGCGTTCATCACGATCTCGGCCACGACCGGCTCGCCCAGCTCGCCGCCGTCGAGGAGCGAGCTGCAGCGCCCGCATCGACTGGTCGTAGCGCATGTTGTGGTTGACGCCGAGCTTCACGCCCGGCCTCGTCGCAGAGCCGCACCATCTCGACGGCCTCGTCGAGGGTGAAGGCCACGGGCTTCTGCGCCAGGATCCCCTTCACGTGCGGCCGCTTCACGGCCTCGCGGACGATGCCGAGCTGCTGGTCGGGCGGGAACGCGATGTCGACGATCTCGACCCGTTCGTCGTCGAGCAGCTGCTGCCACGTGTCGTACGTCGTGGCGACGCCCCGCTCTGCCGCCGCTGCCTGCGCGTTCGCCGGCGTACGGGACGCGATCGCGACCACGTCGAAGCCTGCCTCCGCGTACGCGACGAGGTGGATGTCCTTCATGATGAATCCGGCGCCGACGCAGCCGATCCCGTAGTCGGTCTTCGGCGGCAGGTTCGGCCCGGTGTTGAGGTCGATGGCTCCCATGTCCGGCCTCTACGCGCGGACGCCGAGGTCGCGCATGATCTCCGCCGTGCCGTCGTAGGCCTTCTGCGCCCACTCGACGATCTCGTCGGGGTTCGGGGCGTACTCGAGCTCGATCGAGACGGTTCCGTCGTAGCCGGTGTCGCGAATCGCTGCGAGGTACTCCTTGATCGGGCGTGACGCCCATGCCCGCGGGCATGTCGCCGTGCACCTTGCCGTCGCAGTCGGAGAGGTGGATGTGGCCGATCAGACCCGTCATCTCGTCTACGTCCTCGAAGGAGGCGTCCGACAGGTGGAGGTGCGAGATGTCGGCGTTCGCGCGCACGGCCGGATGGTCGATCTCCTTGACGAAGCGGACGAGCTCGTGGACGTCCTTGAGCAGCGCCTCGTTGAACGGCTCGAGCTCGAGCACGATCTCGAGGCCCTTCGAGTGCGCGTACTCGCCGGCCTCCCGACCATCTCCTTCGCCATGTCCCAGATCGCAGGCCGCGGGAAGACCTCGCCGTCCCAGTAGTACTCGCCGACGACGAGCAGGACGTTGCGCGCGCCCAGGAACGCACCCTGGTCGACGTACGCCTTGATGCGGTCGAGCGTGAAACGGCGCACCGACGGGTTGAAGTCGACGATCCCGAAGGCGACGCAGACGACGGAGCGGATCGGCAGGCCCGACCTCCTCGCACGCCTGCTTGATCTCGGCGCGCTCGTCGTCGGTGATGTCGAGCGGATCCTCGAAGATGTCGTACGTGTCGAAGCCGATCTCCTTCGCCTTGCGGATCCCCTCGAGACGACCGACCGGCGTGTCGAACCAGATCGAGCTGATGATTCCGAGCTCCACGGTTGCTCTCCCTTCTCGTTAGGCGGTTGTCCAGTGCATCCCGGACGCGTCCTCCCGGGCGCGGCCCTCGAGCACGAGGGCCTGGAGGTGCGCGCGCATCGTCCCTCCGAGCTCGTTCGCCATCGCCGTGAACGGGCCGAGCTCGGGGTCGGCGCGCCCGACGAGGTCGGCCAGGCTCAGCTCGCCGGACTCCTCGAGCGCCGCCGCGACGAACCGGCCGGCGTCCTCGACGAAGGCGACGGTGTCGGCGAGGAAGCGCTCGACCTCGGCCCCTTCCATCACGTCGTAGTGCGCCGTCAGGAGCCGCCGCGGCCGGAGTGCGGAGACCGTTCGCGCGGCGCGGAGGTAGCCCTCGACGTCGAAGTACGGCGGCGGGCTGATCACGTTGCCCTCCATGTCGAGCAGGCCGCGGCCCATCACGGCGTCCATCACGATCGCGGTGCGGGACGCGGGATCCCAGAGCCCGACGTGCCCTGCCGTGTGCCCCGGAAGGTGGAGGACCTCCACGACGAGCTCGGGCCCGAGGCGGATCCTCTCCCCGCCCCGCAGGCGGATATCCACCGGGCGGTCGGGGCCCATGGCCTCGGCGAGCCATGTGAGCACGTCGGGCGGGTACGCGAGGCCGTGCGGGGCGTACCAGCCGTAGCGCTCGCGCAGGATCGCCTCGGCGCTCTCGATCCAGGGCACGTCGAGCTCGTGTGCCAGGAAGACGGCATGGGGAGCCGCGCTCCGGATTGCTGCGTTGCCGCCGAAGTGGTCGACGTCCGCGTGGGAGTTGAGGACGAAGTCGGGCTGATTGCTCCGCGAGGAACGGGAGGATCACCTCGGCGGGCGTGTCCTGAACGCCCGTGTCGACGAGGAGCGAGCGCTCCCCGGAGAGCAGGTACTGGGAGAACGGGCGCGGCCCGAGAACGCTCTCGATGCGGTGGATACCGGGTGCGACTTCCATGGCGGTCAGACGGCGCCCTCTGGGCGCTTCGCGCATTCAACCGCGCGCGCGGGAACGGCGAGGGGCGAGGCGGCGAGCGGGAGGCGGCGCGGGGGACGAGTCGCCGTCACGCGCTCTCGACTTCGTCGGGGGCCAGCGCGTAGAGGCCGAGTACGAACTCGTGGTGGCGGCTCATCAGGTCGAAGAGGATGCTCCGCGCGAGGTCCGGCTCGCCCGCCTCGATCGCGTCGACGAGAGCGCCGTGCGCGTCGACGCTGAACTGGAGGCTGCCGAAACGCTGGATCCCTGCGGCCGCCGCGAGTTCGATGTCGGTGCGCAGGAGCGCGCGAAGGTCGCGGACAGCGTGAAGGAGGAATCGGTTGCTGGCGGCGCGAGCGAGCGCGAGGTGGAACTCGATGTCGGCTTCGGGGTACACGGCCGCGTCGGCCGCCGACTCCTGCATCCTCTCCACCGCGCCCCGCAGGTGTTCGACGTCCTCCGCGGATGCGCGCTCGGCCGCCATGCCGGCGAGGCCCAGCGCGAGGAGCTCACGGGCTTCGATCAGTTCCTCGATATCCTTCCGGCCCACAGGGACGCCGTCGCGCTGGAGTGACGGGGCGAGCTCGGCAACGTATGTCCCACGTCCCGCCCTGGTCTCGACATGCCCGTCCCCGATCAGGATGCTGATCGCCTCGCGGGCCGCCCCGAGGCTGACGCCGTAGTGGGCGGCGAGATCGCGGTGGCCGGGGAGTTGATCGCCCGGTCGTAGCGCTCCTTGGGCGATCTGTGACCGCAGCTCGTCGGCGATCTTCGCCGGCAGGCTGACTCGCGTTGAGGGCCGTGAGGCCAGTCGTTCCCTCCCTACTGTTCTGAACAGCGAGGCGCCCGACGCTAACAGCGCGTGAGAGCGACGTCAACGACAGGTACTGCGGTGACGAACTCATTGATCTTCTAACATCCGCGCGGTGCATGCCGTCGTAGTGATCACACTCTGGACAATCGCGGGAACCCTGGTATAGGGTCGCGCGCAAGAAGAGTTCGGAACTGTGACTCGCAGTTCCGCGTCCCCGACGAGGGAGGGCTTCATGCACGACGAAGAGAGGCTCGAGGAGCCTGCCGAGGCCGGCGTGGAAGGCGAGGTGGGAAGCGGGGACGGCGCAGCCGTCAGTCGCCTCACGTTCCTGGCTGGAGCCGGTGCCGCGGGCGCCGGGCTGCTTCTCGGATCCGCTGGTGCTGCCGCGGCGAAGGGCTTCGACAAGTCCGCGTACAACGCGCATCTCGGCAAGCGCGCCTTGTCGCGCGGCATGGTGGGAGGCCCCACCGGGTTCCCCGGGGCTTCGAGGTACCAGTACCCCGCGAACTCGGCCGAAGGGCGAGCGATCGCAGGCCTGCGTCGGCTCACGAACAACGGCCAGAACCCCATCACGCTCAGGTGGCGAATCTGGAACGGCGCCGTCGGTCAGTTGAACAAGCCGTATCCCACGAAGACCGCCCCGAGCGTCGAGCAGCTCCTCGAGAAGGAAGCCGGCATCAAGCTCGAGTTCGTCCTCTCAACGCCGGACAACAATGATCAGAAGAACCTCCAGACCGTCTCGACGCGTGACGGAAGCCTCCAGATCCTCCAGACACAGACCAACCAGAACGGCGATCTGCGCGAGGCGGGCCTCCTCCGGCCGCTGGACGACTTCGTGGCGAAGTACAGGCCCGACTGGAATGACCCCAAGTGGGGTTACGCGGGCGGGAAGGCCACGACGGCGCTCTTCAACGAGTACAACGGCGAGGCAGTCTCGGTCTCGACGGACGGGGACTACCAGGTCTGGGTCTACCGGATCGACCTGTTCGACAACGCGAAGAACCAGCGGGACTTCAAGGCCAAGTACGGACGCGACCTCGAGTTCCCGAAGACCTGGGAGCACCACGCACAGGTGGCGGAGTTCTTCACCCGGCCGGACCAGAAGCTCTACGGCTCCGTCGATCTGAAGAACCCGTTCTGGGGGTACGTCAACTGGATGATGCGATACGTCTCGAGCGGGCGGCCGAACCGCCAGTACTTCGACGCGCGGACGGCGAAGCCGCTGATCAACAGCCCCCAGGGCATCAGGGCGACGAAGGAGCACCTCGCCTCGATGGCGTGGACCTACCCGGACACGCTCTCCAAGGGCTGGCCGGAGGAGTACGCCGCGCTCGGTGCCGGGCAGGCGGCCATGGCCAGCGTGTTCTCGAACGCGACGAAGTTCATCGTCAAGGGCAGCCCCCTCGACAAGGGCTTCGGCAAGTTCCTGCGCCCCGAGCTCGCTCCGGGCCGAGTCGTCAACGGCAAGCTGGTGCGCCGGCCGGTGATCTACTTCAACTCGCAGTTCGGGGTCAATGCGTTCTCCGACAAGAAGTTCCACGAGGCGGCGTACCTCGTCCTCCAGTACATCTCGGGCGGCCGGATCTCGTCCTGGTACACCGGGAACCCCGGCGGGTACTTCGACCCCAACCGCCTCGCCCAGCTGAACGATCCGCTCGTCCGGGCCTCGTACAAGCCGTACGCGGCGGACAAGCTCAAGCAGCTCATCCCACGGACTGCGCCCACGATCGCCGGCATGATCGGCGCGGCCGAGTACACCCAGGCGCTCGACACCGAGCTCCAGAAGGTGCTCTCGAAGCAGACGTCGGCGGAGGCGGCGATGGCGGCCGTGGCGAACTCATGGGAGAAGATCACGAATCGCCGCGGGCGGGCCAAGCAGATCAGGGCGCTCAAGGCGCAGCAGGCGGCTTGGCCGAAGCTCCTCTGATCGACGAGGCCGAGTCGACGGGCCAGCAGGCGCCAAAGGGGCGCTTGCTGGCCCGCTTCGCGCGGTCGGAGGGAGCGGTCGCCCAGACCCTGATCACGCCGGGGCAGCTGCTGCTGCTCTTCGTGATCCTGTTCCCGGCGGTCGTCGCGATCTACATCTGGTTCACGGGCTGGACGCCCCAGAGCGGGACGCCATGGTACGACGCCTACAGAGACTGGCTGTGGTTCGACAACTACTGGGAGGCGATCTCGGGGGACGCCTTTTGGTCAGCGCTGTGGCGGACCGTGCTCGTCACCGTGCTTGCCGTGACAATCGAGTTCGCGCTCGGGTTCGCCCTCGCGCTGCTCGTCCTGAAGCAGTTCCGCGGGCGCGGCCTGCTCGTCGTCGTGTTCCTGCTGCCGATGATGGTCGTGCCGGCCGTGACGGGCTTCATCTTCTACATGCTCTTCCAGGGCGACGGGCCCGTGAACGCGGCCTTGTCGTGCGCTGTTGCCCGGGACGATCGACATTGGCTGGCTGACGGACCCGGACATCGCGCTCTACTCCGTCGTCATCGCCGACATCTGGCAGTGGACGCCGCTGATGTTCCTGATCCTGCTCGCCGGGCTGGTGGCGTTACCGGAGGATCAGATGAACGCCGCCCGCATCCTCGGCGCGGGGTGGTTCTCCAGCTCCGCCACTCGTGCTGCCGATGATGAAGCCGATCATCCTGATCGCGCTGATCATCCGCGCGATGGAGGCGTTCAAGATCTTCGACTCCGCCTGGCTGCATGACACAGGGCGGCCCCGGCGACGCGACCCAGACGATCTCCGTCTACCTCTACCGGGAGACGTTCATCGGAACCCGCTGGGGATACGCGAGCGCTGTCGCGATCATCGTGCTGATCATCGTCAGCGTGATCGCGATGCGGGCGATCCGGCCGATCGAGGCCGCGTCGGAGGAGATCGCGGAGGAAGGCGCCCCGCCGCCGACGGGGGAGGTCGGCATCACGCTCGAGGAGGCCATCGAGGCTGAGGCTACGGCACGATGACGCGGTCTCGAGGTACTCCGGAGAGGCGGCAAGGTGCTCTCGATCCTGCTCTTCGCGGTCGTCTTCCTGTTCCCGCTCTACTGGATCGTGACGATGGCGTTCAAGCCGCAGGACGAATGGCAGCCGGCGACGGCGTCTACTGGCTACCGCACGAACCCGACGCTCGAGAACTTCAAGACGATCTTCGGCCGCGGAACGGAGACCGGGCTTCTTCGAGGCGGCGCCGACCGACGCCACGAACTCGATCGTGAACAGCCTCGTCGCTGCGACCGGCGGGACGCTCCTCGCACTGCTCGTCGGGACGCTTCACGGCCTACGGGATCGCGCGCTACCGCGCGGGCGGCCGGATGCTGCCATTCCAGATCCTGCAGCTGCGCATGTTCCCGCCGATCGCGATCATCATCCCGCTGCTGTTCATGTACGTCGTACCTGGAACTCGTCGACACGCTACATCGGGCTCATCTTGATCTACGGCGCGGTCACCTTCCCGTTCGTCGTGTGGCTGATGCGGAGCTTCTTCCAGGAGGTACCTCGCGAGATCGCGGAGGCGGCGATCGTGGACGGCTGCACGCCAGTGGGGCGCATTCTTCAAGGCCGTGCTGCCGCAGGTGCAAGGGCGGCCTGGCCGCGACGGCGCTGTTCGTGTTCATCCTCAACTGGAGCGACTTCCTGATCGCGCTCGTGCTCACGGCCGAACAACGTCGAGACCGCCCCCGTCTTCCTGAACGGGCTGCAGTCCGGCTGGGGCGGGCCAGGAGTACGGACCTCAGGCGGCGCTCGGACTGATCCTCATCATCCCGCCGGCGATCCTCGGGCTCGCGATCCAGCGCTACCTCGTACGCGGGCTGACCTTCGGCGCGATCAAGCGGTAGTCGTGGCCGAGATCCGCATCGAGATCGCTGACGAAGGAGTTCCCCGGTGGGGTCGTCGCCGTGAAGGATCTCGAGCTGCACGTACCCCACGGATCGTTCGTCGCCCTGCTCGGCCCGTCGGGCTGCGGCAAGACGACGACGATGAACATGATCTCTGGGCTGGAGCCGCCCACGCAGGGGGAGATCCTCTTCGACGGCAAGCCGATCACGCGCGTCTCCCCCGGCAAGCGCAACGTCGGGTTCGTGTTCCAGAACTACGCGATCTTCACGCACATGAACGTCTACGACAACCTCGCTTTCGGCCTGCGGGCAAGGAAGAGCGACCGCTCCAAGGCCGACCGGGACGGTGAGGTGCGTCGCGTCGCGGAGATCGTAGGGCTATCCGGCAGCCTCGACCGCAAGGCGGCGGCCCTCTCGGTGAACGACATGCAGAAGGTCGCGCTCGGCCGGAGCATGATCGTCAAGCCCGCGATCTTCCTGCTCGACGAGCCGTTCTCGAACCTCGACGCGGCCTTCCGCGCGTACATGCGCGCCGAGCTGAAGCAGATCCAGCACGAGATCGGCCAGACGATGGTCTACGTCACGCACGACCAGGTCGAGGCGATGAGCATGGCCGACCAGATCGCGGTCATGAACTTCGGCGAACTCCAGCAGTACGGCTCGCCCGAGGAGATCTACAACCGGCCGCGCAACCGCTTCGTCGCCGGGTTCGTCGGATCGACCCAGATGAACTTCCTCCCGGCGACGGTGCTTCCCGAGCAAGCGCCCGAGGGGCGCACGGAGTCGCTCACCGTCGGCGTCCGACCGGAGGCCCTCTCGCTGGTCGCACCCGACGACGCGGCGGCCCGGCTGCAGGCCCGGGTCGTGCTCGTCGAGCCGCTCGGGGCCAAGGACATCGTCCACCTCGAACTGGGCGAGCACGCGCTGCGCGCGATCGGGGCCCCGGGACGCCGGCCGCACGTGGGCGAGAACGTCGGCGTCGCCGCCGACACGGCACGGCTCCGCTACTTCGACGACGCAACGGGTCTGGCGGTCTGATGGCCGGGATCAGGCTCGACGGCGTGACGAAGCGGTTCGGGGCAGTGACGGCGCTCGACGACGTCTCTCTCGAGGTGGAGGATGGCGAGTTCTTCGCCGTTCTCGGCCCTCCCGGCGCAGGAAAGACGACGATGCTGCGCACGATCGTCGGCCTGGAGAAGCCCGACCAAGGCGACGTGTACGCCGGGGGCGAGCGCATCACCGACGTCTACCCCGGCGACCGGGACATCGCGATCATGTTCCAGAACCTCGCGCTCTACCCCGACAAGTCGGTGCGCGACAATCTCGCGTTCCCGCTGAGGCAGGCAAGAGTGCCGAAGCGGGAGATCGAGCGCCGCGTATCGGAGGTCGCGGCGGTGCTGAAGATCGAGCCCCTTCTCAAGCGCAAGCCCGCGAAGCTGTCGGGAGGCGAGCGTCAGCGGGTGGCGCTCGGCCGCGCGATGGTGCGCGACCCCCGGGCGCTCCTTCTCGACGAGCCGCTCTCCGCGCTCGACGCGCTGCTGCGCATGGAGATGCGCGCCGAGCTGAAGCGGCTCCAGCGCGAGCTCGGCCGCACGGTCGTCTACGTCACTCACGATCAGATCGAAGCGATGAGCATGGCAGATCGTGTTGCCGTCCTACGGCAGGGGCGGCTCCAACAGATCGCGCCCCCGGAGGACATCTACCACCGGCCCGCCAACCGGTTCGTGGCGACGGTCGTCGGGTCGCCCCCTATGAACTTTCTCCACGGAGCCGCGGCCTGGGCCGACGGCCATCTCGAGGTGCACCACACCCAATTCGACCTCGAGGTTGCCGCCGACGCCTCCACTCCTCTGCGCGGGCGCGTGGAGGAAGGCGCCGTGTGCATGATCGGCGTTCGCCCGGAGGACGTCGGCGTCCGGTCGGAGGGCGGCATCCCTGCGACCGTCGTCACGACCGAGCCGCTCGGCGGTGAGACGGTCGTCGATCTCGAGCTCGGCGACAGGATCACCAAGGCGCTGGTCGACCCGACGCTGGACCTCGCCGACGGCCAAGCCACGACGGTCGCGCTGGACGTCCGCCGTCTGCACCTGTTCGACCATGCCGGCGAGGCACTGCTCTCCGCGGCCGGCGACGACATCTTCGGCGTCCGGGTGCGATGACCGGACGCGACTCCGCGTCGAGACGAAGGAGGCCGTGGTGTTCACAGCGACGAAGGACCTGATGCTCCCCGCGACGGTGACGGGCTCGTGGCCGCGTCCCCGTTGGTACACGCAGAACATGTGGGGCCGGCCGCTCGACACCGCGATGATGGATCCGTGGTTCCGCGAGCAGTTCGCCGACGCACACGCGATCGTGGTCTCCGACCAGGAGCGGGCCGGCCTCGACATCCTGACGACCGGGGACTACCACCTCGACGAGGACGTCGCGGGCCGCTCGTGGCATCACTACCCGCTCCAGCGCTGGAAGGGGCTCGAGCACGAGGAGCTGCAGACGCGCGAACACGCGCTCGCCGCTGCTCTCCTACCCGGCGGGGACGATGCTCGACTCGATCTACAAGACATGGCGCTGGCCGCGCGTCGTCGGCAAGGTCGAGCACGACCCGAAGAACCCGCTCGAGTACGCGAAGATCTGGCGGATCGCCCAGCAGAGCGCGGCGTCGGGCAAGCCGGTCAAGTTCGGGACGTGCTCCGCGCAGGTGCTGGCGTTCTTCCTCGACAGCCACACCGACCACTACGACCTCGACGACAAGAAGCAGCTGATCTGGGACATGGCGGAGGCGATGAACCTGGAGCTGCGGCAGCTGGCCGCGTCGGGCTGCAAGGTCATCCAGGTCGAGGAGCCGACGCTCCATTTCATAGCCTGCTACTACCCGGAGGAGACGGAGCTGCTCGACTTCCTCGTCGACTGCTTCAACCGCGAGATCGAGGGCCTCGACGACGTGGAGATCTGGATCCACACCTGCTGGGGCAATCCGAACATGCAGAAGGTCTTCAGCGACGAGTCGTACGCGAACTCCGATCGAGATCTACCTCGAGCGCCTCAAGAGGCGACGTCTGGACGGTCGAGGCGACGGAGAACGACCTCCGCGAGCTCCCGCTCTTCGAGCCCTACCGGGACTCCCTGAAGAAGAAGGTCGCCGTCGGCGTGGTCGAGCCACCGCACGCTGCAGGCCGACTTCCCCGAGGTGGTCGCCGACCGGATCCGTCGAGCGCTGGAGTACATCCCCGCCGACAAGCTCGTGCTCTCGACCGACTGCGGCTTCGGCCGACAGGGATTCAACCGGCACCTCGCGTTCTACAAGGCGTCGGCGATCCCACAGGCGCGCAACATCGTGCTGCAAGGAGCTCGGCCTGGATCCGCGCTATATCGCCGCCCAGGACGACGGGCTCGCGTGGGACCAGCTGCCCGACGACGAGCCGTTCACCCACCTCAAGCCGCTGCGATAGGAGAACCGACACCATGCCACGCTTCGCCGTCTCGGAGTTCTCGACGCTCAATCTCGGCTTCGACGAGGACCTCGTCGCCTACGCGGCGGGCGGCGCCGAGGGAATCGGTCTCGCCGAAGCGAAGCTGCCCGACGGGGAGGACGTCGAGTCGCTCCGCAAGCTGCGCGAGAGCGGCCTCACCGCGACGATCTGCCTGCCGACGATGCTGTCGGTGCTCCCGATGCCGCCGTTCCCCGGGCCGGACGACCCGCACGAGCGAGTCGAGTCGCTCTGTGCATCGGTCAGGCGGCTCGCGGCCTTTGAGCCGGTGACGTTGCTCGTGCTCACCGGGCCCGCCGGCGACCGCGATCCGGCCGAAGCGCGGCAGATCGTCGTGGAGGGGTTGCGCGAGGTTGCCCGCACGGCCAGGGAGGTGGGCGTGCGGATCGCGCTCGAGCCGATCCACGCCTCGGCCCGCGACGAGTTCACGATGGTCGACACGATCCCGGACACCATTGCGCTCGTGGAGGAAGTCGGCGAGCCGATGGGGATCATGTTCGATACCTGGCACCTGTGGGACACGCCGAACGTGCTCGACCACATCCGTGCCGAGGCGCATCGGTTCCCGGCCGTCCACATCAACGACTGGCGGGAGGAGACCCGCGGCTGGGACGACCGCGCACTCCCGGGCGAGGGGGTCATGGACCTGCCCGCGATCTTCGGCGCCCTCGAGGACGGCGGTTTCGACGGCTGGTTCGAGCTCGAGGTGTTCTCGACGGAGACCTATCCGGACTCGTTGCTCAAGCTCGACCCTGCGGAGCTCGTGCGACGGGGGAAGGCGGGGTTCGAGGTCGCGTGGGCGTCGCGACGGGGCTGACGGGAGGAGACGTCACGAGCGACGCGCTCCCGGCTCACTCCTCGTGGATGCCGCCCGACCGTGCGAGACGGAGGAGGAGCTCACGATCGTGGGCGGCGTCGAGGCGCTCCACCTCCGCCGTCACCTCCGTCTCGAGATCCGCGCCACACGGCCTGGTGGTGCGGCGCCAGGCCTCGAGGTAGGCGTCGCTCTCGATCAGGCCGGCCGCCATCGCGGCCGCGTCGATCGCCTTCTGAAACCGGTCTGGAAGCTCGCGGCGCGCCGTGGTCAGCCCGTCGCTGGCGGTGACCTGGGCCGGGATGTCGCGCCACAGGATCGTGGTCAGCTCAGCCACGGCGTTGCTCCTCGACGAAGCGCTCCAGTGCCGGCCGCAACCCGCCGTAGCCCGTGCGACGCAACTCGAAGCCGAGGCCGAGTCGTTCCGCCGCGGCCTCGGCTTGCACGACCAGGGTGGGGTCGTCCGTCTGGGCGAGATAGACCAGTCGCCGGTAGTTGCCGAACACGTCGTCGCGAAGCTCGGGGTGCCGGTCGAGCCCGAGGCCGCGGATCACGAGCGCGTCGAAGTGCCGGACGAGGAAATCAGTGAGATAGAAGGTGCCCGGCTCCGCCTCCTGCAGCTCGTCCCAGGCCGCGGCGCCGGCGTAGAAGGCGTAGCAGTGCGCTCCGGGAAGCCGCTCGACGCCGTGCTGCTCGAGCACCGCGTCGAGGGCGCCGGCCGTACCACAGTCGGCGTACGCGACGAAGACGGCGTCGTAACCGGCTGCCAACTCGCGGAGCATCGCGTCGACGGCGCCCGCGATCGCGCGTGGCTCGTTGTGCAGGCGTGCGGGCAGGCACCGCACGTCGACGTGCGTCCACCCGTTGAGCCGGACGACGGCGAGCACCTCGCGCGCGACCGCACCGCAGGCGACGACCAGCCGGGTGGGCTCGGCCTCGGGGGAGGAGGCAGCCTCATGGTCGACGAGGGTGCTCATCCGAGCGCAGGGAAGGACAGCTCGTCCAGGAACCGGTCGTTGAAGTCTGGCCGGTCGGACAGCTCGACATACGACACGCTGTCCAGCATCGCGGTGGCCGCGTGGCGCTCCTGCATCGAGAGGAGCGCCATCTTCGCTCCTTCGCCCGCAACGTTGCCGGCGGGCACGATACGCGTGCGCGGCAGGTGGGGGACGAGGCCGATGCGGATCGCGCTCGCCGGGGAGAGGAACGACCCGAACGAGCCCGCGAGCAGCACCTGCTGGATCTCCGACTCGTCGATCCCGAGCTCGTCGACGAGCAGCCGCCAGCCGGTAGCGATGGCCGCCTTCGCGAACTGGAGCTCCCGCACGTCGCGCTGTGAGAGGAAGACAGCGTGCGCCGGATCGCGCTCCTCGCCCGTCCAGTGGAGGACGAACGCCCGCTCCTTGTCGTCGCGTGTGATCAGGCGTGCGGCGAGCGCCGGTGAGAGCTCGGCTGCGCTCTCGTCGTCGACGAAGCGTCCGCTCGCGTCGAGCAACCCGACTCGGACGAGCTCGGCGACGGTGTCGACGAGGCCCGACCCGCATATGCCTGCGGGCTCGACGTCTCCGATGACTCCCAGCTCGAGACCCTCGGGCACGATCCGGACGACCTCGACGGCGCCCTCCGCCGCCCGCATGCCGCACTTGATCTGGGCCGCCTCGAACGCCGGGCCCGCCGGCGCCGCGGTGCAGAGCAGCCGCTCGGACGAGCCGAGTGCGATCTCGCAGTTGGTGCCGACGTCGATGAACAGCCGCAGGCGCTTGTCACGCGTCATCCCGGTCGCGAGAAGCCCGGCGACGATGTCGCCGCCGACGTAGGCTCCGAGGGCGGGGAGGACGTTGGCGCGCGCCCGCGGGTGGAGGCGCAGCCCGAGCTCGGACGCGGGGAAGTCTGGGTAGTCGCGTGTGGCCAGGATGAAGGGCGCCACGCCGACCGGCTCGGGGTCGATGCCGAGCACGATCTGCGTCATCGTCGCGTTGCCGGCGAGCGCCACCTCATAGACCTGCTCGAGCGGGATGCCGCCTTCCTCGCAAACCTCCTCGGCCAGACCCTGCAGCGTCTCGGCGGCGAGCGCACGGAGCCGCCCGAGCGCGTCGGGGTCGAGCATGGTGGCGGAGATGCGCGTGATCACGTCCGCGCCGAACGGCTGCTGCTTGTTGAGCGTGGAGCGGACGGCGACGGGGGTGCCCGTGCCGACGTCGAGGAGCGTCGCGACCACGGTCGTCGTGCCGAGGTCGAACGCGATCGCGTGCAGCGAGCCCGTCGTGTCGCCAGGCTCGACGTCGATCAGCAGATCGTCGACGACAACGGCCGTCACGCGGTAGTGCGAGGAGCGCAGGACGCCGGGCAGCCTTCGCAGGACACCGGCCTCCACACGGAGCTCGAGGTCGTCGACGGCGTCGCGGATCCGCTCGAGGTCCGTCCGCTGGTCGGACAGCGAAGGCGTCTCGAGCTCGACGTAGCGCTTCTGCAGCGCGGGATGGAGGATCACCTGACGGCCGACGCCGACCGTCGCCGCCTTCGGCCGCGTGACGAGCGGGGGCACCTCGATCACGAGGTCGTGCTCGGCCTGGGCGCGGCAAGCGAGCCGCCAGCCGTCGGCCAGCTCGGCCTCCGAGAACGCGCGGGCGTCGAGCGGCGAGGACGGGACGGCGCCCTCGACGACCTGCACCTTGCACTTCTTGCAGGTGCCGTGCCCACCGCATGTGGAGTCGATCGCGATCCCGTTCCAGGACGCGGCGTCGAAGACCGTGACGCCCGGCGGCACCCGAACGGCCGTGCCCGAAGGCTCGAAACGGAGCGCGACGCGGGCCGGCAGGTCAGCCGTGCCCTCGGCGGTGTCCGGCGGCTCCACGATCAGGCTCACGGCGCCGCAGCCGCCTGTGCCTCCCGGTGCGCGGCGATCCAGGCCATACCCCACTCGTCGCGTCCGAGCAGCAGGTCGGCGGCGCGGCAGGCGTCGACGGTCTGGGCGGTCCGGGCGTCCATGATCGCGCTCGTGAGGCCCGCGTACGAGGCGATCACGAGGAACGCGGCGTTCAGCGCGTGCCGGCCGGGCAGGCCGAACGAGGTGTTGGACGCGCCGAGCGTCATGTTCAGGCCGAACTCATCACGGATGCGGCTGATCGTCTCGAGCGTGACGACGACCGCCTGCGGGTCGGCGCCGACGGTCATCGCGAGTGGGTCGATCACGATGTCCTCCATCGGCACCTCGTACTCGCCGTGCACGATGTCGACGAGCCGGCGGCACACTTCGAGACGCTCGTCGGCCGTCTGCGGGATGCCGGTCTCGTCGTTCACGAGGCAGATCACGGCGGCGCCGTGCTCCTTGACGAGCGGGAGCACCCGCTCGAGCCGGTCGCGCTCGCACGTGACCGAGTTGACGAGCGCCTTGCCCTCGTAGACGGCGAGCCCGGCCTCGAGCGCCTCGACGATCGAGGAGTCGATGCAGATCGGCACGTCCGCGTGGTTCTGCACGAGCATGACCGCACGGGCGAGCAGATCAGCCTCGTCGGTCAGCGGGACACCCATGTTCACGTCGAGCACGTGCGCGCCCATCGCAACCTGGTCGTCGACGTCCTTGGCGATCTCGGACAGGTCGCCTGCCCGCAGCGCCTCGGCGAACGCCTTCCGCCCGGTCGGGTTGATCCGCTCGCCGATGATGCAGAACGGCTGGTCGGCCCCGATCGTGACCTGCTTAGACCGGGAGCTGAGCACGGTATGCATGCGCTCGCCTCTCCTCCTTGGTGGGGATGCCGAGATCGCGGCAGAGCTGCGAGACGGCACCGTCGTGACGAAAGTCGGTGATGTGGAGCCCGCGCACGCCAGGGAGCGACAGCGCGTGCTCCGCCTGCTCGAGCGCAAGCTCGTAGGCGGCCTCGCTCTGATCGGCAGCCTGTCGGACCCGGGCGAGCGTCCCCGCGGGCACGTCGATGCCGGGGACGCTGGAATCCATGAACGACAGGGCGCGCGCGCTGCGCACGAGCACGATCGTCGGGAGCAGTGCCGCCTGCTCCGTGAAGCCACCGCCGTCGAGCGCGCGAACGAACGACTCGAGCCGGTCGGGGTGGTAACAGATCTGGAGCTGCAGGAAGCGCGCTCCCGCGGTGATCTTCTTCGCCGCGCGGCGTGCGCGGTGCTCGAGCGGCGGGGCGGCGGGGTTCTCGACCGCTCCGACGAACAGCTGTTGCGCGAGCCCGGCCGGCCGGCCGGAGAGGTAGCGGCCTTCGGAGAGCCCGGTGGCGACCCGGACGAGCTGCGGCCCGTCGAGGTCGAACACGCGTCGCGCCTCCGGCTCGTCCCCCGCGGTCACGTCGTCGCCGGTCATGCAGCAGACGTTCGCGACGCCGTGCAGCGCGGCGCCGACGATGTCGGCCTGACAGGCGATCCGGTTCTTGTCGCGGGCGACGACCTGGAGCACCGGCTCGATGCCGAGCCGGACGCAGCGCGACCGCGACGGCGACGTTCGACGCATGCGCGTGCGCCGCGGGGTTGTCGGTTGCGTTGACGGCGTCGGCCCACGATGCGACCTCCGCGACGCGCTCGCCGAACGCGGCGACGTCGCCGCCGTCGACCGTCGGCGCCTCAGCGGTGAGAATCGTGCTCTCGCCGTCCTCGACGAGGTCCCGCAGCCGGCTCACCTGGGCTCCTCCGCGTCCGGGCGGCGCTCCCAGCCGACGGGCCGTAGCCTATCCCGGCCGGTCAGCAGGTTGACCCATGACGACGTGCCTTGCAGGCGATTGTCGACCGGCGGGCGCAGCTGTTCGAAGTGCGGACCGCCAGGAGGCGGGAAGCAGGGGCAGGGTGCGGGAGCGGTGCTCCGCCTTCACCCAGACGCAGCGCATCTCGGGCTTCACCTCGCAGTGGCCGTTCTCGCGGACGCCGCCGCAGGGCCCGTTTCGCAGCGTCTTGGGACACGTCATCGGGCACGTCATTCCCGTGTCGTGGAGCACGCACTGGCCGCACATCCGACAGCCGAAGACCGGCTTCTTGACGGCGTGCTCGACGAAGGCGACGATTCCCATTGCGGTCTCAGGCGAGGGCCACGGGCCCGGCGCTGCTCGAGAAGCTCCTTCGCGCGCTTCGTGGCGCTCGCCGCGTCGGGCGCGTAGCCGTCGGCGCCGACCACGTCGGCGTACTCCTGGGTCACAGGCGCGCCACCGACCATGATGATCACGTCGTCGCGCAGCCCGGCCTTCTCGATCGCCTCGATGTTCACCTTGAACATCGGCATCGTCGTCGTCAGGAACGCCGAGAAGCCGACGACGTCGGGCTTGTGCTCCTGGATCGCCTCGATGAACGTCTCGGGCGCGACCTGCACGCCGATGTCGACCACGTTGAAGCCGGCGCCCTCGAGCATGATGTCGACGAGGTTCTTGCCGATGTCGTGCACGTCGCCCTTGACCGTGCCCATCAGGAACGTGCCGATCGGCTCCGACGTCGGTCTTCGCAAGCAGCGGACGCAGCAGCTCGAGCGCGCCGGACATCGCGCGACCGGCGATCAGCATCTCCGGCACGAAGAAGTCGCCGCGCTCGAAGCGGGCTCCGACCTCTTCCAGCGCCGGGATCAGCGCCTCGAACAGCATCGTCTCGGGGTGCATTCCCGCGGCGATCCCCTGCTCCGTGAGCCCCACGACCTCGGGCTTGTTCCCGACCAGGGTGTAGTCGTAGAGACCCTGGAGGATCTCGTCGGCGTTCATGACTCCTCGTACTCCTTCCGGATGGTAGAGACGGATCAGCTCGGACAGCGCGCGAGCCTCCTCGACGACTTGTTGGGCGACATCGCCGAGCCGCTCCCGTGCTCGTGCGCACCGTCGGCGCGGAGACGGAGATCGCGGCGATCACCGAGCCCGCGAGCCCCGTACACGGGCGCAGCGGCCGAGCAGAGGCCTTCGTCGAGCTCCTCCCACGTCGTCGCGTAGCCGTCCCGCCGAACCCGATCGAGTTCGGCGAACAGGGCTTCCAGAGAGGTGATCGTCTCGAGGACCGAGGCGAGCGAGGCGGCCGAACGGGGGCTGGGCGGCACCGAAAGCCATGAAGACCTTGCCCATCGACGACGCGTGGATCGGGATGCGACGGCCGACCCAGTTGCCGGCTCCCGAGGGGGTGATTGCTGTCGACCTGCGCGAGGCGCGCGACGCCCGCGGGAGTCGGGATGCCGATGTTCGCCGTCTCCCCCGTTGTCGCGCCGAGCCGCTCGAGGAACGGCAGCGCAAGGGTCGCGAGATCCCCGACGGCCGAGTCCCTGCGCGCGTACTCGACGAGTACCGGGCCGGGGCGAAAGCCCCCGCCGCGCCGACGTTGCGCGAGCCCGTTCCGCTCGAGCGCGCGCAGGAGGCGAGCGGCGGTGGTCTTCGGCAGCTGGGTCTCCTCCATCAGGCCCGAAAGGCTGACCGCGTCGTCGCTCTCGACCAGGCGAACGAGGATCCGCGCGGCTCTGTCGATGGACTGGCTTCCGTCTTCGATCTTGGTCATCGGTACCGGATCATGGTACCAAACCTGCGCTTCGCTCATGTATATGGTCGTCTCATCGGCTAGGATAGTACGGGTGAGTGCCGCATGGTGGAACTCGAGCCGGTCGGGACGACGCCGCGAGGCTGTGGACGCGGCAGCGGTTCGGATCGCTCCTCATGATCCCGGACGGGCCTCCGTGACTGCATGCTCGCCGGCCATTCGGCGCGGGGCGTGGCGGTGTGCGACAGCCGTGTGCTCTCCGGCGGCCGCATGCCTGAGCGAGCCCGTCGTGGCGCAAGCGCCGATCAGGCACTCTAGGCCCGAGCGAGGAAGCGAGATAACGGCGCCTCTCGGCGATCAGCTCCGCTCCGAGGCGCTCGCACATCTCGACCAGTCGACGGCCGGACGCCCAGTCGTGCAGAGCAAAGGAGAACGACCGTGAAGACCGCCGAGCGCACACGCATCGCCTTCCAGCGTGGAACTCCCGACCGCGTGCCGATCCACTGCTGGCTCGGGCTGCCGCTGATCAAGAAGCTCCGGCCGGCCCGACAAGTCGTTTCTCGACCTGTTCGAGCTCTGGATCGACGACCCGATGGGCTCGATCGTGAAGATGCAGCAGGATCTCGGGCTCGACCCGATGATCACGACCTACAGCCAGCACATCGGCGAGCACGAGATCTGGCCGCGCATGCTGTTCCCGCGCCCGTACGAGACCGACACGTGGGTCGAGACGTTCGAGGTCACGGGCAGCGGCGACGGCTGGCGCGAGCACTCCCACACGATCCGCACGCCGGACGGCGACCTCGACTACTCGTACCGCACCGAGGACGGCTTCGGCACGTCGTGCCACGACTTCCTGCTCAAGGGGGACGAGCCGGAGACGAAGCTCCCCGCCCTGCGTCACTTCCCGTCCGCCGACCTGTACGACATGACCGTGCTCGACGGGCATGGTCGAGAAGGTCGGCGACGAGGCCTGGTGGCTGCATCACGTGATCGGGCCCGTGGGACATGGCGGCCGAGATCCGCGGGCTCGTCGACCTCTCGATGGACATCTACGACCGGCCCGCGTTCGTCCACGACCTGATGCGCATCTGCACCGACTGGCTCAAGGGCTTCTACCGCCGGCTCGGTGAGACCGGGCATCCACTCGATCTCGATGAACGAGACGTGGACGGGCGTCGGCGTCGCGCGCGACCATTTCGTCGAGTTCATGAAGCCGTACGAGCCGGAGTGCGTGCAGGCCGCGCACGACGCCGGCTACCTGGTCAGCTTCCACAACTGCGGCCGCGCGACGCTCCTGCTCGAGGACATCGCCGACACGGGGCCGGACGCCGTCGAGACGCTCACCTCCGAGCCGCTCCTCCGGCGACGTCGACCTCGCAGACGCGAAGCAGCGAATCGGCGACCGCGTCTGCCTCTTCGGCGGGTTCAACGAGCACCTCCTCCACGAGGGCGACGCCGACGCCGTCGAGCGCCGAGGTGCAGCGCTGCCTCGACGCGGCGATGGCGGGCGGCGGCTACGTCCTTCGCTCGACCGGGCCAGATCTTCGACGCCAAGCCGGGCCTGATCGAGCTCATGTGCGAGACGGTCGCGCGAGCACGGCCGCTACAACTGAGCGCGGGAGCAGGCGATGGACGCGCCCGACCTCTTCGACGTCGAGACCGCCGCCGACGGGCCCGGCCGGGGCGCTGCCGCTGACGGCCGACGTTCCTGCGGGACAGCCCGTCCGGCGACGTGTTCGGCCTCTCGCAGAACGCCGGCATGGGCTGGGAGGCGTCGAAGGTCGGGCGGGACCAGTTCCTGATCCTCTCGACGCTCAGGGCGGCGTCCGCGCCGACGACGGCACGCCCGTCGCGCTCGGGTACCACACGGGCCACTGGGAGGTCGGCCTGCTCGTGCGCGAGGCAGCGCTCGAGCTCGACCGGCTCGGCGGGCTGCCCTTCGCGGCGCACGTCTCGGATCCGTGCGACGGCCGCAGCCAGGGGACGACAGGGATGTTCGACTCCCTGCCGTACCGCAACGACGCGGCGCTCGTGCTACGACGACTCGTCCGCAGCCTGCCGCGACCGCCGCGGGCGTGATCGGCGTCGGCACCTGCGACAAGGGACTGCCGGCGATGACGATGGCGCTCGCGTCGTTCCGCGATCTCGCCGGCGCCGTCGTGCCCGGCGGCGTCACGCTGCCGCCCCGCCACGGGGAGGACGCAGGCGCGGTGCAGACGCTCGGCGCGCGGTTCGCCCACGGGCTGGTCGACGCTGCGACGAGGCAGCCGACCTCGGCTGCCGCGCCTGTGCCTCGCCCGGCGGCGGCTGCCAGTTCCTCGGAACGGCGGCGACGGCGCAGGTCGTAGCCGAGGCGCTCGGCCTCACAGTGCCGCACGCGGCGCTCGCGCCGTCGGGGCAGCCGATCTGGCTCGACGTCGCGCGGCGCACCGCCGGCGCCGTGCACGACGCAGTGGCGCGACGGGCGCACGCTCGGCGACGTGCTGACCGACGAGGCCATCGAGAACGCGATGCTCGTCCACGCCGCGTTCGGCGGCTCGACGAACCTCCTGATCCACATCCCGGCGATCGCGCACGCAGCCGGGCTGCGCCGGCCGACCGTCGACGACTGGCGGCGGGTCAACGCGTCGGTGCCGCGGCTCGTCGACGCGCTGCCGAACGGGCCGAACAACCACCCGACGGTGCGCGTCTTCCTCGCGGGCGGGGTGCCCGAGGTGATGCTGCACCTGCGCCGGCTCGGGCTGCTCCACGTGCGATGCGCGGACGGTCGACGGGCCGCACCTGGGACGAGGTGCTCGACGAGTGGGAGGCGAGCGAGCGGCGGGCAGCGGCTTCGCGCCCGGCTGCTCGAGGCGGACGGAGTCGACCCGGACGACGTCATCTGCCCGCCCGGCGCGGGCACGCGAGAAGGGGATGACGTCGACGGTGTGCTTCCCGGAGGGGAACCTCGCGCCCGGCGGCAGCGTGATCAAGAGCACCGCGATCGACCCGCAGCGCTCGACGAGGACGGCATCTACCGGCTGACCGGGCCGGCCCGCGTGTTCACGAGCGAGCGCGACGCGATCGCGGCGATCAAGGGCAGCCGCGGGTGAGCCGATCGAGCCCGGCGACGTCGATCGTCCTCGCCGGTCGCGGGCCGCTCGGCTCCGGGATGGAGGAGACCTACCAGCTGACGTCCGCGCTCAAGTTCCTGCCCTTCGGCGGCAGGTCGCGCTCGTCACCGACGCACGATTCTCGGGCGTCTCGACCGGAGCGTGCATCGGTCACGTCAGCCCGGAGGCGCTCGAGGGAGGGCCGATCGGTCGGCTCGTCGACGGCGACCTCATCCGGGTCGTCGTCGACCGCGAGCGTCTGGTCGCGTCCGTCGACCTCGTCGGGCACGGGGACGAGGAGTGGACGGCAGAGGAGAGCGGCGGCGGTGCTCGCCGGCCGCTCCGTCCGCGACGACATCGCCGCCGGATCCGAGGCTGCCGGCCGACACCGCGCTGTGGGCGCGCCTGCAGTCGGTCAGCGGCGGTCTGTGGGGCGGCTGCGTCTACGACGTCGAGGCGATCGAGCGTCGGCTCTCGGCCGACCCGGTGGCCGCGCAGCACGCGTAGCCGCGAAGCGGGCGGGAAGGGGCCGGTCACGGCGCCCACGACGCTCACGGGTCGATCACGTCCTCTTTCAAGGTGTCTCTGCGTGCGCGCGCGGATCGTCCGTGGCGAGTGAGGCTGATCCAGACCCGGGACGCAGCCCAGGGGTCGACCCGTTCGAACGGAGCTCGTTCGTGTACCGACCAGGGTCGTCGGTTCGAGCCCGCCTTGCACCATCCGTGGGTTACCGACGATCGCCGCTCTATGCTCACGTCGATTGTGAGCCAACGTGTCGAGGTTGCACGAGCGCATGCCGGACTACGAGATCGCAGTAGCGGGCGGAGGGCCAGCCGGTCTCACCGCAGCGCTCTTCGCCGCCCGCCACGGCCGGAGCACGGTCCTGCTCGATCCGCTCGGCTCGGGCGGCGCGATCCTCAACACTGAGCGAGTCGAGGACTTTCCCGGCTTCCCGGAAGGGGTGCCGGGCTTCGAGCTCGGCCCTCGGATGCAGGGGCAGGTCATCGACGCCGGCGGCGCGTTCGAGCTGAGCGAGGTGACGCGCATCGAACCGCGCGGCGGCGACTGGAGTCTCGTCACCGACGCCGGTGAGGTCGGCGCATCCGCAGTCATCGTCGCCACCGGGTCGAGGCCCCGCAAGCTCGGCGTGCCGCGCGAGGAGGCGTTCGAGGGCAGGGGGCTCAGCACGTGCGCGAGCTGCGACGGCCCGCTCTACCGGGGCAAGCGCGTCGCAGTGTGCGGCGACGGCGACTCGGCGCTCATCGAGACGCTCGAGCTCGTGCGACACGACGTGCGGGTGGTGCTCATCCACCCCGACGAGGCCCTCGCGGGCCAGGAGGCGTACAGCCGTCGCGTGCGGGAGAGCGCGCAGGTCGAGGTCAAGGCACCGGACGGTGCTCGAGGAGATCCTCGGAGACGGACAGGTCGACGGCATCCGCGTGCGCGACCTCGTGACGGGGGACTCGTCGACCCTTCCCGTTGCAGGGGTCTTCGCGAACGTCGGTCGTCTCCCGAACACCGGGATGCTCGAAGGGGTCGTTGACCCTGGACGAGCACGGGTGCATCCCCACGGACATCTGGATGCGCACCGAGCGCGAGGGCCTGTTCGCAGCCGGTGACGTCCGAGCGGACGCGCCGGGCCAGGCGATCACCGCTGCCGGCGACGGCGCGACGGCCGCCCTCGCCGCGCACCGCTACCTCGCGAATCGCGCACGTGAGCGCCCGACCTCTAGCGCCAGGCGTCGATCGAGACCGCCGCCTTCTGCCCCTTGTTCGTCCGGAACTTCGCGCGCATCGGGGAGCCCATGAAGATGCTGAAGTGCCCGTTCGTCTCGCCGCCGGCGACGACGATGTTGATCCGGTCGGGCTCGAAGACCGGGATCAGCTCGTCGGGCGGCGCGTTCCAGTAGCTCGCGAACGGCTCGACGCCCGCCTCGACCTCCTCGTGGATCAGGTTGAGCATCGACGTGGTCCCAGAAGCGCCGCTGCGGGATCCTGCGCGTTCTCGTGGATCCAGAGGGCGAGCTTCTCCTTCGTGTCGAAGCCCCTCTCGACGAACTCGCGCGCGACGATCGGGTCGAGCACGAGCGTGCACGCCCATCCCGGGCTCGAGCCCGCAGATCATCGCCTTGAGCTTCTCCTCCCAGTACGTGCGCAGGTACTCGGCCCAGACGTTGCCCCAGATGTACGAGACGGTGACCGTGCTCTCGTCCCGGTCGTAGCCGTGCTGCACGTGGTACGGCTCCCACGGGCTCGCTTCCTCGTTCTCGGCGAACGTGATGCAGTTGTAGGAGAAGTTGCAGCCCTGCGAGCCGGCGTACGTCTCGCCCGGCACCGAGCCGCCCTGGAGGTTCTGCGAGAGCGAGCCCGAACGCGCGGCCGATCGCCGAGTTGGCGTGGTTGTACGGCCCCATCGCGCCGATGCCGCTGTTCATCCCGATCTCGTGCCGGATCGGCCCGTTGACGACGACCATGTTGCCCATCGAGGACATGCTGCTCTGGCGCCCGGTGTCGCCGCTCGAGGCGAGCGCGAGGATCACCGGGAAGTACTCCGGCGCGGCGCCCGCCATGACGGCGTTCACCGCGACCTTCTCGACGTCGAAGTGCCAGTGCTCCATGCCGATCGTCGGCCGGAGCTTGCCGACCATCTCGTCGGGCGCGTGGCTCGTCCCCGCCAGCATCCGCTCGACGCGCTCCTCGGTCGGCAGGACGATCGGCAGGAAGTCCGTGTAGCGGCGCTCCCGGAAGAGCGCGTGCATCTCCTCCTCGCTCGCCGCCTCGACGTAGCGCGGCGTCGAGCGGTCCCAGTCCTCGCCGCGCAGCTCGTCGGTCGGGAACGGGACGCGTGAGCTGGTCGAAGACCTCGGCCATGAACGGCCGGCCGTGGACGGGGTCGTCGCCCTCGACGTACTGCCGCAGCACGGCCGGCGGCGTGTTCATCAGCGGCGTCGGGCACGAACACCTGCCGCGCGCTCGGCATGCCCTGCGTCTTCACGCGTGTTGCGCACGAGGTGCGCGAACACGTTCAGGTGGACGCCCACGGTCGGGACGCCGTACTTCGACTCCAGATCGACGACGTGGCCGGAGACCTCCGGCGCGCAGCCCGGTCAGGTGCCGACGCCGATGATGGCCGCGTCGCCCTCGGCCTTGATCCGCTCGCACAGCTCGGGATCGGGGATGTGCTGGTTGCGCCACCGGACGACCTCCGTCCGGATCGCCGGGCCGGTGCTCCTCGAACCAGCCGTGGAGCTGCGCCATGAAGTTGTCCGAGTTCGCGAAGCCGACGTCGACGAGGAAGAGCTTCTTCCCCTCGAGCGTGTCGAGGCCGGCGCCATCCCGCGCGCGCTCACCTTCGGCGGGTATCCCTCGGGGTTCAGGACCCTGAACATGGCCAACTCGCACCTCCTCGGACCGCGGTCGATGCTACTCGATCGGCGATCTCTGCCTCACTCGCCGGCCCTGGCTCGTCGACGCCGCCTCGCCGATCGAGACCTGCTGCTCGCCCAGGTAGCTGGCGATCAGGAGCTCGCGGTCGGCGCTGCAGCACCTTCGCGCGGTCGTGGAGGACGATCTCGCCGTGCGAGAGCACGTAGCCGCGGTCGGCGATCTCGAGCGCGAGCTGGACGTGCTGCTCGACGAGCAGCACGCCGCAGCCCGTGTCGAGCGCGTACTGGCGCACGACCGGCAGCAGGCGCCTCGACGATCACGGGGGCGAGCCCGAGCGAGAGCTCGTCGAGCAGCAGCAGGCGCGGCCGGCGGGCGAGCCCGCGCGCGACGGCGAGCATCTGCTGCTCGCCGCCCGAGAGGAGCCCGACGCGCCGCGTGCGCAGCTCTCCGAGCTTCGGGAAGTACTCGTACGCGCGCTCCTCGTCGAGGCGCTCGCCGCGGTAGCCGAGGCGGAAGTGCTCGGCGACGGTGAGCCCGAAGAAGAGCCCGCGGCCCTCGGGGACGTGCACGATCCCGCGGCGCGCCCGCTGCGTCGGGCGAGACGCGCGCGATGTCGCGCGCCGGCGAAGGCGATGCGCCCGCTCATCGGACGGACGAGCCCCGAGATCACCCTCAGCGTCGTCGTCTTGCCGGCCCCGTTCGGCGCCGAGCAGGGCGACCACCTCGCCCGGCGCCGACGGTCAGGTCGAGCGTCGCGGATCGACCGCCGCGCCGGTCGTAGCCGGCGGTCAGGCCCTCGATGCTCAGCACCGCGTCGCTCATCGACGCTGTCGACCACCGGCTCCGAGCTCGGCCGCCGCGCTGCCCGAGATAGGCCTCGATCACCCGCGGGTCGCGGCGCACGTCCTCGGGCGTGCCCGTGCGCGATCACCTTGCCCGAACTCGAGCACGACCACGTAGTCGCAGATCCCGAGCACGAGGCCCATGTCGTGGTCGACCAGCAGCATCGCCGTGCCGGCGTCGACCACTCGCGCGCAGCTGGCGCGCCGAGCTCCTCGCTCTCGTGCGTGTCGAGCCCCGCCGCCGGCTCGTCGAGGCAGAGGAGCCGCGGCTCGGCCGCGAGCGCGCGCGCGACCCCGACCAGCTTGCGCTGGCCCTGCGTGAGCTCGTCGGGCATCGCGTCCGCCGTCGCCTCGAGGCCGAGCAGCTCGAGGCCGCGTCGCGCCGCCGTCGTGCTCGCGACCGGCCGCGAGAGCACCTCGCTTGACCGTCGCCCACACCGACGGGCGGTAGGCGGCGACCGCGAGGTTCTCGCCGCACGGTCAGGTCGTCGAACAGCTCGATCGACTGCCACGTCCGCGCGAGCCCGCGCCGCGCGCGCTCGTGCGCGCGCCAGCCCGTCGAGCAGCTCGCCCGTCGAGCTCGACGCTGCCCGCCGTACGGCACGAAGCCCGATGATCGCGTCGATGAAGGTCGTCTTGCCGGCGCCGTTCGGCCCGATCAGCCCGACGAGCTGACCCTCCGGCGACCGTCGAGGTCGACGTCGTCGAGCGCCCGCACGCCGCCGAAGCGCGACCGAGATTCCGGTTCGCGGCGAGGACGGCGGCGCCTGGCTCGCTGCGGCTGCGGCCGGGTGCGCGAGGGATGCCACGGTCGCGCACGGTCGGCGTCGGCGTGCGCCGCCCCGGCGCGGCCGCCTCGGCGGCGAGCCGCCGCTGCTTCTGCTGCTTCTTCTTGTAGCCCGTGCCCGGCGATGCCCTCCGGGTTGACGAGCAGGGTGACGATCAGCGCGAAGCCGCCGACGAGCAGCGCCCAGTTCCCGGACAGGCCCGAACCACTCGTCGAAGGCATGCGGGAAGAGGCCCTCGGTCGCGCCGACGCCCGCGAGGACGGCCCCGGAGACCATCGTGATGCCCGCCGAAGTAGGCGAAGGCGATCAACCCGAGCGCCACCAGGGCCCCGAAGCGGCTGTAGCTGACCGAGCCCGAAGTTGTAGGCGTAGAGCGCCCCGGCCATCCCGGCGATGAACGCGGCGATCCCGAAGCCGGCGAGCTTCGTGTTGCGCACGTTGATCCCGGCCGCCGCCGCGGCGCGCTCGTTGGAGCGCACGGCGAGCATCCGCTGTCCCAGGCTCGCGCGCCGCACGTTGGCGACGAGCAGGCCGAGGGCCAGCGTCGCCGCGAGGACGAGGAAGCCGAAGACCGGGCTCGGGAGCTTGTCGTCCAGGCCCCTGAACGAGGCGTCGGGAGCCGAGGTCGATGCCCGCCGAGCTTCGGCTGCTGGACCGGCGAGCCCGTCCCCCGCCGCCCCACCGCGCGTTGACGAAGCCGAACTGCTCGATCGCGACGGCGGCCGCGAGCGTCACGACCGCCAGGCTGACGCCGCGGACGCGCAGGGCCGAGACGCGCGACGAGCGAGCCCGACGACCGTCGCCGTGACGCCGCGCCGATGAGCGAGCGAGATCGGGAACTCGCCCAGATGCCGCCGACGTCCGTCGTCAGGTGCGACATCGTGAAGCCCGGCGACGCCGGCGAGCGCGAGCTGCACGACCGAGATCTGGCCGACGAAGCCGATGATGACGACGAGCGAGAGGCAGATGACGATCGCCGAGCAGCGAGATGATCAGCGCCTGCCGGAAGTCGTACGGGAAGCACGATCAGCGCAGACGACGCCGACGACCGCGCGATCGCCGTCGGCCGGAGCAGCCGCTCGGGCCGGGGCACGGCCGGGCAGTCGCTGCTCGACGCAGCTCGCCGCGGCCGGGCAGGCTCGCCCCGCGCAGGAAGAGCGCCAGGACGATGACGAGGAAGACGAAGAGCTCGGGCAGCCCCCGAAGCGGCGCCCCGCCCTTGTCGGTCGGGAACCAGCTCTGCGTCGACCAGTAGATCGAGGAGCGCCTGGATCACGCCGATCGCGAGCCCGGCGAAGCACGCGATGAAGAACGACGTGAAGCCGGCGAGCAGCGCGGCGCCGAGCGCCGGCACGACCTGGAACGCCAGCGTCTGCGCGTCGAGCGCGATCAGCGGCGCGACCAGCACGCCGAGCCCACCGGCGACGACGCGATGCAAGGACGGTGTTCGCGACCGCCAGGCGGCTCGGCGAGAGGCCGGCGAGCATGGCCGAGACCTCGTTCTCCGACGCCGCCCGCGTCGACAGCCCGAAGGGCGTCCAGCGGAAGAGCGCGGCCAGCGCCGCTGCCACGACGATCACGATCCCCGCGAGGCAGGAAGCGGTCGACCGGGACGACGCGGCCGAAGATCATGACGGTGTCGGTCGGAAGGACCGACGGCGCCGACTTCAGGCTGTTGCCGAAGATCGACGATCATCCCCGCCTCGCAGCACCAGCAGGAGACCGAGCGACGCAGCCAGCTTCGCGAGCGGCGCCGTGTTCCGGAGCGGGCGGAAGATGGTCAGCTCGATCAGGACGCCGAACGCGGCCATGCAGGCCAGCGTCAGGACGAACGCCGGGGCGGTCGAGAGCTGGAAGCCGAAGTAGTCCGGTCCTGAGCGCCCAGAAGATGTAGGCGGCGAGCATCGCGATCGCGCCCGTCGCGACGTTGATGACCCCGGAGCCGCGGTAGATCAGGACGACGCCGAGGGCGATGCTCGCGATGAGCGCGCCGGCGCCGAGGCCCAGCGCCGCGAAGAGCAGGACGTCCCGCATCCGATCTCAGTCTCTCGACGAGCGCGGTGGGCCCGGCTCGTCGGGGGCCCACCGACCGGTCTCGTCGAGCCCTACTTCGCCCCTGGCGGCTTCAGCCAGCCCGTGGCCACCTTCCACTTGCCCTGACCCACGTAGTTGTAGAACTGGGTCTGGTTGCCGCAGGCGGCCGGCTCCCCGGGGACGACCTTGCCGCAGGCGATCTGCGGCGGCCCCAGCACGAGGGGGCCGCGAAACGCCTTGAACCCCGCGGTGATCGTCGCCGGGCTGATCTTGCGCGTACGGGCATCGCGTTCATGATCTTCACGGTCGCGAGGAGCTGCTCCCAGGCGCCCTCCGCGAAGACCCAGAGCAGGTCGTTCACGGTCGCCCCGTACTGGATGCCCTTCTTCAGGTACAGCTTCGACTGCGGCCCCGGCAGGTTCACCAGCGTCTGGGCGATCCCGTACGTCCACTTCGGGAATGTCGCCGCCTGCGTACGCAGCCCGCGGCAGGAACGTGCAGATCGGCGTCGAGAGCACCGGCTTCGAGTAGTTGATCTGGTCGATCGCCCTCGCGAACGGGACGCACGTCGTGAAGCCGAGCGCCGCGATGATCATGTCGGCCGAGCTCGCCTGGGTCGCCGCCCCGAGCAGGTCGGTCGCGAGCGGCGGGACGCCGATCATCGTGACCTTGACCCCGACCTGCTCCATGCGCCTTCTTGAGCGCCTGCGCCGCCGTGTCGGCGCCCGGGTCGGTCGGGTAGACGATCGGCGGTGGTCTTCACCTTGGGCAGGTACTGCTTCGTGTAGGTGCCGAAGGGGCCGAGCACGCTCGTCTGGCTGCCGTTCAGGAAGAACGTGTTCTTCGCCGTCGGGTCGGCCGCGTTCGCGGTGACGACGCCGACGATCGGCTTCGTGCCCTTCACGGTCGCGTAGATCGACTGGTTCCCGACGGTCACGAACCCGTAGAGGATCGCCATCGTGCCCTTGTCGTTGACCATCTGCTGGCCGCAGCGCACGCCTTCCTCCTCTGCCTGCGCCCAGAAGCACTCGTTGAGCTTGACCGGGTGGCCGTGGACGCCGCCGAGCTCGGCGTTCACCATCTTCACCCCGGCGCGAATGACGTTCGTCGCCTGCGGGAAGTTGAAGTTGGGCGGGCCGCCCTGGCCGTTGATGAAGCCGATGGTGACGGGCGCCAGCTTCGGGTTCGCCTTGCCCTTGCCGCCGACATACGACCTGGTAATTCAGGACCTGCGGCGGCGAGACGGCGCTCGTGGCCGCGACGGCCGAGACGGTCGCCGATGAGCACCGTCACGACTGCGAGCAACGGCCATCAGGCGTCGGCGTCGGCGATTCTCGACGATGGTTGCGCGGACGCATACGTACTTCCTCCTTCTGCCGATCTACGGCATGCCGTCGAAGTGCCCGTGCGTCCGCGATCGCGCGAACGACCTCAGATGGGTCGCGGCCTCCTCGAATGGCTCGCGGCGTCGCTCACTCTCGGCTCACTCCCGCTCTCTGGACGTCACGATCGAGCGAGATTACTCCGCTCGTAACGAAAGTGTCAACAAAAATGTCGATGACAGGCTCGCCGACCTGCCAGACGTCATGTCGAGCGCTGGTCGAGCACCGTGCGGAAGATCGGGTTGGAGAGCAGGAAGCGGATGTCGTCCGCCCGCTCGTCGTCGAGCGGCTCGTCCGGAAACGAGGCGAGCATCGCGCGGAAGCGCTCGTCGGCGCCCTCGCGGAACTCCCGGTGGGTGAAGATGTACAGGTCGTCGCGGCGGATGCCTCGCGAGCACGCGCTCTCCGCATTCCCGCGGGTCCATCCAGAGCGGCGAGTTGGGGCGCTCCTCGAGCTCCTGCTCGAGCTCCGTGTAGCCGGAGTCGGCGTACCGCTCGGGCCGCGTCCTGCCGCCCTCGCGGATGTTCGTCTGCACCGGCCCGGGACAGAACGCGGAGACGCCGATCCCCTCTCCGGCGATCTCGCTCGCGGAGCGCCTCGGAGAGCCCGATCACCGCGGCCTTGGCCGTGATGTAGATCGCGGCGCCGGGGATCGGCAGGACGCCGGCCATCGACGAGGTGTTGACGATGTGCCCGCCCTCGCCGTGGTCGAGCATGCCGTGGCAGGAACGTCTGGATCCCGTTGACGACGCCGCCGAGCAGCACACCCAGGCCCCAGTCCCAGTCGTCGTAGCGCGCCAGCGTGACCGGCCCGAGGATGCCCATGCCGGCGTTGTTGCAGAGCACGTGCACGTTGCCGAAGACGCGCTCCGCCTCGTCGGCCGCGCGCGCGAAGCCCTCGCGGTCGGTGACATCGAGCTCGATCGCGTGCACGTTCTGCCGCCGCCCGCTCTCGGCCAAGCGCTCCAGAGCGGTCTCGAGGTGGTCGGGACGGAGGTCGGCGATCACGACGTTCATCCCCGCTGCGACGAACGCCTCGCTCATACCGAGCCCGATCCCGCTCGCACCGCCGGTGACGAACGCGGTCTTGCCGGCGACCTCTTCCATGCGGCCTAGCGGTCGCCCGGCCAGGAGGCGAGGGCGCGCGCCTTCCCTGCGCGCCGGCTGTCCTCGACCGCCAACCGGTCCGCGGGCACCGGCTCGTCGGGGAATGCGGCGATGATCTCGTCGAAGATCCCGCGCAGCTCGTCTCGATGGTCGGGGTGGGTGAAGACGTAGAAGTCGTTCCGCTTGATCGCGCGCAGGATCTTCGCGCCGATCTCGTCCGGGTCCATCCCGGCCTCGTGCAGACCGGGGAGGATGCGCATGAACTCCTCGTCGGCCGGGGTCACGTCGGTCGAGAGCTCCGCAGGCCGGATCAGGTCGCTCTCGTAGATCTTGCTCCTGACGAGGCCGGGGCAGACCATCGAGACGCCGATCCCGTGCGGTAGCAGGCTCCAGCGCAGCGCGTCGGACAGCCCGTGCACTGCGAACTTCGCCGTCGTGTAGATCCCGGCGCCCGGACCGGCGACGAGCGCGGCCATCGACGCCGTGTTGACGACGTGCCCGCCCTCGCCGTGCGCCTTGATCCTGGGCACGAAGGTGACGACCCCGTTGACCACCCCGCCGAGGTTGACGCCGAGCACCCAGTCCCAGTCCTGGTAGGTCGCCTCGGCGATGTCGTTGAAGAGGTTGATGCCCGCGTTGTTGCAGAGGACGTGCACGTTCCCGAGCGATGCGCTCTGTCTCGTCTGCGGCGCGCGCGAAGGCCTCCCGGTCGGTGACGTCCAGCCGGATCGCATGGACGTCACCCCCGAGCTCGGCCGTCGCCTCCTCGAGATGGTCGGCCCGCATGTCGGCGATCGCCACCTTCATCCCGGCGCCGACGAAGGCCTTGGCCATGCCGAGCCCGACTCCGCTCCCACCTCCGGTGATGAAGGCGACTCTGCCTTCGACGTCCCGCATCGGCTTCGAGACCTTATAGGCTCGGTCGCGCACAGCCCAGCATCGGGAGGAGGCGCCGATGGCGACGAGGAGGCGACGGCGGTGGTGAGAGCGGACGTCGTGGGAAGCCTGCTGCGGCCCGAGTACCTCCGGGAGGCGAGGGCGGCCGCGCTGGCCGGAACGATCGAAGCCGATGAGCTGCGTGCAGCGGAGGACCGCGCGGTGCTCGAGGCGATCGCACTCCAGGAGGGTGCAGGGATCGAGGCGATCACGGACGGCGAGTACCGGCGGCACGGGTGGATCGCGTTGATCCCGATCATCGACGACCCGCTCTTCAGGGCGCCCGTGAGCGGCTTCGAGTTCCTCGACGCCGACTCCGGCTGGCGCAACCTCTGGAAGACGGGCTCGGGCGAGCCCGCCGACACCTCCGGGCTGCCTCCCGAGGAGCCGTTCGTCACTCGGCGGCTCGAGGTCGACCGCGACATCGTCACGGACGAGTTCGCGTTCCTGAAGGCGAACGCCCACGCGCGCGCGAAGTACACGATCCCGGCGCCGAGCTGGCATCGCATCTACTGGCATCCCGAGCACTCGTCCGACGCGTATCCGACGTCGGACGACTTCATCGCCGACGTCACCCGCATCCTCCGCGAGCACGTCGTCGACCGGCTGGTCGCGCTCGGCTGCGACTACATCCAGATCGACGCGCCCAACTACGCCCAGTGGCACATCGACCCGGTGAACCGAGCGGCGTTCGAGGAGCACGGGCACGACATGGCGCACGAGCTCGTCGCGGATGCCGAGTTCGACAGCATGGTCTTCGAGGGCCTCACCGGCGTGACGCGGGCGATGCACATGTGCCGCGGCAACGCGCCGGGCGGCATGTGGGCTGCGACCGGGGGCTACGAGGCGATCTCGAAGGAGGTCTTCCCGCGCCTCCGGAACCTCGACCGGCTCCTGCTCGAGTACGACTCGGACCGCGCCGGCACCTTCGAGCCGCTTGCTGACGTGCTCCCGACTCATCAGGTCGTGCTCGGGCTCGTGACGACGAAGGACGGCACGCCCGAGGATCCGAAGGACCTCGTCGCCCGTGTAGAGGAGGCGACCCGGTACGTGCCGCTCGAGCGGTTGGCGGTCAGCCCGCAGTGCGGGTTCGCGTCCGGTGTGATCGGCGCGATGACCGCCGAGCAGCAGGAGGCGAAGCTGCGGCTCATCGGGGACGTCGCCCGGCAGGTCTGGGGGTAGCGTCAGCCGTCCCGGTGCCGCTCGACGACGAACGCCTCGTCGTTGAACCAGAGCGCGCCGTGCTCGTGCAGGACGTCCTGCGTGACCCCGAGGTAGCGCCCCTCGCGGAGCGCCTCCTCGAGGCGCTCGTCCTCGATCTGGTTCACGTAGATGACGGCGTTCCAGGCGGCGAAGAGCGTTGAGGTGCCGATCCGGTCTCCGATCTCGGAGGGCAGGGTGTGCATCCGGTAGCGGAACACCGCCTCGGCGTCGGTGGGATCGGCGAGGTCGTAGTCACCCGGCCTCGTCGCCGAGCGCCGCCCGCAGCGTCTCGATCAGCGCGTGGCGGTCGACGGTGAACGGCATCTCGCCCGGCCAGAGCCGCTCGACGATCTCGGCGGCCGGATCGCGGCCCCATGACTGAACCGTCAGGAGGCGGCCGCCGGGCGCCAGGCTCCTGGTCAGCGGCGCCAGGATCTTCTCGACCTTGAAGGCAGCGCCCATGCGCGCGCGCCACGGTTGCGACGCGAGCACGAAGTCGTACGACGTGTCGCGCTGCCGGACCCGGCCGATGACGTCGTCGAGCAGGAACTCGTGGTCGCGGCGGTAGAGCACGAGGACCGACGGCTGCTGCGGCACCGGGTTGCCGGTCTCCGGATTCGGGCTCGTCCCCCAGCCCGAAGCGAGGATGGGCCCGAGCGCCTCGATCTGCTCGCCGAGCTCGTGCGCGGATGCGCCTTCGAGCGGCACCTCCCGCCAGCTGAGAATCGCGGCCCTCTCCGGATCGCTCGGCTGGAGCGCGGGCGCGTCGGCGTAGGACAGGTTCGTGACGACGAGCACCGTGTGGGGGTGCTCGACGAAGCGGTCCGGCATCTTCTCGAGCCCGAGGCGGACGTCCTCGAGGCTGATCTCCTTCGCCACCGCGAGCACGGGCACGGTCGGAAAGCGGTGGTGCACCGTCCGGAGCACGCGCGAGAGCACGGTCCCGTCGCCCATGCCCGCGTCGAAGAGGCGAAGCGCCGGAGGTGTCGGCCGCAGCTCCGTCAGCTCGTCGGCGCAGCGGGCCGCGATGACGGCCTTCTCGTTGCACGTGGTGACGAAGGCCAGGTACTTCTGGCGGTTGTCGTAGAAGCGAAACGGGGTCGACTCGGCCGCACGGGTCGGCTGCGCGGGCTTCGTCGGGCGCGATTGGTCGCTCGGCTCACCCAAAGACGATCACCGCGCGGCCGCGCAGGCCGCCGGCCTCCATGCGGCGTTGCGCGTCGGCCGCCTGCTCCGGGGGATACGTGTCGGCGACCCGCAGCGCCAGCACGCCCCGCTCCGCGAGCTCGCGCGCCTCCAGCAGCCAGTCCGTCCGGTCGAGCACGGTCCCGACCATGACCCGCTGGATCCGGATGCCCTCCTCGACGTCGTCGCCGTCCCAGCCCCTGACGACGGCGATGCGCGCCGCCGCCGCGGATGGCCGCGAACATGCCGCGCCCGAGGAGCGCCGTGTCGAAGACGGCGTCGACACCCTCGGGAACAACGTCGCGCACCGCGGCCGCGAGCTCGGCGCCACGCGGCAGAACGACAGCGGCGCCGAAGCTTCGGACGAGCTCCTCGTCCTCCGGGCTTGCGTCGGCGAGCACGCGGAGCCCGCGGTCCTTCGCGATGCCGATCACGTAGGAGGCGAGCAGGCCCGCGCCTCCGGTGACGGCGAGCGTCTGGCCCTCGACGAGGCCGAGAAGGTCGAGGCCGTGCAGCGCCGTTAACCCGTTCATCGGCAGCGTCGCCGCCTGCTCGAGCGTGGCGCCCTGCGGGACGGGAACCACGGACGCCGCGGGGACGACCAGAAGCGCCGCCTGCGCGCCGCCCTCCGCTCGCCGCGGGGACAGTGCGGCCATCGCCTCGTCGCCGACCGAGAGGTGCTCCACTCCGGCTCCGACCGACTCGACGGTGCCGGCGGCGTCCATGCCGGGAACCCAGGGTGCGGGCTGTCCCTCGACGCCGAGCTGTCGTACGGCGATGTCCGCCGGGTTCACGGCGGCCGCCCTGACGGCGAGCCGGACCTCGCCCGGCCCGACATCCCGGACCTCGCGCTCGACCACGCGCAGGATCTCCGGCCCACCCGGCCGGGTGATCCCCACCGCTCGCGTCGTCATCACCACGGCGTCACACCCTATGTGCTCCGACCGTGTCGAGCGTGGGAGCTGTATCTGATTATAAACTAACAAATGTGTTCTTCTTTCTTAAGTTGAGCTACGATCAGACGGTGCTCTCTCGTCACCACACCGCGGAGGCGATCGCCGACCTCGTGCGTCTGAGGCGAGTCGAACGCGTCCTCGACCACCCGCAGGCGGACGAGCTACGGGTGGTGGGTGAGCACCTCCGCGCTCTCGTCGGGCTGACGGTTCGGCCCAGCCTGGCCGCCCGCGCTCTCGGCATCAGCCACCCGGCGCTCAGCCGCTGGCTCGAGAGCGGGGACATCGCCACGGTCATCACGCCCGAAGGGCGACGGGAGATCCCGCTCTCCGAGCTGCTCGCGCTCCTCGACGACCTCGATCAGCTGGACGAGGGCGAGCGCGAAGGGCGGCCGCTCTCGCGGGTGATCCGTGCACGCCACCGTCGGGCCGAGACAGCCGTGGACGCCGACCGCCTTCTGCCGCCCGTTCGAGCACGCGGTCACCGCCCCGCCGAGCTGCGGGCGCTGGCCTACCACCGTCTCGTCGCGGACCGCCTCGACGAGGACCTTGTCGCCGAGGCGAGTCGTCGGATCGCTCGCTGGCGAGAGACCGGCCGTATCCATCCGTCGTGGGCCGACGCATGGGAGGACATCCTCGCGGAGCCTCTGCCCGCGATCGCGAGAGCCATCGCCTCCGACACGCCCAAGGCGCGTGAGCTACGCCAGACATCGCCGTTCGCGGGCGCGCTCAACGAGCAGGAGCGCACCCGGCTCGGCCGTGCGGTGCGGGAGCGCATCCGCTCGTGAAGCGGGAGGAGCTCGAGCACGTCCTGAGGGCCGCAGCGGACATTGTCGAGGATGAGCTCGTCGTGATCGGGAGCCAGGCGATCCTCGCCGAGCACCCGAACGCCCCGGCGTCACTCCTCCGCTCGGTCGAGGTCGACCTCTATCCGTTGACGCAGCCGGAGCGGGCCGACGAGATCGACGGCGCGCTCGGCGACGGCTCGCGTTTCCACGAGACCTACGAGTACTACGCGCATGGCGTCGGGCCCGAGACCGCCATCGCCCCGGCCGGGTGGCAGGGGCGGACGCTCCGTCTGGAGCTTCCCCCGATCCGGCGCACGCGCGAGAACGTCGTGGCCTGGTGCATGGCTTCGCACGACCTCGTGCTGGCGAAGCTGGCTGCTGGACGCCTGCACGACCTCGAGTTCGCCGTTGACGCCATCCGTGAGGGGCTCGTCGACCGCCAGCAGCTCGAGCTGGGAGTCGCGCTGATGCCCGAGAGTCACCGCGAGGCCACGCGGGATCGACTGGCGATTGCGCTCGCGCGCACGAACGCATGAGACGCAGCCCACCAGCAGGCGGCTACTCTCGCTCGCCCAGAGCGACCGCGAGCGACCGACACAGGGTTTCGTGCGCCTCGAGCTCGCGCTCGACGGGAGCGAGGACGAGGTCGTCGGCGACCGCCTCGATCCCCGGTCGCAGCGCGCGCGCCGCCGCCCGCCGCCGGCGGCGGGCGCCCACGGCGTTGAGAGCTCGGGTGCCGAACGAGAGGACCACGCCCAGCACGAGCCCGCCGAGCACGAGCCACGTTGCGATCGGCGCTCCGCCGAGCTCCGGCAGGGGTACGACATCTTCGATGTGCAGGTAGCCGGCTACGCCGGCGAGCGCGATCCAGAGAGTGCCGACGACTGCCGCGGCGACGAGGAGCCACTGGAGGAGAGATGCCGCGCGCCACCAGCGAGGTGCACGGGTGTCGAGCTTCGCAGAGCCGACCGCCTGGTCGAGCCGATCGACAACGCGCGCTGTCGCCGGCCGAAGCGGCGCGGCGGACGAGTGTCGGCCAGGGTGCGGGAAGCCCTTCGCTCGCACTGTCGGCGACCTGACGTACGGCGGTGGCGACCTGTGCCAGCTGCACGTCCGACGCGGGCGGAAGGGAGGTTCTGCCTACGCCGGCCGCCCCATCGCCGAGGCGCAGGCGACGGAGAGGGTCGGGCTTCAGGCGACGCACCCAGCGGGCGAGGGGCCAGCCGCTCGCCAACGCTCCGCGGTGGCGGTGCGCTTCGCCGACGGCCTCGACGACCCGTGGGACTCCGGCCGCTTCGGCGAGGGCGGTCACCAGCGCCTCTCGATCGGTGCGCTCGACGCGTGTCCGCCCCGAGGAGCCGCACCAGCGGCGGAGCGAGGCCGCCGCTGCTGCCGCGTCCGCCGAGAGGCGCTCGACGGCTGCCTTCCGCGAGGCGACGCGACGGGCCAGAAGCCCACGGAGCTCGTCGACGCCGGCACCCGTTCTCGCCGAGACGACGAGGACGGGCGACTCGTCCAGCCCGTCCTCCGTGAGCAGGCGAGCGGTGTCGCGTCGCAACGCGTCGATCTCCTCCGGAGGGAGGAGGTCGGCCTGGTTGAGGACGACGGCCATCGACTCGTCGTGGGCGGCGAGCGGCCGGAGGTAGCCGTCGTGAAGCGCGGCGTCTGCGTACTTCTGCGGCTCGACGACCCAGACGAGGAGATCCGCGAGCTCGACGATCCTGTCCACCTCGAGCCGGTGCGCAGCCTCGACGGAGTCGAAGTCGGGCAGGTCGAGAAGCACCAGGCCGCTCAGTCCGTCCTCGTCCAGGCGATGACGCCTCTTGATCTCGAGCCAGTCGAGCAGGGCATCCGCACCGTCGCCCCAGACCGCCGCCTGCCCCGTCGACGTCGTCGGCCTGCGCCGCCCGACGGCCGCGAGCTCTGTTCCGCTCAGGGTGTTGAAGAGCAGCGACTTGCCGGCGCCCGTGGGGCCGACGAGCGCGACGACGGTCGACTCGACCCCGAGGCCGAGCCGCGCTTCCGCCTTCTCGGTCACGCGCCGCGCGCGCTCGACTGCCTCTGGATCGAGCCGTCCGTCCGCGACGAGGACGGCCTCTGCCAACGCGGCCAGGCGCCGGTCGAGCGCGAGGCTCACGATGCCCGTCGAACGCCGTCGATCGCGCTGTGGAGGCGTGCGACGGCCTCCGGCTCGGGGGCCTTGCCGTCGAGCACTGCGGCGAAGCGCTCGGTCTCGTCTCGAAGCAGATTGTCGACCCGTTCCGTGAGGTCGTCGCGGGCTCGTGCCGCGAGGGAGCGCACCGCCTGGTCGCCCAGGAGCGCCTCGAGGAGCTTGTGCCCGACGGCCGACGTGCCACCGGCGACGACCGCCTCGAGGCCCGTGATCCCGCCCGTGCTCGCGAAGACCGCCAGCATCACCGTGAGCCCGGCCCCGTTCACGCCGAGCGAGGCGAGTCGCGCGGTCGTGCGCTTCGCGGCCCCCTCCGTCCGGACGAGGTCCATGACGTACCCCTGCCAGGCGCGCACCTGCTCGCGCGTGTCGTCGCGAAGCTCGTCGGACGCACGCGTGAGCCCGGGCGCGCCATCGACGAGCGCCCTCCCCGCAGGGCTCTCGCTCCAGGCGTGTGCGGCACGCTCCGCAGCGCGCTCGGCCGCTGCGCGGACGACCGCCTCGAGCCGGTGCTCGACTGCCTCTCGAAGCTGCTCCCCGGCCGGCTCGCGACCCGTGACGAGGCTCGTCAGTCGATCCCGCACCGCCGCGAGTCGCGTCTGCAGCTCTCGCATGAGGTCGCCGGTGCCGACCACCTCGTGCCACCGGGCGACGACCTCGCCTCGAAGGAGCGAGCCGCTCCGAAGCGCATCCTCGACATCCTGGCGCGCAGAGGCGTACGCGAGATCCGCCGCCGCGCGGAGGTCCGCCGCCGCCGCAAGCTGCTCCGAAGCCGCCCGCTCAACCGCGCCCGCACGAGCGGGAAGGCTGCGCAGGGCGCCGCTCAGCGTTCTGCGAATCAGGTCGCCCCGCGCCTCGGCGTCTGCGGCAAGAGCGTCGAGCCACCGTCGCACCGGGGCGAGCTCCGCCGCCGGCAGGCGCCCCTCCTCGAGCCGTGTCTCCCCGACGACGAGCAGCACGGCGTCGATCCGCTCTTCCCGGATCATCTCCCCGAGGTGCGCCGTCACCTCGCGCTCGGCGTCGTCCGGGACGCGATTGAGCACGATCGAGAGCGCCGTGCCCCGCTCTCGTGCCGTTGCGAGGAATTCCCACGGCACGGCGTCCGCGTAGCGCGCTGCCGTGGTCACGAACAGCCAGGCGTCGGCGGCTGCGAGAAGCTGTGTCGCCAGCGCGCGGTTCTCGGCGAGCACGGAGTCGATGTCCGGCGAGTCGAGAAGCGCGAGACCCGGTTGGAGCTCCGGCGCCGGCACGACCAGGAGCGTGCCGGGCGTCGGGGCGCCGCCCGTCACTCTCGGCAGGCCGGGCAGGATCCGGTCGCCCTCGAACCAGCGCACGTCGTCGGGGTGGCAGACGAGAACCGGCCCGCGCGTCGTGGGCCGGAGCACGCCCGATGGGCTGACCTCCGCGCCGACGAGGCTGTTGAGAATCGTGGACTTCCCGGCGCCGGTCGACCCGCCGACGACCATGAGAACCGGCGCGTCCATCTGATCCAGGCGCGGCAGGAGGTAGTCGTCGGTCTGGCCGACGATGTCGTCCCGCGCGGCACGGGCCCGACCCGAGTCCGGGAGCTCGAGCTGGAGCCGGAGCGCGGCGAGGTCGTCGCGGAGCCGGCGCAGGGCGTCGGGAAGCTCGGGTCTCAAGGTCGCGGTTCGCGGGAGGACGGGGGGCATCATCGCATCGTTCATGGGGGATCCGCGATCCGGGCGAATCCGCGACGAACCGTTGGACACGTTCCGCAACGTCGCCCGACGAGGAACGGGACGCGTTGAAGGCATGCATCAGGGCACCGAACAGCAGGTCGAAGCCAAGCCGCTGGCTCCGAACCAGCGCCGCGGTCACGTCCGCTGGCTCGACGCATCAAGCACCTCCTCCGCCGCCAGCGATCGCTTCTAGCCGTTTGCGCCTTCTCGACCGGAATCCGGGGCGCGCCGCCTGCCAAACGTCGCGCAACGTAGGGCTGCGGCGAGCCTTGGACGTGCTCTGGGCGCGAGCCGCCAGCCGCTCCTAGCGCATCGCGAGGCGCTGCTGAACGAGCTGGATCGCCATCGACCCTTCGCCGACCGCCGAAAGCGTGCGCCGCCGTCGGGACGGTATCCCGACCGAATATCGTTGCGGCGACGCGGCTGCGCGGACAGTGCCGTGGTTAGCCTGCGGCGATGCGCTGGCTCTCGCGGCTCGCAGCGTCTCGCGCCGCCCGTGTCGGCGCCGTGCTCGTCGCGATCGGCGCGCTCCTCCTCACCGCAGAGCTTCTCCTCCGAGGCGGCGAGCAGGCCGCGCCTCCCCCGCCCGCTCCTGCCCCAACGGCGCCCCCGCCGACAACGCCCGTGCCACCCTCGCCGTCTCCACCACCGACGGCGCCACCGCCTCCGCCGCCCGAGCCCACGCCTCCACCGCCCGCGTCGGTGGCGTTTTCGTGGAGGTCGGCCGGTGCGCTCGTGTGGCACGAGACCGACGTCGAGCCGACCCTGCTCGGCCGCATCCTGCGCGAGGCGGGGTTCGGTTGGGTCGCGGTGCGGGTGCAGGACGGGACGGTCGAGGATCCGGTGGAGGCCGACTGGGTCTACCGCTTCCGGCTCGCGAGCGGCCTGCCGGTGGGCGGCTGGGGCGTTCTCCGCACCGAGCCCGAGGCTGAGGCCAGGCTCGGGAGCGAGCTCGTGACGCGCTACGGGCTCGACTTCTACGTGGCCAATCCGGAGGTCGAGTACGAGTTCAGCGGCGCCGACGGTCCGAGCGACGAGCGAAGCGGACGGTCGAGCCGCTTCGTCGGGACGTTCCGAACGCTGAGGCCGTCGCCGTTCCCGCTCGGTCTCTCCTCCTATTGCCGGCCAGACCATCACGACATCGACTGGGCAGCCTGGCGCGGTGTGGACGCAGTCTTCCTGCCACAGGCGTATGTGAACGACATCGGCGCGGAGGGCTCACCGCCTGCGTGCGTCGCCGCGTCGCGCGGTGTCTTCGCGCGGGACGTCATCCACCCGACGATCGGCATGCACATCGGTCTTCGGGGCACCGTGGACGTCGCGACGTACGTCGACCTTCTCGCACGCGCCGGGACGGTCGGCTTCTCGGTCTACCTCGCCGAGACCCGGATGACCGACGCGGACTGGCGCGCGCTCGGCGCGGCGATCGACCAACGAGGGATCGCGGCGAGACCGGGATGACCTTCCGCCTCGGCTGTGCGCTTCGACCCGTCGACGGTCCGCGAGCTGAGCGCTCGAACCAGCCGAAGATCAGGCTTGTGACGCCTATTCCCCACGACGCGAAGCGCGCGGTGACCGCCGCTCGCCGCTTCCACCAGGTTGGTCGGGTGCGCTCGCTACGGTAGGGCCGTGACGGGGAACCTCCTCCACGGCTGGCGCGTGGAGGAGTACGGCCGCTCGCGGGACGGCGTCGCCCTGCGGGCGTTCCTGCCGGCAGGAAGCGGCCCGACCGCAGGTCTGCTGGTCGCGGCCCAGCACGGCGAGGAGGCGGTGACGGCCCTGCTCGCACGTCGCCTGCTCGAGCGGGTCTCGGGAGACGCGACTCGCTGGGTGGTGGTGCCCGTCGCCAACCCGGATGGGCTGATCAACGGCACGAGGCAGAACGCGGCCGGAGTCGACCTGAACCGCAATTTTCCTGCCGCGACGTGGCGATCGGACGACTCGTTCACGTATCCGCCCGGGATCGAGGATGAACGGCGAGTGGTCGCGAACCGCACGAATCTCTCCACACCGGGCGAGCACCCCGGTTCGGAGCCCGAGACGCAGGCGCTGATGAGCTTCGTCGAGCGCGTGCAGCCGCCGCTCGTGATCGACGTCCACAGCCCTCTCGAGCTCCTGCTTCCGCGCGGCGATGTCCCTCCGGCCATCGTCGAGTCGCTGAGCCGTGCTGCCGACCTGCCGATCGTCGACGACGTCGGGGGGCCGTGCCCAGGCGCGTTCGACGACTGGCTCCTCGAGGTCGGGATTCCGGCGATCGTCTACGAGGTCGAGCACGCCGGGCTGCCCGCCCTCTGTGCTCGTCACCTGCCCGGTCTCGAGGCGCTTCTGCGCTCCCCGAACGGCGGCGTCAGACCATCCTGACCGGCCCCGGTCGGCGGCGCCGGGGAGGCCGGACGTACTCGACCCGGGTCACTGCCGCCCGCTTGTGCGTCGTCAGCTCCCCGGTGTAGGGCGCGTCGAAGGTGCCCGAGGTCGGCGGCACGTCGCAGTAGTCGCGTCCGACCGCGACGGTGAGGTAACGCAGGCCGGCGCGGCGGTCGTGGGTGGGGTCGATGGGAACGGCGCGCAACGCCTCCCCGTCCTGTGGATGCTGGACGAGCACCTCCACCCACGCGTGCGTGCCCCCGTCGCCGAGCACGTGGCCGGAGACGTACCGGGCGGGCAACCCGCACAGCCGGCAGAGAGCCAGCATGCAGTGCGCGTAGTCCTGGCAGACCCCGATACCGCCCGCCCACGCCTCCGCCGCGGTCGTCGTGACCGCGGTCACACCCCAGCGGTACTCGAGGTGCTCGTAGACGCGGCGGCTGATCCGTTCGGCGAGCTCGAGGCCCAGCGCGCCGGTGCTGCGGAGCTCATCGGCCACCGCGCGCAGGGCGTCGTCGGGGCGGGTGAGCCGCGAGGTGTCGGCGAAGCGCTGGTCGAAGGAGATCGCGTCGGGCGCGTCCTTGCCGTCGACCGCGGCCTCGCGCTCGACGACGGCCCACGTCGTGAACGTCGCCTCGCGCTCCACGTGCTCAAGGCTGAGGTCGAGGACGACGTTCCCGAACGTGTCGTACGAGCGCTCGGTGTCGACGTCGCAGCCCGAGACGCGGATCTTGTGCGTGAGCAGGCGCTGGTCTTCGTGGTAGTCGGGCGGTACGACCATGAGCCGGTGACGCAGCGCCGTGATCGGTCCCGGATACTCGTAGGAGAAGCTCTGCTGGATCAGGACGGTCGTCTGCCGGACGTTCGGCCAGTCGATCTCGTCGTCGTCGATGCTGCCGAGCGTGGCGATCAGGTCGCCGAGCGTCTCATTGGTCGCGGCGGGCCTCCAGCACGAGCGGCTCCACCGCCAGCTCGGCATCGTCGGGCACCTCGTCCGTCCAGACGGCCATGCGCCGCAGGCTAGCGGGGCCGTAGGTCGTCACCATGGCGACGTCGACGGCGTCGCGGCCGCGGCCGATCGGCAGCCGCCCGATGCGGGGGGTGTTGAAGCGCGCGTCGAACGTCCACCAGCTCGAGCCGAGCCACACCTCGAACCAGGCATGGAAGTCCATCGGCGGATACGGGCCGGGGATGCCGATGTCGGGCATGTAGCCGAAGACGTAGCGGGCGGGGATGCCGAGTGCCCGGCAGAACGTCACGCCCAGATGGGCGAAGTCGCGGCACATACCGCCGCGCCGCTCGAAGACCTCGAGCGTGGTCGTGGCGGGCACGCTCTCGACGCCGTACGCGACGTTGCCGTGGATCCAGTCGCACACCGCCTGCACGCGCTCCACCCCCGGCGCGGTGCCGCCGAAGAGCTTCCACGCCCGGTCGGACATCGTGTCGGACTCGCAGAGCCTGCTCGCGAGCAGCCAGTGGAGCAGCTCGTCGGGGAGCGCCTCGACGCGGTGTTGCACGTCGTCCGGACCGGGCACGGGATCAGGGTCGGGCGCAACGGTCACCAGTGCGTCGTACGAGAACGTGGAGACTCCCTCCGGAAGCAGGAGGCGGCGGCAGCGGTTGCCGTAGAGGTCGACGAAGCTCGTCGCCTCGACCGCCGGCTCGCTGCTCCAGCGCTCGGCGACGATGCCGCCCGCCGCTTCGAAATGCGGCTCGACGAGCACGACCGCCGCGGTGGGACTCGACGCCTCGTGCTCGAACCGGCAGCCCAGCCGTAGCCTCATCATGCGTCGCCCTCCCGATGCTGCTGCTGCTGCTGCGGCTGCTGACTCGGGGGCCCGTCCTCCGGCCGTAGCTGCGCTCGCGGCGGCGGCAGCTCATCGACCCAGAGCGTCTCGGTCCTCCCGCCCATCGCCTGCGTCATCACCGCGCCGCGCTGGAATTGCCGCATCGCGCCGAGGTTCTGGATCGCGACCAGCCTGGCGGTGGGCTCGTCGTCGACGCGCAGGTGCGGCGCTGGACCGAGCCCTCCGAGCGACTCGCAGGTCACCTCCACCTCGAGCTCCGCGTGGCCGCCGCCCTGGTAGGTGCCGCGCAGCACCGCGACGTCGGCGTAGTCGCGTCCCACGCCCAGCTTGACATGTCGCCCCGTGCACGGCGTGCCGAGCGTCGCGTCGATACCGAGCCAGCCGTAGGGCGGGACGTACGCCTCGGCCCAGGCGTGCGAGGCGCTCGCAACGGCGACGCCGCCGAGGTAGCCGCTGACGTAGCGAGCCGGCAGGCCCGCGTGGCGGCAGAGCGAGATCAGCACGTGCGCGAAGTCCTGGCAGACGCCGGATCCCCCGGCGAGCACCTCGGCGACGGAGCTCTCGACGGTCGTGGTGCCGATCCGGTACTCGAGCCGTGCGCGCACGTGGTCGGCGGCGCGTGTGAGAAAGGCGAGCGCGCTCGTCTCCGGATCCTCGGCGAGGAGCGCCTCGGCGACAGCGGCCGACTCGTCCGCGAGCGGGACGTAGGCGCTCGGGCCGAGGAACTCGGCGAGGTCGTCCGCCAGCGCCTCGTTGCCCACGAGCTCCCGGATCGAGGGCGACGCGTCCGGCTCGCCCTCGGCCGGGCCGGCGAGAGGCTCGTCGGCGTCCGCGTGGGTGACGACGTCGCTCGTCGCCTCGATCACGAGGCGGTCGTGCAGGTACGCGACGCCGAAGTCGTGGACGGCATTGCCGTAGTAGTCCCGAAACGAGATCACGGTCGCGGGCGGCTCGATCAGGAGGTCGAAGTCGAGCAGGGTCTGCTTCGCGCCGGCGAGCGGCTGCAGCCGCACCTCGTTGAAGCTCTCGAAGACCTCGCTCGCGTAGCGGTAGCTCGTCCGGTGGCGGATCCGGTACCTCACGCCATCACGTCCTGCGCGGTCAGAGGCCGGTGGGCGAAGAACTCGTCCTCGACCCGGTCGCCGATGCGATAGCAGCGGCGTTGGATGTCGAGCAGGGATGCGTGCAGGCCCTGATCGAGCAGGTCGTCGAGCCGCTGGTAGGCGAACTCCGCGTGCAGGCGGCCCACCTCTCGCCGCGCCTCGCTCTCGGTGCTCGCGCCCGGCATCGGCTCGGAGCCGTTGTAGCCGGGGGCCTGCTCGCTGATGTGGGCGAGGGCGGCGTCGACCTTCCCGATCGAGAACCGGATCGAACGTGGCAGGACGGCGGAGAGGATGAGCAGCTCGATCACCGCGCTCGGCCGGATGCCTCTGCTCTGGATGCGGTGGTACGACTCGTACGCGGAGAGCGAGCGCAGCAGCGTGCCCCACGGCTGCGGGTCGTGCGCCGCCGCGGCCAGGGCGTGGCGATCGCCGCGCTCGACGTTCGCGCCGACGAGGAGCCGGTAGTTCACGTCGATCGTGCGCGCCGTCCACTCCGCCCGCTCCAGGAACTTGCCTGCCTGGAGGAAGTACCAGCCCTCCTCGCGGGGCATCGTCGAGTCGGTGATCCCCTGCAGCAGCTGGCTGAAATCGACGATCGAGCGGCAGAAGCGCGTGGTGCTCTCGGCGCCGGACGCCGCCTGCCGCCGCCGACCGGGCCGCTGGACGTCGAGATGGAAACGGTTGAGCGCCTCCCACATCTCGGTCGCCATCTGGTGGCGCATCGTGTGCGCGTTGTCGCGCGCCCGCGCGATGCACTCCACGATCGAGTTCCCGTTCTCGGACGAGAAGATCAGATGCACCGGCACGGTCTCCTCGTCGCCCTCCGGGCCTCCGGGCGGGAAGGCCGGGCGCTCGCCGACGATGTCGAGCAGCGCCGCCCAGTGGCGCTGCCGGCGCGCCTCCGCCTCCGTGGTCGAGCCCATCACGAGGGTGTGCCTGAACGTCGCCTCGGTGAGCCGGGCGGTCTGCTCGGCGCGCTCGACGTAGCGCCCGATCCAGTACAGCGACTCCGCCATCCGGCTCAGCATGGTCTGCGTCCGCTCACTGGAGCACCCAGGTGTCCTTGCTGCCGCCGCCCTGGCTCGAGTTGACGACGAGCGAGCCGCGGACGAGAGCGACGCGGGTCAGGCCGCCGGGCAGCACGCTGATCCCGTCCGGCCCGCTCAGGACGTACGGCCGCAGATCGACGTGCCGGCCCTGCAGCGTGCCGGACTCGCCTGCTCGTCGGGCACGAAGGTCGGATGCCGCGAAAGCGGGATCACCGGCTGGGCGATGTAGTCGCGCGGGCTCGCGACGATGCGGGAGCGGAACTCCTCGAGCTCGCCCTCGTCCGCGGTCGGCCCCATCAGCATCCCGTAGCCGCCGCTCTCGTTCGCCGCCTTCACGACCAGCGAGTCGAGGTTGTGGAGAACATGATCGAGTTCCTCGGGATCGCTCGGCAGGTACGTCGGCACGTTGTCGAGGATCGGCTCCTCGCCGAGGTAGTAGCGGATGATCTCCGGGACGTACCGGTAGACCACCTTGTCGTCGGCGACGCCCGTGCCGATCGCGTTCGCCAGCGTGACGTTGCCCGTGCGGACCGCGCCGAGCAGCCCCGCGACGCCGAGCATCGACTCGGAGCGGAAGGCGAGCGGATCGAGGAACTCGTCGTCGATCCGGCGGTAGATGACGTCCACCTGCCGCCGCCCGGTCGTGGTGCGCATGTAGACGCGGTTCTCCAGCACGAAGAGGTCGCGGCCCTCGACGAGCTCGACCCCCATCTGCTGGGCGAGGAAGGCATGCTCGAAGTAGGCGGAGTTGTAGATGCCCGGCGTCAGCACCACCACGCCCGGCCCGCCGGCGGCACCGGGGATGGCCCGTCGCGGCGAGAGGCCGACGAGGTTGTCGAGGAGCTGTCCTGCGTAGGAGTCGACCGAGCGGACGCCGAGCTCGGCGAACCAGTCGGGCAGCGTCCGCGTCATGATCTGCCGGTTCGCGAGCACGTACGAGACGCCGCTGGGTGTGCGCAGGTTGTCCTCGAGGACCATCCAGCGACCGTCGTCGCCCCGGATCAGATCGCAGCCCGCGACATGGATGTACTGGTCGTCGGGAACATCGATGCCGACGACCTCACGGCGGAAATGGCGAGCCAGGACGACGAGCCGGCGCGGCACGATCCCGTCTCGCAGGATCTCCTGCCCGTGGTAGACGTCGTGGAGGAACCGGTTCAGCGCCCGGATGCGCTGTCGCAGGCCCGCCTCGACGACCGCCCACTCGTCGGCAGGGAGGATGCGGGGAATCGGGTCGAACGGCAGGATCCGCTCGGCGCCCTGCTCGCCGTCGGAGTAGACCGTGAACGTCACACCGCGGTGCAGGAACGACCGGTTCGCGAGCTCCGTCGCGCGCCGAAGGTCGGGGCCGTCCATCGACGCGATCTGCGCGATGAGCTCCGCGTAGTGGGCCGCGGTACCACGACGCCGTCGGAACCGCGCTCGAACGCCTCGTCGTAGAAGCCGCCGGTGTCGTAGCCGTCCCGGAGCACGCCGCCGGGTGCCGACTGCGGCATCGCCGGCCTCGTCAACCCGCTGCCCCGCTGCGCCGAGCTCGCCTCAAGCTATCCACCTGGAGCAGAACCTAGCTGCTGCCCCCAAGCGGCCCTCGTTCGGCGCCTTGTCGGCGCACTGGGTGCGGGCCTGGTGGGCGTTAGCCAATTGGCGCTGACCTACCATCGAGAGATCAAGGTCGCCTCGTCGAACGGAGTTCGTTCGGGTACAGACCCCGGAGGTCGGCGGTTCGACTTCCATCCTGGGGCGCAACCAGGAGGTCGAACTCGTCCGAACCGGCGAGCCGAATCGGCCGGAAATCAGCATGAGCAAGCGGTCGGCGACCCCCAGCCTGCAAATTGGGTCCCGGTGGTGGTCTGGGTGGGTCGCTGTGCCGCTCGCTGAGCGTTCAAGCGGGATGGGGCGCGTGCGTTCGGTCGACGGCTTTTTGGTGTGCTGAGCGCCGTCGCGTCGTCGCTGAACCGGTTCCAGTCGGGCGGCCCGCCGAAAGCGGAAACGGCCGCACCGGCCGATCCGACGTGGACAAGCTGGACGAAGGGGTCGTTCGACACCGGCATTTCAGTCGTAGCGTCCGAGGCATGGGGGATGGGTGGACATTTGCTGTGACGCTCGTCAAGCCGGGCCTCGCAGTTCCCTACTTTGAGGTCGGGACGTACCGCTACACCGGTGCGTCGTTTCCCCATGTGGGAGACATCGTTACGATCACGAAAGCCACCACCGACGCCGAGGAACGGGAGGAAATGATTGCCTACGTGACTCGAGTTGACCCAACGTCGGAAACGCCGATCAGAGTCACGGAAGCCACTGGCGTGACGTCCACGTCGCCCGACGACTTCACCGTTGTGGACTAGCCACTACCTCGTTTCCCATCGCAGGCCACCTCGCACGGCGCGTGTACCGACCGACGAGAAGCGTGACGGCGGCCTCCGACCCTAGGCGGCGGTGGCCGCCCGCGGCTGCTGCTTCGTGACGTCGTGCACGGGGACAATCTCCGGCGGCGCGGCCGTGGGAGTGGTCTTCAGATACGGCTCCCGGGGGTTGCAGTCGCCGAGCCCGTACGCGCCGATGATCCCCAGGACGCGCCCGCACAGCTCTTCGGTCTCTGTGGGTTCGACGTGTGTCACGTTTGCCTCCTCCGCCATGTCGCTTCACGCGGGCTGGAGGCAGCGCGGTTGCCGGTCAACGCAGGCTCCGATGCCTCGCAATCGGCCCGCCCGAACGGTACGACGTGGGGTGGACGCCCGCGCCGTAGGCCGAATTGTCGCGCCGTCAGCGACATCTTCCGAGCCTCGATGCATCGCGCACGCGACTCGGAAGTGCGATTTCTTCGCTAACAGCGAGGAATTGAGAGCGTCTATGCGAGCCCTTCGCGCTGTCGCCAGGCGTGCTCCTGGAGTAGCACGCGACGGAGCTCGGCCAATGCGCCGGCCGGTCGATTGTCGAGCACCCAGACGATTGCCTCGCGCTCGAGGATGGTGAGCGCAACGTCGGGAACGTCGCTGGCAACAGCGCCCTCGAGACTTTCGGCGGTGTCGGTGAAGCCGCCGCGGCGCAGAAGGCGCGCAAGGTCGAGAGCGGCCTCGTCGGCGATCTCGATGCCTGCGAGTCGCATCTGCCAGCCGGTTCTTGACGACGCGTGCGAGTGGCAAACCCGTGGCGGGTGTGTCGAGCTGTGTCTGGCCGGAAATGCGATGACGATCGGAGGCGGAGCAACGTAAGGGTCACCCAGAACGGAACCTTTACGGTTGCGGTTGGCGAAACTGGCGCGGCCAAGACGCTGCCGTTGACGGGCGTCACAGTCGCGGGGAAGTGCGAGCTGGTGACTGCACCACCGGCTCCGTCTGAGGGCGGTCTGGCGAGGATCCTTCTTCGGCGTCAAGTGGGACGATGGACGCGGTTGCCTCCTCCGGGACGGGGCGGACAGGTCGGTACGTTCGGGGGTACGACTGGGACGACCGGGCCCGCCGCAGTAGCTGGCAAGCGGCGCGTCCAGCGCCATCGCGAATGGGGTTGGATCGGCGATCGTGACGGCGAACGGCGCAACCGCAACGATCACATTTGGAACGCACGTCGACACGACCACGAAGAGCTGCGCGTACCTGTGGCAGGCGACGGAGGCGCCGAACTAAACAGGGGCTGAGATCCGAAGGTCAAAGGGGTCGCCGATGAGGCGGCCCCTTTCGTTGGCGCGACTGCGACGATCAGAGCAGCTCGTAGTGCCAGCGGTTGCGCACCAGCCGCGCGCAGCGTGTCAGACGCTTGTCAGATCAGGAATGTTCGGGGGCCGGGCAGTACAGGCGCGACCTTCCCTCGCGTGCATGCGCGTGCGCGCGATAAAGAGGTAAGCGTCGGGACCGGCGGGCGCCAGGCCCGCCGCGGAACGGCGGCTCGCCGGGGCTGGAACCACGTTGCCTGCCCGCGGAGCCACCGCCGCACGTGCACGGTACGCGCATCAATCCGTCAGGCCACGTCTTCGATGATCTCGACCAGCTCGTCCAGGCGGTAGCCCTGGTGGCGGGCGAAGTCGACGAGCTCCCTCGCTCGCTGGACGACGGCGCCACGTTCGGGCGTTCCTGCAACCGAGATGCCACGTCCGCGCCGGAACTCGAGCAGTCCCTCGTCGCGGAGCACCCGTAGCGAACGCAGCACGGTGTTCGTGTTGACGCCGAGGACGGCGGCGAGATCCTTGGCAGGCGGGAGGCGCTCTCCCGGCTTTGCCTCTCCGTCGGCGATCGCGCGTCGGATCTCGCCGGCGACCTGCTCGTAGAGATCGGTGGGATCGCGTCTGTCGACCTTGACATTCAGCATGGTGCTAGTAATACTAGCGCAATAGAGTCAGGGAGGCAGCCATGACCGTTACCGCTCCGCCTCGCCCGCCCCGTCCGAGCGATCCCGTCGATCGCGAGGAGCTCGAGGCGCTCGTCGAGGCGCTGATCGAAGAGGCGAGGCAGCGCGCGCGCCGGCGACGGCGCATGTACGCGGCCGTCCTTGTCGGCGTTGCTCGTCAGTCGCCGTGGTCTTCGTCGTTGGGCGGACCGCGCAGCAGAAGCGGACCGCTTCCCCGCGCTGGCCGCACGATCAGGTGCTGCGCCGGGGCGCCCAACTCGAAGATCGCGTTCGCGTCTTAGTCCGCCGGGGGTCAGCCGGGTCTTAGCGGGTAGAGATCTACGTCATCAACCCCGATGGAAGCGGGAGCGGAGGCGGAGAGTGGTACGAGACGCCTGCGTTGACCACGACTCTACGCACCTGCCTGGTCACCCGACCGTCGAAAGCTCGTATTCGCGAACCGGGTCGAGCGCAGCGCAAGTGAGTGAGGCCGGGCGGTCTCTGCAAAAGGAGATATTCGTGGTCAACGCCGATGGGAGCGGGCAGCAGAGGTTGACGCGAAAGGCGGGGGCCGATTCGACCATCCGGCCTGGTCGCCGGACGGCGGAAGATCGCCTTCCTCGGGCCGGCGCAACGGGCACGGACTGGAACGTCTTCGTGATGAACGCCGACGGAAGTGAGCAGCGAAGCTGGCGGCCGCCGGGGCACGAGCTTGGGCCGGGGTGGTCGCCCGACGGGCAGACGATCGTATTCAGTGCCCCGCCGCGCCACTCGGCTTCGACCACGGACGTCTACGTCATCAACGCCGAGGGGGGCGGGCAGCGGAACCTGACGCACACGCCGACGACGAGGTCGATCCCGCCTGGTCGCCCGACGGGCAGCAGATCGCTATCGCCTTAACGTGCTTGCGGCTCCGACATCTGGCTCATGAACGCCGATGGGAGCGGCCAGCGCAGGTTGACGAGCGGTGCGGCGCACGATCGCGTTCCCAACTGGTCGCCCGACGGGCGGACGATCGCCTTCACGGGCGTCGGCGGCATCTACACCGTCCACGCCGACGGCACTGGGCTGCGCAAGCTCACCGGCCCCGGCCTACGGTCCCAAATGGTCGCCGGACGGACGGCAGATCGCCTTCATCAGTGAGCGCGACGATCCCGCCCACCGCACCTCCGACGTCTTCGTCATGAACGCCGACGGCAGCGGGCAGCGAAACCTCACGCACACCCCGAACGTCTCGGAACACACCACGTCCTGGGCTCCCGGCTAGAAGCGGCGAGGCAGGTTGCCGCTGTGGCGGTCGACCACGCCGCATGACGCACGATCGGAAGCTGGCGCGGGTTCGATGCCCACCGGCCTTCTTGTTTGCGTCCTCGCGAAACGCGTGCGAGCGGCCGGTCAGTGATTGGCGCGGCGGAGGGACTTCTGGTGCGCCGCCCAGGATCCGGGCTTCCCGTAGGGGACGCACTTGGTGGTGCCCGATGGCATGACGTACACCTCGCACGCCGGTCCGACGCTCGCGGGCTTGTGGGAGGACGGGCAGCGCGACAAACCAGATAGTCGCGGCGGCGAGCCCACAGACAATGATCAGGAGCGGGAGCACACTACTCGGCTGGCCCGCCCGCTGGCTTGCAACAGCGACCTCGGGCAATCCGTAGGCATACACAGGTCTGGCCGCAGACATCGTTGAAACCTCCCCCATACGAGTCATCAACTCTTCCCCATACGAGGCACCACCTCTTCCCCCATCTGGGGAGCCTCAGGCTCGACTCGGGTTCAGTCCCGGGCACCTCGAGGTGCTGACGGAAGCGCCCGGCACCACTGCCATCGATCTCACCGAGAAGAACCGAGCGTGCTCTGCAGCGTAGTCCTCGACGAATCGACTGGCCAGGGCCGCGAGCCAGATGCCCCCGCGGCCCTGGGGAAGCCAGTCCTCCTGACCTTCCTACGGGATTGTTGGGCAGCTCGCAGGCTGCGGCTGGTCGATTCGAATTCCGGTGTTCGGTGTCCCAGCCGGCAGGTAGTAGAGGGCATAGACAACGAGTGGCTCCGAGCCGTCTCTCGGTAGTTGTGAACCTCCGTGGTCGGCTGGAAGAAGCTGGTGCCGGTGGCGTACTTGTGGGCGGGACATCCAGAGACGCCGTGGTAGAGTGTTCCTTCACCCTGGGCGACCGAGACCAGCGTCGGGCCGGGATGGGTGTGCCACCCGGTGTGTCCTCCGGGGGCAATCGTCAGCTGTTGGAACGCCATATCGCAGGGGGACGCGGCACCACAGGACATAAGACGCTGGACGGTCTCGACCTGAAAGCTGACGCGCTTCCTCAGCGTCTTCTTTCCGACACGTACCTGCACCGTCCTCGTGACCGTGGTCGTCTGCGGAACACCTATGACGGTCTCGTGCGTGAGCGGTCCGCGTGCGACAATCGGACCACCGACGATCGAGGCACCCGGCGTCGCCGAGGCCGCCCGACGCCAAGCGCGACGGCCACGGTGACGAGAGCTCCAAGGACCGCACCGAGCATGACCAACCGGTGCCCTCGAGCTTTCGCCGAGCCCTCCCGTACGAGCGAACCGCTCGTCCCTGTTGTCCTGCTCCGAAGGAAACTTCATGTCCGTCCTCCTGTTGGTGGAGCTTCGGAGGCTAGGCCTGCAGCGCGTGATCAAACACGGTGTCACCTGGCTAATGCGAGGGAGGCTTGCCCTCCAACGTTCAGGGTGGTGGCTCCCTGACTTGGATCCGGTCCGCCGTGCGTACCCGTGAGTGTCGTGCGGCGATGTTCCCCGCTCTTGGTTTCTCCCCGGCGAGGCCGAGACGGGGGCCGAGACGGTCGCTAGACAGGCGCGCTCGAAGCGCGCGCGCTGGGAGCATCGGGCGGCAGGACCAGGAGCTGCGCGTCCTCCGCCAACGAGTGCACTAGGCTACGTCCGCCTCAGCCTCGGCGGTCAAGCGGAAACACCACACGGCGGGAGCAAGGCTCTCGCGTCGTAGCCCATGGTGAGCTGCTCACGAGGGCTGCAACGAGGGTGGCTCCGTCGCAGGCTCGCGGATGCCGAGCACGTTGAACGCCGGGACCGGGCGCTGGAAGCCCTTGAGCGTGAACTCGCCGACCGGCTCGACCTCGACGTCGTCCTCGACCTCCGCGTAGAGGCGCTGCGCGATCAGGATCTGGCCGCCGGTCGCCTCGTCGGCGAGCCGCGAGGCGAGATTCGTCACCGCGCCGATCGCCGCGTAGTCGGAGCGCCCCTCGAAGCCGACCTCGCCGCAGGTCGCGTAGCCGAGCGCGATGCCGACGCCGAAGTCGAGCTCGTAGCCGCGCTTCCGCCAGCGCGGCGTCAGCTCGGCCATCTCCTCGCGCAGCGCGCAGCGCCAGCCGCACGGCCCGCAGCGGCGCGTCGGGGATCTCGATCGGGTCGTTGAAGAAGAGCTGGACGCCGTCGCCCTCGAGGAAGCCGACCGTCGCGTCGAAGCGGCTCGACGAGGCGGCCGATCGTCGTCGTGGAACTCGCCGAGCACGCGCATCAGCTCCTCCGGCTCGACGGCGTCGACGAAGCTCGTCCAGCCGCGCAGGTCGGCGAAGAGCATCGCGACCTGCCGGCGGTGGCTGCGCAGGATCGACTCGTCGCCCGAGGAGACGATCGCGTCGGCGAGCTGCGGCGAGAGGAACCGCCGCAGCCGCTGCAGCCGCTCGAGCTCCTCGACCTGCGTCTGCACGCGCTCCTCGAGCGTCCGGTTCAGCTCGAGCAGCTCGCGGCCTGGCCTTGATCGTGTCGTGGTAGCGCTTGATCCGGAGCAGCGACCGGACGCGGGTCGAGCAGCTCGTCGTGGTTGAACGGCTTCGGGATGAAGTCGTCCGCGCCGGCCTCGATCGCCTTCGTCTTCTCCGGCCCCTCGCTCGCCGTGAGCATGATCACCGGCAGCACCGCCGTCTCCTCGTGCTCGCGGAGCTGCCGGCAGACGGCGTAGCCGTCGGGCTGCGGCATCATCACGTCGAGCAGGACGAGGTCCGGCTTCGCCGACTCGGCGAGCTCGAGCGCCGCACGGCCGTCGGTGGCCGAGACGACGTCGTAGCCGTGCGGCTACGAGCACGGCCTCGAGCAGGCGCACGTTCTCCGGGACGTCGTCGACGACGAGGATCCGTCGCCGCGTCGTCGCTCATCGAGCGTCTCTCCTCGCAGTAGCGCCTCACGGTCGCGACGAGCTCGGCGACGTCCACCGGCTTCGAGAGGTAGCCGTCGAAGCCGGCGGCGAGGAAGCGCTCGCGGTCTCCCTCCATCGCCTGCGCGGTCAGGGCGAGCACCGGCATCGACGGCGGTCCGCTCGTCCGCCCGCAGGCGGCCGAGCGCCTCGACGCCGTCGATGTCCGGGAGCTGGATGTCCATGAGCACGAGGTCGGGCGGTGCTCGGTCGCCAGCTCGACCGCGCGTTCGCCGGTCGTCGCCTCGAGCGTGCGGTAGCCCGGTCGCCTGGAGCACGTCGCGGAACAGCTTCATGTTCTTCTCGTTGTCCTCGACGACGAGGATCTGCGCGCCCGTCATCGCTCGACCGCCTCCACGGGCAGCGTGAACACGAACGTGCTGCCCTTGCCGAGCTCGCTCTCGACCCAGATGCGGCCGCCGTGCAGCTCGACGAGGCGCTTCGAGAGCGCGAGCCCGAGACCGGTTCCCTCGCGCTGCTCGCGCCCGGCCTCGGTCTGCTGGAACTCCTCGAAGATCCGCTCGTGATCCTCGGGGGCGATGCCGGGGCCGGTGTCGGCGACGGAGACCCTCACCTCGCCGTTCGCCTGCGTCGCGCTGACGTCGACCAGCCCGCCCGCGGGCGTGAACTTCACGGCGTTCGAGAGCAGGTTGAAGATGACCTGCCTGATCCGGCGCTCGTCGCCGGTGACGACGTCGAGGCCGCCGTTCGGCGTGGAGCGTCGACCTGACGCCGTTCCTGGTCGCCCGCTCGCGCACCATCGACGACGCCGCGCTCGAGCGCGTCGCCGCAGCGAGAACGGCGCGACCTCGAGCTCGCACCTGGCCCGCCTCGACCTTGGACAGGTCGAGGACGTCGTTGATGAGCGAGAGCAGGTGGTTGCCCGAGGCGAGGATGTCGTCGAGGTACTCCGCCTGCTTCTCGTTGACCTCGCCGAACATCCCTTCGCGCAGCACCTGCGAGAAGCCGATGATCGCGTTCAGCGGCGTCCGCAGCTCGTGCGACATGTTGGCCAGGAACTCCGACTTGTGCTGGCTGGCCGTCTCGAGCTCCCGGTAGAGGCGCTGGAGCTCGTCGTTCATCCGGTTCACGTTCGCCGCCAGCGCGCCGAGCTCGTCGCGGTTCGTGACGTCCACGTGCCCCGAGAAGTCGCCCGACGCGATCGCGGCCAGCCGGGAGTCGATCCGCTGGATCGGGCCGATCACCGACCACGAGAGGACGAACCCCAGCAGCAGCGCGAGGACGATCGCCCCCGCCGCGACGCCGATGAACAGGTTGCGCGAGCGCGCGTACGCGCTCGCGTTCTGGGCGATCAGGGCGTCCGTCTTCGCCGTCGTGGCATTCGCGAGCTCGGTCGCAGGTTGGTTGAGGTCGATGGCGAGCAGCTCGGCCTCGCGCCCGAAGGGACGTCGCTCGTGGCGAGCCGGCCTCGCGGCGCTCGATGATCTCTCGCATCACGCTCGAGAGCTGCTCGCCGGTCGCCCGGATCCGCGCAGGGAGCGCTCGTCCTCGGGCGGCGGCCGGAATCCGAGATTGTCGGGGAAGGTCGACGCCGGGATCTGTGCGGCGGCGCTCGCGATCGCCCGGTCGATCGCCAGGCCGGCTGCGTCGTCCTCCGTCCGATTCAGGTCCGGGAGACCTTGTAGAAGTCGCCGCCGACGTTCTCCGCGAGCAGCAGGCGAACGTGGCAGGCGTCGCTCCGGAGCTTGCCGTAGGCGAAGGCTCGTTCCTGGAGCGTTCCGAGCGTCTCCACTCGCTCGTTCGACTGCCCGAGGAGTCGCAGCCCGAGCACGCCCAGCGACGACGACGAGCAGGGCCGTGCCCACGAAGGCGACGAGCAGCTTGGCGTGGACCCCGGCCGGCACGCGGCCGACAGCCCGGACGAGGGGGTTGTCGGCAGGGCTCAGCAGCCGGCGTCTCGAGGCGCCGGCTGCTGTCGTCCCTGCGGCACGCGGGCTCCGCCGACAAGTGCTCAGATCTTCAGCTCTGACGTGCTTCCGACGAAGTTCGTGATCAGCCAGCGGCCGTCGATCCTCGCGACGTCGAGATTCGCCGGCCGTGACCGCGCGACCTTCCCGGTCTCGACGTCGATGAAGTGGCACTCGAAGTGGAGCGTGCCCCGGTCGCCGTCGACCGTGACCTTGAGCTTGTAGGCGGGATGGTCGGACACCCAGTGCGTCTCGGGCTTGAACGCCGCCGACTTCAACCAGACCTGCCGGATCTGCTCCTTCCCCGTCACCGTCTTCCCGGGCCGAACGTGCCGGTCGCATTCGGTGCGAACAGGCCCACCATCTGGTCGATGTCCTTCTTCGAGATCGCCTCGTGGAAGGTCCTCTCGATCTGGCTGATCTGCGTAGAGATCGGCCTGCTGTTGGAGCGCCTGTCGGAGGCCGAGCTCGAGCTCGAGCCTCCGCAGGCCGAGAGCGCGACAACGAGTGCCACGAGTGCGCCTCCGATCAGAGTGTCCGCATTGCAGTCCTCCTCCTTCCCCGGGTCGTCTCGGCGCCGCCGCACGTGACGATGTTCACATGTTGCGATCGCTCCGTCTAGTGTCTGGCAACCGAAGATCGAGGACCGGCGCGCGGACGCCAACCGTGCCCGCCGGTGCGTGCCAGGGGTGCTGGCACACCGTGGGCGAGTCCGGCCCGGTCGAATCCTCAGTGTCGGGCTGCCGCAGTAGCGGCGCACCTGCCCGGGAACTCGCGCACGTCGATCGGCTTCTCGAGATAGCCGGCGAACCGGCGGCGAGCAGCCGAGTCGCCGCCGTCGCGTAACGGCAGCGCGCTCAGCGCGACGACGGGAATGTGGCCGTTCGCTCTCCCTCCCGGAGCGCGCGCGCGACGTCCGTCCCGTCCATGTCCGGGAGGCGGAGGTCGAGCAGGATCACGTCCGGCAGGCGCTCGGTCGCGAGGGCGATCGCGGCCGGCCGCTCGCCGCCTCGAGCGTCCGGAGCCCGGCGGCGCGAAGCACGTCCCGGGCGAGCTTCCGGTTCTTCTCGTTGTCGTCGACGATGAGGACGAGCGGAGCTGCCGGGAGGCGCGGCGCCCTCGGGCTTGGAGGACGACGTCACCGCCGTATCCTCGCCGTGCCGATCCGGATCGTGCTCGCCGAGGACCAGTACCTCGTCCGCGAGGGGCTGCGGCGCCTGCTCGAGACGCAAGACGACCTCGAGGTCGTGGCCGTGTGCGGCGACCTCGACTCGCTGCTCGCGCGGTGGACGCCGAGCGGCCCGACGTCGTCGTCACGGACATCCGCATGCCGCCGGGGAACACGGACGAGGGGATCCAGGCCGCGACGCGGCTGCGCGAGACGAACCCCGAGGTCGGCGTCGTCGTGCTCAGCCAGTACGCGGTCCCGAGCTACGTGCTCGCGCTCCTGGAGGGCGGGAGCGAGCGCCGCGCCTACCTCCTGAAGGAGCGGGTCAAGGATCTCGACCAGCTCGTCGCCGCGATCCACGCCGTCGCGGACGGCGGCTCGGTCTTCGACCCGAAGGTCGTCGAGGCGCTGGTGGCGGAGAACGCGCGCGGCGAGGAGTCGCCGCTCAACGAGCTGACTCCGCGCGAGCGGGACGTGCTGCGCGAGATGGCCGAGGGGAAGAACAACGCCGCGATCGCCGAGGCGCTCGTCCTGACCGAGCGGTCGGTCGAGAAGGTGATCCACTCGATCTTCCTCAAGCTCGGGCTGACGTGGGAGACGGCGGTCCACAAGCGCGTCAAGGCCGTCGTCCTCTACCTCGCGGAGAGCAACTAGCGTCATCGCCCAGCGGGAGCGAGCGGAGACGCAATGACGGCCGCCGTGGTGCGGCGACGCGATCGTCAGCCGGCCGCCGAGGGCCTCGACACGGTCCTGCAGCCGGTCGAGATCCGCTCGACCCGACTCGGCGGCCTGAGCTCGAACGTGAGAGCGTCGTCCCCCTCGCGCACGTTGATCGTCACCCTTTCGTCGCCGCCGGCACGCGCGAGCAGGCGAGCCAGCACAGGTAGACGGTCATCGCGACCTCCGGCGGGTAGCTCGAGGCCGCGGCGACGTCGACGGTGGCGGGACGCCGGCATTCACCGCGGCCGAGCGCAGCAGCGCCGGCAAGCCCGCCGCCTCGAGGGTCGCCGGGTAGATGCGCTGCGCAAGGAGCGCCGTCTCGTCGAGCGCCTGCTGCACGTCGCGACCATCTCTTCGAGGAGCGCTGGCGCCGCGCGGGATCGGAGTCCGCCGCTAGCCCGGCGAGCTGCAAGGTGACGCGAGCGCGACCAAGTGCTGGTGGACGCCGTCGTGCAGATCACGCTCGATCGTGCGTCGGTCGGCATCCGCGGCCAGGACGAGCCGCCTGTGCGAGCGCGAGCTCCTCGAGCTCGACGCGCAGTCGATCGAGCTCCCGTTGCACGTCGACCTGCCCAGCTTCAGTTTGACCACCTCCCTAAGGCTGACTGCCAGGTAGTTGTCCGTCATCGTCTACAGCGGCGTCAAGTGCCCAGCACCCCTCGTCGACGGAGGCGAAATCCACACAGTCGCGTAGACGACGGCGCCGGCGACCCGAACAACAAGCCGATCGAGGTGTCGACGTCGTGGCGTCCACGTCCGCTCGCCCTCGGCGGGCAGGTCGGCAAGGCGGACTGGCGTAATGGCGATTGAGGCGGGGGCGTTCATCGTGGTGCCGTTCAGCTGAGTTCCTCAGCGAGCCCGCGACTGTTTGAAGTCGGCTGAGTTCACTGCGTCCCGGCGATTCAGCCCGCCGAGTAGCCAGCCGCCGGAACAGGTCCCACGTCGATCTAAGGAATCGGCGGGGTGGGGTACCCTCGAGCCGGTCGTGCCCTCGCGTGCGCGCACGTGCGCGCGATGGGGAGAGGTATGGCGTTCTCCCTCGCGACCGACCGCGATCAGGCCCCACACCCATCGCGATCGCGGAGGGGTGTGGGGGGCACCCTCCCGCCGCCGTTGTCCGTCGCGTGTGCGCGCGTGCACGTGGGAGAAAGACGTAGGCGCTAGGGACGACGCGCGCCGGGTCATGTCCGCGCCACAACGTCTGCGACGGTGAGCGGGGGTATGTCGATCCCGGTCTGACCTCGAATCCGAGAACCGTCGACGGGCCGCGCTCGGCGCGAGCCCGCCGCTCGGCGTCAGCGGTGGGCTCGGCCGATACGCGGCGATGCAACTCAGTCGTGGATCTCGAACGGCACGACAGCGATGTTCGAGGCAACGCCGTACGCCTCGAGGTCGACCGCGTTGATGCGACCGTCGCGGTTCGCATCGGGAACGACGGCCGGTGCGTCGTTGTAGATCCCGTCCTTGTTCTTGTCGGCCGCGACCGCGACCCGCAGCACCGAGTGGACGTTCTGCCGAAGCTCGGTGCTCCGACGATCCAGGTGTCCCAGATCTCGTTCGTCTTCTGGTTCGTGAAGCCGGTCAGGTTGAAGAGGTTGGCGAGGTTCTGGGCGTTCTTGGCGCCGACCGTGGTGGTCGAGAGGAGCACGATCAGGCCCGGAACTTCTCGTCCACGCCGGGCGCGAAGGCGCCGGGGAAGGGAGCCTGATTCTGGTGGGTCGTCGGTCCGGTCAGCTGGAAGTCGGCCCCACTCGCCGCGAGGCTCGGGTACCGGAGTGCGAGATCGACGAAGAAGCCCTTGCTCTGCTTTCCGGCGACGTCGCCCTCCCGCGGTGAGAAGACCTCGACCTGGACGCCGAGCGGCCTTCCTCGAGGCCTTCTTCGCGTTGGCCGCAGTAGCGGTCGTCGCGACAACGGCTGCGAGCGCGACAAGGGAGAGGGCGGTGAGCAGCGTTCGCTTGTACACGGAATCTCCTTTTCTCGTGGTTGCATTGCTCAGAACCAAGGACACCGTGAATGGGCGTCCTATTCCCGGAGAGCGCGAAGCTCTTCTCGCCACGCCCGACGGTGCGGGATCAGGGGAAGGGGCACCGTGCCGATGTCGTTCCAGGACGGCGGCCACCGAAGACGGAGGCAGCCCGTGCACTCTCGCGCGTGGTCGCTTGAGCGCTACGCAGCGATCGGGCGCGACGCTTCGGCCGCGATGACGGGCTCGCACGCCCGCGATACGAGATCGTCGATCGGCCTCATCGAGCGCTCTGACCGAGCGGCGCTCACGATCCTGTCGGCCGTGAAGGTCGGCAACGCATCGGCGATTGCCTGAAGGGGATCTGCGTCGCCGACGCGACCCTCGACGTGAGCTGCGGTTCGCTGCAGCTCCCCGACAAGTGCGGCCAGCCGCTTCTCCGCCCGGCCGCGAGCGGGGTCTTCGTCCGACAGCCACTGCCGGAGCCAGGAGTTCAGCACCGGCGCAACGACGAAACGTCGGCGTGCGCCGACCCTGCGGGGAACGACGACGTCGATGGCGACGAAGAGCACGTGGGTCTGGCGTGGTTCTTGCCGGGAGCAAGGAACCTCGTCCAGGGGGCGAGTCGCGCAGGACGGTCGATGCGGCCGCGTTGTCGAGGGTCGCGGAGTCCGTGGACGATCGTGTCTTCCCCTCGGAGCGCTTGACCCTCGTCGGTGGAGACACCGGCAGCCCGGCCGCGTATTCCTGAAGTGGCGGATCCAGCGCGGAGGTCGAGATTCATGGGTTGACGACGTTGATCGGCTCGCCTGCGGCGAACGCGTTGATCTGGTCGAAGACGTCGGCGAACTGCAGATCCCACTCCTCGCGGGTGACGTAGCCGATGTGGGGCGTGCACAGGACGTTGTCCAAGTCGAGCAGCGGGTGCGACGGGTCGCGGAGCGGCTCCTCCTCGAACACGTCGACCGCCGCCATCCCCGGCCGGCCGCTGTGCAGCGCGGCGACGAGCGCGCCCGGCTCGATCAGGCCCGCGCGGCTCGTGTTGACGAGCAGCGCGTCGGCTTCATCCGGTCCAGATCTGCCTCGTGACGATGCCCGCGTGGCTGGCACGAGCCGCAGGTGCAGCGAGAGGACGTCGCAGTCGGCGAAGAAGACCTCTCTGCTCGCCGCCATCTCGAGTCCATCGGCGCGCGCCCGCTCGAGCGATTCCGGTCGCGCCCAGACGAGCATCCGCATGCCGAACGCCGCGCCATAGCCGGCGACGACCTTCGCGATCCGCCCGTAGCCGTAGACGCCGAGCGTCTTGCCGATCAGCGAGTGGCCGACGCCCGCCTGCCACTCGCCCGCCTTGCAGGACGCCACCTGCTGAGGGATCTGCCGCATCGCCGCGAGCACCAGAGCCCATGTGAGCTCTGCGGTCGAGTACGACGGCGATCCGGCGTGCATGTTCGAGCAGACCGTGATGCCGAGGCGCGTGCACGCCTCCACGTCGATGTGCGGGTAGACGCTGCGCTGGCTGATCAGGCGCAGGTGTGGCAGGCGCTCGAGCAGCGGCGCGCGGAACTCGGTGCGCTCGCGGATCAGGACGAGCGCATCGAAGCCCTGCAGCCGTTCGGCGAGGCGATCGGTGTCCTGGACGTGGTCGTTGAAGACCGTCACCTCGTGGCCGTCGAGCCTTTCGAAGCACGGCAGCGTGCGCAGCGTGTCGAACCAGTCGTCGAGGATCGCGACCTTCATCGATTACTGCCCTCGCGAGCAGGGCTGTCGAGGGTAACCCACCGATGCGTTCATCGTCGTGGGACCTGGCGGAGAACACGATCGAGACTCACCTCCGTAGCATCCGCAAGTTCGAGATCCGGTCGCGCTCGTAGCTCGCTCGCGCTCTCTAGCGGTTCCCGGCAGCCCGCTTCTCACGGAGTTCCTCACGGGCGCTCCGTGAGGCGGCCCCCGTACGCGCCCCGATCCTTCCCGAGACAGCACAGTGACCCTGCGCCCAAGGCACAAGACACAAAGGAGACTAGATGCACGTGATCCGGAAAGACGCCGTTGAGCTACTAGGAGCTTGAAGGTGATGATCACCGAGACCGTCGCCCCGATCCGACATAGCTGAAGCGGCGCCAGCATCCGGTGTGGGCGAGCGACGACTTCCACGCCTGGGGCGGCGCTGATCCAGCCGTTCGCTTCGGCGACGAGATCGAACTCGCTCGCCTGCACGGAGCGAACGAAACAAGTGGTTAACGACTCAGAAAGGAAGAACCATGTACCCTCGCACAATCGGCATGCGACGGTGGGTGCTATGCGCCCTCGCCGTCACCGCCCTCGCGCTTTCCGCGTCAGCACTGGCAGCCAGCGACGGCCAAACCGGCTTCGGCTTCAATGCAAGGGACATCAGCGGCTTCCCGAATGGTGCGGCGACACTCACGGGCGGCGGGGCGTACAACCCCGTGACCGGCTTCGTCAAGTCCGCGGGTGGCTTCGGATGCACGAGCGACGTTCTTCAGGGCCCCCTTACCGGGTGTCTTACGGGCGAAGGCGTTCGCTGGGATACGGTCGAGCTCCGCAGAAGCACGACCTTCAAGTGCACCGGGGCGGCGGCGGAGCTACTGAAGACCGCAACCACCAACGAGAACACGGTTGTCCTCCTCGCAGACTTCTACCGGGCCGGTGACGGTAACGACGAATCCTTCACCGCGCAGATGATCGTCTCCGCCGACGACATTGCACCGGACATCGCCGGGATCCAGAACGTCTGGATTCAGGGTGTTGGCTGCACCTCCGCGATTACAAACTTCAGCAACTAAGGCCGCCCCAAGCTCGACGGCAGCTCGGTAGCCCCGGCCACATCGGTGGCCGGGGCAACTCCCTTGGATCAGCATCCCAACAGACCGAGCGCCATCCCGGGCTACGAGAGCGATCTCAAGCAGCGCGTGCTGCCCGACCTCGGTACCAGGCGTATCTCAAGTAGCGACGTAAGACGGCTCGTCACCCGTCTCCAGGGTGAGGGGCTGGCGGCTCGCGCGTCGGAACATCATCAACATGGCGGTTATCCGCCAACCGGCACGATGAGACGGAACAACCCGTCTCGGCACCGCAAGCTGCCCGAGGCGAACGGCAAGCGCCAGCGCGTCCTCTCGGTTGCTCGAGGGGCCGCGCTCCCGAAGGCACTTCCGGAAACGGATCGCGCGCTGTGGGCTACCGCGCTCTTCCACGCGTTCGATGCCTTCCTGGCACGCCAGGTCGGCTGAACGGCCGTGCTCATATCGATTAGCGATCGCAGGCCGCAATCTCACGGGCTTTCTCACCGGTTGTCGGTGAGGCAGTGGTTGCCGCGCATCTGGATCCTGGGGGAAAGGAGGCGACTTGGGCCACGAACCCCCCAACCAGCTCGGCGTCATCCAGACCGACCGCGCGCGTGGCTCTTCGCCGTGCTGTCCACGCCCATTGGATTCGAGGCATGCGCGAAAGGGACCCGGGTCTGCGGAAAAGAGGAGAGATGACGTCTGCTCTCCCACGCGTCCGTGAGCTGGCCGAGCGCGCGTCGAACGGGACGCACGTGCGGCTGCTCTGGCGGCAGGGAACGAGGCAGCTGTGGGTCGAGGTGCGGGAAGCGGACGACCGGGTGCTCGCGATCCCGGTGCAGCCGGAGCGGGCGCTCGATGCTTTCCATCACCCGTACGCCTACGCGGGCGCGCACCGTCTCCTTCGCCGAGTCGAGTCGCTCGCGTCCTGTGAGGGCGGACCGCAGGCAGCGGGGAAGGATCGCCATGAGCAGTGACCCCTGTCCGACGGTCGCCCAGCTCGAGCACATCGCGCTGGCGACCAACGATGTCGAGCGCCTCCGCGACTTCTACCTGCAGCTCGGGGGCGTGGCCTCGGCGCCTTGCGCGGACCCCGACACCGGTCTTCGCAGCTGCGTGCTGGATTTCTGCGGCGTTCGCTGGAGTTGCTCGAGCGGCCCGGCGATGGCGAACGCCACGATGGCGATGGACAGTCGTCAGGGCTTCTGCACCTCGGCTTCGCGCTCGGATCCGCCGACGCCGTCGACGAGCTCAGCGGAGTCATCGCCGCGGCCGGCCACCGGGTGCTCGAGCCGCCGCACCGCGTCGGCGAGCTCGGCCGCTACGAAAGCGTCGTCCTCGACCCCGACGGCAACCGGGTCAAGCTCACCGTCTGACTGGCGGCGATGCCGAGAACGCGGTCGGCACCGCTCTAGAATCGTGTCGTGGCTGTGCAGCTGGCTCCGCTCGTGGAGCGCGAGCTCGAGCTCGAAACGGTGGAGCGGTTGCTCGCCGGCGCCCGAGCGGGCTCGGGCGGGGCCGTGGTCTTCGAAGGGCCGGCGGGGATCGGCAAATCGAGTTTGCTCGCGGCCGCCCGAGCGGCGGCGGGGGAATTGCGCGTTCTGTCGGCGCGCGGCGGCGAGCTGGAGCGCGAGTTGCCGTTCGGGATCGTCCGGCAGCTGCTGGAGCCGGTGGTGGTGGCCTCCGACGCAGAGGAGCGTGAAGTCCTGCTCGCCGGGGCGGCGGCGCTGGCGAAGCCCGTCCTCTTTGCGGCCGATCCGGAGGCGACGCCGAGCCGTCGTTTTCGGCCTTGCACGGGCTCTACTGGCTGACGATCAATCTGGCCGACTCACAACCGGTGCTGGTGACCGTGGACGACGCGCACTGGGCGGATGTCGCATCCTTGCGCTGGCTGATCTATCTCGCCCGCCGGCTGGCGGGCGTGCCGCTGGCGCTCGTGCTGGCGACAAGGCCGGCCGAGCCCGGCCCGGTGCAGGAGTTGCACGACGAGTTGCTCGTGATCCCGGAGGTCGCAGTCCTTCAGCCGGGCGGGCTGAGCGAGCATGCGATCACGCTGCTCGCAGCGCAGTCGTTGTCCGCGGAGCCCGATCCGGCCTTCGTCACCGCCTGCCAGCGGGCGACCGGCGGCAACCCGTTCTTGCTCCTGGAGCTCTTCGGCGAGCTCGAGCGGCGCGGAATCGCGCCGAGTCGCGAGAACGCCGGCCTGGCCAGCCAGCTGAGCTCGCAGGGCGTCGGCCGAGCGGTGCGCGCTCGTCTGAGGCGCCTGCCACCCGGCTGCATCGCCCTCGCTCGCGCCGTCGCCGTGCTCGGCGAGCGTGCCGAGCCGACCCTCGCAGCGCAGCTCGCCGACCTCGACGACGACGAAGCCTCCCGCGCCGCCGACGCTCTCGCCGAGGGGCTGATTTTCGAGCCCGCCCGGCCGCTTGCGTTCGTCCACCCGCTCGTGCGCTCGAGCGTCTACTCCGAGCTGAGCTCTCGGGAGCGTGCCCGAAGCCACGAGCGCGCCGCCCGCCTGCTGAAAGGTGCGGGCGAGGCAGCGGATCGGATTGCCGTCCACCTGTTGGCGACTAGCCCGGGCGGCGATGCGGAGACGGTCGAAACGCTGCGAGAGGCGGCCAGGGGCGCGACCAGTCGCGGCGCCCCGGACGTTGCTGTCACGTACCTCCAGCGAGCGCTCGCGGAGCCACCGTCGGCCGAGCTCGAACCGGAACTCGTCCACGAGTTGGGCAAGGCCGCGCTCAGTGCCGGCGAGCTCGAGATCGCGATCGAGAAGCTCCGGCAGGCAACTCGCGATCTTGCCGATGGGCGGCTGCGCGCCGAAGCGGCGAACGCGCTGGGTTCGGCTCTCTTCCTCGCGCAGCGGCCGGAGGAGGCGATGACCGATCTCACGGCGGTCATCGACGAGTTACCAGAGAGCGAGCGCGAGCAGGGACTGCGGCTGCAGGCGACGCGCTGGGCGGCCGTGAGGGGCAGCATTGCGGTCTGGCGTCGTCTCCAGGCAACAGGGGAGCGGTTCGTCGTCACGTCCCGCACGCCGCGGACGATCGGGGAGCGCCTGCAGGTCGCTGCCGCGGCGTACGACGCCGCTCGAACGGGAACGGCCGCCGAGGCACGCGAGCTGGCCCTGCAGGCGCTTGCTGACGGGCGGCTGCTCGAGGATCCGGGTCCGGAGTCGGGTGGGTTCTGGATCGCACCGTTCGTGCTCGTCCTCGCCCACGCCGATGACGACGGGGTGCGGGTCAGCACCGAGGTGATCGAGTGGGCGAAGCAGCACGGGTCGCTGCCGGCGTTCTCGATGGCGGCTCAGCTGCGTGCGTACGCCTACCTGCGTCGCGGCTCACTGGCCGACGCGGAGGCGGATGCACTGAGCGCGCTCGAGCACCCCGGCGTGCCGGGTCTTTCCCCCTTCGGGCGAATAGCGCTCGTCAACGTTCTGCTCGCGCGGGGCAGGCCGACCGAAGCGCGCGATGTCTTCGCGCAGGTTGGGCCCGAGCCCGCGGCAGCCGGTTACATCCGCTACCTGCAGACGCGCGCTCGCCTACGAGCGGCCTTGCAGCACCCCGAGGACGCGCTCGAGGATCTGTTCGACTGCGGCCGTCTCGAGCAGGAGTGGGAAATCCGAACGCCCGCATTCGGCACCTGGCGCGCCGACGCCGCGCCACTGCTGGCATCGCTCGGCCGCCGGGACGAGGCTCGCGCGCTGGCGCGCGAGGAGCTCGAGCGCTGCCGCGCCTTCGGCGCACCCGGCCCGCTCGGCATTTCGCTGCGCACGCTTGGCCTCGTCGAGCAAGGAGACTCCGGGATCGAGCTGCTCGAGCAATCGGTCGCCCAACTCGAGCGCTCGTCGAGGCGGCTCGAGCATGCGCTCGCGCTGCTCGAGCTGGGCGCGGCGATCCGCCGCGCCGGCCGGCGCGCCGATGCGCGCAAGCCACTCCGCGAGGCGCTCGAGCTGGCCCGTGCCTGCGGCGCGGACGCGGTTGCCGTGCGCGCCCACGACGAGCTCGTCACAGCGGGCGCCCGCCCCCGCCGAGACCCGATCGAGAGCCGCAGCAACCTCACCGCCTCCGAGCTGCGCGTCGCCCGCCTGGCCGCCGAAGGGATGACCAACCGCGAGATCGCACAGGCCCTGTTCCTGACCGAGAACACCATCGAGACGCACCTCCGCAGCGTCTTCCGCAAGCTCGACATCCGCTCGCGCTCGCAGCTCGCTCGCGCCCTCTAGCGCGCGCCGAGCAGTCACGTCTCTCTCACGGAATACCTCACCGGCGCTCCGTGAGGCGGCCGCGCATGCGCCGGCCGATCCTGTCGCCACCAGCCCTACGCCCAGGGCACAAGACCAAAGGAGTCGAGATGTCATCCACTCGAAAGCTGCTCGTGGCCTTCTATGTCGTCGCCTTCGCGGTTGTCGCCGCGGCCGGCGGCGCGGCTGCCAGCGGCAAGCACGCATCCGCCAAGGCCGACTCGCCCGTCAAGGTGCAGGTGTTCGCGCCGCGTCCAGGCGACTCGGCCGGCAAGGCGAGCAAGGGCTTCTTCGTCGACCTCGCCGTCCAGTACCCGAGCCTCGCGTCGAGCGGGGCCGACTTCCAGCTGACGGGACCGGCGACGCACCAGAATCAGGCCCCCTTCCCCGGCGCCGCTGCACCGGGCATCGACGAGAAGCTTCCGGGGCTGATCGTGCTCCTCTCGACCAGCACGGTCGGTGCCAGGAATGCCCAGAACCTCGCCAACCTCTTCAACCTGACGGGCTTCACGAACCAGAGAACGAACGAGATCTGGGATACCTGGATCGTCGCAGCCCCGCTGTTTGGCAGGAACGTCGGCTCGGTGCTCCGGGTCGCTGTTGCCGCCGACAGGAACAAGGACGGGATCTACAACGACGCACCGGCGGTCGTGCCGGACGCCAACCACGACGGTCGAATCAACGCAATCGACCTTAGGGCCTTCGGCGTCGCTTCGGAGATCGTCACCGTCCCCTTCCGCATCACCGACTGAAAGGAACGCCATGAAGATCTTCTCCCAAACACAACGCTGGGCTAGGGCCCTGCAACCAACGACGGCTGGCGGCTTTGAGACAAATGGCAGCTGTGCTCATGGTCGCCCTCGCTGCCGCGGCGCGCCGCGCTCGGTGGTGGCACCAGCTCGGCGTCGCCTGCGGCGGCATCGCACGGAGTCCGCGTGGCGCTTGGCAAGACTGCGCTGGGCCGGATTCTGGTCGACGCACGGGGGCGCACGCTCTACCTGTTCGAGAAGGACACGCACGGCAGGAGTGCGTGCTACGGCGCCTGCGCCTCGTACTGGCCGCCGCTCGTCAGCGCCGCGAAACCGCAGCCGGGGAATGGCGTGCGCGCCTCCTTGCTCGGCGTGACAAAGCGAAAGGACGGTAAGCGGCAGGTGACGTACGCCGGTCACCCCCTCTACACGTACGTCGGCGACACGAAGGCCGGCATGACGACCGGCGAAGGGCTGACGGACTTCGGCGGGACTTGGGATGCTGTTGCGGCGAATGGCAGCAGTGTCAAGTCGACCTCTTCGGATTCCAACGGAACGGGCCGGAGCGGTGGTTATGGCGGCTAGCTCAGGCCGCTGAGCGTCGATCCGGGGAGGGGGCCCCCCTCCTCCCCGGATCGAGATCTCCAGCTCAAGGCACGAGCTCGCGCTCGGCGCCCGGCAGACGCTCGAGCTCGGCCGCGCCAGCTAGGTGAGCTTCGATGCCGCGATCAGCTTCTGAGGTAGGACGACTGTCCCTGCACCGCTTGGGCACTCCGATTTCGTGACTTTCACGGACACCCGCGCCGACTCGAGGGCCGCAGCGCCATCCACTTCTCCGCTCAAGACCGTAACCCCGCCTTTGTTGCACACACGTTTGATCGCGCTGGTTCCAGCGGGCGTCACATAGACCTCGGCACTCACCGGGGTCGTGTCTTCCGTCTGTGCCGAGGGCCCGTAGTACTTGTAGACAACCCAGCCTGCGACGAGCATTGCGATGGTTAAGAACGCCAAGGCAACCCCACCCCAACGCCGCTTCCCAACGATCGCGTCATTGGTGGCGTTGCGAACCCGCTCCACCTCGTTGGTTGGCTCAATGTCAACGCCAATCCGCTGTGCGTTGAGGGCGAGCCCCACCCCGACTGCAAGCGGCACGAACGGAAGTGCCGCTTCCCAGGGCGTCTGCGCATCCTTTGGGGCGACGAGCGTGATGACGGCGCCGTACGCCGTAGCGAGGGCAAAGGAGGCGGTCACGACCTTGTCGGCGATTGAGTCGGCAGCGGAAAGCGCGCCGGTCATCGCGGCCCTGTAGTTATCGACCGCTACACGCTGGTCGAATGTAAGCGGTGTCAGTCCATCTTGCCCGCTCACGGGACGCGCTTCGTGAATAGGTCTCCGCACGGTTCGCAGTAGACAAGAACCTCGCGGCTCTTGGTCTCTGTCAGTCGTACCAGCGCGACAAGCAGAGCCTTCGACTCTTCACGTGCCACGTCCGAGTCCTGATCCGCGTACGAGTGCAGGAAACGGTTGAGCTCGCCCGGATCGCCCATTGATCTGAAGGCATCACGCAACGTTTTGGCGTCGCGGACAGGCTCGAGCGGTCCCTCAAGATCAAGATCCGGGAAGTCCGCAAGCACCTGCGCTCGCGAGCGAACCTCCAGCATGCCCGGGCTCGCGACCAACGTTCGTTCCGGGATCGCGCAGATACCGCCATCGCCGCGCGGGCACGGCCGAGTACTCACCTTCAACCTCCCATCAACACCCGGCGAGAGTAGCTCCTTGTGACCGACTGGACAATGGAGCTCAGCCCACCGCCATGCCCCGCCCCGGCGAGAGAAAGCGACAGCGCGTCGTCGCGCGCGGTGCCTGCCTGAAAGGCGCCCTGCGACACCGACGGTCATCATTCGCTAGCCGGCGGGCGAGTGTCAGCCTGATGCGGTGCTACTGGGGCGGGGCCGGCACACGCCCCGGTCCCAGACGGCCGGCTCCATGGGGGTGTCCAGTACGGGACTTGGCGAACGCGGGCCAACGCGGACAGAATCCACGTGCCATGAGATTCCCGCTCACCGGCCGCTGTAACTGTGGCGCGGTTCGCTACGAAGTGAGCGAGCCGCTCGTACGCGCAAGCTACTGCCACTGCAAGCGATGCCAGCGGCGAAGCGGGGCTGCAGCATCGGTGCAGGCGCACCCGGCCCAAGGCACGTTCCGGATCGTGGCGGGGCAGGAGAAGCTGCGAATGTGGAAACCAGCGGACGGCGGTGAGAAGTGGTTCTGCGGCGAATGCGGATCGGCGATCTACGGCTCGAACCCCAGCCATCCCGAGTCGATCGGCATTCGGATGGGAACATTCGACGGCGATCCGGGCATCCGTCCGACGGTACGGCAGTTCGTGGCGTATGCCGCGGCGTGGGAACCGCTCCCCGATGACGGGCTGCCAAGGTTCCACGAGAGCCGTCACGTGCCCGGCGCACGTCCGATCCCACCTGCGCCGTAGGGGGTTCGCGGTGATGGTCGGGTTTTGACTGTTCGTGCTGCCCGGGACACCTTGCGAGGCCCCGGGCGTAGGTGTTGCTGGACTTTCCGATGGTTCAGCGTGAGGAGGTGACTGCCCTGGTGCCGACCCAGCAGGTCGGCGGGTTCGAGGTCGATCGTGGTAGCGACCCACACCACCGTTCGTTCGCAAAGGGACGGTGCCTCGTCCGCTGTGGGATTCGCGGGTGTCATGATTGCCGCTACCAATCGTTCACGACCGAGGGAGGAATGAGCATGAGGATTCTCCGGCGTGTTCCTTCGCGGCCCCGGGCCACGTGGCTGAGAGCCGGGACCAGTCGCGGCGGGTGGGCGCCTGGTGGGGAGGAAGCTTGGCGAGCTCGGCGCCGATCTCGTCGAGCGTCAGACCGATGCGCTGGGCGAAGACGATGAAGGCGATCCGGCGCAGCACCGGCCGCGGGTAGCGGCGGTGGCCTGAGCCTGCCCGCTCGGAGCTGATCAGTCCTCGCTGCTCGTAGAAGCGAAGCGCCGAGGAGGCGACGCCGCTGCGGCGCGCGACCTCGCCGATGGGGAGCAGTTCGGACATGGTCTGAAAGTAGAGCATCTCGCCACTTGACTTCAAGTTTACTTGAACTTGTAGTCTCGATCGCGTATGCGAGGGATCGTCACCGGAGCATCTCGCGGCCTCGGGCTCGCGCTCGCCCGCGCTCTCTCCGAGCGCGGCTGGCGGCTCGTCGTCGACGCGCGCGGGGCGGAGGCGCTCGAGCATGCGGTCGCCGGCCTCGCCGGCGTCGTCGCGGTCGCGGGCGACGTCGCCGATCCCGACCACCGCCGCGGCTCGTCGAGGCGGCCGGCGAGCCGATCGACCTGCTCGTCAACAACGCCAGCGTGCTCGGCCCGAGCCCGCTGCCGCCCTTCGCCGACTACCCGCTCGAGGAGCTGCGAGCGTGTACGAGGCGAACGTGCTCGCGCCGCTCGCGCTCGTCCAGCTCGCGCTGCCGCATCTCGTCGCCGGGCGCGCGGATCGTCAACGTCACCTCCGACGCCGCCGTCGAGGCGTACGAGGGCTGGGGCGGCTACGGCTCGTCGAAGGCCGCGCTCGAGCAGCTCACCGCGGTGCTCGGCCGCCGAGCAGCCGGAGCTGCGCGTCTACGCCGTCGACCCCGGCGACATGCGCACGCAGATGCACCAGGAGGCGTTCCCCGGCGAGGACATCTCCGACCGGCCGCCGCCCGAGGAGAGCGTCCCGGGCCTGCTGGCGCTGATCGAGGGCGACCTGCCGAGCGGGCGCTACCGGGCGCGCGACCTCGTGGCGGCGTCGGCATGAGCGCCGTCGCAGCTGCCCGCCCGCCTCGAGGCGCACGAGCCGCCCGAGGCACGCGCGGCGTTCCCGCGACGGCGTCCGGCTGCTCGTCTCCTCGCGACGGACGGGCAGCGATCGTCCACGGCGCGCTTCCGTGACCTGCCCGGTTCCTCGCGCCCGGCGACCTGCTCGTCGTCAACACGTCGGCGACGCTGCCGGCGGCCGTCCCGGCGACGCGCGCCGACGGCAGCCGAGCTCGAGCTCCGGCTCTCGACCCCGGCGCCCGGCCGCGATCCGACACGCGACTGGATCGTCGAGCTGCGCCGCGGCGACGACCCGTTCGGCGCCGTCGCGGCCGGCGACGAGCTCGCGCTTCCCGGCGGCGCGACCGCACGGATCGTCGCCCCGTACGCCGGCGCCGCGGCTCTGGCTCGCGCGACCTCGATCTGCCGGCGGCCGCTCGACGACCTACCTCGCCGGCACGGCCACCCGATCCGCTACGGCTACGTGCCCGAGCGCTGGCCGCTCGACGCCTACCAGACCGTCTACGCGCCGAGCCCGGGAGCGCCGAGATGCCGAGCGCGGGGCGGCCGTTCACGCCCGAGCTGGTCACGCGGCTCGTCGCGGGCGGCGTGCTCGTCGCGCCGATCACGCTGCACACCGGCGTCTCCTCGCAGGAGCGCCGCGAGCCGCCGTACCCGGAGCGGTTCCGCGTCCCGCGGCACACGGCGCGCCTGGTCAACGCCGCGCATGCGGCTGGGGCGGCCGCGTGATCGCGGTCGGGACGACCGTCGTGCGCGCCCTCGAGACGGTCGCCGCAGCCGGACGGCACGTCGCGCCGCGACGGCGGCTGGACCGACCTCGTCGTCACCGCCGGAGCGCGGCCTCTGGGCGGTCGACGGCCTGCTCACCGGCTGCACGAGCCGGAGGCGTCCCACCTGGAGCTGCTCGAGGCGGCCGCCGGGCAGGAGCTGCTCGAGCGCAGCTACGAGGCCGCGCTCGAGCACGGCTACCGCTGGCACGAGTTCGGCGACAGCCACCTCATCCTTCCCTGACCGTCGCCCCACGATCCCCCGGACCAGGGCCATCGCATCTCGTGCCCAAAGGGATTCGCCCCGCCGGGCTGGATCTGGCTTGAACACAGGGATTGCGGCCTGTTGGGGGTACGGAAAGGGCGCGGTCACCGTGCCCCCTATGCAAGTTTCGGCTTGAACGCAGGGATTGGGGCGGTCGGGGCACCTGTTAGGGCGCGGCCGCCGGAGCACGGCGCCTGCTGGCGGCCACCAGGCTCGCCCACGCCGGTCGACGCCTCGGGTGCATCGGCGGATCACGAACCGCGGGACTTTGGGGCCCGAGAGGCGCCGAATCGCGGGTTGTGGGCGCCGGATTATCCGTGCCTTCCGTGCCTAAAAGGACTCGCCGGCCTCGGGCCCGATCTGGCTTGAATACAGGGTTGCGGTCACTCGAGGGGCGCGGATCACCGTGCCCTGTGCGACTTTCGGCTGGAACACACGGATTGGGCCAATCGGGGGCACGAATAGGGGCGCGATTCGGCGGAGCTCGGCGGGCTGCGCTGGACGCGGACGGTACGCCGTCTGAGCGCGAGCCCGTCGTCGAATACGTGGTCCGGTACCCTGTTCGGCCGTCAGGGTGCCTTCGAGCATTCGACGGGCAGGCCTTGGCCTTTGGGGTCTGACTTTGGTCTATTGTTACGAGGCGATTGTTGTGATCGTAATGGAATACTGATCTTGCGACAATCTGCTGAGGGCTGTCTCAGCGGGTCGGCGAGGTAGACGGTACGTCCTGAAAAGGACCTTTTTGACGATCTCTCCTGGAACTGGGGGTCGACATGGAGCAGTGTTCCGTCACGGTGGTGATCTTGTACCGGCTTCTTTCTCGGGTCGAGACGCTGCTGTCTTCGGTGGCTGTGGCTGAGCGGGGATGCTCCCCCTGAATCGGCGCTCTGGTCGTGGGGATCGATCTTCGACAGCTACGTTGGGGCCGATACCATGATACGGCACCTGCGCCAAATGCGAAAGCTTTTTGCGCTGAGCTGGTGTTTCTCGCTCGATTCGACTGAAGCCGGAATTGTCTCGTATCGAATGGTGTTCCGTCTTGGGGTTTATCCGTGTTTCGATGGGAGCTGTTGAGCTTCGAGTCGGTGATCGCGGAGAGCGCGCTCTTCGTGAGTCCGGGGCGAAGCTCGAGAAGACGGGGGGATTGTGCACGGTGACGACGGAAAGCGCGTGGCAGGGTCGAAGAAAGGCGGATGAGATCGGCCAGGAAGAGGTGCAGCTGCAGACGAAGACTGACTGTCGCGTCGACCTTGAGACGGGACCAGCCCTCCGGCGACATCGGGCTGTGGGGGAAGGGTGACGTCTGGCGACGACGTGGCTCTGGGTGGTGGCGTCGACAATCAGAAGGTAATTGTCGCTGAGGGATCCAGGCTGCCGCCGGAACCCACCCTCGACGTCGGCGGGCGTCAGGCCGAGCCCGAACGCCGCGCTGGAGATCTTTCTGCGATCTTGCGTCGATGCGAAAGAGCTTGTCGTCGTCGCGGTCGCCGACCGAGACCTGATCCTCCCGCGACTGGGGGTGACGGTTGGTCTCCCGCCGACGGGATCCCGCCGACGATCGCGTCGGCGTCGGCACCGATGACTGCGACGAGTTACAGCAAGCTTCACCTGCATGGGTGAGTGGTCCGACGAGTCGTGTGCTGCCGCTTCTTGCGACGGCTGTGATCACGAGGACGAGTGCTCCTGATGGGAAGCGTAGTCCAGCGTGTCAGGAACCGTAGTCTTCCTGATCTGCCTGGCTCTGTTCTCCTTCGCCGCCCGATTGAGGTTCCGGCGCAGGGGCCTCGAGTGAGGGGTCGTGACGAAGAATCGGTGCCCTCTAGCTGCTGCAGGCGCGGGCCGGGCTCGATGCCGAGTTCCTGCTGAAGGTTCGCTGACGTGTCTGTAGGTCTTGAGCGCCTCGGCCTGACGATGCTTCGGTAGAGGGTGAGCATCAGCCGTACGCGAGGCCCTCTCGGTAGGGGTGCGAGCGATCAGGGTTTCGAGTCGGCCACGAGCCGTCCTGGCGGCCGACTGCGAAATCGGACTTCGACCGGGCTCTCGATCGCGGTCAGGCGGAGCTCTTTCAGATGCGCGATCTCGCTCTGGGCAAAGGGGTCGAACGCGAGATCTGCGAGTGCGGGTCCGCGCCAGAGCGCGAGCGAATCACGAAGCGTCACGGACGCGCGCGCGTTTTTGCCGCAGGCGAGCTCTTGCTGACCTGTTCGAGGAGAGTCTCGAAGCGGCGCGCGTCGAGTCCCTCTGGCGGAACATGCAGCACGTACCCCGCCGCCTGCGGTGAGCAAGGGGCTGCTCGCCGTTTCCGCCGACAAGCAGACGCCGCAACCTGGTGAGATAGACGTTGAGGACCGCGCTGACCGTCTGCGGCGGCCTCGTCGGGCCAGAGCTCCTCGATCAGTCGTTCGCGCGTGATGGGCTCGTTCGCGTGCAGCAAGCAGAAGGCCGAGGAGCGCGCGTTGCCGCGGACTGCCGATCGGGAGTGGCCGCTGAGCCCGGATGACCTCAAGCGGCCCGAGAATGCGGAACTCGAGATCCGAACGCGGCTTCGTTGGCCAATGGTACGGCCTTCGTCCTGCGAAATGGGAGCGTCCCCGGCCCGTTTGCTCGCCGTATGCCTTGCGTTTCGCTGCTGTTTTCTCCGGGGCGTGATCGTCGCTGCGTGCGCATCCTCCGCAGCTTCGACCCCTGGGGCGGGCCGATTCTTCTGTGTTCCTCGCGGCTCTCGTCCTTGTGCCAAGCGCAAGCGGGTACGAGGCTCCGGGCAGGCTGAACGAGGTCGCGCACGTGTACTCACAGGGAGTGGGAGAGGTCCGCTGCCCGCCGCAGGCGGAGTGGGATGCGGATTGGCGTCGTCCTTCGCCTGGGCGTACACCAACGTTCGCGAGAACTACACCGTGCTCGGCCCAGTCGTCTGCGCGGGCGCACTGGCTGTAGGCACGACGACCTTCCCTCCGTGGCAGCAAGCGCTCGGCGCCCTCGTGCTCACGCACGAGGCGTTCCACCTTCGCGATTGGCGCTCCCGGCGGGACGAGGGGAAGGTGGAGTGCCAGGCACGCGCCAACTTCAGAGGCACCGTGCAGCTCCTAGGCGCGACGTCTGGCTCAGGCCGACGACCTCTACCCCTACGCGCTGGCACTCCACGACTACAAAGCCAGGCTCTTCCCGCAATACCGCGATCCGAAATGCGTGATCCCGCCCTGGGCTCCACCGAAGGGAGAACCACGATGAGCGTTTCCGGCTCCATTCCTGCAACCGTCCAGATCCGGCGCGGCCACCTGCTCGGGCTGATCGGAGCCGTCGCGGCACTGGCAGCCTGCGTCACCTGGGTCGTGACCGCATTCGCATTCGACACCGGTACGTCGGGAGCGGTGTCAAGCTCGCAGTCGACCGCGACCAGCGCCGCCGCCCAGCGGGCCCCGGCGACCTTCACAATGACCCGCAAGCAGACCGAGGGGCTCTCGACAATGGCGCCGCAGACCGGGCGCCACGCCGATCCGCTCATGTCGATGACAGCTGCGCAGCTCGCCGGTCTTGGGCTGGGAACCGGGTACCAGCTGCCGAACGCTCAGAGATCGCCGACCGCGGCGGCCATCCTCACCTCGATGAGCCCGGAGACACGGCGGTACACCGAGTCGGTCATGAACCTCACGTTCGAGCAGCTCGCCGCCGGCGCCGCGGGCCAGCCCTAGCGCCGAGGTGGAGGGGAGAGGTCCTGCCTTCCTCCGCGTCGCGAATGCGTGCCTCGTCGCGCGGCACCAGGCCCCAGCCGCATGATCGGTTCCGACGGGGGAGGCGTACCCTGCCCCGGGCCTGATGCCCTCGCGTGCGCGCGCGTGCGCGAGAGAGGAGAAGGTGGCCGTTCGTGATGTTGCGGCCCCGGATCAGGCCCCACCCGCCCGATGATCGCGAGGGGGTACCCCGCCCCGTCTCGCGGTCGTGTGTCCTTGCGGCGGTCGCCGACTCGCCCGGGATCAGGCCTCACCGCCATGACGATCCCGAGGGGGAGCCGAGATGCACCGACACGCCGAGTCGGGGGTCGCTTGGGATCGCCGATGGCTAAACGCTTCTCGCAGGCGTGTCAGAGGCTTGTCAGATCGCAGGTGCTCGATGCCGGTCGACCAGGGGGTAATCCCGCGAGCGCCTGGGCGCGTAAGAAGAGGTAGGGGTCGCGACGGGGCGGTGCCGTCGAGTGTGCAAGCCTGCGTCATACGCCCGTGCCTGACCGCGTTCTTGGCTAAGGGAGGCCCGATGGCTGACTCGTTGATGATCCTCGTGGCCGGCCCGTACCGGTCGGGGACGAACGATGATCCTGCCCTGATCGAAGCCAATGTCGCGGCGATGACTGAGGCCGCGCTCGGTCTCTTCCGACTGGGCACCTTCCGGTGATGGGTGAATGGTTCGCGCTTCCACTGATCGAGGCTGCTGGCTCGACGGGCGTCGGCGATGACGTCTTCAACGAGATCTTCCATCCGATTGCCGAAAGGGTGCTCGAGAGATGTGATGCTTGCCTACGCATCGGCGGGCCATCGCAGGGCGCCGACCGAATGGCGGAGGTGGCACGAGGCCTTGGCAAGGCCGTCTTTGACGAGATCGCCGCGATCCCGGCGTCGACTAGCCCTGGTGGAACTATTCGCCGGGCCTGATTGGGCGTCGGAGCCTTTGGGTCCGGATCGTGAGCACGAGGGTGGGTCCCCAGTTTCGCCTGCGCACGAGAGGAGTGGTGGGTTCCAGCCAGGCCTGCCGGGCGCATGGCGGCTGGGGAGCGTGACGAGGTCGCGTTGAGTGGATGGTGATCAGCTGGCGCTCGTCGGCCAGGCGCGGCCGATCTGCCGGAGCATCCGGGGGTACACGATGAGCTGCCGGAAGGGTCGGATTGCCGTCATGTAGCCGGTCCCGAGCAGTCCGTTCGGCCTCACGTACACGGCCAGCTGGCCTCGGTAGCCGCCTTCCCCGTCCCGGACCCAGCCGATGTGCATCACGCCGCGCATTGTCCGGTTCGCGATCTCTGCCGCCCACTCGTCGTCGAGCAGGTAGAGCGAGCTGAAGGGGAGCGCGGTGAACTCGGGGCCGGCGGGGCCGGCGCGAGGTCCGCGGGCAGTCGGTCGCGGAGCGTCGGAGGCGCGGCAGCGGCGTCCGGTCTGTCCCACCCGAGCAGCTCGCCGATCTTCCAGCGGATCGCCCACAGGACACGCACCGAGCGGGGCGCGCCGCGCGTCGGATCGCCCGAGGCGATGAGCTGCACGAGTCGCCGAAGTCGTCCGCATCGCCTGGCGTCGGCACTGCCCACACGTCCTCGAGCCGGAAATCCTGGGTGAGTTCGTGGATGCGCCATGGGCGAGATGTCTGCGCCGTGCTCGGAAGCCTCAGCGACACCCCGATAGTCTCGCGCACGCGAGGTGCACGGCGTCGCGCCCAGGCCCACGACCACCCCCAGATCGGAGGCGTGGGCACCTGGTCACCGGGTCTCGCGCGTGCGCGCGGACGGAGGTGGTGCGCGTTAGGGACAGCCGCCCCCCGCGACGGGCCCCACCGTGATCGACGCGACGAGGGGGGTGGGGTACCCTCGACCAGCCCGCTCCTTCGCGTGCGCGCGTGCGCGCGATAGAGAAAGGTGGGCGTTCGCGACGAGGGCGCCCTCCGCAGACTCCACGGATGAACATCGGAAAGATCGGCGTCTGGACGACCTACCGCCAGTTCGGGGCCGAACGCGCCGGCGAGGCAGCGAAGATCGTTGAGCAACTCGGGTACGGCGCCTTCTGGTTAGGCGGCTCACCCCATGTCCCCGACATCCGTCCGATTCTCGACGCGACGTCGACGCTCGTCGCGGCGACCGGCATCCTCAACGTCTGGAGCAACCATCCTGACGCGACGGCCACCGCGGACGCGGACCTGCGTGGGGACTTCCCGGCGCGGTTCATGCTCGGCATCGGCATCGGCCACCGCGAGGCAACAAGCGAGTACCGCCGGCCGTTGGCGAGGATGCGCGCATTCCTCGACGGCCTCGACGCCTCGCCCACCCCGCCCCCACTCGAGGAGCGCTGCCTGGCCGCGCTCGGCCGAGGATGCTCGACCTTGCGCGCGAGCGCACCGCCGGCACACACCTGTACTTCGTCCCCGTCGGCACACGCGCTCCGCGCGCGAGCGCGTCGGTGCCGACAAGCTCGTCATGCCCGAGCTGGCCTGCGTCGTCGATCGCGAGCCCGTGCGCGCCAAGGCCGTCGCCCGCGAATACGCACGGCGCCACCTCGGTCTGCGCAACTACACGCAGAACCTGCTCGACTTCGGCTTCACCGAAGCCGACCTCGCCGACGGCGGCTCCGATCGACTGCTCGACGCCGTGATTCCGCAGGGCAGCGCCGACCAGATCGCCGAGATCGTCCACGCCCACCTTGACGTCGGCGCTGACCACGTATGCCTGCAACCGCTGGGCGAAGAAGGCATCCCCCGCAACTCATGGACCGCGCTCGCGAGCGTCCTGGTCGACTAGCTACCCGATCGAGATCGTGCTGGCTGAGCGCCGCTACGGGATGACCGGGCTGCTGGTGGCGCTGGCTACGTGTTTCGTCGTCCAGGTCGGGGTCATTGACACGTGTCGCCGGTCGGCATCGCGTTCAGTGCTTCGGGGCGGTGGACCGTCGCGGCTAGCAGCAACGCCATGCCGTTAGGCGGTGGTCATAGCGCGGGCGGGGTGTTAGATTCGCGGCCTCTCAAGGAGGGAGCGACCCATGTCATCAATGCAGGCCTACGCGAGCCGGACCGGTTGGATCATGCTGGCGGCGATCGTGATGTTCTCGGTTGGCTGTTCCGGATCATCTCGGGGATCAGCTACCTCGTCGACAGCCACAAGGTGAACGACTTCACCCTTGGTCTGTTTGGGGACAACATGTGGCTCTGGGGATCTGGGACCTCGGGATCGGAGCGATCGCGATCTGGGCGGCGTACTCGCTGCTTGGCGGCGGCGAGTTTGGCCGCGTGATCGCATACATCTGGGCGATCCTCGTCATCGTGAACAGCTTCCTGATCATCGGCATCGCCCCGTGGTTCGCAGCCGCGATGATCACGCTCGCGGTCCTGGTGGTCTACGGACTCGCGTCGACACCGTTGCGATCGAGACATAGCCGCTGAGTAAGCGGGTGGGTCTTTGCGCGGAGTACGGGTCCGTGTGCCGTTCGGCGGCCCGGCGGCGCAGAATCTGAGGCGCCTGTACGAAAGGTTGCGAGGAGGTGTCTTGTGACGGCACTCTTGGTGGTCGCCTTCATGGCGCGATCGGGCGGGTGGCGCTCGTCTGGGGAGTGGACTCCCGGCGACAGAGCGAGAAGAAGAGTGGCTGGCCGCTCGATAGGAGCAACGGCAGGGGCGAAATATGCTCCGCTGCCTGCAAAGCTGTTCGCATGGCCGCGGGGAGCGTACATACGTCTTCCACGTCAACGCCGTAATGCATGGCCGTCCGTGTGTACGGCGAGGCGTCCGCGGTGCGGAAAGTGCGTCGTATCGCACCTCTGCCCCTCGTCGGAGGCCGCCTGACCGTGATACGCGTCACCCAGATTGGCGAGTTCATTCGCCACCGGTCATGCCGTAATACCGAGCCGGGTCTCCTGGTTCCGGCGTCTCATGCTGCCTGCAACGGTTGGCGGATCAGCGTGTCCGCCTACCGGGCTAAACGGTTCGGCGTCCCTGGCACCGACCCAGGCGGTCGGCGGGTTCGAGGTCAATCGTGGGACGCAAAGAGGGCGGTCGCCCCGCTGGAACCGGCGTTCGTTCGGGTACTGAACCCAGGGCTAGTGCTACCGAGTCCAGCTGCGAGCACCTCCATGGTAAGGAGGGGGTCGACGGTTCGAGTCCGTCAGAGGGCTTGCACAAAAGCCCTGCAAATTGGCATTTAGTGTTGCCTGTGATGGCGAGATTCTGGATTCTTCGCGGGTACGAGACGGGTACATTTTGGGACTCGCGGGCACTGCGGGCACGCGCGACGTCTCGCGGCACGGTCTGAGAACGTGTTCGAGATGCTCGATCGCGACCCTTGCTCGAAAAATTCCTGCAAATAAGGAGTCTGCGTTGTCCGCGGTGGCGTGACGCTGACCCCTCCCTGCTGAGAGGGGGTCGAAGGAGCGCGGCTACTTCCCTCTGTGGCTGCTCACGAGCGCCTGGTTGAACAGCGACAGGACGCGCTGCGCGTACGTGATCGGGTGGTCTTGAAGGCCCTTCGTGTGTGCACTTGTCGGCAGTTCCCACAGCTGCGCCTTTGTGCCGCGCGTGTAGACGTGGTCAATTTCGCGCTCGAAAGCGATGGTGGCGATTAGCAGCAGCGGTCGCGTCCGCGCTACCTCGTGCACCACATCGATCAATGGTCTGGGTTGCGTTTCGCCGCGTGCCAGCCGGATCGCGATTCCCGCGACGGCGAAGCTGGGCTCGACAGAGATCCGATCACCGAAAGAGAGGTGGCTGGCGTCGGCGGCGGTGCGGGCCTGTAGGCCGTCCGCAACGACCGCTGCGACGCGCTTGTCTGACGCAGCCTCGGTGACGACCGCTTCGGCGCCGGTCGACAGACCAAGCAAGGCAATGTGGTCGATACCGCGCCTTGTGAGAAAGGAGACGGCGCCGCGGACGTCACGGTCCCATTGCCAGCCGGCTGCGTTCTCGTGTCCTGCGCTCTCGCCGCGGCCGCGCGCGTCGTACAGGAGCACACCGTAGCCGGCCTTTGCGAGCATCCGTGCGTGGAGGATCGTTCCCTGGCGGTCGCCGCCGCCGCCGTGCACGAGCACGATCGCAGCCCCGTTCCGCGAAGGCACATACCAGCCGGACAGGCGGACACCGTCGTCCGCAGGGAAGGTCACGCGCGCGTGCGGCACTCCCAGCGCCGCCTGATTGATCGGCGCGCGAGGCTTGGCGAGGAAGTCGACGGCAAGCAGCGTCGGAAGGACGACGAAGAAGCCGACGAGCGCAGCTCCAACAACTGCAACGAGTCGATTCGTCCAGGCGCGCCGGCGGCGCCGACCGCGGTTCACACCCCAGCCACAGCTGATGCCGGCGAGGAGATAGAGCACGCCGGCGACGATCAACAGGTTGCTGCGGGCGATCAGACCCGCGCCGAGGGCGAGCACTCCGAGCAGGAGCGCAACGGCAGCCGCGGACGGACGAGAAAATCGATGGCTGATCGCGCCGATCGCAAGAGCGGGCAGCGCGACGACGAGCAGGAGCCGTGCCCCAGCCCCAAACAGGGAGAGCGCGACAAGAAGCGACGCAAGCGGAACGAGGACCGGCTGAAGCGCAACAACGCGTGCCCGGTTTCCGCGGCGGAGCTCCGTGGCGGAAGCGATTGTCGCCATGCTCGTCACTCCGCCGTAATCGTCTGCGGGAGGCGGTCGCAGTGTTGCTCGCGCGCCTGCGCGTACGCATAGGGGTGATGGAACGCGTCCAAGGCCAAGTGGCCGGCGATCGGGAGCCGGAAGCCGCTGTCGTCGAGCTGGTCGACGACCTCGACAGAGACTTCGTTGGAGCGGGGATCCCAGAGGAGGCTGACCTCGAGGCCGTTCTGGTTCCGGTAGGCAAGTTCTCTGCGGGCTGCGTGCGACATCGGGGTTCCTTTCTGGTGGCTGGCCTGCGACTTCACTCGCCGATCATGCGTCTCGGCCGGTGCCGATCGCGCCCGGGGCGACCCCACTCCTACCCCTGATCTTTCTGGGCGCGGGTTCTGGCCTCACTGCACTCGGGCGACGGGCCGTCCACTGTGCGTGGCTCCGTTGCGGGCGTTACTGCAACGCAAGAAGGGCGGGCCCGTCTCGGCGCCGCCCTTCGTCTGCTCCGTTCGCTGAGTTAAGGCGAGGGCGTCGGCTCACCACCCGCTCGGTGTGCCGAACGACGAGATGCTCACAAGCGCGAGAATCGCAAGCGCGACAGCAAGCGCGAGGGCAGCCGTCGACTTCGGGTGCTGCTTGCACCACATGGTCGTTGCGTTCGGCATCGTCTACCTCTTTCAGATCGAGTTTGTCGCTCGACGTACATGCGACTCCATCGATCATGCGGCGCAGACGGTCCGGTCGCGCCGAGGGACAGCCCCACTTCGAGCCCGGATCTTGTTACCGAGGCTGCGCGGCTTCCGCCGGACCGCCGAGTGCTGCCCCGAGCTGTCGACGTGAGCTGATGTCGAGCTTGCGGTAGACGCGGCCGAGGTGCTGCTCGACGGTTTTACCGTCACGAACAGCGCCTGGGCGATCTCCTTGTTGCTGAGGTCCTGGGCGGCCATGTGCGCGGCCCGCCGCTCACTAGCGGTTAGCGACTCGAGTCCGCTGAGGAGCGATCGTACGTGGTGAGCTCCGGTGCCGCGAGCTCCGCGTTCGCGAATTCGACCAGCGGCGTCGCTCCGCAGCGATGAGCGAGCTCGATCCCTTCCCGCAGCAACTGCCTGGCCTCGCGGCGGTCGTTTCCCGGCGCAGCGTCCCGCCTAGGTCGATGAGAGCACGGGCATGCTCGAGCCGGGCCGGCGAGTCGGCAAGACTTCGACGGCCTCTGAAGAAGCGCTTGCGCGGGCTCGCCTTCTTCGACGAGAGCGAGCGCCGGGGGGGGGGAGAGGGAGGGGGGGGGGGGGGGGAGGGGTGAGGGGGGGGGGGGGGTGGGGGGGGGGAGGAGTGGAGGGTGGTGGGAGGGGAGAGGGGTGAGGGGTGTGGTGGGGAGTTGAGGGAGATGGGGAGGGGGGGGTGGTGGTAGGAGTGGGGTGGGGGGGGTGGGTGGTGAGTGTAGGGTGTGAGTAGGTTGGGAGAGCAGGTTGTAGGAAGCAGAAAGATGGAGTAGCGGAGAGGTGCGGGTGGGAGGGATGAGTGGAAGTGTGGCGGAGTGCGATGCAGTGGGGAATGAGAGAGGTGAGGGGTGTGGGGGAGATGCGGATGTGAGAATGAAGCGGGTTGGATGCTGAGGGGGTGATAGGTGATAGAGTTAGCGGTGCTGCTGATTGGGTTTAGGATGGTGCGGATGGGTAAGGGGAGGAGTGATAGAGAGTAGTAGCGCGCGAGAGGAGTTGGGGTGAGTGTTTGTGTGGAGAGGTGGCGCTTTTGTGCTAAGGTAGGTGTGGTAGTATAGATTGGGGGGGTGGATGTGATTGTGGAGGGATTGAGTAGATGCTTGTGAGTTGGTATGATGTATTTGTATGCATAGGGAGATGCGCGTTAGCGCAGGTGGTTTGGAGGGTGGTGTAGATAGTGAGATGTGTGGTGCTGCGAGGAGTTATGGCGCGAGAGGGTTGATAAAAGGATGCTGGGGATGGTGGTGAGATAGTGCGCTGTAGGCGAGCTGAGAGTATTTGGCGCGATGATGGGGCGGTGCTGTAGCGCTATTTGAGCACGCAGTGCGGAGAGGGTGGTGAATGAGGGGTTTGTGCGCGGAGATGGGTGAGTAGGCGTAGGTGGGTGGTTAAGGTGGCGAGCGCAGCGGCGAGCGAACTTGTTGGTAGAGTATGCTGCGCGCGGAGCAGTGTGGTTGGGTGTAGAGGGGAGGGAGTTTGCGAGCGCGAGAGACGCTGCGGCGAAGCTAGCACAGCGGCGCTGCTGGCGTGGTATGTCTCCGCAGAGCGCATGAGCAGCGCAGAGAAGAGGGGATTTGTCTGCAGCGCGCGCTGTAGAGCGCGTCGGCTCGACAGCGCTGCGGGCAGCGTGCGCGATTTGAGAGGCGCGGATGGTCACACGAGGGGTGGGAGTATTCTGTAAGGGCGGGTGTTGGCTGTAGGGTGGCGAGTGATGAGCAGCAAAAGGCAGCTTAGCGACGGGCGAGATAGAAGCACGCAGCGAGGCTCTCGCAGTGCAGGTGTGACGACTCAGCGTTGTGCCGAGCGAGGTTCGCGGCACAGTAGAGGCTGCAGGATCGCAACGACGGCCCTCTCCCCCGGGGGCGCCGACGGATCGCGACGCGCTCAGCCAGCGGCGCCGCAGTAGATCGGCGCGCATAGGGGGCAGCGGCCAGCGGAGCCTCGAACACTGCCGCACGATCCCGAACGCAATTGTCTCGAGTTCGCCGCCGCGCCCGGTCAGCACCTCGAACTCCTCCGCCGCGGCCAGCGCGCGTGCCTCGCTCAGCAGCCTCGTCTTCCCGATTCCGGCGCTGCTCTCGACGAGAACGAGACGGCTTCGCCGGCGCGCGCCGCGTCGAGCGTGGCCGCGAGCGCGGCCATCTCCGCCTCACGCTCGAGCATGAGCGCCGGAGCGACGGCGCGCGAGAGTCCTGTCGTCATCCCTTCCCTGCCGCGAACGGTCGCAGGCCGGTGCTGCCCCGAGCTGTCGACGTGAGCTGATGTCGAGCTTGCGGTAGACGCGGCCGAGGTGCTGCTCCACGGTCTTGACCGTCACGAACAGCGCCTGCGCGATCTCCTTGTTGCTCAGCTCTTCGGCGGCCATGTGCGCGGCCCGCCGCTCACTTGCGGTTAGCGACTCGAGCCCGCTCAGGAGGATCGTACGTGCATGAGCTCCCGTGGCCGCGAGCTCCGCGTTCGCGAATTCGACCAGCGGCGTCGCCCCGCAGAGATGCGCGAGCTCGATCCCTTCCCGCAGCAACTGCCTAGCCTCGCGGCGGTCGTTTGCCCGGCGCAGCGTCCCGCCCAGGTCGATCAGCGCACGGGCATGCTCGAGCCGCGCCGGCGAGCCGGCAAGTACTTCGACGGCCTCTCGAAGCAGCGCTTGCGCAGGCTCGCCTTCTTCGACGAGACCAAGCGCACGCAGCGAGATGCCGACCGTCCGCGGTGCGCCCCAAAGACGTGAGAGTTCGAGCTCGTGCTGGGCCAGCTCCCGCGCCTCGTTCGTCCGCCCGAGCCGGCGCAATGCGATGGCGGCCTGCGAACGCCACGGCACCCAGGCAGGGTTCTGAATCCCGAGCGGCTCGGCGATCTTCCCCACCCGGGTGAAAGCTGCGAGCGCCGGTTCCAGCTCACCAGCCTCGAGGCGGAGCCGGCCACGCGCGTACTCGAGGTGAATCCGATGACCCTCCTCGAAGTCGGCCAGCGGACGATCCACCAGATCCCGTGCGGCGTCCAACTCTCCCCGCTCGAGCAACACATCCGCGAGGAAACCGCGGTGGTATGCAGCGTAGAGCGGCGAATGATCGACAGCCGGATTGTTCGACCACTCGATGTCCTCCTCCGCAGCCAGCAACTCGCCCCGCTGCGTCCGCAGCAGCCCGCTAAACAGGTGAAGGACGCTCACGTTGTAGAGATTCCCGCGCATGCGCGTCTCCGCGATGGCGGCCGCATAGGCTCGAGCTGCGTCCTCCGCTTTGCCTGCGATCGTGAGCGTGAACAGTGCGTGCATGCGGAAGACCTCGTCTCCCGGTTCGAGCGCACCGTTCGCCAGGGCGCGCTGGGCATAGTCGACGGCTTCCACGATTGACGTTCCCGCCCGAGCCTCCTCGGAGGCGCAGGCCGCGAGGAGCACACCGGAGGTGACAGGTCCCTCTGCTTCGGCCCGACGCACCGCGGTCAGCCGCTCCGCGGCCAGGGGGTAGAGCGCCGGGTCGTATTGAACCGCGATGATCAGGAGCCCCTCCAGCCGCCAGTGGAGCAGCGGATCGCGCTCGCGGACGGCATCGCTCGTGTTTCGGAGCAGCTCGATCGCCTCGCGCTGGTTACCGAGCATGATCAGCGACTGCGCGTAGGCGAGCGAGATGTCCGGACGTTGGGCCACATCGTCGAGCTCGGCGAGGGATCGCCGTAGGTAGTCGGATCCCGCGGCGGGGGACGTGTTGAGCTCGGCGACCCCGAGCTGGTGCAGGATGTCGAGCCGATCCTCTGGGGCAGGCGGTTCTTCGAGGGCGCGACGGAGGTAGACCGCGGCGGCGTCTGGGGCTCCCTGTGCCATCGCTTGCTCGGCCGCGCGGCGCAGCGCGGCGCTCACGAACGGGTCGCGGGCGGGAACCGTCTGCACCAAGTGTCCAGCGGCCTGCTCGGGCGATGCACCCGCATCGAGAAGCGCTTCGGCCGCGCGACGGTGCGCGTCGACGCGCTCGCTCACGGTCATCCCTTCGAGAACGGCGCTGCGGACGATCGGGTGGGTGAACTCGAGCGGGTTCTCGTGGCGAAGGAGGTCAGCTTGGACGAGTACCGTCGCCGCCGCCAGCGCGGAGGCCGTGTCGATTCGAGCGAGCGCGGCGGCGAGCGGGAGCGCCGCGCGATCACCGACGATCGCAGCCGCACGCAGAAGCTCGACCGTGTCGCCGGGGAGGCTGGCGATCCTGCTCGCGACTGCGCGTGCGATTGCCTGCGGCCCGAGCTCCTGGACGTGCGTCGCCTGGTCGGCCGTCGGCCCGATTCCGTCGCGCCAAACAGCATCGAGCACGGCTACGAGATAGAGAGGACTGCCGCCGGAGCTCTCGTGCAGCGCTGCGGTGAAGGCCGGATCGGGTTCCGCTCCAAGCCGGAGGCGGGCGAGGGCGGCAGCCGACTTCGGGCCGAGCCGGGCCGGACGCATCACGACCGCGGCCGGATCTGCCGTGAGTGCCGTCGTGAGTGCTGGTGTGTTCGCGTGCCCCGAAGGTCGTGTGCCCAGCAGCAGCAAGAGCTGCAGCCCCTCGAGCCTGCGAGCGAGGTAGGCGAGCCAACGAAGGGACGGCTCGTCGGCCCAGTGCAGATCGTCGACGACCAGGAGCGTCGGCCGGCGGCCAGCGAAGTTGGCTGCGAGCCAGTAGAGGCCGTGCAGCATCGCGAACGGCGACTCGGCGCCGTTGCTCGATAGCGTCGCCGGCGCCGACGCGAACAACGAGGAACTCAGCCCGGCGGCGCCCGCGAAAAGATGGGAACGCTCGTCCGCGGACAGAGCAGCGAGCGCAAACTCGAAAAGTTGTCGGACGATCCCGAACGCGAACTCTCCCTCGAGTTCGCCGCCGCGCGCAGTCAGTACCTCGAAGTCCGCGTCCGCTGCCCGTTGTCGGGCCTCGGCCAGTAACCGCGTCTTCCCGATTCCGGCATTGCCCTCGACAACGACGAGTCGACCGTCGCCGGCCCTCGTGGCGTCGAGCATCGCCTCGAGCGCGGCCAGCTCAGCCTCGCGCTCGAGCAGCAGAACGGGGGCGGGTGCCCGGGTGAGCTCGTTTGCCGGCGTCGCGACCCTCCTCGCATTCCCCAGTCGAGGGGCCAGAGAGAGGAGGCAAGCCCTCAGGCGGGTCTCGCGACCGACAAGGCTTCAGCGCCGTGCGGCGGAAGCGGTGATCTTCGAAGCACCGTAGCAGCGAATGGGAGCCAAATCGACCTCCCGCGCAGTGTCTACGGACGACAGGTGTGGGGTCGGGAGTGGGGTCGCCTCGGACGCGAACGCGAGGGGTGCGGGCGCAGAGTCGGTGCACGGAAACCGACCCGGAAGGAGCACGTTCCATGTCCGTCCCTCAGCTTCTGTCAGACGTGGGCGTTGTGCCCATGCCTGTTCTCTCACCGGCCGTCGTCTCTGCGAGCGGCCTCGTCCGCCGCTACGGCGAAGGCGACACGGCGGTGAACGCGCTCCGTGGCGTCTCGATCGAGATCGAGGAGGCCCGCCTGACCGCGATCATGGGCCCGTCGGGCTCGGGCAAGTCGACGCTGATGCACATCCTCGCCGGGCTCGACAGGCCGAGCGACGGGCAGCGTCTCGATCGCCGGCGTCGAGATCACCGGCATGGACGACAAGCAGCTGACCCGGCTGCGCCGCGAGCACATCGGCTTCGTCTTCCAGTTCTTCAACCTGCTGCCGATGCTGACGGCGGAGGAGAACATCGTGCTGCCGCTCTCGATCGCCGGCGAGAAGCCGGACGCGCGAGTGGCTCGACGAGCTGATCGACAACGGTCGGGCTCGCCGACCGCCGCACGCACCGCCCCTCCGAGCTCTCGGGCGGCCAGCAGCAGCGCGTGGCGATCGCCCGCGCGCTGATCTCGCGGCCGACGGTGCTGTTCGCCGACGAGCCGACCGGCAACCTCGACTCCAACACCGGCGGGGAGATCCTCGCGCTGCTGCGCGACTCGGTCGAGGAGCTCGGCCAGACGACCGTGATGGTCACCCACGACGCGAGCGCGGCGGCGATCGCCGACCGCGATGCTGTTCCTCGCCGACGGCGAGATCGTCAAGCGAAGTCGGCGCGCTCGACGCGCAGCGGAAGATGCTCGCCGCCATGCAGGAGGTGAGCGGACGATGATTGCCGTCGCGCTCAAGGGACTGCTCGGCCGCAAGATCCGCGCCATGCTCACCGCGCTCGCGATCGTGCTCGGCGTCGGCGATGGTCAGCGGCGACGTTCATCCTCACCGACACGATCAACAAGGCCTTCAACGGCGTCTTCTCGACGCCGTACGAGCAGGCACCGACGTCGTGATCGCGGGCAAGCAGATCGTCAAGGACTCGGAGCGGCGAACACGCCGACGCGTGCCCGCCTCACTGCTCGCCCGCATCCGGGCGCTGCCCGGAGGTCGAGGCCGCCTCCGGTGGCTGATCCTCTTCGCGACGGTCAAGCTCGTCGGCCGCGACGGCAAGGCGATCGGCAACGGCGGACCGCCAGTTCGGCTTCGGCGTCGACCCGGCGGACAAGCGCTTCAGCCCGCTCAGCTCTGACCACCGGCCACTGGCCCTCCGGGCCGGGCGAGATCGCGATCGGACGCCGGCACCGCCGGCGAAGGAGCACTTCGCCGTCGGCGACACGATCGGCGCCAAGGCGACGCCGGAGCCAAGTCCACCGCTACACGATCACCGGCATCGCCGAGATCTTCGGTGTGTCGACTCGCTCGGCGGCGCAACGATCGCGCGCTGCGACGTGCGCACCGCCCAGGTCCTGCTCGGCAAGCAGGGCCGCTTCGACGGCATCTCCGTGGTCGGCAGCCCCGGACGTCACACCGCGCTGCGCTCGCAGCGCGGATCCGCCCGCTGCTCTCCGAGACGGAGACGGTGCAAGACGTCGGCGGCAGAGGCGGCAGCCGACGACAAGTCGGTCACGAGCGGACGTCAGCGGCCATCCGCTACTTCCTGCTCGGCGTTCGGCGGCATCGCGCTGTTCGTCGGCGCCTTCGTCATCTTCAACACGCTCTCGATCACGGTCGCGCAGCGCACGCGCGAGTTCGCAACGCTGCGGACGCTCGGCGCCTCGCGCCGGCAGGTCCTGCGCTCGGTGCGTCCTCGAGGGCGCTGGTGATCGGCGCTGCTGGCGTCGCGTGGTCGGGCTGGTCGCTCGGGCTCGGGCTCGCCAAGGGGCTCGAGGCGCTGTTCAGCGGCGACCTCCCGCAAGCCGGAGACGGTGTTCGCGGCGCGGACGGTCGTCGTCTCGCTCGTCGCTCGGGACCGGCGATCACGTTGCTCGCCGAGCATCGTGCCGGCGCTGCGCGCGACGCGTGTGCCGCCGATCGCCGCCGTCCGCGAAGGCGCCGACGCTTCCGGCCGCGACGCTTCGCCGCGCACACGCCCTAAGACCGCCGGCGCCGTGATCGTGCTCGCAGTGGCTCGCGATCTGCGGCCGGCGTCCTGTCCGGCGGCGGGCCGAAGGCGGCGCTCGTCCCTGCTGCTCGGCGTCGGGATGCTGCGTGCTCTTCATCGGCGTCGCGATGATCTCGGCGCCGCGCTGGTCAAGCCGCTGATCCCGCCTGGTCGGGCTGGCCGGCGCGCCGCGCTCGGCGGCGTCGCGGGCCGAGCTGGCCAGCGCGAACTCCGTACGCAACCCGGCCGCACCGCCTCGACGGCCGCCGCGCTGATGATCGGGCTCGCGCTCGTCACCTTCGTCGCGGTGCTCGGCGCCGGGCCTCGCAGAGCTCGACCAAGGACGACCGTGACCGACCAGGTCACGCGCGACTACGTCGTCGTGCCGGACACGAGCGCGAGCGCGACGTCTTCGACGCCGGCGAGGGCGACGCGCTCGCGTCGCGTCCCCGGCGTGACGCGCCGCCTCGGCACGTCCGCGTCCGACAAGGCGCGCGTGCTCGGCAAGGAGCACGACGTCACCGGCGTCGACCCGGCGCCACGATCGCGCGCTTCTACCGCTTCGACGTGGAAGGACGGCTCGGACGCCGCGCTCGCCGAACTCGGCACCGACGGCGCGATCGTCGACCGAGACCTCGCCGAAGACGCACGACCTGGCGGTCGGCAGCCCGCTCTCGATGCAGGCGGCGATCGGGCGACCAAGCGCACGTTCGTCGTCCGCGGCATCTACGACCCGCCCGAGATCCAGCCGGATGCTCGGGACCTGGTCAGCATCGCCCAGCAGGCGTTCGACACGGCGTTCCCGCAACCCGCAGAACGGCTACGTTCGTGAACGCCGCCCGGGCGCGAACCCTCGGCGACCGCTGCGCTCGCGAAGTCGCTCCGGCCGACTTCAGCGACGCGACGTCCAGACACGGCGCGGCCTGGATCGCGAGCGCACACGAACGACATCGACAGACTTCCTGGCCGTCCTCTACGTGCTCCTCGCGCTCTCGGTCGATCGTGAGCCTGTTCGGGATGGTCAACACGCTCGTGCTCTCGCGTGTTCGAGCGCACGCGCGAGATCGGGATGCTGCGCGCGGTCGGCATGACGCCGCCGCCAGGCGCGCCGGATGATCCGCCACGAGAGCGTCATCACCGCGCTGATCGGCGCCGCCCTCGGGCTCCCGCTCGGCATGCTTCCTCGCCGCGATCGTCACGCGAGGGCTCGCGAGCCAGGGCATCTCGTTCCACGATCCCGTTCGCGCAGCTCGTGATCTTCACCGCGGTCGCCGTGATCGCCGGGATCCTCGCTGCGGTTCTGCCGGCCCGCCGTGCTTCGCGGCTCAACGTCCTCGAAGCACTCCAATACGAATAGTCCACCGGCGGCTGGCTCCTCTCGCCGAAAGCGGGGCCAGCCGCCCGCCCCTTCGTCCCCGACAGAAACCGCTCCGCGGCGCGCAGCAGCCACCGCCCGGATGCAGCTGCCGTGGCGCTGTCGCGGACACCGAGGATCTCGCATGCGCCTCCTCGTTCACGCGCCAGGCCGGGGTCTCCGGACGCGCGCGGCAAGACGCCCCCCATTGCGGTTACTGCTCAGACGAGCGCGGGGCTTGGGCAGGGCCGGCGAGTGCTGTTCCGTGGCCTGCTGCTGCCACGAATGCGGGCGGCCTTCGGGAAGGGCGACTGGGTCGCCAACGGGACGCTGTTCACCCTCTACCACGTGCACCAACCGTGGAGCATGCCGGCCACCCTGCTCGACGGCATCTTCTCTGCGGCCTATCCCACGAAGCGGTACCGAAGCACGTGGATGGAGATCATCACGCACACGCTGCCGAGCTTCATCATCACCGGCATCGTCCTCAGCCTCGTGCTCAAGTAGTGGCGCCCTGACGTCGTAGCGGGAACGCCTGCGCGGCGGTCAGCGAGCTCAGCGATTCGAATTACGAAGGGCGGCAGTTCGCGCGTCGCCCTTCGTCGCGTCAAGACGCGCGACGTTCCTCAGCCAGTTCGTGAGCTTTGCCATCTGGGAGCCCTGAAATGCACGTAGAGCTGAAGGCCGTTATTCGCATCGTTGCCGCCACGGTAGGGAAGGGTCGACGGTTCGAGCCCGGTAGGGGCCGCCGGGCAGGATAGGTGTGCGTGCGTAACGGGGCAGTCGGCCGTGTCCTGTCACGGTTTTCGCGGGGTCCGTGACCGATGCGCCGCCGGACGTGACGCGACGGCCGAAACGTGACTAGATCGAGCCCGAGCCGCAACTCGGCGTCGGGCAGCAGATCGTCGCGTGGAGCCGACGGATCGTGTCCAGGAGGCGCACCATCCGCCGGCGGCCGGCGGGGTTGCCGCTGTGCACCGAGACCTCCGGCAGCGGTCCGGGCCAGCGGCCGGCTGCGACCTCGCGCTCCAGCCAGATCAGCACCGCGTACCCGTTGCGTCCGTGCTCCAGGCCGAGGTCGTGGTCGAGCGAGAGCTCGGCGACCTCGCCCGACTGGAGCAGCGCGATCACTCCCTCGGGCGTCTCGGCGCGCACCTGCCGGGAGGCGCGTGGCGGGCGTCGTCGAGCCAGACCTTCACGCCGCCGGGACCCACTCGGCCGAGGACGGGGCAATGTCCTTTTTGGGTCCAAAACGAGCCGTGATGCGCTTCAGGATCATGGCGGTGTGACCGGGAGAGGGTCACCGCTCAGCGGTTGCGTCAAGCCGGGTGGCCGACACGCATCTGTCGGCGTATCGTCGGCCAGCAGAAGCGCACCGTGTCCATCGGTTACGACCTCCCCGTAGGTACTGAGCTACTCGGCTATCGGATCGAGGGCGTGCTCGGGCGCGGCGGAATGGGCATCGTCTACCTCGCTGAGGACATCCGCCTCAAGCGCAAGGTGGCTTTGAAGCTGCTCTCGCCGGAGCTCGCCGAGGAGGAGCCGCTACGCGACCAACTGCTGGCTGAGTCGGAGGTCGCCGCTTCGCTCGACCACCCGAACATCGTCCCGATCTACGCGGCGGGAGATGCCGACGGCTGCATCTTCCTCTCAATGCGCTACGTGCCCGGGTCGACGCTGAAGACTCTTCTCGCTCAGGGCCCCCTCCCCCCAGAGCAGGCGCTCGCGCTCGTCGCGCAGGTCGGGCGGGCCCTCGACGCGGCCCACGCGCGCGACCTCGTGCACCGTGACGTCAAGCCGTCGAACGTTCTCATCGCACCGGAATCCGGCGCCGAGGGCGCAGATCATGTGTACCTCGCCGATTTCGGGCTCACACGACGAGTCTCGGAGCAGGCTGTGTCTGGCGAGCACGGCCAGCTGATGGGAACGGTGCACTACGTCGCCCCGGAACAGATCCGGGGCGACGTTGTCGACGGCCGAGCGGACATTTACGCGCTCGGCTGTGTGCTGTTCGAATGCCTCGCCGGCGAGCCGCCGTTCCGCGGTCGGTCGGATGTCGCTCTTCTCTTCGCCCATCTGCGGGAGATGCCGGAGCCGGTGACTGCCCTGCAGCCGGAGCTACCGGCTGCCATCGACGGCGTGATCTCGAGGGCGCTCGGAAGGACCCCGACGACCGGTACCAGACGGCGCAGGAGCTCGTCGACAGCGCGCATGCCGCCCTCGGCCTCACACCTCACCGGCGCCCGCGCTGGCGGGTCGGGGTCGCAGCTGTGGGACTGCTCGGCATCGGAGCCGTCATGCTCTCCTTCTTCCTCACTCGAAGCGAGCCCGGGGTTTCGGGAGAGCCGGATGCCGATGTACTCGTGCACATCGACTCTACGTCGAACGAGGTCAGCGATACGATGCCCGCCGGACGCGCCGCAAGCGCGGTCGCCGTCGGCGACGGATTCGTCTGGGTGGCGAACGCGGGCGACGGAAACGTATGGCGAGTCGACCCGCGGACACGAGCCGTCATCAAGATTCCGACGAGGGGTAGCCCGGTCGACGTCGCCGTCGGGCGCGGAGAGGTGCTCGTGGCGAACGGCCCCGAGCACAGCCTTACCGCGATCGACGCGAGAACCGGTGAGTTCCGGTTCACGTCCACTCTCGGAGCGGCGTACAGCGTCGGATCGCTGAGGGTGGTTGGCGATGACGGCGGGGTCTGGTTTGCCGACCCGACGACGAACCTGGTCGGCAAGGAGAGCGCGGGCCTCCAGGGTGGATTTCTCGCGACTCAGATCGCGATTCCGCCGGACGGCTCCAAGGTCGCACGTGCGTACGAGGACTTCGCCGACTTCTCGGTCGGCCAAGGAGCGCTCTGGGTGGCGGGCGACACCCTCGGCCGCACGCTTTGGAAGCTCGATCCGCGCGGGAGGAAGCTCGTCGCGACCGTCCGCTTGCCGTTCATCCCGGCAGGAGTGGCCGCAGGCGAGGGTGCTGTTTGGGTCACGTCCCTGCTCGACGACACTGTGACCCGCCTGAATCCGTCGACGAACCGGATCGTTCGCACGATCCGCGTCGGGCGGGGAGCGGGCAGCGTGGCAACGGGTAACGGAGCGGTCTGGGTCGTCAACGGGATCGACGGCACCGTGTCGCGCGTCGACCCGCGCGCAAACCGTGTTGTCGCCACGATTCCGATCGGCAACATGCCCGGCGACATCGCCGTCGGCCCGGACGGCCCATGGGTGACGGCGACGGACGCCGCACCAGCTGCAGTCCCCGAGGGCTCGATCCCGATTGGCGTTTTGTCCGACTGCCGAGGCAGCTACTCGCAGACCCGCGCCTCGACTCTTGCGGGGGCGGAGCTCGCGCTGATCGAACGCGGGGGCACGCGCGCGGGCACCGCGCTAACGGATGGGGTGGAAGGCGTCTCGATCGCCGGTCACCCGGTGACGCTCTACTTCGGTTGCTCCGACTCGACGACCGGTTCCGCCCTCAGCGAGGCCCGCCGGCTCGTCGACGGCATCGGCGTTCGCGTCCTTATCGGCCCCCTCAGAGGCACACAAGGTCTCGCACTCCAGGACTTCGCGCGCCGGCGACCGGGAGTTGCGTTCGTGAACGGGACTTCGTCGGTGTTGCTGCAGCATCCTGCGCCGAACTTCTTCAGCTTTCACACGGACGGTGCCGGCTGGACGGCGGGGCTCGGCACGTACGCGTACCGGACGCTCGGCTGGCGCAGGGCAGTTGTCGTCGCCGACCTGGAGGATGATCTCTTCAACTGGACACAGGTGGCTGGATTCGTTGCAGAGTTCTGCTCCCTCGGCGGCAGCGTCGCGAAGCGGGTCTGGGTTCCGGCCGGGATCCGTGACTACTCAAGTGTCGTCAGCGAGCTGCCCAAGTCGGGGGTCGACGGGTTTTCATGGCCGCGTACCCGAAACGATCGTGGCCCTGGCGAAAGCCTATCCAGGGCTCGCCGGCGGCATCTCAAGACGGCTCATCCCCGTCACCTTCGCCGACGGCGGGGGTCTCGAGCCGCTCGGCGACCGTACAAAGGGGATGGTGGGCGGTGCAGCCGGTGGGGCAGGCGACTGGGACGGGTACCTGCATCGGCTCCGCCGTGCCTTCCCGGAGCTCAAAGACGCCCAAGGAAGCTACTTCGACATCTTCTACCACGACGCGATGGCCGCGACTCTCGAGGCGCTTACGGCCGTCCACGGAGACGTTTCGGGCGACGAGCGCCGGTTCAAGTCCGCGCTCGCGCGGGTCAGGCTGACCTCGGCGTTGGGTCCGATCCGGCTCGATAGGAACCACCAGGCAGTCGCACACAACAGCATCTTCGGCAACGGCAGGCTGCTCCGCTCGATCCCCGGCGTAGACCACACGTTCGGCGGTTATTTCACACCGAACGACCCGCCGCCGAGCCGAACGACGCCCGCATGCGTCAAGCGCCGGCCGCCCCGTGGGCCCGCTAGGGGACATCCCGCTCGCAGCCGTCCAGGTAAACCGGGTCAAGGTTTGGCGGGGAGCAAGCCCTCCGGGGCGGAGGCCGCGCCGAACGACGATGACCGGGACCTGGGCCCGCGAAGCGACGGTATCCCGCGTGACACCGAGCCCCTTCCTCTGCCAGTCGTCCGGCAGTCCAACCACGACTAGCGCAGCCCCCTCGGCCGCATCGAGCAGCGCCTCTCGATCCGGCGCGAGCAGCAGCGGCGCAGCGGCTACGCCGAGAGCGCGCTGGATCGCCAGCGACGCGTCCGCAAGCAAACGGCTCGCATCGCGCCCCCGCGGCACGTCTTGCGGCCCTGCGAGCACGAGCGGGAGACTAAGCGCGCCGGCTACCCAAGCTCCGAGTTCTACCGCAGCCCAGTCGTGCGGCGCGCCCACGAAAGGTACAAGGACCTGGACCGGTCCTTGGAGCGGCATCGAACACGATGCCCACATCACACGGGGCGTCCGCGAGCACCTTCAATAACACGCTGTCATCGGCGAGCTCGCCTGCGCTGCCGATGAGCACGAGATCGACATCCTGGTCGGTCGCGATCCGATCGATGTCGTCAGCCGGCTCGGGCGACGCAAATGCCGCTGCGCGCGCTGAAACGCCCGCCGCGATCAGGCGACGACGGAGGCCCTCGACCGACCCGCCGCTTGAGTGAGTGCGCTTCCCACCGCGACAACCCGCGCCAAGATCAACTCCTTAGGCGGCCTCCGCGCGAGCGACTCGGCCAGGCCGACCAGCTGCTCAGAGTGCCACTCGGCACGAAGTACGACAAGGATGGACCGCTCAGGGGCGGGAGCAGGCGCAAGGGTGATCCCTGCGTCCTGCTGCAGGATTGCCCGTTCGAGCTCTCGAAGCGCGCGGCCGGGCTCGATCCCGAACTCATCGACGAGCGCGCGCCGGGCCGAGTGGTACGCCTCGAGAGCTTCGGCCTGTCGGCCCGAGCGGTAGAGCGCGAGCATCAGCTGCGCTCGAATGCGCTCGCGCAGAGGGTGCTCGGCGACGAGGGCCTCCAGTTCGCCGACGAGACCGGCGTGTCGGCCTAGAGCGAGGTCGGCATCGACCCGCTGCTCGAGCACAGCAATCCGCAGCTCGTCGAGGCGGCCGATCGCCGCCTGCGCGAACGGCTCGTACGCGAAGTCCGCGAGCGGAGGCCCTCGCCAGAGTGATCGAGCGCGCTCGCGCAGCTTCGGGGCGGCAACCTCCGGCGCGACCCCGTCGGCCGAGGCGACGAGTTGCTCGAATCGTCTGAGGTCGAGCTCGTCTGGCCCGACCCGCACGGTGTAGCCGGGGCCTTGCCTGACGAGAACCTCCGCGCCCAGCGCCTTCCTGATCCCCGCGACACGGACCTGGAGCGACTTCCGCGCCGTCTCGGGAGGCTCCTCTCCCCACAGCTCCGCGATCAGCCGGTCAGCGTCACTACCTCACCGGAGTGCAAAGGAGATAGACGAAAACGGCTCTCTTCTCGCTCCCGGAAGAGCCAGAGGGCGTCCCCGCTTGAGCATTTCGAGCGGACCGAGGATCCGAAACTCCACGCGGGGGACCATAACTGGCCCGTAACTGGCCCGTAGCGAGCTCGCCCCATCGTTGCGGCCATGAACACAACGCGTTCTCGCGTGCTCGTTGCGCTCACGGTCGCGCTCGTCATCGCGGTGGCTACCGCGCAGGAGGCCGGCGCCGGGCCGACCGCGCGCCTCACGCAGTCATGTCTTGGAACCACGGGAGGCGAGTCCGCTTGCCTCTTGACGATTGCCTTCTTCGACGCACTCAACAGCGGCCGCTTCGAGAAGGCCTGTTCCCTGATCGGTCGGTCGCTACGACTCGAGACTGGCGGACGCGACTGCCCGAGTGTTCTCGCGATGTCCAAGGGAACGCCGTTCGAGATCATCGGCGCGCGCTCCTCGAATACAGGCGCAATCGTTCTGGTCAGAGTCGGCTTCCATGAGCTGGACCACGTGCGCATGCTGAGCTGGGCCGTCCTCGTCGGTCGCGAAGCCGGGAAGTTGAGGTCTCGACACGCGGCGCACGCGCTGAAGCCTGAGTCCGATACAAGACGCCCAAGGGGTTGGAATCGTCTCATCCAAGGAGAGGACCACGTTCAACGGGAAAGCTGGGACGTTTGTGCTCTGCATCGTGGGCGGGCGTGCAACCCTCGGCTTTCGGCACTCACCTCAACTCGTCGGGTATCAGTTGCTGCAATCCGTCAGGCTCGGCCTTCTAAGGGCGGCGATCTATCGCTGCCCGATCTACGAACGGAGCTCAAATGAGGTTGTTCCCGCCACAACACAGGGCCGTACGGCATGTCCTCATACTCCCGATACTCCTTGTTCTCCTCGCGACCTTAGGGTTCGCGTGGCCCGCCACTAGCGGGTCCAACTCGGCGGCTCCCACTGGCGTCACGATCGAGCTGCTCCGCAACGGTTCGCCGGGATTCGAGGCGACGACGTGGTCAGCAAGCGGCGTACTTGTTGACTCGGGCACGTGGACGATCGATAGGTTCATCTGCGGCGCTTGCCCGTCGCCGGTAGCCGGAGCGCCTTACTTCGATACAACGGCGACATCGAGTAATGGGACTCTCGAGATCCGTCTTCACTCGATGTTCAATCTCGTCCAGCCCAACGAGGTGAACCTATGGGAGATTGTCGGCGGGACCGGCATCTACGCCAAACTCATCGGGCACGGCAGTTTCACGGTGGACGTGGATGTCAACGAGGTCCGGCACATCATCCTGACGGGTGTGGCCAAGGTCGGTTAGAGCACGAATCGCTGACGCAGCGCTCCGAAGTCGGCGCCCGCTGAACGGGGCCGGATGCACCCCCCGCCTTTGGCGGCATTTCCGAGGGCGTGCACCGGGTGTGCTCGGGGATGTGCATCAGGCGCCCAAAGGTGACACGCACGGCACGCCGGACCCGCTTAGCCAAGCCAAATCCGCTCAACCGTGCGGCATCAGAAAGGCCCATACGGATTCGAACACCCTTTCCAGCCAGATCCGGCCCGCGACGCGCAAGTCCTATTGGACACGGGAATTCAGCTGTTCATGGGCTTTTCATCAGCGCTCCGCCCACCCCGGGGGGCCGACCACCCCGACCACCAAGCACGCCAGGCCACACCTCTCTATCCGGGCCTCTATCCGCGCCACCGAACTCAGGTGCGCCACGATCGCGCATTACGGCCCTCGAGGGCGCCCTCGACAGCCCGCTAAGCCAGTGTTCAAGCCGACGCGCCCGAGGGAGCACCCAGTGTGCTGCCGGGCTACGAGACCGCCCTTGCCCGAGTGATGCTTCTATGTTTGTCAAGTCGCCGGCGGCGGTCCGTGTCTCGAGGAGCCGGTAGAGGTTGCGGGCGAGGTAGCGCTTGAGGCAGCGGGTTGCTTCGCGGCGGGTCTTGCCTTCGTGGATGCGTCGTTCGATGTAGGCGATCGTCGGCGGGTGTGTGCGGCGTGCGGGTGACGAGGATCATGTGCAGGGCGCGGTTGAGTTTGCGGTCGCCGCTGCGGTCGAGGCGGTAGCGGATCGTCTGGCCGGAGGAGGCGGGGATCGGGGCGGCGCCGGCGAGGCGGGCGAAGGCGGCTTCGCTGCTGATCCGGCCTTGGTGTGACCAGGAGAGCACGACCTGCGCGGCGGCGAGCGGGCCGACGCCGGGCTGGTCGAGCAGCTGCGGCGCGAGCTTGCGCGGTGAGCGTCTCGATCTCGCGTGCGAGCTCGCGCTCCTCGGCGGTCAGCTGCTGGACGCGTCGGGCGACGAGCGCGCAGCGCGAGCAGCGTGCCGCGCAGCTCCGGGTCGCTGACGGCGTTCAGGCCGTGTCGCCGCGAGGCGCTGCAGCAGCCGCGCCCGGGTCAGCGGCCGCAGCTCGCTGCGCAGCGGCTCGGGCGTCGTGACGAGCAGGTCGCGCAGCTGGCAGAGCCCGGCCCGCTTGGCGTTGACCGCGCCTTCGCGAGCGGCCATCAGCGCCCGCAGCGCCTCGCGTTCGCCGCCTGCGCGCGGCGTCGCCGGCCGCTCCTGCGCCGAGCACGCTGCGGGCGGCCCGGATCGCGTCGAGCGCGTCGGTCTTGCCGCCCGAGCGCCGCTCCCGCCGCAGCCGGCCGACCTCGAGCACCCGCTCGCCGCGGCCGGCGAGGAAGCGGGTCAGGCCGGCGCCGAAGGAGCCGGTGCCCTCGACCGCGAACGCACGCCGGCCCGGCGCGTGCTGCTCGGCGAGCACGAAGCGCGCTGCGCGTAGCCGCTCGCTGTCTGCGGCCACGGTCGCCTCGAACACGACCGCGCCGCTGCGCACGTCGACGACCGCGAGCGCGTGCGCGTCGCGGTGCGGGTCGACGCCGACCACGTAGTCCAGCTGATCTGCAAGCATCCGCTACCGACCTCCAGCCCAGCGTTGGGGGACACATCCGGTGCCGGTCTGGGGATGAGAACCGCGGGCGGCAGGACTGTGACGGGTCACGCCCCAACGGGCGGACAGGCTTCTGATCAGGCCAGCAAGCGGGCGCCAGGCCGGCACCGGCCTCTCCGCCCGGACACATCACTGGAAAGACACCGCGCAAGCGGGGTCATTCGGGAATCGAGTCACAAACAAAGAGCACCGGCGCCAACCTGACAACAGCCCCAGACGGGACACCCACACACTCACAGTTCGGGAATGTTCCTTGAAGGGCCATCGAGTGCGCGTGACTTAGGCCAAGGCGGCTGCGACGGTCTCGACCTCGGCGATCAAAGTGTCGAGATCCTCTTCCGTCGTTCGGTGGTTCGTGATGCAGGCGCGGAGCGCAAACCTGCCTCTGAGTGTGGCGTTCGAGATGTAGACGCGTCCGCGCTCGTTGACCGCCGACAGTATCGAGCGGTTGAATTCATCGAGATCGTCGCTCGCAGTTCCAGTGGCGCGAAAGCAAACAGCTGGGAGCTCAACCGGAGTCAGGAGCTCGAGCATGTCGGCTTCCTCGATCTTCTTGGCGAGGACCTGCGCCAGCTCGAGGTCTTCGCGAATCGACGCCCGGTACGCGCTGAGTCCGTGATACCGCACCGAAAGCCACACCTTCAATGCACGGAAGCGTCGGGACAGCTCGATCGACTCCTCGAAGAACATGAATGCCTCAAGCAGGTCCTCTGCAAACGAGACGACGTAGTCGTCGGTGTACATGAACGTTCGACGGACGAGTGCCCGGTCGCGGAAGAGCAGGAGGCCACAGTCGACTGGCTGGTACAGCCACTTGTGAAATATTACGATCGTCAGTGTGGCGATGCCACACATGCTGGGCGCTTTCGGAGCAACGTCAGACCAGATCACTTGGGTGCTCACCTCTTATCTCGTCGCTGCCGCTATCGTGATGCCGTTGACGGGTTATTTGTCCCGCGTTTTCGGACGAAGGCGTCTTCTGATCTTTTCGATTGTGGGCTTTGTTATTTCCTCGCGCTGTGCGGCCTTTCCTGGAATCTCCTGAGCATGGTGATTTTCCGGATTGCCCAGGGAATTTGCGGGGCTCCGCTAGTAGCATTGAGCCAATCAATTCTGCTGGAAGCGTTCCCCGCGAAAGGCACGGGCAAGCTCTTGCCATCTTTGGCCTGGGCATCACTGGTAGCCCCCGTCCTGGGCCCGGTCTTGGGCGGTTGGCTGACTGACACGTTCGTATGGCGAGCAGTTTTTTACATCAATGTCCCAATTGGCACGATTGCGCTGCTCTGGCCATGGGACAACTGGCCAGCGTGTCGATGAACTACTCAAAGACGGATTGGACGGGTCTAGCCCTTTTAGTCCTGGCAGTAGGCTCGCTCCAATTGGTCCTTGATCAGGGTCCGACGCGGGACTGGTTCGACTCTCCGCTTCATTCAGGTGTTCACCGGCATAACTGTTTTTGCCGGCACAGCCTTTTTGTGCGCGGTGGGGAAGCCCGACAACATCGTAGACCTTTCTCTTCTAAGGATCGGAATTTCGTCGCCGGTCTGATTGCAAGCATGGCCTACGGTATCCCCCTCTTTGGCACCATTGCCCTCCTGCCCCTCCTGACGCAGCGTTTGATGGGCTATCCGGCGATAAGCGCTGGATGCTCTTCATGCCTAGGGCCGTAGTCAGCGCGATTGCACTGGCTATTAT
>CAWCAV010000011.1:0-789729 GCA_963793655.1 uncultured Actinomycetes bacterium
CGACTGGCCGTCGACGCGGACCGGCTCTACCCCGGCATACCGGAACACGTCCGCGGCCCGCTCCGGCGTCCGGTTCGAGACGGCGACCATCCGCATGCCCGGGACGCTGTTGACGATCTGGTTCGTCAGCCCCTGCCCCATGAAGCCTGCGCCGACCATGCCGACGCGGATCGGCGCGCCCTGCGCCTCGCGGGCGCGCAATGCGGTGTCGAGGAGGATCATCCGCTTACCTCTGAAGTCGAAAGGGTCATTCGGCGCCGGACTTCCGGCTCGACGACGTCGAGCCGATCCCACTGCGCGTCCTTCCCCGAGATCACGGCGACCGGCAGCGGCCAGACGAGCCCGAGCCTCGGATCGTCATACGCGAGCCCGCCCTCGGTCTCGGGGGCGTAGTACTCACCCACCTGGTAGCTCGTCTCCGTCCGCGTCCACTAGCGTCTGGTAGCCGTGCGCGAACCGCTCGGGGACGTACAGCGCGCGACCGTTGTCCTCGCTGAGCTCGACCGAGACGGTCTGGAGGTACGTCGCGCTCTCGGGGCGGAGGTCGACGATGATGTCGAGGATCGCGCCGCGCGTGCAGCGCACGATCTTCGTCTCGGCCTTGGGCGGGAACTGGAAATGCATCCCGCGCAACGTGCCGGCCACGTTATTGAAGGCGACGTTCGCCTGGGCGATCATGGGCTCGAGGCCATGGTCGGCCAACTCGTGCTGGCAGAAGGCTCGGGCGAAGTACCCGCGCGAGTCCTCCCGGCGCTCCAGGTCGATCAGAAAGGCGCCCGGCAGCTCGGTCTCGGTGAAGATCACGTCCCTCCCCTCGCTCCACTCAGGCCCGGACGGCCCCGACTGGCGTCCGCCACCGCAACTCGGTGTCGAGCCGGCCTTCGTCGAGAAGGGTCTTCAGCCGCGAGAGCCGCACGAACCGGTCGCCCGAGAACATCGCCTCGTCCATTCCTGCCTCACGGTAGGCCTCGACGAGCTGGTCTGCTCCGCGTCGCGCATCCCACGCCGGCCGAAACGCGTCGAGCGTCTCGGCGATCTTCGAGAAGTCGACCCTGTAGCTGCGTGGGTCGGAACCGGCGCCCTCCGCGAACTCCACGTCGACGCCGCCAACCGCTTCGGCGACGATCAACGCGAGGTCGCGGACGACGTAATTCGCGTCCGAGGCACCCGCGTTGAATGCCTCGCCGTGGATGCGCTCGCGCGGCGCCGCGAGAGCCGCGGCGATCGCGCCCGCCATGTCCTCGACGTGGATCAGCGGCCGCCAGGCCGTCCCATCGCTCTGGAGGCGCACCGCACCCGTCGTCAATGCCCAGCCGACGAGGTTGTTCAGGACGATGTCGAGTCGGAGCCGTGGTGAGACGCCGTAGGCGGTCGCGAACCGTAGCGACACGGGCGAGAACTCGTCGCTGGCGAGTGCCGCCAACGAGCGCTCGCTCCGCACCTTCGACTCCGCGTACGCCGTGAGCGGGGCGAGGGGCGCGCGCTCGTCGACCGGAATCCCGGAGCCCGACGCGCCGTACATGCTGCAGGACGACGCGAAGACGAACCGCTCCACGCCCCGGGAGCGCGCGAGCTCGGCGATGCGGACCGTCGCTTGGTGATTGACGGCGTACGTCAGGGCCTCGTCGAGCTCCCCGATCGGGTCGTTCGAGAGCGCTGCTAGGTGCACAACGGCGTCGAAGGCGTCCACGTGCTCCTCCCGAACGTCACGCATGTCGAGGCGAACTTCCGGCGGGGGCGGCGCCGCTCCGAGGTCGCACCCCTCGTACAGCGCCGTGTCGAGGCCGACCACGTCGTGGCCGGCAGCCTCCAAGACGACGCGCGTGACCGCGCCAACGTACCCCGCGCTCCCCGTGAGCAACAACCGCATCGGTCTCATCCTATTTCGATGCGGTCGAGCCGGGAATGGTTGCATTCGGGGCGCCGCGACGCACGCAAGCGTCGCGTCGCGTCGAGCCCGTTCGGTCGTCCGCGGTCAATCCTGTGCCGCGGTCGAGTCCCGGGACACCCGGCGACGTCTCGGACCGACCCCCGAGGCGCCGCGAAGGGTGATGAGGCCTCGTACCGTCTACGAGACTGAATAGCAGAACTCCACGTATCCCAGATCGGGAAGCTTCCCGTTCTTCACTTTTTCGGGTGCGCTGAGCCCCGCGTCGGAGAAGTGCTCAGCCGGATATGGATACCTGTACACATTGGAGTTCTTGCCTCCCTTGACGATCACGGCTTCCACCCCGATCGTCGGCGCGTCGACGTACCACTCGAGGAGTGTGCCGTTGACGAACAGGTGGATTCCGTCAGACGTTGCGCCGTTGACCGGAGCGACGAATCGAACCGATTGGGTGGCGTGCAGACCCTGCAGATCGGTGCATCGAACACCGCCGGCCATCGTCGTTTCCTGGATGCCTCGATAAGTCGTTCCAGCCCCGACCGCCGCCAATGTCAGCGCGGACACCACAACGAGCGCCAGAGCAGACGCCAACCTCGCCATACTTCCCCTCCCCATGATTCGATGGGTTCCCTAGGCCGTACGATAGCCAGCCCGGGGGAAAATGCGAGAGAGCGGACGAACGCCACGCAATCGCCGAGCGGAACGGTCGGCGAGTGAAGCGTTGGCGAAAACGGTGGCTCTCGGAGTCTTACCCGTCGCCTACACGACCCAGGACGACGCAGGCGTTGTGCCCGCCCAGGCCCATCGCGTTCGAGAGCGCCACGTCGACGTCGACGCGGCGCGCCTCGTTCGGGATGTAGTCGAGGTCGCACTCCGGGTCAGGACTCCGGTAGTTGATCGTCGGCGGGAGCACGCCGTCCCGCAGGGCCATCACACACATCATCGCCTCGACTGCCCCCGCCGAGCCGAAGCAGTGGCCGGTCACCGACTTGGTCGAGGAGACGGCCATTCGATACGCATGGTCGCCGAAGACCTGCTTCAGGGCGCGAGTCTCGGCGAGGTCGCCCAGCGGCGTCGACGTGCCGTGGGCGTTCACGTACCCGACACGCTCGGGCGCGACCCCGGCGGCGTCGAGCGCCGTGCCGATCATCGCGGCCACCCCCGTCGCCTCGGGCTCCGGCTGCGCGAGGTGATGAGCGTCGTTCGACGCCCCGTAGCCGAGCATTTCGGCGTAGATGGTCGCTCCGCGGGCGCGCGCTGCCTCGAGCTCCTCGAGCACGAGGATGCAGGCGCCCTCTCCCATCACGAATCCCGCTCGCGTGGCGTCGAACGGACGCGAGGCGAGCGTCGGGTCGACCTCCTCGGCGACGAGCCCGCGCATCGCGCAGAACCCGGCCAGGATGAGCGGCGTGATCGGTGCCTCGGTGCCGCCCGTGAGGACGACGTCCGCCTGGCCGCGTCGGATCGATGCCGCGGCCTCACCGATCGCCGTCGAGCCCGTGGCGCAGGCGGAGACGGGAGCGAAGTTCTGCCCCCGAAGGCCGAGCTGAATCGCGATCTGCCCGCTTGCGGTGTCGACGAGGACGGACGGGATGAAGAACGGCGACACGCGATCGGGGCCGCGCTCGGCAAACACCTGCTGCTGCTCGGCGATCGTCGCGATACCTCCGATCGCGGAGCCGACGAGGATCCCGACCCGGGTCGAATCCACGTCCTCGAGCCCTGCGTCGTCCCAGGCCTCCTGGGCGGCCGCGACGGCGAGCAGCACGTTCCGATCCATGCGCCGCGCCTCCTTCGGCGGGAGGAGGTCCCCGACGTCGAACCCCCGCACCTCCGCCGCGATCCGCACGGGATAGTCAGAGGCGTCGAACGCCTCGATCCAGCCGACGCCGCTCCGGCCCGCGACCGCTGCCTCCCACGTCGACGGCGCGTCGAGCCCGATCGGCGTGACGGCTCCGAGACCGGTGACGACGACCCTACGCATGGAGCCGAGAGCCTACTCGCGGAGCGGCCACACGACGACGGGCAGCGCGCCTCTCCTGGTCAACAGTGGGAAGACGGCCGCGGTACGGTTTCCCCGTGTCCCGCGCGCGCAGAAGCAGCGAGCCCGTCGAGCGGCCTTCCGACCTCGATCCCTCGATCCCCTTCCCGCCGATGGAGGCGGAGCTCGTCCGCGACCTGCCCGAGGGGGACGAGTGGCAGTACGAGCCGAAATGGGACGGCTTCCGGGGGCTGCTCGAGAACGCCTCGGGCGAGCTGCGACTGTGGTCCCGCAACGCACGTCCGCTGTTGCGGTACTTCCCCGAGCTCCGACCGCTCGGCGAGACCCTGCCGCCGCGGTCGTGCCTCGACGGGGAGATCGTGATCGTCCGGGACGGGGTGCTCGACTTCGATGCGATGCAGACCCGGCTCCACCCGGCCGAGAGCCGCGTACGGAAGCTGTCGGGGGAGATCCCTGCGAGCTTCGTCGCATTCGACGTGCTCGTCTGGGACGGCGAGGAGCACTGGGGCTCCCCGCTCTCCGAGCGCCGGGCGACCCTCGGAGAGGTGGCCGGGGGCTTCACCATCTCCCCCGCCACGCTCGACCGAAGCGAGGCGGTCGAGTGGCTCTCGTCGTTCGAGGCGATCGGGCTGGACGGCGTGGTCGCGAAGCAGCGCGACGCGCCCTACCGCGCGGGCGAGCGCACAGCCGTGGTGAAGGTGAAGCCGGAGAAGACGGCCGACTGCGTGGTCGCGGGCGTTCGCTGGAAGGGCGACGGGGAGCGCCGTATCGCCACGCTCCTGCTCGGTCTGTTCGACGACGACGGCGGGCTCGACTACGTCGGCTCCGCCGCGGTCGCCCCCGGGCGCCACGCGGAGATCGCGGAAGCCGTGCTGCCGCTCCTCGAGGACGCGCCGGAGCGCCGCTTCTCGGAGCCGAACCGCTGGGGCGGCGGCGAGCTCGAGGAGGCGCCCGTCCGCCCCGAGCTCGTCGTCGAGGTGCGCTACGACAAGGTGCAGGGCCGCCGCTTTCGGCACGGCACCAAGCTGCTCCGGCTGCGGCCCGACAAGGATCCGGTCCAGTGCACGTGGCGCGAGCTCCGACCACCACTTGCGGTGGGCGATCCGCTGCTCGCGCGTCTGCTCGCCCCCGCCGGCCGGCGCGGCTGACCCGGCTACCGCGTCGGCTGGGGCGGCGCGACAGGGCCACCCTGCGGGAGCCGCGCGAAGCCGAGGTCCGCGAACGTGCCGAGCGCCGACGCCCTCACGCCGGCGGCGGACATCGTGTAGACGACGTCGCCGACCACGATCGACCTGCGGATCGGGGTCCCGGGCGATCCGACGGGCTCGACGCCTGGCTGGCCCGGATGGGCGACGCGCCCGACCTCCGCGATGCCGTCCGTGCGGCGGACCCGGAGGCCGAGGGCGCCGACGAACGGTGTGTCGCCGTACGCCTGCAGCGGGATCACGGCGAGCCCCGTCCGGGGCCACCAGAGGAACGCGTGGTGGTCCTGCTCGGCCTCCGACAAACCGTTGCCGAGCGAGAACGCGTCGAGCCGCTTGGGGCTGCGGATGTCCGAGACGTCGAAGAGCGACGCCTGCGTCCCGAGCACACGCCCGTCGTCGGTCGCGTCCCGTCCGATCCCGAGCAGGAGATCGTCACCCACCGGGTGCAGGTACGCCGAGTAGCCGCGGATCTTCAGCTCGCCGCGCACGACCGGGCGCGACGGCGTCGACAGGTCGAGGGTGTAGAGCGGGTCGACTTGACGGAAGGTGACAACGTACCCGGTGTCCCCGATGAAGCGCACCGCGTAGACCCGCTCTCCGTTTCCGAGCCCGCCCACGCTCCCGAGCCGTGCCAGCGCGCCTTTCCGCTGGCCGAAAGTCGTGACCGTCGTCTGGCTCTCCGTCTGCGGCCCGCCCCACCAGACCGGCTGCTCCGTGCTCGCGACGCGCAGGGTCCCGTTCCACTCCGACAGCGACCATTGGTTCAGCAGCACTCCGGCAAAGGTGGCGCTTCCGTGGTAGCTCGTCTGCGTCGGGCTCGAGATGTCGAACCGGTGGATCGCCGTCGTGACTCCGTCCGCGACCGGACGGCCATCGGCGGCGCGCGGGTCAAAGCGGTCGGTAGCGACGTACAGGCTCGACCGCGACGCGTAGACGACCCTGCCGTCCGACACGATCGCGTCTGCGTCGATCGGATCGAGCCCGCGCGCCAGGTCGACCGTGAGGACTGTCACCATCCCGAGGCCCGAGAAACCCGTCGGCCGGCGGACGTTGCGGCACTGCACGATCGGCCCCGATCCAGGATGCGCCCCTTCGGCCCGCGGAGGGTACGCGAGGGAAGCCATGACCTCGCGCCGGCGGACTGCACGACCGCTCGGTTCTGCTCGGTCGCGCGCGCCGTCTCGGCCGCTCCTGGGCTGCCCGGGGCCACGAAGGGAAGGTCCTGCCCGATCGGTGAGGAGAGCACGACCCGCGCGACGTGGCCCACCAGGCGAGCGGTCAGATAGCCGCCGTCCAGCTCGAGCGTGCGCAGCACGCGCAGACGGTCCGGCCGGCTTACGTCGACCTCGGTGAGCTCGGTCTTCGAGGGGTACGGCCACCGCGGTGCGCGGATCCCGACGCCGCCGTCGATCGGGATCGGCATCGGCGTCCCCTGCGACAGGACGATCAGGCGGCTGCGGTCGAGGAGCAGCTCGTGCGCCCACCCGGCGTCGAGGCGCAGCGAGTCGAGGAGCTTCGGTCGGCGCGAGCGGACGTCGAGCGCGCTGACCCGGCCGTCGGAGACGACGAACAGCGTGCGCCCGTCGGTCTTCACGAGGTCGGGCTCGTCTACGCCCTCCTCCTGCACGTTCGTTCCCGAGAAATCGGCGTCCGCGCGCTGTGCGCCGGCGACTGCGTCGCGGGCGGGGCCGGGGGGTGCCGTCGCGCCGATCCCGACGACACCGCTGCCGAGCCCTGACGGCCCGACGAGCGGGAGCGCCTCCTTCCTGACGTACGCGAGGAAGGACGGGCAGCCCTCGAACGCGCGGAGGCGTGCCGGCGACGGCGCGGCGGAGGTCAGGGAGGCTGCACCCGCAGACGCGGCCAGCACCGCCAGCGCGGCGACCGCGAGGAGCCTGCGGTGGATCCTCATGCCACCTCCATCGTGACCCTACGCCGCAACGGCGGCAAGGCGTCACACGTACTCCCTACATCGCGGCCCGTCGTGTCTCAGCCGGCATCGTCGTCTTGCGCGCGTGCGCGCGAGGGCTGGACTCGCGGCGGCTCGCCCGGCATCTTCGGGAAGTTGGGCGGATACGGGGCCTCGCCGACCCCTGCCGCCTCCTCGCGCTCAACCCATTCCAGCAGCACGCCGAGGTCGCAGACAGTGTCGTCGATCCCGGCCTGAACGTCACCAAGCTTCGCGAAGCGCTTCGGCATCGACACGAGCGTGAAGTCCTCGGTCTCGACGTCGGGCAGCTCGTCCCAGGTGACGGGAGCGGACACGGTCGCGTCCGCCCGCGGCCGCACCGAGTAGGCGGAGGCGATCGTGCGGTCGCGGGCGTTCTGGTTGTAGTCGATGAAGACCTTCTCGCCCCGCTCCTCCTTCCACCACGCGGTGGTCACGAGGTCGGACGTGCGTCGCTCGATCTCGCGGGCGAAGGCCAGCGCGCACCGGCGGACGACGGGGAACTCCCACCGCGGCTCGATCCGCACCGCGATGTGGATTCCGCGGTTGCCCGAGGTCTTTGGCCAGCCTGTGTACCCGATTTCCCCGAGCACCTCGCGCACGAGCGCCGCGACACGCTTCGCGTCGGCGAAGTCAGTGCCGGGTTGCGGGTCGACGTCGATCCTGAGCTCGTCGGGGCGGTCGACGTCCGCACGACGCGAAGGCCACGGATGGAAGTCGATCACGGCGAGGTTCGCCCCCCAGACGACCTGCGCGAGCTCCGTCACGCAGAGCTCGTCCGCGTGTCGGCCCGACGGGAACGTGACGCGCGCTACCTCGATCCACTCGGGGCGCTTCTGGGGAACGCGCTTCTGGTAGATCTGCTCGCCCTGGATCCCTTCGGGGAAGCGGCGGAGCTGTGTCGGTCGCTCGTGGAGCGCACGGACGATCCCGTCGCCGACGGCGAGGTAGTAGTCGACGAGGTCGCGCTTCGTGTGCCCCGCGTCGGGGAACAGCACCTTGTCCGGGTTCGTCACGCGGACGACCCGTGCGCCGACCTCGAGCTCGACGAAGGGCGAAGCCATCCCGGGACCCTACTGTCCGACTATCACTTTCCAAAGTAAAGTATCGACGATCGCTGTGCTAGCCTCGCGCCGCGAGTGAAATCCTTTCGGAGGAGACGATCCATGCGGAAAACGCTCATCTCGAGCCTCGTCGCAGTCGCGGCCGCGGCGCTCGCCCTCGCCGCGACAGCCACGGGAGCGCGGACGACCGGCGCCGCTCCCGCGGCGATTCCCGGCTGCGCCACGGGCTCGCTCAACCTCGTCGAGGACGGCGTCCTCACGATCGGGACCGACAACCCGGCCTTCCCACCCTGGTTCGAGGGCGCCGAGAAGACGAAGCCGTGGAAGGTCTCCGACCCCTACAGCGGCAAGGGCTACGAGTCGGCCGTCGCATACGCGATCGCATCGCAGCTCGGCTTCCCGAAGGCGAAGGTGAAGTGGACGGTCGTGCCGTTCAACAACTCGTTCCGCCCGGGCAAGAAGCCGTTCGACTTCGACATCAACCAGGTCTCGTTCTCGCCGGAGCGCGCACGGGCCGTCGACTTCTCGATGTCCTACTACTTCGTGAATCAGGCCGTCGTCGGGCGGAAGGGCACGCCGATTGCGAAGGCGAAGTCGATCGCCGCCCTGAAGCCCTACAAGCTCGGCGCGCAGGTGGGGACGACGAGCTACCAGTACATCAATCGGTTCATCCGGCCGTCCTCGAAGCCGCTCGTCTACGACACGAACGACGCGGCCGTGCAGGCGCTGAAGAACGGCCAGATCAACGGGATCGTCGTGGACCTTCCGACCGCGTTCTACGTCACGGCGGTGCAGGTCGACGACGGCGTCATCGTCGGCAAGCTGCCCACGAAGGGCACGAAGGAGCGGTTCGGGCTCGTGCTCCAGAAGGGCAGCTCGCTCCGGAGCTGCGTCAACCGCGCACTCAGCCGCCTCTGGGCGAACGGGACGATCAAGTCGCTCCAGAACACGTACCTCGCGAAGGCCGGCGCGCCCGACCTGAAGTAGCGGGCGCTGAACGGCAGCCGGAGCTCCCGGATTCTCGGCGGCGTGACCGCCCGCGGCTCGAGCGAGTCGCGGGCGGTCGCCATCGCCGTCGTCTCGACGATCGTCGTCCTCGCGGCGATCGTCCTCGTCGTCACCCAGTCGCCGGGGTGGGACGCGTTCAAGGCGTACTTCCTCGACTGGGGCTACTACCGCGACTCCTTCGAGGAGATCGCGCGCGCATTCCTGGTCAACGTGAAGATCTTCCTCGTCGTCGAGGCCGTCGTCCTCGTCGACGGCGCTCCTGATGGCGATCCTCCGCAGCCTCCCGGGCCCGGCGTTCTTCCCGATCCGCGCTCTGGCGGTCGTCTACGTCGACTTCTTTCGCGGCGTGCCGACGATCCTCGTCATTCTCATGCTCGGTCAGGGCGTTCCCGCGCTCCAGCTCTCGTGGCTCCCCACTGACCAGATCTTCTGGGCGAGCGTCGCGCTGGTGCTCGTCTACACCGCGTACGTGTCCGAGGTCTACCGGGCGGGCATCGAGTCGGTGCACCCGAGCCAGGAGGCCGCAGCGCGCTCGCTCGGCCTCACGCACGTCCAGGCACTTCGCCACGTCGTCGTGCCGCAGGCCGTGCGCAGGGTGATCCCGCCGCTCCTCAACGACTTCATCGGGCTCCAGAAGGACACTGCGCTCGTCAGCGTGCTCGGCATCGTCGAGATCCTCCGGCAGACGCAGATCGACCAGGCGGCGACCTTCAACGGCACCTACTACCTCGTCGCCGCGACCCTCTTCGTCGCGATCACGATCCCGCTCGCCCGCTTCACGGACTGGCTCGTCGCGCGCGATCGCAGGAGACAGCAGGCCGGGAGGCTCGCATGACCGCATTCGAGCTCGCGGGGACACCTGCGCTGGAGCTCGAGGGCGTCCACAAGTCCTTCGGCAAGCTGGAGGTGCTCCGCGGGATAGACCTGACGCTCGCCGAGCACGAGGTCGTGTGCCTGATCGGCGCGTCCGGCTCGGGCAAATCGACGCTCCTTCGCTGTGTCAACCTCCTCGAGCCGATCGACGCCGGACGGATCGTGGTCGCCGCGGAGGAGCTCACCGCGTCCGGGGTCGACATCAACCGCGTCCGACGCGAGATCGGGATCGTCTTCCAGTCGTTCAACCTCTTCCCGCACATGTCGGTGCGCGCGAACGTGACGCTCGCGCCGAGGAAGGCCCGCGGTCTCTCGCGCTCCGACGCCGACGCGGAGGCCGCACGCCTCCTCGAGCGGTTCGGGCTCGCCGACAAGCGCGACGAGTACCCCGATCGGCTCTCGGGCGGGCAGCAGCAGCGCGTCGCGATCGTCCGCGCGCTCGCCATGCAGCCGAGGCTGCTCCTCCTCGACGAGGTCACGAGCGCCCTCGACCCGGAGCTCGTCGCCGAGGTGCTGGACGTCATCCGCGAGCTCGCCGAGGGTGGGATGACGATGCTGATCGCGACCCACGAGATGGGGTTCGCGCGGGACGTCGCCCACCGCGTGTGCTTCCTCCACGAGGGGCGAATCCTCGAAGAGGGACCGCCCGAGCAGCTCTTCGGCGCCCCGCGCGAGGAGCGGACGCGGCAGTTCCTCCAGCGCATTGTCGCCGCCGGCCGCCTGTAGCCGAGGCCTGATCGCCCTGACTCGAGCGGACGAGCGCCTGACGGCGGGCGGATGCGCGTACGCGTCCGGCTTCAGTCGGACACGTCGACTTCCGCTGCTCCGGACAGGCGTCGTGGTTATCGTTCCACCGTGCTCCAGGATTCGCATCGCGTGGACGTGTCCATCGAACCTCTCGACGAGTTCCTCGTCATCCAGCCCACCGCGGACGAGACCGAGACGCGCGCGGGGCTGATCCTCCCAGCCTCGGCCGCGCAGGCCGCGCCGTGCCGCACGGGAATCGTGACGGCGATCGGGACGGACGTGACCGGTGTCGAGCCCGGAGACAAGGTGCTCTACCCGCGCGACGCCGGCTTCGAGGTGCGCCTCTCCGGGATCGAGGTCAAGGTCGTGAGGCGCAGCGAGCTGATCGCCCGCATTCACGACTGACCCGCGCGGCCGAGTCTTCTCGACATCCGGAGGATCGATCCGAATTGCCCAGGTCGTCACGCTCGCGTGGTTATCCTCATGCAGTCCGGAGAAGTGGCCGAGTGGCTGAAGGCGGCGCCCTGCTAAGGCGTTAGGTGGGGAAATCCCTGCCTCGAGGGTTCGAATCCCTCCTTCTCCGCTCCCACCCCGGCTCCAGGCGTGCGCTTCGCTACCCTTGCTCGCGCTCGGAGGGGTGCCGGAGCGGTCGAACGGGGCGGTCTCGAAAACCGTTAAGGGTGCAAGCTCTTCGAGGGTTCAAATCCCTCCCCCTCCGCTCTCCCGATGCGGGGTTTCGACGCCCCGCCGGTTATACGCGCCGAAACGAACAGTCTCGGTAACCGCAGCGTCCAGTCCACCGAAGCCCACGGGGATCCGCGACCGTCCATTGTTCGGAGGTCCCACCGGCGCACGAAACGGTGGCCCGGAGCGGGCGGGGGTGACCGACCTCGACACGTCGTCGAGTTGTGGCTATCCACGGGCGCGAGGCCGTGTGGCAGGAACGGGCACGGGGTCTTGCGTCATCTCGCTCCTGTCCCGTCGGGTGCGGTTGTGGTGGGCTGTTGTCGCGATGGCGCCGAGCAGGAGCGTGACTGCGAGGAGGCCGACGATGCCGCTTGCGGGGCCCGGGCGGCCCGGCGCCGATGCGGCGACGAGGACGATGGTGGACGCGGCAAGGGCAAGCGCGAGCGTCGCGAGGAGACCGCGTGCCAACGTGGCGACGGCGCCCGGCTCGACGTGCGCTTGGCGCGGCGTGAGCTCGCGTCGCTCGGCTGCCTCGTAGACGAGCACCAGGGTGGTCGCGAGCGGCGACACGCTCCATGAAGGGGTCTCTCCGCTCGTATGGAGCAGGACGAGCTCGACCGCCCAGCAGGCGACGGCGGTCGGTAGGAGCCGTCGCTCGATGGTGATCGCCGCGAGAAGGAGCAAGAGGCCCGCGAGACCGAGCAGCAACGCCTGCTGGTTGCCGTGCCAGGCGAGTGGGATCACCACTAGGGGCGTTCCGGCCACCACGGCGAGCAGCGCGAGCACGATCCGCGCGCGGTCGCTCGTCACCGGCGCTTCTCCAGATTCTCGATGGCGGCGGCGATCGGCTCGTTGGGGCGCCAGCGCGTGATCGAGACGCCTGCCGCGGCGAGGCGGCTGCGGGTCATGTCGCGTTCGAGGAGCCATGTGCGCCAGGCGAGCTCGCCGTGACGCTCGCGGTCGTCGACCGCGAATCCGATCGGGTCGACCTCGATGATCGCGAGGTCGAAGCCGCGACGGCGGAGGTTGAGCAGCGCGCGCGCCACGTACCAGTCGACGAGCGGGCTGAGAGCAACGACAAGCGACTGTGGCGGGAGAACCCGGCGGGGGATCAGGCTCGTGTCGCGCCAGCGGTAGGTGCGGCCGGCCTCGCTCTCGAGCACCGCGTCGACGAGCCGGTACAGCTGCCGAGGTGTCGAGCCGGGGAGCACCCACTCGAGATCGCCGCCGAAGCGCAGCAGACCGACGCGGTCGCGCCGTCGTAGATAGCCATGCGCGAGGGTTGCGGCGGCGCGCACCGCGTGGTCGAGCGTGCTCTCGCTGGCGTGCGCCGGTGCGGTCAGTGAGTCGAGGAAGATGACGATCTCGGAGCTTCGCTCCGGGTGCCGGTCGGTGACGAGCAGCGTTCCGCGGGCGGCGCTCGCTCGCCAGTTGATCCGGCGCGCACGCTCGCCCGCGGCAAGCGGCCGTAGCTCGGCGAACTCGATCCCCTCACCGCTCGCCGTGGCAGTCCGGGAGCCGGTTGGCATACGCGTCTGGCGGGGCGCGACCAGCCGCCGAAGCTGCTCCAGGCGCGGATACACACGCAGAAGCGTCTCCGCCGGCCGGGCTTCGCCGGAACCGCACAGGCCGAGGGTGCCGCTCGCGCGGAGCTGCACACGCCCCGGGTGGAAGACGCCCCAGCGCGAGCAGTGGAGCTCGTACTCGAGCGTGCGGCGCTCTCCCTGCTCGAGAGAGAGGATCCGGCGTCGGTTGCCGGTGAGCGCAAGATGGTCAAAGGTCTCGACCTGTACGTCGAGGTGACCAACGGCTCTGCGGGCGTGGAGCGCCAGCCGCAAAACGACCCGCTCACCCTCGAGCGCACGGGTCTTGGAGAGTGACACGTGCGTTGCCGGGAGCGACGGCTTTGGTGCAGCAAGTGAGGCGGCGAGCGGGACGAGAAACGCGGCGCCGATCGCCGCAGCCGCGGGTTCGGCGAGGGCGATTCCGAGGACGAGCCCCGCGGTTCCGAGCGCAGCGTAGATCGGGCCCCGGGGCGAAAGCGTCACTGCTGCGGCTGCCGCTCGACCGGCACCGGCACCGAGGCCACAGCGGCCTCGACCACCTCTGCCGGCTCGGCCCGCTGCACCCAAAGCTCGGGCGACAGCGTCAGCCTGTGCGCGAGCGCCGGCACAGCCACGTGCTTGACGTCGTCCGGCTTCACGAACGCCCGGCCGGCAAGTGCGGCCCGCGCCCGCCCAAGCTTCATCAGTGCGAGCGAGCCCCGTGGCGACGCGCCGACCGACAGCTGCGGCGACTCCCGCGTCGCCCGCGCGATCGCGACGGCGTAGTCCGCAATCGGCTCCGAGACGTGAACGGCCTCGACGGCGGTCTGCATCGCTAGAAACTCGTCCCGGTCACACACCGGCTCGAGCGCCACACGCTCACGCTGCCGGCGCGCGCGGGCGAGCAACACCTCGCGCTCTGCCGCTTGTGACGGGTACCCGACCGCGATCCGCGCGATGAACCGGTCGAGCTGCGCTTCGGGCAGCGGATACGTACCCTCGTACTCGATCGGGTTCTGCGTGGCGAGCACGAGGAACGGCCGCTCGAGCAGGCGCGTCTCGCCCTCGAGAGTCACCTGGCGCTCCTCCATCGCCTCGAGCAACGCCGCCTGCGTCTTACCCGGCGCGCGATTGATCTCGTCGGCGAGGAGAATGTTCGTAAAGACAGGGCCAGGACGGAAGCTGAAGCTGCACCCGTGCGCTGATCGAAGATCGAGGCGCCCGTCACATCGGACGGGATCAGATCGGGCGTGAACTGGATTCGCGCGAAGCTCATCGAACAGACCTCCGCGACGGAGCGGGCGATCAGCGTCTTGCCGACACCGGGCAGGTCCTCGATCAGGACGTGGCCGTCGGCGAGAAGCGCGCAAAGGACAAGCTCGAGCTCGGGGCGCTTGCCGATCACGGCCACCTCGAGCGCGTCGAGGATCTCGCCGCCCAGCCGCTCCACGTCGGCTGTCGAGACAACCGCAGTCACAGCTCCTCCAGTCGGCCGATCATCGCCTCGACCGCCTCCCGGCTCGTCCCGCCCCCGGCGCGGTCCGAGGAACGCGGCCGCTGCGGATCCACCAGCTCGGCCAGGTCGGTTCCGAGCAGTTCTTCCGCGCCCAGCGGATCGCGCTCGAACACGACGCCGCGCCTCGCGAGTCGCAAGCCGGCAATCGGCGCGAGCAACGGCCGCAGCCCCCTGTCCCTCTCGAACTGCGAGATCTCGGCGGCAGCGAGCGTCCGCGCGATCGCACGAATGCGCGGCACCCCGTACGGCCCACGCGGCCTCGGCGTCGAGGGCGGGTTGCGATCGCACAGCCGGTAGAGAACACCAATCGCGACCGCTGCGAGACAGATCGCGAGCACGAACGCGGCCGAGACCGCGACCCGCGAGTCGACGCCTGCGGCGACGACTGCCGTCACGACCGCGGTGTGGGGTTGCGGGCCGTGAGCTCGGCTTCGATCGCCAGGAGCGAGGCGATTGCTACGCGGCGATCCTGCTCACCGACGTGGTGGGCGCTGAAGCGCGCGATCTCGAACAGCCTCGTCAACGCCGACACGGAATCGCCGCTCCCGACGAGGACACGCCCGAGCCGGCCGAGGAACTCGGACGGCGTCTCGTCTCTCCGACGTTCCACCTCGACCTGGCCGAGGGATCGCTCGAAACGCACGTAGGTGTGCTCGATCGCCGTCCTCGGGTCCTTCATCGACTCGAGCTCGCTCAACGAGACTGTGACCGCCTGGGCCAGCTGCTCCTCCAGGTCCGGACGCGCAGGTTCCGTCAACCGCCTCGCCAGTCGCCGGCGCCCGACCAGAGCAACCGGCCCGAAGACCGCGAGGGTGACTGCCGCTCCGACGAGCAGCCAGACCGCGGAGCTTGAGTGGCGGGCGCCCGAGTCGATCCTGGCGGCCGTACGAGATGGCGCTATCGGCCGCCCGTCGGTCGCCTGCGAGTTGGGTGCGCGGTTCGCGACCAACAACGGCCACAACGCCGCACACACCACCAACCCCGTCACCGTCACCAGCACCGCAGCGATCGCAGCGCCCCCAACCGAGGCGGGCAGATCGTCCACATCCGCCGCCTCGAGCCGCCGACGGCGCCTCGCGACCTTCACTTCACCCGGAGTAACGACCCACACAGCGAGCAGCGCTCCGACGACAACTGCACCCGTCACCCCGGCGAGGGCCGCGACGACCGTGCCCGAGACACCGCCGACGCCGCGGCCCGAATGCCAGGGCGAACGGCCGCTCGCATAACCCGCGAACACGACCAGGGCGAACGCAAAGGCAGGAAGCGCGGCTCCGCGCAACTCGGCCAAGGCCGATGACCTCGCGCTCATCCTCGGCCTCACCGACGCAACTGTAGTCCGCCGCGCCGAACTGACCGACACACAGCACAGCGGCGGATCTACGCTCTTCGCGCCACGCCGCTCGCAGAGGTCGACGCTGCAGCACCTACCGCTGACCGGCGAGCACATTGGCGCATCACGACAAGAACCCCTGCAAATCGTCGTTTTTCGCAAGGATGCAAGCTCTTCGAGGGTTCAGTTTCCTCGCCCTCCGCTGAGACAAACGGCTCGAACCAGCATGGTTGAGCCATTGTCTGCGTGAGAGTGGCTTTCGACATAGGCGGTCGTGATGCTCGCGCGGCTGCACGAATCGGCAGTCGCAAGGACCATCGCGGCGCCTATGGATCTGCCCCGATCGTTGGCGTCGACCGTTGAGCCTCGATAGCCGGAGACAGCAGCGAGCCTGGGGCGGCGGCGCCTAGGCTTTCAGGGAGCGCCCGATGCAATCGCGACTCCGACTCACACGGCAGCAGATCCTGGCGTTCCGACGACGGGTCGGTGGGCTCGACAAACGAATGTCCATAGGCCCGGAGTCGCTGCGGCGTGCCGCGTGGGCGGGCTTGCAGGACAGCATGCCGAGAGCCGCGCTGCTCTCGCTGCATGCGCGCGTCGAAGGGGTCGAGCCGTCGACGTGGGAGCATCCCTCGCTCGCCCAGCTGTGGGGCCCGCGCTATAGCGCATACGTCGTCGCCAGATCAGACTTTGCGTTGTTCTCGCTGGGGAGGCTGCCCGAGAGCGAGAAGGGCCGCCTGCGCGCCGAGCGCACGGCCGAGTGCCTCCACGCCCATCTCGGCGGCGCGCGCATGACCGACCGCGAGGCGGGGCGCGCGCTCGACCTCGGCAACTCGATCAGGTACGCCGCGACGACCGGCACGGTCGCGATCCGCTGGGACGGCGCGCGGGCACCCATCATCTGGACGGTCGCGGCCGCTGACATCGATCCGGCCGACGCGTGCCGCGAGCTCGCCCGCCGCCACTTGCACGTCTTCGGGCCGACGACGGCTGACGGGTTCGCCCGCTGGGCAGGGATCTCGCGGCGCGCGGCGGCCAACGCCTTTGCCTCGCTCGAAGGATCGCTGCTGCCGGTCCGATCGCCGCTCGGCGACGAGCTGCTGCTCGCGGACGACGAGCCCACGATGCGCGCGGCCGCCGCCGACACCGTTGCCACGACCGCGCGCCTGCTGCCGAGCGGCGACGCGTACTTCCTGCTCGACGGGGCGGAGCGAGAGCTCCTCGTCCCACGCGCGGATCAACGAACGCGGCTCTGGACGTCGCGCGTGTGGCCGGGTGCGCTCCTCGTCGAAGGTGAGATCCGTGGAACGTGGAGACGTGCAAACCACATCGTGCGGATCGACGCGTGGGCGCGCCTGCCGCATCGGGCGCGCCACGCAGCCGAGGCCGAGGCCACCGCGCTACCCCTTCCCAACCTCGACCGGCCAGTCGAAGTGGTCTGGAACGGATGAGCGCGGCCGCGATGCAGCCGGTCTCGAATTAGGCTCTACGGCGATGGCGACCCGAGAAGCCGCCTGTCACTGCGGGCAACTTCGCCTTGAGGTCGCCGGCGATCCGCTCGTGGTTTCCATCTGACATTGCCTTGCCTGTCAGGGTCGGACCGGTAGCGCCTGCGCTATGAACGCAACACCGCCTGAAGACCCACGTCGGGATGCGCGAGCGTGGGGTTCCTCGAGTGACCTCTACTCGACGCCCTCCAGGAATGCGAGTACGCGTCGCTCGAGCAGCGTCGCGGCGCTCTCGTCGTAGTCCGGCAGGCTGTTGTCGGCGAACAGATGACCGTCGCCCGGATACAGGAACAACTCCGCGCCCCCCGTCGCCTCGACGAGCTCGCGTGCGGCGGGGAGGTCTTCGGCAGCCCATTCGTCGTCCTCCATGATGTGGATCTGGAGCGGGACTCCCGGCGGCCACGTGTCTCCGAACTCGGAGGCCGGAAGAGCAGCGGAGAACAACAGCGCGCCCTTGGCACCCGGACGCGTCTGGGCCAGCATCTGCGCGGGCATCACTCCGAGCGAGAACCCGCCGTAGACGAGCTCGTTCGGCAACGCATCGGCGGCGAGTCGACCGCGCTCCACAATCGTCCCGAAGCCAACCTTCTGCGCGTAGCCGACGCCCTCGTTCAGGTCGGTGAAGGTGTTGCCGTCGTAGAGGTCGGGGGCGTGAACGACGTGTCCGGCAGCTCGCAGCCCTTCTGCGAACGCGAGAAATCCTCGCGTCTGGCCCTGTGCGTGATGGAAGAGCAGGATCTCGGTCACGACGCTCTTCCTATCATGCTCGGCGGCTTCCAGACGCCGCCTGCGTCCTTGGGGCTTCCCCGAGCACGACACGACGAGATGCGTCGGCTGCGCGAACGTGCGCGATGCGACGACGCATACTCCAGCACGCGGCGAGACGGGCGCGCTTGCGCCGTGTCAGGGAATGTCACGTTCCCGGCCGTCGTCGAGCGACGCGGCCCGAAAGCGTCCGACCTCGGCCGCCGCGAGCTCGGCCCAGCGCCCGGCGCGGGGCAGCGCCACAAGGGCACCCCACGGGCTGCGTAGGGCGACCCCGTGTACGGCGCGGGGAATGACCGTGTACGAGCCGTCGACGCCGAGCCGGCGTGCCCGTTCGTAGCCCCGCCGAGAGCTCGCGGGGCTGACTCCGGGAATCCCCGGGAGCCACCGGTCGAGTGCGCCGTGCAGGACGTCGAGGCGTCGGCCGCGGAGGGGAGCGAGGTCGAGCTGGTCCGGCAGCCACGGCGCCAGGCCGAGGACACCCGTCACAGCCGGGTGTGCCGCGGCCCGGACGCCGACGGCACCTCCCATCGAGAAGCCCATCAGGAGCACCCGCTGCGCCCCCGTCGCCTCGATCGCCGCCACAGCGTCCTCGACGCAGAGGTCGAGCCGCCTCCACGACTTGACGCGGTAGCGGAGCTCCGCGAACCGCAGGCCGGGAAACAGCGGTGCGAGCCGCCCCACGAGCCACTCGATCGAGGCACTCCACGTTCCCGGCACCTCGGCCGACTGGCCGCCGTTCGCGCAGACGACCGCGAGCGGCCCTCCGCGCCCCGAGAACCGGACTTCGGCGCCTGTCGGGAGTTCCTGGAGTGACCTGACCGCGTCCACGTGTCCACGCTACCGTGACTCCCCGTCGAGCCCTTCCCAGCCGGGCCTGCGCCCGCGAGGCGGACGCTAAGGTTTCGCTCTCGGAGAGGTGTCCGAGTGGCCTAAGGAGCGCGACTGGAAATCGCGTACGTGGTGAAAGCTGCGTCGCGGGTTCAAATCCCGCCCTCTCCGTGTGAAAGGGCCCCTGGCGGGGCCCTTTCCACCAGGACTCGTCAGAAGCTCGGACCTACACGGCCTTCTTCAGGCACTTGGCGAGGCGCTTGTCCTGGCCCTTGCCTTTGCCGTGTCCCTTCCCCTTGTCGTGGCCCTTGCCCTTGCCGGAGGTGGCGCGCTCGGTGCACCGGTCGGCCGCGTCGTCGATCCGGTCGACCGCTGCCGCGCGCGCGATGTCGCCCTTCAGCCGTGCCATCTTCGAGACGCATTTGCCGAATGCGTTTGCGCCGTTTCGGTTCGTGCCGTATGCCGTGCGGAACGCATCGGCGCCCATATCGGAGCGGAGCTTCGCGCACGCCTGGGCGGGATTCAGCGCCTGACCCTCAGGCGGCTTCGTCCCCTCGGGCCCGAAGAACGTCGACGCGTTCACCTTGACGTTGCGAACCTGCACCGTCTGCTCCTTGTCGGGCATCGCCGAGCCGGAGTCGACGACCAGCGAGATGCCGGTGACCTGGTACGAGCCGACGAGCGCAAGCGCCTGTGCGTAGGTCGACACCTGAGTGCCGGCCTGCACCTGGCTCGTGTCGAACCGGCCATCGGGTGAGCCGATCAGGTTCCCCGAGGCTATCCAGACGTTCTGCGAGCATCCAGTGAACGACGGCGTCGGACCGAGATACACGAACACGTTCTTCTCGCCCGCGGAAGTCTGGACGCGAACCTGGAACCGCGGAGACCCGCTGGCGCAGTCGTCATCCGTGACGTTGAACTCGGCCGAGAGCGTCGCGATGCTCGCGAACGTCGTCACGCCCGATCCCGCGAATGACGCGCCGGAGAAGTCGTTCGTCGCGCCGGCGTCGCCCGTGTTCGACACGAGCGTCAGGATGCCCCCGCTCGTGGTGGCGCCCCCGAACGGCGTGGCGGTCGCGGCGAGCGCCGCCGGGACGATGACGGTCGCCAGCACGATCGCCGCGGCCGTCGTGATCAGTCGTCTCATGGAATCCCCTCTCGTCGTGGCTCCGAGCGTTCACGGAACCAGGTCGACTACGCCACGAGCTTTCCCGATTGCGCCGCGGCCTAAGCGGTCCCGAACGGAATCCTTACGAGGCGCCGGCGACGGACGAGACGTATGCCGCGACGTCGTCGATCTGCGTTTCCGAGAGCTGGCCCTTGAAGGGGGGCATCGCTCCCTTGCCGTTCGTCACGCGGGCGACGACGAGGGTCGCCGGCGGCTTCGCCTGATCCAGGTTCGGCCCCACCGTGCCGGCCGAGCCGGCGTCAGCGAGCGTGTGGCACGCCTCGCACCCCGCGGTGGCGAATACCTCCTTGCCCGCCGCCGCGTCCCCGGTCGCGGCTGGCTCGGTCGTCGTTCCGGGCTCGGTCGTCGTCTCGTGCCCACCCCCGTCCTCCGAGGCGTGAGCCTCCTCGACCTCCTGCGTCCCGGTCACCCATACGACGGCGGTCATCTGGGAGACGAACAGGAGGGCGGAGACGAGGATGTACGCGTCGAGCCGGCCGGGGAACCCAGGGCTGCGTTTCGGCACGAAGATCGCGGTGATGATCGCCCACGCGATGAACGTGATCGCGACGATGAGCAGCACCGTCTTACCGAGCCCGGTGATGGCCGCGATCAGCATCGCGCGGACGCTACCACGCTGCCCAGGACGAGCGATCAGGGAGCAACACGGGCCACAGAAAGTGAATAGGGTCTTGGTTTGTGACGCCTGACGAGCGGCTCGACAGGTATGCACGCCTTGCGGTCGAGGTCGCCGTCAACCTCCAGCCCGGGCAGTTCCTCCGGATCTCGGCCGATCCGGAGCATTTGCCCCTTGTCCGGGCGATCGGACGTGTCGCCTATGAGCGAGGCGCCCGATACGTCGAGGCGCACTATCGCGACCCACACCTGAAGCGTGCGCGGGTCGAGCACGCGCCCGACGACTCGCTCGAGTGGAGCCCGCCGTGGACGGTCGCTCTCATCGACCACATGGTCGACACGCGGGGGGCGACGATTGCGATCACGGGCGACGCGGAGCCGGAGCTCCTCGCCGACCTCGACCAGCGCCGCGCGCAACGCGCCCGGCCGCGCCTCGCGGTCGAGAAGCTCCTCGACGCCGAGAACCGGCGCCTCATCCAGTGGACGATCGTCGGGTATCCGAACGAGGGCTGGGCGCGGACCGTCTTCGGCGAGCCCGACGTGGAGCGCCTCTGGCAGGCCGTGATCACCGCGACGCGACTCGACGCGCCCGACCCGGTCGCGGCGTGGCGGGAGCACATCGCACGACTCCGCGAACGGGCGGCGATCCTCGACGAGCGGGGCTTCCGGGCGCTTCGGTTCACCGGCCCGGGGACCGACCTGCGCGTGGGCCTGCCCCGAGGACATCGGTGGCTGACCGGGGCGGAGGACACGGTCGACGGCATCCCCCACCTCGTCAACGTGCCGACCGAGGAGGTCTTCACGACCCCCGACCGGAGGCTGACCGAGGGCACCGTGCGGTCGACGTTCCCGCTCTCGCTCGGAGGCACCATCGTCCGTGGGCTCGAGCTCCGCTTCGAGGGAGGAAAGGCTGTCGAGGTGCATGCGCAGTCCGGTGCCGACGCCGTGCGGGAGGAGATGGCGACGGACGAGGGGGCGAGCTTCCTGGGCGAGGTCGCCCTCGTCGACGGGGACTCACGCGTTCGCCAGACCGGGATCGTGTTCTTCGAGACGCTCTTCGACGAGAACGCGGCCTGCCACATCGCGTGGGGGCAGGGGATCCAGGGGGCGGTCGAGGGCGGCGATCAGATGACGGACGACGAGCTCGCGGCGCACGGCTACAACGACTCGAGCGTCCACACCGACTTCATGATCGGCGGACCGGACGTCAGCGTGCACGGCATCGAGAACGGCGGCAGCGAGGTGCCGGTCATCCAGGACGACGCCTGGGTGCTGCGCTAGCCTAGAGGCCTCTCCGGGCGCATAGCTCAGCGGGAGAGCGCTCGCTTCACACGCGAGAGGTCCCTGGTTCGATCCCAGGTGCGCCCATCCGTTGCGCTCGTCTCCCCTCCTAGCCTGATCAGCCCCGGGCAGGATCAGCGCTGGCTAGCATGCCCGCTCAACCGTGACGGCCTTGATCGAGGCGAGCCACTGGTACGGGATCTGCCGGAACCAGTCCCACACCGGAAGGTGGGCCGTAGCGTTATAGACCTTCCCCGGGAAGCACCGCGACACCCGGAGGTGAGCCCGCCAAGCCCTGGTCGGGCGTGGTGACGAGGATGACCGAGGCCCAATGCCGCTGGGCGGCGATGGCTCCGATGTGGCGGGCCTCGCCCCGGGTCGTGTTCAAGTCCGGGTGGAACACTCGATCCTCACGCCGGCGACTGGCGGCAGGCACGAGGTGTCATCGGGCAGCGTCGACTGGATGAGAACCGGCGCCCTCTGCTCGCGGGCCAGATCGAGGGCCACCCAGTCCCGGTAGCGGTCACCCGGTCCGGCCAGTTCGATTATCGCGTCCGCGCGCTCCGGCAACGGTGGTAGGTCGGGCCAAACGAACACCCGCACGGTGACGGCCGAGAGCGCCACTACCGACAGGGCTGCGCCCATCGCAGCCGCGCGCAGGTAGCGCCGACGGGTGCGAACGCCGCGCACCACGATCATCCTCACCGCTCCTCCCCCGAACAAGTTATGTACCTCGATACTCCGCCTCTGCCTCGATTCCGTCGTCGATCAGCCACTCCTGGTGGGCCAAGGCAAACCCATCGCCCTCCGAAGGACTTTCGCACCGAGCGGCTTTCGCGGGGACTTCATCCTCACCGACGTCCGGGTCGCCGTCGTCGACCCCGACCCCCCGCGAAAGAGGACGTGCCATCAACGATCTAACTGAATCCGATCCAACCGCATCGATTCTGGACCTCGGAGCGCCACCAGGATTCGACGTCGTCCGCTTGTGCGCGACGGTCTCGTGCCGTGCCGACCTCGTTGCGTGCGGCGTCGATCTCGGGGTGACGGAACGAAAGCGACTGCTCATGTGATCTTCCACGAAATTCGCGATGATGGACGGTAGACGCGCGGGTCCGCTGTCCCGGAACACAGCCGACGCCGGTGGGACGCGGGCTCGAACTCGTCGGTAGGAAGATTCGCGTGACTATCGGTGCTTCGCGCACTCGTCCGACGACCTATGCCTCTTCGGGGTCGCCGCCCGACGATCTCGTACGGCCGGACGATCTCGGTCGCATCCCGCGTCGACGTGATTCCTCGAGCCCATGCCCCCTCTACCGTGACTACGAACGGGTCGGCGTCAGCCCCGAAGGCCGCCATCGACGGACGTCGGATCCTTGAGGGGTGAGGCAGCCGGAGGAAGACTGAGCGACGGAAGCGGCGGGCGCCGACGGCGAAAGAGCAGGGGCACACGCGGTCGCACACGCCGCGAGAGCTCGGGGTCGACCAGGACGAGCTCGGGACTGATGTCCGACTGATCGTCGATCGTGAGCGCCGCAGACGCCATCGTCCGGTTCATCGGCGGCGATCGGCCTCGACTCAATCCCCCGGCTGAGGGTGGAACGAGTGGGCTAGGGGATCGATAGCTTCGCTTGGACGACCGCCTCGGTGGCGCGTCCGGTCTTCGTCACGGGCCACACGTACCAGCGGTACGAGCCGGGGGTGAGGTGCACCAGGCGGCCCTCGAAGCGCCAGGTCGACCCGAGCTCCAGGATCGGCTCCTTCGTCTCCTTTGCGAGCACGCGGTCCGCCCCCCTGAAGAGCTCGACGTGGTAGGCAACCGCCCCTTCGACGGGCGCCCACGCGAATCGGCGTGGCTCGGCGGCAGCTGTGGCCGAACCCGGAGTCGTCTTTGCTGCCTTGGCCTTCGCCGCGGTCTTCGCCTTCGCCGCCGCCCTGGCCTTCGCGGCCCGTGCGTTCGCCGCCTTCGATGCCTTGGCCTTCACCGTCTTCGCCCTGACCGCAGCGTCCCCCGCCGCCTTCGCCTTGGCCGCCGCCTCTGCTCTCGCCTTCGCCTGCGCGGCAGCCTGAGCCCTTGCCTTCGCCGTCGCGTGGGCCTTCGCCTTCGCGGCCGTCTTCGCCTTCGTCACCGCTTTCGCGTTTGCCAAGTCGTTTCCCCGCGCTTTGCCTGTGGCGCCCCCGGAGGATGACGGTGGGGACTCGCCGGTCGCAGGAAGGGCGTCGGAGCCGGACGACGAGCTGCCGCCGGTGAGGTTGAGGATCCCGAGCACGGCCATCGAGGCGACGGCGACGCTTGCCAGGAAGGCGATGGCTCCACGTCCACGCCGCGGCCCGCGTGGGGCGATCGGCGTTCGCAAGGGGGTGTCTGTCCGCACGATCGGGTGCGGCATGGCCGGGGTGAGCGTGGCCCGCGGACGGGGCTCTGGCGCCATCTCCGCGGGCCCGGGCACGGTGACCGGGAATGCAGAACCGGGGCGCGGAGCGACGACCCGGGCAGGCTCCGCGTCGACAACCCGCCTCGCGACCTCCGATGCTGCCTCGGCCACCGCGGGCACCGTCGTCGGCACGAGGATCGCTTCCGGCGAGCTCGGCACCTCGACCTCCGGCTCTCGTGCCGGCTGGAGCACCGTCGGGACGACTCCGGGCACCAGCCCCGACTCCGGCACGTCGTCCGCGACCACCTCCGGCGTCGCGACGATCTCCTGGGACGCGTTCGCCGCCTCGACCTTCCGCTCGCCAACCGGTTCGGACACGGTCGGGACGGCTCCGGGCACGAGCGCCGACTCGGGCTCTAGACCAGCGATCACCGGATCCGGCAAGCTCGGCGCCTGAACCTCCGGCTCGCCAATGGGCCTGAATACCTCCGGCGCCGACAGCTCTGCCGGGCCGGCCGAACGTGGGACGATGAGCTCGTCGTCCTCGACCTGTGGGGCAAGCTCCCGACCGTCGGTGTTCGAGCGGCCGTCCGGTACCGCGCGACGCGGCACGATCGCCGGCTCCGCGGGCTCTGCGCCCACTGGGCGATCGTCCACCCGCGCAGCTCCCCGACGAGGCGAAGCGCCCGGTCGCGGCTCCGAGCCGCAGCCACTGCCGCCGCGGCTTCCTCGCGCACACGGCGCGCCAGCTCGGGGTCGACGAGGACGAGCTCGGGGCTGATCTCGGCGAGATCGTCGTCCGCGTCGCCGGGGATGTCAGCGACGGACCTCATCAGTTCGTTCATCGGCCTCGAACGGCTTGCGCTTGACCGAACCGCCATCCTACCCGCCTCGTCCGCGGGCTCGGCTCGACCCAGCCACAAAGGGGGTGATACCCTCGAAGCGCCCGGTCGCGCTAGGTGGGGAGTCAGCGGTTCCCTGAACCCGAAATCCGCTCCAGCGGGGCCGAACGCCGTCCGAGGGCGGTGGTCACGGGCACGGGTCATCGACACGTGGCGTTGACGGTCGGGTCCCGCGCACTGGGAGCGTTCGAACCGCGTCAGGTCCGGAAGGAAGCAGCGCTAAGGACTCCCTCCCAGGTGCCGCGGTATCGCCCGGCCCGAGCAGGCGGCGATGACACCACCCGGGGTCGCCGGCACGACGACGGAGCGCGCGGCCGGGCGTACCACGAGACTGGATCGCAGGGTCTGCGACAATACCGTGGTGGCGGCGCTCTACCGGACGTACCGATCGCTCGACTTCACGCAGGTCGTCGGACAGGAGGCGGTCGTTCGCACGCTGCGGAACGCCATCGAGAGCGACCAGGTGCGTCAGGCGTACCTGTTCGCGGGCCCTCGGGGGACCGGCAAGACGTCGATGGCGCGCATCCTCGCGAAGGCGCTGAACGCCGAGGGGGGCCCGGCCGCGGACTTCGACCCGACGACCCGCATCGCACGGGCGATCGCCGACGGGACGGCGCTCGACGTCGTCGAGATGGATGCCGCTTCGCAGCGCGGCATCGACGAGGTGCGCGAAATTCGCGAGCGGGCGATGCTCCAGCCGGCGGAGGGCCGCTACAAGGTCTACATCGTCGACGAGGCGCATCAGCTGACGCCGGCCGCTTGGAACGCCCTGCTCAAGCTGATCGAGGAGCCGCCGCCCCACCTCGTCTTTGTGTTCTGCACGACCGAGCTCTCCAAGGTGATTCCGACGGTTCGCTCGCGCTGCCAGACCTTCGTCTTCCAGCGGCCGCGCCTGCAGGAGATCGTCACCGTGCTTCGCCGGGTCTGCGACGGCGAGGAGATCGATGCTCCCGACTCGGCGCTCTCGCTCGTCGCCCGCGGCGCGGGAGGATCGTTCCGGGACGCAATCTCGACCCTCGACCAGCTGGCCGCCGCGACGGGGAAGAAGATCTCGGTGCAGGACGTGCTGCAGCTGGGGACGGCGGTCGAAGAGGATGCGCTGTTCCGCCTCTGCGACACGATCGTCGACCGGGACGTCGCAGGGGCGCTCGTGCTCGTCGAGGAGCTCTCCGAGCGCGGCCAGGACCTGGGCCAGCTCACGAAGGAGCTCCTGGAGCACCTCCGGCACCTGCTTCTCGTGCAGCACCTGGACCACGTGCCCGAATCCCTGCCGCTGACCGAGGAGTCGAGCGACCGGCTGCGCGAGCAGGCGCACCAGCTTCCTGAGCCCACCGTGCTGCGTCTGATCGACCTTCTCGCGGTCGTGGTCGAGGACGAGCGGCAGGGCGGCGACCCGCGGCTTCCACTCGAGCTCGCGCTCGTCAAGGTGACGCGGCCGCAGTCGGATCTGGCGCGCGAATCGCTTGTCCATCGGGTCGAAGTGCTGGAATCCCGGTTGCATGCCGGTGTTCCCGCCGCGGAGTCGTGGGGCCCCTCCCCCGTTCCCGCGCCCGCGGCGGGCCCGGCACCTGGTGAGCACGTGCCGGCACCGAGCGACGTCGCCGCCCAGGAGATCACCCTCGAGCAGATGCACGAGGCCTGGACGAGAAGCGTCCTCCCGGCGGTCAAAGAGCGGTCGATCCCCCTCGCCACGCTCCTTTCGGAGGCGACCCCGACCGGGCTCGACGGCGACACCATCACGCTCTCGTTCCAGCCGGGCGCCGAGTTCCACCGCCGGCAGGTGGACGAGCCCAAGAACCTGACCGTCCTGCGCGACGCGCTGTACGAGGTGACCGGCCGGAGGCTGGCAGTCGTCACCGCGCTCGCGGAGGAGGCGGATGCCGGCACGACCGACGAGGACGATCCGGTGGGCGAGCAAGGGCTCATCTCGCTGCTCGTGACCGATCTGAATGCAACCGAGGTGGAGGAGATCCCGTGAAGCTCGACATGAACGCCCTGATGAAGCAGGCCCAGGAGATGCAGGAGCAGATGCTGCGCGCTCAGGAGGAGGCGAAGGGCGAGATCGGCGAGGCCTCCGCCGGGGGCGGCATGGTCTCGGTCAAGGCGAACGGCGCCGGTGAGCTGCTCGAGATCCGGATCGACCCGCGCGCGGTCGACCCGGACGATCCAGAGCTTCTTGCGGACATGGTGCTGGCAGCCGCGAACGAGGCCCTCCGCTCCGCCGCGCAGGCGGTGGAGACGAAGCTCCGCGGCCAGATGCCCGACCTGGGAGCGCTCGGCCTGCCCGGCATGTAGCTTCGGCCGGGGGCCCGGTCCGGCCCGAGCATCGTGACCGGCCTCGGAGGTGCCGACTGCGGTTGGCGCAGAATGACCCCGTGCTCCTCGACGAGATCGTGCGCGCGTCGCAGGCCGTGGCAGAGGCTGGCGCTCGGTCGGCCAAGATCGAGGCCCTCGCGTCCTGCCTCCGCCGGGCGAGGCCGGACGAGGTCCCGGTCGCCGTCACGTTCCTCTCCGGCACGCTCGCGCGGATCGGCGTCGGCTGGGCCTCGCTGCTCGACCTGCCGCCTCCCGCGGCGCCTCCTCCGACCCTCGAGCTCCTGGAGGTCGACGCCGCGCTTCGTCAGGTCGGCGTGCTCGCAGGCCCCGGTTCGCAGTCCGCGCGCAAGCGCGAGCTGACGCGCCTGTTCGCACGCGCCACGGCGCCCGAGCAGCGCTTCCTCGTGAGCCTGCTGCACGGCGAACTGCGGCAGGGCGCCCTCGAGGGTGTGATGGTGGAGGCGGTCGCGCGCGCCGCCGCGGTCGCGGCCGCCGACGTGCGTCGCGCGCTGATGCTTGCCGGCGAGCTGCCGGTGGTTGCAGCCGCAGCGCTGGCCGACGGCCGCAAGGGCCTCGAGTCGTTTCGCCTGGACGTGCTCCGCCCCGTCAAGCCGATGCTCGCGCAGACCGCCGACCGGGTCGACGAGGCGCTCGCGCGCGCGGGGAGGGCCGCCGTCGAGTGGAAGCTCGACGGCGCACGGCTTCAGGTGCACCGGCTCGGCGAGGAGGTGCGTGCGTTCACGCGCAGCCTGGCGGATGTCACCGACCGCGTTCCGGAGGTCGTCGAGTCCGTCCAGCGGCTGCCGCTGACCGCGGCGGTGCTCGACGGTGAGGTGATCGCGCTGCGACCGGACGGCCGTCCCCACCCGTTCCAGGTGACGATGGGGCGCTTCGGCTCGAGCGGCGAGCGCGACGGCTCGCGGGAGAGTGTGCCGCTCTCACCGTTCTTCTTCGACTGCCTCCACGTCGATGGTGACGACCTCCTCGACCGCCCCGCATCCGAGCGGCTCGCGCTACTCGATGCGCGCGTACCGGAGCAGAGCCGCGTCCCGAGGATCGAGACCGCGGATGCGGCCGAGGCGGAGCGCTTCCTCGAGAACGCGCTCGCTCACGGGCACGAGGGCGTGATGGTGAAGTCGCTCGGCGCTCGCTACGAGGCGGGACGGCGCGGCGCGGGCTGGCTCAAGGTCAAGCGTGCGCACACCCTCGACCTGGTCGTGCTCGCCGCCGAGTGGGGCCACGGGCGACGGCACGGGCGGCTGAGCAACCTCCATCTCGGCGCGCCGGATCCCGCGAGGGGCAGCTTCGTGATGCTCGGGAAGACGTTCAAGGGCATGACGGACGACATGCTCGCGTGGCAGACCGAGTGCCTGCTCGAGCTCGAGACGCACCGCGAGGGCCACGTCGTCCACGTCCGGCCGGAGCTCGTCGTCGAGATCGCCTTCGATGGCGTCCAGACGAGCACGCGCTATCCCGGCGGCCTGGCGCTGCGCTTCGCGCGCGTGAAGGGCTATCGCCCGGACAAGCCGGTGTCGGAGGCGGACACCATCGACCTGGTGCGCGCGATCCACGAGGGCCAGGCCTAGCGCGGCGCGCTGCTGCCGTCTACGCGTCGGCCGGCTCGCCACCCGCACGCGACACGGGAAGCACGTAGACGTCTGCCGGGCGCCGACGCGGCAACCGTACGCGCAGCTGGAGGAGGACGATGGCGCCGAGAACGAGCGCCGCACCGGCCTGCTGGCCGAGGGTCAGGTGCTCTCCGAGGAAGAGCGCTGCGAGTGCGAGCCCCGCCGGTGGCTCGGCACCGCGGAGCACGGGTCGTTCACGGCGGCAGCGAGGTCGCTCTACATCGCGCAGCCCTCGCTCTCCGAGCAGGTCCGACAGCTGGAGGGCTAGCTCGGCGTCGACCTGTTCGCGCGGGTGGGGCGCGGGCATCGCGCTGACGGAGGCCGGACGCGCGTTTCGCCCCGAGGCCGAGCGCGTGCTCGCCGACGTCGATCGCGCCCGCGACGCCGTGCGCGGCATCCGCGAGCTTCGCAGCGGGACCCTGAGCTTCGGAATGTTCGGCACCGCGTTCGGGTATCTGATTGCCGATCTCGCGAGCGACTTCCGCAAGCGCTACCCGGACGTCCGCCTGCGTCTCGTCGGGCAGAACTCGTCGCTCGTCGCGGACGCGGTCCGCGCCGGACGCCTCGAGGCAGCCCTCGTCGTCCTCCCCGTCGTCGACGACGGGCTCGAGGTTCGGCCCGTCCATCGGGAGGAGCTGGTCGTCGTGAGCCGCACGTCCGAGCGCATCGAAGGACGGATGACGATCGAGCGGCTCGCGGAGCTTCCGCTCGTCCGTACGACGCGGAGTACGGGTCGGACGACCCCATGCGCCGTCAGCTCGCCGAGCGCCCACAGCTCGCCGGGGTGACGCTACGACCGGTCGTCGAGGTCGAAGACCTCGAGGCAGCTGTCCAGCTGACGGCGCGCGGCATCGGCGAAACGGTCGTCGCGCGCGCCGTGCTCCGCACGGTGCGGGGTGCCCGGTCGCTGCAGGCGGCGCCGTTCGACGACCCGCTGTGGGAACCTTCGCGTTCATCGCCCGGCGAGCTGCGCCGGTGTCTCCCGCGATCCGGGCGTTCGTCGCACGCGTCGAGCAGCGGCTCGAGCGGCTCGGCGAGCTGATCCTGTATCACGGCGCCACGTCCGCTAACGGGCCAGAGCAGTTCCCCGCGCCTGCTCCGGACGGGCTAACGTGACGCCGTGCTGAGCCCCGCGGTGGACAACCTCGTCGCGCAGCTCACGCGGCTCCCGGGGATCGGCACCCGGACGGCGCAGCGGCTCGCGTTCCACATCCTGGCGGCGCCTGCCGATGAGGCGAACGCGATCGGCCATGCGATCGCGGACGTCAAGGCCCGCGTGCGTCCGTGCCGCGAGTGCGGGAACCTGACCGAGGAGGAGCTCTGCCGCGTCTGCTCCGACCCACGCCGCGACCGCACGGTGATCTGCGTGGTCGAGCAGCCGGTGGACGTGCTGTCGCTCGAGCGCACCCACGAGTACCGCGGCCTGTACCACGTCCTCGGCGGCGCGCTCTCGCCGCTCGACGGCGTCGAGCCCGGCGACCTCCGGATCCAACGTCTGATGGAGCGCGTCGGTGCCGATGGAGTCGAAGAGGTCGTGCTCGCGACGAACCCGACGATGACGGGCGAGGCGACGGCTGCCTATCTCGCCGACCGCCTGCGCGACCGCGTGACCGTGACTCGGCTGGCGAGCGGGCTCCCCGTCGGCGGCGACCTCGAGTACGCCGACGAGGTCACGCTGGGCCGCGCGCTGGCCGGCCGGCGGCCCGCCTGAGGTTCGGAGCCGAGGCATCCGCCTCGTGGGGTCTGGTTCCAGCCGGGCAGCTGCGCGTCAGCAGTGAGCGGTGCGCTTCGGCTAGAAAGATGGGCGAGATGGACGCGCAGCCGCGGATCGGAGTCGTCGGCGCGACCGGTGCGGTCGGGACGGTGACCCTCGCGCTGCTCGCCGAGAGGGGATACGAGCGCGTGCGCGCGTTCGCCTCGGCGCGCTCGGCGGGCTCGCGCCTGGTTTACGGCGAGGACGAGCTCGCCGTGGAGGAGGCCACGCCCGAGGCGCTCGGCGTAGGTGACGTAGACGTGTTCCTGTTCTCGGTCGGAACATCTGCCAGCCGGGTGCTCGTCCCGGTGGCTTCCGCTGCCGGGGCGGTCTGCATCGACAAGTCTTCCGCCTACCGTCTCGTGGAGGGCTACCCGCTCGTCGTCCCGGAGGTGAACGGCCGCCGCGCTCTCGAGTCGCTCGAGCGTGACCGGATCGTCGCCAACCCGAACTGCTGCACCATCCCGCTGACCTGCGTCCTCAAGCCGCTCCACGACGAGGCAGGGCTCGAGCGAGTCCGCGTCTCCACGTACCAGTCGGTCTCCGGTGCGGGCGCGCAGCGCATGGACGCGCTCGCACACGAGGCCCCGTCGGACCACGACCTCGTGATGGACTGGTCGTGGGAGGGGGATGAGTCGGACGAGGAGTCGAAGCTTCGGGCCGAGACCCGCAAGATCCTCGAGCTCCCTGAGCTCCCGATCTCGGCGACGTGCGTTCGCGTCCCCGTAATGGTCGGTCACTCCGAGGCCGTGTGGGTCGAGCTCCGGCAGCCGCTGAGCTCGGACCAGGCGACCGAGATCCTCCGCGCCGCGCCGAGCGTCCGCGTCCTCGATCTGCCGTCGTTCCCGACGCCGTCCACGGCGGCTGGAGAGGACGAGGTGCTCGTCGGTCGCATCAGACAGGACACGGCGGCCGAGAACGGCCTCGCGCTCTACCTCTCGAGCGACAACCTTCGCAAGGGCGCCGCGCTCAACGCCATCCAGATCGCCGAGCTCCTGCTCTAGGCTGGCTGCAACCTGTGACGAAGTGACGGACGACTCCGGTCGATTGCGACAACCTCACGGAACGCCACGATTGAGCCTGACGCCTTCGAGACCAGTCCTGACTGAGCTGTCGCGGAGATAACGGTTGTCACTACCCCTCGAGGCTCCGTCGCCAAAAAAGCTGCTCCGTCGCAAGAAGCTAAGGCGCTCCGATGTCCGGGCGCCCCCGGCGATTAAGGAGCCTTCATGTCCACGCGGAGCGTTTTAACGTGCGGCGCTTCGTATGGGCTCTAGCGCCCAATCACGTTGGTTGTTATGAATCTGGTAGCTAGCGCGGGCAGCGCGCCGGTATGACGAACGGGGGTTCTGATGCGACACAAGTATCTGCGACGAGCAGCGCTCGTCGCTTCTCTGGCGGTGATTGCCGCGCTACTCCCTGGCGCGGGACAGTCGAGGCCAACGGAGAGTGACGGCTCCACGTACACATGGCCCGGTGCGGCGACGCTGACGGTCGACGTCAAGCCCTGGGGCGGCGGCTACGTGCGGAGCGATCCCTACCTCATCGACTGTCCGATGGCGTGCTTCCGGGCGTTTGCCCCGAACCGCGAGGTGAAGCTTACGGCCTACATGACGCCGGGTCACACGTTCAAGGCCTGGGAAGGCGCCTGCGCGGGACAAGACAACCCTTGCACGATCAGGGTGTCTGGAGCGATCGATGTCACAGCGATCCTCGAGGGTCAGTTTGTGCCGCCGGCACCGCCGGCACCGCCGGCCCCTACCCCGAGCGCCTCGCTCGCCGCGAACGTTTCCGGAGCATGCCCCGGGTGCATGATCACATTGGCCGGATCGGGTTACAGTCCGAACAGCTCGATCTCCATAGACATCGCGTACTCGAGCCCGCCCGGTTTTTCGGGGAGCACGTCTGCGACGAGCGACGGAGCCGGATCGTGGAGCGTCGGGTTCACTGAGACGTGCAACTTCGGTGGGGCGTACTCGGGTCCGGTCGAGCGCGACATCACGGCCACGGATTCCGGTGGAGCGTCGGCATCCACCCACGTGTCGACGACCTGCCCGTAACGGTGGGCTGAGCCGAAGGTCGGGGGCTGCGGCAGCCCCCGACCTAAGCGCCGTATCCGGCCTTCTGAGGCGAGCGTGAGCTGCGCCCAGCGCAGAAGTGCCGCGACTATGAAGGCCGTGGCAGCGGTAAGCTCGTACGGGCTTCGGCCACCCGCGCAGGCGGTTGGCGATGAGAGACGGCGACGCGGCAGCAAAGACGCGTTCCGCGACCGGACCACCCCAGATCGAGTACCGCTCCTCCCCGGAACGAGTGAGCTTGTTCCACGAGGCTTTTCACCTTGAACCATCCCGGCTCGGATCAGCTCGACGTCCGGCCGACTACCGTCCATATCCCCCAGAAGGGGGGCGGTCGATGCTCGCGAGAGGCGACAACAACAAGCATGTCACTCCGCCGCCGTCCATCTGCCGCCACGCTTATGGCGATCGTTAGCACGCTCGCGATCGGAAGTCAGGCGAGCTTTGCCGCAGGTTCGTCCCAATCGAGCCGCGGGGCTCCCGATGCTGTCAGCTCGGTCGAGGTCACGGCGACCGACGGCTCGAGCGTCACGATCGCCTGGCCCGCCTCGCGTGACAACGATGTCGCCGGATACGGCGTCTATGTGAATGGCGCGCAGGCTGGGACGCAGACGCCTGACCAGGTGAAGCGCTGGCGCGACCGAGACTCGCTCTCCTACACGCTTCGGGCGCTTGCCTGCGGCACCGGCTACACGGTCGGTGTCGATGCGTTCGATCGTGGTGATCGCCACTCGCCGGTCACCGCGACCACGGTCTCCACCTCGGCCTGTCCGGATGCGGCGCCTCCCTCGGCCCCGTCCGGCGTGCATCAGGTGGCGGCGACGGAGAGCTCGGTGATGCTGGCGTGGTCTGTCTCGGCGGACAACGTCGGTGTGGTCGAGTACGGGCTCTACGCGTCCGGTCTGCGTGTCGCGACCTCGAGCGAGGCGAGCGCGACGCTCACCAACCTGGCCTGCGGCACGAGCTACCTCATCGCCATCGACGCGGCCGACGCAGCGGGCAACCGCTCAGCACAGGCAAACTCATTCTTCCGCACCTCTGCCTGCCCGTCGAGCAATCGCGCCCCGTCGACCCCGACCGGGTTGAAGGTCACGGCCTCGACGGCGACGAGCGTGACGCTCGTCGTGGACGGCTTCCAGGGACGATGTCGCGGTCAGCGGCTACGGGCTGTACGTCTCCGGCAAACGCAATACCGAGACGACCACCACCAGCGCCGACTACACCGGCCTGCAGTGCGGGACGACCTACGCGCTGGGCGTCGACGCGTTCGACGCGACCGGCAAACGCTCGACCGTCGCAGAACTCTCCACCGCGACCTCCCCCTGCCCTTCCGCTCCCGCTCCCGCTCCCGCTCCCGCTCCCACCCAGCCGCTCGACCGGCACCACGACCCAGCCCTCGACCGGCACCACGACCCAGCCCTCGACCGGCACCACGACCCAGCCCTCGACCGGCACCACGACCCAGCCCTCGACCGGCACCACGACCCAGCCCTCGACCGGCACGGGCACAGTGACCCAGACGATCGCCAACGGGGCAACCCTGTCCGGCGCCGTCAACTGGCGGGCCGTCTACGACCGCAACGGCGACGGCAGCGAGGACGACCCCGGCAAGATCGAGTTCCGCGTCGACGGCAACCTCGTGCTCACCGAGCGAGCTGATCCCGTTCGGCGACACACCGGCTTCTGGGCCTCCACCAGCGTCCCCGACGGCCAACACACCTTCCAGGTACGCGCCACTCACCAACACCGGCACCCTCCTCGCCAGCAACACCATCACCGCCACCGTCACCAACCAAACCCACACCACCGCCACCGGCTCCGACGGCGACCGTGACACAGACGATCGCCAACGGGTCGACCCTGTCCGGCGCCGTCAACTGGCGGGCCGTCTACGACCGCAACGGCGACGGTCCCGGACGACCCGGGTCGATCGATTCCTCGTCGACGGCAAGGCCTGTGCTGAGCGAGCAGAGCATGCCCTTCGGCGACACTACGCGGCTTCTGGAACTCAAGTCGATCACCGACGGTCGACACACGTTCCAGGTGCGCGCACTCAACGACACCGGCACCGTACTCGCCACCAACACCGTCAGCGCGTCGGTCGCCAACACCACAGCGCCCACCATCGGGGACACGACGGCTCCCTCCGTGCCGGGCAACCTGCGCGTCGCGTCGGCCACCGCACCAGCGTCACGATCGCCTGGAACGCCTCCACCGACAACGTCGCCGTCGCCGGCTACGGCCTCTACCGCGGCTCGAGCCAGCACCGGTCGGCACCCAGCAGACCACCACTACGCTATCAACAGCCTTTCGTGCGGTACCGCCTACCCGGTCGGCGTCGACGCGCTACGACGCGGCCGGCAACACGATCCACGCGCGCCGACCATGGCGGTCACGACCTCGCCGTGTCGCCGACAGCCAGCCGCCGACGGCGCCGACCAACGTCACCGTCTCGACGCGCACCACCACGAGCATCGCCCTCACCTGGGCGGCCGCCACCGACAACGTCGGCGTCGCAGGCTACGGCGTCTACAACGGCGCCGAACTCGTCAACACCACCACCGGCACCACCGGCATCGTCAGCGGCCTCACCTGCGGCACCAACTACACCCTCGCCGTCGACGCGTTCGACGCGTCCGGCAACAGCTCGACCAAGACCGCCGTCATGGTCTCCACCCTCCCCTGCGCCGACACCACCACCGTCGCAGCCGACGAATCTGCGCACCACCTCGGCGGCCCCCACGAGCGTCACGATCGCCTGGAACGCCTCCACCGACAACGTAGCCGTCGCGGGCTACGACGTCTTCCGCGCGGGAACCAAGGTCGGCACCGCCACGACAACGACGTACACCATCAGCGGTCTCACCTGCGGAACCACCTACAGCGTCGGTGTCAGAGCTGTCGACACAGCCGGCAATACCTCCCAGCAAGTGACGATCTCGACGACCACGTCGCCGTGCGCCGACACCCAGCCGCCCACGAGTCCGACCGGCCTGACGACCTCGAACGTGTCCCAGACCGGACTGTCGCTCGCGTGGACAGCCGCGAGCGACAACGTCGCGGTCACTGGTTACGACATCTACCGGAACGGGGCGAAGCTGACGTCGACACAGACGACCTCCTCGACCCAGACCGGTCTGGTCTGTGGCACGCCGTACACGTTTGGTGTGGTGGCATACGACGCCGCCGGGAACAGGTCATCGCAGGCGCAGGTGAACGTCACCACGACTCCGTGCGCTCCCTCTTCCGGCGGGGAACCAGCTCCGATCGCCGGGCAGGGCTATCACCAGGCATGGGCCGAGGAGTTCAACGACTTCAGCCTCGGTAGCTGGAGCCAGGGCATCTGGTACAGCCCCGGCGCCCCGGCAGACTCCATTTTCGTGCCGAACGGCGTGCTGAACCTGGTGTCGAAACGCGTCGACGGCTACCCCGACATCACCGTCACAACCGAGGCCGGCGCCTCACCCCGCATCGTTCACGCAAGGCTATTTCGAGGCTCGCATGAAGTGGACGAAGGGGCCGGGCGCGTGGCCCGCGTTCTGGCTGCTGTCGTACCGCCACTCGGTCAACCCGTCGTACCCGAGCATCAACCCGTACTGCGCCCAGAACGGGCTTCCGGCGGCGCAGTGCTGGTCGGCCGAGCTCGACGTGTTCGAGGGCCAGGGCACCGAACCGAGCGTCTTCTACGGGACGATCCACCGCAACTCGTGCGACGGCTACGGCGTGTCGAACACCCAGAACAGCAACAACTATCACAACGTCGGTGTCGACCTGACCGCCGACGTTCCACACGTACGGGATGATGTGGACTGCGAGCACGATCAGCTGGTATCTGGACGGCAAGCTGGTCGGGTCGCGCCCCCGTCTACGACTCGACCAACCAGCCGATGTTTCGTGCTGCTGCAAATGTGGATCGGCGGCTGGACGTGCGGTACCACGACCGTCGACGCCGGACGAGCTGAAGACCGAGGTCGACTGGGTGCGGGGCGTGGCAGAAGTAGCTCGCCCAAGCCATCGGCTGCGTTCGAGTCCCTTGTTCGAAACGAGTCCGATGGCGACGCGTCGGCGCTGGTTACTCACACTAGGCCGTGCGGCCTGCTGTTACCGTGGCCCGCGTGCCAACACGACAGGGTCGGACTCGTGGTGACGAGGACGCATGAACGTCCTCGTCACCACGTCCTACTACTGGCCGGAGGGGGCGGGCAGTGCTCCCTACCTGACGGGACTCGCGGAGCACTTGAATGACGCGGGACATGACGTCGTCGTAGCAACGGGCTTCGCTCATTATCCAGACTGGGCGTCATCTGCCAACGGACGCCTCGGAGCGAAGGAGATTCACAACGGAGTAACGATTCGTCGCCGATGGCACTATGTCCCCGGCACCCAGTCGGCGGCTCACCGTGCTGCCTATGAGCTCTCGTTGCTCACGCTCGGGCTCACGGCGATCCCGCGACGATGGAAGGCGGACGTGGTCGTCGGGACGTGCCCCAGTCTCGCGGGAGGTACACTCGCCGCCGCGGCGTCGATGTTCTACCGAGTGCCGTATGGCCTCGTCTTCCAGGATCTTATGGGCCTTGCGGCAGAACAGAGCGGCGTGGCGGGCGGCGCGCGAGTCGCCGGCATCGTGCGCACCATGGAGATGAGGCTGGCCAAGCGTGCCTCGATGGTCGGGATCATCGCGGAAGGATTTCGGCGCTACTTCGAGCAAGGTGGCGTGTCACCAGACCGGATAATGCGGTTGAGAAACTGGACGCGCCGAGTCGAACCGAGTGAGCCGCGGTCTGAGATGAGGCGCCGATTCGGCTGGGCGCCAGACGACTTCATCTGTGTTCACGGCGGGAACATGGGTCAGAAGCAAGGACTTGACAACCTGCTGGACACCGCAGATCTTCTGAATCGGGTCGGAGTTCGTATCGCCCTCGTCGGAGATGGTAACGATCGTGAGCGGCTCCAGCGCAGCGCTCAGGAACGCGACCTCCACGCCGTCGAGTTCATTCCGCTTCAAGGCCCGGGTAACTGGGAAGCGACAATGGACGCATCCGATGTGTTGCTCGTGAACCAGCGCTCATCCGTCGCGGATATGTCGCTTCCATCCAAGCTCACCTCGTACTTCGCGTCGGGCAAGCCCGTCGTCGCGGCAGTCTCGCCCGATAGCGAAACCGCAGCCGAGCTCTTGGCAGCGGACGCCGGAATTGTCGTGCCGCCTGCGGATGCTCCGGCACTCCGAGAGGCTATTCTCGAGTTGAAGAACGATCCCTCGCGAGCTGATGCACTCGGTGCGCGCGGGCGCGTTTACGCAGAGACGACCCTGTCGCAGGCGCATGCCCTGGCCGAGTACGACGAGTTCATCAGTAGGATCTTGACGAGACGCTAGCCACTCACTACCCTCGCCGAGCGCCCGGCTGCGCGCGAGGGTGTGTCCATCGATCCCGATTTGTGGCCCAGATCTCCTGCAGGATCCGTGGAACGTCGTATTCGAGTTTCCAACCAGGGTAATGGGACTCGAAGAGACCGTTGTCGCCGATCCACCATATGTGGTCTCCGATTCTGTTCGAATCCGCGTAAACCCAGTTCAGCCCGTCGCCACTGATCTCCTCAGCCGTTGCAATTGCCTCGATCACAGACGTATTGCTGAACCGACCCCCACCGATGTTGTAGACCTCTGCAATTCGGGGCGCGCGGTAAAATTCATCAAATGCTCGTATGAGATCGTGGCTGTGTATGGCGTCGCGAACCTGTTTCCCTTTGTAGCCGTAGACCGTGTAGGGCGTTCTCGTCATGACGCAGCGCATTATGTACGCAAGGAACCCGTGCAGTTCTGCGGCGGAATGATGAGGGCCGGTGAGGGTTCCGCCCCGGAAACAGGCGGTGCGTAGACCGTAGTAGCGGCCGTACTCCTGGACGAGCACGTCGGCGGCGGTCTTCGACGCGCCGAAGACGCTGTGAAGGCACCCGTCGATCGACATGTCCTCTCTGATGCCGCGCCAATATGTGTGGTCAGGCTCGATCTCCCAGCGCGTTTCCAACTCGACGAGTGGTAGGGCATTGGGGCGGTCACCATAGACCTTGTTGGTCGAGGTAAAGATGAATGTGGCATTCTCCGCAAAAAGTCGGGTGGCCTCGATGACGTTCAGGGTTCCGACGGCATTGATGTCAAAGTCCACGAATGGTTCCCGCGCCGCCCAGTCGTGAGAAGGTTGGGCAGCGGTGTGAATGACCAGATCGATGTCTCGGCCGTACTGACGAAACACCCGAGCGACCGCGTCACGGTCCCGAATGTCCAGATTATTGTGGGTGTAGCCCTTTCCGAGGTTTTCGACAACTCGACGCCTGTTCCAGTCGGTCGACGCGTCTGCGCCGAAGAACACTTGGCGCATATCGTTGTCTATTCCGACGACATGAAGGTCGCTCCCGCCAAAGTAGATGGCCGCCTCCGAGCCGATCAGCCCGCTTGCGCCCGTGATCACCGCAACGCTCAACTAGCCCTCCCCCTTGGTGCCGGCCAACGGCCTCCGGTTCACGAACCACCAACAACCGACAACAACCAGCCACCGTAGCTGCTTTGCACTCATCGCATTCTGGTCGACAAACGCCCACACGGCAACCTCGTCGAGCATCGTCTGGCTCATCGGAGGGAAGACGCACGGCCAAGCTTCGTTATCGTGTGGTGCTCGGTCTTGCTCTCAGACGGTTGGGGGAGGGGGTTCCACGGTCATGCGTGCACGCCCATGGCGCGTACGACTTCCAGAGCGATTGCTCTTTCGGCGCTACGCCCAAACGGTCCGCGAGGGTACGGCCGACGATCGAGCGGTGAAGCCGCCGCCTCGCTGGCGCTCGCGCGCGGCCCGAGCCATGGGCGGCTCGCTGGCCGCCGCGGGGACGTCTCAGATTCTCCTGGTCATGAGCGGCGTTCTCGTCGCTCGGAGCCTCGGCCCGGAAGACCGCGGTTACGCCGCCCTGCTCGTGGTCGTGTCTGGTGTTTGCTTCTTGCTCGGGAGCATTGGTCTTCCCTCCGCAGTGACCTACTACATCGCACGCGACCCCGGCAATGCCCGGAGGATCGTCACTTCTCTCGGCGGAACCGGGGTGATTCAGCTGGCGGTGACGTTCGCGCTGCAGGCAGTCGTCCTCTTGGCAATCGTCAGAGACGACCCCGACCGCGTGAAGCTGGCGGCGGCCGTGTCGATGCTCTTGGTGCCCGGGCTTCTCGCCTTTGCATATGGGCTCGCGATCCTTCAAGGGCAGCAGCGGTTTGCAGCGTTGAACGTTCTCCGGACATTTCCCACTGCCGCGTATGTGATCGGAGTGCTCGCGATCTTCGTGACCGGATCCGCCGACCTCGTGCGTGTGATGACTGTGTGGGCGTTGGCGAGTCTGATCGGAGGGCTGCTTGCCCTCGGAGTCGGGTGGAGAGGGCTTCCGCGTGACTCTGCAGGGGATTCAGTTCCCCCTTCCCGCTCGGAACTCGCGAAGTTCGGCTTGAAAGGCTTCATGGGCTTCTACTCGCCGGTCGATGTGTTCCGACTCGACCAGGCCGTGGTCGGTCTCTTCCTCACTCCGGTGGCCTTGGGTCTGTACGTCGTAGCCCAGGCGTTCACGAGCGTCCCACGCGTCATCTCGTACAGCATCGGCCTCGTCGCCTATCCGCGCGTGGCGTCCGAGTCGGAGCCCGCTGAAGCCCGCCGCGCAATGTGGAGGTACTTCTTCTTCGGCCTCGCGGTGACGACGCTCGTAGTGGGAACGCTCGGTGCCCTGACGCACGTACTCGTCACTGTCCTCTATGGGGCCGACTTCGATGGGGCGACGCCGATTGCCCGGATCCTTCTCGCCGGGACGTTCTTCATGGCGGTCCGTCGCGTGCTCACCGACGGTGTCAACGGGCTGGGACATCCGGTCTTGGGAACAATCGCTGAAGCTGCCTCGTGGGTCGTCTTGCTTCCGGCCATGGCCGTCCTTCTTCCGGAAATGGGAGCCGAAGGTGTCGCCCTCGCCTTGGCCATTTCATGGGGCGTAAGCCTGCTACTCCTGCTCGTGATGGTGCTCCTACTCGGATCTTCCGCGACCTCGCTCACGCCCCGTGCGTTCGGTTCGATCAGGAGTCGTCTGACTCACATGACGAGCGCAACGAGAGGTGGGACGGCCGTAGCCACAGCGGCAGTTGGCCTCTCGGTGACCGGCGCCATCGCCGTGACGGCCCTCCCATCGCACGGGACCACGATCCTCATCGTGGCGTCGGCTTGCGCCTTGTTCTTCGTTGTCGGACGACGGTCGGTCGCTCGACACCACCGAGCCATGGACGTCGCGCTGATCCAGGAGGGGCTTTACCGTGGAGCGCCTGACGCAGCGACGACGAGGCCACCGATCGCCGAATTAGGCGTCGCGAGATCGCTGTATTTTCTCGGTGTGAGCCTGATTGGCGTGCTCACCCTGAGAGCCGGGGGGCAAGTCACCCTCTCGGATGTGTTGTTCGGGTTCAGCTTCATCTTTGCGTGCCTGGAGCTCACTTTTCGACGGTGGGCGGTTCCGATTCGACTCCCTTCGGCCTTTCTTCTTGGCGTCGCATTGTTCTCGCTCGGAGGCATCATTTCCACATTCGAGGCGGTGGAACCTCTCAAGTCCTTCGCCGTGATCGTGAGGCTGATCGTGCTCACATTTCTCTGGTTCTGGCTCGGGACCCTCTTGCTGAATCGGCTCGAGCATGTCGTACGAGCGATGAATCTGTGGGTCCTGACAGCCGCGATCTGCGGTTCTGCTGCCGTCGTTCAGGTGCTCGTCGGTGACGTGATTCCAGGCAGTACCGTCCTGTACGGCCGAGCAACCGGCCTCACGACGCACCCGAACGATCTCGGCGGCCTTACGAGCATTGCGTTCGTCCCCGCCCTCGTCTTGGCTTCACGACACGGGATTCGGTTGCGCCGGCGGGCGCTCTCGTACCTGTTCGTGCTGCTCGTCGCCGCCGGGCTGGTTCTCTCCGGCTCGGTCGGAGCACTCCTCGCCGCTGTTGTCGCGACATTCGTCTGGCTCACATTCCAGCGAATCTCATTGAACTCGGTGCTTGTCATCTCCGCCGTCGGGCTGTGTGTCGTCGCAACGATGGGCGTACAAACGATGCGTGGCGCTCCGACGCCACTTCAGCGATTCGACAAGGTCACGGCCTCGGGCAACACGAGTGGCTCCGGATCGCTAGGAGATCGAATTTCGACCTACCGTATTGCAGTCAGGGAGATAAAGGAGCACCCCTTTGTCGGCGTCGGCCTAGACCTCGTGAGCATTACGAGGCCGTCCGGGCTCGTCAGCTATGCAAACGACGTCCACAACATCGTCATCGGCACCTGGTACAAGACCGGCCTGATCGGCCTCGCGGGGATGTTCATCGCATTGCTCGCCGTATTCAGAACCGCTTGGGCAACCATGTCCAGTGCGAGATCGCAGAATGAGGAGATGATCGCCGTTGGGTTGTTGAGCGCAGTTGTCGCGTTCGTTGTGTTCTCCATGAGCGAGCCTGTCCTCTATTCGCGATTCGGATGGATCCCCGCGGCGCTGGTGTTTGGACTTCGCGCCGTGCAGGAGCGACAAGCAACGACGACCCGGGTCACGGTAACGAGAAGGAGCGCGCGGGCGCCATCCACCGCTGACAACTGGGTCGGGGTTTGAGTCGCCTGGCCGAGCAGCGCACCCGGACGCGCCGTCCGGAGGCTTCACCATTTGCACCTCGTCGTTATGGTGTGACTAGACGTTCCAGGGGGGAAGGAGAGGTTCGTGACGGATGACAACCGAGTGACGGGCCCGCCTACCCTCCTCGACCACTTGGGCCTCCTCTGGAGGCGTCGTTGGTTCGTGCTCGTCCCCCTCGTACTCGTGCCCGTCGGGGCAGTACTCCTCTCATCGCAGCAGACGGCTACCTACCAGGCCTCCGCGGACGTTCTGCTGAGCCAGAAGAACCTCACGACCAGCTTGACGGGCGTACAGACACCCTATGTCGATCCTGCGCGGGTCGCCGAGACCGAAGCGGGACTAGCGCGGCTGCCACAAGTAGCGCGGCTGGCCACGAAGGCTGCCCACGTCCCGGGCCTGACCCCCTTGAAGCTGCTGAAGTCCTCGTCGGTGTCTGCGACACTCGGTAGCGACCTCCTCAGGTTCACCGTCGAGCATTCGCGTCCTGACGTCGCGATGCGCCTCGCCACGACGTACGCACAGGCGTACACGTCGTATCGACGGGGGCTTGATGCAAACGAAATCAACAACGCCAAGTCTGCGGTCAGTGCGCGCCTGGCAAAGTTGGAGGCAACAGGTGCGAAGGGCTCGCCTCTCTACAAGAGTCTCGTTGTGAGAGAGCGCCAACTGGCCGCGTTGGAGACGTTTCAGGCACCGACGGCCGTCGTGGTTCAGCCGGCCAACGAAGCTCCGCAGACAGGGCCGCACACCGCTCGTAACGGGTTCCTCGGCCTTGTGCTCGGTCTCTTGCTCGGGCTGGGATGCGCATTCCTCATCGATGGTCTCGACTCCCGGGTTCACACGGTCAGTGCGCTTCGCAGCCGTCTAGGCCTGCCTCTTCTCGGAACGCTGCCGCCACCTCCGCGCGAGCTGCAAGAGACAGGATTGGTGATGCTGTCCGCTCCAATGAGTCCCGACGCAGAACCCTACCGCTTCCTGCGCGCGAGCCTCGACGTCAACAACTCCGAGCTGCAAGCAAAGACGATCATGGTCACGAGCGCTATGGACGGAGAGGGCAAGACGACGACAGCGGCCAACCTCGCTGTGGCACTTGCTCGCTCGGGACGCCACGTCGTCCTCGCCGATTTCGATCTCCGGAGGCCCCGCGTCCAACAGCTGTTCGGTCTCGACGACAGCCGGGGCCTGACGGACGTCGGGGACGGCGGAACGACCTTGGACGACGCACTCCAACTCGTGTCCTTCGCCACCGGAGATGGTTCGGCTCGGAGCAAGAACCGACCTGGCCGTGGTGCCGGCAGGCTCGAAGTGCTCACTGCCGGGCGCGCCTCGCCGGACCCCGACACGCTAGCCTCGCACTCCACTGCGGTCATCATCGAAAGCCTCCGAGAGCGCGCGGACATCGTCCTCATCGACGTTGCGCCACTCTTGCCCGTCGGTGACGCGATCGCGCTGACCAGCCTCGTGGATGCAGTCGTGGTCGTCGTTCGACCCGACGCCCTTCGCTCGTCCACGCTTCACGCTCTGAGTCGTATTCTGTCGTCCTTTCCGAGCCCGACGATTGGTTTCGTCGTCACCGGCGCAGAATGGGGTGAGGCGTTCGAGTTGTATCGCTATCCGTCCTCTCGTCGCGGCCAAGTCCGTGCCGAGAAGCAGCCCGAGCCGTCTGTAGTGCGACCGCAGCACGTAAGTGGCAAGCCTCAACGCCATATTGCCTCGGTCCCTCAGGCGAGCGACGGGGTGACACCACCACGCACGCTGGCACAGAAGCCCGGACGGTGGACACCCCACAGTGACGTGCTCCATGAAGCGAATGAACCGTAAAGGTGCTCATGTCTCCGTCCGTCCTGCGCTCGACCTACGAGCCGGTGAGCTCGTCGAGGTACGTAGCAAAGAGGAGATTCTGCGGACACTCGACTCGTTCGGCACGCTTGAGTCGCTCCCATTCATGCCAGAAATGCTGCAATATTGTGGAAGACGATTTCGCGTCTACAAACGCGCGGATAAGACCTGCGACACGATCGACTGGGGATTGCTCCGGCGTATGGAAAACGCCAGCCACCTCGAGGAGTTACGTTGCGACGGTGCCGCTCACGGGGGCTGCCAGGCGGGATGCCTCCTATTCTGGAAGGATGCATGGCTGAAGCGCGTTGACGAGAGGGCGCCAAACACGATTACCGAACCGCAAGTCCCTCAGCCTTCGCCCCAATCGAGTGGCGACGCGAACACGTGTACGGTTCCCGCTTTGTCCCGAGCCGCCCGAAGGGTGTCCGACGATGGTGAAGAGATATTCTCGTGTCAGGCAACGGAACTGAAACGGGCAACCACATCACCTCTCCCATGGTGGGAGCCGACGCAGTACATCCGAGATGTCCGATCGCGGAACGCAACCGTCGGTAGCGTCGTTCGGAGTATCGTTGTCGGCTTCTTCAACAAGGTTCAGGCCTTCAACGTACGATTTCTTCCCCGTCTCAAGCTGGTCCAGGGAGGCCATACGTACCCTTTTCTCCTGGGCACAAGTCATGGCTCAGCGCCGCCTGAGACGCTGGATCTCCAACCAGGAGACCTAATTGAAGTAAAATCGAAGCAGGAAATCTTCCGCACGTTGGACGAGCGCGAGCGAACACGTGGACTCCGTTTTGATGGCGAGATGCTTCGGTACTGCGGTCGCCGCGGTAGAGTGCTGCGAAGGGTCGAGCGGATCATCGACGAGAAGACTGGCAGGATGTTGTCCATCAATTCTGACTGCATTATCGTGGAGAGTTTCGTCTGCATGGGTGCGTACCATCGGTCGTGCCCGAGGGCTATCTACCCGTACTGGCGAGAGAGCTGGCTTCGGCGCGTCACTGAGTTGCCGTAAACCTTGATGTAGATTGCCGCGGCGTCTTGACAGTGCCCCTCGAACGGCGATAGTTGAGAGAGCATACAGACGGTTTCGTTTGCGTATGGGTCGAGGGAGGGGACGACGATTGTTAGGATCACGATGGAAAATTGCACCGGTACGGTGCTCGCTGTTGGCGTGTCACGGTCGTAGCCGGCAAGTCTTGATCGTCACATGCGTCCCCCCACGATGAGGCTCAGCGATCCCTCCCGCTTCCGGGCAAGTGTCCTCATACCCACGCACGCGGACGCCCACCTGTTGCGAAAGTCGTTGCCGACCATGCTTGAGCATTCCTCTGTCCCGGTGGAGATTATTGTTCTCAACAACGATCCTGCGCAGGATGTCGGACGCTTGATCGGCGACTCCGCACGTGATCCTCGGGTACGCATCGTGGAAATGGGCTTTGAAGCGGGATTTCCCCGTGCTATCAATCGGGGAATACGCCTGAGCTCCGGTGAGCTAGTAATGTTTTGTAACGCTGATCTCTTCCCGTCGACGACATATCTGTCGGAGATGTCCCGTTTCTTCGACCAGCACCCGAAGTGTGGCGCCGCGATCGGGAAGCTTCTGCGCTACGACCTCGTCAGCGACAATCCGACGAACATTATTGACACTGCAGGGCTGATTCTGACGCGCCAGCGACGGATCACACCACGCGGCGAGGGGGAGTCAGATAGGGAACAGTTCGACGAGTGCTGTGAGATGTTCGCTGTCGACGGTGCGGCCATGGTCGTACGACGGTCCGCGTTGGAAGAAATCCACGTCAGTGACGAGTATCTCGACGAAAATTTTGTCATGCACAAAGAGGATCATGACCTGTCCTGGCGACTCCGGCTCGCAGGTTGGGAATGCTGGTATGTGCCAAACGCGCTCGCGTACCACGGACGGACGACGCGGGGACTGGGATCAGCGGGGTATCTTTCGGCGGTACGCCACTTCCACAGTAATCAGCAAGAGAAGTCATTGCCGGTTCGTGTCCACGCGATGAAGAACCAGTGGCTGATGCTGGTGAAGAATGAAGACTTAGGGAACTTTGCGCGCGACTTTCCGTTCATCCTTGCTCGCGAGGTTCTCGTTCTAGGTCACTGCGTCCTGTTCTCCCCGAAAGCTCTGGCGGCCATTCCGTTGACGCTCAGGGCACTCCCCGACACCCTGAGAAAGAGACGAGCTGCAAGAAGGAGCCGAGCAATGGATCCGCGTGCTCTCCGCACATGGCTCGACCGGCGAACGTGAGCACGGCACGACAACACAGATAGCTGGAGGTTCTCCTTGAGTCGCATGCGTATTGCCATTGTTGTCAACATGGTCGCGCCCTACACACGACCACTGTTCGCCCGGTTGGCGCAGGACGACGCATGCGACTTGCTCGTCATCTCGGAGACACCGATGGAGCGAGACCGCCATTGGTCGCCGGAACGCGACCTCCCCTTCGAGCATGTGTTGCTCGACTCACGCACGCTCGATCTATCGCGGCTTGCGGTTGGCTCGCGATTCAAGACGAGGTTCGACACGTACATGTACGTACCGACGCGTCCTCTTGCGCCATTGCACCGGTTCTCCCCGGACGTTGTCATCGCAGGCGGCGGCGGAATCTGGTCGTCTCCTGCAAACATTGCCGCGCTCGCAGGCCGCCGCCGGGGGGGCTGGGCCTTCGCCCCCTGGTGGGGAAGCTTTACTCGGCCGAGCCCGACTTGGCCTCGGCGTCTCGCGGAGCCATGGGTGAGGAAATTCATGCGATCATCGGATGCCTGGCTCGTCCACGGCAGCCGACACGTTCGCGACGTCATCGAGTTGGGGGCCACCCCGGCCCGAACGGTGATCGCGGGAATCACGCCCCTCGTTCCGGAGCATCGCCCACCCAGAGAGCGAATGCCATGGCTTGGCTCGATGAGGTATCTGTTCGTCGGGCGCCTCATCGAGCGCAAGGGAGTCGATGTACTCCTGGACGCCTTCAGCCGTATAGAGCAGGGCGAGCTTTGGATTGCCGGCGACGGTCCGGTGCAGCCGACGGTCGAGGCGGCGGCGAGCAAAGATCCTCGAATTCGGTTGCTCGGGCACGTTGAGGGCGAAGCGCTTGCCGATGCATACCGGCAGTCGGACGTCCTCGTAGTCCCATCACTGTACGAACCGTGGGGTCTGGTCGTTCACGAAGGACTTGCACATGGCCTCGGGGTCATTACAACCGATCAAGTGGGTGCCGCGTACGACCTGATCGACCACGGAACCAACGGCTACGTTGTGGAAGCCGGATCGTCTGAACAGCTGACCGATTCCATGCGTGCTGCGGCCGGGTGGACGCGAGAGCAGTGGGAAAGAGCTCTCGTGTGTTCCGACAAGAAGCTAGCCGCGTGCTCGATCGAGCGGTCAGCGTTGGGCTTCCTGCGCGGAAGCTCGTTGGCCATCGAGCACAGACGTGGATCCCGAGTGACCTGAAGGCCCTTCTTCAGCCTTCGGGGTTCATCACGCGATCGAGGGCGAGAGCCCGAAATCCGGCGATCGACGACGCAGACGTTCCAACGCGCCAATCCTTGCCGTCGGCAATGGTGCTGAAGTACACGAAAGCCTTCAGGAGTGGGTAACGCGCCTTGATGGCAGCGCGGGCATTCAGGAACCACCTCCCCTTGTGACCCGGAGTGGTTTCATCCTCGACGGTACCGGTTTCACCGATCATGAACGGCTTTCGGGAAGCGTAGTCCTTGTAGATCGACCTACCCATCGTTTGCGAGAATATTCCGTTGAACTCCACCCAAGGGCCCCAAGCTGGCACGTTCCAGTTGTACCCATCGACACACACCCAATCGACGTACCTGTCGCCGGGGTAGTAGCCCGTCCAGTGATGTGAGCCGTCTGCGGGAGTGTCCGAAGAATCCGGGCACCACACCCACTGGACGTTCGTGACCTTCTCGTCCCGAAAAATGGTCCATGCGTGAATCCACGCCTGCCGGTATTTGAGTTCGCCGACCGAGCCACCTCCGTTCTGCGGGCCCGACCACCGGTACCAGTTGCCATTCATCTCATGCATGAAGCGCATCAGCACAGGACCCGAAATCGACTTCAGTCCTCGAGCGACCGTTCGTAAGCACTGGTCGACTGATCCGCCGATGAACTGATCGAGCCACGGCGAGTTGACGTCGGGAGGCTCCGGCACCCAAGACACCATCGGGATGCGACCATGTGAAACGTCCCAACCCTCGCGGCTTCGCCGAGGCATTTCACCAATACAAGGATGTTCTGGCGTCGTCCAATAGAAGTAGTGATCGATGGCCAGTTTTCGGCCGACCATGCGCTCGAAGTCGAGAACCCGACGCTGGGACCAAAAGACCCCTTCTCGTTGATCGACGAGCGCTCCGAACAAGGTTCCTTTCGAAGGTACGATGCTCGCCGATGGACGCTTCTGCGCAGCCATGATCGAGGCCGAAGAACCTGGGCTCCGATCTGCGGAAGGCACGCGGAAATCCATCTCCAGCCGCTGGCGGTGCGTCGTGAGGAACTGCAGAAGTGCCTCGAAATGACTCCCGACTGCAATGCCCGGGTTCATGACCATTGGCCCGTCTGATATCGCGTCGGTGCGTGCGGACGACGACGGACTGGCGCCACAGGTTGCGGCCACAACCACGACCAAGACTGGAATCCACACGCGCAAACCGCCCCCTTGCCTCCGGATCGCCCCTGTGCGCAAGACGCGAGTCCTAGGTCTCGGTGAACTGAGTACCCACCCAAGCGCACGTGTCGACGGTATCACCATCCACCGGCTCGGAACGTTGCGGGGAGGGTAGGTTGGCGTTGCCTCGGTGGTCGACACAGGACGGTAAGGCTCGAGGATCTCGCACTCGGCCTCGAACGCACAGGCACCTGCCTTGCGCGGCCGGCCAACCCCCGCCCAGGCTCGAGCCGTAAGGACATCGGTTGACACCCCTTGGAGGCACGAGTACTCTGGGTCCATCGGGAGGGGAGCCCGTCGCATAGACGGGTACATGAAAGGGGGAGAGGGGCCATGCGGCGGTGCGGCACGCCTAATCAGCGACAACCTTTGGCGTGCGTGCGCCTTCCAGATGTCTCAGCACGCGTCGGTGTGGTCGTCCGGGGGAGGTCGAGAGCGTGACGAGCCCAGACCTCGATCTACCGACGCTTCCGGCCAGGACCCGTGCCGCTGTACCTCACGGGTCGCCTCCCTCCGCCGACTCCTCACATGTTCATCGGTCCTCGCTGGGCGTTGGCGCCCGGAAACGCTCTTTGCCATGGCCGCGGTTGTCGCCGCTGTTGGTGGACACGTTGATGCTCGCCACGGCAGCCGGAGTTCTGGCGCAACCTCAGTCGCGGTTTCACACGCCACCCATTACTTGGACGATCGTCTTCTCGCTCGTAGTCTTCGCATTCCTCTCCGCACGCGGGATGTACAGGACTCCGCCCGGTTTCGAGTTGATCGAGGTCTGCCGCGCCGTTGTCGCTGCGACCGTACTCGCCGCCACAGTGACGATCTCACTACGCGTTGTCTTGACCGATTCGCCACTCGTGGGCCGTGAGAGCCTTCACGCACTGCTGGTGACGACCTTGCTCCTCGTCTCCGGTCGTGCCGCTCTCACTCTCCGCCAACGACGCATCGGCCGCCCAACTCTCATCGTCGGAGCAGGAGCGGTCGGACGGCTTGTCGCGAGAAGACTGCTGGAGCGTCCCGCGATGGGTCTCCGGCCGGTCGGGTTCCTCGACAAAGAGCCCATGGCCCCCGACGCCGATAGTCACGAGCTGCCCGTTCTAGGCGCCAGTTGGGACCTCGAACGGGTGATTCAAGACTATGGGATCGAACAGATAGTCCTGGCGTTCTCGACGGCCCCGATGGAAGTCCTGATCGCGTTGGTCGAACGTTGCGAGCAACTCGGAGTAAACGTGAGTCTCGTGCCCCGGCTCTACGAGAGAACTGCCGGGCACTTGACTGTGGGACGCATCGGTGGGCTTCCAATCGTCTCGAGTTACTCACCAGATCCCAAGGGGTGGCAGTTTGGGCTGAAGTACGGCCTCGATCGCATCATGGCAATCGTTGCGATCGCGCTTATGTTCCCTGTGTTCTGCGTACTTTCGGTCAGTGTGTGGATCTCACTCGGCCGACCGATTCTCTACCGGCAGGAGCGCGTCGGCCGCGACGGGACGCGATTCGACATATTGAAGTTCCGTTCGATGCTCCCGAACGTGGCACCCGAGCGGGAAAGGATCGTCTTGCCCGACGACATCGCTCCCGGCGGAGTGGAAGGATCCGACCGACGGACGCGAGTCGGAGCGTTCCTGCGCCGATGGTCGCTCGACGAGTTGCCTCAGCTGATAAATGTCCTGAAAGGCGAGATGAGCTTCATCGGCCCCCGACCAGAGCGCCCCGAGTTCGTCGACCAGTTCGAACACTCCGTATATCGATACGCCAAGCGGCATCGCGTGAAGTCGGGGATCACAGGCTGGGCACAAGTCAACGGTCTTCGTGGGAGGACGTCACTCAAGGATCGTGTCGAGTGGGACAACTTCTACATCGAGAACTGGTCTCTTTGGCTCGACGCAAAGATCGCCATCCTTACGGTGGCTGCCGTCGCTCGTCCTGGCGACGTCGAGTAGTTGCGCGCGCGGCAGTCCCCGTCGCGACTCTGGCGACCGTAGCTGCGGCGCCCACGACAGAGAAGAACATCATCTCAGTCCGGTTCATGGGCGAGGCACGGGCACGGGCACGGGCGCGAACGCCTCTTGGACGACCCGAATGACCTTCGCCCGGCGACCGGGTTCGACCGGCTGGAGCCCGCGCAGCTCGAGGCGGCACAGCTCGACGCGGCCCTGCTGTCGTACTGTCGTGAAGCCGAATTCGTCGAGGAAGTCGCGCGGGAAGACCGTCCTGTGGACGAGGAACCGCTCCTCGACCGACTCGCCCTCGGGGTACCGGTAGGCGAACGCCTCCAGCGCCTTCTCGCCTCGGTCGCGAGACTCGCCGATCGCGGCGAGGAGCAGCGACTTCTCGATCCACTCCGCCCCGTCTCGGAACAGATACGAGCACGTCACGAGCACGGCGTCGTCCGATGCCGGGCCGGCAGGAAGATCGGCAGCGCGCGGGAAGAGGCGCGACGGTCCGTACTGCAGAGAGCCGAGCAGGCGGCCGCCTTCGTCGAGATAGATCGTCCCCCACTCGCCCCAGTCCTCCTCGGCGCGCTCCATCCAGCGCTCCTTCGACGCGGTCCGGTTACCGCGGGACTGCCACCACACGCAGTCGCGGCACACGGAGGGGGCGGAGCCTATTGTCGCGCGGGTCAGGCCCGAGACGCCGCCGCGCATCAGCCCGGCGTGGCTGCGACGCCTGCGACGACGACGTCGACTGCGACCGATGGGAGCCTCGCCGTCCGCACGAGGTACTCCGCCACACGGCTCTGGATGGCAGTAGCCACCTCGGGAGCGAGGACGCCCCAGTCGACGGCGACGTACAGCTCGACCGTCGTGGCGCCACCCTCTTCCGTCACGCGCACGCCCTTGTGCCTTCGCGGGCCGTCGACGAGCTCGTGGACTCCCTCCACGTCGCGGGCGGCGTCCGCCGCATACGACGCGAGAACGTCGTGCGAGATGACGGCGTGGCCTTCCATGGGAGCCAGTTTAGTCCGGCCGCCGAAGGACGAGCTCCGTCACCTCGGGCCGGGCGAAGAACCGAAAGGGCACGAACGTCGTGCCCGTACCCGGCGACACGTGCATCGTGCCTGACTCCGTCTCGTAGAGGCCCGAGACGAACCGCGCTCGCGGATGCGCGAGCGTGATGCGGCGACGCGGGAGCGGCAGGCAGATCTGACCGGCATGCAGGTGCCCGGCGAGGATCAGGTCGAAGGACGCGCCCGGCATCCGGTCGACGATTCCCGGGAAATGGCAGAGCAGGAGGCGCAGCGCCGCATCGCGTTCGACGAGCTCGTGGGGCCTGGCGCATTTCAGTCGGTAGGCCTCCGGGTCGACGCCCACGACCGAGACAGACTGGCCGCGCAAGTCGAGTGTCTCGGCCTGGTCGGTGAGAAGCCTCGCCCGCTCGAGATCGCGAAGCTCGGCGGCGCGCGAGAAGGGATCGCGCGTCACGGCCACGTCGTGGTTGCCGAGCACGACGAGCGGATCGCTCGAGGAGTGCGAGGAGCGCACGAAGTCGACGCTCTCCCCGCGGATGCGAGACGAGGTCTCCGGTCACGCATACGAGGTCGGGCTGGCGCTCGGCGACCCAGACGGCGGCCTTCTCGCTTGCGCGGTTGCCACGAGAGAGGGGTGCGCCGAGGTGGAAGTCGGAGAGATGCCCGATTCGAAGCCCCTCCAACGCAGGGGGCAGCCCGGGCACGGGCACGTCGAGCACGCGCCTTCTGAGCCAGCCGGCCTCGATCCAGCCGTAGACGGCGCACCCGACGAGGCCAGCAAGAACGACGAGGAGGACGCCGAGCATCCCGGCACCCTAGAGACACGCGTCGTGAACGCACTAGGCTCAGTCCATGGGGGAGGGCCGGAGCGGCATGCGTCGCGGCGTGTTCGCCGCGTGCGCCGGGGCGATCCTGGGGGTCGCTCTCCTTCAGTCCGCCGTTCACCTCGCCGTGGTGCTCGATGCGGGTCGTGTCGGCACGGTCGTCGATCTCGACCGATCGAACGGCCTCCCCGACATCGTCTCGAACGCCGCGCTGACGGCCGCCGTCGGAGGCGCATTTCTCCTCGCACGGGACGAGCGTGGCGAGCGCCGCATCGCTTCGACGATGCTCACCGCCGTCCTCATGCTTCTGACGCTCGCGGATCTCCTCCACGACGGCCCCCATCCGGCCTCGGGGACGGGTGGCTGGTGATCGTGACGTCGCGGCAGGACTGCTGCTCGCCCTGATTGCCACGACCTCGGCGTCCGCCCGGTACGCTGGCCGTCGCGGGCTGTCTGCTCGCTGGTCGTTCCTCGTCGACGGGCTCGACCGCTCGACCGACGGTTCGAGCGAGAGCGCGGCGATCGGGTGGCCGAGTACCAGATCGTCGCGAAGGAGGGCCTGGAGCTCCTCGGCTGGTCGCTCGTCGCGCTCGCTCTGTGGGACGAGGCGCTGCGACGTCGTCGGACGCCGCGAGTCGTCCCTACAAGGCGAGCTTCTCGAGCACGGGCTGCATCGAGACGACGTGCCGCTTGAAGCGGAGCTCCGCGTCGGTCAGGCCGGCCGCGACGCCGATCAGCTGTGACAGGTGCAGGATCGGCATCTGGAAGTCCTTGCCCGTCTGCTTCTTGAGCTTCGACTGCCACGCGTCGAGCGAGAGGTGGCAGAGCGGGCACGGGGTCACGATCGCGTCGGCGCCCGCCTCCTTCGCCTGCTCGATCGGCTGGATCAGCTCGCCGAGCGCCGTGTCCTCCCGGGCCTGGATGATCGGGAAGCCGCAGCACTTGACCTTCGCCGGGTAGTCGATCGCCTCGCCGCCGCACGCGGCGATGATCCGCTCGAGGGAATCGGGCTTGTCCGGGTCGTCGAAGCCCATCAGCTTCGACGGCCGCAGGATCTGGCAGCCGTAGAACGGCGCGATCTTGAGCCCGCGCAGGCCCTTGTGCGCGACCTCCTGCAGCGTCGAGAAGCTCTCGCCGGCGACGAGCCAGAGGAAGTGGACGCAGTCGACGTCGGTGTCGTAGCGAGGCGCGCCGACCCGCTCGAGGTTGTCGTTCACGCGCTCGCGGAGAGCGGCGTCGTTCAGCAGCTGGTGGTTCGCCTGCCGCAGGTTGAGCGTGCAGACGTTGCACACCGTCATCAGGGTGTCCGCTCCGGTCGCGGCCGCGTACGCGAGGATCCGCGCGTTCAGGTGGAGGTAGTAGTCCGGCTCCGCCTCGTGGATGTCGCCCGCTCCGCAGCAGGTGACCGACTCGAGCTCGATCAGCTCGTAGCCGACCTTGGGCGCGAGCGCCTGCGTGGAGGTGTCGAGCTCCTTGGCGGAGAGGCTGGCGAGACAGCCCTTGTAGTAGGCGACCTGCTTCACGCGACCGGTCACGCGCGGGGCTCCTCGTCGGGGAGATAGGGCTTCGCGAACGAGTCGTGGATCGTCGTACGGGTGGGTCGGGCCGCCCTCGATCGTCTCGCCGTGGTGCGCGAGGTGCTGGAGCGCCTTCTCGCCCTGCACGATCCCGGCGGCGCCGTCGCGCCCCTGCTCTTTCACGAGGTCGAAGAGCGCGCGCGACTCGCCGACGTCTGCCGCGACGTGCGGCGGGAAGGGCGGCGGGACCTTTCCCTTCGGCAGGAGCGACATCGCGAACTTGATCTCCTTGATCGCCTTGACGACGCCCTGCGTCTTCGGGACGAGCTCGGTCTCGCGCAGCCAGCCCGTCGTCTTCGCGGACGTGACGAACCACTTCGCGTGCTTCGCGCCCATGTCGCGGTCGATGCCCGCCTTCATCGCCTCGGCGCCGAGCTTCGCGATCGCGTCGCGCGGGTCGACGCCCTTCGGGCAGCGCTCGTTGCAGAAGTAGCAGCGCGTGCAGTCCCAGATCCCGTGCTGCCTCGCTGTAGCGCTCGAGCCGCTCGATCGTCGCGCCGTCGCGCGGGTCGCCGACGAAGCGGAAGCCCTTGGCGAGCGCGGCCGGCCCGAGGAAGTCCGGGTCGGACTCCATCGAGTTGCACTCCGAGACGCAGCAGCCGCAGTTGATGCAGAGCGACTCCTTGTGGATCGACGTCCATCGCTCCTGCGAGACGACGTTCTCCTTCTCGGTCGTACGGTCGAGACGCGGCTCGAGGTACGGCTGGATCGCCCGCATCTTCTGCCAGAACGGATCCATGTCGACGACGAGGTCCTTGACGATCGGCAGGTTCCCCATCGCGGAGATCACGGGGACGTGCCCGTCTCGCGGCGACGTCCGCGATGCGCGTCTTGCAGGCGAGCACGGCGCCGCCGTCGACCCGCATGCCGCAGGAGCCGCAGATCATCATCCGGCAGCTCTTGCGGTACGCCAGCGAGCCGTCGACCTTGTCTTTCACGGCGTCGAGCGTGTCGAGCAGCGTCGCCTCGTCGGAGCACGTCGATCTCGTACGGCCGGAGCGCACGCTCGCCCGTCGAGGCGTCGTAGCGCCAGATCTTCAGCTCGACCTTCACGCCGGCCTGTTCTTGTCGTCGTCGCGGTGCGCTCTCTCGGGGCACCCCAACCCACCACCCGCTGCCAATTCTATCGGCTCTGTTGCCGAAATGAGCAACAAAACTGTGCCAAGTCTGTGTCGAATGCGTGCCATCAGTACGACCTCACCATCGGCTCCCACTTCGTCATGCGCACCTCGCGGTAGGAGAGCTGCGGCGCGCCGTCGACCCAGTGCGTGATCGAGTGCTTCAGGAAGTTCTCGTCGTCGCGCTCGGGGAAGTCGGAGGGGCGCGAGTGCGCACCGCGAGACTCCTTGCGGGCGAGGCCCGCCTGGAGCATGCAGGCGCCGATGTCGAGCAGGTAGCCGAGCTCGATCGCCTGGGTCAGGTCGCTGTTGAAGACCGTGCCCTTGTCCTCGACGACGATGCCGCGCTCGTAGCGCTGCCGGAGCTCGTCGATGACGTCGACCTGCCGTCTCCATCCGGTCCGGGTAACGGAAGACGCCGAAGTTCTCGAGCATCGACTGACCGAGCTCGTCGCGGATCTGCCACGGTCGCTCGCCCCTGGAGACGTCGAGCAGGCCCTTGATCCAGGTCTCGGCGTCGGCACGCGCGGCCTCGGCGTGCCCGTTCGACGTGCCGACACGGCCCAGCGCGTACTCGGCCGCATGCCTGTCCGGAGCGCCGGCCGAACGTGATCGTCTCCATCAGCGAGTTCCCGCCGAGCCGGTTGGCGCCGTGCACGGACACGCAGGCCGCCTCGCCGGCGGCGTAGAGGCCCTCGAGCTCGGTGAGCCCCCACTCGTCGGTCTCGACGCCGCCCATGTGGTAGTGGGCGCCGGGGCGCACAGGGATCGGCTGCGAAGATCGGGTCGACGCCGGCGTACGTCATGGCGAGCTCGCGCGAGCCGGGGAGCTTGGAGAGGATCTTCTCCGGCGCCGAGGTGGCGCAGGTCGAGCATCACGGAGCCGTTGACGCCCGCGGCCCGCCTCGATCTCGGTCGTCTCCGACCGGGAGACGACGTCGCGCGAGGCGAGCTCGAGCGCGTTCGGCGCGTAGCGCTTCATGAAGCGCTCGCCGTCCTTGTTGATCAGGTAGCCGCCCTCGCCGCGACAGCCCTCGGTGATCAGGATCCCCGACGGGATACATCGTGGTCGGGTGGAACTGCATGAACTCCATGTCCTTCAGCGGGAGACCGGCATGGAGCGCCATCGCCATCCCGTCCCCGGTACAGGCGTACGCGTTCGTCGTCGCGCGGTAGAGCCGGCCCACACCGCCGGTCGCGAGGATCGTCGCCGCGCCGGTGACGACCTTTACGCCGCCGTTCAGCAGGTCCCAGCAGACGACGCCGGTGCAGCGGCCGTCCTCCTCGACGAGCCGGAACGCGAAGTACTCCTCGAGCACGACCAGTCCCTGGTCCATCCGCTTCGGAGAGCTGCTCGTAGAGCACCTGGATGAGGACGTGGCCCGTGATGTCCGCCGCGTAGACGGTGCGCGGCGAGCCGGCCGCGCCGAACGGGCGCTGGTCGAGCTTGCCCTCCTCGTTCCGCGTGAAGACGCAACCCCAGTCCCTCGAGCTGGTAGATGTCGCCGGGCGCCTCACGGGTGAAGATCTCGATCGCGTCCTGGTCGCCGAGGTAGTCGGAGCCCTTGACGGTGTCGAACGCGTGGGTCTCCGGGTTGTCGTCCGCCTTGTTGCCGAGCGCCGCGTTGATGCCTCCCTCGGCCGCGCCGGAGTGGCTGCGTGTCGGGATGGAGCTTCGACACGACGGCGACGCGTGCGCCCGCGTCGTGGGCCTCGATCGCGGCGCGCATGCCGGCGCAGCCGGCACCGACGACGAGCACGTCGAAGGGAGAGTCCATCGCTTGGAACCTATCGGATGCGCTCTTGGCCGGGCCTGGCCAAGGCTCACGGAAGACGGCCGGGGCCGGAGTGTCGCTCCGACCCCGGCTCGATGCGGCTACTTCTCCTTCTTGATCTTCTTCACGACCTCTACCGGCGTCTGCCCGCACGTCGACGCAACGTGCGCGTTGTTCTCGTCGCCGGTATAGGACGCCGTCCAGTTCCACGTTCCGACGGCGTGCTTCGGAACCTCGAAGACACCGGACGTCGTCGCGTCCGCTTCCGTCAGCACAACCTCCTCGGCGTAGGTCGGCGTACCCGAGCACGACGAATCGTTCGGGGGGAAGAGCGAGAACGACACGCGGCCGGTTGGCTGATAGGCGGAACCGAGGTCGACCCTGGCGTGAATTCTGTCGCCGTCGTCCGAGAGTGCGGGAACCGCGGCCACGGACAGCATGGGCGTCGTCTTCTGTGCCGCGAACGCCGTCGCGTCACAGGCCGTCGTCGCCGACGTGTTGTTGGCGTCGCCCGAGTACTCGCTCGTCACGCGCCACGTGCCCACGCTTGTCGGCACGACGCTCGCCGTGACCGGGCCGGATCCACTTACCTGGAGGGTCTCGGCTGCGACGGGGCTCGAGCATCCCGGATCGGTCGGCGCAAACAGGCGAACCGTCAGCGTGCCGGTGGGTGAGGCTCCGAGCACGCTCGCCCCGGCCGCTACGGGCTGCCCCACCGTGACGTTCGCCGCCGAGATGGACGGCGCAAGGCTGGCCGAGCGCTTCGAGACGATCACCCACGGCGCGCAGCCCGAGTCCAAAGGAAGGTTGTACGTGTCACCCGGGTACGTTGCTCGCAGTCGCCACGTCCCCACCCCGAGTGGGCCGAGATGTGCCTCGAAGGTAGACGTCGTCACGGATTGCACGAAGGCGGGTGTTCCCGTGCAGTCCCCGTCGCCGGGACCGTGCAGTGCGAGGGTCAACCCGCTGCTCGGCTGGTAGGCAGAGAACTCCCCACGGACGACCGCGAAGACTCCCGGCTCGTACGGCGCTGGAGTCCAGTTCGTGAGACTCAGCCCGGGGTTCCGCTTGGTGACGTTCGTGGTGAAGGCTCCGCAGATGGTGTGCGTCAACTCGTTCCGAGCGTCTCCGACGTAGGTCGCGGACCAGATCCACGTCCCGAGCTGATCGAAGGGCGGCGGAGGCCCGAACGGAAGGCTGGCAGAGTAGGCGCCGTTTCCGTGGACTTCGACCTGCGCGAGCCAGAACGGAGGTTGAGACGGACTGGCGCACTGTTGCCCCGGTCGATGCAGCCGTAGGATCAAGGTTCCCGTCGGGCTGTCGCCGTTCTCCAGGATTCGCGACGGGGACGACGCTGGTGCCGATACCCGCCGAGCTGGGAGCACTCACCCTGAGGGTCGGGCGTGCCTTGGGGCACGACGAGCCGTACGGGCCGTAGGGGCCGTAGGGGCCATACTGCCCGTACTGCTGCCCGTACTGGCAGTCGTCCGCTGCGAGCGCCGATCGACCGCCGTCCAGCACGACCGAGACGACGGAAACGGCGAGCACCACTACCAGGAGCAGCGTCGCCGCGTCGCGCCACCGTCTCGGATTTCTGTCGCTTTCGATCATCTCGTCCTCCTGACCGATGTCTGCTCGCCCGCGGCGAGCACGATTCCCCCGCACCCGAGCGCTACGAGGGTCACCACGGGCATCTCCCAGTCCCAGTCGAGGCCGGCGTGGACGGCGAACACCGCGAATCCCGCGGCCGCGGCCGCACCCACGGCATCTCCACGCCGACCAACGGCGACCGCAAGCGGCAGCACGATGAGCACGAGCACGAGCACCAACCCGACCGGCCCGAGCTCCGAGAGGGTCTCGACGTAGAGGCTGTGCGCGTCGCGAACCTCCGTGTCCACCGCTCGGTGCTCGCGCCAGGTCAGGTAGAAGCTGCCGGCACCGCTCCCGAGCAATGGTCGCTCCCGCACCTCCTCCAACGCCGCCTTCCAGTACGCCGAGCGAAAGCTCGATGTCGTCGGGGGCGGATGCACGGCGACAGCCGTGGCCCCGGCGATCGCCAGGCCGCACGCCAACGCGCACGCGGCACGCCGCCCCGGAGTCGGCAGAGCTGCCCCGAGCGCGGCGACGGCGACGGTCGCGATCATCGTCGGAACGACGCCTCCGCCGGAAGCGACGATGACAGCCCAGAGACCAGCGCCGAGCGCGATCGCCGACGCAGCTCTGCCCATGCAGGGCCACCGCTCCTGCTGCCCCGACAGGACGACGAGCACCACGAGACCCACCCCGAGGGCAAGCGCGCCGCCACGGCTCCCCGTCGACCCCAGGACGAGGATCAGGAAGGGTGCGAGGGCCCGTAGCCCGCCCTCGGCACGCTTTCCTCTCCCGTCGCCGAGACCGATCGCGAGCACGGCCGCCGTTGCGGCGAGCACGCCCATCGCGTTCGGGTAGCCCACAGGCTCGGCGAGGAGGCTGCCGTACGGGTCGACGGGCACGCCCGACCTCACACGCATCACGATCCCTACGGCGGCGAGTGTCGAGACCGCCGAGGTCAGCGCGAGCAGGAACGTCCGCCGCCGACCAGCGGTCACAACGCCTACCGCGAATAGCGCGACCGCATAGAGGACGCAGCGCCGCGTCTCGAGCCCCACCCCTGCGCCGGGCTCAGCCCAGAGCGCGGACAGTGCGACCCAGGCAGAGAGCAGGGCAAGCGCGAACGCCGCAGCCGTGAGCGCGCGCGACGGTCGCCGGAGGTCGAGCGGCCGGAGCAGGGCGAGCGCCGCGCCGGTCGCGAGTGCCAGCGTCAGCGCCATGAGCGAGCGGCCGTAGTAGCCCCCATCGCTCAGGCCGAGCGGCAGCACGAGGAGCATGCCGAGCGCCGCGACGGCGGCACCGCGTCCGTCCACTCCGGCGGCCCGGCCCCACGCCGCTCGGCCAAGTCCCGGGACGAGGGGCGCCGCCACGGTCCGGCTGGTTGTCCGAGCGTGCGAGCTCACGCTCGCATCGTCGTGACCGCGGCTAACCGCGGTCTAACGACGCGCTCACACGCTCAGGCCGGGCGCGGGCCGGCGGCGGCGACCGCCGGATCGACGTCCGCCGCGAACTTCGCCTCGAAGTTCTCGCGGAACATGGCGGCGAGCTCCCGCGCCTTCCGGTCGTACGCCGCGGGGTCGGCCCACGTCGCGCGCGGGATCGAGGAGCGCCGTGTCGACCCCCGGCACGGAGACCGGGACCTCGAAGCCGAACACCGGGTCGACGCGATACTCGACGTCGTCGAGCGTCCCGGACAGCGCTGCGGTCAGGAGTGCGCGCGTCGCCTTGATCGGCATGCGGTGGCCCTCGCCGAACGAGCCGCCCGTCCAGCCGGTGTTGACGAGCCAGACCCCGGCATCGTGCTCCGACGAGCTTGTCCGCGAGCATCCGCGCGTAGAGCCCGGGCAGCTGCGGGATGAAGGGCGCGCCGAAGCACGTCGAGAACGTCGGCTGCGGCTCGGTGACGCCGATCTCCGTGCCCGCGAGCTTCGCCGTGAACCCCGAGAGGAACCAGTACTGCGCCTGGTCGCGGGTGAGCCGCGCGATCGGCGGGAGGATCCCGAAGGCGTCTGCGGTGAGGAAGACGACGTTCTGCGGGTGCCCCGCCATCTTCGACGGATGGGCGTTGGGGATCTGCTCGAGCTCGTAGGCGGCTCGGGTGTTCTCGGTCTTCGAGTCGTCGTCGAGGTCGACCACGCCGTGCTCGTCGACGGCGACGTTCTCGAGGATCGTCCCGAACGTCTGCGTCGTCCGGAAGATGTCGGGCTCGGCCTCGGCGGAGAGGCGGATCACCTTCGCGTAGCAGCCACCCTCGATGTTGAAGACGCCGTTGGTCGCCCCAGCCGTGCTCGTCGTCGCCGATCAGGCTCCGCGCCGGATCGGCGGAGAGCGTCGTCTTCCCCGTGCCGGAGAGCCCGAAGAAGACCGCGACGTCGCCGTCGTCGCCGACGTTCGCCGAGCAGTGCATCGGGAAGACGCCCTCGAGCGGGAGCCGGTCGTTCATCACGGTGAAGATCGACTTCTTGATCTCGCCGGCGTAGTACGTCCCGCCGATCACCACCTCGCTGCGGGTCGGGTGGAGCACGACGAACGTCCCGGTGCGCGTGCCGTCGACCTCGCGGGTCGGCCTCGACCCCGGGCGCATGGAGCACGAGCGCCTGGGGCTCGTGCGCGTCGAGCTCCTCCGGCGGTCGGACGGATGAACATCGTCTTCGCGAAGAGCGCGTGGTACGGGCTCGCCGTGACGACGCGCACCCCGATCCGGTGCTCGGGATCGGCGCCGGCGAACGCGTCGATCACGTAGAGCGCGCTCCTGGGCGGCGAGGTGATCGACGACCTTCTGCGCGCAGGCCGTCGAACTCGCTCTCCTCGATCGGCTGGTTGACGTCGCCCCACCAGATGCGCTCCTCCGAGCCCGGCTCGCGCACGACGAACTTGTCCTTCGGCGAGCGACCCGTGAAGCGCCCAGTGTCGACGACGAGCGGGCCGCCCTCCGCGAGCCGGTCGTTCCCCCGCGCGAGCGCGTGGGTGTAGAGCTGAGAGGTCGTCGGGTTGCGGAGCACCTCGCCCGACGGCGACGATCCCGTGCCGCTCGAGCCCCGTCTCCGGTCGTCGTCGCGGTCATCCGTGCGAGATCTCCTCGGTCGAAACGATGCAGACTGAACGGTAGTCACAAATCGGCCGAAATGGCGCGGCGATCGGCGCCCAGTCAACTCGGCGTCGGGACGACCTCGCCGACGTCCGCGTCGCGGGCGACGAGCGACGCGTAGCGGCCGCCGTGCGCGAGCAGCTCGTCGTGCGTCCCGCGCTCGACGATCCGGCCGCGGTCGAGGACGACGATCTGGTCGGCGTCGCGGACGGTCGAGAGGCGGTGCGCGATCGCGATCACCGTGCGGCCCTCCGCGAGCCGCTCGAGCGCCTCCTGGACGCGCCCGCTCGGTCTGCGTGTCGAGCGCCGACGTCGCCTCGTCGAGGACGAGGATCGGCGGGTTGCGGAGGATCGTCCGGGCGATCGCGATGCGCTGCTTCTCGCCGCCCGAGAAGCGGTAGCCGCGCTCGCCGACGACCGTCTCGTACCCCTCGGGCAGCGACGCGATGAGCTCGTGGATCTGCGCCGCGCGCGCCGCCTCCTCGACCTCCTCGTCGGTCGCGTCGGGCTTGGCGAAGCGGAGGTTCTCGCGGACGGTCGCGTGGAAGAGGTACGTCTCCTGCGAGACGACCCCGACGGCCGCCGCGAGCGACGGGAACGTCAGGTCGCGGACGTCGATCCCGTCGATCGTCACCGTGCCGCTGGTCGCGTCGTAGAGCCGCGCGACGAGATAGGCGCACGTCGTCTTGCCCGAGCCGGTCTCGCCGACGAGCGCGGTCTTCGTGCCCGCGGGACGACGAAGCTCACGGCTGAACGTCCAGAGACGTCCTCGGAGCGTCCAGCGGCGTCCTCCTCGTAGCGGAACCAGACGTCCTCGAAGGCGACGTCGCCCCGCGGGCGCTCGATCGTCCGCGTCCCCTCGACGATGTCGACCGGCTGGTCGAGGTACTCGAAGATCCGGTCGAAGAGCGCGAGCGAGCTCTGCACCTCGAGCTGGACGCCGAGCAGGCTGCCGATCGGGAAGAAGAGGCGCGTCTGCAGCGTCGTGAAGGCGACGAGCGTGCCGATCGTGATCGCTCGCCGAGCCGCGCGAGATCGTCCAGCCGGCGAACAAGTAGACGAGCGCCGGCATCACGGCGAACGTCGTCTGGATCGCCGCCATCATCCAGCGGCCGGTCATCCGGCTCCGCACCTCGAGGTCGGCGAGCCGCTGCGACTCCGTCTGGAAGCGCTCCGCGAGGTCGTCGGAGCGGCCCATCGTCTTGCCGAGGAGGATCCCCGAGACCGAGAGCGACTCCTGGACGATCGAGGAGACGTCGGCGAGCGAGGCCTGGCGCTCGGCGGTCACCTTCTTGCGCTGCTCGCCGACGCGCTTGGTCAGCCAGACGAAGAGCGGCAGCAGGGCGAGCGCGAACGCCGCGAGGCGCCAGTCGAGGAGCACCATCGCGACGACGGTCGCGATGACGGTCGTGACGTTCGAGAGCACGGACGTCGCGGTCGACGTGACGACGTTCTCGATCCCGCCGATGTCGTTCGCGATGCGGCTCTGCACCTCGCCCGTGCGCGTGCGGGTGAAGAACGCGAGCGACAGCCGCTGCAGGTGGCGGTAGACGGACGTGCGCAGGTCGTGCATCACCGCCTGCCCGACGAGGTTCGAGAGCAGCGTCTGCCACACGCCGAGCACGCCCGTCACGATCGGGATCGCGACCATTCCCGCGACGAGGGCCATCAGCAGGTGCATGTCGACGGTGGCCTGGCCGGACGGGGCGACCTGGATCGCCGTGTCGAGCACGCCGCGAAGCAGGAACGGCGGGATGACGCCGAGCATGGCCGAGAAGAGGATCAGCACGCCGGTGAGCGCGAGCCGCGGCTTGTACGGCTTGAAGAGCCGGACGATCCGCCGGAGGTTGGCCTTGCGCACCGCCGGGTCGGCAGGCCGCTCGGGGAGGTCTCCGCTCGTGAAGGAATCCCAGCGGCGTCCCGGCACGGATCGAGTGTGCCTGCTGAGCGCCCGGGCGAGCCGAACGCGTTTAGACGAGGCCGGAGACCGCAGCCCTGATCCGGGTGGTCAGCTCCCGGGTCGCGGGGATCGTCGGCGACGCGCGCTCGACCACGATCGGCTCGCCGACGACGACCCGCACGCGCGCGAGGCGTGGCAGCCGCGTCCCCGGCCGCAGGGCATCGGAGGCTCCGACGATCCTGACGGGGACGACCGGTGCCCCGGTCGTCAGCGCGACCCGTGCCGCTCCGCGTTGCCACGGCCGGTCGGCGGAGCCGAGCACGGTTCCCTGGGGGAAGATCGCTACCGCGTCGCCCGCCTCGAGAGCGCGGGCGACTGCGGCGACGGCGGCCACGTCTCCACGGCGGCGCTCGACCGGGATCCCGCCGAGCGCTTCGACGACGCGTCCGACGATCCGATGCGACCAGAGCTCGCTCTTCGCCAGGAAGCGGAGCGGCCGGTCGATCGAAGCCCCCAGGAAGAAAGGGTCGGAGAGAGAGTCGTGGTTCGCGACGACGATCACGGGGCCGGCGGGGATCCGCTCCGCCCCCTCCGCGCGGAGCCGCCAGACTCCCCGGAGCACCGGGGTCAGGACTACGCGGACGAGCTCGTAGGCGTGCATCCTCAGCCCGCCCCTGGGCAGGCCCTGACGACACGCGCGGTCTCCTTCGCGCGCCGGGCATATCCGTCGGGCGTGCCGTGAACGAGGTCGCCGGCGAGCAGCGATCTCTCGTCGGCGACGATCGCCGCCCAGTCCACAAGGCGAACGTTGGGATGGGCCGAGCGGGCCTCGAGGAGCACGTCGTTGAAGCCGGTTCGTGGCGATCCGTCGCGGACGATCGTCGCCCACACGAGGCACCGGTCGGGCCCGACGAGCTCGATCGCCTCGGCGACGCGCTCCCGGAAGGCCGCCTCGGCTCCGTCGGGATCGTTCGTCCCGAGGCTGACCACGACGACGGGAGCGAGCTCTGCGCCCAGTGCCCTCAGCTCTTCGATCCCCTCCGTGGTCGCCCTCCCGACGAGGTCGTGCGCGTCGATCCGCCAGCCGGACAGCTCGTCGTCGAGATACGGCTCGACGCCGACGTTGAGCGAGTCGCCGACGAGCGTGACGGCGCCTGCCGCCAGCGGCTCGGAGCGGTCGTGGCGGACGAGCGCGAACGCCGCGACGACGATCGCGGCCACGATCACGACAGCAACGGTGATTCGCATGGGCAGGCGTCCTCGGGAGGGGCGAGAAACGTTAGACGTGGACACCGTCGTCGCGATCGACCGCTTCCTCGCGAGCCCGGGCCTGTCGGACTCCACCCGGCGCGCCTATGCGGTCGACCTACGGGACTTCGCGGCGTGGATGCGCGACGAGGGCCTGGAGCTCGACGACGTCGACGTCCGCGCCCTCGCCGCCTACACCGCCGAGCTCGGGCGAGCGCGGCGCGGCCTGGCGCCGGCGACGATCGGCCGCCGCCTCTCGGCCGTTCGCTCGCTCGTCCGCCACGCGCTGGGGCCCTCGCGGGTCCCCGATGCGGCGCTCGCGCCGCGCCGCCCACGCCGCCTGCCGGAGATGCCGGCTCTCTCGGACATCGAGCGGGCGGTCGACGCCGCTGCGGGAGCCGACGGACCGCTCGCACTCCGCAACGCGGCTCTGCTCGAGCTCACCTACTCGTGCGGGCTTCGCTCGGCGGAGGTGGTCGCCCTCGACCTCGGAGACGTCGACCTCGACCGCGAGCACGTCCACGTGCTCGGGAAGGGCGGCAAGGAGCGTCTCGTCCCGCTCGGGGAGGAGGCCGCATGGCGCCTCGCCCGCTGGCTGCGGGACGGACGGCCGGCGCTGGCGCGCGGCGCGTGCGACGCGCTCTTCGTCTCGGTCCGCGGGAGAAGGCTCGACACGAGCGTGCTCCGCCGCTTGCTGCCGAACCCGCACCGCCTCCGGCATGCGTACGCGACCCACCTCCTCGAGGGCGGCGCCGACCTGCGGACGATCCAGGAGCTCCTCGGCCACGCATCGCTCTCGACGACGCAGATCTACAGCCACGTCGACGCCCGCCGCCTCCGGCGCGTCTACGACCGGGCGCATCCGCGCTCCTAGCCCGACGCCCGACCGGTGTCGGACCCCGATTCCTGCCAAGGGAACGGTTCGTCTTCCGTGGCGCGCCGAGCGGTCACGCAGGAGCACGGGCCGTGCCGCCGAATCGGGTCCCGCCGCGATGAGCGACCGCCACGACCCCGACGTCGAGAGCTTCCTGCTCCTCCTCGCGGCCCGCCGCTCGCCGCGCACGGTCGACGCATACCGTCGCGATCTCGCGGCGTTCGGTGCCACGCTGAACGGCCCGGTCGCGAACGCGACGACGGAGCAGATCGAGGCGTGGCTCGCGACGATGCGCGCGGACGGGCGCGCACCCTCCACGATCGCGCGGCGTCTTGCAGCGGTGCGGTCGTACCTCCGGCACCTGACGCTGATCGGAACGCGCGCCGACAACCCGGCCACGTCGATCGCCGGCCCGAGAAGGCCGCGAACCGTCCCGCGAACGCTCTCCCCCGCCGAGGCCGAGCGCCTCGTGGAGGCCGCGAGCGGAACGACGCCCCGCGCGATGCGCGATCGCGCGCTCGTCGAGCTGCTGTACGGCGCCGGGCTGCGTGTCTCGGAGGCGGTCGGCCTCGTCAAGGCGTCCGTCGATCTCGAGGGACGGATCGTGCGCGTCCTCGGGAAGGGCGACAAGGAGCGGATCGTCCCCCTCGGCCGGCCCGCCGCGGAGGCGCTGCGCCGCTACATGGCGCTCGGCCGTCCGCACCTCGATCGCCGGCACCGGCCCGACCTCTTCCTCAACGCGCGCGGCGGCGCGCTGACGCGCGCCGGGGCGTTCCTCATCCTGCGCCGGCTCGCGGAGCGCGCGGGGCTCGAGCCCGGACGCGTGCACCCGCACCTGCTGCGCCACTCGTTCGCGACCCACCTGCTCGAAGGCGGCGCCGACCTGCGGAGCGTCCAGGAGATGCTCGGCCATGCGGACGTCGGGACGACGGAGCGCTACACGCACGTCTCGGACCGGCACCGGCGCGAGGCGTACTTCCGCGCCCACCCGCACGCGCGCCGCCGCGGCGAGCGGGCCCCCGACGCCGGCTAGGGGAGCAGTCAGCCGGATCCCGCGAGCGCGAGGGCGCGCGCGGTCGTCTCCCCGTCGGGGTCGACGAGGGTCACGTGGCCGACCTTGCGCCCCTCGCGCGGCATCCTTGCCGTAGAGGTGCACGTGCGCGCCGCGGAAGCCGAGCAGCTCGCCGAGGGCGGGCGCGGAGCCGATCAGGTTGACCATCACGCGACGGGGCCCGTGCATCGGTCGGTACCGAGCGGCAGGCCGAGGATCGCCCGCAGGTGGTTCTCGAACTGGCTCGTCGACGACGCCGTCGATCGTCCAGTGCGCCGTGTTGTGCACGCGCGGCGCGAACTCGTTCGCGAGCAGGCGGCCCCCGACCTCGAACAGCTCGACGCGCGAGCACGCCGACGTAGTCGAGCGCGTCGAGCAGCGGCCGTGCAGATCGCCTCGGCCTCGCGCCTGCGGGGCGCCGGCGGCGGGCGCCCGCGTCACGCGGAGGATCCCGTCGCGGTGGACGTTCTCGCCGAGGGGCCAGAAGCGCGTGTCGCCGTCCCTGCCCCGGACGCCGACGATCGAGAGCTCGCGGTCGAAGGGGACGAGCTCCTCCGCGAGCTCGCCGCTCCGACAGCGGCTCGGCGCGCCTCGACGCGCCGCTGCCCCTTGCCGTCGTAGCCGAGCCGCCGCGACTTGACGAGCGCGGGCAGCCCCGCTTCCTCGAGCGACGCCGAAGCGGGCGGTCGGGATGCCGAGCGAGCGGAAGAGCTCCTTCTCGCGAGCCGGTCCTGCCCCTGCTCGAGCGCGGCGGGGCCGGGAACGCGTCCGAGGCGCGCCGCCGCCTCGACGGGGACGTTCTCGAACTCGTACGTGACGACCGCCGGCGCCGCGCGCGAGCCGCTCGAGGCCGGCGGGTCGTCGTAGTCGCCACGACGAGCTCGCCGACCTCGCCGGGCGCACGCGTCGGGCGACGGGTCGAGGAAGCGAAACGAGAGGCCGAGCGGGAGCCCCGCGAGCCCGAGCATGCGGCCGAGCTGCCCGCCGCCGATGCAGCCGACGAGCGTCATGCAGGCTCGCGTCGGCGCCCGCTCAGCGCCGCCGGGTCGGGGCTGTCGAGCACGGCCTGCGTCTGGGCGGCCCGGAACGCGGCGGAGGCCGCTCGGCGAGGCCCGAGTCCGAGCCGCGCCAGGATCGCCGCGGCGAGCAGCGCAGCGTTGACGGCGCCGGCCCGGCCGATCGCGAGCGTCCCGACCGGGATGCCGGCAGGCATCTGGACGATCGAGAGCAGCGAGTCCATCCCGGAGAGCGCCTTCGACTCGACCGGCACGCCGAGCACGGGCAGCGATCGTCTTCGACGCCGCCATGCCGGGCAGGTGCGCTGCGCCCGCCGGCGCCCGCGATCAGCACCTGCAGGCCGCGCTCCTCCGCCGACGCGGCGTACTCGAAGAGGAGGTCGGGCGTCCGGTGCGCGGAGACGACGCGCTGCTCGAACGGGACGCCGAGCTCGTCGAGCGTCTCGGCGGCGTGGCGCATCGTCTCCCAGTCGGAGCGCGAGCCCATGATCAGACCGACGAGCGGCGACGCCACGAGCGAAGCCTATTTCGCGCGGGACTTCTTCACGAGGAGCAGCCGCAACCGCCCGGGCCGTCTTCGCGCACCTCGCGGTCGGTCTCGTCGTCCTGCGCGATCCCGTCGAGGAGCTGGATCGTGCCGCGGTCGGGGGTGCCGTTCCGGAGGCAGACGATCGCGAGCCGGCGGACGGCGGCGATTCGGGTCGCGCATCGCGAGCTCGTTGAGGAGCGGCCGGAACGAGTTGACGTCGCCCGGGATGGTCGGCGGAGAGCGTGGTCAGCGCGATCAGCGCCGAGCCGCGCGCGCGCCGCGCTCTCGTCCTCGAGCCCGCGGCGGAGGAGCTCGAGCTTCTGGCGGAAGCGGAACTGCGCGATCGCCCGGAACGCCTGGCCGCGGACGCGGTAGTCGGTGTTGCGCGCCGCCGCCTCGATCTCGTCGTCCCACTGCGCGCGGAGCGTCGCGAGCTCCCTCTCGTTCCCGGCGCACGGGCGAGCTCCTCGGCGCGCGCTGCGGCCTCCGCGAGCTCCACTCAGGCTCCGCGGAGAGCGAGCGGGCGGCCGGGGCCGACGTATCGGGCCGACGGCCGCACGAGCCGGCCGAGGCGCTTCTGCTCGAGGATGTGGGCCGACCAGCCCGCGGTGCGCGAGCAGGCGAACATCGCCGGCGCGAGCTGCGGCGGCACGTCCGCGACGTCGAGCACGACCGCCGACCAGAACTCGACGTTCGTCGCGAGCACGCGGTCGGGCTTGCGCGCGTGCAGCTCCGCGAGCGCGACGCGCTCGAGCTCCTCCGCGACCTCGAACCGCGGCGAGCCGAGCTCCTGCGCGGTGCGCGCGGAGCAGGCGCGCGCGCGGGTCCTCGGCCCGGTAGACGCGGTGACCGAAGCCCATCAGCCGGTCGCCGCGGTCGAGCAGGTCCTTGACGAACCCCTCGACGGAGGTCGGCGGCCGCGGCGCCGTCGAGCATCGGCAGCACGCGCGCCGGGGCGCCGCCGTGGAGCGGGCCGGAGAGCGCGCCGACCGCCGACGAGAGCGCCGCGGCGCAGTCGGCCCCGGTCGAGGCGACGATGCGCGCCGTGAAGGTGGAGGCGTTGAGGCCGTGCTCGGCGGTGCAGATCCAGTAGGTGTCGATCGCCTGGACGTGCTTCGGGTCGGCCTCGCCGCGCCACTCGAGCAGGAACCGCTCGGCGGTGGTCTCGCCCTGCGGCGACGAGCTGCCGGGTCGACGCGGTCCGTGTGCCCGTCGGCGAGGCGCGCCGACTGGGCGCACGACCGAGATCATCGTCGCCGAGAGCCGGCGCAGGTCCTCCTGCGCCTCGCTCGTCGGAGATGTCGATCAGCTTCCCGAGCCCCCACTCGCCGCCGAGGCGCGCGGTGACGCGTCTGGAGGTCGGCAGGGCGTGCGCCCGGTGAGATCGCGCGGCGACGTACTCCTCGGCCGGCGGCAGGCCGGGCTCGGGCGCCTCGTCGACGAGCAGGCCCCACACCTTCTCGAACGGGACCGAGCCGACGAGCTCCTCGATGTCGACCCCGCGGTAGCGGAGCGCGCCGCCGTCGCGGTCGGGCTCGGCGATCTCCGTCTCGAAGGCGACGACGCCCTCGAGGCCAGGCTTGAAGTCGGTCATCGCGCTCCTCTCCGCTCCGGTCGACTCGACGCTGACGGTACCTGACCGGCCGCGCGAGGCACGTGTCACTATCCTCCGCGCCCGATGACGTACACCGTGACACTCGTTCCCGGCGACGGGACCGGGCCCGAGCTCACCGAGGCGACCCGCCGAGTGCTCGAGGCCACGGGCGTCTCGTTCGCATGGGACGTCCAGCACGCGGGCGTCGACGTGATGGGACCGCGGGCACGCCGCTGCCGCCCGGAGACGCTCGAGTCGATCAGGCGGAACGGCGTCGCGCTGAAGGGGCCGATCACGACGCCGATCGGCACGGGGTTCCGCTCGGTCAACGTCGCGCTGCGGCACGAGCTCGGCCTCTACGCGTGCGTGCGGCCGTGCAAGAGCTACCCGGGCGTGCGCTCGCGCTACGAGGACGTCGACCTCGTGGTGGTCCGCGAGAACACCGAGGATCTCTACGCGGGCATCGAGTTCGAGTCCGGCACCGACGACGCGCACGCGGTGATCGAGTTCCTGAACGCGCGGCAGCCGAAGCAGATCAGCCTCACGTCGGGGATCTCGATCAAGCCGCATCAGCCCGGAAGGCTCGGAGCGGATCATCCGCTACGGCTTCGAGTACGCGCGCGCCAACGGGCGACGCCGCGTCTCGTGCATCACCAAGGCGAACATCATGAAGCACACGGACGGGCTCTTCCTCGCCGTGTTCCGCGAGGTGGCGAAGGACTTCCCGGACATCGAGGCGTGGGAGACGCTCGTCGACGCGCTCTGCATGGGGCTCGTCCAGCGCCCCGAGGAGTTCGACGTCCTCGTGCTGCCGAACCTCTACGGCGACATCATCAGCGACCTCACCGCCGGCCTCGTCGGCGGGCTCGGCGTCGCGCCCGGCGCGAACATCGGCACCGGAGGCCGCGGTCTTCGAGGCGACGCACGGCTCGGCCCCGAAGTACAAGGGGCAGAACAAGGTGAACCCGACGGCGATGATCCTCTCGGGGAAGCTGATGCTCGAGCACCTCGGCGAGCGCGACGCGGCGAAGCGCCTCGAGGAGGCGGTCGCGGCGGTGATCGCCGAGGGGAAGAGCGTGACCTACGACCTGAAGCCGACGCGCGACGACCCGTCCGCGGTCGGCACGTCCGAGTACGCGGACGCGATCATCGAGCGGCTCGCGCTGACGCGCGGACGCGCCGAAACCAAGGAGAGAGAACGTGAACGGCAGGAAGAAGGTCACCGTCGTCGGGCGCCGGGAACGTCGGCGCGACGTGCGCGCTCGAGGTGGCGCGGCGCGACTACGCCGACGTCGTCCTCGTCGACATCATCCCGAACTTCGCCGCGGGCAAGGCGCTCGACATGAACCAGATGGCGTCGGTCACGGGCTACGAGCCGACGATCGTCGGCAGCGAGCGGCTACGACGAGACGACGGGCTCCGACGTCGTCGTGATCACGGCCGGGCAGGCCGCGGTCGCCCGGGATGAGCCGCGACGACCTCGTCACGACGAACGAGGCGATCGTCGGCGTCGGTGACCAAGGAGGTCGCGCGTCGCTCGCCGAAGAGCGTCATCGTCGTCGTCTCGAACCCGCTCGACGCGATGTGCCACGTGGCGCAGGCCGTCTCGGGCTTCCCGAAGGAGCGCGTCGTCGGCATGGCCGGGATCCTCGACACGGCGCGCTTCTCGGCGTTCATCGCGTGGGAGACCGGCTCGTCGGTGAAGGACGTCCAGGCGATGGTGCTCGGCGGCCACGGCGACCAGATGGTCCCGGTCGTCTCGGCGACGACCGTCGGCGGCGTCCCGCTCGAGCAGCTCACGACCAAGGGCAAGATCTCGAAGATGGTCGAGCGCACGCGGAAGGGCGGCGGCGAGCTCGTCGGGCTGCTCGGGACGTCGGCCTGGTACGCGCCGGGCGCGGCGGCGGCCAGATGGTCGACGCGATCTGCCTCGACCAGAAGCGCGTGCTCCCGTGCACCGCGCTGCTCGAGGGCGAGTACGGCGTCGACGGCCTCTACATGGGCGTCCCCGTCCGGCTCGGTGCCGGCGGGCGTCGAGGAGATCGTCAAGCTCAAGCTGAGCGCCGCAGAGAAGAAGATGCTGCGCGAGTCGGCCGCCGCCGTCCGCGAGGTCGTCGGCGTGCTCACGACGACGTCGTAGGCCAAGAGGTGTCCGAGTGGAGTCGGGCACCGTGCCGAACGAGCTCCCGCTTCACCGGTGCTGAACACCCGCCCGGGTAGCCTTCGCCGCCATGGACCTCGGGCTCTCCGGCCGTACCGCGATCGTGCTGCGGCGCGTCGTCGGGCATGGGGCTCGCGGTCGCCGAGGCGCTCGCCGCCGAAGGCGCGAACGTCGCCATGTTCGCCCGCCGGCGCGAGCTGCTCGAGCGTGAGGCCGACGCGGATCGGCGCGCTCGCCGTGCAGGGCGACCTCACCATCCCTCAGCACCTCGAGCGACTCGTCCAGGCGACCGTGGGCGCGTTCGGCGGCATCGACGTCCTCGTCCTGAACGGCGGCGGCCCGCCGCCCGGCACGCGGCCGTCGACTGACCGCCGAGTCCGTCGAGGAGGCGGTCGCGCTGCTCCTCACCTCCCACGTGACGCTCGTCGGGCGCTGCCTCCCGCACCTGCGCGAGAGCGGCCGCGGCCGGATCGTCGCGATCGAGTCGTCCTCGGTGCGCGAGCCGCTCGCCAACCTGGCGCTCTCGAACGCCGTGCGGCCGGGCGTCGTCGGCTGGCTGAAGACCCTCGCCCGCGAGCTCGGCCCGGACGGGATCACCGTCAACACGATCGCGCCGGGACGGATCGACACCGACCGCCTGCGCGCGGTCTACGGCGCCGACGGACCGCCCGGCGGCGACCTCGAGCAGATCCCGGCACGGCGCCTCGGCACGCCCGCCGAGATCGCGAGCGGTCGCCGCGTTCCTCGCCTCGGACCGCGCCGCGTACGTGACCGGCACGGTGATCCCGGTCGACGGCGGCATCACGCGCGGGCTCCTGTGAAATCCGCGACGTCCCGCTGGCTCGCCCTCTCCGGCGCCGGCGCTGCTCGCCGCCGTCGTCTTCCTGCGCGGCGACGCTCCCGGCGAGCGACTACCTCTTCGTCCCGAACAGCGCCCACCCGGTCGCCGCGCAAGGTCGAGGTGGAGGGCAAGACCGATCCCGGCGGCCCCGGTGGCATCTACTACGTCGACGTCACCGTGCGAAAGGTGCGCTGGCTCGAGCGGCTCCTGCCGTTCCTGCGCCCGGACGGCGCGTCGCTCGTGCCGGCGCAGGCGGTGACCGCGCCCGGCGAGACGTTCGCGCGAGCGGGTCGCCGAGGCGCGCGTGGAGATGAGCCGGTCCGAGCAGGTCGCGGCCGCCGTCGCGCTGCGGGCCGGCTGGCCTCGACGTCCGGACGGAGCCGCGCGGCGTCCTCGTCGAGGCGGTGGCGGTCGACGTCCCCGCGGCGAACGCGCTCGAGAGCGGCGACGTGATCGTCGGGGTCGACGGACAGCCGGCGCTCACCGTCGCGCAGCTCGCGAAGGCGACACGAGACGATCGAGCCCGGGCGACGACGTGCGCCTGCGGCTGCGGCGCGACGGAAGGACGCTCGAACGGAGCATCGAGCACGGTCGCCGCGCCGGACGACCAGCAGCGCGCGATCATCGGCATCAGCGTCTCCCAGGACGCGAGGATCCAGCTGCCGCTCGAAGTCCGCATCGATCTCGGCAACGTCGGCGGCCCGTCGGCCGGTCTCCCGTTCGCGCTGCAGGTCTTCCAGGAGCTCGGGCAACGACGTCGACCGCGGCTACCGGGTCGCGGCGACCGGGGAGATCGAGCTCGACGGCACCGTCGGCTCGGTCGGAGGGATCAAACAGAAGACGTACGGCGTCAGGTCGTCGGGAGCGGACGTGTTCCTCGTCCCGGCTGGGGAAAACGCAGCAACGGCGCGGCGATATGCAGGAGGCTTGCGCATCATCCCTGTGGAGAGTTTTGAACAGGCGTTGCACGCCCTGCAAACGCTTCCCGCAGAAATAGCCTTTTTGCAGGAGTTTTGTCACACCGGGCGACACCCGCAAATTGCGGAGATTTCCTCGCCGGAAGGGGGTTGCGGCAACACGCCGGCCGGAGCCACAATGCCCGCTGTCCATCAGGGGACCAGGCAGGCGAACAGAGGGGACATGAGCAAGCGCGCACCCGCGACATGCGAGAACTGCTATTTCCGCAGAGAGGGACTCTGCGCACTTCCGGGGAACACTCCCTGCCCTACCTTCCGCGCGGCGACCGTCGGCCGGCTCACGCCCCCGATGCAGCCCCGCCTCGTCCTCCGATCGCCGGTGGCGCAGGTAGCGCACGCATCCGGCGCATAAGATCGCCGCGTGAGCGACGAGCTGCGCCCTCCACAGGGGGATCGAGCGGGGACGGCCTCCAGGCCGATCCCCTGGAGACTGGTGATCGGGGGCGCGGTCGCGCTCTACGCGCTCGCGTTCCTCCTCCTCAACGACAGCAAGCAGTCGGTCGACTTCGTCTTCTTCACCGTCAACACGAGGCTCCCCTGGCTGATCCTGCTCAGCATGGCGCTCGGCGCGGTGCTCGCGCTCGTCGTGCCGCGCTGGTGGCGTAGCCGCCGCCGGAGCTAGCTCGGGGGTGCATCCGACGGCGGCGAAGGTTCGCGACCGGCTCGCCGCGCGTGGGCTCGTGGTCGAGGTGCAGGTCCTGCCCGACTCGACGCGCACCGCCGCGGAGGCCGCGGCCGCCTGCGGCTGCGAAGTCGGGCAGATCGTCAAGTCGCTCGTCTTCGTCGTCCACGGTGCACCAACCATGGTGCTGTGCTCCGGCGACCGGCGCGTGACGGCGGTGGACGGACGCCCGGCGAGCGCCGACGAGGCACGCGCGGCGACCGGGTTCGCGATCGGGGGGATCCCGCCGCTCGGGCACGACACCGAGCTGCCGACGGTCGTGGACGAGTCGCTGCGGCGGTTCGACCGCGTCTGGTGCGCCGCCGGCACCCCGCACGCGGTATTCGAGACCGGCGTCGCGGAGCTGCTCGGGGCGCTTCCGGGCGCCGAGATCCGAGCCGTCTAGGAGGAAGGGCTAGAGGAGCCCGGCGAGGATGCGGACGCCCTCGGCGATCCGCTCGGGCGCCTCGTAGGAGAACGCCAGCCGGGCGGAGCTCGCACCTCCTTCTCCCCGGGGAAGAAGTCCGCCCCGCGGACGAAGGTGACGCCCGCCTCCGTCGCCCGACCGAGCAGGTCCGCCGCGTCGGTCCCGTCGCCGAAGTCGACCCACAGGAAGTATCCGCCCTCGGGGCGGCTCCAGGTCGCCCGCCCCGCCAGCTCGGCGTCGAGCGCGGCGAGCATCGCGTCGCGCTGGGCCCGCAGGATCCCACGGATCCGCTCGAGGTTGGGCTCGAACGCGCCTCGCGCGAAGAGCTCGTGGACGATCGCCTGGGGCAGGAGCGGCGGCGAGATGTACGTCGAGACGGCGCGCTCGTCGTACGCGGCTGCGCAGGGCCTCCGGGACGACGAACCAGCCGACGCGCAGCCCGGGCGCGACGGTCTTCGAGAACGACGACGTGAAGGTCACGCGCTCGCCCCCCTCGAGCGCGTGGAGCGCCGGCGGCGCCGCGCCCTCGTACCGGACGAGGCCGTACGGGTCGTCCTCGAGCACGTCCACGCCGTGCTTGCGGCAGAGCTCGGCGATCCGCCGCCGCCGCTCCTCGCCGAGGGTGCGGCCGCTCGGGTTCTGGAACGTGGGGATCGTGTAGAGGAACGACACGTCGCCGCCGCGCTCGCAGCTCGGCCTCGAGCGCATCGGGGTCGAGACCCTCGTCGTCCATCGCGAGCGCCACGACCTCGACGCCCTGCCAGCCGAGCAGCTTCAGCGGGCGGTCGTAGGTCGGGCGCCTCGACGAGCACCCGGCCCGGCCGCCGCGCGAGCTGCACGGCGGCGTAGAAGACGAACCCCTGAAGGCCGCCGGTCGTCAGGAACACCCGCGCCGGATCGACGCCGTGCCGCTCGGCGAGGAGCTCGCGGAGCGGCCCGTAGCCGCCGCCCGTGCCGTACGAGAGGATCGTCGTCCCGTCCCGCTCGAGCGCTGCCCGGGCGCAGTCGGAGAGGAGCCCGCGGTCGAGGCAGGCGGGCGCCGGAGCGCCTCGCGCGAACGAGATCGGAGGCCATGGAACGAGCCTACCGGGGCCGGCGCCGGCCGCAGCAGCTGCTACCGTTCCACACATGGTCGGCGTGACGTGTCGGCCAGTGAGATCCGCTTCGTTCGACTCCTCGTGGGCTCGAAGGTCGTAGGTCTCGAGCCGATCCAACCAACACAGGAGTCACATGTCACAAGAGACGTTCGCCGCGCTCGGCGTGAGCGCGGAGTCGATCGCCGCGCTCGCGCGAGCGCGGCATCAGTAGTCCTTTCCAGATCCAGTCGCGCGCGATCCCGCCGGCGCTCGCAGGCACCGACGTGCTCGCGAAGTCCCCGACCGGATCGGGCAAGACGCTCGCGTTCGCGATCCCGCTCGTCGAGCGCGCGCCGCGCGACGACGCACGGCCGGCGGCGCTCGTCCTCGTCCCGACGCGCGAGCTCGCCGCTCCAGGTCACGGAGGAGATCGAGATGCTCGCGACCGCCCGCGACCTCGTGGTCGCGACGCGTGTACGGCGGCGTCCCGCTGCGTCCGCAGGCGAACCGCGCGCGCGACGCGCACGTCATCGTCGCAACGCCGGGCCGCCTCCAGGACCTGCTCGACCGGCGCCTGCATCACACTCGACGCCGTCGAGATCCTCGTGCTCGACGAGGCCGACCGGATGCTCGACATGGGCTTCAAGCCACAGGTCGACCGGATCGTCAAGCGCCTCCCGCGCGACCGCCAGACGATGTTCTTCTCCGCGACGCTCGACGGCGAGGTCGGCGAGCTCGCCCGCGCGTACACGCAGTCGCCCGTGCGGATCGAGGCACGAGCTGCCGACCGAGCACGGGCCGGGCGAGATCGAGCACCGGTTCGTCTCGGTCACGCAGGACACCAAGGTCGAGAAGCTCGTCGAGCTGCTCGAGGCCGAACGCGGGCTCGCGCTCGTCTTCGTCCGTACCAAGCGCGGGGCCGACCGGCTCGCCCGCAAGCTCGAGCAGCACGGCGTGAAGGCCGCGGCCATGCACGGCGACCTGAGCCAGGGCCAGCGGCAGCGCGCGCTCGAGCGGTTCGAGAGCGGCAAGGTGACGACGCTCATCGCGACCGACGTCGCCGCCCGCGGGCTCGACCTCGACGACGTCACGCACGTGATCAACTTCGACCCGCCCGAGGACGGCAAGGCGTACACGCACCGGGTCGGCCGCACGGGCCGCGCCGGGCGGTCCGGGAACCGGCGTCACGCTCGTCCTGCCGGAGCAGCAGGCCGACATGAGCCGCGTCGCGCGCCTGAACGGGCAGCACGAGACGTTCGCCGAGACCGGGATGAGGACTGCGCCCGCGAAGCTCGTCTACTCGTCCCGCCGCCGCGGGGCCTGGGGCGCGAAGCGCCCCCAGCGGAAGATCTAGGACCCGACGTTCTCGCACTCGGCAGCCGCGCCCAGCGCGGCTGCGAGCTGCCCGCCGACGCCGAGTTCGTGCCTCCGGCTCGTCGTTTCGCCGGTCGCCTAGAGGGCCTTCTGGGCCCGCCTCGGCGATCTTCCCGGCGCGAGCACGAGCGCGCAGAGCAGGCCCGGAAGGCTGCGGGTCACGTGAAGAAGGTGTCCTCGTGCGAGTACGGCGGGACGCACATGCAGAGGAGACGGGCGCCGTCGGGCCCCGCGACGAGCTCGTGCCAGGCGCCCGGAGGTATCAGCACGGCGTCGCCCTCGCGGACCTCCCGCGACTCGCCGTCGACCTCGAGAGCGCCGCCGCCGGCGACGATGAGGTAGATCTCCTCCGTTCGCGCGTGGTAGTGGCGCTCGGTGGCCTGCCCCGGGTCGAGCGACGCCTCGGCGAGGGACTGGGCCGGCGTGTGGTGGAGCTCCCTGATCGTCGAGCCGTCCTTCGTCGTGAACGGCTCGGTGTCGGCGAGCGATCGCAGCTCCACGCGCGCGATGGTACGTGTTCGGCCGCCGCTAGCGGGTGTCGGCCTGGGGCGTGAGCGCCTGCTCGATGCGCTCGAGCCGGGCCATGAGCTCTTCGCGCTGCTTGGTATCGAGCTGCCGCTGGTGGGTCTGGGCACGGTTCACGAAGACGGACACGACGAGTGAGGTCGTGATCGGGATCGCGCTCACGCCCGCGATCATGAGGACGGAGCCGACCAGGCGGCCCGCCGAGCTCGTCGGGACGACGTCGCCGTAGCCGACCGTCGTCACGGTGACGATTGCCCACCAGAGGGAGTCGCGGAAGTTCCCCATCGCGGGGTCGACCAGCCACTCGACCACGCCTGCGAGGAACGCAAGGGTGAGGGCGACGACCGCGACCATCCGGACCGCGCGGAAGAGTGTCAGCCGCTCGATCGCACCTTGCACCCTCTCCTCGAGACGCTTGCGCACGGATCAGGAGTTCGACGTGCGCTGCGCGGCTCCCTGCGTCAGTCGACGATACGGATCGACTCGGTCACGAGCTCCCAGCCGGAGATCGCCGCGACCACCAGGAGGCCGGCCGGGACGGCGACCCGTCCGGCCCGCCGCAGCGGGTCGTCGAGCACCCGCCCGCCGCGCGCCCAGCGCGAACGCTCCGATGAGGGCCGCGAAGGCGAGTGCGAGCGTTCCGGCGAGCGCGGCGATACAGAGACCGACCGAGAGGCGACGGTCGGTCCACGGCTCGACGCGGGCCCAGCGCTCGACGAGCACCACGACGAGCGCCGCCGCGACGGCCGGCAGAGCAACGAAGAGCGCGACCGCCAGCGCGGCCGGCTCGAGGAGCGTGAAGTCGACCCCGTCCTCGTGGACGATCGCCGCGCCGCCGAACGCCGCCGCGAACACGCGACCAGAGCGGCAGCCGGAGCCCGGGCGGAATCGATTGGCGCAGCGCGGCGTAGAGCACGCCGTTGACCGCGCCGAGCATCGCCATCGCCGGCGAGAAGCTGGACAGTGTCCTCGCGGAGACGACGCCGATCTCGAACCCGTCGTCCGACAGTCGAGCCGATCACGAAGTCGGGCGACGTCAGCCGCAGGAGCAGCATCGCGAGGCGGCCGCCGATCCCGCCGATCAAGAGGCCTGCGATCGCGCCGGCGCCCGCCCCGACGATCACCCACCAGGCGATCGATTCGGCTTCCTCCCGAAGCGAGCTCCGTGCGTCGGCCCCCATGAGCGGGGGTATACCGAGTTCGCGGTTGCCGTGCGAGCGCGCGAGGACGGGCGACGCCGAGGGCTCCGGCGGACGCGCGACAGCTGTCCTCGCGCTGAGCCGCCGTCAGCGGGCGAGCTCGGCGGCGAGCTGGGCGGTCTCGGTCGGCGTCGTGCCGACCCGGATGCCCTTCGCCTCGAGGGCCTTCTTCTTCGCCTCGGCGGTCCCCGACGAGCCGGAGATGATCGCCCCTGCGTGGCCCATCGTCTTGCCCGGCGGCGCGGTGAAGCCGGCGATGTAGGCGACGACCGGCTTCGTCATCTCCGCCTCGATGAAGTCGGCGGCCTTCTCCTCCTCGTCGCCGCCGATCTCGCCGACCATGACGACGTACTCCGTCTCGGGGTCGGCCTCGAACAGCGTGAGGACGTCGATGAACGACGAGCCGACGATCGGGTCGCCGCCGATCCCGACGATCGTCGAGTTGCCGAGGCCCATCTGCGTCAGCTCGTGGCCGATCTGGTACGTGAGCGTCCCCGAGCGCGAGACGAGGCCGATGTTGCCCGGCGCGAAGATCTCGGCCGGGATGATCCCGACGTTCGCCTTGCCCGGGCGAGAGCGCGCCGGGGCAGTTCGGCCCGAGCATCCGGACGCCCCTCGAGCGGATGTAGGCGTGGATCCGGAGCATCTCGTGCGCCGGGACGCCCTCGGTGATGGTGATCACCGTGTGGACGCCCGCGTCGACCGCCTCGTAGATGGCGTCGGCGGCGAACGGCGCCGGCACGAAGATCATCGACGTGTTCGCGCCGTGCTCGCGGACGGCCTCGGCGACGGTGTCGAGGACGGGAACGCCCTCGACGTCCTGGCCGCCCTTGCCCGGCGTGACGCCCGCGACGAGGTTCGTCCCGTAGTGCGCGGTTCCGGAGGCCGTGGAAGCGCCCCTCGGAGCCGGTCAGGCCCTGCACGACGAGCCGCGTGTCGTTGTCGACGAAGATCGCCATCAGAGCCCCTTGACCGCCCGGATCGCGATCTTGTCGAGCGTCAGCCGGCCGTCGGCGACGCGGTCGCCGAGGAGCGCCTCGGCACGCTCGCGCCTCGTCGCCCTCGCAGCCCGTGCGCGCGAGCCACGCGGCGAAGTCGAACGTGTGCGTCGAAGAAGCGCACGTCGTCCGACGACGAGGCCCGGCGTCCTCGACGAGCGCGCGCCACTCGGCCTCGCGTGTAGTTGCGCACGTGCGACGGGTCGCGGCAGCGTCTCCGCCTCCTCGACGTCGTCGCCCATGAAGACCGTGTCGACGATCAGCACGCGCTCGCGGCGCGACGCGCGCCATCTCGCGGACGGCCGCGGCGGGGTCGGCGAAGTGATGCGCCGCCGTGCGGCATGCGACGACGTCGAACGCACCGTCGGCGAACGGCAGCGACTCGGCCCGGCAGATCGACGTCGGGCCGCATGCCGGGCGCGGGGTCGCAGGTGACGACCTCGATGCCCGCCTCGCGCAGCCGCCGGGCGACGTGCCCGCCGCCGGTCGCGACGTCGAGCGCCGTTCGCGCGCCGGCGGCCCACGCCACGAGCAGGTCGAGGTCCTCGCCTTCGCGGTGCGCGTCCGAGTCGACGTACGCCTGCGCCCGGGCGCTCCAGCGTCCGCCGGGCTCATGCGGCCAGCTCCACGGCGAGCTTCGCCGCCTCGAGCATCGTCGGCGAGACGCGCAGGTTCGGCGGCGCGGCCTCGGCGAGGATCTGCCTGCCCTCCTCGGCGTTCGTGCCGTCGAGCCGGACGACGATCGGCAGCTCGAGCCACATCTCGCCGAGCGCCTGCAGGATCCCGCGCGCGACCTCGTCGCAGCGCGTGATGCCGCCGAAGATGTTGAAGAAGATCGCCTTCACCTGCGGGTCCCTGCGTGATCACCGAGAGCGCGTCGACGACGCCCTGCGCGTCGCCGCCGCCGCCGAGGTCGCAGAAGTTGGCGGGACGGCCGCCCGCGAAGGTGACGACGTCGACCGTCGACATCGTCAGCCCGGCGCCGTTGCCGAGGACGCCGACCTCGCCGTCGAGCTTCACGTAGGTGACGTGCTTCTCGCGCGCGAGCGCCTCGAGCGGGTCCGCTGCTTCGAGGTCGCGCATCTCCGCGACCTCGGGGTGACGGAAGAGCGCGTTGTCGTCGACCGTGAACTTCGAGTCGAGCGCCTTGACCTCGCCCTCGGGCGTGACGATCAGCGGGTTGATCTCGCAGAGCATCGCGTCGAAGCGGACGAAGGCCTCGTGGAGCTTCCCGACGATCGCCGCGATCTGCTTCTGCTCGGACGGGCTCGGTCACACCGGCGCCGTAGACGAGCCGCCTGGCCTGCCAGGGGTGGAAGCCCTCGAGCGGGTCGACGTGGAGCTGGACGAGCGCGTCGGGGCTCTCCTCGGCGACCTGCTCGATCTCGACGCCGCCCTGCGTCGTGAACATGTAGAGCGCCTGCTTCGCGCCGCGGTCGAACGTGAGCGAGAGGTAGTACTCCTTCGCGATGTCCGAGGCCCGCTCGATCCAGAGCTTGCGCACGACGTGCCCGCGGATGTCGAGCCCGAGGATCTCCTTCGCACGCTCCTCCGCCTCGTGCGCGTTCGCGGCGAGCTTGATGCCGCCCGCCTTGCCGCGCCCGCCGGTCAGCACCTGCGCCTTGACGACGACGGGGCCCGCCGAGCACCTCGGCGGCCTGCCGCGCCTCGCCGGGCGTCGTCGCGAGCCGTCCGTCCGAGACCGGGATCCCGACGCGCCGGAAGAGCTCCTTGCCCTGGTACTCGTAGAGGTCCACGCCGCGCGGGAGGCTACCGAAGAACCCCCGCCGCGACGGATCGTCACCCTCTGCCGCGGGTTCGGAGCCGGTCCGATCCTCTGTGCGAGCATGACCGGGTGCAGCGCCCCCTCGCCGTCCTGGTCGCGCTCGCCGCGATCCTGCTCGTCACGGGATGCGGGTCCTCGACGACCTCGCCTCCGCCCGCCACGGCCGCCCCGCCGCAGGCCGCCGAGCTCGGCTGGGACGAGCGCTCCCCGGATACGGGCCCGGCGCTCATCTTCCGCGTGCACCGGTTCGCCGTCACGAACGACGGCTGGGAGGCCGACGTCGAGGTCGAGAACCGGACCGGGATCGCCTGGGAGATCGGCGAGGACCCCGTCGCGGTCGAGCAGTCGTTCGGGATCATGCTCTTCGCGACCAGCGACCTCGACGAGGTGGAGCAGCGGAGCCGCAACGCCGACCTCCCCGGACTCCGCCCCGCCCAGGTGTTCGTCCCGTCGCTCCCGTCGACGCTCCGCCCGGAGGGGCGCTGGCGCGGGACGGTGTCCGCGCCCGCGGCACGCTCGCCTCCGGCCGCTACGTCCGCGTCGTGTTCGGCCCGCTGGTCGCCGTCGGTGACGCCGCCCGACGGGATGCCGTCGCGGTTCGTCTGGATCACGGACCACGCCTATCGGCTGCGGTCATGATGGCGGGGGCGTCCGGCCGACGACCGCGGCGGTGAGGCTCGTGGTCGGCTCCGGCTCCGCGCCGCAACTCGCCGGCAGGGCCGGCCCGGGGCGCTCCTCCACCCGAACCTCGACCACGGCTCGGGGCGTCGCGAGGAAGACGCGATCCCCCGCGTGCTCGACGAGCCGAACGTCGCCGACGCGGTCGAGCCCCTCCACCGTCCGCACGAGCGCGTCGGCCGCCTGTACCTCCGGTGCGTGCAGCGAGCGTCCGCGATAGTGGGCCAGCGGGATCCTTCCGGCCGCCAGCGCGACGGCAACACCGGCCGCCTCGCCCGCCCCCACCCGGCCGAGCTGGATCCCGTGCGGCAGCGCCAGGACATTTGCCGCGAACCGGTGGCCGCCCTGGTGGGACGAGCGCCACAGGAGGTCCTCGGGGACGTAGCGTCGCAGCGCGTTGTAGACGGGCACGCCCCGTCGGGCACAGCAGGCATCGCGGCGTCGGTGGGTGCAGACGAGGACGAGCGGGCCGTCGACGGGGACGCCGGCCGTGTCGACGTCGGCCGCGGCCACGTCCTCCACGCGGGAGAGGTCGATCCGCCGAAGCTCTCCTCCGTCCTCGGTCGTCCGCGCGACGAACACGGCCGGCCGTGCGGTCGCGGAGCGCGCGGGGCGGCGCACGAGAAGCACGCGGCCATCGAAGGCAAGCAGCGCTTCGGCTGCAGTCTTAGGGAGCTCGGAGTCGGACACGGCGTCCCTCCCCCACGGCCCGCCGTGCTCGACAAGGAGCCAGCGCTCGGCCCGGGTGGTCGTCCCGGCGAGGGGAATGCCCGCTTCGAGCGAGAGCTCCGAACAGCTCACGCCGGAATCTCGACGACGTCCGAGAGGAGACGCTCGAGCGCCGGCTCGATCCCGAGCGCGTCGGCGAACGCCCGGTACTCGGCCGCGAGGCGCTCGCGGTCGCGGGCGGGCCGCGTCGGTGCGCGTCGCGCGGAGGAGGACGTTCTTCGGCGTGTGCTCGAGCGGCGACGAACTCGACGACCTGCACGTCGTACCCCGCCAGCTCGAGCAGGCGCGCGCGGGCGGCGTCCGTCACCTCGGCGACGAACCGCTCGCGCAGCGTGCCGTGACGGAGCAGCGGGCGCAGGACGTCGCTCGAGAGCTGGCCGAGCAGCTCGTGCTGGCAGCACGGCACCGCGAGGATGACCCCGGCCTCGGCGCGGACGGCACGCTCGAGCGCGGCGTCGGTCGCGGTGTCGCAGGCGTGAAGGCTGACGACGAGATCGACGCCGTCGAGGTTCGCGTCCGCGATGTCGCCGAGCTCGAAGCGGAGCCCATCGGCGTCGAGCCGGCGGGCGAGCGCCTCGCACTCGGCGACGACGTCCGGCTTGAGGTCGAGTCCGAGCACGTCGACCTCGCGTCCGTGGACGCGCGTGAGCAGATCGTGGAGCGCGAACGTCAGGTACGCGCGACCCGAGCCGAAGTCGACGACCCGCAGCGCGCCCCTCCGGGAGGGCCGGAACGACGTCGTCGACGAGCTCGACGAACCGGTTGACCTGGCGGAACTTCGCCCGCCTCTGGGCGCGGACGCGTCCTTCGGCGGTCTGTACGCCGAGCGCGACGAGGAACGGGACCGGCTCGCCCTCGGGAAGCGGGTGGCGCTTGGCGCGGTCGTGCGTTCCCGACGCGGTGGGCCGCGTGGGCGGCCGGCGCAGGACGCGCGGCTCGCCGCGACCCGCGAGGACCTGCCAGTCGGCGTCGGCCTCGTGCAGGAGCGCCTGCCGGTACGCGCCTCCGATACCGGCGCGCAGCAGGGCCTCGAGCGCCGGCCCGTCGACGTTCTCGTCGGTCGTGCGCGAGTCGTAGTGGCGCCGGACGCGCCAGCGCGGCCCGGTGCGGAGCGTGACCGGATCGATCGTGACCCGCCGCGGGTCGCCCGGGTTCGCGGAGCTGGGGCGGCTCAGGGTCGCGCCGGTCAGCGTCCCGGCGGCCACGAGCCGCTCGACGAGCTCGTCGACGATCACTCGGGCTCTGGCCCGGGCTCGGCGACGACGCAGACGAGCTGACCGCTCGTGACCCCGGCCCCCGGCGCGACGGCGAGGCCGCGCACGACGCCGGCGTCGGGGAGCGACGATCTCGTTCTCCATCTTCATCGCCTCGACGACGCAGAGGAGCTGCCCCGCCTCGACGGCGTCGCCCTCCGCGACGTCGACCTTGAGCACCGTGCCCTGCATCGGGCTCACCACGGCGCCGTCGCCGCCCGCTCCGTGGCCGGCGCCCGCTCGCTCGCGCCGCCGCCGGGCCAGCGCCGCCCACGGCGGCTCCGTGACGTGGAGCCGGACGTCGTACGAGCGTCCGTCGACCTCCACTCCGACGAGGCGCGGAACCGTCGTGGACGATCCGTCCGACGACCTGCGACACTCGTTGTCCGATGAGAGAACGACTGCTCGAGCTCGTGCGCACGCTGCGCCAGCTGTTCCGACTCGACCACGCCGTCGCACGTCTCGCCGCGCACGAAGCACGGGTGCTCGAGCAGCGCCCGGTGGAAGCCGAGGAGCGTCGTCGGCCCCTCGATCCGGAACTCGGCGAGCGCACGCAGCATGCGGGCGATCGCGCGCTCCCGGTCGACGTCGTGGACGATCAGCTTCGCGATCATCGGGTCGTAGAGGCCGCTCACCTCGTCCCCCGCCTCGATCCCCGAGTCGACCCGGACCCCGGGCCCGCGGGCTCGCGATACGCGGTGATCCGCCCGGGTGCGGGCAGGAACCCCTTCGAGACATCCTCCGCGTTGATCCGGCACTCGATCGCGTGCCCGCGGAGCACCACCTCGTCCTGGCCGATCGACAGCGGCTCGCCCGCGGCGACGAGCACCTGCTCCCGCACGAGGTCGAGCCCCGTGACCGCCTCCGTGACGGTGTGCTCGACCTGGATCCGCGTGTTCATCTCCATGAAGAAGTAGTCGCCCTCGCGCGTCAGCAGCCCCTCGACCGTGCCCGCCGAGCGGTATCCGGCGGCCCGCGCCGCGTCGACGGCGATCCGGCCGATCCGGGCGCGGAGCGCGTCGTCGACGGCGGGCGACGGCGTCTCCTCGACGAGCTTCTGGTGGCGCCGCTGGATCGTGCAGTCGCGCTCGCCCAGGTGGATCACGTTGCCGTGCGCGTCGGCGAGAACCTGCACCTCGACGTGGCGCGGGTCCTCGATGTATCGCTCCACGTACACGGTCGCGTCGGCGAAGTACTTCTCTCCCTGGCGGGTGGCCGCCTCGAACGCGCGCTCGGCTTCGGCCGGTCCGTCGACGATCTCCATGCCCTTGCCGCCGCCGCCGGCCGCCGCCTTGATGATCAGCGGGTAGCCGATCTCGGCTCGCCAGCGCGACGACCTCCGCCGACAGTCCGAACGGGGTCGACGGCACCGGGGATGATCGGCACGCCGGCGGCGCGCATCGCCGCACGGGCAGCCGTCTTCGACCCCATCAGCTCGATCGCCGCCGGGCGGTGGGCCGATCCAGGTCAGGCCCGGCCTCCTCGACGAGCCGCGCGAATGCGGCGTTCTCGGCGAGGAACCCGTAGCCGGGATGGATCGCCTCGGCGCCCGACCGCAGCGCCGTCTCGACGAGCACGTCGCCGCGGAGGTAGCTCTCGGCGGCCGGGCCGGGGCCGACCAGGTACGCCTCGTCGGCTGCGCGCACGTGCGCGCGCCCCCGGTCGGCCTCCGAGTAGACGGCGACGCAACCGATCCCGAGCTCGCGCAGCGTCCGGAACACCCGGATCGCGATCTCGCCCCGGTTGGCGACGAGCACCTTCGAGAAGGGAGGCATACGGCGCGTATTCTCCCCGAACCGTGACGCTGCCCGACCAGTTGACGCTCGCACGGGCGCTCGCGGTACCCGATCGTCGTCGTCCTGTTCGCCTGGGACTTCGAGAACCACCTCTACTGGGCGACCGGCGTCGTTCGCCGTGGCGATGGCCACCGACCAGGTCGACGGCTGGCTCGCACGGCGCCGCAACCAGACGTCGGCGTTCGGCTCGCTGCTCGACCCGATCGCGGACAAGGTGCTCGTCCTGGCGGCGCTCGTGATGCTGATCGCCGAGGGCGTCGCCCCGGCATGGATGGTCGCGGCGATCGTCGCGCGCGAGATCGCCGTCTCGGGCCTGCGCCTGGCGGCGATCGAGCGAGGCGTGGTGATCGGCGGCGCGCGACCTGGGAAAGCTCAAGACCTGGGCGCAGACCGTCGCGGCGACGCTCGCGGGGCTCCAGGCTGCCGGCGCGTGGGACACCGACGTCGCGTGGTGGGCGCTTCTCGTCGCGACGCTGCTGACGTGGATCTCGGGTCTCGACTACGCGCGGGTCGCGCCCCGCGTCCTGCGGGGAGAGCGGGCGGCAACGTAGGGCCTGGCCGGCGTCGGCCACGACGGATCGCGCTCGATCGCCTCGGCGAGGCCCGCACGCCACCACGCGTTGGGCGGGGTGCGCTGTCCCGGCTGGAAGCTCAGCCCGGCCCGGTCGGCGGCGGCGCGCGCCGCCGCAGCGATGCCGCCGTCGACGTCGGGCGCCAGCACGAGGCCCACCTGGGTCAGCCTATGCGAGCGGCAGCAGCCGCGCCGCCGTCGCCTTGAACGACGCGACCACCGGCTCCCCCTCGCGGAGCCCGAGCCGCTCCACGGATGCCGTCGTCACCTCGGCGACGAGCGGCCCGACGGCGATGCGGGCGCGGTTGCCGAGCGTCGTGATCCGATCCGATCGGCGCCCGGACGTGGTTGACGGCCGAGTCGTCGGGGACGCCGTGGGACAGGGAGACCTCCCACGGATAGACGGTCAGGGCGACCCTGCCCGCAAGGATGTCCGAGTGACCACATCGTCCCGCCCGTGTCGAGGGCCACCTCGGTCAGCCCGTCGGCCTCGCCGAGCACCACCCCGGGAACGAGATTCGCACCGGTGAACCGGGCGACGAACGGGTCGACGGGCGCGGCCACGAGCTCGGCAGGCGTCCCCAACTGGCGGAGCCTGCCGTCGACGAGAACGCCGACGCGGTCAGCGAGCGTCGCCGCGTCCTCGAAGTCGTGGGTGACGAGGATCACCGGCAGCCCGAGCGTGGCGAGGAGGTCTCGGAGCTCGCCGCGCACGGCGGCGCGCGTGTGCGAGTCGAGCGCGGAGAGCGGCTCGTCCAGCAGGAGGGCGCGCGGCCGGCGTGCGAGAGCACGCGCCACGGCGACACGCTGGCGCTCGCCGCCGGAGAGCTCCGAGGGGCGCGCATCTGCGAGGTGGGCGATCCGGAACCGCTCGAGCAGGCCGTCGACGGCGCACCGGTCGGGTGCGCCGAACGCGACGTTGCGTCGCACGCTCAGGTGAGGGAAGAGCGCGTAGTCCTGGAAGACGAGGCCGACCGACCGCCGTTCCGGCGGGACGTCGACCCGGCGCGCCGTGTCGAGCCATGTCTCCTCCCCGAGGAGGACACGACCCCGAGAGGGCCGCAAGAGCCCGGCGATCACGCGCAGGACGCTCGACTTCCCGGCCCCCGACGGGCCGACCAGGGCGAGCGTCTCCGCTCCGACCTCGAGCCTCAGCTCGAGATCGAACGAGCGGAGGGGGTGGGAAAGATCTGCGTCGAGGATCGCCATGACGGGACGAGCTTGACGGCCAGGAGCAGGACGGCACTCGCGGCGACGAGCTCGGCGCCGATCGCGAGCGCGGTGTCGAAGTCGACGTCGAACTGCTCGTAGACGGCCAGCGAGAGCGTCTGGGTGACGCCCTGGAGCGAGCCCGCGAACATGATGGTCGCGCCGAACTCCCCGAGTCCGCGGGCGAACGACAGTGCCACTCCCGCACCCAGCCCGGCCGATGCCAGCGGCAGCGCCACACGGGCGAACGTGCCTCCGGGCCCTGCTCCGAGCGTTCTCGACGCGTCGACCAGGTTCGGGTCGACTGCCTCGAAGGCCGCGATCGCCGTGCGGAGGAAGAACGGCCCGGCCACGAACACGATCGCGAGCACGACCGCGAGCCGCGTGAACGCGATCTCGAGCCCGAACGCCGACAGCGTGCCTCCGAGCAGGCCGAAGCGCCCGAACGCCGCGAGCAGCCCGACTCCCGCAACGGCGGGCGGCAGCACGAGAGGAAGCTCGACCAGCGTGACGGCCAGGCTCCGGCCCGGGAAGCGCCGGGTCGCGAGAAGGTACGCGGCGGGCGTGCCGACCAGGAGGATCACCGCTTGCGCCACGAGCGTCGTGGCAAGCGTGACCCGCAGCGCGTCGCGCGCCACCTGCGAGCCAAGCGCGTCGACGAGGTCGCCGGGCGGCACGCGGAGGAAGATCGCCACCACGGGGACGACGAGGAATGCGAGCGCCAGGCCCGTCGCCGCCCAGAGGACGGCCGTGAACGCGCGGCTCACTGGGGAAGCCCGAACCCGGCGGCACGGAGCGCTCGGCGCCCGTCCGGACCGAGGAGCGCGATCAGGAACGACTGGGCTGCGCCGAGGTCGCGCGGCCGCGCAGCGATCGCCGCTTCGTAGACGACATTCGGCTGCGCGCGGGCCGGGAACCGGATCACGCGAACCTTCGAGGCGACCGGCCGGACGTCCGTCGCGTAGACGAAGCCCGCGTCGGCCTCACCGAGGGCGACCTTGCCGACGATCCCCTTCACGTCCGGCTCGAGGCTGACCGTCTTCCGAAGGACGCGCAGCAGCCCCAGTCGCTTCAGCACCTCCCGGGTGTAGAGACCGATCGGGACGTTCGGCCCCGCCACGACGAGCCGAAGTTTCGCTCGCCGCGCAAGATCGGCGACGGTGGCGATCCCCGCGGGGTTCCGCCGTGGGACGATCAGCACGAGGCTGTTCGTCGCGAACGCGACCGGCTTGCGCACGAAGCCATCCGCGAAGAGCGCCTGCGTGTATTGCGGGCTCGCCGAGAGGAAGACGTCGAAGGGGTAGCCCTGCCGCGCTTGCTGCGCCAGCTGGTTCGAGCCACCGAACGAAGCTCGCGCGGTGCCGTCGATCATGGGCACCACCTCGGTGAGGGAAGCGGCGGCCAGCACCGTCGCCTGCCCCTCCGCGGTGCGCTCGGTGCCGGCCGTCGCCGCGCCGGCGACGAACGCGGCGACCGCGAGGATCGCGCCGGCCGGAACGAGCCGTCTCACCGCTCCACCATCACGCTCGTCGACTTGACCACCCCGGCGGCGCTCATCCCCGGCACCAGGCCGAGCTCCTCGACCGACTCGCGCGTGACGATCGCGACCACACGAGCAGGCTCGGTCACGTCGATCTCGACGCGGGCGATCAGCCCGTCCGTCTCGACCGAGCGGACGATGCCGCGAAACCGATTACGCGCCGTCAGGCCCTCGGCACCCTCCCCGCCCCGGAGCCGCTCGACCTCCGCGGCAGGAACGACCCGCCGGTTCGCAGCGTCGCGCTCGACCCGGATCTTCCCCTCTCGATCCCACCGCCGAAGGGTGTCCAGGCTGATCCCGAGCGCACGGGACGCCTGGGCGGCCGTCAACGTCTCCCTAGGCATTGCCTATTCATTACCACACACGGCGAACCGTCGCCACCGTCGCCGACTCGTGGCGAGAAAGCCGGGTTCGGCCGGAGACCCGGCTCCCGGGGACAGCCTTCCTCCAGCCCGAGCACCGCGCGGCAGCCGCTCGCCGCGCACGCGGACCATCGCCGTCGCGGTGGGCACGCATGGGGCAAACCCGAGCCAGATAGCGCACATCTCCTTATGTCTGCCATATGGTTTGCTAATCTCCAGCACTCTGATGGACATTGTCGAAAACAGGAGGAGCACTATGCGAGGTCGTGCCCTGGCCGCAGCGCTGACGCTGGTTCTCGGGGTGGCGCTTGCCGTTGCCACCACGGCATCCGCCCGCACGTCCGACACGAAGCTGAGCCTGGTCGGCTACGCCGTGCCGCGCGAGGCGCTGGGAGCCATCATCAAGGCCTGGCAGCAGACACCCGAGGGGCGGGACGTCGACTTCACACAGTCGTATGGCGCGTCAGGCGACCAGGCTCGCGCGGTCGCGAACGGCCTCCGAGCGGACATCGTCCAGCTCTCGACCGGCCTCGACGTCGACTACCTCGTCGAGAAGGGGCTCGTCGATCCCAAGTGGAACAGGCAGTCCTACAACGGGATCGTCACCAACTCCCTCGTCGTCTTCGCCGTGCGCCCGGGCAACCCCAAGAAGATCAAGACGTGGGACGACCTCGTCAAGCCCGGTGTCCAGGTGATCACCGCGAACCCGTTCACGTCGGGAGCGGCGAAATGGAACATCCTCGCGGCGTACGGTGCTCAGCGGAAGCTCGGCAAGACCGACAAGCAGGCGCGGGCCTACGTGCTCAAGTTGTTCAGGAACGTCGTCGTCCAGGCGAAGTCGGGCCGAGACGCGACCAACGCGTTCCTCTCGGGCAAGGGTGACGTCCTTCTCGCGTACGAGAACGAGGCGCTCCTCTCGCGCAAGAACGGCCAGGACATCCAGTTCTACATCCCGAAGCAGACCATGCTGATCGAGGCTCCGATCGCCGTCGTCAAGACGAGCGAGAACCGGGACAAGGCGAACCAGTTCATCCGGTTCACGAAGACGCCGGCGGCGCAGCGCATCTGGGCCGAGTGGGGCTTCCGTCCGGTCGACAAGGCCGTCTTCAAGGAGGTCAAGGCGAAGTTCCCGTCGCGCCCGACCGTCTTCCGCATCAGCGACAAGATCTTCGGCGGCAGCTGGAGCGCAGCCGACAAGCGCTGGTTCGACCCGAACGGCTCCATCATGGTCGACGTCGAGAAGGCGATCGGCGGACCGACCTCGTAACTCCTCGACGGGGCGCCTCCGCGGGGCCGGGCGCACGAAGCGCTCGGCCCCGGAGCCTCCATGCAACTCACCTCACGGAACGGCATCCAACGATGAGCACCGCAGAGACCGCAGCGACGGATCATGTGATTCCCCGGCGCGTCGCCGTGCCCAGCCAACGGGGCGGCACGGCGCTGTCGCTCGGACTGGTCACCACCTACCTCGCGCTGATCGTGATGCTTCCGCTCGCCGCACTCGTCTGGGCGTCGCGCAACGACGGCGCACAGTCGTTCTGGGACTCGATCTCGAGCCCACAGGCCGTCGCCGCGTTGAAGCTCACGCTCGGGCTCTCGCTCCTCGTCGCCCTGGTCAACGCCGTGCTCGGAACGATCACCGCGTGGGTCCTCGTGCGGGACGAGTTCCGCGGGAAGAACATCGTCAACGCGATCATCGACCTCCCGTTCGCTCTCCCCACGATCGTCGCCGGTCTCACCCTGCTTGCGCTGTACGGCCCGCAATCGCCGATCGGGATCGATGTCGCGTTCACGCGGACGTCGATCGTGCTCGCGCTGATGTTCGTCACGCTCCCGTTCGTCGTGCGCACCGTGCAGCCCGTCCTGACGGAGCTCGATCGCGAGATGGAGGAGGCGTCGCGCTCGTTGGGCGCGTCCGAGGGGAGGACGTTTCGCAGCATCGTCCTCCCCAACATCCTTCCCGGGATCCTCTCCGGCGTCGCGCTCGCGTTCGCAAAGGCGATCGGCGAGGTCGGATCGCTCGTGATCATCTCGGGGAACCTCCCCTATAAGACGGAGTACGCGTCGGTCTTCATCCTCGGCCAGATCGAGAGCGGAAACCCGGGTGGCGCAGCGGCCGTCGCCGTCGTACTGCTCGCGCTCTCCTTCGGTGTCCTCCTGCTGATCGGGGCCGTGCGGCACTTCACGACGAGGCACGATCGTGCGTAAGTGGTCGCTCCGCGTGGTTGCCCTCGGGTACCTCGCTGCGATCCTCCTCGGTCCGCTCGCGATCGTGTTCTATCGCACGTTCGAGGACGGGCTCGCTCCGGCCTGGAATGCGCTGTCCTCGCCGGAGACGATCCACGCCTTCAAGCTCACGCTCCTCATCACGGCGATCGCCGTCCCGCTCAACACCGTCTTCGGGATCGTGTGCGCCCTCCTGATCGTCCGCCGGCGGTTCCCGGGGAAAGGGCTGCTCAACGCGTTCATCGACCTCCCGCTCGCGCTCTCCCCCGTCGTCGTCGGTCTTGCCCTGTTCCTCCTGTACGGCCGCGAGGGATGGCTGGGGCCGTGGCTCGAGGACCACGACATCCAGGTGCTCTTCGCTCTGCCGGCGATGGTGATCGCGACGATCTTCGTCTCCCTCCCGTTCGTGGCACGCGAGGTCGTGCCGACGCTGCGCGAGATCGGCGACGAGCAGGAGCAGGCCGCGAGAACGCTCGGCGCAGGCGGTTGGCAGACCTTCTGGAGGATCACCCTTCCGTCCATCCGCTGGGCCGTGATCTACGGCGTCATCCTGACGACCGCGCGCTGCCTGGGCGAGTACGGCGCCGTCGCCGTCGTCTCGGGGCGGATCCAGGGCGAGACCGAGACGGCGACCCTGCGTGTCGAGGAGCGCTACGACAGCTTCGACCTCGCCGGCGCCTATTCGATCTCGATCGTCCTCGCGCTGATCGCGATCAGCGTGCTCGTCACCATGACCCTCGTCAAACCCAGGGAAGGGGCCGTCTAGTGTCGATCCTCGTTCGCAACGTCTCGAAGCGGTTTGGCAGCTTCACGGCGCTGGACGACGTCTCGCTCGAGGTCGAGGGCGGCTCGCTGACCGCCCTCCTCGGACCCAGTGGCTCCGGAAAGTCGACGCTGCTGCGGATCATCTCCGGGCTCGAGAACCCCGATGAGGGCGAGATCCTCATCTCCGGGAGGGACGCGACCGCGCTCACGCCGCAGAAGCGGAACGTCGGCTTCGTGTTCCAGCACTACGCGGCCTTCAAGCACATGACCGTTCGCGACAATGTGGCGTTCGGGCTCAAGATCCGGCGGCGCCCGCGGGCCGAGATCCGCGAACGTGTCGACGAGCTGCTGCGGCTCGTACAGCTCGAGGCGTTCGGCCACCGCTATCCGGCCCAGCTCTCGGGCGGCCAGCGGCAGCGGATGGCGCTCGCCCGCGCCCTCGCCCCCGAGCCGCAGGTCCTCCTCCTCGACGAGCCGTTCGGCGCACTGGACGCGCGCGTGCGGGCCGAGCTCCGGGAGTGGCTCCGCCGCCTCCACGAAGAGGTGCACGTCACGACGGTCTTCGTGACGCACGACCAGGCGGAGGCGATGGACGTCGCCGACCAGATCGCGGTCATGAACCGGGGCCGGATCGAGCAGGTCGGAACGCCGACCCAGCTCTACGACGAGCCGCAGACGGAGTTCGTGATGAGGTTCGTCGGCGAGGCGAACCGCCTCGGTGACGCCTGGGTGAGACCGCACGAGCTCGAGATCGTCGAGACACCGTCGGCCGACTCCGTCGAGGCGCTGATCGAGCGGATCACGCTCTACGGCTTCGACGCCCGCATCGAGCTCACACCCGCCGAGGGTGACGTCCTCACCGTGCAGCTGACCCGTGAGGGCCTCGAGGAGCTCGAGCTCGAGCACGGTCAGATCGTGTGGGTGCGGGCCGCGCGCGAGCGGGTCTTCGCGTGAGCGGGCGGCGAAGAGCGCGTGTCGCACTCCTCGCCGCGTGGCTGCTGGTCGTGCTCTCGCTCTCCCTGTCCGTCGCGCAGCTGGGCGTCGCGGCCCCGAGAGGGAACTCCTGCGGCCACGATGGCTCATTCGCCGTCGTGGTGTGCCTTCGCGCCTGGGGTCCCTGACCGCGCGAGGAGGTCGGCGAGCGTCGTCCCCTCCAGCACGTCGCGCATCGCCGCGCGCAGCTCGAGCCAGAGCGGCTGGAGCGCCGACGCGCTCCCCACCCACTCGACCTCCTCCGGTCGTGCCCCGCGGACCGTCGCGATCGGTCCCTCGACCGCGCGGATCACGTCGGCGACGCTGATCTCCGAGGCGGGGCGCGCGAGCGCGTGGCCGCCCTCCACCCCCCGCTGGCTCGCGACGAGCTCCGCATGGCGGAGCTGGAGCAGGATGCTCTCGAGGAACTTGCGCGGGATCGCCTGCGCCGACGCGAGCTGCTCGGCCTTCACCAGCCCGCCCGCCGCGGCGAGCTCGAGCATCGCTCGGAGGGCGTAGTCGACCTTGGCGGAGACGCGCATCGGCCGTACCGTAACGCCGACCGGCGAGGCTCCGGCCTCCGCGAACCGGGGCCGTGGCGTCGGCCAGGCCGCACCGTGACGCGCATACGATCGGGGGATGGAGGTCGAAACCGTCACGGCCGCCGTCGAGCTGCTCGAGACCGCCGGCCCGCTCCTCCTGGCCGACGAGCCGCGACACAACCTCGCGTTCGGGATCCTGTCGGTCGTCAGAGACCATCCCGACGTCTATCCGGAGCTGCAGGGGTGGGTCGTCCGTGACGGAACGCGGGTCGTCGGGGTGGCGCTGCGCACTCCCCCGATGAACCTCGTCCTCGCGCGACCGCTCGACGACCGGGCCGTCGACGCGCTCGTGGCCGCGATCGACGACGACCTCCCCGGCGTCGTCGGCGCGGTGCCCGAGGTGGACGCGTTCTCGACCGCCTGGAGCGCGAACCGGGCGGTGACGGTCACCACCAGGTTCGAGCAGCGGATCTACGCGGTTCGAACGGTCGAGGCACCGCGCGGAGTGGACGGCGCGCTGCGCCTGGCCGGGCCCGCAGACCGCGAGCTCGCGCTCGCCTGGATGCGGGCGTTCTCGGAGGAGGTGCTCCACGAGGGCGACGGAGACGCCGAGCGGTTCGAGCGCAGCGTCGATACACGGCTCCTGGGCCTGGCAACGCGCGGCATCGCGCTGTGGGAGCGAGCGGGCCGACCGGTCTCCCTCGCCGGCTACTCGGGCCCGACGCCCAACGGCATCCGGATCGGTCCCGTCTACACCCCGCCGGAGCACCGCGGCCGCCGCTACGGCAGCGCGGTCACGGCCGGGGTGTCGCAGCTCCAGCTCGATCGCGGGCGGCGGCTCTGCTTCCTCTACACGGATCTCGCGAACCCGACATCGAACGCCATCTACATGCGCATCGGCTACGAGCCGGTCTGCGACTCGCGCGAGATCTCCTTCTCGGCCGGCATCGGTTGACGGCGCGCACGGCGAACCCCGCGCTTGGCCGCCCGTGACGTGGTGGGGGTGTGGTCTCCGGATCGTTGTCTGCGGGTAAGCGGGTCCACGCGCCTACACAAGAGGCCAGTCCGTGTTATGACTTGTCGTGGAAGGCGCCGTTCCGGACACGGCGTAGGGGAGGACAACGGGGGATGAAACATGGCGGCGAACCTGCCGAGCGTAGAGCTACATGCTCGCGCGCTAGACCAGCGCTCGCACAGCGAGTGCGACCACGAGCCACACATCGATGGACCAGAGCAGGGGAGCCAGCAGGCCGAATCTGGCCGGTTCGGCGTACTCCGGAGTCTGGTCCATGCCGCGAGCATCCTAGTACTGATGCTGGCTGTTGCGGCCGCGCAAGTCGTATGGATGGCGCTGCTCGCGTACGGGGCCTATCGCCTCGGGACAGGGCTGCCTCTCTAGGAGCCGGCTCATTGCCACGGTCGTGGTGCTGAAGCGCCAGCCCGAGGAAGCGGCCCGGGCACCTGGCTCTCGGCGCCCCCTCGCGGAGCCGAGTTCTCCGTTTCCCTGCTCCCGCACGGGCTACAGCGGGATGTTTCCGTGCTTTCGCTTCGGGCCCGGCTCGCGCTTGGTCAGCGTCGCCTCGAGCGCGCGGATCAGGTAGGGCCTCGTCCTCCGAGGCTCGATCACGTCGTCGACGTAGCCGCGCTCGGCGGCCGAGTAGGGGTTGGCGAACCGCTCCTTGTAGTCGGCGATCAGCTCGGCCCGCCGCTCTGCGGGATCGTCGACTCCCTCGAGCTCGTGGCGGAACACGATGTTCACCGCTCCCTCGGGGCCCATCACGGCGACCTCGGCCGTGGGCCAGGCCACGTTGACGTCGGCGCGGATGTGCTTGGAGCTCATGACGTCGTACGCACCGCCGTACGCCTTCCGCGTTATCACCGTCAGCTTCGGCACGGTCGCCTCTGCGAAGGCGTAGAGCAGCTTCGCGCCGTGGCGGATGATCCCGCCCCACTCCTGCGCGGTGCCGGGAAGAAAGCCGGGGACGTCGACGAAGGTCACCAGCGGGACATTGAAGGCGTCGCACGTCCGGACGAAACGCGCTGCCTTCACCGACGCGTCGATGTCGAGCACGCCCGCGAGCGCCGACGGCTGGTTCCCCACGACGCCGACGGCGTGCCCGCCGAGGCGCGCGAAGCCGCATACGATGTTCTCCGCGTGCGCAGGCTGGATCTCGAGGAACGCGCCGTCGTCGACGACCAACTCGATCACGCGCTTCATGTCGTACGGCCGGTGCGTCGAGTCCGGGATCACGGTGTCGAGCTCGCGCGACTCGCGGTCGACCGGATCCGTCGGCGGCGCGTACGGCGCGGTCTCGAGGTTGTTCTGCGGCAGGAAGGTGAGCAGGTAACGGGCGTCCTCGATGCACGACTCCTCGTCGGGAGCGGAGAGGTGCGCGACGCCCGACTTCGTCGCATGGGCCGCCGCGCCGCCGAGGTCCTCGAAGCTGACATCCTCCCCGGTCACCGTCTTCACGACGTCGGGGCCGGTGATGAACATGTACGACGACGCCTCGGTCATCAGGACGAAGTCGGTGATCGCAGGCGAGTACACCGCGCCGCCCGCGCACGGGCCCATGATCAGCGAGATCTGCGGCACCACTCCGGACGCCTGGACGTTCCGCCAGAAGATCTCCGCGTAGCCGGCGAGTGAGACGACGCCCTCTTGGATCCGCGCACCGCCGGAGTCGTTGATCCCCACCACGGGACACCCAACCTTGACGGCCATGTCCATGACCTTGCAGACCTTCTCGGCGAAGACCTCGGAGAGCGAGCCGCCGAAGACGGTGAAGTCCTGGCTGAAGACGCAGACGGGCCGCCCGAAGACCGTGCCGTAGCCGGTCACGACCGCGTCGCCCCACGGCCGGTTCTCGCGCATCCCGAACTCGATCTCGCGGTGGCGCACGAACCGGTCGAGCTCGACGAACGATCCCGGGTCGAGCAGGAGGTCGATCCGCTCGCGTGCGAGTAGCTTGCCGCGGTCGTGCTGGCGCGCGATCGCCTTCTCCGCGCCTGCGTTTGCCGCGGCCTCGCTCAGCTCACGGAGCCAGGCGAGCTTCTCCTCGGTCGTCTCGTGCCGCGTCGACATCGCGCGGAGCCTAACGAGCGCTCAGGTGCGCGGAGGAGCCCACGGGCCGACGCCTCCGAGCCGTTCGACCGTGATCCTCATCACGATCCCCGGCGGTGGGTCGGGCATGGGCGGGAACTTCACCTCGGGACCGAGGTAGCGGTATGCGAGCTCCTGCAGGAGCTCGGGAGCTCCACCCTCCGTCAGTCGCGCGCGGCCGTGGACCACGAGGTACTGCAAGAGGCCCGGGGGCTGGATCTCGGTCCCCTCGATCGAGAGCGAGACCCGCGGGTCGCGGCGGACGTTCCGGAGCTTCTTCTGCGCGGGCATGAGGTGCGCCGAGACGATCTCGTCGCCGTCGAGCCCGACCCATACGCACGAGACCTGCGGCGAGCCGTCGCGGTTCAGCGTCACGAGGTGCGCGAGACGGCCGGACTCGATCATCGCGCGGGCGCTGTCGGGCAGCGACATGCAGGCCATCCTACGCACCCGAACATGACCCGTGATCGTCGCGGAGCGCTGGTAGCGTCGTGCGCGATGGGCGTTCCGCTCGACCGCTCCGCGACGTGGCCGTACGAGGACGGTGAGCCCGGGCGCTTCTCGTACGCGCGGGACGACCATCCGACGGGGGTCGCGTGCGAGGAGGCGCTCGGCGCGCTCGACGGCGGTCAGGCACTGCTCTATCCATCGGGGATGGGCGCCGTGACGACGGTCGTGCTGACGATGTTGCGCCCCGGAGGCACGATCGCACTCGCCGAAGGCGCCTACTACGGCCACCGCAAGCTGCTCGACCACCTGGCGGCGTGGGGCGTCAGCGTCGTCGAGTTCGACCAGACGGGCCCGCCGCCCGGCGACGCCGACCTCGTTCTCGTCGAGGCCCCCGCCAACCCGATCCTGACGATGCCCGATCTCGAGGCGGCCGTCGCGCATCCGGCTCCGGTCGTCTGCGACGCGACGGTCTCCTCCCCCCTTCGGCTCCGTCCGCTCGACCACGGTTGCGACGTCGTCCTTCACTCCGCGACCAAGGTGCTGGCAGGCCACGACGACGTTCTCGCCGGCGTCACAGTGACGCGCGACCCGGAGCTCAGCGACCGGCTCCATCTGACCCGGCGCCTCGCCGGGGTCGTCGCCCCGGCCGACACGGCGTGGCTCGTCCTGCGCGGGCTCGAGACGCTCGAGGTGCGCCTCGCACGCCAGGAGGCGAGCGCGAGGGTGCTCGCGGAGCGTCTCGCCGCGCATGCTGCGGTCGAGGTGGTGCGCTACCCGGGATTCTCGTTCCTGATCTCGTTCGACGTCGCCGACGGGGAGGCAGCGGGGAGGGTGGAACGCGCGGTGCGCCTGACGAGGAACGCGACGAGCCTCGGCGGCACGCACTCCAAGCTCGAGGGGCGCCATCGCTGGGAGGGCGACCGCATCCCGCCGGGCCTGCTCCGCTTCTCGGTCGGGCTCGAGGACCCGGAGGCGCTGTGGGCCGACCTCGAGCAGGCCCTCGCGCAGGCGTGACCGACACCCCCTCCCGCTTGGGGAGCGGATCAGGGTCGACCCCGATGCCCGGACGCCCGAGCCCGGGCACACTGATCCTGCGGAGAGGTGATGAGCCGAATGTCGGTCCGAGCGGGTGTGCTGGTTTCGGGCACAGCGATGCTCGCGCTCCTCTTGCTCCGCGGAGCCGCACTCGCGGCGAGCATCTACTCGGATCCCGCCGGTGACGCGACGCTCGGGCCCGACGTCCGCTCGGTGACGGTCTCGAACACGAGCACCGACGTCACCTTTCGCATCCGCTTCGCGACCGCGCCTGCTCTACGGGTCAGCCAGCGCGGGAGGTGGATCGACATGCTGCTCGTCGGGATCGACGTCCCGCCGCTCGGCCCGCGACCCATCCCCGACGGCGACTGGCTCGGGGCGAACTTCGCGGCCGGCTTCCACGGCCCGGCGAAGACCGGGGTGCTCATGCGGCTCGGGAAGGGATCGCAGAAGGTGGTCGCACGTTTCCCGGTGGTCACCCGGGGTACGACCGTGACGTTCTCGATCCCGCGCCGAGCCCTTCGCTCCCCGACGTGGTTCGCGTTCGAGATGGCCGCCGCGCGGGAGTGGAACGACGAGAGCATGGTGCCAGCGGGGGCAAAGCCGGACTTCGCCCCGGCGCGCGGCACGTTCCGCTACACCCTTGCGAGCTAACCGAAGCATCGGACGGGTCGATCGGGACTTCTGCGGATCGCCTGGTGACGGGCTCGCACCTGCGACGTGACGGGCTTCACGTTGGGCCGCCGTGACGAAACACTGCCCCCAGCTACGGTAGAAGCATGGGCGTTCTCTTCCGCAAGGCGGCCAGGATGCCGACCGCCGACACCGCTCTCCCCGGCCGGGACACGCCGATCGTGCCGCCGTTCCCGGAGGGGTCGAGCGGATCGTCGTCGGCATGGGATGCCTTAGGGGCCGATACGCCTTTTTCTGATTCGTCAGACAACTCTCACCTAGCTGGAGGCCCGTCGTTTGCCGAGTGAGCCGTAGAGCGAGGACGTTGAAGGTCGAGTGAGGAGGTTGGAAACATGAGCGGAGCAGTGGAGAAGGCAATCCTTGCCGGTGGATGCTTCTGGGGGATGCAAGACCTCTTCCGGAAGCAGCCCGGCGTTCTCTCGACGAGGGTGGGGTACGCGGGCGGCGACGTTCCGAACGCGACCTACCGTAACCACGGCACCCACGCCGAAGCGATCGAGATCGTCTTCGATCCCGAGCAGACGTCGTATCGCAAGGTCCTCGAGTTCTTCTTCCAGATCCACGACCCGACGACACTCGACCGTCAGGGCAACGACGTCGGAACGAGCTACCGCTCGGTGATCCTCTACCTCGACGACGAGCAGCGGCGCGTCGCCGAGGACACGATCGCCGCCATCGACTCGTCGGGGTTCTGGCCGGGAAAGGTGGTCACCGAGGTGACGCCGGCGGGGCCGTTCTGGGAGGCCGAGCCCGAGCATCAGGACTACCTCGAGCGGTACCCGAACGGCTATACCTGCCACTTCGTACGGCCGGCGTGGGTTCTGCCCGGCGCGGTAGAAGCAGCAGCCGGCTAGCCGGCGGCCGGATCAGTCAAGCGGATGGAGCAGCAGGACGGGGCTCGCCCGCCCCGCTGCTCTTTCGTCTTGTCTGGATCGGGTCCTGGAAGGGACGGTTCCCGGGACTGGGCTCGTCGATCCGTAGCGGCGCCGGAACGAGCGATGTCACGTAAACGTCCGTCTCGATGCTGCCTTCGTTCCGAACGAGGTGGGCGTCGCCGCCGTCGTCGACGAAGCCCGACCCCGCTGGATGACTTGCGGTGTGCAGGTGGGGTCGTCCCCTCGGTACAGGGTCAGGGCGCCGGTCTTCAGGATCACCAGGCTCGGCCCAGGATGCGAGTGCCAGCCGAAGCTCACGCCTGGCGCGATCTTGTTCTCGAGCATGTAGAGATCAGACTCGCCCTTTGTATCGATCCGGGCTGCCAACTGCTCGAGAGCGTCTTCGCGTCGATCTCGCCGAAGTGCCCTTGCGCGAGAGGGATGCCGGTCACCCCAACCGGGGGCGTAGCCAGTACAGCCCCGGCCGCGTACGCGGTAACGCCCACGACCGCGACGACGAAGAGCCACTTCAATTTCCGTTGCATAGAACCCCAACTACCTTCCGCGCTCAAGCGAGCGCCTCACGGTTTCGCGTTTCCTCTGTGGTCCTGGTCGCAGGGCCAGCACGACGCCGAGTGCAAGCAGCGTCGTTGCGAGCGCGGCCGCTGCACCCACGCCGGCGTCGGTCCAGTGGAAGCCGCTGTCACGCACGCTGACGACGACCGTGGAGGGTCGATCGCTGTTCGGGTCGGGAGGGTTCGTGTCGGCGTGGCTCGACGTCGCAGCAACCGACGACAGCAGCGCCAGTACGACGAACCAGCGAAGCCCTCTCATGATGCTCATCCCGCCTCCTTGCCAGAACAACGGGCCCGTGCATGTGGGGCTCTTGAGCGGCGCTTGAACTCGGCTCGTGCGGTGCTTGAGACGAGCGGAGAATGAGGCCTCTTGACTGCTCGTGACGAAACGATCGAGTTCCGCATCCTCGGCCCGTTCGAGGCGTCGGAGGACGGGCAGCTACTCGAGGTCGGCGCGGCATGCCTCGTGGGCACCGGCGTCGCCGCCGACTGACGCCCGCCCCGAGCGCCCGAGGGCTCAGCCGCGGCCGGCGGGCGGGCCGCTCGTCAGCCGCTGCGCGAGCGCGACCGGGATGAGGCTGACGACGATCACGACCAGCGCGATCGCGTTGACGATCGGGAGATTCTGCCCCTGGCGGATGAACCCGAAGAGCAGGAGCGGCAGCGTGTTCTGCGCGCCTGCGGTGAAGTACGTGACGACGATCTCGTCCCACGAGAGCGCGAACGCGAGCAGAGCCCCGGCGACGAGCGCCGTGCCGACGACGGGCAGCGTCACGTAGCGGAACGTCTGGAAGCCTGTCGCGCCGAGGTCGGCCGACGCCTCGAAGAACGACCCCGATGTCCGGCGCAGCCGGGCGAGCACGTTGTTGTAGACGATCACGACGCAGAAGGTCGCGTGCCCGATGACGATCGTCCAGAGGGAGAAGCTGAGCCCCCAGATCACGAAGAACGAGTTCAGCGCGAGGCCGGTGATGATCCCCGGGAGCGCGATCGGGAGGATGAACAGGAACGAGATCGAGTCGCGCCCGAAGAACCTCGTGCGGGCGAGGCCGAACGCCGCCAGCGACCCGAGGACGAGCGCGACGGCGGTGGCGAACAGGCCCGCACGGAGCGACAGCCACAGGGCGGTGCGCACCTCTTCGTCGTGCCAGGCCTGCGAGAACCACTTCGTCGTGAAGCCGGGGATCGGCCAGCTCTGGATGTTCGACGAGTTGAACGCGTACACGCCCATGATCACGAGGGGGATCCACAGGAAGGCGAAGACGAGCGACGCCCACGCCCAGAGGCCGATGCGGGTCGCGCGGGTCTCCATCAGAGGCTCTCGAACGCCCCCAGGCGCTTCATGAGGACGAGGTAGACCGCCATGATCGCGAGCGGGACGGTCGCGAACGCGGCGGCGAACGGCGCGTTGTTGGCGAGCCCGAGGTTCTCGAAGACGACCGTGCCGATCAGGGACGAGCCCGGCCCGCCGACGAGCGACGGGGCGATGTAGTCGCCGAGCGTCAGCGAGAACGTGAAGATCGAGCCCGGCGGCGAGACCCGGCACGGCAAGCGGGAGGATCACCCGCCGCAGCGTCGTCGACGCCGCTCGCCCCGAGGTCGGCCGACGCCTCGACGTACGAGTACGGCACCCGCTCGAGCGCCGCGTAGACCGGCAGCACCATGAACGGGAGCCAGATGTAGGTGAACACGATCCACATCGCCCAGTTCGTGTACGCGATGTTCTGGTCGGGGAGGCCCACGAGGTTGAGAGCCCAGTTGAGCGCCCCGTCCGGGTTGAGGATCAGCCGCCACGAGTACACGCGCACGAGGTAGCTGACCCAGAGAGGCAGGACGGTCGCGACCAGCAGGGCCAGTCGCAGCCGCCGGCCCGCGACCCTCACCATGAAGTAGGCGTACGGGAACGCGAGCAGCATGCACGTCACGGTCACGGCCGCCGCCATCGCGATCGTCCGCAAGATGATCCTCGGGTAGGGCGCGTCCGCGATCGCGCGGAAGTTGTCGAGGTTCCACGTGTGGACGACCTTCCCCGTGAAGGAGTCGGTCGTCCAGAAGCCCTGGATCAGCAGCGCGACGAGCGCGGCCACGTAGACGAAGACGAAGGCGGCGACGGGCGACGGAGACCTGCCCGAACGTCTTCAGCCCGGGCCGACGCCACGAGAGGCGAGACAGCGAGCGGAGGGCTCCCCCGGTGGGAGAGCCCTCCTCGAGCCGTGCCGTCTCGGTGGTCACGAGCCGGGTGCGTCAGCCCTTGATCTGCGTCCAGGCGGTCGTCCACGCCCGGAGGTCCATGCAGTTCTTCTGGCCGTTGCCGCAGTCGGCGACCGGGGTCTTCCAGAACTTGATCGAGCGGTAGAAGCTCTCGGGCGCGTTGGCCGAGTACTGCGCGCACGAGCCCTTCGAGAGCTGGTCCATGATCTTGCAGGCCTTCTTGTTGACGGGCGTCTCGCCGAAGTAGATCGCCTGCTGCGCCTGCGGCCTCGGCTGGCGAGATGTACTGCCATCCACTTGTAGGCGCAGTTCGGGTGCTTCGCCTTCGACGACAGCATCCACGTGTCGAGCCAGCCCGTCACGCCCTCCTTCGGGATCGGACGACGCGACCGGCGCCTTCGCCCGCCTTGAGCGTGTTGACCTGGTAGGGCCACGAGGCGCCGATCGTCGAGCCGCCGTTCTTGAACAGGTCGATCTGGTCGGACGCGAGGCGCCCAGTACTTCTTGATGAGCGGCCGCTGCTTCTTGAGCAGCGCGACCGCCGCGTCGAGCTGGGCCTTGGTCAGCTCGTACGGGTCCTTGATCCCGAGCGACGGCTTCGTCTTCGAGAGGTAGAGCGCGGCGTCGGCGATCTGGATCGGGTTGTCGGGGATCGTGATCTTGCCCTTGTTCTTCGGGTCGTAGATCGCGGCCCAGCTCGTCGGCTTCTTCGGGAACGCCTTCGTGTTGTACATCAGCACGTTCGGCCCGAACTGCAGCGAGATGCCGTAGTGCTTGCCGTCGACCGTGTTGTTCGGCGGGCGACTGGAACGCCTTGAAGAAGTCCTTGTAAGCCGGGATCAGCTTGACGTTGACCTCGGCCACGGCGCCCGCGTAGATCAGCCGCAGGCTCGCGTCACCCGACGCCGAGACCATGTCGTACTGGCCGCCGCCGCCCGACGTCATCAGGTTGAACATGTCGTTCGAGCTGCCGGCGTACTTCGCCGTCACCTTGCAGCCCGGTCTGCTTCTCGAACGGGGCGACCCACTGCTTCTCGGTGTAGCCCTCCCAGGCGACGAGCGTCAGCTTGCCCTCGCCCTTCCCGACCGACGTCGGGACGGCGGCTGCTCTTCGAGACACCCGCCGCCGGAACGGCGAGCGCGGCGACGAGCGCCGCGAGCGCCACGTGCACGAAGCGAATCCGCTTCACGTTCCCTCCTCCTCGATTGCGAACTCCACGTCCGGGACGCCAGGAGAGCCGGACGCGCTTGCCCTCCATCTCGATGGACGTCCTCCGACCTGACGTCTCGAGGTTCTGCTGCACCACCGTCAGCTCGCCGCCCGCGTCGAGCGCGACGACGAACTTCGTCGCCGGGCCGAGGTAGACCGTCGCCCGTACGACTCCCGGCTCGCCCTCCGCCGCGTCGCCGGGGAGCAGCCGGATCTTCTCGGGCCGGACCGTGAACGTCCGCCCGTCCCGCTCGAGGATGTTCGACGTGCCGATGAAGCCGGCGACGAACTCGGTCGCCGGATGCTCGTACATCTCCGCCGGGCGTGCCGACCTGCTCGATCCTGCCCCTGGTTGAAGACCGCGATCCGGTCGCTCATCGTGAGCGCCTCCTCCTGGTCGTGCGTGACGTAGACGAACGTCATCCCGAGCTGCTGCTGGATCTGCTTGAGCTCGATCTGCAGCTCCTGGCGGAGCTTCAGGTCGAGCGCGCCGAGCGGCTCGTCGAGCAGGAGCGCCCGCGGCGTGTTGACGATCGCGCGCGCGAGCGCGACGCGCTGGCGCTGCCCGCCCGAGAGCTGGCCGGGCTTGCGGTCGCCGAACCCCTCGAGCCGGACGAGCGACGAGCGCCTCCTGCGCACGCTGCGCGCCGCTCGGCACTGCGGCACGCTTCTTCACCCGCAGGCCGTACTCGACGTTCTGCTGCACGGTCATGTGCGGGAACAGCGCGTAGTCCTGGAAGACGGTGTTGACCGGCCGGTCGAACGGCGGCCGGCCGGACACGTCCGCGCCGCCGAGCTCGATCCGGCCCTCGTCCGGCCGCTCGAAGCCGGCGATCATCCGCAGCGTCGTCGTCTTGCCCGAGCCCGACGGGCCCGAGCAGCGTGAAGAACTCGCCGCGCGCGATGTCGAGGTCGACGCCGTCGACGGCGGCGACGTCGCCGTACCGCTTCCGCAGGCCGACGATGCGGATGTCGACGTCGGCAGACACGGATGTTGAGCGGTCATCGGCGAGACGTTGGGACGCGATGGCCGTCGACGCTAGCCGTCGACGCTGCGAGCGACTCCTCCAGCAGGGCCAGGCCCTCCTCGAGCTCCTCGTCCGAGATCGTCAGCGCGGGCAGGAGCCGGATCACGTTGCCGTAGAGGCCGCAGGAGAGGAGCAGCAGGCCGCGCTCGAACGCCGCATCGACGATCGCCTTCGCCCGGTCGGGCGCCCGCTCGGTCGAGCTCGAACGCGATCATCGGGCCGAGACCCGCGCACCTCGCCGATCGCAGGATGCCCCGCGGCGATGTCCTCGAGCCGCGTGCGAAGCTGCTCGCCGAGCCGCGCCGCGAGCGGCGAGGAACTCGGGATCGCGCACCGCCTCGAGAACCGCGACCGCGGCGGCGCACGAGAGCGGGTTGCCGCCGAACGTCCCGCCGAGCCCGCCGGGCGGGACGGCGTCCATCAGCTCGGCGCGCCCCGTGACGGCCGCGAGCGGCAGGCCGCCGCCGATCGACTTGCCCGAGACGAGCAGGTCGGGCTCGACGCCCTCGTAGTGCTCGATCGCCCACATCTTCCCGGTGCGACCCGACGCCCGACTGCACCTCGTCGTCGACGTAGAGGATCCCGTGCTCGCGGCACAGCTCCGCGAGCCGCGCGGGAAAGTCCGGCGGCATCGGGCACGAAGCCGCCCTCGCCCTGCACCGGCTCGAGCAGCGACGCAGGCGACGGTCTGCGGGTCGACCTCGGACTTGAAGAGCTTCTTCATGCCCGTCGATCGCGTCGTCGGTCGAGACGCCGCGGTACGGGTACGGCGCCGGCGCGCGGTAGACCTCGGGCGCGAACGGCCCGAAGCCTGCCTTGTACGGGTGCACCTTGCTCGTCATCGTCATCGTCAGCAGCGTCCGGCCGTGGAAGGCGTTGTCGAAGACGACGACAGCGGGCCGGCCGGTGGCGGCGCGCGCGATCTTGACGGCGTTCTCGTTCGCCTCCGCGCCCGAGTTGACGAGGATCGACTTCTGGTTCGCGCCCGCGCAGGGCGAGAGCTCCGCGAGCAGCCGGCACGTGTCGACGTACGGCTCGTAGACGCCGACCATGAAGCACTGGTGGAGGTAGAGGTCGGCCTGCGCGGTGGATCGCGTCGACGACGGGCGCGAAGCGGTGGCCCGTGTTCTGGCAGCCGATCCCGCCGGCGAAGTCGACGAACTCCCGGCCGTCGACGTCGCTGACGCGGGCGCCGTCCGCCTGGGCCACGACGAGCCTCGGCGTGGCGACACCGGCGCTGACGTACCGCCCGCGGTCCGCGAGAACCTGCTCGTGCGAGCGCTGCTCGGTCGTCTGCATGCGCGCGAGTATGCACCATCATCGCGTCGGCGTCATCACGCAACGCGTGGCCATAGGGCGGAATCGCCGCGCAATGCGCAGACGCGATCGGAGCGCTCCGGCGCCCGCCAGCCCAGGCGTCGAGCCGCACCGACCCTCACGGGTGGTGCCCGGGCCGGGTGCGGTTTGCCACACCACACGAATTGCGAGCGTCTGACACGATTCGACGATGAAGCCCGCGCCGGAAACGACGATCCTCATCGTCGACGACCACCCCAGCTTCCGGCGATGTGCGCGGGCACTGCTCGAGGCCGACGGGTTCGCGGTGGTCGGTGAGGCGGAGGACGGTGAGGGCGCCCTCTCGGCGATCGGCTCGCTCCACCCCGACGTCGTCCTGCTCGACGTCCAGCTTCCCGACATGGACGGCTTCGCGGTGCTCGAGCACCTCGAGAGCGACGGCCCGCAGGTCGTCCTCGTCTCGAGCCGGGACGCGTCGGACTACAACGGCCTGATCCGCACCAGCGGTGCCCGTGGGTTCATCGCCAAGGCCGAGCTGACGGGCGCAGCCGTACGCTTCCTGCTGCGGTGACCCGCCGCCGGCTCGCCGCCGCAGTCGGGCTCGGCGTGGCGCTGTACGGCGTCGCGCTGTACCTCATCGTGACGGCGGACCTCGGCGAGCCGCGGGCGCTGATCGCGATGGTCACCGTCGCGGGGCTGATCTTCACGGTGACGGGCGTGGTGGCGGCTCTGCGCCGGCCGGACAACCGCACGGGGGCCCAGATGCTCGCCGTCGGGCTTCTCTGGTCGCTCGGCGCGCTGCAGCTCGCGAGCGGCTCGCTGCTCTTCACGCTCGGGTACGTCCTCGGCGGCGTCGCGTTCGTCGCGTTCGCGCACCTCATCCTCTCCTACCCGACCGGACGGCTTCGCCCCCGCGACGAGTGGATCGTCTGGGCTGTCCTCGCGCTCGTCACGGTCGGCCCCTTCGTCGTGACGCTCGTCGATCCATCGCCGGTCCCGGGATGCGACGACTGCCCCGAGAGCGCGTTCCTCGTAGCCGACCGCTCCGGGCTCGCACAGATGGTCAACGTCGCCGTCGCGCTGGGCGCCGCGGCGCTGTCGGCGTTCGTCTTCATGCGACTCGTCAAGCGCTACCAGGAGGCAACGCCGCCGCTCCGGCGCGTCATCGGGCCGGTGTATCTCTTCACCCTGATCGCGCTCGTGGGTCTCGTGGCGAGCAGCCTCGTCGGCACCTTCGACGCCGATGCCGGCTACGCGATCGAGTTCGCCGCGCTCGCTTCCCTCGCGCTCATGCCGGTCGCGTTCCTCGCCGGCATCCTGCGGACGCGACTCGCCCGCGCAGGCATCGCCGACCTCGTGATCGCCCTCGGCAACGGCAGCCCGCTCCGCGACGCGCTCGGCGACGGCGCTCGGCGACCCGTCGCTGGACCTGGCCTACTGGTCCGCGCAGCGTCAGGCGTGGGTCGACGACGAGGGCCAGACGCTCTCCGAGCCGATCGCGCGGGCGCGGGAACGCTGCGACGTTCGTCGAGCACGGCGGCAAGCGCGTCGCAGCGCTCCTCCACGACCGGAGCCTCTCCGACCAGCGCGAGCTCGTGGACGCCGTGGCGGCGACGGCCTCGCTCGCCTTCGAGAAGGAGCGCCTGCAGGCCGAGCTCCGCGCGCAGTACCGCTTCCTCGAGACGATCATCAACACCGCCCCGAGCCTCCTCTCGGTGGTCGACACCGAGGGCCGGATCCGCAACTTCAACCGCGCGGTCGAGGTCGCGAGCGGGCTCGACGACCGCGCCCGAATCGAGGGGCGGTACTTCTGGGAGATCTTCATCGACCCCGACGAGCGGACGGCGATGATCCAGCGCTTCCGGGACGCGTCCCCGGACTTCCCGCGCGTCGGAGTACGAGAACGTCTTCACGAACGCCAACGGGCAGGAGCGCGTGATCGCCTGGCAGACGGCGCCGCTCGTCGACCAGAACGGCGACGTCGTCCGGATCATCGCGGGGGGGATCGACATCACCGACCGCAAGCGGCGCGAGGTCGAGCTGCAGCGGCAGTGGGACTTCGCGAGCACGGTCGCGAACACGATTCCGAGCTTCATCGTCGTCACCGATCACGAGGCGGTCGTCGTCCCGCACGGCGCGAACCTTGCGTTCGTCGAGACGTTCGGCCGGACGATGGAGGAGCTCGAGGGTGCGTCCTTCCTCGAGCTGGTCGTCCGCGACGACGAGTTCGCCGCCCGGATGGCGATCGCGGGTGCGGCAAACGGCGTCCCTCAGGCGGAGCGCGAGAGCCGGTGGCTGACGCGGGACGGCGAGGAGCGGACGGTGGCGCTGGACCGCGACGCCGATCGTCGACCAGGAGGGAGCGCCCCGGGTCCTGGTGTCGGGGGCTGACATCACCGAGCGCAAGCGGCAGGAGGCGGAGGTGAGGGCCTCCCGGAGCCGGATCGTGGCCGCGACCGACGCCGCGCGAAGGCGCCTCGAGCGGAACCTCCACGACGGCGCACAGCAACGCCTCGCGGCACTCTCGCTCTCGCTGCGACTCGCCGAGTCGAAGCTCCCGACCGACCCCGAGCAGGCGACCGAGATCCTCGTCGGTGCGAGGGAGGAGCTCGCGCAGGCGCTCGAGGAGCTCCGGGAGCTGGCGCGCGGACTCCACCCCAACGTGCTCACCGACCGCGGGCTGGGGCCGGCGCTCGAGTCGCTCGTCGTGCGCTCTCCCATCCCGGTCGAGGTCGACGTGCCGGCTGAGCGGTTCCCACCGGCGATCGAGGCTGCCGCCTACTACGTCGCCGCCGAGGCCCTCGCGAACGTCGCCAAGTACGCGGGTGCGACGTTCGCCCAGGTGTGTGTCGTCGAGGACGAGGAGGAGGGGGCGATCGTCGTCGAGGTCGTGGACAACGGCATCGGCGGCGCCGACCCGTCGCTGGGCTCCGGGCTCGAAGGGCTCGAAGACCGCGTCGAGTCGCTCGACGGCACGTTCTCGGTCGAGAGCCCGGCGGGCGGTGGGACTCGCGTTCGCGCGACGATCCCGACCGCCCCGCGCGCGCTTCCCCTCTGAGCGCACGCACGGGCTCTCGCCCGACGCCCCTTCGTGGTCGCGAAAAGTGCGGGCGACCGCACCCGAAGAAGGCCGGTGAGCCGCCGTGTACCACGGTCCCCGTGACGCCATGCTGGCGCCATGAAGACGATCGCACGTCGATGACGTCACCCCGCGTCTGAGCCGGGGACGGCGGCCGGCCTCCCATGACCGGCGCCGGTGGGCTTCCACCGTTCGTGCCGTCGCCACCGCCCTCCCCGGTTCCGTGCTTCATCCCACGCGCTCCGCGCCCCGCTCGTAGACTCACCCGCATGACCTCGCTCCCGACAGGGACCGTCACCTTCCTGTTCGCCGACGTGGAAGGCTCCACCAAGCTCGTACAGAGCGCCGGCTCGGCCTACTCGGGCCTCATCGCCGACGTGCGCCGGGTGCTCCGGGACGAGATCGGGGCGAACGCGGGGTCGGAGGTCGACGCGACGGGCGACGAGCTCTCCGCGGTCTTCGAAGGTGTCGAGCCCGCGCTCACGGCGGCGCTCGCGGGCCAGGCGCGTATCCGCGACCACACCTGGCCGGACGGGATCGTCGTCAAGGTACGAATGGGGCTCCATACCGGCCTGCCACAGCTCGGCGAGGAGGGCTACACGGGCCTCGACGTCATCCGCGCCTCCCGCATCGCCGCCGCCGGGCACGGCGGGCAGATCCTGCTCTCCTCGACGGCAGCCCCGTTCGTGTCCGGTGTCGAGACCCGCGACCTCGGCACGCACCGCCTACAGGGCCTGCCGGACCCCGAGCGGATCCACCAGGTGATCGCCGACGGCCTTCCACGCGACTTCCCGCCGCTTCGGGGCACCGTGTCGCAGCTCGGAGACGCGCGTCGGGTGGTGCTCGCGGACGACTCCGTACTCCTACGGGAGGGTGTCGCGCGCCTGCTCGAGGAGGCGGGATTCGAGGTGGTCGCCCAGTCGGGGACGGCCGAGGACCTCCTGCGGCACGTGGCGATGCACAAGCCGGACGTTGCGGTGATCGACATCCGCATGCCGCCGACCCACACCGACGAGGGGCTTCGGGCCGCGCGTGAGATCCGCGAGCGCTACCCGGGCGTCGGCGTCCTGCTCCTCTCCCAGTACGTCGAGCCCGGCTACGCGATGGCGTTGCTCGAGACGAGCGCCGAGGGCGTCGGCTACCTGCTCAAGGACCGCGTCTCCGACCTCGAGCAGTTCGGGACGGCGGTGCGCCGCGTGGCAGACGGCGGCTCGGCACTCGATCCCGCCGTCGTGAGCGAGCTCGTCGGGCGAAAGCGGCGGGACGACCCGGTCGACCAGCTCACCGCCCGCGAGCGGGAGGTGCTCGAGCTGATGGCCGAGGGCCGCTCGAACCAGGCGATCGCCGAGCGCCTCTTCGTCACGCTGCGCGCCGTCGAGAAGCACGTGACGAGCATCTTCACGAAGCTCGGACTGCCGGCATCCACGGACGACCACCGTCGGGTGCTCGCCGTTCTCGCGTACCTGCGCGCCTAGATCGGGCGAAGAACGGTGCGGTTCCCCGCACCTACGATCGGCAGGCAGGCCGCATGGTTTCGTCCCCTACGGGGGAGCACACTCGAGCCATGGTTCGCAGCTGGCTCTCCCGATCCCACTCCGGCACACGCGAGATCGCCGGTCTTGCCGCGCTCTACGGCCTCTACGAGGTGATTCGCGGCGCGGGCGGGGCGAACGTCGACGTTGCGATGCGCCACACCGCGGACATCGTGGAGGTCGAGCAAACGCTCGGCGTCTACGTCGAGCGCAGCGTGCAGCAGGCGTTCGAGGCGGTCCCGTACGCCCCGGCGTTCCTGGGGCTCCTCTACGTGCTCCTCCATTTCGCGGGCACGGCAATCGCGCTGACGTGGATCCACCGACGGCACCCCGACCGGTTCCCGCTCGTCCGGACGACGTTCGTCGCGGCGACCGCCCTCGCGCTCGTCGGGTATGTCTTCTTCCCCGCCGCGCCTCCGCGGCTCGCCGAGCTCGGCTTCTCGGACACGGTGACGCACTCGACGAAGCTCAACCTGAGCTCCGACATGCTGGGCGCGCTCTACAACCCGTTCGCCGCTGTCCCGAGCCTCCACTTCGGCTACGCGCTGATCGTCGGTGTCGCGCTCGCGACGATCGCCGCGCGCCGCTACGTGCGGATCCTCGGAGCCCTCTATCCCGTCGCGATGCTGCTGATCATCGTGGCCACCGGCAACCACTTCTTCGTGGACGCCGCGCTCGGCGGCCTCGCCGTCGTCGTCGGCTGGCTCGTCGCGCGCGGTGTCGTCGCGACGCCGGCTCCGCGCGCACCCGCCCCGCGGGTCGCGACGAGCGCCGGCCGCATCTAGCGCTCCCCGTCGCGGCCCGAGCGCCGCCGGCTCCCCTCCCCGCTGGTGTGGCCTGCCACACCACCGGCCAGTGGCCGGCCGCACGGCAAGACGCCAGTGCACCCCACCGAAACCCGGCTCGCAGAGTGCGACGGTCAGAGGCGACACGACCACACCAGGAGAAACCGTGATGTCACCCATGAAGCGCAGCACCAACGTCGCGGCCCGGATGGGTCGCTGGAGCGCACGTCACCGGAAGACGGCGATCTTCGGCTGGCTCGCCTTGGTCGTAGCCGCCGTCGTGATCGGCGGAGCCGTCGGCACGAAGCAGCTCGGCGACAACGACACGCTTCCCGGCGAGTCCGGGAAGGCCGCACGGATCCTCGACGACGGCTTCGAGCAGCCGGCGAGCGAGGCCGTGCTCGTGCAGAGCTCGACGCTGAAAGCGGACAGCCCCGCTTTCCGTGCAGCGGTCGAGGACGTCGTCCGCCGCGTGTCCGCCCTCGGCGCCGTCGCCAACGTGGAGAGCCCGTTCGCGGCCGGAAACGACAGCCAGGTCTCGGCCGACCGTCACTCAGCTGTCGTTGACTTCGACATCCGAGGCGACTCGGACAAGGCCGTCGACAAGATCGACCCGGTGATCGCCGCGGTGCACGCCGCTGCGGCCGCACACCCGGACCTCTCGATCGACGAGTTCGGCGTCAGCGCCGAGAAACAGGTCGACGAGAAGTTCAACAAAGACCTCGAGCGGGCAGGCCTGCTCTCGCTGCCCGTCACGATCGTCATCCTCGTGATCGCCTTCGGCGCGCTCGTGGCGGCGGGTATCCCGCTCCTGCTCGCGCTGTCCGCGGTGATGGCCACGATGGGCCTGCTGGCGATTCCGAGCCAGGTCTGGCCGGTCGACGAGAACATCAGCGCGATCGTGCTGCTGATCGGGCTGGCCGTCGGCGTCGACTACTCGATGTTCTACTTGAAGCGCGAGCGTGAGGAGCGGGCGGCCGGAAAGAGCGAGGCCGCAGCCCTGGAGGCCGCCGCCGCCACCTCGGGCCGCTCCGTCCTGATCTCCGGCCTCACGGTGATGACCGCGATGGCGGGGATGTTCCTGACCGGCGACAAGACGTTCGGCTCGTTCGCGATGGCGACGATCCTCGTCGTGGCGATCGCGGTCCTGGGCTCGCTCACCGTCCTGCCCGCCCTCCTCTCGTGGCTCGGTGACCGCGTCAACAAGGCGCGTGTGCCGTTCGTCCACCGGCTCCAGAGGCCCGAGGGAGGCCGGGTGTGGGGCTGGATCCTCGACCGTGTCCTCTCCCACCCCCTCGTCTCGGCCGTGGCGGCCACCGCCGTCCTCGTCGCCCTCGCGCTGCCCGCGCTCGGGATGAAGACGGTGGTGCCGGGTGCCGAGGCGCTGCCGCAGGACCTGCCGGCGGTGCAGACCTACAACCGGCTCCAGGCCGCCTTCCCCGGCGAACAGGATCCGGCGATCGTGGTCGTCAGAGCACCGTCCGTGGACGCACCGGAAGTCGAGTCGGCGATCGCCGAGCTGCAGAAGCAGGCGCTTGCCGCCGGGCACGTCCATCAGCCCATCACCGTCGACGTGAACGGCGCACGAACGGTCGCCGAGATCGACCTCCCGATCGACGGGACGGGCACGGACGCGGCGTCGAACACTGCGCTCGCCTCGCTCCGCGAGGACATCGTCCCCGCCACGATCGGCGCCGTCCAAGGCGTCGAGGTGGGCGTCACCGGCACGACCGCCATCTCGAAGGACTTCGACAGCTCGATGCGCAGCACGGCCCCGCTCGTGTTCGCCTTCGTGCTCGCCTTCGCGTTCGTGTTGCTGCTCGTCTCGTTCCGCTCGATCGTGCTCGCCGTCAAGGCGATCGTCCTGAACCTCTTGTCGGTCGCCGCCGCGTACGGCGTCCTGGTGCTCGTCTTCCAGCACAGCTGGGCGAAGGGCCTCCTGGGCTTCGACTACTCGGGCGGCGTGATGGCCTTCATGCCCGTTTTCCTGTTCGTCATCCTCTTCGGCCTCTCGATGGACTACCACGTGTTCATCCTGAGCCGGATCAGGGAGGCGTACGACCGTGGCATGAAGACGGAGGACGCGGTCGCACACGGGATCAAGACGACCGCCGGCGTGGTCACGAGCGCGGCGATCGTGATGGTCTTCGTGTTCGGGATCTTCGCGACGCTCTCGATCGTGATGCTCAAGCAGTTCGGCGTCGGCCTGGCCACCGCTGTGCTGATCGACGCGACGATCGTTCGGGCCGTCCTGCTCCCCGCGGCGATGATGCTGCTCGGGGACTGGAACTGGTACCTCCCGCGCTGGCTCGAGTGGCTTCCGCGCCTCGAGCACGAGCGGGCGGACGACGTGGCGGCGGCCCCCGAGCCAGAGCCCGCCCGGCTCGCGGCCTGACGCGACGAGACCTGGGGGGCCGGCGCCGCAGTCCGGCCCCCCAGGCCAGATCCGCACGGGGCTCGGCCGATGCCGAGCCCCGTGCTCGACCCCACCACCGTCTACCATCGGGTCGCGCGCCGGAGTAGCTCAGCTGGTCAGAGCACCGCTCTTGTAAAGCGGGGGCCAAGGGTTCGAATCCCTTCTCCGGCTCTTCGCGCGGCCGGGCCGGCGGAATGCCAACGGCATGACCCGCCTACGGTCTGCTTTCGATCCCGCGGAAGCGGGTACGAACCGCTGACGTTGGTGGAACACCACGGGGGCGTCGAGGACTTCGGCGCACGAGCCGCGATCACGAGGAGAATGCCCGATGAGCTCCGACCTGGAGAAGTTCTACGAGCTGGTCGAAGAGATCGACGTTGCGATGATGACGACGCGGCGACTCGACGGACATCTCGAGTCTCGAGCCATGGCGAACCAGAAGCGTGCGGAGGGGGCGGATCTATGGTTCGTGACAGCTGACGCCACGAACAAGATTCGCGACTTGGAATCGGATCCCCACGTCAATCTCGCCTACTACAAGGATCGAACGAGGGAGTGGATCTCGGTCTCGGGCCTTGCGACGCTCTCGCGCGACCGCGAGAAGATCCACGAGCTGTACGCGCCCGACTGGAGCTTCTGGTTTCCCGATGAAGGCGATCCGCGCAACGGGACGCCCGACGACCCACGATTCGTCTTGATCGGCGTCGACGTCCATGCGGCCGTGTTCCTCGAGCTCGACAAGCCACAGCCGGTTGTCCTGTACGAGATTGCGAAAGGATGGCTGACCGGCGAGATGCCTGACCTCGGCGAAATGCATCGGATCGAGAGGTAGCGACGCCGCGGTGGAGCTGGCCGACATCCTGAAGCGTCGTCGGATGACGCGCAGCTACCTCCCCGACGCCATCCCGAGCGAGACGGTGCAGCGCATCGTTTCGACCGTCCGCCGTGCTCCGAGCGGCGGCTTCAGCCAGGGACACCGCCTCGTCGTCGTCACCGCCCCGGAGACGCGGGCGGAGCTGGCCCGCCTCGCGGGCGAGGACGAGTACGTCGCGGCCGGCGGCCAGGCGTGGATCTCGACCGCCCCGGTGCACGTCTTCGTGGGCACCCGCGAGGAGAGCTACCACGAGCGCTACCGCAAGCCCGACAAGCTCCGGGAAGGCGAGGAGATCGGCTGGCCCGCGCCCTACTGGTACGTCGACGCCGGCGCCGCATTCTTGCTGCTTCAACTTGCCGCGATCGACGAGGGCCTCGCGAGCGGCGTGTACGGCGTCCTGCCCGAGCAGGTTCCCCCGGTGAAGGAGCTGCTCGGCGTGCCTGACGACGTCCATTTCGTCTGTCTCGTCACGATCGGAAGACGTTCGCCCGACCCTCGCGATGCCGAGCTCGTGTCGAGGTTGTCGCAGAGGCGCCTCGGACTCGACGAGCTCGTCCGTTGGGAGCGCTGGGACGCGTCGTAGGCGGCGGGGCCAGGTGGTCGAGCCGTAGTGCGAAGGCGCCGTCCGGCGCCTTGCCTATGCAGTCGCGACGAGAAAGTGCCACTCGTTCGCGAGCGAGTAGCTCCCGTCGGCTGCGCGGAAGGGCGCGAGCACGTCGATCAACGCTGCACGAACTTCCGCCTCCCGCTGCCCGGCGACGTCCCCGACGCCGGCTGCGGAGAGCAGGCTGCGGGTGAGCTCGTTCTCGTCGCGGTAGACGTACGGCCACGAGACGTCGAACGTCGTCCTCGGCTCGAGCCCCGCAGCCGACGCGATCCCTTCCAGGAAACCGGGCTCCGAGAGATCGGGCGGCGGTGGCGCGTTCGGATCGGCGCCCGGGAAGAACGGCCTCACGATCGGCTTGATGGCGTCGAGGTCGCACGAGTCGTGCCGCCCCCACACCTGGATCACGACGGAGCCACCCGGTCGGGCGACCCTCCCGGCTTCGCGAAGCGCCGCGACCATGTCCGCCGCGAAGAAGAACGAGTTGAAGCCCGCGACGACGTCGAACGAGTCGTCCGCGAAGGGTAGGAACTGCAGGTCGCCCACTCTCAGGTCGGCCTCCGGCACGCGCGTCCGGGCGAGTGCGATCAGCGCTTCGGAGGCGTCGAGCCCCGTCACGTGCGCTCCTCGATCGGCCGCGGCGCGGAGGAAGACGCCCGATCCACAGCCGGCCTCGAGCACGCGCTGCCCGGCGCCGATGCCGAGGCGGCGGATCGCCTCCTCGTAGGTGGGGAGCTGCTGCTCCTCTGTCGCAGCCCAGTCCGCGGCTCGCGAGCCCCAGAGCGGTCCCCACCGCTCGGCGCTGCCCTCGACCGTCGTCGTGGATGTCATCGTCCACCTCCTCGGGTAAACTATGTTCTGTAGATATAAACTATGAAACGTAGCTATGTCAAGGGATGAGCTCACTCTCTTCTCGTACGAGATCCTCGGCCTCGTCGGGACGGACGGGCGCGGGCGCTCACGACCTGCTGAGCTGGGCCCGCAGAGGCCGAATGCTGGACTGGGCGGGCGAGAGCCAGTACTACGCGGAGCCCAAGCGCCTGGCCCGGCTCGGCTATCTGGAGGCGCGGAAGGAGCCGGGCAAGACCCGCGAGCGGACCGTCTACCGGCTCACCGACAGGGGGCTGGAGGCGCTCAGGTCGTACGCCCGCACCCCTGTCGCGTTCACGCCGCTCAAGAGCGAGCCGCTCCTCAGGCTCCTGATCGCGGACCTCGTGGGCGAGGATGCGACCCGCGAAAGCCTCGCCGGGCTCAGGGACGAGCTCGCCGACCTCGAGGAGCGCCTCGACCAGGCCGTCGCCACGGCGTCCGGCCTCCCCCACCGCAGCAAGTACCTGCTGATCGTGATCGACTTCCTGCGGCGGTACCTCGAGCTGCACGAGGAGCTGATCGACACGGTCGAGAGCGAGCTCGCCCCCTCGCGGCGCCGCGCGTCATCCTGAGGTGCCGACCAGGCCGGCACGCAGCCGGGCGAGGGTCTCCACGACGAGGTCCACGTCGGCCTCGGTGGTCGACCAGTTCGACACCGCGATCCGGAGGAGGCGCTCCCCGCGCCAGGTCGTCGCACCCATCCAGCACGTGCCGTCGTCCTGGATCGCACGCTCGAGCCGATCGGTGAGGTCGGCGTCGCCCACCCGCACGAGCACCTGGTTGAGAACGACGTCGTTCACGACCTCGACCCCGTCGAGGGCGTCGAGGCGAGTGGCGAAACGGCGCGCCAGCATGCAGCAGCGATCGACGAGGTCGGCGACCCCCGACCGCCCCAGGGAGCGCAGCGCCGCCCAGGTCGCGAAGCCACGCGCCCGCCGCGACGACTCCGGCACGAAGTCGCCGCCGCCGAACTCGCGCCCGGCCACCTGGCCGGTCAGGTACGCGGCCGTGTACGCCAGCGCGGTCGCGTGGACGTCTGGATGGGCGCAGAACGCATAGCCCGCGTCGTACGGGACGTTGAGCCACTTGTGCCCGTCGCACGCCCACGAGTCCGCCAGCTCGATACCGCGCACAAGCTCCGACGTGCGAGGGCTCGCCGCGGCCCAGAGCCCGAACGCACCGTCGACGTGGAGCCACGCCCCGGCGCCGCGGGCCGCCGCGGCCGCTGCCTCGAGGTCGTCGCACGCGCCCGTGTTCACGTTGCCCGCCTGCACACAGACGATCGTCGGAAGGGCCGCCCCGGCGTGGAGGAGGCCTCCCAGCGCCTCGGTGTCCATCGCTCCGTCGGCGAGAGCAGGAACGACCGCCAGCGAGCCTTCGCCGAGGCCGAGCAGGCGCACTGCCCGGTCGATCGTCGCGTGGCGCTCCGCGCCGACCACGACTCGCACCCGCGGTGCGCCGTGGAGACCGTCCCTCCCCACGTCCCAACCGCGATCGTGGAGCACCGACCAGCGCGCCGACGCGAGGCCGACGGTGTTCGCGGCCTGCGCGCCCGTGACGAACCCGACCGACGCCGACGTCGGAAGCCCGAGGATCTCCTTCAGCCATCCTCCGGCGACGTCTTCGAAGGCCAGGGCCGCGGGCGACATCGCCTCGTTGAAGGCGCACTGGTCCCATCCGGCCGCCAGGGTTTCGGCGACGAGCGCTGCGTCGACCGAGCCGCCTGTCACGAAGCCGAAATACCTTGGGCCCGCGGACGACATCAGGCCCGGAGTCGCGCCGCTCACGAGCTCCTCGATCACGTCGTCGAGCGGGGTAGGGCCGTCGCCGAAATCTCCGAGGGCACCGCGGACCTCGGCCCGGGTGGCAACGGGCGTCACCCGGGCAGCCCCCAACCCCTCCCGGTACCCCGCGATCCGCTCGGCCGCGCCTACGAGCGCCTCGCGCAGATCGCCCATCACGTGATCCTACGCGGGCGCCGGCTCTCCGGCGCCCGGTGCTCAGGCGGGCACGGCGCGCGTCGCCTGGTGCGCGAGGATCTTCCGCTTCACCCGCTGGAGCGCGTTGTCGATCGTCTTGCAGTCGCAGCCGAGCTCCTCGGCCATCGACTCGTAGGAGTGGCCGTCGAGGTAGAGCCGGAGCGCCTCGGACTCGAGGCCGGAGAGGCTCGTGCCGAGGCAGCCGACGAGCGCCTGGAGCTCCTCGGTCGAGATCACGCGGACCGACGGGTCGTCGATCGACGGGGCCCGGCAGGGCGTCGCCGAGCGTGCACTCGCCGTCCGAGTCCTGCCCGCCGGGCGTGTGGCTGAAGGAGACGTAGGTGTTCAGCGGCGCGTGCTTGTAGCGCGTCGCGGACTTGATCGCCGTGATGATCTGGCGGGTCACGCAGAGCTCGGCGAACGAGCGGAACGACGTCTCCTTGTCGTGCCGGAAGTCGCGGATCGCCTTGTAGAGCCCGATCATGCCCTCCTGGATGAGGTCCTCGGCGTCGCCGCCGGCGAGGAAGTACGAGCTCGCCTTCAGCCGGACGAAGCCCTGGTAGCGGCGCATCAGCTCGTCGCGGGCGGCGTCGCTCCCGTTCCGCGCCTTGAGGACGAGCTGGAGATCCTCGAGCTCCCGCTGCAGCTTCTGCGGGCTCTTGGGTGCTGCGGCGGTGCGGACGGACATCGCTTCTCCCCTGTCGTCGATGGTCTCGATCGGCGACCTCGGGTGAACTCTCACCCTCAAGTCGAGGGGGAAGCTAGCATCATCGCGCGAGCGTTACAACCCCTTTGCGTAAATTCCATTGTAATAAGAACACGTGTTCGCTCACGGCCCTCCGCGCCGCTCTTGCGACCGCCGGGGTACTCGCCGGATCGCGACAGCCCCTAGGGCAGGCCCGCGGCGCAGCCGCTCGAGGCGGGCTCGCGTCTCGGCGTCGACCCGCTCGCCGAGCCGGCTCGCGCGCGTCCTCGCGATGCGTCGACCGCACGAAGCTCGGCGAGGAACTCCACCGAGCCGCGCTTTCGCACCTCCTGGCCGCTCGTGCCCTGCACCGCCGCATCGGAGGTCACGAGGAGAACGACCTCGCGGTCGCGCCGCTCGGCGGCGAGCCGCTCGAGCAGCGTGTCGGCGTTGGGCGCGAAGCGCACGGCGAGCGGGCCGACGTCACGCTCCTCGCCGACGCCGTCGAAGACGACGACGCCGCGCGCGCCCGCGAACGGCGACGAAGCTCGCGAGCACGTCGACGAGCTCGTCCCGGTCGGCGAAGCGGCCCGCGTGGAAGAGGTTCGAGCCGTCGAACAGGTAGAGCGTCGGCGTCCGAGCATGTCTCAACCTCCAGTCGAGGTAGAGATAGCGCGCTGGCGGCGGGCCTCGAAGAGCGGCACCGCGGCGGCGACGCTCACGTTGAGCGACTCGACGCCCGGCGCGAGGGGGATCGCGAGCGTCGCCGTCGCACGTCCGGCGGACGAGCGGGCGCACGCCCTCGCCCCTCGGCGCCGAAGACGAGCGCGACGCCGTCGGTGAGGTCGACGTCCCACAGTCGCGCGTCGCCGTCGGCGGCGGCCGCGTACGCCCAGAGGCGGTCGCCCTTCACCTCGCCGAGGTAGCGGGCGAGGTTCGGGACGACGGCGACCGGCAGGTGCTCGACCGCGCCTGCCGAGGCGCGGCAGACGGCCGGGCGTGACGACGGCGGCTCCGTGCGCGGGCAACGACGACGCCGGTCGCGCCGGCGCCCGCGGCGCTCCGGACGACGGCGCCGAGGTTGCGCGGGTCGGTCACCTGGTCGAGGCAGCAGAGAAGCGGGCGATCCGCCGCCGGCGAGCTCCCACGCGTCCGCGTAGGGGTACGGCTCGCACCAGGCGACGACGCCCTGGTGGTCGGGCGTGCCTGCCGCCTCGGTCAGCTCGCGCTCGCGCTGGACGCGCGGCCGCGGCCCGTCGCCGAGCCAGTCGAGCGTCGCCGCCGCGCGCTCGCTCGCCCACACCTCGAGCACCGCGCGCCGGCCGCGCAGCGCCTCGCGCACGGCGTTGCGCCCGTAGACGAGATCGCGGGTCACGCGCGGCGGGACGAGCTCGTAGCCGCACGCCCACGTCGCGCACCTCCCAGCCGCGCGTCTCGATCTCGTCGCGCAGCCGGTCGGCCTCGGCGAAGTCGCGCGCCGGCGCGGGCCGCGACGCGCGCCTCCGCGAGCGCGACGACCTCGGCGGGGGCGCTCGACGCGTGCGCGCGAGCGTCCCGAGGCCGAACACGTCGAGGCCGCGGCGCAGCTCGTCGAGGGCGCCCGTGCCGCGCCCAGTCGTGGATGACCGCGAGCGCGGCGGGCGTGTTGAAGTCGTCCTCGAGCACGTCCGACGAAGGCCGTCCCAGTCGCCCGTCGTGCGCGTCTCGCCGCGAAGCGCGTTGCGGAGGGTCTCGGCCTGCGCCGCGCGCTGCGGCCATCGTCTCCTCCGAGAAGTCGATCGGCTTGCGCCAGTGCGCCGGTCAGGAAGAACACGAGCGCCGTCTCCGCGCCCCAGTCGTCGAGCACCTCGCGGATCGTCACGACGTTCCCGAGCGACTTCGACATCTTCTCGCCGGTGAAGCGGAGCAGCCCGTTGTGCATCCAGATCCGCGCGAACGGGTGGCCGACCGACAGCGACTGCGCGCGCTCGTTCTCGTGGTGCGGGAAGACGAGGTCGAGCCCGCCGCCGTGGATCCCGAACTCCGGCCCGAGCTCCTTCTCGGCCATCGCCGAGCACTCGATGTGCCAGCCCGGGGCGGCCGACGCCCCAGGGCGACTCCCACGACGTGTCCTCGCCCTCCTTCGTCGCCTTCCAGAGCGCGAAGTCGCGCGGGTCCTCCTTGCGCGGGTTCGGCTCCTGCTCCTCGACCTGGTCGGGCCGCTGGCCCGGAGAGGGCGCCGTAGCCCTCGAAGCGGGCGACGCGGAAGTAGACGTCGCCGTCCGACCGCGTACGCGTGCCCGCGAGGCGAGCAGCTCCTCGATCAGCGCGACGATCTCCGGCATCGTCTCGGTCGCGAGCGGCTGCGCGTCCGGCATCCCGAGGCCGAAGCCGTCGGTGTCCTCGAGGTACCAGCGCGTCGCCTCGAGCGCCCGCTCGGCGCTGTGCCCGGGCGCGGCCTCGTAGATCTTGTCGTTGACGTCCGTGATGTTGTGGACGAGCGTGACCTCGTAGCCGCGCTCCCGCAGCCAGCGCGCGAGCCACATGAAGACCACGAACGGCCGCGCGTTGCCGATGTGCGCGCGCTGGTAGACGGTCGGGCCGCAGACGTAGATCCCGATCGGCTCGGGCGGCGGCGGCAGCTCGACGAGCGTGCCGCGTCAGCGTGTCCTGCAGGCGCATGCCGCGATCGTAGACAGCCGGCGGGCGGCGGAGGTTCGAGGAGGCGTCTCGGTGCCCGGCTTCAGCCAGATCCCTGCGCTCGGGCTCGCCCGACCCGAGCCAGCGCCTCGTCGACCGGCAGCGCGGCGAGCGACCGCCCAGAGCTCCGGCCCTCGCGGCTCGCCCGGTGAGCGCGAGCCGGAGCGCGCGCAGGTCGCCGCCGACCGCCTTGAGCTCGCGCACGATCGCGCGCGCTGCCGCCTCGTCGAGCGTGCCGGCGCTGGCGGGCACGCAGCTCCACGAAGCGCTCGAGCGTCGGAGCCGCGCTCCGGCGGCAGCTGCGACGGGGCGCGGCGCCACGATCTGCCGGGCGATCTCGCGCGCCTCGACCAGCGTGCGCGCGCCGCGGAGCGCGCGGCGCTGTCTCGACCGGAGCGTCCGCCGCTGCCGCGAGCTCCGTCGTCCGACATCGCCGCGATCGCCTCGATCGCGAGCCGGCCGATGCGCGCGCGGTCGAGGTGCACGTCGTGCGCAGGAAGGCCGAGCTCCTCGAGGTACGCGCGCAGCGCCGCAGCCGGGATCCCCTCGTCGCGGAAGTCGGCCACGGAGGCGTGCCCGTGCACGCTTCGAGAGCTTCTTGCCGTCCTCGCCGAGGAGCAGCCCGTGGTGGATCGACCTCGGGGAGCTCGCCGCCGAGCGCCCGGGCGATCCGGCGCTGCGGCTCCTCGTTCGGGCGATGGTCGGAGCCGCGGATGACGTGCGTGATGCCGAGGTCGAGGTCGTCGGCGACGGTCGCGAGCTGGTAGGTCGCGCGTCCCGTCGGCGCGGAGCGAGCGTTACCCCGTCGAGCCGGAGCGAGCCGTCGGCGTCGCGCGCCGCACCTCCGTCGCGCTCGGCACGCTGCCGCCGCCGCGGCGTAGACGCCGCCGCGCTCGCTCTGGCGCACCGGCCCCTCGTCCCAGGCGATCCCGAGCCAGTCGAGGTCGTCGAGGATCGCCTCCTCGCCGCCGCGCGACGTGCGCGCGGGTCGGTGTCGTCGATCCGCAGCACGAGCGCACCGCCCCGCTCGTCCGCGAACCGGCGGTTCGCGACCGCGGTGAGCGCGTTGCCGAGGTGGAGCGACCCCGTCGGGCTCGGCGCGAAGCGGACGCGGACGCTCACGCGTCGATCGGGACGTGGCCCGGCTCGGCCGCAACGCGATCGAGCCAGGCTCGGATCGCCGGATACGACAGCGAGGTCGAAGCCGCCCTCGTGCGCGACGTGCGTGTACGCGTAGAGCGCGATGTCGGCGAGGCTCATCGCATCGCCGACGACATACGAGCGACGCGCCGTGCGAGGTGGCGCTCCATCGCGTCGAGCGCCCGGTAGCCGTCGACCGTCTTGCGCTCGATCACCGCGGCGTACCGCTCCGCCTCGCCGGAGTACGCGACCAGGAAGCGCACGACGGCGATCGCGGGCTCGTGCGTGTACTGCTCGAAGAACATCCACTGGAGCACCTTCGCCCGGTCGTAGCGGTCGTCGGGGACGAAGCGCGTGCCCTCGCCGAAGTACCAGAGGATCGCGCCCGACTCGGCGAGCGGCCGGCCGTCGTCGAGCACGAGCGTCGGCACGCGAAGGTCGGGGTTGAGCCCGCCGAGCACCTCGCCACGGTTCGAGCGGTCGACGACGTCGAGGTCTTGCCGCTCGTACGGGATCCCGAGGTGTGCGAGCAGAAGGCGCACCTTGTAGCAGTTGCCCGAGACCGGAGAGTTGTAGAGCAGCACGGGTCAACGCTACAGGGCCGTCTCCGGTTGGCCGAGGCCCCGCTCGGCTGGTTGGTCCCCTGGCGCAGTCGGCCGGGCACCGTAGGATCGCCGCCATGGAGCCGCTCCTCGCTGGCGTGGTACGACCGCTCGGGACGCGACCTCCCGTGGCGCCGACACGCGGGAGCCGTACGCGATCCTCGTCAGCGAGGTGATGCTCCAGCAGACGCAGGTCGACCGCGTCGTGCCGCGCTACGAGCGGTGGCTCGAGCGCTGGCCGACGGTCGAGGCGCTCGCGGCCGCATCGGCCGCAGAGGTGATCGTCGAATGGCAGGGCCTCGGGTACAACAGCCGCGCGCTCGCGCTCCACCGCGCGGCGCGCACGTCGCGGCGCACGGCTGGCCGGACGATCTCACGATGCTCCCCGGTGTCGGCCCGTACACGGCCGCTGCAGTGCGGAACTTCGCCTTCGGCGAGGACGTGCTGCCGCGCGACGTGAACGTCGAGCGCGTGCGAGCGCCGCACCGGGCAGGCCTTCTCCGGCGCGGCCGCGCAGGCGCTGATGGATCTCGGCGCAACCATCTGCCTCGCCCGGATCCCACGCTGCGGCGCATGTCCGCTCGCCGGCGACTGCCCGTCGCGCGGGACCCGCGACCAGCCGGCTCGGAAGCAGTCGCCGTTCGAAGGCTCGTTCCGTCAGCGCAGGGCGGCGGCCCTCCGTCGAGTCGCGATGCGTCCAGAGCCAGTCGAGAGCCTCGAGACCGAGGTCGTCGAGGCGCTCACGCGCGACGGGCTCGTCGTCGTCCGCGCCGGTTTCGTCGCTCTCCCTGGAGAAGCGATCGAAGCGGCGTGACACGCCCTCGTGCGGGCAGTCAGCGTCCCTCGGCGTATCCCGGCGGCGGCTCCGGATAGCGCGGAAGGCCGTCGTCGGGGATCTCCTCCCAGCAGGCCGCGTACGCGACGAAGGCCCGCGACTCCGGACGGATGCCCGGATCGCCGTCGATCGCGCCGAGCCGGACACCCGTGTAGACGCCCGAGCCCGGCTCGCAGCTGAACAGCGCCGATCCGCACCGTACGCAGAACACCTTCTCGCGACCGCCTTCGGGCGCCCAGCCTCGCAGCTCCTCCTCGCCCTGCACGATCCGCACCGAGCCGGGCTCCGCGCGCGCGTTCGCCGACGACGCCGTCCCGGTGCGCCGCTGGCAGCGCGTGCAGTGGCAGTACCCGGCTGACAGGAACGGCTTGACGACCTCGAAGCGGACGGCGCCACAGCCACAGCCTCCGGTGATCGGCTCGTCCACGGCTCGAGCGTACGCGAGGCGTGCGCGCGCCGCACGCGCGCACGCCTCGGCGACCGTGTCAGAGGACCGGGCAGTTGACGACCACGGGAACGGCCTTCACCGTCACCTGCCCCGCACGCACCGCGGCGTCGACGGCGCTCCTGGAGCGAAGGACTCGGGGAGCGACGCCGTCCTTCCAGGTCACCATGCGCACGGCCCAGAGGGGCGTGTAGTCGCTCCGTCCGGGCACGGTATCGACCACGTTCCGCTGCGCGTCGACGCCGTTGGTGACGACCCAGATCGGGGCCACCTCGTTGCCCTTCGACAGCTTCACGGGGCCGAAGTCCAGGTACGAGATCACCTGGCCGCGGTAGAAGCCGAGAGTCACGCTCTGGGGGAACTGCTTCACGGGGCCGTCGGCGGCCAGCGCGGGTGTGGCCGTGAGCAGCACAGCGCTCACGGAGAGCAACAGGGCGAGCCTCTTCATCGAATCCCTCCTCGTCGCGTCGGCGGTGAACGCGATCGACGGTAGGAACAGCGGCTTGCGCACCGATGACGGTTTCGTGAACGCTTTGCGAACGACCATGAGTTCACCCGGGCGTAATGCGGAAACAGGCACGATCGAGCGCGTGGCCACCGTTCTCGTCGTCGACGACGAGCCGATCGTCCGCGAGGTCGTCGTCCGCTACCTCGAGCGCGAGGGGTACGCGACGCTCGAGGCGGGCGACGGCGACGATGCACGCGACGCTGTCGAGCGCGAGCCTCGCCCGACCTCGTCGTGCTCGACGTGATGCTGCCGGGGACGGACGGGCTCGAGCTGTGCCGCTGGATCCGGGCGCGCTCGGAGCTGCCCGTGATCATGCTCACCGCCCGCGGCGAGGAGGCCGACCGGATCGTCGGCCTCGAGCTCGGCGCGGACGACTACGTGACGAAGCCGTTCTCGCCGCGCGAGCTCGCGGCGCGGGTGCGCACGCGTGCTGCGTCGTGCGCACGCCGCGGCTGCCTCCGACCGAGCGCATCGCGTTCGGCGACGTCGAGCTCGACGCACAGCACGCGCGACGTGCGCAAGGCCGGAGTCGAGGCTGCGGCTCACCGCGAAGGAGTTCGACCTGCTCTGGTTCCTCGCGAGCCATCCGCGCCGCGTGTTCGGGCGCGACCAGCTGATGAGCCGGGTCTGGGGCTACGAGGCCGCGCTCGACACGGGCACCGTCACCGTCCACGTGCGCCGGCTGCGCGAGAAGATCGAGGACGATCCGTCGCGCTCCGCGCCACCTCGAGACGGTCTGGGGCGTCGGCTACCGAGTGGTCCCGTGATGCCCGTCGCGATGATCGGCCGGCGATCGCGGTCGGTCTCGCTCACCCTCGCAGTCGGCCTCGTGGCCGCGCTCGCTGCTGCGCCTGCTGCCGAGCCTCCGGCTGCAGCTCGCGGGGCTCGCGCTGCTCGCGGTCTGCCTGCCGCTCGCTGCGGTTCTCCTGTCCGGCTGGGTCATGTTCCACATGGGCGACGACGTGAAGATTCTCGCCGTCTCGGCGGCGTCTGCGACCGTCGCGATCGTCGCGGGGCTCGTGCTCGCACACTCGATCGTGGGCTCGGTCGAGCGCGTCCGCGACGCCTCCGCACGACTCGCCGGCGGCGACCTCGCGGTGCGCGCGCCCGAGTCCGGGCCGGCCGAGGTAGCGGACCTGGCCGCCTCGTTCAACGAGATGGCGGAGAGCCTCGAGCGGCTCTTCGACGCCCGCCGTGAGCTCGTGGCCTGGGCGAGCCACGACCTCCGCACGCCGCTCGCGAACATGCAGGCGATGCTCGAGGCGCTCGAGGACGGCCTCGTCGAGGCCGCGACGACTACCTTCCCGCGCTCCGCGAGCAGGTCGGCGTCCTCTCGTCGCTCGTCGACGACCTCTTCGAGCTGGCGCGCATCGACGCGGGCGCGCTCACCCTCGAGCTCCGCTCGCACCACTCGAGCCGGTGGTGCGAGTCCTGCCTGCGCGGCGTCGAGGCCGAGGCGCAACGCGCGAGGCATCGGGCTCGCCGCGAGCGTGCCCGACGACGTCACCGCGCGCTTCGCGCCGGAGAAGGTCGAGCGCGTGCTGTTCAACCTCCTGACGAACGCACTGCGGCACACGCCCTCGGACGGCTCCGTCGCCGTCCGGGTCGAGCAGGTCGACCAGGAGGTGCAGGTCAGCGTCGAGGACACGGGCGAGGGCCTCGGAGACGAGGCTTGCTCGCGGATGTTCGATCGCTTCTGGCGAGGCGATCCCGCTCGCTCGGCCCGTGGCGCGGGGCTCGGGTCTCGCGATCGCTCGAGGGCTCGTCGAGGCGCACGGCGGTCGCATCTGGGCCGAGGACCGTCCCGGCGGCGGCGCCCGCGTCTCGTTCACGCTCCCGGCCGGGCCCTGAGTCGCCCGTTCACCGCGGAAGCGCTCGCTCGAGATTCGCAATCGTGCGACGGAGAGCTCGGTCGACGCCGCGTCGCACGAGGATGCGGTCGTAGACGCCGCGAACGCCCGCGCGCGGCTCGTACTCGACGGCGAGGCGATAGCGGAAGCCACTGTCGGCCCTCTCGAAATGCCGCTCATGTCGAGCGTCGGGAAGAGCGTCCTGGGTGCTCTCGTACTCGACGAGCCGGTTCGGCTCGAACCGGTGCAGTCGCATCCGTAACTCGACCTCGCGGCCGAGCAGCTTCGTCACGATGCGTGCCTCGTCGCCTGGAGCGACCCAGCGGGAGCCCGGCTCGATCCTGACGATGCCGGGCCAGTAGTCGAGCCAGTTCGCAGGTTCGGTGATGTACGCGAACCCTGCCTCGAGCGAGACGTCGAAATCGTGCTCACACTCGATGCGCACGGGCAGCCCTCACACTGTCAGTACCGGGCAGAGACAGCCCCGGGAGCGTCGCTTGTGCCCGTCGGCGCACCCGGGGCTGCGAGGAGCGATCCGGACACGCGCCGTGCGCCGTGTCGCCGGTCGGCTCCGGTGAGGTCGATGGCCGCGGACGGACGTCGCGGCCGGCGCACGTGCCGCTCGGCGGACGTACGCCGTGTACCTAGTCCGGTGGATTCTCCTCCACGTCAACCCTTCCGTTCTCCGAAGGGACGGTCTCCCCTGACCATAGCGCGCCGCGCGCTCACCGTGAAGTGAATCAGGGTGCGCGACGGAGCAGCGCGACCGCCTCCGCCCCGAGCCCCTCGCCGCGCCCGGTGAATCCGAGGCGATCCGTGGTCGTCGCACGGACGTTGACACGCTCCACTTCGACCCCGAGCGCGCCGGCAAGCTTCCGACGCATTTCCTCGCGATACGGGGCGATCCGGGGCTCCTGGCCCACAAGGACGCAGTCGGCGTTGACGAGCTCGAACCCGGCCGCTCGCACGTGCCGATACGCGTCGGCGAGCAGGTCGAGCGAGTCCGCGCCGCGGTAGCGCTCGTCCTCGGACGGGAAGAGCGACCCAATGTCGGCCAGCCCCGCCGCGCCGAGCAGCGCGTCGGTTAGCGCATGGGCCACGACATCGCCGTCCGAGTGACCGACGAGGCCCCGCGGATGGTCGATCTCGACGCCCCCGAGGACGAGCCTGGCTCCCTCGCCGAACGCGTGCGCGTCGACGCCGAGGCCGATGCGGAGCTTGCTCATGGGCCTACGCGTGCGAGCTCGCGTGCGATCTGTCGCGCCTGAGCCCGGGCGAGCGCGATCGTCCTGCTCCGCGAGATCCCCTCCGCAAAGACTCCCGTGAACACGCGCCCCTGGCGCCACACGACGAACGTGTAGGCGCCGCCGGCCCAGTGGACGAAGCCACCCGAGCCGATCGACAGCGACGCCCTCCGCTGACGGAGGAACCCCACCTTCCGGGCCTCGAGGTCGACCCACGAAAGCATCCGGCGCGCACCGTCCGCGGCGCGGAAGACGTCGGATTTGGACTCGATCCTCGCCGAGCCTCGACGGTACATCGACTGGTAGCCGGTCAGCCGCTCCCAGCGGCCGAAGCGGTCTCGCGCTTCCGGGACCTCCCGCAGGTCGCGCTCGTTCGTGCGGACGCCGGTCTCGCCCGGATCGACGCGGAACCCCGCCGGCACGTCGGACGCGGCAAGGGCGAGGTTCCACGGCTGGATCGACGCCGCCGAGGCTGGCAGGACGACGACGCAGGCGACAAGCAACGCGAGAACGGCGATCCTCATCGCCTCAGCATGCCCCAGCCCGCGCGCTTCGAACAGCCCCAACGTACGCCCGCAACGCCACCTCCCGTCGAGACGAAGGTCCCCTTGTCATCGCGGACCGAGCCCCAGCGCGTCCGGAAGCTCCGCCAGCGACTCGATCGCGATCGCCCCGTCCGGCGTCCGTTGCAGCCTCCCCCACGGCCCCCGACGCAGATGGATCGCGCCGAGCCCTGCCTCGAGTGCCGGCTTCGCGTCGTTGTCCGAGCGATCGCCGACGTAGACGACCTCCGCCGCAGGAAAGCCCACCAGCTCCACGAGCCTGGTGAAGAACGCCGGGTCCGGCTTGCGCACGCCGAGGCTGGCCGAGCCGGTCACGATGTCGACGGGCAGCGAGGCCGATCGCGCCCACTCCTCGAGCGCGGCGCTCTGGTTCCCGGCCAGCCCGACGACCAGGCCGGCGGCGCGAAGGCGGTCGAGGCATTCCAGGGCGTCGGGGTACAGGTCGGCGGTCGAGTAGACCACCCCGCCCCATGCATCCGCCGGCCGCTCCACTCCCAGGTGCCGCCAAAGCTCCCAGTGCTCCTCGCCTCGCTCGATCGTCTTTCCGAGCGCGGCCCACACGACGTGGGGGCCGATACCCGCCGCGCGCGCGACCGCCCGCCAGTACCGCTCCTCGTCGACGAGCGTCTCGCCGACGTCGAAGAACACTGCGCGGGTTGTCACGGTCGATCGGCGGCCAGCAGCCGGGTGACGAGCTCGAGGTCGTCGGCAGTGGTCACCTTGACGAGCCGCGGATCCCCCACCACCAGCGCAATCCGCCCGCCCGCCCGCTCGACCAGCGCCGCGCAGTCCGTGGCCCCGGCGAGATCTCCGGCGTACGCTGACGCGCAGGCGGTCTGCGACGAACGCCTGCGGTGTCTGGACGACAACGAGCGCGTCGCGGTCGAGCGTCTCGGTGACGAGACCTCCCTCGACGCGCTTGACGGTGTCGGTCAGCGGAAGGGCGGGCACGACGCCGTCGACCCCGTCGGCGAGCTGCCCGAGCAGCCGCTCGATCACGGCGTCGTCGACGAGCGGCCGTGCGGCGTCGTGCACGAGCACGACGAGCGCCTCGTCGGGGACCTCCGCGAGTGCGATTGCGTACGGACTCGGCACGTGTCGCGCCGCCGGCGACGACAGCCGCGACCTTCGACGCGACGATCTCCTCGGCGAGGAGGATCGCCGGCTCCTCCCAGTCGGGGGGCGCGGCCACGACGATGGCGTCGATCCAGTCCGACGCATCGAGCCGTTCGAGGCTCTCTGCGAGGAGCGGCCGCCCAGCCAGCCCCACGAACGCCTTCGGGCGATCACCGCCGAGCCGGGAGCCCGTGCCGGCAGCGACGAGGATCGCCCAGGCACTTCCCCCTGCGGAGGAAGTGACTCTTGACCCCGACGCCATGCGGGTGACCGTACCGGGGCAGGCCGGAGTTGTCGAGGTGCTTGTCGGCGAAGCCGGCACGCACCCGACCGGCGTGCTCCTAGGCGGTAGCTGTCGCTGCCGTCTTCGGCTTTGCCTTGGCCCGCTTGCCCTTGGCAGGGTTCGCGAGCACCTCTTCGAGCCACTCGTGCGCCTCGTCCTCGTTCATCTCCTTGGCGTACATGAGCTCGGAGGCGAGGATCTTCTTCGCCTTGACGTACATCTGCTTCTCGCCGGTCGAGAGGCCCTTCTCGTGGTCGCGAAGCGCGAGATTGCGCACGACCTCCGCGAGCTCGAGGATGTCGCCGGTCTTCATCTTGTCCCGGTTGTGCTTGAAGCGGCGGTTCCAGTTCTTCGGCATCTCCGTGGAGCCGCCGAGCAGGACCTTCACGACGACCTCCACCATCTCGAGATCGATCACCCCGCGCAACCCGACCTTCTCGCAGTTGTCGACGGGGACGTTGACCGTCATCTCGTTGTGGAGGATCTTGATCGTCAGGTACTCGCGCTCCTCCCCGAGCACGATCTTGACGTCCTTGGAGACAACCGTCCCCGCGCCGTGATGGGGATACACGACCTTGTCGCCGACATCGAACACGCCTCGAGCCCTCCCGTCGTCCGGTCTTGTGTGCGCCTGACTCACGAAAAGCGCCGGCAAGGAATGCGCCGGCGTGTCACCACATTCTACCGGAAGATCCGCCCGGCCGGGAAGCACTCGGCCTCCGTCACGCAGCCTCGACCGCCTCCCGACGGGACGGCTCGAGCGCCGCGTGCAGCGCCTGCCGGAGCGTCTCCGCCCCGACGACCGCGGGCGGCACCGTTCCCTTTCGTGCCGTCAGGGGCCACGACGACGCCGATCCCCAGCTTCGCGCACTCCTCGAGCCGCCGCTCGGACTGCGCCGCGGCCCTCAGCCGGCCGGTCAGGCCGAGCTCGCCGAAGGCCGCGATGGCTCTCGCGCAACGGCACGCCGCGCGCCGCGGAGGCGATCGCGAGCGCGACGGCCAGGTCGGCGCCCGGCTCGTCGATGCGCACGCCGCCCGCGACGTTGACGAACACGTCCGCCGCGCCGAGCGGGACGCCCGCGTGGCGCGCGAGCACCGCGACGATCATCGCAAGCCGCTTCGGATCGACCCCGGTGCCGACCCTACGCGGCATCGCGAGGTCGGTGCGCGAGACGAGCGCCTGCACCTCGAGCAGGAGCGGCCGCGTTCCCTCGAGCGCCACGGCGACGGCAGCCCCACCTCGCCGGCACGCGTGCGCCCGAAGAGCGTCGGAAGGGTCGGGAACGCCGACCAGGCCCTGCGCCGTCATCTCGAACACTCCGAGCTCGTTCGTCGAGCCGAAGCGGTTCTTCACCGCGCGCAGGATCCGGTGGGCGTGGTACCGATCGCCCTCGAACTGGAGCACGCAGTCGACGAGGTGCTCGAGGACGCGCGGTCCCGCCACCGCGCCGTCCTTGGTGACGTGACCGACGAGCACCGTCGCCACGCCGCTTCCCTTCGCCACCCTGAGAAGGCGCCCGGCGGCCTCCCGCACCTGCGCGACCGAGCCGGGCGCGGAGCCGAGCTCGCTCGCGTAGAGCGTCTGCACCGAGTCGATCACGCAGACCGCGGGCGTCTCCCGCTCGAGCGTCGCGCACACCGCTTCGAGCTCGGTCTCGGCGAGGATCGAGACGTCGTCGGCACCGCCGAGGCGCTCGGCCCGGAGCCGCACCTGCGCGACCGACTCCTCGCCCGTGACGAGCAGCGCCTGCCGGCCGCTCCGCGCGACGGCACCGAGCGCCGAGAGGAGGAGCGTCGACTTGCCGACGCCCGGCTCGCCGCCGAGCAGGACGAGCGAGGCCGGGACGAGCCCTCCACCGAGGACGCGGTCGAGCTCCGGGACGCCGGTGGCGATGCGCGCGGCCTCCTCGACCCGGACGTCGCCGAGGCGCTCGGGAGTCCGTGCAGTGCTCCGCCGCCGGGGCCCGTCGCGGCCGTGGAGCTCCTCGACGAGCGTGCCGAACGCACCACAGCCGGGGCAGCGTCCGAGCCAGCGACCGCTGGTCGCGCCGCACTCGCCACACGTGAACTGGACGACGACCTTTGCCATGCAGCAATCGTACGTGCAGCGTCGGACGTCGTGCTGCCTATATCTGACAACAAAAGCGCACGGTCGGCCGTCGCAACGGCGAGCGCGGCCTCGAGATCGCGCCAAAGATCGTCGACGTCCTCCAGGCCGACCGAGAGCCGCAGCAACCCGTCGGAAATCCCACTCGCAGCGCGAGCGTCCTCGTCCACCACGCGGTGTGTCAGGCCGGCAGGGTGCTGGATCAAGGTGTCAACGCAACCGAGGCTGACCGCGGGAGTGACGAGCTCGACCGCGCCCATGACCGCTGCCGCCGCCTCGAGGCCGCCCTGGATCTCGAACGCGAGGACGGAGCCGGGCCCGAGGAGCTGGCGGCCGTCCGGCACCGGGTAGCAGACCCGCAACACGGACGGATGCCCTTCGAGCCGCCGGGCGAGGACGCGCGCCCGTTCCTGCGCCTCCCGCACGCGAAACGGCAGCGTCGGCAGGCTCCGGTGGAGGAGGTAGGCCGCGAGGGGATGCAGGATCGCGCCGGTCGCCACGCGCACCTGCCGGAGGTGGGTCGCCCGGCCGGCGTTGCAAGCGACGACGCCGGCCACCACGTCGCCGTGGCCGGCGAGGAACTTCGTCGCGCTCTGCAGGGTGAATGTCGCGCCGTGGCGGGCAGGCTGCTGGAGGACGGGGGTGGCGAAGGTGTTGTCGACGAGCACCGGCACGCCGTCGGACGCGGCGACCGCCTGCTCGATGTCGATCTGGGCGAGCGTCGGGTTCTGCGGCGTCTCGAACACCACGAGGGCGGTGTCCCGGCGAAGCGACGATGCAATGGCCTCGAGACCGTCCGCCCAGGTCACTGAGAGCCCGAGCAGCCCGCACGCGAGCAGGTGGTCGCTGCCCCCGTAGAGGGGTCTCAGCGCGACGACGTGCCGCCTGTCGGTGCAGGCTGAAAGGAGCGTCGCCGTCAGCGCGGCCATTCCCGACGCGAAGCACACGGCATCGTCGGTGTCGTCGAGGCATGCGAGCGCCTCCTCGACACGGCGGACGGTGGGGTTGTGAAGTCGCGCATAGACCGGGCTGGCCGCGTCGGGCGCCCCTGCCGCAAGCGCGTCGAGGGCGCCGACGGCCTCGCCGAGCTCGGGCAGGGGGTACGTGGTCGAGAGGTCGATCGGCGGCGCATGTACGCCGAGCCGCGCGAGGTCGTCGCGTCCGGCATGCACGGCCATGGTCGTGTTCGACCTCATGACACCATCCTTCATCTTAGTTCGGACATGAGCAAGTTCATCCGTATAATCTTCGGAATCGATGCCGGCTTCGGCCCTGGATCGAATCGATCGCGAGATCGTGGCCGCGCTGCAGGACGATGCGCGGCTGCCGAACAACGCCCTCGCCTCGCTCGTGGGCATCGCACCGTCCACGTGCCTCGAGCGCGTGCGCTCGCTCCGCGCCCGTGGGGTGGTGCGCGGCTTCCACGCGGAGATCGCGCTCGACGCGCTGTCGCGGGGGCTCGAGGCGATCGTCGCCGTGCGGGTGCGCGCGCACGCGCGGGCTCTCGTCGAGGAGTTCCGTTCGCACGCGCTGACCCTCCCCGAGGTCGTACAGGTCTTCCACGTGACCGGCGCCGACGACTTCCTGCTGCACGTCGCCGTTCCCGACACCAACGCGCTGCGGGACTTCGTGCTCGACCGGCTTGCGGCCAGACCCGAGGTCGGCCACGTCGAGACACGCGTCGTGTACGAGCACGCGCAGCGGCCCGTGCTCGAGCCACTGGGCTGACGGCGTGGCTCGCGCCTATCCTGGCGCCGTGAGCCCGATCGACGGCAGCACCGGGCACGGCCACCACGGGCACGATCACCGCAGCGGCGTCGCGTCGCGCGCTCACGGCCGTCCTCGCGCTCACCGTCGGCTTCACGCTCGTCGAGGTGGTCGGCGGCTTCCTGACCGACAGCCTGGCCCTGCTCGCCGACGCGGGCCACATGCTCTCCGACACGTTCGCCATCGGCCTCGCTCTCACGGCGCTCGTCCTCGCCCGGCGACCGTCGACCCCGCGGCGGAGCTTCGGTTTCCAGCGGGCCGAGATCCTCGCCGCGTTCGTCAACGGGCTGACGCTGGTCATGGTCAGCGGCTGGATCATCTGGGAGGCGGTGCGGCGGTTCCGCGACCCGCCCGACGTCCTCGGCGGGCTGGATGCTGGCGGTCGCAGTCGCAGGGCTCGTCGCCAACGCGGTGTCGGCCACGATCCTTCTGCGGTCGGAGCGGGAGAGCCTGAACATCGAGGCGGCGCTCCGGCACGTCGTCGCCGACCTGCTCGGCTCGGCCGGCGTGATCGTGGCCGCCGTGATCATCCTGCTGACGGGTTGGACCGTCGTCGACCCGCTCGATCTCGCTCGTGATCGCAGCGCTCATCGTTGCGAGCGCCTGGGGCGTGCTGCGCGATTCGACCGCGATCCTGATGGAGGAGACGCCGTCCGGCATCGATGCGAGCGCGGTCGCACAGGCGATCGTCGACGTGCCCGGGGTCACGAACGTCCACGACCTCCACGTGTGGCGGATCACCTCCGGCTTCGACGCCCTCTCAGCGCACGTGCTCGTCGGGCGCGGAGAGGACTGTCACGGCCTCCGGCGCGAGATCGAGGCCGTCCTGGAGGCACGGTTCGACATCACGCACACGACACTGCAGGTCGATCACGACGCCTCGGAGGCGTTGATCGAGCTGCGGCGCTGACGGCGGTCAGCCTGGGCCCGTGGTGGTGGCCTCTGCCGCCTGGCCGGCCGGTGAGATCGTCGTGCCGTCGGCCGGGGGAGCCGGCTCCGGCTTGGCCGGCTTGTGCGGCGACCTCTTCGGCGGTCCCAGCTCGACGATCGCGTTCTGCGGGTCGTAACGGACGGTGTAGCGCTCGTTCTTCACGAGCCGCGCTCCCTTGAACACCTTCCGCGTGTACTGCACCGTGAACCCGGCGGCGCCGGCCGACTGAACGGTGCTGGTGGTACCCGCCGGGAGCGACGTGTTGCGGGTCCGTGATCGTGCGGGGAGCGGTCTCTGCGTACGGCTCGCCCGTGGTCGTCTCCACGCGCCGGCCGAGCTTGCGGGAGTAGAAGCGCACGGTGATGGCCGAGTCGGTCGCTGCGACCTTGACCAGGATCGCGGCGGGCCAATCGTTGCGGAAGACCAGCTCAGGACCGCCCCAGGACACCGTCGCCTCGCGTCCCATGGGGTAGCGCGAGATGTAGAACTGGTGCGCCTGGTGAGCGACGAGCTTGACGCCCGCGAAGAAGGCGGCGTTGTAGAGCGTCGTCGCGACCTGGCTGATCCCTCCGCCGACCGCATCCTCGAGCCGGCCGTCGAAGATCTGCGGCGCAGAGACGAAGCCCCTCTCTTCCGTGCGCTTGCCGAGTGCGCCGTTCAGCGAGAACTCCTCGCCCGGACGGACGATCGTCCCGTCGAGGAGCTGCGCCGCCCGCTGGATGTTGGTGACGCGCGGCTGGCAGCACGAGTAGTACGTCGTGAACTCCGAGATCGGCTCGCGGATGTCCAGCTTCTCGGCCTCCTCGGTCGTGAGCGCTGGAGCGAGTCCTCGCGAATCGCGCGAGGTGGGTCGTCGACTCGAGGTTCGAGACGAGCGAGCGCCCGATTCGCGCAATGTCCAGGACGCGGCCCGCGCCTCGAGGGGACGACACGAACGCCGCCGTTCGCCGACAGCGAAAGTGGCGTCGCGAGGGGCGGCCTCGAACCTGCCGAGGCGCAGCCTGCAGCGACGCCCCGAGGCCGGTCGGGTCGAGTGACACGGCGAGCGTCCCGTCGTCGCGCTCCGTGCGGGTGAGCGCGCGCAGACGCGCGGCGGCGTGAGCGTCGACTCGACGTCTCGGAACCGCACGCGACGGGGGCCGTCGAGCAGCCGCTCGACCCGCGTCGCCGCCGCTTCGGCCTCGGCCGTGGAGACGACCGGCCGCGTGGGGACGATCCGGAGCTCGACCCTCGAGGGGAGAGTGCGGAGCGCGCGGCGCAGAGCGCCGCGGTCGACACCGGTTCCCGATCGTGCCTCGACGATCCGAACGGCGTCGTCGTCGACGGCGACCCGGGCGTCCTGCCACGGCTCGGCGAACCTCCGGTCGAGCCGGTTCGCCAACCGTGCGGCAGGCACCGGCGCGAGCCGGTAGGCGAGGCCCACGTCGGGACCGTCACGAAGCCCGAGCCGGGCGAGGACGCGTCCGACGGTGCCCTCCTCGAGCACGGTGTCGATCGCCTCGTCGACGAGCGGACGGGCGCGGAGCTCGTCGCCGCTCGTCGCGGCAAGGCGCCCGTCCGGACCGACGAGGCGTATGGGCCGGACGATCCGCGCCTCCGCGGCCCCTTCCACGGCGGCACGGGCCTCCGACTCGCTCATCCCTCCGACGTCGACTCCGCCGACCGTTGCGCCGCGTGGGAGCGTATCGCGCTCGAGGAAGGCGACGACACCGAACGCCGCCGCCAGCACGGCGGCCGTCCCGAGGGCGCATGCGACGAGCACGAGCGCCTTTCGAGCGCGACGGCGAGGTCGGCTCACGGTCGAGAGGAACGGGCCGGACACGAACCGATGACGGTAGCGAATGCCCGCCGGGGCTCAGGCGAGGCGCTTGACGAACAGCACGCGGTCCTCGCCGGGACCGTCGTAGTCGCGGGCCACGCGCTCGACCTCGAAGCCGAGCGCCGCGTGGAAGGCGACGGAGGCCTCGTTCGCCGGCGATGTGACGCAGCGCACCCGCAACCGCCCGTGGTCGCGGGCGTCCTCACAGAAGCGCTCGTACAGGCGTCGTCCGAGGCCCTCGCCCCGGTGCTCGGGCGCGACGCCGACGAAGTGGACGTAGGCCTCGTCGGGTTCGGTCTGGGAGAGGAATCCGATCAGGAACGCCGCGAGCTGCCCCGTCGTCGTCATCGACCACGTAGCTCGTCCCCTCGAAGTGCACGAAGAAGAGTCGCGGCAGCATGGGGGCCATGTCCCGGCCGTCCCACCATGCGTTGACACGGCCGATCACGCGCCCGTAGTCGGCGGGCTCGGCATGCCTGATCTCCACGGGTGAAGCCTATGCGGTGGGAGCTCGTCGGGCCGCGAAAGCCGAGGCGACGGCAGGAGCTCGCTCTTTCGGATCTCCCTCCCGCACTACCCCAGCCAGGCGGCGCTCAGCGCCTCGACGTGTCGGTGATCGGTGCCGCAGCAGCCGCCGAGAACGCTGAGCCGGGGCAGTCGCTCACGCAGCGCGACGTACTCGTGCGCGAGCTCCTCGGGGTCTCCCATGTCGAGCTCCTCCGCTTCGTCGAGCTCGGCGTGGCTGAGCCTGGACGCGTTCGCCCGCAGGCCGCGAATGCGATCCGTCCAGCCGGATCCCGGCTCGAGCACGTCGTAGAAGTGGGACGGATGGGCGCAGTTGACCATGAAGTAGGCGGCTGCCCCTTCCGAGTGAGCGTCGACCTGCTCGATCGCCTCCCGCAGCGGCTCGCCGCTCGGCAGCCGGCCGTCGGTCTCGACCGTGAACGAGATCAACGGCGGGCAGGCCCGCGGCGCGCGCGCCGAGGACGATGCCCAGCGCCTCGTCCGTGTAGGTCATCGTGATCGCCGTCACGAGGTCGGCCCCCGCCTCTGAGAAGCGTCCTGATCTGGGCGCCGTGGTACGCGGCCGACTCCTCGGCCGTCATCGTCTCGCCGACGGCATAGCCATCGCCCCTGGGGCCGATGCACCCCGACACCACGATCGGCGTCGAGGGGGTCTCCAGCTCGTCTCGCAGCTCGTCCAGCAGCTCGACCGCGCGGCGGTTGAGAGCCTCGAGCTCGTGTCCCGAGTGGCCGAGCCTAATCGCCCAGTCCGGATTCGCGCGCCACGTCGGCGTCTCGAGCACGATCCCGAGGCCGCGGGCGAGCGCCACGCGCACGTACGGCTCGAAGTACCGGCGCAGGGCGTCCTCTCCCCCGTCGCGCGTCAGGAGGTCGTATGCCGCGAAGTACGGCAGGTCGTGGCCGTCGTGAAAGATGAGCGTCGTCTCGATGCCTCCGTCCGTCAGGAACGGGACGTCGTCGAGCTGGGGCAGGGCGTCTCGGTAGCGCGGCGTCACGGATGCGATTCCCACGTGTTCCTCCTTGCCTTCACGCCGACCGCGAGGGGTCGGCGACCAGGGAGCACGCTACGGCGCGGCGCGTGCCACCGCTGTACGGCTGCCCGTACTCCGCGCGGAAGCGGAAAAGAGGCGGAGGCGTAGCGTCGCGGCTTCGATCGCACACGCGAATGGGACGACGCGGGCGTGGCTTCAGCCTCGCCCCCCTCTGACGACGGCGGCTACTCCTGCTCGTCGGTCGCGACGTACTCGTCCGGCGGCACCGTGACGGGCTCCGGCTGGACCTCGCCCTCGATCACGCGCATCTCGACCTTTGGGTCGTCCGGGCCGGGGTCCGCGCGCCGGTCGACGACGATCGTCGAGCCCTCCGAGAGCTCGCGGCCGAGGACGAAGTCGGCGAGCGGGTCCTCGATCAGGCGCTGGATCGCGCGGCGCAGCGGCCGGGCGCCCATCGCCGGGTCGTAGCCCTTCTCGACGAGCAGCTCCTTCGCCTCCTCGCGTGAGCTCGATCGGTCGCGCCGTGCACCGCCATCTGGTCGCGCAGCCGCTTCATCATCAGGTCGACGATCTGGAGGATCTCGCTCTTCTCGCAGCTTGTGGAAGACGATGATCTCGTCGATGCGGTTCAGGAGCTCGGGCCGGAAGACCTTCTTCAGCTCGCCCATGACGCGCGACTTCATGTCGTCGTACGAGAGGCCCTGCTCGTCGCCGATCGCGAAGCCGAGCGACTGGTTCTTCGAGATCTGCGCCGCGCCGATGTTCGAGGTCATGATCACGATCGTGTTCCGGAAGTCGACCTTGCGCCCCTGGGCGTCGGTCAGCTTCCCGTCCTCGAGGATCTGCAGGAGGATGTTGAACACGTCCGGGTGCGCCTTCTCGATCTCGTCGAGGAGGAGCACCGAGTACGGCTTGCGGCGCACGGCCTCGGTGAGCTGGCCGCCCTCGTCGTAGCCGACGTAGCCCGGAGGCGAGCCGACGAGCCGGGACACGGAGTGCTTCTCCATGTACTCCGACATGTCGACCTGGATCATCGCGTCCTCGTCGCCGAACAGGAACTCGGCGAGCGTGCGCGCGAGCTCGGTCTTCCCGACGCCGGAGGGGCCGAGGAAGATGAACGAGCCGGTCGGGCGCTTCGGGTCCTTGATCCCGGCGCGCGCGCGCCGGATCGCCTTCGAGACGGCGACGATCGCCTCCTCCTGGCCGATGACGCGCTTGTGGAGCTCCTCCTCCATGCGGATGAGCTTCTGCGACTCGGCCTCGGTGAGCTTGAAGACCGGGATGCCCGTCCACATCGAGACGATGTCGGCGATCTCGTCCTCGCCGATCTCCGGCTGCTCCTCGTCGGCCTCGTTGCGCCAGCGCTCCTCGAGCTCCTTCTTCTTCTGCGAGAGCTTGCGCTCCTTGTCGCGCAGCGACGCGGCCTTCTCGAACTCCTGCGCCTCGATCGCGGCCTCCTTGTCGGCGCGGACCTTCTCGATCTCCTCCTCGAGCTCGCGGTAGCGCGGCGGCGCCGACATCGTCCGGATGCGGACGCGCGAGCCGGCCTCGTCGATCAGGTCGATCGCCTTGTCGGGCAGGTGGCGGTCCTGGATGTAGCGGTCGGCGAGCACCGCGGAGGCGTGCAGCGCCTCGTCGGTGATCTTGCACGCGGTGGTGCGCCTCGTAGCGGTCGCGCAGGCCGCGCAGGATCTGGACGGTCTCGTCGATCGACGGCTCCTCGACGCGCACCTGCTGGAAGCGCCGCTCGAGCGCGGCGTCGCGCTCGAGGTACTTGCGGTACTCGTCGAGCGTCGTCGCGCCGATCGTCTGCAGCTCGCCGCGGGCGAGCGCCGGCTTCAGGATCGAGGCCGCGTCGATCGCGCCCTCGGCGGCGCCGGCGCCGACGAGGTTGTGGAGCTCGTCGATGAACAGGATGATGTCGCCGCGCTGGGTGATCTCCTTCATCACCTTCTTCAGGCGCTCCTCGAACTCGCCGCGGTACTTCGAGCCGGCGACGAGCGCGGCGAGGTCGAGCGTGTAGATCTGCTTGTTCTTCAGGAGCTCGGGCACCTGGTTCGCGGCGATGCGCGCGGCGAGGCCCTCGACGACGGCGGTCTTGCCGACGCCCGGCTCGCCGATCAGCACCGGGTTGTTCTTCTGGCGGCGCGAGAGGATCTGCATCACGCGCTCGATCTCGGTCTGGCGGCCGACGACGGGGTCGAGCTTGCCCTCGGTCGCCTGCTTCGTCAGGTTGCGGCCGAACTGGTCGAGGAGCTTCGAGTTCTTCGCCTTCTCGCCCTGGGCCGCGCCGCCGGGCTGCCCTGCTGGCGGCGGCCGGGGCCGGAGAGCATGCGGATGATCTCGTTGCGGATCTTCTCGGCGTCGGCGTCGAAGTCGAGCAGGATGCGCGCGGCGACGCCCTCGTTCTCGCGCACGAGGCCGAGCAGGATGTGCTCGGTGCCGATGTAGTTGTGGCCGAGCGAGAGCGCCTCGCGCAGCGCGAGCTCGAGCACCTTCTTCGCGCGCGGCGTGAACGGGATCTGGCCGGTCGTGACCTCGTCGCCCTGGCCGACGATGCGGGCGACCTGGGCGCGCACCTCTTCCACGGTGATGTCGAGCTGCTCGAGCACGCGCGCGGCGAGGCCCTCCTCCTCGCGCAGCAGCCCGAGCAGGATGTGCTCCGTGCCGATGTAGTTGTGCTTGAGAGCGCGGGCCTCGTCCTGGGCGAGGACGACGACCTGCCTGGCCCGTTCGGTGAATCGCTCGAACACGGCTGCCTCGACCCTCCTTTCCGCGTGATCCGGAGTCTGCGGTGCCGCCGGCTCCGGGTCGAAGGCTCCCCTGATCGTACCCGACGCCTGCGTGCTCGCCGACCCGGGGCTCCGACAGGGGGAGGCTGTAGCCTTGCGCCTCTGTCGAACCGAGAGGGATGGAGCACAGGATGAGGGTCCTGATCACCGGCTCGTCGGGCCAGATCGGCACGAATCTCGCGCTGCGGCTGCTGCGCGACGGCCATCAGGTCTTCGGGATCGACAAGCGGCTGAACACGTGGACCGACGAGTTCCCGTACCTGCTCCAGGACCTCGCAGGCCACTACGCACCGTTCCCGGGGGGCATCAACGGCGTCGAGTACCCCGAGGCCGACCTCGTCGTGCACCTCGCCGCGCACGCGAAGGTGCACCAGCTCGTGCGCGAGCCCCATCGCGCGCTCGAGAACGCGATGATGACCTTCAACGTCCTCGAGTACGCGCGGCAGGGGAACATCCCCATCGTCTTCTCCTCGAGCCGCGAGGTGTACGGCGACGTGCATCGCTTCGAGGGGTACAACGAGCAGGTCGCCGACTTCGCCTACACGGAGAGCACGTACTCCGCGTCGAAGATCGCCGGCGAGGCGTTCATCTACTCGTACGCACGCTGCTACGGCCTGCCCTACCTCGTGTTCCGGTTCTCGAACGTGTACGGCCGGTACGACAACGACCTCCAGCGGATGGTGCGGGTCATCCCGCTCTTCATCCACTCGATGCTCCGCGACGAGCCGATCACGATCTACGGCGGTCGCGACAAGACGCTCGACTTCACGTACGTCGACGACTGCGTCGACGGGATCACCCGCGGGCATCGAGGCCCTCGCCGAGGGGCGCGTCGTCAACCAGACGATCAACCTCGCCTACGGGCAGGGCAACACGCTCGTCCATTGCGCCGAGCGGATCGCCGCCGAGCTCGAGGTCGAGCCGCGCGATGACGCTCGCCCCTCGCTGCTCGGCGAGGTGACCCACTACGTCGCCGATCTCACGAAGGCGCGCGAGCTGCTCGGCTACGACCCCTCGGTGCCGCTCGACGAGGGGATCGCCCGGGCGGTGGCGTGGTTCCGGGAGCACCGCGCAGCCCATCCCGAGGAGGATGCGCCCGTCCGGGCCGACCACGAGGGAGCGCTCGGATCGGGCAGCGCCTGGAAGACCGCGGCTGCTTCCTAGGGCCGTTGATTCGATCCCGGCATCGCCACGGGCACGTCCTACGCGATGTCGTGATCGTCCGCGTCGAGTGGCCCGCGCTCTACCCGGAGCGCTGTCCGCAGCGCCGCGCGGGTACGGCTACTCCTGCACCTGGCGCAGCGCGGGGAAGAGCACGACGTCGCGGATCGACTCCTTGCCGGTGAGGAGCATCACGAAGCGGTCGATGCCGAACCCGAGCCCGCCAGTCGGCGGCATGCCGTACGAGAGCGCCTCGACGTAGTCCGGGTCGCCGCGCTCGCCCTCGACCTGCTCGGACTGCTGGTCGAAACGCTCCTGCTGCATCGCGGCCTCGTTGATCTCCGTGAACGCGTTCCCGAGCTCCATCCCTCCGGCGAAGTACTCGAACCGCTCGGTGAGCTGCGGGTCGTCGTCGCGTCGGGCGGGCGAAGGGCGACAGCTCGACCGGGTAGTCGTGCACGATCGTCGGCTGGACGAGGCCCGGCTCGACGTAGTGCGAGAACGCGTGGTCGACGAGCTGCGTCCAGTCCTTGTCCGCCTCGGTGTCGACTCCCCGCTCGGTCAGCCGCGCCCGCAGCTCGTCCGCGTCGCGCGTCCAGAGCTCGTGCCGCTCGAGCGCCTCGACGAACCGCACGCGTTCCCACGGGCCGGCGAGGTCGAGCTCGTGGCCCCGGAAGATGACGGCCGTCGTCCCGAGCACCTCGCGTGCGACGCGCTCGACGAGCTGCTCGATCCGCTCCATCGTGTCGCGGTAATCGGCATAGGCCTCGTACCACTCGAGCATCGTGAACTCGGGGTTGTGCTTGAACGAGACCCCCTCGTTGCGGAAGTCCTTCCCGATCTCGTAGACGCGCTCGAGCCCGCCGACGATCAGCCGCTTGAGGTACAGCTCGGTCGCGATGCGGAGGTAGAGGTCCGCCGTCGAGCTCGTTGTGGTGGGTCACGAACGGGCGCGCGAACGCGCCGCCGTAGCGCGGCTGCAGGACGGGAGTCTCGACCTCGACGAAGCCCCATTCGTCGAGCGCCCGTCGGATCGACGTGACAACGCGTGCGCGGGTCACGAAGACCTCCCGCGTCTCCTCGTTCATCAACAGGTCGAGATAGCGCTTTCGGTAGCGCAGCTCGACGTCGGTGACGCCGTGGAACGTATCCGGGAGCGGCTGTGTGTTGCGGGCGAGGACCTCGACGCTCTCGGCGAGCACCGACGGCTCGCCACGCCGCGACTTCGCGGGCCGGCCGACGACGCCGACGACGTCGCCGAGGTGCACGTCGACCTCGCCGGTCACTGCGACGTCGCAGATCACCTGGATGCGGCCGGAGCGGTCGACGAGGTCGAGGAAGACGAGCTTGCCCATTCCCCGACGCGCCATCGCGCGGCCCGCCAGCCGGCGCGTCTCGCCGGCCTCGCCGCCGCTCTCGAGCGGCTCGGCCTCGGCGCGGACAGCGGCGACCTCGTCCCGGTCGGGAAAGCGCGTCGGTGCAGGCTCGTCGCCCATCGGCGGATCGTACTTCGGTGCCTCGGTGTCGGACTTCAGTCCGGGCACCGGTCCCCTTCTCGACGCTTCGCCTGGCGCCTCGGGGGAGGGGGAGGTGCGGCAGCAGAAACCCGGACGACACGTGCCCCGGCGCCGTCGGCTGCCGCGGAGGACGGCTTCGCCGGCCGGGAGCGGCAGCGGCCGAGGCGTCAGGCGGCCTTGATCTCCATGATCTTGAACTTGACGACCGAGCCGCGGGGCGTCGTGACCTCGACGGTCTCGCCCTTCTTGTGGCCCATGATCGCCTTGCCGACCGGCGACTCGTTCGAGAGCTTGCGCTCGGCCGGGTTCGCCTCGGCGGAGCCGACGATGTGGTACTCGATCGTCTCCTTTGCGTCGACGTCGCGCAGCCGGACGACCGAGCCGATCGAGACGACGCTCGTGTCGACCTCGGCGGTGTCGATCACGCGCGCGTGGGCCAGCCGCTCCTCGAGCTGCGCGATCTTGTGCTCGAGCATCGCCTGCTCGTTCTTCGCGTCGTCGTACTCCGCGTTCTCGGCGATGTCACCGAACTCGCGCGCGGTACGGATCCGCTCGGCGATCTCCCGACGCCGGTCCGTGCGGAGGACGTCGAGCTCGTGCTTGAGAGAGTCGTAGCCCTCCGGGGTGAGGATCACGTCCTTCAGAGAGAGACCTCCGGGTCGTCGCCAGAACGAGAACGAGGCGCGATCCGCGCCACGCGGACGCGCATGCTAGCGACCGAGGCCGTGGTTGGCAAACGCCACGCGAAAGGGGCGCTGCCGTGGCCTACGTCTACCATCTTCCCGGTGATGGTCGACCTCCGCGAGCCCTGGTCGATCGGGCCGGTGGAGATCCCCAGCCGGCTCGTGCTGGCGCCGATGGCGGGCGTCAGCGTGCAGGCATTCCGCCGACAGGGACGCCGCTTCGGCGCCGGCCTCGTGTGCTCCGAGATGGTCAGCTGCGCAGGCATCGAGCACCGCAACGAGCGGACACTCGGGTATCTCCGCGTCGCCGCCGACGAGCATCCCCTCGCGATCCAGCTCTTCGGCTCGGAGCCGAGGACGATGGCCGAGGCTGCCCGCATGGTCGAGGCGGCTGGCGCCGATCTCGTCGACCTCAACTTCGGCTGCCCCGTACGGAAGGTGACGAAGACCGGCGCGGGCGCGACGTTGCTGGACGACCCGGATCGCGCCGCGCGCATCGTGTCCGCGATCGCCGACGCGGTCGACCTGCCCGTGACGGTGAAGCTGCGCCGCGGCCTCCGCAACGGCTCGCGCGACTGCCTGATCGTGGGCCCGCGGCTCGTCGACGCCGGTGCGGCCTCGCTGACGCTCCACCCTCGCTCGGCACAGCAGATGTACACGGGCACAGCCGACCACGCGCTCACCGCGGAGCTCGTATCTCTGGTCGACGTCCCGGTCGTCGCCTCCGGCGACGTCGTCTCCCGCGCACGCGCGCAGTCCGTCCTCGCGACGACCGGCGCCGCAGCAGTGATGGTGGGCCGCGCGGCACAGGGCAATCCCTGGTTGCTCGAGGAGATCGTGGACGGCGAGGAGCACGAGCCGACGCGCGAGGAGGTCGTCGCGGAGCTCGTGCTCTTCGTCCGTGAGACCGTCCGTGAGCTCGGTGAACGGCGTGCGAGCGGCTTCCTCAAGAAGTTCTACGGCTGGTACCTCGGCCATGGCCGGTTCCCGCGCCCGTTCAAGCAGCAGCTCGTGACGCTCGACTCGACAGAGGAGGTCGAGCGGCGCCTGATCGCCGCCGCTCCCGGCGCGATCGAGCTGATCGAGCGGCTCGAGGCCGAGATCCCGACGGGCGACGACGTGACCCTCGAGCTCCCGATCTCGATCTACGGCGGCGGCTGAGGCCGTTGATCTGCCCCGCCCGAAAGGCGGGGATCCGAGCGGCGGGATCCCGCTCCTGCACGATCCTGCTCGCGAACGAGCCTCAGTGCGAGCGACCGGCCGTCGCCGCGAGCGCTCCGAGCCCGACGAAGATCGTCCCCGACACGTAGCGCTGGACCCGCAGGAACGTCCGGCTCCGCCGGAGAACCGCGCCGGCCGTCCCGGCGACGAGAGCCCAGAGGAGGTCGCTCGAGAGCGCGATCACCACGAAGATGGCTCCGAGGAGAGCCAGCTGGCCCCGTGTCGACTCGTGGGGGTCGACGAACTGGGGAAGGAAGGCGAGGAAGAAGAGCGCTGTCTTCGGGTTGAGGACGTTCACGACAGCCCCCTGGCGAAACGTGCGTGCGAGCGTCCTCTCCGCAGCCCTTCCGCCGATCCTGTCGTCCGCGCTCAGGAGCGTCCGTATCCCGAGCCAGATGAGGTACGCCGCCCCGATGAGCTTCACGGCGGTGAATGCCTCGGCGGAGGCTGCCAGGAGCGCGGACAGGCCGATCACCGCCGCCAGCACGTGAACCAGTCCGCCGCTCGCGACTCCGAAGGCCGAGACGACACCGGCCCTCCTTCCGCCGTGCACGCTCTGGGCGACGATGTACAGCACGGCCGGGCCCGGCACGACGGCGAGCGCGAGCGACGCGAGTGCGAACACGGCGAGAGTGCCTGGGTCGGGGATCATGCGTTCAGCTCCCAGACCAGCCTGAGCCCCTCGAGCGTCAGGAACGGGTCGACGTGCTCGATCGTCGAGCTGTGGGGCGCCACGAGGTCGGCGAGCCCGCCCGTGGCCACGACGGGAGCCTCCGGCGACTCGAGCTCCTCCCGGATGCGCGCGACAATCCCGTCCACCTGACCAGCTGCGCCGTAGACGAGGCCGCTCTGGAGGCCGCCGACGGTCGTCTTCCCGATCACGGTCGCCGGCTCCGTGAAGTCGACGTTGACGAGCCGCGCGGCGCGGGCGAAGAGCGCCTCCATCGAGACCTCGATCCCGGGAGCGAGCACCCCGCCGACGTACTCCCCCTGGGGCGAGACGACGTCGAAGTTCGTCGACGTGCCGAAGTCGACGACGATCGCCGGCGCCCCGTAACGCCTCCGCGCGGCGACGGCGTTGACGATCCGGTCGGGGCCTACCTCGCGCGGATCGTCGTACCTGATCGGGATGCCCGTCTTGACTCCCGGGCCCACCACGAGCAGCGTGGCGTGCGCCCAGCGCTCGGCGAGCCGCTGCCACTCGCGCGCCAGGGTCGGAACGGTCGTCGAGAGGCAGATGCCGTCGACGGCGTCAGGGTCGAGCAGCCCACCGAGGAGAACGCCGAGCTCGTCACCTGTCCGCGTACGGTCGGTCGCCGTCCGCCAGTGCTCTGTGAGCTCTCCGTCCTGGTAGAGGCCGAGGACCGTCTGGGTGTTGCCGACGTCGACTGCGAGCAGCATTCCGGGACGCTCGACGGCAGCGCCGAGCGCCGACCTAGAACGTTTCCTCGTCGTCGGAGCGGTTCGCCTCGCCGAGCCGCTCGGCGAGCGCCTCGGCCGTGAGCCTCGGCTCGTCTCCCTCGCCGCGCAGCTCCTCGACCGTCACGTCACCTGAGGTGTAGACCTCGGCCCGAGGGATGATCCGGGTCGGCCGGTTCTTGTCCCAGACCCAGACGTCCTCCATCTGCGCGTGGAAGAACGGGTAGCTCGCCTGCGGCACGACCTTGAGGTCGAGCTTGTTGCAGAGGTACGTCGCATCCTGTGTGAGGACGCAGTAGCGGAAGAGGGGGAATACAGCCGTGTACTCCCGCTTGAGCTGCAGCTCGAGCTCGGCCTCGAACTCGTCCAGCTCGTCCAGGTGACTCATGCCGTTGAGTGTAGTCCCCGCTCGCAGTGACGGAGTGGTGCGCGGAGATCATCCCGCGCGGTGGTGCGGACTTCGTGACACGGTGCCGCTGGGCCCCGAACCGCCGCGGCGCTCCAGGGTCGCCAACAGCTCACTGACCGGCCCGCGGCCCGGGACGGACGCGGCCGGCGCGAGCTCGACGAGAGGCTCGAGGGCGAACCGGCGCTCGTGGAGGCGGGGGTGCGGGAGCGTGAGACCCGGTTCGTCGACCGACAGCTCGTCGTAGAGGAGCAGGTCGAGGTCGATCGTCCGCGGGCCCCACCGCTCACCGGCGCGTCGGCGGCCGAGCCGGCGCTCGACGTCGAGGAGAAGCTCGAGCAGCGCACGCGGTCCGAGGTCCGTCTCGAGCGCGAGCGCGCCGTTCAGGTACGGGGGCTGCGAGACGGGGCCCCAGGGCTCCGTCTCGCGGAGCGTGGAGACTCCGACGACGACCACGTCCGGCGACGAGCCGAGAAGCTCGATCGCCTGCCGGATGGTCGCCTCGCGGTCGCCGACATTCGCCCCGAGGCCGACGTACGCCCGCACGCCCCGACGGTAGCCGGTCCGGCCCCCGGCCGCGTAACGGCGCCTTAATCGGATTCGCACCACTTGCACATCCGGCTCCGCGAGGATCCACTATCCCTCGATTCCGTCATTCCTCGACGATCCCGTGATCTCGCCGACCCGCCTCCTCGTAGCCCTCCCCGTGGCAGCGCTCGCCCTGGGGGCAGCGACGACGACGGAGCCCGCGCCCGCCGACGCCGGCCCGGCGACGATCGTCCGGCTGAGCGCCCGTGCCCCCGCCGCTGAATCGGGCGCGCTCGCAGATGCTGGCGCGCAGGAGGTCGACGCAGCGCTTCATCTCTGGCGCCTCGACCCCGGGCGCGCGGCCGCCCTGGTGCCCGGACTGCGCGCACGCGGGGCGCTGCTGTTCGCCCAGGCCGAGCGGACGTACCGGGTCGCGGCGACCACCGACACGGTCGATCCCTACCAGGCCGACGAGTGGTGGCTCTCGCAGATCGGTGTCAACGGCCTCACGCCGCCGGGCCCTGGCGTGCCGGTCAGCCTCGTCGACTCGGGCCTCGACTTTGCCCATCCCGAGTTCGCCGGCCGTGCCGACACGACCGCGCTGAACGCGCAGGAGCCGGCGAACATCGGCGGCGAGCACGGCACGTCCGTCGCATCCGTCGTCGGTGCCCCGCTGAACGGGGTCGGCGTCGTCGGCATCTACCCGCGTGCCGTGCTGCGCTCGTGGGACGCGGCGAAGGGCGACGGGACGCAGCTCGAGTCGAGCGAGATAGCCGCGGGTATCCTGGCGGCCGCCCGCTCCGGCCGTGGAGTGATCAACCTGAGTCTCGGCTCCGACTCTCCCGACCTGCCGATCGAGCTGGCGGTGAGCCAGGCGGTGGCGCTGGGGTCGCTCGTCGTCGCAGCATCCGGGAACGACGGCGACCAGGGGAGCCCACTGGGGTACCCGGCCGCGTTCCCACACGTCACCACCGTGGCCGCCACCGACCGGTCGGGGAACGTTGCGTCGTTCTCGAGCCGGTCGTCGTACGTCGACGTCGCGGCGCCGGGCGACGACATCATCGTCGCGAGCGCCCTCGGGAAGAACTGGCGCACGGCGTCCGGCACGAGCTTCTCCTCGCCGCTCGTCGCGGGCGCCGCCGCGTGGATCTGGACGGTGCGGCCCGAGCTCTCCGCGGGACAGGTGGCGGAGGTCGTCCGCCGCTCCGCGCGGGACCTCGGTACGCCCGGTCGCGACTCGATATCCGGCTTCGGGATGCTGAACGTCGCCGCCGCCCTCGCGCTGCCCACGCCGATCCGCGACCCGTACGAGCCGAACGACGACGTCGACGAGGCCGATCCGAACGGCAACCGTTACGTGAGCAAGGCACCGTCGCTCACGACCCCGACGAAGCGCACGACGCGTGTCTCCGCCCGGGTCGACACCTACGAGGATCCGCGCGACGTCTACCGGGTGTGGCTCCCGGCGGCGGGCACCTTGACGGCGACGCTCACCGCGACCGGCGACGGCGACGTCGCGCTGTACGCCGCCACTGCCCAGACCGTCGTGGGCCGTTTCGCGACCACCGGCCGGCTCGCGACGGCGACGACCAAGGGCACAGGGGAGCGGCTCGCGTACCGGAACGCGAAGCGGGGGCGCTGGGCGTACATCGTGGTCAGACCGGCGCCGGGAACGCTGGAGGCCACGTACGCGCTCCGGCTCACGAGCGCGGGCGCGAAGCTCTAGACGAGACGCTCGGCGACGACCGCCGCGTGCTCGACGGGCCGCGGCAGGACCACGTCGGGCTTCCGGACGCGGACCCGCACGCGCGTGACCGGGTAGCTCTCGACGAGGGCGTCCGCGAGGGCGGCCGCGAGCGCCTCGAGGAGGTGATAGGCGTGCCCCTCTGCGACGTCCACGACGGTCGCAACCACGTTTCGGTAGTCGAGGGCGTCCTCGATGCGGTCGGTCGACGCCGCCCTCGTGTCGGCGAGGTCGAGCTCGACGTCGATCAGGAAACGCTGTCCCTCTCGCCGTTCGTGCTCCAGCACGCCGTGGAACGCGTGGAGCTCGATCCCGTGCAGCTCGATCGTCACGTGGGCAACGTACCGTGCTGCTCCGGGGGGCTCACCGCGTCCTCGTCGGCGACTCTTCCGCGCTCGACGGCGGCCGCGGCGGCAAGTGCCTCGACGTGGGAGCGCACGTCGTGCACGCGAAACAGCGTCGCCCCTCGGTCGAAGGCGGCGACCGCTGCACCGACCGCGGAGGCGTCGGTGCCGACGCGGGCACCGGGCCCGCCGACGACGCGCGCGAGAGTCGACTTGCGCGAGAGGCCGACCAGGACGGGCCGGCCGATCGCGACGATCCGGTCGAGCCGCCGCACGAGCTCGAGGTTCTGGTCGGGCGTCTTCCCGAAGCCGATCCCCGGGTCGAGGCAGACTCTCTCCTCCGCGATCCCCGCCGCGACCGCGAAGGCGAGTCGTTCCTCGAGGAACGTCGGCAACCTCGGACACCACGTCGTCGTACTGCGGTGCGAGCTGCATCGTGCGAGGCTCTCCCTGCATGTGCATCAGGCAGAGATCGACCCCCGCGGCGGCGACCACGCCGGCGAGCTCAGGCTCGCGGCGCAGCGCGCTGATGTCGTTCACCATGGTCGCGCCGAGGGCGAGCGCGCGGCGCGCGACGTCGGCGCGCGAGGTGTCGATCGAGATCGGACGGCCCTGGAGCGCTTCCAGCACGGGAATCACTCGGCGGAGCTCCTCGTCGAGGGTGACGTCCGCCGCACCCGGACGGGTCGACTCGCCGCCGACGTCGACGAGCGCCGCGCCGTCGGCCAGCATCCGCCGCGCCGCATCGGCTGCGTCGGCGGCCGACGCGTACGTCCCGCCGTCGGAGAAGCTGTCGGGCGTGACGTTGAGAATCCCGATCACCACGGGGCGCGGCCAACGTTCCGTCGACGCTTGTCGTCTCATCGGACATGGACGCTAACGCGCCGCGGCGGGCCGGGGGGCGGAGGCTTCCCGCCGGCGGCGTCACGGTCGGCGGTGGCCGTGGTCGGGCTCGTCGCCGTGGTCGCGATCGCATCCTCCGGCTCGGCGCCCAGCGGTGGCATCGGACAGCGTCGACCGTCGGAGGCGCTGCTCGACACGCTCATCAGCCTTTTCCTCGTGCTGATGGTGGTCGGCGCTGTCGTCACCGTTGCGCTGTATTCGTTCTTCGGGGGCCGGTTCACATCCGAGGAAACTCCCCCGAAGCGCCGGAGTTGGCTACACCGCCTGGGGAGCCTCCTCCTCGCGATCACGCTGGTGGTGCTCGCGGTGCGCGCATCGTCCAGGTTCGGCGCGGACCGAGATCAGGCGATCCCGCCCGATCAGATCGGAGCGGGAGACTCCACGGGCCTCTCTCGGCCGAGGTACGAACCGGAGTTCGCCGTCTGGCCGGTGTTGGGCGTCACCGCGCTCAGCCTCGTCGCACTCGGCGCCTGGTGGCTGTCGGCCCGCGGCCGCCGGGCCTCGCGGGAGCCGCCCGGCATGACGCCCCGAGGAGGCGCTGGCCGACGTTCTGGCGGCGACACTCGACGATCTTCGCGCCGAGGGCGACCCGCGCCGGGCGGTGATCGGTGCGTACGCGCGGATGGAGAGGTCGCTCGCGGCCGTCGGCATGCCGCGGACAGCGGCGGAGGCGCCGGACGAGTATCTCGCGCGCGTCCTCACCGACCTGCCGGTCTCTGCACGGGCGGCCGGGCGCCTCACGAGCGCTCTTCGCATGGGCCCGCTTCTCCGCGCATGATGTGCGCCCCGAGATGAAGGACGAGGCGATCGAGACACTCGAGCAGATCCAGTCGGAGCTCGCGGCGGCGGAGGCCGAGCGCGACGCGCGAGCTCGCGGGAGCGCTCGCGTGAGGCGGGTCGACCCGGCGTTGGTGCTGGCCGCCTCGTCGACGGCGTGCGCGGGAGTCGCACTCCTCGCCGTCCGGGATCATGCGGCGCTCGTCGGCCACACGTGGCTCGTCGTCGTGCTCGCGATCGGGCTCGGCGCGGCGCTGAGCCGACTGCGGCGTCTCGTGCCGCAAAGGCCGTCCGCGTTCGACGCCGCCTTCGAGTCGCACTCCCTCCCGCCCGCCCGGCCGACGTCACTCGCTCGGATCGAGCGCGAGGTAACGCTCGCCACGGGCACTGCGTTCGACGTGCATTACCGGCTCCGGCCCGTCTTTCGCGACGTCGCGAACGAGCTGCTCCTCCGGCGCGGGGTGGATCTCGACCGGACCCCCGAGCGAGCGCGCGCGCTGCTGCGCCCCGAGGCCTGGGAGCTCGTGCGCCCCGATCGCCCGCCGCCGGCCGACCGTGCTGCGCCCGGCATTTCGATCACCGCCATCGAGCAGGCCGTGGATGACCTGGAGCAGCTCGCATGGAGCTGACGGAGCTCGCCGAGCGCGCCGCAGCGGTGCTGGACGAGGTCGAGCGCGCGGTGGTCGGCAAGCGCGATCGCCTCGAGCTCGTTCTCGCCGGCCTGCTCGCTGACGGGCACGTCTTGCTCGAGGACGTCCCCGGCCTTGCGAAGACGCTGACCGCTCGCTCGTTCGCCCGGGTCACCGGGCTCCGATTCGCGCGGGTGCAGTTCACGCCCGACCTCCTCCCCGCGGACGTCACAGGATCGTCGATCTGGAACCAGCGTGAAATGACGTTCGAGTTCCGCCCTGGCCCAGTCTTCGCGAACATCTTGCTCGCCGACGAGATCAACCGTGCCCCGCCGAAGACCCAGGCCTCGCTCCTCGAGGCCATGCAGGAGCGCCAGGTCTCGATCGACGGCGCCACGCACGTGCTCGAGCCGCCGTTTCTCGTACTCGCGACGCAGAACCCGATCGAGTACGAGGGGACCTACCCGCTCCCGGAGGCCCAGCTCGACCGGTTCGTGTTACGCACCGGGTTCGGCTACCCCGCGGCTGACGACGAGTGGGAGATGCTCGAGCGACGGCTCGAACGGCGGGTGGACGAGGTCGAGCTGCACGAGGTGATCAACCGGCCGACCCTGCTCGCGATGCAACGCGTCGATCGAGGACGTCCACGTCGACGAGAGCATCGGTCGCTACGTCGTCGATCTCGTCGCGGCGACGCGCCAGAGCCCCAGTGTGTCCGTCGGCTCGAGCCCGCGTGGCTCGCTCGCGCTCGTGAAGCTGGCGCGCTGCCGAGCCGCGCTTGCAGGTCGCGACTATCGTGACCCCCGACGACGTCAAGACCGTCGCGGTCCCGGCGCTTGCGCACCGACTCTTGCTCCGCCCCGAGCTCTGGGTCCAGCGCCGAAGCGGCGAGGACGTCGTCCGCGAGATCCTCGACGTCGTCCCCGCCCCCTCGACCGACCCCGGCAACGCTACGTGACCCGTTCCGCCGACACGCGGCTCGGCGCATACGCGGGGCTTGCGGCGGCGGGTCTCGTCGCCGCGCTCGCCCTCCGACAGGCCGAGCTCGCGATCGTCGCGGCGCCGTTCGCCGCCCTCGTGGCGCTCGGGGTGCGCTCGCCCGCTCCCGCCATCCTGGCCTGGTTCGAGATCGAACGTGAGCGAGCACTCGAAGGCGACGAGCTCGACGCGACCCTCACGGTTCGCTCCCCGTCGGGCGTCGGACCGCGTCGAGGTGGGACTGGCGCTTCCCACGGGCCTCGAGCTCGAGGGTCGGAGCCCGATCGCGCTTCACCTCGCCCCCGGCGAGGAGCGAGAGCTGCCGCTTCGGCTCCGCTGCACACGCTGGGCAACGCTCGAGGTGGGCGACATCTGGCTTCGCGCGCGCGGCCGAATCGGCCTCGTCCACCACGAGGGCCGTATCGATCGCCGCCGTCCGCTGCAAGGTGTACCCGACCCCCGAGCACGTCCGGAAGCTCGTCGCTCCCGCGCACACCCAGGCCGCCACCGGCAGCGAGGTCGCGCCGCCTACGCGCGGAAGGACTCGAGTTCGCGGACACGCGCCCATTCGTCGTCGGCGACCGGGTCCGCTCGGTGAACTGGCGGGCCACCGCACGACGCGGCAATCTCGTCGTAAACGATCGCCATCCCGAGCGGAATGCCGATGTCGTGCTCTTCCTCGACAGCTTCGCCGAGGCGCGCGAGTCGGACGAGGGAACGCTGGAGGACGCTGTGCGAGCGGCCGCGACTCTGGCGGCCCGGTTCCTCGAGCGCCGCGACCGCGTCGGGCTCGTGGCGTTCGGCGGCATCCTTCGCTGGCTCGAGCCGGGCATGGGGCAAGTCCAGCGCTACCGGCTCGTGGATGCCCTTCTCGAGACCGGCGTCCAGTTCAGCTACGCCTGGAAGGACGTCAACGTGATCCCCGCGCGGACACTGCCGCCACGGGCGCTCGTGGTGGCCGTCACCCCGTTGCTCGACGAGCGATCGGTCGCGGCGCTCGTCGATCTTCGCGGTCGCGGCCACGACCTCGTCGTCCTCGAGATCTCGCCCGAGCCGTACATCGACCCCGGTCACGCCCCGACCGACGCGGTTGCGCTTCGACTCTGGCGCCTGCAGCGCGCAGAGCTCCGGGCACGATTCGAGCGGCTCGGCGTCGCCGTCTCCACGCTGAGGGCCGACACGAGCCTCGAGGCTGCCCTCGAGGAGGTGAGGGCATACCGACGTCACGCCCGCCGGGCTCTGCGGTAGCCGTCGCGGGAGCAGCCCTCGCCGTCTCGGTGGGGCTGGCAGCATGGCTGGCGGCCGTCGCGAGCGTCGACGCTGCATTACCCGTGCTGGCCGTCGGCCTCACCGGCTCGGCGTTGACCGTCGCGGCATTCGCCTGGCCCATCGCGCTCGGCCCGGCACTTGCAGCGTCGGCAGGTGCCTACGCACTCCTGTTGATGGTCGACGATCCGCCGCTCGACACCCGCGCCGCGGGCGTGGCGTCGATGCTGCTCGTGGTCGGGCGAGCTGAGCGGGTGGGCTCGGGAGTTGACCGCGACGACACGGGACGAGCCTGGTGCCGCCTGGCGCCGGCCGGTCTGGATCGCCGGTGTCGCCGTCGCGGCTCTGGGGCTCGGATGGATGCTGCTCGCCCTGGTCGACCGCCTTCGCCTGGACGGGCTCGCCGTGGAAGGCGTGGGCGCGATTGCCGCGCTTGCCGCGCTCCTCCTGGTCAGGCACGCCGCGACGGAGCGACAGGTTGCCGACTGAAGCCCCACCGAGGCCGACTCGAGGCGGCCACCGCGCGTGCCTTCGGCGCAAGGCGTGCAAGGAGCAGGAGTCCCCGACCGAAGCCGGAGACAGGTGGCGAAACTACGAGGCGGCGGGGTCGGGCGGCGGCTGCATCGCGGCACCCGGAAGCGGCCGCGGCGAGGGCCGCAGCGACGGCTTCTTCTCGGGCTCGGGCGTCGAGGGCTCCTCCGTGGCATTCGTCTCGTCGGCGAAGACCGACTCCTCGGCTCTCACCGGCGAGCAGGCGCTCGAACTGGCTCTTGTCGATCGTCTCGCGCTCGATGAGGATCGCCGAGAGCGGTGCAGCTCCGTCCATGTGCTCGCGCAGCACCGTCGTCGCCTTGTCGTGGGCCTCCTCGATCACGCGGCGGATCTCGTCGTCGATCTCCTTCGCGATCTCCTCGGAGTAGTCCGGCTCGGCGCCCATCTCGCGACCGAGGAAGGGCATGTCGTGGTTGCGCCCGAGGACGCGCGGGCCGAGCTTCTCGCTCATCCCGAAGCGCATGATCATCTGCTTCGCCGTCGACGTGATGCGCTCGATGTCGTTCGCGGCGCCGGTCGTCACCTCGTTGAAGACGAGCTCCTCGGCCGCCCGGCCGCCGAGCGTCATCGCCATCTGGTCCATCAGCGTGCCCTTGGTCGTCAGGTACCGGTCCTCCGCGGGCAGCGAGATCGTGTACCCGAGGGCCTGGCCGCGGCTGACGATCGAGATCTTGTGCACCTCGTCCGTGCCCTCGAGGTAGTAGCCGACGAGCGCGTGGCCCATCTCGTGGTACGCCGTGATCTTCCGCTCCTTCTCCGAGAAGAGCCGCGACTTCTTCTCGGGGCCGGCGATCACCCGCATGATCCCTTCCTCGAGCTCGAGCTGGCCGATCGTCTTCTAGCCGCGGCGCGCGGCGAGCAGTGCGGCCTCGTTGATCACGTTCGCGAGGTCGGCGCCCGTGAACCCGGGCGTCGCCGCCGCGAGGACGTCGAGGTCGATCTCCTTGTCGAGCGGCTTGCCCTTCGCGTGCACCTCGAGGATCTGCTGACGGCCCTTCCGGTCGGGACGGTCGACGACGATCTGCCGGTCGAAGCGGCCGGGGCGCAGTAGCGCGGGGTCGAGGATGTCGGGCCGGTTCGTCGCGGCGATGAGGATGATGTTGTCCTTCAGCTCGAACCCGTCCATCTCGACGAGGAGCTGGTTCAGCGTCTGCTCGCGCTCGTCGTGACCGCCGCCGAGGCCCGGCGCCGCGATGGCGGCCGACGGCGTCGATCTCGTCGATGAAGATGATGCAGGGGCTCGCCTGCTTCGCCTGCTCGAACAGGTCGCGTACGCGGGAGGCGCCGACGCCGACGAACATCTCGACGAAGTCGGAGCCGGAGATCGAGAAGAACGGCACGCCCGCCTCGCCCGCGGTCGCGCGCGCGAGCAGCGTCTTACCGGTGCCGGGCGGGCCGTAGAGCAGGACGCCCTTCGGGATGCGCGCGCCGAGCGCCTGGAACTTCTTCGGGTTCTCGAGGAACTCCTTGATCTCCTGAAGCTCCTCGACCGCCTCGTCCGCGCCGGCGACGTCCTTGTACGTGACCTTCGGCGAGTCGGGGGACATCCGCTTGGCGCGGCTCTTGCCGAAGCTCATCACCTTCGAGCCGCCGCCCTGCATCTGGTTCATGAGGAAGATCCAGAAGCCGATCAGGAGCACGAACGGCAGGAAGCCCGTGAGGAGCGCCCACCAAGCGCTCGTGCCGATCCCCTTCGAGTCGAACTTGACGTTGTTCTGCTCGAGCACCTTCTGGTAGGCGACCTGGGACTGCGGGGACGGGTAGTTGACCTTCACCTTCTGGCCGGAGTCGAGCACCGCGGTGATGGACTGGCGGTTGGGCGAGAACGTGACCTCGCTGACGTTTCCCTGCTTCGTCTGCTGGATCAGCTGCGGAGTACGTGATGTTCTGGCCGCTGTCACGCCGCGGCATGAGCGTCTGGCTCGCCAGGTAGACGAGCAGGACGATCACGACCAGCGGAAAGAGCGCGCTGCGGAAGAAGCGATTCACGTACTTCGGAGCGTAGCAGCGTGTCCCCCGAGCTTCCAGGCCGCACCACGGACTCCTAACGCGACGGCAACGCGCCCCACGCGGCCGAAAAGCCCTGCGTCAGAGGCCGTTCGGCACAAGATCGGGGTGCAGGACCCCGATGTACGGCAGGTTGCGGTAGCGCTCGGCGAAATCCAGCCCGTAGCCGATCACGAAGCGGTTCGGGATCTCGAACCCGACGTAACGCACGGGCACCTCGACCTCGCGCCGCTCGGGCTTCGTCAGCAGGGCGCAGATCTCGAGCGACGCGGGCTTCCGCGCCCCGAGCGTGCGCCGAAGGTAGGAGAGCGTGAGCCCCGAGTCGATGATGTCCTCGACGACGAGCACGTCGCGCCCCGAGATGTTGATCTCGAGGTCCTTGAGGATCCGCACGACCCCCGAGGAGTCGGTGCCCGCCCCGTAGCTCGAGATCGCCATGAAGTCGATCTCGCAGGGGACCGTGAGCTCACGCATCAGGTCGGAGATGAAGAAGATCGCGCCCTTCAGCACGCCGACGAGAAGGAGGTCGCGCCCCTCGTAGTCGGCGGAGATCTCCGCACCGAGCTCCTCGACCCGGCCCCGCAGGGTCTCCTGCGTCGATCAGGACCTCACCGACGTCCGCGTGGACGGACGTCATCGGGCCTCGCGGTTGGCCGTGCGTGCCGCCCGGACCGCCCCTTCCCAGCCCGGCGCCGTACTCGAGCCCCGCCACGGCGACGACCACTCCGTCCTCCGTCGCGACGAGGGGCCAGGCGTCGCGCTCGTCCCTCGGCACCTTCGCGTCCACGAGCACATCCTGCACCTTTCGCGAGCGGCCCGCGAGGCGATCCCCCGGCCGGCGCGAGCGCACGACGAGGCCGGGGACGTCGCTCTCGAGCCGCCACGGCCCCCACTCCACCGCCCCTTCGAGGCGAAGCGTCCCGTAGGAGCGGACGGCCCGGACACCTCCGCCGAGATCGGCCGTGCGGGTGCCCTCCCGGGACGAGAGAAGGTCGACGAGCGAGCGCTTCGAGCGCGCCGTGGGAGGCGCGGCCGCTCGGATCGCGAGCGCGAGCAGGTTGGCGCGCGCGCGGGGATCGAGCTCCTCGAGGAGCGGCAGCAGGCGCGCCCGGATCAGCCCGCGCTTCGTGGCGGCGTTCGTCGAGTCCACCCGCCACGAGAGGCCGTGCGCGCGGCAGTACTCGTCGGTCTCCTCGCGCCAGAGCGGTGAGGAGCGGCCGGACGACACCGTCCGCCGCGCCGCGCGCGGATCCCCCGCGTCGAGCCGCTCGAGACGATCCGGTACAGGACGGTCTCGACCTGGTCGGAGGCGGTGTGACCGGTGGCACGCAGGCCCCGGCCCTCGGTCAGCGCCGTACCGGAGCTCGCGCAGCTCCGCCTCCGTCGTCGCCGGAGCCGACGTGGACGACCTCCGCCTCGAACGCCTCGACGCAGTGGGCGGCGTCGGCGTCCGCCTCGGCGCCGCGGAGGCCGTGGTGCACGTGGACCGCGCGAATCCGATACCCGAGCGCCCCGAGAGCGTGCCAGAGGCACGTCGAGTCGGCGCCGCCGGACACGAGGCACGTGACGTCGCCGCCGCGAGGGACCAGCCCCCGGGCCCGGATGTGCGCTTCAACGCGCTCGAGCACGTCCACGGTCGAAGTGTGCCGAACCGTGGGGCGATCACGCTCGTTGCGCGCTGCCCGTGGCGTCGATCAGCCCGGCAGGTCGTCGAAGCGCGGCGCGCTCGCCCACGCGCGGAGGGTCTCGGCCCCGCGCTCGACGGCCTCGGCATCCAGTGCGTGGGGCGCTGCGTGCGGCACGGGCACGATCCTCGCGGCGGGGAAGCGGCCGTCCGAGGCATCGAGGACGTAGCGAATCGGCAATGCGTGAGAGACGGCCACCACGACGTCCTCGGGCCGGGCGAGGAGCAGGTGGAGCGCGTCCGCGATCCGCTCTGCGGCCTTCACCCTGCTTTCGCCGCCGCCCGGGCACGGCGCGCTCGGCTCGTGCGACCAGGCCCACGCGCGGTAGTCCGCCAGGGCCCCTCCTTCGTAGGCGCCGAACCCGATCTCGTCGAGCCCCGGAAGGACGATGCGCTCCACGGCCCGGGTGGACAGGGCGAGCTCGAGCGTCTCCTGCGTCCGCGCGAGCCGGGTTGCGACACCGAGACCGACCGGCTCGTGGGCCAGGGCGTCGCGGAGGGCGAGCGCCTCCGCGACGCCCGTCCTCGGAGAGGCCCTCGCCGGGAGGCGTCGAGCTGACGCGGTCCGCGGCGTTGGACCGCGCGTGCGCATGTCGAACGAGCAGGAGCCGGTCTCAGAAGAGCACGCTCCGGTAGTCGAGGACGTGTTTCATCCCGACCGTCTCGTAGAGGCGGATCGCGGGTGTGTTCTCGGCGCGCACGAAGAGGCACACCGCGGGCACCTCGGCGAGCAGCAGCCGTATCAGGTCGCGCAGCGCCCGCTCCGCGTGGCCCCGGCGACGCACCGGCGGGTCGACCCACACCTGCTGCAGCTGGACGGCGCTCGGTGTCCAGGCCGACGCCTCCGCCTTGAAGAGGATCTCGTCGTTCTCGAGCCAGAGCCAGGAGCGGCCCTCCTCGATCTGTAGCCGCGTGCGCCAGCGGAACCCGTTCGGGTCGCGGCGCAGCGGATCGACGCCGAGCTCCTCGTAGTGGGCCTTCGCGCACGCCGGTACGAGCACGTCGAGGTCGGCGCGGGTCGCCGCGCGAAGCCCCGTGCCCCCTGGCTCGGGCGGGCTCGTCGAGACGTAGACCGGCTGTCCGAGCCGATCCTCGCGCGGGCGTCCGAGCTTGCGGCGCATCTGGTCCCAGAGCTCGGTGACGGCGCCCTGCTCGCCGATCAGCATGCGCGGCGTCGCCCGCGCGGCGACCTCCGCGAAGGCACCGCACCCGCTCCCGGACGGCACGACGTTGGTGCCCAGGTGGCAGAGCGGCCCGCAGGTCGCCCCCGGGATTCTCGAGCGCGGCGAAGCGGCCGCTCTCACGCCGCGCGACGTCCTCGAGGAACACGCGCTCGACCGGGTCGTCTGCGCAGTACGCGAGGATCTGCTCCCGTCGTGGGCTCGACGACGCGCGGACGCATGGCAGCGACACTCTAGGCGGGGAAGCCGTAGGCTTCCCCGCCATGCCGATCCACGTACGAGCGAGCCAGGGCGACTACGCCGAGGCCTGTCTGCTCCCCGGCGACCCATTGCGGGCGAAGTACATCGCCGAGACCTTCATGGAGGACGTCGTCCAGCGGAACTCCGAGCGCGGGAATGCTCGGCTACACGGGCACGTTCCACGGGCAAGCCGGTCTCCGTGCAGTCGAGCGGCATGGGCTGCCCTTCTGCGGCGATCGTGATCGAGGAGCTCGTCCAGCTCGGCGTCAAGAAGATCATGCGGGTCGGGACGTGCGGCGGGCTCCAGCCCGACCTCGCGATGGGCGACCTGATCATCGCGCTCTCCGCGACGCCGGCCGACGCGACCGCGACGCACTACGTCCTCGGCGAGCCGCACGCGCCGACGGCCGACTTCGGGCTCGTCCACGAGGCGGTGCACCAGGCGAAGGAGCTCGGCAAGCCCGTGCGCGTCGGCCCGATCGTCTCGAGCGACATCTTCTACCAGCCCGATCCGGGCCTCGCGGGCCGCTGGTCGGAGCGGGGGATCCTCGCCGTCGAGATGGAGGCGGCGATCCTCTTCACCCTCGGCGCGCTGCGCAAGATCCAGGCCGGCTGCATGCTGATCGTCTCCGACGTCGTCGTCGAGGGCGAGTTCATCCGCATCACCGACGAGGAGATGACGGACGCCGTCGACCAGATGACCGAGCTGGCGCTGCACGTGGTGACGGCGTAGGCGCTCTCGCTGCTCGAGGGCGCCCGGAGAGAGCAACGTGAACGTTCGAGACGAGCCCGGCGGTTCTCGCCCGAAGGACGAGAAGTGCGTCTTCCTCGTCAACCCCGCGTCGGCCAACGGCTCGACCGGGCGGCGCTGGCCCGAGCTCGCGCGGCGGGCCGCGGCGGCAGGGCTCGAGGGAGACACGCTCTTCAGCGAGCGGCCCGGGCACCTCGTCGGAGCTCGCGCGCGAGGCGGCGCTCGGCGGCGCCGGCCTGCTCGTCGTCGTCGGCGGCGACGGATCCGTCAACGAGGTCGCGAACGGCCTCGTCGGGCATCGGCACCGCAACCGGACGTCGCCGTCATCGCCCGCGGCACGGGATGGGACTTCGTGCGCACGTTCGGGATCCCGCGGAAGCTCGAGCGAGGCGGTGCGGATCGCGCTCGAGGGCGACGTCCGCACGATCGACCTCGGCCGCGTCTCCTACCGCGCCTGGGACGGCTCGGACGCGACGTCGACCTTCGCGAACGTCGCCAGCGCAGGCATGAGCGGCGCGATCGCCAAGCGCGCGAACGAGACGACGAAGGCGCTCGGCGGCAAGGCCTCGTACCTCTGGGCGACGTTCGCCGTCTTCTCGGGCTGGCAGGCGACCGACGATCGAGCTGACCGTCGACGGCGAGCACCGCACGGGCCGCATGTTCGACGTCGTGGTCGCGAACGGCCGCTTCTTCGGCGGCGGGCTGCAGATCTGCCCGGAGGCCGAGCCGGACGACGGCCTCTTCGACGTCCTCACGATCGGCGACATCACGAAGCGCGACCTCGTCGATGACGATGCCGAAGATCTACCGCGGGACGCACCTCCCGCACCCGAAGGCCGAGCTGCTGCGCGGCGCGACGGTGACGATCTCGAGCGACGATCGCCGCTCCCGATCGAGCTCGACGGCGAGCAGCCGGGGACGACGCCGGTCAGCTTCGAGGTCGTCCCGCGCGCTCTGCGGCTGCGCGTGCCTCGCTCCTGACCAGCCGGGGAGCGAGGCGAGCCTCGTCCCTACGCACCGGCCTTGCGTGAGGGCGACTGCCCCGAAGCAGGCTTCTGCGCGCGTCTCAGCGTCGCGACCTCCTTCTCCAGCTTCGCGACGCGCTGCTCGAGGGCGTCGATGCCGCGGATGCGGCTCGAGAGTTCGTCGACCCGGAGCTTGAGATCGTTGAACGCCTTGAGCGCCCGTGCGCCGCCCGGAAGATCGGCGAGGCGCTGGATCGCCTCCTCGCCCTTCCCCGCGAGGCGGTTGATCACGTCGTTCTCGTTGGTCTTCGGCGTTTCCATCGGACAACAGTGTATGCGTTCTCCCCGCCGAGCTGCTCCCGGCTGTCCGCTAGGCGTCTCGCCGGTCGACGGCGACCGCCCGTCGAGCGCGGAGGCGCCGAGCGTCCTTCAGACGCCGAGCTCGAGTGCGACCGCGGCCAGCGTCGACCCGCAAGGCTCACGGACGACGATCGCCGCGTCCCCGTCGTACGGCGTCTCCTCGAGGTTCAGGATCGCCACCGCTCCCCCCGCCGACAGCGTGTCGCCCGGGAGGCCGGCCACGGGCCAGACCTGGAGAGACGACCCGACGACGACAGCAGGCGCGCCTCGCGCGCAGAGCAGCTCGGCGCGCACCATCGCGTCCGCGGGCAGGAGCTCGCCGAACATGACGACGCCGGGCTTGAGGATCGTGCCGCACGCGGGGCAGAGCGGTGCCTCCTCGCGACTCGAGCTGGGCCAGCACCGACTCGAGCGTCCTCCGTCGCGCCGCACGCGAGGCACCGGAACTCGCGGATCGAGCCGTGGAGCTCGACGACGTCCTCGCTTCCCGCCCGCGTGTGGAGCAGGTCGATGTTCTGGGTCACGACGGCGCGCACGTGGCCCGCGCGCTCGAGCGCGGCGAGAGCGACGTGGCCGGCGTTCGGCTCGGCCGCGAGCAGCCCGCCGATGCGCGGGCCCGTACCAGCGCCAGACGCGAAGCGGATCCCGGCGGAACGCGTCGATCGAGGCGACCTCGAACGGGTCGACCTCCGCCCAGATTCCCGACGCCGAGCGGAAGTCGGGGATCCCGCTCTCGGTGCTCATGCCGGCACCGGTGAGAACGACCGCCGGGCCTCGTTCCCGGATCAGCGCGGCGAGCTCGGCCGCGGTTCCCATGCGCGCCATCGTACGGCGCGAGATAGTATGTCGCCCGATGAGACGAGCTACGCCTTCACGCCACGACGTTCGCGTCCGCTTCGCCGAGACGGACGCGCAGGGCATCGCCCACCACGCGTCGTTCGTCGTCTGGCTCGAGGAGGCGCGGGTCGCGTACCTGGCGGCGTTCGCGGGCGGCTACCGCGCGATCCGCGAACGCGGCATCGAGGCGCTCACGACGGGCGTCCACCTCGAGTACGAGCGCGCAGCCGTGTTCGACGACGTCCTCACCATCCGGGTGCGCTGCGCCGAGATCCGCGGCGCACGGTTCCGCTACGAGTACGTCGTCGAGCGTGACGGCGAGCGCGATCGCGGCCGGCTGGACGACGCATGCGACGGTCGACGCGACCACGCACCGACCGACGCGTGTCCCGGCGTGGTTCGTCGAGGACGTCCTCAGGGCCGAGGCGCCGCACGACGACGCTCGTAGGAAGTCCCGGCGGCGGTTCCGGTGCCCCCGGCCTTCGCGGCGGGAGGCGCGGACCGTCGCGTCCTCGGCGGGAGCCTTCGGCTTCGGCCGCGGCTTCGTCCCGAGCCGGACGACCGTGGGCTCGCCGACGTAGTAGGAGCTCCAGGTCGTGTCGTACATCAGCGTGCCGTCGGGCGCGTAGACGCGCCTGCGTGACGCTCGTCGAGCGCGGCGGCGATCCCCACTGCTCGACGACCTTCTCCCCCTTGAAGAGCGTGTCGTCGTCGATCCGCTTCCACGGCACCTTCCCGTCGACCGCGAGCGGCGCCGTCTCGGTCTCGACCCGGCGGTCCTGCGGCGTTCCGTAGAGGTTGACCGTGAGCGAGCCCGCGCCGACGAACGTACGCACGAGCAGCCACTTGTCGGTGTCGTTCGTGAACACGAGGTCGAGGTCGGGGTAGTTCACGGTCGCGTCGCGGCCGAGCGGGTAGTGGCTGATGTAGAGCGCGTGGTTCGTGCGCCTCTCGATCGAGAGGCCGGCCTCGAAGGCCGCGTTGAACACGGTCGTCGAGACCTGGCAGACGCCGCCGCCGATCCCGCTCTCGAGCTCGCCGTTGATGATCACCGGCGCCTCCTCGAACCCCTTCGCCGCGTTGCGCTCGCCGGTCGTCTCGTTGAACGAGAACCGCGCGCCGGGCGCGACCAGCGCGCCGTCGATCAGCTCGGCGACGAGCTGGACGTTGTGGAGCCGGCCCGGGCGTGCCGCCGTAAGTCGTCGTGTACGAGCCGACGATGCCGGTGATCCCCATCGCCTTCGCGTCCGCCGTGGTCCGCGCCGGCTCGCTGCGGTGTCGTCGTCACCGTGGCTGCACGCCCGGTCGCGGGAGAACACTGCCTTCTCGAGCGCCGCCCGGGCGGCCGCGATGTCGAGCGTGCGGCCGGGCTGGGAGGGGACGAGCTCGATCCCCCCGGCGACGACCCTGAACGTCGCGTCGCGCGGGGCACGGTCGACGGAGCGACTTCGAGACGAGAGCCAGGCCTGCGCCTGTGCGCCTCCGATCGAGACGCCGTGTGGCGCCGTCCTTCGGAAGCTCGAGGAGCTTGGCGATGCGCCAGCGCGGGAGCCGAAAGCGCGTCGGCCCGACGCTCAGCGTCGCCGGCGCCGAGAGCGCAGTGCTGGCGGCCTGCGACGCCGCGACGAGCTGCTCTCCGGTCACCTTCTGCCCGGCACGGACGACGGGCAGGCGCACCGGGCCTGCCGCGCTCCAGCGAGGCGAGCGCCGTGACGATCGTCGTCGTGGCGCGGCCGCGGTCGAGGATCCTCCCGGACCGTCCGGGGGCGACGACGACCGACAGCCCCTGCCGCCGGAGACTCGCATCGACGGCGGGCCGGTCGACCGCGGCGGCGATCCGCGCGACCGTGTACCGAACGACCGACGGGTAGACGGCCGACGTGCGGGGCGACGTCCGTTCCGAAGATCCGGGTCTGCACGCGCTTCAGGCCGCGTACGGGAGCGAACCCGTCGCCCGCCGCCGCCGCCGACCGCACGGCCGCAGCCCAGTCGGGTCGCACACCGAGCTGCGATGCGGTGAGCGCGAACGTGCGGCCTCCGGCGACGAACTCCACGGGCTTCCGCCCGAGCGCGGCGGACCGGCGCTCCAGCGTCGCTCGTCGCAGCGGAGACGTCGAGCCCGCCGACGTCGAGCCCCGCGACCGTGGTTCCCGCTGGCAGCCGGGTCGGCGACCCCGCGAAGAGGACGGAGGCGAGCGATCGCGAACAGGGCGAGCAGGCCGACCGCGAGGACGGCTCTGCGCGCCGCGATGCGGTGTGGAGCGTCGGCGGCGCGCCATTCTCTGGACGCTGGTCGCGCCGGAAGACACGACCCCGAAATGTAGCCGAGCGGCGGCGCCGGTTCTCACCCGAAAAGGGGACTCGGCTCCGTTGGGATCCCCTTCAGAAGACGAACAGCTCGACTCCACCCGACACGTTGAGCTCGATCCCGGTGACGTACGAGGCGAGGTCGGAGCAGAGGAAGGCGATCGCGTTGGCGATGTCCTGCGGCTCGCCCGGGCGCTTGAAGACCGTCCGGCTCGCGATCCGCTCGTTCATGGCCGGGTTCGCCATGTGGAACGCCTCCGTGCCGATGATCCCGGGCACGATCGCGTTGCAGGTGATCCCGTGGCGACCGCCCTCCATCGCGAGCGTCCTCGTCAGGCCCAGGATCCCCGCCTTGGTGGTCGAGTAGCTCGCCTGCCCGAAGCCACCGAGCGTGCCCGCGACGGAGGCCATGTTGACGATGCGCCCCCATTGCCGCTCCCGCATGTGCGGCCAGACGGCCTGCGCGCAGTTGAACGCGCCGGTCAGGTTGACCCGGAGGTCGCGCTCCCAGAGATCCAGCCGCTGGTCGCCGAACTGCCCGACGTGGTCGAGCGTGCCCGCGTTGTTGACGAGGATGTCGACGCCGCCGAGCTCCTCGACCACACGGGCGACGGCGGCGTCGACGTCTTCGCGATCGGTGACGTCGCAGCGCACCGCGAACGAGTGCCGTCCCAGCGAGCCGGATCTCGTCGACCGTCGACTCGGTGTGCACCATCCCCTGCGCCACCGCCGCCTGGGCGAGTGGGCCGTACGTCTCGCGCCGCGCTCGTGTCCGACTCGACGAGGATGTCCGCGATCACGACGTCAGCGCCTGCGCGGGCGAGCGTCAGCGCGTCCGCGCGGCCGAGGCCCCGTGAGCCGCCGGTGACGAGGGCGACGCGTCCGGAGAGGTCGATCTCGACCGCCACGGGCCGATCCTATGCTCGGCGACGCTCGGTCGTCCCGGGCGACGCGTCGGCTACAACGGGTGCGTGCGAGAGATTCCGATCGCCGAGCGCCGCGCGCGACTGGTGCAGCGGCACTTCCTCTCAGCGACCGCTCGCGCCCGAGGTGTGGTCGAGCTCGCAGACGGCCTCGTGGGGCTGCACGCCACCGACCCCGCGACGGTCTTCCTCTCAGCGCGCGCCCGCCTCGACCACCCTTCGATCGTCGGGATCGAAGACGCGCTCTACGAGCGGCGGAGCGTCCTGCGGATGATCGGCATGCGCAGGACGCTCTTCGTCCTCCCGCTGGGCCTCGCTGCGGTCGTGCACGCGGCCTGCTCCGTCGCCGTCGCGGACGCCCAGCGCCGTCGCTACGCGAGGCTGATCGAGGAGCGAGGGATCGCACCCGACGGCATCGCGTGGCTGGACGACACCTGCCGCGCCACGCTGGACGCGCTCCGAGCGCGCGGAGAGGCGTACGGCAGCGAGCTGTCGGCAGACGTCCCGTTGCTCCGGGAGAAGGTGACGTTCGGCGAAGGGAAGACCTGGGCGGGGAGCCAGAGCATGACGACATGGGTGCTGTTCCTCCTCGCGGCCGACCGCCGGATCGTGCGCGGACGTCCACGCGGTACGTGGACCGGGAGCCAGTGGCGCTGGGTGCCGTCCGACTCGTGGTTCGACGCGCCGCTCCCCGAGCTGGACGTGACGGCGGCTCGTAGCGAGCTCGTCCGCCGCTGGCTCGCCTCGTACGGCCCGGGCACGAGGAACGATATCGCCTGGTGGACGGGGCTCGACCTCGGGCCAGGTCAAGGCGGCGCTCGGGGCTGTCGGTCCGGTGGAGGTCGAGCTCGAAGGCGAGCCGGGGCTCGTGCTGCCCGGCGACGACGAGCCGGTGTCCTATTCGGATCCGTCTGCAGCGCTCCTGCCCGCCCTCGACCCGACGACGATGGGCTGGAAGGAGCGCCAGTGGTACCTCGGGGCGATCACGGCCCGACGCTGTTCGACCGGAACGGCAACGCCGGCCCAACGGTGTGGTGGGACGGGCGGATCGTCGGCGGCTGGGCCCAGCGCAAGGACGGAGAGGTCGTCTACCGGCTGCTCGAGGACGTCGGCGCCGGCGCCGACGGCGGCGATCGAGGCCGAGGCTGGCCGCCTGGAGACCTGGCTGGGCGACGTCCGGCTCGCACCGCGCTTCCCGACCCCGCTCCAGCGCGCGCTGATCACATAGAGGTCCGGCAGGGCGATACGCGCGATTGCGACCGCGAAGCGGGCGCCTTCAGGGATCTGCCCCGCCGAAGGCGGGGATCCGAGCGGCGGGATCCCGCTCCTGCGGGATCCCGCTCGCGAACAAATTCAGCCCAGGAAGATCTCCTTCGCGATCACGAGGCGCTGGATCTGCGAGGTGCCCTCGTAGATCTGGAACAGCTTCGCGTCGCGCATGAGCTTCTCGACCGGGTACTCCTTGATGTAGCCGTAGCCGCCGAACACCTGCACAGCGTCGGTCGTGACCTTCATCGCCGTGTCGGCCGCGAAGCGCTTCGCGAACGACGAGTACTTCGTCGCCTTCCGCCCGTAGCCCTGGTCGATCATCCACGCGGCCTGCCACGTGAGGAGGCGCGCCGCCTCGATCTCGGTCGCCATGTCGGCGACGAGGAAGGAGACGCCCTGGTTCATCGCGATCGGCATCCCGAACTGGACGCGCTCCTTGGCGTAGTCGACCGCGAGCTCGTACGCCGCCTGGGCGACGCCGACGGCGCCGACCGCCGTTCCCGGGCGCGTGAAGTCGAGCGTCTGCATCGCGATCTTGAAGCCGTCGCCCTCCTCGCCGAGGCGGTTCGCGGCCGGCACGACGACGTCCTGGAATGCGACCGCGGACGTGTCGGTCGCGCGCTGGCCCATCTTGTCGAGGTGCTTCTCGATCGTGACGCCCTCGGCGTCCATCGGGATCACGAAGGCCGTAAGCCCGCGGTGCCCCTTCGACCTGTCCGTCGAGGCGAAGCAGACCATCCACGACGCCTGGCCCGCGTTCGTGATGAACATCTTCGAGCCGTTGACGACGTACTCCTCGCCCTTGCGCACTGCGGTCGTCTGGATGCCCGACACGTCCGAGCCCGCGCCGGGCTCGGAGAGCCCGAAGCAGCCGAGGATCGGCTCTGAGACGAGCGGCGCGAGCCACTCGCGCTTCTGCTCGTCGGTGCCGGCGATCAGGATCGGGCCGGCGGCCAGGCCGTTCGCGCCGATCGAGGTCCCGATGCCCGAGCAGCCCCAGTTGAGCTCCTCGCCGACGAGCATCCCGTCGAACGCCGACAGCTCGGGCCCGCCGAGCGACTCCGGCAGGTGGAGGTTCATCAGGCCGAGCTCGTGCGCCTTGGCGACGATCTCCGCCGGATGCGTCTGGTGCTCGTCGTGCTCCGCCGCCTTCGGGCGGATCTCCTTCTCTGCGAACTCGCGCGCGAGCGCGCGGAGCTCCTTCTGCTCGTCGGTGAGCGCGAACGAGACGCCGTTCGCGAGGCCCGTCTCCATGGTCGCCATCCGGCCGCTCCTGAACGTCGATTGACTAGTCAGTCAATAGCGTAGCCCCGGGGCGACCGCCAGGCAAGGCCGGCCCGCGCAGCCCTCGACGGCTCAGGGCTCGGGGCCGCCCATTCCGGGCAGCACGCCGTCGGGGCGGCGACGGCGCAGGCGCGACGGGGAGCCCCGCTCGACACCACGCCGCGAACCCGCCCACGACGTCACCCGGCGTCACGAAGCCCGAGGTCGACGAGCGTCGCCGCGGCGAGGCGACGACGAGGAGCCGTGCGAGCAGACGAGCAGGAGCCGGCGGCTCGCGCTCGCCGACGTGAGGGTTGTGCCACCCGCTCGCCGGGTCGACGCGCCACTCGAGCACGGTGCGGGGGATGTGGAGCGAGCCGGGGACGATCCCGTCGCGCCGGCGCTCGTCGTCCGAGCGGATGTCGACGATCAGCGCGTCTCCCGCCGGAAGCCGCCGCCCATGCGGCCTCGGGCTCGAGCCGCTCGATCCGCGCGGCGCGCTTCCGCCAGCAGTTCGTCGACGCCACGAATCGCCCGGCCCGTCACCACGACATCATCCGGCCTTCCTCGCGCGGTGTCCAGCCGGAGCGACGCGCGGCCTCTTCTACAATCACTGCGCCTCGACCCGATGGAGGACCCACCGTGGCGACGACCACTCCAGGCACCGGCACAGCTCGACCCGCTCGACTTCCTCGCGCTCGACGCGCTCCTCGACGACGAGGAGCGGGCGATCCGCGACACCGTGCGCCGGTTCGTCCGGGAGCGCGTGCTTCCCCGAGGTCGGCGACTGGTTCGAGCAGGGGATCCTGCCGCGCGAGATCGTCCAGGAGCTCGCCGGGCTCGGGCTCTTCGGGATGCACCTCGAGGGCTACGGGCTCCCGGGCGCCAGCTCGGTCGCGTACGGGCTCGACCTGCCTCGAGCTCGAGGCAGGCGACTCGGGCGTCCGGAGCGCCGTCTCCGTGCAGGGCTCGCTCGCGATGTTCGCGATCTGGCGCTGGGGCTCGGAGGAGCAGAAGGAGCGGTGGCTCCCGGCGATGCACCGCGGGCGAGGCGATCGGCTGCTTCGGGCTGACCGAGCCGGACGCGGGCTCCGACCCCGGAGCGATGCGCACCCACGCGACGGCGCGACGGCTCGGACTGGGTCCTGAACGGGGCGAAGATGTGGATCACGAACGGGACGATCGCCGACGTCGCGGTCGTGTGGGCACGCACCGAGGATGGCGCAATCCGCGGCTTCCTCGTCGAGAAGGGCACGACCGGCTTCTCCGCGCCGGAGATCCACAAGAAGATCTCGCTCCGGGCGTCCGTGACGTCCGAGCTCGTGCTCCAGGACGTGCGCGTGCCGGACGAAGCGATGCTGCCCGGGGTCGTCGACGCTGCGCGGGCCGCTCTCGTGCCTCAACGAGGCCCGCTTCGGGATCGTCTTCGGCGCCGTCGGCGCTGCGCGCGCGTGCTTCGAGGAGGCGCTCTCGTACGCGCAGCGAGCGCATCGTCTTCGGCAAGCCGATCTCCGCCTACCAGCTCACGCAGCAGAAGCTCGCGGAGATGGCGCTCGAGGTGAACCGCGCTTCGCCTCGTCGCACTCCACATCGGCCGCATGAAGGACCAGGGCACGCTCCGGCCCGAGCACGTCAGCCTCGGGAAGATGGGGAACGTCCGCGGCGCGCTCGAGGTGTGCCGCTCCGCGCGCACGATCCTCGGCGGCAACGGGATCACGCTCGAGTACCCGGTGATCCGTCACATGAACAACCTCGAGTCGGTGCTGACCTACGAGGGAACGCACGAGGTGCACACGCTCGTCGTCGGCCAGGCGCTCACGGGCGAGAACGCGTTCGGCCGCGCGTGATGCGGCCTCGCCGCACGATGCGCTCGAACGGCACGATGCCCCGCTGGCTCGCCGCGCTCGCCGTGGCCACTGCTGTCGCGGCCGGCTCGCCGGGCGCGGCCGGCGCGGCTCCGCCGGACGCGGGCCTCTTCGTCCCCGGCCGCTCGCTCGGCGGCGATCACCATCGGCGCGAGTCGCGCCGATGTCGTCGCCGCCTGGGGCGCCGCCTTCGGCCGCTGCCGCAGCTGCGCGACGGAGACCCTCTATTTCAACCGCTTCGCGTTCCGCCCGGAGGGCGCGGCGGTCGCGCTGCGCGCAGGGTAGGGTCGTCGCGGTCTTCACGCTGTGGGCGCCGCCCGGCTGGCGGACCGCCCAGGGCCTCGCGGTCGACGAGCCCGCTGCTGCGGCTCGAGGCGACGTACCGCCCGCTGCGCCGGGCTGCGTGCCGAGGCTACGACGCCTACGTCGCTCCCCGGCTCAGGCGCCCGGTCGGTCGTCTATGTCCTCGACGAGCGCGTCTGGGGCTTCGCCCTGCTCGCCGGCGCGCCATCCTCGTCTGCCTCTGACTCGGCCGGAGCAAGCCGGGCGACGAGCGGGATCGCGAGGATGATCGGGCAGCGCCGAGCACGGGCCAGAGCGCCTGGTAGCCCTCCGTCGCCTCGAGCGCGGGCGGAGGATGTCGATCACCGCGCCGGCCACGAGCGGGCCGATCACGAGCCCTACGCCCTTCGTCGTCGTCGCGAGCCCGGAGATCGCACCCCGCTCGCCCGGCGGCATCAGCTTGAAGAGGAGCCCCCACGCGAGGGTCATCACCGTTCCGCCCGCGATCGCGACGACGAAGATCAGGCCGAGGTACCACGCATGCCACTCGCTCCCGAGGCCGCCCGCGAGGAGCCCGACGCCGTAGACGGCCGACGCTACGGTGATCACGCGCGCGAGCCCGATCGCGGTCGCCGATCGGCCCGGCGACGAGCGCGGCCACGATGTAGCCGCCGGCGACCGCCGCGAGGATGTACGTCGAGGTCGCGAGCGGCTCGTCGAGGCCGACGGTGACGTAGAGGACGACGAACGTGCGCGCGCCGGCGAACGTCCCCTCCCAGGCGGTGTTCGCGACCAGGAACGTCGCGACGTCGCGGTTCGAGCGGAGCACCCGCCAGGAGTGCGCCACATATGTTCGCACTCCCTCGAACACGCGCCCGTGGCCGCCGTCCTCGGTGACGAGCAGGATCGGGACGAGGCACGCGGCGGCCGACGACCCCGGCGCGACGAGGAACGGCGCCGGTCGCCAGAGGTGGAAGAGGTAGCCGCCGCCGATCAGGGCCCGCCGCGATCGCGATCCCGCGGAAGACGTGCTGCACGCCCTGCGCGCGCCCGAAGACGCGCTCGGGCAGGACGTCGGGGTACAGGCCCCGGTACGGCGGCTCGTAGACGTAGTAGGCGAAGAACAGCGCGAACAGCATCAGCGCGGTCGTCCAGAGGTTCGGCATGAAGGCGAGCAGCGCGAGCGCGAACGTCATCGGGCCGAGCGCGGCGAGCATGAACGGCCGCCGGCGGCCGAGCGGCGTGTGGAACGTGTCGCTCCACGGGCCGATCACGAGCGGGAGCGTCAGCGCGAAGAACCCCTCGGCGGCGAGCACGAGCCCGACGAGCGTCGTCGAGTCCGTGTACCGCCCGAGGATCGGCGGCAGGTACGCCGCGGTCGTCGTCAGCGCCCAGGCGAGCCCGAGCGCGCCCGCCCCGAGGACGAGCGTGTCGCGGCGGGCGCCGGCGTCAGGCGACGACGGGCGCCCGGGCCGAGGCCGCCGCAGGACGACGTCGACGATCGTGCGCTCGGCACGGGCGACCTCCTCGTCGCCGTCGGGGAGCCTGCCCATCACCCAGCCCGTGAGGATCTCCTCGAGCGCTCCGTAGACGACCCAGCTCGCGAGACGCGGGTCGAGCTCCGGTCACGGAAGACGCCCTCGGCCTGACCCTGCTCGATGACCCGCTGGATCACGGCGAACCCCTTGCCGATGTCGTCGACCTGGCTCGCGAGGTGCGCGCTCCGCCCCACCTCGCGCACCATCACGGTCACGAGGTCAGGGTCGTTCCGCCACGTGCGGAGGAGGATCTTGACGATGCCCGAGGAGCTTCTCGTCGGCGGGCTCGTCGGAGGCCTCGACCTGCTCGAACCGCGTGAGGAGCTCGCTCCAGTTCTCGCGGAAGACCGTCTGCAGCACCTCGTCCTTCGACGCGAAGTAGTGGTACAGGAGGCCGTGCGCGACGCCCGCCTCCTCCGCGATGTCGCCGACCCGCGACGTGTGGAAGCCTCGTCGCGCGAAGACCCGCACGGCCGCGTCGAGGATCTGGCGCCGCTTCTCCTCGGCGCTTCCCTGACGGTCTGCCGGCCGGCTCCCTCGTGCGATTGAACGGTCAGTCAACGTCTGCTCAGGATAGGCGCGGTGCCCGGCACCGCGCAAGCGCCCCGTGAGAGCCGATCCGGGCAGTATTGACTGGGAGGACGCAGTCGACGCACGGGAGGAGCGATGAAGCGGCTCGAGGGACGCGTGGCGCTCGTGACGGGCGGGGCGAGCGGGATCGGAAAGGCGATCGTGGAGCGGCTGGCCGGCGAGGGTGCCGCCGTGCTCGTGACCGACATCGACGACGAGGGCGGCCGGCGGGTGGCCGAGAGCCTGGCCGAGAACGGGGCACGGGCGCTCTTCGCGCACCTGGACGTCACGTCCGAGCAGGAGTGGCAGGCGGCGGTCACGACTGCCGTCGACCAGCTCGGGGGACTGGACGTGCTCGTCAACAACGCCGGCATGGGCGATCTGGCCACGATCGAGGAGACGTCGCTCGAGGACTGGAACCGCACGATCTCGATCGACCAGACGGGAGTCTTCCTCGGCATGAAGTGCGCCGCCTCGGCGCTCGCCGCATCGGGCCACGGCTCCGTCGTCAACATCAGCTCCATCTTCGGGACGAGCGGGGGCTTCGGCACCTCCCCCGCGTACCACGCTGCGAAGGGCGCGGTGCGCACGTTGACGAAGAACGTGGCGCTGCACTGGGTCGACCAGGGCGTCCGGGTGAACTCCGTCCATCCCGGGTTCATCGCGACTCCGATCCTCGAGGCGGCCAAGGGCACACCCGTCGAGCAGGGGATGATCGACCTCACGCCCATGGGGCGCCTCGGCCGCCCGGAGGAGGTTGCGGCGGGAGTCGCCTACCTCGCCAGCGACGACGCATCGTTCGTGACGGGTCTCGAGCTCTACATCGACGGGGGCTTCACCGCTCGCTGAGCCCGTTCACCTCGCGAGCAGGGATCACGACGCACCGCCGGGCAGCCCCAGAGCGGCGGGCAGCGCGAGCAGCGTGTCGATCCGGTCGGGCTCACCGGCATGCAGCGCCTCGCGGTCGAGCAGGATCGCGCGCATGCCGAGCGCGCGGGCGCCCTCGATGTCGTCCGCATAGCTGTCGCCGACCATCGCCGCGTCGGACGGTGCGGTGTCGAGGGCGGCGAGCGCCGCCTCGAAGATCGAGTGGTGCGGCTTCACGTGGCCGTGCCGCATCGAACCGACGCAGACGTCGACGTCGAGGCCGTGGTGGCGGGCGAACTCGTCGAGGTCACGCTGACCGTTCGACACGAGCCCGATCCGCAAGCCGTGCGCGCGGAGCGCCTCGAGCGCGGGCAGAGCGTCGTCGTAGAGGAAGAAGTTCTCGTGCCGCTCCCACTCCCGTACGAGATCGACGGCGCACGAGCGCGAGAGCACCGGGTCGCCGCCCATGCCCTGGACGATGTCCTCCGTGAAGCGGATCCAGAGCTCCTCGTCGTGGACGAGCTCCGGATGGCGCTGAAGCTCCTCGAGCGCCGCGCGACGCGCTTCCTCGTAGCGCGCGCCGTCGAGGGTCAGCCCGTGCCGGGCGCCGACCCGCTCGTACCCCTCCGGGCCGAGCTCGGGTCCGGGCCTGAACAGGGTGAAGTCGACGTCGAGGAGGACGGCCCTGAGCACGATTCGAGGATACGTGCGCCGACGACCGAGGCTCGCGGGGGAACACGGTTCCCCCGCGCCAAATCGGGGTGCCCAGATTTGAACTGGGGACCTCTCCGACCCGAACGGAGCGCGCTACCAGGCTGCGCCACACCCCGAGCGGGAGAAGGGTACCCGTTCCCCGCCGGCGTCGGCCGTGAGCGTCCTTGTGCGTGCCCGTCCTTCCGAGCGCGCCCAGGCAGGCAAGGCTTGTGTTGATTCGAACATGGCGGCTTTGCGCTCGCGGCCCCCGCCGACCGCTCCGGGCTCGTTGCGGACGGCGCCCGGACCGTCCGGGCACGGAGCGCCGTAGACTCGCGCGATGGCTTCGAGGGACGAGATCGTCACGTATGCGAACGAGCTACTCGAGGTCGAGCGCTTCCCCGAGTTCGCCCCCCAGGGGCTCCAGGTGATCGGCGCAGAGCAGGTTTCGACCGTCGCGTGCGGCGTCTCCTGCTCGCGGGACCTGTTCGAGCGGGCGGTCGACCTCGGCGCCGAACTCGTGCTCGTGCACCATGGCCTCTTCTGGCGCAACGAGCCGCTCGTCGTGGACGCGCGCCTGCGCGGCCGGCTCGAGGCGCTCTTCGGCGGCGCGGCATCGCTCGTCGCCTACCACCTCTCGCTCGACGCGCATCCGACGCTGGGCAACAACGCGCAGCTCGCCGCACGTCTCGGAGCGATGCCCGTCCGGCCGTTCGGCACCGTCGGGCGCGGCTGCACGATCGACTCCTTGTCGCTCGAGGCGCTCGCCGCACGCGTCGAGGAGGTGGTGGAGCGTCCCCCGCTCGTCCTGCGCGGCGGCGAGCACGAGGTGCATCGTCTCGCGGTGTCGACGGGCGCTGCCGGCCACGACCTCGTCCAGGCGGCGCACGACGGGCTACGACGCGCTGCTGACCGGCGAGGCGGAGGAGCCGAGCGCGGCCACGGCCCGTGAGCTCGGCATCCACCTGATCGCCGCCGGCCACCATGCGACCGAGCGCTTCGGGGTGCAGGCGCTCGCAGCCCATCTCGCCGAGCGCTTCGCCCTCGAGTGGCACTACGTCGAGATCGCGAACCCCGTGTGACGCTCGGCGCGCCGGGGCCGGCGTTCGAGCAACGCGGGTTCCGGCGCCGACGGCAGGCGATTGCGGACCGCCCGCACGGCGGAGTATCCTCGGAGCACATGGATGTTTTCGGGAGGCGGGCCCGTTGACCCCCGCCGCCAACTGACGAGCGCCGATCGAGCCCGCCCGCATGCACTTGCGTCGGCGGGCTTTTTCGTCGTCCGAGGGAGGAAACGGTCGATGGCGAATCACCTGACGCCCGACGAGCTCGCAAAGGAGCTCAACATGGACCGCGAGGCGGTCATCAAGCTCTGCATCGCGGAAGGCGTCCCGATCTACCAGGGGAAGATCGACAAGCATCTGTTCCAGGCCCAGCTGCAGGCTGTCGGCGCCACGCACGCGGCCGCGCACTAGCCGCCTGTTCTCACGAGACCGCTCACGAGGGGCCCTCCGGGGCCCCTCGTCACGCGGAGAGCTACTTCCGCGCGGCCTTGCGCGCCGGGCGCGTCGCCTTCGGGCTTCGCGTCGGCCTTCTTGGGACGCGACGGCGACGCCTTCGCGGCGGCGACGCTCGCCTTGAGCGCCTCGATGAGGTCGACCGCCGGCGCGGGCTCGGCGACCGGCTCGGGCTCCGCGATCTCCTCGCCGCGCAGCTTCGCCTCGAGCAGCGTCGCGGAGGTCGCGGCGATAGGCGCTCGAGAGCTCCGCCGGGTCGAACTCCGCCGCGAGGCCCTGGACGATCTGGCGTGCGAGCTCGAGCTCCGGGCTCTTCACGTCGGTCGCATCCATCGCCTCGTCGATCTCGGCCTGCGAGTAGACGTCCTCGACGAGGTACAGCGTCTCGAGCACGAGCCCTTTGCCGCGCGACGCGGACGAGGCAGAGCGACTCGCGCCCGGAGCGCACGAGCCGTCCGATCGCGCCGACGCCTGCCTCCTCCATCGCCTCGAGCAGGAGCTTGTACGGACGGCGCTGCGCGGGCGCCGCGCCGGGCACGAGGAAGTACGTCCGGTCCATCCAGACGGGGTCGACGTCCGCGAGCGGGACGAAGCGCTCGATGTCGATCGTGCGCGAGTCGTCGTGTCGCTCGAGCGCCTCGAGCTCCGCCTCCTCGACGACGACGAACTGCCCCTTGGCGACCTCCCAGCCCTTGACGAGCTCGTCGGGCGTCACCTCCCGATCGTGCTTCGGGCACCAGCGCTTCTGCTTGATCGGCGTCAGGCACTCGCGGTGCAGCAGGCGGAACGAGACGTCCGACTGTCGCGCGGCGGGCTTCGTCGCGGGCGCGAGCCCGACGGGGATGCTGACGAGACCGAAGCTCAGTGATCCGTTCCAGGTGACGCGCATGACCCTCCCAGTCTAGGGGCCGGACGGCGAAATTCGCGCTTGGCGGCGCGTTCCCTGCGACTAGAGTCTGTTCCGAGATGACGGAACAGCGCACGATCCCGCGCCTCTGGCGCGACGCCGTGGCGCGCAACACGGGGGCCGCGTACCTCGTCGACGACGACGACGGATGGCGTGAGGTGTCGTGGGCCGAGGCGGGCGAGCGCGTCGAGCTCCTCGCGAACGGCCTCCTCGCCCGTGGCGTCCGCAAGGGCGACGCCTTCGGGATCCTGGCGCGCAACACGCTCGAGTGGGCGCTGTTCGACTTCGCGCTGGCGCACGTCGGCGCGATCGGGGCGGCGATCTACGCGAACTCGTCGCCGCACGACGTGCAGTACGTCCTCGAGCACTCGGAGGCGGTCGGCGTCCTCTGCGAGGACGAGGAACAGCGCGCCAAGGTCGAGGACGGCCGCGCGGCGCTGCCCATGCTGCGTCACGTCCTGACCTTCGCCGACCTGGGGGCGCTCGAGGAGGAGGGGCGCGCATACCGGGAGGCACATCCCGGAGCGCTCGACGATGCGGTCGCGGCGATCGACGAGGAAGACCTCTTCACGTACATCTACACGTCGGGCACGACCGGGCCGCCGAAGGGCTGCATGATCCGGCACCGCAACTACTACGCGATGGTGGCCGTCTCCGACGAGCTCCCCGACCACAGCGCGCCGGGGCGACGTCATGCTGCTCTACCTGCCGCTCGCGCACAACTTCGGGCGGCTGATGCACCTCTCCGGCCCGTACGTCGGCTACACGGTCGCCTTTCTTCCCGACCCGCTCGACGTCGCGCGGGCGCTGCCCGAGGTGCGGCCGACGATCCTCCCGAGCGTGCCGCGCGTCTACGAGAAGGTGCACGCGGCGGTCATGTCGACGTTCGCTGAGGCGACGGGCGTGCGCCGTCGGCTCGTCGACTGGGCGCTCGGCGTCGGATACCGGGAGAGCGCATTGCGCCAGCAGGGCCGGCGTATGCCCGCGTCGCTGGCCGTCCAGCACCGGATCGCCGACCGGCTCGTCTTCTCGAAGGTGAAGGAGCGCCTGGGCGGGCGGCTGCGGTTGCCGATCTCGGGCGGGGCGCCGCTAGCGAAGGAGATCGCCGAGCTGTTCGACGCCCTCGGCATCTGCATCCTCGAGGGATACGGCCTCACCGAGTGCACGACCGCAGCGACGACGAACCGGCAGCACAACTACCGGTTCGGCACGGTCGGCCCAGCGCTTCCGGGCTTCGAGCTCCGGCTCGCCGAGGACGGCGAGCTGCTGATCCGCAGCGAGACGGTCTTTGCCGGCTACTACAAGGAGCCCGAGGCGACTGCCGCCGTCGCTGGACGACGACGGCTGGCTCCACACGGGCGACATCGCGACGATCGACGCCGACGGCTTCGTGACGATCACCGACCGCAAGAAGGACATCCTCGTCACCGCGGGCGGCAAGAACATCGCCCCGCAGAACCTCGAGAACGACCTCAAGTCCTCGCGATTCATCTCGCAGGCGATGGTCGTCGGCGACCGTCGGCCGTTCCCCGCGGCGCTGATCACGCTCGACGCGGCGGAGATCGCGAAGTGGGCGGCGGAGCAGGGGATCGAGGGCGACCTGGACGCGCTCGCCCGAGACGAGCGGGTCAACGAGCTCGTCGCAGGGATCGTGGAAGAGGTCAACCGCGAGCGGTCACGCTTCGAGCAGGTCAAGCGCTTCGCGATCCTCCCGCGCGACTTCGAGATGGAGCACGGCGAGGTGACGCCGACGCTCAAGCTCAAGCGCCGCGTCGTCCTCGAGCACTTCGCGGACGAGGTAGACGCCCTCTACGACGGCGTCGTGCAGCGGGCAGAGCAGCACACGTGAACTGACACTCGGCAACGCCTCGACGCAAGCCGAAGTCGTCGAGGGGTTGCGACCGCGAAGCCTTCAGGGATGTGCCCCGCCGAGGGCGGTGATCAAGCCGCAGGATTCGGCTCCTGCCGAATCCTGCCTGGCGAGCAAGCCTACGTGACGCGCTTCGCGCCGACGTACGTCGACGCGTACCAGGAGTCGGAGAGGCTCGAGATCTTGACGACGTCGCCCGGTGTGAGGCGCGTGGACGAACTGGCCGCCGCCGATGTAGATCCCCATGTGGCCGAGCCCGTCGAAGAAGACGAGGTCGCCCGGCTGGAGGTCGCTCCGCGAGACCGGGACGCCGACGGTGTTGTACTGCATCGCCGCGTTGTGCGGCAGCGAGATACCGACCTGGGCGTAGACGTACATCGCAAGCCCCGAGCAGTCGAAGCCGGAGGGGCCCGCGCCGCCCCAGACGTACGGGGTGCCGAGGTACTCCATCGCGATCCCGACGACGCCGCCGTACTTCGCGGGAGGTGCGGGCGCCGCCGAGATGGACGCCGAGTCCGGCGTGTAGTCCGTGGCAGGGGTGCCGCTGCTCGAAAGCTCGAGCGTCTGCTGGCGCGCCGACGCGCGCGCGGCGGCCTCGGCGGCGAGGCGGGCCTGGGCCTGTCGCTCGAGCTCGCGCCTGCCGGCGGCGCTCCGCCGCTTCCATGCGCGCGATCTCGTCCTTGACGGACGCGAGCAGTCGCTGCCGCTCTGCGAGCTGTGACTCGATCGAGCGCTTACGCGCCGCACGATCCGCGACGACCTGCGCCTGGCGCGCGCGGTCGGTCTCGAGCTTCGCGCGACGCGTCTTCACCTCGTTTCGGAACCGGCGCACGTCCTGCAGCACCTGTGCGTCCTGTCCGCCGACGCGCCTGCGCCATGTCGAGGCGGTCGAGCAGGTCGTCGAGGCTCCGAGCCCCGAGGATCACTTCGACGGCACCCCCGGAATCGCCGTTGATGTAGAGGGCGCGCAACCGCTTCGCGATGTGGGTCTGGGCGATGCCGAGGCTGGACCGGGCGATCACGAGATGGCGGCCGTTCGACTTCAGGTCGGCATCGATCTGGTCGAGCTGGATGTTGGCGAGGTTGTAGGACTCGATCGCATGCGAAAGGCTCGAGTCCATGCCTTGGATCTGGGCGATGATCGCCTGCGCCTGCTGGCGCTTCGAGCTGATCGACGGGTCGGCCGTCGCAGGCCCGGTGCCGGCGAGCAGGAACGCCGCGAGCGCCGCGAGGGCGAGGCAGAGGAGAGGAGCCTGTCGCCGTTTCGGGTGCGTCACGCCGCGTCTCGCTGGCCCGACGAAAGGCTCGCCGATGGTGGGGTCACCGGCCACAAGTCGGGGAGCCTAGCAGCGGCCGAGGACGTCTGCACGTGCAACCGACGCGAAAATGTCTGCAAACAGCCCAGATTCCCTGTGGTACGGTCCCCTGCCCTGTGCGCGGGCGTGCGCGACACCTCGTGCCGTTCGTGGCGGCAGTGTTCCTCGGAGCGACGGCGGCAGGATCGTCGGGCGCCCCGGGCGGAGGCGCCCAGCTCGCATCACTCGCGACGGCCGAGCGCTCGGCCGTCCTGGATCTCTTCGCCGCCGAGGCGTCATTCGCGCGCGCCCGGGCAGCCGCCGACCGGCTCGAGCGGCGACGCGAGGCGCTGGAGGTGGCCCGCGACCGAACGCGTGCCCAGGCTGAGGTCGTCAAAGGCTCGCTGGCGGCGACCCGCGTGCGAATCGCGACGCTGCTCCGCCGGCTCTACGTGGACGGCGACGCCGACCCGATCGCGGTGCTGCTCGGAGCGCGCTCCCTGCCAGGGATCCTCGCGGGAATCGAGGCGCTCGAGCGTGCGACGCTCCGCAACCGGGGGCTCGCAGCCGAAGCCCGTACGCACGCACACACGCTGCGCGCACGCATCGTCCTCCTCGCGCGGGCTCGCGCGGAGCTCTCCCTCGCGAAGCGCCGGGCGGACATCGCGGTTCTCGGGCTCGAGGCTGCGGCCGCTGCGAAGCGGCAGGCGATCGCCGGGATCCAGCGGCGGCAACATCTCACCCGCGCACGCCTCGCCGAGCTCGAGAGCCGTGCGAAGGCGGCGCAGCGCGCCTCGGCGCGCCTCGCACGGGCGCGTGCGCCCATCTCGACCACCGTCGAGGCGCCGGCGCGATCCGTGACGGTGCCCGCTCCGGCCCAGGAGCCGGCCGCGCCCGCGGCACAGGCGAACAGGACGCTCGTCGTGGACGCGGTCGCCTACCACCTGCCCGGGCGCACGGCGAGCGGCCTGCCGGTCGGCATCGGCGTCGATCGCGGTCGATCCGGCCCTGATCCCGCTCGGCACGAGGGTGTCGATTCCCGGGCTACGGTGCCGGCGGTCGCGGCGGACGTCGGGTCGGCGATCAAAGGAGCCCTCATCGATCTCTGGATGCCCAGCACCGTTGCGGCCCGCGCGTGGGGGCGCCGCACCGTCACGATCACCGTCTACGGTTAGGGGCCGTGAGACTCCGGCTCGCGCTCTGCTCGGTCGCGATCGCCGCGACGGCGGTCTCGTCGCCCCTCGCCGCGTCGGGGGACCTCGACGACACGGCTCTCGAAGACCCTTCGCTCGCCGTATCTGTCGCTCGCGCGCACATCCGCGATCGCGGTCGACGTGAGAACCGGTGAGGTTCTCTTCGCGCACAACCAGAGCGTTCCGGTGCATCCGGCGTCGAACGAGAAGCTCCCGGTGTCGTGGGCGGCGTTGACACGCCTGGGCCCCGGATTCCGCTTCACGACCCAGGTGCTCGGCGTCGGCGACCGGACCGGGGCGACGTGGGACGGCGACCTGTACCTCCACGGCGACGGCGACCCCACCCTCACTTCGGCCGACCTCGTCGGGTCTCGCGGCCTCGTTGCGCGCGTCCGGGATCACGAAGGGTCACCGGAGGGATCCGGGGAGACGAGTCGGCCTTCGACAAGCGGCGCGGAGCGCCGGGATGGAAGGCGTATTTCGTCGGGGGCGAGACGCCGCCGCTCTCGGCGCTCGTCGTCGACCGCGCGCTCGGCTGGCCGGCGCTCTCTCCGCCGCTCCTCGCGGCACGAGCCCTCCGGGAAGCGCTCGTCGCGCGCGGGGTGAAGGTGGACGGCCGATCCGGGCTCGGGAAGGGCACCGGCCGACGCCGCCCTCCTCGCCTTGGACCGCTCGGCCAGCCTGTCCGTCATCGTCCGGACGATGAACGGCGACAGCGACAACTTCACGGCCGAGATGCTCCTCAAGCACCTCGGCACGCTCGACGGGCGCGTGGGCACGAGCGCACGCGGCGCGCAGGTCGTCGTCGACGAGATGGCGGCGGCCCGGATCCCGGTCGACGGCGTGAGGATCGTGGACGGCTCAGGGCTGTCGTCGCTCGACCGAGTGACCGCCGAGACGCTCGTCGAGGTGATCCGTGCGGGCCTCGAGAACCCGAGTATTCGCAGCGCGTTCGTGGGCTCGTTCGCCGTCGCCGGGCGGAGCGGCACGCTGCGCTCGCGGCTCCACGGGCTCGACGGGCGTCGTCCGCGGCAAGACGGGAACGACGAACCTCGCCTGCTCGCTCTCCGGGCTCGTGAACGACTCGGTGGTGTTCGCCGTGCTCCAGAACGGGTCGCCGGTCGCCTTCTGGCCCGCGCGAACCGCCCAGGACCGCTTCGTGACCGCACTCGCGAGCTCACCCTACGGGCGAGCCGCCGCCTCCCCGGCGGGCTGAGCCCGGCTATCCGGGCCGGTCGAGGAGGGCGACGCAGGTCGGCCTCGGACGAGGACCGGGACGCCCGCCTTCTGCGCCTTCGCGACCTTCGAGCCGGGGCTCTCCCCGACGACCACGCCGGCGGTCTTCTTGGAGACCGAGTCCGAGACCTTCGCGCCGAGCGCCTCGAGCGCCTCCTTCGCCTCCTCGCGCGTGAACCGCTCGAGCGTGCCGGTGATCACGTACTGGCGGCCCGGTCAGCGGCCCCTCGACGGGCCGCTCGGCCTCGCCGGAGGTCATCGTCAGGCCGAGGCCTTCGAGCTCCCGTACCAGAGCGACGTTCTCCTCTTCGGCAAACCACTCCGCGACGAGCTCCGCCCGGTCGGGCCCGATACCCTCCGTCAGCTCGAGCTCCTCCTGGCTCGCCTCGATGAGCGCGTCGACGGTGCCAAAGTGGCGCGCGAGGTTGCGGGCGAGGACCCAGCCGATCTTCGGGATGTTGAGCCCGAACAGGACGCGCGAGAAAGGCTGTGCCTTCGACGCCTCGATCGAGGCGACCGCGCGCGCGGCAGACACCTCGCCGTATCCGTCGAGCGCCGCGAGCTGCTCGGCGGTGAGCCGGTAGAGATCGGGCATCGAGCGCAGCAGGCCATCGCCCCAGAGCCGGCGCACGAACTGCTCGCCGACCCCCTCGATGTCCATCGCGGCGCTGACCCAGTGGATCAGCGTCTCCAGGCCGCGCGAGGGGCATGCCCGGTTCGGGCAGCGGTGCATGACCTCGCCCGCGGGCTTGACGACGTCGACGCCGCAGAGCGGGCACTGCTTCGGCATGCGAAACGGCTTCGTGCCCTTCCGATGCTCCCCCGCCGGGCCGACGACCTGGGGGATCACGTCTCCCGCGCGCTGGACGATCACGAGGTCTCCCTCGCGGATGTCCTTGCGATTGATGTCCTCCTCGTTGTGGAGGGTCGCCGTGGAGACGGTGACGCCGCCGACATGCACGGGCTCGAGCTCGGCCCACGGGTTGAGCGCTCCGGTGCGGCCGACGCGGATGTGGATCTTGCGCAGCGTCGTCACGGCGGTCGACGGCGCCCACTTGAAGGCCCGGGCCCAACGCGGCCGTTCGTGCAGCGCGCCCAGGCGGCGCTGCTGGTCGAGGTCGTCGACCTTGATCACGATCCCGTCGATCTCGTAGTCCAGGTCTGCCCGGCGGCTCTCCCACGCGGCACAGGCCTCGGCCACGGCTTCGATCGTCTCGATGCGCTCCGCGTGGGGGTTCGTCCGGAATCCGTGCTCGCGCAGCCAGCCGAGGAGCTCCCACTGCGTCCCCGGGAAGCCGCCTTCGCGCGCGCCTGCGCCGTAGACCCAGAGCGAGAGCGGCCGCTCCGCGGTGATCCGCGAGTCGAGCTGGCGGAGCGAGCCGGCGGCGGCGTTGCGGGGATTCGGGGCGGGTTGCTTGCCCGCGGCGACCTGCGCCTCGTTGAAGCGGGAGAACCCCGAGAGTGGGAAGTAGATCTCGCCCCGCACCTCCAGGAGCGCCGGAGGCACTCCGTCCTCGGTGCGCACCCGGAGCGGCACGGCCTCGACGGTGCGCAGGTTCTGGGTCACGTCCTCGCCCCGGTAGCCGTCACCGCGCGTCGCGCCTCGCACGAAGACGCCCTGCTCGTAGACGAGAGAGATCGCCGACCCGTCGATCTTCGGCTCGATCACGTACGCGACGGGCTCGTCCGTCCCGAGCCGCTTGCGCACGTCCGCGGCCCACTTCTCGAGCGCGTCCGCCGTCGTCACCTTCTCGAGCGAGCCCATCGGCTCGAGGTGCTCCACCTTCGTGAACCCCGCGGCCGGCGCCCCGCCGACACGCTGCGTGGGCGAGTCGGGCGTGACGAGGTCGGGATGGGCGTCCTCGAGCTCCTTCAGCTCGTCGAACAACGCGTCGAACGCACTGTCCGGGATCTCGGGGTCGTCCAGGACGTGGTAGCGGTAGTTGTGGTGCTCGACGACGCGGCGGAGCTCGGCGATGCGTCCCGCGGCGTCAGAGGACGCCATGAAGCTCCTCCGCCGTGTGCACCAGCGCGTCCGGCGCTTCTTGGAGCAGCCGTTCGTCGGGGTGGATCCCGCCCCAGCCGACCGCGATCGCGAGGACGCCGGCAGCCTTCGCGGCGCGAACGTCGAAGGGCGAGTCGCCGACGTATGCGGCCTCTTCCGGGGGCGCACCGAGGCGCCGCAGCGCCTCGAGCACCGGGTCGGGCTCCGGCTTGTGGCGCTCCGTATCGTCTGCGCCGATCACGACCTCCATCGTGTCGCGCAACACCGGGAACCGGTCGAGCGCGAGCTCGACCGTGCGGAGGCGCTTCGCCGTGACGATGCCGAGCCGACGGCCCTCGTCCCGGAGCACGCCGAGCAGGTCGACGACGTCGGAGAACGCCTCCAGCCCGGCGTGGAGCGGCTCGTTGTGCGCCCGGTACGCGTCGACCAGCTCGTCGACGCGGTCGGGGTCGAGGTCGCGCATCTGCGCGATCAGCCCAGGCCCGCCGATCGCCGAGCGCACCAGCTCCTCGTCCGGTTCGCGGCCGAGGACGGTGAGCGAGGCGTGCTTCATCGAGGCCAGGATGATCGGCCCGGAGTCGATCAGGGTGCCGTCGAGGTCGAAGAGGACGACGTGGCGCACGCCGTCGATCCTAGCCAGGGCCGCGACAGCCCCGGTTAGGATCGCCGACGTGACCGCCCGCAAGTACGAGATCTACGGGCCGGCGTTCCAGGCCGACCCCTATGCGGTGTACGCGCTGATGCGCGACCGGGACCCTGTCGTCCGTCAGGCCGGCATCGACGGCGAGACGCCCATCTGGTTCGTCACCGGCTACGACGACGTGACGACGGTGCTGCTCGACAATCGGCGATTCGTCCGTGACCCGCGACTGGCGCTCACACCCGAGGAGCTCGCAGCGCGGCCCCCCGAGCTCACGAACGAGCTGATCGAGAGCCACATGCTGAACCGGGACGGCGACGATCATCGGCGGCTGCGGCGGCTCGTCACGCGGGCGTTCACGCCGAGAATGACCGAGGGCCTGCGTCCGCGGGTGCAGGAGATCGCCGACGCGCTGCTCGACGGCGTCGTGGCCCGGGGCGAGATGGACCTCGTCGACGACTACGCCTTTCCGCTCCCGATCACGGTGATCGCCGAGCTTCTCGGCGTGCCCGCTGCCGACCGTGATCGGTTCCGCGCGTGGTCGGCGACGGTGATCACGCCCGACTTCGGGCCGGACGCGAGCACGCGGTTCATGGAGCAGATGAGCGAGTTCACCGGATACCTGGCCGCGCTCTTCGCGACGCGGCGTGCCGAGCCGCGCGACGATCTCGTGTCCGCCCTGATCCGGGCCGAGGCGGAGGGAGAGCGGCTGAGCGAGCCCGAGCTCTTCTCGATGGCGATGCTGTTGATCGTGGCCGGGCACGAGACGACCGTCAATCTCATCGCGAACGGCACGCTCGCGCTCCTCACTCACCCCTCGGAGCTCGCGCGACTGCGAGCCGACCCGGAACTGACGGCGGACGCCGTCGAGGAGCTGCTGCGCTTCGACGGTCCGGTCGAGCGTACGCTCAACCGCTGGGCCGCAGAGGACGTCGAGCTCGGCGGGCACGTCATCCCGCGCGGCGAGATGGTGATCGCCGTGCTCGGCTCGGCCGACAGGGACACCTCCCGCTTCGCCGAGCCCGACAGGCTCGACCTCCGCCGCGAGGACAACAGGCATCTTGCCTTCGGCCGCGGCGCCCACTACTGCCTGGGAGCACCGCTCGCACGACTCGAAGGGGCGATCGCCCTCGAGACGCTGCTGCGGCGCCTCCCCGGCCTGCGACTCTCGATGCCGGTGGACGCGCTCGAGTACCGCCCCACGCCGATGTTCCGCTCGCTGGCCGCGCTGCCAGTCGCCTGGGATCAGCGGCCCGCGTAGTCGACCCCCTCGAGGGTCAGGCCCCACGGCGGCGCGGTTGCGCCGGCCTCGGAGCGGGGCCTTCCCGCGAGCAGCCGTTCGAACGCCGCGGGATCCGTCTCGAGCATCGTCCCCACGAGCGTTCGCACCATGTGTCGAAGGAACGAGCCGGCCGTGATCGTGAAATGGAGCTCATCGGCGCGACGTTCCCACGCAGCTGCGCGGATCTCGCGGCGGAACACCTCGTGCTCGGTCTCCGTCGGTGTGAACGCCGTGAAGTCGTGCTCACCGGCGAGCAGGGCTGCGCACGCATGGAGAGCCTCGTCGTCGAGCGGACGCGGCCACCACAACGCACGGCGGGCGACGAGCGGAGCGCGAACGCGGCGGTTCAGCACGACGTACCGGTAGGAGCGGCCGATGGCGGAGAAGCGGGCGTGGAAGCCGTCGGGGACGACCATCGCCTCGACGACGGCCACGTCGTCCGGGAGAGCCGTGTTCAGCGCCTCGGCGACCCGCTCGATCCGCGGTCCGCCCTCGGCCTCGAGGCTCGCGACCTGTCCGGTCGCATGAACACCGGCGTCGGTCCGTCCGGCGACCGCGAGCCCGCTCCAGCGCGGGAGAACGGCGTCGAGCGCCTCACGCACAGCACCCTCGATCGTCCGCTCGCCGGGCTGCCTCGCCCAGCCGCGGAAGCCGGTGCCATCGTATTCGAGCGTCAGGCGAAGGGTGGGCACGGCCCCTTGTAACAGACTGTTACTTGGCCGGCTCGACGTCGAGCACCAGGCCGTCCACGCCCGTCACGACGACCTCGCGCCCCGGCTCGAGGTGGACGTCCGATCGCGCCTCCCAGACCTCGCCGTCGAGCTTCACCTGGCCCTCGGGGGTCAACGACCGCACGACGACCGCGCGCCGCCCGACGAGCGTCTGGACTCCGACGGTCGCCCGGCGGCGCTTCGACCAGCGGACGAAGAAGATGGTCTCGCCGGCGTCGATCGCGGCGGCGCCGAGCACCGCGACCCAGCCCCACGGCGCCGGCAGCACGGTGAGGGCAAGGACGATCGCGACGATCGTGAGCACGCCGACAGCCTATTGCGGGGACGAGCCCCGACCGAGACCCCCCGTCGGCGGATGCCGGCCGAGGCTCGGCATCCGTCTAGGGCTCGAAGTCGACGAGCTCGAGCAGCGCCATGTGGGCGGCGTCGCCCTGGCGCGGGCCCAGCTTGACCACACGGGTGTAGCCCCCGTTGCGCTCGGCGAAGCGCGGTGCGACGTCCGAGAACAGCCGGTGCACGACGTCGTTCGAGCGGAGCTCGGCCATCGCGAGCCTCCGTGCGTGTAGGTCGCCCCGCTTGCCGAGCGTGATCATCTGTCTCCGCGAACGGCTTCACCGCCTTGGCCTTGGCCTCGGTGGTCTCGATCCGGCCGTGCGTGATCAGCGCGCCGGCGAGGTTCGAGTAGAGCGCCTTGCGATGCGCCGAGTCGCGTCCGAGCTTCTTGCCTGAGCGTGCGTGGCGCACTATTGCGGGAGGTCCTCGCCCTTGAGCGTCAGCCCGTGCGCCGCGAGCGTCTCGCGCACCTCCTCGATCGACTTGCGACCGAAGTTCGGGATCGCGGCGAGCTCGTTCTCGGACTTGGAGGTCAGGTCGCCGATCGTCTCGATACCGACGCGCTTGAGGCAGTTGTACGAGCGGACACCGAGCTCGAGCTCCTCGATCGGGAAGTTCTCCATCCCGTGCGAGGTGCTCGGTGCCTCCGCCTCGGCCGCCCCCGCCTCGCCACCGGTCTCGATCCGCTCGATGTCGGTGAAGATCAGGAGCTGCTTGATGAGGATCTCGGCGGCCTGGCCGATGGACTCCTTCGGCTCGAGCGACCCGTCGGTCGTGACCTCGAGGACGAGCTTGTCGTAGTCCGTGCGCTGACCGACGCGCGCCGAGTCGACCTCGTACGAGACACGGCGCACCGGCGAGAAGATCGAGTCGATCGGGATCACGCCGATCGTCGTCTCGGGCCCGCGGTTCTGGTCGGCAGGAACGTACCCACGTCCGCGGCCGATCGTGAGCGTCATCTCGAGCTTGCCCTTGTCGGCGAGGTGTGCGAGCTCGAGATCCGGATTGAGGATCTCCAGGTCGGCGGGGGCCTCGATGTCGGCGGCCGTGACGGCGCCGGCGCCCTTCTTGGAGAGGTGCACCTCGATCTCGGGGGACTCGCCATGCAGGCGGCAGACGAGCTCCTTGAGGTTCAGGATGATGTCGGTGACGTCCTCGCGGACGCCCGGCAGCGTCGTGAACTCGTGCGCGACTCCCTCGATCTTGACGGCCGTGACGGCCGCGCCCTCGAGCGAGGAGAGCAGCACGCGCCGGAGCGAGTTGCCGAACGTGTAGCCGAAGCCGCGGTCGAGCGGCTCGATCGTGAACCGGCCGGAGCGCTCGTCGGCGTCCTCGGAGACGATCCTGGGCGTCTGGAAGTCCATCAGGGAAGAGCGGGTGGCCATGGGATCCTTTCGGGGCGTGTCTTTCGGAACCGCGGGAGCGAGATGAATCTCGCCCCTACTTCGAGTACAGCTCGACGATCAGTGATTCTTGGACGGGCGTATCGATCTCGGCGCGCTCGGGCCACTTGAGCATCTTGCCCGTGAGCCCGTCGTGGTCGGCCTGGAGCCACGGGGTGACCGCGGCCGTGAGGTCGGTCGCGTCGCGAACGATCGGCTCCGCAGGGCTGCCGGCCTTGAGCGAGATGATGTCGTCGGGCCGCACCCCGTAGCTCGGGATGTTGACCCGCCGTCCGTTGACGAGGAAGTGGCCGTGCCGCACGAGCTGCCGCGCCTGCGCGCGCGAGCCCGCGAAGCCGAGCCGGTAGACGACGTTGTCCAGCCGGGTCTCGAGCATTCGGAGCAGGTTCTCGCCCGTGGGGCCCGTGCCGCGCGAAGCCTTCGCATACGTGTTCCGGAACTGCTTCTCGAGGAGGCCGTAGTACCGGCGCGCCTTCTGCTTCTCGCGGAGCTGGAGTAGGTACTCGCTCTGCTTGATGCGGCCGCGCCCGTGCTCCCCCGGCGGATACGACCGCCGCTCGATGGCGCATTTCTCCGTGAGGCAGCGCTCGCCCTTGAGGAAGAGCTTGATCCCCTCGCGGCGGCACTGGCGGCACTTGGCTCCGATGTCCCGCGCCATCAGCCGCGTCTCCGCTTCTTCGGGCGAACGCCATTGTGGGCCTGGGGAGAGACGTCCTTGACCCCGAGGATCTCGAGGCCGGCGGCCTGGAGCGACCGGATCGCGGTCTCGCGGCCCGAACCCGGGCCCTTGACGAAGACCTCGACCTTCTGGAGGCCGTGCTCCATGCCCTTTCGCGCGGCGTTGTCGGCGGTCACCTGCGCCGCGAACGGCGTCGACTTGCGCGAGCCCTTGAACCCGGCCGAGCCGGCCGACTCCCACGCGATCACGTTCCCCTCCTTGTCTGTGAGGGAGACGATCGTGTTGTTGAACGACGTCTTGATGTGCGCCTGGCCGATCGCGATGTTCTTGCGGACGCGGCGGCGCGTGCGGCCGCGCGCGGCGGACTTGCGAGGAGGCGCCATCAGCGGTCGACCGCCATTACTTCGCCTTCTTGCCGCGGCCGACGGTCTTCTTGGGGCCCTTGCGCGTGCGTGCGTTCGTCTTGGTGCGCTGGCCGTGCACCGGCAGGTTGCGACGATGCCGCAGGCCGCGGTAGCAGCCGATCTCGGAGAGGCGCTTGATCGCCTGCGTGCGCTCCCGCCGCAGGTCACCCTCGACCTCGAGGTTCGTGTCGATATAGGTGCGGAGCTTCGTGACCTCGTCGTCGGTCAGGTCCTTGACCTTCTCGTTCGGGTCGAGCCCGAGCTCCTTGCAGACCTTCTGCGCGGTCGACTGCCCGATCCCGTAGATGTAGGTCAGGCCGATCTCGAGGCGCTTCTGGTTCGGGAGGTTGACGCCGGCGATGCGTGCCAAATCTTGTCTCCTAGCCCTGCCGTTGCTTGTGACGGGGATTGGTGCAGATCACCATGGTGCGCCCGTGCCGCTTGATGACGCGGCATCGCTCGCACATGGGCTTGACCGAGGGACGGACTTTCAACGTGGGCTCCTGATGGGTCGGCTACTTGAGTCGGAAGGTGATGCGGCCGCGCGTGAGGTCGTACGGGGAGAGCTCCACCTTCACACGGTCGCCCGGAAGGATCCGGATGTAGTGCTTGCGCATCTTCCCCGAGATCTTCGCGAGCACGGACTGGCCGCCCTCGAGCTCGACGCGGAACATCGTGCTCGGCAGCGCCTCGACCACCTCGCCCTCGACCTCGATCTTCTCTTCCTTGACTGCCAACCGACTCCTCGCGCAGGGTTCGCGCCCTGCCCGTCGTGGGTGTTCATGAGATTCCGCGCAGACGTGCCGCCGAAGCGGTCAGGCCGCCGCGCGGCCGCTCACTGTAGCAGACTCGCCCTCTCGGTCGCGATCCCGACGCGTGGCGTGAGGATGCGCGGTCCTTCGGGGAGGATCGCCACCGTGTGCTCGAAATGCGCCGCGCGGGAGCCGTCGGTGGTCGAGATCGTCCAGCCGTCCTCGGCGAGCCACACTTCGGGCCCACCACTCGTGATCATCGGCTCGATCGCGATCGTCATGCCCTCGGAGAGCCGCGGCCCGCGTCCCGGGTCGCCGAAGTTCGGCACGTGGGGGTCCTCGTGGTAGTGACGGCCGACGCCGTGCCCGACGAGGCTCTTGACGACCGAGAAGCCCGCCGCCTCGACCACCGTCTGCACGGCGTGCGAGATGTCGCCGATCCGGTTCCCGAGCCGTGCCTCGGAGATACCCGCGGCCAGGGCGTCCTGGCAGACCTCGAGCAGCCGCTGGGACTCCGCATCGACCGAGCCGACACCGAAGGTGTACGCGCTGTCGGCGATCGCTCCGCCGAGCGTGGCGCCGACGTCGATGGTCACGAGATCGCCCTCCTCGACGGGAGCTCCGTCCGGGATCCCGTGGACGACGACGTCGTTGACCGAGATGCAGATCGCGCGCGGATACCCCTTGTAGCCCATCGACGTGGGGATGCCGCCCTTCGTCCGGATGAACGTCGTCCGCGATCCGGTCGAGCTCGAGCGTCGTGATCCCCGGCTCGATCCGCTCGCCGACGTGCGCGATCGTCTCCGCGACGAGCGCTCCGGCGCGCGCGATGCGGTCGATCTCGGCAGGCGCTCTTGCGGATGATCACGCGGCCGCTCCCTCGCCGAGCAGGTCGAGTGCCTCACCGATCTCGGCGGCGACCTCGCCGATCGTCCGCTCGGCGTGGAGCGGGACGAGCTTGCCGGTCGCCCGGTAGCGCTCGACCACAGGCTCGGTCTGCTCGTGGTAGATCGCGAGCCGGCGGGCGATCACGTCGGGCGCGTCGTCCTCGCGGTCCTCCTCGAGGGCGCGCCGGCGCATGCGCTCCGTCGCGACGTCGTCCGAGAGGTCGAAGAAGAGGACGGCGTCGAGCGTCCGCCCGATCTCCGCGAGCATCGCGTCGAGGGCCTCCGCCTGCGCGAGGTTCCGCGGGAACCCGTCGAGCACGAATCCGCCCACAGCGTCGGGAGCGGAGAGCCGCTCGCGGATCAGCGCGATCGTCAGCTCGTCGGGGACGAGCTCTCCACTCGCGAGGATCGGCCCGACGCGCCGGCCGAGCGTCCGTGCCCTCGGCGATCGCGGCGCGGAACATGTCGCCCGTCGAGACGTGCGGGATCGAATGGTCGTCCGCCAGGCGCTTCGCCTGCGTTCCCTTGCCGGAGCCCTGCGGCCCGAGCACGAGCAGGTTCACAGCGCGGCCCCAGACGTGCGGGGCGGGATGGAGCCCGCTCCGACGAGCGTCGCGGCGCGGAGGCGCCTCAACGGAGAAAGCCCTCGTAGCTCCGCATCATCATCTGCGACTCCATCTGGCGCATCGTGTCGAGCGCGACGCCGACCGCGATGAGCACCGAGGTGCCGCCGAGCGCGCGCGCGTTCGCCTGCGAGAAGCCGCCGTACCGGATGAAGAGGCTCGGCGCGACCGCCACGGCAGCGAGGTAGAGCGAGCCGGGAAGCGTGAGGCGCGTCAGCACACGGTCGAGGTACTGCGCGGTCGGCGGGCCGGGCCGGATGCCGGGGATGTAGCCGCCGTGCTTGCGCAGGTTGTCGGCCTGGTCGACCGGGTTGAACTGCACCGCGGTGTAGAAGAACGCGAAGACGACGATCATCCCGCCCTCGATCACCAGGTAGAGCCAGTCCCCGGGCTGGAAGTACGTGTTCACGAAGTCCTGTGTGGCCGGGAAGTACTGCGCGACCGTCGGCGGGAAAGCGAGCACCGCCGCCGCGAAGATCACCGGGATCACGCCCGCCATGTTGACGCGGAGCGGCAGGTAGGTGGCGCCGCCCGGACGTCATGCGCCTGCCGACCATGCGCTTGGCGTACTGGATCGGGATCTTGCGCTGGCCCTCCTGGACGAAGACGACCGAAGCGACGATCGCGAGCGCGATCAGCGGGAAGAAGATCCGCTCCATCGGCCCGCCGTTCCACCACGCCGTGACGCCGAGCGGCAGGCTCGTCAGGATCGAGGCGAAGATCAGGATCGAGATGCCGTTGCCGATCCCGCGCTTCGTGATCTGCTCGCCCATCCACATGAGGAGGACGGTGCCGACGGTGAGCGTGACGATGATCAGCACCATCCGGCCGGCGTTCGCCTGTAGGACGCCCTGGTTCCGGAACAGGAAGGCATACCCGAGCGCCTGCAGCGCCGCGAGGATCACGGTCAGATAGCGCGTGTACTGGTTGATCTTGGCGTACCCCGACTCGCCTTCCTTCTGGAGCTCGGAGAGCCGGGGGACGACCACGGTCATGAGCTGGACGATGATCGAGGCCGTGACGTACGGCATGATCCCGAGCGCGAACACGGAGAACTGCGACAGCGCGCCGCCGGAGAAGAGGTTGAGCAGGTTGAAGATCCCGCCGGTGCGGGAGAGGTACTGGTCGATCGCGTCGGCGTTGACCCCCGGGGCGGGGATCCACGACCCGAGCCGGTAGAGCGCGAGGATCATCGCGGTGAACAGCAGCCGTTTCCGCAGCTCCGGCACCCGCCAGGCGTTGGCGAGCCAGCTGAACATGCGAGGTCCCCGCGCAGCGCGCCGGGGCTAGGCCTCCTCGGCGGTATCCGCGGCGTCGTCGGCGGCCGGGGTGTCGTCCGACTCCTCGGCCTGCGGCTTTGCCTTGTGGACCTTGTGCTTTCTCGGGACGGGCTCGCCGCGGAGCCACGTGACGCTGCCCCCCGCGGCCTCGATCTTCTCCCTCGCCGTCTTCGAGAACCCGTGAGCCGATACGGCGAGCGCCTTCGAGAGCTCGCCGACGCCGAGCACCTTTACGTCGACCGACACCTTGCGGATCAGCCGCTTCGCCTTGAGCGTCTCGGGCGTCACCTCGTCCCCGGCTTCGAAGCGCTCCTCGAGGTCACGCAGGTTGACGGGCTGGCTGTACGTGCGGAAGGGCCCGATCGGCATCGCGTCCGCGGACGTGTTCCCGCGCAGCTTGGGGAGCCGCATGTCGATCGGCATCTGCCCGCCCTCGAACCCGGCGGCCATCTTGTGCGAGCCCGACCGGGACTTCTGGCCCTTGATGCCGCGACCGCTAGTAGCGGCCGGTGCCCGAGCCGAGCCCACGCCCGATGCGCTTGCGCGCCTTGCGGGGCTGGGCGGGCTTCAGTGAATGCAGGTTGAGCTCGTCCACGTCTACGCGTCCTTCCCTGTTCCGTCGAGCGGGGTCACCGAGACGAGATGCGCGACGTGGCGCAGCTGACCCTCGAGCACGGGCGTCCGCGCATGCTCGGCGCTCTTGCCGATCCGGCCCAGCCCGAGCGCGCGCAGCGTTCCCTCGTGCGCCCGGGTCTGCCCGATCGAGCTCCGCGTCTGGGTGACGCGCACGTTGTTCACGGCCGGGTCTCCTCCGGAGACTCGCCTCTCGTGTCGTCGGGAGCGGCGGCGTCAACGGCCGGCTGCTCCTCGGCGACGCTTGCTTCGGCAGGTGCCCGACCGCCGCGCGGGAGCGGCAGGACGTCCTTGATCGACTTGCCGCGCGACCGTGCGACGTCCTCGGGCCGACGGAGGCGCTTGAGGCCGTCCACCGTCGCCCGTGCCATGTTGATCGGGTTCGTGGTCCCGAGGCTCTTCGAGAGCACGTCGCGGATCCCGGCGAGCTCGAGCACCGCGCGAACGCCGCCGCCGGCGATCACGCCCGTCCCCTCGCTCGCGGGCCGCAGGACGACGCGCGCGGCGTCGAACCGCCCCGTGATCTCGTGCGTGATCGTCGCCCCGTGCTTGGGGACGGTGAAGAGATTCTTCTTCGCGTCGTCGACGGCCTTCGAGATGGCGAGCGGGACCTCGCGCGCCTTGCCGTACCCGACCCCGACGCGATCGACCTCGTCACCGATCACGACCAGCGCGGTGAACGAGAACCGCCGGCCGCCCTTGACGACCTTGGCGACGCGGTTGATCTCGATCACGCGCTCCTTGAGCTCGCGCGACTCGGCTACTTCGACAACGCTCAAAACCTGAGTCCTCCTTCGCGCGCGCCCTCGGCGAGGGCCTTCACGCGTCCGTGGTAGAGGTATCCCGCCCGGTCGAAGACGCAGGTCTCGACCCCGGCCTTCTTCGCCTCGGCTGCGAGGGCCTTGCCCACCGCGGCCGCCTGCTCGGTCTTCGTGCCGTCGAGCGAGCGGTGCTGGAGCCAGCTCGCGGATGCGAGCGTGCGCCGGGCCTCGTCGTCGACGAGCTGGGCGAAGATGCCCCTGTTCGAGCGGAACACGACGAGCCGCGGCCGCTCGGCCGTGCCCGAAACCTTTCCGCGCACACGCCGGTGCCGGCGGAGGCGTGCCTCGCGAACGGTGCTGCTCATGCGCGCTTCCCAACCTTTCGTCTCACGTGCTCGCCCTGGTAGCGGATCCCCTTGCCCTTGTACGGCTCGGGCGGGCGCACCTTGCGGATCTCGGCGGCCGTCTGCCCGACGACCTGTTTGTCCGTTCCCTTCACGATCACCTGCGTCGGCTGGGGCACGTCGAACGAGACGCCCTCGCGCGGCGAGACCGTCACCGGGTGCGAGAAGCCGACGGACAGCTCGAGATCCGGGCCCTTGAGCTGGGCACGGTAGCCGACGCCCTGGATCTCGAGGTGCTTCTCGAACCCCTTCGTGACGCCCTCGACCATGTTCGCGACGAGCGTTCGCGTGAGCCCGTGCAGCGCACGATCCTCGCCGCGCTCGGTGGGTCGCGTCACCGTGACGACCCCCTCGTCCTGGGCGATCTGCATCCGCGCCGGGACGCGCTGCTCGAGCGTCCCGAGCGGGCCGCTCACCTTCACGTTCCCGCCCGGCGACACCTCGACGAGTGACGCCGCTCGGGAGCTCGATGGGCTGTCTACCGATTCTGCTCATGACTTCCCCTGCGTTTCAGAAGCACGTTCGCGAGCGAGTGCTCACCAGACGAATGCAAGCACCTCGCCGCCCACGCCGCGCTCGGCGGCCTGGCGCGTGGTGATGACGCCGGTCGACGTGGACAGGATTGCGGTGCCGAGCCCGCCGAGGACGCGCGGAAGGCGGTCCTTCTTCGCGTACACCCGACGCCCGGGCTTGGAGACGCGCTTCAGGTCGGTGATGACCCGCTCGCGGTTCTTCCCGAACTTCAGCTCGATCACGAGCAGGTTCACCGGCGTTGCCTCGGCCACCGAGAAGCCCTTGATGTAGCCCTCGTCGTGGAGCAGGCGGGCGATCTCCTCCTTCATCCGGGAGGTCGGCATCGAGACCGAGTCGTGCATCGCGCGGTTCGCGTTGCGAATGCGGCTCAGCATGTCGGCAATCGGGTCGGTCAGCACTTCGGCCTCCGCTTGCAGGCACTTCTTCCTCCGAAGTGCCACTAGAGGCACTTGCCAAGCAAGTGCCCATCACCATGAACTCTTGGTCATGCCGGGGATCGCGCCCTCGTGCGCGAGCTCGCGCAGGCAGATCCGGCAGAGCTTGTACCTGCGGAAGACGGCACGGGGCCGGCCGCAGCGGTTGCAGCGCGTGTACGCGCGGACGCCGAACTTCTGTTGGCGCCTCTGCTTCACGCGGAGCGAGGTCTTCGCCATCAGTGCTCCTCAGTGTGATGTTGCCGCTTTCCTGGCGCGCGAGAAGCAAGCCAGGCTCGGACGCAGGGAGCGTCCACACCCCGTGGTATGGACGCGACAGAGGACGACGCCTGGCGCCGCTTCGCAGCCGCCGGGGACGTGGATGACATTGCGTCGAGAAGCACAGCTACGAGTCCCTTCTCTCGGTGGCGAAGGGCAGCCCGAGAGCCCGCAGGAGCGCCCGTCCCTGCTCGTCGGTCTCCGCCGTCGTGGTGATCGCGATGTCGAGGCCCCGGATCGCCGGCACGGAGTCGTAATCGATCTCGGGGAAGATGATCTGCTCCTTGATGCCGAGGGAGTAGTTCCCACGGCCGTCGAAGGAGTCGGGGCTCAAGCCACGGAAGTCCCGGATGCGCGGCAGCGCGATCGACACGAGCCGGTCGAGGAACTCGTACATCCGGGCGCCGCGCAGCGTCACGCGGGCACCGACCGACATGCCTTCGCGGAGCTTGAAGCTCGCGATCGACTTGCGTGCCTTGCGCACCTGGGCCCGCTGGCCGGCGATCGTCGTCAGCTCCTCGATCGCGGCATCGAGCGCCTTCGCGTCGGTCTTCGCCTCGCCGACGCCCATGTTGAGGGTGATCTTCGAGATCCGGGGCACCTGCATGACGGAGCTCAGCGCCAACTCCTCCATGAGGGCAGCACGAAGCTCGTCGTCGTAGCGTTGCTTGAGGCGCGGCACGATCGTCTCGGTCGTGGTCGCCATCAGTCGATCTCCTGCCCGCAGCCGTCGCGCTTGCAGACCCGCACGCGAACCGTCTCGCCCTTGAGGTCCTTGACCTTGACGCCGATCCGGGTCGGCTGCTTGCAGATCGGGCACACGATCATGACGTTCGACACGTCGATCGGCATCGGCTTGTCGATGATCCCGCCGGGGATGATGTTGGCGCCGCCCATGCGCGTGGAGTCGCGGATCGGGCGCGGCTTCGTGTGGCGCTTGGCGAGTGTTGAGGTTCTCGACGATCACCCTGCGATCGCGCGGGCGCGCCTCGAGCACCCGTCCCTGCTTGCCGCGGTCCTTGCCGGCGAGCACCTGGACGAGATCGCCCTTCTTGATTCGCATCGTGACTGTCATCTCTAGAGCACCTCGGGGGCGAGGCTGACGATCTTCATGAAGTTCTTCTCGCGCAGCTCGCGGGCAACCGGCCCGAAGATGCGCGTTCCGCGCGGGTTCATCTGGTTGTCGATGATGACGGCGGCGTTCTCGTCGAAGCCGATCAGCGTGCCGTCACCTCTGCCGTAGGGCTTCTTCGTCCGGACGACGACGGCCTTGACCACCTCGCCCTTCTTGACCGTGCCCTGCGGCGTTGCGGCCTTCACTGTAGCGACGATCACATCGCCGACACGGGCGTAGCGCCGATGCGAGCCTCCGACCACGCGGATGCAGAGGAGCTCGCGGGCACCCGTGTTGTCGGCGACCTTGAGGCGGGACTCCTGCTGGATCACGGACGTTCTCCGTTCGTACAGATCGTGCCCCATGGCCGCGTAACGCGAGCCAGGCTAGGAAGCGGGCCTCGGCCATGCATGGAATGCACGGGTGAGGCCGAGTACGACGCATGGCGCAGCGTTGCAGCGAGCCAGCGGGTGCGAGATGTGCGGACGGAGAGCGTCATCACTTGGCCGCCTCGACGACCTCGGCCAGGCGCCAGCGCTTCGTCTTGGACAGGGGGCGCGTCTCCACGATGCGAACGACGTCGCCGACCTTGGCCTGGTTCTGCTCGTCGTGGGCGTGGAACTTGACGCTCCGCCGGACGACCTTCTTGTACCTGGGGTGCGCCTTCACGACGTCGACGCGCACGACGATGGTCTTCTCCATCGCGTCGGAGACGACCGTGCCCTGGCGCTCCTGGCGCCGGCCACGCTCGTGCTCGGGCTTCTCGAGGCGCACGATCGGCTTGCGCTCGGCGGGCGCCTCGCGCTTCGGCTTCGCCCGCACGCGCCGGAGAGAGCGCGGCAGGCGCTTGCGCTTCGGCTTCGGCCCGGACTGGGGAGCGGGGGCAGCCGCCTCGGCCGCGGGCTCCGTGACCCCGGCCGCGGGCTCCTCCGTGGCCACCGCTGCCTCCTCGGCGGCTGGCGCCTCCGCGTCGGCCTCGGACGACGGAGACTCGGCCTCGGCCGGCTCCTCGTCCGCGGGGGCCTCCGCGACCGCCTCCTCGGCGGCCTCGGCGACGGTCTCCTCGGCCGGGTCTCCTCCGGCGGGGTCTCGTTCTCGTCGGTCTCGTTCACGTTCTCGTCAGCCATCGTGTCCTCACACCTTCTCGGCGTTCGTCGCGCTCAGCGCGGTCTCGGCTTTCGTCGCGCTCAGCTCGTTCTCGGCAGCCCGCTCGTTCTGGATCGTCAGGATGCGGGCGATCTCCCGCCTCGCGTGGCGCAGCCGGGCGCTCGAGTCGAGCGCGCCCGTCGCAGCCTGGAAGCGGATCTTGAAGAGCTCCTGACGGCTCTCACCGAGCTTCCCGTCGAGCTCCTCGTCGCTCATCGCTCTCAGCTCCTCAGCTTTCAAAGAGATCAGCCTCCCGCTTCACGAACCTCGTCTTCACCGGCAGCTTCTGCGCGGCGAGGCGGAGCGCCTCGCGAGCAAGGGGCTCGGGCACGCCCGAGAGCTCGAACATCACCCGGCCCGGCTTGACGACGGCGACCCATCCCTCGGGCGAGCCTTTCCCGGAGCCCATCCGCGTCTCGGCGGGCTTCTTCGTGAACGGCTTGTCCGGGAAGAGGTTGATCCAGACCTTGCCGCCGCGGCGGATCTTGCGGGTCATCGCGATACGTGCCGCCTCGATCTGGCGGTTGGTCACCCAGCCGTTCTCGAGGGACTTGATCCCGAAGTCCCCGTACTGCACGTCGAGCTGGCCCTTCGCGTAGCCGGCGCGGCGCCCGCGGAACTGCTTGCGGTGCTTGGTCTTGCGCGGCATCAGCATCAGGCGTCGTCTCCCGTCGTCTCGGGCGGAGTCTGCGGCGTGCTCTCGGGCGCCACGTCGGTCGCCGGCGTCTCGGGCGCCTCGTGCGGGAGGCGCCTGCGTTTCCGGCTGCGCGGCGCGATCGCGCTCGCGGGCCCGCGGCCCTGGGCGCCGCGACCGCGGCCGCCCGGGCGCCTGCGCTTCTGCACGAGACCCAGGCCCTCGCGGTCCTGCCCGCGACCGCGGCCGCTCTCGCGGGAGGCACCGAGGCCCTCCGTGTTGGAGCCGCGCCGGCGGCGCGAGCCGTCGGCCTCGGAAATGCGCTCGCGGCCGAGCGAGCCCTCGTACCCCTCCGGCATGATCTCGCCCTTGTTGACCCAGACCTTGACGCCGATCCGGCCGTAGGTCGTCTTCGCCTCGGCGAAGCCGTAGTCGATGTCGGCGCGGATCGTGTGGAGCGGCACGCGGCCCTCGGTGTAGCGCTCGCTGCGGCTCATCTCGCCGCCGCCGAGCCGACCACCGCACTGGATCTTGATCCCCTGCGCGCCGGACCGCATCGCCGAGGCGAGCGAGCGCTTCATCGCGCGGCGGAACGAGACGCGGTTCTGGAGCTGCTCCGCGATCGACTGCGCGACGAGCTGCGCGTCGAGCTCGGGCCGCTTGATCTCGTTGATGTTGATGTGGACGGACTTGCCCGTGATCGCGTGGAGCTCCTTGCGGAGCGCGTCCACCTCGACCCCGGACTTGCCGATCACGATGCCGGGGCGCGCGGTGTAGATGTCCACCGTGATCCGCTGCTTGTCCTTGCGGATCAGGATGTCGGACAGGCCGGCATGCGAGAGCTTGCCGTTGATGTGCTCGCGGATGCGGATGTCCTCGAGGATGTAGTCGGCGATCTCCTTCTTGCCGGTCCACCAGTTGGACTTCCAGTCGTGGATGACGCCGACGCGAAGGCCGCCGGGATGCACTTTCTGACCCATCAGCGCTGGCCTCCGTTCCAGATCGTGGTCGCTGGCGGCGAAACGCAAGCCAGGCTAGGACGCAGGGAGCGCTCGTAGCCGGAGGCTACGGGCGCGACCGAGGACGACGCATGGCGCCGCGTTGCAGCCGACGAGCGGCCGCGAGGTGGGGCGGAGGTCAGCGCTCTCACGCGACAGCCTCCTTCTTCTTCGCCGGCGAGCGGCGCTTCGGCTTCTCCTCCGTTGCGGGCTCCTCGGCGGGCGTAGCCTCCGGCTTCGGCGCCTGCTCCGCAGCGGGCTTCGCTGACTTCTGCGGGCGCGGGCGGCCGCTCCTTCGGGCTCTCCGCGACGACGATCGTGATGTGGCAGGTGCGCTTGCGGATCCGGTTCACGCGGCCCGCGCGCCCGGGCGCGCCAGCGCTTGAGCGTCGGCCCCTCGTCGGCATACGCCTCGAGGACGACGAGCTCGTCGCCGTCCAGCCCGTGGGCGGACTCGGCGTTCGCGACGGCCGAGGCGAGGACGCGGTCGATCTCGCGTGCACGCAGCGCGCGGCGTGAACGCGAGAACCGTGCGCGCCTCGGGCACGGTGCGCCCGCGGATCAGGTCGAGCACGAGCCGCGCCTTGCGCGCGGACATGCGTACCCACCTCGCCTGCGCGCGGACGGTGTTCGGGGTCTCGGCTGTCGCCGCCATCAGCGCTTCTTCACCTGTGCCTGGCGGTCGCCGGCGTGGCTGCGGAACGTCCGCGTCGGAGCGAACTCGCCGAGCTTGTGCCCGACCATCTGCTCCGAGACGAACACCGGCACGTGCTTGCGCCCGTCGTGAACGGCGATCGTGTGCCCGACCATCTCGGGGAAGATCGTCGAGGCGCGCGACCAGGTGCGGATCATCCGCTTCTCCCCGGCGGCGTTCATCGACTCGACCCGGGCGAGGAGCCGCTCCTCGACGAACGGCCCCTTCTTGGACGATCTGCTCATTTAGCGCCTCTCCTTGCCGCGGCGGCGGCCGCGGACGATCAACTTGTCGGATTCCTTGTGCTTGCGGCGGGTGCGCTTCCCGATCGTCGGGACGCCCCACGGCGTCACCGGATGGTGGCCCTTCGACTTGCCCTCGCCGCCGCCGTGCGGGTGGTCGACCGGGTTCATCGCCGTGCCGCGCACCGACGGGCGCTTGCCGAGCCAGCGGCTGCGGCCGGCCTTCCCGCTCGACTCGTTGGCGTGGTCCGCGTTGCCGACCTGCCCGACGGTCGCCCGGCAGGTGAGCAGCACGCGCCGCATCTCGCCAGAAGGGAGCCGCAGCACGCCGTAGGGCGCGTCCTTTGCGACGAGCTGGACACCCGAGCCGGCCGACCGAGCGAGCTTCGCGCCCTGGCCGGGGCCGGAGCTCGACGGCGTGCACGACCGTGCCCGTCGGGATGTCCCCGAGCGGCAGCGCGTTGCCTGGCTTGATGTCCGCGCCTGGCCCCGCCTGCACGGTGGCAGCCGACCCGGAGCCCGACGGGAGCGAGGATGTACGCCTTCGCGCCGTCCGCGTAATGGAGCAGCGCGATGCGCGCCGAGCGGTTCGGGTCGTACTCGATCGAGGCGACCTTCGCGGGTACGCCGTCCTTGACGCGCTTGAAGTCGATCCGCCGGTAGCGGCGCTTGTGCCCGCCGCCCTGGTGGCGGGTCGTGATGCGTCCGTGGGCGTTCCGGCCACCCGTCTTCTTGAGCGGCTCGAGCAGCGACTTCTCCGGCGTCGAGCGCGTGATCTCCTCGAACGACGACGTCGCCATCTGACGACGGCCGGCGCTCGTTGGCTTGTACTTCTTGACGGCCATCTAGACCTGGGCTCCTTCGAAGATCTCGATCGTCTCGCCCTCGCGGACCTGGACGATCGCCTTCTTCCAGCCGGGCCGCGTGCCCTTGATGCAGCCCGCGGCGCTTCGGCTTCGCCTGCACCTTGACGATGTTCACGCGCTCGACGTGCACGTCGAAGAGCTGCTCGACCGCCTGGCGCACCTGCGTCTTGTGAGCCTCGGGGTGGACCTTGAACGTGTACCGCCGTTCGGCGATCCCTCCGTAGCTCTTCTCGGAGACGACGGGTGACAGCACTACCTGCTCGTTCGTCAGGCCGCTCACGCCGACCCCTCCTTCCCGGCGCGCTGCTCGACGAGCGGGAGCGCGCTCTCGGTGACGACGACTGCACGCGCCCACACGACGGCGGCGACCTCGAGCTCGGACGGCACGGTGACCAGCACGCGGTCGAGGTTGCGGAACGACTTGACGACCGTGTCCTCGTCCTCGTGCGCGATGACCAGCACCGGGGCGTCCTTCGCCCAGCCCTCGAGCACGACCTTCGCCTGCTTCGTGGACGGCGCCTCGAACACGGCGCCGTCGAGCACGGCGAGCGTCCCGTTGCCGGCATGGTGCGATAGAGCTGCGCGCAGGGCCGCCCGGCGGGCCTTGCGGTTCACCTTCACGTCGAAGCTCCGCATCCCGGGTGGGAAGGCGACGCCGCCACCCGTGAACTGGGGCGCGCGGATCGTCCCCTGGCGGGCGCGTCCGGTGCCCTTCTGGCGCCACGGCTTCGCGCGGCCGCCGGCGACGAGGCCGCGGCTCTTCGCGCCGCGCGTCCCGCGCCTCGCGGCGTTCAGCTCGGCGCGCACCGTCTCGTGGAGGAGATGCGGCTTGACCTCGGCCTCGAAGACCGTCGCGTCGAGCGTGACGTCCTGCGCCTTGCCGCCGAGCACTGCTGCCTTGACCGCCATCAGGCCTCGACCGCCTTCGACTCGACCGCGCGGATCTCGACGAGGCCGCTCTTCGGGCCGGGGACGGCGCCGCGGACGAGCAGGAGGTTGCGCTCGACGTCCACGCCGTGGACGACGAGGCCGGTCTGCGTGACACGGTGCGCCCCCATGTGGCCGGCCATCTTCTTGCCCTTGAAGACGCGGGACGGCGTGGCCGAAGCCCCGACCGAGCCCGGCTTGCGGACGTTGTGCGAGCCGTGGCTCATCGGGCCGCGCGCGAAGTTGTGGCGCTTGATCGTGCCCTGGAAGCCCTTGCCGATCGATGTTCCGGACACCTTGATGCGGTCACCAGGCGCGAACGCCTCGACCGTGACGCTCTCTCCCGCCTGCAGCTCGCTGGCGCCGCGGAACTCGACGAGGTGGCGATGCCCCCCCACCCCCGCCTTGCGCAGGTGGCCGAGCTCACCCTTCGTCAGCTTGCGGTCGACGACCGGCTCGAAGGCGAGCTGGACCGCGTCGTAGCCGTCGGCTGCCTCCGTGCGCACCGTCACGACGGGGCATGGTCCGGCCTCGATCACGGTCACGGCGTCGACGTTCCCGGTCTCCTCGTCGAAGACCTGCGTCATTCCGACCTTCCTGCCCAGGATGCCCTTCACCACCACACCTCGCGGACCGCGGCAGGAACGTCTGTCCGCGCGAGCGGACCAGGCGAGGGGATCTGGGGGAACCGGGAGGTTCCTCCAGCGCGCTCGTCGGTGCCCAGGATGCCCTTCATCGCCATCAGAGCTTGATCTCGATGTCGACGCCGGCAGGCAGGTCGAGCCGCATCAGCGAGTCGACCGTCCTCGGCGTCGGGCTGTGGATGTCGATCAGGCGCTTGTGCGTGCGCACCTCGAAATGCTCCCGCGAGTCCTTGTCCTTGAATGGGCTCCGGATCACGCAGTACACGTTCTTCTCGGTGGGCAGGGGCACGGGCCCGGTGATCGTCGCGCCGGTGCGCTGCGCCGTCTCCACGATCTGGGAGGCGGAGCGGTCCACCTGCTGGTGGTCGTAGCCCTTCAGCCGGATTCGGATCTTCTGCTGAGCCATTTGCTCGTGGTCCCTGTCAGTGAGGGAGAGGCAAGCCCCTCCCTTACTTGACGATCTCCGTGACGACGCCGGCGCCGACCGTGCGGCCGCCTTCGCGGATCGCGAAGCGAAGGCCCTGATCCATGGCGATCGGCTGGATCAGCTCGATCTCCATGTTCGTGTTGTCGCCGGGCATGACCATCTCCTGGCCCTCCGGGAGCTTGATCGAGCCGGTCACGTCCGTCGTGCGGAAGTAGAACTGCGGCCGGTAGCCGTTGAAGAACGGCGTGTGGCGCCCGCCCTCGTCCTTGGAGAGGACGTACACCTCGGCCTTGTAGTGCGTGTGCGGCGTGATGGAGCCGGGCTTCGCCAGCACCTGGCCGCGCTCGACCTCCTCGCGCTTGATGCCGCGGAGCAGCGCGCCGGCGTTGTCGCCCGCCTGGGCGAAGTCGAGGATCTTCTGGAACATCTCGAGGCCGGTGACCGTGGTCTTCTCGACCTTCTCGTGGATGCCGACGATCTCGACCTCGTTGCCGACCTCGATCTTGCCCTGCTCGATGCGGCCGGTGACGACGGTGCCGCGACCCGTGATCGTGAACACGTCCTCGATCGGCATCAGGAACGGCTTGTCGATGTCGCGCGTCGGCTCGGGGATGTACGAGTCGACCGCCTCCATGAGCTCGAGGATCTTGGCCGTCCACTCGGGGTCGCCCTCGAGCGCCTTGAGCGCGGAGACCTGGACGATCGGGATGTCGTCGCCCGGGAACTCGTACTTGGAGAGGAGCTCGCGCACCTCCATCTCGACGAGCTCGAGCAGCTCGGGGTCGTCGACCATGTCGGCCTTGTTGAGGGCGACGACCATCGCCGGCACCTCGACCTGGCGTGCGAGCAGGATGTGCTCGCGGGTCTGCGGCATCGGGCCGTCGGCCGCGGAGACCACGAGGATCGCGCCGTCCATCTGCGCGGCGCCCGTGATCATGTTCTTGATGTAGTCGGCGTGCCCCGGGCAGTCGACGTGCGCGTAGTGCCGGTTCGCCGTCTCGTACTCGACGTGCGCGGTGTTGATGGTGATGCCGCGCTGGCGCTCCTCGGGAGCGGCGTCGATCGAGGCGAAGTCGCGCACCGCGGTGCCGGTGCCGGTCTCTGCGAGCACCTTCGTGATCGCCGCGGTCAGGGTCGTCTTGCCGTGGTCGATGTGACCGATCGTGCCGACGTTGACGTGCGGCTTGGTGCGCTCGAACTTCTGCTTTGCCATTGTTTCTGCCTCCGGGAAAGACTGATTCGGTTTACCGGTCTTATCTCGCCTCTACCGTCTCGACGATGGTCGAGGCAATGGAGGCCGGCACATCTTCGTACCGATCGAACTGCATGGTGAAGGTCGCCCGACCCTGGGTCATCGAACGCAGGTCGGTGGCGTACCCGAACATCTCCGACAGCGGCACGCTCGCCTTGATCGTCTGCGAGTTGCCGAGCGGCTCGAGGTGCTCGACGCGGCCGCGCCGCGAGTTGAGGTTGCCCATCACGTCGCCGAGGTAGTCCTCGGGCGTGACGACCTCGACGGCCATCATCGGCTCGAGCAGCTTCGGCTTCGCGCGCTTCATCGCCTCCTTGAAGGCGATCGAGCCGGCGATCTTGAACGCCCGCTCGCTCGAGTCGACCTCGTGGTACGAGCCCTCGACGAGCTCGACCTTGACGTCGACGACCGGGTAGCCGGCGAGCACGCCCGCGCCGAGCGCCTCCTGGATCCCCTCGTCGACCGGCTTGATGTACTCCCTCGGGATCTTCCCGCCGACGATCTTGTCCTCGAACTCGTAGCCCTCGCCGGGCTGCCTGCGGGATCAGGTTGATGACGACGTCGCCGTACTGGCCCGAGCCGCCGGTCTGGCGGACGAACCGGCCCTGGACGCGTTCGACGGGCCGCGACGCGGTCTCGCGGTAGGCGACCTGCGGTCGGCCGACGTTCGCGTCGACCTTGAACTCGCGCATGAGGCGGTCGACGATGATCTCGAGGTGCAGCTCGCCCATCCCCGCGATGAGCGTCTGCCCGGTCTCCTCGTCCGTCGAGACGCGGAAGGTCGGGATCCTCCTCGGCGAGGCGCGCGAGGCCCTGTCCGAGCTTGTCCTGGTCGCCCTTCGTCTTGGGCTCGATCGCGACGGAGATGACCGGGTCGGGGAACGTCATCGACTCGAGCACGATCGGGGCGCTCTCGACGGCGAGCGTGTCGCCGGTCGTCGACTGCTTGAGGCCGACCGCCGCGGCGATCTCGCCGGCGCCGATCTCGTCGCGCTCCTCGCGGTGGTTCGCGTGCATCTGCAGGATGCGGCCGATCCGCTCGGTCTTGCCGTTCGTCGTGTTCATGACCCGTTCGCCCGCCTTGACCCGTCCCGAGTAGACGCGGAAGTACGTCAGCTTGCCGACGTACGGGTCGGACATGACCTTGAACACGAGGGCGGAGAAGGGCGCCTCCTCCGAGGCCGCACGCGTGATCTCGTCGTCGGTCTTCGGGTCGGTGCCCTGCACGGCCGGGACGTCGAGCGGGCTCGGCAGGTAGTCGACGACGGCGTCGAGCAGCGGCTGCACGCCCTTGTTCTTGAACGCGGAGCCGAGCAGGACCGGCGTGATCGCGTCGGCGAGCGTGCCGGCGCGGAGAGCGCGCTTGATCATGTCGGGGGTGACCGACGACTCGTCCCCGAGGTAGGTCTCCATCAGCTCGTCGTCGTGCTCGGCGACCGCGTCGATGAGCGCGTGGTGCGCCTCCTCGGCGGCGGCCGCGAGCTCGGACGGGATCTCGCCGACGGCGAAGCTCTGCCCCAGGTCGTCCTCGTAGACGATCGAGCGCATCTCGACCAGGTCGACGACACCGGTGTGCTTGTCCTCCTGGCCGATCGGAAGCTGAATCCGGACGGGGTTCGCCCCGAGCCGGTCGCGCATCGACTGCACCGCGGCCTCGAAGTCCGCTCCCGTCCTGTCCATCTTGTTGATGAACGCGATGCGCGGCACCCCGTAGCGATCGGCCTGGCGCCAGACCGTCTCGGACTGCGGCTGCACGCCGGCGACCGAGTCGAACACGGCCACCGCGCCGTCCAGCACGCGAAGGGAGCGCTCGACCTCGACGGTAAAGTCCACGTGCCCGGGAGTATCGATGATGTTGATTCGATGATCGCGCCAGAACGCGGTCGTGGCGGCGGACGTGATGGTGATGCCGCGCTCCTGCTCCTGTGCCATCCAGTCCATCGTCGCGGCGCCCTCGTGCACCTCGCCGAGCTTGTGGGTGCGCCCGGTGTAGTAGAGGATCCGCTCGGTCGTCGTGGTCTTGCCCGCGTCGATGTGGGCCATGATCCCGATGTTCCGGACGCGGTCGAGTGCGACCTGAGTTGCTGTTGTCGTGCTCACCCCGCTACCACCTGTAGTGCGCGAAGGCCTTGTTGGCCTGCGCCATCCGGTACATGTCGTCCTTGCGCTTGAACGCGCCGCCCTGCTGGTCGATCGCGTCCATGAGCTCGCCGGCGAGCTTCGCCTCCATCCCCTTCTCGCGGCGCTCGCGCGCGTACGTCACGAGATAGCGGACCGCGAGCGTGCGGCCACGGCGGGGCGGAACCTCGACGGGCACCTGGTAGTTCGCGCCGCCAACACGGCGCGAGCGGACCTCGAGCACGGGCGTGACCGACTTCACGGCGGCCTCGAGTGCCTCGATCGCGGGCTTGCCGGACTTGTCCGCGACCTGGGTCAGCGCGTCGTAGGCGACGCGCTCGGCGATCGACTTCTTGCCGTCGACCATCAGACGGTTGACGAGCTGCGTCACGAGCACCGAGCCGTAGACGGGATCGGGCTCGACCGTGCGCGGCTGGATCTCTGCGCGGCGCGGCATCGGATCAGGAACCGCCCTTCTTCGCGCCGTACTTCGAGCGGCCCTGACGGCGCTCGGAGACACCCGAGGTGTCGAGGCCGCCGCGGATCACCTTGTAACGGAACCCCGGCAGGTCTTTGACGCGCCCGCCGCGGATGAGGACGACCGAGTGCTCCTGCAGGTTGTGTCCCTCGCCCGGGATGTACGCGCCGACCTCCATCTGGTTCGTCAGCTTCACGCGCGCGACCTTGCGCAGCGCGGAGTTCGGCTTCTTGGGCGTCGTCGTGTAGACGCGCGTGCACACGCCCCGCTTCTGAGGGGCGCCACGGAGCGCCGGAGTCTTGACTTTCGCCTTGGGGGTCTTGCGACCCTTGCGGACGAGCTGATTGACGGTGGGCACGCTGCTCCTCGGAAATCGGTCGTAGCTTTATGGCACAGGAAGGGCCGGCAGGCACGACGCCCCGCCGCCCGGGAGCGGCAATGGTAGCGGAAGCCGTAGAACCCGTCTACCGGGAGGCACGTATTCGACGCCCTGCGGGCACCTGGGATGGCCGAACGGGTCGATGCCGATTACATTGCGGGCGGGGAAGGGTTGGGGGACCGGTATCGCGAGCGGAACGACGATCAGCCTCATCATCGCGGCGACCGCCTTTGTGGGCCTCACCGGCGCGGCCGCGTTCCTGATCGCGCGACGGCGGGGACACGCTCCGGCTGCGCGCGACGACCGCCTCGTCCAGGCCGTCGACGACATGCGCACGCGCATGGACGACCTGGGACGCGACCTCTCCGAGGCGCTCGAGCGCGCGGAGCGGGAGAGCAAGCGGAACCGCTTCCTGAGCGATCTCGGGAGCTCGATCGAGTTCGAGGAGCTGCTGGAGCGCATCCTCGACGCGGCGCTCGAGGTGCCGGGCTTCGACGCCGCCCTGGTCGTGCTCGAGGAGGCCGGCGGGACCTCGGCCATGGCCACCCGGGGCATGACGCCGGAGGAGGCGGCACACCCTCCGTCCTCCGGCGCAGCCGGGGCCCTTCCTCCCGGGCCGATCACCGTCAGCTATCGGTACGGGGCAGCCGACGCCGCCGACACGCAGCTCATCCGCGGCGGCCTCTTCGTGCCGCTCGTCAGCCGAGAGGGCCAGTCGCTGGGCAGCCTCGCGCTGTTCTGGCGCAGACCCGGCTTCGAGCCGTCCTCGCAACGCGTCGCCGCGATCGAGCAGATCGCTGCGACCTGCATCCCGGCGATCGAGAACGCGCGGCGCTACCGGGAGGCGAGGCAGCTCGCGGAGACGGATGCACTCACGGGCTTCTTCAACCAGCGCTACTTCCACGAGACGCTGCGACGCGAGGCGCTCCGGGCGCAGCGCTACGACCGGCAGCTCGCGCTGCTGATCATCGACCTGGACGACTTCAAGGCGGTCAACGACCGGATCGGGCACCTCGCGGGGGATGCGGTCCTCGCGCAGGTCGCCGAGCAGCTCCGCAACGAGATCCGCTCCGTCGACATCGGCTGCCGCGTCGGAGGGGACGAGTTCGGCGTGATCATGCCCGAGTCGACCTCGGAGGACGCGAGCCAGCTCTTCCAGCGCATGCACGACGCGGTCTCCACGATGTCCGTGCCGGGTGGAAGCCGTGTCCGGATCTCCGCCGGGATCGCGGAGCTACGCCACGGGGAGACGGCCGCGGGCCTCTTCGAGCGGGCGGACTCGGCGCTCTACCGCGCCAAGGACCTCGGCAAGGACCGCGCGACCATCGCCACCGACTGAGCGCACCTCAGTTGCGAACGGCTACGAGGCGCAGCGGGCGCGACGGGATGTCGGCCCCACCCGCCTGCTCGAGCGTGACGCCTACCCGGGCACCGCGCGGGACGGAGGCGGAGAGCGGAACCACCCGTTTCGAGGCGTCGAAGGTCCCGGCGGCGACGGGGTGCGCCGAGCCCGGCCGAACGAGCCAGGCCTCGTACGTCGTGCCGTCGGGGGCTGCTCCGAGGCCGGCGAGCACGAGGACCGCCTCGTCCGCATGGTTCACGACGAGCGCGATTCGCCCGACCGACCCGCGGAGCGGATACCGCTCGGCGGTCGGGTCGGCCAGGACCGCGAGGGAAGACGGCGGGGCCGGATCCGCCCGAGCGTCGGAGCGAGCGCCGGCGACGAGCGCCCCTGCACCGAGCGCGACCGCGGCGACGCCGCAGCCGGCCGCGAGCGCGGCCAGCGTCGGCCAGCCAGGTCGACGCGCCTGCGGGAGGTCGAGCGCCGGAAGAGGGACGGGCGCGGCCGGTCCCGCCTCCAGGACGTCGTCCGGCGCCTCCAGGGCGACGATGTCGGCGCGCGTCACGCGGCCGACGATAGTCGCGGTGTCGGACTGACGTCCGCCTCTCTCGCGGCGCCCCGAGGCGAGCCTTCACGGGAGCACCGACACTTCCTCGTGGACCTCCGGCTCCAGCCACCCCCCTCTGTAGGGTTAGCTCGATGGAGGGACGCTGTGCCGCCCCTGATCGGGCCGGTGCGAGATGACGACATGGCTCGCGGTTGCCGCCATCGGCCTCGCGACGCTCTCGGTCGTGCTCTTCGTGCTCGCGATCCGCCGCCTTCTCGCGCGCCAGGCGGACGTCACGGCGACGATGCTCCGCCGCTACGACGACCGGCTCGCGTCGTTCGCGCAGACGCTGAACGATGCCCTCGCGGCGTTCCAGAGCGCCCGGCCCATTGCGACGCTGGAGCTCGAAGAGGACCCCGAGCCCATGGTGCGGGCCCTCGAGCTCGCCCGCGAGAGGACGTCTGCGGACGGCGCGATCGCCCTCGTGACGGGCGGCAAGGGCGCGCCGATCGTCGCTACGGTCGGCCTCTCCGAGTCCGAGACGAACCACATCGCCCGCATGGGCTTCCCCGATTACCGCGGCGCCCGCGCCATCGAGGTCGCATTCGCCGGCGACCTGGTCGCCCCCGAGGGCGAGGAACCGGTGCGAGCCGGGCTCGTGATGCCGCTCCTCGGCGAGAGCGAGCCCCAGAGCCTCCTCGGCGTCCTCACGCGCGACCGCGGCCGGCGATTCAGCGAGGAGGACGTCGACGGGCTCCACGGGCTCGTCGAAGCCGCACGGCCGCCGATCTCGCGTGCCCTCAAGCTCCGCGACGCAGACGTCGTGCCCGAGCTCGACATGTTGACGAGCCTACTCGACCGGCAGTCGTTCTACGCAGTCCTCGAGCGAGAGATCCTTCGCGCACGGCTCGCCCACCACCCGCTGGCGCTCCTCGTGATGGACGTCGATCGGCTCACGTGGCTCAACGCGCGGATCGGAATCCTGTCGGCGGACGGTGTGCTCCTCGAGCTGGCGGACCGCCTGCGCACCCTCGTTCATCGGCTCGATTACGCGTTCCGCCTCGGTGGCGGCAAGTTCGCCGTCGTACGCCCCGGTTCCGAGGGCGGCAACGCGCGCGCCCTGTTCGAAGCGTTTCGTGCGGAACTTGCGAGCAACCCGATCGGCGAGGCGGGGCTCGTCTCGGTCTCGGGCGGCATCACCGAGCTGATGCCCCGGGACGACGTCGAGTCCTTCGCGTCACGAGCCGAGGCAGCTCTTGCCGAGGCGAAGCGCTCGCTCCGGGGAAGCGTCGCGGTCGCCGAGAGCGAGGACGGCCCGCGGCGGGCCAACGGCACCCTCCACATCGCCGGCCCGTCCGGGGAGATCGTCGTCGAAGGCTGACGGTCGCGGGCCTGGCGGCCGATACTCGGGTGTGTGAGCACCACGGTCGCCGTTCTCGCCATAGCGGGCGCGCTCGCAGCGACCGTCATCGCTTTCGCGGTGTGGCTGGATGTGCGTCGAAGACGCGAGAGGGGCCGGCGCAGGGTCGCCACGCTGACGGCGGTCGCCGAGCGGATCGACGCCGCGGTCACGTCGCTCGCCGAGAGGCCCGCGACCGGGTCCGCCGAGCACGCGCCCGTCCGGAGCGGCTCGGACCCCGTCGCGCCGAAAAGGCTCGTCGACGATGACTTCCCGGGGCGCGCGGCGCTCCTGGACGCGGTCGCCGACGCCGTCGAGCGGTCGCGCGCGCAACGGTCGCGATTGTCGGCAGCAGTCGTTCGGGCGACCGGCGACAAGGACGCGCGAACGCTGGCGGGCGTCGTGCAAGGGGTCGCCCACGCGGAGGCGTACGCGGTCGGGCCGCGCTCCGTCGCCCTCGTCCTCCCCGGCCTCGGGCGGGCCGACGCGCTCGGCGTGCTCGCGCGGATCGAGGCGCAGTGCCCGTCGTCGGGCAGGGCCGTAGAGCTGGAATCGAGCGAAGACGCGGTCGAGTTCGCGGCACGACTGCTCGCGGGGCGGGCCGGGTCAGCCCCCGACGGGGACTGACCGTCGTCGAAGCATACGCCGCACAGGGCACAGACCCCTGCGGGGTCAGGCCCCCAATAGAGGCCGTTCCCCGCAGGGCAGCTGCGAGCTACGCCTCCTCGTCCGCGGCGCCGACGTCCGGCGCCTCGGGCAGCTCCGGAAGATCCGGCAGCTGATCCTCGTATCCGAGGCCGAGCGAGGCGAGGTCGAGCCCGTCGCCGTCGCCGATCTCCTCGAGCGCGGCGAGGAGCGCGGCGTCGGTGCCGCCTCCGAACATCTCGGCAGGCAAGCGGCTCCGACGGCTCGATGTCGATGCCCCGGTACTTCTTGAGACCCGTGGCGGCCGGGATCAGCTTCCCGATGATCACGTTCTCCTTCAGCCCGAGCAGGCGATCGACCTTGCCCTCGATGGACGCGTCGGTGAGCACCTTCGTGGTCTCCTGGAAGGACGCGGCGGAGAGGAACGACTCGGTCGCGAGCGACGCCTTGGTGATCCCGAGGATCAGCGGCTCGAACGTCGCCTTCTCGCCCTTCGCGGCACGTGCGTTGTCGTTCGCACGCTCCAGCACGACCTTGTCGACGAGCTGTCCGGGAAGGAGCTCCGTGTCACCCGGGGTCTCGACGCGCACCTTCTTCATCATCTGGCGGACGATGAGCTCGATGTGCTTGTCGTGGATGTCGACGCCCTGCGACTTGTAGACCTTCTGAACCTCGCCGACGAGGTAGAGCTCGGTCGGCGTCGACCCTCGAGCCGCACGGGTGTGCAGGTCGAGCATGTCGGCCGGGTTGCGCGAGCCCTCGTTGAGCGGGTCGCCCTGCTCGACCGTGTCACCGGAGCGGACGAGAAGCCGTGTCCGGCGCGGGAACGAGTACTCCTTGACCGGAAGCGGCTCGCCGTTCTCATCGAGCACCGTCGGGGTGACGGTGACGAGGACCGTCCGGTCCTGCTCGTCGACCGACACCTTCCCGCCGAGCTCCGCGAGCGTCGCGGCGCCCTTCGGGTTCCGCGCCTCGAAGATCTCGACGACCCGCGGCAGGCCGTGCGTGATGTCCGCCCCGGCGACGCCACCCGTGTGGAACGTCCGCATCGTGAGCTGGGTGCCCGGCTCGCCGATCGACTGCGCCGCCACGATGCCGACCGCGTCGCCGATCTCGCACATGTCGCCCGTAGCGAGGAAGGTCCCGTAGCACGCGCGGCACACGCCGACCTCGCTGCGGCACTTCAGCACGGTGCGGACCGGGAGGAGGAACTCGTCGGCCTGCTCCTCGAGCTGCTCGACGACCTCGCGCAGGCGCGGCTTGGTGAGCAGCTCCCCCTTCTCGGCGAGAACGGTCTTGCCGGGCTTCCCGTCCTTGAGCGGCTTGTGGATGTCGCTCGCGAGGACGCGGCCAGCCGCACTCAGGTTGACCTGGCCGTCGAGGATCGCCGGCAGGTCGACGTGGTCGTCCGTGCCGCAGTTCTCCTCGCGGATGATCACGTCCTGCGACACGTCGACGAGGCGACGGGTCAGGTACCCCGAGTCGGCCGTGCGAAGCGCGGTGTCCGCGAGCCCCTTGCGGGCGCCGTGCGTCGAGATGAAGTACTCGAGCACCGACAGGCCCTCCATGAAGTTGGCCTTGATCGGACGCTCGATGATCTCGCCCTTCGGGTTGGCCATCAGGCCGCGCATGCCGGCGAGCTGGCGGATCTGGTTGAACGATCCGCGGGCGCCCGAGTTGGCCATCATGAAGATCGAGTTCGTCTGGTGGAGGTTCTCCTTCATCGCGTCGGCGACCTCGTCGGTGGCCTCGTGTCCAGACTGCAACGACGCGCTCCTTGCGCTCCTCCTCGGTCATCAGGCCGCGCTCGTACTCGCGCTCGACCTTGCCGACCTCTCCTCGTAGCGGGCGAGGATCGCCTCCTTGGTGGGCGGGATCACGATGTCGTTCTTCGACACGGTGATGCCCGCGCGCGTCGCGTAGCGGAATGCGAGCGACTTGATCGTGTCGAGGACCGACGCCACGGCATACGCGCCGTAGTCGCCGACGAGCCGGTCGATCAGCGTGTCGAGCTCGCGCTTCGTCAGCGCGCGGTCGACGACGAGCGGCTCCTGGAGTCCGTCCTTGACGGCATCGGCAAGCGAACGCTCGAGCTCGCTCTCGAAGATCACGCGACCGGGCGTCGTGAGGCGCACCTCGTCGCCGCGCCGGAACTCGATCGGCTCCTGGAGCGAGACGTTCTCCTTCTTGGACTCGAGCGCGAGCTCGACGCTCCTGCTCGGAGGCGAAGCGAGGCGGCCGGTACCCGAGTTGCGGCTCGAGCTCCTCGGCCGTCGTCCCCGTCAGGTCGTGGGCGCAGTAGGTGAGGTAGTACGCACCGAGCACCATGTCCTGCGTCGGGGTCGCCAGGGGGCGCCCGTGGGCGGGGGAGAGGATGTTGTTCGAGGACAGCATGAGGATGCGGGCCTCCGCCTGCGCCTCCGCGCTGAGCGGGAGATGGACCGCCATCTGGTCGCCGTCGAAGTCGGCGTTGAACGCGTGGCAGACGAGCGGATGCACCTGGATCGCCTTGCCCTCGACGAGCACCGGCTCGAAGGCCTGAATGCCGAGTCGGTGGAGCGTCGGCGCGCGGTTGAGCAGCACCGGGTGCTCGGCGATGACCTCCTCGAGCACGTCCCAGACCTCGGGGACCATCGACTCGACGTGCTTCTTGGCCGCCTTGATGTTCTGGACGGACTTCCGCTCGACCAGGCGGCTCATGATGAACGGCTTGAAGAGCTCGAGCGCCATCAGCTTCGGCAGCCCGCACTGGTGCAGCTTGAGGTTCGGCCCGGCGACGATCACCGAGCGGCCCGAGTAGTCGACGCGCTTGCCGAGCAGGTTCTGACGGAAGCGGCCCTGCTTGCCCTTGAGCATGTCGCTGAGCGACTTGAGCGGCCGGTTACCCGGGCCCGTCACTGCGCGACCGCGACGGCCGTTGTCGAACAGCGCGTCGACGGCCTCCTGGAGCATCCGCTTCTCGTTGTTCACGATGATCTCCGGAGCGCCCAGGTCGAGCAGCCGCTTGAGGCGGTTGTTCCTGTTGATGACGCGCCGGTAGAGGTCGTTGAGGTCGCTCGTCGCGAAGCGGCCGCCGTCGAGCTGCACCATCGGGCGAAGCTCGGGCGGGATGACGGGCACGGCCTCGAGGACCATCCACTCCGGCTTGTTCTCCGACGTGATGAACGCCTGAACGACCTTGAGGCGCTTGATCGCGCGCTGCTGCTTCTGGCCCTTCGACGTCTTGATGACGTCACGCAGCGTGATCGACTCCTGCTGGAGATCGAGGTCGCGGAGCAGCTCACGGATCGCCTCCGCGCCCATCCCGCCGCGGAAGTAGACGCCGAACCCGTAGGGCGAGCCGAAGCGGTCCTTCAGCTCGCGGAACAGCTGCTCGTCGTTGACGACCTGCTTGACGTCGAGCTCGCGGAACAGCTTCCACGTGTCCTCGAGCCGCCGGACGCCCTCGACCGCCGCCTCGCGCGTGTCCTCGCGGCGGCTCTCCATGTCGGCGACCATCTCCTTGACCTTGGTCGCCCACTGCTGGACGGCCTCGAGATCCTCCTTGCGGGCGCCCTCGACGAGGCAGAGGTCGTATGCGAGCTCGCGCACCTGCTCGGGGCCAGCGTCGGTCTCGGCCTGCTCGAGCACATCCCGGAGAAGACCGTTGCCGGTCTCCCGGGCACGCTCGAGGTTCTTGCCGTCGACGGACGCGACGAGCGCGGCGTCGTCGCCGGAGAGCTCCTCGCCCGAGAGCAGCTGGGCGAGCAGCTTGTGGAGGTGCTTCGTGATCGCGCCCTTCTTCGCGCCGGAGGCCCTCTCGAGCTCGTTCCGGAGCGGCTCCAGGGCCGTGCGGATCTCCTGGGCAGCGTTCGCGACGGACTCGATCTCGCGCGGGGCGAGCCGACGGTCCTCGCGCGTCGCGGTCTGCCGGACGAGCTCGCGGAGCCGCTTCGGGTCCTCGCCGGCCACGGTCTTCGCGAGATCCGGGAAGATCGAGCCGGCGAGCGTCCGAGCCTCCTCGAGGGAGGGCATCGCCTGGTCCTCGGCCCAGTTGGAGAGGCCGCGCGCCCAGAACTCGTCGTCCTCGTCGAAGCCCTTGTCCTTGCCCGCCGACAGGTAGGCGCGACGGCGCGCAAGGCGCTCGTCGAGCGCCGAGAGCTGCTCGTCGCGGTCGACATAGATCTGCTCGGACTCGCCGCTGACCTTGTCCTCGAGGTCTACGAGGTCAGCGGCGCGCTTCTCGTGGTCGACGCCGGTCACGATGGACGCGGCGAAGTAGAGGACCTTCTCGAGCTCGCGCGGAGCGATGTCGAGCAGGTAGCCGATCCGGCTCGGGACGCCCTTGAAGAACCAGATGTGCGATACCGGGGCGGCCAGGTCGATGTGCCCCATCCGCTCGCGACGCACCTTCTGGCGCGTCACCTCGACGCCGCAGCGCTCGCAGATGATCCCCTTGTAGCGGACCCGCTTGTACTTGCCGCAGTAGCACTCCCAGTCCTTCGTGGGACCGAAGATGCGCTCGCAGAACAGGCCGTCCCGCTCGGGCTTCAGGGTGCGGTAGTTGATGGTCTCCGGCTTCGTGACCTCGCCCATCGACCAGTCACGGATCTGCTTCGGGGAAGCGAGCCCGATCCGGATCGCGTCGAAGTCGTTGATGTCGATCTGCGCCAAGGGGGTTTCTCCTTCGGAGAAACCCCTGGACGAGGTTCCTCCTGTTGTGTTTCGCCTTCCGCTGGTTCCCTACGTTCCTAGCCTGCGAGTCGCGAAGCGATCCCGCTCAGTCCTCGACCTCGACGTCCGCGGGGAGCGCGAGCTCCTCCTCGCCCTCGGCCGGCTCTTCCTCGAGGTCCTCGTCGGAGGCGAGCGCCAGGTCGGCTCCCTCCTCCGGCGCGCCCTCCTCGACCTCCTGGACCGTCGGGGCGCCGGCGGCGCCGCGAACGCTCGCGGGCGAGAGGTCGATCCCGAGCTCCTCGGCGGCGCGGAGCAGCTCGTCGTCCTCCTCGCGCACCTCGACCTCGCGGCCCTCGTCCGAGAGGACGTGGACGTCGAGCGAGAGCGACTGCATCTCCTTGAGGAGCACCTTGAACGACTCGGGGATCGACGGCTCGGCGATGTTCTCGCCCTTGACGATCGCCTCGTACGCCTTGACGCGGCCGATCGTGTCGTCGGACTTGATCGTGAGCATCTCCTGGAGGGTGTACGCGGCGCCGTACGCCTCGAGCGCCCACACCTCCATCTCGCCGAAGCGCTGTCCGCCGAACTGCGCCTTGCCGCCCAGCGGCTGCTGGGTGACGAGCGAGTACGGGCCCGTCGAGCGCGCGTGGATCTTGTCGTCGACGAGGTGGAGCAGCTTGAGGATGTACATGTAGCCGACGGTGACCTTCTGCTCGAAGGGCTCTCCCGACTTGCCGTCGAAGAGCTGCACCTTGCCCGAGCAGCGGCGGCCTTCGGCCCGTGTCTCGTCGACGTTCATGGCGATCGTCTCGCTCTGCTTCGCCCACGTGATCAGGGCCTCGTCGACGTCGGCCTCGGTCGCGCCGTCGAACACCGGCGTCGCGACTGCCCGCGGGTCGGGCGCGTTGATCGGCGCCCGCTCGTTGACCGGGTCGCCTTCGGCGAAGACGCCGTGCGCGGCTGCCCACCCGAGGTGCGTCTCGAGGATCTGGCCGATGTTCATCCGGCTCGGGACGCCGAGCGGGTTGAGGACGACGTCGACGGCACGCCCGTCCTCGAGGAACGGCATGTCCTCCTCGGGGACGATCTTCGAGATGACGCCCTTGTTCCCGTGGCGGCCGGCGAGCTTGTCGCCCTCGGCGATCTTGCGCTTCTTCGCGACGAAGACGCGCACCAGCTCGTTGACCCCCGGCGGCAGGTCGTCGCCGGCATCGCGCGAGAACGTCTTGACGCCGATCACCTTGCCGCCCTCGCCGTGCGGGCACCTTGAGCGATGTGTCGCGGACCTCGCGCGCCTTCTCCTTGAAGATGGCGCGGATCAGCTTCTCCTCTGCCGTCAGCTCGGTCTCGCCCTTCGGCGTCACCTTGCCGACGAGCAGGTCGCCCGAGCCCGACCTCGGCCCCGATGCGGACGACCCCGCGCTCGTCGAGGTTCGCGAGCGACTCCTCCGAGCGGTTCGGGATGTCGCGCGTGATCTCCTCGTCGCCGAGCTTCGTCGAGCGCGCGTCGATCTCGTACTCGTGGATGTGGATCGAGCTGAGCACGTCGTCCTTGACGAGCCGCTCGGAGAGCACGATCGCGTCCTCGAAGTTGTAGCCCTCGAACGGCATGAACGCGACGAGCAGGTTCGCGCCGAGCGCGAGCTCGCCGCGGTCGGTCGCCGCGCCGTCGGCGAGGACCTCGCCCTTCGGCGACCGCGTCGCCGAGCTGACACGACGGGCTTCTGGTGGATCAGCGTGCCCTGGTTCGAGCGCATGAACTTCGTCAGCGGGTACTCGTCTCGCGTGCCCTTGCCCTCGACGACGATCCGCTCGGCGTCGACGTCGATCACCGTGCCCGGCGCTGCGGGCGAGCACGACGTCGCCCGTGTCGACGGCCGCGCGGTACTCGAGGCCGGTGCCGACGAGCGGTGCCTGCGGGATCATCAGCGGCACGGCCTGCTTCTGCATGTTCGCGCCCATCAGCGCGCGGTTCGCGTCGTTGTGCTCGAGGAACGGGATCAGCGCCGTCGCGACCGAGACGATCTGCGCCGGCGAGACGTCCATGTAGTCGACCTGCGTCGGCGCGGGCGATCACGGCCTCGCCCGCCGCCGAGCGGCAGAGCACCTGCTCGTTGACGAACTTGCCGGTCTTCGGGTCGACCGCCTCGGACGCCTGCGCGATCGTGTACTGCGCCTCCTGCGCGGCGTCGAGGTAGACGATCTCGTCCGACACCTTCGCCTTCTCGACCATGCGGTACGGCGTCTGGATGAAGCCGAACTCGGACACGGTGGCGTACGACGCGAGCGCGCCGATGAGGCCGATGTTCGGGCCCTCGGGCGTCTCGATCGGGCACATGCGGCCGTAGTGGGTCGGGTGGACGTCGCGCACCTCGATCGGCGCGCGCTCGCGGGTCAGGCCGCCGGCGCCGAGCGCCGACAGCCGGCGCCGGTGCGTGAGCCCGGCGAGCGAGTTCGTCTGGTCCATGAACTGCGACAGCTGCGAGGAGCCGAAGAACTCCTTCAGCGCCGCCACGACCGGGCGGATGTTGATGATCGTCTGCGGGGTGATCGTGTCGACGTCCTCGGTCGTCATCCGCTCGCGCACGACGCGCTCCATGCGGTAGAGGCCGACCCGGAACGCCTCCTGGATCAGCTCGCCCGTCGGTGCGGAGCCGCCGGTTGCCGAAGTGCTCGTACTCGTCGAGCTCGCCGCGGATCGGCTCGCGCGACATGACGGCCGCCTCGGCGGCGTAGTCCTTCGAGTCCTCGAGCACGCCGAGCGCGCGCCGGCAGGTCGACGAGCCTGCGGACGAGCGCGATGATGTCCTCGGTGGTGAGCACGCGGACGTCCTCGGCGACCCCGACGCCCAGGCGCTGGTTCAGCTTGTAGCGGCCGACCTTCGTGAGGTCGTAGCGCTTGGGGTCGAAGAAGAGCGACCGGAGGAGGTTGCGCGCGTTGTCGAGCGTCGGCGGCTCACCCGGGCGCTGCTTCTTGAAGACCTCGATGAGGGCCTCCTCCTCGCGGGTGGAGGGGTCCTTCTCGAGCGTGTTCTGGATGTAGACCCGCGTGCGCTCGTCGAACAGGGCGAGGATCGCCTCGTTGGTCGACGTGTCGAGCTGGAACCCGGTGGTCGGGTCCTCGGCCGGGAGCGCCCGGAGCAAGCGTAGTGATCGGGAGCTTGCGCTTGCGGTCGATCCGCGCGTAGACGATGCCCTTCTTGTCGATCTCGAGCTCGAGCCACGAGCCGCGGGACGGCATCAGGTTCGCGGTGAAGACCTGCTTCGTCGCGTCCTTCGGCTCCATCAGGTAGGCGCCGGGCGAGCGCACGAGCTGCGTGACGATGACGCGCTCGGTGCCGTTGATGATGAACGTGCCGTGCTCGGTCATCATCGGGAAGTCGCCCATGAACACCCGCTGCTCGCGGATCTCGCCCGTCTCCGTGTTCACGAAGCGGACCGTCATGGAGAGCGGGGCCTGGTAGGTCAGGTCCTTCTCGCGGCACTCGGAGATCGTGTGCTGGGGCGGGCCGAACTCGTAGTCCCCGAACTCGACGGCGAGGGTGCCCGTGTAGTCGGAGATCGGCGAGATGTCGTCGATCGTCTCGCGGAGCCCCTCGTCCAGGAACCACTGGAACGAGGCCTTCTGGATGTCGATGAGGTTGGGGAGGTCGAGGACGTGCTTCAGGCGCGAAAACGTCTTGCGCGCGCGCGGCGCGACGGCGGTGCTGCTCAAGAACAGCCTCCCTTACGTACGGCGGTCAGTGATGAGGACGGGCAGAGTCGAAGCCAGGCTCGGGCGGAACAGCGAAGAATAGCGGACAAGCACGCTCCGCCGCAACCCTTTCGGGGCGGCGGAACTGTCCGGGACGGATTGTAGCAAGCGGGGGCTGGTCGGGTGCGTGGGCCGCCTCGCGGCCATCCACGCACCAGGGCCCGGCTCGACGGGTGCACCCTCGAGCCGCCTGGGAGTCGTCGACGGGAAGCCGGCGACTCCGTGTTACTTCAGCTCGACGCCCGCGCCGGCCTCCTCGAGCTCCGCCTTGAGCTTCTCCGCCTCGTCCTTGGCGAGCGCCTCCTTGACCGTGCCGGGGGCACCGTCGACGAGGTCCTTCGCCTCCTTGAGGCCGAGCCCGGTTGCTGCGCGGACGACCTTGATCACCTGGATCTTCTTGTCGCCTGTCGACGTCAGCACGACGTCGAAGGAGTCCTTCTCCTCCGCGGCGGCTGCGCCGTCACCGGCGGCGGGAGCGAGCCGCTGCGACGGCGACCGGGGCTGCGGCCGTGACGCCCCACTCCTCCTCGATCGCCTTCTTGAGCTCGACGAGCTCGAGCACGGTCATCTTGCCGAGCGTCTCGAGCACCTTCGCTGTGTCCGTTGCCATTTCGGTGTCTCCTTGTCGATCGGGCGGTTCGCCTTGCGAACCGCCTCTATTCCTGGGACTCGTCGGTTGTCTCCACCGCTTCGGCCTCTCCGGCCTCCGCCGCGGGCTCCTCTGCGGCAGCCTCCGCCACGGGCTCGTCTCCGGCTGCCTCCGCGGGAGGCTCGCCGTCGGCGGTGGCCTCTGCAGCAGGCTCGTCGACGGGCGGGGTCTCGGCGGCGTCGCTCTCCAGAGGCGCTTCTGCGTCAGCAGAAGCATCCGGGCCGAGCTGCTCGATGCGCGCGTCGATCAGCCCGACGAGGTCGCGGAGAGGCGCGACGACGAGCGCCGCGAGCTGGGTCAACGGCGCGACGATCACGCCGACCAGCTGGCTCTTGACCACCTCCGGGGCGGGAAGCTTGGCGAGCTCCTCCACGTCGGCTCCGCTGATCGTGCGGCCGGAGAGGATCCCTCCGCGAAGGGCGAGGACCTTGGTCTCCTTCGCCGTGTCCGACAGCGCCTTCGCGACGGCGACGGCGTCACCGTCCGACTGGACGAACGCGATCGCGGTGGGGCCTTCCAGCAGGGCGAGCAGCGCCTCGGTACCGGCCTCGTTCGCGGCGCGGCGCGTCAGCGTGTTCTTCACGACCTTGAGCTCCGCTCCGCTCGTGCGGAGCTTCGCGCGAAGCCCGACGAGCTCGGCGTTCGTCAGCCCACGGTAGTCGGCCACGATGAGCGACTCCGTCGTGCGAAGGCGCTCGACGAGATCCGCGACCACTCTTTCCTTCTCGGTCTTCTGCATGTCGTATTCCTCCGGAACGACTAGGCCCACCTCGCAAGGTGGGCCATGACCGTACGAACCGTTTGGCGGCTCGGGCCTTGACACACCTCGACCGGACTTCGGCCCCGCGGGGCTGCCGGCTGTCTTCGGCGGTGCTAGTCGAAGTCGAGCGCTAGACGGTAGCAGCCTCCTGCGTGGACCTGGTCGATTCCGCGTCAGCGGCATCCACGACGACGTCCCGTGTGCGCGTCGGGTCGACGTGGAGGCCCGGCCCCATGGTGGTGCTGAGGGTGATGCTCTTGATGTAGCGCCCCTTGGCGGCAGCGGGCTTCGCCCGGACGATCTCCTCGAGTACCACCACGTAGTTCTCCAGCAGCTGCCGTTCGGCGAAGCTCTTCTTGCCGATGGGAAGGTGGACGTTGGCGCCACGGTCGGTGCGGTACTCGAGCTTGCCCGCCTTCGCATCGGACACGGCCTTGGCGACGTCGAACGTCACGGTGCCCGTCTTGGGGTTGGGCATGAGACCGCGCGGGCCGAGGACGCGGCCGAGCTTTCCGACGTTCCCCATCTGGTCGGGCGTCGCGATCGCGACGTCGAAGTCGAGGAAGCCGCCCTCGATCTTCGCGGCGAGGTCGGCAGAGCCAACCACGTCGGCGCCCGCCTCCTGCGCCTCGCGGGCCTTGTCGCCCTCGGCGAAGACGGCGACGCGCGTGGAGCGGCCCGTCCCGTGCGGCAGCATGATCGTCCCACGGAGCTGCTCGTCGGCGTGGCGGACGTTGAGCCCGAGCCGGAAGTGGACCTCCACCGTCTCGTCGAACTTCGCGTCCGGCGCCCCCTTCAGGGTCGCGACCGCCTCGGCGGGCGCATAGAGCTTCTCGCGGTCGATCGCGGCGCGCGCCTCCCGGTAGCGCTTCCCATGGGCGCTCACGACCCCACCTCCCCGACCTGCTTCTCGGCAGAGCGAGAATCCCTGAACCGGCCGCCGGCGCGGGCGGTGTCCGTGCGATCGACGCGAGTCACGATTCCACCTCCACGCCCATCGACCGTGCGGTCCCCGCGATCACGAGCATCGCGGCCTCGACGTCGTTGGCGTTGAGGTCGGGCATCTTCGTCTCCGCGATCGAGCGGAGCTGGGACTGCGTGAGCTTCCCGACCTTGCTCCGGTTCGGCTCCGCGGAGCCGGACTGCAGGCCGAGGGCCTCCTTGATCAGGACGGCCGCCGGCGGCGTCTTCGTGATGAACGTGAACGAGCGATCCTCGAAGACGGTGATCTCGACCGGGATGATCCGGCCGTTCTCGTGCGCGGTCTGGGCGTTGAACGCCTTCGTGAACTCGACGATGTTGACGCCGTGCTGACCGAGCGCAGGCCCGACCGGCGGCGCAGGGTTCGCCTGCCCGCCCGGGATCTGGAGCTTGATGAGTGTGAGGACTTTCTTCGCCATCGGAGTCCGTGCGGGGTGTCGCCCCTCCTCCTTCTGTGGTTGCTAGTCGATCTTCTTCACCTGGTCGAACGCGAGCTCGACCGGCACCTGCCGCTCGAAGATGTCCACGAGGACCTTGAGCTTCTGCGCGTCGGCGTTGACGTCGACGATCTCGCCGTCGAAGTCCGACAGCGGGCCCGACGTCACCTTCACCGACTCGCCGAGCGAGAACTCGACCTGCGTCCTGGCGGCGGGAGCTCCGGCGGCGCCGCCCGCGTGGAGTATGCGTTCGACCTCGGGTTTCGAGAGCGGCGACGGCTTGGCACCCGCGCCGACGAATGCCGTGACGCCGGGCGTGCCCTTGACGACCGTCCAGGCCTCGTCGTTCAGGTCCATGTTGACGAGGACGTAGCCGGGAAGCACCCGCTTCTCCGTCTGGACCTTCTGGCCGTCCTTCGTCTCGATCACCTGCTCGGTGGGCACGACGACCCGCCGGAACCGCTGCTGCTGGTTCATCGAGATGATTCGGTGCTCGAGATTGGCCTTGACCTTGTTCTCGTGCCCCGAGTAGGTGTTGATCACGTACCAGTGGAACATCTGCGCCCTTCTCTCCTACTGACCGAGTAGCACGTCGCGGACGAACGGCCGGAGCACCTGGTCGCAGCCCCACAGAAACGCGCCGACGATGGCGCACGCGATGATGACGACGATCGTGCCCTGGATGACCTGGGCGCGGTTCGGCCACTCGACCTTCCGGAGCTCGGCGATCGACTCGCGGACGAAGCCGCCGCGACGCGCGTGCTCGACGGGCGCGGCCGCGGGAGCGGGGCCCGCAGGTACCGGGCGGGGCGCTGCAGCCCGGGACGGCTCCTGGCCCGCGGCGCGCCGGGCGTCTCGGCGCTGGCGTCTCGTCTCTCCTGCCATGTCTCGAGCTCCTCCCGGGCCTACCGCGTCTCGCGGTGGAGCGTGTGCGAGCCGCACCAGCGACAGTACTTGCGAAGCTCGACCCGGTCGGGCGTGTTCCGCTTCGACTTCTGTGACTGGTAGTTGCGGCGCTTGCACTCCGTGCAGGCGAGCGTGATCGCGACTCGGACTCCGGTGGCCATGTCTTCTCTTCTGGTCGGGGCGAGCGAAAGGGGACGAACAGGTAGCGGCGGTAGGACTCGAACCTACGACACGCGGATTATGATTCCGCTGCTCTAACCAACTGAGCTACGCCGCCGAGCCGTGGCGGAGTGTAGCAAGGCTCCTTCGCGCTCTCGCGCGCGACGAACACTCGAGGGAGAAGCCCGCGTGTCGTGCTCCGTCCACCGTCCACTCTAGGATCCCGCCGCGTGATCAGGGTTCCCCCACAACGCGGCGGCTGGCTCGAGGTGGTCTGCGGCCCGATGTTCAGCGGCAAGAGCGAGGAGATGATCCGGCGGTTGCGGCGTGCGGAGATCGCCGGCCAGCGCGTGCTGCTCTTCAAGCCGCGAATCGACGACCGCTACGACAATGCCGACGTGGTCAGCCACGCCGGCGTGCGGATGTCGGCCGTCCCGGTGGACGGGTGCGCCGAGCTCGTCGCCCGCGCCCGCGGCTGCGAGGTGGTGGGCATCGACGAGGCTCAGTTCTTCGAGCCGTCGATCGTCGACGTCGCCCTGACGCTGGCAGACGGAGGCGTCCGCGTGATCGCGGCCGGGCTGGATCAGGACTTCCGCCGCCAGCCGTTCGGGCCCGTGCCCGAGCTCCTTGCGCGAGCGGAGTTCGTCGACAAGCTCCAGGCCGTCTGCAACCGCTGTGGCGGGCCGGCGACGACCACGCAGCGGCTGGTCGACGGGCGCCCCGCGCCCTACTCGGGCGAGACGATCGTCGTCGGCGCGCTCAACGCGTACGAGGCGCGCTGCCGCGACTGCCACACCACTGGTCCGGATGCGGCCGCGTGGCTGGCAGCCTGACGGGTCACCCCTGACAGCCGCAGCGAGCGGCGCAATCTTCTCGCGCCCTCCTCGCCCTCATAATCACGTATTCAACGCTAGGGCGCGCTTACCGCAGCGCCCGTCGAGCAGAAACTGCGAGGGCCTGATTCGGCTACACGGCGGCGTCCACTGCGGCGATGTGAGCTCTCCTGGCGGAAGTGAGCTCTTCCACGACGATCTGGATCCCGGCAGCGATCGGCACGCCGATGATCGCCCCGATGAGCCCGAAGAGCGCTCCGAACGCAAGAACGCTGGCAAGCACGGTGAAGCCGGAGACCCTGGCCGCCTTTCCGATGATCGTCGGCTGCAGGATGTAGTTCTCGATCTGCTGGTAGACGACCATCACGATCAGGAAGACGACGAACGCTGCAGGGCTGACCGACAGCGCGGCGAGCGCGACGATGATGCCGGCGATGGTGGCCCCGATGCTGGGGATCAGGTCGAGGATCCCCGCGATCACCGCCAGAGCGAGCGGGTACGGAACGTCGAGGATCAGCGCGGTGACGCCGTACACCGTCCCGCATACCACCGAGATGGCCAGGTTGCCGAGCATGTAGCGCGAGGTGGTCTGGACGATCCGATCGGCGACCTGCAGGAAGCGCTCGCGATCGCCCCGGTAGAGCAGACCTCCGACCCAGCCTCGCAGGCGCGTTTCGTCGATCAGTCCGAACAGCGTCAGGAACATCACCGAGAAGACGAGGGTCACCGCGCCGAACGCCGAGACGCCGACGTCGGCGACGCCGCCCGACACCTTGGCGACTCCGCCCGTGATCTCGCTCGTGTGCTGCGCCAACGTGCCGAGCGAGTCGCCCCTGCTGTTGACGAAGCTGCCCAGATCGCTGCGCCTGGCATCCTCGACGATCCGCGGCAGGTCGTCGCTGAAGTCGCGCACGGCGCCGACGGCCGCCTGTGTCACAACCAGAACGACCGCCCCGAGGACGATCACGGTCGCCAGCACGAGCACCGCTGCGCACAGCTTCCGGCTCCAGCGGAGCCGCCGTTCCATCGCGCTCACCACCGGGGAGAGGACGGCGACGCTGAAGACGGAGACGAAGATGACGAGAAGGACGCTCGCGATCGACGCCAGCGCCCACGCGACTGCGACGACGCCGGCGATCAGCAGGATCGTCCGGATCGACACCGAGACCTCGAGCTCGGTGCGACGCGCCTCCCCGGCCCGCGAGGAGGCCTCACCCGCGTTCACCTGTTCGAACGAATCGGTCTGCATGACACGGGCTGCCTTCCTGTCGACCGGCCCCCCGCTGCCCGTCGCCGGCGAGGCCGGCGACGGGCACTCGCGGCGGTCAGGAGACGTGCAGCCTCTCCTTCAGCTTTCCCACGCGCTCGTCGAAGTCCGTCTTTACCTCGACCTTGCGCTCTTCGATCAGTGTCCGACGCGCCTCGAACGCGGCGGCGTCGGCGGCGCTCTCGGCCGCCTCGAGCTCGCTCATGACTTCGTCGAGCGGGCGGCGCGTCACCTCGCCGCCGAGCTTGGCCATCTCGCCGTCGATCACCTCGACCGCCGGCTCTTCCACGCCTGCGATAACAGCGGTCGACTCCGGCGGAATCGCCGTCCCGAGAGCGGCGAGCGCCTCGTCGGACTTCTCGACGCGAGCAATGTCGAAGACTCCGCCCATCAGCGCGCCCGAGCCCCAACCGACGAGGACGCCGACGGGGCCGCCCAGGACGCCGATGAGCATCCCGATCAGCGAGCCGCTCGCCGTCCCGACGAGGCCGACGTTGTCGGCGCCCTCCACGGTGCGCAGCTCGCCCGTGGGCGTGCGCTCCACGACCGCTGCGGACCGGAGCCCGATACGACCGTCAGCGTCACACTCCTTGAGCAGGCTGAGCGCCTGGTACGCCTTGCTCGGCTCCGTGAACCGAACGACCACCACGTTCTCGATATCAGCCATTTTGGCCTCCCTTCGTTCGAATGACCTTGTCGACCAGACACTCACAGGCCTCGCTGCCAAACCTCTGCCACGCGGAGGGCGGCCGCTGCCGCCACGGCCTGCGCGGCGAAATCAATAGGGGCTCTCGACCCGGACGAGGCGCGCCTTCACGTGCACCGTCGTCGGCGGCCGGACGTTCCCAAGCGGGCCGTCGCTCATCCCGAAGCGCCCCTGGTCGACCGTGGTGGTCGCCTCCACCTCGAGCTCACCGTCGATCACGCGCACCGATGCGTCGAACGCGAGAGGAACGGTCGTGCCGGCCGCTTCCAGCTCTCCGCTCATGTGCACGTCTCCGTTTCCCAGTCCGGTGACGCGAGTCGACTTGAACCGCACCTGCGGATGCAGGGCGACAAAGAAGAAGTCAGGCGATCGGAGATGCTCGTCGCGCTTGGCGACGCCCGTGTCGATGCTCGCCGCGTCGATCGTCAGCTCGATCTCCGAGCCGCCCGAACCGACGATGTACGCGCCGTCGAAGCTGCGGAAGCGGCCGCGAACCGTGTGCAGGCCCCACAGGTGCTCGACCTCGAACTCGACCGCCGTCCGGGTGCGATCGACGTTCCACCGTTCAACCGCGTTCTCTGCCTCGACAAGTGCCGTGCTCATCTCATCAAGTGCGGTGCTCATCTCATCTCCTTGCTCGTAGGGATCGCTCGGAGCATCCCGGGGGTGGCTGCCATGCTGCTGCCGCCGTGCGCGTCGTCCACTGCCGCGCGCCGCTCCTGCCGGTTCGCCGGCGGCGGCCTTGCCGCCGTCAGTCGAGCGTCGTGAGGGCGTAGGCGAGGAGGAAGCCGCCGCTCGTCGCGAAGGCAACGAGCGGCCCGCCCTCGGCGTACGCCTCTGGCATCACCGTGTCGGCGAGTGCCGCGAGCACGGCGCCCGCCGCGAACGCGGTCAGCATGCCGAGTGACTGCTCCGATGCGATGTCCGCAGCGATTCTGCCCCCGACCAGAGCGACGGCGAGGACCGCGGCGGTCACGCCCCACACCGAGAGGACGCGTGCGGAGGATGCTCCGCCCGCGCGCATCCGGGCCGCGCCGCCGAACCCCTCGGGCAGGTTCGAGACGACGATCGAGGCGAGGAGGGCGTAGGAGCCGCCCGCGGCGAGGCCGACGCCCAGCGCCAGGTTCTCCGGGATGCCGTCGAGGGTCGCCGCCGCGACCAGGGCGAGACCGCCGGCTTGGGCGCCGGCATGGCGCTGGAGCAGGAGATCGACTGTGATGAACGTGGCGGCGCCGACGAGCAGCGCAGCCGACGCGCGAGGGAGGCCGGCTTCGCGGTGCGCCGGCTCGAACAGCTCGAACGCGACGGAAACGACCATCGCGCCAGCGCCGAAGGCGAGCATCCCCGCGGTGAGACGCTTGGGCGGAGCCCGGAAGCAGCCGAGCGCCGCCCCGACGAAGAGCGCTCCCCCTGTCGCAGCGGCATAGAGCGCGGCTTCGACCATGCCGTCGCTCAGCGGAGGATCGGCACGAAGGGTCGGGACACGGACTCGGGGCGGATCCGCCCCGCATCGAGCAGCGCCCGCGCGACGACCCAAGCGCACACGAACCCGCCGACGTGCGCGAAGAACGCCACCCCGTTTCCCTTTCCCTGCGCCGACGCCGTGACGAGCGCAGCGTGCGCTTCGTGGAGCTGGTACAGGAACCAGCCGCCGAGGTAGGCCCAGGCCGGGATCCGCACGAAGAACACGAGCACGAGCGTTTTGATCCGCGCACGGGGGTAGAGGACGAGGAACGCCCCGAGCACGGCCGAGATGGCGCCGCTCGCGCCGAGCAGCGGCACACGCGCGTCGGCGTCCGAGGCGAAGCCAAGGGTCATCGCCGTCTGCAACGCCGTCGCTGCGAAGCCGCCGGCCACGTAGAAGGCCAGATAGCGGAGGTGGCCGAACGCGTCCTCGACGGTCTTCCCGAAGATCGCGAGGAAGAGCATGTTGCCGAGGAGGTGACCCCAGCTTGCGTGCATGAACATCGCCGTCAGCCAGCTGATCGCCCACGGCACGGGCGCCGCGCACGTGCTGTCCACGTCGCAGGGGTAGAAGGACGCCTGCGCGACCGCCCCTCCCAGGTCGGGGAGCTCGTAGAAGACCCAGACGGCGACGTTCGCCGCGATGAGCGCGACGTTCACCACCGGGAAGCTGCGTGCGGGCAGCCCGTCGGAGAGCGGCAGCACCGTCCTAGCTCCGTCCGAATACGATTGTCCGCGTCATGGCGGTAACCATGGGTGCCCGCGCTGCCATGCAACTGCCAGCCGGTCGCTCGTCGCTGCCGCCGGCAACGGAGGCCGGCCTCACCGCGCCAGGGGCGGGGACGCCCACAGCGGAGTCGGCACTGAGGGGCGTCGGGTAACGCGGCCTCGCACCGTGCTGCCCGGCGTGCCAGACTGCTCGCGAGAGCGGAGGACAGGCCGTATGGGAAAGCTCGAGGTTCGACTCCTGGGGCCGTTCGAGGTGGTCGCGGGCGGGAAGCCGGTGGACGTGCCGGGCGCCAAGCGGCAGGCACTCGTGGCATGCCTCGCCTTGCGATCGGGTCGTGTCGTCTCGACGGACACGTTGGTCGAGGCGGTATGGGGCAGCGATCTTCCGAGTACGCCTCGAAACGCCGTGCAGCACCACGTGACCCGGCTGCGCCGGGCGCTGGGGCCGGGCACGATTCGGCTCGCCGCCGACGGGTACGCGCTCGAAGGAGCGGTCGCGGACGCCATGGAGTTCGAGGAGCTGCTCACGGCTGCACGCGGCGCCCTGCGCGCCGGCGATGCGCCTGGCGCCAGGGACACGATCGCCGACGCGCTCGACCTCTGGCGCGGGCCTGCGTTGCTGGGTCTGCCTCAGTCGTCGTGGTTGACCGCCGAGGCCGGGCGGCTGGACTCGCTCCGGCTCGACGCGTTGGAGGAGCGCTTCGAGGCCGCTCTCGCGCTCGGCGAGCACGGCGAAGTTGCTGCGGCGATCCGAGCTGCGCTGGAGGAGAGCCCGTTCCGCGAGCGCCTCTGGGGACAGCTGATGCTCGCGCTCTACCGGAGCGGACGCCAGGCGGACGCGCTCGAGGTCTTCCAGGAGGCCCGCCAGATGCTTCTGGACGAGCTGGCGCTGGAACCAGGTCCGGAGCTGCGGCGTCTCCAGGAGGCGATCCTCGCTCACGACCCGACGATCGCGCCCGTCCCCGTCGCACCAGAGCGGCGCGGCAACTTGCCGGCGCTTTCGACCTCGTTCATCGGCCGCGAGGCGGAGCTCACCCAGGTGGTCGAGCTTCTGCGGGCGCATCGCCTCGTCACGCTGACCGGGCCGCCCGGCGTCGGCAAAAGCCGGCTCGGCCTCGAGGCGGTGCGATCGGTCGAGAGCGAACTCCGCGACGGAGCGTGGCATGTCGATCTCGCGCGCGCGGCGAGTAGTGCCGACGTCGTCCGACTCGCCGCCCAGTCCCTCGACGTGCGGGGCCCCGACCCGCTCGCGCGCACCGTCGCGCGCCTTCGTGAGACCGACGCGATGCTCGTCTTCGACTCCTGTGAGAACGTGATCGAGGAGACGGCCCGCGTCGTCGAAGGGGTGCTGCGGGGCTGCCCGGGCGTGCGGGTACTCGCGACGAGCCGCGAGGTGCTCCACGTACCGGGTGAGGTGCGCTTTGCAGTGTCGCCCCTTGCGGTGCCTGATCCCGGATCGAGCGACACGGTCGATGTCCCGGCCGTGCGGCTCTTCACCGCGCGTGCGCGCGCGGCGCGCCCGGGCTTCGAACTGACGGACGAGGACGCCTGGCTCGCCGCCGAGATCAGCCGTCTCGTCGACGGCCTCCCGCTTGCGATCGAGCTCGCCGCTGCGCGGGTCAACGTGCTGGGGCTCGCGGAGATCCTCGCCCTCGTCAGGCGCCGCCTGGAGCTCCTCCGCGAGCGGCCTGCCTCCGATGCCGGCCGCGCCGCGCTCGGGACGCTCGTCGAGTGGAGCTACGACCTCCTGCACGCGGACGAGAAGGCGCTGCTCCACCATGTCGCGGTGCACCGAGGCGGTGCGCCTCTCCCTGCGCTCGTCGGGGCGGGCGCCGGCCACGGGCTGGACGAGATGACGGTGGTCGAGCTGCTCGGCACCCTCGTCGACAAGTCCATCGTCACCGTCTCGTTCCCGAGCGCCGCCGCGCGCTACGACCTGCTCGACACGGTCCGTGACTATGCGCTCGAGCGCCTTGCCGAAGGCGGTGGCCTCGGGGCAGCCCGGAAGGCGCACGCAGAGTACTTCGCCACGTTGACGGACGCTGCGGCAGCCGGCCTTCGCGGACCCGAGTGGCGAGCGTGGCTCGGACGACTCGAGCTCGAGCGTGACAACCTGTGGGCCGCTCTCACGTACGCGCATGAAGCGCCCGACGCCGGCATCGCGGGTCGGCTCGGAACGCTCGCCTGGTACTTCACGGTGGCGGAGCGCGTCTCCGAGGGCCGCCGGTTCGTCGAGCTCGCACTCGGCACCGCGTCCGATGATGCGCCCGCCGCGCTCCGACTCGAGCTCGAGGCGTTCCTTTGCTTCTTCGCAACGGAGGAGTTCGATCTGGACGCGGCGATCGAGATCGGGGAACGCGCGCTCGTCGCGACCGAGCCGCTACCGCCGCAGGCGGCTCTCGTCGAGGCGACGCTCGCGCTCGCCCGGGCAGAAGCCGGTGACGGCGAGCGGGCCGCCGTGCTGGCGGAGCAGGCGCACGCTCGCATCCAGCTGACCGGCGACGGCTGGAGCATCGCAGTGACCAGCCTCATGCGGGCCCAGGTTGCCGCTCTCGCGGGAGACGTGTCCACGGTCGCCGCCATGGCGGCGCAGGCGTACCGTCACGCTGGAGCCATCGGGTTCGATGCGTTTCAGGTCCCCGCGCTGCTGCTCGAGGCCTGGGTCGCCGAGCGCCGGAGCGACGAGGACACCGCAGCGGAGGCGTATCAGCGTGCGTTCGCGCTCGCAGGTGATGCAGGGTTCGCCGACCACGCAGCCTTCGCGCTCGCCGGGCTCGGCTGGGTCGCGTTTACGAGCGGACACCTCCGCAAGGCCGAGGAGCTCGAGCGCCGGGCGCTCGCCGCTGCGGAGGCGGCACGGTCGCCATGGGTCGCGGCGCACGCGCGCGTCCGGCTAGGGCGCGTGCTGGCCGCCTCGGGAGACGCGGACAGCGCCGAGGCGCTCTACCGCGCCGTGCTCGAATGGTCCGACAAGCAGCGACCGCACGAAGCGCGCGAGAGCCTGTTCCTCGCGCTCGCCGGAGATCCGGGCTCGGCCGCCCGGGCGGGTCTCGACGACCTCGGGCAGCCCGGAGTGGGTGCTGCCTTGTCCACGGCTGCCGAGACCGCTCTGACGCCGTAAAGCCGCGTCGCGCCGCCACTGTGAGTGGCAGCGAGGGCGTGGGCCGTGGCAGGGCGTTGGCAGCCGCCCGCGACAGGCTTGACGTCGTGAAGGACATCCGACGACGACAGGAGGTACGCATGGCGACAAGGACGATCGACGACACGTGGGCGGAGATCCGCCGACACATCGACGAGTTGAAGGCACGCGCCGAAAGCGGCGATTCTCGCACCCGAGCGCTCCTCCAGGACCGGCTCGACTGGCTGCGCGAGGAGGAGGCATCGGCCTGGGAGGCCGTCCGCGAGAAGGCAGAGACGGTCGACGAACAGTTCCGGCAGCTCGAGATCGACATCGCGATCGCCGAGAACCGCCTGGCCTCGGAGCTGGCCGACGACGCGAACTCGTACGCGGAGGCGGTGCAGGCGGAACTGGACGACTGGGACGCCGCGATCGAGCGGCTCCAGACGCGCGCAGCGACGAAGGCACGGAACGCTCGCGAGCGGGCCGAGGCCGAGATCGCCGAGCTCAGGCAGGCGCGCAACCGGGCGGCCGAGCGTCTGACGGCGCTGCGGGCGGCCTCGGAGGGCACTTGGCAACAGCAGACGAACCGCGTCAAGGAAGCGCTCGACGACCTCGAGCGGAAGGTCCGCGAGGCGGCCGTGAAATTCCACTGAGGAGGCAGAGATGAGGACTGAGTCGACAGTGACCGAGACCTTCGATTCGAAGGTCAACAGCAAGATCGACGAGGCAGTGAGCGAGGGCGAGCGGCTGCTTGCCCGCGTCTGGAAGCTCATCGCAGCGAACGGCGCCGCGGCCGTCCTGTTCGGCTTCGTGCTCGTCCTGTGGCCGGACATCGGCCTGACGACCATCGTCGCCGTCGTCGCGGTGTACGCGCTGGTCAGAGGAGTCCTGTCCGGTCTGGCAGCGTTCCTGACGCCGCTCCCGCCGGGCGAGCGCGGATGGCTGACGCTCGAGGCGGTCGCGGGAACGGCGATCGGCATCGCGCTGCTCGTCTGGAACGACATCTCCGCGCAGGCGCTTCTGTACGTGGTGGCGGCTTGGGCCCTGGCGATTGGCGCCCTGATGCTGGGCACCGCGATGCAAGCTCCACTGGAATGGCCGGCGAAGCTACTGCTGGCGCTCAACGGCCTGATCTCGAGCGCGTTCGGCGCCGTGATGTTCATCGAGCCCGACGCGGGCGCCGTCGCCATCGTCGCACTCATCGCCACGTTCACGATCGTGACCGGTGTGATGCAGATCGGGTTCGCGCTCGAGCTGCGCAATGTCGCCGCCGATGTCCGCCATCGCCTCCCGCGGCCGAACACCGCAAAGCCCGTGGCGCACGCCTGACATCCACGGAGAACGAGTCGGGCGGCCGGCGCAGCTCGCGCCGGCCGCCGCGAGGACGACAAGTGGCTCGGACATGAGGTCGACGTGGGAGGCGAACTCGACATCGACGACCGGGCCTCGGTTGGAAAGCATGTAGGGCTCAGGGCGGACGGGCGTCGCGCGTCCGCGGCCGCGGCCGCCTATTTCAATCGGGCAGCAGCTGCTGACGACGGTCTGGAACGTCGTCCTCGCCGCCGTCCTCGTTGCTGCGGCGTTCGGCCGGTCGGCGAAAAGCGACTCGTCGAGGAGTCGTCTGCCGGGCGCGCGAGTTTCAAGCCGAACCAAGCGCGTGATCTCGCACGGGAAAGCGGTTTGAGAAGCAACCGGCCCACCCCAGAGAAAGCCGTTCGCCGCGCGAGCAAGGTCTCAGGTTCCGAGCGCGTCGGTGACCGCGGAGAGCTCCTCATCGTTCTCGGAGACGAGCTCGCGTGCACGCTGGTACAGGCAGGCGACATTCTCCGGACTCGAGTCGTCCATCGTGAAGCTGCACGAACCGACCGTGGTCTGCAGGCGCCAGTAGCGAAAGCGCTCGCCGTCGGCGATACGAGCGAGGAGCAGGTGGGCCAAGCGCCCGCCACCGGTGGCGACCGCCTCGAGGAGTGTCCGGGCGAGGGCGGACGTATCCCGCATCTGCGCCCTCTCCGCCACCGGGAGCGGAGTCCGTGGCGGTCGTACCCCGGTGCCCAGCGAGACGAGTACGAGTGGGAGGTCGTCTCGAGCCGCGGCTTGCCGACCGAGCAGGTAGCCGAGGAGTGCCGGGCTGTTCACGTAAAGGCCGCCGTCGACGAGCATCCGATCTCGATCGCCGTCCTTGACGATCTGAGGCTTGAAGAACATGGGCGCCGCGGACGTTGCTCGAGCCGCGACGGCCATCGTCACGTCGCTGACGTCACCGAGCTCCGGACGACTCGAGAGCATTACCGGCTCGCCGTAGGCGAGGTCGTAGCTCGTCACGACGACGCCGGTCAGCGCAGCTGTCAACGGGGTATCACCGAGGAGGCGACCGAGCGCCTCCTCGAGTCCCGCAACGGAGTACCGGGTTCCCTCGCGCACCCATGCCGTGCGCTGGAGTGGGATCGGCCCCCCACCAGGGAAGATGGTCTCTCCGTCGGACCGGTACAGCTCGAGCAGCCGTTCCGCGGGATGCCGAGGGTGCTCACCCTCGGGGACCGTCAGGCCCAGGGCGATGATCCCGCCGGTCGACGTCCCGACGATCAGGTCGAAGACGGTCGCGAGAGAGCGTGGCGCGATCCGCCGCTCCAGGTCGACGAGCACCGTCGCAGGGATGATCCCTCGGATCCCGCCGCCGTCGATCGCGAGCACGCGAAAGGGGGCAGCCACGCCGCCACCTTACAACCACGTCAGCGCCAACGAGACGGGCGGCGGAGTCGAGGCTGACAACGCACACGGCCGCCGGCTGGAGCTACATCGCTGGAGGGGCATCTCGGGCGGCCCGCTGTTCTGCGCGCTGTCGCGACTGCCACGAGGCGGGAGCCGACGCGGTTCAGCTCGTGGCGTAGCTCGCCAGCCGCGGGCACGGGAGCGACGCTTGTAGGCTTGCCCGCGTGAGCGGCGTCGCCGCCGAGATAGCGTTCGACCGGGCGACAAAGCGCTATCCCGGCCGCGCCCAGCCGGCCGTCCGGGAGCTGACGCTCACCGTGCCGGCGGGGCAGATCTGCTGTCTCGTCGGCCCCTCCGGCGCCGGCAAGACGACCGCGATGAAGATGGTCAACCGGCTGATCGACATCACGGAGGGCGACATCACGATCGGGGGTACGAGCGTGCGCTCGCTCGACGTGACCGAGCTCAGGCGCGGAATCGGTTACGTCATCCAGCAGGTAGGGCTCTTCCCACACATGTCGGTCGCGGACAACGTCGCCACGGTGCCACGCCTCCTCCGCTGGCCGAAGAAGCGGATCGCTACGCGCGTCGACGAGCTGCTCGACCTCGTCGAGCTGCCCGCGGACGACTACCGGGCCCGCTTCCCCTCGCAGCTGTCGGGCGGGGAGCGCCAGCGCGTCGGGCTCGCACGCGCGTTGGCCGCCGACCCGCCGGTGATGCTCATGGACGAGCCCTTCGGCGCGCTCGACCCCATCACGCGCGCCCGTCTCCAGCAGGAGCTCCTCCGGATCCAGCACGAGCTCCACAAGACGATCGTCTTCGTCACGCACGACATCGACGAGGCGATCCTGCTGGGGGACCGCATCGCCATCCTGAGGGAGGGCGGTGTGCTCGCGCAGTACGACACGCCGGGGGCCATCCTGGCGCACCCCGCGGACGCCTTCGTGGCCCGGTTCCTCGGGGCCGACCGGGGGCTCAAGTTGCTCGCGCTCCGCCGCCTCGACGAGCTCGACCTCGGGCCGCTCGACGGGGTGGTAGCGCCCCGCGCCGACGGGGCGACGACGCTCCGCGACGCGCTCTCCCAGATGATCACCAGCGGCTCGCACTCGCTCGTGGTCGTCGACGACGCGGGGGAGCCGCGCGGCGTCGTGACGCTCGAGACGCTCGCGGGCTCGGCCACATGACCGGGCCGGCCGGGGAGCAGCTCGTCGCTCAGAGCGGGCCCGTGATCCCCGATTTCGGCAAGGGCAGCGACTGCGTCGTCTCCAACCGCCTGTTCTGCCCCGACTGGGTGCGGGACAACTGGAGCGACGTGCTCCAGCCCGCGCTCGTCGAGCACGTCGAGCTGACACTGATCGCGGTCGCCGTCGGGTTCGTGCTCTCACTCGCCGCGGCGCTCGTCACCCACCGGTACCGCGTGCTCGAGCGGCCGTTCGGCACGTTCTCGGCCCTCGTGTACACGATCCCGAGCCTCGCCCTCTTCCAGCTCCTCGTGCCCGTGACGGGCTTGACCGTGGCCACCGTCGAGATCGCGCTCGTCGGCTACACGCTGCTCATCCTCTACCGCAACATCCTCGAGGGCCTGCGCGGCGTACCGCCGGACGTACTCGAAGCGGCCCGCGGGATGGGCCTGACCCGACGCCAGACGCTCTGGCGCATCGAGCTGCCGCTGGCGGTTCCCGCGACCATGGCCGGGTTGCGGGTAGCCCTCGTCTCGACGATCGCGCTGGCGACGGTGGCGGCGCTCGTCGTCCCGAAGGGCCTCGGCTATCCGATCTTCCTCGCGTTGCGAGAGGCGTTCAAGACGGAGATCCTCGTCGCAGGCGCACTCGCGGTCGGGCTCGCGCTCGTCGCGGATGCGCTGCTCGTGCTCGCCGAGCGCGCGCTGACGCCGTGGAACCGCACCCGGAGGGCCACGTGATCGCCGAGCCTGGACCCGAGCGTCTTCGGTCAGGCGCTCGAGTTCGTCTTCGACGAGCGGCACCTGATCCTCGAGAAGACGTGGGAGCACCTCCTCCTCTCGGGCGCCGCACTGGCGATCGCGATCGCCATCGCCCTTCCCCTCGGCGTGTGGCTCGGGCATCTGCACCGCGGCTCGTTTCTCGCTGTGAACGTCGCGAATCTCGGGCGGGCGCTGCCGAGCCTCGTCCTGATCGCAGTCGGCTTCGTCTTCCTCGGGGTGGGCTTCTGGAGCGTCGCGCTCGCGCTCGTCGTCCTGGCGGTGCCGCCCATCCTCACGAACGCCTACGTCGCCGTGGACGGCGTCCAGGCGGAGGCCGTCGAGGCCGCACGGGGAATGGGGATGACCAGGCGGCAGATCGTCTTCAGCGGTCGAGCTTCCGCTCGCGCTGCCGCTGATCTTCGCGGGAATCCGCACGGCGGCGGTCTTCGTCGTCGCGACGGCCACGATCGCCGCCGTCGCGGGAGGGGGCGGGCTCGGCGACATCATCGTCAACCAGGCGGGCTACGGGCTCGAAGGCGTGGTGGGGGCGGCGATCTGCGTCTCCGTCCTCGCGCTGCTCGCGGACGGGGCGCTCGGCCTCGTCCAGCGCGCGCTGACCCCGGCAGGGCTACGCGCCGAGGCGCATTCGTTCGAGCCGGACGTTGTCACCGGCGTGGTCGATCGCTGAAGAGTAGATGCCAGAAGTCAACGGACATCCGGAATAGCCGGGCCTGATGCTCTAGGGTCACCGGAATCGACGCACTCCAACCGGAAAGGGGGCAGTGCCTTGATTCGCAAGCACAACCGGCGCGCCGCCAAGGCCGCATTCTCGATCGCCTTCGGGGTCGCGCTCATCCTCGGTGGTACGACCGCGGCGTCCGCCGCGGGAGGCGACGCCACCTCCACTGCGCGGAAGCAGGCGACTCCGATCATCGTCGGGACGAAGAACTTCCCCGAGCAGTACATCCTCGGACAGCTCTACAAGCAGGCCCTCGAGGCGCAGGGCTTCAAGGTCGGGTACAAGGAGAACATCGCCTCGACGGAGCTGATCGACACCTCGCTTCGCAGCGGCAAGATCACGCTGTATCCGGAGTACACGGGCATCATGCTGTCGGTCACGTTCAAGCGAAAGACGCTCCCCGGGACGGCGGCAGCGACCTATGCAGCTCGCGAAACGGTTGTACGGCCAACGCGGGCAGACCCTGCTCGCCCAGACGCCCTTCCAGGACGTCGACGTCCTCGCGGTCACGCGCGCGACCGCCAACAAGTACGGCTTGAAGACGATTCGTCGACCTGAGCAAGGTGCCGAACCTCTCCATCGCCGGGTTCCCCGAGTGGGAGACACGATGGACCGGCCAGATCGGTAGCCGCTACGGGGTGAAGGGCTTCGACTTCGTCCCGCTCGCGGGCATCTCTGCGTACACGCTGCTCGACCAGAAGAAGGTGCTGGCCGCGGACGTGTTCACGACCGACCCGCAGCTTCTGTCGGGCAAGTACGTGCAGCTGCGTGATCCGCAGAACATGTTCGGCTTCCAGCACGTCGCGCCGGTCGTGAGCAAGAAGCTCGTGGCCGAGTACGGCACGCAGTTTCACGTCGACGATCAACAAGGTCACGAAGCTCCTGACCGTCAAGGCGATCGCGGCGATGAACAAGGCGGTGGGCGTCGACAAGAAGCCTGCGGCGGACGTCGCGGCGGCGTTCCTGAAGGCAAACGGCCTCAGCTGAGGCGCGGTGGTCCCGGGGGGTGCGTGCGGTCCGCACCCCCCATCGCTCTAGCGCGGCCGCAGGAGGGCTCCCAGGAGGGAGGCAGCCACGAAGGCGCCCGCTGCGAGGAGCACGATCGTCCCGCCCGGGGGCAGGTCGCCGTAGTACGCGACCGTCAGCCCGGCGACGACCGAACCGAGGCCGATCGCCGTCGAGAAGCGCGAGCGTCGAGCGAAGGCTCCACGCGATCCGTTGCGCGGCGATCACCGGGAGCACCATCAACGCCGCGATCAGGAGGATCCCGACGATCCGCATCGAGATGCCGACCGTCAGGGCCGCGAGCACGGCGACCACCGTGTTCAGGACGCCGACGTGGACGCCCGCGACCCGGCTTCCCTCCTCGTCGAGGACGACGCCGACCAGGCCGCGATAGAGAAGCGCGATCGTCGCCAGCGACACGCTCCCGAGCGCGAGCACCACCCACAGGTCGTCGCGGGTCACCGTGAGGATCGATCCGAAGAGGTACTGGAACAGGCCTACGTCGAGTCGGTTCGCGCTAGAGACGAGCACGATGCCGAGCGCGATCCCGGTGTAGAAGACGACCGCCAGCGCCTGATCACCGGCCGCGCCGCCGCGCGAGCGGAGCCATTCGATCGCGAGCGCTCCCACCACGGCGAAGCAGAGCGCGGTGAGGACCGGCGACACGCCGAGCAGGTACCCGGCGGCGACTCCCGCGAACGCGACGTGCCCGAGACCGTCGCCCACCAGCGACTGTCTCCGCTCGACGAGGAAGAAGCCGACCGTGGGCGCGAGGACGCCGACGACCGCTCCGACGGCGAAGGCGAGGCGCATGAACTCGAGCTCGAGCATCCGGCGCCTCAGTGAGCGTGAGACGGGTCGTGCCAGAGCGCGGGCAGCTCGGCGGGGTCTCCGTCGAAGACGATCCTGCCACGGAGTAGGAGGAGCCGTGAGACGACGTGCTCGACGGCGCCGAACTCGTGCGAGACATAGAGGATCGTCACGCCGAGCTCCGCTCTCAGCTCGGCCAACAGCGCGGCGAGCGACTCCTGCGACTCCGCGTCGACCCCGGTCGTCGGCTCGTCGAGGGCGAGCAGGGCCGGCTCGGCTGCAAGCGCGCGTGCGATGAAGGCGCGCTGCTGCATGCCTCCCGACAGCGTCCGCAACGGGGCGTCGGCGCGCGCGTGGAGCCCGACGCGCTCGATCGAGCTCGCCACGCACGCGTGGTCGCCGGAGCGGAGCGGACCGAATGGGCCACGGACTGCGAGCCGTCCGGCCTCGACCACCTCCCGCACCGTCACGGGTGTCCCCGACGCCAGATGCGCGCGTTGCGGCACGTAGCCGACGCGCGGGAGACCCCGCGTGCCGGGAGGCGAGCCGAAGAGCCGCACACGTCCCGAGCTCGGGCGCTGCAGCCCCAGAGCCAGCCGCAGCAGCGTCGTCTTGCCGCCGCCGTTGGGGCCGGCGACACCCACGAAGGCGCCCGGCTCGACCGAGAGCGAGACGCCTTCGAGCGCGGGAGGGCCGCCCCGGTAGGCGAACGAGACGTCGTCGAGCTCGACCGCGGGGACGGCCGGCCCTAGGTGCATCCGAGCGCCTTCCGCAACACGGCGAGGTTCTTCTGCATGACGCTGAAGTAGTTCGCTCCGGCGTCGACCTCCGTGGGCGTGAGCCCCTCGAGGGGATCGAGCGTCGCGGTCTGCGTGCCCGACTCACGTGCGACGGTGTCGGCGAGCGCGGTCGAGCCGAGCGTCTCCGAGAAGACCGTCGTCGCACCCGTCGCGCGCACCTCCCCGACGAGCCGTCCTAGCTCCTTCGGTCCGGGCTCGGCCTCCGGCGACAGCCCGACCAGGGGGACCTGCTCGAGCCGGTAGCGTGCCGCGAGATACCCGAATGCCGCATGGCTCGTGACGAGCTCGCGGCGGGCACACCGCTCGAGGCCCCGCTGGAAGCGGGCATCGAGCGCACGCAGGCGGCCGACCAGGGCATCCGCGGCGGCAGGGTCGCCGAGCGCCCCTGCGATCCGCCGGGCGACGACGGCGTACCGGATCGGGTCGAGCCAGACGTGCGGATCCCGTGCGCCTCTCCGCGAGGCGGCCGGGAGGAGCTCCGACCCACGGAGGACGTCGAGTGACGGCCCCTCCCGGCCCTCGACCGCCGTCTCCACCGACGGCTGGAAGCCGTCCCCGACGTAGACGACGAGAGCTGCATCGCGCACGCGCCCGACGTCGCGCGGCGTCAGCTCGAGATCGTGGGGCTCGGCGCCGGGGGGCGTCAGGTTCGAGACCTGGATCCCCCCTCCCACCTCCTCCACGGCATACGCCAGCGGGTAGAACGCTGCGACCACGGTGCCGCTTCCCGAGGCATCGGCTCCACCACAGCCGGCCGCGGCGACCGTTGCGGCGGCCACCCCGCACAAGAGAACGATTCTCGAAAGCCGCATCGGCAGGAGGCTAGCAAACGAATGAGAACCGCTATCGTTTAGTGATGTCCACGTGGAGCGACCAGGCCCTCGACGGGATGCGCGCCGCGGGGCTGCGCAAGGGCGGCGCCCGGCGGGCGGTCGTCCAGTTCCTCGCCGGACAGGACTGCTGCCGATCTGCGCAGGAGATCCACGAGGGCATCGCCTCGGCCGGCGGGGCGGCGGGCGTCGCGAGCGTCTACCGCGCGCTCGACACGCTTGTCGAGCTCCGGCTCGTCCAGCGCGTCGACATCGGCGACGGCATCGCGCGGTTCGAGCCCGCACGTGAGGGCGACGAGCACCACCACCACCTCGTCTGCGACGACTGCGGCAAAGTCGAGCCCTTCGCCGACGAGACCCTCGAGCGCGCGCTCGAGAGCGCGGCCGGGCGGCTCGGCTACGCGATGGAGCAGCACGAGGTCGTCCTGCACGGCGCCTGCGACGACTGCCGCTAGGGGCGGTTGCCCTGACCGCCGCGAGGGAGGGGCGCGTCGCGTCCTACGGGTCTGGTGGTGGCCCGCCCGGCGGGGCGGTGGCCGCGTGCGCGAGCGCGACGGCGGCGCGGCGCTCGGCAGTCAGCTCCCGGACGACGATCTGCGTGGACGCGGTCAGCGGGACGGCGATCAGGGCCCCGACGACCCCGAGGAGCGCGGCCCCGACGATCACGCTCGCGATCACGAAGAACCCGGAGACGTCGGCCGCCCGGCCCTGGATCGTGGGCTGGAGCACATAGTTCTCGACCTGCTGGTAGACGATGCAGATCGTGAGCATGATCAACGCCTGGGGGACGCCCTGGGTGAGCGCCACGAGCGAGAGGACGACGGCCGCGAGCGTCGCCCCGACCTGGGGGATGAGGCCGAGGAGGCCCGCGATGATCCCGAGCGCCAACGCGAACGGGACCCCGATCAGCCACGCGGCGGTTCCCTGCACGGTGCCCGCGATCGCGGCTATCGCGACCGCTCCGAGCGCGTAGCGGCCGATCGTGCGAGTGATGCGCTCCTCGAGCACCGACACGCGCGAGGACTCGCGCGGGTACAGGACCGTGTGGAGCGACCGTGACAGGTTCGGCAGGTCGATCACGAGGAAGAGCGTCATGAACGTGATCGTGATCGCGCCGAGCCCGAAGCCGAAGATCCGGCCGCCGACCTCGAACGCGTCTCCGAGCTTGGAGGGGAGGTCCGACGCGAGGGTCTCGGCCTTCTGCTGGAGCTTCTCGCCGATGTCGGTCCGCTGGTCGAGCTGCTGAAAGAGGTCGGAGGCCCGGATCCGCTCGACGATCGTCGGCAGGTCCTCGATCAGGTTGCGCACCGCGCCGACGAACGGGCTGACGAGCAGGTAGGCGAGCGCACCGAGGAAGCCGACGAGGCCCAGCACCATGAGCATCGCCGCATTCCCGCGCTTCATCCCCGCGCGCTCCTCGAGCCACGTGACCGGCGTCTGCAGGACGATCGCAAGGAACAGCGCGATGAACACCCACAGGACGGCCTGCCGGGCGGCGACGAACGCCCATGCGAAGGCGATCACGCCGATGACCGTGGCCAACGTCCGGGCGGACACGGTGACCTCGACGCGCTTCGCCTGCGGCTCCTGGGTTGCCACGACGCCGAGTCTAGGAAGCGCCCCGGAAGGCGCCCTCCCGGCACCGGGCGGCGAGCCTCTTGCCCTACGCGATCGGCGCGCCGGACCGCGAGACCCGGACGTCGCCGCTCACGGTGCGCACGCGCACCTCCGCGTGTGCCGCCCCGCCCTTGCCTGACGGAGCGTCGCCGACGTCGAGGTCCGAGTTGACCGAGCCGCTGACCGACTGGACGTCGATCCAGAGCGCGAGCCCCGGGCGCGCCGCGACGTGCACGTCGCCGGAGACGGAGTTCACCCGCGCTCCGCCCCCGGCGGCCTCGAGCTCGACGTCGCCGGACACGGTGCTCACGACGGCCACGCCGGCGGTGTCGCTCACGCGGACGTCGCCCGACACCGTGTTGACCGTCGCGGTCTCTCCGACCGCGCGCACCGAGACGTCGCCCGAGGCGGACTTGGCCGTGAGCGAGCCGGCGACGGCGCCGGCCGAGAGGTCGCCGCTCGCCGTCGAGAACGACAGGCTCCCGGTGTCACCGAGCATCGCGTCGCCGGACGACGAGCGTGCAGTGATGTCACCGAGCCCACCCCGGGCATCCAGGTCCGCGCTCTGCGTGTTCAGCTCGAGGTCGGCGCCCTCGGGGCAGCGAATGACGACCTCGAGCTCCGGGCTACGGCCGAGGAACCCGAACCGTCCTTCCCGCTTCGGGGCGCGCACCACGATCTCGTGCCGCCCGCCACGCTCGGCCGCCTCGATGCGTGTCTCGGCGGCCGCCTGCTGCGAGGCCTCGTCCCCGCGGCCGGGCGTCACCTCGACGTCGACGCGGGGCTCGTTCCACGTTTGGATCGCGACCCTCCCGGCCGGGATGGAGACGTCGAGCAGGACCCGGCCGGGTGTCTCGAAGGTCGGCACGGCGACTACCTGTGCCCGAGGCGGGGAGGGACGGCGGGCCGTGAGTCGACCCGATTGTCGCCACGGCGGCGCGGCGGCCGGCGCTTGACCGGGTCGGGGTCGAAGGGGTCGAAGGGTCCGAAGAGCGCGAGCGAGAACATGGGCTGCTCCTTTCCGGAATCTCTAGCTCTGGGCGAAGCCCTGGAGCCGGTTGGACGATCGCCGCGCGGCGCGCGGCTCGAGCGCCCGTGCGAGGGCGCGGACGATCCAGGCGTTGGTCGAGACGGCCTCCCGGGCAGCGGCGACCTCCAGGCTCGCCTTGAGCCCTTCCGGGAGCCGCAGCGTGATGCGGGCGCTGAGGTCGTCACCGGGGGACGGTGGCTCCTCGGGAGCGCGGGGCTCGTCCACGAAGACGAGCTCCGGGTCGCGACCCGCCATCCGCACCTCGACATGGCCGGCGTCGAGCTGGGAGTTGAGCGAGAGGGCCGCCTCGGAGAGGAGGTCGATCAACCGGAGACGGAGCGACGGCTCGACCGCGTCGGCGAGGCGGCGCCACTGTTCGGCGACGTCCTCGTCGGCGAGGGCGGCGACAACACCCGTCAGATCCCGCTTGATGGCATCGATGTGGAGCTCCATGACCACCACTATGACATCAATATGATGTCTTGTCAAGCCACAAACCGGCGACGTGTGACGTCACGAGGGGAGTGGATCAGGCCGGTAAACCGCACCCCGCCTCGTCGACGCCGTCGTCTAGTGTTGGGACGTCCGGCTCGCGGCGAGCGCCCGTCGGACGCCTTTCCGCCCCGGGGGGCCTCGCGGGGCGGCCAGCCGACCGGCCTGGGGTCGCTGCCCCGCGCCCAGCGAGAACCACCCGTGACCAACGTCGACCCGCCCGATCTCACTCTCTGGCCGACGATCCGGCATCTGTACCCGCTCTGGCGGGCCCAGTGGCGGCTGGTCGCGCTCGGCCTGTCGTGCGCCGTCGTCTTCACCGTCCTGTCGCTCCTCATCCCGATCCTCGTCCAGCGCACGATCGACAACGCGATCGACGGCGGCGACGGCTCGCTGCTCGTCCCGTACCTGGCGGCGATCGTCGCGGTGGCCGCCCTCCGGTTCGGGATCAACTTCACGCGGCGCTACGCGACAGCCCGCATCGGAGTGACCGTGGAGGCGCGCCTGCGCTCGAAGCTGTACGACGCGTACCTGCGCTACCCGCGCGCCTTCTACGACCGGCACGCCACCGGCGAGGTCATCTCGCGGGCGACCAACGACATCTACCCGGTGCGCTACTTCATCGGCTGGGGCGTGGTGCAGGCGATCCAGAGCGTGCTGATGCTCGTCGGCGCCACGATCGTCCTGACGGCGGTGAACTGGCAGCTCGCCCTGACCGCCGCCGTTGCGATGCCTCCGATCGCCATTCTCACCTACTTCTTCGCGCACCGCGTGTTTCCGATCTCACGGCAGGTGCAGAGGAGAAAGGGGCACCTCACGGAGGCGTCCGACGAGGCGGTCGTGGGGATCGAGATGGTGCAGGCCTTCGGTCGCGAGGACGACGTCCGCGACCGCTTCCACGACCGGGCCGAGGCCGTGAGGCACGAGACGATGCGCCAGGCGTCGGTCGAGGCTCGCTTCCTCCCCGGCCTCATCTTCCTCCCCACGCTCGGGATCGCCGCCGTCCTCTTCTTCGGCGGCCGCGAGGCGATCGCAGGCAACCTGACGATCGGCCAGTTCACGCTGTTCATCACGCTGCTGCTCCAGCTCGTCTGGCCGCTCGAGGCGCTCGGCTGGATCATCAACCTGGGCCAGAGGGCGACCGCGGCCGCGTCACGGAGCTTCGCCTGGCTCGACGGGATCGAGTCGCTACCCGCGCCCGAGCATCCGGTGGCGCTGCCGGACGGGCCGCTTCCCGTCCGCTTCGAGGCAGTCCGATTCAGCTACCCGACCGGAAGCGAGGTGCTGGGCGGAATCGACCTCCATGTCCCGCCCGGGGAGATCGTCGCGGTCTGCGGCCCGACCGGCGCGGGGAAGACGTCGCTGCTGCACCTGCTTCCCCGCTTCTACGACCCGACGTCGGGCCGCGTGCTCCTCGGCGGCGTCGACGCCCGCGACGTCTCGCTCCCGGAGCTCCGGCGGTCCGTCGCGATCGTCACGCAGAAGGCGGTCCTCTTCTCCATCCCGCTCCGCGACAACCTCCTCGCGGCCCGGCCTGAAGCGGACTGGAGCGAGGTGCTGGACGCCTGCGAGGCGGCCGGCGTCGCCGAGTTCGTCGACGACCTTCCCGACGGCTACGACACACTCATCGGCGAGCGGGGCGTGAACCTCTCCGGCGGCCAGCGCCAGCGCGTCGCGCTAGCGCGCGCGCTCATCGCCGGCGCCCGCGTGCTCGTGCTCGACGACCCGATGTCCGCGGTCGACACGGAGACCGAGCGCCACCTGGTCGAGCACCTGCGGCCGGCGGTCGCGGGCCGGACGGTGCTCATCTCCGGCCAGCGGCTCTCCACGGTCCTCGTCGCCGACCGCGCCGTGGTGCTTCGCGACGGGCTGATCATCGAGCAGGGAGTACCCGAGGAGCTGATCCGTGCCGGAGGCCCGTTCGCCGAGCTGTTCGGCGAGGAGGCGCTGGCCGCATGAGCGCCCCCAGGACCGGGCTGTCCCGCCTCTGGCGCTACACCGAGGGCCGGCGCGGTCGGCTCTCGATCGTGCTCGCCCTGGCAGCGGTCTCCTCTGCCGCGCCGGTAGCCGGCTGGCACATCGTCGGGGACGCGATCGACAACGGCATTCGCGCGGGGGACGAGCAGCGCCTCGCCCTGGATGTCGCCGCCTACGTCGCCATCGGCGTGGTCGCCTGGGCCCTCGGAACCGCGACCTGGCTGATGCTCGCGGGCATCGGGCAGAGGATGGTGCTCGAGCTCCGTCGCGACCTGTTCGAGCACCTCACCTCGCTCTCGCTGCGCTACTTCTCCGAGCAGAAGGCGGGCTGGATCATCGCTCGCCTGACGAGTGACGTCGACGCACTCTCCGACGTTCTCAACCAGGGACTGACCACGCTCGTCGTCAACACGCTGACACTCGTCGCCGCGGTAGGCGGGCTGTTCCTGCTCGACTGGCGCCTCGGGCTCGTGGCACTACTCGTGCTCCCGCCCGGGCTCCTCGTCACCCGCTGGTTCCAGCGCCGCTCGCACGTGGCCTTCTCCGACGTCCGCACGCGGATCGCGGCCGTCACCGCGCAGCTCGCCGAGTCGGTCGCCGGGATGGCGGTCGTACAGGCGTTCAACCGCGAGCGGGCGTTCCAGCGCGAGTTCGAGGAGCTGAACGAGGCGAACCGGATCGCCAACACCTATGCGCAGAAGCTCTCCTCGGTGTTCTTCCCTGCGATCGAGCTCCTCGGCGTCGTGGCGCAGGTGGCGGTGCTCTACGCCGGCGCCCAGATGATCGACGGCGGTGCGCTCGAGATCGGCACGCTGATAGCCGCAGTCGGGATGCTGTCGCTCATCTTCCAGCCGCTGCAGGAGCTCTCCGAGCTCTACGGGCAGGTGCAGGCGGCCACCGCGGCGATGGGGAAGATCTCGACCGTCCTCGACGCCGAGCACGACATCACCGACCGGCCGGACGCCCGCGACCTCGGGCGGATCGACGGAAGGCTCGAGCTCGACCGGGTCGTCTTCGCCTACGGCGCCGAGCCGGTGATCCACGGCCTGGAGCTCGAGATTCCCGCCGGGGGTTGCATCGCGCTCGTCGGCGAGTCGGGCGGCGGGAAATCGACGACGGCGAAGCTCGTCGCGCGCTTCTACGACCCCGGCCAGGGGTCGGTGCGCATCGACGGCACCGACCTGCGGGACGTTCGCCTCCGCTCCTACCGGCGGCAGCTCGGCGTGGTGCTGCAGGACCCCTTCCTCTTCAGCGGCACGATCGCGGACAACATCCGGTTCGCGCGGCCCGACGCGACCGACGAGGAGATCGCGGCGGCCGCGCGGGCGATCGGCGTCGATCGCGTCGCGGCCCGCTTCGAGGAGGGGCTCGACCACATCGTGCGCGAAGGTGGTGCCGGGCTCTCCGCCGGAGAGCGTCAGCTGATCTCGATCGCGCGTGCGCTGGTGGCCGACCCGCGGGTACTGATCCTCGACGAGGCGACGTCCAACATCGACCGGCCAACGGAGGTCCTGATCGAGCGCGCATTCGACACGCTGCTTCGCGGCCGGACGTCGCTCATCATCGCGCATCGGCTGACGACGGTTCGGCGTGCCGACGAGATCCTCGTAATGGAGCGTGGCCGCATCACGCAGCGCGGCACCTACGACGACCTGATGGAGACCGACGGCCCGTTCCGCCGCTTGGCGACGAGCCTCCAGGGTGCTGCCGTGCGACGCGTGGCCTGAGCGGCCAGGCGGACGCCCTGGCGTGAGGGGTTCCGCAGAGCCGGGGAGGTAGTTGCGACCGCGACAGCCTGACGCCCAAGCCGGCGTCCTCGAGGGATCTGCCCCGCCCGCAGGCGGGGATCGACCGGCGGGAATCCGCCTCTGCGGATTCCCGCTTCGCGGACACGTCAGAGCAGCCAGGCGTCGTCGCGGATGATGGGCGTCGCCGAGCCGTCGGCAGCGAGTCCGTCGACGTCGACGTCCGGGCCGCCGATCATGAAGTCCGTGTGCGTCCCCGAGGCGTTGACCCCCGCCGCGATCAGCTCCTCCGCCCCGAGCCCGTCCGCGCCCTCCACCGCCATCGGGAGCCCACTGCCGTAGGCGATGTGGCAGGTCGCGTTCTCGTCGAACAGCGTGTCGTGGAACACGAGCCCCGTCTCCCGGACGCGCGACGAGCCGTCGACGAGCGCGACCTCACCGAGAAAGCGTCCCCTCGCGTCGCCGTCGAGCTGCGTGCGAATGACGTCCGCGCCGTCACCGTCCGCCCGGACGTCGACGATCCGACCGTCCTCGAAGGTGACTTCCAGGCCGTCGACGCGCGCGTAGACGCCGGGCACGATGAGGGGGTAGGTCGATCGCACCACGCCGGTCGTCCTGCGCCAGTCAGGTGTCGTGAAGACCTCCTCGGTCGGGATGTTCGGCAGATGCTTGATGCCGGAGGTCGTCTCGAACGTCGCGCACATCCAGCGCGATGCATCCAGAAGCCCGACGACGAGGTCCGTCCCCGGGCCGCGGAACCGGATCGCATCGAAACGGCGCGCGTTGAGCGCGTCCGCGCGCGACCGGAGCACGGCCGCATGCACCTGCCATGCCTCCACCGGGTCCTCGGCATCGAGCCGCATCGCCGTGGCGACGGCCTCCCACAGGCGCTCGACGTCGGGCTCGCCCAGCACCGTCCTGGCCCAGCCCTCGTTGGGCGCGGGGACGATGACCCAGTTGAGCACGCGATCGGTGACGAGCGGCAGGTAGATCGCGCGCAGGTCTCTCGGCTCCGCCTTCGCGACCAGCACTGCATCGAGCCCTGCGAAGATCCCCGGATCGGGATTGCCGGTGAGCTGGATGATGGCCGGACGAGTCTCCCGCCACGTCCGGGCCCAGTCGAGGAGGTACGACGGCGTGACTCCGAGCTCCGCTTCGGGGCCGAGCTCGATCGAGGCCCGGCGGAGGTGGAGGTCGGTCGCCTGAGCGTGTACGCGCCTCGCACCCGCCCGAAACGCTGCACGCGCCACCGCACGCGCGGTCGGCAGGTGCTCGACCTGGTGCAGGAGGACGACCTCCTGGCCGGCCTGGACGTTCGCGCCCACCCGGACCACGAGGTCGGCATACCGTTCGAGGCGCTCGTCCACCGTCATGGAGCGCGAGCCTACACGTCGGGTCGACGAGCGCTCCGGGGGCTACTCGCCCCAGTCGAAATCGCGCGAGCGGCCCCACAGGCCGTCGTCGAGCGCGGGCCCTTCGGTCGTGTCCTCCTCACCCGGCCACGGGAGAGCGGGGGTGGGCTCGGGCACCTTGACACCGTCGAGGGTCTCCTCGAGGCGAGCCTGCTCCTCGGACTTGAAGAGCGGATGGTTTTCGAACGGGTCCTCGACCGAGTACCTGCCGAGCGGCATGTTGCCGTCGAGTGCGGCGTTTCGCTGCTTCAGGTCGAGGTGCTCCTGGATCGCCCGGGCGAGCGAGGACGGGTCGCCTTCGTCTTCCGTGAACGGGTTCTCCGGGATGCTCGTGTCAACTGCCATCTGCTCTCCGTTGCGCCGGTCGTGACGGTCGCGGGCCACACTCCAGTGTAGCCGCGGGCACGGCGCGGGAGTCCCCGACCCGTCGCCTCTCAACCGTCCTCGGCACCGAGCGCCACGCGCACGATGCGGTCCTGCTCGCGGTGATGCGCGGTCGGATAACCCTCGCTCGGGCTCGCCTTCCACGTTCGGCCGACGTAGCGGACGAGCTCGGCGGTGCTGCCGCGGGCCGTCTCCTCGAGCCGGTGGCGGATCGACCGCCAGGCCCCCATGTTCTGGGGCTCCTCCTGCGCCCAGACGACCTCGCGGAGCCGCGGATAGCCCGCGAGCAACGCCTCGACGTCCCGTACGGGGAACGGGTACAGCTGTTCGAGGCGGGCGACGGCGACGGTACGCGCGTCGTCGCGAAGGTCGTGACCGGCGATGTCGTAGTAGACCTTTCCCGAGCAGAGGACGAGCCGCTCCACTGCCTCGTGGACGGCCCCCACGTCGTCCAGCACCGCGTTGAAGCCGCCACTCGAGTGCTCGTCCAGCGAGGACGACGCCTGCTTGAGGCGCAGCAGCCCCTTCGGCGTCATCACGACCAGCGGCCGGGCGACGACGTCGAGCGCCTGCCGACGAAGCAGATGGAAGAACTGTGCGGCCGTGGTGCAGTTCGCGACGCGGATGTTCTCCTGCGCCCCGAGCTGCAGGAACCGTTCGAGCCGCGCGCTCGAGTGCTCCGGCCCGTTGCCCTCGTACCCGTGCGGAAGGAGCAGCGTGAGGCGGGAGGTACGCCCCCACTTCGACCTCCCGGCCACCATGAACTGGTCGATCACCACCTGGGCGCCGTTGACGAAGTCGCCGAACTGCGCCTCCCAGAGGACGAGCGCGTCCGGGGCGGAGATCGAGTAGCCGTACTCGAACCCGAGCGCGGCAAACTCGGAGAGCGGCGAGTTGTAGACCTCGAAGGAGGCGTGGGCGCCGGGAAGATGCTGGATCGGGGTGGCCGTCTCGTCGGTCAAGGGGTCGTGCAGCACGAGGTGACGGTGGGAGAACGTCCCACGCTCCGTGTCCTGGCCCGAGAGCCGGATCGGGATGCCGTCCTCGAGCAGCGACGCGAACGCGAGCGCCTCTGCCTGCCCCCAGTCGATGCCGCCCTGCTCGATCGTCTCCCGGCGGCGCTCGAGCTGGCGCGCCAGCTTGGGGTTCACCGTGAAGCCGCGGGGCACCCGGAGCAGCTGCTCGTTCAAGGCCCGAAGCCGGTCCGCGGGCACCGCGGTCTCGACGGCCTCGCCCGTGCCCGTCGTCGGCATCGGCTCCGGCGGAGGCGCAGGAGGCTCGGCGATCGACGCGCGCAACCTGTCGTGCGCCTCGCGGAGGGTCGCCACGAGCTCCTCGCCGATCCGATCGGCCTCCTCGGCAGTGAGGATCCCCTCCTCGACGAGCCGGGCCGCGTACTGCGCGCGCACGGTCGGCTGCGCCTGGATCCGCTCGGCCATGAGCGGCTGCGTGTAGGCGGCCTCGTCCTGCTCGTTGTGCCCGTGGCGGCGGTACCCGACGAGATCGATGACGAAGTCGTGGCCGAACTCCGCGCGGTACGCCAGCGCGAGCCGCACCGCGCTCAGGGCGGCCTCGGGGTCGTCGGCGTTGACGTGGACGATCGGGATGTCGAAGCCCTTCGCGAGGTCGCTCGAGTAGCGCGTCGAGCGGCTCTCGGTCGGACTCGTCGTGAAGCCGACCTGGTTGTTGGTGATCACGTGCAGCGTGCCGCCGGTCGAGTAGCCCTCCAGGCTCTGGAGGTTGAGGGTCTCGGCGACCACCCCCTGGCCCGCAAATGCGGCGTCGCCGTGGATCAGCACCGGGAGGGCCACCGTCGGGTCGTGGAGCCCCGCGCCAGCCGAACGGTCGGTCTGTTCGGCACGTGTCCAGCCCTCGACGACGGGGTCCACCGCCTCGAGGTGGCTGGGGTTCGGAGCGATCGTGACCTCGATCTCCCCGGCAGCGGTGAGTCGCGTCCCCGATGCGGGAAGGTGGTACTTGACGTCGCCGCTCCCTCCCTCCGGGTCGACGACCAGCGCGTCGAAGGACCGCTCACCTTCGAACTCCCGCAGGACCGACACGTAGGACCGGCCGACGGTGTGGACGAGCGCGTTGAGCCGCCCGCGGTGCGCCATGCCGATCACGACCTCGTGCGCACCGGCCTCCGCCCCGAGCTCGATCGCCTCGTCGAGCATGGGAACGAGCACGTCCATCCCCTCGAGCGAGAACTGCTTCTGCCCGAGGAACGAACGCCGGAGATACTGCTCGAAGCCCTCCACCTGCGTCAGGCGCCGAAGGAGGGTCACCCGTTGCTCGGGCGCGAGGCCGACGCGGAAGCGGCCCGACTCGATCGCCTTCCGGAGCCAGACGCGCTCGGCGTGATCGGAGATGTGCTCGATCTCGTACGCGCTCGAGCCGGTGTAGACCTCGCGGAGGCTCGGCAGCGCCTCGAGCAGCGTGTCGCCCGGCACGGAAAGCCGGAGGAGGCTCGCGGGGATCCGAGCCTGGACGTCGGGGGTCAATGCCGGAACGAGGCGCGTCTCGTCGAGCGCGGGGTCGCCCATCGGCTCCGAGCCGAGCGGATCGAGCCGGGCCGCGAGGTGGCCGTGCATCCGGTAGGCCTTGACGAGCGCCATCGCGGCCGCGACCGCGCCCAGCAAGGTCGGGTCGACCGTCTCGGCTGCCGGCTCGGACTCGGCGGGCGCGGTCGCGGCGCCTGCCGAGGGCTGGGCGCGGGCGGTCGTCGGCGCCTTGGTCGCGGCGGCCCCGTTCCCTCGCGGGACGGGAACGGCGGCCGCCGCCGTGTCCGCGGCGCGCCATGTCTCGGCGTCCGCCTCGAAGATGCGGCGCCACTCGGGCGGGACGCTCGCGGGAGCGTCGAGGTAGTCCTCGAGGAGCTGGGCAACGTACGCGGCGTTCGGCCCGGTCGGGTCGGGTGAGCCCATCTCACGTGTTGTAGCAGCGCCGTCGGCGCGGTCCCGCGACCGTTGCGGGCGATCCCCCTAGAGCAACGGGCCGTCGGTGACGACCGCTACGGTCATCCCGATCACCCAGGCGAACGCTCCGAAGAGGGCTGCCTTGAGTGCGAGCGACTGGAATTTCCGGCTCATGCGAGCGGCGACCAGCGAGAGGACGATCGCCACGGGGGCGAGGCGGGCCGGGTGCGCGTCGAGCTGGAGCAGCAGCCCGAAGCCCATTGCGATGCCTGAGAGGACCACCGAAGCGACGGCGAGGAGCCCGCCGATCGTGTCGGCGGCCGACGCGCGGTCGGAGCGTGTCTCGTCGACGGCGCTCACGGGCGTGCCTCGCCCCGGGCGGCGCGCGGACGCGGGGCGACCCGGGTGCGGGGACCGCGACGGTCGCCGTCGAAGCGACGGCCGCTCCGCGGAGGCCTCGTCCGGCCGGGAGGCGACAGAGGTGTGTCGGTGACCCGCGCGGCGACGGACGGGCGCTCGTCGTGCGGCTCGGCGCGGATCGCCCACCACACCACCATGCAGAGGTAGACGATCGGGATCTTGAGCAGCACGAGCATGAAGACGACCTCCCAGACCATGCCCGGCGAGTGTACGCGATCGGCGGCGGGTCGCCGTCCGTCCGCCCCAGAAGGGGGACAGGGAGGGGCGCCCACACGACGAAGGAGACGGGTGCGCAGCCTTCACACCGCCCTTACGCGGTCGGGCTACCGTGCCCGCGTCCCGATCTCGCCCAAGGAGGTTCTCGTGCGATTCGTCGTCCGCTTGCTCGTCCTCGCCTGTGTCGCTCTAGCCCTGGTGGCACCGGCCGCATCCGCAGCCGACCGCATGTGGGTGGGCTTCCACGACGACCCCGTGCTCCGCTTCGACGGCGGCCGGACAGAGGCGATGGACCGGGCACGCGGCAACGGAGCAACCGTCGTGCGGACGCTCATCGACTGGACGAAGGCCGCCCCGACCCGACCGACGGACGCCACCGATCCGTTCGATCCCGCATACCGTTTCGACGACGTCGACGAGGTCGTCAGGAACGCGCAGCAGCGCGGCCTCGAGGTGATGATCACGCTGTGGGGGACGCCGTCGTGGGCCAACGGCGGTCAGAAGCCGCAGGCGATGCCCAGCAACATCGCGGACTTCCAGAGCTTCGCGCGCGCCGTCGCATCGCGCTACTCGGGCCGGTACGCCGGGTACCCGTTCGTCCGCTTCTACACGATCTGGAACGAGTCGAACCTCGCGACGTTCCTGGTTCCGCAGTTCAATGCAAGAGGTCGTATCGTCAGCCCCGCGAACTACGCGAAGCTGGCGCGGGCCGGGATCGCCGGCATCAAGGCCGGCAACCGCAGCGCGCTCGTCGCGATCGGGGAGACGTCGTCGAATGGCCGCGACAAGCACCGTGACGGGCTCACCGACACCGTCGCCCCGGCGACGTTCATGAAGGGTGTCGCAGCGGCCCTGAAGGGCGTCAGGTTCGACGCCTGGGCGCACCACCCCTATCCGTTCCCCGTGAACCAGAAGCCCACCCAGCTCGTCCGCTACCCGAACGTGACGCTGATGAGCATGCCGCGGTTCGAGAAGGACCTCGATGCCGCGTTCCGCCGCAAGAACATCCCGATCTGGATCACCGAGTACGGCAACGAGACGAAGCCCGGCGAGCCGAAGGGCGTCACCGAGGCACAGCAGGCGGCGTACATCCCCCAGGCGCTCGCGATGGCACGCAAGGACAAGCGGATCCAGATGTTCGTCTGGTTCGTGATGCAGGACTCGCAGGGCAGCCTGTGGCAGAGCGGGATCTACCGCCAGGACGGCACCTCGAAGCCGGCGCAGTCGCGCTTTGCGCGGGCGGCCGCTCCGCTCAGCCCGGTGAACGGCAAGGTGACCGTGAAGGGTGGCACCAAGAACCCGGCGCTGACGGTGTACCTCCGCGAGTACTGCGCGAACAACCCGACCGGCGCGACGGTCGGGTACACGATCCGCAGCTACCTCGGCAGCAAGCTGGTGCAGGTCTCCCAGGGCGCGTCGCCGCTCGGCGTCGACTGCACCATCCGCCCGCGGGTGAGGGGCCTGACGGTCGCGAAGAAGAAGTCGTACCGCGTCACGGTGTCCGCGAACACCGCGACGACGGCCGAGATCGTCCGCACGATCACCGTCGTCGGCGCGTAGGCAGGGTGCAGGGGCGGGCTTCGGCCCGCCCCTGAGCCACCTTGCCGATTCGGCCTGGCGCAGGAGCCTCATCCGCAGGTCGAAACCGGCGGCCAGGGGACAGCAGTGGCGCCTGTCCACTCACTGACCTGACCGGCGAGCAGTGGAGCCGAGGGGGCTCGAACCCCTGACCTTCTGGCTGCCAGCCAGACGCTCTCCCAGCTGAGCTACGGCCCCGTGGACGCCGAATCGTACCCGCTCCACCGACGACCGGTCGATCCCGCGCAGGGGTCGTCGGCTTCGCCGGATGTTCAGGCGGTCGCGACGGCCTCGAGCTTCGGGACGTCGTCCCAGAGATCCTCGAGGCGGTAGTACTCGCGCGTCTCCGGGGTGAAGACGTGCAGCACGACGTCCAGGTAGTCGTCGACGATCCAGCTCGCCTCGGGCAGGCCGCTCGACGATCGCGGCGTCAGCCTCGCGTCGCGCTTCAGGGTCGCGTGCACCTCGTCGTGGATCGCCTTCGTCTGGCGGGGGTTCTTCCCCGTCGCGATCACGAAGTAGTCGGTGTAGTCGCACACCGACCGCATGTCGAGGATCGCCACGTCGGTCGCCAGCTTCTCCTCGCAGAGGGCGGCGATGCGGCGTGCGTGCTCGAGAGAGGTCAGGTCGGTGTCGTCCCTTCGATCGGGTCGTCTCGAAGCATACCCCCGGCCCCTGGACGGTCAACGGGCCGGTACAGCTCGAGGCGCACGATCTCCGCCTCGACCGAGGCCGGCACGAGCCCAGCTACGGGCTGACCGGCAGCGACGCGCGCGCGGATGTCGGACGACGACACCGCCAGTGGCTCGATCTCGAAGAATGTGACCCGATCGGGCCGCTCGAGCCGGTCCAGGACTGCGTCGAGGCGGCGCCGGTCGACCCCCGGTCGCGTGGCGACGGCGAGCAGCGCGAGGTCGAGCACTCGTTCGGGCTCCTTCCACGAGAGGAAATCCGCAAACTCGTCCGCGCCGACCAGGAACACGGGGTCGGCGAGGCCGAGCGCCTCGAGTGAGTCGATCGTGCGACCGAAGCGGTCGAGGCCGACCTCCGCCTCGTCCAGCAGCGCAAACGCGAGCTCGGCGAGGAACAGCCGGATCTGCGGTGCGGTGGAGACGTCCTTGTGACCGGGGTCCTCGACCACCCGCACGAGAAGGCGGTCGAGGCCGAAGCGCTCGATCCCGACGCGCGCGAGCTCGACGTGGCCGACGTGCGGCGGGTCGAACGCGCCGCCGAAGACGCCCACGCTCACTGCCATTCGAGCTCCTCGTCGCCGATCTCGACCACGGAGCCACGACGGACGCCCGCAGAGCGCAGCGCGGCCTCGAGCTCCTCCTCGTCGGGCGGCTCACCGACCACCCGGAAGCCACGCTCGGTCCGCAGGAGGCGATACGACCGCCGGGCCGGCGGTGCCGGCCGGTAGTCGAGGAACTCCGGCAGGGCGGCCTCGAGGTCGGTCGGCTCGGGCGCGGCGGGGCAGAGCGCGAACAGGGCCCGCTTCAGCTCCGGGATTCCTGCTCCCGTCGCGCAGGAGACCCGGTGCACGGCGACGATGCGCGCATCCTCGACGGAGAACGGCGTCGGCTCCGAGGTCAGGTCGGACTTGTTGAGCACCACGATCTGGGGCCGCTCGTCCAGCCCTGCGCCGTAGAGGGCGAGCTCGCGGTCGATCGTGGCGAATCGGCCGTCCGCATCTCCCTCCGAGCCGTCGATCACGTGGACGAGCAGGCGCGCACGCTCGAGGTGCGCGAGGAACGCGTGCCCGAGCCCCACGCCGTCGCTCGCGCCCTCGATGAGCCCGGGCACGTCCGCCACGGTGAGCTGCGACCCGTCCGCGGCCTGCACGGTCCCGAGCACGGGCTGGAGAGTCGTGAACGGGTACTCGGCGACCTTGGGGGTGGCGTTCGAGATGCGGCGCAGGAGAGACGACTTCCCGGCGTTCGGAAGGCCGGCGAGCGCGGCGTCCGCGACCAGCTTGAGACGGAGCTCGAGCTCGTGCTCGCTCCCCGGCAGCCCCGTCTCGGAGAAGCGCGGCGTCTGGCGCGTGGGCGTCGCGAAGCGCGCGTTTCCACGCCCGCCGCCACCCCCGCGCGCGACGACCACCCGCGCGCCCGGCCTGGCCAGGTCCGCCACCACCTCGCCGTCCTCGCCGGTCACGTGCGTGCCGACGGGAACCGCGAGCTCGACCGGCTCGCCGTCCGCCCCGTGCTTCCGAGTGCCGCGGCCGTGGCCGCCGCTCCCGGCGGCGAAGACCCGCCGCCCGCGAAGCGACGAGAGGTCGCGTAGCGACGGATCGGCGACGAGCGTCACGTCGCCGCCGCGGCCACCGTCGCCGCCGTCCGGGCCGCCCCGAGGGACGTACTTCTCGCGGCGGAACCCGATGGCACCATCCCCGCCGCGTCCCGAGCGGACGACGATGCGAACCCGGTCGTGGAACACGAAGACCTCCGGCAGGCCGCTTCGGACGCGCCCTCGCGATTGGCGCTAGGCGGTCTCGGCGGGCGCCGCGACGGAGATGGAGCGCCGCTCGCCGCTCCGATGGAACTCGACCACGCCCTCGCGCAACGCGAACAGGGTGTCGTCGCGGCCGATCCCTACGCCCGGCCCCGGGCGGAAGCGCGTGCCCCGTTGGCGGACGATGATCATTCCAGCCTTGACCTCCTGTCCGGCAAAGATCTTCACGCCGAGACGCTGGCTCTGCGAGTCACGGCCGTTCTTCGAGGAGCCGAGGCCCTTCTTGTGTGCCATCAGCGATCAGCCTCCGAGATAGCGGACTCCAGCGCGGCGGTGGCGCCCTTGCGCTTGCCGTGCGCCTTCTCGTACGCGAGAGCGGCAGCGAGTGCTGCGGCGTCCCAGGTCGGAGCCGCCTCCTTCACTTCGGCGACCGTGAGATCGCCGTACCCCTCGGGGAGGCCGGACGGGGCGTCGTCCGTGGCGGCGGTTGCCGACTTGGCGCGCTCCTGCTTCCGGTTGCCTGCTCCGATCGACTCGATCTCGATCTGCGTCAGAGACGCGCGAAACCCCGTGTGGCGCTTGTACCCCGTCCGCTTCTTGTACTTGCCGATGAGGATCTTGGGGCCCTTCGCCTGCGCCAGCACCTTCGCAGTGACGACGACCCCCGTGGGGGCGATCTGCGGCTCCCCGTCGCCTCCGGCGAGGAGCACGGTGGGCGTGAACGACGCGCCGTCCTCGAGCGCGAGACGATCGACGAGCAGGCGCTCTCCCTCGCGGACGCGATACTGCTTGCCGCCGACGGAGATGATCGCGTAGCTCATGCTTCGGGCCTTCTGACGTGGAAAACGCGGGCAGCGCCCGCGAGCCGCCGGATTGTAGCGAACAACCGGTGGTGCGGCGACCTCACGCCCGGCGGTCGAAGTCCTCGATCCACTCCGACATCGGGACATAGCCGGCGTCGCCGGCGGGCTCGGAAGCTGCCACGGTCACGGCCTCCACCGCATCCTCGGTTGCGACCTCCACCGCGTCCTCGGTCGCCGCCACGCCCGTCTCGCCGCCGTCGCTCAGGTCGCCGTCGACCGGGCCGTTGCCGTTCGCCGCCGCACGCTTCCTGCGGTTCTTCCCGCCCCGGGATCCGCGTCGTGTGCGTTTCCGCGGCGTGGCTCCGTCGCCGCCAGGAGGACGCTCGGCGTCGGGTGCCTCGTCCGCTCCGGGCAGATCGTCGGGCGGCTCCGCAGACGCCGGTGCGCTCGGCTCCGCCGGGCGCGCCTCCGGCGCGCCGTCCCGGTCGTCGGGCACGTGGATCCTCGGCTTGCGCCGCCGGGTCGTCGGCGGCGACCCAGCCGCGACTTCCTCCGTCGCGGGGGCGGCCGTGTCCGGCTGTGACTCGGGTGGCTCGGGCGACTCCTGCGGGCCATCGGCCTCCGCGACGTCCGAAGCCGGAACCGGCTTGCGGCGGCGCTTCCCGCCGCGTGAGCCGCGTCGGGTTCGCTTCTTCGCAGGCGCCTGTGCGCCGTCCTCCGGGGAAGAGCCCTCCGTCTCTGCTCCCTCTACCACGGGCTCGGCCTCGTCGAGGGGCGCCTCCTCGGTCGGTTCCGGCTCGGCCTCTCCCTCGGGAACGGACACGAGCTCCGGGATGACCGCTGCCTCGTCGGGCGCTGCCTCGTCGGGCGTTGCCTCGTCGGGCGTTGCCTCGTCGGGGGCCGCATCGTCGGCCTTTCGCCGTGCGGGAGCGCGCGTGGGCTTCTCCGCCTCGCTCTCGAACGTGATGGGCGCCGCGGCTCCCTCGCCGGCGACGAGCGTCGCGAACGCCTGTCCCTCGAGGACGCGGCCGACCGTCACGGACGCTTTCTTGCCGACGAGCTTCGCCGCGTCGGCGACGACGACGTCGACTCCGTCGACCTTCCCGACCGCTGCGCTGGCGTCGTGGAGCGCGAGCTCGACGAGCTTCACCTCCAGCTCTGCACCGTCCGCGATCGGCGTGGTCGGCGCGAGGTCGTCCCTGCGGCCCTCGGCGACGACCTCGAAGTGGTCGGCGTGGGCGTGACCCTCGGCGGGCACGAGGTAGAACTTCCGTCTCGTCGCGTCCTCGAGGGCGGAGAGCCGTGTGCCGCCCGGGCCCGCGAGAAGCAGAAGCGTCCTCGGGTGGACGGCGATGCGGTAGGCCTGTACGCGCGACCCCGTACCGGCGACGGCGAGCGCCCGCAGGCGCCGCTCGACCTGGAGTGCGACCGTTGCGTCGGAGACGACGATGCCGTCGCCGGCGCACGTCGGGCACTTTCGCGTCATCACCTCGCGCGGCCCGTCGGTGACCTTCTGGCGGGTCATCTCGACGAGCCCGAGGGGGGAGATCTCGACGACGTAGGTCTTCGTGCGGTCGCGCTCGAGCTCCGTCCGGAACGCTTCCTCGACCGCCTGCCGGTTCTTCGGGTTCGCCATGTCGATGAAGTCGATGACCACGATCCCGCCGATGTCACGGAGCCGCAGCTGGCGGACGACCTCCTTCACGGCCTCGAGGTTGTTCTTGACGATCGTGTCCTCGAGCCGCTGGGTCGAGCTCCTGGAGCGGGATCCGACGAAGCTGCCGGTGTTCACGTCGATGACCGTGAACGCCTCCGCGTAGTCGAAGACCAGATAGCCACCCGACGGAAGATCGACCCTCCGGACGAGTGTCGACGCGATCTCCTTCTCCACGCCGAAGCGCTCGAAGAGCGGCTCGCGCTCCTTGTTGCGATGGACCCGCTCGACCATGTGCGGCGAGGTCTTCTTCAGGTACCCGACGATGCGCTTGTACGCGCGGTCGGAGTCCACGTGGGCGGCGACGAAGTCGCCGGCGAACAGGTCGCGCACGATGCGAAGCGGCAGCTCGGCCTCCTGGTAGACGAGCTCCGGGCCCGTGGCGAGCTTGGCGCGGGCCTGGATCGTCTTCCACAGCCGCTGGAGGAAGACGAGATCGCGCTCGACGTCCTCTGCCGAGGCGCCCTCGGCGGCCGTGCGGACGATGACGCCGCCGGTCGAAGGGACGATCCCCTTGAGGATGTCCTTGAGCCGCGTGCGCTCGGAGTCCTCGAGCCGCCGCGAGACGCCGAGGCCCTCTCCGTTCGGGACATAGACGAGGAACCTGCCCGGGAGCGAGATCTCCGTGGTGAGCCGTGCGCCCTTCGTCTTCATCGGGTCCTTCACCGCCTGCACGAGGATCTGCTGTCCTCGCTGGATCAGGTCGGTGATCTTCTTCCCGTGCCGCTTGCCCTCCAGTTCGGGGACCACGATCTCGTCCACGTAGAGGAACCCGTTCTTCTCGAGACCGATCTCGACGAAAGCGGCCTCCATCCCGGGAAGCACGTTGTCGACCGTGCCGATGTAGATGTTCCCGGCGATCGACCGGCGCTCGGGGCGCTCGAGGTACACCTCGGCGACGCGATCGTCCTCGAGGAGCGCAACGCGCTGCTCGCCGACGTCGACCGAGATCAGAAGCTCGCGCTTCGCGTCGGGCAGCGGCGCCCGGCGTGGCGGCTGCCGCTTCCGCTCGCGGCCGCCGGCGCGTTGGGACGAGCGGCCGCGGGTTCCGCGGTCGGGTGCGGCCTTCTGCTTCGGCGCTCGCTCCTCCGGCGGCGCCTCGGCAACCGCCTCCGTCGTCTCGGCTGCGGCGCCGGGCTTGCGGCGCCCCTTTCCCCCTCTGCTGCCGCGGCGGCGGCGCTTGCGCGGCGCGGCGCCGTCGGTCGTCGGAGTGTCCTCGGCCTCTTCGGCCTCCTCGGCGGCGAGCGCCTCAGCCGGGGCCGTGACCTCCTCCGGTGCTGTGGCGGCCTCTGCCGCCTGGTCGTCCTTGCGTCGTCGAAACCGGAACCAGGGCAATCCTCATGTCTCCTCGTGTAAGCGCGCGCGAGCGCACGACCGCAGTGGCGGAGCGCCTCGCGCAGCGTCGGATGTCCAAATCAGCGGCCATGAGCCTGGCCCAAGGCTATCAGTGAGGCCACGCGCACCACCCGACGCGTCGTCCGACGGGGCGACGGGGTGACTCAGGCTGCGGCCGGCCGCAGCCGCGCCCTGCGGGCACGGACGGCCCGAAGGCGCTGGGTCAATCGGGCCCACGCCCAGGGCTCGAGCTCCTGGTAGCGCCCGTCGCCCTGTCCACGGGTCGACTCGAGGTACTCGAACCAGGCGTCCGCCTCCTCGATCTGCAGCAGTTCCTCTGCGAGCTCCGTGTCCGGCACCGTCGACCTCCACGCTTGGGACCGTGATCGGCTGCGATCCTAGGACCCGGACCGGACGGAGCGGGGTGGCGGCTCGCTACCCGCGGCCGAAGCGTCGAAAGGCCGTTGCGAGGGCGTATGTGACGGCCGCGGCGACGAGGCTGTCGAGCAGGCGGTTTCGGACCGGCAGGCGGCGGACGAGCGTCCGGGCCGCGAGCCCCGCGCCGAGGGCCGCCACCAGCGGGGGTGCGACCGCTTCGGCGGCGGCCCGGGGCGCCCCGGGGGGCGCCGCTCCGCCCGCCGTCGCGACGTCCGAGAGCATGCGCGCCTGGGCGAGCGCGAGCACCGAGAGCCGCTGGGACTCTCCGCCGGAGACCGCGAGCGCACCTGCCGTCACGGCGCCCTCCTCGATGCGGCGGCTCTGCACCGCGTCCCGCATGGTTGGCAGCGCTGCCGCGAGCGGGGCGCCGTCGTGCCCCAGAGCGGCGGCGAGGGCGTGCACGATCTCGTCGACGGGAAACCCCCTGCCGGGCTCGCACGCGACCACATCGGTCGCGAGGACGTAGGGAATCCGCACGGACGGCTCCCCCGTCTGTACCACGACCGTCGGGACGAGGGCGCGCGTGGCGGCGCGCAACACGCGCTCGTCCTCGGGCGTCGCGGCGCCCGCGACGACCCTGACGACGGCAGCCGCATCCGCTGGATCGCCGTCCGTGCGGACGAGAGACGCGTCGCCTCCCGCGCGGAGCTCACGGGCGAGCGCCTCGGCGAGCACCCCGGTCACGAGTAGCGGCCCCTTCGGCGACGCGTTGCTCTGCGCGTGGCGCGCGAGCGCGAGCGCGTCGCGCGGCCCGATCCCGACCGGCGTCACCGCCGGAGCTCGCCTGCCCGGCCGCGGGCATGGATCGACTGCAGGATCCCGACCGCCACGAGGTTCGCGACCATCGACGAGCCGCCGACCGTGACGAACGGGAGCGGGATGCCGGTCACCGGCGCGATCCCCATCGTCATGCCGACGTTGACGAACACCTGGAACAGGAAGGCGAAGACGATCCCGCCGGCGACGACCGCGCCGTACAGGTCGCCCGCGACGGTGATCACGCGCAGGCCCCGCCAGACGACGAGCAGGTAGAGGAGCAGGAGGATCGCGGTCCCGAAGAAGCCACGCTGCTCGGAGAACGACGCGAAGACGAAGTCCGTGGCGTGCTCCGGGAGGTAGTCGAAACGGGTCTGGCTCGCCTCGATGACACCCCGTCCGTCCAGCCCGCCGGAGCCGACCGCCGTGATCGACTGCTTGACGTTGTACGTCAGGCCGCTCGGGTCCGCGTCGGGATTCGCAAAGCCGGTCAGGCGGGCCGTCTGGTACGGCTTGAGCACCTCGATGCCCGACGCGGGGAGGAACCAGAGCACGCCGAGGACGAGCGTCACTGCCAGCCCTCCGAGCAGGACCAGGTGCAGCCACCGGACACCGGCGACGAACAGCACGGCCGAGAACGCTGCGGCGTACACGAGCGCCGTGCCGAGGTCCGGCTGCAGGAAGACGAGGAAGATCGGCGCCGCCCCGAGGGCGATCGCCGTGGCGACGATGCGGATCCGGCCGATCTCCCGCTGCCGCTCGACGAGGAACCCGGCGACCGCGAGCACGAACAGCGCCTTGCCGAACTCGGAGGGCTGGAACTCGAGCGGGCCGATGTCGATCCAACGCTTCGAGCCGCGGACGGCCTCGGCAAAGACGAACACGAACAGCATCAGCCCGATCGCGACGCCGTAGACGACACGCCAGTGGCGCCGGTAGAGCGAGGGCGGGGTCACGATCGCGACAACGAGTCCGGCGCCGCCGACCGCCGCGGCGACCGCCTGCCGGGTGACGTAGTAGCCGGGATCGCCGGGGACGTCGAAGCGGGTGATCCCGGCGACCGCCCACAGCCCGTAGCCGACGAGGGCGCCGGCGGCCAGCAGGAGCACGAGGTCGAGCCGCCGCGCGAGCGCGGCGAGGTCGACCGCGTCGCGGCGCATCGGGATCCTCTGGCGTCCGGCATCGACGATCATCAGTCGGTCTTCACCAGGGCCTGGTAGCCGCCCTTGACGCCGAAGAACTTCTCGAAGACGCGGAGTGCGGCGGGCGCAGCCGCGGTCGAGCCGTGCCCCCCGTTCTCGATCACCGCGCACACGACGATGCGCGCCACGTCGGTCTCGGCCGGCCCGTAGCCGCACCACCACGACTGGTCCTCGACGTGCCCCGCGGGGTAGCCGGGGATCGGTACGACCTTCTCCGCGGTTCCAGTCTTGCCCGCGATCGCGACGGGGAAGCTCCCGAAGACGCCGGACGACGTGCCGTACGTCGAGTGGGTCGCCGAGTTGAGGCCGTCCCGGATCACCTGCAGCGCGGCCGGGTCGACCCCGATGGGCTTCGGTGGGTCGGGAGTGTACCGCTGCTGGACGACGGGTGACTGCCCGTTGGGGGCCGCGTTCTCCACCTGGGAGACGACGTACGGGGTCACGAGCTTGCCGCCGTTCGCGATCATCGCGTAGAACCGCGCCATCTGCAGGGGCGTCACGGACACGTCCTTCTGGCCGATCGCGAGCTGAATCGAGTCCCCCGGGTTCCAGGCGCGGTCCCAGTCGCTCGAGAAGGTCCGCTTGCGCCAGGCGGGGGTCGGGAGAAGGCCGGACACCTCCGTGCCGACGTCGATCCCTGCCGGGCTCCCGAAGCCGAACTTCCGCGCCCACTGCTGCATGCGCGTCCGGCCCTTGTCGCCCTCGAGGTAGAAGCTGTACCCCAGTTGGTAGAAGTACGTGTCGCACGACCGCGCCAGCGCCTCGGGCAGCGTCATGGCGTGGTTCACGTAGGGGTCCCAGTTGCGGAACACCTGCTGGTCGAGGCCGTAGGTCGCGGTGGGCGTGCACTGCAGGGACTGATACGGCTCGAGCAGGTGCTCCTGCATCGCAGCCAGCGCCGTCACGGGCTTCCATGTCGACCCGGGCGGGTACTCACCGCTCGTCACGCGGTTGATGCCAGGGTAGTTCGCCTTCTTCGCGGCCTCGTCGTCGAGGAGCGGCTGGATCTTCTTCGGGTCGACACGACCTACGTACACGGACGGCTTGAACGTGGGGGTCGAGGCCATGGCGAGCACGGCCCCGTCGCGCGGGTCGAGCGCGACGAGCGCCCCACCGTTCGCGTAGTACGACTCGTTGGCATGGGCAGTCTGGATCCCGAGGCGCAGCGCACGCTCGGCCGCCCGCTGCAACCCGATGTCGATCGTCAGACGCACTGCGTTCCCGGCGCGCGCCTCGCGCCGCGGCTCGAGCGGCCCCTGGGGACGTCCCATCGAGTCGACCCGGATCTGTGCCTGGCCCGCCTCGCCGCGGAGCCACTCGTCGAGCTTCGCCTCGACGCCCGCCTTCCCGACCTTGTCGCCCGGCTTGTAGACCTTCGGCTTCCGGTCGAGATCGGACTGCGAGACCTCGCCGACGTATCCCAGCACCTGGGCGGCGAGCGACTGGTACGGGTAGTGGCGGAGATAGGTCTGCTGGATCCGGACGCCGGGGAACTCCGACTGGTGCTCGTAGAGGTAGGCGACCTGGTCCTCGCCGACCGCGGTCTTCACCGTGATCGGGTTCAGCGGGTCCGCAACGCGCTCGTCGACCTCCTTCGCGAGGCTCGTTGCGGGGACGCGGAGGACGGCCGCGAGCCGCCGGATCACGGCATAGCGGCGGTTCGCGGGCAGGTCGCCGACCCAGAGCTTGACGGCGGTCCCGGCGACGTTGTCGACGATCACGCGTCCGTTGCGGTCGAGGACCGTCCCGCGTGGCGCCTCGATCCGGATCGTGCGCAGCTGATTCCCCTGCGCCGCGGCGAGATACGTGTCCCCCGAGAGAACCTGCAGCGACCAGAGACGGAAGAACAGCACGGCGAAGACCGCCAGCGCGACGACGCCGAGGATCCCGACACGGAACGCGAGGCCCGGTGTCAGCCGGTAGGGAGCCTCGACGCCTGGATCGGGCGGGAGGAATCGGGTCGACTTCGCGCGCGGCTCGCCGTAGGGCGCGTGGGAGCTCACACCAGCTCCACGTTCCTCGCCCGCTCGAAGCCGTGCGGCTCGGAGAGCACCGCGCGGCACAGCCGGTGGATCGGAAGCGCCAGGCCGGCCGCGAGTGCCGCGCTCGGGAGCGCCGTGACGAGGGCGTCGCGGGCAGACACGGGCTGGCCGAGCAGGAAGTGGAGCGCCACACCGCCGATCCCGGCGAGGATCGAGATCGCGAAAGCGGCGAGTGGAGCGGCGTAGGCGTGGCCGCGGCCGGTCGTCTCCCCGTACCGGCCGGCCCAGTACCCGGCCAGCGTGAGGATGATGGACGTCGTGCCGAGCGTGCCGAGCGTCATCACGTCGACGAGGAGCCCGCCCGCGAAACCGGCGACCGCGCCGGGGATCGAGCCCGCAACGAGCGCGATGCACACGATCGTGACGAGCAGGAGGTCGGGCTCCGCCCCGAGCAGGCGTGTCCCGCTGACCGTCGTGACCTGGACGACCGCGGCCAGGAGCACGAGCGGGGCGATCCTGAGCGCGACGGTCATTCCGCCCCGCGCGTCTCGGGGATCAGGACGAGCACCGCCTCGAGCGAGTTCAGGTCGGCGAAGGGAGTGACCTGCACCTGCGTGTAGAGGTCGGTGTCGGTGACACCGACGCTCGTCACCCGGCCGATGCGGATCCCCCTCGGGTAGAGCGACGAGAAGCGCGGCGAGCTCCAGCCCGAGGTGACGATCGTGTCGCCATAGCGCACCCGTGCCTCCTTCGGCACACGGTCCAGGCGAAGCGGCGACCGCGGCCCACTCCCGGGGCGGACGATGCCGAAGGCGTCGGTCTCGACGTCGAGGGCCGAGGCGGCGCTCTGGTCGTCGGTCAAGAGCGTCACGCGCGCGGTGCGCGACTCGACGCGGCTCACCTTGCCGACGAGCCCGTCCTGGGTCACCACCGGGTCGTCGACCCGTATGCCGTCGTTGCGCCCGGCGGCCACGACGATCGACTGCGCATAGGCACCCGCCGGGCGGGAGATGACGGCGCTCGCGAGGCCACGGTAGCCCTCCGGGAAGCGCGGCCCGTTCCGGTAAGCGAGCAGCTGCCGCAGCCTGGCGTTCTCGCGCTCGGCCAGACGGCTCTCGACCACCTGCTGGCGGAGCGTCTCGTTCTCCTTCTCGAGACGTGCGGCGTCGGAGCGGGCGCCGAGCAGGCTGTCGAGCCAGCCGTACGCATCACGGAACGGCTCGGCGACGCGATCCGCGGCGACCTGGAAGGGGCGCAGCACCGCTCCTGTCCCTCCCTGCGCGCTCGCCACGGGGCCGTTGCCGTCCTCCCGGAACGAGAGCGTGACGAGGACGAGGGCGAGCAGCACGAGGCCTCCCACGACGAGCCGGCGCCTGAGGGCGGCGGTGGTTCGGGTCGAGGGCTTGCCTTCCGCGAGGCGCCGGACGCTCAGGCCCAGCACCGCGGTCCGTGCGGTGCGGTTCCGGGGCACCCGCGGATGGTAGCCGCCCCTGGGGAGGACCTCAGCCCCCATCCTGCCCTCGGGCGGCGAGGCTAGCGCCGGTTGCCGTTGCGGCGCGGGCGCGCGCGGTTCGAGCGGTGGATCGCCTCGAACTCCTCGAGGCTCCGCCCGGAGCCGACCGCCACGCAGGTGAGCGGGCTCTCGGCGAGGTGCACGGGCATCTGCGTCTCGTGGCGGAGCCGCTCGTCGAGCCCCTGCAGCAGCGCGCCGCCGCCCGCGAGCACGATGCCGCGGTCCATGATGTCCGCAGCGAGCTCCGGCGGTGTCTTGTCGAGCGTGGACTTGATCGCGTCGACGATCTGCGAGACCGGCTCGTCGAGGGCGCGGCGGATCTCCTCCGACGTGATGATCACCGTCTTCGGCAGGCCGGTCAGCATGTCGCGGCCCCGCACCTCGGCCTGCACCTCCTCGGCCATCGGGTGGGCCGACCCCACCTCGAGCTTGATCTCCTCCGCCGTCTGCTGGCCGACGAGCAGCTTGTAGTCCTTCTTGATGTGGTTGACGATCGCCTCGTCCATCTCGTCCCCGCCGACACGCAGCGACTGCGAGACGACGATCCCGCCGAGGGAGATGACGGCCACCTCCGTGGTACCGCCGCCGATGTCGACGATCATGTTCCCCGTCGGCTCCGCGACCGGGAGCCCGGCGCCGATCGCCGCGGCCATCGGCTCCTCGATGAGATACGCCTGGCGCGCGCCGGCGGAGAGGGTCGCCTCCTCGACCGCGCGCTTCTCGACGCCCGTCACGCCCGAGGGCACGCAGACGACGACGCGCGGGTGCGCGAACCGGTGCTGGTGCACCTTCTGGATGAAATGGCGCAGCATCTGCTCCGTGACGTCGAAGTCGGCGATCACGCCGTCCTTCAGCGGGCGGATCGCGGAGATCGACCCGGGCGTTCTGCCGAGCATCCTCTTCGCTTCGACGCCGACGGCGTGGACGTCGCCGGTCCGCTGGTCGATCGCGACGACCGACGGCTCGGACAGCACGATCCCCCGCCCGCGAACGTAGACCAACGTGTTGGCGGTGCCGAGGTCGACGGCCATGTCGCGGCCACCGAAGCCGGTCATCGAGCGAAACAGGCTCATGGGAAGGTGAGTGTAGCTCTCGCCGGATTTGCAGCCGTTTTCGACCCCTACGGGCCGGGTGCGCGACGCAGACCCCAAAGCAGCGCAGGCGCGTGCTCCTCGAGGAGGCGGACGAGCAGCGCGCCGGGGAGACCGACGACGTTGAGGTAGTCGCCGGCGATCCGCTCGACGAGCCGGCCGCCCACCCCCTGGATCGCGTAGCCGCCGGCGCGGCCGCGCCACTCGCCGCGTACGACATAGTCGGCGACCCCTGCGTCGTCCACGTTTCGGAACGTGACGACCGTCTCGGCATGGTCGACCACCTCCGCGGCCGGCGCGATCAGGCACAGCCCGGACACCACGGTGTGAGCACGACCTGAGAGGTCGCGGAGCATCGCCGCCGCGTCGCGGGCGTCCCGCGGCTTGGCGTAGACGCGCCCGGCGAGGTGCACGGTCGTGTCGACGCCGACCGTCACCTGTTCCGGACGGTGGACCGACCGCGCCTTTCCCGTCGCGTGGTCGCGGACGAGAGCGACCGGGTCGGCATCCGGAGGGTCATGCTCCTCGTAATCGGGCGGCGCGATCTCGAACGGGATCGCAAGCTGCTGGAGGATCGCGCGGCGCTGCGGCGAGGTGGAAGCGAGAACGAGCCTCGGCGCCACCATCTAGATGGTTGATCGGTAATTGGCGTGACGTCCGGCGGCGTCCCAGACCAAGCCGGGCGCACCGGGCGGGTGCGGGTCGTAGTTGGTGCTACGGGCCGTGCCCGGACCGGGTGATCCGGCGCCGTGTCTGGGGCGCCATCCGGTTCGCGCGGATTGTCGATCAACCATCTAGGGCTTCGCCGCGACCCAGATCTCCTCGGCGGGCCACCTGCGCGACCACTCCACGGAGAACGCGTCGTAGTACTCGTGGTCCCTCGCGTCGTCGGGCGGGTAGAGCTCCACGAGGTCGACGACGTCGAAGCCGGTCCGCCGCAGCAGCCGGAAGAGCTCTCCGTGCGGGAGCTGCCACTCCACACCGACCTCGCCGGGCCACTCGAGCCGACCGAGGCCGCGCTGCGGACGGAGGAGCGTCTCGCCGGGCGGCCCCTCGTCGGGCGAGCAGAGGATGGACAGCGTGCTGTTGCGGAGGAACCAGAGGCGGCCGCCGGAGCGGAGCAGGCGGTGGGCCTCGGGAAGCCAGCGATGCGGGTCGCACCAGATGCTGGCCCCGTACTCGGAGATCGCGAGGTCGAAGCTCTCCGAGGCCAGAGGGACCTCCTCGGCGCTCGCCTCGACGAGCGGGAAGGCGAGCCCGAACTCCTCCTGGCAACGGCGAGCGGTGGCGAGCTGAGCCGGCGTGACGTCGACGCCGACCGGCCTGGCGCCGCGACGCGCCAGCCAGGCGGAGACGTACGCCGTCCCGCACCCGAGCTCGACGACGTCCAGCCCGTTCACGTCGCCGAGCGTCCCGAGCGACGTCTCCGGCACACCGAAGACGCCCCAGGTGATCTCGGCGCGCGACCACGCCCCACTCGCGTTCGCGTCCGTGTAGTCGGCGTTGGCCTTCGTCCAGTCCTCCCGGTTGCGGAGCGCGTCGTCGGACAGGCGCGACACGCACCCAGCCCCTAGAGCAAGCCGTCCGGGAAGAAGAGGCCGAGCTCGCGGCGGGCGCTAGCGCGCGAGTCCGAGCCGTGCACCACGTTCTCCGAGAGCAGCGTCGCGAGGTCGCCGCGGATCGTGCCCGGCGCGGAGTCGGCGGGGTTGGTCGCTCCCATCAGGCCGCGGACGCCGACGATCGCGTTCTCCCCCCGCACCGCGAGCGCGAGCACGGGGCCGGAGGTGATGAAGTCGACGAGATCGCCGAAGAAGGGCTTGCCGCGATGCTCGGCGTAGTGCTCCCGCGCAAGCGCTTTCGAGACCCGCAGGAGCCGTGCGCCGCGCAGGTCGTAGCCGCGGCGCTCGAACCGCGTGACGATCTCGCCGCAGAGACCGCGGCGAACGCCGTCCGGCTTGACGAGCACGAGCGTGGTCTCGATCGCCATGGGCGCGAAATCTACTCGGCGCGCGAGCCGCGCGTTCGATGATCCGTGGTCTCGCGGGCGCCTGCGGCCGCGAGGAGCGGGAGCGACCCACCTATCCTTGACGAGCGTGTCCGGCCGTCCGTTATAGTCGTTTCAGCACGACCGATCGTGCTGCTTATCGGAAGGAGCACCAATGAGCACGACCATCGATCCCGGCCTCGTCAAGCATCTCGCCGAACGCGTCTCCGGCACGATCCTCGCCCCCGCGGACGCGGGCTACGACGCAGCGCGTGCCGTGCACAACGGCCTCATCGACCGGAGACCTGCCCTGATCGTCCGCTGCCGCACGCCGGGCGATGTCGTCGCCGCCCTCGCCCTCGCCCGCCGCGAAGGGCTCGAGGTCTCGGTGCGCGGGGGCGGGCACAACGTTGCCGGCCGCGCGGTGAAGGACGGCGGCCTGATGATCGACCTCGCCGAGATGAAGGGGATCACCGTCGATCCCGAGCGCGCCAGCGCGACGGTGCAGGGCGGCGTGATCTGGGGGGAGCTCAACACCGCCACCCACGAGCACGGGCTGGCCGTGACCGGAGGCGCCGTCTCGACGACCGGCGTCGCCGGCCTCACGCTCGGCGGCGGGCTCGGCTGGCTGATGGCGAAGCACGGTCTCGCGGCGGACAACCTCCTTGCGGTCGAGCTCGTGACGGCGGACGGGAACGTGCTCGACGTCGACGCCGGGTCACACCCCGACCTCTTCTGGGCACTGCGGGGCGGCGGGGGAAACTTTGGCGTCGCGACGTCGTTCACGTACCGGCTGCACCCGGTCGAGACGGTCGTCGGCGGCCTGATCGCGCATCCGATCGGCGTCGCACCCGACCTGCTCCGCTTCTACCGCGAGGCCGTGGCGGGCGCCTCGGACGACCTCAGCGTCTTCGCGGGGCTCGTCCACGCGCCGGACGGCTCGGGAACGAAGCTCGCTGCTCTCGTCGTCTTCCACACCGGCGATCCAGATGCTGCCGAGCGCGACCTCGCGCCGTTCAAGACGTGGGGCTCGCCGCTCGTGGTCGACGTGGGCCCGATGCCCTACCCGGTGATGAACACGCTCCTCGACGGCGGCTTCCCGGACGGAGCGCTCAACTATTGGCTGTCGAGCTTCACCCACGGGCTTCCGGACGAGCTGATCGACACCGCGGTCGAGCGATTCGCCACCACCCCGTCGACGATGACGGCGGTCTTGCTGGAGCACTTCCACGGCGCCGTCACGCGTGTCGGGGCGACGGAGACGGCGGTGCCGCACCGCGCCGAGGGCTGGAACCTGCTCATCCCTTCCGTCTGGACCGACCCGGTGGACACGGAGGCGAACATCGCATGGACGCGCGAGACGTTCGCCGCCATGCGCCCGTTCTTCGGCAAGGGCAGGTGGCTCAACTACCTCGGCGACGACCAGGCGGAGGACGCCGTCCGCGCAGCGTACGGCCCGAACTACGACCGGCTCGCCGACGTCAAGCGCCGGTACGACCCGGACAACGTCTTCCACGGGAACCACAACATCGCTCCCTGACGGGACGATCGGTCGGCCCCGGGCCGTCGAGCCGGCGGTCCCGGACCCGGCCGCGAGGCCGACGCGGACCGCGGCTACCGGTCGCCCCTGCCCGACCGGCGCCGGCGCAGCGGCTGCAGGACGTCCTCGCCCGTCACGACGCCGGGAGGCACGGGAGTCGCGCAGTAGGGGCAGACCTGCCAGATCGGCTCGAGCGGCGATCCGCACTCCTCACACGCCTGCTTGAGACGGGTCGTGCAGACGGGGCAGACGAGGAACGATGCGTCGACCGCGCCCCGGCAGACCGGGCAGCGGAGGTCGCGGTCGGCGAGCTGCTCCTCGATCGCCGCGATCTCGAGCTCGCGCTCGCGGACGTCCTCGATGTACTCCGGGGGCCGGAAGAGCATGTAGATCAACGGTCCGAGGAACGGCGGGATCGCGCCGAGCAACGTCGCCATGGCGACGAGCCACGGGTCCTCGATCCGACGGCGCGCGTCCTTGTAGACCCAGTAGACGGTGGACGCCCAGAACACGAGGCCGAGGAACAGCCCGACGTTGCGCACCACGTTCCAGGTGCTCGAGTCGAGGAAGCTGTCGGCGGCGAGCAGCACGGTCAGAGGAGAAGCTGTAGCACGATCACAGCAGGAGCTTTCCGAGGATATACCCGACCGCGAACGCGGTTCCTACGATCGCGACGAGAACGAGCGCGGCGAACGCGAGCACGGTGAGCCGTTCCCACCGGCGGCGCTTCACGGCGTCGCCTCGCCTGCGCCGGCGGTCTCGAGGTCGGCGAGGAGGTAGAGCGACCCGGTTACGAGCACCGGCTCTCCTAGCTCGTGCGCGCGGACGAGAGCCTCGGTCGGATCGTCTCGCGTCTCGACCGCTTCGAACAGGGGTCGCGCGCGCCGGGCGAGCTCCGCCGCCGGGAGCGCACGTGGGCTCGAGGAGCGGCACGCGACCAAACGGCGCCCGAGGGCGGCGAGCCCCTCGAGCATCCCGTCCACGTCCTTGTCGGCGAGGATCGACGCCATGACCGTGTAGTCGTCCGGAGGAAGATGCTCCCGGAGCCACCGGACGCCCTCGGGGTTGTGCGCCCCGTCCCGAATTTCGCGGCGGCGGCGCTCGAGACGGCCGGGAAGCGATACGTGCTCCAGCGCCGCGCGAGGGACGTCCCGACCGAGAAAGGCGCGCACCGCCTCGAGCGCGAGCTCCGGGGCCTCGCCCGCGGCGATCAGGACCGCGCCGGCCCCCGCCGCGCGTGCCGCGTCCTCCCACTCCGGCTCGCCGAGGACCACCGTGCAGCCGTGGTGGACGACCGCGAGCTTCTCGGCGGCGATCGCCTCGCGCGTCGACCCGAGGACGTCGGTGTGCTCCAGCGAGACGTTCGTGAGGACGACGACCCGCGTCGCGTCGAGCACGTTCGTCGCGTCGTGGCGGCCGCCGAGCCCTGCCTCGACCGCAGCCGCCTGGACGCCGCCCGCGTCGAACGTGACGAAGGCGGCTGCCGTCAGCGACTCGAACTGCGTGGCCTCGAGCCGCTCTGCGGCGGCTCGCACGGCAGCCAGCGCCGGCTCGAGGTCGATCTCGCGCCCCGCGACGCGGATCCGCTCGTCCCACGACCGCACGTGGGGCGAGAGATACGCACCGGCCCGCAGACCCTCGGCGAGCAGGAGCTCCTCGATCATCCGCGTGGTCGTCGACTTGCCGTTCGTCCCCACGACGTGGATCGCGGGAAGACCCGACTGCGGCTCGCCGAGCTCGGCGAGCAGCGCGCGCATCCGTTCGGTGCCGAACCCCTCCCGGGGCCAGGGCGACAGCGTCTCGAGCCAGTCGACGTTCGTCATGAGGCGCTCTAGCCCGCGCGGCGCACTACGCGCCCAGGAGCTCGAGCTCGCGGCGGTAGCGCTCGAGCTTCGCCCGCTCGCCCTCCACCACGTCGGCGGGGGCGTTGGCCACGAAGCGCTCGTTCGCGAGCATCCCCTCGGCACGCTCGATCTCCTTACGGAGGCGGGCTGTCTCCGTGGCGACGTCGCCGGCCTCGCGGCGGCGCTCGGGGCGCACGACGGCGGCGAAGATGCGGCGCTCCTCGTCGCCTTCGAGCTCGACCTGCACGCCGCTGCGCCGGAACACCTGCGCCGCCTCCTGAACGCGACCCAGCGCGTCGGCCGCGTCCGCGTGCGAGGCGTCGGGCTCCGGCCAGGATGAGACGATCAGACGCGCCTCGCGCGCCGGAAGGTGCGACCAGATCTCCTCCGTCACGTGCGGCATCAGCGGGTGGAGGGTCGCGAGCAGGAGCTCGAGCGCGCGGAGCGCAGTCGCCCGGCAGTCGACGTCGCCGTCGTACAGCCGCGGCTTGATGGCCTCCGCGTACCAGTCGCAGAACTCGTCGAAGGTGAGGTGGTAGAGGGCCCCGGTCGCCGCCGCGAAGTCGAAGCGCGTCCAGGCCTCCTCGACCGCGGCGCGCGCCGCGTCGAGCCGGGCGAGGATCCACCGCTCCTCCAGCGAGGCGGGGCGCGCCTCCGGCGCGACCCCCTCCGCCTGCTGCAGGATCAGGCGGGCGACGTTCCAGAGCTTGTTCGCGAGCTTTCTGCCCTCCTCGATCGCCCCGACCGAGTAGCGCACGTCCTGCGTAGAGGAGATCTTGAGCAGCCCATAACGGGTGGCGTCGGCTCCGTGGGCGTCGATCGGCTCCATCGGGTCGACCCCCGTGCCGAGGCTCTTCGACATGCGACGGCCGTCGGCCGCCAGCACGGTCGAGTGGATGATCACGTCCGTGAACGGGACGTCCCCCAGCACCTCGAGGCCGGTCCAGATCATCCGGTTCTCCCAGAGGCGGATGATCTCACGCGCAGTCGAGTTGACATTGCCCGGGTAGTAGCGCTCGAGCTGGTCCGTCGGATCGGGCCACCCGAGCGTGGCGTACGGCCAGAGGGCCGAGGAGAACCACGTGTCGAGGACGTCGGGGTCGCGCTCGAGCGCGACGCCCGGACCGGCCTTCGCCTGCGCCTCCTCCTCGCTCGGCGCACAGATCGCCTCGCCCTCCGGCGTGTACCAGACCGGAAGCTGGTGCCCCCACCAGAGCTGGCGCGAGAGGCACCAGTCGGGGCGCGTCCTCGAGGGAGGCAATGGCGAAGCGGTGCTGCGACTCGGGGTGGAAGCGCACGCGCCGCTCGCCGAGCGCAGTGATGGCAGGCGACGCGGGCTCTGCCATCCGGCACCACCACTGGAGCGAGATGAGCGGCTCGATCCTCGAGTGGCAGCGCTCGCAGGTGCCGACGGCGTGGCGGTAGTGCTCGCGCTTCACGAGCAGCCCTCGGTCCCGCGCCCAGGCGACGACCGCCTCGTCCGCCTCTGCCTGGGAGCGTCCCTCGAGCGAACCGGCCGCGGCGTTCATCCGCCCGTCCGGGCCGATCACCATGGGCTCGGGCAGATGGTGCGCCCGCCCGATCTCGAAGTCGGTCGGGTCGTGCCCGGGCGTGACCTTCAACGCCCCCGTGCCGAACGAGGGATCGACGCGCTCGTCCGCGATCACCGTCACGCGGCGCTCGACGAACGGGACGACCACCTCGCGGCCGATCGCGTCGCCGTAGCGCTCGTCGTCCGGGTGCACCGCGACGGCGACGTCCGCCAGGATCGTCGCGGGACGCACGGTGGCGATCGTGATCCCGTTGGCCTCGTCGTCGGCGAACGGGTAGCGGAAGTACGTCAGCGTGTCGTCCATGTCCTCGTGGACGACCTCCAGGTCGGAGATCGCGGTCTGGTGGAAGGGGCACCAGTTGACGATCCGGTTGGCACGGTAGATCCAGCCGTTGTCCCACAGCCGGACGAAGAACGTCAGGACCGCGCGGACGTAGGCCTCGTCCATCGTGAAGCGCTCGCGCGAGTAGTCGAGCGAAGCCCCGAGGCGCCGGTACTGGCCCATGATCGTGCGGCCGGTCGCCTCGAGCCACTGCCACGTGCGCCCGACGAACGCCTCGCGCCCGAGGTCGTGGCGGCTCAGGCCTTCGGACGCGAGCTGCTTCTCGACCACGTTCTGGGTCGAGATCCCCGCGTGGTCGTAGCCGGGTTGCCACAGGGTGTCGAAGCCGCGCATCCGGTGCCAGCGGATCAGCACGTCCTGGATCGAGCCGTTCAGCGCATGCCCCATGTGGAGCTCGCCGGTGACGTTCGGCGGCGGCACGCAGATGACGAACGTGTCATCGCGGCGGCGCCCCGCGCCGGCCGCGTAATGCCCCTCCGCCTCCCACGTCTCCTGCCAGCGGCGCTCGACGGCGGACGGGTCGTAGAGCGAGTCCATGGCGGAGGAGTGTAAGGAGGCGTTGTGCGACGCTTCGCGCTGACCTAGCGACCGCGCGCGCGCCGCCCCGCTACCGGGGACGACGACGGGCCTGTGCGAGCACTGCGCATGCCGTCAGGCTAGCCGCTCGGCGGGGAACGAGGTGCCCGGCGTCACTCGGAAACCTGGCCCGAGAGGACGAGGATGGTGCTCGTCCCGTGGGCGAGGAGTCGCGAGCCCGCATCCTCGAGGCGCGCCTCGGTCGTCACGACCGTGCGCCCGCGGTGCATCACGGTGCCGACACAGCGCACGGTCCCCGTGCCGGCGGTGATCGGACGCGTGAAGTTCGCTTTCAGCTCGAGCGTCGTCCAGCGCGTCCCGGCGTCGGCGACCGAGACGAAGGCTGTGCCCATCGCCGAGTCGAGGAGCGTCGTCGCGAATCCCGCGTGCACCGTCCCGATCGGGTTGTAGAGATGCTCGCCCGGCTCGCCCTCCCACGTGACCCGACCTGGCTCCGCCGCCACGAGCCGCATGCCGACCGTCTCGGCGATCGGCGGGTACGGCACCTCGCCGGTGATCATGCGACGCAGCAGCTCGAGCCCGGGGAGTGTGACGGTGTCGGCGAGAACCTCGAGCGGGTCGTGCCAGCTGGTGGTGCGCGAGCGCCTACCGGCCGCGCTCACCCGGTGCCGTCGGCGACCGCCCCGAGCTCTTCGTCCGGCACGCCGTGCGTGACGAGCGTCGGGTTGAGGCCTCGTGAGATCGTCTCCCGCGTGATCACGCACTTCGACACGTCGCGGCGCGACGGCAGCTCGAACATGACATCGAGCAGCGCGCCTTCGATGATCGAGCGCAGCCCGCGCGCGCCGGTCTCGCGCTCGAGTGCGCGGTCCGCGATCTCCCAGAGCGCGTCGTCGGTGAACACGAGCTCGATCGTGTCGTAGCCGAAGAAGCGCTGGTACTGGCGGACGAGGGCGTTCTTCGGCTCGGTCAGGATGCGGACGAGGTCGTCGCGCCGGAGCTGGTGCACGGCGGAGACGACGGGGAGGCGGCCGATGAACTCGGGGATCAGTCCGAAGTTCATGAGGTCCTCGGGCATCACCTGCGTGAGCAGCTCCGCCGACTCCTCGGCGTGCTTGGAACGCACCTCGGCGCCGAAGCCGACCGCGTTCTTGCCGATCCGGCGGGCGATGATCTTGTCGAGCCCGGCGAACGCGCCGCCGCAGATGAACAGGACGTTCGTCGTGTCGATCGTGAGGAACTCCTGGTGCGGGTGCTTGCGCCCACCCTGCGGGGGCACCGACGCGACCGTTCCCTCGAGGATCTTGAGGAGCGCCTGCTGGACCCCCTCGCCCGACACGTCGCGGGTGATCGACGGGTTGTCGGCCTTCCGCGCGATCTTGTCGACCTCGTCGATGTAGATGATCCCCGTCTCCGCCTTCTTGATGTCGAAGTCGGCCGCCTGGATCAGCTTGAGGAGGATGTTCTCGACGTCCTCGCCGACGTAACCGGCCTCGGTGAGCGCCGTCGCGTCCGCGATCGCGAACGGGACGTTGAGGATGCGCGCCAGGGTCTGGGCGAGGAGCGTCTTGCCGCAGCCCGTCGGGCCGAGCAGGAGGATGTTCGACTTCTGGAGCTCGACTTCCGCCTCGTCGGTCTGCCCCATGCGCACGCGCTTGTAGTGGTTGTACACCGCCACCGCGAGGATGCGCTTCGCCTCCTCCTGGGAGACGACGTAGTCGTTCAGGACCGAGTAGATGTCGCGCGGGCGGGGAAGGTTGTCGAGGTCGAGCGTCGCGGGAGCCGTGAGCTCCTCGTCGATGATCTCATTGCAGAGATCGATGCACTCGTCGCAGATGTAGACGCCGGGACCGGCGATCAGCTTCTTGACCTGACGCTGGCTCTTCCCGCAGAAGCTGCAGAGCAGCTGCTCGTTCCCCTCACTCGCTCGGGCCACTGGTCTCCTCTTTTACTCCGATTTCGCGGCTTCGGCTACCCCGGGTTGGGTCCCGGGGGGGTCAGCGGTGCGTGATCACGCGGTCGATGATCCCGTACTCCGTCGCCTCCTCGGCGGTCATGAAGTAGTCGCGGTCCATGTCCGTGCGCACCTTGTCCATCTCCTTGCCCGTGTGATGGGACATGATCTCCTCGAGCTTGCGCTTCAGCGCGATGGTCTCCCTCGCATGGATCTCGATGTCCGAGGCCTGGCCCTGGTAGCCGCCCCACACTTGGTGGATGAGGATCTTCGAGTTCGGCAGCGCCGTCCGCTTCCCTGCGGCGCCGCCGGCGAGGAGGAGCGCGCCCATGCTCATCGCGATCCCCACGCATGTGGTCGCCACGTCCGGCTTGATGAACTGCATCGTGTCGTAGATCGCGAGCCCCGAGTAGACCGAGCCGCCGGGCGAGTTGACGTACAGGTTGATGTCCTTGTCCGGATCCTCCGACTCGAGGTGGAGGAGCTGGGCGATGATCAGGTTCGCGATCTGATCGTCCACCTGCGTCCCGAGGAAGATGATCCGTTCGTTCAGCAGGCGGGAGTAGATGTCGAACGACCGCTCGCCGCGCGACGTCTGCTCGATCACCATCGGGATCAGGGGGCTCATCGGCTCTCCTCGCTTCCGGGGGTCCACAACTTCGTCTCGCCGGCGGGCTTCTCCTTGTCCGGCGTCCAGATGGCCTCGCGCGCCGCGTGGGTCTCCGGCGCTATGGGCTTGACGTCGGCCGCGAGGCGGTCGAGCGCCGCCCGGAGCCGGAGGTCGTCGCGCAGCGCCTCGGCGTGCCCGTGGGCCCAAACGTCCTCGATCACCGCGTCCGGGTCGTCGCCGGACGCCGCCGCCTGCTCGCGGATCAGGTCCTTCACCTCGTCGTCAGAGACGACGATCTTCGCCTTCTCGGCCAGCGCCTCGAGCGCGAGCTCGCGCGCGACCGACTGCGACGCCTCGGCCCTCACCTGTGCCGTGAGGAGCTCCGGGGTCTGGCCCGTCGCCTCGAAGTAAGCGTCGGGCGTGAGACCGCGGTTCGCCAGCGAGCGGACGAACCCGTTCAGCAGCTCTCGCGCCCGCGACTCGACGAGCGGACCGGCGCCCTGGACGTTCGACGCGCGCACCAGCTCGTCGACGGCTGCGGCGCGGAACGCGGCGTCGACGCGCTCCTCGACCGCGGCGCGGACGCGACCCTCGATGTCGCCCCGCAGCTCGGCGATCGTGTCGAACTCGCTCGCCGACCGCGCGAGCTCGTCGTCGGCCTCGGGGAGCACCTTCTCGTTGACGTGCTTGACCGTGACGTCGACCGACGTCTCGGAGCCGTCGGCGAGCTCGTAGCGCACGCTGCGGGTGTCGCCCGCGCTTGCGCCCACGAGCGCGGACTCGATCTCCTCGAGGAGGCGTCCGGAGCCGAGCTCGACGACGGTGTCGGATTGCCCCTCACCATCTGCGCCCACGAGGTCGACGACAACCGTGTCGCCCTCCCGCGCGGGGCGGTCGTCGGCAGGAACCAGCTCCGCGATCGAGCTCCGCAACGCGTCGAGCTCCGCCTGCACGAGCTCCTCGGGTACCGCGGCCTCGGCGCGCGGCACTTCGAGCGTCGTCCAGTCGACGATCTCGGGCGTCGGCTGCACCTCGACGGTGGCGCTGAACTTCCACGGCTCCTTCTCGGTCTCGGGAAGCTCGAAGTCGTACTCGGGCGTGGCGACCGGACGGAGGCGCGAGCGGGCCGCCGCGTTCCAGAACCATCCGCCGATGTGGGACTCGACGGCCTCTACCCAGAGCCGGTCACGGCCGACGTTCGCGAGCAGCACTTGGCGCGGCACCTTGCCCTTGCGGAAGCCGGGGATCTTGACGGAGCCGGCGAGATCGGAGGCCGCGTGCTCCACGGCGTGCTCGAGCTCGTGCGGCGAGACATCCACCGTGAGGCGGACGCGGTTGCCGCCGAGCTCCTCGACCTGGCTCATGCCCTTGATTCAAGCAGAGGGGCTGATTCTGCCCGCGAGGCACGATTCCGCGGAAGCGGAGAGTGCCGCGAGGATCCTCGCCTTCGGCGAGGCATCCCTGAAGGCGTCGGCTCCCGCCGCCCACCCCAGCACAACGCTACGCTCGGGCCACGCGGGCGTGGCGGAAACTGGTAGACGCGCCGGGTTTAGGTCCCGGTGGGCTTCGGCCCTTGGAGGTTCGACCCCTCTCGCCCGCATCGCCGACACGCGGGTGCGTCATTTCCCCGGGCCGGGTTGCGTACCACGCGGCAGCCTCCGAGGCCACCTGACGCGATCTACCGCCCGAGCAGGAGACCCACCGTCTCGCGGACCGAGTCGACGACCAGCCCCACGAGCGCGATCAGCGCGAACGACGCGAACGCGACGAACGGCTCGTTCGCCTGTATCACGAGCAGCGCGCAGAAGGCGCCGACCACGACGCAGGCGGTGGCGAGGGGGCGACGGGTCCTCGTCCCGATCGCGAGCCCGGCGAGGAACACGAGCCCGAACACGACGACTCCCACTGTCATGACCGGAGCGTAGGACCCGGTCCGGACGGAGCTGTCCTCTCCGCGGAATCGTGATCCGCCGAGCGGATCACGCTCGCGGCAGCCCGCCGTCGGCGGGCACATCCCTGAAGCGGCCTGCTTCGTGGCCGGGGCGGTCGATCGCATTCCGGCAGCCTCGGTGGCGCCCGGGTCTGCACCCTGCCCGCTGGGCGCGCTCCGGCCGAACCTCAGGCGGCGCGGCCCGCCTCGAGTTGCTCGCGCACGTGAGCGACGAGGATCCGTGCGACGTGCGGGTCGAACTGTGTCCCGGAGCAGCGCTCGACCTCCTCGAGCGCCGCCTCGATGGGCAGCGCGCGCCGGTACGGACGCTCCGTGGCCATCGCCACGAGAGCGTCGCACGCCCGGACGATCCGCGCCACGAGCGGGATCTGCTCCCCGGCGAGCCCGTCCGGATACCCGGTGCCGTCCCAGTTCTCGTGGCTCGACCGAACCAGCGTCGCGACCTTCCAGAAGGCCGGCGAAGCCCGGAGGATCCGCTCGCCGACAACCGTGTGGCGATGGATGAACTCCCACTCCCGCTCGTCCAACGGGCCAGGCTTGGAGAGGATCTCGTCCGGCACCGCAAGCTTGCCGAGGTCGTGGAGCTGTGCCACCGAGGCGAGCTCGTCGAGCTCGTCGGGAGCGAGCGCGAGCCTTCGCCCCACCTCGAGCGCGAGGGCAACCACGCCGTCCCCGTAGGGCTCCGGCCGCGGCTCGTGGTGCGCGAGCGCGTCGACGAACGCGTGGACCGTGCGGTCGGGAGCGTCCCGTCGGGAGCGTTTCTGCGCGTAGAGCCGCTCGTCGGCGAGGCTCAGGGCGTGGCTCGCGTCCGCCGCCTCTGCGGGCAGCAGGACTGCACCGAACGAGCTCGAGACATGGAAACCCTCGCCGTGCTCGACGAGCGCCCCGCAGGCACCGTCGATGACTCCCTCCGCCTCCCCGTCCGAGACGCGCACGAGAAGGCAGAACTCGTCGCCCCCGAGCCGGTAGGCGCCGCCGTGCGGACCCGCCACGGTGGCCAACTTCTCCGCAAGGCGTGTGAGAAGCGCATCTCCCGCGGGGTGCCCGAAGCTGTCGTTGTAGCCCTTGAAGCCGTCCAGGTCGAGGATCATCAGGAGGCTCGACCGCCCCGGTGGACGGTCGAACACCGCCTCCAGGTCGGCCACGAGCCGCCTGCGGTTGCCGAGACCGGTGAGCATGTCCGTGACCGCCTCCTGGCGGGTGAGCGTGAAGAGTCGCCCGTTCTCGCGGAACGTGACCGCGAGCCGCAGGAGGACGAGCAGGAGGCTGCCGGTGGCGAGGCCCACGGCCAGCACGTTGACCCCCGCGAAGTGGTCGACGGCGAGGATGCCGATGGCGACGACCGCGCACGCGACCGGAACCGCGAGGAGCGGGCGTCCGTCGATCTCGAATCCTCGCTCGTCGCTCGAGTCGACCCAGGCCGCGAACGCGATCAGCAACGACGAGAGGGGCCACAGGATGTCGACGAGGCCTCCCTGCTGGTACGTGTCGACCTCGAACAGGTAGATGCCGTCTGCGATCGCGGTGGCGAGGAGGCCGAGACCGAGGATCAGCCAGCGACGGTCGAGCCTCCAGCCGGCGAGCGAGAAGACGCCGAAGACGGCCGAGAGCAGCAGGACGTCGCCGAGCGGATAGGCGAGGTTCGTCGCGATCGCGCCGCGCGAGCCCTCGAGGGTCCGGAGGACGACCTCGACGAGCACGGCGGAGCCGAACGCCGCCGCGGTGACTGCCGCCGTGACCCCGTCGAGCCAGAGCGTGCCGGCAAACGATCGCGCCCGGCGTTGCACCATCAGCATGATCGCCACGTACGTCAACGGATAGAAAGCGATCCAGCCGAGGTCGGCGAGCGAAGGGAAGCCGGCCGGGTCGACGGCGAGGAAGTAGAGCTCGCCGAGCGCGTTGCACGCGAGTCCCGCCGCCATGACCGCCCACGCGAGCCGGTCCTCGCGGACGAGCACCGCCCGCGCCGCGGTGAGGAGCGCCGCGGCGACGATCAGCAGCTGATACAGCCAGGTCTCGAGCAGAGGGACTCGGCCGCCGGTGGCGTTCCCGAGCACGACGAGGAAGAGAAACAAGCCGAAGGAGCCGAGGGCGAGCCCCAGCGCCGCGGCGATCCACGGACGCCGCAGAACCATGTCAGTGCTGGTATCGGCCGATCCTCGCGCACGCTTGAGGGCAAGGCAGGCGATCGCGCTGAGCGAGGCGCGCACGATGGTCGCGGGCCCGAGATTGTGCTCGAGTACCGGGATGAGACGGTTCGCGCCACGTCGTCGTACCGCGCGCCGAGCGGCGGTTGTGGCGACGATCGGGTTCGGCATCATCGCGATCTTCCAGGCGGCGCTCGCAGCGGGCGCACCTCTCGGCCATGCTGCATGGGGCGGCCAGTCCGCCGAACTCTCGACCGGCCAGCGGATCGGGAGCGTGATCTCCGTCGTCGTGTGGACATGCGCCGCGTTGGTCGTGCTTGGTCGCGCGGGCTTCTGGGCACGAGCGAGCGACACGCGCCTTTTCCGGTGGGGAACCTGGTTCTTCGCCTGCATCACAGCGATCAGTGCGATCGTCAATTTCGCGTCTCCGAGCCGCTGGGAGAACGTCGTCTGGGGGCCGATAGCGCTGATCCTCGCCGTGCTCTGCGTGACCGTCGCACGCAGCACTGCCCGCGAGGGGTAGCCAGCCGAGGGGACGGTCGGACGCCTCGATCGTAGTAGCGACCAAACTCGGGACGCGCCGGTGGCTCGTGCCCCGACCGTCGCGGCTCAGGCGCATCGCAACCATGGGGGATCTGAAAGCCATCCCGGGTATGCGTGCGGGTCTCGGAGGCGCCGGCAGGCTGATGGCCCCGGGAGGAGTCGAACCTCCGCTCGCAGGTTCGAAGCCTGCCGCTCTATCCGCTGAGCTACGGGGCCGAGTAACCGAGAGGGTAGTCGCGAGGGTGGCGGACGGGGCGCCAAATGCGGGCCTGGCCACGGTCGCGGCCGTGGGACAGCCGAGCATCGGCCGCGATCCTCGAGCAAGGCGACGCACTCCCTAGCGAGTTCCGTGAGGCTCGTGGCCGCGGGTCGTGCGCGGTTCCGTGAGCGCTCGCGGCGGGGCGAGTACGCATCGCCGATCCGTGATCACACGGATGTCGACACGATCGCGGGCGGCAACGATCCGGGAGGCCCCGTCAGGAGGCGTGGTTCTCATGCGTCTTGCACCGATCCCCGATCGTACGACCACAGGTGCGTTCGTGAGCCCCGAGATAGTCGGCCGCGGCGAGGAGCTGGCGGAGATCGACCGCTTCCTCCGTGGTTCGCAGGGGTGCGCGTTCGTGCTCGACGGGGAAGCCGGGATAGGCAAGACGACGCTTTGGCTGGCCGCGATCGAGTGGGCTCGAGCAAGCGGGTGGGAGGTACTCCGAGCGCGGCCGGCCGAAGTCGAGGCCGCGTTCGCGTTCGCGGGTCTTCGTGATCTCCTCGGCGCCCTCCCGTCCCAGACATGGCAGGGGCTTCCGGAGGCTCAGCGGCACGCGCTCGCCGTGGCACTCGTCGAGGACGAGGCGGGCTCGTCCACGGTCGAGCCCGGACTCCTCGGCGTCGCTGCGCTCGGTGTCCTCGGCACGCTCGCCGGCGAGCGGCCGCTGCTGCTGGCGATCGACGACCTGCAGTGGCTCGACGAGGAGAGCGGCGCCGTCGTCGTCTACGCGTTCCGCCGCCTGGGCGAACAAGCCCGCCTGCTGGTCACGTGCCGCGGCAGGGCACGAGCGCCACTGCCGTTCGGGCTTCAGCAAGCGCTGGATCAACGTCCGTTGAAGCGACTCGCGCTCGAGCCGCTGAGCGAGGGGGCCGTCCGACGGATGTTGCGGCTGCGGCTGGGGCTCGACCTCTCCCGGAGAGAGTTGCGCGCGCTCTGGGAGGCAGCGGGAGGCAATCCATTGTTCGCGCTCGAGCTCGGCCGCTCGGGGATCGAAGTCGACGAATCCGGGGGGATGTGTCTGCCGCGGAACCTTCAGGACCTCGTCGGGGCTCGGCTTCGCGCACTGCCCGCGACGACACGGGCCGCCTTGTTGTCCGTGGCGGCGCTGGTCGAGCCGACCGAGGACGTCCTTCGGCGAGTGGGCGTCGACACGGCGCTTGGCCCTGCCCTCGCGGAAGACGTGATACAGCTCGAGGGTCGTCGGGTGCAGTTCACGCATCCGCTCGTCCGCTCAGCGGTGTGGTCGAGCGTCGGCGAGGCGCGCCGTCGCGAGGTCCACCGAGCGCTCGCGGACGCGGTCGACGATCCCGAGCAACGCGCCTCGCACCTCGCGGCGGCCACGGTTTCGCCGGACGCCGAGGTGGCGGAACTCCTGGAAGATGCCGCCGCTCGCGCGCGCCAGCGCGGCGCTCCTTCGGCAGCCGCCCGCCTCCTCGACCGCGCCCTGGAGCTGACTCCGCCGGGCGAGCTCGACCGGTGGGCCCGGCTGGCGGCGGGCGCAGCGGTGGCCCACGCGGAGGCGGGCCACTTCGACAGCGTCCAGGCGCTGGTCGAGCAAGCGCATGCGCGGCTGCCGGCGGGATGCGAGCGCGCGGCCATCCTCGTTGCGGCGGCGGAGATGCGACCCGGCCTCGATGACCTCTTCCGGCAGGCAGTGACAGAGGCAGGCGCAACGCCGGTCGGTGTTCGGGCGCACATCGGCCTGACCGAGCAGGCTGGGTTGGCCGGCCGTTGGCGCGAGGGGGTCGAGACGGCCCGGAGCACAGTGTCGCTCGCCCGTCAGCTGGGCGACCGATCCCTACTCGGCGTCGCGCTCACGTGGCTCGGTGGTCTGAAGTACCTCGATTCACAGCCCGGCGACAGTCGAGAGCTCGGCGAGGCGCTTGCGCTCGAGCGGGAGCTGGGACGTCTCCCCACGAGCGTCTTCGAGTCGCCGCAGATGTGGCAGGGGGCCGCGCTGCTCTGGAGGGATGACCCCGATGGCGCACGAGTGCGGCTCACCGAGCGGCTTGCGGCAGCCGCCGAGCGTGGCGACGACATGAGCACCCTCCAGACGATGCGATTGCTCTCGCAGATCGAGCTGCGCGCGGGGAACTGGCGGAAGGCGCGCGAGATCGCCCGCACGGCGCTCGAGCAGGTCGAGCTGCTCGGGTACGAGTACGGCCGCCCGGTCATGCTCGGCGCGCTGGCGGCGGTCGACGCGTGCGAGGGGGAGCTCGAGCGGGCGCGCGCACTCGGCACGAAGTCCGCTGCCGACCTCGCCGGATTCGGCGATCGCCTGTGGTCGACGTACGCCCTCGCCACGCTGCTCTTCACCGAGCTGTGCGCAGGCAACGCACCGGCGGCGGTCGCGCAGGCGGCGGCGATCGCCGACCGCTTCCCCGACGGGCGCGAGTGCTGGTGGTCTTACCACCAGGGAGACGAGATCGAGGCGCTCGTCCGCGCCGGTGAGCTCGAACGCGCACGCGGGCGCGTCGAGGCGCTGCGCCGTGCCGGCGACCAGCTGCGCCTTCCGCGCTTCCTCGCCTGGGCCGAGCGCGGCGAAGGCCACATCCACGCGGCCGGTGGAAACCTGCTGGCCGCCGAGGCCGCGCTCGAGATGGCGCTCGCACACCACGAGCATTTTCCGATTGCGTTCGAGCGAGCGCGGACGCTACTCGCCCTCGGACACGTGCTCCGACGATCGAAGCGGCGCCATGCGGCTCGTACCGCCCTGGGCGAGGCACTGGCGGAGTTCGAGCGACTCGGTGCCGACCACTTCGCAGAGACCACCCGGGCCGAGCTCAAGCACGTCGGCGGACGGGCACCGGCGGGAGAGGAGCTCACCGAGGCGGAGGAACGCGTGGCCCGCCTGGTTGCTTCCGGGCTCTCGAACAAGGAGGCCGCAGCGGAGCTCTTCGTTGCCGTGAGCACCGTCGAGGCGACCCTGACGCACGTCTACCGAAAACTGGGAGTGCGTTCGCGCTCCCAGCTCGCCCGTGCATACGCGAGCGGCCCGCGCCGCGCCTGAGCGCGCAAAGAGCCGGGTTCGAGGCAGCAACATGCCGAGGTTTCCCGCTTTCGGGCGCCGATCACCGGTCGTAGCCTCGGTGTATGAGTCGCGACCGGCCATCTTCGACGTATCTCGCGGAGATCTTCACGCCCCGCGCGGAGATGCAGCGCTCCGAGGCGGAGCGTGTTCACGCGGCCGCCGCGGCGCTCGCCGCGAGCGGCGTCTCGGTGCGACATCTGCACTCGGTCTTCGTCCCTGACGAGGAAACGGCCTTCCACCTGTTCGAGGCGGAAGCGGTTTCCGGGGTCGAGCGCGCGCTGCACGATGCCGGTCTCGACGCGGAGCGCATCAGCCCGGCGACTTCAGTTGCCGGAGAAAGAAGTCGGGAGGCTCCTGCCCTAGCGTCTCCGAGCGGTAGCCGCAGCCTCCCCAGGAGGTGAGCACGATGAGAAGGCACAGCATTCCGGTCCGCGCAGCCGGCGTGGTCGCCGTTGTCGTCTTCTCGCTGGCCGCAGGGCTGGCGAACAGCGGCACCGCGGCGACCAACGCTCAGGACGTCACGGCCGGCTCGAAGACGTTCACCGATGGCGCCGGGGATATCCAGGGGACGGCACCTGACATCACGACAATCGTGGTCGGCGACGACCCGACGAGCGGCACCATCACGGTCACCGTCACCGCCGTCGGATACGGCAGCATCGCCGCGGATTCCTACCCGATGTTGAAGGTGTACCTCGACGCGGACAAGAACCCGGTGACGGGGTCGGCGCGACAGGGCGGTGCCGAATACGTGCTGGCTGCGGAACGCGGCCCGGACGGGTCCGGCTGGTGGATCGCCCATTGGGACGGCAGCAAGTACGTCGATGCGGCCCAGTCGCCCACGATGGGCTTCACCCGTAGTGGGGACACGATGACGTGGACGGTCAACAAGTCCGACATCGGCGTCACCACCGGAATGGGGCTCTTCGTCTGGACGTCGACCTGGAACGCCAACGACGAACAGACCGGCGACGACGTCGCGCCGGATGACGGGGTGTGGACATACGACCTGTCAGTGTCGGCTCCCGCGCCTCTCACGCCGCCCGCGGCTGCGTTGAGGGCAGTCATCGGCTCGCCGAAGGCCACGCCTGCGAGGGCCATGGCAGGCAAGCGGCTCACCGTCGTGTTCCCGGTGACGCGCAGCGACACCGGCGCGGCGTTGACGACGGGAACGATGATCTGCGACCCGTCCGTGGCCGGCAAGGTGCTTCCGCACAGTGAGCTGTTCAAGGGCGGGCAGGCTCGTCTCTCCTTCGCCGTTCCGCGCAGTGCGAAAGGCAAGGCGCTGAAGGTGAAGGTGACGATCAAGCTCGGCACACAGTCCACCACCAAGATCGCCAGCTTCCGGATCAGCTGAGGCAATGGAGGCAGGTGGGGAAGCCGACCAGGCTTCCCCACCTGGTGAGCGATGACGTTCGAACGGCAGCATTGGCTCGCAACGGCAACCGTGATCGCGGTGGCGGCGGCCATCGTCGCTGCCGCGCCGGCCGTGTCGGCGCAGCATGGCGGGGCTCCCACTCGCTGGTGCGGCACGCCGACGAGCAGCGACCAGCCGGACACGGCCTCGGCCTTCCTCGTTCACGTCGTCTACGCGGTGCCGGCAGACGCGCCCGACCGTTTCGCCGAGCGCGCGATCCCGGTCCTCAGCGACCTCGCCTCGATCGAGACGTGGTGGCAGGGCCAGGACCCGACGCGAACCCCACGCTTCGACCTCCTCGGCACTGACTGCGACTCGGCCATCGGCCGACTCGACTTCAGCCAGGTCCGCCTCCCGAACGAGGCCTCCTACTACGCCGACCCGAGGGACGGCTTCACGCGCATCACCGCAGACATCGAGCGGCTGCCGCTCGCCTTCCACGAGGCCGAGACCAAGTACCTCGTCTACTACGACGGTCCCGTACACCGGAAAGGCATCTGCGGCACCTCACCCCTCGGCCCACCTCGCGCCAACGCGACCTCCGTCGTCTATCTGGACTCGGCCTGCGGGCAAGATCTGGGCCGAGGAGGCGAAGCGGCCGCTACCGCTGTCCACGAGCTGCTTCACAGCCTCGCCGCTGTCCCGCGCGCACACCCCTGCGCCGGCAATCGCGCCCACGCCTGCGACGAGACGCAGGACATCCTCTACCCCTCGGTCGAGAACGGCACTCTGCTCGGCCGTCTCCTACTCGACGTCGGTCGCGACGACTACTACGCGCTCGCACCGCGAACCGACTCCTGGTGGGACGTGCGTGACTCCCCCTTCCTCGAGCATCTCGACGCGGCCCATCCTCGCGCCCCGCTCGGGCTGCACTCCTTCTTCGCCGCCACCCGGGGATCGCGTGTGACGCTCAGCTGGATGCCGGAACGTGCCACCAGCGGCCAACTCTTCCGCGTCTACCGCCAGGGTGAGCTGCTCACGGAGACCGCGAAGCTCACCGCCACCGACGGCGCCGTCGTCGGCACGACGATCCTCTACTCGGTGCGCGTCGCAGACCCCAACGGATACCTCAGCGCAGCGCAGACGATCCGTGTACTGGTCGGAGGCGGCGTCGTCGACGAGCACGGCGAACGGATCCCCGACACGATCCCCCCGCCTCGGGTGAAAGGGCTGCAGACCAGTCGCACCGGCACGACCGTCACCCTGCGCTGGAGCGCCGTCGACGATCCCGGCGACCTCGCCGGCTATCGCGTCTTCCGTGACGGCCGCGCCTTCGGCAGCCTGCGCTCCCAGACCTGGCTCAGCGTCAGCCCGCCGCGCGCGTACGCCGTTTGGAGCGTCGCCGCGGTCGACACGGCCGGCAATGTCGGCCCCCGGTCTCGCACGATCCGCATACCGGCAGGCCTTGGGCCGGTCGGTTAGTGGGAACGAACCTTCTTCCCTCGCGACCGACGCTCCGGACCCGGCCGTCGGGACGTGCCGGGGAACCTTGATGGGCGCGGCGTGTTTCGAGAGGTGGCGGACGGGACTCGAACCCGCGACCACCGGGACCACAACCCGGGGCTCTACCAGCTGAGCTACCGCCACCGCGCGCACGCAGGATAGCCGGTCGCCTGGCGCTCTCCCGGGTAGCTCGGCGGCGCCGGGGTGCCCTCGGCGTGAGAAGCTCTAGGGCGGTGCAAGGCGTACGACACACGCGCTACGGGTGGTGGCTCGAGGAGGCCGGGACGATCGAGGCGACGGCGCCGCTCGAGGGCGACACGACCGCGGACGTGGTCGTCGTCGGCGGTGGCTACCTCGGGCTCTGGACGGCGTGGCAGCTGAAGTCGCTCGAGCCCGAGGTCGACGTCGTCGTCCTCGAGGCCGGCCTTGCGGGCCACGGCCCAAGTGGGAGGAACGGCGGATTCGTCTCGACGCTGTGGGACGACCTGCCGATCCTGCGCGACCGCGTCGGCGACGAGCGCGCCCTCGAGGTCGTCCGCGCCTCCGAGCGCGGTGTCCAGGGGATCGGCGCGTGGTGCGAGCGCGAAAACGTCGACGCCTGGTACCGCGCCGCGCCGACCCTCTACGTCGACACGAGCGTGTCGCAGCGCGAATCGCCCGACGAGGCGATCGAGGCCTGCGTCGAGCTCGGCGTGCCAGAGGAGGTGCGCCCGATCTCGGCCGACGAGCTCCGCCTGCGCTGCGACGCCGGGTTCATCGGCGGGTCGATCCTCCGCACGTCGGCGACCGTCCATCCCGCCCGTCTGGCCATCGGCCTCCGTGCCCGTGCGATCTCCGCTGGAGTCCGACTCCACGAGCGCACCGCCGTGCGCCGGCTCTCGTCAGACGCGGTCGCCACGACTACAGACGGGGTCGTGCGGGCCGGGGACGCCGTCCTCGCCGTCAACAGCGCCACCTCCGGCTTCTCCGGCTTCCGGCTCGCGCACGCGGTCGCTTCGAGCCACATGGTCGTCACCGAGCCGGTTCCCGACGTGATCGAGGAGCTCGGCTGGACGGGCGGCGAGCCGATCGCCGACGGGCGCACGCTCCTGCACTACACGAGGACGACGCGCGACGGGCGGATCACGTTCGGCTGGGGCGGCGGGCGGATGGGCTTCGGGGCGCGCCCGCTCTCCCGGCTCGAGGTCGATCGCAGCGTCGTTCGCCGCACCGCCGCCGATCTCGTGCGTTTCTTCCCTCGGCTCCGCGGCCGGCGGATCACCCACGCCTGGGGCGGGCCGATCGACGTCTCCCCCACGCACCTGCCGATCTTCGGCAGCCGCGGCCGCGTACACCACGGGTTCGGCTTCACGGGGAACGGCGTCGGGCCGTCCTACCTCGGGGGCGAGATCCTCGCCCGTCTGGCGCTCGACCGCAGGGACGAGCTGACCCGGCTGGCGCTCGTCGACCCGGATCGCAAGCTGATGCCCCCGGAGCCGCTTCGCTGGGCGGGTGGCTCGGTGATACGGGCGGCGCTCGTCCGGGCGGACGAGGCGGTCGACACGGGTCGCCGGCCAGACTTCGTGACCCGACTCGTCACTGGCCTTCCGCGCCGTCTCGGCCTTCGGCTACCACGCTGAGACGCCGGAGCACCTCGTCGAGCGGGACTCCGTCAGGCACATCCTCGGGGGCGCCTTCCCCCGCCTTCTCGGCCAGCCCGGCATAGACGCTTGCGAGCGCACGGAAGAGGTCTGGCGTCAGCCCCGCACCGGCCTGGGTGACCGCGATCTCCTCCATCTCGGCGACGTACCGCCACGCCTTGGCGGACGCCGTGGCCAGCGTCGTCCCGGTCCGCTCGCGATCGGCGAGCCCCGTCGCGACGAGATCGTCGAGGACGTGCTCGACCACCCCATGGGCGTGCGCGGTCCGGAGCGCCTGCGCGAGCAGTGCGACGCGGCCCTTGTAGACGGACGCCGTGCACATCTTCACGGCCGAGGCCAGCCCCACGGCCTGCCCGACGACGACGCGCTCGACGCCATCGAGCGGGAGCGCCGTGACCTCATCCGCACGCAGGCCCGAGAGGTAGAGGCGCGTCGTGCCGGGGCCATACGGCGGCGGGCCGGAGATCGAGCCGTCGACGACATCGAGCCCCACACCGCCCATGATCGACGCGAGCCGCTGGGCCGTGGAGGGCGCGATCGCGTTCAGATCCGCAACGAGCGGCCTCGCCCCCGCCGCCGCCGCCGCCGCGACCGCCGTCGCGACCTCCACGGCCGCCTCCGGTGGGACGACCGAGAGGACGACCGCCGACTCTCGGAGGAGCGCCGCGAGAGAACCGGCGTCCTCGAGGCCCGCCTCGCTCGCGAGACGCCGCGATCGCTCGCTCCGCCCGTCGAGCGCGACGACGACCCGCGCGCCGCCGTCCCGGAGCCGCGCCCCGAGCGCGCTGCCCATCGCTCCCGTTCCGATGATCCCGACGACCAATGCGCCCGGGAGGATTCGAACCTCCGACCCGCGGATTAGAAGTCCGCCGCTCTGTCCCCTGAGCTACGGGCGCTCGGTGAGCAGGGTAGACGGTTCCCCGGACCCGCCCAGCCCCGCAGCCGCAGGGCGGGCGCGCAGCGTCCCGCGGCGCATCCAGGCCAGCAGCGCCCCGACGAAGGCGACCGCGGCGCCGACGCCGAACGCCGCTCGGACCCCTCGCTCGTCGACGAGGACGCCGGCCGCCGCCGATCCGGTGGCGATACCGATCGAGACGGCGGTGCCGAACCACGCGAACGCCTCGGCGGCGGTTCCCGTCCGCGCCGAGCGGTCGATCAGGGTGTACAGCGCGCCGATCGTCGGTGCGATCGGCAAACCAGCGACGAACGCCAGCACGTAGAGCGTCGGGAGCGAGACCGCGAGCTGCAGGCACAGCAACCCGCAGGCAAGCGCAAGCGCCCCGCCGACGAACCGCCGCAGCACACTCCGTGGCGGGCGCATTCCGGCGACGAGCCCCCCAAACAGGCTTCCCGCGGAGAAACAGGCGAGCGCGACGCCGCCCAGCTCCCTCGTTCCCTGCTCCTCGGCGAACGCCGGCATGGCGAGCTCGACGGCGCCGAACCCCACGCCGACGGTCGCCGCGTAGAGGACGACCGTGCGGACGCCGGGAGAGCCGAGCGCGCCGAGCAGGCCGGCGCTGCCCGTCCTCGACGCGGGTGTCTCGCGAACCGGGGGGAGTCGCGCCGTGGCGGTCGTCCCGACGAGGCTGGCCAGGCCGGCCCCCGCGACCGCGGCGGCCGGCTCGATGGCCGCCAGCGCCGCAGCGAGTAGCGGGCCGCCGACGAAGAACACCTCCTGAAGGGCCGCCTCCATCGCATATGCGGTCGAGCGGAGCTCGCCGGGCGCGATCCGCGGCCACACGACGCGGACGGTCGACGACAGCGGAGGCAGAGAAAGCCCTGCCAGCGCGGCCACCGCGGCAATCGCCACGATGCCCGCGTCACCGAGCGCGAGGAGGACGACCACGCCGATCAGGGCCGGGTAGGCGACGGCCCGCATCCGGAGCACCGGCGCCGGCCCGACCCGGTCGACGTGCCGTCCGGCGATCGGGGCCCCGACGCCGACCGCAACCGAGTACAGCGCGACCACGATTCCGGCCGAGCCGTAGCCCCACCCCTCCGCGCGAACGAGGAAGAGGAGCGCGAGCGGCGTCATCCCGAGCGGCAGCCGACCGAGCAGCGACCAGCAGAGCATGGCCCGCGCATGCGGGAGCCCGAGCAGCCTCCGGTAGTGCGCGGTGCCGCTCGTCGAGGCGGCGCCGGCGGTCACGCCGCACGCACGACGAGCGGGACACAGGGGCTGCCCGACGCGTCGAGGACGACGCTGCCGGACGCCGTCCGCGGCTGCACGGTGAGGGTCGTCCCGGTCACGGTCACCTGCGCGTAGCCGTACTGATCCGTCTGGGCGCAGCGCAGGCCCAGGCCACGCGGCGGATCCGGCTTGAAGAACGCACCGGTCACCACCGCGCCGAAGGCGGGGGCGCCCAGGAACGAGTCGATCTCCCTCGCGTAGGTGTTGGTGGCCACCGGGCCGGTGACGACCTCCCAGATCCCCGTCCCGGCTGGGCCGCCCGGGGCGAACGTCTCGGTGCGGATCTCGCCGATCAGATGGGCGTGTGTGTCGGTCGTGAGGACGACGACGTTCTTCACCGTGCGGAGGACGGCGAGGACGCGCGCGCGGTCGGCGGCGTAGCCCTCCCAGCGGTCGTACGGGAGCGCGTACAGCTGCATCAGCGGCTCCGGGTTGACGACGACCTTGAACGTCGCGGTCGAGGCGCGAATCGCCTTCGTGAACGCCGCGAGCTGCGCTGTCCCGAGCAGGGTTCGCGCGGGCGAGGCGATCGTGTCCAGGCACGACTGCGAAACCGGCTTCGCGAGAGCCGGGGCAAGCGCAGCGAACGCCTGGCGTACGGCGGCCGGTGCGGTCGGCGCGATGTCGCCGTCGCAGGCCGCGGTCGCCTTGGCGCTGCGGAAGCTCCGCCCGTCGAGCAGAAAGAGCTCGAGGTTCCTGCCCCATCGGAAGCTCCGGTAGAGCCCCGTCCGCTCCCGGTACGTCGCCGGCGTGTAATCGAGGAACGCCCGCACGCCTGCGCGGTAGATCGCAGCGCCGTGCTCTGCACGCGAGAAGTCGTTGACGAACTCGTGGTCGTCCCAGCCGCTGTAGACCCCTGTCGACCTGCGCAGTCGGCGCAGCGGCTCGAGCGCGAGACCGAGGCGGTACTTCACGCGCTTCTGGGCGACGGTGCGCGCGACTGCCGCGCCGGCCAGCTCGGAGTCGGAATAGATGGTGTCGCCAAAGTTGAGGTCGAAGTCGTTGCGCGCGCGGGCCATCGCGCCGTAGGTCTCGAAGCCGTTGAAGCCGGGCTTGCCGCCAGGCCCCGCCGTCGCGTCGGCGTCACCGCTGATCGCGAAGCGCACCGTCCCGGTGGCGTTGGATGCCGGAGCCGTGCGAAAGGCTCCCGTGTCGCTCCTCGCACCGTCCTGCGAGAAGGCGTAGCGGTAGGTCGTGCCCGGACGGAGCCCGCCGACGGTGCGTTCGACCGTGAGGTCAGAGGCCACCGTCGCCTGGAGGACGAAGCGCCGGGTGCCCGCCGCGGAGCTCAGCGACAGCACGACCGCGCCGAAGCGCGGCGCCCGTGTCCACAGGCGTGCGGAGGACGAAGTCATCTCGCCGGCGGCCACGCCGTACCGGAATCCCGGGGATGATGCGGCGGACGCGATGGCAGCGGCCAGCCCGACCCCGAGCACGGCGGTCGCGACGACCGGGAGGCGGCGCGGCAGCTGCACCCGCGTCAGGCTACTTCCTCGAGCCGCTCCTGCTCGGCGAGGAAGCGTATGAACCAGAACGCGAACACGACGAAGAAGACGACCGACTGCTCGCCCGCCATCGTCATGCCGCCGAGCTGCTGGTCCTCGAGGCGCGACAGTCCCCACACCCGCTCCGGCGCGCCGGCGTAGAAGTCGTAGAGCGGCTCCGGCACCAGCGCAAGCACCAGTCCGAGGGGCGCCGACAGCACGAACGCCGCGAGCACGTATGCGGCACGCGCCTGGGAGGAGAGCCGGTGCGGGGCCTCCTGCCAGACGCACCACCAGAACAGGAGGCCCGCGAGGACGTACATCGCGTGCTCGAGCGCCAGGAGCGTCGAAGGGTGGCGGAGCGCCGCGTCGTAGAGCACGGGGAGGTGCCAGACCGCGTACGTGCCGACCCAGAGCGGCAGGGCGACGAACGGCCGCGTCAGGAAGGCGATCACCCGTTGCCCGGTGAGCCTCCGCGCGAGGCCGGGCGGAACTCCGAGGACCAGGAGGAGCGGCGCCCACTCGGCGAGCACGACGTTCTGAAGGAGGTGCGCCCAGACGAGGTACTCGCGTGCGAGCGTGTCGATCGGCGTGACGAGCGCGAGCACGAGGAGCCCGCAGCCCGAGAGGAACGACAGCGTCCGCGCCGGGCTGCGCTCGCCGCGCGCGCCGGCGACATAGGCGGCCGCGAGCCCGACCGGGACAAGGGCCTCGGCATTCCACGACCATGCTTCCGGGGTCACCGCGCTACGCTACTCCCGCGCGGGTGTAGCTCAGTTGGTAGAGCGTCAGCCTTCCAAGCTGAATGTCGCCGGTTCGAGCCCGGTCGCCCGCTTCTTCTCGCGCCTGACCTCGGAAGGATGCCGTCCGGCCCGCGCTCAGTCGGTCGCCCCGGTGCACGATCTGCCGGCCACGCGCCGGTAGGCGGTCCACCCGTCCGGTGTCGCCGTCAGCCGCTGCCACGCATCGCAGAGCCGCGGAGCGAGGGCCGACCGGCCGGACGGGCTGACGAAGGCCCACGTCGCCTTTGGCGCGTCGACCGCTCCGCGGCCGAGGAGGTCGAGCCGCCGGTCGAGGCCTGGCCCGAAGAAGACGTAGCCCGGGTCGCTCGCCGTGATCGCCACTGCGGCCCGCGCGCTCTCGGGCACGCGCTCGTCGACGAAGCGGATCAGCGCGCGAGCGTGCACCTCGTCGCCCTGTGCCCGCCAGCGCGGTGCCGACCAGTAGCTCGCGCGCGCCGGGCGCTCGAGGAGCTGCACGCCGGATGGGCGCTTCGTGTCGTTGAGCACCGCGAGCGCGACGGCGGTCACGGCGATCCCCGCCAGCCCCCAGGCGAGTGGCCGGGCGCGCGCTGCGATCCCCCAGGTCGCCGCCGCGAGCGCAACCGGCGCCATGAGGAACCGGCCGGCCGCGTCCTGGTAGAAGAGGAGCGCCGAGAGGGCGACGATCCAGTAGAGCGGGGCGAGCGCGAGGAGCGCACCGAGCCACCTGATCGCGCCGCGCCGCGCCGCGATCACCGCGACGACGATCCCCGCCGTGAGGAGCAGCGCGCCGAGCGGGCCGTACCACGTGACGTTCGAAGCCGAGCGCGTGATGTCGCGCCCGACCTCAGCGGCGAGGTCGCCCCTCCCGAGCGCGTCCCAGAGATCCCGGTACGACTGGTCGAGGTAGCGGCGCGCGTCCGGCGTGAGCACGGGAGCGATCGCGACGACCGCGGCGAGGGCCGCGATCGCGACCGCGCGGGGGCCGCGACGCGGCCAGAGCACGACGGCGAGACCGCCGAGGAGCACCGCGGCGGTGACGGCGTAGAGCCAGCGGTCGCTTCCGACCGCGCCGGGGAGCTCCACGAGCTGGATCGCCGACCGCAGCCCCCGGGCGAAGGCCGCCGCAACGCCGGGCTCTGCCTTCTCGTCCGGGAACCCACCGTCCCAGCTGCCGGTATGCCGCCAGTTCACGACGTACCAGTACGCGCCGACCGCGCTTCCGGCGAGAACGGCCGCAAGGCGCGGGCCACGCCGCGCCGCCGGCGAGGCGGCGAGCGCGACGACGACGAGCACTGGGATGCCGATCACCGCGCTCACCTTCGTCCCGACCGCCAGTGCGGTCGCGCCGCCTGCGAGCCAGGGTGTCGCGCGCCCCTGGTCGAGGAGGAGGACTGCGGCGGCGACGAGGAACGACCCGACCACGAGGTCGTTCTGCGCAGTGGAGGCCTGCAGCGCGATCACGGGCAGCGTGGCGACGAGCAGAGCGCCGAGCAGTGCCTCCGACCGGCCGAGGCCGATCCCCCTCGCCACGCCGATCACGCCGACCACGAGCGCGACGTACGCCGCCGCCTGGACGAGCGCCACGTACCGGTCGGCTCCGCCCAGCACCATCGTCGCGAGGACGCCCATCTCCCCGTGCGGCGGGTAGGCGTTGACGTACGGCGCACAGGCGCAGTCGGGGTAGCCGACAGCCTGGTTCTGCATCCAGACGCCCGCGCGCCAGAGGTGGTCGTAGATCGTGTCGAAGTCGTTCTGCGGGGTCGCCAGCCCGAGCAGGACGGCATAGCCGAAGACGGCGAGCACGGCAACGCCGAGCACGACGCAGAGCGGCTCGGAGAGGGCATACCGCAGCGCGGCAGCTGCCCCCCACAGTCGATCGCCGACGTCGCTCCACCCGCGCGTGTCGACGACCAGGGCGGCGCAGACGACCGCGAGCCCGGCGAGGAGACCCCACCGCGTCACCCAGCCGAAGATCGACAGCGCCCAGAGGACCCCGACGAGCTCCGCCCAGGCAGCGACGTACGCCCCGAGGAGGAACGAGGCAGTCGATCTCGGCCCCAGCATGGCCGCCAGCCGGAGCGATCCGACGGCCAGGAGCACGCACCCCGCGACGAGCGCGAGCGCTCCGGTCACCGACCGCTCGCCGAGAAGTGCTGGTAGTCCTTGTCCCCCGACCAGTCGCCGCCCCACGACCAGCCGGCGGCCTCGAAGGCGCGCACGACCGTCCCGTCCTCGACCGCCATCCCCGCCCGGTACGGCGAGCGCCGCAGATACGGGCGGCTGGCGGCGTGCGACGTCGTACCCGCCGCCGTGACGTACGGGTTCTCGATCGGGTTGAGGTCGATCGCCCGACCGTACGCGTGCTCCGACCAGCGAGTCGTGCCGTCGACGTACCGGCAGTTGAAGGCGGACGTGTTGTCGGCCTCGATCGAGCGGAAGTCGCTGCCGCCGTACGCGTCGACCGGGATCATTCGGCGGATCGGAAAGCCTGCGGCGTAGAGGCGACGGAGCACCACGAGAACGCCGCGCGCGACGTCGCGGTGGACGACCACGCGACCGGTGTGCGCCCGGGCGTCGAACCCCCGGTAGGAAGCCGTGACGACGCGCAGGTCGCGCAGCGGCACGGGACAGCCCGGTCGCCACGAGACGCCGGTCATGCGTGCCGCGAGCTGCTTCGAGATCGGCGCGACGGAGAACGACCCGGCCCGAATGGTGGCACCGGTGGCTCCGACACCGCTGAACAGCAGCAGCCCGACGGTCGCGGCGCAGAGCAGCGGCGTCCTCACGAGTCGGGGTGGCCGGATCCGAACCGGCGACCTCCCGCTCCCAAAGCGGGCGCTCTACCAGGCTGAGCTACACCCCGTGGCAGAAGTCTACGGCCGGTCGCGGCGGGACTCCTCCACCAGCACAACGACGAGGCGTCGCGGGCCGTGGACGCCCTCGACCCGAACGAGCTCGATGTCCGAGGTCGCGGACGGCCCCGAGACGAGGACGATGGGCCGGCCTTGGCGCGCCGCGGGAGCGAGGCGCTCGACCAGCTCGGGGAAGGTCTCGACGACCTGCCCTTGGTGGACGACGCAGACGTGCAGGTCGGGAACCAGCGTGATCGCGCGCCTGCCCTGTCCCTCATCGCCGGCGAACGCGATCGTCCCGGTGTCCGCGCAGGCCGCGGCACAGGTCGTCACAGCGCCGTCCATCCCGTCGAGCTCGGCGGGCGCGAGGTCGTCGTCCTCTACGACGTCGACCCCGGCCGGCCTGAAGGAGGCGGGCAGGTCGGGCGAGACGACGATGCGCGATGCACCCTGGGAGGCGACCGCGGCGGACACCGCCGTTCCTGCCTCCTCGGTGCGCACGACGGTTGCGCCGGTCTCCTCGACGCGCTCGATGAAGAGCGCCACGACGTCCCTCGGGGCACGCGACCCGCGCTCGCGGTAGGCGCGCGGCACGTCGGGAGGAGCCGCGCCGTCCGCCAGCGCGGCGCGAATCCGCCCGAGAACGGCCTCACGCGTCGCGCCCACGCGCCTCCCACCACTCGCGGAACGTCTGGTCGGCGACACCGGGCAGCGTTCGCGAACGCCCCCAGCCGGCGAGCGGGCCCGGCATCCAGCGAAGCCGGCCGTCGCGCAGCGCAGGGCGCTGGAGCGCGCGGGCCAGCCGCTGCGCGCGCTCGTAGCGCTCCGCGCTCGAGAAGACGCGACCGAGCGCGCGTAGCGCTCGCCCCTGGACCCCCTGTCGCGTCCCCCGCACGACCTTGCCCCGCTCGTGGACGAGGATCCGCGGGATGTCGATCCCGACCGGGCAGACGTCGGCACAGGCGCCGCAGAGAGTCGAGGCGTAGGGCAGCGACGCCTCGACGCCGCGCTCACCCGTGAGCTGGGGTTGGAGGATCGCCCCGATCGGGCCCGCATACACCGTGGGATAGGCGTGCCCGCCCGTCTGCCGGTACACGGGGCAGACGTTCACGCAGGCCGAGCACCGGATGCACCGCAGCGCCGCCCGCCCCTCGGGGTCGGCGAGCGTCCGGGTGCGGCCCGCGTCGAGCAGCACGAGATGGAATGCCGACGGCCCGTCCCCCGGCCGCACGCCGGTCCAGAGCGACGTGTACGGGTTCATGCGCTCGCCCGTGGACGAGCGGGGCAGGAGCTGGAGCAGGACGGCGAGGTCGCGCCACTCCTCGACGACCTTCTCGATCCCCATCACCGTCACGAGGGTGTGGGGCAGTGTCGTGCACATGCGCCCGTTTCCCTCGGACTCGACGACGCACACCGTGCCCGTCTCCGCGACGGCCGCATTCGCCCCGGAGATCGCCACGGTCGCCCGGAGGAACGCCGCCCGCAGGTAGGCCCGCGCCGCCGCGGTCAGCGCAGGGGGGTCGTCGGAAAGGTCGGGTTGGTCGAGCGCCTCGCGCAGGAGCTCGGCGATCTCGCGCCGGCCGCGATGGATGGCGGGGACGAGGAGGTGCGAGGGCCGCTCTCCGGCGAGCTGCACGACGAGCTCGGCGAGGTCGGTCTCGATCGGCCGGATCCCTGCCTCGAGGAGCGCCTCGTTGAGGCGGATCTCGTCGGTCGTGAGGGACTTCACCTTCACGACCTCCCGTGCGCCCGCGCCCCGCACGATGCGCGTCACGATCTCGTTCGCCTCGACGGCGTCGCCCGCCCAGTGCACCTCGCCGCCGGCGCGCGAGACCTCCGACTCGAGCCGGACCAGGAGCTCTTCGAGGCGCAGGAGCGACCGCTGCCGAACCGCCTCCCCTGCCCGGCGAAGCCCCTCCCAGTCGGGCGTCTCGGCGACGACGGCCGCCCGCCTCGCACGGATCGACGTCGTCGCGAGCAGGACGTTCGCGCGGGCGCGCGTGTCGGTCAGGGTGACGCGCGACGCGCGCTCGAACGTCATCGGCGCCGCCGCACGGCTCGCGGGTGTGCTCATGTCGCGAGCACCTCCGCGAGATGGACCGCGCGCACCGGGCTGCGATGCCGCTCGAGCCCTCCCCGGATGTGGAGGAGACAGGAGGCGTCGCAGGCGCAGACAGCGTCGGCACCGGTCTCGCCGACGCAGCGAAGCTTGTCCGCGAGCATCGCGCTCGAGACGTCCGCATTCCGGACGGCAAACGTCCCGCCGAAGCCACAGCACTCCGTTGCGTCCGGTAGCGGGCGCAGCTCGACCCCGGGGACGGCACGCAGGAGGGACTCGGGGCGATCTCCGACACGGAGCCCTCGCAGCGAGTGGCACGTGGGGTGGTACGTGATCGACCCGGCGTAGCCGGAACCGACGTCCGTGACTCCCAGGCGGTCGACGACGAGCTCCGAGAGCTCGAACGTCCGCTCCGCAACGCCGTCCGGGTCGGCGGCGTGCTCGAGCACGTGGGAGCGGACGTGCGCGACGCACGACCCCGACGGGGCGACGACCGCGTCGAAGCCTGCGAAGACCTCGACGAAGCGCGCGGCGAGCGCCCTCGCGACATCCGGGTACCCCGCGTTCAGGTGCAGCTGTCCGCAACAGGTCTGTGCGCGCGGGAAGGCGACCTCGACGCCCAGTCGCTCGAGCAGGGCCACCGTCGCGCGGCCGACCGACGGATAGAGCGTGTCGGCCAGGCAGGTGACGAACAACGCGACGCGCACCGGGCGAGCGTAATCGATCATCGATCGTTTGAACACGGTCGGCACGGGGCCGTCGCTAGGTTGCCGCGATGACGGAGATCGTCCTACCTCGCAGATGACCGAGATCGTCCTGCACGGCGCGCGACCAGCAGGGCCGCCCCATCCGAGGCTCGGCTACGTGATGGTCGCGGCAGCGTCGGCGCTGTTCGCCGTCAACGGCTCGGTCTCCAAGGTGATCCTCACGTCGAGCGGCATGCCGAGCCTGCGGCTGACCGAGCTCCGCGCCACGGGAGCGTTCTTCGGCCTCGCGGCGTTTCTCTTGCTGACGGCCCCGGGGCGGCTCCGCGTCGCTCGCGACGAGGTCGCCCTGCTCGTCTTCTACGGCATCGTCGGCTTCGCCCTCGTCCAGTGGCTCTACCTCGTCGCGATCGAGAGGCTCCCGATCGGGATCGGCCTCCTGCTCGAGTTCACCGCACCGGTGCTGGTCGCTCTGTGGGCGCGGCTCGTGTGGCACGAGCAAGTGCGACGGCGTGTCTGGGCCGCCCTCGCGCTGGCTCTGGCCGGGCTGATGCTCGTCGCGCAGGTCTGGCAGGACGTTCGGCTCGACGCGGTCGGAGTCGCGGCGGGCCTGCTCGCGGCCGGCGCGCTCGCCACCTACTACCTCGCCGGCGAGCACCAGACCGCGCGCCGCGACGCGCTCTCACTCACCTGCCTGTCCCTCGGCGTGGCGACGCTCTTCTGGGCGCTCCTCCAGCCGTGGTGGAACTTCCCGTTCGACGTGCTCGGCACGACGGTCTCGCTCGGCGGAGAGCTCGAGTCGGCGAGCGCGCCGGTATGGGCACTCGCCCTCTGGGTGATCGTCTTGGGCACGATCCTGCCCTTCGTCCTCTCCCTCGGCGCGCTCCACCACCTCCCGGCGACGCGCGTGGCCACGGTATCGATGATCGAGGTGCTGCTCGCGGCGATCGTCGCCTGGGCCTGGCTGGGCGAGACGCTCTCGGCGGCGCAGCTCGCGGGCGGCGCGATCGTCCTCACGGGCGTCGTTCTGGCGCAGACCTCGCGCTGACCACAGACGGTCTCGTGGCTCGTTCACGACTACCCTGTCCCACATGAGCGTGAAGCGCGTCCTGCTCGCGTCGCCCCGGGGCTACTGCGCCGGCGTCGAGCGCGCCGTCGAGACGGTCGAGCGCGCGCTGGAGCACTACGGCGCGCCGGTCTACGTGCGAAAGCAGATCGTCCACAACATCCACGTGGTGCGCGATCTCGAGGCGCGGGGCGCGATCTTCGTAGACGAGGAGACCGACGTTCCGCACGGCGCGACGGTCGTCTACTCGGCGCACGGCGTCGCGCCGTCGGTGCACGAGAACTCGCGCGCTCTCGGCCACGACGTGATCGACGCGACCTGCCCCCTCGTGACGAAGGTCCACGTCCAGGCCAAGCGCTACGCGGCGGCGGGTCACACGGTGCTGCTGATCGGCCACGAGGGGCACGAGGAGGTCGTCGGCACGATGGGCGAGGCGCCCGGCGCCACCATCCTCGTCCAGGACGTCGGCGAGGCCGAGTCGCTCGACCTGCCCGAGGACACTCCGGTCGCCTACGTCACGCAGACGACGCTCTCCGTGGACGAGACGGCCGAGATCATCGGCACTTTGCGGCGGCGGTTTCCCGCGATCGTGGGGCCGAAGAAGGAGGACATCTGCTATGCGACGTCCAACCGCCAGTGGGCGGTCAAGGACATGCTCGGTGAGATCGACCTGCTGCTCGTGATCGGCTCCCGCAACTCGTCCAACTCCAACAGGCTCGTCGACGTGGCGCGCGCCGCCGACGTCCCCGCGCACCTGATCGACGACGACACCGAGATCGACGAGGCGTGGCTCGCCGGTGTCGAGACCGTGGGCATCACGTCCGGGGCATCTGCCCCGGAGCGGCTCGTCACGCGGGTGTGCGACTGGTTCCAGGCACGAGGAGTGGAACGGATCGAGTCGCACCGGATGGTCGACGAGGACGTCACCTTCCGGCTCCCGGTCGAGCTGCGACGCGAGCTGGCGCTCGCAGAGTCGCAGCGCGACTGAGGTCAGGCGCCCGGCCCGCTCCCCGCGCGCTTCGACGGGACGACGTGCGGCGGAACGGTCGCAGTTCTGCGACGGCGGTCAAGCGCGAGCGAAGACGGGAGCGTCACCGCCGTTCGCCTCGACCGTGACCGCAAGGGTCTCGGCCTTGATCCAGTCCGCGTGCTCGAGCAGGTCCGCGTCGTGCGCGGGGATCGTCAGGGCAATCCGGTCGGTGAGCGCCAGCCCGGACTCCTTCCGCATCGAGTTGACGAGGTGGATCAGCTCGTACACCCGGCCCTCGCGCAGGAGCGACTCGTCGAGTGCCGTGTCGAGCGCGACCGTGACGCCGTCCGCCGACGCGATCGCCCAGCCGTCGCGGCCGGAGCGCTCGACCAGCACCTCGTCGGGCGCGAGCTCGTGCCCCGCGGCGCGAAACCGGCCGTTACCGAGGTCCTCGAACGCACCCTGCGCGAGCGCGGCGCGCACTGCCCCGAGCTCCTTGCCCAGCTTCGGCCCGAGCACCGGAAGGTTCGGCTTGACCACGAGCGCGGCCTCGACGTGGCCGAGCTCGACGGCCTTGACCCGGAGCTCGTCGCGCACCACGGCGACGAGATCTTCGGCCGGCGCTACTCCCTCGACGACGAGCCGCGCGAGCGGCTGGCGCAGCTTGAATCCCGACGTCGAGCGCGCTGCGCGGCCGAGGTCGACGACCTGCCGCGCGTCCGCCATCGCCTCGAGCGCGGCCGCGTCCGCCTCGGACACGACGGGCCAGCCCGCGAGGAACACCGAGTCGGGGGCGCCCTCGCACGGCTCCCGGACGAGCACCTGCCACAGGTGCTCCGCGAGGAACGGCAGTACGGGGGCGATCACCCTGAGGGACTGGACGACGGCGTGCCACAGGACCCGCAGCGCGGTCTCGTCTCCTTCCCAGAAGCGCCGCCGCGAGCAGCGGATGTACCAGTTCGAGAGGTCGTCGACGAACGACTCGAACGCGCGGATCACGTCGACGGTCATCCATCGCTCGTAGGCGTCGGTCGCCTCCGTCACGAGCGCGCGCGTCCGCTGCACGAGCCAGCGGTCGAGCTGCGCGTCGGCATCCAGGCCGTCGACGTCGGCATAGCGGGGGGTGAACGACTCGACGTTGCCGTACTGGGTGAGGAAGGTGACGGAGTGCCAGAGCGTGAGCAGCTTCCGCTGGATCTCGCGGGCCGGCCCGAAGCCGAAGAGCAGGTTGCGGTCGGGCGGTTGGGCGCAGTACTGCCACCGCATCACGTCCGCGCCCATGCGCGCGAACGCCTCCTGCGCGTCGATCATGTTCCCCCACGAGCCGTGCATCTCGCGGCCGGTCTCGTCGAGCATCTTCTCGTAGCCGAGCACCTGCCGGAACGGGGCCTTCCCGGTGAGCGCCACGGACATGAAGAGCTGGGAGTAGAACCACAGGCGGATCTGCTCGCGCATCTCCGAGACCCAGTCCGCGGGGAACCACTGCTCCCAGTACGCGTGGTCGGGCAGGTCGGCCCGGGTCAGCCCATTGGCCGCCCCGGTCGCGTACCCCCCCGGGACGTACTCGGGGCTCTCCCAGCCGAGCGTCGAGAACGGGACGATTCCCGCGTCGAGCCACACGTCTCCGACCTCTGCGATCCGCTCGACCTCCTCGCCGCAGCCCGCACAGCGGATACGGACCTCGTCGACCCACGGGCGGCGAAGCTCCTCCAACCCCTCGAGCGTCCCGGTCGCACGCTCGGCCAATTCGGCTCTCGACCCGATGACCGTGAGGTGGCCGCACGCGCACGGGTAGAACGGCAGGGGTAGGCCGTAGTAGCGGCGGCGCGAGATGTTCCAGTCGCCCATGTTCCTGAGCCAGTCGTCCATGCGCTTGCCCATGTACGCGGGTGTCCACTCGACCGTTGCGTTCGCGTCGAGGAGGGGCTGCCGGAGCTCGTCGACGGCGAGGAACCAGTCGTCCGAGATTCGGAAGATCAGGGGCGTGTCGCAGCGCCAGCAATGCGGGTAGCGATGCTCGTAGAGCCCGGCGTGGACGAGCAGCCCGCGCTCGGCGAGATCGCCGACGATCTGGTCGGCCGCATCGCCGGTCGAGAGGCCGTGCAGCCACCCGTAGTCGTCGTAGAAGCGGCCGGACTCGTCGACGGGCGTGAGGATCGGCAGGCCATGGACGTGCGAGAGCTCGAAGTCCTCGGCGCCACATCCCGGCGCGATGTGGACGATCCCCGTCCCCTCCTCGACCGACACCTCGTCCCAGGCGATCACCCGGTGCTCGACCGCGGCGCCCGGCGGCAACGTGTCGAACGGGCCGTCGTAGCGGAGGCCGACGAGCTCGGCGCCGGGGACGACCCGGGTGAACGTCTCGTCGGGGAAGCGCCCGACCATCACCCACTCCCCGTTCTGCCGGAGCCCGTACTCCGCCTCGGGGTGCACGGCCGCCGCGACGTTCGCCGGCAGCGTCCACGGCGTCGTCGTCCAGATCACGAGGGACTCGCCAGCGCGGTCGCGAAGCGGGAAGCGGACGGTGAGCGAGGGGTCGGAGCGGTCCTGGTAGACGCCCGACTGCGACAGCTCGTGCTGCGAGAGCGATGTCCCGCACCGGGGGCACCACTCCGTCGAGCGGTGGCCGACATACAGCCGTCCGCGATCGTGCATCAGCTTCAGGAACCGCCAGATGTACTCGATGTTCGTGTCGCTGAACGTGAAGTAGTCGGCCCCCCAGTCCATCCACTGGCCGAGCCGGATCGAGCCCTTCGTCAGGTCCGTCGCCGACGAGATCACCTTCTCCCGGCATCGGCGCGCGAACTCGGCGAGGCCGAACTCCTCGATCTCCCTCTTGGAGTTGAGCCCGAGCTCGCGCTCGACCCCCACCTCGATCCAGAGCCCCTGGCAGTCGAATCCGTTCTGGTAGCGCTGGTGATGGCCGCGGAGCGCCTTGTAGCGCTGGAACACGTCCTTCAGGGTTCTGCCCCACGCCGTGTGCACGGCGAGGGACTTGTTCGCCGTCACCGGCCCGTCCACGAAGCTGAACCGCGGGCCGCCCGCATTCAGCCCGCGGAGGCACCGGAACGTCTCCTCGCGCTCCCAGAGCTCGAGCACCCCGAGCTCGAGCGCGTCGTGATCCGGCTTGTCCGGCAGAAGTGTGAACATGCCGTCGATTCTAGGGAAGGAGTTTTCGGGGTTCGTCGTTGTACAAGGCGGGGTAATTGTTGGTGCAACATCGAAAACGGAAGGACCAATGGCACTCAACGTGACGACCGAGACCTTCGATCAGGAGGTCATTCAGAGCGACAAGCCCGTCCTCGTGGACTTCTGGGCGGAATGGTGTGGCCCCTGCCACGCCGTCGCACCCGTGCTCGACCGCATCGTGGCAGAGCGCGAGAGCGACCTGAAGCTCGTGAAGGTCAACATCGATTCCGAGCACGAGCTCTCGCAGCGCTACGGGGTCGCCTCGATCCCGACGATGATCCTGTTCAAGGACGGCGAGCCGTCCGCGTCGGTCATCGGCGCGCAGCCGAAGGGCGCGATCGAGCGCTCGCTCGGTCTCGCCGTCTAGCAGCTTCTCCCTCGTCCTCCCGGAGGAGAGCCGGCGGGCGCCGGCTCTCCTCCGTGTCTGTCCCCGGGGGGCAGTGACCCAGCGAGGCGTTCGCTCCGGGAGACGTCCCGGCGTCGAGACGGCGGCCGGCGTCCGGCCCGAGATGCGCCGCGGGGGACGGGCCGCTCTGGAGCCAGTCCCGTGTCGGGCTACGGTACCCGGGTGAGCCCACGGCACGTTCCCGCCTCGGTGACCGAGCTCTCGCGCGTCGGCCTGCTTTCCTCGCTTCCGGGGGAGGCGCTCACGCGGCTCGCCGGGCGGATGACCCGCGAGGAGGTGCCGAGCGGGCGCGCCATCGTGTCCGAGGGCGACGGAGGTGACCGCTTCTACGTCCTCCTCTCGGGCCTCGCGGCCGTGACGCAGGAGGGACGGGGCACCCGCTCGATCCTGCGGCCCGGCGAGACGTTCGGCGAGGTCGCCCTCGCGATGGGCGTGCCGCGCACGGCGACCGTCACGGCGATGACGCCGACGGTGGTGGCGAGTTGCGACCGCGCGACGTTCGACGAGCTCCTGCGCCCGCTGTTCGCCGACGACGACGAGTCGTAGACGGGCGCCCGGGCGCCGGACGCGAGATCGTAGACACGGCCGACGGCGCTAGCGGAGCTCTCGGAGCACCGCGTCGGAGAGCCGCGGCCACGCCTCCTTCGCCCAGTCGCCGAAGGGCCTCGTCGTCAGCACCGCGCACGCGACCTGCGGCCCCGGGTCGACCCACAGGAACGTGCCGCTCCCGCCGAAGTGCCCGAACGTCCGTGGTGACGTCAGGTTCCCCGACCAGTGGCCTTCCTTCCACGCCTTCAGCTCCACTCCGAGGCCCCAGTCGAGCGGACTGAAGCGCCCGAAGTCCGGCAGCACGCCGTCGAGCTCCGGAAACTGGACGCTCACCATCTCGGCGTGCGTCTCCGCCGCCACGAGGCGTGGAGCCAGCAGCTCCCGCCCGAAGGCGAGCACGTCGCCGAGCGAGCCGTGCATCCCCGCCCCCGGGTGGCCGGACGGGTCGAGCGCGACCCCGAGAGGCTCGCCGATCGCCGCGCGAACGTACTCCGAGAACGGCATCTCGGCGCGGTCGGCGAGGTGCGCACCGAGGACACGGAACCCCTCGTTCGAGTAGATCCGCCGACGGCCGGGCGGCGCGATCGGTGACGCCCCCTCGAAGGGAAGGCCCGACGCGTGCGCGAGGAGATGCCGCACGGTCGCACCGGGAGGTCCGGCGGCCTCGTCGAGGTCGACGACGCCCTCCTCGGCGGCCACGAGGGTCGCCAGCGCGGTGATCGGCTTCGAGACGGACGCCAGCCGCACGGGGTGGGCGACGTCGCCGCGAGTGGCGACGGTCCGGTCGGCGCGCGTGACGCCGGCGGCGGCGAACGGGACGTCCCACGTGTCGATCTGGTGCAGGGCGTCCACTCGGGGCGATACTACGACCCCCCGATGGAACGGAAGCTGATCACGGGACATTCGCCCTACGAGGGAGTCGCAGGGTTCTCGCGCGCCGTCGTCGTGGGCGATCGCGTGCACGTCTCGGGCACGGCGCCGATCCCGGCGGACGGTTCGCCCCCGCCGGAGAGCGCCTACGAGCAGGCGATGCTCTGCCTCGAGATCATCGCCGAGGCGCTAGGGCGCGCCGGCTCGGGGCTCGGGCACGTCGTCCGGACGAACATCTACGTCACCGACCGGGAGCACTGGGGGGAGGTCTCCCGGGCCCACGGCGAGGCGTTCCGCGACGTGCGGCCCGCGGCGACCTGCGTCGTGGCGCACCTGCTCGACCCGGCGTGGAAGGTCGAGATCGAGGCGGACGCGGTGCTGCCGTGAGGCAGGTGATCCCCGAGTCGATCACCGGTCATCCGGAGGCTCATGCGGCGAGCGTCCTCGATCACCATTTCGGCGCGGGCGACGCGTACACGCTGGGGGTCGAGGAGGAGTACATGCTCCTCGATCCGTCGACGTTCGACCTCCTCCAGCACATCGAGATGGTGCTCGACGCGATCCAGGGCCACGAGCTCGCCGACCGGCTCAACGCAGAGTTGATGCAGTCCGTGCTCGAGATCGCGACGCCCGTGTGCCATACGGCCGGGGACGTGATGCGCGAGCTGGCGACGCTGCGCGGGTACGTCCGCGACGTGGCGCAGGGTCAGGGTCTTCGCGTCGGCTCGGCGGGCACCCACCCCTTCAGCCTCTTCGAGCGGCAGCGGATCACGGCGAAGGACCGCTACCACGCGCTCATCGACCAGCTCCAGTACGTGGCACGCCGCGAGCTGATCTTCGGGATGCACATCCACGTGGCGGTCGACGATCCCGACAAGGCGATCCAGGTCGTGAACGGTCTCCTCCCCCACCTCGCGCCGCTGCTGGCGCTCTCGGCAAGCTCGCCCTTCTGGCGCGGCGAGCCGACCGGGCTCGCGTCGAGCCGGCAGATCGTCTTCTCCGCCTTCCCGCGCTCGGGGCCGCCGCCGCGGTTCCGGGACTACGACGACTACGCCGCGGTCGTGGGCCAGCTCGAGCGCACGGGCTGCATCGCGGATTACACGCACATCTGGTGGGACATCAGGCCCCATCCGAAGTGGGGGACGATCGAGGTGCGCATCTGCGACGCCGTGACCCGCCTCGAGGACGCTGTCGCGATCGCCGCCTACTGTCAGGCGCTCGTCAAGCAGCTCAGCGAGCGCTACGACGCCGGCCAGGAGATTCCCACGTACCACCGCATCCTGACGAGCGAGAACAAGTGGCTCGCGGCGCGATACGGGCTCGAGGCGCCCGTGATGGACCTGACGACCGGTCACCGGATCCGCGTCCCCATCGCAAAGCTCGTCCGGCGCACGCTGCGTGAGATCGAGCCGCACGCCCGCGAGCTCGGCTCGGAGCGGGAGCTCGAGGGGATCGCCGCGCTACTCGAGCGCGGCAACTCGGCCGAGCGGCAACTTCGCATCTACAACGCGAACCGCGACATCGTCGAGGTCGTGCGCGCGATCGCCGATGCGACGGAGACGCTGCCCGCGGACGCCACCGCGTCCGCGGGCTGAGCCTCGGCTACGCCTGCACCGAGAACGTCCGCGTGTCGATGCGGGCGAGCATCGCGCCACTCCGCCCGGTGAGGGTGAGCACCCTGCTCGGGGTCACCGCCAACCCGACGCCGTCGAGGACGCTCTGCGCCTCGCCGGCCCAAGGCAGGTCGATGCAGCGCGCCACTCGTGTGCGCGTGTTCAGCGCGTGGACGAAGGCGTGCGACGTGCCGCCGTTGTACAGCGTGTACGCCCACGCGCCGTCGCCGCTCCAGGCGCGCGCGAGGGCGATGCCGCTCATCCGCTCGCTGGGCTCGGTCTTGTCGACGATCGCGCCCGGCTCGAGCTTCCCGGTGCGGAGATCGACCGAGCGCACGACGTAGCGCACGCCTCCCTGGACGCCCCCCGGGAACTGGAGCAAATAGAGCCTGCGGCCGTTCGACGACACCGCGTCGTAGGCGAACGACCCGCGCAGCATGACGGTGCGAACCGGACGCAGCGTCTTCGTGTCGAGGACGACGAAGGTGCTGCGGCTCGCATCGTCGTAGATCGAGGACGCGAGCACGACCCGTCGGGCATTCGCGAAGGTGCCCTCGAGGAGCGAGCTGTCGAACGTGATCGCCGGCACGCCGAGCGGCCCGCGAAGCACGCGGCTCACGAGCTCCTTGCCGTCCCGGTCGCGGACGAGCACGACGCGGGTCGTCGCGGTTCCCTGCGCGTGGGCGACCACGTGCGCGGCTCCGGCGACCGCTATCCCCGGTGCCCCGCGAACAACCTGCGGCGCGGGGCCGGCCGCCGTCGCGGCGCCGGAGACCACGAGCCCGGCGAGCGCCCCAAGCGCGAAGCGCATCTTCATGAGAACCTCCTCGTTGCTCGACGACGCTCTTACACCGCTCGAACGGTTCGAGTTCCTCAGCCGGAGACGGCGATGCACGCGTCGTGTGCGGAACGGGTCACCCGGCGCACAATGCGCACATCGCCCCCCGCTGAGAGCACGGCGACCGTGCCCTCGTCAAGCGACGGCGTGACGACCGCCGCCTGCCGCGCGAATGTCCGGAGGAACGAGCCGAACGTGACGTTGTACGAGCCGTGCGGCACGCGGGCCGTGCGCACGGCGCTGCCGTCGAGTCGGCGGCGCTGCACCGTCCCGTCGCGTCCACAGGCGACGTAGGCGCGGCTGTCGGAGAACGCGACGTGCTGCGGAGGCGCACCGGTGGCGAGGACGCGCGGCGCACCGCCCGCGAGCGGGTAGAGGGCGAGCGCGTTCCGCGCTCCCGACGTCACCCACACGTGGCCGCCGTCGGGTGCGAAGACGACGTCATGGGCGGGGAACGGCGGCTCGAGGACACGAGCGAGGCGCGGCCGGCGCGGGTCGCTCAGGTCGAGCACCGCGATCCGATTCGCCGCGGAGCCGAGCACCGTCCAGAGCGATCTGCCCCCGTCGACAGAGACGTGGCGCGCAGGGCCGGGGACCCGTGTCCGGTGGACGACCCGCGAACTGTCGAGGTCGACGGTGACGACCTCGTGCCGTCCGGAGTCCGTGACGTAGGCGAGCGCCTCGCCGGGGTGCATGGCTGTGTAGCGCGGCGCGCCGAGCCCCCGCACCACGGCGCGCACCGCCAGCGTCGCCGCGTCGAGGATGCTGAGCGCTCCGATCGGGGTGTGGGCGACGACCACCTGCCCGAACGGCGAGCTCTCGATGCTGCGCGGCGCGTCCATCGTGCGGATGCGCTTCACGATCCGGCCCGTCGCGACCTCGAGCGCCACGACGTGCGCCTCGAGATCGGCGGTCGCGAGCGCGACGGTGCCGCCTCCACTCGCGACGCCGAGCGCCCGGGAGGGGTCGACCGTCAGAACGACCGGCGCCGCCAGCGCGCTGACGAGAAACCGGCGTCTGTTCATGCACGTGGTACGTGCGGGATGCCGCGGCAGGTCCGGGAGGGTGTCCGGGCTCGGACACACCGCTGACGCAGGCGCCCCGGATGTCCCCCGGTGCCCGACTTCAGTCGGACACCTCGGTCGAGCGCGACGCGAGCTGCAAGTGTCCGACTGAAGTTCGGACACCGTCTCGGGGACCTCTCGCCCGGTCGATTCCGTATTCCACCTGTGGACCTCCCGCGGTCACCCGGTCGTATGGTCCTGCGGTGGCACGGGCAGGTCGCGACGAGCGCGCCTGGGTGCGGGGCGCGCAGCGCGGGTCCGCGCCTGACATGGAGGCGCTCTTCGAGGCGTACTGGCCGCGCGCCCACCGCGCCGCCTACCTCGTGGTGCACGACGCGGCGCTCGCCGAGGACATCGTCCAGGAGTCCTTTCTCGCCGCGATCCGGAGCCTCGACCACTTCGACCGCCGCCGCCCGTTCGGGCCATGGCTCCACCGGATCGTCGTGAACCGCGCGATCGACGCAGCGCGAGCGCGCGGCCTCCGGCGGGAGGTCGAGCTGACCGAGGACTCGGTCCGGGCGGGCGCACCCGAGCCGCTCGACCGGACGGTGCTCGAGGCGCTCGGCCGCCTTCCACCCGAGCAGCGGGCGGTCATCGTGCTCCGCCACCTCCTCGGCTACACGCCGGGTGAGATCGCTCGCGTGCTCGATCTGCCGCGGGGGACGGTCAACTCGCGGCTGCGCCGGGGCCTCGACGCGATGCGAGACGAGCTGTGAACGACGCGCTGGAGCGGGCGGCGCTTCCCGGTGCGGATGCTGCCCGCATCCGGGCGCGCGACGTCGTCCTCGCCGCGTTCGCGGCCCGCGAGCCCGTGCGGCGCACCCCCGGCGGACGCCGCGCCGCGGTCGGCGTCGCCGTCGCGGCCGTCGTGGCGCTGCTCGCCGTGGCGAGCCCGCCCGGAATGGTGGTGATCGACCGTGTGCGCGAGGTCGTTGGCGTCGAGCGGGCGCAACCCGCGCTGTTCTCGCTCCCGACGAGCGGCCGGCTTCTCGTCACCACCGGCTCCGGCGTCTGGGTCGTCGAGGCGAACGGCTCGAAGCGGCTGCTCTCGGGGTACGGCGATGCCGGCTGGTCGCCGTTCGGGCGCTTCGTCGTCGCGACGCGGGACGACGAGGTCGCAGCGCTCGAGGCCAACGGCAACGTGCGCTGGACGCTCGCCCGGCCGGGAGCCTACGGCGCGAGCTGGGGCGGGTCGAGAACGGACACGCGGATCGCTTACGTCGATCGGACGGGCGTTCGGGTGGTCGCAGGCGACGGGACAGGCGACCACCTCCTCGCCGGCGACGGGCAGGGGCCGCTCGCATGGCGGCCGGGAAACGGGCACGTGCTGGCCTACGTGACTCCGAGCGGGCTCCGCGTGCGGGACGTGGACACCGGGCGCGAACTGGTGCGAGCGCGCGTGCGGCTCCGAACGGCGCTGCATACGAAGCTCGCATGGTCGAGCGACGGCCGCCGCGTGCTCGTCGTGAACGCGGGCGCGGTGCACGTCTTCGGTCCGCGAGGGAACCTCGTCGCGCGCGGCGGCTCTTCGCCGGGCGCGGTCGTCGACGCCGCATTCCGACCCGGGACGCACGGTGTCCTCGTGGCGCGGACCGGCGACGGTCAGAGCACGGTGTCCGACCTCCGCACGGGTCACGCGGTGTTCTCGGGCACGGGGGTGTTCGACGCGATCACCCCGTCGTCCGACGGCCGCTGGGCCCTCGTCGAGTGGCGCACCGCCGACCAGTGGGTGTTCGTGCGCCTGACGGGGCCGAAGGCGATTCGCGCCGTGGCGGGCATCGCGGCGCAATTTCGGGGCAAGCCGGTGGTCGCCGGCTGGTGCTGTGCCGGCTGATGCGGTGCGCCGGGCAGGTGGCGGGCGCTCCGGATACGGTCGCGCCTCGTGCTCGGTCGCAGCCGGTACCCCCTCCTCGCAGTCGTCCTCTACGTCGCCTGCGCGCTGTGGGCGACGTGGCCTGCCATCCGCCACGTGGAGGGCCACTACCTGGCGCGCCCGGCGGCCGGCTACGGCGAGGCGGCGGCGGGCGACCATCTGCAGCTCGGCTGGGCCTTCTGGCTGTTCGGCCACCAGATCGAGCGTGGCGCGTCGCCGCTCGCCGACCCGTACTCGTTCCGGCCCGAGGCCGAGGCGCCGCCGAACCTCCAGGGCTGGCTGCTCGGCGTCCCCTTCTGGCCGCTGGGAGTCGCCCTCGACGACGTCTGGGCCTACGACCTCGTCGTCCTCCTCTCGTTCGTCCTGGCCGGCGGATTCGCCTGCTGGTGGCTACGTGCGCTCGGCGTCTCGCCCGCGCCCGCTCTCGTCGGCGGCGTCGTCTTCTGCCTGATGCCCTATCGGGTCGGCCAGTCGACCGGGCACCTCCTCGGGCTGATCGCGTTCCTCCTCCCGGCCATGCTCCTCGCTCTCGAGCGACGGCGCTTCGTACTCGCCGGGATCGTCCTGGCCGCGCTCCCGCTCTCGGGACAGCTCCATCTCGCGCTCGGCGCGATCCCCCTCGCGCTCGGCTACGCGTGGGCGAGGCTTCCGCGTGCGGACTGGTGGAAGGCGGGCGCCGGGGCCGCGGGGGCGATCGCCTCGGGGCTCCTGGTCGACCGCTGGGCGGTGGCGGGCTCGATCGGGACGGGTCGCTCGTTCGCCCAGGTCGACCGGTACTCCGCCGAGCTCTCCGACTTCGTCACCCGAGGCGTCGGCAGCGGCGTGGAGGAGCTGGTCTTCGTCGGCTGGCTCACGCCGCTGGTCGCGCTCGTCGGGCTCGTCGCGACTCGGCGAAGGCGTGGCCTCGCCACCCTGCTCGGTCTTTCCGTGCTGCTCCCGTGCCTACTCGCAGTCGGCGCCAACCTGCCCCGCTACGAGACGCTCTGGCAGCGGCTGCCCGGGCTCGACGCCACACGCGTCCCCGAGCGCTTCATGCCGATCGCTTGCCTCGCCCTCGCCGCCCTCGTCGCCTTCGGCGTCGACCACCTGACAACGCTCGTGGTGAACCACCGCGTCCCGGTGGCCCTTGTCGCGTGCGTCGCGGTCGTTGTGGTGGCGGTCGATCTCCGCGTGGCCGTGTTCGGCGCGGTGTCGGCGGACAGGCCCAGCCCCGCGTACGCTGCGCTGCGTGGCCCGGGGCGGCTGCTCGAGCTGCCGGTCTTCCGCCCCGACGTCCACTTCGGGAGCGCGTACCTCGCCTACGCGCGCCAGAGCCCCAGGGAGCGTCCGCAGGGCTACTCCACACTCGCCGAGCCCCGCGCCGTCGGGCTCGCGCGCGAGCTACGAGGCCTCTCGTGCGGCGACGGGGTCGTCCCACCGGCGCTCGGAATTCGCCTCGTGACCGTTCACCGCGGGCTGTACGCACAGAGCGGCTTCTTCGGGAGCGGTTGCGCGGAGCGGGCGGAGGCAAAGTTGCGCGAGGACGGCTGGCGCCTTCTCGCCCGCGACGGGCCGATCGCCTCCTACACCCGGTAGGCCGGCGCCTCGCGTGCGTGGCCGCCGCCCGCCGCGAGGGCGCGTGCCACGGCTGCGAGGTTCGCCCTCCAGAGCTCCTCGGGGAGCGCCGGCAGGATGTCGTCCCAGATCGCGGCGAAGCTCGTCCGGAGCTGCGGCATCTGGGCGGGCCGAGAGATGAACCAGAAATGGAGGTGTGCGCTGCCGTCGCCCCAGCGGCCGACGTGCACGCGCCCGATCTCGCCGACCGCGACGACGGCCCGCTCGACCCGGACGATCAACGGCCCGAGCTCCGCAGCGAGACGGGCTGGCATGTCGCCGAGATCGCAGTGCTCACGCGGTTGGAGGATCACGATCACCGGCAGGCCGCTCGGCTTCTGGAGCGGGGTCACGAGCCAGCTCTCGTCGCTCCAGATCGCGTCCTCGTCGCCCTGGCGGCAGCGCCAGCAGTCGGCGGGGTCCTCCCCGAGGCGCGGCGGCTCGTCGGCGGGCGGCCGCAGCGGCCGGACGCGGATGTCGCCCTCGAACGGGAACGTCTCCCAGTCGGCGACGGGCGGGAGCGGTAGGCGCCCGTCCGCGTCGGCGGCGGCGAGAGCGCGGGCATAGAGCTCTTCCGCCGACTCGGCCATGCCCCATCGTCGCAGGTCCGGACCGAGCGGACGGCGAGCGGCGAACAAGCGACGCAACCGACGGGAGGGGACTCCTGCCGAAGCTCGCCGTTCCCAACGACCTCCTCGGCCACGTGCTCGAACTGAAAGGCCAGCTCGACGCGTACGCGGGAGGCAACTACGCGAAGGCCGCGACCGACTACCGAAACGCATACGCGCACACGTTCATGACCGGCGACCTGCTCGCGGGCGCGATCGCGAAGCAGAAGGGCCTGAAGTAGCGCCTCGCTCGCTCTAGCGTGTGGAAGCCCCGACGGGGGCTTCCACACGCAGAGGGACGATCTCGAAGCGGTCCACGTCGACGAGCCCCTTGTCGGTGATCTTCAGCGACGGGATCACGGAGAGCGCCATGAACGCGAGCGTCAGGAACGGCGTGGCGCCCTTCCAGCCGAGCGCGTGCGCGGCGTCGTTGCAGGCGCGGCTCTGCTCGACGACCACCTCGAGCGGCTGGTCGGAGAGGAGCCCCGCGACCGGTAGCGGGCATTCCGCCACGACCCGGCCATCGTCGATCACCACGATACCTCCGCCGACCTCTGCGAGGCGGCGGACGGCGGACGCCATGGCCTCGTCGTCGACTCCGACCACGACGAGGTTGTGCGCGTCGTGGGCCACCGTCGAGGCGAGGGCGCCGCGCCGGAGCCCGGAGCCGGAGAGGAAGCCGAGGCCGACGCGCCCCGTCGCGAGGTGGCGTTCCAGCACGGCGATCTTCACGAGGTCGCGCTGGGGGTCGGACACGGCGTGGCCGTCGACGACGAGCGGCTCGCGCTCCAACGACTCCGTGACGACCTGATCGCTGACGAGCCCGATCGAGCGAGCTGCGCCGCCCTCCCATGGGATCGAGAAGTCGGCAGCCGTGACCGGCTTCACCCTGACCGTCTGGCGCACCCAGTCGGGCACGTCCCGGAGCGGCGCGTCCTCGAGCGGGCGACCGCGCTTCAGCACCGTGTCGGGCACGAATCGCTCCAGGTCGGGAAGCAGGAGGAGGTCGGCGACGTATCCGGGGGCGAGGGCGCCATGCCGGTCGAGCCGATGCCAGATGGCGGGATGGAACGAGGCCATCAGGAGCGCGTCCGCCGGCTCGATCCCGGCGGCGACGGCGTCTCGCACCATCCCGTTGATGTGCCCCCGGTCGACGACGTCCTCGGGGTCCCGGTCGTCGGTGCAGAACGCGATCCGGCCGGGACCGTACTCCTCGACGAGCGGGAGGAGCGCCGCCAGGTTTCGCGCCATGGACGCCTCGCGCACCAGGAGCCACATGCCTGCCCGAAGCCGCTCCCGCCCTTCCTCGACGGTGAGCATCTCGTGGTCCGACCGGATCCCCGCGGCCGCGTACGCCTGCAGCTCCTTCCCGAGGATGCCGGGCGCGTGACCGTCCACGTGGGCTGCACCGTCCAGCGCGAGCTTGTCGAGCTCGGCGGGGTCGCCGGCGATGACGCCGGGGAAGTTCATCATCTCGGCGAGCCCGATGACCCTCCGCCGGCGCATCAGCGCCTCGAGATCGCCGAGGCCGAGGGGCCGTCTCGGGGATTCGAACTGCGAGGCGGGGACGCACGAAGAGGCGGTGAAGAAGACCTCGAGCTGGAGCCCGGACGAGGCGTCGAGCAGCCAGTGGACTCCGTCGGCGCCGAGCACGTTGGCGATCTCGTGCGGGTCGGCGACCACGGCAGTCGTCCCCAGGGGAAGGACGAGACGTGCGAATTCGTCCACGAGAAGCTTCACCGACTCGAGGTGCATGTGGGAGTCGATGAAGCCCGGCACGACGTACCGGCCCTCCGCGTCGATCGTCTCCCAGCCGTCGTACGAGGGGCCCACTCCCGCGATCACCCCGTCCACGATCGCGACGTCGGCATCGAGCCATTCACGCGTGAAGACCGAGAGCACCCGCCCGCCGCGCACCACGAGATCCGCGGGCTCGTCGCCACGGGCGACGGCGAGACGGCGCGGGAGCCCGGGCATCCGGAGACCTTAACCACGTGAGGTTTCCAACGTTTCGATTCCGTCGTACAGAGGGTCACGACCGACTCCGCGGCGCGTACCCGCGATATAACGAGCGCGTGGCCGCAGCGCCCTGCTCCCATCTCGAGACGATTGCCGTCACCGAGCTGCCCGACCCGCTCGAGGGCTGCGAGGAGTGCCTCAGGATCGGGAGCCGCTGGGTGCACCTCCGCATGTGCCTCGCGTGCGGGAAGGTGGGCTGCTGCGACAACTCGCCGCAACGGCACGCAACCGCGCATTTCCACGAGAGCGGTCACCCGCTGATTCGCTCCGCCGAGCCCGGCGAGGACTGGTCGTGGTGTTATGTGGACGAGGTGGCGCTCGCCCTGCGGCGCGGGGAGTGAGCGGCGCCCGCCAGGGGCCGCTGCGGGACCTGAGCGTCGTCGAGCTCGCGGGAATCGGCCCGGCGCCCTTCGCGGCCATGCTGCTCGCCGATCTCGGAGCCGACGTGATCCGGATCGACCGCCCGCCGTCGAGCGCTCCCCCGCTGCCGGAGACGTCGCTCGCACGCGGCCGTCCCTCGGTCGCGCTCGACCTCAAGCACCGCGACGCGGCGGAGGTCGTGCTCCGGCTCGTAGAACGGGCGGATGCGCTGATCGAGGGCTTTCGCCCCGGAGTCATGGAGCGCCTCGGGCTCGGCCCGGACACCTGCCGTGCGAGGAACGAGCGCCTCGTCTACGGGCGGATGACGGGGTGGGGCCAGACGGGGCCGATGGCGCAGCAGCCCGGTCACGACATCGACTACATCGCCCTGTCGGGGGCTCTCGCGGCGATCGGCCGGCCCGGGGGCGTCCCCGTGCCGCCGCTCAACCTGGTCGGCGACTTCGGCGGCGGGGGACTGGTGCTCGCCCTCGGCATCGTCAGCGCCGTGCTCGAGGCACGCACGTCCGGCCGTGGCCAGGTCGTCGACGCCGCGATGACCGACGGGTCGGCACTCCTCATGACGATGATCTACGGCCTCTTCAACGCGGGCCTCTGGTCGCGCGAGCGGGGTACGAACCTGCTCGACGGAGGCGCGCCGTTCTATGACGTCTACGCGACCGCCGACGGCGGCGCGGTCGCGATCGGCTGTCTCGAGCCGAAGTTCTACGCGGAGCTTCTCCGGCTGCTCGACCTCGAGCGCCCCGAGCTCGCCGACCATCTGGACCCGGCGGCCTGGCCCGCCATCCGCGCAGCGCTGACCGAGGCGTTCGCGGGCCGCACCCGCGCCGAGTGCGAGGACCTCTTCGCGGGGTCGGAGGTCTGCTTCGCCCCGGTGCTCGACCTCGCCGAGGCGCCGGAGCACCCGCACAACCGCGCGCGCGGCACGTTCTACCACTACCACGACGGGGTGCTGCCGATGCCGGCGCCGCGCTTCGACCGCACCCCGCCGGCGATCCCCACCCCGTCCTCGCCGCCCGGAGCGGACACCGTCCGCGCGTTGGCGGCCTGGGGGCTCGACGAGGACGAGATCGAGTTGCTCTGCCAGACGGGCGTCGCGTTCGCGGCCGAGGCCGCCGCCGGCTGACCGGCGCGGCGGCCACATGCCCATCGGATGTGCAAGTCGACGTTCGAGCAGGCAATTCGTGTCGCCGAACCGCTCATGGTGAGCACCGAGGCAACACCGGGAGACCGCGCTGCGACCGGCGTCCACGCGGTCGTGCCTGGACGAGCCCGTCCTCTCGCAGGATACTGCCGCTGTGACCGGGCGCTCGATGGAGGGGCTGCCCCACGGCGCCGGCGTGAGGTCGTGGGCCCGGGCCGCTGGAACGAGGATCGATGACGCCTGAAGCCGACCTATCGTCCGAGCTTGCGGACGCGCGCCGCCGGCTGGACGAGCTGGAGTCGCTCGTCGAGATCAGCCCGGTCGCGATCGTCGTCATGGACGCCGACGAGCGGGTGACGGGCTGGAACCCGGCGGCGGCGCGGCTTTTCGGCTACTCACCGGAGGAGGCGGTCGGGCGTCTGATCGACGACCTCGTCCTCAACGAGGACCTCCACGGAGAGGGCCGTGACGTTATCCGCGAGGCGCTCGAGAGGGGTCGTGCCGACCGGATCACCCGTCGCGTTCGGAAGGACGGGAAGCTGGTCGACGTGCAGATGATGCTCGTGCCGCTCAGGGTCGACGGGGAGCACGTCGGCTTCTACGCGATCTACCACGACATCACCGAGCTCCAGCGCGCACGAGAGCGCGCCGAGACGCTCCTGGCCGTAACGCAGGTGCTCGGCAAGACGCTGAGCCTCGAGGAGACCTTCGAGACGATCCTCGACGAGCTGCAGCGAGTCGTGCCCTACGACAGCTGCTCCATCCAGGTGATCCAGGGGAACCGCCTGGTGATCGTGGGCGCACGCGGACTCGAAGATCTCGGCGGCCTGAGCGGAGTGGGCTTCGACCTGGACGACGAGACCAACCTCAACAGTCAAGTCGTCCGGTCGAAGCGGCAACAGGTATTCGCCGACGTATCGGAGAACCCGCATTTCGCGAGCGATGAGCACGGCGGCGGGCGCATTCGCGGATGGATCTGCGCGCCGATGATCGTCGGCGACCGTGTCATCGGCGTCCTGAGCGTCGACAAGTTCGAGCCCGACTTCTACACCGAAGAGCTGGCGGACCTCGCGACGGCATTCGCCGCCCAGGCCGCGATGGCGATCGAGAACGCTCGCTTGCTCGATACCGAGCGCGCCGCGCGCGAGCAGGCCGAGACGCTCCAGGCGGCGGCCGAGTCGCTCGGGAGCACGCTGGGCGTGTCCGAGGTCTTCGACCTGATCCTGTCGGAGCTGCGCAAGGTCGTCCCCTACAGGAGTGCCAGCATCCAGCAGCTCGACGGCGACGAGTTCGTGATCGTCGGCGGCCACGGCTATCCGGACCTCGACGAGCTGGTCGGGCATCGCTACCGGTGGAGCGGACCCAACGATCCCGCCCGCGAGCTGGTGGAGCGGCACGAGACCGTCATCCTCACGGACGTCGCGACACGCTACCCGCAGTTCGAGGATGTCCACGTCGAGGGAAGCATCAGGTCGTGGATGGCCGTCCCATTGCTGATCGACGACCGCCTCATCGGGATGCTGACGTTCGACTCGTTCGAGGTCGACTTCTACACCGCCGAGCACGCGGCGATGGCCAGAGGCTTTCGCCGCGTTCGCCGCGACCGCGATCGACAAGGCGCGGTACGTCACCGAACTCGAGCGGGCGCGCGAGGAGGCGGAGGCGGCGACGCAGGCGAAGAGCGCCTTCCTCGCCACGATGAGCCACGAGATCAGAACGCCGATGAACGCCGTGATCGGCATGACCGGCCTCCTCCTCGACACGGAGCTGACGCCCGAGCAGCGCGAGTTCGCCGAGGTCGTCCGCTCGAGCGGAGACGCCCTGCTCCACGTCATCGACGACATCCTCGACTACTCGAAGATCGAGGCGGGCAAGCTCGAGCTCGAGAAGGAGGCTGTCGATCTCCGCGAGTGCGTCGAGGGCACGCTCGACATCGTCGCGCCCCGTGCGTGGGAGAAGCAGATCGAGCTGGGCTGCCTCATCGACGAGGACGCGCCAGCAGGGATCGTCGGGGATGGGGCTCGCCTGCGGCAGGTGCTGCTCAACCTGGTCTCGAACGCGGTCAAGTTCACCGAGGAAGGCGAGGTGGTCGTCCACGTCGAAGCCGAGCCCACCGGCGCGGGCTCGTACCGTCTCGAGGTGGCCGTTCGGGACACCGGGGTCGGCATCCCCGAGGACCGAATGGACAGGCTCTTCGCGTCCTTCAGCCAGGTCGACGCATCCACCACTCGCCGCTACGGCGGAACCGGGCTCGGGCTCGCCATCTCGAAGCGTCTTGTCGAGCTGATGGGCGGGACGATGTGGGTGGAGAGCGAGGAGGGCAAGGGATCGACCTTCCACGTCGGCATTCCCGCGGACGCGGCGGAGGTGCCGGCTCGCGTGGCCGTGCAGAGCGCCCTTCCGCAGCTCGCCGGCAAGCGAATCCTCGTGGTGGACGACAACGCAACGAACCGCGAGATCGTTTCTCGCCACGTGCGCTCTTGGGGCATGGAGTCCATGGCAATCGCGTCCCCCTCCGATGCGCTCGCTCGGATCGAAGAAGGCGAGAAGTTCGACGTCGCCGTGCTCGACCTGGTGATGCCGGAGATGGACGGCCTCGCCCTCGCGCGCGAGATCCGGCGGCATCGAGACGAGCGCGACCTTCCCCTCGTCCTGCTGACCTCGCTGGGCCGGCTCCCCCAGGCTCAGTCATCCGAAGCGTTCGCGGTGCAGTTGGCCAAGCCGGTCAAGGCCTCCCAGCTCTACAACGCCCTCGTGAAAGCGCTCGCCGAGCACGCACAGCAGCCGGAGGCCGGCGAGCCCGTGCCGGAAGGAGGCAAGGCGCCCACATCGTCGCTGCGGATCCTCTTGGCCGAGGACAACGCCGTGAACCAGAAGGTCGCACTCAGGCTCCTCGACCAACTGGGCTACCGCGCCGATGTGGCGTCGGACGGCCTCGAGGCATTGGAGGCGCTCGAGCGGCAGCCCTACGACGTAGTGCTCATGGACGTGCAGATGCCCGAGATGGACGGTCTCGATGCTTCGCGCCGGATCTGCGAGCGCTGGCCGGCGGAGGTCCGCCCGCGCATCATCGCGATGACGGCGAACGCGATGCGCGAGGACCGCGAGGCCTGCTTCGCCGCCGGGATGGAGGACTACGTCGCCAAACCAATTCGTCCGAATGAGCTCGCAATGGCGCTGAGCCGCGCGCGCCCGCTCGCAGACACCCGCACACCGCGCGCGGAGGGCGCCGGCGCCAGCCTCGATGCGAGCGCGGTCGAGAGCCTGAGAGACCTCGGTGGGGACGAGTTCGTCGCGGAGGTGATCGACACGTTCCTGAGCGACGCGCCCGCCCTCGTCGCGACACTGCGAACGACGTACGAGCAGAGCCAGGCGGACGAGCTGCGTCGGGCGGCGCACACCCTCAAGTCGAACGGCCAGACGTTCGGGGCGGGACGCTTCTCCGAGCTCTGCCGAGAGCTCGAGCTCCGAGCGAGGAGCGACGAGCTGGACGGCGCCGCCGAGCTCGTCGATCGAATCGAGCGAGAGTACGCCGCCCTCGAGCAGACGCTCACTGCGCTCCGGGCGACAGCCGCGTCGTGAGCGCTTCCGCCTCTCCGCCCGGGACGATCTTGGTCGTCGACGACAACCGGGTGAACAGCCTTCTCCTCAGCCGCGGTTTGGAGCAGCAGGGGCACACCGTCCTCTTCGCAGAACACGGCCGCGAGGCGCTCGACCTGCTGCGTAGCCAGCACTTCGACCTGATGCTGCTGGACGTCTTGATGCCCGATCTCGACGGCTACCAGGTCCTCGCGGAGCTGAAGCTCGACCCCCATCTCCGCGACATCCCAGTGATCATGACGTCGTCGCTCGATGAGCTCGACAGCGTGGTCAAATGCGTCGAGATGGGCGCAGAGGACTACCTGCCCAAGCCGATCAACCGGGTCTTGCTCAACGCGCGCATCACTGCGAGCCTCGAAAAGAAGCGCCTTCGCGATCAGCAGCGGGAGCTGATCAGCAAGTTCGCGACGAAGGAAGTCGCGGAGGATCTGCTGACCTCGGGCTTCTCGCTCGGCGGAAAGCATGTCGACGCGTCTGCGCTGTTCTGCGACATCCGCTCCTTCACGACGATTGCCGAAGGGCGGGACCCTGCTGAGACGATCGAGCTGCTGAACGACTACTACATGCTGATGATGGACGCGATCGGCCGGGAGGGCGGGATCGTCAACCAGATGGTCGGGGATGGGCTGATGGCGATCTTCGGCGCGCCGTTGCCGCGCGACGGCCATCGCCAGCAAGCGGTGCTGGCCGCACGCCAGATGGTGGAGTTGATCCGCCTGTTCAACGAGGAACGAGCAGCGCAGGACAAGATGCAGATCCAGATCGGTATCGGCATCGCGTCGGGGCAGGTTGTGGCGGGCTACACGGGCACGCAGCACCGAGCGACCTATACGTGCGTCGGCGACACCGTCAATGTCGCTGCGCGTCTCGAGTCGCATACAAAGGTCGTGAACCGGCCCATTCTGATCGACGAGTACACGCGGCGCGGCGTCGACGACATGATCGCCGTCGAGGAACAGGGAGAGTTGCTGGTGAAGGGAAAGACCCAGTCGATCAAGGTGTACGCCGTCCGCGTCGACTAGCTCTTCCCGGAGAGCACGCGAGCGGGAACGCGACCGCGGGGTCGAGACACGCTTGCGCAACTCGCGCCGGCTGCAATCGGGAACCCGCGAATGCCACACGGGTCCGGTCCGAGCGCGACGAGCGCGCCCGAAGTGGCTTCTACATACCCATGGCGTGGTACCCGGCGTCGACGTAGAGCGTCGTGCCGGTCACGTTCCGGGCGTCGTCCGAGAGGAGGTAGGCGGCGGCGGCCCCGCAGTCGGCCGAGTCGATCGTGCGATGGAGCGGCGCGCGCTGCTCGAACATCTCCTCCATCGTCGTGAAACCCGCGATCGAGCGCGCCGCGAGCGTGCGCACCGGCCCGGCCGAGATCGCGTTGACGCGGATCCCCTTCTGGCCGAGGTCCCACGAGAGGTAGCGCATCGAGGCGTCCAGCGTCGCCTTCGCGACGCCCATCACGTTGTAGTGGGGCACGGCCCGGACTCCGCCGAGGTACGTCATCGTCACGATCGAGCCCCCGCCGCGGGCCTCCATCAGCGGCTCCGCGCGCTTCGCGCACGCGACGAGCGAGTATGCGCTGATGTCGACCGCCATCCAGAACCGGTCGCGAGGGGTGTCCGCGAAGCGTCCCTCGAGGTCCTCGGCGGCGGCGAACGCCACCGAGTGGACGAGCACGTCCAGCCCGCCTCCGAACGCCTCGGCCGTCTCCGCGAAGACCCGGTCGAGGTCGTCGTCCGAGCGAACGTCGCAGGGCGTGACGAGCTTCGTGTCGACCGTCGCCGCGAGGTCGCGCACGGACTTCTCGATCCGCTCACCCTGGTAGGTGAACGCGAGCTGGGCCCCTTCCGAGGCGAGCCGCTCGGCGATCGCCCAGGCGATCGAGCGCCGGTTGGCCACGCCGAGCACGAGCGCCTGCTTGCCGTCGAACCGTCCCGCCATGGCCGCCGATCCTAACCGTGTCGCGGTACGGTCGCGGCATGCGCGCGTTCTCCCACGACGGGTTCACGTACCCGCTGCCCGAGGGGCACCGGTTCCCGCTGGCCAAGTACCGGCTCGTCCGCGAGGCCGCCGAGCGGCTCGACGGCATCGAGCTACAGGCTGCGGCTGCCGCAAGCTGGGACCAGCTCCACCGGACGCACACCCACGACTGGGTCGAGCGCGTGCGTGAGGGCCGGCTGGAGCGGCGCGAGACGCTGGCGCTCGGGCTCCCGTGGTCACCCGAGCTGGTGGAGCGCTCGCGGCGTGCCACCGGCGCCACGATCATGGCGGCACGGGCTGCGCTCGAGGACGGCGTCGCGGCGAACCTCGGCGGCGGGACCCACCACGCCTTCGCGCACGCGGGACGCGGGTTCTGTGTCTTCAACGACATCGTCGCGGCGCTCCGCGACCTCCGTGCCTCCGACCACGCCCGCCGCGTGCTCGTGGTCGACGTCGATGTGCACCAGGGGGACGGCACCCACGCCCTCCTCGCAGCGGACGCCGAGGCGTTCACGCTCTCGGTCAACGGGTTCCGCAACTATCCGTTCCGGCGCGTGCCGGGCGATCTCGAGGTCGACCTCCCCGACGGCACCGGTGACGCCAGGTACCTCGACGAGCTCGCGCGCGTCCTCCCTGAGGCGCTCCGGCGCGCGAGGCCCGAGCTCTGCTTCGTGCTAGCGGGCGCGGATCCGTACGAGGGAGACCGGCTCGGGCGGCTCGCGGTCACGAAGGACGGGCTACGCGAGCGAGACACGCTCGTCCGGGACACCATGCACGCTGCAGGAGTGCCGGTGTGCGTCACGCTCGCCGGCGGCTACGCCGAGGACGTTCGGGACACCGTCGAGATCAACGTGAACACGCTGCGCGTCTTCACCAGATGGTTGATCGGCAATCCGCGCGAACCGGATGGCGCCCCAGGCACGGCGCCGGATCGCACCGTCCGGGCACGATCCGTAGCACCGACTACGAACCGCACCCGGCCGGTGCGCCCGGCTTGGTCTGGGACGCCCCCGGACGTCACGCCGATTACCGACCAACCATCTAGGCTGGACGACGCCGTGGCGACCGATGAGCGCATCTCCGCCTAGCGACCCGGCCGGCGCGGCCGGCCGGGTCGCCGTCGTCACCGGCGCGTCCTCCGGGATCGGCGAGGCGACGGCGCGGCTCCTCGCGCGCAACGGCTGGAAGTGCGTGCTCGTCGCGCGCAGGGAGGACAGGCTCACCGCGGTGGCCGAGGAGATCGGCGCCGAGGTCGAGCTCTGCGACGTCGCCGACCGCGACGCCGTCGAGGCGATGGCGGCGCAGATCCTCGAACGCCACCCGGCCGTCCACCTGCTGGTCAACAACGCGGGAATGCCAGCGCGAGGCACGTTCCTCACCGTCGACCCCGATTTGATCCGCCGCGTCGTCGAGGTGAACTACCTCGGCGGTGTCTGGTGCACCCGGGCGCTGCTGCCCGGCCTACGCTGGGCGGCCGCTGCGGACGGCGGCGCGCATGTGGTCAACCTCGCCTCCGTCGCAGGCACGGTGGCGTTCGCACCGGCGGGCGCCTACGCGGCCTCGAAGCACGCGCAGGTGGCGTTCTCGCGCTCGCTTGCCTCTGCGCTGCGGGGCACCGGGATCGCCGTGCACACGGTGCTTCCCGGCTTCGTCGAGACCGAGGGGTTCCCCCAGAAGGGCGTCCTCAGGAGCCGCCTCCTCGGCCGCTTCGTGATCCAGCCGCCCCGGGTCGCCGAGGCGGTCGTGTCCGCGGTCGAGAAGGGCAGGCGCGAGGTGACCGTCCCGTGGTTCCCCTACCGGCTGATCGCGGTCGCCCAGGGGCTGGTCCCCGGGCTGGTCGCCCGTTTCGCGGGGATGTCCGACTACCGACGGCCCCCCGGCGGCGACGGGCCGCGGTCGTGAGTCAGCCATCTAGGCCTTGACGGCGACGTACCAGCCGATCTCCACCTCGTAGACGGCTGGAGCCATCCGCGCGACGCGCTCGCGCTCCTCGCCCTCGAGCCCGACCAGGTCGAGGTACGTGCTCATGTCGCGCCGTTCCTTGACGATCTCGTTGGAGCGCACGACGAGGTCGTTGGCGTCGAGGTAGCCGCGGATGTCCGCATCGGGCAACAGGCGTGTGTGCGACGGGTCGCGTGCCTGCTCGAAGCGGTCGAGCTCGAGGCTCCGCATCGGGTCGACGTCGCCCAGCTGGTCTGCGAGCAGGATCCGCCCACCCGGCCCGGTGACGCGCGCGATCTCGGACACGACGAGCTCCGGCCGGTGGACGTGGTGGAGCACGCGCAGGCACCCCACGAGATCGAAGTCCCCATACGGGAACGGAAGCGCCTCCGCGTCCCCCTGCACGAACGTGCATCCCTCCGGCGCGTCCGCGCGGGCGGCGGCGAGGTACTCCTCGGACGCGTCGACGCCGACGACTTCCCCGACGAGCGGCGCGAGCGCAAAGGCAAGCGCGCCCGTGCCGCAGCCCACGTCGAGCGCGCGCTCGTCGCCGCGAAGCGGGGCGAGCAGGGCCTGGATCCGGGCCTCCAGATCGGCGTGACGCTCCGCCTGGAGCGCGCGACGGTGCTCGACCCTGTCGGTCATTCCACGACCTCCCTCGTCGCCCTTCCCGGTGCGATCCGGATGCCGCATGCGAGCTCGTACGCGATCGTCCCCGCGACCTGCGCGTGCGCCTCGAGCGTCACACCGTCTCCGACGAGCGTGACGGGAGCCCCGGGGGCGGCCGGCCCCGCCAGCCGGACGGCGAGCGCGTCCATGGAGACCGTGCCGACGACGGGCACGCGATGCCCCTCGACCACGACCTCGGTCCCGGTGAGGTCGCGGCGGAAGCCGTCCGCGTAGCCGACCGGGACGATCCCGATCCAGGTCTCCTCGGTCGCCACGAACCGCCTGCCGTACCCGGTGGAGTCGCCGGGTGCGAGTCGCCGCACCTGCGCGAGCTCCGACTCCCAGCGCAGGGCGGGTCGGAGGCCGAACCGCCCCGCGTCCCGGCCCTCCGGGTCGATCCCGTACAGCGCGATGCCGCAGCGGGCCGCGTCGAGCCGGGTCTCGGGCATCGTCAGCGCCGCCGCGCTGTTGGCCGCATGACGGGTGTAGCGCCCCGCGTACGGCTCGGTGGCGCGGAGAAACCGCTCGAGCTGCTCGCGCGCGAACGACCGGTCGGTGTCCGCGGTTGCGAGATGCGTCATCAGCCCCACCACAGTGGGGCCGGGCTCCGGGAGCTCGCCGAGCCCCCAGCGTCCCATGCCGGTGTCGAGCTTGACGTGGAGCGGCACGCCCTCAGGCAGCCGCTCGGCGGCGACCACCAGCTCGAGCGCGGCCTCGCGTGCCCGGGCCACCTCGGGCGGTGCCGTGGGGCCGAGCACGACGATCCGCGGTTCGGGATGGGCCACGCGAAGGGCGAGCGCCTCGCCGACCGTCGCCACGCAGAGGGCAGTGGCGCCGCCCTCGAGCGCGGCGCGCGCCGCATCCGCCGCGCCGTGCCCGTAGCCGTCCGCTTTCACGACCGCCCAGAGCTCCGTCCGGCGGAGCGCGTCGCGGAGCGTGCGCGCGTTGTGCCGGATCGCGGCGAGGTCGATCGTTACGAGCGAGCGCGCCATGGCCGCATTGTCGCCGTGGGCCGTGGTCTCGGGGAACGCGAGCATCACGCGAGCACCGACGGCAGGGCAGCGGCGACGTCGGAGGCCACCAGGCCGGCCTGGTGCGGCACCGCCCGCGCGGCGAGGCCGTGGGCGATCGCTGCCGCCACCGCCGCGTCGACCGCATCGAGGCCCTTGGCCAGGAACGCGCCCACGACGCCCGTGAGCACGTCGCCGGTGCCGGCCGTCGCCAGCGACGGCGGCCCCGTGTCGCAGACGATCGTACGGCCGTCGGGCGCGCGCACGATCGTGTCGGCGCCCTTCAGGAGGACGACGGCGTCGAAGCGCTCCGCAGCCCGGGCGGCCGCCTCGAGGCGGTGCGCGGAGACCCAGCCCGAGTCCGTGCCGAGGAGCCGTGCGAGCTCGCCCGCGTGTGGTGTCAGCACGAGCGGAGCCGTGCGACCGACGGGCTCGAGCCCGAACAACCCGTCCGCGTCGACGACGGCCGGGAGCGACGAGCGCTCGAGCAGGGCACGGACGAGCGCTCTTGCCTCCACCGACCTGCCGATGCCCGGGCCGACCGCAAGAGCCGACGCGCGGCCGAGGTCGGGCCCTAGGGTGTCCAGCGCGCTCGTCCATTCGAATGCCCGCTTGACGGGCTCGAGAGCGAGCGTCTCCGCGACGGCCAGGCACTCCGCCGGGACGGCGAGCGTGACATAGCCGGCGTCGGCACGGAGCGCCGCAGTCGCGGCGAGCACCGCTGCGCTCGTCGTCCCCCGCGAGCCGCCGACGACGAGGAGCGAGCCGGCCGTGAACTTCGTGTCGCCGGGACTCCTCCGCGGCACGCGATCGAGGAGCGCGGGCGTCGCGCGCACGACTGCGGTCGGGGCCGCTGTGAGACCGATGTCCGCGACGATGACGTTGCCGGTCAGGAACCGCCCGGGCGCGACGGCGAGCCCCACCTTGCGACCGTGGAAGGTGACAGTCATGTCGGCCCGAACCGCCGCCCCGGCGACCTCCCCCGTCGACGCGTCGACCCCGGAAGGCAGGTCGACCGACACGACCGGGCAGCCGCTCGCAGAGATGCGCTCGATCACGGCAGCGGTGTCGGGCCGCGGCGCGCCGTGGAACCCGGTGCCGAAGAGCGCGTCGATCACGAGCTCAGCCCCGTCCGGCTCGTCTGTCTCGACGGCGTCGCGTCCGGCCTCGCGGAGGATCCGCGCGGCGATCCGCCCGTCACCGCCGTTGGCGCCGCCGCCGCACACGACGGCGATCCGCCGTGCCTCGGGGAACGACCGGAGCACCTCTGTCGCCACCGCCGCACCGGCACGCTCCATGAGCTCACCCGTGGTGTCGGGGTAGCCCGGATACCGCTCCTCCGCCGCGCGCATCTCGGCGGCGCTGTACAGCGGCTCGTGCATCAGGGCCGCGGCCGCCGCACCGGCGGCGCGTCGAGGTCGGCCACGCACGTCGCGGCGGCGATCGTGTGCGAGTGCGTCAGGGAGACGTCGATCTCGCGCATTCCCACCCGCTCGGCCCACCGGAGCGTCTTTCCCGCCAGCGTCACTCCGGGCTTCGGCGGCCCGACGATCTCGATCTCCTTCCACGTGAACAGGACACCGCAGCCCAGCGCCTTGCCCACCGCCTCCTTCCCGCAGAAGCGGGCGGCGTACGACTCGGCCGGGTTGCGCCGCGACTCGCAGTAGGCCTGCTCGTCGGGCGTGAAGCAGCGGTCGCGAAACCCGGGCCGCTCGAGCGCCCGCCGGATCCGTTCGATCTCGATCACGTCCGTGCCGACCCGCACCGGCATGGATCAGAGAGACCGCTCGAGCCAGTCCGGCAGGTCGGCGACGGAGCTGAGCACCACGTCCGGGGTCACGTCCAGGCCCTCGAGCGTGTCGGGGCGGAACTTCCCCGTGCGGACGAGCGCGGTGCGCATGCCGAACAGCTGCGCGGCCCGGATGTCGGACTCCGGGTCGTCGCCGACGAGCCAGGTGAGCTCCGGCTCGGCGCCGAGCGCATCGAGCGCGGCGGCGAAGTAGGCGGGGCTCGGCTTGCCCAGGACCGTCGCCTCGACGCCCGTCGCGTACTCCAGGCCTGCGACGAACGCGCCGGCGTCGAGCATGGGGCCGCGGCTCGTCTGCCACCAGCGGTTCTTGTGGAGGCAGTAGAGGTCCGCTCCCATCTGGATCTCGCCGAAGGCGCGGGCGAGGTTCATGTAGCTGAACACCTGATTCGGCTCCAGCGTCTCGTCGCATCCTCCGATCAGCACCGCGTGGGCGTTCTCGCCGACGAGGTCGATTCCCTCGAGGTCGGGGACCACGGCCGCCATGACGAGGGCGAAGACGCGCTTTCCCGCGAGCTCGCGCGCCGCGGTGCGGGCCGTCGACTGGAGCTCGTCGTCGGGGAGGTCGAACCCGATGGCGCGGAGCTCCTCCGCGAGCTGTGCGCGGGGGCGCGTGGAGTTGTTCGTCACGAAGCGCAGCGAGTGCCCGGTCTCGCGAAGGCGCGCGACCGCTTCCGGCGCGCCGGGAATCGCCTCCCCGGAGACGTGCAGCACCCCGTCGACGTCCAGGAGAATGCACGCCATGAGCCGGGAGTCTATTCGTGTCACGCGCTCCGTCTCCATCGACCCGGACGAGATCGAGCTCCGGGTGTCCCGATCCTCCGGCCCGGGCGGGCAGCACGCCAACAAGGCCGAGACGCGCGTCGAGGCCGTGTTCGACGTGGAGGCCTCTCCGTCGCTGACAGAGCGCCAGAAGCAGCGGGTCTTCGCGCGGGCCGGCCCCGTGCTCCGCGCGGTCGCCCAGGACGAGCGCAGCCAGGCACGGAACCGCGAGCTCGCGGTCGAGCGCCTGGTCGCGAAGCTCGCCGACGCGCTCCGCGTCGAGCGTCGCCGTCTCCCGACCGGCCCGACTGCGGCGTCCCGAAAGCGCCGCCTCGAGGCGAAGCGCCGCCGTGCCGCCGTCAAGCGAAACCGCGCGACACCGTCCGACGAGTGAGCTCGTGTTGACTCGACACAGGCGCTCTCGGCAGCCGATGACCGAAGCGCGGGAGGGCCCGTGTCGGATCGACAGATCGCGCTGACGCCCGAGGTCGTGCGGCCGCTGTTCCGCGGCCGCTTCGGCGAGGCCTATCGGTGGTCTGAGGCATGCGCCTCGACCCAGGAAGGGCTCGACGACCCCGACCTTCCCGAGGGGGCGGTCGCGGTGACCGAGCACCAGACGGCCGGTCGCGGCCGCAGCGGGCGGCGCTGGGAGGACGAGCCAGGCGCCTCAGTGCTCGTCTCGGTGCTCCTCCGCCCTCCGTCTCCGGCCGACGCGCCGCAGCTCTCGCTTGTCTGCGCGCTCGCCGTCGCGGGGACGGTCGAGGCGGCGAACGCAGGCCCGGCCCGGGTCAAGTGGCCCAACGACGTGCTCGTCGGCGGCGCGAAGGTGGCCGGGATCCTCCTCGAGAGCCGCGGCGGCGGCGTCGTGTGCGGAATCGGCCTGAACGTCAACCAGGCCGAGGCGGCCCTCCCGCGGGTCACGCGGCTTCCGGCGGCCTCGCTGCGCACGCTCACCGGGCGCGAGCACGACCGAGCCGTACTGCTCGCGGCGCTGCTCGACCACCTCGAGCGGCGCTACGACGTCTGGCTCCGTGACGGGCTCGGGCCCCTCGTCCCGGAGCTCGAGGCCCGTGACGCGCTGCGCGGACGTCCCGTGGAGGCGGACGGCGTGACGGGCGTCGCGGCCGGGATCGCCCCCGACGGGCGCCTCCGCGTCGTCGCCGAAGACGGAACCGAGGTGCTCGTGGCGAGCGGCGAGGTCGAGCTCGCCTCGTGAGGGACCGTTCGGCTCCTCAGACCTGCACGTGCGAGAAGCCGAAGCGGCCCTTGATGCAGAGGTTGCCGCGCGTCACGTCGTGGTCGTCGGGGCTCGTGACCTTGACGATCGTGTTGTCTTGGACGTGCAGCTCGAGCGAGCAGCCGACGCCGCAGTAGGGGCATGTCGTCTCGGTGACGGTCTGCTCGTCCTCGCGCCAGTCTCCGGCGGCACGAAGCTCGTGCTCCGAGCGGAACATCAAGGCGCCCGTGGGGCACACCGCGATGCAGTTCCCGCAGTAGACGCAGGCCGACTCGGGCAGTGGTGTGGCGAGCTCGGTCGAGATCCGCGCGTCGAAGCCGCGGCCGGCGACGTGGATGGCGAACGTGTTCTGGTGCTGCTCGCCGCAGGCGTCGACGCACTTGTAACAGAGGATGCACTTCGAGTAGTCGCGCACGTAGAGCTCGTTGTCGACCTTGACCGGCTGCTGGACGGTCGCCGCGCTGCGGCCGTCAGGCTCCGCGTGATGCCCCGTTCGCGCACGGTCGCGGTCGGGGTTGAGGGGAGCGGGCGGGCCGAAGCGCCCCGGCTCGGCGTCGTACCGGGTCAGGTAGCCGGGCGCGACGGCCGTCGTCGAGAGGTCGACCGACGACCCGAGCAGCTCCATGACGACCTTCCGCGAGAGCCGGACGCGCTCGGAGTCGGTCTGCACCTTCATCCCCGCCTCGGCCCTCCGCGAGCAGGCGGGAACCAGCACACGCGAGCCTTCGAGCTCGACGACGCAGACGCGACACACGTTCGCCGGCTGGAGCGTCTCGCCGAAGCAGAGCGTCGGCGTGTCGATCCCGAGGCTCGTGCAGGCGTCGAGGATCGTCGAGCCCTCGAACACGCGGACGGGCTGACCGTCGACCTCGAGCTCGACCATGCGGCGCGGGGCGAGGAGCTCCGTCACGCCGTCTCTTCCTGGAAGACGTGGAGCCTGCGGATCGCCGACTCGACCGCGCTCGAGGCCGTCTGGCCGAGGCCGCAGATCGATGCGTCGCGCATGCACTGGCCGACCTCGGCGATGAGCGCCAGCTCTCGCTCGACACCGCCCCGCGGCTCTCCCGCGCTGAGGCGGGCCAGCGCCTCTTCCTGCCGCACCGTCCCGACCCGGCACGGAACGCATTGGCCGCAGGACTCGTCGCGGAAGAATGCGGCGATGCGCATCAGGAACCGCGGCAGGTCGACGGTCTCGTCGAGCACGAGCACGACGCCCGAGCCGAGCGTCGTGCCGGCCTCGCGGGTGCCCTCGAACGTCAGCTCCACGTCGAGGTCGTCGGGCCCCAGGAAGCCCCCGGCAGCCCCGCCCATCAGCACCGCCTGGAGCGCCTTCCCGCCGGGGACGCCGTCGGCGAGGTCGAGCACGTCGCGGAGCGTCGCGCCGAAGCGCACCTCGTACGTCCCGGGCCGCCCGACGTGCCCGGAGACGCAGAGAAGCTTGGTGCCGGTCGAGCCCTCCGTGCCGGTTCCGGCGAACGAGGGGCCCGAGCCGAGCACGACGTCGAGCACGTTGACGAGGGTTTCGACGTTGTTGACGACGGTGGGCCGGCCGAAGAGGCCGACCTCGACCGGGAACGGCGGTTTGTTGCGCGGCTCGCCCCGTCGGCCCTCGATCGACTCGAAGATCGCCGTTTCCTCGCCGCAGATGTAGGCGCCGGCGCCGCGGCGGATCTCGACGTCGAACGAGAAGCCCTCACTCATCACGTCGTCGCCGAGGAACCCACGCTGCCGCGCCTCGGCGAGCGCGAGCTCGAGGGCGTGCAGGGCCTCCGGGTACTCGCCGCGCAGGTAAAGGTAGCCGCGCTCGCAGCCCGTCGCGTACGCCGCGATCGTCATCGCCTCTACGACCGCGAACGGGTCCCCTTCCATCAGCACACGATCCTTGAACGTCCCCGGCTCCGACTCGTCGGCGTTGCAGACGAGGTAGTGCGGCCTGGCCGGCTGGCGCGCGACGGCTTCCCACTTGACGCCCGTCGGGAAGGCGGCCCCGCCCCGGCCCACGAGCTTCGACTCGGAGACCTCGCGCAGGACACCCTCCGGACCGAGCTCGAACGCTCGGCGGAGCGCCGCGTAGCCGCCGTGGGCCCGATAGTCGTCGAGGCTTCCCGGGTCGACCGAGCCGACCCGCCGGAGAAGGCGAAGCGCGGGGTCGCCGTCCTGCGGGAGCGCGGTCGACGGCGACGGCCCCGGCGAGCCACCAGCGAGCAGCTCGAGGACAGCGTCTGCAGTGACCGGCGCCTGTGCGCGGTCGAGGGGCTCCTCGGCGGCGATCGCGACCATCGCGGCGGGGGCCCGGTCGCACCGGCCGAGGCACGGGCTGCGGTACCACGTCGCGGAACCGTCCGCGGACAGCTCCCCCTCGGGGCCGAAGCGCTCCTCGAGCTGCGCGATCAGATCCTGGGAGCCGTGGCACCGGCAGGCGAGGTCCTCGCAGACGTGGACGACGCGCGGGGGGCTCGGCTCGAGGGCGAACAGCGCGTAGAACGTGGCGACGCCGTATGCGTCGGCGGGCGGCACGGTCAGGCGGCGGCAGATCTCGTTCAGCCCGCCGGGGCTGATCCAGCCGACGCGCTCCTGGAGCGCCCACAAGGCGGGAAGCAGCAGATGCCGGCGGGCGCGGGCGGCGTGACCGCCGGCGGCAGTGTTGCCGTCGACGCCGGCCACGCGGGTGCCGCCCTCCCAGCCCGACCCTGGCCGACCGAGCGCGGCGTCCAGAGCCGTGCGCTCGCTCTCGGTCGGCTCGGCGTGGGGAACGAGCTTCAGATCCATCAGGCGGGAGCAGTCTCCCGTGCGTCGGCGCCCCGTGCAGGCACAGGGTGCGCCAGCTTCTCGACGCGGATCGCGGCCGCCTTGAACTCCGCGGTGCCGGACTTCGGGTCGGTGGCGTCGATCGTGAGCTGGTTCACGTCGACCTCGTCGGGGAAGTGGAAGGTCATGAACGCCAGCCCTGCACGGAGGGACGGGTCGATCCGCACCGGGGCGTCGACCGCGCCGCGGCGCGACGACACGCGGACGACCTCTCCCTCGGAGACCTCGAGGCGCTCCGCGTCCTCGGGCGAGAGGTCGAGGGACTCGCCCCGGTGGAGCGGCGAGCGGTACCGGTTCGACTGCGCGCCCGTATTGAAGGACTCGAGGCGCCGACCGGTCGTGAGCCGGATCGGGTAGTCGGCGTCGAGCGCCTCGAAGGGCGGCTTTGCCTCGACGACGCTGAACGGCGCGAGCGGCCCCTCGACGGGGTCGGCCCACAGCCGGCCGTGGAGGAAGAGCGACCCCGGGTGCTCGTCGTCCGGGCAAGGCCACTGGAGCCCGCGGCTCGCCTCGAGCCGGTCGTAGCCCATCCCGCGATGCATCGGCGAGAGCGAGCGGCACTCGTCCCAGATCTCCTCCGCGGTCGGGTGGCCCCAGTCGTGCCCGAGGCGCCGCGCCAGCTCCGCGATGATCCACGTGTCGTCGCGCGCCTCCCCAGGCGGGTCGAGCGCCTTGCGCACGCGCTGCACGCGCCGCTCGCTGTTCGTCACCGTGCCTTCCGCCTCACACCACGAGGCCGTGCCGGGGAGCACGACGTCCGCCATCTCCGCGGTCCTCGTCATCACGATGTCCTGCACGACGAGGAGGTCGAGGCCACCGAGCAGCTTCCTGGCGTGGTTGACGTCCGCCTCCGACTGGGCCGGGTTCTCACCGATCACGTAGAGCGTCCGGAGCTCGCCGCGCTCCATCGCGTGGAACATCTGCGTGAGGTGCCATCCGTATGCCGGGCGGATCGGCGCGCCCCACGCGGCCTCGAAGCGGGCGCGGGCGTGGGCGTCCTGCTCGATGTCCTGGAAGCCGGGCAGCTTGTTCGGGATCGCCCCCATGTCGCCGCCGCCCTGCACGTTGTTCTGCCCCCGCAGCGGGTTGAGGCCCGAGCCGTAGCGGCCGACGTGGCCGCAGAGCAGGCCGAGGTTGATCAGCGCGAGGACGTTGTCGACGGCGTTGTGGTGCTCGGTGATCCCGAGCGTCCAGCAGATCATCGCCCGGTCGGCGCGCGCGTAGGCGTGGGCGGTCTCGCGGATCACGTCCGCGGGCACGCCGGTCAGGCGCTCGCCCTCGGCGAGGGTGAACGGCTCGACCGAGGCGGAATACTCGTCAAATCCCTCGGTCGCGCGCTCCACGAAGGGCGCGTTGTGGAGCCCCTCGTGGATGATCTCGCGCGCCATGGCGTTCGAGAGGGCGATGTCGGAGCCGACGTCGAGCCCGAGCCAGCGGTCGGCCCACTGGGCGGAGCTCGTGCGCCGAGGATCGACGGCGTAGAGGCGCGCGCCGTTCCGCACCCCGCGGAGGAGGTGGTGGAAGAAGATCGGGTGCGTCTCCCGGGCGTTCGAGCCCCACAGGAGGACGACGTCCGTCTCCTCGATCTCGCGGTACGACGAGGTCCCGCCGCCCGCTCCGAACACCGTCGCCAGACCGACGACGCTTGGCGCGTGTCAGGTGCGGTTACACGAGTCGATGTTGTTGGTCGCCATGACCTGGCGCGCGAACTTCTGCGCCAGGAAGTTCATCTCGTTCGTGGCCTTCGAGCAGGAGAAGATCCCGAACGACGTCGACGAGTCGGCCTCGCGCGCCCGCGCGAACCCGGCGGCGACGGTGTCGAGCGCCTCGTCCCAGGAGGCGGGGCGGAGACCGTCGCCGTCGCGGACGAGGGGCGTGGTGAGGCGACCCTTGGGGATGGTGGAACGCATACGGCTCCTTCGGACGCTGGTGCAGCCAATCTATCCCGAGTGCGGGCGGTGCCGACGGTCCTCGTCTCCGACGACCGTCAGCGGCCGGTCGGCATCGACCGCCTCGAGGACACCCGCCGCGACCTCGGCGTGCGTCAGCCACCGCCCGCCCACCGAGCCGAGCAGCACCCGGCGGTAGGCGACGTGGAGCGGGACGTCGAGCAGCGGCCAGACCCGCGTGCCGAAGACCTGGACGAGCCGTGCGCCCGGAGCGAGCGCGTCCGCCACCGCGCGCGGCGCGGCGGGGGCGTCCGTATGGATCCAGCAGACGGCGAGGTCGACCGGACCACGCTCCTCCACCGTGTGCGCGAGCCCGGCCGAGAGCGACACGTTGTCGCGGTAGTCGAGCTGCACCGAGGTGACGCCGGGGCCGAGGTCGGCGGGGCTCCGGGCGATCGACGTGACCGGACGGCCGCCCGCCGCGAGCGCGCGTGTGAGGCCAGCGAGCATGCCGGTGCCGCCGACGACGACGGCGTGCCCGGGCCGCTCGAGCGCTGCGAGCGCGCCGGGCGTGTCCACGTCGACCAGCAGGCCCTCCGACAGGGCGAGCACCGAGGGGTTCACGCCGCGGAGCGAGAGCTCGCCCGCCGCGACGCGTCGCTCGAGCTCGGGAAGGAGCGACCGTGGGTACGCACCGGGAAGCGGGATCCGCGGAGCGGGGACCGCTCCGGCGGCTCCCAGCGCGCGGAGCGCGCCGGGCGTCACGAGCGGTGCGTCGACGGGCAGGACGACGACGACCTCGTGCCTGGCCCGGCGCAGGCCGGCGACGAGCCCGTGGACGGGAGCACGCGACGAGGCGCCGTCGTCGAGCACGGGGAACGGCAGCCCGTCCGCGTCCTTGCCGACGACGAGCACCTCGTCGCAGGCCTCGGCCAGCAGCCGCGCGCCGCGCTCGGCGAGCGTCTCGCCGCGAAACCGGGCGAGCGCCTTCGGCGACCCGAAGCGCGAGGACGCACCGCCCACCAGGAGGACGCCGGTGAGACGCACGCTCGTGATGGTCAGGGGTCGATCCGGTCGGGCTCCGTGTACACGGTCGCGGTGCCGCCGCGGACGAACCCACAGACCGTCACGCCACGGTCGGCGGCGAGCTCCACCGCCAGCGACGACGGCGCGCCGACCGCGACGAGGATCGGGCAGCCGGCGACCGAGGCCTTCTGCACGAGCTCGAACGAGAGCCGCCCGCTGACGCAGAGGATCGACCGCGAGAGCGGCAGGCGGCTCTCGCGGTGGGCCCAGCCGAGGACCTTGTCCATCGCGTTGTGCCGGCCCACGTCCTCCCGCACGCACGCAAGCTCGCCGTTGCCGGAGAACAGCCCGGTCGCGTGGAGCCCGCCCGTCAGCGCGAACGTCGCCTGCTCCGCCACGAGCAGGTCGGGAAGCGACGCGATGACGCGGAACGCCACGGCGAGGTCGCTCTCGATCCGCGGCGCGTCGACCGCGACCGCCTCCAGCGCCCCCTTCCCGCAGACGCCGCAGGAGGACGACGTGTAGAACGAACGCTGGACGCGCTCGAGCTCGGCACCCGGCGCGTCCACCTCGACGACGTTCGCCTCCAGGTCGCCGGACGGCCGCGCGTCGAGCGGCCGAATCCCCTCGGAGAGGCAGAAGCCCAGAGCGAGCTCCTCGTCGTGGCCGGGAGTCCGCATCGTCACCGCGACGGCCGTGCCGTTGACGCGGATCTCGAGCGGCTCCTCGACGGCGAGGCGATCCACTTCGGCCGTGCCGTGCGGCAGCCGCCTCACCCACACGCGTGAGGTCTCGTACGGACGCGCCGGGCCCGGCTGCATGGCAGGAGCGTAGTGGGCCGCGCTCCGCTCGCACCGGCCTGGATGGCTGCCGCGTGGCGGCCAAGCGGCCCGGGCCCGCGCCGCACGAGCTCGCCCAATCCGGCACACGCGGCCGTGGGAGCGGCACGAGAACCTTGGAGGCGGCGGGGGCCCCCGGGGACGGGCCTCGGGAGGCCCGTCCCTCCTCGTCGGTCCCGGCTATCCGACCAGAAGGCGCTGCGCCTCGGCGATCAGCTGCGCGGCGGCCACGGGGTCGACGCTCTTCGGCGTCTTGTCCCGGATTTGGTCGACGAACGCCTGGAGCTGGGAGCGGTACGCCGTCCGGTTCCCATCCGCGAGCTTCCCGGCTGCCTGTGTCAGGCGCCCCCGCAGCTGCGTCGCGGTCGTCGCGTCCACGAGGCCCTTCGCCGCGTAGTAGTCGAGCAGCGCCTGGAGCTGCCCGAGCGAGGCGGGCAAGACATACCGCGCGACGACCGGGTCGTGGTCCGATGCCCCACGGGCGCCGTCCCCGCCTAACTCGGCCGGCCAGTCGGCGTTGACGTGCGCCACCCGTACCCGCTCGAGCTCGTCCCCGAGCCTTCGCGTCACGAACTGGTGGTCGAGCACCTGGGCCTGACCCTCGAACACGTAGCTGTAGGCGGAGGCGGGGACCTCGGCGACGAGCACGTCGTACAGGTTCTCGAGACCGAGGCCGTAGAGCGGGGCGAGCTGGTCGCTCGGGGGGACGAGCGGGTCGTCGGGCCGCGGGAACACGTTCAGGTCACCGCCAGCGTCGGCCCGGACGCTCGGATCCGCCGTCTGCAGGGCCGCCACGATCGCCGCGAGGTACCCGGCCTGCTCGGTGCGCTGGCCGACCCGTGTGTCGGGTCCGGACGAGAAGTGGTTCGACACGGCGTAGAGGTCGACCCAGGCGCCGAGCCCGACCCCGCTGCGCCAGACGCGGAAATGACCGACCTGCGGCGCTCGCGTGAAGACGTTCGCCCCGTCGACGCCCGTCGACCTGTCGACGTCGCCCGGCAACACCGCGTTGAGAGCCTTCGGGTTCTGGACGTCCGTGTTGTACGTGAGGCCGGCCGCGCGGTAGGAGACGGCGGGTTCGGCACCGAGGACGGGATCACCCGCTGCGGGAAGCAGCTCCACACGGTCGGTGCGGTACAGGAAGGCCGCGACGATGCCGCGGTCGTCCGCGCCGTTCCGGTCGTAGGCGGCGTCGTATGCGGGGCCGCCCATCGCGGCGACCCGCAGGGCGAGCTCCTGCAGTGTGTCGGGCTTGCCGTCCGCGCTGTTCGTCGAGCCGCATGCGAGCGTCGCCCCGGTGACGGTGCAGATGTCCTGGTCCTCCGCCTCCTGCACGAGCAGGACGTCGGGGGCATGCAGGTCGCTCGAGACCTGGGAGGCGAGAGCATCGAGGTGCTCCGCGTACTCGGCCTGGCTCGCGGGCACGTAGTCGAACGGCGGCGACACGCCCGGACAGCCCGCGTTGCCCGCGAAGTCACAGCCGTCGAACGGGTCGTCGCGGTAGTCGTAGAGGTTCTCGACGTTGAAGTTCGCGACGCTGTAGGCCCCGTCACGGGCGAACGCCGCGGGCGGCGCGTTCAGCGACGGATCGACCCCCGCCGCGAACACCGGCTGCGCCGACGGGTTGATCCGGTACTTGTCGAACGAGAAGTCGACGCCGCCGACGACGCCTGCCGTCATCGTGTCGAAGACCCGAGCCGGCGGGAGCAGCGCGAGGCTGTCACCGGACGTCCCCTTGACGCCGAGCGGGCCGAGCAGGATCCGGAAGCCGTTGCCGTTGTCGACCGTGCCGGCCAGGTCGTCGAGCGGGTGCGCGTCGCGGAACACGCGCCGCGCGTACGCGGTCGCGCGCTGGGCCACGGGCGAGTCGCCGCGGATCACCCATACCTCGCTGTCGGCGGTCGACGCGAAGACGTCCCGTCCGCCCGTGACGAGCGCGCCCGCCGGAACCCGTCCGCGCATTCCTTCGCGCCGCTCCCAGTAGCGCTCCGCGTCCACGAGGTCGTCGGGGGGGTCGGCCGTGAACGCCGGTGCGACCGTATCGACGTCGAGGAGTGGGGAGACGAGCTCGACCAGCGAGGCACCGGTGAGCTCCGTGAAGAAGAAGAACTCGGACACGCGTGCGCGGAGGACGACCTCGTCGCCGACGCGCGGCTCGTAGCCCCCGATCAGCGTCGGGAAGGTGCTCATGAAGACGAAGATCCCGTCGGACGTGGTCGGGTCGCCGTCGGCGCGCGCCGCCGCGTCCTGCAGGAAGAAGCCGTACTGCGTCGCTCCTGCCGACGTGCGCGCGCGTGTCTTCTGGGTCACGACGCCCCGCACGAAGTACTGGAGGCTCGACGAGCTGTTGCCCGTCAGCGGAGCAAGCGCCGAACGGTGGGCTGGCCCGACGTCGAGGTCGGACACGGAGCCCTGCACCTGGGAGACGCGGAGAACCGGCTGCACCGAGACGGTCGTTGCGCAGGTTCCCGTCTGTGGCATCCCGTCGGCGTTCGAGGCACCGATCTGCACGGCGTACGTGCCCTGCGGCGTCGCCGCGTCGATCGACCAGGGTCGCGGTCGCCGAGGCGCCCACCGAGGGCGCAGGGACGACGCTCGTGACCGTGACGCCGGCGGTTGCAGGGTTGACCGACGACAGCGTCAGGGACGTGACGACCCCGTCGGCGTCGCTCGCCGTCAGGCCGGCCGTCGTGGCGGCACCTTCGCGAGCGGTGATCGGCGAGGGGCACGTGACCACGACGGGAGCGTTGCCGCCGGCGACGCTGTGCGCCCCGAGGCCGCCGAACGTGTCCTGGGCGAAGCCGTCCCACTCGAGCGCGGGATCGAATGTATCTGCGCCGTTCGGGTCGCCCGCCTGGACGGTGTCCTTGCGACGGAGCGTGTTGTCGGCCGTGCTCGTCAGCCCGCTGCCCCATTCGGTGCCTGGGTCGACGCCGATCTGGCCCACCACGTCGAGGACCGTCGAGCCCTTGCGGAGCACGATCGCGTCGTCGCCGTTGAACCACGACGTGCCGGAGGTCTGGTCGGCGACGCCGAGGATCTCGGGGCCGGCGTTGGTGGGCGCGAGCACGAACGCGTCCTGGTTGACCAGCGTGCCAGTGAGGTTGATCGTCAGCGCCGCCGCCGTCGAGCCGTTGAAGTACATCTGGACGTTGTATCCCTGCGAAGCGAGGTCGATCGCCGACCCCGTGTTGTTGAAGAACTCGACCGCCTTGTTGAAGCTGGACCCTTCCACGTACTCCGAGATGAACAGGTCGGACGAGGCGGCGAAGGCGCCGGGCGCACCGATCAGTGCGCAGGCGATCGTGACCACTGCAATGACGAGGCGGCGTCGCATCGGATTCTCTCTCCCCTGCGTGGCTGACGGACGGCTGGGCACGATCCTATGCACCGCCGCACGTCGCCCGGGAGCCGACACGGCCCCGGGGCCGGCAAGCCGAGGCTCGCTCTCCGAATGGGCGGCGCCGGAACGGCGAGGCGAGCCTCGCCCTACTCCACGGTGACCGTCTTCGCCAGGTTCCTGGGCTGGTCCACGTTGAGGCCGCGCAGGCGGGCGATCCGGTACGCGAGGAGCTGGAGCGGGACGACGGCGAGGATCGCCGAGAGGAACGCCGGTGCCTTCGGGACGAAGATCACCTCGTCGGCATGGTGCTGAATGTCCTCGTTGCCGTCCGAGGCGATCGCGATCACGTGTGCACCGCGCGCGCGCACCTCCTGGATGTTCGAGACGAGCTTCTCGTACACCCGGTCCATCCGCGTCGCGACGACGACCACCGGAGTGGACTCGTCGAGCAGCGCGATCGGGCCGTGCTTCATCTCGCCCGCCGAGTACGCCTCGGTCGGGATGTACGAGATCTCCTTGAGCTTCAACGCGCCCTCCAGCGCCACCGGGAGACCGATGTTGCGGCCGAGGTAGAGGAAGAACGGCTTGTCGTAGAACCGACGCGCGATCTCGTCGATCGGGTGGTCACCCTCGAGGAACTGCGTCAGCTTCGCGGGCAGGCCGTACAGCGCGTTGACGATGTACTCGTGCTCCCCGGCCGGCAGCGTGTCGCGCACCTGGGCGAGCTTGAGCGCGACCAGGAACAGCAGGCTGAGCTGTGCGGTGAACGTCTTGGATGCGGCGACGCTCACCTCGAGACCCGCACGCGTGAACAGGACCGAGTCGACCTCGCGCGTGATCTGAGAGCCCATCATGTTCGTGATCGCGACCGTGTGAGCGCCCATCGAGCGCGCAAGCTTCATCGCCTCGATCGTGTCGCGGGTCTCACCCGACTGGGAGATGCCGATCACGAGCGTGTCCTGGTCGAGCACCGGGTTGCGGTAGATCCACTCGGACGCGATGTCGTGCTCGACCGGGACGCGGGCCCACTCCTCGATCGCGTAACGGGCGGCGACGGCCGCGTGGTAGCTCGTCCCGGCGGAGAGGATCACGATCCGGCGGAGCACCCGGAGCTGCTCGTCGTCCATGCCGAGCCCCTCGAGCACCAGCCGTCCATGGCGCAGCCGGTCGCCGATCGTCTCCGCGACCGCGTCCGGCTGCTCGTGGATCTCCTTGAGCATGAAGGTCTCGAAGCCCGCCTTCTCGGCGCCCTCGTCGTCCCAGTCGAGCTCGACGATCTCGTGCTCGACCTGCGAGCCGTCCTCGGCCCGGAAGAACGTCGAGCCCTCGGGCGTGACGGTCACGATCTCGCCGTCGCTCGGGAACTGCACCTCGCGTGTCTCGCGCAGGAACGCCGCCGCGTTGGAGGCGAGATACGTCTCGCCCGCCGCAAGTCCGACGACCATCGGGCACTGGTGACGTGCTCCGACGAGCAGGCCCGGGTGGTCGCGGTGGATTGCGACGAACGCGTAGTGCCCCTCGAGGTCGCAGTAGGCGCGCCGGACGGCCTCGACGAGGTCCCCGTCGTAGTGCTCCTCGATCAGGTGGGTGACGGTCTCGGCGTCGGTCTCTGACGAGAACACGTGCCCGGCGTCGCTGAGCCGCTGTCGGAGCTCGCGGTAGTTCTCGACGATCCCGTTGAGGACGACGGCGAGCTTCTCGGCATCCTCGGCGGCGAGCGGATGGGCGTTCTCCTCGGTGACCCCGCCGTGGGTCGCCCACCGCGTGTGGCCGAGTCCCGTGGTCGCAGGCGATGCGGTGTCGCCCGCGCGCGCGCGGAGCTCCTGGAGGTTGCCGACGGCGCGCGTATAGGTCAGCGCGCCGTTCTCGAGGAGCGCGATCCCGGCCGAGTCGTAGCCGCGGTATTCGAGGCGCTCCAGGCCGTGCAGAAGGAGGGCCTTGCACTCCCGGGGGCCGACGTATCCGATGATCCCGCACATCCTGGCCTCCTTTCGCCCGGACGCGGCTGTCCGGCCGGAATGCCGCTGCTTTGCAGGGCTTTACCGGGCTCCGGCCTCCTGCCGGACGAGACTCGCGATGCTAGCACAGAGCTCTGCTGCCTCCTCGGCGTGCTCTGCCTCGGCGAGCACCCGGACGAGCGGCTCGGTGCCGGAAGGACGCACGAGCACGCGTCCTCGGCCCTCGAGCTGCGTGTTCAGGCGCTCGACCTCCGCGCTGACCGAAGGCGGCACTTCGGGTCGCGCGACGGGCACGTTCTCCTTGGCCTGCGGGAAGCGGGGCATGACCGCGGCCGCCTCCGCGAGCGAGCGGCCGCCGAGCGAGCGGCAGAGCGTCAACGCCGCGGCCAGGCCGTCCCCGGTGACGTGCCCGTCGAGCACGATGAGGTGACCCGACTGCTCGCCTCCGAGCCTGCCGCCCTCGCGCCGGAGCGCCTCGAGCACGTAGCGGTCGCCGACGTCGGTCGTCACGACGCGGACGCCGTGCCCCGCCATCAGGTGGTGGAAGCCGAGGTTCGTCATGCTCGTGACCGCCACCAGGTCGACCCCGAGGGCCAGCGCGCAGATCGCGATGATCTGGTCGCCGTCGACGACCCGGCCGTTTGCGTCCACTGCGAGCATGCGGTCTCCGTCGCCGTCGAAGGCGACCCCGAGGTCGTGGCCCCCCGCGCGAACGGTCGCCTGCAGCATCGCGAGGTCGGTAGCCCCGCAGCCGACGTTGATGTTCGAGCCGTCGGGCTCGTTGGCGACAGCGGTGACCTCCGCTCCGAGCCGCTCGAAGATGGCGGGGGCCATGCCGGAGAACGCCCCGTTCGCGCAGTCGACCGCGATCCGGATCCCGCAGAGGTCGGAGCCGAAGTGCTCGACCACGTGGTCGACGTAGCTCTCGACCGCATCCTCGGCATTCTCGATCGAGCCTCCGCCGAGGCCGGGCGCCTCCAGCAGCGCTTCGATCTCGAGCTCTTCCGTATCGGAGAGCTTGTGCCCCTCCCGGTCGAAGACCTTGACGCCGTTGTAGCGGGGCGGGTTGTGGGACGCCGAGACGACCAGCCCGAGGTCCTGCGACAGCAGCGCGACGGCTGGGGTGGGAAGGATCCCCGCGAGGACGGCCGTGCCGCCGGCGTCGACGATCCCACGAGTGAGCGCTGCCTCGAGCGCCGGGCCGGATCCACGCGTGTCGCGGCCGACGAGCACGCGCCCTCGGCCGGACCAGAGCGTGGAGGCCCGTCCCAGGCGCTCGACCAGGTCCTCGGTCAACCCTTCACCGACGACCCCCCGGACGCCATCGGTCCCGAACCAGCGCCTGGGCTGCTTCCCCGCTCCGCCGGGGAGCACGTCGGACGTCACCGCACCGCGATCGGCCACTCGAACACCCTCCACGGTCACAGCGTGGGCGCAAGCGGCGGTTCCCGCAAGGGAAGCGCCTAGCGCTTGCTGAACTGCGGCGCCTTGCGCGCCTTGTGCAGGCCGGCCTTCTTGCGCTCGACCTGGCGCGCGTCGCGCGTGAGAAAGCCCTCGCGCTTGAGCGGCACGCGCAGCTCGGGATCCGCCTCGACCAGAGCACGGGCGATCCCGTGCCGGACGGCCCCGGCCTGGCCGCTGATGCCGCCGCCGTTCACGCGTACGCGCAGGTCGTAGCGGCCCTCGGCATCGGCAGTCTTGAGCGGCGACAGAGCGAGCGTGCGGTGCGTCGCCCGCGGGAAGTAGTCCTCGAGCGTGCGGCCGTTGACCCACGTGGCACCGTCACCGGGCCGGAGGATCACGCGCGCCACGGACGTCTTGCGCTTGCCGGTGCCGCGATAGGTGGCGATCTCTTCGGGCATGAGGAAACCGTGTCGGGGTCAGCCGGGCGTCAGCCCGAGTCCCGACTCCTTTCTTCGAGCTCCAGGGTCTTTGGGGCCTGTGCTGCGTGCGGGTGCTCCGGGCCGGCGTAGACCTTGAGCTTACGCAGCTGCACAGCCGCGAGCCGGTTCTTGGGGAGCATCCCCTTCACTGCCTTGCGTATGACCTCGGTCGGACGGCGCTCGAGCTGCTCGCGGAGCGACCGCTCCTTGAGACCACCCGGGTAGCCGGAATGCCGACGCACCATCTTCTGGTCGAGCTTCTTGCCCGTGACGTGGATCTTCCCCGCGTTCACGACGATGACGAAGTCGCCCGTGTCGACGTGGGGGGTGTAGACGGGCTTGCCCTTGCCCCGCAGGGTGTCGGCGATCTCCGTCGCCAGGCGGCCCAGGGTCTTACCCTCGGCGTCCACGACGTACCAGTCGCGCTGGATCTCGCCCGGCTTGGCGGTGTAGGTGGTCATCGCTCGGAAAGAGGGCGGTCGGGAGACCGCCGGCGGCGGAGTGTAGCAGCGCCCGACGCCTTCCGCCCCGGACGCTGACGGCGAGCGAAATGTGTTCCGACGTGCCTTCTGATGTCATCATGAGGGGGATGCTTGGTGTCGCGGAGACGAAGCGGCGCTTCGGGGAGGTCATCGATCGGGTGCTTGCAGGCGAGCGCGTGGTCGTGACCCGCCGAGGCAAGCCCGTGGCAGCGATCGTTCCCCTGTGGGACCACACGAGGATCGTGCCCGTGTGGGACAAACCCCAGATCGGCATCGCCGAGCCGGGTCCGGAAGCCGACGAACCCCCGCTCGGGTTGGGCGCCGTCGCGGGGGCGATGGCCGGATGGGACGACCTCGAGGAGGTCATGGCAGCGGCGGTCACGACGCGCTCGGTCGCCCGCGAACGCAGCGTCCCGGAGCTCGCGTAGCGTGTTCTGCTTCGACACCGACGTCATCGGCGCCGCGCTTCAGCCGAATCCGCCGATGCACCTGATCCGGCGACTCGCCCGCACGCCGGCGTCCGAGCAGTGCACGACGTCCGTGACCGTCGCCGAGCTAGCCTACGGCGCTGCGCGGCACGAACGCGTGGACCTCGCCACGCGCCTCCGGGAGCTGATCGCCGCCGCGCAGAAGGTGATCCCGTTCGACGAGGCCGCCGCCGACGTGTACGGATCGCTGCGGGCCGACCTGGAGCGGAACGGGATCCGGCTGGACGAGCCGAGCCTTCGCATCGCGTCCATCGCGCTCGCCCACGACCTGACGCTGGTCACCGGGAACGCCCGTCTCTACGACCGCGTGCCGAGGCTGCGGATCGAGAACTGGCTCGAGCCGGACGAGCTGGCGGAGCTCGACGAGGTCGAGGCAGATGCGGATGCGGCGCGGAACGGAGAGCCTGTGTACGAGAGTGACGGCACCGTCCGCCACCCCGGCGTGGTGCCGCTCCTCGAGCAGCGCGCAAGGGCGGCGGCCGAACGGGTCGCGGGCCCTGCAGACGAGCGCACGACCCTCGGCGGCTAGAGGCTTGATGTGAAATTCGTGCGCGATCGTGGATGCCGCCTCAGGCACGGCGCCATGCCGTCTCTGCGCCCTTGCGAAGGCGTCCAGCCTGCGCTGCGGACGCGGAGCCGACCTGGCTTGGCCTGAGACAGCCCCACGGGGCCCCCATTTCACATCAAGCCTCTAGCGCGCGCGGACGACGACGGTCCCGGCGGCCCGGTCGTGGAGAGCGCGGTTCCGTCTCTCGCCGAGCGGCATCAGTGCGTCGAAGATCCCACCGATCACGGTGATCCAGAGCACGCCCTGGACGAGCGCCCGCACCATTGCCCTCGACAGGTCGACCGGCTGCCCGTCGTCGAGGCGAACCGCGATGCCGAACAGCGCCTTACCGATCGTCTGACCGTGGACGAGGGCGTGGAAGCCGGAGAAGTAGGCAACGGGAAGCACGAGCAGGGCGACGAGCCAGACCCCGTCGCTCGCGTCCGAGGGAATGACGCTGAAGGCCATGCCGAGCGCGAACCAGTCCACGGCGAACGCGAGCACGCGTTTCCACCAGCCGGCGTAGCGGACGATCGCCGCGGCTTCGGCTTCGGGCGGATGCACCGTCGTGACGACCGCCGCGGGCCAGGGCGGCGCAACCTCGAGCGCGGCCGCGGCGGCGGACGCCCGCTGCGCGGCGACGGCGAAGCCGCGAACGTCGTTCCCGGATCCCGCGGCGTCGTCCAGCAGCGCGGCAAGGCGCAGGAGCGATCGCCGGTCACCGGTCTCGGCGGCGTGGTCGATCACGTCGTCGGCCAGGTCGAGGACGTCGTCGACCGCCATCCCTTCCGCGAGAGCCTTCTCGACGTCCTCGAGGCTCACGGTCGATCCGGCCAGGACGGGCACTACACCGTCCTCGGCCCGGCGTGGCCGCCCGGCCGCTCGCCGCGAACCGCGCGCTCGGCGAAGAACGCCGCCGCGAGGAGGACGGCTCCGAGGGCGAGGAACGAGAGTGCGCGCGTGATCGAGCTGAGGCTGCTCAGGTCGTAGAGGAACAGCTTGGCGAGGGCGAGCCCGAAGAGCGTCAGGCCGGCGAGCCGCAGAGGACGGTTGTCGCGGGCGAGCCCGACCACGTAGACGGCGAGCGCCCCGAGCCCGAGCAGCGTGCTGAGCGCCGTGTGGCCACGCTGGAAGTCGGTCTCCACCGAGGCCCCGGACACGCGCTCGGCGATCTCGAGCACCGCCAGCGAAACGGTGAAGAGCCCCACGGCGGCCGCCCATCCGATCAACCAGACGCGCAGCTCGCCGACGAAGGACGGTGGCGCCCACGCGACTGCGATCGCGGCAACGAGGAGCGCGGCCAGTGCCGAGAACCCCTCTCCCGGGCGCGTGCTCGCGTCCACCAGCCGGTCGGGGGGCGTCACCGCGACGATCACTCCCACGGTCGAGGTCGACGCGATCGCGAGTGCCGCGATCCACAGCCGCGGCTCGCGGGCCGGGCGACGGCCGAGGGCGAGCCCGGTCGCAGTCGCCGACCAGAGGCTCAGCGTGTTGGTCGTGCCGAAGCCCGTCAGAGCCGATTCCGCAAGCAGCAGGACCGCGAGCCCGAGTGCCCAGTACCCGGTGGCGAGCGTCCTCGCCCAGGTCGGCCCGCCGTTGCGGTTCCAGCGCAGGAACGGAGGTACCGCAGCGCCCACGAGGACGACCGTGACGACGATGAGGCCGGCACCGAGTATCCGGTCGTCGTCGACGAGGCGGTCGACGGCCACGACCGCGGAGACCGTCGCGACCGCGGCGACGAAGAGCGAGAGCAGCTCCCGTCCCTCCGTGGGTCGCGTGTCGAGCCAACGGCTGGCGAACCCGGCGGCGAGCAGCGCCGCCGAGACGGCGAGCAGTGACGTGGCGGCGGGCGTCGTGCCGAGCTCGAACGAGTCGAATGCGACCGCCTTGGCGTAGCCGAACGCGAGGAACGCCCAGCCGGCGATCTCCGCCCAGGAGCCCACCCCGGCGCTTCGAGCGACGACGGCCGCACCCAGCGCCGCCCACAGGACGGTCGCGCCGACCTGCCCCCAGTCGTACGACAGGTCGATCAGCGCGAGGCCCACAGCCCACACCGCGTATCCCGACGCGAGGTGGAGGAGCGTGGCGCGCAGGATTCGGCCATCCCGGCCGTCGAGAACCGCGAGCCGCAGCTCGGGGCCCGCGAGCGGCCGCAGGAATCGGATGCCCCGCTGGTCGAACAGACAGGTGAGCGCGAGCACCAGGCACGCGGAGCCGAGCGCAACGAGGCTCGGGACGGGTGCGAGCGGGTCGAGCCCGCGGTCGAGCGCCAGCGTCGATGCCGGAGCCTCGACCGACAGCGCATGCAGGAGCCCGAAGGCGAGCCAGGGCAGTGCGACGGCGACCAGGCGACGCTCGCGCGCCGCGAACGCCGCGACCCCGCCGGCCGCAGTCGCCACGGCCCAGGCGATCGTCAGCCAGCGCCCCGAGAGAGCGCCGGCCGACCCGGCGGCTGCGAGCGCGATCGCGAGCGCCGCGAGCCCGGCCCGAATCCACGCCCGGTTGTGCATCAGGCCGCCCCAGAGCGCCTCGAACGCCTTCGCCATTCCGGGCGACGTCGCATCGGGGCCCCGAACCGGCAGCAGGAGCCCCACGACCAGGGCGGCTGCGGCGAGCGAGAACAGCGCGAGAGTCGCCGCTTCGGGCACGTCCCTGGTCTCGTCGATCCCCTCGAGCTCCACCGTGCCGACGTGTGCGATCCCGAGCGCGAGGTACGCCATCGCGCTGAGGGCGAGCCCGGGCGACTCCCGACGCCACGCGAGGACCCCCCCGGCCGCGGCTCCAGCTGCCCAGACGATCGTCAACAAGCGCCCCGACAGGACCCCCGCCGACCCGGCGGCAGCGAGAGCGATGGCGCCGGCGGCGAGCGCGGCCCGGACCCAGGCCCGCAAGCGAACGAGGCCGTCCCACAGCGGCTCGAGCGCCGCCCCGATACCGGACGACGGGGTGTCGCCACGCCGCGCGGGCAGAAGGAGCGCGACCGCCAGAGCAGCTGCCGCGAGCGAGAACAGCGCGGCCGCCGCCGAGCGCGGGACGTCCCCCAGCTCGAGCGCGCCCTCGAGCTCGACGACTCCCACATGGCCGATCCCGAGCGCGAGGTATGCGAGGGCGATCAGCTCGAACCGCGGGGACTCGAGGCGCCAGGCGAGCGCGGCGAGCACGACCGCCTGGACGGCGAAAACGATGCTCAGCGAGCGGCCGGAGAGCAGGTCGGCCGTCGCGACGGCAGCGAGAAGCAGCGCCGCGGCGCCGACCACCCAGCCGAGATCCCGCCACCGCCGGCCGGAGGCGATCGCCACGGCTCCGTAGACGGCCGCAATGGCGGCCAGAGCGACGCCCTCGTCGTGGCCATCCGGGTAGGAGCGCCCGGGCAGCTCCGAATGCGACGCCGGCTCCGAGGAGGGCCATCGTCGCGGCGGACGAATCGAGGCCGTCGTCGACGGCAGTCGCCTGCCAGACCACTGCACCCGCGAGCAGCACGAGCGAGGCCGCCGCCGAGACGGCGACCGCGCCCCAGTCCTCGTGCGGGCTGTCGGCGACGAGCCACACCACCTGCGGCAGCGCGGTCGTCCCGACCGCGGCGACCAGCCAGAGCCAGCGCCGCCGCGACGCCGCGCCGATCGTCGCCGCGAGGACGACGAGCGCGAAGGCCGGGGCGGGTGCGGTGATGCCGTCGTCGAGCGCGACGAGGCCCGGCGCCGCGGCCGCCCCGACGAGGGCGAGACCCGCGAGCAGTTGGGAAGACCACGCGAGCGCGATCGCGCCTCCCACCGACGCAATGGCGGCGGCGAGGAGCAACGCAGCCCATGAGGGGATCAAGCCGTAGAGGATCGTCGCCGCCGCGAGCGTCGCGTAAGCGCCCGCGATCCCGGCGCCGACTGCGGCGAGCGACGCCTGCAGCCGCCCGTACCGGGATCGAAGGACGAGCCCTGCGAGCAGCACTCCGAGCGAGGCGACGGCGCCGAGGACGACCCGGTCTCCCGGGCCCACCCAGCCACGGTTCGCCGCTACGACGAAGAGGAAGACGATGCCGAGCAGCATCAGCGTGCCGCCGCCGAGCGCGAAGAGGCGGGAGCCGGTCAGCTCTCGCTGCGCCCAGGCGCGGAGGCGTGCCGCCGCGGGAGGCCGCGGCGGCTCGGCTGCCCGCGTCGCCGCGGCGGCCCCCGCCCACGACGCGGGAGCCTCGACCCGGGCTTCGCCGGGCGTCGCGTGGATTTCGGGAGCCGGCGCGGTAGGTGCCGGCGGAAGGGTTCGCTCGGCTTCGCCTGTCGCGGGCCGGAGACCGGCGACCCGGGCGGCGAGCGCGGGGTCGAGGACATGGCTCGCGGCGGCATCCGCGAAGGCCGCGATTGCTCGGAGCTCCTCGGCGTCTCCCTCGTCGGACGCACGTGTGAAGACCGCCTCTGCATGCGCGACCGCCTCGAGGTCCCTCCCGCGCTCCAGCGCGCGCCACGCGGACGCGACGCTCGGCAGCGGCGCGGGCGCGGGTGCCGCCGGAGCCTGCGTCTCCGGCACGAGCGCGACGGGCGCTGGCGCCGTGAGCGAGCCCCGGATCTCCGCGAGCTCCGCCTGGAGCCCCTGGAGCGTGAGTTCGATCCGGTCGAGCCTCTCGCCGATGCCGTCGGTCGAAGACATTGCGAACCCCCCGTGCCCGCCGACGTCACCCGAATCGTCCTCCCTGCGGGTCGAAAGCGGATCGGAGGACGCCCGGATTCGCGCTCGGGGAAAACCCGGACTCGCCACATCGGCAGACGAAGGCCATGTGGGGGCGCGCCGCCGCGGGAGCTCCTCGCAGCGGATACTGGGAGACGATGACCGTCGTCCGCCGTCGCATCCTCGTCCGCGGCCGGGTCCAGGGGGTCTGGTTCAGGGAAAGCGCCCGGCAGCGTGCGGAGCAGCTGGGCGTCGGGGGATGGGTCCGCAACCGCCCCGACGGCGCGGTCGAGGCAGAGCTGGAGGGCGACTCCGAGGACGTCGACGTTCTCGTCGGGTGGTTTGCCCACGGACCGGCGCAGGCGCGCGTCGATTCCGTCGCCGTGGAGGAGCGCGCGCCCGTCGGCGGGCGCGGGTTCAGCGTGGCGTAGCGTCGGTGGTCTAGGATTCGCCCAGCGAACCGGGGAGCTCGGGCGACCGGGCTGAGAGGGCGGCTGACGCGCCGCCGACCCGCAGAACCTGACCTGGGTAATGCCAGCGGAGGAACGCGTGATCGAGCCGGATGTCGTGGTCGTCGCCTCGGGGCCGGGCCCCGTCGTCGCGGTGCCCGCGGCACCGGCCGTCGTCGCCGCCGACGGCGGTCTCGATCGCGCGCTCTCGCTCGGGCTCGAGGTCGACGTCGTGATCGGCGACCTCGACTCGGTCTCGCCCGAAGCACTCGCCGCCGCCCGCACGGCCGGGGCCCGCGTCGTCGCGCACCCTGCCCGGAAGGACGCGACCGATCTCGAGCTGGCGCTCGACGAGGCGCTCGCACTCGGGGGGCGGCGCGTCCTCGTCGTCGCGAGCGCCGGCGGCCGCCTCGACCACCTTCTCTCGGTACTTCTCCTGCTCGGCTCGGAGCGCTACGAGCAGGTCGAGCTCGACGCGCTGGTCGGAGACGCGCTCGTGCACGTGATCCGCACCGAGCGGGTGCTCCACGGCGACCCGGGCGAGATCGTGACGCTCCTTGCGCTCGGCGGGCCGGCCGAGCGCGTGACGACCTCGGGTCTCGAGTACCCGCTGCAGGACCAGACGCTCGAGGCCGGCTCGAGCCGGGGCGTATCCAATGTCTTCTCGGCCTCGGAGGCACGGGTCAGCGTGGCCTCCGGCCTCGTCCTCGCCGTGCGACCCGACGGGACCCGGGAGCGCTTGTGTTGATTCAACACATGCTCCGGCACGGTGCCGTCGCCGCCTTCCTCGCGGCCGTGCTCGCTGCCGCGGGCTGCGGGGGCGGATCGGCGCCGACGGAGGTCGTGCTCGTCACGCACGACTCGTTCGCGATCTCGAAGGACGTCCAACAGGCGTTCGAGAAGGAGAGCGGCCTCCGGCTGCGCATCCTCCAGGGCGGTGACGCCAACGAGACGCTCAACCGGGCGCTTCTCACCGCAGGGGATCCCCAGGGCGACGTCATCTTCGGGATCGACGACAGCATCCTGTCGCGAGCGGTCGAAAGCGACCTGCTCGAGGAGTACCACTCCCCGGCGCTCACGGCCGTCGAGCCCGACTTCGCCTCGCCCGACCCGCACGTCACGCCGATCGACCACGGCGAGGTCTGCCTGAACATCGACCGGGGCTGGTTCGCCTCGCACGGGGTCGCGCCGCCGAAGAGCCTCGCCGACCTGGTCCTCTCCCGGTACAGGAACCTGCTCGTGGTGGAGAACGCCGCGACCTCCTCCCCCGGGCTCGCGTTCCTGCTCGCGACGGTCTCGACGTTCGGCGACCGCTGGGAGGGGTACTGGCGTGGCCTCCGGGCAAACGGCGTTCGCGTCGTGGACGGCTGGGAGGAGGCGTACACCCAGCAGTTCTCCGGCGCGTCCGGGAGCCCCGGCAAGCGGCCGATCGTCGTCTCGTATGCGACGAGCCCCGCAGCCGAGGTGATCTACGCCTCCAAGCCGCTCACGACCTCCCCGACGGCGGCAGTCGAGGACGGCTGCTACCGCCAGGTCGAGTACGCGGGGATCCTGCGTGGCGCGAACAACGAGGACGGCGCGAAGCAGCTGATCGACTTCATGCTCTCGGAGCGCTTCCAGGCGGACGTTCCGGGCTCGATGTTCGTCTACCCGGTGCGCGCGGGGGTCGCGCTGCCCGCGGCGTTCGTCGAGCACGCGATCGTCCCCGAGGACCCGCTCCAGCTCTCCGCCGAGGAGATCGACGCGAACCGTGACCGCTGGGTCACCCGGTGGACCGACATCGTCGTGCGCTGACCCGGGCGGGCCATCGTCGCCCTGCCGGTCGCGTTCCTCGCGATCTTCTTCGGATGGCCGCTCGCAGCGATCCTCGAGCGAAGCCTCGTCGTCGACGGCTCGGTCGATCTCCCGGTCGACGTGCTGACCAGGAGCTCGACCCGCGAGGTCGCCTGGTTCACGCTCTGGCAGGCGACCGTGTCCACGGTGCTCACGCTGATCGCGGGCCTCCCGCTCGCCTGGGCGCTGGCGCGGTTCCGGTTCCGCGGCAGATCGGTCGTCGAGGCGCTCGTGCTCGTGCCGTTCGTGCTGCCGACCGTCGTCGTGGCGACGGCGTTCCTCGCGTTGCTCCCCGACGGGGTCGAGCGCACGGTCTGGGCGATCCTTCTCGCGCACGTGTTCTTCAACGTCGCGGTCGTCGTTCGCGTCGTCGGCGCGTTCTGGGCGGGGCTGGACGAGCGCCTGTGGGATGCGGCGGCGACGCTGGGCGCGTCCCCTGTCGACCGCCAGGTCCGCGTCACGGCTCCGTTGCTGGCACCGGCCCTCGCGTCCGCCGCCTCGATCGTGTTCCTCTTCTGCTTCACGTCGTTCGGCGTGATCGTCGTGCTCGGAGGGCCGCGCTACGCGACGCTCGAGACGGAGATCTACAACCAGGCCGCACGGCTCTTCGACCTCCGCACCGCGGCCGCGCTCGGTCTGCTCCAGCTGGCCGCCGTCGCGGCGACGGTTCTCGTCTCCGGGAGGCTCGAGCGGCGTCTCGGCGGCCGTCGACGACAGGGCACGCCCGCTCGTCGCCCCCGTGGCCGGGAGCGCCTGGGTGTGGGGGTCGTCCTCGCCACGTCCATCACGTTCCTCGCCCTCCCTCCCGCGGCGCTCGTCCTGCGGTCGCTCCAGGTCGGAGACGGCTACGGGCTCGACCACTTCGATTCGCTCGCGAGCGAGACGCCCGCGCTCCTCGTCGCCCCCTGGCATGCGATCGTCAACTCGCTCCTCTTCGCGACGGGCGCGGCGGCAATCGCGCTGGCCGTAGGGATTCCGGCGGCCGTCGCCGTGGCCGGGGGTCGACGCGGGCTCGACGTCCTGCTCATGCTCCCGCTCGGAGCTTCGGCCGCGATGCTCGGGTTCGGCTTCCTGCTCGCCTTCGACGACCCGCCGCTCGACCTCCGCTCGTCACCCGCGATCGTCCCCCTCGCCCAGGCGCTCGTCGCGCTGCCGTTCGTCGTCCGCGCACTCGTTCCGGCCCTCCGCGCGGTCGACGTCCGCCTCCGCGAGGCGGCCGCCGTGCTGGGAGCAACGCCTACCCAGGTGCGCCGCGAGATCGAGCTTCCGCTGCTCGCACGCCCGCTGGCCGTCGCCGCCGGGCTTGCGTTCGCCGTCGCGCTCGGGGAGTTCGGCGCCACGGTGTTCGTCGTGCGGGCCGACTGGCCCACCGTCCCGGTGGCGATCTTCCGCTTCCTCGGCAGGCCCGGCGCCGACAACGTCGGCACGGCGATGGCGCTCTGCGTCGTCCTGATGGGGCTCGTCGCCGCGGTCGCGCTCCTCTCCGAGCGGGCGCTCGTCCGCGGAGGCACGCGGTGAGCCTGGCGCTCGACGGCATCGGCGTGACCCTCGACGGCAGCCCGATCGTCGAGGGGATAACCCTGGAGGTCGCGTCGGGCGAGCGGCTCGCGCTGCTCGGCCCGAGCGGCTCCGGTAAGTCCACCGTGCTGCGGGTGATCGCCGGTCTCCAGCAGCCCTCGGCGGGCCTTGTCCTCCTCGACGGCACCGACGTCACACACGTTCCGCCCCATCGCCGCGGGATCGGCCTCGTCTTCCAGGACGCGGCGCTCTTCCCGCACCGCGACGTGGCCGGGAACGTCGGGTTCGGCCCCCAGGTCGCCGGGCTCCCCGGCTCCGAGCGCGACGCGCGCGTGGCGGACGCGTTGGAGCTCGTCGGCCTCTCGGGCACCGGCCGGCGCGACGTGACGACGCTGTCGGGCGGGGAGGCGCAGCGCGTCGCGCTGGCGAGGGCGCTGGCTCCACGGCCGGAGGTGCTGTTGCTGGACGAGCCGCTGGGCGCACTCGACGGGCCGCTCCGGCAGCGGCTCCAGGACGACCTGCGGGCGCTCTTCGAGCGGCTCTCGCTCACGGTCGTGCACGTCACGCACGACGTCGGCGAGGCCTTCGCGCTCGGCGACCGCGTTGGCGTCCTCCGCGAGGGGAGGCTTGCCCAGGTCGCGCCTCCCGACGAGCTCTGGTCACAGCCGGCCGACGAGTGGGTCGCCCGGTTCCTCGGCATGCGCAACGTCGTGCGCACCGGCGAACGCGCGACGGTGACGAGGCCCGAGGCGGTTCGCGTCAGGCCCGGCGACGGGGCGGTCGTCCTCTCGACGGAGCGGGACGGCCCGGTCGTGCGGGTGCGCGTCCGCCGGGACGACGGCACCGAGCTCGAGGCACTGGGGACCGGTGTCCGCCATCCCGGCCCCGGCGATCGCATTGCGATCGAGGTCGACGCGGACGGAGTTGTCGAGGTGCCGGCGTGGCCGCCGTCCGGCGGGATCTAGACCCGATCCACGCGCGGCCGGCCGTTCATTCCCACTCGATCGTGGCGGGCGGCTTCGACGACAGGTCGAGGGCGACGCGGTTGACGCCGGGGACCTCGTTGACGATGCGGCTCGCGATCGTGTCGAGCAGCTCGTAGGGCAGACGCGCCCAGTCGGCGGTCATCGCGTCCTCGGACGTGACCGCGCGGATCACGATCGGGTACGCGTAGGTCCGCTCGTCGCCCTGGACGCCGACCGACCGGATCGCGGGCAGCACGGCGAAGCACTGCCAGAGCTCGCGGTAGAGGCCCGCCCGGCGGATCTCCTCCAGGAGGACGGCATCGGCCGACCGCAGGATCGCGAGCCGGTCCTCGGTCACGTCGCCGATGATCCGGATGGCGAGCCCGGGGCCGGGGAAGGGGTGGCGCCACACCATCCGCTCGGGGAGCCCCAGCTGCTCGCCGACGCGGCGCACCTCGTCCTTGAAGAGCGCACGCAAGGGCTCGACGAGCTCCATGCGCATGTCCGCAGGTAGGCCGCCGACGTTGTGGTGCGACTTGATCTTCGCCGCCACGCCGACGTCGCCCCCCGACTCGATCACGTCCGAGTAGAGCGTGCCCTGGACGAGGAAGCGGACGTCTCCCGGGGTCTTCGATCGACCCGCATCCGCACCGGCGGATTCGGGCCTTGCGCCGCGAGACAGCCTGCCTGCCTCCTCCTCGAACACGCGGATGAACTCCTCTCCCACGATCGCGCGCTTCTCCTCCGGCTCGGTCACGCCGGCGAGCCGGGCGAGGAAGCGCTCGCGCGCGTCGACGTGGACGAGCGGGACGTGGAAGTGGTGGCCGAACGTCTCGACCACCTGTTCGGCCTCGTTCTCGCGCAGAAGCCCGTGGTCGACGAAGACGCACGTGAGCTGGTCGCCCACGGCCTTGTGCACGAGAAGCGCCGCGACCGCGGAGTCGACGCCTCCCGACAGCCCGCAGATGACCCGCTCGGAGCCGACCTGGGCGCGGATTCGCTCGACCTGCTCCTCGATCACGGCCGCCGGCGTCCACGCCGGAGGCACCCCGGCGACGTCGTAGAGGAAGCTCTCCAGCATCTGCTGGCCCTGTGGCGTGTGGACGACCTCGGGATGGAACTGGACGCCGTACAAGCCTCGCTCGGGGTCCTCGAACGCGGCGATCGGGGTCGTCTCCGACGACGCCGTGACGCGCGAGCCCGACGGCGGCGCCGTGACGGAGTCGCGGTGGCTCATCCAGACGACCTGCTCGCTCGCGAGGTCGTGGAACAGCGATGCGGACCCGTCGAGCTCGACGTCCGCCTTCCCGTACTCGGAGACGTCGTTGGCCTCCACGTTCCCGCCCAGCTCGCGGGCCATCAGCTGCATCCCGTAGCAGATGCCGAGCGTGGGCACCCCGAGCTCGAAGATCGCCGGATCGGCGAGCGGCGCCCCCTCCGCGTAGACCGACGCAGGCCCGCCCGAGAGGATCAGCGCCGACGGGCTCCGCGCCGCGATCTCCGGCGCACCGAGCCGGTGCGAGACGAGCTCCGAGTAGACGCGGGCCTCGCGCACACGGCGGGCGATGAGTTGGCTGTACTGGCCGCCGAAGTCGAGCACGAGCACGGGACGCTCCTCCGGGGACGGCTCGGTCCCGGGAAACGCGATCACCTCGGCCGCGTCACCCACGGCGGTAGTTCGGCGCGTCCTTCGTGATGGTCACGTCGTGTGGGTGGCTCTCGCGGAGGCCCGCACCCGTGATGCGGACGAAGCGCGCCTCCTTCAGCGCCTCGATCGTCGCGGCCCCGCAGTACCCCATCGCCTGCCGCAGCCCGCCGACGAGCTGGTGCACGATCGGCCCGAGCGGCCCCTTGAAGGCGACACGGCCCTCGATGCCCTCCGGGATGAGCTCCGCGACGTCCTCGACGTCCCCCTGGAAGTACCGGTCCTTGGAGAACGACCGGGCCTTCATGGCCCCGAGCGACCCCATCCCGCGGTACTCCTTGAACCGTTCCCCCTGGACGACGATCACAGCGCCGGGAGCCTCGTCGGTCCCCGCCAGCATGGAGCCGAGCATCACGGTGTCGGCGCCCGCCCCGATCGCCTTGGCGACATCTCCCGAGGATGTGATCCCGCCGTCCGCGATCACCGGCACCCCGTGATCGGCGGCGACGGAGACGACGTCGGACACCGCGGTTACCTGCGGCACGCCCACACCGGCGACGACCCGTGTGGTGCAGATCGACCCCGGACCAACCCCCGCCTTCAGGCAATCCGCTCCGGCGTCGATCAGCGCCTCGGCGGCGTCAGCGGTTGCGATGTTGCCCGCGATGATCTGCACGTCGTGGGTGTCCTTGAGGCGACGCACGACGTCGACGACTCCGAGCGAGTGGCCGTGCGCGGTGTCCACGACGAGGGCGTCCACCTCGGCGTCGACGAGAGCCGCGGCGCGCTCGATCGCATCCCTACCCACCCCGACCGCGGCGGCCACCCGTAGCCGGCCGCGCTCGTCCTTCGTCGCGAGCGGATATGCCTCCCGCTTCGAGATGTCCTTCACGGTGATGAGGCCCTTGAGCCGCCCGTCGACGTCGACGATCGGGAGCTTCTCGATGCGGTGGCGACCGAGGATCGCTTGCGCCTCCTCGAGCGTCGTTCCGACCGGTGCCGTGACGAGCCCCTCGCGGGTCATCGCGTCGGCGACCTTCATCGTCGACGGGACGCCGAAGCGCAGGTCGCGGTTGGTGAGGATGCCCACCAGCTTCCCGTCGTGGTCGGTGATCGGGATCCCGGAGACGCGGTAGCGCTGCATCAACTCGAGGGCGTCGCCGACGAGCGCGTCCGGCGAGAGCGTCACGGGCTCGACGATCATGCCCGCTTCGGAGCGCTTCACCTTGTCTACCTCCGCCACCTGGTCGGCGATCGAGAGGTTCCGGTGCAGCACCCCGATGCCGCCGAGCCGCGCGAGGGCGATCGCCATGCGCGCCTCGGTGACCGTGTCCATGGCCGCGGACACGAGTGGGATCTCGAGCGCGATCGTGCGCGTCAGTCGGCTCGCGGTGACGACGTCGTTCGGGAGCATCGCCGACTCGGCCGGCACGAGCAGGACGTCGTCGAAGGTGAGGCCCTCCTTCGCGAACTTGTCCTGCGCGTCACCCAAGTGATGCGATCGTAACAGCGGGCTCGGCGAGGATCTGCCACGTCGGCCGCCTTCAGGGCTCTGCCCGCCGAAGGCTGGGATCAAGCTGGGGGAATCCGCTTGTGCGGATTCCCGCTTGCGAGCTAACTCACGGGCTGGAGCTCGTGCACCTCGACCGCACCCGCGAGCCGGCGGGCCTCGGCCGGGTCGAACCGGCCGGCGCCCACGTCGAGCACCGACGCTGCGCCGGTCGCCACCGCGAGCCGGATCGCCTCCTCGGCGGAGGCCGAGTCGAAGGTGGACGTCAGCCACTGCGCGAGGAAGGCGTCGCCCGCGCCGACGTCCGAGACCGGCTCCAGCCGCGGCACGACCGCGCGATACCGCTTCACCCGCCGCTCCTCGCGCACGAGCGCGAAGCAGCCGCTCTCGACGGAGACGAGGACGTTGCGCGCGCCGAGCTCGGCAATCGCGTCGAGCGCCATGACGAAGTCGTCCTCGTCGAACAGCTCCTGCCCGACGAGCTGCTCGGCCTCGTGCTGGTTCGGCGCGACGAGCCATGGCTCCGCCTCCACGCCCAGCCGGAGCGGCTCGCCCTCGGTGTCCAGCGCCACCCGGACTCCCCGGCGGGTGAGCTCGCGCGCCGCGTCCGCATAGAACGTGTCGCTCACGCCGCGGGGCAGCGACCCTGCGAAGACGACCGCGTCGGCGCCGCGCGACAGGTAGCGGAGCTTGTCCATCAGCATGCCGAGCTCGGCCTCGGTGACCTTCGGCCCCCACTCGTTGATCTCTGTCTGCAGCCCGGACGTCGGGTCGACGACCAGGGTCGAGGTGCGGGACTCGTCGCGGATGCGGACGAAGTCGTTGAGGATCGCCTCGCCCGTCAGCTCCTCGACGATCCGCGTTCCCGTGCGCCCGCCGGCGAGCCCGGTGGCGACGACCGGGACCTCGAGCCGCTTGAGCGCTCGGGCGACGTTGATGCCCTTGCCGCCCGCCAGGGTGAGGACGTCGCTCGCCCGATGGCGCTGGCCCAGCTGCAGGGTCGGAACGGTGAGCGAGCGGTCGAGCGCGGCGTTGAGGGTGAGGGTGACGATCACGGGAAGCTCCGTGTCACGGGACGAGCGCCCCGAGATGATGAACCGTACGCCGGGTGACCCACCATGCCTTCCGCGCGGCGCCGGGCACCGGTCGGGGCGCATCGGCGACCAGCGGCGAGCGGGCGACGACGCGGGACCCGTCTCGCACCACGAGCGTTCCGAGGCGCTGGCCGGGACTGACCGGCAGTGCCGCGACGGCGGTGACGACGACCTGCTCGGAGAGCGGACGCTGCGTCGACGCGGGCCGGACGATCGCGCGGGGCGCGACCACCCGGACGGGCGGCTCGCCCCAACCGACCGGGACCGTCGCGTAGGTGCGGGACGGGTCGACGACGCGCGACATCCGGTAGCTGCCGAGGCCGAACCGCAGGAGCGCATCGAGGTCACGGTCGCGCTGTGCCTCGCTCGGCGAGCCCAGCACGCTCACCGTGACGCCCACGCCGCCGACGCGCGCGAAGGCGACCTGCGACCACCCTGCGAGAGCCGTGTGCCCGGTCTTGCCCGCGACGAGGCCGCCGAAGCGGCCGAGCAGGTTGTCGGTCGACTCGACCACCCGGCCGTCCGAGAGCCGGGCCCGGGGCATGCCCGCGTAGCGTCGGATCACGGGGACGCGAAGCGCGGCGCGGAGGAGGACCGCGGTGTCGCGCGCCGTCGAGACGTGCCCCGCCTGATCCAGCCCGTGCGGATTGCGGTAGTGGGTGCCGACGAGCCCGAGTTGCCTCGCCTCGCGGTTCATGAGGCCCACGAACCGCGGCAGGCTCCCGCCGGCGACGACCGCGAGCGCCGTCGCGGCGTCGTTCGCGCTCGGGACGAGCGTGCCGATGAGGAGATCCCGCACGGTCACTCGCTGCCCCGCGCGAAGCCCGAGCGTCGACTCCCCCACCCCCGCCGCCACCGCCGGCACGGTCACGACGTCGTCGAGCGAGACCCGGTCGACCGCGACGAGAGCCGTCATCAGCTTCGTGATGCTCGCCATTGCACGCGGCTCGTCGGCGCCGCGCGCCGCGAGCGTGTGACCGTCCACCGAGCTCTGGACGACGTACGCACGCGCCAGGACAGGAGGCGCTGCGCCCAGGGCGGGCGGGCAGAGCGCGAGCGCGGCAAGCGCGATCGCGAGACCGAGGCGCGTCACGCTGCCCCAGGGTAGTCGAGCGCTCCGGTCCGGGGACTGCCGCGTGCGGAGCGCCGGGCTCACCATCCGGCCGCCGTCCAGACGGCGGCGGAGAGCCTAGCCGCCTCCGCCGCCGCTGCGATCCGCCAGTCGTCGGGTGGGGCTTCGCGGTAGGCGTAGATCACCGAACGGGACGCGTTGACGAGTGCGCTCGACGGCCCGCTCGTGAAAGCCCGCGCGACGTCGGCGGGCGTGGCTCCCTGCGTTCCAACGCCGGGGAGGAGGATGATCGCGCGCGGCATCTCACGCCGCGCTTCACCGACGACGCGGGGGACCGTCGCACCGACCACGGCGCCCACGCTCGAGAGGCCGCGGGCGCCGACGAGGTCCTCGCCCCACTGGTCGACGAGCTGTGCGACGTGCTTCCAGACTGGTCGGCCGTCGGCGAGCACCGCATCCTGGAGCTCCGCGGCGCCTGCGTTCGACGTGCGGACGAGCAGAAAGAGGCCGGCGCCGTCCCGACGGCACGCGGCGAGGAACGGGTCGACCGAGTCGCGGCCGAGGTACGGGCTGACCGTCAGGGAGTCGGCGAGCGGGGGGTCGCCTTCACGCGGCTCGAGGAACGCCGTCGCGTAGGCGCGTGCCGTCGATCCGATGTCGCAGCGCTTCGCGTCGGCGATCACGAGGAGGCCCGCGTCACGCGCATAGCGGGACACGACCTCGAGCGCGCGCCAGCCGTGGCTGCCGAGCGCTTCGAAGAACGCCACCTGCGGCTTGACCGCGACGACGTAGGGGGCGACGGAGTCGACGATCCCCTTGCAGAAGCGCTCGACCGCTCCGGCGGCTGCCTCTCGTCCTGCGGCCGCCTCGCCGCGAAGCTCGACGGGGAGCAGGTCGACGACCGGGTCGAGCCCGACGACGAGCTGGGAGCGCTTGCGCTCGACGGCGTCGGCGAGACGATCGGCGAAAGGCGTGGGAGCGCCTGCGGCGTCGCTCGTCACGCGGCCAAGGGTAGCCCCTGCACGAGCGCGCAGATCGCCGCCGCGTCGAGCGGCCCGACACGGAGCTCGGGCGGGGGCCGCCGAAGGAAGGATGCAACGAGGCGGAGCTCGTCGGCGTCCTCCGGTGCCAGGGACGGCGACGCCCGCACGGCCTCAGCGACGAGCGCTGCAGCCTCGTGCGCGGCACCGGGGCCGCGGGGCACGAGGCGCACCGCTGCGACCCGCCCCCGCGCGATCGCATGCGCGCGCACGAACCCCGCCTCGCGAGCAGGGACGACGACGCACGTCTCGAGCGAGCGCATGCGTCCGAGCTCGCGCAACGCGGCCGCCGCCTCCTCGAGGCCATCGATCCTGTCGCGTAGGCGGGCTGCGTCCTCGAAGCGCTGCTCCCGCCCGAGCCGGCGGAGCCGCTTCCGCAGCACGGGCAGGGCGGCGTCGACGTCGTCCGACTCGTGGCCGTCGAGCGCCCGCGCGGCCGTTCGCGCGAGGCTGCGGCCGGGGAGCGGCCCGAGCGACGTCGGCTCGGAGCTCACCGTCCAGCGCGCGCCGCGGCGGCGGAGGTACACGTGGCGATCGGGGCGGGTGCTGCGTGCGTTCGCGGGCGGCCGCAGCTCGCGGAGCAGCCGGAGCTCCTCCAGCGCCGCCTCGAGCTCGGAGCCGGCCACCGTCCAGTCCACCCGCTCCAGCGCCCCGAGCGCCGCCTCGACTGCCGGACGCTGGCGACCGCCGGCGAAGTACGAGCGAAGGCGAGCGCGCAGGTCGCGGGCCCGACCGACGTAGAGTGCGAGCCCGCCGCGTCCGCGGAAGACGTACACCCCCGGTCGCGACGGTGCCCCCGCGACGAGCGAGCGCCTCGTCTGTAGACGCCGGGCCCTCGGCGAGGCGAGCTCGACGAGGTCGGCGAGCGTCCGTGCGCCGCGCTCCTGGGCGAGGCCGATCAGCACCAGGAGGACCTCCGCGGTCGCACGCGCGTCGGGCAGCGCCCGATGGCACGGCTCGGTCGAGACGCCGAAGAAGTGCGCCAGCGCCGCGAGGCCGACGCGGCGCGTGCGCTCACCGAGCAGGCGGCGCGCCAGCCAGACGGTGTCGACGACGGGCGCTGCGATCCGCTTGCCCGTGAGCCGCTCGACCTCGCGGTCGAGGAACGCGAGGTCGAAGCGCGCGTTGTGGGCGACGACGGCGGCGTCACCCGTGAACGCGAGCAGGCGGCGCACCGCGAGAGAGGCGCTCGGTGCACCGCGGAGCGCGTCCTGGCGGATGCCCGTCAGCGACGTGACGGCCTGCGGCAGCGGGGCGCGAGGGTCGACGAGCGTCTCGTACGCATCCTCGAGCTCGAGGCTGCGGACGCGCTGCGCGCCGATCTCGCAGATTCGTGACGTGCGCGGCGAGAGACCGGTCGTCTCGAGGTCGACGACGACCAAATGCGCGTGCTCGAGGAGCACGTCCGCCCCGGGCGGAGCGGCAAGACCGACCGATCCGCCCCGCCACGCGAGCCGCGCGTCGCCGGTGACGACGTCGTCGAGCAGCGAGCGAGCGAGAGCGGCCGGCGCACTGGAGAGCGCGAAGAGGACGCGCGCCGCGTCGTCTGCGGGCACGGGCCCGCGCCGGGCCTCGACGAGCTCGACGAGGCGGTCGGCGGCGTCGAACGAAAGTTGCATGGCCGGCATCGTAAGCGAACATACGTTCGTACTCAAGTTCCGAACAACGCTCGCCAGCGTGCGCGACGGGTGTATCGCTTGACGACGCGCGCAACGACGCTGCGCGGCAGTTGCGGCGGCGAAGCGTGCCGCCGAAGGCGGCCGTCTTCAGGGATCTGCCCCGCCTCGAGGGGGGGCCCCGGCGAGGATCCGCTCGGCGGATTCCCGCTTCGCGGCAAGTAGGCGGCCGTGGGACGGAAATCCGCTCGGCGGATTTCCGTCCCACTGACTAGATCAGTTGACAGCCTTCTTGAGCGACGAGCCCGCCGAGAACTTCGGGACGTTGGCGGCCGCGATCTGCACCTTCTCACCGGTGCGGGGGTTCACGCCCTGGCGGGCGGCGCGGCGCGTGACGTGGAACTTGCCGAAGCCGGTGAACGTGATGGAGTCGCCGTTCTGCAAGGTGCTCTCGATCACGCCGAGCGCCGCGTCGACCGCTGAGCCGGCGTCTCGCTTCGTCAGGCCGGCCTTGTCGGCGACGGCATCCACGAACTCCTGCTTGGTCACGTTCGATCCTCCCTGGTCGTTGGTCCCTGATTACCCCACCCGAGCCTATAGCTCCGGGTGATTCGGCTCAACCATGCGGGTTCATCCCCTGCTCCCGCGTTGCAAGCAGGTCGCCCGCACGGTAGAGCGAGGCGAGCCGCACGCCGAGTCGCGCGAGGGCGTCGGCGCCACCCTCCTCACGGTCGACGACACACACGGCGTGTCGGACGACGAGCCCGACCGCGCGAACGGCCTCCACCGCCTCGCAGAGCGCGCCGCCCGATGTGACGACGTCCTCGACGAGGCACACGAGCTCGCCCGGCTCGTGCGGCCCCTCGACGCGGTTCCCGGTGCCGTATCCCTTGGTTTCACCGCGCACGATGATGAACGGCAGCCCGGACGCCATGGCCGCCGACGCGGCAAGTGCGACGGCCCCGAGCGCCGGTCCCGCGAGCCGGATGGCGTCCGGCTCGGCCTCACGCGTCGCGTGCGCGAGCCGCTCGCCGAGCTCGCGCAGGAGCTCGGGATCGGTCTCGAAGCGGTACTTGTCGAGGTACCAGCGAGAGCGCTTGCCCGAGCGGAGGGTGAAGTCGCCCTCGAGTAGCGCCACGTCGAGCAGCCGCTGCCCGAGCTCGTCGACGACGCTCACCGCGCGACCCCTCGGGTCGCACCAGTCCTGGCCTTCGATGCACTCCGCGCCCGCTCCGACGCCTCCGGCCGACGTTCGGTCACCCGAGCACGCCTTCGGCGATCCGGGCGAGGCGCTCCCTGTCCGAGGAGCCCGGCCCCAGCTCGAGCTCGGAGCCGTCCTCCCAGGCCACCACGACGCGGTGCTCGTCGACGCGACGACGGCGAAGCACGAGCCAGGCACCGACGGCTGCGGCGAGTGACACCAGGACGAGCCTCATGCCGTGCCTTCCACGACGCGCCGAAGGGCGGTGCGGAGATCGAAGGAGAGGAGCCCCGCGGTGGGCTCGGGGACGGTCGTCGCGACGATCGTCCGCTCCCCTTCGCGGACGACGGCGATCGAGCCGCGACCGAGATCGACGTGGACACGCTCGACCGCAGGGCCGCCCGGGCGAAGCGCCGCTGCTGCGTCGAGGAGCTCCTCACCCGCCGCCGCGAGCGCTCGCGACCGTTCGCCCCCGGACGCGTGTGTTGCCTCCACCGCGCCGCGGGGTCCCGTGATCACGGCCTCGATCACCTGCGTCGAGAGCCCGACGAGCTCCGAGAGAGCGGCGGATGCGTCCATGCCGGCGCCGGAAGCTACCAAACCCTGCGTCGTTCGCTCGCAGAACGGGCACCATCCTGCGATGCGCGCGATCGGAGCGACCTTCGACCGGTTCTTCTCGGAGCGGGGCACCCACCTCGCGGCGATGGTCGCGTACTTCGCGCTCGCGTCCTTCGTGCCCCTGATCTTCCTGGCGCTCTCGGTCCTCGGCTTCCTCGACCAGGCCGACTCCTCGAGCGCGCTCGTCTCCTACCTCGAGGACGTCTTCCCCGACCGTTCCGTGGAGTCGATCGTCAACGTCGTCGACGCCGTGCAACGGAACGCCACGACGCTCTCGGTCATCGGCGCGACCGCGCTGCTCTGGAGCTCGCTCTCGCTCTTCTCGGCGCTCGAGTCGGCTTTCAACATCCTCTACGGGCGCCCGAACCGCTCGTTCCTCCGCGGCAAGGCGCTCGCGACGGTGTACATGAGCGCGGCGCTCGTGGTCCTGTTCGCCGGGCTCACCGTGGGGACGCTGGGCTACGACTTCCTCCGCCGCTACGCGACCGACGTCGTCGCGAACCAGTGGGTGGCGCTCGCGCTGACCCTGCTGAGCTCCGGCGGAGCGCTCTTCGCCTTCCTCGTCTCCGCCTACTACCGTCTGCCGAACGCCCGTCTGACCCGCCGAGAGGTGCTGCCGGGCGCGATCCTCGGCGCGGTCGTGCTCGTCGGGACGCTCCAGGCCCTCCCGCTCTTCGTAGTCCTGACGTCGGAGGTCGTCGCGCTGCAGGCGCTCGGCACCACGTTCCTGCTCCTCGTCTGGCTCTACGTCATGGCGAACGTGATCGTGTTCGGCGCGGCGCTCAACTACGTGCTCGCCTACGGCGTGACCGGGCGCGAGGTGCAACCCAAGCGGCCGGAGCCGGAGGCCGCCGACGCGCCACTCACGCCGGGCGCCGGGGCCTAGAGGGCCCGGAGCTGCCATGCGAGCGCGGCGGCCGCCTGCGCGCGGTGGGAGTGGGCGCGCTTCCACTCGTCGCCGAGCACGGCGACCGTGCGGCTCTCCCCGTCCGGCACGAAGACGGGGTCGAAGCCGAAGCCTGCGCTTCCCGACGCGGTGGGGGCGATCGTCCCACCGAGCGTGCCCGCGGCGACGATCTCGCGCTCGCCCGGCGCGATCGCCACGAGCACGCAGACGTAACGTGCGCGGCGCTCTTCCTCTCCCTCGAGCGCCTGGAGCATGCGCCCCACCGGGTCTCCGGCCGCCCAGCGCGCCGTGCGGACGCCGGGCCTGCCCCGGAGAGCTTGCGCCTCGATCCCCGAGTCCTCCCCGAGCGCCCAGGCGTCCGGCCGGGCATGGAGGCGCCCCCACCGGGCCTTCAGGCGCGCGTTGTCGGCGTACGTCGCGCCGTCCTCGGGCGGGAGGTCGTCGCGGCCGACGAGCTCGACGTCGAAGCCGGGGAGCGCGCGCCGCAGCTCGGCGAGCTTGTGCCGGTTGCCGGAGGCGAGAACGAGCAGCAAGCTGCAACTTCCGGGTCAGAGGAGCGACGGCGCCTCACAGGCGCTGCGCTGGGTCGCCTCGAGCTCGGCGATCCCGCCCGCGGCGAGGTCGAGGAGCCGGTCGAGCAGCTCGCGCGTGAACGGCTCGCGCTCAGCGGTCGCCTGCACCTCGACCAGACGCTTGTCCCCCGCCATGACGACGTTCATGTCCGTCTCCGCGGCCGAGTCCTCGACGTAGTCCAGGTCGAGCACCGGCTCGCCGTCGACCACGCCGACGGAGACGGCGGCGACCGACGACGGCAGCGCCTTCGTCAGCCCGAAGCGGTCGAGGGCGCGGAACGCGGCGACGTAGGCACCGGTGATCGCGGCGCAGCGCGTGCCGCCGTCGGCCTGCAACACGTCGCAGTCGAGCCAGAGCGTGCGCTCGCCGAGCGCCTTGAAGTCGCACACGCTGCGAAGCGCCCTTCCGATCAGGCGCTGGATCTCGACCGTGCGCCCGTCGGGGCGCCCGCGCGAGACGGCGCGCTGGGTGCGCTCACCCGTCGAGGCCGGCAGCAGCGAGTACTCGGCCGTCATCCATCCCTTCCCCTTCCCGCGCAGCCAGCGGGGCACCTCCTCCTCGACGGTCGCGGTGCAGAGGACGACCGTCTTCCCCTGCGCGTAGAGGACTGAGCCGTGCGGCTGCTCGAGGAAGTCGGGCTGGAGGTCGAGCTCCCGCAGCTGATCGGGCCTGCGCCCGTCGTGGCGCTTCACCATGGTGGGCGAGATATAGCTGGCGTCACCGGCGCGTGCAGCATCAACGGACGCGCGTCAGGCCGCGGCCGAGCGGATCGCGCTCACGGTCACGTGCTCGACGTCGCGGATCGGCAGCTGGAGGAACCGCTTCCCCCTCTCCGCGAATGCGCCGGGGTCTCCCGTCGTGAGGAAGCGGTAGGTGCCCTCGCGACCCTCGCCGTTCGCGATCCCCTTGCGGTCGAGCGTCTCGGCGACCTCGCGCGCGGTCTCGTCGGCGGAGAAGACGAGCGTCACGGACCGCCCGAAGACCCGCTGGAAGATCGGGCGCACGATCGGATAGTGCGTGCACCCGAGGATCACCGTGTCGACGCCCGCCTCCCTGAGTGGGGCGGCGACCTCGCGCACGGCCTCGGTCGTCTCCTCGCCGAACGGGTCGGGCCCCTCGATCAGCGGCACGAGCCGCGGGCACGGGACGGCGACGACCTCGACGCCCGCGTCGTGGGCGTGGACGAGCTCGTCGTAGCGGCGGCTCGCCACGGTGGCCTCGGTCGCGAGCAGGCCGACGCGCCGGTTCCGGGTCACGAGCGCAGCGGCGTGGGCCTCGGGCTGCAGGACGCCGACGACGGGCACGTCCAGCGCCTTCTGCAGGTCGGGCAGACCCGCGGCCGTCGCCGTGTTGCATGCGACGACCACGAGCTTGACGCCCTCTCGCTCGAGGTGGCTCCCCACCTCCAGCGCAAAGCGGCGCACCTCTCCGAGCGGACGCGGGCCGTAGGGAAGGCGCGCGTTGTCGCCGAGATACACCGCGTCCTCGTGCGGAAGGGTCACGAGCAGCTCGTGGAGCACCGTGAGGCCGCCCACGCCCGAGTCGAACACGCCGATCGGCCGGCCGTCCATCGCGGGATCATACGGCCAGAACCTTTACGAACGTGGGCTACCCTGGCCGCCGTGTCGGGGTTCTCGAGAGGGGCACTGCTCGCCGTGCTCGCGACCGTCGCGGCGCTCTTCGCCTCGGCGCCCGCGGGCGCGTTCACCCGTCAGGACGTGACGATCACGTCGGCGGACGGGACGCAGCTCGCGGCGACGCTGACCCTTCCCGACGCGGTCCCGCCTCCCGGCGGCTGGCCCGCCGTCGATCTTCATGCACGGCCTCGGCCGGAACGCGCGCGACGGGGCTCGCGGCGGCACAGGGGATGGGGATCGGCGAGCGGTACGCCGTCCTCGCCTTCGACGCGCGCGGCCACGGGGACTCGGGCGGCCTGATCGGGATCGACGGCCCGAAGGAGATCGCCGACATGAAGGCCGTCTTCGCGTGGCTCCGCGACCGGCCCGACGTCGCCGACCGCCGGATCGGCGGCTGGGGCGTCTCGTACGGCGGCGGCGCCGCGTGGAATTCCCTCGCCGCCGGCGTGCCGTGGGCCGCGCTGGAGATCTCCATCAGCTGGACCGACCTCCGCGACGCGCTCGTCCCGCAGGGCCTCGCGAAGACCGGCGTGATCGCCGGCTTCCTCGGGTCGCTCGACCCCAAGCGCGTCGACCCCGAGGTGTTCGGGCTCCGCGACGCCGCCTTCGCCGGGAACCTCGCTACGGTCGGCCCGTTCGCAGCCGCGCGGTCGTCGCTCCCCGCGCTCAAGGGCGTGAAGACGCCCGTCTTCATGATGCAGGGACGCCGGGACTTCGCCTTCGGCCTCGAGCACGCGCTGAACGCCTACCGGGCGCTCGCCGGCCCGAAGCAGCTGTGGCTCGGCCTCAGCGGTCACGCGCCGTCGCAGGGCGTCGCCGCCGACACCCCCGCAATGCTCGCCGAGGGCGCCCGCTGGTTCGACCGCTTCCTGCGGGGCGACACCGCGTCGCCGCTCCCCAAGCCCGTCGCGATCTCGCCGGAGAACTGGAAGGGGCAGCCGAGGCGTTTCGTCGGCGTTCCGAAGGTCGTCGTGCGGCGACCGTCGGCGTTCGGGGTCGAGACGGTCCCCGCCCGGCGGGCGATCGTCCAGAGCGGCCGCTACCGCATCCCGCTGGCGCCGCGGCCACGCGCGATAGAGGTCTTCGGCTCCCCGACGGTGGACGTGACTGCGACAGCCTCGGGCGGCTGGTCGCGCATCGTCGCCGTGCTGAGCGCCCGCACCTCCGCTGGCAAGGAGATCGTCGTCGCGGGCGGCGGCGTCCCGGCGCGCGCAGGGACGCGGACGTACCGGATCGCGCTGTCCAACCAGGCGACGTTCCTGCCGAAGGGATCGCGCCTGACGCTGACGATCGGCTCCTCCTCGCTCGCGCAGAGCCCCGCGAACCTCCTCTACCTCGACCTGCCCTTCCCCTCCACCGCACGCCTCGCCGTCAGGAAGGGCACGGTGCGCATTCCCGAGCTGGCGACGCCGGTCTCGCGATGAGGCGGGCGCTCGCCGCCCTCGTCGTCGCGCTCCTAGCGGCCGCCGGCGCCGGCGCCGCGACGACCGCCGACCCGGGAGTCACGCCGACGACGATCCTGATCGGCGGCACCGTCCCGCTCTCCGGCGAGGCTGCCGCGTTCGGCGCGGTCGGGCCGGGCGCAAAGGCGTACTTCGACTACGTCAACTCGAAGGGCGGCGTGAACGGCCGCAAGATCGAGTACCGCTACTACGACGACGCCTACAACCCCGCCCAGACCGTCCAGCTGACGCGGCGGCTCGTCGAGCAGGACGGCGTCCTGTCGATCTTCAACGCGATCGGCACGGCGAACAACCTCGCGATTCGCGACTACCTCAACGCGCAGAAGGTGCCCCAGCTCTACGCCGGGGACGGGTCGGAGGCGCTCGGCGGCGCCTCGTCCCGCTACCCGTGGACGGTCGGCTTCCTGCCGAGCTACCGGGGCGAGGGCGCGGTGCTCGGGCGCGACGTGGTGCGCACGAGGCCGCGCGGGAGGATCGCGGTGCTGCTCGAGAACACCGAGCTCGGCAAGGACATGACCCGCGGCCTCTCCCGCGCGATCGCCGGCAAGGGCCCGCGGATCGTCGACTCGGAGCCGTACGAGCTGACCACGACCGACGTGGTCGCGCAGATCGCGAAGCTGAAGTCCTCCGGCGCGGACACCCTGATGCTCTTCGCCACCCCGAAGTTCATGATCCAGGCGATCGTCGCGACCAAGAAGCTCGCCTGGAAGCCGCAGCTCTATCTCGCGTCGGTCTCGATCGAGCCGACGATCATGGCGATCGCGCAGGCGAACGCTCCCGACCTGACGCGCGGCGCGCGGGCGATCGCCTTCGTCAAGAACCCGAACGACCCCGTGTGGCGCAAGGACCCAGCGGTCGCGCTCTACCGCTCGGTCCTGAAGCGGTTCGCGCCCGGCGCGAAGGCCACCGACGTCTACCACTGGTACGGGATGACCGTCGCCTGGACGATGGTCGACACGCTCCAGCGGGCCGGGAAGAACCTCACGCGTGCCGGCCTGCTGCGCGCCGCCCGGAGCCTCGACACGAGCGCCAACCCCTTCCTCTTGCCGGGGACGCGCCTGCGCACGTCGGCGAAGGACGCGTTCCCGATCGACACCGTCTACCTCTACCGCTACGACAACCGGCAGTGGGTCCGCACCGCCGGGCCCTTCGCCGCGCGATGACCGCCGGAGGCCCAACCTGCCGCCTCGGAGCACGTCTCACACTCGACGCACCATCACCAAGGAGGAAACACACACGATGAGGAAGCGGACACGTACGACCGTGGTCGCGGTCGCGGCGATCGCCGCGCTCGCCCTCGCGGCTGTCGCCACCGCCGCGTACACGTCACCGAAGCTCTCGGTGTCGTACTCCGCGGGCAACGTCACGAACATCGTCGCCTCGGCGTCGGTCAGCGACGACTCCACCGCCCGTGCGGCGGTCGTCATCCCGACCGGGACGACCATCACCGCGACGGCGGCCCCCGGCACCAAGGTCGGCACGGCCAAGGCGCAGGTGAGCGCGCTCGCGCTCGGAGGCGCCCTGCTGCCGCTGGCCGGCGACATCGTCGTCGCGCCCCCCGGCGCGGTCAACCCGACGTCGCAGGCGCAGTGCACGCAGGGGGTTACTCCCCAGGCGACATTGCTGCTCATGCTGCAGGCCGCCGGCCAGACGATCCCCCTGCCGGCGTACATCCTGCCGACGAGCGGCGCGCAGACCGCCATCGGCCCGGCGCAGCTCGTGTTCTGCCTTGCGCCACCGGACGTCCCCGTCGACAAGGGCGGCGCGACCTTCGGGGCGAAGTTCCTCAGCGCCGACCTGACGCTGAACGGCGTGCTCGGCCCGGTCGTGCAGGGAGCGTGGGTCGCGTTCTGGACCCCGTGGAATGCGGGCGTCGGCACGATCAACCCCGCTGCGACCGTCGCCTCGCCGGCGGCGATCGCCCCGGGCGGGATCACCCTCTCCGGTCGCAAGGTCAAGGGCGTCAGGCGCCTCGCCGGACGCGTCACCCAGGGCGGCGCGGGCGTCGCCACGCGCGTGACGATCCTCGCGGGGACGAAGCGCCTCGCGACGGTGTCCGCCGGGACGAGCGGCGCGTTCACGTACGCGGTGCCGAAGAAGTCGAAGGCGACCGTCTTCCGCGCACGGGCTGCCGTCGCCGGTCGGACCGCGCCGACTGTCTGTGGTCAGTTCGGCTCCCTCGGCGTCCCGTGCGTCAACGCGACGGTGAGCGGGTTCACCGCCACGTCGGGGACCGTCCGGATCCGCTAGCGGGACGTAGTCGGTGGAACGGGCGTCCTCCGGGGCGCCCGTTCCACTACAACCAGCGGTGTGACGGCGACCGTCCGGATCGGCACGTGCTCCTGGGCCGACGAGGGGCTGCTCAAAGCCTGGTACCCGCGCGGCGTCTCGACTGCCGCGAAGCGGCTGCGGTACTACGCGGAACGGTTCGACGTGGTCGAGGTCGACTCGCCGTACTACGCGCTCCCCGATCCCGCGGTGACCGAGCGCTGGGCGCGGCGCACGCCCGACGGGTTCACGTTCCACGTCAAGGCGTCGGCGGCGATGACGTGGCACGAGGGCGAGCCGACCGACGACGCATTTCGGCTGTTCCGGGCCGCGCTCGAGCCGCTCGAGCTGTCCGGCAAGCTCCGCGGCGTACTCCTCCAGTACCACCCGCGGTTCACCAAGTCCGAGACGGCGAAGGCCGAGCTCGCGCGGGCGCCCGCCCGGCTCGCGCCGCTCGTCCCGCTCGTCGAGTTCCGCCACAGATCGTGGATGGAGGACGGCGAGCGGGCGGACACGCTGGCGTTCCTCGAGGAGCACGGCCTCGCGTACGTGTCGCTCGACAGCCCGCGCACGCGCGCGTCGAACGTCTCGCCGCGCGTCGCCGCCGCGACTCACCGCGTGGCGTACGTCCGGTTCCACGGCCGCAACGCCAAGACCTGGAACATCCGCGGCGCGGAGAGCGCCGCCGAGCGCTTCGACTGGCTGTACTCGGCGGACGAGCTGGCGGAGTGGGTGGAGCCGCTGGCGGGCCTCTCCGAGCGCTCCGACGAGGTCTACGCGATGTTCAACAACAATCGCGACGACTTCGCGCCCCGCAGCGCACAGGTCCTCCGCGGACTGCTCGACGAGGCGGGGGTGCCGGCGACAGGGGGGATCGAGCCGCCGGCGACCGAGCTCACGCTGTTCTAGGGGCCTGTCCCTCAGGAAAGGCCGCGGCGGGCAGACCGATACATTCGCCGGATGCGCGTCCTCTCCGTCGTCCACGACCCTGCCGCAACCGGTGGAGGCGGGCTCTTCGAGCGGGTGGTGGTCGAGGGGGGCGACCACCTGGACCGGTGGGTCGTCGCCGAGGGGGACGCGGCTCCCGCCGACCCAGCCCACTGGGACGCAGTCATGGTCTTCGGCGGCGCAATGCATCCCGACCAGGACGCGGAGCACCCGTGGCTCGCGAGCGAGCTCGCATTCATCGAGCAGGGCCTGGAGCACGGCGTCCCGACGCTCGGTGTCTGCCTGGGCTCGCAGCTGCTCGCGCGGGCGACCGGTGCCTGGGTCGGCCCGGCCGGGAGCGCCGAGGTCGGGTGGTTCTCGGTCGACCTGAACGACGACGGGGCGGCCGACCCGGTGCTCGGCGTCCTTCCCCGCCGCTTCGACGCCTTCGAGTGGCACTACTACACCTTCGATCTCCCCGACGGAGCGGTGGAGCTGGCGACGAGCGACGTCGCGCGTCAGGCGTTCAGGCTCGGCGACCGGACGTGGGGGATCCAGTTCCACGCCGAGGTCGACCGCCGCATGCTCGACAGCTGGTTCGCGGACGGGGAGGCAGAGCTGCCGATGCCGGTCGAGGAGGCCAGAGCGGACACCCGCCGCAACCTCGGCGCGTGGAACGAGCATGGGCGGTCGCTGTGCGCGGCCTTCCTGGACCAGGCACGACGCCTGTCGTAGGGCGGGCTTGCCTCGCCCCCGCGAACGTACGGCCCGGGTGAGTACCAGGCCGAGGGAAGCCTCGCCTCTACGACGGACCGGTCTCCGCAGGCAATGCAGCATCGCGCGACCACTCGTGCCACGAGCCCGTGTAGTTGCGGGCGGCGTACCCGGCGGCCGTGAGCACCTGGACGGCCATCGCCGAGCGGCTGCCCGAATGGCAGTAGGCGATCACCTCGGCGCCCTCGGGCTCGCCCACCAGCGCCCGCACCGCCTCGGCGTCCCCCGCGCCGAGCAGCAGCATGACATCGAGGTGGCGGGCTCCGGGGATCCGCCCCGGCCGGGGATCGCACGGCGCGGCGACCACCCCGGCGAACTCCTCGGCGTTCCGGACGTCTATCAGGACGAGGCCCGGCTCCCCGATCCGTCGCGCGAGCTCCGTCGTGGTGACCTCGCTCACGCTGCGAGCGACGCGACGGTCTCGACCTCGGCGGACACCGACGGCCGCTCGCAACACGTCTCGAGCCAGCGCACCAGCACCGGATACCGATCGAGCGGCACCGCCATCAGGTCTCGCAGCCGGAGGAGCCACGGCAGGTACGCGACGTCCGCGAGCCCGAAGGCGGCCCCCGTCAGGTACGGCGTCGTCGCGAGGAGACCGTCGAGCGCTCGGAGCGCCCCCGCGAGCCGCTCCGCGGCGCCCGCGTCCTCGCGCCGCAGCGCGTAGTACGGCTTGCCCAGGTCGTCGAAGCGAAGCACGACCAGGCGGGCCGCTGCGCGCTCGGCCGGATCGACCGGAAGGAGGGGCGGCTCGGGATACCGCTCCTCGAGGTACTCGTCGACGACGGCCGACTCGGGCAGGACCCAGCCGCCCTCCTCGAGCACCGGCACGCGCCCGTCGGGCGGATTGTGCTCGAGGAGCCACGCAGGGCGGTTGGCCAGGTCGATCGTGACCGTCTCGTACGGAACGCCCTTCTCGGCGAGCACGATGCGGGCACGGGCGCAGTACGGGCAGCGCGGCGCATCGTAGAGCGTCAGCACGCAGTCGAGGCTACCCGTCGCGGGTCGTCTCGAGCCCCGCGAAGCCGTGCTCGGCACCCTCGAGCCCGAGGACGTTCGCGAGCGCTGCCAGGATCTCCCGCGCCGGCGCGAGGTCGGCGGGCGACGCCGCGGTGAGGGCGACCTCCTTGACACGCTGCGGGTCGGCCCCCGTCAGGCGCGCCAGGACGGTCGGGTTGGCAGCCAGCCCGATGACGTCGCCGGGCGCCAGCGGCCCGTAGAACTCGGGGACCGAGAGGTACTCGTCGACGATCCCGCCCCGGTCGAGAGCGATCATCCGCACCACCTCGTCGACCTCCAGCGAGAGCGCCACGACCACGGCACCAAGGCGCGAGGAGAGCTCGCGTGCGAAGCGGACCAGCGCGGTCGGGTCCGCGTCGATCACCCCGTCGTACACGGCGACCCATCCGTTTCGCGGACCCACGACGCGGGACCCGCGTGAAGCGATCCGGGGGGCGAAGTCGCGAGCGGCACGCTCGACGTCGGCGACCGCGTCCGTCTGGACGTGCAGCGAGGCGAACGACTCGGCGTGCCGGCCCGGCGCGAGCCGCTCGAGGAGCGCGGGCACCGGCGCGACGAGCACGACGACGTCCTCGCCGAACCCCCAGCGGTGGTAGACCGCGCGAGCGCCCGCGTTCGACGCCACCACCTCGAGGTCGAGGTGCTCGACTCCCTGCGCGGCGAGCGCCTCCACGACGGCGTGGACCAGTGCAGCCGCCACGCCCCCGCGCCGCGCGTCGGGCACGACGTAGAGATCGGTCAGCCGGCCGAGCCGCGAGCCCGTACGGCGTGCGAGCGCGAAGCCTACGAAGCCGGCGTCGCCGTTCTCCGCGACGAATGCGAGCCCCGAGTCGACGATCTCGCGGATCTCCTCGAGCTCGCGCGCCGGGTCGTGGTCGACGTGGGGAGGCGGCGGCACCTCTCGCTCGAATGCGCTCCAGAGGACGTCCAGCGCCGCGATGTCCCCTGGCGTGGCGGCGCGGATCCTCACGACCCGATGCTAGTAGATGGATTCCCGCAGATTCTCTCGATGCGATGCCTACCGAACCCGGCCCATGGGATCTATGCTTAGAGGAGCCCGGCGGCGGTCATCCCCCTCGGCCGTCGCCGGCACCTTCCTTCTCCGCAAGCGCCGGAGAGGCGGAGCTCGTCACCGGATGCCGCGCGGAGCATCGCGTGAGTCCAGCCGAGCGGCACGAGCCCGGTCGAGCGATCCGTTTCCCAGAACGGCTGTGGAAGGTAGGCGAGCCGTCTGCCGGTCGCGTCGGGACGCGCACCGGGATGGTCGTCCCGCCGCCGTGGCCGCGAACGCAACGCGTCCTCAGCGGGGACGCGGGACCGCGGTGACGACCGGTGAGACGGTCGTCGTCCCGTCGGGCCAGCGCGCGAGCGCGACGACGTCCACGCGCTCACGGCGGCGGAATCGCTGCGGATCGAGAAACCCCCGGTACGGTGGCGAGTCGTCGGCGGCGATCCGCGCCCACCCCTCACGCGCACGCTTCACGGCGAACGAGACGGAGACCGGCTCGGCGGTCGCCACCGTGGCTCGGGCCTGGACCAGGTTCGTCACCTGGTCTCCCCGCACGAGGAGCGCCGGCCGCACGGGCGACCGTGTCGGCAGCGCGGCGTCGGCACGGAGGAGCACGGCCTCGAGCGGCGCCAGCGAGAGAGTCAGCGCACCACCGGACGTGCTGCGCGCCTTCTGAGACGAGCCGAGGAGCGTCGACCAGCCGCTCGCGGGAGTCGCCGTCGCGACCGTGACGCTCCTGCGGGCCGTGCCCGCGTTGAACGCGGCGACGTACTCGTGCCGCGCGGCGAGGTCGAAGCGGCTGACGACGAGCAGCGGGCCCGACGCGAGCCTCACCGTGCTCGGGCCGGTCGCGAGTGCCGGGTGCGCGTCCCGCAGCCGCCCGAGCTGCTCGAGGCGCGCCGCGACGGGGTGGTCGCGCACGTCGAACGAGGAGCCCGTGCCGATCGGCGCCGAGCCGACCCGGGGCTCGGTGCGCCACTCGGCGACGCCGGTCGGGAACATGTCCTGCCGCGCGAGCTTGTCGCCGCCCGAGCCGATCATCCCCACCTCGTCGCCGTAGTAGACGACCGGCGCGCCGCGCAGCAGGTAGAGGAGCGAGTGCGCGAGGAGGTCGCGCTGCAGGAGTGTCGCCTCGTCCCCCGAGCGCTGGCGCAGGAGCAGGCCCACGCGCCCCATGTCGTGGTTGCCGAGGAAGGTCGGAGGCGTGTACGCGACCCCGTTCGCTCCCAGGAAGTAGTCGTCGTCGGCCATCACGGAGGCGATCCCGCGGGATCCCCGCTCACCCGACGCGTACCCGACGAGCTGGTCCTGCAGCGGAAAGTCGAGCAGCGTCGGCAGGCCCCGTGAGCGGACGAAAGGGTAGAGCGCGAGCGTGTCCGAGTCGAAGACCTCGCCGAAAACGGTGAAGTCCTTCACGCCCGCGCGCGCGGCGGCGGCCCCAATGCGCGGGAGCCACTGATGGAAGAAGGCGGGGTTGACGTGCCGCGCGGTGTCGATCCGGATCCCGTCGATCCGATAGCGCTCGATCCACTCCGCGTAGGCGTTGGCCAGGCCTTTCACCACGTCCTGGCGCTCCGTGAACAGGTCGTCCAGGCCGAAGAAGTCGCCCTGCTCGAAGCAGGTGGCGTTGCACGAGCTGAAGTCGATGTCGCCGCGGCTGTGGTAGCGGGTCGGGTCGTTCAGCCACGCAGGCTTCTTCGCCGTGCGGTCGGCGCCGAGCAGAACGGGGACGCGGGGCATGAACCTGGCGCTCGTGCACGGGAACGGCCTGCCGAGGTAGCGGACGGGCCGGAACACCTTCCCGTGACAGTCGCGGTAGGGAACCTGCTCGGGCCCCACGTAGCCGGCGCTGCCGCCCGTGAGGGAGATCACGTCGGCCGTGTGGTTGACGACGACGTCGAGGATCACCTTCAACCCGAGCCGGTGCGCGCACTCCACCATCGCGCCGAACTCCGCCGCCGTGCCGAGGTGGGCGTCCGGGGCCGTCAGGTCGGTGATCCAGTAGCCGTGGTAGGCGGCGCTGTCGCCCTGCACCGCGCGCTGGCCGAACGGCGGCGTGATCCAGATCGACGTGAAGCCGAGCGCCTTGACGCGCCCGAGGCCGTCGCTCTCGCCGCCGCAGGTGCCGCGGAGACCGGCGAGGTCGCCGCCGTGGAACCACCCGACGTCGGTCGGGTCGAACCCGGTCACCGTGCGAGCGCCCGTCCTGCCCCCGCGGTCGTTCGACGTGTCGCCGTTGGCGTACCGGTCGGTCATCACGAAGTAGATGCGCTGCGTGGCGAGTGCCCCACGCGTGGGAGGCGCGGACAGCGCCGCGAGCCGTGAGCCCGAGGGCGGCGCGGCCGTAGGGACGGATGCACCCACGGCGGTTCCGACGCCCGCGGCCGCGACGAGCGCGATGCAGGCGACCACCCACGATCGGGCTCCGCCCCTGCGGAGGCCCGTCGGGAGCGTCAACGGAGCGCTGCTCCCGTCTCCTCGTCGAAGAAGTGCGCGTGCTCGACGTCGACGGCGATCGCCACGTCGTCCCCGAGCTGCAGCGCCACCCGCGGCGGGAACGCGGCGACGAGGTTGGGCCGCGCCGCGGCGATCCCCTCCTCGCCGAGGACCTCCTCCACGGCGTCGCCGGTCGCGACCGCGATGCCGCGAATCGTGCGGGCGTCGATCCTGAAGAACGCCATCGTCTCCGACCCGAGCGCCTCGATCAGCTCGAGGCGGGCCGTGATCCGCGGGAGCTCCGGGCGAAGCTCTGCCGGGTGCAGGTCCTCGCTGCGGATGCCCATCGCGACGGTGCGGCCGTTGTAGCTGGCGAGCGTCCGGTAGCGCTCGAGCGCGCCGTCGGGCACGGGGAGCTCCTGTCCGTCGAGCGAGACCGTCACCCTGCCCTCCGCAACCCGGACGTCGGCCGCGAAGAGGTTCATCGGCGGCGTGCCGATGAACCCCGCCACGAAGAGGTTCGCCGGCTCGTCGTAGAGCCGCTGCGGCGCGTCCACCTGCTGGAGCGCGCCCTGGTGCATGACGGCGACCCGCTGGCCCATCGTCATCGCCTCGACCTGGTCGTGCGTCACGTAGATCGTCGTCGTCCCGAGCTCGTGCTGGAGCTTTGCGATCTCGCCCCGCATCTGGACGCGCAGCTTCGCGTCCAGGTTCGAGAGCGGCTCGTCCATGAGGAACACCTTGCGGCTCGCGGACGATCGCGCGGCCCATCGCGACGCGCTGCCGCTGCCCGCCGGACAGCTGCTTCGGCTTGCGGTCGAGATACGGCGTCAGGTCGAGCATGCGCGCGGCCCAGGCGGTCCGCTCCTCGACGACGTGCTTCGGCGTCTTGCGCAGCCGCAGCCCGAAGGCGATGTTGTCGGCCACGGAGAGGTGCGGATAGAGCGCGTAGCTCTGGAACACCATCGCGATGTCACGGTCCTTCGGCGTCATCTGGTTGACGACCCGTCCGCCGATCGAGACCTCGCCGTCGGTGATCGTCTCGAGCCCGGCGACCATCCGCAGGGCGGTCGTCTTGCCGCAACCGGACGGCCCGACGAGGACGAGGAACTCGCCGTCCTCGATCTGGAGCGACAGGTCCTTCACGGCGTGGAACCCGTTGGGATAGACCTTGTCGATCTCCTGCAGCTTCACGTCGGCCATGGGGCGTCTCCTCGGGCTCTCATCGCAGTCTCCAGACGTGGAAGGCAGGCCCGTCACCGGGCAGGACGGCCGCTCCCGCGTCCACCCGCGCCTCCGCCCCGACGAGCGATTGCAGCCCGGTCGAGCCCAGGGACGCGAGGGGGAGCCGGACGTCGCCGGTCGCCGCGCGCACCGCGAGACAGAGCAGCCGCTCGTCCCGCGTCTCGCGGAGGTAGGCGATGGCGTCGGTCCCGACGTGCGCGAAGCGGATCCCGCCGCGGGCGAGAGCACGCGACGACCGGCGGAGGCCGATGAGCGTGCGGTACGCCTCGAGCAGCTCCCGGTCCCAGGCGTCGGGCTGCTCCCAGGGCATCGTGCGTCGCGCGTCCTCGCCCCAGGCGCCCTCCAGCCCGAGCTCGTCGCCCGCGAACATCATCGGGACGCCAGGGGTCGTCATCTGGAGCCCGATCCCGGCGATGTGGCGCTCGCGCGAGCCGCTCACGGACCGGAACCGCGCGGTGTCGTGGCTATCGAGCAGGACCCAGCTCGCCAGGACGGAGCGCCACGGGATCCCGGCGCGGAAGCGCCGCATCGTGGCCGTCACGGCGGGGCCGCCGAGGCGCGGCACCTCGACGGGCAAGCCGAGGAAACCGAGCTGGAGCTCCGCCGGCAGGACGTCGCCGCGCAGCCAGGCCCAGGCCGGCCGCGTGAAGCCCATGTAAGCCATCGTCCCGTGCCAGCCGCCTCCCTGGAGATCGGGGCGCGCGTCGTGGGCGTGCTCCGCGACGAGGACCGCGTCGGCCCGCGCGTCGAGCGCCGCGCCGCGGACCGCGTGCGCGAGCTCACGGGCCACGTCGACCTCGCCTCGCCGCCCGGCCATGTTCGCGACGTCGAGCCGCCAGCCGTCGAGGTCGAACGGGGGAAGCAGCCAGCGCTGGACAACGGCCTCGGCGCCGCCGAGCAGGCGGTGACGGAGCTCCTCGTCGCGGTGGTCGAGCTTGGGCAGCGTGCGGACGCCTGCCCACGCCTCGTACCCGTGCTCGAGCTGCTCGTCGAACCAGAAGAAGCGGCGCTCGGGGGCGTTGGCGTCCCGTGCGCTCTCGAACCAGGGGTGGTCGTCGCCGATGTGATTGATGGTCAGGTCGCCGATCACGCGGATCCCCCGCGCATGGGCGGCGCGCACGAGCGCCACGAGCGCCTCGTCGCCGCCGAGCAGCGGGTCGACGTGGTCGAAGGACGTCGCGTTGTAGCGGTGCGTCGAGCGGGCCTGGAAGAACGGCGTGGTGTAGAGGATCGATACGCCGAGCCGCTCGAGGTGGTCGAGGTGGGCCTCGACGCCCCCGAGGTCGCCTCCGAACCACTCGTGGGGTGTATCGGGCCCCCACCCGGTGGGGGTGTCCGCCCAGTCGCGCGGAACGGCCCAGGCGGGCGGCTCTCGTCGGACGCCGGAGCGGGCGAAGCGGTCGGGGAAGACCTGGTACACGACGCCGTCGACGTGCCAGTCCGGGCCGTCGTCCCCCACAGCGCAGACGAAGTCGTCGGAGTCGGGAACGTCGTGCGCGACGAGGCCTTCGCCCGTGACCCAGCCGTAGCCCACGGCGCCTCCGGAGAGCAGCCAACGGTACGGTGTTGCAGGGTTGAGGACGCGGAACGAGGCGCGCCACCACGTCTCGTCGGCGCCTTCCTCGTCGACCTCGGCGACGGCGATATGGGGCTCACCGTCGGTCACGTACCGGACGGCGACCGCGTCGACGGCGGACGCGCGGGGGACGCGGAGGCGGACCGTGGCCGTCCCGCCGGGCTCCATCGGAGCCTCGACGACGTAGAGCTCCGACCCGTCGTGATGCGGGGCCTCGAGCAGTCCGCTCACGGGGCGACCGGCCCGTGAGCGGCGGAGAAGGGGGCGCGGGGAGGAAACCAGCGTTCCCCCAAGACCGCGAGCGGAACGCGAGCGGTGCTCATCCCTTCACCGCGCCCTGGGTGAGGCCGCCCACGATCCAGCGCTGCAGGACGATGAAGATGAGCACCACGGGGAGCGCGGCGAGGACGACCCCTGCGCAGAACGGCCCCCACTCCTGACCGAACTCGTTCGAGATGAACCCGTACAGGCCGACGGAGAGCGTGTACTTCTCGGGGGCCTGCAGGAGCTGCGAGGCGATGATGAACTCGTTCAGCGTCGAGACGAACGAGAGCAGCCCGATCACCGCGAGCACGGGCGCGCCGAGGGGGAGCACGACCCCCCAGAAGATCTGCGCCGGCGTTGCGCCGTCGACCCTCGCGGACTCGTCGAGCTCGATGGGTATCGAGTTGAAGAAGCCCACGAGGAGCCACGCGTTCACGCCCAGCGCGCCGCCGAGGTAGACGAGCATCAGCCCGGTGCGCGTGTTCAGGCCGATGCCCGGGAAGATGTCGGAGATGTCCAGCATGATCAGGTAGATCGCGACGACCGCAAGGAACTGCGGGAACATCTGGATCAGGAGGAGCGAGAGCATCCCGAACCGGCGTCCCCGGAAGCGGAAGCGCGAGAACGCGTACGCGGCGAGGGCACCGAGGAGGACGGTCACGATCGCGGTCGCGGTCGCGATGATCATCGTGTTGAGGTACCAGTTGGCATACGGCTCTCGCGGGTCGGACAGGATCGCGCGGAAGTTGTCCAGGGTCAGGCCCTCGGGGATCACGGATGCCGTGCTCAGCGACGGCACGGGGTTGAACGCGGCCGAGACCACGTAGACGACGGGGAACAGCGCGAAGGCCATCGCGATCAGCCCGACGAGGTAGCGCCACCAGACTTCGCGGAACGGGGCCCGCTCCGGTTTCGGCGCCTCGGCTGCCGTCACCCCGGCGGCGGTCTCCAGCGCAGCCGCGACGGCGCGCTCGGCTGCACCCACCGGTGCCGGGGTGCTCTCGGCGCCGGTCGTCACGCCAGGTTCTCCAGGGACTTGGTGCGGGTGAACGAGATCGCGGAGATCGCCGCCACGATCAGGAAGATCAGGATCGAGAGCGATGCGGCGAGGCCGTAGTCGCCGCCGCGCCCGGTCTGGAAGGCGACCTTGTACGTGTAGCTCACGAGGATGTCGGTCGAGCCCGCGACGGCCTGGTCCTCGCCGTAGGGGCCGCCCTCGGTGAGGAAGTAGATCGCGTTGAAGTTGTTGAAGTTGAAGGCGAACGAGGCGATCATGAGCGGCGCGACGGCGACGAGGAGCAGGGGCAGCGTGATCTTCCGGAACACCTGGAGTCCCGAGGCGCCGTCGACGCGCGCCGCCTCGGTGAGCTCACCGGGGATCGCCTGGAGCGCGCCCGTGCAGATGAGGAACATGTACGGGATCCCGAGCCAGAAGTTGACGAGCAGGCACGACACGCGGGCCCAGAACGGGTCGAAGAGCCAGGGCACGTCGAAGGGCAGGATGTTGTTCACGACGCCGAAGTCGTCGTTCAGCAGACCGCGCCAGACGAGCAGCGACAGGAACGCGGGGATCGCGTAGGGCAGGATGAGGATCGACCGCTGGAGGCGCTGGAAGCGGAGCCCGTCGTGGTTCAGCGCGATCGCGATGAAGAGCCCCGCGGAGAAGGTGAGGAGCACGGAGAGCAGGGCGTAGGAGAACGTCCAGGCGAAGGTCGAGACGAACGGGTCGCGGATGAGCGGGTCCGTGAAGACGTCCTTGAAGTTCGCGAGCCCGATGTTGGTCCGCCAGCCCTGGTCGATCTCCTCGCCGGCGGGCGTCGCGTACGATCCCTTCCCGTTGTCCGAAAAGACGACACCTGTCTCGATGTTGGTGAAGGTGTCGGCCTTCGCGTCGTAGCGGAGTGTCGGCTTCAGCTCGAGGGCGGTCGAGAGCCCCTCGGCCCGCACGAACGAGTCGCCGCCCGCCGGCACGACGAGCGTCGCGAGCTCCTGATCGATCCCGGCGAGCCCGTCTCCCTGCAGGACGTCGTAGCCCTTCGCCTGCGTGATCGCACCGTTCTCGACCGTCGCGTCCGCCGGCGGGAGCGTCGTGAGCCCGTCCTCGGTGCCGACGAAGGTCTTCCCGGTCGCCTGGTCGACGAGGAGCAGCACGAGGGTGCCGTCCTCGCGCGCGGGCGTCATGGTGTAGAAGGCGCCGTTCGGCGGCTGCGCGAGCGACGTCTCCTGGATCGTCCGGATCGCCTCCTCCTTCGTGAGGTTGTGACCGGTCGACCAGTTCGAGAAGGCGACGGAGGCGTTGTAAACGATCGGGATCAGCTGGAACCCGACGAGGAATACCGTCCCCGGGATGAGGAACTTGAGCGGGATGAGGCTCCGGATCGGAAGCAGGTAGACCGCGTCGATCGCGAGCGTCGCGGCGAGCACGCTGACTGCGGCGATCCAGCTCTCGTTGCGCAGGAGCGCGACGAGCGCCCACAGGCCGATCCCGTTCGTAACGGCGAGCAGGAGGAGCTTGAGGACGAAGCCCGTCGTGCCCGAGAACGCCGGCAGGGCGCGTGCGAGGAGCGACGGCTTCGGGACCGTGACCCCGGGTGCGGTGCGGGCTGTCGCTGTGCCGGTGCTCACGGCTGGGTCGGCTTTCGATCGAGGGGAGACGAGTGCGGGCGCCCCACGGCGCCCGCACTCTCTCACATCGGCTAGCCGATCTTCTGCGCGATGCTCCTCGAGGCGCCGAGGAACGAGCGGCGAGCCGGGATCGACCCGCTGCCCTTCGTGGAGCGCACCCAGGCCGCGCCGAGGTCACCCCAGACGGAGTTCATCTGCGGGATGTTCGGCATCGGGACACCGCCGGCGCTTGCGGCGCCGAACGCCTTGAGCCCCGCGTCCTTGACCTGCTTGCCGGCGTTGAGATTTGCCGGATAGCGGTTGTTCGAAAGGGCCAGCTCGAGCTGAGGCCCGGACTGCATCATGTAATTGGAGACGAGGTCCTTGGCGAGGCTCTCGACGTTGTGGGTGGCCGCGAACTTCGTGACCATGAACCCCTGCACGCCGAGGAAAGGGACGGCCTTGGTGCCCGCCACGAGCGGCGGGAAGGCCGAGATCTGGAACTTGAGCCCCGACTTCTTCAGCGTGTCGAGGTTCCAGGGCCCCGTGAACCAGAACGCCGTCTTCCCTTTCAGGAACAGGTCCTGCGAGATCGACGAGTCGACGCTCGACCGGATAAGGCCGAGCTTGTTCCACTGGTCGATCAGCGCCGCGTTCTTCAGGAACTTCGGATTCGCGATACCGATGTTCGACGGGTCGAGGTTGCCGGCCGCGTTCTTGCCGAAGATGTATCCGCCGAGCCCCGAGAAGAGCGGGTACATGTGGTACGCGTCACCGCCGGCGCTCTGCTGGACGGAGATCCCGACCGCGGCCTTGGTCTTCTTCTTCGTGGCGAGCGCGGACGCCTGGAGCTGCGCCCACGTGGTCGGCACCTTCGCGAGCTTCGTGTTCGTCACGAGCGCGATGTTCTCGAGCGAGACCGGCGCGCCGTAGAGCTTCTTCACCGCCGTCCCGTACGAGAACGCGTCGAGCGCGTAGGGCGGGAACTGCTTCGCCGTGGCCGACGACGGGAACAGCGGGACGATCGAGCCGTTCGCGGACAGCTCGCCGATCCAGTCGTGGGCGCCCACGATCACGTCGGGTGCCGTCTCGGCCTGGACGGTCTTCAGGTTGTCGCGGATCGAGCCGAAGTCCTTCTGGACGACCTCGATGGACGTGCCCTTCGAGGCGGCCCAGGCGTTGGCGACTTTCGTGACCGCCGCAACGCGTTCCTTGTCCGCCCAGATGCGGACGGTGGTGGCGTCGGCTCCCGACGCCGTCGCGGTCAGCGCGATCGCAGCAAGCGACGCGATGACCAGGGCGGCGAGTGTCCGTGCCGCCGTCTTGGTGCTCAGCATGTGCTCCCTCCTTGGAGACTTCGCCGACGCGTCGCCACGTCGCGCGAAACACGTTTCATGATGGTGAAACACCGGTCAGCAGAGTAGTCAGTGCAAGGTCGACCGGTCAAGAGTAGTTGTCCGTAAACGGGCCGGAATGCGTAGTTTTCCACGTTTCAAATGGGTTACGATCCAGGCCTGTTGATGGAAAACCGTTACGCGGCTGTGAAAATCGACACTCCACCCTCCAAGAGCGCCACTCTAAGAGACGTCGCGGAGCGGGCCGGAGTTAGCGTGGCGACGGCATCGCGCGTCGTCAGCGGCTCCGCCGCCGTCCGTCCCGCGACGCGAGCGCGCGTCGAGCGCGCGGTCCGCGACCTCCTCTACGTCGCGCCGGGCCGCGTGGAGCCGAGCGGCGCGATCGGCCTGCTGATGCCGGAGTTCGGCAACCCCGTGTTCGCGACGCTGGCCCAGGCGATGGAGACCCGAGCAACGGCCGCCGGCTTCGCGACGATCCTCTGCAACACCGCGGGCTCCGCGATGCGCGAGGTCGACTACGTCCACATGCTGCTCGAGCGCCGCGTCGAGGGAATGGTCTTCGTCTGCTCGGAGATCACCGACGTCCGTGGGGAGCACCTGCACTACGCGCAGCTCCTCGATCAGGGCGCACGCCTCGTGTTCGTCAACGGCAACTCCGAGTCGCTGCCGGTCACGTCGGTCGGGGTCGACGAGAGGGCATCGGGACGGATCGCAACGGAGCACCTGCTCGAGCTCGGTCACCGCCGGATCGGGTTCGTCGCGGGAGACGAGTACGCCCTCGCGACGCGCGAGAAGGCGCGCGGCCGCGAGGACGCGCTCGCCGCCGCAGGTGTCGAGTCGCCCGCGTACACCGCTCACGCGAGCTTCCACGTCGACGGTGGCCGGCTCGCGCTGGGAGCGATCCTCGACGCCACGGACGGCGATCGCCCGACGGCGGTGATCTGCTCCAACGACCTGATGGCGATCGGCGCCATGCAGGAAGCGTCGGCCCGCGGCCTGAGCGTCCCCGAGGACCTGTCGATCGTCGGCTTCGACGGGATCGAGGCGGCGTCGTGGACGCAGCCCGTTCTGACGACCGTCGAGCAGCCGATCGACGAGATCGCCGAGACGGCCGTCGAGGCGCTCCGGGCGCTCGTCGCCGACCCGGGCCAGACGCTGCCGACCTACGTGTTCCGGCCCCGGCTCAGGGTGGGCGGGACGAGCGGCCCTCCATCGCGCTGAGCACGTCGTAGAGATCCTCGAACCGCTCGTACGAGACGCCCTCCCCGTCCAGCCAGCGCGCGAGGCCTGCTCGGGCGAAACGCCGTTTCGCCGCGAGCGAGACGCAGCGGTCGGAGACGCCGTCGCCGACGTACGCGAACGGGCCGAGCGCCACGACCGCGCTGCGCTTGCAGCGCTCACCGCAGACGACGCAGGGCGGCCCAGGAGGAAACGAGGCGTGCCAGCCCCCGGGGTCGGCCTCGACGTGGTTCGCGGCCACCCGTGCGGCGATGCCCTCGCGTGCCAGGATCGGCTCGATCAGCTCGTGGAACCCGGCGGAGACGATCAACGGGTCGTAGGCGTCGACGAGCTCGCGGAACCCCGGCCGAACCCGGACGTGCTCGACAAGCCAGGCGACCACCCGCTCGAGCGGCGCCCGCACGGTCGCCATCTCGGTCGCGATCACCTCGTCGAGCGTGAGCTGCCGTCCGAGCTCCTCCTCGAGCGCCGCGAACACCGCGAGGTCACCGAAGCGCTCGATCGCCATGTGGAGCGTGTCCCGCTCGGTGACCGTCCCGTCCCAGTCGAGGACCAATGCCTGCTTCGCCAGGCGGGATTCGGCAGGAGCCGAATCCCGCGGCTCGATCCCCGCCTTCGGCGGGGCAAATCCCTGAAGGCCGCCGCTTCGCGTCCGGCTGTCGCGGTCCCAACTGCCTCGCTCTTGCGGACGCGGGCGATCGTCCGGCATCAGCCGGCGGGCAGCGACCAGCCGCCGTCGATCACGACCGTCTGCCCCCGGATCATCTCCGCCTCGGGCGAGCAGAGGAAGGCCACGACGCCCGCGAGATCCTCGGGCGTCACCAGGCGCCCGGCGGGGTTGCGGGCACCGGACGCGAGCATCTCGTCCCGGTTCGGGAAGTGCTCGAGCGCACCCGTCTCGACGACGCCGGCGGACACTGCGTTGACCCGGATCCCGCGCGGCCCGAGCTCGACGGCCAGATACCGGACGAGCGCCTCGAGCGCCGCCTTCGAGGTTCCGACGAGCGAGTAGTTCTCGAGCACGCGCACCGAACCGAGGCTCGAGATCGCGACGATCGAGGAGCCCCGCGGCATCGCCGGAGCCGCGACGCGGGTCAGCGCGAGGAGCGCGCGCGCGTTCGCGTTCAGCGTCCAGTCCCAGTGCTTGTCCTCCGTCTCGAGCGCGGGCCGGATGACGCCGGTCGCGGCGTTGTGGACGAGGACGTCGAGCGGGCCGAGCGCGTCGACCTGCTCCGCGACCCGCGACGAGGTGACGTTGCCGCGGACCAGCACCGGCTCGGCCCCGAGTGCACGGATCTCGCTCGCGGTCTCCTCCGCAGCCGCGTCCGCGCGGAAGTACCCGATCGCCACGGTCGACGCCCCCTCCCGTGCGAGCCTGAGCGCGATCGCCTTGCCGATCCCGCGCGAGCCCCCCGTCACGAGGGCTCGGCGCCCCGCCTCGCTCACCGCTCGCCGCGCGGCAGCGGATCCGACGCGGGAGCCGAGGACGGGATCCGGTCCCAGCCGATGCGCTCGCGAGACTCGGGCTCCGAGTTCTGCGCCTTGGTCGACGCGAAGCCGAGCCGGTCGAGCAGCTCGATCTTCGCCTCGCCGTAGCGGCGCACCGGATCGTCGTCGGGCAGGCCGGCGATCGCCTCGCGCACGCGGGCGCGGATCTGGTATGCGAAGTGCGGCGTCGCAGGCCCCACCAGCGCGTCGATGTCGTCCACGGTCGGCTCGGCCATCCCGGGCGCGTAGCCTACCGGCGTACCGTGCCGACGCGGCCGGGCGAGTACCGTTCCCGCCCGTGTCGCCGCTCCGTCGCACAGCACTCGCGTCGGTCGTCGCCGCCGTGCTCCTGATCGCGATCAAGCTGGTGACCGGGCTCGCGGCCGGGAGCCTCGGGCTCGTCGCGGAGGCCGCCCACTCGGGGACAGACCTCGTCGCGGCCCTGCTCACGTTCTTCGCGGTCGGATGGGCGATCAAGCCCGCGGACGAGGCGCACCTCTACGGCCACGGAAAGGCGGAGCACCTCGCCGCGCTGGCCGAGGCAGCCTTTCTCGTGCTCGTCTCCGTCGTGGTCGAGCGCGCTCGCGGTGGCCCGCCTCGCCGGATGGCTGGAGCTCGACGTCGACCCCGCGTGGTGGGCGTTCGCCGCGGCCGCTCTCGTGATCGCGATCGACGTCTCGCGAACCGTCGTCTCCTATCGCACGGCACGCCGCCACTCGAGCGCGGCGATCCTCTCGAACGCTGTCCACTTCGGCGCCGACCTGCTCGGGACGCTGGCGGTCGTCGCGGGGCTTGTCGGCGGCGCGGGCGGGCTTCCCCGAGGGCGACTCGATCGCTGCGCTCTTCGTGGCCGTCCTCGTCGTCGTCGCCGCGGCGCGGCTCATCCGCCGCAACGTCGACGTCCTCATGGACCGTGCTCCCGCGGGCGCCGTCGACGCGGCGCGGGAGGCGATCGGCCGGCTCGACCCGCCGGTCGTCCTCCGGCGCCTCCGGCTGCGCCAGGCCGGCGGCCGCACGTTCGCGGACGTCGTCATCGGTGTCTCGCCGGGGGCGGCTGTGGGGCAGGGGCACGCAACCGCCGACCGGGTCGAGGCGGCCGTCCAGCGTGCGCTTCCCGGAAGCGACGTCGTGGTGCACGTCGAGCCCGCGGGCCGCGAGGCCGAGCTCCGCGAGCGTGTCCGTGCGGCGGCGATGACCGTCTCACACGTGCGGGAGCTGCACGACCTCGCCGTCATCGACACGGGCGACGGGCTCCAGCTGTCCCTGCACCTGAAGCTCCCCGGCGGCCTCGATCTCGGGACGGCGCACGCGATGGCCGAGCAGGTCGAGGAGGCCATCCGGCGCGACGTGCCCGAGGTCAGTGCGGTGCAGACCCACCTGGAGCCGCTCGCCGAGCGCGCCCCGGGGCGGGAGTGGACGGAGAACCTCGCGCGGATCGAGCAGACCGTCGTCGCGATCACCGGCGGCCCACCCCGCGACCTGCGCACGCTCGAGACGGACGATGGCCTCGTCGTGCTGCTGACCCTGGCCCTCGACGGGCGGACGACGCTGTCGGAGGCCCACGACGAGGCAACCGCGGTGTCGGCGCGGATCCGCGAGGCGCTGCCCGGCGTCGCCGACGTCGTGGTCCACACCGAGCCGTGACTCTGTTTCTCCGCGGAATCCGGATCCGCAGAAGCGGATCCGGATCGCGGACAATCCCGGCCTTCGGCCGGGCAGATCCCTGAAGCGGCCTGCTTCGCGGCCTGAGGAGCGTCGGGCGCGAAGGCGATCAGCGGCCGGGGATGATCCGCCCGAGCACGTCCTTCGCGACGTAGCCCGCGACCTTCGGGTTCTCCTGCAGCCGCCGCAGCGAGTACTCGTACCAGCGCCTGCCGTACGGCACGTAGATGCGCAGCGGGTGCCCTGCGGCGACGAGCGCCCGCCCGCGCTCGGCGCGGACGCCGAGCAGCATCTGGAGCTCGTAGGCCGTCTCGTCGAGATCCTCGATCCGCTCGAGCGCACGCTCGAGCAGCCACTCGTCGTGCGTGGCGACCGCGACCCGGCAGCCCACCGCGAGGAGGGCGTCGAGGCACGCCACGAAGCTCTTGCGGATCACCTGGAACTCGTGGAAGGCAACCGACGTGGGCTCGACGTAGATGCCCTTGCAGAGCCGCACGCTCGGCCGGAGCGGGGCAAGTGCCGCGATGTCGTCGAGCGTCCGGCGCAAGGCGGCCTGGAACACGATTCCCACGCCCTCGTAGCCGTCCGCGCGGAGCGACCGGTAGAGCGCGAGCGTGTCGTCCGTGGTGCTCGAGTCCTCCATGTCGATCCGGACGAAGATGCCGCGGGCCGCTGCGTCGCGGAGGACGTGCTCGGTGAGCGACCGGCACAGGGCGCTGTCCACCTTGAGGCCGAGCGCGGTCAGCTTGACGGAGACGTTCGCGTCGAGCCCGTCGCTCTCGATCGCAGCGAGCGCGTCGTGGTAGGCCTCGGCGATCGCCTCGGCCTCCTCCGGCTTCGTGACCTCCTCCCCGAGCACGTCGACCGTCGCCCGCATGCCCTCGGCGTTCACCCCGGCGACGACACGGCGCGCGTCCTCGAGCGTCGGCCCCGCGATGTAGGGCGCCGCGACCCGGCGCACCACCGACCGTGGCACCGCCGGCAGCACCCGGACGATCGCGCGATCGAAGAGCCTCACGCCGTCGCTCCGCGAGGGCGAACCGGTCTCGGGCCGATCGATCCGTGACACGGCCCGCGGCGCGGCCGAAACCCTCTCCTGAAGGTGGCCAAGCTACTCGCGCATGAAGCCTTGGCGGGCCGCCGAGACGAGGGCGACCGCCTCGGGGAACAGCACGCGCATCGCGTCGCGGAGCTGGATCGCCTGCTCGTCGCTGGTGCCCGTCGGCTGCACCTGCGCGAGGGCCGCCTGCGTCAAGTCGACGGCGGTGGAGAGGGTCAGGGTGGCGAACTGCTCGCGCTGCGCCTCCTTGACGCCCTCGGCCTGCTGCTCGGCGAAGTCCCGGAGGCCGCGCAGAATCTCCTCCGGGTCGCCCCCGAACGGCAAGAAGCCGCCTCCTTCCATGCCCCCAGGTTAGTCAAGCGTGCCCCGGTACGCGGCCTCGACGTCGCTCCAGAGCGAGTCGGCAACCCCGGCGGCGCTCCGCATGGCCGTCGAGAACGGGGACGGCGCCGTTGGGTCGAGCGCCAGTTCGAGCCGACGCGCGGCTTGCCCGATCGCATCGAGCCGGGCCGGCGAGGCGACGTGCGGCGGCGCTCCGAGCATATGCTGGAGCACGCGGGCGGCGTCCTCGGCCTCCTGTATCCCGTCGGGCGCCTCCGTGACCCGGAGCGCCACGAGCTGCGCGCGGAGCTCGTCGAGGTCGCCGGGGAACGCCGCCTCCTCGGCCACCTCGCAGAGCGCGGCGATCGAGACCGCATCCCGCACGTCGCGCCGCTCCCCGACCGGCTCGCCCTCGCCGTCGAGCGCGAGCCAGGTGCGCGCTCCGTCGGCCGCCTCGAAGGCGCAGACGTAGATCCGGATGCCGTCCGCCGGCTCGGTCGCGAGGACACCCCGCACGACGCTCCCGTCGCCGAGCGCCGCCGCCGACGCGGCGATGCGCTCGAGGTCGTCCACGAGAGCCACCGTGCCAGGATAGAGCCGTATGTCCGAGCGAAGCCGCCATGCCCGGGCCCTGTTCGCGCCGCTCGGCCCGACCTACGACCGCGTCGGCGCGGCCCTCTCTTTCGGGCAGGATCCGCGCTGGAGACGGTTCCTCGTCTCCCGCCTCCCCGCGGACCGCGGGCACGTGCTCGACGTCGCGACGGGCACCGGGCTCGTCGCGAGCGCTTTGCTCGAGCGCGGGTACCGCGTCACCGGCGTCGACCAGAGCCCGGGGATGCTCGCGCGCGCCCGCGAGCGGTTCGCCGGCCGGGTCGAGCTCGTCGAGGCCTCCGCCGAGGAGCTCCCGTTCCCCGACGGGGCGTTCGACCACCTGACGTTCACCTACCTGCTGCGCTACGTGGACGACCCTGGCGCCACGCTCGGCGAGCTCGCGCGCATCGTGCGCCCCGGCGGCACGGTCGCGATGCTCGAGTTCGGGCTACCGCGGGGGATCTGGCGGCCGCCATGGGACGTCTGGGTCGGGGTCGGGCTGCCGTTGGCCGGCCGCCTGTTGTCCCCCGGCTGGCACGAGGTAGGCCGGTTCCTCGGGCCCTCGATCCGCGAGTTCCACGCCCGGTATCCGGAGCCCGCGCTCACCCGGCTCTGGCAGGAGGCCGGCCTTGCGGACGTTCGCAACCGGAGGATGAGCCTCGGCGGCGGGCTCGTCATGTGGGCGACGCGCGGATGACCCCCCGGCGACCCGTAGGCACGGCGTGGGGCGAGTCGGCCGGATCGGATGACGCGCCGCGGGCGGCGTTCTACGCCCTGCGCCCGGGGGGCTGGCGCGACTACGTCACGCTGCTCCACCTTCCGTACACGGGCTGGCACCTCTCGTACGTCGTCGTCGGCGCGTGCCTCGCGGCGACGGTCGACTGGCCGACCCTCTGCCTCACGGTGCTCGCGTTCGCGCTCGCGATGGGAGTCGGCGCGCACGCACTCGACGAGCTCCACGGCCGTCCTCTCGGCACCAGGATCCCGTCGCCTGTCCTGGTCGGGCTCGGGGTCGCGTCGGTCGTGGTCGCGGCGGCCATCGGCGTCGGCGTGGCCCTGGAGCGGACGCTGTGGATCCTCCCCCTGGTCGCCCTGGGCGTCGCGCTCGTACCCGTCTACAACCTCGAGCTCCTCGGCGGCAGGGCACACACCGACCTCGGGTTCGCGCTCTCGTGGGGAGCGTTCCCCGCGCTCACCGGCTTCGTCGCGCAGACGGGGACGGTACGGATCGAGGCGGTGCTTGCCGCGGCCTGGGCGACCCTCCTCTCCCTCGCGCAGCGTCGCCTGTCCCACAGCGCGCGGCGGCTCCGGCGCGAGACGGTGACGGTCGAGGGCGCGCTCGTCCTCGCCGAGGGGGCGCGCGAGCCGCTCACGCGCGAAACGCTCGTGGAGGGGTCGGAGGCCGCGCTGCGACTCCTCGCGGCCGCCACCGTCGTCCTCGCGGCGGCCTTCGTGGCGCTGCGCATCCGGTAGCGAGCCTCTACCCTGCACGCGTGGCCGTCTGGATCCTTGCCGCGTCCCTCGCTGCGGCCCTCGCGGTCGCGCTGCTGCTCTGGTTCGCCCTGCGGAGAGCCCGGGCCGCAGCCGCGCACACCTCCCGCCTCGTCGACGACGCCCGCGCCGCCGTGGCCGAGGCCGTCGACGCCGAAACCGCGGCGCACGTCGAGGAGATCCGCCGCGTGCTCGCTCGAGAGCGGGCGGAGACCGCCTCGTTGCTCGCCGCCGAGGAACGCCGCCTTCGCGAGGAGCGGCGCGTCGCATTCGTCGAGCGGGAGCGCCGGACGGGAGAGGAGCTCGCCGACGAGCTCGCGCGCACGGAGCGGCGCGTCGAGGAGCGTCTGCGTGGATTCGCGGAGGACCTCGACCGCGCGCAGCGGCATCTCGAGGCGCAGCTGAACAACCTCGGACAGCGTTACCGCCAGTCGATCGCCGAGGTCGAGTCGAGGCTCGAGGCAGAGGCCGCCGAGCTCGGTTCGACCGCGGACGAACAGCGAAAGACGGTGCTTCGTCTCCGCGAAGAGCTCGAGCGGGCCGCCGGGCAGGCGGTGACGGAGGCACTCGACGAGCTCGAGGCCCAGACGCTGGAACGGCGGCGCTCGATCGACGAGATCACCGAGCGGCTGCGCGCGCGGGAGGCGGCGGTCGCGGAGTCGATCGAGCGGGCGGAGACCGACGTGCGGGCCCGGCTCGACGTGGTGCTGGTCGAATGGGAGCGGCGTCAGGCGGAGCGGCTCGCGCGGGTCACGGAGCGCGAGGTCGAGCGGCACACCCAGATCGCGATGGGCGCGCTCGACGAGCGGCTCCGCGAGGCGCGGGAAGAGGCCGCCACGCGCCTCCAGCGTGAGCTCGAGCGCACGGTCGAGCTCCTCGCCCGCGAGGAGCTTGCCCAGCGCCTCGACGCGCGCTGACGTCCACCTCGCGCCAACTTTTCCGCGGGAGGGATCGTCAAAGCCAGCACGAAACACCGTGGCAACCATGGCCGAGGCGATCGAGACACCCGTGTGGCGCGAGGACGAGCAGTCCAAGGTCGAGAGCTGGCGCCTGCACGTGCTCATCTCGGCCGGGTTCCCGCTCCCGCTCGCCGAGCGGCTGGCGGCGAGTGAGGCCGATCTGCACACGTGCGTCCAGCTCGTCACGCGCGGCTGCGACCCCGTCATCGCCGCAGAGATCCTGCTCTAGTCCGCAAGACGGAAATCCGCCGAGCGGATTTCCGTCGCGGGTACCTCCGCCTTCGGCGTCAGGCTGCCGCGGCCGCAACTGCGCTGCCCTGACGTCGGCCATCGGTCGGGTGGCGCGCGACGAGTCCTCGTGTCAAGGTTTCGCCGGGCGACGCTACGCTCCGCGGCGTGGAGCCCGCGAGCGTCGCAGAGCGGAAGGTGTACAGCGTCGCGGCGTTCAACGGGCGCCTCGCGGGATACCTGGCACGCGTTCGCGACGTGTGGGTCGAGGGCGAGGTCAGCGACCTGCGACGCAACCCGGCTTGGGCGACGGTGTTCCTCACGCTGAAGGACGCCGAGACCGGGGCCTGCCTTCCCGCGACGATGGCGCGCCGCCGCTTCGACGTCCTCGAGCCGACGCTCACCGAGGGAGAGCGCGTTCAGGCCAACGGTGCGCTGCAGCTGTACGAGGCCCGCGGCGAGCTCAGCTTCCGCGTGGCGACCATCGAGCGTGTCGGTGCCGGGGATCATGCGGCGGCGCTCGAACGACTCCGGCGAGCGCTCGCCGAAGAGGGCCTCTTCGCGCCCGAGCGCAAGCGCCGGCTGCCGCGCTTCCCGCACGCGGTGGGGCTGCTGACCGGCGTGGAGGCGGCCGCGCGGGGCGACGTCGTCGCCGCGATCACGACACGTTTCCCCGCGGTGCGCCTCGTCGTCGCCGAGACCCGCGTCCAGGGTCCGTCCGCCCCGGCGGCGATCGTCTCGGCGCTGTCGAGGCTCGGGCGCTGCGACGGGGTCGACGTGGTGATCCTCGCGCGCGGCGGCGGGAGCTTCGAGGATCTCCTGCCGTTCAGCGACGAGAGGGTCGTCCGCGCTGTGGCGTCGTGCCCGGTTCCTGTCGTCTCGGCCGTCGGCCACGAGCAGGACGAGCCTCTGTGTGACCTCGCCGCCGACGTGCGTGCGCCGACCCCGACGGCGGCGGCCCGTCTGGTCGTCCCCGACCTCGACGAGCTTCGGTCTGCGCTGGAGCGCGCCCGCCAGCGGCTCGCCGCGGGATCGGCTCGCGTCCTCGAGCGCGACCGCGAACGACTCGCACGGAGCCGAGAGCGCCTCGCGGTCGCCCCGTCGCTCTTGCTCGAAAGGCGGCGCGCAGCGCTCGACCGTTCCGGGGCCAGCCTCCAGGCGCTCTCGCCCCGCGCGACGCTCGCCCGCGGTTACGCGATCGTCCGCTCGGGTGGCGCCGTCGTCCGCGAGGCCGCCGCGTTGGCCGCCGGCGAGCATGTCCAGATCGAGCTCGCGCGCGGCGGTCTCGGGGCGCGCGTCGAGGACGTGCGCCCGTGACGGAAAGCGCCTCCTTCGAGGAGCTTCAGCGGGAGCTCGACGAGCTCGTCGCCCGGCTCGAGCGGGGAGACGTCCCGCTCGACGAGGCGCTCGCGCTGTGGCAGCGGGGCGAGGAGCTGTACCGAGCGTGCGTCGGGCGTCTCGACAGGGCGGAACTGCGCATCGAGGAGCTCCGCTCGGAAGGCGCCGCCCCCGGAGATGACAGCGCCGCGCCGGACGGGTAAGGTCGCCGCGATGGCACAACCCAGCCCCGAGCTGATTCGTGGAATCCCGATCTTCGCCGACCTCGACGACGCCTCCGTCGCTCAGCTCGCAACCGACTTCATCGAGCGCGAGTTCGAGCCGGGCCAGGAGATCGCGACCGAGGGCGAAGGAGGCCTCAACTTCTTCGTCGTCGAGAGCGGGTCGGCGGACGTCTCGGTGGGCGGCAGGGGCGTGGCCGCGCTGGGGCCCGGTGCATCGTTCGGGGAGATCGCGCTCGTCGACAAGTCCGCGCGCTCGGCGACCGTCACCGCGACGTCGCGCGTTCGGGCGTTCGCCCTGCCTGTCTGGAGCTTTCGGAGCTTCGCCGAGTCCCGCCCGACCGTGACCTGGAAGCTGCTCGAGCTGCTGGCCGAGCGTCTCCGCGCCGCCGAGCACAGGTAGGCCTCGGGAACGGCCGGTGGAAGCCGCGTCGGACGCCGAACTCGTCGCTCGCTGCCGGGCGGGTGACCAGGCGGCCTGGGAGGCGCTCGTCGACCGGTATGCGCGCTACGTGCACGCGATCGTGGCGCGCGTCTACCGCCTGGAGTCCCACGACGCCGAGGATGCCTTCCAGGAGGTATTCGCACGGGTGTTCGAGCGGCTCGACACGCTGCGGGACGGCGACGCGCTCCGGCCGTGGATCGCCCAGACCGCGCGGAACTGCGCGGTCGATGCGCTTCGCCGCTCCGGGCGTGAGGTTTCGGTCGACGAGGTGCCGGATGAGCCCGACGAAGGCCTCGCGCTGCTCGACGAGGCCCTCACGGTGCACGGAGCGCTCGAGCAACTCTCCGGCGACTGCCACGAGATCCTCGACCGCTTCTTCTGCCGTGACGAGAGCTACCGCACGATCTCCGCCGAGCTGGACGTGCCCGCGGGCACCGTCGCGAGCCGCATCGCCCGGTGCCTCTCGCGGCTCCGCGATCTGCTCGAGCCGGGAAGAAAACCCGAGCCCACGCCGTCGAGTGGAAAGGTGGGAAGAAGACGATGACACCCGAGGAACGGATCGCCGAGGCGCTGCGCGCCCTGCCCGAACCTCCCCGGGGCTGGGTCGAGGCGGCGAAGCAGCTGCCCGCCGCGCGTCGCGAGCTCGAGACGATCCTCGAGCGCGTCGAGCGCGACGAGCGCTTCCGTCAGCTCGTCGTGACCGACCTCGAGGCGACGCTTCGCGCCGAAGGCGTCGAGCCAACCTCTGTCGTCGTCGCCCACCTGCGCCGCCACCTCGAATCGTGAGCGTCGCGGCCGGCGGGCTCTCGCTGGCAAGCCTTCCGACCGGGAGGCTCCACGACGTGCTGGCCCAGGCCGGGGCGGGGCCAGCCGGTGGATCAGCCGCCGCCCTCGCGACGACGATGGCGTCGGGCCTCGTGCGCCTCGTCGCACGTGTCTCGCGCGACTGGGAGGAGGCACCGGGTATCGCCGCCCAGGCGGCCGCGCTCGGCGATCGCTCCCTCGCGCTCGCAGACGACGACCATCGCGCCTACGCCGAGGCGCTGGAGCAGCTGCGGAATCCCGAGCGAGACGCCGCGCTGGGCCGGGCGCTGCGCCGCGCTGCGGAGGTCCCGCTTCGCATCGCCGAGGCCGCCGCGGACGTCGCGGCCCTCGCCGCGCTCGCCGCCCGTGACGGTGAGCAATCCGTCCGCGCCGACGCCTGGACGGCCGCGACCCTCGCTGAGGCCGCCGGCGTAGCAGCGGCCCGCCTCGTCCACGTCAACCTCGCGACGCGACCCGACGACGAGCTCTCTACCCGCGCCGACCTCGCGGCCCAGGCGGCCACGGCGGCGCGCGAGGTCGCTCTCGCCTCGACGTGAGCACCCGGCCCGTTCCCGCGTGGAGCCTGCCGCCCGGCGAGCCGCCGCCGGTGGAGGCGCCCGGCGCATGGCGGGACGCCGTGACGCGGGAGTGGGCCTTCGGTGGGTCGCGCGGCGGAGTCGACGTGTGCGTCGTCGACAGCGGGGTCGAGTCGGGCCACCCGCTCGTCGGTGACCTCGTGAGCGCCCGGGCCGTCGTGCGAGATGGTGAGGGCGTTGCGATCGTCGACGACGATGCGGGTGACGTCTGCGGCCACGGCACCGCCTGCGCGGGCATCATCCGCTCACTGGCCCCCGACTGCAGGCTCCACTCCGTCCGCGTCCTCGGAGCCGGGGCGACCGGCGCGGCCGACCTCATCCTCGCCGGGCTCCGCCATGCGATCGAGACCCGTCACCGGGTGATCAGCCTGAGCCTCTCGACGACGAAGCGCCGCTTCGCCGAGGAGCTGCACGAGCTCGCCGATCTCGCCTACTTCAACCGGACGATCCTCGTGGCCTCGGCGCACAACCTCCCGGTGGACAGCTACCCCTGGCGCTTCTCGTCCGTCATCTCGGTCGGCAGCCACGAGGAACGCGACCCCCTTGCCTGGTACGCCAACCCCGCGCCTCCCGTCGAGTTGTTCGCTCGCGGCGTGGACGTCGAGGTCGCATGGCTTGGTGGCGGGTCGCTCCGCTGCACGGGCAACAGCTTCGCCGCGCCGCACATCGCCGGAGTGGCGGCACTCGTGCTCGCGAAGCACCCGGAGCTGACGCCGTACCAGCTGAAGACCGTCCTTCACCTGACGGCGACCAACACCGAGTCGACGTGAGCGACGAGCAGGACGCACGCCGCGCCGCCGCCGCCGGGATGCTCGGCGGGGACGAGGAGACGTTCCGCGAGCTCCTGCAGTCGATTGTCGACGTCGCGCGGACGATCTTCGGCGCTCGGGCCTCGTCGATCTTCCTGCTCGATGAGGAGGCCGATCAACTCGTGTTCGAGGCCGTCTCCGGCGAGGGAGAAGACGTCCTCGTGGGCACGCGGTTCCCCTCGAGCACGGGCATCGCCGGGTTCGCGCTCGTCACGCGCCAGCCGCTCGTCGTCGACGACCTCGACTCCGACCCCCGGTTCGCGCGCGACCGTGCCCGCGAGACGGGCTACGTCCCGACGAGCATCGTCGCATCGCCCCTGCTGCACGACGAGCGCGCCCTCGGTGTCATCTCCGTGCTCGACCGGGCGCCGGGCCGCCCCTTCGGGCTCGCGGAGCTCGAGCTGCTCTCGCGCTTCTCGACCCAGGCCGCGATCGGGCTCGACCTCCTGCTCCGCGCCCGTCGGGCGCGCGCCGGGCTGGACGGCAAGGGAAGCGGCGGCCTCGTGGCGCGAATCGCATCGCTGCTCGACGACGCCGACGACGATGCCGGCAGGCGCCTGCTCGAGTCGTTGGAACGCGTTCTCGCCAGTCGGCGCCCGTAGGCGGGGCATCCGCTTCCGCGGGCGCCGCCCCCGCATTCGGGGCGACGCCGGCTGACGCGAGGTTCGTGCTCCGACCGCATCCTCCCTATGGACGATGACGGCAAACGGCGGTTCCGGCGGCAACACGCGGAGCCGACCCTTCGGGAGGGCCGGTCGACCTGATGAGCTCAGTCGACGTCGACCTGATCCGTGTCGACCTTGCCTACGTCGGGGGCATCGACGTCCACCGCGTCGATCTCCATCTTGTGACCCTCGAAGTCTTCGTCGGCGACCTTGTCGGCTACGGCCTCTGCATCATCGGTATCGACCTTCTCGCGCTCGTCCGACATCATGCTCTCCTTTCGACGGATGCTCATGATGAGCATCTCACCTACCCGACGCGCGGGTGGGCTGAAATCTTCCCGCATTTCTGGTGTGGTTCGCAACCATCGTGAGCGGATCGCCGGAGAACGAGCACCCCGGGAGAGCGCGCGCCGCGCTTCGGGCTCTCGGCGACGTGCTCTCGAGCCCGCCGCTCCGCCGCCTGCAGCTCGCCTGGGTCGGCTCGATCCTGGGCGGCTGGGCGTACCTGGTCGCGCTCGGCGTCTACGCGTACGACCAGGGCGGGGCGACGGCCGTGGGGATCGTTGGGCTCGTCAGGCTCATCCCCGCCGCGATTGCGGCGCCGTTCACATCGTCGCTCGTCGATCGCTTCCCGCGGGCCGCCGTGATGGTGTCGAGCGACCTGGTGCGCTGCGCGCTCATGCTCGCCGCGGCGGGCACGATCGCATCGGACGGACCCGCGCCGGTGGTGTACACGCTCGTCGCGCTCTCGACCGTCGCGGGGACTCTCTTCCGACCGGCCAAGTCGGCCCTGCTGCCTCTTCTCGTCCGCACACCGTCGGAGCTGACCGCGGCGAACGTCACGTCGAGCACGCTCGAGAGCATGGGAACGTTCCTGGGCCCGGCGCTCGGTGGGCTCCTGCTGGCCGTAACGAACGCCGAGACCGTGTTTGCGGCCAACGCCTTGACCTTCCTCTGGTCGGCCTTGCTCGTGCTCGGCCTCCGGCGGTACGAGCCGCCTCGCGAGACCGCGGGCGCGATGCCCGAGGGCGGCAAGGCAGGCGTCCTGGCAGGGATCGCGACGATCGTCGGCGAGCCCACCCTTCGGATGCTCGTGGGCCTCTACGGCGCACAGACGCTCGTCGCGGGGGCGCTGAACGTCCTCGTCGTCGTCACCTCGTTCGAGCTGCTCGATCTCGACGCTGCAGGGGTGGGCCTGCTGTACGCCGCGGTGGGCGTCGGCGGTCTCGTGGGGGGGTTCATCGCGCTGGTGCTCGCCTCCTCCGGGCACATGGCCCGCGACTTCGCCTTCGGGCTCGCGTTGTTCGGGCTCCCGCTCGCCCTGATCGGAGGTCTCCCGATCTCGGTGGTCGCGGTCGGAGGCCTCGCGGTGCTCGGCATCGGCAACTCGATCGTCGACGTGAACGCCTTGACGATCATGCAGCGCGCGGTGCCCGACGCCGTGCTCGGTCGCGCGCTGGGAGCGCTCGACGGCCTCATGCTCGCAACGCTCGGTCTGGGCGCCCTGACCGCCCCGGCACTCATCGCGGCGATCGGCCCGGAGGCGTCGCTCGTGGCCACCGGTGCTCTGCTGCCCTTGCTCGCCGTCCTGACCAGGCCGCGCCTGCGCGCCCTCGACCGCGCGACCGCCGCGCCCGAGGCGACGACGCTCCTCCGCGGTGTCCGCATGCTCTCGGTCCTGCCCGAGCCCGTGCTCGAGCGGCTCGCACGCGAGGCCGTGCCCGCGTCCTTCCCGGCCGGCGCGACGATCGTGCGCGAGGGCGACCCGGGCGACCGGTTCTACGTCGTCGAGTCCGGCGAGGTGGAGATCCTCGGCCGGCGCTTCGGCCCGGGAGAGGCGTTCGGCGAGATCGCCCTCCTCCGTGACGTCCCCCGCACCGCGACGGCGACGGCCGTCGGGCCCGTCGAGCTCGTCTCGCTCGAGCGAGAGCCGTTCGTCGCCGCCGTCACGGGCCACGCACCGAGCGCGGCGGCCGCGGACACGGTCGTCGCAGCCCGCCTCGGCGCGCTCAGCGCCGGGACCGCACCGGTGTGACCACCATCTCGGCGCCCTCGTGCCCGGCGGCATCGTCGTCCTCGACCGAGAGCTCCTCGAGGACGTCCTCTGCCGAGGACTCCTCCTCGTCCTCGATCCTCTTGAGGGCTGCGAACGAGAGCCCCTCACGGGCGAGCATCACGAGGCCCACCCCGACGCCCACGGACATCTCGACCGCTTGCAGGACGAGCCCGAAGGCGAATCCCGTGCCGTAGGCGACGCCGTACTGCACGAGCGGCAGGGCGACTGCCGCCTGCAGCAGCCCGACGTTCCCCGGCCAGAGGGGGAAGACGGTCGCGATGTTCATCAGCAGCAGCACGAGGGCGGCCGCGGGGAGCGGCACGCCGAGGTCGAATGCCTTCGTCACCGCCCACACGGCGAGAAGCTGCAGCGTCCAGCCGATGATCTGGAAGAGGATCGCCAGGAAGGCGGCCGCCGGCTCGCGGAGGACTGCGAAGCCCTGGCGGGCCATCGCGAGCACGCGGCGCGCGGTGCGCTGCCCATGATGGGGCAGGTCCCCGGTCGTCCGCCGCGCCGAGAGCACGCCGACCGCGAGCAGGCCGAGCCCGACGAGGCCGACGACGACGACGCCCGTGACGGCCCAGTGCGGGAGCTTGGCGGTCGCCATCACATAGGCAACAAGGAGCGCGATGGGGAAGAGGTCGAACAGCCGGTGGGCGGCCACCGTCCCGAGGAGCGTCGCGCTCGTGCCCTTGCCGTGCGGCAGATGACGCCGCAGGACGGCGACGCGCGCGAGCTCGCCCGCCCGCGCGGGGAGGACGGCGTTCCCCAGGAGCCCAACGCCGAAGGCGGAGAAGACCTTGGAGAAGGCCGGGTGCGGTGGCGGCATCGCGTGACGGATGGTCAGGTTCCAGGCCCACGTGCGCGCGAGCACCGAGAGCAGGTTGAGAAGGACGCCGATGACCACCCAGCGCCAGCTGACGAAGTCGAACGCGTGGTAGACGGTGTTCCAGTCGGGCCCGCGCCACCACAGGGCGAGGATCGCGAGCACGAGCGAGGCGAGGACGAAGAGCCCGCGTGCCCAGGGGTTCCGCGTGAGAGCCGCGAGCCGGCTCACGCGGCTGCCTTCTCCCGCGTCGAGCCGCCGTCCGCCACGACGCGCTCGTAGATCGCCTCGAGTCGTCCCGCGATGTCCGGCCACGCGTAATGCTCCTCCGCGCGCCGCCGCGCGGCGCCGCCCATCGCGACGCGGCGCGGTTCGTCGGCGAGGAGGCTTGCGACCGCGGAGACGAGAGCCGCCTCGTCACCCGGTGGAACGGGGATCGCGGTCTCGGGCGTCACCACCTCCCGGTATCCCTCGATGTCCGAGGCGACGACCGGCGTCGCGCACGCGAACGCCCGCGTGAGCACCATCCCGAAGCTCTCCCCGCCGAGCGACGGCGCGAGCAAGGCCTTGGTCGAGCAGAGAAGGTCGGTGAGGGCCTCCTGCGACAGGAACCCGGCGATCCGGATCCCGGTGTCGGGCACGCCGAGCCGGGTCAGCAGGAGCCTCACCGCCAACGGGTCGGCCCCGGCGACGACCAGCCCCGCGCCGGTTCGGCGGTGGATCTCCGGCCATGCGCGAAGCAGGACCTGGAGGCCCTTGCGGGGCTCGTGGCGCCCTGCGAAGACGACCGTGTGCTCGCGCCGGGAAGGGTCTGCCTCGTCCGGGATCAGGACGCCGTTCGGCACGACCTCCCACGGCCCGCCGAGCCACCGGTCGGCCGAAGCGCGCGCCCGCTCCGAGACTGCGATCCGCTGGTCGATCCGATCCATCAAGAAGCCCCACCCCGTCATGCCCAGGCGCATCCAGCCGAGATCGCCCGACGCGTGGTGCGTCGCGACGATCGGTGTCTTCGCGAGCGCGAGCACTGCGACGCAGATCGCCGGAGTCATCGGCTCGTGCAGGTGCAACACGTCGAATTGCTCGCGGGCCAGCGCCCGCCGGACGCGGAAGACCGAGCGCGGGCTGAGCACGATGTTCGGCAGCGAGCCGTTCGCGGGCACGATCACCGACCGCCCGACCGGGATCACATTCGGGGGAGGGCTCCCGTGCCGCCCGACGCGCGGGTGCAGGGCCCGGGTGAACTGCCCGGGCGGGTCGTTGCCCATGAGGAGCCTGACCTCGTGTCCCCGGGCCTCGAGCGCGGCCGCCTGGAGCTCTGCGTGCTCGACCACCGCCCCCCAGAACGACCACGAGAACGGCACGACGATGCCGATCTTCACTCCGGGAGCCTATTCGACCCGGGAGCGTGGGGGCTCCCCGCACGGGCGTCTACGCGGTCACGCCCGGGACGACCCGCTCCCAGACGTCGGCGAGCCGGCGCAGCTCGTCGTCGTCGAAATGCTGCACGAACAGCCTGCGAATGCCTGCCAGATGCGTCGGACGGGCCTCGCCGAGGCGTTTGCGGCCCTCGTCGGTGATCCGTGCGAGCAGCCCTCGGCGATCCTCGGGGCATGGCTCGCGGACGACCAGCCCCCGCGCCTCGAGCCGGTCGACCAGCCGGGTGACACCGCTCTGGCTGAGGAGCACCGAGCGTGCGAGCTCGGTCATCCGCAGCCTCTGGTCGGGCGCCGCGTCGAGGTAGAGGAGCACCTCGTACTGGGTCAGCGGCAATCCGTGGGCCGCCTCGAGCTCGGCGTCCAGCTCCCGTACGAACACCGCATGGACGCGGAGGAAGCCGACCCAGGCGGCGAACTCGAGCGGGGTGAGCTGCTTGACGACGGATGTTTGCATATGCAACTATTTCCTTGTTACTGCAACTATATCTCTTTCGGAAGGATCCTTCACCATGACAGCATCGGCCCTGGACGACGACGGAGAGCACGGAGACGACGACGAGCATGCAGTTCGAAGGCATCCACCACGTCACGTGCATCACGGGGGACGCCCCCGGGAACGTCGACTTCTACGCGCGCGTGCTCGGGCTTCGCATGGTGAAGAAGACCGTCAACCAGGACGATCCGACCGTCTACCACCTCTTCTACGCGGACGAGCGCGGGAGCGCAGGCGCCGACATCACCTTCTTCGAGTACCCGGGCGCCCGCCGCGGCCGTGCGGGCGAGGGCATGGTGCACACGGTCACGTTCCGCGTCGCGTCGGAGGAAGCGCTGACGTTCTGGGAAGCCCGCCTCGCAGAGGAGGGCATCGGCGCGACGCGCGTGCCCGGAGGGCTCCGCTTCGAGGACCCCGAGGGGCTCGGGCTCGAGCTGGCGGTCTCCCACGTGCCCGACGAGCCGCTCGTCGCACGTCACCCCGAGATCCCCGCCGAGCTCGCCCTGCAGGGGTTCGACGGTGTCCGCGCGTACGCGCTCCGATCCCGGACGGAGCCGGAAACTGCTCGAGGAGGTGCTGGGCTTCTCCCGGACCGGCGCGGCCGACTGGGAGGCCCGCGGCGCCGCCCGCGGCGGCATCTACGCGCTACGACGCCGCCTGCCGGCGGGTGCTGGCGTCCCGGGCGCCGGCACCGTCCACCACGTCGCGTGGGCGTCGACGATGGAGGAGCACGAGGCGTGGCAGCGGCGGGTGACCGAGGCCGGCATGCGTGCCACACCGGTGATCGACCGTTTCTGGTTCCGCTCCGTCTACTTCCGCGAGCCGAGCGGCGTGCTCTTCGAGATCGCGACGCTCGGGCCCGGCTTCGGGATCGACGAGGACCCCGACCACCTCGGCGAGTCGCTCATCCTCCCGCCCGCATTCGAGCACTTGCGTCCGCAGGTCGAGCGGACGCTGACCCCGATCCCCGACCCGCGCAAGGGCTGGGAGTGACGGAGCTCACCGCACGCTACAGACCAGCGGCGTCGCAGAGGGACGACCCGAGGGCGGAGACGCTCGACGGAGCGCTCGTCCTCCTCCACGGCAGGGGAGCGGACGAGCACGATCTCTACCCGCTCCTCGATCTCCTCGATCCCGAGCGGCGCCTGCTCGGCGTGACCCCCGGCGGGCCGCTCCACCTGCCGCCGGGGGGACGTCACTGGTACGCGCTCGGAGGCATCCCGACACCCGATCCCGGGACCTTCCACGAGACGGCGCCCCGGCTCGCGACCTTCCTCGACGACCTGCCAGTCCCGATCGAGCGAGCAGTGCTCGGCGGGTTCTCGCAGGGGGCCGTGATGAGCTGGGCGATGAGCCTCGGCCCCGACCGGCCGCGGCCCGCGGCGGTCGTCGCCATGTCCGGCTTCCTGCCCCGGGTCGACGGCTGGCCGCTCTCCCCCGAGCGGCTGGCGGGGGTGCCCGTAGCGGTCGCGCACGGCCTGCTCGACCCCGTGATCGACGCCCGCTTCGGCGCCGAGGCGGCCGAGACGCTCGCCGCGGCCGGAGTCGATGTCCTGCGGCTCGAAACGCCCGTCCCGCACGTGGTCGATCCGTCATGGATCGCGCCGCTCCGGGAGCTCGTCGCGCGCGCCACGGCGGCGCCTTAGACGGGGTCGTCGTGGACGGCGCCGTGAGAAGAGCTCCCGCGTAGACTCGCCCGCATGCTCCTCGCCGACGTCGGGCTCGCGGAGCTCCATACGCACCTCGGCGGGTCGGTCGCGTCGGACATCATGTGGAGCCTCGCCCACGAGCAGGGAATCGCGCTGCCCGTCAAGGACTACTGGGCGTTCGACGCCCTCGTCACCGTCTCCGACCCGCGGGGAGTGGAGAGCCTCGACGAGCTCGACGCGATCTACCACTGGACGGAGCTGATCCAGTCCTCACCCCTCGCCGTCGAGCGCTCCGTCCACGCCGCGATCGGGGGCGCGTACCGGTCACAGCGGATCACGACGCTCGAGCTCCGGTTCAACCCGATGAAGCGCAACCGCGGCGGCGAGCGCGATCTCGACCACATCATCCTCGCGGCGATCCGCGGGCTCGACCTGGCACGGCTCGAGTACCCGCAGGTGCGCGCAGGGCTGATCCTGATGATGGACCGGACGTTCGACGCGCGGCAGAACGAGATCATCGTCGACAAGGCCATCGGGTGGGCGAGTCGCGGCGTTGTCGGGGTCGACATCGCCGGCCCCCGGCCGGGCGGACTGCGATACGACTACACCAGTGTCGCCCCGATGGTCGAGACGGCGCGCGCGGCCGGGCTCGGTGTGACGATCCACGTCGGCGAGGAGGGCGAGACGGGCGCCGAGGAGATCGGCGAGGTCGTCGAGTCGCTGCGGCCCGACCGTATCGGGCACGGGATCCTCGCCGCGCGCGACCCGGCGCTGATGAAGCTCCTCCGCGAGGCGGCGGTGACGCTCGAGATCTGCCCGACGTCGAACCTGCTGACGAAGGCGCTCCGCGACGAGGACGATGTCCGCGAGACCTTCCACCGGCTCGTCGAGCACGAGCGTGGCGTTCACGATCGCCACGGACGGCCCGGAGATGATGCGCACCCACCTCCGGGACGAGTTCGCGCTCGTCCACCGGATCGGCGCGCTCGACGAGGACGGGCTCGCGCGGGCGAACGCCCGGGGCCACGCGGCCTCGTTCGTGGGGCGAGTGGACGGCAGGCGCTAGGCCGCTAGGCGGCGGGAGGACCGGTGTCGGACGCGCGAGCGTCGGCCTCGGACACGGCATCTCTCGCCTCATCGGCGACGTCGCCTGCCGTGTCCTCACCCGTGTCTCGGAGATCGCCGACCTTGTCCTTCGCGTCGTCGGCCACGTCCTTGGTCTTGTCCCAGGCGTTCCCCGCCGTGTCCTGCGCCTTGTCCACGGCCGGTGCGGCCTTCTCGGCCGCGTCGCCCGCGGCGTCTTTCGTCCTGCCGAACAGCTTGTCCAGGAATCCCATGGGCGGGACCATACGCCCCCCGCTGCCCACAGGCAAACGACAGGTACCTCGGCTCAATGGTTCGGGGCGTCGCCCTCCCCAGGCTCGAGATCGAGATGGAGCTTGTCGAGCAGGTCTTCAGCCTCCTCGTCCGCCTTCTCGACCGTGTCGTAGAAGCGGCCACCCGTGGCGTCGTCGAGCCTGTCCTCGACGTGGTGCACGGCGTCGAGCGCTGCGTAGTCGGCCTCGGTCATCGCTGTCCCGGCGCGGCCGAAGAGCCGGCGGATCGAATCGAGCAGCCCCATCGTTCTCAACCGTAGATGATCGACCGGCCCTTCCATCCGCACCTCACGCGGGACCGACCTCAGGCGTTGTCCCCTCCGTGAGACGCGACCGGATCCGCCTCTGGGCAGCGCTCTGGGTGGTCTACCTCGTCTGGGGATCGACCTACCTCGCGATCAAGCTCGCCGTCCGGACGCTTCCGCCCCTCCTGACCGCCGGCACGCGATTTCTCGCCGCCGCCGCGGTCCTGACCGCCATCCTCTCGGTGGCACGACGGTCACTGCGGGTCGATCGGCGCGAGGCGCTCTCCGCTGCGGGGCTCGGCGTCGCGCTGCTGGCGCTCGGGGTCGGGATGGTCCACGTTGCCGAGACGCGGATCGACTCCGGCGTGGCCGCGATGATCGCCGGCTCGGTCCCGCTGCAGATCGTCCTCTGGCGCACGCTCGCCGGCGAGCGGGTTGCCCGCGGAACGGTGCTCGCCGCCGCCATCGGATTGGCCGGGCTCGCGCTCGTCGTCGGCCCGGACGGGCTCGGAGGCGGCTCGGTTGCCGTCGGCCTCCTCGTCATGCTCGCCGCGTCCGTCTCGTGGTCTCGCGGCTCGTTCGTCTCGCGGCGGCTCGCCCTGCCGGCGGACCCGTTCGTCGCGACGGTCTACGAGATGCTCGGCGGCGGCCTCGTGCTCGTCGGAGCGGCGCTGGTTGCCGGGGAGGCGGGCCAGGTCGACCGGGCCGCCCTCCAGCCGGGACCGCTCGCGGCGTGGGCGTACCTCGCCGTCGTCGGATCGGTCGTCGGGTTCAGCGCCTACGCGTGGCTCCTCGGGAATGCGCCGATCTCACAGGTCGTGACCCACCAGTACGTGAACCCGCTCGTGGCCGTCGGGCTCGGAGCCGTGGTGCTCCACGAGCGGCCCGGCATCGCCACGCTCGCCGGCGCGACGCTGATCGTCGGTGCGGTCGTGGTCACCGCCCGGCACGAGGGGCGGCGCGTCGCGCCCTCGGGTGCGACCTCTACGCCTCGACCTGCGTCCGCTGTGCTGCGAGGAACTCGAGCAGATCCGAACGCGTGAGGATCGCCACGGGGCGCCCCGCCCGGCCGACGACGACGGCGCCGCCCGACCCGGTCAGCTCCGCGAACACGTCGTCGAGAGAGGCCCGTGAGTCGACCGCCGCGAGGGGCGGCTGCATCGCGACCGCGACATCGTCGTTCAGGGCGTCGGGGTTGCGGAAGACGCGGTCGAGGAGGCTCCGTTCCTGGATCGAGCCGACGATGTCGGTCAGCTCGTCCGCAGGCTCGTGCCGGACGACCGGAAGCTGCGAGATGCCGTACCGCTGCATGAGGTCGATTGCGGCGCCCACCTTCTTGTGGGCGTCGACGACGACGAGCTCCGGGACCGCCGCGTCCTCGCCGTGCTTGGCGCGGATCACCTCCGCGACGGTGGGAACGGGCGCGCGCCGCTCCATGAAGCCGTACTGGATCATCCAGTTGTCGTCGTAGAACTTCGAGAGGTACGAGCGGCCGCCGTCGGGGAACGTCATCAGGATCGTCGATCCCGGGCCGAGCTTCTTCGCGATCTCGAGCGCAGCCCAGGCGGTCGACCCGCACGACCCGCCGACGAGCAGCCCCTCCTCGCGCGCAAGGCGCCGGGCGGTGATGAACGAGTCGCGGTCGGACACGCGCACCCACTCGTCGACCACGGCCTGGTCCATCGTCCCGGGCCAAGTGTCCTTGCCGATGCCCTCGACGAGGTACGGGTGCACCGGATGCGCGTCGTCGGCGGTGAACACGGATCCCTCCGGGTCAGCGCCGACGATCCTCACGGACGGCTTGCGCTCCTTGAAGTACTTCCCGATTCCCGAGATCGAGCCTCCGGTCCCGACGGAGACGACGATCGCGTCCACCTCGCCACCGGTCTGCTCCCAGAGCTCGGGGCCCGTCGTCCGGTAGTGCGCCTCCGGGTTCGCCATGTTCGAGTACTGGTCGGGCTTGAAGCCGCCGGGGATCTCCTCCGCGAGGCGGTCCGAGACCGAGTAGTAGCTCTCCGGTGAGTCGTGCTCGACCGCGGTCGGCGTGATGACCACATCGGCGCCGTACGCCCGCAGCGTGGAGATCTTCTCCTGGCTCATCTTGTCGGGCATCACGAAGATGCAGCGATAGCCCCTGTGCGCCGCCGCTATCGCGAGGCCGACGCCCGTGTTCCCCGACGTGGGCTCGACGATCGTCCCGCCGGGCCGCAGGCGGCCGTCGCGCTCGGCGGCCTCGATCATCGCGAGCCCGATCCGGTCCTTGTTCGAGCCGCCCGGGTTCATGAACTCGAGCTTCGCGAGCAGCGTGGCGCCGGTCTCGGCGCCGAACGAGACGAGGCGGACGATCGGCGTCGAGCCGACGAGATCCAGGAGGGTCGGATACGTGCCGCCCATGAGCGCGGAAGCCTATCCACGCGACGGCGTCGGTCGCGCGGGACGGGGCGGCTCAGTCGCGGAGAAAGGCGAGCACTGCGAGCACGCGCCGGTGTGAGTCGGGCCCGGCGTCGATCGAGAGCTTGGCGAAGATCTGCTTGATGTGCGCCTCGACGGTCTTGGTCGTGACGAACAGCGCTCTCGCGATCGCGCCGTTCGAGCGGCCTTCCGCCACGAGCGCCAGGACTTCTCGCTCGCGTCTGCTCAAGTCGTCGAGGGGGCTGTGAAGGCGGCGGCGGGAGACGAGTCGCGCCACGATCGTCGGGTCGATCACCGTCTCGCCCTCGGTGAGCCGCCGCAGCGCATCGACGAGCACCGCCACGTCGAAGACGCGCTCCTTCAGGAGGTAGCCCGCCCTTTCGGTGTGTTCCTCGAGGAGCCGGATCGCGTACCCGGGCTCGATGTAGGACGAGAGTACGAGCACCGCGACGGCGGGGAACTCGGCACGGATGCGCTGCGCCGCCGCGATCCCCTCGTCGGTGTACGTCGGGGGCATCTTGATGTCGACGATCGCCGCATCAGGCTTCGCGACCGCGACCTGGCGGATTAGGCCTGTCGGCTCCTCGGCCTGCCCGACGACCTCGACACCCGACTCGTCGAGCAGCCGGGCAATGCCCTCGCGCGTGATCATCGCGTCGTCCGCGATCACCACGCGCACGGGATCACCGCTCTGATCGACGTGCCCTCGCCGGGGGAGCTCTCAATGGCGATGGTGCCGTCGATCGCGCGGACGCGATCGACGAGCTCGGCGAGCCCGCCAACCGACGTGACGGCCGCACCGCCCTGGCCGTCGTCGTGGACGTCGACGACGACCGCATCACCGGCCTCGCACACACCGACTCGGACGATCGTCGCATCCGAGTGGCGGACGGCGTTCTCGACGCCCTCCGCGACGACGCGATAGGCGGTCGCCTCGACCGACGACGGATACCGTCCGGTAGGAGCCCCGGTGAGCTTGACCGGAAGCTGGGCGACGTCTGCGAGAGATGCCACCGCCGGTGCGAGCCCCGCGTCGGTGAGGATCGCCGGGTACACGCCGTGTGCAAGCTCACGCACCTCGTCGAGTAGGATGGTCGTCTCCGCGACAGCGGCTTCGAGCGAGCTCGCGGCGGCGTGACCGAGGTTGCGGGCGAGCCGGGCTCCCGCCCGGAGCTCTGCTCCGAGCGCGAGAAGCTGCTGCTGGACGCCGTCGTGGAGATCGCGCTCGAGCCGCCGCCGCTCGTCGTCGCCGTCTCGCACGATCCGGCGCCGTGCCATCCGCAGCTCCCGTAGCTGAGCCGAAAGACCGAGGCGCAGACGGGTGTTGTCGATCGCGAGACGAACGGCGGGAGTGAGCGAAGGCTCGATCGCGTCGACGACCGCGGCGTCATGGTCGATCCACGCGACGGGCTCGCCCTCTCGGACGAGCGGCGTGACGGCGCGGCCCGAAGCGGGGGTCGGACGATCGCATTCGCGTACAGCGGCGTCCACGCACCGTCCGTCCTCGGGGAGGCTGAACACGAGCCGCAATCCCGCATCCCCGAGCCCTCCGCCGAGCGTGCGCTCCAGCACATGCGGCGCGGGGGCATCGTCGAGCGCCCCGACGATGCGGGTCACCGCGCGCCGGCGGAGGGCAGCGTCGACGCGCGGCGCGACCACCGCGAGGGCGACTAGCACGACCGTCGCGCACGCCGCGAAGAACATGCCCCGGAGCATCGGGTCGAGTGGATCCTCGCGCGGGGTCGCCACGCGCCCGAAGCCACGCAGGATGGCCGCGCAACCGACCGCGGTCGCGGCGAGGCCCGCGACCCGACTCGTCCAGGAGGGCGGGCGCAGCCGCGTGAGGCCGAGAGCCACGACGGCGAGACCGAAAAGGATCTCCACCCATGGCCGTACGGCGATGATCGCGTCGGTGAGCCCGCGCCATGACCGGAGGAGAAATGCGTTCCCGTCGCAGTCCACCCAGCAGTACGGGTCGTAGAACGGGTCGCGCACCAGAGCGAGACCGATCGAGCTGAGAGCCGCCCAGGCGTACGCCGCTGCGAGGACGACGCGGAAGTCGCGTCGCCCGAGCCGCCCAGTGGACGCCAGCGCGAGGTGCGCAAGCAGGGGAAGGGTGAACGCCTCCGCGATGGTCGCCGTCGCACGCAGCAACGGCGGCCCGGACAGCCAACCGACCGCGACCGGAGCGAGCCAGCAGAGACCGGCCGCGAAGGCGAGCCCCGCGACGATGCGCGAGCGGGTCGACGCGACTGCGGCGAAGAGCGCGAGGGCCGCGGCGAGCGTCGCCAGCGACGCGGTCCAAGTCGTGCCGGCGTAGCTCGTCTCGGCGTTTGCCCCGGAACGGGCTACCACGATCGCCGCCGACGCGCCCAGGGCGCCCAACGCTGCCGCGCCCGGCGGCACGAGACGACGCCCGGCGATCATCCGACGGCCGCCAGCGTGTCGCGCACGATCGCGGTCTGACGACGCTCGCTCACGTCCGGATCGTCACGAAGCGGGATCGCGACCGCGAGGCGGGTTCCACGCCTCGACGGACTGTCCACGGTGAGGTGGCCACCGAGCTCGGCGACCCGCGCGGACATGCCGCGCAGCCCGCTCCCATCGACGTCTGCGCCACCCAGTCCGTCGTCCGAGACCTCTAGTCGCAACCACCCGTCAACAACTTCGATCCGCACGGCCACCCGGGTCGCGCTTGCGTGCTTGGCGACGTTCGCGAGCGCCTCGGAGCAGACGAGGTACGCCGCATGCTCGATCGCCGCGTCGAATCTCCGCTCGTCGATCGTGACGGTGGTCGCGACCGGTGAGTCGGCCACAACCGAGCGCAGCGCCCCGGCGAGCCCGTCCGTCGCGAGCCCCGGCGGCTGCAGGCCCTGCGCCAGCGCCGCGATGCTCTCGCGCGCTCCCCGCAGGTGAGCGCGCGCGCGTCCGACGGCCTGGTCGACCGCGTCGTCGGCGGACACGATCTCCGCGAGGAGCGCGTCGAGGGCCGCAGAGCGACGATCGACCGTCTCGCGGATCTGGCGTGCGAGCACCACCCGCTGCCTCCCGCGTGCGCGCACGAGGCGGGTACGGGACGATCGAAGCTCGCGGAGCTGCTCGTATGCCTCGGCTCGTAGGTGTGCGTGGTCGGTCGTCAGGCGGAGCGCCCGCGCGACGGCCTGCTCCAGGCCGCGGTCGAGCGAGAGCGCTGGACCGTGGACGAGGACGGCGTCCCCCGACGGCGGAAGCACCGTCACGCGCCGTCCGGGAGCCGCGAGCACCGGAAGGACCTCGCCGTGCTCGTCGACGTACCCCGCGTCGACGCAGAAGCCGACCTCGAGCGACGGATCGTCGAGCGCCCGTCTCAAGGCGTCCCGCACCGTCGTCTTCGCCCCGAGCTCGACCACTCGATCGACCACCGCAGCCCTCGATTCCCACGCGATCAGCGCGGCCACGAGCGCCCAGGCCGAGCCGAGAAGTCCGAGCTGGTAGACGAGCAGCAGCGCAGACGGGTCGGCGGGCTCGAGGAACGTCCGGGAGAGAGGGACGCCGCCCACCGCAATCGCGAAGGCCGTCGCCGCGGGGATCGTGGCGCGGGCGCCCGCGATCCCCATCCCGACCACGGCGACGCCGATCCCGACCCAGGCCGTGACGCTGGTTGCGAGCGCGGACGAAAGGGAAGCGAGGTACGCGGCGGCGACCACACCGCGGCCCGGAACCGACGCCAGCCATCCTCGGGGGTACGCGACGATGGCGTGCGCCAGGAGCGCGCGGTGCACGTAGGCCGTGTGGGCGCCCATCCACGCCAGAGCCTCGTTGTCGACTGCGGCGAAGTTCCCGGCGAACCACGTGAGCCCCGCCCCGCAGAGAAGGAGCCCGCATCGGCTACGTGACGCTCGCCGGCTCCCCACGAGACCCGCCGTGACGAGCCCCCAACCGACAGCGAGGTCCGGCACCCACTCGCGGACGGCCGAGGCGTCGTAGGCGACACACTCCGCGACGATCCCTACCACCGCGGCCGCGACGCCGAGGGCGAGCTCGACCCGACGATGGGGGCGGGTCCCTGTCATTCGTCTTGATCGTCGAGCGTCATGATGCAATCGTGACAAGGCGCCGACGGAATGGGAAATGGGGCTAGCCCCACACCGCGCTTGGGGCAGGGCATGAGGTGCGGTGCGAGCCGACGGTCGACGATCGGAGAGGTCACCGATCGACGAGGAGGACGACCATGACCACGCGACATCTACTGAGCGGAGTGCTCGCGACGGCCGCGATCGTCGCCGGAGGGGCGACCGCCTCGGCGGCCGAAGGCCCACCCGACAAGTCCGGCGGCAAAACCCCGGTCACGCTGACGCTCCTGAACAGCGACGACCAGGACCTGACGGGAGTCCCTGGAGTCCAGCGGTTCATCGACCGGGTCCGCACGCTCTCCGGTGGAACCGTGCGGATCGAGGTACAGCCGCAGAACGATGGCCATGCCGGCTTCGAGCAGCGTGTCGTGCGGGACGTCAAGGCCAACAGGTTTCAACTCGCCTGGGTGGGGACTCGAGTCTGGGACACGCTAGGGGTGAAGTCGTTCCGCGCGCTTCACGCCCCGATGCTCATCGACAGTTATCCACTCGAGGCGGCGGTGCTCCGGACTGACCTGCCACAGAAGATGCTCGCAGGTCTCGGCGGCAGCGGCGTCGTCGGGCTCGCGGTCCTCGCCGACAACCTCCGGTACCCCGCCGGCGTCGCGAAGGCGCTCCGCGAGCCGGCCGATTTCAAGGGGATCCGGTTCCGGAGCCTGACTTCGGCCACGCAGGCGGCGGCTGTCCGCGCGCTCGGCGCACGACCGTCGGGCGAGGGGTGGGCCGACCTCGGCGCCGCCTTCTCCTCGCGCCGCCTCGGTGGGCTCGAGGTCGATCTCAACACCTACGAGGGCAACACGTACTCGGCCATGGCGCCCTTCCTGACCGTGAACCTTGTCCTCTGGCCACGCACGACGGTGCTCTTCGCGAGCGCCGGTGCGCTGGACGAGCTCTCCGACGAGCAGCGCGGCTGGATCCGGCGGGCGGGAGACGACGCGGCCCGGTACTCGCTGACGACGCTCGGCGAGGACAAGTTGATCCTCCCGTTCGAGTGCCGCAACGGTATGAAGGCCGTCGTCGCCACCCCCGCGCAGCTCGCTCTCTTCCGGAAGGCGTTCGCGCCCGTCTACGCGTCGCTTCGCAAGGACCGCGCGACGGCGGCCGTCATCGACCGGATCACCGCACTCAAGAAGTCCGTGCGCGCAAAGCCACTCGCCGTTCCCACGCGCTGTCTCGCGTCAGCCGACCGGAGGTCGGGTAGCGCCGCCTCGTTCCCCGAAGGCGTGTTTCGTCAGCGCAGAACAGGCGAGGACATTCTCCGGGCCTGGCCCAACGCGGGCCCGAAATCCGTCCGCGCGCTCGCCGCAACCGTGACCGTCACGTTCACGGATGGGCGCTTCGATTTCGTGCTCTCCGACGGCGGCGCCCCCGGCTGCCGTCACGGCGAGGGCGTCTACAAGGTCACACCCGGCTACGTGACGGTCACCTTCACCGATGACCACGGCTGTCCGCTCACCGACGTCCCGAGCACGCCGCGCAGGCTCCGATGGTCGACCGACGGCAGGACGCTCGATCTGCGTATCGTCCGACCGGCGCCGCCGCTCGACGTCGTCACGTGGTCGTCGAAGCCGTTCGTACGGATCCGCTGAAGGAAGAGGACGGCCGGCGAGCGTCCGGGGGCGACGCTCGCCGGCCGCGCGCCTCAGGCCGCGATGATCCGCCTGGCGCCGACCAGGCTGCCGCTCCGGGAGGAGAGCGGCTGGATCTCCACGTTCCGGCCGGACTGCGGCGCGTGGATCATCCGCCCGTGGCCGACGTAGAGCCCGACGTGGCCCAGGCCGCTGAAGAACAGGAGGTCGCCGGGACGGAGGGCGGAGCGGGCGACCGGACGGCCAACGCCGTAGAGCGCCGCGGCGTTGTGCGGGAGCGAGATCCCGAGCCTCCCGTACACCCACATGACGAGCCCCGAGCAGTCGAACCCCGTGGGGGACGCGCCGCCCCAGCTGTACGGGACTCCGAGCTGGGTGCGGGCGAGCCTCGCGGCGCGCGCGCCGAGTGTGAGGTGCACCGGACGCGGCGGGAGGACGAACTGCGCCGGGCTCTCGATCGTCCCCGCCAGCACCGGCCGCCTGACGTCCGCGTGCGCGGTGCCTCCCGCCATCGCCACGCAGACGGTGCAGAGGAACGCGGCTGTGACGAGGCGACGAGGCATCGACAGGGGCGAGGCGGCACGGGGACGGCGTCGAAAAGGCCCGGAACGGGCGCCGTCGGTGTCGGCGACCGCGGAACGGTAGCAACCGTTCCGGTCTTCCGGGAAGTCGGGCTCTGCCTCGACTAGTGCCGGAAGTGGCGGCGGCCGGTGAAGACCATCGCCGCGCCTGCGTCGCGCACGGCCGCGACGACCTCGTCGTCGCGCTTCGAGCCGCCCGGCTGGATGATCGCGCGGACGCCGGCCTCGAGCGCGAGCTGCGGGCCGTCGGCGAACGGGAAGAACGCATCGGAGGCGAGCACCGCGCCCTCGAGCGAGTGGCCGTGCTCGCGCGCCTTCTCGACCGCGATCCGGACCGCGTCGACGCGGCTCATCTGGCCGGCGCCGATGCCGAGCGTCTGGCCGCCGCGGGCGATCACGATCGCGTTGGAGGTGACGTGCTTCGACGACCGTCCAGGCGAAGAGCAGGTCGTCCCACGCGGCCGCGTCCGGATCGCCGCAGACGACGTCCATCGCGTCGAGCGGGTCGCGCTCGGCGTCGCGGTCCTGGACGAGCAGCCCGCCGAGGACGCGCTGCAGGTCGCGCTCGCTCGGGACGAACGCGCGCCGCTCCCCGTCGTCGAGGATCGCGGGTCGTCTCCTTCGCGGCCAGCGCCTCGAGCGCCGCCTCGTCGTAGCCCGGGCGCGAAGAGCACCTCGACGAACTGCTCGGCGAGCCGCCCGCCGAGCGCCGCGCCGACCGGCCGGTTCAGCACGACGACGCCGCCGTAGGCCGAGACCGGGTCGGACGGCGAGCGCCTTCGTCGTACGCCTCGTCGATCGTCTCCGCCGACGGCGACGCCGCACGGGTTCCCGTGCTTGACGATCACGCAGGCCGGCGCCGTCGAGCTCGAGCAGCAGGAGCCGCGCAGCCGAGAGGTCGTTGAGGTTGTTGAACGAGAGCGGCTTGCCGTGCAGCTGCTCCACCCGCGCGAGGAGGTGCGTCCGCGCGCCCCGCTGCGCGTAGTAGGCCGCCCGCTGGTGCGGGTTCTCGCCGTAGGGGAGGTCGAGTACGCGCTCGAAGACCGGGACGAAGCGTCTCCGGGAACACGTCGTCGCGTCCGAGCCAGGCGGCGACCGCCGCGTCGTAGGCGGCGGTCCGCTGGAACGCGCGGGCCGCGAGCGCGCGCCGCGTCTCGATCGAGACGTCGCCGCGCACGCGGAGCTCCTCGAGCACGGGCTCGTAGTCGCTCGGGTCGGCAGACGGCGACGACGTGCGCGTGGTTCTTCGCGGCGGCGCGGAGCAGCGCCGGGCCGCCGATGTCGATCTGCTCGATCGCGTCGTCCCAGGCGACGTCGAGGCGGCCGACGGTCTGCTCGAACGGGTAGAGGTTGACGCAGACGAGGTCGATCGGCGCGATGCCGTGCGTCGCTCGAGCTCGGCGACGTCGGCCGGGCACGTCGCGGCGGGCGAGGATGCCGCCGTGCACGGCCGGGTGCAGCGTCACGACGCGGTGGCCGAGCATCTCGGCGAAGCCGGTCAGCTCCTCGAGCGGCGTCACGGGGATCCCGCTCGTCCGCGAGCAGCCGCGCGGTGCCGCCGCTCGCGACGAGCTCGAAGCCGAGGCCGGCAGAGCTCGCGCGCGAACGCGGCGAGGCCGGTCTTGTCGTAGACCGAGAGGAGTGCGCGGCGGATCGTCATGCGGCGATCAGCTCCCTCACGACCTCGGGCAGCAGCCGGTGCTCGACGGCCTGGATCCGCGCGTGCAGCGTCTCGGGCGTGTCGCCGGGCACACCGGCACGGCCTCCTGCCGGATGACCGGCCCCGTGTCGACGCCCTCGTCGACGAGGTGGACGGTCGCGGCCGTCTCCGTGCACGCCGGCGGCGAGCGCGTCCTCGATCGGCGTGCGCGCCGGGGAACGCGGGCAGCAGCGCGGAGTGCACGTTGACGACGCGACGGCCGAAGACGCTCGAAGAAGCGCGGGCGGCAGCAGGTGCATGTAGCCGGCGCAGACGACGAGCTCGACGCCCCTGTCCGGCAAGCCAGTCGCGCCATCGCCGCGTCGCGCTCGTCGCGGCTCGGCGTAGGCGTCGAGCGCGAACACCGCGGTCGGGATGCCGGCGCGTCTCGGCGCGGCTCGAGCGCCGGGACGCCGGCGCCGGTTCGACGCGACGGCGACGATCGGCAGGCCCGCGTCGATCAGCGCCTGGAGGTTCGTGCCCCTCGCCGCTGACGAGCACGCCGATCACGCGTCGCTCCACGTCGACGCCGTCGACCCCCGCCTCGAGCCGCCCGATCACGAGGTCGCCGGCGCCGACGTGCGCCGGCCGGGACGACGGCGCAGTAGCCGATGCCGATGTTGAAGACGCGGCGCAGCTCGTCCTCGGGGACGCCGTGCTCGGCGAGCCAGCGCGAAGACCGCGGGCCGCTCCCAGGCGGCCGGGTCGATCACCGCGCCGAGGCCGTCGGGCAGCACGCGCGCGAGGTTCCCGGCGATCCCGCCGCCGGTGACGTGCGCGAGCGCCCGGACGTCGGCGCGCGCGCGGAGCGCGCGGACGTCGTCGAGGTAGAGGCGGGTCGGCGGCAGCAGCAGGTCGGCGTCGAACGGGCCGTCGCCGACGATGCGGCGCACGAGCGAGAAGCCGTTCGCGTGGATCCCCGCCGAGGGGAGCCGACGACGACGTCGCCCGGCCTCGACGCGCGAGCCGTCGATCACGCGGTCGCGGTCGACGACCCCGACGACCGTGCCGCAGAAGTCGAGCTCGTCCTCGCGGTAGATCCCGGGCAGCTCGGCGGTCTCGCCGCCGAGGATCGCGCAGCCCGCGGCGCGGCAGACGTCGGCGGCGCCCTCGACGAGCTCGGCGACCTGCTCGGCGTCGATCGTGTTCGGCGGCGACGTAGTCGAGGAAGAAGAGCGGCTCGGCGCCGGTCGTCGAGGACGTCGTTGATGCAGTGCGCGGCGAGGTCGGCGCCGCACCAGCGGAGCCGTCCCGGCCGCGCCGTCCGAGCACGAGCTTCGAGCCGACCGAGTCGGTCGAGGCCGCGAGCAGCCGGTCGTCGTCGATCGCGAAGAGGCCGGCGAAGGCGCCGAAGCGCGCCGGCGACCGCCGGCGTCCGCGTCGAGTCGACGGCCGCGCGGAGCCGGTCGACGATCGCGTCGGCGGTCGCGAGCGAGACGCCCGGCGGCCGCGTAGGTCTGGTCTCCGCGGCACGGTGCGAGCTCGCCGAAGCCTCCGGCCGGACGACTCGCAGCCATTCGATGGCCGCGCGACAAGCCAGGGTGCGCGCTGCCAGCGCGATCGGACGAGCGCTGGCTGAGGCTGGCCGCGGACCGGCGACGTCTCCTACGCGCGACGCGCGCTCGAAGCCGCATCTTCGGGCGGCCGCTCGACCGGCGCAGCTCGAGCGGTCCGCGAGTCGGGTGGGTACTCCGCGTGAAGCAGGCGCGGCAGACCGCCTCCTCCGGGATGCCGCGTCGCCCACTGCATCCCGTCGAGCGAGAGGTAGTGGAGCGACGTCGCGCCGACGTGCTCGCGCATCTCCTCGACCGAGCGGTGCGCGGCGGCGAGCTCGGCCTCGTCGGCCATGTCGATGCCGTAGAAGCACGGCGAGACGACGGGCGGCGACGAGATGCGCACGTGCACCTCCGCGGCGCCCGCGTCGAGGAGCATCTGCGACGAGCTGCCGCATCGTGTTGCCGCGCACGATCGAGTCGTCGACGATCACGAGCGCGCTTGCCCGGCGATCTCGTCGAGCGGGTTGAACTTGAGCCGGATCCCCTGCCGGCGCAGCTCCTGGTCGGGCTGGATGAACGTCCGGCCGACGTAGCGGTTCTTGATCAGGCCCTCGTCGTACGGGATCCCGGAGCGCCTTCGCGAAGCCGATCGCGGCGGGCGTGCCCGAGTCGGGGATCGGCATCACGAGGTCGGCGTCGGCCGGCGCCTCCTCGGCGAGCCGCTCGCCCATCCGCACGCGCGCCGCGTGCACCTCGCTGCCGCCGAGCCGCGAGTCGGGCCGGGCGAAGTAGACGTGCTCGAAGATGCAGGCGGCGCTGCGGCCCGCGCGGCACCGCCTGCGCGCGTGTGGCAGCCCGTCCTCGTCGACCCAGACGACCTCGCCGGGCAGCACGTCGCGCACGACGTCGGCGCCGACGAGGTCGAGCGCGCAGCGTCTCCGAGGCGACGACCCAGTCGTCGCCGATCCGGCCGAGCGTGAGCGGCCGGATCGCCGTGCGGGTCGCGGAAGGCGACGAGCGTGCCGTCCGACGATCGCGACGACCGAGTAGGCGCCCTCGAGCCGCCGCATCGCGGCCGCGACGGCCTCGGGGAGCGGGGCCGGATCGCGGCCGAGCAGCGCGGCGATCACCTCGGTGTCGGAGGTCGACGCGAGCCGGACGCCGGTCGGCGACGAGCTCGTCGCGCAGCGCGCCCGCGTTGACGAGGTTGCCGTTGTGGCCGAGCGCGACGGTGCGGGCGCGCCCGTGGTGCACGAGCGGCTGGGCGTTCGACCAGCGCGCGCCGCCGGTCGTCGAGTAGCGCGTGTGGCCGATCGCGACCTCGCCGGGCAGCGCCGTGAGCTTCTGCTCGTCGAACACCTGCGGCGACGAGCCCCATGTCGCGCAGCGCCGTGACGCCGGCCGCCCTCCGAGACCGCGATGCCGGCCGACTCCTGGCCGCGGTGCTGCAGCGCGAAGAGGCCGAAGTACGTGAGCCGCGCCACGTCGCGCTCGCGCGAGCGGACGCCGAACACGCCGCACATCAGGCGTCGCCCCCGTACGCGCGCGCGAGCTCGGCGAGCGGGACGCCGAGGAGCGCGTCGCCGCCGACCGTGCCGATGCGCCTGACGTCCACGTCGTCGCCCACCGGTCGGATCGGGCTCGACCTGGTCGGGCGGCAGGGCGACGATCACCTGGCCGCCGCCCTCGCCGAAGAGCGTCGAGCGGCTCGTCGTCGAGGTCGAGCGTCGGCGCCGAGCCCGCTCCAGCAGCGCCGCCTCCGCGAGCGCGACGCGAGGCCGCCCTCCGCGACGTCGTGGACGAGCGTGGCAGCGGGGCGCCACGCGCGTCGCGAGGCGGACGAGCGCGACCTCGGCCGCGAGGTCGAGCGACGGCGACCCGCCGAGCGTGCCGCAGCGGGCCTGCGCCTCCGAGCCGGCGAGCGTGAGCGGCGAGCGCGACCGCGCGAGCAGGATCGCGTCGCCGTCGCTGCCAGCCGCCGGGCACGCGCCGGACGTCCGGCGACGAGGCCGACGCAGCCGACGACCGGCGTCGGGTGGATCGAGCGGCCGTCGGTGTCGTTGTAGAGCGAGACGTTGCCGGAGACGATCGGGACGCCGAGCGCCTCGCAGGCCTGCGCCATCCCCTCGATCGACTCGCGCGAGCTCCCAGCCGATCTCGGGCTTCTCGGGGTTGCCGAAGTTGAGGCAGTCGGTGAAGCCGAGCGGCTCGCCGCCGACGCAGGCGACGTTGCGCGCCGCCTCGAGGATCGCGAGCTGCGCCGCCGCGTCGACGGGTCGAGCGAGCCGACGCGGCCCTGGCCGTCGAGCGTGACGCGCGAGGCCGCGGCACGACGGGCGCAGCCGGAGCACGGCCGCGTCGAGCCCGGGCCGGCGCACGGTGCGCGACTGCACGAGCTGGTCGTAGCGGCGCGTGACGAACGCGCGCGAGCGCGAGCTCGGGCGAGCCGAGCAGCTCGAGCAGCGCCTCGCGCGCCGGCGGGACGGCCGTGCGGCGTCTCGCGGGCGCGGATCGCGCGGCGCGCTGCTCGACCGCGTAGCGGGGGCACTCGTCGGTGAGCAGGCGCGCCGGGATCGCGCCGACCACCTCGTCGTGCCAGAGCGCGCGGAGCTCGCCCGGTCTCGGTGACCTCGCCGATCACGGCGCGGTGGAGCTCCCAGCGGTCGATCACCGCCTCGACCTCGGCGAGCCGCTCCGGCGCGACGATCGCGACCATCCGCTCCTGCGACTCGAGATCATCACCTCCCACGGCTCCATCCCGTCCTCGCGCTGCGGCACGCGGTCGAGGTGGACGTCGATCCCGTAGTCGGCCGCCATCTCGGACAGCGACGACGCGAGCCCGGCGGCGCCGCAGTCCTGGAGCGAGAGCACGAGGCCGCGCTCGACGAGCTCGACGGAGACCTCGATCAGCCGCTTGCCGGTGAACGGGTCGCCGACCTGGACCGACGGGCGCTTGTCGGCGTCGTCCTCGCCGAGCTCGGCGCTCGCGAGCACGGAGGCGCCGCCGATCCCGTCGCGGCCGGTCGTGGCGCCGTAGAGGACGACCAGCGCGCCCGCCGTGGTCGCCTTCGCGCGCGTGAGCCGCTCGGCCGGGAGCAGCCCGACGCACATCGCGTTGACGAGGCAGTTCGACGCGTAGCGCTCGTCGAAGACGACCTCGCCGCCGACCTTCGGCACGCCGACGCAGTTGCCGTAGTGGCCGATGCCGCCGACGGCGCGCGAGAAGTGGTCGTCGCGGCGCGCCGAAGCGCAGGCCGTCGAGCAGCGCGACCGGCCGGGCGCCCATCGCCGAGATGTCGCGCAGGATGCCGCCGACGCCGGTGGCGGCGCCCTGGAAAGGCTCGACCGCCGAAGGGTGGTTGTGGCTCTCGACCTTGAACGCGACCGCGAGGCCGTCGCCGAGGTCGAGCACGCCGGCGTTCTCGCCGGGGCCCTGGAGGACACGCGGGCCGTCGCTCGGAAGGCGCCGCAGCAGGAGGGCCGAGTGCTTGTAGCCGCAGTGCTCCGACCAGAGGAGCGAGAACACGGCCAGCTCGAAGTGGTTCGGGCTCGCGCCCCAGCAGGCTGACGATGCGATCGAGCTCCCCGTCCGTGAGGCCGAGCTGGCGATGGAGCGGCTGTTCCGCAACGGAGCTCAGGAGGTCAGTCTAGCCGGGGGCCCGGCTGCGCCTGACCCGGACGGAGCCCCATCGAGACGTCTGCCGCACCTGCCCGACGGCGCGACTGGATGATCGACGCCACGAGATCGTCGGAGTCGGGGCGTGGGCTGGCCGCTCTGGGGCGTGGGCCGAGTGGCTCGGCGATGCTGGAGGCATCGGTGGCTGCGCGGCCCACGAAGCGGACGGGGTTGGGAGGCAGGCCGTGCCCGGTCTCCCAACCCCGGGAGCGGCCCAGACGCGCCAGATCGCGCAGCCGAACGCGCGAGATCGTGGCATCGATCATCTAGCGTCGCGGCGTGTCCCGGCGCAACCTCGGCCTGCTCCTTGCACTGTCGGCGATCTGGGGCTCGTCGTTCCTGTTCATCAAGCTCGGCGTCGAGGAGCTCGAGCCGGCGGTCGTCGCCTTCGCGCGAGTCCTGGTCGCGATCGCGGTTCTGGTGCCGCTCGTCCTTTGGAGAGGCGGTCTCCGGCCGCTGCGAGGACACCTCGCGCCGCTTCTCGTGCTCGGCGCCTTGAACAATGCCCTGCCGTTCTGGCTCCTCGCCTTCGCGGAGACCCGTATCGACTCGGGGCTCTCGGCCGTGATCCAGGCGGCAGCGCCGATCTTCACCGTCCTCCTCGCATGGTGGATCGACCGCACGCAGCGCGTGCGCGGAGCACGGCTGCTCGGCGTCGGCGTCGGCTTCTTCGGCGTCGTCCTCCTCGTTGGGTCCCAGGAGGGCGGAGAGCTGATCGGCGCCCTGGCCGTGATCGGAACCGCGTTCTGCTATGCGGTCGCCGTCCTGTTCGCCGGCCGGACGGTGGTCCGATCGTTGCCGCCGTTGCAGGTCTCACTCGGCCAGCTCGTGGCGAGCGCCCTGCTCCTCACACCCTTCGGGCTGGCGCAGGCGCCGTCCGAGCTGCCGCCCGGCAAGACGATCGCGGCCGTGGTCGCCCTCGGGGCGCTCGGGTCAGGCATCGCGTACCCGCTCTACTTCACGCTGATCGCCCGGGCGGGCGCATCCCGCGCGATCCTGGTCACCTACCTCGTCCCCGCGTTCGCGCTCGTCTATGGCGCCGTCTTCCTCGACGAGGCGGTGACGGCGACGGCACTGGCCGGCCTCGCGCTGATCCTCGGCGGCACGACCCTCGCGACGGGCGCGAGACTGCGACGCCGGTAGCGTGGCCGCGTGAACCGCTACTGGGTCCTGATCGGAGTGCTGGCCGCCGTCTGGGGCGCGTCGTACCTCTTCATCAAGGTCGCGGTCGAGGGTGGGCTCGAGCCGGCACCGTTGATGTGCGCCCGTGCGACGATCGCGGCGGTCGTGCTGTTGGGCTACCTCGCCCGCACGATGGGGGCTCGCCGGGCCGTGCTCGAGCTGCGCGGGTCGTGGCGTCAGTGGGCCGCGATCGGGACGATCGCCAACGCGGTTCCGTTCTGGCTCGTCGCGTGGGGCGAGAAGCACGTCGACTCGGGGATCGCCGCGGTTGCACAGTCGACGGTGCCGCTGTTCACGATCCTCCTCGGCCTTCGCTTCCTCCCGCACGAGCCGCTCTCCCGCGCGCAGCTCGCCGGGTTCGGCCTCGGCCTGGTCGGTGTCGCGGCCCTCACCGGCGGACATCCCGACGGCGGTGCCTGGGCCGTGGCCGGGACGCTCGCGGTCGTGCTGTCGTCCGTCGCCTACTCCTGCGGGACGGTGATCGGACAACGCAGCGTGAGCAGCACGCCCGGACCCGTGCTGGCGACGGGGGCGATGCTCGCCGCCGCCGTGACGCTCCTCCCCTTCGCCATCCTCGCGCGCCCGACCGCGATGCCCGACGGCGATGCGCTCCTGTCGCTCCTGGCGCTCGCCCTCGTGGGCACCGCTCTGGCCCAGCTCGTGCTCTACCGGACGATCCGCCTCTTCGGCGGCAGGCGCATGAGCCTCGTCACCTACCTGATGCCCGGCTTCGCGCTGGCCTACGGGGCAGTGCTCCTCGACGAGCCGCTCACCGGCTCCGTGCTTGCCGGGCTGAGCCTGATCCTGGCCGGTGTCGCGCTCGGGTCGGGGGCAGCCCGCCCCGCGCGGGCCGAGCCGGCGGAGGCGCCGGCGGGGTGAGCGTGTCCGTTCGGCGGGCGACGCAGGCGGACGTGCCGTTCCTCGCCGCGCTCGTCCAACACGCGGAGGTCGCGCCGTACCTTGCGGCCGTGCGGGCGTCGAGCGAGGACGAGGTGAGGGCCGAGGTCGACCGCTCGGAGCGCGACCCGGACGCCTTCGGCGTGATCGTGATCGAAGCCGACGGCACCCCGGTGGGCACCGTGACCTGGGAACGGGCCAACCGGCGCTCGCGCATCGCGTCGATCGGCGGCTTCGCGATCGCGCCCGAGCACCGCGGTAGAGGCGTCGGCACCGAGGCCGCCCGCGCGCTCCAGCGGCACCTCATCCGCGACGCCGGCTTCCACCGGCTCCAGATGGAGGTCTACGGCTTCAACGAGCGCGCGTTGCGCCACGCGGAGCGCACCGGGTGGATCCGAGAGGGCGTTCGCCGCAAGGCTTATCTGCTCGACGACGCTTGGGTCGACGGCGTCCTGTTCGGGCTCGTCGAGGAGGACCTGGACAGCTAGAGGAATCGGTCGAGGCGCTCGAACGCCTGCGCCGCGCCGAGCCGGCCGAGCCCGAAGCGGACATGGCCGGGCTCGTCGTAGACCTCGCCCGGGAGGAGGAGCACGCCCGCCTCGGCGGCGAGGCGCTCGCAGAACGCCTGCGTGTCGTCGACGCGCAGGCGCGGAAAGCCGACCGGTGAGGCCGTGGGACGCACCCAGTCCACGCGCCCGCCGTGGCGCTCGACGAACGCGTCGGCGAGCGTGAGGTTCCCGAGCACCAGCGAGCGGTTCCGCTCGACGAGCCCCTCCCGGTGGCGCAGCGCGAGCGCGGCGAGCAACTCGCTCGGGGCGCTCGAGCAGATCGTCGTGTAGAGCTTGACGGCCACGATCGCGTCGCGTAGGGCGCGGTCGCGGCACGCGACCCAGCCCGTCCGGAGCCCCGGAAGGCCGTAGGTCTTCGAGACGGAGCCGAGCGAGACCGCGCGCTCGTAGAGGTCACAGCCGGCGGGCAGGCGTCCCTCGGGGTCGTGCTCGAGCTCGCGGTAGACCTCATCGCAGAAGAGAACGGCGCCACGCTCGGCGCAGAGCTCCACGACCCGGTCGAGCACGGCGCGCGGCATCGAGGTTCCGGTCGGGTTGTGCGGCGTGTTGACGTAGACGAGCTTCGTGTGGGGCCGGAGCAGGCGCTCGAGCTCGTCCAGGTCGTGAGCCCAGCCGTCGCTGTACGAGCGGCGCCATGCGTCGACGTCGGCGCCCGTCGAGCGAGCGACCGCGAGCGCTGACTCGTAGCAGGGCGTCTCGACGACCGCGTGGTCTCCGGGGCGGAGGACGGCGTGCTCGACGGCGAAGATGCCCTCCTCCGCCGCCGCGAGCGCGACGACGTCCACCGGCTGCACCCACGTGTACAGCGCGGCGATGGCGGAACGCAGCTCCGCCGACCCGGGCACCTCGGTGTAGCCGAGCCGCATCGACGCCAGCCGCTCGCGCGCGTCCGGCTCGAGCTCGAGAAGCTCGCCGACCGACAACGACTCGCAGTCGCTCGAGGAGAGCATGAGCTCGGTCGTGAACTCGTAGCGCTCGTACCAGCGCTCGATCCGAAACGGGGTCAGCTCCACGTCGCCATCGTCCCAGAAGGGAAGTAGGCTCCGTCCACTTCGAGCCGAAGGAGACAAGCTCATGGGATTCCTCGTCGCACTGGGCGTGTTCGTGGCCGCGATCGTCGTCGGCGTGATCCTCTTCGTCACGGGCCACACGGTGCTCGGGATGGTCGCCGTGCTCGGAAGCCTGCCCTTCGCGCTTGCCGGCTGGGTGAAATGGTCCGACCGCGGGATGTGAGGACGACCCCCGACCGCGATCAGACCGGGACGGCAGCGTCCTCCGCGAGCGCCGCTTCGATCCCGCACACAACCGCCTCCGGCGCGTCGAGCCAGGCCAGGTGGCCCGCGTCTGCGATGGGAACGATGCGAATCATCGGGTTCTGTTCGACGATCGCAGCCCACGCCTCCTCTACCGCAGCCGAGACGAACACGTCGCGCTCGCCGCGCAGGAACACCGTCGGGGCCTGGAGCTCCAGCCAGCGCTCTCCGAGGCAGAGCTCCGGCCTGAGCCGAAGCCCGCGGAACGTCCCGAGCGACCGAAGGACGCTGAGGTATGCATCGCGGTTGCGCCGCTGACAAAGGACGTCCGCGTCGAGCATCCCGTCGTCGAGCCTCTCCGGGTGCGCCACCGCGATCTGCCCCATCAGCGTCCGCGTCTTCTCCCGGCTCGGCCGCGACAGCGCCAGCCTTCCGAGCGGCCGCCCGGCGAGCGGCAGCTTGGTGACGACCCCCAGCACGCGGAGCGGGGTCGGCAGGTCGCGGGTCACGCCGAGCGGGGCACCGACGAGCACCAGCCGCCTGACGCGCCGGGGCTCGTCGAGCGCGAAGACGGTGCTCACGAAGCCGCCGACCGAGCAGCCCACGAGATCGACCGTGTCGAGCTCGAGGCCGTCCAGGACGTCTCGCACGAAGGTCGTCGCCACCGCCGCAAGATCCGCCGCCTCGTAGTCGAACGGATCCGCCAGCCCGTGGCCGGGCAGGTCGACGGCCAGCACGCGGTGTCGGCCTGCGAGCGCCGCCAGGACAGGCGTCCAGAGGGCGGCGTTGTCGAACGCGCCGTGGACGAGCACGAGCGGTGGGCCGTCTCCGAGCTCGAGCACCCGGGTCTCGCCCTGCGACCACCGCAGGCGGCGCGAGCGCGTCCCGGGCGCGAGGCGCTCCAGCACCGCCCCGTGCGCCGCCTCGATCCTCCGATCGAGCCCGTTCGTGCCGCCGGCCGCCGTCCGAGTCGTCACCGTGCGCCCTCCGCCGGGACCGCCTCACTCGCCGCATGCAGGTTCTCCATGACCACCGCCATCGTCCTGGCGAGCTCGTCGGTGGGGCTGAACTCCACGATCTCGGCTCCGGCGTGGTGGACGGGCGTGTGCCCCGGAGGCACGTAGTACGCCTCGCCCGCCTCGTACGTCTCCTCGTGGTCGGCAAAACGGAACGTCATCGCGCCGGCGACGACGTAGCCGAACCGCGGGGTCTGGCAGCGGTCGTCCGGGAGGCCGCGGAACAGCTCTGCGAGATCGACGTCGGCGGAGTGGGACTCGAAGCAGACCGAGTAACCCCCGTCGAAGTGCTCCTGCCATACGTCGAGGCCGTCGAGCGAGATCCGCCCCGACGCCGTCTCCTTGGACACCTTGGGCATGGTCGCCTCCTCGTCTCGGATCACCGTGTCACGTCCGAACCTACGGGGGCGACGGCGGCGTGACTTCGGTCGAAGCACCCATCGTCGCGGCGCTCGCCGCGATGGGTGCTTCCACCCACGTGCGCTCAGACGAGGCCTTGCTCGTAGGCGTACGCCGTGGCAGCCGCGCGGGAGGAGACGCCGAGCTTCGCGAAGATGTTGCTCACATGCCGGTCGACGGTCCGCGCGCTGAGGACCAGCTCTTTCGCGATCGTACGGTTGGTCCTGCCGGTCGCGACCAGACGCAACACCTCGAGCTCGCGGGGGCTCAGCCCATGGCTCGTGGAGGTCGGAGCATGGCGGTCGGCGGCGTTCAGTCGCCGGAGATCTTGGGCCGCCCCGAGTTCGTCGAAGACGGCGCGGGCCGCGGCCAGCTCGAGCACGGCCGAGTCCTCGTCGCCGAGCGCTCGGCAAGCGAGGCCGATGAGCTCGCGCGAACGCGCCTCCTCGTAGGGCGCGCCGAGCTCCTGCCAGTCCTCGAGCGCCCGCCGCAGCGACACGAGGGCGCCGGTCGGCTCGCCCTTCGCCAGCTCGACCGCACCTCGGGCGTGGCATGCGATCCCGCGCAGCAGCTCGCCCCCGAACCCGTCCGACAGCGTTTCGAGCTCCGCGCACGTCCGGCCCGCGGCCTCGAGCTCGCCCACCGCCAGGAGGATCTCCACGGCGGCGGCGAGCAGGGCGGCGCGCCGATGCTGCACGGTCGTCTCGCCGAGCACACGACGCATCGTGGCCGCCGCCGTGTCGCCGCGCCCCTGAGCGAGGCGCAGGAGAGCGAGGCCCGGCTGCGGCTCCCGCCCGAGGCGGCTCGCGTCGCGATACGCCTGCTCTGCGTCGGCCAGGTCGCCCCGAACGCGATGGAGCTCTCCCTGGCGGTAGAACGCATCGGCGGCCGCACCCTGGTTGAAGCCGGCCGAGAGCCGCTCGCCGGCGCGCCTCGCCTCGAGCAGCGCGTCGTTCCAGTCACCGGCGAGCTGCAGGATCTCGGCCCGGTGCACGAGGCACCGACCCGTGAACGCGACGAGGTCCGACTGGCCTTCGCACCACCGGCTGAGCGCGGCAGTCCACTCCTGTGCGCGACGCACTTCGTAGACCTCCTGGCAGGCGAGGATCACACCGCAGTACACGAGTCCGGCGACGATCGGAGAGAGCTCGTTCGTCGTGAGCGCCACCATGGCTTCGTCGAGGAGGGAGAGTCCCTCGGCGACCCGACCGCTCGTCGTCAGCATCTGCCCCTGTGCGTGGGTCGCAAGGGCGAAGAGGTCTTGGTCGCCGAAGCGCCGTCCGATCGCTGCGGCGGCGCCCGCCGACGCGGCCGCCGCCTCCCAGTCGCCTGCCGCCGCGTTCCGGAACACGTCGGGAATCAGCGCGTAGCCGCGCTCGACGCAATCCCCCTCGCCCTCGAGGAGTCGCTGCGCGCGCCCGAGCCAGCCCGTGGCCGGCCCCATCTCGCCGCGCAGCATGTGGTTGACGCCGATCCAGCCCGCACAGTGCGCGGCACGGCGTCGGTCTCCAGCCTCGACGTACCGCTGATGGGCCCGCTCGAGCCCGGCCATCCACTCGTCGTCCCGGCCGAGCATGTAGGCGGCTGTCGCCAGCAGCTCGATGTCCGGAGCGTCCAGCGGCGCCTCCCGGTCGGCCCGTGACAGCGCGTCGTACGCCAGTCCCCACGCGCGGGCTGCGTGGGCGTTCCGGCCTCGCTCGAGTGCATCCTTGGGCTCCACGAGATCGCTCCGATCCCCGAGAGCAGCCATTATCGGCCGAAACGAGCAGGCAAAGCGGTGCGTGTTCAGCCTCTCCAGCGCGAGTGCTCGCCGATGCTGACGATGTCGAGGACCGCCTCGGGCGGGCGCTGGAGAAGCGGGCGAGGCGAGCCTCGGCCTACGCGACGGCGGGTGCGGCCTCGCCCTCGGCCACGGCGACCACGTCGCGGCGCCGCAGGAGCGCGGCGAGGAGCACCGCGGCCAGGAGCAGGAAGCCCGCGGAGAGCGCCCACGCGACGTGGAAGCCCGAGACGAGCGCCTCCGCCTGGTCGGCCTGTGTCGGCGCGTGGCCGAGCGACGACAGCTCGTCCGCCGTGCGGCTCGTCGCGAACGTCGAGAGGAGCGCGAGGCCGAGCGCGCCGCCGATCTGCTGCGACGTGTTGAAGAGGCCGGACGCGAGTCCCGCGTCGTCGGCGGGGATGCCGCTCGTCGCGATCAGCGTGATCGGGACGAAGACGAGCCCCATGCCCACGGACGCGAGGAGGATCCCCGGGAGCAGGCCGGTCAGATAGGAGCTGTCCGGCGTGAGGCGCAGGAACGTGAGCAGCCCGGCGGCGCCGAGCGCGAGCCCGATCAGGGGCACCTCGCGTGCACCGAGCGCCGGGACGAGCCGCTGCGAGAGGCCGGCGCCGACGATCACGCCGGCGGTGAACGGGACGAACGCGAATCCCGCCTCGAGCGGCGAGAACCCGAGGACGCGCTGGACGTAGAGCGTGTTGAAGAAGAACATCGCGAAGAGGCCCGCTGCGACGACGAACATGGCCACGTTCGCGCCGCGCACGGTCTTCACCGAGAAGATCGAGAGGCGGACGAGCGGCTCGGCCGAGCGCCGCTCGATCAGCACGAACGCGACGAGGAGCACGACCGCGAGTGCGAGGAAGCCGAGCACCTCGGCAGAGCCCCAGCCCGCTTCGGCCGAGCGGACGATCCCGTAGACGAGCGCGACCAGGCCGCCGGTCACCGTCGCGGCCCCGGCAAGGTCGAAGCTCCGGTGCGCATGCTCGTCCTTCGACTCGGGGACGAGGCGGAACGAGAGGATGAACGCCACGATCCCGACCGGCACGTTGACGAAGAAGATCCACGGCCACGAGAGCACGTCGACGAGGAGGCCGCCGAGCACGAGGCCGACGGCGCCGCCGCCGACCGCGATCGCGGCCCACACGCCGAGCGCCTTCGTCCGCTCGGCGCCCTCCTTGAAGGTCGTCGTCACGATCGAGAGCGCCGCGGGCGAGACCAGCGCCGCGCCGAGCCCCTGCAGCCCGCGCGCGAGGATGAGCCACGTCTCGCCGTTCGCGAGCGCGCAGAGGAGCGACGCGGATGTGAAGAGCACGAGGCCCGCGAGGAAGACGCGCTTGCGTCCGAGCAGGTCGCCCGCGCGCCCGCCGAGCAGCAGGAACCCGCCGAAGAGCAGCGCGTAGGCGTTGACGATCCACTGGAGGCTCGACTCGGAGATCCCGAGGTCGGCCTGGATCGACGGCAGCGCGACGTTCACGATCGTCGCGTCGAGGATCACCATGAACTGCGCGAGGCAGACGAGCACGAGGACGAGCCACGGATTGACGCGACCGGCGGTCATCCAACCGACCGTAGCAGCGTGCGTCGCGGCTACCGGGTACGGATTTCCGTACACGTGACACGCTGTGCCTGCCCCTCCTTGCGAAGGTAGGCTCGGCGCATGGAGCTCATCCACACCTGCTACCGCATCACCGACCCCGAGCGCTCGATCGCGTTCTACGAGGCGCTCGGCCTCGAGAAGCGGCGGGAGCTGCCGATCCGCGACGAGGCGATGAACTACTTCCTCGGCGTCCCCGGGAAGCCGCAGCCGGAGCTCGAGCTGACGTACAACTTCGGCGTCGACACATACGAGCTGGGAACGGCGTACGGCCACATCGCGCTGACGATCGAGTCGATGGACGAGACGCTGGCGTCGCTCGCCGAGAAGGGGATCGAGCCCGAGCGACCGCCGTACTCGGTGCGCGAGGGAGGCTCGCTGCTCTGCTTCGTCCGCGACCCCGACGGCTACCGGATCGAGCTGATCGAGCAGTCCGACTACTGACCGTAGAACAGGTCCGACCGATCCGGGCCCCCAAGATTGGGACGCGGAGCGCGAGGCCGTCCTGACGATCGCGAGCGGCGACACGATCGCCCTCGAGGCGCGCGAGGCGACGGATGACCAGGTCACGGCCGCGTCGAGGGCTGCCGCGCTGACGGAGATCGACGAGGGGGGGCCTCTACCCACTGTCCGCCCGGTCTTCGGCACGGAGATGTGGGCAACATCGATTATTCACCGTTTGACAACTACTAAGTTGTGAAGTAGTTTACGAGTCGTCCACTCCTTTCCGACGACCACGGAGCACCTTCATGCCCCTGCCCCACCCTCTTCCCGACCCCGTCGTCGAGCTCGTCGCGCGCCGCTTTCGCGTCATCGGCGAGCCGATGCGGATCCGGATCCTCGACCGCCTGCGCGACGGCGAGGCGACGGTCGCCGAGCTGACCGAGAGCCTCGCCACGTCGCAGCAGAACGTCTCCAAGCACCTCGGCGTCCTCCACGAGGCGGGGATCCTCGGCCGCCGCAAGCAGGGGACGTACACCCTGTATGCGATCGCGGACGAGACCGTCCTCCGCCTCTGCGAAGAGGTCTGCGGCGGCCTCCAGCGCCAGTTCACCGACCTCGCCGAGCTCGTCGGGGGGTCGCTGCGATGAGCTGCGCACGCCTCTCGCTCACCCGCGTCCTGTTCGGGCTCGCCGGAACGATGACGCTGATCGCGATCGTCCTCGCCGTCACCGTCAGCCCGTGGTTCCTGCTCCTCGGCGTCTTCGTCGCCGCGAACCAGTGGCTCTACGCGCTCGTGGGCGCGTGCCCTGCCTCGATCGTCCTCGGTCGTACCCCGTGCTTCTCGCGCGAGGTGACGCGATGACCGCGGTCGGGCCGATCGGGCGGCTCGGCCGCTGGACGGCCGGACACGTCCGGCTGGTGGTGATCGCGTGGGCGGTCGTCGCGGTCGGCCTCGGCGCCCTCGCGCCGAAGGCCGAGCACGCGCTCTCGGGCGCCGGCTGGGAGGCGACCGGCTCCGAGTCCGTCGCCGCGCGGGACGCGATCGACGCGTCGTTCGCCGGGCAGGGCGGTTACGCCCTCACGGTGGCCGTCCATGGCCCGGACACTCTCGACGCCACCGTCGCCGAGGCGACGAGCCTCCTCGCGTCCGACCCCCGCGTCTCCTCGGTCGGGCCGCCGCAGGTCTCGCAGGACGGTCAGACGGTCGTCGCTGAGTGGCGGCGCGGCCGCAAGCCCCACCGAGATGGTGCGCGCCGCGGACGACCTCAAGGGGAAGCTCGCCGACCTCTCGGCACGGCTCGACGACCGTGAGCCTTACCGGAGCACCGGGCATGTGGTCCGACTTCAACGAGGCGAACAAGAGCGCGATGATGAAATCGGAGCTCATCTCCTGGCCGGTCACGCTCGCGATCCTGCTCCTCGCGTTCGGCTCGCTCGTGGCCGCCGGGCTGCCGCTCCTGCTCACGATCCTCGGGCTGATGGCCTCGGCCGGGAGCCTCTTCCTGATCACGCACCTGTTCGACGTGTCGATCTGGGCGATGAACTTCGCGCTCATGTTCGCGCTCGCGCTCGGCATCGACTACGCGCTCTTCATCGTCGCCCGGTTCCGCGGGGCCCACTTCGGCTCGCAGGTCACGACAAGCGACGCGGTTGCGGTCACGATGGACACGGCCGGCAAGGCAGTGCTGTTCTCGGGCGTAACCGTCCTCATCTCGCTGTCTGCGGTGATGCTCGTGCCGAGCCCCGCGTTCCGCTCGATGGCCCTCGGGATCATGCTGTCCGTCGCGTTCATCCTGCTTGCGACGCTCACGCTGCTGCCCGCCGTGCTCGCGTGGCTCGGCAGCCGCGTCGACAGGCTCGCGCTGCCGTGGGTCCATGCCGGCGAGCACCGGTCGCCGCGTTTCGCGCGCTGGGGCGAGCGCCTCTGGCGCCACCCTGCGCTGTTCGGCATCCCCGCCGCCGCGATCCTCGTCCTGCTCGCCCTGCCGGTCCTGCGACTGGATACGGGCATGCCGTCGATCAAGGTCGTCCCCAAGACCGATGGCTCGAGGGTCGGCTACACGCAGATCCAGGAGGCGTTCGGGCCTGGCGCGCCCGGGACGCTGCAGGTCGTCTCCCCGGCGGCCGACGCGGCCCGCGTCCAGGCGGTGCTCGAGGCCGACCCGGGGATCGTGGCCGTCGCGCCGGCACAGCGCTCGGGCGATCACGCACTCGTCCTCGCCGTCCCCGCCGCCGACCCGTCGGATCCGTCGGTCGGAGCCACCGTCGACCGGCTCCGCTCCGCGCTGCCCGCCGGGCGTGCTCGTCGGGGGCGCCGCCGCCGAGAACCACGATCTCGAGGCGGCGCTCGCGACGAAGACGCTTCCCGTCTTCGTCGTCGTCCTCGGCCTCGGCTTCCTGCTCCTCCTCGTCGCCCTGCAGGCACCGCTGATCGCCCTGGCGGGTGTGCTGACGAACCTGCTCGCCACCGCGGCGGCGTTCGGCGTCGGCGTCCTGATCTTCCAGGACGGCAACCTGCAGGGCCTCCTCGGCTTCGAGTCGCAGGGCTTCCTGAACGCGTGGGGGCCGGTGTTCTTCTTCGCGATGATCTTCGCGATCTCGATGGACTACACCGTCTTTCTGCTCTCGTCTGCGAAGGAGCACTGGGACCGTTCCCAGCGACCCGCGCCAGGCGATGGTCGGCGGCGTGGCCCACTCCGGCCGCACGATCTTCGCCGCCGCGGCCGTGATGGTGGCCGTCTTCCTGACGTTCGCGCTCTCCGGGCCGATCCCGCCCAAGGAGATGGGCGTCATCCTCGGCGTCGCGGTCCTCCTCGACGCGATGCTGATCCGGCTCGTGCTGATGCCGGTGCTGCTCCGCGTGATGGGACGGTATGCGTGGTCCCTGCCGCGGTGGCTCGACCGCCTCCTCCCGGACGTCACGTTCGGTCATTCGTGAGAAGCTCGGGCGGTGGCCGACGAGGAGCGAGCACGCGCCGCCATCCGGGGCGCCGAGCGGTTCCTCAACGCCTGGCACGGCGGCCCCGCGGCACGGGGCCGCCTGCAGGCGGTCGTAGAGGCGATTCCCGAGGAGGAGCGGTTCGACCGCTACGGGTCCGGAGAGCGGATCGAGCGGCTCGAGCAGCGCGTCGCGGAGCTGCTCGGCAAGGAGGCAGCCGTCTTCATGCCGAGCGGGACGATGGCGCAACCGATCGCCCTGCGGATCTGGAGCGACCGCCGCGGCGTCCGCACCGTCGCCTTCCACCCGACGTGTCATCTGGAGATCCACGAGGAGAAGGGCTACGAGCGGCTGCACGGGCTCCACGGAAGGCTCGTCGGCGACCCGAACCGGCTGATCACGCTCGATGACCTCGAGGGGATCCGGGAGCCGGTAGCGGCGCTGCTCCTGGAGCTGCCGCAGCGGGAGATCGGGGGCCGCCTTCCGCCCTGGGACGACCTCGTCGCCCAGGTCGGATGGGCTCGGGAGCGGGACGTCGCGGTGCACCTCGACGGAGCCCGCCTGTGGGAGTCGCAGCCCTTCTACGGGCGGCCGCACGACGAGATCGCGGGACTGTTCGACAGTGTCTACGTCTCGTTCTACAAGGGGCTCGGCGGGATCGCGGGTGCCGCGCTCGCCGGCGACGCCGCGCTGGTCGCAGAGGCGCGCGTCTGGCAGCGGCGCCAGGGCGGGAACCTCGTCACGTTGCACCCCTTCGTCGTCGCGGCCGAGGTGGCGCTCGACGAGCGGCTCGACCGGATCTCCGTCCACGCCGACCACGCCCGCGCGCTCGCCGCGGCCCTCGCGATGGTCGACGGCGTCGAGGTCGTGCCCGACCCGCCGCAGACGCCCCTCTTCCACCTACTGCTCCGCGGCGATCGCGAGCGGCTCGCCGACGCAGCGCTTCAGGTCGCGGAGGAGCGGAAGGTCTTCCTGTTCGCCGACCCGAGCTCGACCACGTCGCCGAACTGGCAGCGTCACGAGGTCATGGTCGGCGAGGTCACGCTCGCCCTCGAGCCGGCCGAGGTCGCCGACCTGTACGCCGAGGTGCTCGCCCGCGCCGCCGCCGCGCGCACCCCCCGCAAGCGTCGGGCGCGACCGGCGCGCTAGAGCCGTCCCGCGGCCGAGGCGGCGAGCCGAGCGGCCGCCTCGCGAGGGTGCGGCATGGCCGCGATCTCCTCGGCCATGGCCCGAGCGGACGCCCGGTGGGCGGGCTCGGCGAGAACCGTCTCGACCGCCTCGCGCACCGACCTGGAAGTGACCTCGCCGGGCATCAGGACGAGCCCGGCGCCGAGCTCGGCGCAACGGGCCGCGTTCTCGAACTGATCGGCTCCCTGGGGCACGAGCACCATCGGGAGCCCTTCGGCCAGGGCGCCCAGGATCGAGCCCGAGCCGCCGTGTGTCACCACGACCGAGGCGCGCGGGAGGATGAACGACTGAGGGACGAAGCGCTCGACGACGGCGTTGGCCGGGAGCGGCGCGAGCGGCGCGGGGTCGTTCCCGCGGCCGACGGTCATGACGACATTGACGTCGAGATCGGCGAGCGCATCGAGCAGTCCCCGATACGTCGAGACGTCTCCGTGGAGCGTCCCGAGCGTCACGTAGACCATCGGTTGGTCGGGAAGGCCATCGATCCAGTCCGGCGGCGGCTCGTCCGCCGTGACCGGGGAGAGCGGTCGCACCGGCTCGACGCGGGTCCCCGGTGGCAGGGACGTGCTCTGGAGGCTCGGGGGGCAGATGTCGACGTACGTGGCGGTGAACGCACCGCAGAGTGGCTCCGGCTGGACGCCGAGCTCCGCCCAGAGCGGCTCGGACTCCGCGGCCGCCCTTTCGAGGATCTCCACCGGGACGACGCGCCCGAAGCTGTGATTGGCGCGCGGCAGCCCGAGGGACGCCGCGACGATCGGCGCGGCCAGGTCGGCAGACCCATGGACGAGCAGGTCCGGCCGGTACGCCCGGGCCGTGTCCCGGAGCGGGACGAGCCTCGAGGGAGCCTCGATCGTCGCGAACCGCCACGTGAACGACAACGGACGCCGGTCCGGGACGGGCATCGTCTGGAGCCGGGCATGGAGGGGGGCGAACCGCGCGTGCAGCTCGCGGTGATCGGCGCCGGCCGGCAGGAGCTCGAAGCCGGCATCCTCCACCCGCTCGCCGAACGAGGCAGACGTTGCGAACGCGACCTCGTGACCGTCGTCGGCGAACGCGCGCGCAAGCGGAACGAGCGGGAGGAAGTGCCCATAGGTGGCAGCGGAGCTGAACAGGACGCGCACGCCGCAAGGATCCCAGAGCCCCCGCGTGCCTGCCGCCCGATCGCGCGCCGGCCCATCCGGCTCACCGCACGGCGTATCGCACGAGCACGCTGCCACGTGGTGGTTGACGACCTGCGAGAATCGCCGCGTGGGCTACACGATCTTCCACGACGACGAGCTCGAGTGGCATCCGCGCCGCGAAGGAGATCCCCGGCTCGTCGCCGAGCTCTCGCCCGCAATGACGAAGGCGCGCGCGAACCTCTACCGCTATCCGCCGGGGGCCGTCGGACGGCGACACATCGACCCGATCCAGGAGGAGGTCTTCGTCGTCTTCGACGGGACGCTGACGATCCACATGGGCGAGGGCGACGAGCCGGAGCGCCACGAGCTCGAGCGCGGCAGCGTCCTGATCGTCCAGCCGGGCACGGCGCTGCAGCTCTCGAACACCCACGACGAGGAGCTGCGGTTCTTCGCCGTCGGCGCCCCGCCCGAGCGCGGCGAGACGATGTTCCTCCCGATGGTCGAGTAGCCCGCCCGACGGCCCTCGGTCGAGCTCGTGTTGATTCGACGCAAGCTCGACGCCATGCACCGCTCAAGGCGCGGACCGCGGCGTTCCAGGGGCCTGCTCGGAGGGCTACGACTCCACAATGAAGCGGGCGATCCGCTCCGCGATCTGCGTCCCCTCGTCCTCCTGGAGGAAGTGCCCCGCGCCCGCGACGATCTCCGCCGGGAGCGCGCCCGGGATGTGCGCGGCCATGCGCTCGGCATGGGCCGGCGAGAAGACGCGGTCGGAGTCGGAGAACAGGACGAGCGCCGGCTTCTCCCAGTGCGACAGGCTGTCGTGCACCTCGAGCATCGCCGCCGCGGACGGGTGGTCGAGCTCCGTCGGGACGAGCTCGGGGAAAGCGAGAGCCCCGGCCTTTGCCTCGCCGACGGGGAACGGCGCGTCGTAGCCGCGGATCGCGTCCTCGTCGAGCGCGGAGACGCAGGCGACCTGCACCAGGCGGCTGGCCGTGAAGTCGGTCCCGACCTCACGCACGAGCTCGCGGAAGCGGAGCCAGTCCGGTGAGGGAGCGCGGCCGGCGCCGACGCCCGTGTTGAGGATCACGAGCCGCTCGACGCGGCCCGGATGCGACACCGCGAAGCGGAGCCCGATCGGGCCTCCCCAGTCGTGGACGACCAGGGTGAGCCGCGCGAGGTCGAGCTCGAGTGCGAAGCGCTCGATCGAGCGGTAGTGCGAGTCGTACGTGTAGTCGGCCTGCCCAAGTGGCTTGTCCGAGCGGCCGAAGCCGAGGAGGTCGGGGACGATCACCCGCCCGGCGGGCGAGAGCACCGGGATCGTCTTCCGGTAGAGGAACCCCCAGGTCGGCTCACCGTGCAGGAGGAGCACCGGATCGCCCGCGCCCTCCTCGACGTAGTGCATCCGGAGGCCGTCCTGCGACACGTAGCGCGGGGCGTAGGGCCAGCCGCGAAGCTCGTCGAAGCGCTCGTCGGGCGTGCGGTAGGCGTCCACGCCGCGACTCTACGCCTAGGCTCCGAGCCGTGAGCGACGCCACAGCCGCCCCGCCCTCGTCGCGCCGCGTCCTCACCGGCTACTTCACGCTGGCCGGCCTCTACACGCTGTCGGCCGCGGCCATCTGGGGCGTCAACACGCTGTTCCTCCTCGATGCGGGGCTCAGCTTCTTCGAGGTCTTCGTCGCGAACGCGGCGTTCTCTGCGGGAATGGTCGCGTTCGAGGTGCCGACCGGTGTCGTCGCCGACACGCTGGGGCGGCGCGTCTCGTTCCTGCTCTCCGTGTCCGTGCTCGCAGCGACGACGCTGATGTACGTGGGGCTCGCCGAGGTCGACGCGGGGGTCGTCGCGTTCTCGCTCGTCTCCGTCGCGATGGGCCTCGGGTTCACCTTCTACTCCGGGGCGATGGAGGCGTGGCTCGTCGACGCGCTCCACGTGACGGGCTACGCGGGGGCGCTCGACACCGTCTTCGCACGCGGCCAGCAGATCACCGGTGCGGCGATGCTCGTCGGCACCGTCGGCGGCGGCCTGCTCGGCCAGATCGACCTCTCCCTCCCGTACCTCGTGCGGTCGGTGCTGCTGGTCGCCGTGTTCGCCGTGGCGTACGCCGTGATGCACGATCTCGGCTTCACGCCGCGCCACGTGACGGCGGCCGAGCTACCGGGCGAGGTCGTACGCAACGCAAGGGCCGGCGTCGCGTACGGTTGGGGCCAGCGGCCGCTCCGGCTGCTGATGCTCGCGTCGCTCGTGCAGATGGGGTTCTTCAGCTGGGCGTTCTACGCCTCGCAGCCGTACCTGCTCGATCTCCTCTCCAGCGATGCGGTGTGGGTCGCAGGGCTCGTGACCGCGGGCATCGCCCTCTCGACCATCGCCGGTAACCAGCTCGTGGACGTGCTCTCGCGCCGCTGCGGGCGGCGGACGACGCTCCTGCTCGGAGCCGCCGCGGTCCAGACCGGCGCGGCCGTCGCCCTGGGGCTCGTCTCCTCGTTCTGGGCCGCGGTGCCGGCGCTCCTCCTGATGACCGCTGCGACGGGCGTGACCAGCCCGGTGCGCCAGGCCTACCTGCACCAGGTCGTCCCGAGCGAGCAGCGCGCCACGGTAGTCTCGTTCGACTCGATGATCTCGAATGCCGGCGGGATCGGCGGGCAGGTCGGGCTCGGCGCCCTCGGCGAGGGACGGTCGGTCGGCGCTGCGTTCGTCGCGGGCGGGCTCGTGACCGGACTCGCGCTGCCGCTGATCGCGCGGGTGCGCGCGATCGGAGGCGCCGCCGACCGGATCACGGGTGCCCGCGCGGGGGTCGAGGGGCCCTGCGCCGCCGCGGGCCTGCCGGGCGTGGTGGCCGTCGAGACCGCGGTCGCTCCCCAGACATCCGTATAGGGGCGGGACGGACGCGCCGTCTGCTGCGTGACCGCGAGATGTGCATCTACTCGAGCGATGTGTTACGATATATCGCGATACACCGACGAAAGGAGCGGCATGACCGCATTCGCCATCCCCAACCAGCGCGGCCGTCGAGGCGACGGCGTGCGCTTCATGACCGGCCGCCACCGGCGGCGCCACCGCGGCTTCGCCCCCGGGAACGCCTTCGGCCGGCGTGCCGCCCGCGGCGACATCCGCGCGGCGATCCTCGCGCTGCTCGCCGAGCAGCCGATGCACGGCTACCAGATCATCCAGGAGCTGGCCGAGCGCACCGGCGGCGTCTGGCGGCCGAGCCCCGGCTCGGTCTACCCCACCCTGCAGCAGCTCGAGGACGAGGAGCTCGTCCGGGAGACGGCATCCGACTCCGGCAAGCGCGTCTACGAGCTGACCGACGCCGGACGGGAGCAAGCAGCCTCGGCGCCCGCTCCCTGGACGGCGGTCGCGGACGAGAGCGACGACGCGCTCGTCGCGCTTCGCGACCTCGCGTTCCAGGTGCTCGCGGCGACCCGCCAGGTCGCCAACGCGGGCACGGCGACCCAGCTCGAGGCGGCGCAGACAGTGCTCCGCGATGCCCGGCGCAGCCTGTACCGGCTGCTCGCCGAGGAGGACGAGTAGAGGGACGGGGAGCGATCCTCCCCGCCCCTCTCGACCTCAGTCGATCGCGTGCTTCGCCCGGAAGACGCCGTCCGGGTCGACGTCGGCGCGGATCTCCGCGAGCCGGCCGTAGGCTCCGCGGGGGTAGAGTGCGCTCGAGTCGACGTGGCGCTCGGCGAAGTTGAAGTACGCGCTCCGTGAGAGCCACGGCTCGGCCGCGCCACGGATCGCCGCGATCCGCCCGTCGATCGCCGGCACCGACCCGGGGCCCATCGCGACCCCGATCGAGTACATGACGTACGGCGCCTCGAGGTGCGACAACACGCCGCCGTTCGGGTCGGGGCGGCCGAGCGCGCCCTCGAGATGCCTGACCTCGACGGAGATCAGCGGAGCCGTACCGTCCATCGCCGCGGCGTCGACGATCGCCTCCGCGGCCGACGCATCGAACGCCTCGAGCATCCAGCCCTCGCCGCGGCCCGGCACCGGTGCCGGAGGATCCTGGTGGAGCTCGGTGAGCGCACGGGCGGGCACGACGCCGAAGGTGTCGATCTCGGGGTCGAGCTCGAGCAAGGGACGCAGCAGCTCACGGCCGGACTGCTCGTCGCCGAGGTACGCGGCCTCGACGACGACCACCTGGCGGCCGCGGAGCGTCTCCGGCATCTCCGGGATCGGCGGGATCTGCAGCAGCCGGCCGACCGAAGTCACGTCCTCGGGGGCGTTCCGCGTCCACTCCGCCCACGCGCCGAGCACCTCGCCGGCGCGCTCCATCGGCCAGATCAGCCACCCGGCGAAGGCCTCGGTGACGGGGTAGAGCGCGATCTCGACCCCGGTCACGACGCCGAAGCTCCCGCCGCCGCCACGCAGCGCCCAGAAGAGGTCCGGGTTCGTCTCCGGGTCCGCACGGACGACCTCGCCGTCGGCGGTCACGACCTCGGCCGAGAGCACACTCGACGAGGAAAGACCGTGCTTGCGCGCCATCCAGCCGATCCCGCCGCCGAGCGAGTAGCCGACGACCCCCACGTCCGGGGCCGAGCCGTGGAGCGCGGTGAGGCCGTGCTCGACCGCAGCGTCGACGACGTCGATCCAGACCGTTCCGGCCGCGACTCGCGCGACGCGCGCTCCGACGTCGATCTCGACGCCGGTCATTCGCGCCGTGTTGATCAGGAGCGTGCCGTCGAGCGGAGTGCCTGGAGCACCGTGCCCCGTGCCCTGGACAGCGATGCGAAGCCCGAGGGTGCGCGCGTAGTCGACGGCCGCGACGACGTCGTCGACGGTCTCCGGTAGCGCGACCGCGGCGGGTCGCTGGTCGACGGCGAGATTCCAGGCCTGGCGGGCGACATCCCAGCCCGGCTCGCCCGGAAAGACGAGGATGTCCGGGGAGGCTTCGCTGCGGGTCGCGGATCCGGTGTCGATGAGCTGTGTCATGCGTGTCGTCTCCTGGGTGCGTTCGGTGTCCGCACGCAGGTTCGCCACGCCCGAGCCCGGGGCCGGTGCGGTTACCCACACCGGCGCCGGGCGTCAACCGGCGTTTGCCGGCGGGAGGCGAGGGCCCGTCGCGAACGCCTGGGCAGCAGCCGACGCGAGGCGAGCCGCGTCGCGCAACGCGAGCTCGACCGAGCCGGCGAGCTCGACTAGCGTGATGCGTGGAACCTCGTCCGCGGTGCCCGGCTCGGCGTCTCCGGCCACGACCGCGACGGGCGTGCCCCGCTCCCGCGCCTCGCGCAGCACGTTCCCCACGACCTTGCCGACGAGCGACGTGGCGTCGAAGCGCCCCTCGCCGGTGATCGCGAGCGGCGCACCCGACAGTGCAGCCCGGAGGCCAGCAGCGTCCGCGACGAGCGCAGCACCGGGAACGAGACGTGCGCCGACGGCCGCGAGCCCGCCTGCGAGGCCGCCGGCCGCCCCCGACCCGGAAAGCCGGGAGACGTCGACGCCTCGCGTCGTCCGGTAGCGCTCGGCCAGCCGCGCCAGCCGCGCTCCGAGCTCCTCGACTGCATCGGCGTCTGCGCCCTTCTGCGGGCCGTAGACGCGCGCCGCGTCGACGAACGCTGTCGCGACGTCGCATGCGACGACGACCTCGACGCCCCGAAGGTCGAAGTCGAGCGCCTCGAGCGCGCCCAGGCCGCCGTCGACCGTCGCCGACCCGCCGACCGCGACGAGCACCTTCCCGGCTCCGGCGTCCAGGGCCGCCCGGATCAGCTCGCCGGTGCCGAACGTCGTCGCGCGGACCGGGTCGTTCCGCCCCTCGACGAGGCCGAGTCCGCTCGCTCGCGCCATCTCGATGACGGCCGTGTCGCCGCGCATCCCCCACTCCGCTTCGACGGGCGCTCCGAGCGGCCCGGTCACCTGGGTCACCCGCCGGTCTCCGACCGACGGGCAGAGCACGTCGAGCGTTCCCTCGCCGCCGTCCGCGAGGGGAAGCCGAACGGCCGCGCGCCCGGCGCGCTCGACCCCTGCTGCGAGGGCTTCTGCGGCTTCGCCCGCCGTGAGGCTCCCGCGGAACTTGTCGGGACAGCAGAGGACGGGCGCCTCGGCCGTCACGCCGCGCGCATCAGCTCGGCCGCACGCTCGGCGACCATCACCGTCGGCCAGTTCGTGTGACCGCGGGGCAGGGCGGGGATCACGGAGGCGTCGACGACACGAAGCCCTTCGACTCCTCGCAGGCGGAGGTCCGGCGTGACCACCGCTGCGTCGTCCTCGCCCATGCGGCACGTGCCGACAGGGTGGTACAGCGTCTGCGACCGTGCCCGCAGGTGCGCGCGAAGGGCGCCGTCGTCGACCGCCTCGGCCCCGGGGAGCAGTTCGCCGGTCACGTGCCCGGCCAGGGGCGCGGTCGCCAGGATCCGGCGCGCGCGTCGGATGCCTTCGAGGAGGAGAACCGCGTCCCGCCCGCCGGGGTCGGTGAGGTAGCGGGGATCGATCTCCGGCGCCGCGAGCGGATCCGCGGAAGCGAGCCTCACCTCACCGACGCTCTGCGGCTGCAACAGCACGGTGGCGACGGTGACGCCGTCCTGCGACGGCGGGACTGTTCCTTCCTCCTCGAACAGCACCGGGGCGAAGATCAGCTCGAGCTCCGGGCCGGGCGCGGCGGGGTCGACCTGGATGAATGCTGCAGCCTCTGCCACGTTCGACGTGAGCGGGCCGCGTCCCAGCGCCAGCCACGAGAGCAGGTGACGGGGCCGCTCGGCCGTCCGGAGCGTCTCGGCGTCGACCGTGGCGAGCACGCCGTTCGCCAGGTGGTCGCGCAGGTTCCGGCCCACGCCGGGCAGTTCCGCGACGGCGGGGATCCCGTGCCGCTCGAGCTCCTCGACGGGACCGATTCCGGAGAGCAGGAGGAGCTTGGGCGTATCGATCGCCCCGGCGGCGAGCACGACCTCGCGCCCCGAGTGGGCCTCCTCCTCGTGCCCATCGAGGAGGTATGCGACGCCGCGGGCACGACCACCCTCGACGATGACCCGGGTCGCTCGCGCGCCCGTGACCACCGTCAGGTTCGGCCGGCGCACGATCGGCCTCAGGTAGCCGTCGACGACGCTGTGGCGCCGTCCGCGGAGGATCGACACGGGTGTGAGCCCGACGCCCGCGTTGTCGGCGGCGTTGAGGTCAACCGCGCGCGGAATGCCGTTTGCAGCAGCCGACTCGAGGAAGTCGAGCGTCAGCGGGCTCGGATCGCGCTGGGTCGCCCGCGGGAAATGGAGGTCGCTCCGGGCGTACGACCCCGCGACGTCGTCCCAGCTCCAGCCGGGCGGCCACGGGCCCTGGTCGGCGCGATGGCCTCGGATCGCCATCATCGCGTTGATCGAGGAGGAGCCGCCGAGCACCTTGCCGCGCGGGAAGACCACGCGCCGGCCGTCGAGAGCGGCCTGGGGAACTGTGTCGTAGCCCCAGTCGAGTCGCGAGCGGAAGAGCTTCGAGAACGCGGCCGGCACGCGAACGTGGAGCTTCCGGTCGCGTCCTCCCGCCTCGAGCAGGAGGACGGCCGTCCCGGGATCCTCGCTGAGCCGGGCCGCGAGGACGCATCCCGCCGAGCCCGCCCCGACGATCACGACGTCGTGCACCTGGCCAGCATACGATCGGGCCGTGGTCCAGCACGACCTGCCGCATGCAGAGTTCGGCTTCCCCGGCCCGCTTCGCGACCGCCTGGTGACAGCGATCCTCGACGGCGAGAAGGTGTCGACGACAGGACTCCTCGAGGAGTACCGGCGCGAGGGCACGCCGGTCGGGAAGCCTGGCGACCGCGAGCTCGTGGTCGACTCGGAGGGTCAGGGCGTCGGGGTGATCGAGACGACCGAGGTCGAGGTCAAGCGCATGGGCGACGTCGACCTCGCGTTCGCGCTCGACGAGGGCGAGGGCTTCGAGACGCTGGAGGAGTGGCGCGCCGCGCACGTCCGGTTCTTCACGTGCCCCGAGATGGTCGCGGGGCTGGGCGACCCGCAGGTCGAGATCGACGAGGACACCCTCGTCGTCTGCAGCCGCTTCCGCCTGGTCGAGCGGCTCTGATCGTCCACCGATCCGCCGGTCCTTGGCTCAGGTTCGCCGCGCTGCCTCGTGCAGCACCACCGGACGGTCGAAGTCCTCGAGCGAGCGCGTCGGGAGCGGATGCAGCTCGAGGCCGGAGAGATCCACCCCGTCGAGGACGCTCGTGGTCGTCTCTGACACGAGCACCTGGCCTCCGTCGGCGGCATCACACACCCGCAGAGCGCGAATCAGGCCGAACCCGACGTAGCCCGACCGCCAGCGCTCGGCCTCCCCGGTGTGGATCCCGATACGGACCCCCGGCCGCCAGCCCTCGACCCAGTCGGTCCCCGTGAAGGCGTCCCGCGCATCGACCGCGGCGAACAGCGCGTCGCGCGCCCGGGCGAACACGGAGATGAACGAGTCGCCGACGATCTCGAACGCGTGACCGTCGTGCGCGGCCACGGCGTCGCGGACGATCCGCTCGTACCGCTCCAATGTCGAGCTGTAGCCCTCGATTCCGAGCGTTCGGAGCATCGCGACGGACCCGACCATGTCGGTGACGAGGAAGGTCACCGTGCCGGTCGGGAAGCGCGACGCCTCGATCGCTTGCGCGAGTGCGGTCACCGAGCGCAGGGGCGGGAACTCGTCGTCGAGCCCGTCGGCGACGAGCTGGTAGACCCGCTCTGGCCGGTCGAGTCCCTTGAGCATGTGCTCGCCGAGATCACGTAGCTCGAGGCCGGGGATCTCGTCCTCATCGACGAGGCCGGCGGTCGATCGAGAGAGCAGAATCTGGCCGCCGTGGCCGAGCGCACAGATCCGTGCCGCCCGGTGGACGCCCATGCCGAAGTAGCCATCGCTCGATAGCTCGGGCTCCGCGGTGTGGATCCCCATCCGCACGCGAACGACCGACCCGTCGGGCCAAGGCTCGGCAGCGTGGGCGCACTGCGCCGCGACGGTGGCCGCGACGGAGTCCTTGGCCCGCCCGAAGGCGACGAAGAACCCCTCACCCTGCGTGTCCACCTCGCGCCCGTGGTGTGCACCGACCGCCTCGCGGATCAGCTCACGGTGGCGCCGGAGGACGTCGCCGTACTCGCTCCCGAGATGCCTGACGAGGCTCGTCGACGCCTCGACGTCGGTGAACAGGAAGGTCACTGTGCCCCGTGGAAGCTCGCTTGTCACGGCGTCGGGCATCGTTGCATGTCGCGTCTTCGATCGAACGTCTCAGAGTCGGCACGGTTCCGGCACGGACACGTCACACGTCCTGCTGTACGTTGTCCACCATGGCGACGGTGACGACACCCTGGGGCAAGGCCTCGAGCCTCGAGGAGGTCGCCGTCCCGCAGCGGGCGGGCGAGAGGCGCTTCACGACCCGCGTCGAGCTGCTCGAGACGGAGGGCGGCGAGCGGCTCGTCCGCTTCTCGTACGCCACCGGCGGGAGCGCACGGCGGGGCCCGGTGACGCTTCGCGAGCGGGACCTGGCGAAGCTGGGCGTCGTCCTCGAGCGCGCGCCCGAGCTCAGACGACTCATGCGCGAGCTCGGGTCGCGTGACGGCGACCCGTGACCGAGGAGTCGAGATGACCATCTCAGCGCGCAGCCGCCCGCGCCTCGCGGTGCCCGGACGAGCGCCAGGGCGCCTTCCGACGCGCTCTACGGCCCGCCGACGACCGACGCGACGCGCTCCTGCGCCGCGACGATCAGCCCGTCGAGGATCGGGAGGCCCCCCGTCGGCCCGAGCAAGGGGTCCACCGCGTGCTCCGGGTGGGGCATCAGCCCGAGGACGTTGCCGTCCTCGTTCGCGATCCCCGCGACGCGGTCGCGTGAGCCGTTCACGTCCTCGGCGTAGCGGAGAACCACCTGGCCCCGGTCGAGCACCTCGGCGAAGAGCGCGTCGTCGACCATCCAGTTGCCCTCCCCGTGCTTGACGGGGATCACGAGCTCCTGCCCGATGTGGCATGCGGCGGTGAACGGCGTGGCGTCGGACTCGACGGTCACGGTCACGTCGGCGCAGAGGAACTCGAGCTGCCGGTTCGCGCGGAGGACCCCCGGGAGGATGCCTGCCTCGCACAGGATCTGGAACCCGTTGCAGATGCCGAGCACCGGCCCACCGTTCGCCGCGAATGCCCGAACGGCGTCCATCACCGGCGCCACACGGGCGAGCGCGCCGCAGCGGAGGTAGTCGCCGTACGAGAAGCCTCCCGGCAGGACGACGCCGCCGACGTCCACCGGCAGCTCGGTCACGGTATGCCAGACGGAGACCGCCTGTGCGCCGAGTTGCTCGAGGGCGAGGCGTGCGTCGCCGTCGTCGTTCGAGCCGGGGAACGTGACGACGGCGATCCGGGGACGCTCGGACGTCATTCGGCTTCCTCGACGATCTCGAAGCTCTCGATGAGCGGGTTTGCGAGCAACTCCCCGCACATGCGCTCGACCTCGGCGCGTGCAGTGGCCGGGTCGTCCGCGTCCACCTCGAGGTCGACCAGCCGGCCGATCCGCGCGCTCGTGACGGAGAACCCGAGAGTCGCGAGCGAAGCCTGGACGGCCTCGCCCTGGGGATCGAGGATCCCTGCCTTCGGCCGGATCAGGACGGTCAGTCGCACAGCACGACCCCCGGGTCGGCGACGTACTCGTCGAATGCGGTCTCCGTCAGCAGCTCGAACGCCTCGACGTAGCGGGCCCGCGTGCCGGAGACGACGTCCGCGGGGAGCTCCGGGCCCGGCGCGGTGCGGTCCCACCCCGTCTGCAGGCACCAGTCACGCACGTACTGCTTGTCGAACGACGGCTGAGGGCCGCCCGGCGCGTACTCGGAAGCGGGCCAGAACCGGGACGAATCGGGGGTGAGCGCCTCGTCGGCGAGCGTGACCGTCCCGACCGCGTCGATCCCGAGCTCGAACTTGGTGTCGGCGACCAGGATCCCGCGCTCCTCGGCGTGGAACGCGGCGAAGCCGTACAGCGCAAGCGCTGCCTCACGTGCGGCCCGATACCGCTCGCGGCCGCAGAGCGCCTCCGCCTCGGTTTCGGTGATGTTGAGGTCGTGACCCTCGGTCGCCTTGGTGGCCGGGGTGACGATCGGCTCGGGCAAGGCGTCCGACTCGCGCAGGCCGGAAGGCAGCAGGTGGCCGGAGACCGCACCCGACTCCCGGTAGTCGACCCAACCGGAGCCGGCGAGGTATCCGCGCACGACGATCTCGACGGGCAGCATCTCGAGCCGCCGGCACTCGAGCGAGCAGCCGTCGGGGCGCAGGGCCAGGAAGTGGTTCGGGACGATGTGCCGCGTGCGCGCGAACCAGAACGCCGAGAGGCCGGTGAGCACGCGCCCCTTGTCCGGGATCTCCGTCGGGAGCACGACGTCGTACGTCGAGATGCGATCCGTGGCGACGAGCAGAAGCCCGTCGTCGCCGAGCGCATAGAGCTCGCGCACCTTGCCGCTACCGACATGGGCCTCAGGCATGGACGACAGCCTCGCGCGCGGCGACGAGTGGCCGGAGCCGGTCGAACACGGTGTCGACATGCGCCGTGTACGCCTCGAGCGCGAACACGCGCTCCGTGTCCACGCGGCCCGCGACCGCGGCGTCTCCCCGGGCGAGCTCGCGCAAATCCAGCTCCTCGTCCCACGCGCGCATCGCGAGCCGCTGCACCAGCCGGTAGGCCTCGTCCCGTGAGAGCCCGCTCTGGATGAGCGCGAGCAGGAGGCGCTGGCTGAAGAAGAGCCCGTGGCTCGCATCGACGTTCACCCGCATCCGCCCGGGCCTGACGACGAGACCCTCGACCAGCCACGCGAACCGGTCGAGGACGTAGTCCATCGCGAGGAACGAGTCGGGTATCACGATCCGCTCGGCGGAGGAGTGGGAGATGTCGCGCTCGTGCCAGAGCGCGACGTTCTCGAGACCGACCAGGGCGTTCGCTCGAACGACGCGCGCCAAGCCGCAGATCCGCTCCGCGGTGATCGGGTTGCGCTTGTGAGGCATCGCAGACGAGCCCTTCTGGCCTCGCCCGAACGGCTCCTCTACCTCCCGCACCTCCGTGCGCGCGAGATGGCGGATCTCCGTCGCGTACCGGTCGAGCGACGACGCCATTATCGCAAGCGAGGTGAGCAGCTCGGCGTGGCGGTCGCGCTGGATGACCTGGGTCGAGCTCGGCGCCGGCTCGAGCCCGAGACGCTCGCAGGCGATCCGCTCGACCTCCGGGTCGATGGCGGCGTACTGGCCGACGGCGCCGGACAGCTTGCCGATCCGCAGGCCCGACAGCGCGTGCTCGAGCCGTACCCGGTCGCGCTCCAGGGTGAACGCCCAGCCGGCGAGCTTGAGGCCGAACGTGGTCGGCTCTGCATGAACGCCGTGGGTGCGCCCCATGCAGAGCGTCTCGCGGTGCTCCTCTGCGCGGGCGACAACCGCACGAAACGCTCGGTCGACCCCGTCGAGCACGAGCGTTCCCGCCTCCTGCACCGACAGCGAGAGCGCGGTGTCGAGGACGTCGGAGGACGTAAGGCCGAAATGGAACCACCGCCCGTCCGGGCCGAGGGTCTCCGCAACCGCGTCGACGAACGCCGCGACGTCGTGGTTCGTCTCCCGCTCGACCTCCGCGACACGCTCCGGGGAAGGGGGACGCGCGACCGACCGGATCCGCTCGACGGCGTCGGAGGGGACGACCCCGAGCACGCTCCAGCCGTCGAGGGCAGCGAGCTCGACCTCGAGCATTCGCGAGAGCCTCGCCTCGTCCGACCAGATCCGCGCCATGGCGGGGCGGGCATAGCGAGCGATCACGAGCCCATTCTAGAGACGGCCTCCGGCCGGCCCTCGATGGAACGGCACCAAACCGGCACGAAACCGACACGAAGTCGTCAGCCATTGTTGCCCAATCAGGCGATAGAATAGAAAGCGGGTGGTGGGATGGGGTGCCCCACGAGTCGCCCGCACTTTGCGAGATCCACCTACCCTGCGGCCGCGGCGAGCGCGATGTCCTCACGGCGGCGGGCGCCGGCGATGCGGATCAGGTCGGCCGCGGCGTAGGCACGTGCCCGCGCCGCCGCGAGCGTGGCTCCCGTCCCCGTGACGCCGAGCAGCCGCCCCCCGTTCGTGACGAGCCGCCCGTCCTTGAGCGCCGTCCCGGCGTGGAACACGAGCGCGCCCGACGCCTCGGCCTCGGCGACGCCCTCGATCGGCGTACCGCGGTCACCCGCGCGGGGATAGTCGCCCGCCGTCAGCACGACAGTGACCGCGGCGCCGGTTCCGCGACCGAGAGGGGCGCCGGCGAGCGAGCCTCGCGCGGCGGCGGCGAGGGCGCCCAACAGGTCGCCGTCGACCAGGGGGAGCACCGACTGGGTCTCCGGATCGCCGAACCGACAGTTGTACTCGAGCACCCGTGGGCCGTCCGCGGTCAGCATGAGACCTGCGAAGAGCGTCCCGACGAACGGCGCGCTCCGTCTCACGAGCTCCGCGAGCACGGGCCGTACGCACGTCTCCACGAGGCCCTCGAGCATCTCGTCGTCGAGTTCGGCCGTCGGCGCGAACGATCCCATACCGCCCGTGTTCGGCCCCTCGTCACCGTCGTAGGCTCGCTTGAAGTCGCGCGCCGGCGCCAGAGCGACGGCCTCCGCGCCGTCGCAGAGGGCGAGCACCGACACCTCCGGCCCCTCGAGCAGCTCCTCGACGAGCACCTGTCCCTCGAACGTCCGCGCGATCTCGAGCCCGGCGACGACCTCCGCGTCCGTCCGGCAGACGACGACGCCCTTCCCGGCCGCGAGTCCGTCGGCCTTCAGCACGCACGGTGCCCGCGGGGCGTCGAGCAGGGCGGCGGTGGCCACTCCGGCGGCGGCCATCACGTCCTTCGCGAATGCCTTCGAGCCCTCGATCCGAGCCGCCGCGGCCGACGGCCCGTAGACCGGGATGCCGGCGTGGCGCAGGACATCGGCCACGCCTGCGACGAGCGGCGCCTCCGGCCCGACGACGACCAGATCGATGCCGAGCGAGCGCGCCAGCCCGAGCAGGCCGTCGCCGTCGTCGGGCACGACCGGATGACACGTCGCGAGCGCCGCGATCCCGGGGTTGCCGGGCGCGGCGTGGAGCTCGGTCAGGGCGGGCGACGAGGCGAGGCGCCACACGAGCGCGTGCTCGCGACCGCCCGAGCCGACGACGAGAACGCGCACCGCCGGAGTCTACGAGCTACAGCGCGAGCACGGCATCGCGCGACGCGCCCGTGCCGACGAGCGTCACCGGAACGCCGAGCGCGTCGCTCACGAACGCTACGTAGTCCGCCGCCGCGGCGGGCAGCGCGGGCCCGGTGAGCTCCTCGCGCCAGCCCGGGAGGGTTTCGAACACCGGGGCGCAGTGGTGGAAGTCCGACTGATGAGCGGGGAAGTCCTCGGTCTGCGACCCGTCGGGCAAGCGATATCGGACGCAGACGGGGATCTCGCCGAACCCGGACAGCACGTCGAGCTTCGTCAGCGCGAGGGACGTGATCCCGTTCACCCGGACGGCAAAGCGCAACGCGACGAGGTCGAGCCACCCGCAGCGGCGCTCCCGGCCGGTGACGGTGCCGAACTCGCCGCCGATCTCCCTGACCCGGTCGTGTGCAGGCCCGTCGATCTCGCTCGGGAACGGGCCCTCGCCGACCCGGGTCACGTACGCCTTGGAGACGCCCACGACCTCGTCGATCCGCTGCGGGCCGATGCCGAAGCTCACCGCGGCGCCGGCGGCGATCGGGCTCGACGAGGTGACGAACGGGTACGTCCCGTGGTCGAGGTCGAGCAGGGTCCCCTGCGCACCCTCGAACAGGACCTTGCGCGAGTCGCGAAGTGCGCGGTCGACGAGCAGCGACGTGTCCTCGACGTACGGTGCGAGCCTCTCGGCGTGTGCGAGTGTGCGCACGACGACGTCCTCGGCATCGAACGGGGCGATCCCGTAGACACGCTCCAGCCAGACGTTCTTCTCGCCGGCTGCGAGCTCGACCTTCTCGCGCAGGATCTTCGGGTCGAGGAGGTCCTGCACCCTGATCCCGATGCGCGTTGCCTTGTCGGCATACGCAGGACCGATACCGCGCCGTGTCGTTCCGATCTGCAGGTTTCCCAGGCGGCGCTCGCGGGCGCCGTCGAGCGCAACGTGCCAGGGCATGATCAGGTGGGCGTTCCCCGAGACGAAGACGAGGCCGTCGGTGCGGTGACCGCGCGCCTCGAGGTCGTCGAGCTCGTCGATCAGGACCGCGGGGTCGACCACGCACCCGGCGCCGATCGCGCTGGCCACACCGGCAACGATGCCCGACGGGATGGCGCGGATCTTGTACGTCTCGCCGCCCACGACGATCGTGTGCCCCGCGTTGGGGCCGCCCTGGTAGCGGCAGACGAGGTCTGACTCCTGGGCGAGCAGGTCGACGATCTTCCCCTTCCCCTCGTCTCCCCACTGCGCCCCGACGATCACGGTCGCGGGCACGGCCCCGATTGTCGCATGCGCCACCGACCGCCATGCGAGGAACGCCGTGCAGGAGCTCGCGCCACCCGCGACGGCCCTCGATCAGAAAGGGCAGAGGCGGTCGGCCTCTTACCCGGTGCGCGGCAGGCTGACGCCTCGTCCTGGGCGGTCGAACCGGCGGGCGCCGCGCGCGTTCAGCACGAATCAGCTCGGGCCGGCGGGCACGAGGCCCGACCTCCGTCTGTTCGAGCGGCGCCTCGGAACCACGGCCGGATCGCCCAGTTAGGCCGCGGCGCCCGCGAGATCGGCGAACTTCGCGTAGCGCCGCAGGAAGCTGAGCTTGATCGCGTCGGTGGGGCCGTTGCGGTGCTTGGCGAGGATCAGCTCCGCGAGCCCCTGCTGGTCGGATTCCTCGCCGTTGTAGTACTCGTCGCGGTAGACGAACAGCACGAGGTCCGCGTCCTGCTCGATCGACCCCGACTCGCGCAGGTCGGACAGGATCGGCCGCTTGTCGTGGCGCTGCTCGACCGCGCGCGAGAGCTGCGACAGGGCGAGGATCGGGACGTCCAGGTCGCGCGCCAGGACCTTGAGGTTCCGCGAGATCTGGGAGACCTCCTGTACGCGGTTCTCCGCGCTCGATCCCGACGTCATCAGCTGGAGGTAGTCGACGACGATCAGGCCGAGGCCGGGCTCGCGGCTCTTCAGCCGGCGCGCCTTCGACCGGAGCTCCATCATGGTGATCGAGCCCGTGTCGTCGACGAAGATCGGCGATTTCATGAGCTTGTCGCAGGCTGCGGTGAGGCGCGGCCAGTCCTCCTGGGTGAGCTTCCCGGAGCGCACGCGGTCGGACTCGACCTTCGCCTCGCTGCACATCAACCGCTGCGTGACCTCGGCCTTCGACATCTCGAGCGTGAACAGCGCGACCGGCGTCTGGCTACGGACGCCGAGGTTCGCCGCGATGCAGAGCGCGAGCGCCGACTTCCCCATCGACGGCCGGGCCGCGAGGATGATGAGGTTGCCGGGCTGGAACCCGGAGGTGAGGCGGTCGAGGTCGCGGAACCCGGACGGGATGCCGGTGACGTCAACACCGGCCTCGTAGAGCTTCGTGATCCGCTCGAAGCTCTCGGTGAGCAGCGGCCCGATGTGGTCGAAGTCGCCCGTTACCCGTTGCTGCGAGAGGTCGAACACGATCTGCTCAGCGCGATCGACGAGCTCCGCCGTCTCACCGAGCCGCTCACGGCCCAGTCGGGCGATCTCCTGTCCGGCCTGGATCAGCCCGCGGAGGGTGGCGGTCTCCTTGACGATCCGCGCGTAGTGCTCGACGTTCGCCGTCGCCGAGACGAGCGCTGCGAGCTCCGCGACACGGGGGCTACCGCCGATCTGCTCGAGCTCGCCCCGTTCCTCGAGCTCGTTCGCGAGTGTGATCGCGTCGACGGGCTCGCCCTTCGCCCAGAGCGCCAGGCAGGCGCGATACATCGTCCCGTGGGAGCCCCGGTAGAAGTCGGACGCGCCAATGATCTCCGTCACCGCGCCGATGGCGTTCTCCGAGAGCAGCATCGCCCCGAGCACGGCCTCCTCCGCCTCGAGGTTCTGCGGCGGCACCTCGGCCGTCGGGAGTGCGTGCGTCGTGCTCACGACGGAGCATCAAAGCTGTCGGGCCGAGCCGCGTCCAATCGAGACGCGTCCGCCGATGACCTGCTCGGCGGAGCAGGGAGAACGGAACACATGTTCCCATGCTATCCCCAACGCCGGACACGGTTGTCCACCGGAGCCTGCGAAACTGCAAATCGGCGATACCCGCACGCTGCGGAGATTTCGTGCACTCGTCCACAGCCGCGACGGTCGCGCTGTGGGAAGTGTGGAAGACGCTGTGGGGAACGGAAGAGGGCCCGCGAGGGGGCCCTCTCCTCATTCGTTCTCGGCCTCGGAAGCGGAGGCGTCGTCGTCGGCGTCGGGGACAGCCGGTACCGCCGGCTCTTCCTCCGTCAGCGGCTCCTCGGTCTCCTCGAGTACCTCGGCCCGCGACGCCGCCTCGGCCTCGGCCCGCTCGGCCGCCTCGAGCGCCGCGAGTTCCTCCTCCGGCGGCAGCTCGCCACCCTCCGGCACGACGAGTGTCTTCACCTCGGCGGTGACCCCCTCGAACACGTGTACGGGGATCGAGTAGCGGCCGATCCGCTTGATCACGTCCAGGTCGATCTTGCGCCGGTCGACGCGGATCTTCCGCGTCCGCCAGAGCTCCTCGGCGATGTCGGTCGGAGTCACCGAGCCGAAAAGCGCGCCGGTCGGGCCCGACTTCACCTCGAACCGCAGGACGGTCTTCGTCAGCGTCTCGGCGATCCCGGCGGCCTGCTCCGCCGACCGCGCCTCGTGGCGCGCCCGCTCCGACTCGATGCGGCGGAGCTCGGCAACCCGCCCGGCGGTCGCCACCTCGGCGAGCCGCCTCGGCAGGAGGTAGTTGCGGGCGTAGCCGCGCTTGACGTCGACGACCTCGCCCTTGAGGCCGAGCTTCTCGACATCCTTCGTGAGGATGACCTCCATCACGCCCCCTGCACGTAGGGCAGGAGCGCCATCTCGCGGGCCCGCTTCACCGCCACCGCTACCTGCCGTTGGTGCCGGCGGCACGCGCCCGTGAGGCGGCCGTTGCGGATCTTGCCCTTCTCCGAGATGTAGCGCCGGAGCTGGTTGGCACTCTTGTAGTCCACCTCCGCGACGTTGTCCTTGCAGAAGTGACAGCTCTTGCGCCGTCCGCCGGTCGTCCCGAGACCCGGCCGCTTGCGAGGTTGCTTGTTGGCAGCCATCGTGGCCTCCTAGAACGGGATGTCGTCGTCGGTCGGGGACGAGGGGAAGTCGCCGGCAGGCGTCGCGGCGGCGTCCGCAGGGATGTAGCCTCCGCCGCTCTCGCCGTCGCCGCGGCTGTCGAGGAACTGCACGTTCTGCGCCACGACGTCGACCTTCGAGCGCTTCGTCCCGTCCTGCGCCTCCCACGATCGCCAGTCGAGGCGGCCGTCGACGCCGATCCGGCGCCCCTTCTGGAGGTGCTGGGCGAGCGTCTCGGCCTGCCGGCCGTAGACCTTCACGTCGAAGAAGTTCGGCTTGTCGACCCAGTTCCCCGCATCGTCCTGCTGGCGGCCGTTCACGGCAAGCCCGAGCTCGAGCACGGCCGTTCCCGACGGTATGTGCCGGAGCTCCGGGTCGCGGGTGAGGCGCCCCACGAGCGTCACGCGATTGATGTCGCCGGCCATTACTCCTCCTCCAGGGTGTCCGCGGGCCTGGTCTCGGCATCGTCGCCGATCGCGGCGCCGACCGCCATTGGCTCGGACGGACCCCCCTCCGGACGACGCGTCGCCATGTGACGCATCACGTCGTCGTCGATCTTCAGCACGCGGGAGAGCTCGTCGAGCATCTCGGCGCTCGCGGTGAAGCTCAGGAGGTGGTAGACGCCCTCCTCCTTCTTGTCTATCGGATAGGCGAGCTTGCGCCGGCCCCACACGTCGTGGCGCTCGAACGTGCCGCCACTCTCCTCGATCAGCGTGCGCAGCCGTCCGACGAGCTCGGCTTGCTTCTCTTCGGCCAGCTCGGGGTCCAGCAGCAACAGGATCTCGTACTCGGTCACGCGTCCCCTTTCTCCTTCCTTCGGTCTGAATCGGCCCCGCCGGGTGGTGCGACGCCCGGGAGCGGCGGCGCGCGGCGTGGCAGGAAGCCGCGGAAGGGTAGCAGCGGAGCGTCCGAGCTAGGATGCCGCCGTGCGAAAGCTGTTCGGCTGGATGGCTGGGCTCGTGGGCATCGCCGCGCTCGCGCGCATCATGGCGGCCCGCCGCGCCCAGGTTGCGGCTCCCGTCCCGACGACCATCGCGCCGCCTGCAGCCGACCCGGCCGAGGCGCTCCGCCGGAAGCTCTCCGAAGCGCGCAACGACCCGGAAGCGGCGACCGAGACGCCCTCGACGACGGCGGCTCCCGAGCCGACCGAGACGCTCGAGGAGCGGCGTGCGCGGGTGCACGCCAAGGCGCACGAGGCGATGGACGCGATGGACGCCCTGCAGGAGCCTCCACCGTGAGCGAGCAGCCGACTGGGGATGACGTCGCCGGTGCCCTGACGCGGCTCGAACAGGAGATGACCGCACTGCACCAGGAGGTGAGGCGCCTCGGCGCGACGTCCGCCCTCCCCACCCGGCCGATCGACGTTCTTCCGCCTCCCGGCAGCTACGCGTGGGTGGGGTCGCTCGACGTTCCGGTCCGCCGCCGTCCGCAGGTGCCCCGACTTCTGCTGGAGGGCCTCTTCCTCGCGGCGGCGGCGGCGGCCGCGGCGATCGCCGACCTCGATGCGGTCGCGATCGGCGGCGTGATGGTCGGGGCGTGGATCCTCGTCGCCCTCATCGAATGGGCCGCGTCACGGGCCGACCTCCGGTCGGAGATCCCCGTCTACGCGCCCCCGGCGTCGGCTCCTGCCGGAGCGGATCCCGCGTGGTTCAGCCCGCCGGTGGAGCAGACGCTCCTCGACGCCGCTTCGGGCGACAACGTCACCGAGGTCACGCGGCTCCCGCCGCCCCTCGACGACACCGAGTCGACGGTCGCGCAGCGGCCCGCCTCGTAGCGCGCAAGCTCCGCCAGGCGAGCGCCGCGACGACCGAGGCCTCGCGAGCGAAGCCCCGGCGGACTGTGCCGCCGCGCAAGCGGCCGCCTTCAGGGGTCTGCCCCGCCGAAGGCGGGGATCCGAGCGCGGGGAATCCGCTCCTGCGGATCCCCGCCTTGCGAACAAAGGGAGGCCCGTAGGCTTCGGCCCCGCGTGCTCTTCCCGACCGCAACGTTCGCGATCTTCTTCCTGCTCGTCCTGCCGCTCTCCTGGCTGACGATGCCCTGGCCGCATCGCTGGCGGCCGTTCATCATCGTCGCGAGCTACGTCTTCTACAGCTGGTGGGACTGGCGGTTCATCTTCCTGCTCGCCGGCTGCACCCTGTGGAACCAGCTGCTGGCGGTGCGGATCTGGCGCGCGCGCGCTCCGGTCCGGCGCAAGGCGCTTCTCACCCTCGCCCTCGCCGGCAACCTCGGCGTGCTCGGCTACTTCAAGTACTACGACTTCTTCGTCTCCTCCTCCGACAACCTGCTGTCGGTCGTCGGGGTGGACGTGCCCCTGGGGCTCCGGTCGATCGTGCTCCCGGTCGGGATCTCCTTCTACACGTTCATGGCGATCAGCTACGTGGTCGACGCGTACCGCGGTGACTTCGAGCCCACGACCCTCGAGCGGTTCGCCGTGTACCTCTCGTTCTTCCCCCATCTCGTCGCCGGCCCGATCGTCCGCCCGTCCGAGCTGATCCCGCAGATCGACAAGCCGCGCGATCCCCGGCGCGTCGACACGAGCCGGGCGTTCTACCTGATCGCGACGGGCCTGTTCAAGAAGGTGGTGATCGCCAACTACCTCGCTTCCTCGATCGTCGACCCGGTGTTCGCCGCGCCCGGCCAGCATTCGTCGCTCGAGATCCTGATCGCCGTGTACGCCTATGCGGTGCAGATCTACGCGGACTTCTCGGGCTACACGGACATCGCGATCGGGATCGCGCTCCTGCTCGGCTTCACGTTCCCCCAGAACTTCGACTCGCCGTACGCCGCGGTGTCCGTCCAGGACTTCTGGCGACGGTGGCACATGACTCTCTCTCGCTGGCTGCGCGACTACGTCTACATCCCGCTCGGCGGCAGCCGCGGGGGCACACTCCTCACCTACCGGAACCTGCTCCTGACCATGCTGATCGGCGGTCTCTGGCACGGGGCCGCCTGGACGTTCGTCGTCTGGGGCGGGCTCCACGGCACGGCGCTGGCGCTCGAGCGCTGGCGCCGTGAACGCCGCGGTGCGGTCGCGCGCGTGACGGCCGGGTGGCCGCGCTGGCGTGCCCGGATCCTCACGTTCAACTTCGTCTGCCTCGCCTGGATCTTCTTCCGCGCCGATTCCTTCGGCGCCGCCTGGGACATGATCGCGGGCATCTTCACGCAGTGGGGCGAGCCGTCGCCGCTCGTCACGAGCGGCGTCCTGCTGGCGATCGCCGTGGGCATCGGCTCGCAGTACCTGCCGGCCCGGCTCCCAAGGCTCGTCATGGCCCGCTTCTCCCGGCTCCCCGTCCTCGGCCAGGCGACCGTGCTCGCCCTGGCGCTCATGCTCACGAGCGTTCTGGGGCCGGAGGGCGTGGCACCCTTCATCTACTTCCAGTTCTGATGACCGACAGCCCCCTTCCTCCGCTTCCGCCGCTCCCCGACGACGAGACGCGCACGCTCGAGCGCGCCGCGCCGGAAGCGTCGGCGTCCTCGCGGGCCGAGACCCGGAGCCGTCGCCGCCGCGAGGACGACGGGCCGCCCAGGCGACAGTGGAGCGCGGGCCATGCACTCGTCGTCTGCGTCCTCGCCCTGGCCATCGGCCTCATGCTCGACGCGCCCGGCATCCACAAGTCGGCCTACAACAAGCAGGACGGCTGGCAGCGCGACGTCGCACTCGCCTTCACGGGCCCGCTCGCCGATGTCAGCCACGCGCTCCTGCTCGACCGGCCGCGGAAGGGCGTCCAGGCACTCGTCGGGCGGACGGACGCGGACGAGATCGACACCGACCTCGGCCTCCCCGCACCTGCGTCGTCGCGGACGCCCACCGGCGCGCGCTCCGGAGGCTCGACGCCCCCGGTCTCACCGGCCCGGCCGAAGCCTGCGGCGCCCAAGAAGCTCGCGTTCTCGCCGAAGAGGAAGCTGCGCCTGTGGGTCGCCGGCGACTCGCTCGTCATCACGCCGGGCTACGCGATCCTCCGCGCCGCCGGGTCGAGCCCCGCGATCGAGTCGGTAGGGGGCGTCGACGGGCGGATCGCAACCGGCCTCACGCGCCCCGACGTCTTCAACTGGTTCGACGAGGTCAGGCAGAGGGTGAAGAAGCTCCGGCCGCGCGCGGTCGTGCTGGCGTTCGGCGGCAACGACGACAAGGCCTACATGACCGGCCTGCCGGAGGGCGCCTCGATGGGGGACTTCGGCGGCTGGGCATGGCGCAAGGAGTACGCGCGCCGGGTCGGCGGCCTCATGGACGTCATCAACCGGGCCGGCGCGTTCGTCATCTGGATCGGGCTTCCGCAGACCAGCTCGTCCGAGCAGACGCAGCGGTTCGACGTCGTCAACGCGGTCGTCGAGAAGGAGGCGCGGAAGCGCGAGGGGCGGGCGGCCTACATCGACACCTACACGATGTTCGCCGGCGACGACGGCGGCTTCACCGAGTACCTGCCCGACGGCTCCGGACGGCTCCAGAAGGTCCGCGCCGCCGACGGCGTCCACTTCGAGCGCGTGGGCGGCGACATGATCGCCCGGGTGGTGCTCAAGGAGCTGAACCGCGAGTTCGACCTGACGAGCTGGCGGAAGAAGCCCGCGTCGGCCTGATCCGCCCTCACGGGTCGCAGAACGCGTCGAGCTGGGCCCGCCTGACCGCCGCCTCGAGCTCGCCCGAGAGCGGGTACGCGTTGACGACAAGTACGAGCTGGTGCGAGGCGTCCCGCGTGTTCCATGCGACGGCGACCGTACCCTGGACGTTGCCCGTGTGGCCCCAGGCGGATCCGCAGGGGGTCGGGAACGTCGCGATCCCAAGGCCGTAGCGCTGACGCCCCGCGGGCACCAGGGTCTCCATCTCGCGGAGGACGGCCGGCCCGAGTACCCGGCCGCCGAGGAGCGCGGCGAAGAAGCGCTGCACGTCGCGCGGGGTCGAGACGATCCCGCCCGCCGCCCACGTCCACCACGCGGGCTCGGCGCCGATGTCCACGGGCGCGCCGGTCACGACTCCCTGGTGGGACGGCGCCCGGTGGCCGTGCACGTAGTCACCGTGCAGCGCGCCGGGCTCGAAGCTCGTGCGGCGCAGGCCGAGCGGCTCGAACAACCGGTCGCGCAGCTGCTCCCCGAGAGGTGCGCCGCCTGCCTTCTCCGCGATCAGGCCGAGGAGGACGTAGTCGGTGCTCGAGTAGGCGAACGTCCCGCCGGGCGGGGCTCGCTCCGCGGAGCGGGCGAGCGCGAGCGAGACGAGCTCCGCCGGTGTCCAGCGCCGCTCGGGCTCTCGCCGAAGGCGGGGATCCTCGACGTAGTCGGGGAGGCCCGCCGTGTGGGAGAGGAGGTGTCGCACGGTGATCGAGCGGCCGCCCGGGACAAGGCCCGGGAGCCAGCGCTCGACCGGGTCGTCGAGCCGCAGCCTGTCCTCCTCGACGAGCTGGAGCACGAGCGCGGCGACGAACGTCTTCGTGATGCTGCCGATGCGGAAGCGATCGTCGGTCCGCATCGGCCGCCCCGCGTTCCGGTCGGCGAAGCCGCGCGCCGCCGCGCGAATCGTCGACCCGTCCTTGACGACGATCAGCGCGCCCGGCGCCCCGGCTTGGACCACGCGGTCGAGCAGTGCCCCGAGCTCCTGCCCGTCGTCATCCCGCGTGGCGGCCCAGCCGACGAGAGCGAGCACCGGCACGGCGACGACGATCGCGACGGCGGTCAGCACGCGTCGCACGGGGTACCGACTGTACTCGCTCGGCCGGCACCGACGAGAAACCGCTGCTGCGCCCCGGTCGGGGTGCTGGAAGCCGCCCGGGGCGCTCGTCTTATGTCGGCAGGACCGCCGGTCGGCACAAGCCCGTCGAAACGGCCGTCGCCGGCTCGGCCGGTGGAGTCGACCGTCCGTCGCCGCACACGGAGGCCCCTGCGGCTCGTCTCAGGCGGAGAGTGGAAGCCGCAGTGCTCGCTGGACGCCGGAGAGAATCTCGTACGAGTGGACTCGTGCCGCGTGATCGTGGATCGCGGAGGCAACGATGAGCTCGTCCGCCCTCGTCTCGGCGATGACATCTTCGAGTCCCTCTCGAACCGTGTCTGCGGATCCGACGTAGGAGCGGGCGAGCATGTGGCAGACGCGTGCCTTCTCCTCCGGCGACCAGTACGCCTCGATGTCCTCGACGGCCGGAGGCAGCTGCCCGCGAGCGCCACGGAACACGTTCGTGAACGACTGCTGCACGGAGGTGAAGAGGTGGAGGGCCGTGGCGTCGTCGTCCGCGGCGACGACGTTCACGGCGACCATCGCGTACGGCTGCTTCAGCTGCGCCGAGGGTTGGAAGCGGGCCCTGTAGACATCGAGCGCGGGGAGCAGAGCGTCCGGCGCGAAGTGCGATGCGAACGCGTACGGGAGCCCCAGTGCAGCCGCCAGCTGCGCGCCGTAGAGGCTCGAGCCTAGGATCCACAGCGGAACGTGTGAACCGACCCCCGGGATCGCGAACACCGTCTGGCCCGGCTGCGGATCGCCGAGCAGCGCCTGCAGCTCGAGAACGTCGTGGGGGAACGAGTCGGCACTCGGATCCTGCCGGAGCGCCCGCAGGGTCACCTGATCGGTGCCGGGCGCACGCCCCAGGCCGAGATCGATCCTGCCCGGGAAGAGGGCCTCCAGCGTCCCGAACTGCTCGGCGATCACGAGCGGCGGATGGTTCGGCAGCATCACACCGCCTGCGCCGACGCGAATTCTCCGCGTCCCCTGTGCGAGGTGCGCGATCACGACGGACGTCGCAGCACTCGCGATCCCGCTCAGGTTGTGGTGCTCGGCGACCCAGTAGCGGCTGTAGCCGAGCCGCTCCGCATGCTGTGCCAGGTCGAGCGAGTTGCGCAGCGCCTGCGCGGGCGTTCCGCCCTCGACGATCGGGGCGAGGTCCAGGATCGAGACCGGGAGCACGCTTCGACGATACCGCGGGACGTCGCTGAAGCCCCGTGACCCCGGCTGAACCTGATCCCGCTCGGGTCGGATCACGCGCGGGCCGTGACGTCGACCGTGCGGGAGGCGTCCGTGTGACGGTTACTCGCCGGGCAGCAGCGAGAAGAGGGTCTTGTCGACCCGCCGGCCGTCGGGGACGGGCAGCGAGCGGACGACGCCCTCGCGCGTGAAGCCTGCACCCTCGAGTACGCGCTCCGAGGAGATGTTCCCGACGTTGACGTAGGCGGCGACGCGCTCGATCCCCAGTGAGAAGGCGTGCTCGGCGAGCAGGCGCGCGATCGTCGTGCCGACGCCCCGCCCGCGCGCGTGCGGAAGGACGAAGTAGCCGATCTCGACGATTCCCCGCTCAGCGTCGAGATGGTGGAGCGTGCCGCCGCCCAGGACCTCGCCCGTCTCGGCGTCGAGCGCGGCGAGCGCAAGTAGCCGGCCCATCTCGGCGAGCGTCGGCATCTCGCCGAGCGACGCCGCGAGGCCCTCGCGGTCGAAGGCGGGCAGGTTGCCGGCCTCGCGGAGCTCGGGGTCGGTGAAGGCAGGCAGGACGGCGTCGACGTCGTCGAGCACGGGAAACCGAAGCACCACTCCTCGGGCCGTGATCCCTTCCGGCGGCACCGACAGGCGCACGTTCACACTCCGTCTCTCCGTCGATCGCGCACGGCGACGGCACCCTATCGCCCACCGGTCGCTCCGAGACAGGTCGACCGCCCCGATGAGCCGCCGCACAACGCGCGGCCGATTTCGAGTCAGAGCTTTCGCGGCAGCACGAGCTCCGTCAGCCTGGCTGCGCCGGGCTCCACGTCGGCCCAGCGGCCGACCTCGGTCTCGAGCTCGGCGAGCGCACCGGTAGGGAGATTCTTGCGTGCCCGTTTCCGTAGCCGGCCCCGAGCGGCGAGCAGCAAGAGCAGGTCCATCAGGCCAGGGTTGTGCCCCACGAGCATCGCCTCGTCCACCTCCTCGGGAAGTGCCCGCACCCGCGCGAGGAGCGTCTCGGCCGAAGCGGCGTAGAGCGTGACCTCGACCCACACCGTTGGTTCGCCGAGGCCAGGGAGGACACGCTGAAGCGTCTCCTGTGCACGCACCGCGCTGGAGCAGACGACGAGCTGTGGTCGGACGTCGTTCTTTCTCACCCACCGCCCCACGCGTTTCGCCGCTTTGCGGCCCCGGGGCGCGAGTGGGCGGTCACGGTCGCGAAGCGCCGGGTCGTTCCAGGCCGACTTCGCGTGACGAAGCAGGTAGAGCCGCTTCACGTCACCACCATACGAGCCTCGCTCGGGTGAGGCTTGGCGTCCACGCCTGGCCCCTTCGACGAGGGTGAGTGGAGAAAGGGCATCCGTGCCGGCCGGGAAGGCTCATCCCCCCGAACGCGGACGTCCTCGGCGTGATGACGTCCCGGTTCGTGCTCCCGGCGAACTCGGCCGCTCAGGGCTGGCCGCGCCGCAAGAGCGTCCGGGCGGCGATCGGGCACGCGCTCGAGTTCGAGACGTGGCACTCACTCGTCCGCAGACAGCGCCTCTCGCGGCCACAGGCGGTCGAGGCCGTGGTGTGTCTCGTCTCGGGCGTTCGGCCGGCTCGATTGCACGAGAATGGAGCCCTGAGCGAGCATCGGTTGACAGCTGAGCAGAGCGTGGAGCTCGTCTCCGGCACGACCATGCCACTGCTCGGGCTCGGCACGTGGCAGGCGCAGGGCAGCAGCGCGGTCGAGGCGGTTCGCTACGCGCTCGAGGTCGGGTATCGGCACATCGACACGGCGACGATGTACGGCAACGAAAAGCAGATTGGGCAGGCGGTCGCCGAGAGCGGTGTGCCGCGCGCCGAGGTCTTCGTGACGACGAAGTTGCCGCAGAGCCGCGCGGGGCGCGAACGGGAGACGCTGGCGGAGAGCCTTGCCGCCCTCCGCTTCGAGTACGTCGACCTCTGGTTGATCCACTGGCCGCCGGGCGGGAAAGCCCGACCGGACGTCTGGGAGCGGCTGCTCGAGCTGCAGGCGGAGGGGATCACACGTGAGGTCGGCGTCAGCAACTACAGCGTCCAGCAGCTCGACGAGCTCCACAGGGCGACCGACCGCCTCCCGGTGATCAACCAGATCGAGTGGAGCCCGGCGTTGTTCGACCGGGACGTGCTGGAGGAGCACCGCCGCCGCGCGGTGCAGCTCGAGGGGTACAGCCCCCTCAAGACGATGAACCTCCGCGACCCGCGGCTCGTGCAGATCGCGGAGAAGCACGACGTCACCCCGGCCCAGGTCGTCCTCCGCTGGCACGTCGAGCACAGGATCGTCGCCATTCCGAAGTCGACGAACGCCGAGCGCATCGCGGAGAACGCCGCGATCTTCGACTTCCAGCTCACGCCGTCCGAGGTCGAGACCCTCGACCGGCTCGACTGACCGCTGCGGTGGACGACGTCGTCGAACGGCCGCCGCTCGGCCGTCGGAGCGGAACGAGTGGGCATTCGGTGGGATACCCGAGTGGGACGAGGTGCGCGCAGATGGCGATCGTCTGGGAGGCCGACCACTTCCGAAAGCAGTCGACGGGGCGGCGCGGCCGAGGCCCCGCCGGGTCAGCGGCGGAGCCTCGGGCCGATATACCGCGGTGCGATTCAGTCGCGGATCTCGAAGGGCACGACCGCGATGTTCGAGGCGACCCCGTACGCCTCGAGGTCGACCGCGTTGATGCGGCCGTCGCGGTTCGAGTCGGGAACGACCGCCGGGGCGTCGTTGTAGATCCCATCCTTGTTCTTGTCGGCCGCGACCGCGACCCGCAGCACCGAGCGGACGTTCTTGCCGAAGCTCGGGGCTCCGACGATCCAGGTGTCCCAGATCTCGTTCGTCCTCTGGTTCGTGAAGCCGGTCAGGTTGAAGAGGTTGGCGAGGTTCTGGGCGTTCTTGGCACCGACTGCCGTCGTCGAAAGGAGCACGATCAGCCCCGGAACCTTCTCGTCGACGCCGGCGGCGAAGGCACCGGGGAAGGGAGCCTGATTCTGGTGCGTCGTCGGTCCCGTCAACTGGAAGTCTGCCCCACTCGCCCCGAGGGTCGGGTAGCGGAGAGCGAGATCGACGAAGAAGCCCTTGCTCTGCTTTCCGGCGACGTCGCCCTTCCGCGGTGAGAAGACCTCCACCTGCACCGCCGAGCTGGCGGTCTTCGAGGCCTTCTTCCCGTAGGCCGCAGTGGCGGTCGTCGCGACGACGGCCGCGAGCGCGGCGAGGGAGAGGGCGGTGAGCAGCGTTCGCTTGCGCATTTGAATCTCCTTGTCTCGGAATGGCGTTGCTCGGAACCAAGGACACCGGCCGACCGCGTCTATTCCCTGAGAGGCCGATGCGGCGTTCTTCCGGCCCCGACCAGCGGGTGCGAATCGTCACCCGGGCACGGAGCCCATGCCTCCCACGGCAGAGGCGGGGCCCCCATGAACGGAGGCCCCGCCTCTGCCGCGCATGGGCGTTCTACGGGAGTGAAACGCCGTTCACGAGGAGCTGGATCGCACCGGCCGCCAAGCCGCCCGCGTCCACCGTGTCCCCGCCCGCGAGGGTGTTGATCTCGAGCCGGTCGTTCGCGAGCTCCGGATGGAGGACGTCGACCGTCGCGGCGAGACCGCTCACCTTCACGGCGCCTGCGTCTCCGTTGACGTGGATCGTGTCGTTGCCGTTGGTGCCGTTGACGACGACGCGGTCGGCCGCGCCGTCGCCGGTGGCGCCGCCAAGGGCGCCTGCGAGGTCGACGTTCACGCTTGCTGACGTCGGTGCCGCTCAGGTCGTTGACGGTGACGAGGTCGGCGCCGCCGAGGGCGTTGAAGTCGACCCGCTCGACGCCGTCGGTGTCCATCGTGATGGTGCCCTGGGTGCGGAAGAAGCGCAGCCGCTCACCGTTCGCCGACAGGTCGACCTGCTCGGCGCCGTTGGCGCCGTTGAAGAGCATCGTGTCGGTGCCGTTCTGGCCCTCGACGATGTCGCTGCCGTCGCCGGGATCCCAGACGAACGTGTCGTCGCCGTTGCCCAACAGCCCAACGTCGTTGCCGCCGTTTCCGTCGATCGAGTCGTTGCCGTTGCCGCCCTCGAGCGTCTCCGCGCCGGAGCCTCCGGCCAGGATGTCGTTCCCATTGCCGCCCCGGAGCGTGCCGGCGCCGGCTCCCCCGACCAGGTTGTCGTCTCCGTTTCCGCCGTCGATCGTCGTCGGGATCGTGTCGGTGAAGACGCCGTTGCTCTCGTCGATGCGCACGACGTCGTCGCCGTTCCCGGCGTCGACGGCGATCCTCGCGATCTCCGCGCGCGCGAAGCTGAAGTCGGCCGAGCCGTCGTCACCGACGTCGACCTGGAGAACGCCCGGGTTGCCGGCCTGCAGGCGAAGCGCGAGCCTGTCGCTCGCGATTGGTTCCCTCGATCGCCAGCTCGCCCTGCTCGAGCTGCGGGTCCTTGAACCCTCGCCTCCTGTGCGCAGATGCGATGCTTTGTACGCATTGTGGGCGGGCGCGCTGCCGTGTCCGGCCGCGGTCCCTGCCGTGCCGCCGACAGCGGCGATCGCGGCCAGGGCCGTGGCCGCCAGCAAGGCCGGCCGGACGCCCCGCGAGTCGTGGAGTCGAATGAAGTTCTTCATGGCTTCCTTTCGGAGTGGTTGACCGTTCGTCCATGGAGACACCGGCGACCGGCGTCTATTCCCACCGGCGAGCGGTACGCAAGATCGGGGGCGACTCTCCGGCCCCGCACGATGGGGAGCGCGAAACGCTCGCGCGCCCGCGAGGAGGCATCGAACGGCCACGTCGTGTGCGGGCGAATCCCGTTCGCAACCCGGGAATAGCGCCGACCGAAACGGTGTCCTCCTGCACGAGGTGGTCTATCGGACTGTTCACCTGAGCTCGCCCCCCGGCTGCGCCGACTCCTGCTGCTCCAGCGTCGAGACGGCGCGGTCGCGTTTCACGCGCGTGAGCCGTGCCCTTCGTGCGCAGTCCTTCCGGCGCCACGACGGGGCGCGCTCGGCGTTACCGTTCGCGGTGCCGTGTCGATGAGACGTCGTCGAGAAGACGAGACCGGCGATCAGGAGATCGCCGAGCTGGCGGCGCTCGCGGACGGGTCGCTTCGCGCCGGAACGGCGTGTCGCGCTCGAGGCGCGAGTGGCTGCGTCTCCGGAGCTTGCCGACCGACTTGCCGAGCAGCAGCGGGCGGTCGCGCTCACACGGAGCGCCGCGGACGAGGTCGAGGCGCCGGCGGCCCTGCGGGCGCGCATCGAGGCGCAGCGACGTGCGGGCGGCGCGCGGCCACCGCGTCGTCTCGTCCTGGTCGGCGCCGCCACGACGGCCGCGCTGCTCGCCGCCGTGGCAGTGGCCGTGAGCGTGCTCGGTTCGGGTACCTCCGCCGAGAGCTTCCACGCCGCCCTTGCACCGACCGACCTGGCGCCCGGAGCAACGGGTGAGGCGACGCTCACCAAGACCACCTCGGGCTGGCGGATCGAGCTCGATGCCACCGGTCTTCCCCGCCTCGACGCGGGACGCTTCTACGAGGCGTGGCTGCGAGACGCGGCCGGCGTGCTCGTGCCGGTCGGGACGTTCAACGAAGGCGAACGGGTCACGCTCTGGGCGGGGGTATCGCCGAAGGACTTCACGACGCTGACCGTCACGCGCGAGCGGGCCGACGGCGATCAGACCTCGTCGGGCGAGAAGGTGCTCGTCGGAACGGTCGACACGGCGGGCTGATCGCGTCGCGCTTCAAGCCGGGCCGCCCTCGACCCGGCGCACCACCTGTTGGCGAGCGCGGTAGAGGCGGCTCATCACCGTTCCCTCGCGGATGCGCAGCGCGCGTGCCGCCTCCTTGTAGGAGAGGCCGGTGACGTCGACGGCCACGAGGACGTCGCGGAAGTCACCCGGAAGCGCGGCGATCGCCGCGTAGAGCTCGGCAGCTTCGAGCGCGGCATGCGGCTGGACCGCGTGCGGGTCGGCGACGAGGTCGAGCTCGTCGGGTAGCGGCCCGGGACGCAGCCGGCGGCTCTCCGTCCGCTTCTGGTTCAGGAAGGTGTTGCGCAGCGCACGCAGCAGATAGCCAAGGTCGTCCTCGTTGCGAAGCAGGCGCGGTCGGGCGAGCAGGCGCGCGTAGGTCTCCTGGACGAGGTCCTCGGCGTCCTCGCGCGAGCCGCAGAGCGCCCACGCCGCCCGGTAGAGCCGGTCGAGGTGATCTCCGAGCCGGGCGGGGTCGAGCGTGCGCTCCATCTGGTGACGGCTTGTGCGTCCCGACGAGCATAGAGCCGCGCACCCGACTGCCGTGAGCCCCCTCGAGCCAAACCCCGCGAACCAGCCTGCGCTGTCCGACTACGGCGTCGTCTTCGCCGTCCCGACGGGACACTGGTCGTCTTCGTCGGTATCGCGATCCTCGCCGGGCTGCTGGCCGCGATCCTCCCCGCGCGGCGTGCCTCCAGAGTGAACGTGCTCGAGGCGCTGCAGTACGAATGACCACGACCGCCCTCGGGCCGTCCCGCCTCCCGCCGCGCGGCGGGGTTGCGACGATCGCCGCGCCGGTCACGAACGCTGTCCCCGCGAGGGAAATGCGCGTGCGATCCGTGCGATACTCGGAGTGCTCGTACGCGTTGGCCGTCGCCGCCGGTCATCCGAGTTTGAATTCTCACCCCACCGGCGTTCTCGCGTCACGCCTACGACAGCGGTCAAAACTCAGCGACCAGGGAGGATGCAAAGTGAAGGGCTCGCAGAAACCCAAGAAGCTCGGAAAGAAGCCTGCGCAGAAGACGCTCAAGGAGCGACGCACCGCAAAGCGCGCCGCCGCGAAACATGCCAGCCGAGGGCTCGACGTCTGACTAGCTCACCCTGAGCTGGTCGAACAGCACCCCCGACCCGGGCAAGCCCGCGACCGTGCTGTTGCGGCGTACGCCGGAGCGCCGCTCAGTCGCCTCGGCGGAACACGATGATGCCGCTTGGGATCAGCCGCTGGTAGTCCGGCCGGTTGAGGGACGTTCCGCGCCAGTTGATGTTCGCGCTGGAGTCGATGTCCATGCCCAGCGCCTCGACGAACCCGAGCCGGATCAGTGCCTGCGCGAACTGTTGGGCGGAGCTGCCCGCGCCGCCGACGACGACGAGCGCCGTCTGCCCGTTTCGCAGCCGCCCGACCGCTGTGCGATGGTAGGCGTGGTTTCGTTGATACGGCTCTAGCGTCGTCAGGTCGCCGACCTGGCCGTCGTGGACGTAGACGGGCTTGCCGGAGATCGCCTCGCGCACCCCCTCCTGGATCAGATCGGCGTCCTTCACGTTCCCGGGGACGATGTCGACGCTGCCGTCGGCGCCGAACGCGGCGGCGCCGCGGTTGGTGCCGCCGAGGAAGCTGCGGCCCTTGTGGATCAGCAAGTTGCCGGACGGGACGTTGCGGGCCAGCAGAAAGAAGTCGCCGTTGAGGCCGGCGACTGCGCCGCGCCCGGCGTTGGCGCGGATGTACCCGCCCACGGTCCCGGTGCGCCCCGGGCCGCCACCCAGCCAGACGGCTTCGAGCCGCACCCCCCGACCGGGGACGACGCGGACGATGTGAACGGGCCGCGGGCCGGCGCTGGTGGCGATCGTCCCGGAGCTCGTGGTCACCGCGGGAACCGCCGCTTCGGTCGTGAACGTCGCGGCCGCACCGAGCGCCGGCGTCGCAACGGCGAGTGCCAATGCCCAGATCAGTCGTCTCGCCACTGCATCGTCCCCCCACCGCATTCCCCGCCCGGCCGTTGAGCGACCTGGCGCGGCAACACGATCGTCCCGAGCGAGTCTATCCCCACCGTGATCGTCGGAACACGCCGCGACCCGGCGTCCAGGGCAGGCCCGTGCGTGCTACCCCCGGCATGGATCGACCTTGCGCCCGCGGTTTGGGAGACCCCGTCGGAGATGCGCGATGGTCCGGTCGGTCCTCGTCATCACCTGTCCGGGTGGTTTCGACGGTCTTCCGGATGCTGGCGGACGCCGACCGTGCCGGAACGCTCGGGCCGGAGACGTACGCCGAGGCCTCATCGCTCTCCGCCGTCACCTGGCTCTCCTGAACCCGCCTCCATCAGGCGTCATTGGGCAACGCTGGCGCAGCCGACAGCCATCGAGCCCGATGCCTCTCGCCGCTCTGGGTCAGTCGCTCAGTCTGAATCGCGGCACCACGACTTCGCTGACGCAGGGGGTCGTGTCCAGGCCCCTCGTGGTGCCACGGTCGACAAAGTTGGCCAGCACCCCATCGCATCCGCCGTCCCAGTTGAACTCGTGTCCCAAGTGCGGGAGGACGACGGTACGACTGTCGGGGAAGTGCTGCTTCAGGTCCGAGAGGTTCGTGAGGGGATCTTGCGGGTCGGCTCCGCCGACGAGCGCGACCACCGGCACACGGCTAGACGTAGCCAACCTCCAAAGCGAGCGCGGCTCGGCGCGTCTCATGACGGAGCTGCACTTCCGCCGGAACTCCGCAATGTATGCCGTCGTAAAGCTGTCGAAGTCCGTGCCCCACGGCCCCTTCGCGGCGAGCCCGACCCAGGGTTCGTTGCACCAGATCGACGCGCCCATGAGGTTCAGGTCGCCGAAGTCGAGTTCCCCCGAGCCCGCGTGCTCGAGAGGTCCGTAATCGCCCTTCGCGGCGCGGCTGACGACGAGCGGGATCGAGACGGCTGTGTTCACGTTGCGCAACATCTTGTGCACGACGGAGGCAAACTGGTCGCCTGTCAGGCCGTGCACCGGGTGGGCGTTCCACGCCCTCACGATCTCGCCGAATTGGCGCTCCCAACCCGGGAACGCCTTCCGGCAGACGGGCTCCGAGTCACAGAACTGCGCGAGCTGGTCGAGGGCGCGCTGGGCGTTGACGGCGTAGCGGCCGAGGAAAGAGACGTCGAGCGCGGAGGCACCGGAGAGGATGAGCGTGTGGACCCGCGAGGGATGGAGCTTGAGGTAGACCTGCGCCGCGGTTGCGCCGTAGGAGCCGCCGTAGACGTCGAGTTGCCGGTAGCCGAGCGCCGCCCGCACCGCGTCCAGGTCGTCCATCGCCATCCGCGTCCCGTACTGGGTCACGTCGCCGTCGTGCTGCTTCGATCCCCCGGTTCCGCGCTGGTCGACGAGCAGAAAGTCGCGAGACGTGTGCAGCTGGCTCGACTGCCACCCCCCGGCGAGCGCCGCCTGGCTGGCGGCGTCTCCCGGCCCACCCGCGAGAAATGCAAAGGCGACTCGTGTGGTCGCCTCTAACTGCGCAGGAAGGACGGCCACGTGAAGCCCGATCGTGCGTCCGTCCGGTTCTGCGCGGTTCTCCGGGATACGAAACGTGCCGCAGCGGGCACTGACCCCCTGGACGACGCAGGGCTCTGGCGGCCACCCGTACTGCGTCTCGCCCGAAGGGAAGACTCGGTCGATGCCGACCCCGATGCAAGCGACAACGACCACGAAACCGACCAGAACCAGCGGGAACCACCGTCCCGGCCAACGGGTCCGACGTAGCAGCCGGTGCGCAGCAGACGACATGGGTGAACCCCCACCGAAACCATGGCCCAACTCACGCGATGCGCCATCCGGGGACGCACCGACCCTAATCAGAAGAAACGCGGATCCCGGAGGTTCGTGCGCTCGCGAACACAGCCGGATCGCACGCAGGGCATACCGGGCGACATTCAGTAACGCTCACCAACGAGACAGGGCTCACGGGCGTTCTCGTCCCCCACCGGGACGAAGCGCTGAGTCAACCTTGCTTCGGGTGACATTCCCGAACGCTGGCCCAGGCCAAGGTTATTGCCACCGACGGCTCGGCCCGCCCCCTTTCGTGCCGGGGCTAGGCTGGCGACTCAGGCGTGGGAGCGGTTCAGGATCAGCTTGAGGCGGTTGTCGCAACCGGTGTTCCGGGGGTGGCGGTGGTGGCGCTCGGGCCGGAGGGTCGAGTTGAGGCAGCGGCCGGCTTCGCCGACGTCGGGACGGGCGAGTCGCTTACCGTCGAGCATCGCTTCCGCATCGGAAGCGTGACGAAGATCTTCGTGTCTGCGCTCGTCCTCCAGCTCGTGGCGGAGGGTCTGCTCGAGCTTGATGGGGACGCCGCGCCGTTCGTTGAGGGCGTCACGATCCGCCAGCTCTTGAACCATACGAGCGGACTCGACGATTTCGTCGGCGACATCGTGTCGTTCTTCGAGCCGTATCGTCGGGACTCGGCCCACCGCTGGGAGCTCGGGCCACGCGATGAGCTTCGCTTGGTCATGGAGAAGCCGCGCCTGTTCCCGCCCGGCGAGGGGTGGGCGTATCGCGGCAGCAACTACATCGTGTTGAGGCTCCTCGTCGAGGAGGCGACGGGCGTGAGCCTCCGCGACGCGCTACGCGAACGCATCCTTGCGCCGTTGGCTCTGGAGAGGACCGATCTGGTCGAAGGTCCTCTTCGTGGCGACTGTGCGCGCGGGTACCTCCCGGCTGACAACCCTGTCCTCCCGGGCGGGCCTGGCCCGGTCGACGTTACCGAGGTCGACGTGCCCTTCCATCGGGCCGGTGGCGGGGTCGTCTCGACTGCGGGGGAGATCGCCAAGATGCTCCGCGCCTTGCTCGGCCGCGAGTTCCTTCCCGACGGCGTTCGCGCCGAGATGCTTCAGGCGGTCGACTCCGATTGGCCGGAGACGGACCGGTACGGGCTCGGCATCGGTGAGATCACGGCCATGATGGGCCGCCAGCGATCGCCGTGCGGTCCGGCCTGGGGCCATATCGGCTTCTCGGTCGGGTACACGGCGATCGCACTCTCCAGCGAGGACGGCAAGCGGCAGGTGGTGATCTGCGCGAACGGGTGGTCGCCCGGCCAGGACAGCTTCTGGGACACCGCCGGTCGACTCGCCTGGCACCTGTACTGCCCGTGACATCCACCGCATCCGCACTGCGCGATCGCGACAGCGTTCCGTTCCGCACGGCGCACCGCACAGCCCCGCTCAAGGGTCATTCCGCGACGCTGGCGCACGGTGCGATCCCCTTCCTGCTGGCCCACGCCACGGAGTAGTCACCCCCACGCGTCATGAAGTGTCGCTGCGCTGAGAGGGCGCTGCGCCTGCAATGCCGTCGCGTACGAGGTCTCGGACGAGTTCGTGGTCGCGTACAACTGCCACTGCTCGAACTGCCGTGCATTGACTGGGCGCTGCTTTCTTGCCGTGGGGCGAGATCGAGCCAGAGAAACTGAGGGTGACCCAGGGTGCGGACTCGTTGATATTGATCGGCGACGCAAACGCCGCCCACGCGATCCACTGCGATAGATGCTTTCGCTGCTTCATTGGACGGGCTACGAAGGCAAGATCCGTGTGCCCTATGGGTCTTTGATCGACGAGCCAGCACTCAAACCGATGGCGCACATGTTCGTCGGGTCGAAGGCTCCGTGGTACATGATCCACGACGATCTCCCCCAGCACGACGAGTACCCGTGGTCGTGATCGGCCGAGGCGGGTAAGGGCGCCACCGCCACCCCGCCACCCTCAGGGAACATTCCTGAACGCTGGCCCAGCGGGCGGTCTTGTAGCCCGGCAGTAGCCTTACGTCACCGCGGCAGCGGGTTCGGGCCGGTGGCGGTGACCAGCCGCTGCGGCACCCAGTCGTCGACGTGGCTGAAGCCGTCGAAGCGCCCTCCCTCGTCCTCGACGACGTCGAAGAAGGAGCGCCGGTAGAACTTCACGTGGGTGAAGTCCTCGAACAGCACGTAGACCGGCTCGACGTCGGGACTCTGGAACTGCTGCCCAGTCAGCGCGGCCCGATGCACTCGCGAGAACTCGTCGATCTCCTCACCGACGACGACGCCGAGGTGCTCGAGGCCCATCCGGTAGACGCGCTGGTGAACGGGCGGGATGAGCTCGATGCGCGAGACCGGAGTCCCGTCGAGGACATCGAGCGGCTCGGCGAGCACGATCAAGGAGATCGGACGCCCGTTCCAGACGTTCTCGCGGTTCGCCCTCGCATGGCGCTCGAGAAGCGTGCGCTGGTGGACGTACAGATCCCAATCGGCGACGCGGACGGCGAGGTGGCTGAGCGGGTAGGGCGCGATGTCGATGCCGCGGGCAACAAGACGGTCGCGCTGCATCGCCGCGAAGGCTCGATAGTCCCCGATGATCTCGGCGATCGGATCAGACGTCGCCACGTGGCATCCTCCTCCGCCATCGTACGAGATGCACGGCCATGGCTCGGGGGACAATCCCGCACACTCGCGGACCGCAACGCACACTCCCCGGGCGAAAAGTGCACGGAGGCTCGATTTCGTTGCCCGTCCGCTTCTGCCAGCGATCTGCCGTCCCGATCGTTGTGTTCGAGAGGACGACCCACTTGTAGGCCAGCGCGGGCCATATGCACTCCGGCGCGCCTTACATGGTGCGCGGCCGCCAGGGCTCGTGCTCGTGCGCGAGCCAGACCAGTTCGGGCTCGAGCGCGCGTACCCGCAGCTGGCCCTCGGTGCGCGGCTCGTCGAGCTCGCCGAACCAAACCGCCACGTCGCCGCCGACGACGACCGGGCGCCCGCCGGTCTCGACGACGACCACCTGCAGGCCGCGCGTGTGGCCCGGCGCCGGGACGAGGCGGAGCCCGGGCAGCAGCTCGAGCTCGCCGTCGACCGGCTCGTAGCGCACGCCGGGCGCCTCGACCCACTCGCGGATCGTGTAGTCGTCCTCCGTGCGCGCGTCCTCGAGCTCCTGCCGCTGAACGTAGATCGGCCGTCCGGCGAACAGGTGGTTGCCGCCGCAGTGGTCGAAGTGCAGGTGCGTGTTGACGACGACGTCGACGCCGGCGAGGTCGAAGTCCTGCGCGCTCAGTGGACGGAGGCGGGGGTCAAGGTCGGCCACCGCCGGGTGCAGCTCCGTCATGCCGGTGTCGACCAGCACGCGCGCATCGGGATGGTCGATGACGTGCACGTAGACCGGCATCCGCTCGCCCTCGGCGAGCAACTCGGCCACGAGCAGCGGCGTGATCGTGGGCGGCGTTATCACCAATCAACCCCTCACCGACGGTACGACTCCCGCCGCAAGGCGAACTCATCGCTTCGCATCGATCGACGCCGAGGTCTCTCGACCAGCCAGCTCTTCGATGCCGGAACCTAACACCACCGTCCGGCCCACTCGCAGCCTCCCCGCCGGGGGACAATCCCGCTCGCTGGCGCAGACGAGGACCGGCGCGAGCGACCTGACTCGCTCGCGCCGCGTTTGTCCCTTGCGCAAGAAGCTGCGCGGCTTCGAGCGCAGGAAGTGCGGCAGAGTTCCAGGTGAGGGCAACCCGAGCCTCGGCGAGACACGGCTTCGAGCGACACTCCCTGAGGTGACGAACACGCTGCTCAGGCCCTCGGCCTGTGCGCGGGAGGGTGAACCCACGGACGCCGTCGAAGGGCCTCCCATCGATCAAGACGCACCCGGGCCTTCTACGGGGCAAGCGCAAGGCGACCGGGGTCGCTCAGTGACCCGTGGACGAGAAGTGCATGTAGTCCTTCGTCGCGCCGGTCCAGGCGCCGCCCCAGTTCCAGCCGATCGAGCGGAATGCGCGTACGACCGCCGGTGTGACCATCCCGCGGCGAAGCCGCGAGCGATCCATGTAGCGCGCGCGCTCCCGGTCGCGTGTCTTCCCACACCCGACGTACGGGTTCTCCAACGGGTTCAGGTCGATCGCCCGACCATACGCGTGGTTCGACCAGCTCCCCGTACCGGAGCCTCCCGAGCAGGGAGAAGGCACGGCCTGGCGACATTCGAACGACCCGCTCACGTCACCGTCGGCCGGGCGCGCGCGCCGCCGACCCATACGAGTCGGAGAGACGCATGTGGCGGATCGGGAACCGCAGGTCGTAGAGCTTCCGGAAGACACCGCGGAGATCGTCGGCGTACTCGCGGGCCACGACGAGCTGGCCGGAACGCACCCCGCCGTCGAACCCCCAGTGGGCGACCGTGAGGAGCCGCAACTGCGAAAGGGGCACAGGGCACCCCGGTCGCCAGTAGCCGCCGGCCAGATCCGCCTCGAGCGACGCCGGCAGTGGTCGAACGGACGAACGGAATGGAAGCTCGGCGGCGGACGCGTTCGCTGACGCGAACGCAACGAGCACGAGCGGCAACGCGAGAAGGCGCGTCACGGGCCTGAGACTAGCGCGCCTGGACCAGGACGCTCGTGCTCGGCACGAGCCGTCGGAGGGCGCGTGCTCGATGATCCTCGAAGCGGGCCGCAGAGGCTGCGAAGCCGGCGCGAGACCACGCCGCACAGGTCCCTGCGGTCGCCACATTCGTGCCACAGTCCGGCATCGCCCGGAGCAGCTCCGAGCGGTCTCGACCGGCAACGCCTCTCACGCTTATCATCGGTGCCTCTTCGATTCCTGGCGCTCGCTCGGGGTGGAGCGCCTGGAGAAGGTCGAGGTCGGGGCCCGGCGGGCGGTCGCAGTCGCCGATCGACAGCGAGACGCCACGAAGCGCATCGACAGCCACCGCTCCCCTCGCCGTAGTGCGGGTGATGTCTGCGGCCGCGATGGACGCCGCCGGTCGATCGCCCGGCAGAAGCGACGCTCGTTGGTCTCCGTGTGACCGTCATCGACGCGTCCTTCAGATGCCGAGAGACGTGCACGGGGTGGCCGCAGGCCGCTGCACCCTCACGCGTATCGGATCGCCTCCCCGGGCTTGAAGCGGACCGCGCGGCGCAGTGGCAGGAGCAGGACGAGCAGCGCGAGGGCGACCGTTCCGGCGAGCGCGATCCAGATGTTCCAGAACGGGAACACGACCGGGAGGCGGACGCCGGCGATCTCCCAGATGAGCCAGACGATCAGGCGCGTGAGCGTATAGCCGAGCGGGAGACCGAGCAGCCAGCCGAACAGCGCGAGCGTGACGCCTTCGGTCGCGAAGATGCGACGGACGTCGCGTGCGCGGGCTCCGATGCAGCGGAGGATTCCGATCTCGCGGGTGCGTTCGATGATGCTCATCGTGATCGCGTTCGCAAGTCCGACCATGCTCATCGCGACGATCAGGAAGCCGAGGACGGCGATCGTGGTCGTGATCGTGCGGTTCTCCTCGATCTCGTCGCGTTCCATGACGTAGGAAATCTCCGTCGCGACGTCGTAGCCGAGTGCGGTGAGCCGGTCGTCGAGGAGCGTCGTCGTCCGGTTGATCAGTGACTTGTCGGGCGAGGTCGTCTTGATCCAGTAGGTGCTGACGCCCGTCGGCTGGTCGAGCACCGAGCGGAGCGTGGTCAGGGGAACGTAGAGCACGGTCCCGTCTTCCTGCTGGTTGGTGACCATGCCGATGATCCGGAACTGGGCGGGGCCGGCCGCGGTCGTGAGCGTCACCCGGTCGCCGAAGTCGACGCCGGCGAACTGCGCGAGGTTCCGCTCGATCACGGCCACGCGCCGTCGCAACCTCGCGCTCCCCGCCTGACAACTGAGGAAAGGCGTTACCGAGATGACAGTTCTACCGCTACCCCGTCTGGGCGGAACCTGCCTTGGCCCGATGAGTCCCTAGCCTCCGGTGATGGGCGGGCGCACCACCTCTGCAATCGCATTGACTACTCCATGAGTGTTGGCCGTTCGCACGCGAGGGATCTCGAGAGGATCACGAAAGCCCGCGAGGAAGCGACCCGCCGCAACGACGAAAGACTGCAACCGCCTCCGTAACTACAGAGTTGTCTTTATCCCCGACTGGCTCTCTGGCGACAGTACGCTCGCGCATCCGAGGGTGTCTATATGTTCCTTGAATGGTTCGCGCCGCTGTCTATGCCCGTATCTCGTCCGATCGTGAGGGGGACGGGGCTGGTGCGCGCCGTCAGGTTGACGATTGCGAGGGTCTCGCCGCTGCCCGTGGTTGGACTGTCGTCGATCGGTACGTCGATGACGACATCAGCGCTTGGAGCGGCAAGCACCGCCCGGAGTACCGGCGCTTGGTCGAGGATGTTCGTGCTGGTCTGATTGACGCGGTTGTGGTGTGGCACTTGGATCGCTTGCATCGGCATCCGAGGGAGCTTGAGGAGTTCTTTGAGGTCGTGGACAAGGCCGGTGTCTCGCGCCTGGCGACGGTGACGGGTGATATCGATCTGTCCAAAGACGACGGCCGCTTTCACGCTCGCATCCTTGGCGCGGTGGCTCGGAAGGAGAGCGATGACAAGAGCCGTCGTATTCGTCGCAAGGCAGCCGAGATCGCGTTGTCCGGTCGTGTGGGTGGCGGTGGCACCCGCCCGTACGGCTTCGAAGCCGACCGGCTGACCGCCCGCGAGAGCGAGGCTGTTGTGATCCGCGAGTGTGTTGCCCGGTTCCTCGCTGGCGAGCCCGTTCGCGCGATCTGTGGCGATCTCAACGCTCGCGGTGTCCCGACGGTGACCGGTGGGCCGTGGAAGTCCCAGGTGCTGATCCGAGTGATCTCTGCTCCGCGGACGAGTGGGCAGCGCGAGCACCGGGGCGAGATTGTTGGCGACGCAGTTTGGCCGGCGATCGTTCGCCCGGCCGACACGGCTCGCATTCGCGCGATCCTGGCCGACCCGGCACGGCGCACGAACCGCACAGCTCGCCGCTATCTCCTGTTGCGCCTCTTGCGCTGCTCTCGTTGCGACGAGACCCTCGTGTCTCGTCCTGCTAGCGGCGGTGTCCGTCGGTACATCTGTGCGAAACGGACGAACTACACCGGTTGCGGCAAGACGTACATCGCGTCGGAGACGCTTGAGCAGTTCATCGTCGAGGCCGTCCTCTATCGGCTTGACTCGCCCGATCTCGCGCGTGTGCTCGCGGGTGCCACCGATGATCCAGACGCGGAGCGCACCCAGCTTGAGCTGGATGAGGCGCAGGCGCATCTCGACGAGCTCGCGCGCGCGTATGGCGAGCGGGCGATCGGTCTTTCGGAGTGGCTTGCTGCGCGGTCACCCATCGAGGCTCGGCTCGCTGCTGCGAGGAAGCATCTCGCCCGTCTGTCCCGCGCCACGGTGCTCGACCCCTATATCGGCAACGTTCCCGCGCTGCGCGAGGCTTGGACTTTCTTGCCGCTCACTCGTCAGCGTGCGATCGTCGCTGCGGTTCTCGATCATGCTGTGATCGGCCCCGGCCGACGCGGGTACAACCGCTTCGACTCTGCACGTGTCACGCCCGTTTGGCGGGTCTGACTCGACGCCGGCTCGATGGTGGCGCGGCCGCGAGTATGTCCTCACCCGTCCGTCCGAATCGAGCCACGCGTCGTCGATGATCTCTCCCGTTTCGTAGTCGATCACCGTGCGACGCAGCGCCCGCCCGTCGCGATGTTCGATCCTCTATAGGACCCTGCCTTAGGGTGGTGACGAATGGCTGCACTATTAGGCTTCGTCCGTGAGCCGCCGAGTTCGCGTACGCTGGCGCATCCGAGTCCGCTCTGGCCTCATGTCCCCTGCGTCAGACTCCGCTGACCGCTCCCGTCGGCGTTCATGACGTGAGCCTCGAGACGCCCGTCGCGGTCGCTGACGAAGGCGATCCTCCGCCCGTCCGGCGACCAGGAAGGACGGCCGTCCTGCGCCGGGTTCCGGGTGAGGTTCCGCTTCCCGCTCCCGTCGGCGTTCATGACGTAGATATCCCTGTTGCCGTTTCGTGTGCTCCGGAAAGCGATCTTTCGCCCGTCCGGGGACCAGGCCGGTTCGGCGTTATAGCGCTGCGTTGTGCGTCAGCTTGCGGGTTCCGCTCCCGTCGGCGTTCATGACGTAGATATCCGAGTGCGCGGGTAGCAGCACCGGCCCCGGTAGCCCGCGTCCGCCCTGGTTGCCCGCGAAGGCGATCTGCCGCCCGTCGGGCGACCAGACGGCGGTCAACGGTATGTACGGGAGCCTCCGCGCTCCGCTCCCGTCGGTCCTGACGAGGTAGCGCCCGAAGTAGATCGTCCGCCCGTCCGGTGACCAGACCAGCTGACTGGACGAATCGACGTCGGCCTCTGGTTCCGCGTCAGCCTGCGCAGCCCGCTACCGTCGGCGTTCACGACATAGAGGTCTAGCTGACGCGGCGTCACGCCGAGGCCGGGCACTTGTAGCTGCGCAGCGGCCGCGCAGGAACGCGATCCTCCGCCCGTCGGGTGACCAGGTTGGAAAGTCGTCGCTCGCCCGATTCCGCGTGAGGTTCCGCTTCCCGCTCCCGTCGGCGTTCATGACGTAGATCTCGGAGTTGCCGTCGCGGCGGCTCACGAACGCGATGCTGCCGCCCGTCGGGCGACCAGGCAGGGCGGACATCCTTCGCCGGGTTCTGCGTGAGGTTCCGAGGCGAGCTGCCGTCGGCGTCCATGGCGTAGACCTCGCCGTTGCCGTCGCGCCAGCTCACGAACACGATCGTCCGTCCGTCGGGCGACCAGGCAGGAGCCTGCACGTCGAGTGGGCTCTGCTTGCCCTGGATCAGGCTCAGGAGGCGATCACCGATACCGAGCGCCGGCGTGACCAGAAGCCCGCCCACCAGGACAAGACCAGCGACTGCGACGATCACCCACCTCCGGCGTGAGTGCGCTCGTGTCCACTCACGGCCGGTAGCAGCGTGACTCTGTTGGCGCACGGCCGCGGCGAGGAGCTCGTGCTTCAGATCGCTGATCGGATCACTCATGAGAACTCTCCATCTCGGAGTTGGGCTCGCATCACAGCCAGGCCACGACTGACGCGCTTGCGGATGACGCTCTCCGAGCAGCGAAGCTCAGTCGCGATCTCCGTGTAGCCGCGCTCTTCGACGTGGTGGGCCATGACCGCTTCGCGCTGCTCGGGAGCCAGGGTGTCGAGCAGCTCAATCGCTGGGGCGCTTGCAGCCGCCTCGAGGATCTCGATCGCTTCGTCGTCCAATTGGATCGGCTGCATGGCGAGCGCGTGCCGTGCCTCATCCTGGATGCGACTACTGCGTAGCGCCTCGCTCAACTTGTGGCGCGCGATCGCGAACAACCAGGCTTGGGCCGGCTCTGGCCCGGGTTGAAAGCGTGGCACCGAGGATAGTGCGGCGGCGAAAGTCTCCGCGGTGAGATCGAAGGCCTCCTCGGGGCCGGGAACCCGGCGGCGAAAGAACGCGAGTACCGAAGCGAAGTACCGCTCGTAGAAGACGCCAAAAGGCTCAGCGTTCGTGCGCGCGTTGAGGAGAAGATCCCTGTCGGAGCATCGCTCCCAGTTCTTCATGTGTTCTATATGACGAGTTCCCGCGGTTTGTGACCGCAGGCGGACTGGGAGTCGTCTGCAATCAAGCGACATTCCCGCACACTGGCGCAGGCAACGACCGCCAGCGGGAGGCTCAGCCCCGTGGCACTCTTTGGCTGTGCGGATTCTCGATCGGTCTCTGTCTCGCCTTCCATCCCCGTTGAGAACACTGGTCGACTGGGCGCTGACCATCACCGTGGCTGTGATCGCAGTTCTCATCTTCCAGGCCGAGGTTGCGAAGCCGTATCGGATTCCCTCGCCGTCGATGGAGCCGACCCTCCACTGCGCCAAACCGGTCAGCGGTTGCGAGTCGCGCGTCGCCGATCGAGTCATGGCGAACCGCCTCGTCTATCGCTTCCACGAACCTGAACGCGGCGACATCATCGTCTTCGACGCGCCGGCTCGGGTCGAGGCCGCCTGCGATGCCGGTGGAACCTTCATCAAGAGAATCGTGGGCTTGCCGGGTGAGTCCGTGTCGATGCGGGCCGGACAGGTCTTCATCAACGGCGAGCGGCTGAGCGAGCCATATCTTCCGCCTGTCTACCGGGGCCGGGAGAGCGGGAGCTGGGCACGCAGCCCAAGCGACGGCTACTTCGTGCTAGGTGATAACCGACCCAAGTCGTGTGACTCGCGACGCTGGGGCGTCGTCCCTCGTGACCGCATCATCGGGCGTGCCGAAGTGACCTACTGGCCCCCGCCCCGGCTCGGGCGTCCTTAGCCGTAGCGAGATCTCAGGGCACATTCCCGCACACTCGCGCATGCGAGTGCCGCTTCTCGCGATGGAGCCCAGCTGCCCTGCGAGACCGCTCGGTGCGTTGACCGGCCGATGACTGTCGAAGCCGCCCTGTTGTCGTCCAGACGGACCTCCTTCAAGATTTCGGTCTCATGTCCGATCCGAGGCCGGTCAACGAACTCGTGGAGCTCGGCCGGGAGGCAGCGGCGCGGGGATCGTGGCGCGAGGCGTACGACGTGCTCGTGGCCGTCGATCCGGCAGAGCTGGCACCGGAGGACCTGGAGCTGATCGGCGAGGCGACGTCTTGGAGCGGGCCCAGCGAGTCGTGCATCGAGGCCCGTGAGCGCGCGTTCGGCGCCTACCTCGCGAACGGTGATCGGAGAAGTGCGGCACGTCTTGCCCTGGCTCTGTTTCGCGACTACTTCCTCACTCGGGCAGGCTCCGTCGCCGCGGGTTGGTTCATGCACGCCGAGCGCTTGCTCGAGGAGGTACCTGAATGCCCCGAGCACGGGTACCTGGCTCTCGTCCGCGTTCTCGTCGGCGCGCCACAGCAGGCGTCAGCTGAGCGCCCACGGGGCGAGATCAGCGAGGCGGGCCTGCAACTGCGGAGAGCGCTCGAGATTGCCCAGAAGTTCGGCGACAGAGACCTCGAGGTTCTCGTCCTTCACAGCCAGGGATCGATGCTCATCGGCGAGGGCGAGGTCGACGAGGGCTGGGCACTGATCGACCAGGCTGCTGCTGCGGCGGCAACCGGGGACCTGCGGCCGACCGCGACGGGTTTTGTCTACTGCTGGACCATCAGTGCCTGTCGCGACCTCCTAGAACTGCGTCGCGCCGGCGAATGGACTGCTCGCTTCGATCAGTGGTGCGAGCGAACGTCCCTCCCTGGGGGCTGGAGGGGAGACTGCCGCGTCCACCGCGCTCAAGTGCTCCGAGTGCAGGGCCGATGGACGGAGGCCGAGGCGGAAGCGGAGCATGCTTGCGAGGACTTCCTGCGGTTCAACATGCCGAGCGAGGTAGGTCAGGCCGCCTACGAGCTTGGCGAACTCCATCTCTGCCGCGGCGATCTCGCCGGAGCGGAGGCGGCGTTCCGTCGCGCGCTCGAAGCGGGATTCGAGCCGCAGCCCGGTCTCTCGTTGCTCCGGTTGGCGGAGGGGAAGCCGAGCGTGGGCCTCGGTGAGCTTGACCGCGTGCTAGCCGAGGTCCGAGACGACCGCAAGAAGCGTGCGCGACTCCTGCCTGCCTACATCGAGCTGGCCGTGACCGCAGGCGACCTCGACAAGGCCCGTATCGGAGCTGAGGAGCTGGCGTCGCTCGCCGCGCTCTTCGGATCGGATGCGCTCATGGCCACCGCTGCCTGGGCCAGCGGGATAGTCCTTCTCGCCGAAACCGATGCTGCGGCCTCTGTAGCGGCACTACGAGAGGCCGTTCGAGGCTGGCACCGACTAGGTGCGCCTTACGAAGCCGCACGAGCACGGACCGCTCTTGCCGAGGCGTACCGGGCGATCGGCGATGACGACGCTGCGGTTCTTGAGCTGGAGGCGGCCCGATCCATCTTCGAACGACTTGGCGCAGCTGCCGAAACCCGCCGTATCGCTTTGCTCTTACAACCGGGCCGCGCCAATCCAGCCGTGGCCACCTTTCTCTTCAGCGACATCTGCGGGTCGACGAGTCTCGTCGAGGCGATCGGTGACCAAGCCTGGCTCGACCTCGTCGAGTGGCACGATCGGACGCTGCGCGCGTTGTTCACCGACCACCAGGCAAGGAAGTCGACCACGCAGGCGACGGCTTCTTCGTCGTGTTCCCTGACCCCGCCGCAGCCCTCGCGTGCGCCGTGGCGATCCAACGGACACTGAGCGAACATCGCCGGAACCATGGCTTCGCGCCGCCGGTCCGCATCGGCGTCCATGCGGCCGAGGCGATCCCCGTGAGCCGCGGACTACGCGGCAAGGGTGTGCACACCGCGGCACGCGTCGGAGCGATTGCCGGCGCGAACGAGATCGTGGCGAGCCGTGAGACGGCGGAGGCTGGGCGAGTGAACTTCACGAATTCTCGCCTTGCCGAGTTCAAGGGTCTCTCGGAACCCGTCGAGATCGTCCAGCGTCGCGTGGACGTAGCGACCATCTAGCGACATTCCCCAACACTCGCACAGCGCACCGTACCCTTGTCTGCTAGGAGCGAGCATGACACTGACGTGCCGCGCGAAGCTCTCTATCTCTGCGCGGGCGACCAGGCGAACACGGTGTCATGCCCACGCGCGTTCCGTGTCAGGTTGCGCTGTCCGCTGCCGTCGGCGTTCATGACGTAGATGTCGGCGTTGCCGTCGCGCCCGCTGACGAAGGCGATCTGACGCCCGTCCGGCGACCAGCGAGGCCGTGCGCCGATCGCGCCCTCGTGGACCTGCCCGGCGTTTCGCGTCAGCCTTCGCGGTCCGCTGCCGTCGGCGTTCATCACGTGTACCTCGAAGATCGTCGCTCCACCGCACCCGGGGCAAGCGCCGTACTGTCGTCGTGCGAGCCGGCGCTCGAAGACGATCCGTTGTCCGTCGGGTGACCAGGCAGGGGCGAAGTCGTGCGCAGGGTTGCGGGTTAGGTTCGTTTGCCCGGTGCCGTCGGCGTTCATGACGTAGATCTCGAAGTTGCGCACGAAGGTGATCTTCCGTCCGTCCGGCGACCAGGCGGGGTCGCTGTCGAGTGCGGGGTTGCGGGTCAGGTTCCGCTGCCCGCTGCCGTCGGCGTTCACGACCGAGATCTCGGTCGCTTCGACCCGGAAAGGTCCGTCGCGTCCGCTGACGAACGCGATCTTCCGACCGTCCGGCGACCAGGCAGGCGCGAAACCCGTCGTGGCGTAGCGGGCCAGCCGTCGCTGCCCACTGCCGTCCGCGTTCATCACGTAGATGTCGTGGTCGCGGACGAAGGCGATCCTCCGCCCGTCGGGCGACCAGACAGGATCGCTGTCCGCCCCCGGGTCGGGGGTCAGGTTCAGCGGCTCGCTGCCGTCAGCGTTCATGACCCAGACGTTGCTGCCGGCTCCGAACGCGATCCTGCGCCCGTCGGGCGACCAGGCGGGAGTCGAGTATCGCGCGGACGTGAGCCACTGCTTGCCGCTGCCGTCGGCGTTGACGACGTAGAGCCCGCCGTTTATTCGCTGACCCAACCCCTCGGGTGCGCTGATGAAGGCGATCCTCGGAGTTGCCGCTGCGGCGGAAAGGCTCGACCGTGCGGTGAGCGCGCTCGACGTGGGCTGCGATGCCGCACCACCGTCGAGGAGGATGAGGATGACCGCGCCGACGAAGGTCGCGAACGCTGCGAGCGCCCAGTACCTGCGATGGCGACGGCGCTGCTCTCGCCGCGCCTCCTCGATCAGCGCCTCGACGAGGGCCTCGATCTCCTCGCGTTCGAGCGGCTTGCTGTCGCGAGCCTCCGGCGCTTGCGAGGGCGGACGAGGCGGGGCGGAAACGGTCATGCCTGCCTCCACTCCAACATTGAGCTAGTATTGCTAGTACATTGATTGGTGTCAAGGTGAACAAGGAGGACGGCAGCGACCTCCTCTATCTCCAGGTCGCCGCCCAGATACGGCGTGCGATCGCAGACGGAGAGGCAAAGCCCGGTGAGCGACTCCCACCGGCACGAGACCTCGCGACCGTGCTCGGCGTCAACACCAACACCGTGCTGCGCTCGTTGCGGCTGCTGCAGGACGAGGGGCTGCTCGAGCTTCGCCGCCGCCGCGGAATCACCGTCGCCGGGACGCCCGAGCGCGGCGCCGTCATCCAGAAGGTGCGCGAGCTGGTCGAGTTCGCTCGCGGGCAGGGATACGCCGTCGACGAGCTCGTCGAGATGATCGAAGACGTCGCCTGACGTACCGGGTTCAAGGGACATTCCCGCACACTCGGGCACCAGACGTTCGCATCGCCGAGGCGATCGCGTGCGCTGCAGGAAGGCCCTGATGCTGAACCGTGCGACGGATCTACCCTGGGACACGAACAGGAGGCCATGAGTGCCGCACGTCGTGGGTGAGATCGTGATCAACCGGCCCGTCGAGCAGGTGTTCGACTTCGTCGCCGACGAGCGGAACGAGCCTCGGTTCAATCCGAAGATGCTCACGGTTGAGAAGGTCACACCCGGCCCGGTGGGAAAGGGAACCCGGTTTCGCACGCAGGTCAAGGCGCGGCAGCGGACCGCGGGGATGAGCGTGGAATTCACCGCGTACGACAGACCCAGGCGGCTCAGATCAGTCAGCAAGTTGTCAAATATGGAGATCGAGGGGACGCTGACGTTCGACCCCGTTCCCGAGGGAACGCGCATGCGTTGGTCATGGGATCTCGCTCCCCGTGGAATCCTCAGGCTGGCGACGCCGGTCATCGGCCTCATAGGGCGGCGTGAAGAGCGGACGATCTGGACGAGCCTGAAGCATCTTCTCGAACAGGACACGCCGCTCGAGCGACATTCCTGAACACTCGGGCGGGCAAGGGTTCTCTCTCCAACTACAGAGTTGTCTGTATCCCCGACTGGATTCCGGCCGCGAGAGTGTCAGTGCGGCGTCAAATGAGGCGCCGGATGCGAGGGAGCCGGCAGGAGTCTCTCGCGTACCGCTCCCTCCCCTAGCACATACGCTCGACGAAACCCTCCAGGACCGCGAACCCGTCGTTCCAGATCTCCGGGTCGCCGAGGTCGACGCCGACGACGGCCAGCTGTTCCTCGGGCGAGGCCGAGCCGGCGGCCGTGAGGAAACGCTCGTAGCGCTCTGCGAAGCCTGGCTCGCGCGAGCGGGCCACGAGCCCGGCGGCGAGCAGGAACGCGAAGGTGTAGGCGTAGGTGTAGAAGCGCTCGTGGACGAAGTGCGGCATCGACGCCCAGTAGAGCCTGCCGCAGCCGAGTTCGTCGGTCACCGCGTCGCCCCAGACCTTCGCCAGCGCGGCCTCGCTGAGAGCGTTCAGCCGGTCCGGGGTCAGGGCCTGGCCCTCGGCGCGAAGAGCGTATGCGCTCTGCTCGAAACGCGCGAGGGCCGCGGACATGTACGCGACGGTGACGGCCGAGTCGAGCTCCCGTGCGAGCAGCGCGCGGCCCAGGGCCTCGTCCGTCGAGAGTAGGTGTTCGACCAGAAGCAGCTCGGCGAACGTCGACGGGACCTCCGCGATGGCGATGCCCTGTCTGAGCGAGTTGTCGGTCTGCGCCTGCGCGGCCAGCGCGTAGTTGGTGCCATGCCCGAGCTCGTGCGTGAGGATGACCAGATCGCGGAGCTGCCCGGTCCAGTTGAGGCAGACGAAGCCGGGCGCGCGCGTGCTGGGCCAGAGGCAGAAGGCCCCGCTCGGCTTCCCGCGCCTCGGCTCGGCGTCGATCCGGTTCTCGGTGAAGAACCTCTCGGCCTCCGTGCCGAGCGCGGGGGTCACGCCCGCGAACATGTCCACGACCAGCCGGCGGGCCTCGTCCCAGGGCAGCAACTGCCCTTCTACGGCCGCAGCCTGCAGGTCGACGGCGTCCAGCCGCTCGAGGCCGAGCAGCGCCGCCTTCCGACGGTACCACCGGTGTGCGATCTCGACGTGCGCCTCGGACGCGGCGAGCAGCGCCTCGACCACGCCGGCGTCGATCTGGTTCTCGAGGTTCGTTTGGTCGATGGGGTCGTCGTGGCCACGTAGTTGGTCGACGGCAAGCCGATCGGCGACGAGCGAGTCGTAGCAGTGGGCGATCACGGGCAGAACGGGTTCGAAGAGCGCAGACGTCGTCTGTTGCGCGCGCCGCCGCACGTCGCGGTCGGGATGCGCGCGCCGGGCCGAGTCCAGCTCCGAGAGCGGCCACTCCCGCTCGCCCGTGCCGTCGTCGAAGTGGGCCGAGAGCGCGCCGAGCGTGCGATCGCGGAGGGTCTGCCACGCTGTGCCCGCGCTCGCGTCGCGGGCCGACAGCGCACGCTCCTCGGCGGCCGAAAGCAGGAACGGGCGGAACCGCCGGACGCTGAGGAGGAAGTGACGGTCCCGGGCCACTGCCTCGTCCTCGGCCAGCGATCGGGCGCGGTCGTCGGGAAGCGCCATCCACGCGAGCTCGAAGTGGCGGATCGCGTCGTTGAGGTGGGGCAAGCGGTTGTCGACCCACGCCCGGATGTCGAGAACGGCCGGGTTCTCGCTGTCGGTCTTGGTAAGCATGAACGCCCAATGCTTGGCCTCGTCGCGGGCGGCCCGAATGTCCGCGAGCTCGCGCAGCAGCGCCCGCAGGCTCGTCGGCTCGATCGTCTCCAGCGACTTCGCCGACCACCGCTCCACGAACGCGGCCGCGTCCGCCACGGCGGCCTCGAGCCGCTCCTTCATCGCCTCCTCGCTCGGCGCCAGCGGCGTCAGGTCCCAACGAACTCCTTGCGCTCCCGACTCGACGGCCGTCGTCACGCGGCGAGCCTATCGGGCGGACGCCGGCGGGGAGCACGAGCTGAAGGGGCGTCCCCGGGCGCTGGCGCCTTTACCGCGTCCTTCTCTGACAGTCTTCGCTTACCGCGGCTGAGCACACGTGTTACTCAAGGGACATTCCCACACGCTCGCGCAGGCGAGGGAGTCTGATCGTCAGAGGCCAGTGGCGGAGCGCGGGCCGCCGCTCTGTTGGCGTGAAGCGGCGAAGAGGTATCGATTGACACTGAAGAAGTACCGTCCTTGGTGCTGAAGTTCTGCGAGGTCGTCGAGCCAGTCGGTTGCCTCGTCTTCTGAGACGCCTCCGCGCCCGGGCACGAATGCGCCGATGAGCGGGGCGATGTTGTAGCTGAAGGTCGCGGCGTCGTACGCCGTGTTGAGTATCGGGACGATCCGGATCTCTTTGACCTCGAATCCGGCCGCGCGGAGGCGGGGCGCGAGCGAGCGCGGAAGGTAGGGGTCTGGCAGGTGCTCGTTCCACGCGGCCGCGATCCGCGCAGCGCGGCGGCGATCCGTCGCTGCCCAGACGAGCGAGTCCCAGTCGGTGTCGATGATCACGAGTCGTCCGCCGGGTCGCAGAACGCGGACTAGTTGATGGAGCGCGACGTCCGGCTCGGCGAGGTACTCAATGACCTGCATCGACACAGCGGCGTCGAACGTGGCGTCTGCAAACACAAGCGCGGTCGCGTCGCCCTCGAAGATGTCGACCCGGTCGCCAAGTCCGGCGGCCGCGATCCGCTTCGAGGCGATCGAGTTCATGTCAGAGCTGATGTCCACCGCGACGATCCGGCCGGCTGCACCGACCTCCTGTGCGAGCTCACAGGCGAGGAACCCGGGGCCCGAACCGAGGTCCAGGATCGATTCGCCGGCTGATGCTCGAAGCGACCGTCGCAACTCTTCGCGCTGCACGATCATGTCGGTCGTCGCGTACGCCTGCTCCAGCTGCGCGGCCGCCTTCTTGTCGTACAGCATCCCGGCCATCAACGAATCCTCGGGCCGCGCCCGGTAAAGGGCAAGGCCGCCACCTATAGCCGCGTGCGCGACTGCTCGTCCCGGCAACACCTCGGGGGATATTCCCGAACACTCGGCACGAAGCCGTGTTGCTGCTCGACGGCCCGCTGACAGTGGGTTACTGGGTCAGTACTTAGGGTACGTCCCCGGTTCCCGGCGATCGGAGAATCTACGTATGCGCGCAACTGTCATGTACGAGGCCGGCGATGTCCGGGTGGAAAACGTCCCCGACGCCCAGGTGATGGACTCCACGGACGCACTCGTGCGGGTTACGCGAGCCGCGATCTGCGGGAGCGACCTGTGGCCGTACAAGTCGATGCCGCACGACGACGCGGGCCGGCGGATGGGTCACGAGTTCATCGGCGTCGTCGAGGCGGTCGGTGCCGAGGTCGAGACGGTCAAGGTCGGGGATCTGGTCGTGTCGCCGTTTCTCTGGTCGGACGGATCGTGTGTCTTCTGCCGTGAGGGTCTGCAGAGCTCGTGTTTGCATGGAGGCAGGTACGGCTCGGATGACGTGGACGGTGGGCAGGGCGAAGCGGTGCGGGTGCCGCAGGCGGACGGAACTCTCGTCGTGTTACCGGTCGGCGCGGATGACGCGCTGATGCCTTCGCTGCTCACGCTCACCGATGTGATGGGAACAGGTCACCACGCCGCCGTTACGGCGAAGGTTGGTCCTGACAAGACGGTCGCTGTGGTCGGTGACGGCGCCGTGGGGCTCTGCGGGGTGATCGCGTCGAAGCGTCTAGGCGCCGAGCGGATCATCCTGCTCGGGAGCAACCCTGCACGAACGGCGCTTGGTCAGGAGTTCGGCGCTACGGACATCGTGCGCGAGCGCGGCGAGGAGGGGATCGAGCGCGTTCGCGAGCTGACGGAGCTCGGTGCGCATTCGGTGCTCGAGTGCGTCGGTCTCGAGCAGGCGGTCGAGACGGCACTCGCGATTGCTCGACCCGGAGGCGCGATCGGTTGCGTCGGCGTCCCCGAGCAGGAGACAGCGGACATCGGAGTGGCGTTCTGGAAGAACGCTTCGATCGCCGGTGGCCCCGCGCCGGTGCGCGCGTATATCGACGAGCTGCTGCCGGACGTGCTCGAGGGTCGGATCGACCCAGGTCGTGTCTTCGATCGCGTCGGCTCGATCGAGGACGTGCCGGACGGCTACCGCGCGATGAACGACCGCGAAGTCCTCAAGTTCCAGATCAAACCCTAGGACAACGGGCACGCTCCGAACGCGGACACAGGCCCAGCTAAAGAGGAGACCCGAATCACCCACGTCATCGTCGTCACCGGGCCGGGCTCGATCGGACAGGCTGTTGCTCGACGCGTCAGCGCCGGCAAGCACGTCGTGCTGGCCGACCTGCATCAAGCGAACGCCGACCTTGCCGCCGACGTGATGCAAGACGCAGGATTTGACGTCAGCACCACAACCGTCGACGTGTCCTCGCGGGACTCGGTCCTCGCCCTCGTCGAAGCCGCGACGGCGCGCGGTGAGGTCAGCGGCCTCGTCCACGCGGCTGGCGTCTCACCGAGTCAAGCGCCACCCGAAGCCATCCTGGCAGTCGACCTGTACGGAACGGCGGTCGTGCTCGAGGAGTTCGGCAAGGTGATCGCTCGAGGCGGCGCGGGCGTCGTGATCGCCTCGCAATCGGGACACCGGCTCGGCGCTCTGACGCCCGAGCAGAACACCGCGCTCGCAACCGTCCCGGCCGACGACCTGCTGGAACTCCCCATGCTCCAACCGGATCAGGTCACCGACACACTCCACGCCTACCAGCTCGCCAAGCGCGGCAACGCGCTACGCGTCATGGCGGAAGCGGTCAAATGGGGAAAGCGCGGCCCGAGTAAACACCATCAGCCCGGGCATCATCATCACCCCGCTCGCCGCAGACGAGCTCACGGGGCCGCGCGGCGAGGGCTATCGCCGCATGCTCGACCAGAGTCCCGCCGGCCGCGCCGGAACCCCCGACGAAGTCGCTACCGTCGCCGCGCTGCTAATGGGCCCAGACGGCGCGTTCATCACCGGCAGCGACTTCCTCATGGACGGCGGGGTAACCGCCTCCTACTTCTTCGGCGAGTTGGCGGGGTGAACACGACCTAGCTCGCGCCACGCGATCTGCGGCACGCTCAGGCGAAGTTCCTGCACGCTGGGGCATGCCCGCCGCCGTCTTCTCACTAGGAGTGCGGGGGCGAGACACCGACAAGGCGACGCGTGTCCCGCGCGTCCGGCGTCGACTTGAACACGCACATGTTGCGGCGCAGACTCGTCGTGTGCGCGACGAGGCTCAGTCACCACACCTGGTCGTTCGGTCGGCCACTGTCGCCGACGCGCCGGCGATCGCGGCCATCGGCAGTGTGGGATTCCCCGCCGTGCACAACGACGTCGTCGGCCCGACGTTCGCGGCCGTGGTCGTCGAGCAGACATATTCGATCGCGGCGCTGACCGAGTGCATCACCCGCTGCGGGAAAGACGACGACGCGGAGTTTCTGGTGGCCGAGGATGACGGGGACGTTCCTGGCTATCTGCACTACGACTGCGACGGCGCTGAGCCCGAGCTTCACCGTATCTACGTCGACCTCGAGCGCCAGCGCGCGGGAATCGGCAGCGCCTTGATGCGGGAACTGCATGCCCGTCTTCGTCCTGGGAGCTCGTATGTGCTGCTCGTCGCGGAGGCAAATACCGACGCTCGGGCGTTCTACGAGCGCCACGGCTTGTTCGTCGAGCGCCGTGTCGACGGCCCCAGCCACTACACGGCGGCGATGAGCCTCGACCTCGACTCGCCGCCACAGGTCGCCGACGCACTGCTGATGCGCTTCACGAAGAACAGCTAGATCTTCAGGCGACATTCCCGCACGCTGACACAGACGAACGTGAACCTGCTCGCTAACGTTCGCGCCGCGGTGGCTCCAAGACTGCCTGAGCCGTGGTGGGAACTGACGTCGACGACGCCGGCGGAGATCGACGTGCGCGATGCCTGCGCCCGCGAGCTTCAGCTTGAGATTGCGCCGGAACACGTGATCGCACGGTGAGCGGTGCGCGTCGTCGCGAAGTGCCAAGCGCGTGATGAGGTGCTCGTCGAACTCGACGGCGGCGAGTTCGCCCTCGTGCATCTCACGTGGCGTGGCTCGGAAGAGCCACCTCCCTGGCCGACGGTTCAGGAGATCGGTCCGGAGTCCATGGTCTACGCGGCCGCGACTGTTCATGAGTGCGTCTTCGGGTGACATTTCCGAACGCTGGCCCATCAGGGCGCGCTCGTGCGGGGCGGGCGGCGAGCCTGCCTCCGAATCGTCGATCTTCCGGCACTCGTGCCTTGACCCTTGTAGGAAAGCGCACTAGGTTCGCCGGGTGGTCGAGTTAGCGGCGGGCACGACGGATACCTCTGCGGCTGCGCGCATCCGGACGGTTGTAATGCGCCTGATCGAGACCGATCCCGAGAGTCTCGAGCATCGTCGGGCGACGATGCCGAAGTTCCGCGACTGGCTCGCGCTCGTCGACGGCGAGCCTGTCGGTGTCGGCTCATGCACTCTCATTCCAGGGATGGAGGAGAGCGCCGCCGCTTTCGCGGTCAACTGCGTCCTTCCCGACGCGAGAGGGCAGGGTGTCGGGACGGCCATCTACAGGCGCGTGTCAGCGCATGCTCGCTCGCTCGGCAAGTCGGAGCTCGAGCTGTTCGGCTTCGTGGATGACCCCGGCGGTGTCGGATTCGCCGAGCGCCACGGCTTTGTCGTCGTGCATCGAACCCGCGGGCTGAGCTTGCGCCTCGAGGGCTGCCCGCGCCCTTCGATCGAGTTGCCGCAGGAGATCGCCATCGCGTCTCTCGCCGAGCGGCCAGAGCTTGCCCGGGGTGTTTGGGAGACGGCCTGTGAGGCGATGCCCGACATCCCCTACGACGGTGACGTTCCCATGAGCCCCGGTTTGTTCGACGAGTTCACGGCACTGCACCTTGCTGGCCCGAGGTACATCCCCGAGGCGACGTTTGCCGCCGTTCACGAAGGCGTGGTCGTCGGGTACGGGCAGCTCAGCTGGGGCAATCGCACAGCTGGTCTCGCCGAGCACGACATGCTGGCCGTCCGCCGCTCCTGGCGAGGGCGAGGGATCGCAGGGGCGCTCAAGGCAGCCCAGATCGTCTGGGCTCTCGACCATGGTCTCAGCGAGCTACGCACCGGGAACGAGGAGCGCAACGCCGCAGCGCGAGCCGTCAACGCGAACTTCCCCTACACACCGCTACCCGACGGGGTCCTCTACCGCGGGCCGCTCTCAGCAGACAGCTAATCGGCGTCGAACTACACGTTCGAGAGACATTCCCGCACATCTGTCCTAGATCCGGGTCGCGGCCGCAGGTGCAAAATCAAACAGATTGGACACTCGTCGACTTTTCGCGAGAGAGCCGGGCGAGCGAAGGAGGGACCGATGTGAAACTCTTCCCCGGCGGGCCTATGGCACGTTCGCGGAAGTGGCTGTGATGACCCGTTCGGAGCGCGCTCGTGACCGATTAGTGCCGCTCAGAATGGCCGCTCGTGGACTCCCGAGTAAGCGCATCGGACTTGCCGCTGAAGCCCAGCGACTTCCTCACGCGCGCCGAGCTCCGACGCAACCCGTTCTACAACGAACTCCTGCGTCCTCGGGGAATCGAGTTTCAGATGAAGATCTGGCTGCCGACTCCACAGGATGTCGTCCGCGGGTTCTTCTTCGAGCGCGACTCTGGCCGCCGTGGCCTCGAGGAGCGCGACCGGGCAGTCCTCGCGCTGCTTCGCCCGCACCTTGCGTCCATCCGCGAACGTTGGGAGCGGCGCCACCGGCCGCCACTCCTCACGGCCCGCGAGATCCACGTGCTCGAACTAGTGGCCGAGGGTCTCACCCAACGCCGAAGTCGCCGCCAGGCTTGTGATCTCACATACCACCGTCCGCGCGCAGCTCGAGAACGTGTTCGACAAACTCGGCGTCCACACGCGCACAGCTGCGGTCGCGTGGCTCAACGACGTACGAAGAACCTCATAGCCCCGGACGGAGAGCGTGCGCGGCATGCCATTCCGTCGTTCCGACTTGCCCTGGTTGGCCCCCTTGGCGACCCTGCTTGGGCCGTGCCGAAATCGGCGCCGGCGCCCTCTTCGGCCTTCGGTGCGCGCCTGTTGCGCGCCGGTGCGCGCCAGTCTGGGGCGGTTTCCAGCGGTCTTGAGCGGAAGTTCGGACGGCGCCGCCAGATCGTCGGCAGGCGTGCGATCGCGCATGAATGCCCGCAATCCCTGTGACGGAGCCGCACCGGAGTCGAACCGACCGAGCGTGGTGCTGCCACACCGCACAGGTTTGGAGGCTTGGACATCCAGGACTCGGATCCCGCACCAATGCTTGCCTTACGCACCGTCGACGCCTGCGCGCCACACCGCTTGCCACATTCAGATCGGCGACATACTTGGCCGTCGGACGAAGGTTCGTCCGTATGCGGCCGCCCGCGACGAGAGCTTCCAAGACTCGCTACTCGACCAGCTCGTCCGGCTCACGGACGTGCGCTTGCCCTGAACCGGCGACGATCGTGCGGACGATGAAAGGTGGCAGACTCCGCGGATGAACGTCGGAAAGATCGGCGTCTGGACGACCTACAGTCAGTTCGGCGCCGAACGCGCCGGCGAAGCAGCGAAGATCGTTGAGCAGCTCGGCTACGGCGCCTTCTGGTTGGGCGGCTCACCCCACGTCCCTGACATCCGTCCCATCCTCGACGCGACGTCGACGCTTGTCGCCGCGACCGGCATCCTTAACGTCTGGAGCAACCATCCTGGCGCGACGGCCGCCGCCGACGGGGACCTGCGTGGGGACTTCCCGGCGCGGTTCATGCTCGGCATCGGCATCGGCCATCGCGAGGCGACAAGCGAGTACCGCCGGCCTATGGCGACAATGCGCGCATTCCTCGATGGCCTCGACGCGTCGCCAAGCCCGCCCCCGCTCGAGGAGCGCTGCTTGGCCGCGCTCGGCCCGAGGATGCTCGACCTTGCGCGCGAGCGCACCGCCGGCACCCACCTGTACTTCGTCCCCGTCGAGCACACGCGCTTCGCGCGCGAGCGGCTCCGTGCCGACAAGCTCGTCATGCCCGAGCTGGCCTGCGTCGTCGAAAGCGACCCGGTGCGCGCCAAGGCCGTCGCCCGGGAATACGCACGGCGCCACCTCGATCTGCGCAACTACAGGCAGAACCTGCTCGACTTCGGCTTCACCGAAGCCGACCTCGCCGACGGCGGCTCCGACCGACTGCTCGACGCCGTGATTCCGCAGGGCAGCGCCGACCAGATCGCCGAGGCCGTGCACGCTCACCTCGACGCCGGCGCCGACCACGTATGCCTGCAACCGCTGGGCGAAGAAGGCATCCCCCGCCATTCATGGACCGCGCTCGCGAACGTCCTGGCCGACTAGAACAGCGGGAGCCCGCCAATGCCTGAGCCGCGCGCAGAGTTGACTCGACGACGCTCGCCGGTGCGAGGAGGAGATCGCCTGTTCACGAGCGGCGAGCCGACCGGGTTCGGCTCAATCGCGTCGTGATCGAAGTTCATCGCGGCGACGGAGAGCGTCTTCCGGATCGACTCCCGCTTCAGCTTCGCAGCTTCGAGCTCGCCGACGAGCACACGCGAAGCGGACGGATCGCGCTCGCGTCGTAGCCGAGCGCCTCGAGCGTCTGCCGGGCGCCGAGCGCGAGCTCGTGCCTTGAGCTGGAGATCTCGATCCGGGGAGGGGCCGAGGGGCACCCCTCCCCGGATTGCCGCTCAGCGGCGTGAGCTAGCCGCCGTAGCCGTAGCCGGAGCCAGCTCCCCCGGAATCAGGGGTGGTCGGCTCGACCGCGCGGCCGCTCGCCGCGATTGCATCCCATGCGGCGCCGAAGTCCGTAAGCCCTTCTCCGGTCGCCTGGCCCGCCTCCTTGTCACCGATGAATCGGTAGAGCGGGTGACCCGCGTATGTCACCTGTCGCTTGCCGTCGGTCCGCGTGGTCAGGCCGAGCAAGGAGGCGCGCACCCCCTTCGCTTGCCGAGGCTTGGCGGAGCTGAGCAGCGGCGGCCAGTACGTCGCACAGGCGCCATAACAGGCACTCCTGCCGCGCTTGTCCTTGTCGAACAGATAGAGCGTACGGCCCCGTGCATCAACGAGAACGCTGCCGAGCCCCGTCTTCCCGAGCGCGACGAGCGCTCCCTTCGACGCCTGTCCAGGCGAGGCCGTGCTGGTGTCGGCGAAGGCGGACAGCGTGGCCGAGGCCAACGTAGCTGCAGCGATGAGCAATACGATCTTGCGATTCATTTTGAGCTCCTGTCTTGGGTGATGTGATGAGGTCGACTGGTTCGCGCGATGCTCGCCGGTCTCTACGGAACGAGCCGGACGTCCACCAGGAGCTGGATCGCCCCTGCGCTAGCCCAGTGAAGTCGACGGCGTCCCTGCCCTCGAGCGTGTTGATCTCAGTCGCCGATGCGGAACGGGATGGCAACGATGTTCGAGGCGACGCCGTAGGCCGACAGGTCGACGGCGTTGATGCGCCCGTCGCCGTTCGCGTCCGGGACGACCGCAGGTGCGTCGTTGTAGATCCCATCCTTGTTCTTGTCAGCGGCAACAGCGACGCGGAGGACGGAGCGGACGTTCTTGCCGAAGCTCGGGGCGCCGACGATCCAGGTGTCCCAGATCTCGTTCGTCGTCTGGTTCGTGAAGCCGGTCAGGTTGAAGAGGTTGGCGAGGTTCTGGGCGTTGCGGGCGCCGACCGTGCTGGTCGAGAGGAGCACGATCAGACCGGGAAGCTTCTCGTCCACGCCGGCCGAGAAGGCGCCGGGGAAGGGGGCCTGGTTCTGGTGGGTCGTCGGTCCCGTCAGTTGGAAGTCGGCTCCGCTCGACGCGCGGCTCGGGTACTGGACGGCAAGGTCGACGAAGAAGCCTTTGCTCGCCTTGCCGGCCGTGTCGCCCGGGCGCGGCGCGAAGACCTGCACCTTGGCGGGCGGGTCGGCCTTGGCCGATGCGTGCTTGCCGGTGGCAGCGGTGGCACCGGTCGCGGCAGCCGCCGCGAAGGCGACGGCATAGAAGGTCACGAGCAGCTTTCGGGTGGGTGACATTTCGACTCCGTTTCGTCTTGTGCCCTGTGCAGGGCTGGTGGCGACAGGATCGGCCGGCGCCCGCACGGCCGCCTCACGGAGCTCCGGTGAGGTATTCCGTGAGAGAGAATTGACTGTTCGGGGGGCGCTACAGGGCGCGAGCGAGCTGCGAGCGCGAGCGGATGTCGAGCTTGCGGAAGACGCTGCGCAGATGAGTCTCGATGGTGTTCTCGGTCAGGAACAGGGCTTGCGCGATCTCTCGGTTGGTCATGGCTTCGGCCGCCATGCGGGCCACGCGCAGCTCGGAGGCAGTGAGGTTGCTGCGGCTCTCGGTGGGATCTCGGCGGGGTCGCGCACCGGCTGTGATGAGCTCGTCGTGGGCTCGCACCGCAACGGAGTCGGCACCGCAGGCGCGGGCCAGCTCGAGCGCTTTGCTGAGTGGCTTGCGCGCCTCGGCGCGCCTGCCGGCGCGTCGGATCGCTGCCCCCAGCTCTAGCAATGCGATCGCGTACTCGAGGCGCCTAGACGACTGCTCGAGTTGGGCGACGGATCGCTGGAGCAGCTCGATGCCGGAGTCTCCTTGCTGGACGACGCCAAGCGTGCGCAGCGAAATGCCCAGCGGGCCGGGCGCGCCGAAAGCCCGGCAGCGCTCGAGCTCCGCGCGCGCCAGCGCGCTCGCCTCGTCCTTACGGTCGAGCGATGCCAGCAGAGGTGCCGCGTCGGCGCGCCAGGTGCCGAATGCCGGCGTCCGAATTTCCCACTCCTCCTCGAGACGCCCGCAGTCGAACAGATCTTCGAGCGCGTCCTCTGGGTGCTGCAAAGCCGCTCTCAGGCGGGCACGGGTCTGGAGGTAGCGGAAGTAGCCGGCTGCCGCGGGCTCGGGCCCAACCTGCGCGAAAACATCGTGTGCTTCGGTAGCCCTGCCCCGAGCGAGCAGAACGTTTACCAGTGCTATGCGGCCGAAAGGGAATAGACCCGGCACACCGGGGTGCTCGAGCGCGCTCAGTGCATCCGCCTCCGCATCGGCCAGCGATCCACAGCGCAGGCAGGCGTACGCACGCAGCTGAGCCGCCATCGAGAACGCCGGCAGCGACCCGTGCTGCTTCGCCCACTCGATCACCTCGGTGCTGACCCGCACCTCGTCTTCATCAGCGTGCGCGAGGACGAGCACAAACGGCGCGATCCAGAACCCGCCCGACTCGGGACCCGGATCCTCGAGCAGTCGCCCATCACCAAGCGCTTGCAGGGCCAGATCACGTGCATCGGCCGCCGTTCCCGTTCGAGCGGCGTCGTACGCCGCGATAGCGACCTGCAGGCGCTCCCCGACCGTCCGCGGTGTGCCGGATGTGACGACGAACCGCTCCCCCGTCGCCTGGAGACGACGCCAGACGGCAACGCTGCCTCTCGCGGCTGCCCATCGCGTCGCCTGTAGTCGCAGCCCCTGTTCGCGCTCGGTCGCTGGTAGATCGTCGATGACCGCCGTGAGATCGGTCAGCGCCTCCTCCGACCGCTGTGCGAGGAAGAGCGCCGACCCCAGCGCGTTCGCCGCCTCGGCGCGCAGCCGCTCATCGGCAAGATCGCGAGTTGCTTGGCGGAGCTTCTCGATGGCTACATCGAGCTGGCCCGCACTGAGCGCGGCCCTGCCCAGCTCGTGAACGAGTTCCGGTTCGAGGTCGGGCGACGGGGGCTCCGCGAGCGCTCGCTGGAGGTATGTGACCGCGACGTCCCGCGCCCCGCGGCTGGCCGCGGCCCTGGCCGCCGCACGCAGGGTTTCTACAGTCTCTGCCTCCCCGCTCGGGCTAGTCGCCAACAGGTGGATGGCGATCCGATCCGCCGGCTCTCCAGCGCTTTTCAGCAGGCGGGCAGCGTGCTCGTGGCTTCGGGCACGCTCCCGGGAGCTCAGCTCGGAATACACGCTCGATCGCACCAGCGGGTGGACGAACGCAAGCGGGCGGGCGGGATCGAGAATCAGCCCCTTGGCGAGCGCGTCAGCGGCGTGGGAGGCTTCGTCGTCGCCGAGGGCCGCCAATCGCGCTGCTAGGGACGGCTCGGCTCGCTCGCCGAGCACTGCGACGGCCCGCGCGAGGGCGATACAGCCTGTTGGCAAGCGCCTCAGACGAGCACGCACCGCTCGACCTACGCCTTGCGAGCTCAGCTGGCTCGCCATGCCGGCGTGCTCGCGACTCGGTGCGATGCCGCGCCGCCCGAGCTCGCTGAAGAGCTCCAGGAGCAAGAACGGATTGCCGCGTGTCGCCCGTTGGCAGGCGGCAACGAAGGCAGGATCGGGGTCCGCGGACAACGACTGTGCTGCGAGCAGCGTGATCGCATGCTCGCTCAGGCCGTCGGGTTGGAGGACTGTGACCTCCGGGATCACGAGCAACTCGTCGTGCAGCTCCTGCACCGCCCCGGGCTCGGCCGGCAAGGTTGCCAATACGAGCGCCAGCGGCACGCCTGCGAGCCGGCGGGCGAGATAGATCAGCCAGCGCAGGGATGCGAGATCCGCCAAGTGTGCGTCGTCCACGGTCAACAGCACGGGTTGTGTGTCGGCCAAATTCATCGTGAGCCAGTAGAGCCCATGCAACGCCGAAAACGACGGCTCGGCGTCGCTTTCGGAGTCGGCCACAAAGAGGACGGGCCTTGCAAGCGCCGCCGCGCCGTGGAGCAGGGCTTCACGCTCATCTGCGGCCGAGGTCACCACTACTGGCTCCAAGAGCTGCCGGACGACCCCGAACGGCAGCTCGCGCTCGAGCTCGCCCCCCCGCGCCGACAGAACCCGCAAATCCCCCGCCGCCGCTCGGGTGGCCGCGAGCAGGCTCGTCTTGCCGATCCCCGACGGCCCTTCGAACACCACGGCCCCGCCCGAGCCCGCTCTGGCGCCGGCGAGCAAGCGCTCTACCGTTTGGAGCTCGAGCTCGCGCTCAACGAGCGGAGCCAGCTGCACAGCCACCACACGATTCTAGAGCGGTCCCGACCGCGTTCTAGGCATCGCCGCCAGTCAGACCGTGAGCTTCACCTGGTTGCCGTCGGGATCGAGGACGACGCTTTGATAGAGGCCGAGCTGGCCGACGCGGTGCGGCGGCTGGAGCACCCGGTACCCGGCCGCCGCGATAGCTCCGCTGAGCTCGTCGACCGCGTCGGCGGATCCGAGCGCGAAGCCGAGATGCAAAAGCCCTGATGACCGTCCATCGCCATCGTGGCGTTCGCCATCGCCGGGCCGCTCGAGCAACTCGATGCGAACGCCGCAGAAATCCAAGACGCACGTGTGAAGGCCGGTGTCGGCGTCGGTGCAAGGCGCCGAGGCCACTCCCCTGAGCTGCAGATAGAAGTCGCGGAGGCCCTCGACATCCTTGGTCGCCAGCGCGATGTGATCCAGCTGGGCGACTGTCGGACAGGGGTCACGGCTCAAGGCGATCCTTCCCCGCTGCCTGCGGCCCGTCCTCACAAGACGCAAGCGCCTCGACTCGGCGAAAGAGACGGTGCGTACCCGCGTAGGCATACGGGTGATGGAAAGCATCGAGCGCCCGCTCTGGCCGCACCGAGATCGCGAGCACCCGGTCGTCCGCTTCCCGCACCTCGACCCACAACTGCCTCGTACCCTGCCGCCAAAGCAGCCGCACCTGTGTCGTGCTTGACGCGCGCTCGGCAAGCTCGCGGACGCGTGGGAAAGGAGACGTCATCGCTCCTCGTTCCGCAGACCCGGATCCCTTTCGCGCATGCCTCGAATCCAATGGGCGTAGACAGCACGCGAAGAGCCACGCGCGCGGTCGGTCTGGATGACGCCGAGCTGGTTGGGTGGTTCGTGGCCCAAGTCGCCTCCTTTCCCCCAGGATCCAGATGCGCGGCAACGACTGCCTCACCGACAATCGGTGAGAAAGCCCGTGAGATTGCGGCGTGCGATAGCTAATCGATATGGAGCACGGCCGTTCAGCCGACCTGGCGTGCCAGGAAGGCATCGAATGCGTGGGAGAGCGCGGTAGCCCACAGCGCGCGATCCGCTTCCGGAAGTGCCTTCGGGAGCGCTGCTCCTCCCGCAACCGAGGGGACGCGCTGGCGCTTGCCGCCGTCCCTACAACACCGAAACGCATGGGCCCCGCGTCAGCGGGGCTCGTGCGTGGAAACAGCCGGACGCCGGCTGGCACGATGGACCAGCCGCCGGAGTAACGCGGAGACGTCCTCATGCGATGCAGTCGGGCACGGCGCCGCTACAGAGGGCGGCAGTGGCTTCATCTGTGGCCCGCCCTGCGCCACGCCCGCGCCTCATCTTCGGATGGGGCCCAAGGGGAGTTGCCCCGGCCATCGATGTGGCCGGGGCCATCGAAGCTGCCGTTGAGCTTGGGGCGGCCTTAGTTGCTGAAGTTTGTAATCGCGGAGGTGCAACCAACACCCTGAATCCAGACGTTCTGGGTCCCTGTGATGTCGGCTGCGATGTCGTCGGCGGAGACGATCATCTGGGCGGTGAAGGATTCGTCGTTACCGTCGCCGGCGCGGTAGAAGTCTGCGAGGAGGACGACCGTGTTCTCGTTCGTGGTTGCGGTCTTCAGGGGCTCCGCCGCCGCCCCCGTGCACTTGAACGTCGTGCTTCTGCGGAGCTCGACCGTGTCCCAGCGAACGCCTTCGCCCGCGAGACACCCGGCAAGCGGGCCCTGGAGAACGTCGCTCGTGCATCTGAAGCCACCCGCGGACTTGACGAAGCCGGTCACGGGGTTGTACGCCCCGCCGCCCGTGAGTGTCGCGGCACCATTCGGGAAGCCGCTGATGTCCCTTGCGTTGAAGCCGAAGCCGGTTTGGCCGTCGCTAGTTGCCAGTGCTGACGCGGAAAGCGCGAGGGCGGTGACGGCAAGGGCGCAAAGCACCCACCGTCGCTTGCCGATTGTGCGAGGGGACATGGTTCTTCCTTTCTGAGTCGTTAACCAGTTGCTTCGTTAGCTCGTGCAGGCGAGCGAGTTCGATCTCGTCGCCGAAGCGAGCGAACGGCTGGATCAGCGCCGCCTGGGCGTGGAAGTCGTCGCTCGCCCACACCGGATGCTGGCGCCGCTTCAGCTATGTCGGATCGGGCGATGGTCTCGGTGATCATCACCTTCAAGCCTTCTAGTAGCTCAACGGCATCTTTCGGATCAGCTGCATCTGGTCTCCTTTGCGTCTTGTGCCTTGGGCGCACGATCACGTGCTGTCTCGGGAAGGATCGGAGCGCGTGCGGCGGGCCGCCTCACGGAGCGCCGGTGAGGAACTCCGTGAGAAGCGGGCTGCTCGGGAACCGCTAGAGAGCGCGAGCGAGCTGCGAGCGCGACCGGATCTCGAGCTTGCGGAAGATGCTGCGGAGTGAGTCTCGATCGTGTTCTCGGTTTAGGAAGAGCGCTTGTGCGATCTCGCGGTTGGTCATGCCGTCGGCGGCCATGCGAGCGACGCGCAGGTCGGAGACGGTGAGGTTGACGCTGCTTTCGGTTGGGTCTCGGCGGGGGCGGGCACTGCTGCGACGAGCTCGTCGTGGGGTGCACCGCAATCGCGTCGGCACCGCAAGCAAGGGTCAGGTCGAGCGCCTCGCGTAGTGGCTTGCGCGCATCGGCACGCCTGCCGCCGCGACGGGTTGCCCCGCCCAGTTCGAGCAGTGCGAGCTCGTGCTCGAGCCGCGTCGGTGATCGCTGGAGGTGGGCGACGGCTTGCTCGAGCCGCCCGATCCCCGAGACTCCCGGTTCGATGAGGCCGAGCGTCCGCAGCGAAGCGCCGAGCGGCCCTGACACGCCAATGAGCACTGCAGCGGTCGAGCTCCTCACGAGCAAGAGCGCGGATTCGGCTTGACGGAGCCGCGCGGGAGTCGAACCGACAGAGCCGTGGCCTACACGACCGCACTGGTTCTTGGAGTCTGAGCCGCATCGGCTTAACCCACCGAAGTGAGCGTGTGGCACAAGGTTCGCCGAGCTTCGCGAGCTTCGTCCAGGCGCGCGATCGTGACTCACCCCGCACAGGTTCGGTCAACCTGGAGCACACACACCGCGGTTCGGGAAGACCTGTGGTTCGGAGTTTCCGCTGAACCCCCGCGGGCTTTGAAGTCTTGACGTGAACAAGCCGCGAAGCGTGCGCCGAAAGGCTTCCGGCCACAGAGACGTGACCGCGCCACAACGTTCGCCACGTTTACGGGGATTCGGCGACCGTGCCAGGAGCCGAGGGAGGTTGACCGGCCCGTCGCCGGGCTCGCTCGAGTAGATTCTGTGGAACATGAGTCCAGTGACCCAGACGCTCGATGTGCCCCAGAGGCGTGTCCTCCGAGGGCTAATGGCGTCGCCGAGCGGACGAGATCGGCCCGTTGCCACGTCCTTAGTGCAGGCTCAGCGAGCGGTCGCGCTTGACGAGAACTCCTCGAGCCGGATCGGCGTTCCCGAGTATGCGGGCCAGCGGCACATTCGCTAGCTCGCGTCGAGCCCCGCCCACGTGGCGGGCACGTCGGAGCCGCCCTCCTCCGAGAGCCGCGGCCCGAACCGCACGAATGCGGGATGCGACGCGATCTTCCCCGCGACGAGCGACTCGCCCATCCGGAACGAGGTCGCCTCCTGGAGGAGCGCCGGTGGCGCGAACGAGAGGGTGTCGGCGACGTAGCCGAGGTCGCCGACGGACGTCATTCGCATGAGAACGAGATTGTCGCACTGGGAGACGACGAGGTCGTTGACCCGGTGGGGCCGCTGGGTCGAGACGAGCAGGTAGAGGCCGAACTTGCGCCCCTCCGCGGCGATGCGCGCCGCGTGCTCGGTCGCCAGCGCGGTGACTTCGTCGCCCGGCTCGCGTGGGCATACGTTGTGCGCCTCGTCGATGACGATGAGGACCGGCTCTCGCTCGGCGCGTCGTCGCCAGAGCGCCGCGAGCACCGCCTCTGCTGCAATCGCCTTCTCGGCGGCCGAGTCAAGGGATCCCAGATCGACGATGAGGGCGCGCGGCCCGCCCGGAGCGACAAGGTCCTGAAGCGAGCCGGGATCCTCCACCGACCAGACCGGCCACCGGTGGAGGCCGAGGTTTCGCATCCGCGTCGCGAGCGCGCGGAACTCCGGGCCTTCCGCCGTGGCGAGCCGCTCAGCAAGGTCGCCCGCGGTGGTGAAAGGCGACTTAAGTCCGCTCTCGAGGATCTCGACGAGCGCGCCGTACTCTTCACGGTTCCGGATGGGATCGAGCCTGAGGACGGCCGCCTGCTCGACCGGATCGAAATCGCGGAAGCGGACGTGAAGCCGCTCGGGACCGCGCCCGACGGTGCGCACGACGACGCCCTCGGCCGCCCGCCGGTAACGGGACGCGACGTCTTCGTCGACGCCGTCTCGGGGCTCGCCGAGCCGGACGAAGTCCGAATTCGGATCGAGGATGATCAGCCGCAGCGGCGTCTGCAACAGGAGCTGCTCGAGGATCGTACCGAGGGCGTAGGTCTTCCCGGAGCCGGACTGCCCGCAGAAGAACGTGTGCCGATCGAAGCCGCCGGCATCGAGCCCGAAGCGCACGCCCGGACGGAGGGTGAGCTCACCGATGTCGAGCGACCTTCGTCGAGGTCGGGTCCGGTCGAGCCAGTCGGCGACGGACGCCGCGTCCGCCCGCGCGATCGGAACGTCGTGGAAGGGGGTCCCGTCCCCGTCGAGGAGGACCCCGTGGCCACGGGCGAGCGCGATGCGTAGATGCGACGCATCGGTGACCTCCTCAGTCACGGCGGCGACCAGTTCCGCCCCTTCGACCCACGCGGCCTCGACGGCGTGCACCTGGCCGAGCCGCCCGTCGATCGAGGCGTAGCCACCGATCTTCACCGAGAGGTCGTGGATCGACCACTGGAACGTGAAGCGTCGGCCGTCGACCGACGAAGCCACCGCGGACACCGAGGCTTCGAGCGAGCGGCGAGTCGGTACCGGGGCGGTTGTCACGCTCGTGATTCTCTCGATTTCCCCCTGCGGGTGCATCCGGAGCTCACGGAAGGTAGGTGATGCGCGGCGGTGGCACCGCAGGAGCTGCCGATCACGTCGAGTTCAGGAACGCAGCGGTTCAGCTGGCCGCATGGACACCTCACCGTCACTATCTACGGATACGACCTGGCGGGCGGGCACCTTGGGTTTACGGAGGAGGTCGAGGAACGAGCGACCTCGGTGAGCCGGGGCGATGATCGCATGCGTGTCGGTGCGAGTCTCGACGCTATAACCCTCGCGGACTCGCGCGTCGAGAAACGAGGTCAATGCACTCTTCCGGCGCTCTTCCTGGTCGTCGAGTGCTCGCGTCATGGTTGCTCAGGTTAGGCGATCCCCCGTAGGCGCTGGACGACCAGGATAGTCAGGGCTTTGCGTCGCACCGTCCATCAAGCTCGGAAGCCCCATCTCATAAGTACCGCCACGAGTTTCCCAACGATGGCTGGCCAGCTCCCAGGGCGCGGCGGCTTTTGTCTTCGCTCGGCGGCGACGTGTAGCGGGCTGGCCCGGCCACTCAAACGTTGATCCTTCCTGACCTCGTGATGGGCGCCTCCTCGCGCGCGTGCGCATGAGGCGCCTTACCGCGCGTGCATATGCGAGCCGGGCGGGCCACGGAAGCCGTCCGAGAGCCTTCCGCGACGCGCAAGCACGCCACCCGGCCCCGGAGCGCTGGGAGGCACGCGCGATTCAACGGATGCCCGCGGGAGGCCACGAAGAACTATCCGGGGGTCGCCGGCTCAGCCCGGCTGGCGCCGGACTGCGCGACTGCGCTCCGGGAGGCTCGATCGGCCCGTGAGTCCCGACCGCGGGCCGACCACCCCATCCCTAGGTCTCTCTGGGACGAACTTGCGCGCGCGTGCGCGTGGAGGCCATCCCCATCTGGGAATAGCTGATTTCGGGGGTTCGTCCTCCGGGGCGATCTCCCGGCTCGCTGGAGTCGACCGAGCGGATCTGGAGCTCTTCCGTGAATCGAGAGCGCCGACCGGGCTCGAGGCCGGCCGAGGCTATCGCGCGGTTGCACGGGCCCGATGCGAGCTGTGCTCATTCGCCCAGGTCGCCTGAAGGAGTCCACGTTCGTGCCGCCAGACCGTCTCCCTGGTGCCCTCGCGGCCCAGGCGCCGAGCGAGTGAGAAGTAACCACGGCCCGGCATGCCGGAGCGAGCGCCGACGACGACCGCGCTCAGCATCCCGCGTCCCGCGGAGTCCTCGGTCTCCGAAACCTCGTTGAGTAGCTGCATCAGCTTGTGGTAGGTCTCGCGGATCTCCCCCCACCCGAGCCGCCTCGCGAGCTCGCCGTACGTGAGCGTGCCGTGCGCCGCTGCGACGGGTCCGAGGATCGCGACCGCCCGCTCCAGGCTGTCCCCCCGTTCGACGCGACGCACCGTCGCGAGCCTCTGTGCATCGTCGAGGAACTGATTCGTCGGCTTGCTCATTGTGTTGCTCCTTTCGTCGGGTTGGTACGGGCCCGCCTGGCTTCAGAGCCGGCGCGCGTCGCGCTCTCCGAGAGCCAGCGGTCGAGTTCGGCGACCGGGTAGAGACGTCGACGGCCGCGGCGGACGCAGCGGATCTCGTGCCGCAGGTGCTGCTGGAAGAAGTCCGCCGAGACGCCAAGCGCTTGCGCGGCTTCCTGCTGGCTGAGCGCGAGCCGCGGCGTCGCCGCCCGGTCAGACCGGTCCGGTGGGGTCACGGTGCTGACGCTCCGCCTTGGCCTCGGCCTCGTTCGTGAGCAGGTCGGGGGCGAGACGCTCGACCTGGTCGCGAGGCCACAGCGCCAGTTCGGGCATGCGCTCGATCAGGCCATTGATCGTCTCGGGCGTGATGGCCTCTGCCGGCGTGTCTGCCTGCCCGCCGGGGGGAGGGTCGTCGGGTGCTTCGACGATGTGATGCTGCAACGTCTAGACGGTGGGGCGCAGCACGAGCTCGTCCGGGAGCCGGTTGCCGCGGTCTGGGTCACGATCCAGGAGTCGAGCTGGGGTAGTTGTCCATTTTGGCAACGTAGAAAGTTGTCGAAGCTTAGCAACGTCGGAAAGTGCGTCCCGGAGGGAGCCGGACTTTCCGGCGCCCATGACCGGCCGGGGCGGCAACAAGGGAAAGCGCCCCGGCCGGATTCTTGTCGGTGCTACGTGACGGGGCGGTGACGCACGCCATCTTGCGCCCGAAGTAGGCGCCTGCCAGGAGCCCTCCGCTGAGCAGCACGAGCCCAGCTCGCGGCGGCTCCGATGCCGAAGGCACCCCAGCCGAAGCCGTTGCCGGAGCCGGCCGGCTGTTCCACAACCTTCGCCGGCCGACTCGTCCGATCGAGGCCGTATTGGCGGTTGAGAGCCTCACTGCGGGCGACGAGCGCAGCTAACTCGTGCGGCGCCATCCGGTACGCGCCTGCCTAGTTGAGTTCCTTGAACACGCGGCGAAAGGCGCGTGACCGCGTTCCCGTAAGAGCTTGTTCAAGAAGGCGATCCTGTGCCGACCAGTGAACCCCTCCGGCATGGGCGAGTACCTGCCCGGGCGAGCCCGTGGTGCGCCTGCCGGTGACGAAGCCGCGCCGACGGCTTGTCCGCTCGGCTGAAAGCCCCCTTCACCTTCTTCACCGAAAGTGGGATCCTGGTTTGTCGACTTTCTGCGCCACCCGAAGGGGAAGGGAGAGTGAGCGATGCGCAGACTCACGCTGGCCGGCCTGGTTGCCTTGGGGGTCGGTCTCGTATTCGCGGCGGTGGCTGCCGGAGGCAAGCCGGGATACGAACCCGCGTACTACAACGACAGCACCGTCACGATCAACGCGATCGAGACACCGCAGAACGCGGGGCCGCTCGAACACGCCGCGGCCGACTTCTATGAGGTCGTGTATCCACCTGGTACGGGGTTGACGCCACAGTGCAACCCGTGCGACCACCAGGGGAACGGGATCACCCCCGACGACTTCCATGACCACGTCCTCGACTCGGTCCCGTCCAGCCCGGGACACGGGGAGTTCAACCCGCTGTGGCATGTCTTTGTCATCGTTCCGGTGCCAGCCAAGCTGGCGGACTACATAGCGCGGCTGCCCATGAAGTCGGAGGCCGCGATCGACGATGCCATCGCCGACGGTCTCGCGGTGGAAATCGATACGAGCTTCTACTTCATCTGCGCGGTCGTCAGCCCGAACGCAGCTAAGTAGGAGCGATCAACGCTCACATGAGAGGCGACCTGCCGCGATGCGGTCGCCTCTCACGTTGCCCCTTCGTACTTGCTCCACCATGTGCCGGGCACACCGGCACTGACCACGAGACGAACGTAGTCGTCATCCCCGGCCTGGGTTGGTTGGGTTGCGGGAAAATGCGGGAAAGTCGAGTGCCTCGTCGGGCCGGTCAACTAGTGGCCGTCCACGCCACGCACGGCAGAGGTCTGAAACCCGCATGAATGCTGGCAATCCCTGTAACGGAGCGGCGCCGGAGTCGAACCGACCGAGCGTGGGGCTACCACACCGCACAGGTTTTGAAGTCTTGGGCGGAGGATGTAGCGAGACGTTGCAGACATGGCCTTCCCGCCGCCGTGACCGGTCCCCGCCACAGCGTTTGCCACATTCGGCGGCTGCCGAATGTGTGCCGCCTCCCGAACCCGCGCGGGATTGGCTCCCCTCCACAGCATGCCGTGCCCTCACGGTGCAGAGCGTCCTGAACCCCCTCCTCCGGACTCGTGAAAAAGCGCGGCTACGAAAAGGCAGCCGAACGCGAGCGTCCCCGCTGGAAACGGGTGCCAACGGGTGCCCGCCCGGCAGGACAGCTGCCAGCGCGCCTTGACGTCGAACTGGAGAGCGGGAGCCCCGACCGCAGCGACCCACCCGAGCGTTCCGACGATGGTGAGTGCCAACGGCGGTCCCAAGGCCGGCGAGTCTTTGACCACGTCGAAGATGCCGTCTTGTTACACGGTCGATAGGCCGCGTGCGCTTCGCATCGCGAGCCCAGTGGCAATCCCAGCTACCGCGTCGTAAGAGCTAAGGTGGACGAGGAAGATTCCGACTCCAAGACGGGTCACCCAGGCGTTCGCGCGCCGAAGTCATCGGCAAGCAGCATTACGGACAGCCCGACCAACCCGGCGAGCGCGAGCTGGATGCCGTGAAAGCCGGCGGACCATGTCGCCACGTCCATCAGTGTCTGCGGAGTCTCGTCCGGCTGCAGGTGCAAGACCTCGAGGGTGGCGAGCAGGAAGGGTGGGACGAGCAACAGCACGCGGCGGAGCACGACGGTCATCTGCCACGTTTGATCGGATTGCTGGAGGAAGTCGCCCCGCTCTTCCTGCGGCGTCTCAGCCAACACCGTCATGCCTCTTGCATCGAAGTCGCGTGTCCCGCTGCTACCCGGCGCGGCCACAGCTCGAGCCAGATGACACCCGCCAGGAACAGCGTCATCCCGATCGGCCCCACCGGCCGCGCGTGACCGAGGGCGAACACCGTGGCGCCGATCGCCATGAGCGCGAGTGCGGGCCGAGGAGCCCTTTCCCCGAGCGCGGTCACGACGGTCAGCGCAACGGTTAGCCAGAGCAGGCCGGCGCCGAAGTAGAGGATGTATCCGAGCGGTTCGGGTTCGAGCAGGGAGTCGATGAGCCGGCCGGCCGCCGGCTGGTCGGCGACGGGAAGCGCGTTTGCCTTCTCGGTGACGATCCCCCACGCGATCCCAAGGACGGCGTCGAGCGCCGTGTAGAGGATGACGAACGGGAGGATGAGAGCCCGCGCGACTCTGGCGGCACGACTATTCAAGCCCTCGACAAGCAGCCAGAGCAGGTACGCAAGCCCGCCGATGAGGAAGAGCTGCGCGATGTGCAACCAGATGAACAATCCAGTCTCGTCGCCGACCTCGGGATTGTCGGTGTGCAGGAGCCCGAGGATCACATAGAGGGATGGAACGCCGAAGAGAATGGCTCGTCGCCAGACGATGCTGCGCTCGCCTTGCACGCTTCTCACCTCGCTTGCCGAGTTCATTGCGTGTCCCGGAGGGCGTCGTCGAAGAACGCGATCACGCGCCGCTCGTACTCCTCCGGCCGCGCCTCGAGCCCGCCGACGTGTCCGGCGTCGGGCACTTCCCAGATCGCCTTCGGCTCGCGCGCGTCCGCGTAGAACGCGCGGTTGGCGGGCTCCTCGACGGACTGACCCTGCTCCCCGTAGACGAAGAGCACCCGGCGCGGCGTGATCTTCGGCACGAGGCTTCTCAGGTCGGCCGGCGGCAGGTTGTTGGTGAAGAGGGCGGTCGCGACCGTGGCCACGCTGTTTCCGAGCACTTCCTGCCATGTCCTCTCGGGGTTCGCGAGGATGTCGCGCACCGAACGGCCGCTCGCGCCCTCGGACACGATCGCCTTGAGCGCAGAAGACTCGGCCGCCGCCTCGATCATCATCTCGCCGCCGACGGAGAGGCCGATGCCGCCGATCCGCGCGGGGTCAACGTCGGAGCGGCGTTGGAGGAACGCAACGGCCGCGTGGATGTCACGCTCTCCCTGCCATCCGAACGCGTTGGGGTCGCCCTCGCTCTCGCCTTCGCCGCGACGGTCGAAGAGCAGCACGCCGTAGCCGTGGCGGGCCAGCATCGTCGCCTCGTTCTGCGTTCCCGACCGACCGGGGAACGAGATCACGGCCGCGCGGTTCTTCGACGGGATGTACCAGCCCTTCAGCTTCAGGCCGTCGCTCGTGGTGAACTCGACGTCCTCGTAGACAGCCCCGAGTTCGGCCCTTGGCACCTCGGCGCGCAAGACATGCGTGACGCCGTAGCCAATCGCGAAGGGGATGAGGACCGCCACTGCGATGACCGCCGTCGCGACGGCGAACAGGAGACGCCGGCCGTACCGCCACCACAGCCGATCGTCCACGCGTCGCGATCTCCACAGCGTGACGATCCCGACGCCGAGCAACAGGAGGCCCGCCAGTACCGACAACAGACCTGTGTAGTCGTCGCCCGACGGACCGACCGCTCGCGTGTAGTAGAGAGCCTCCGTCCCGGCGAGCACGCCGAGGTAGCCCAGCAGGAGCGCGATCGTGCCGCGGGCGCCGGCGCGGAGCCGGCCGTAGAGCGAGGCGGCAGCGAGGAGCAGGGCAAGCGGCACGACACCGCTAACCAGATGGTCGCTCGCTCTGGTGCCCGGATTCGGCTGGAAGAAGTTGTCGTCCAGGACGTGCAGCGCGACGACGGCGAGCGCCGCCTGCGCGACGACCGCCTCCCGCCGTACGGCGGTGCGGGAGGCGGGGACGGCCCGAGGGGCGGTCGTGGTCATTCGTACTGCAGCGCCTCGAGCACGTTCAGTTTGGAGGCACGCCGGGCAGGGAGGATCGCGGCCAGCATTCCGGCCAGGATCGCGATGCCGACGAAGACGACGAGTGTTCCGTAGGGGACGGCGAAGACGATGCCGTAGTCGGACAGTGCGATGGTCGTGATCACGGCGAGGAAGATGCCGACCGCGATCCCGAGCGCGGCGCCGATCAGGGCTGTGACGATGCTCTCGTGCCTGATCATGCGCCGCACTTGCCGCCGGGTCATGCCGATCGCGCGCAGCATGCCGAGCTCGCGGGTCCGCTCGAAGACCGAGAGGACGAGCGTGTTGATGACCCCGAACAGGCTCACGATCACGGACAGGCCGAGCAGCGCGTAGAGGATGTTGAGCGTCAGCGTGAGGTCGGCGAGCTGACCGTTCTTGAACTCGTCCCGTGTCTCGACCTCGGCGACGGGGAACGCGGCCACGGCCCGCTTGAGCGCGGCTGTGTTGCCGTCGGACGGTCCGCCGCGCATGTTTAGCAGGGTGAACTCGTTGTCGTGCGTTGCGAACGAGTCGTCGAAGGTCGCTGTTGAGATCGACACCTCGCCGAACGGCGAGCCGCCCTTCGGCTCGTCGAAGATGCCTTCGACGCGGAGCCGCAGCGTCTTGCCAATCGGCGTGGCGAGGGTCAGGGGCGACCCGACCGTGAGCGAGTGGTCTTCGGCGTAGCGCTTCTTGATGAAGGCGCCGTCCCGCCCCAACTGCGCGGGGACGTTGCTGGAGCCGCTCGACCACTTCATGGCGACGACCTTTGTCAGGTTGCCATCGACGCCGTTCACGTGGACGGACTTCCCGGCGAGCTTGGCGTCGGCGGCGCGGATCTCCGACACCACCACGACGCCCGGTGCGGTCGCCGCCGCTCGAGCGGCCTTGTTCGTGAGCGGCTCGTTGCCGGCCGTCACGGCGTAATCGGCGACGAACAGGTCGTCGACGGCGCTCGTGAACGAGCTGCGGACGCCCTGGCCGAGAACCGCAACGAACGTGATCAGCGCGAGCCCGATCATCACCGCGGCCGCAGTCGATGCTGTCCGTGCCGGGTTCCGCACCGCGTTCTCGCGAGCAAGCCTCCCGGCGGCACCGCCGAACCGCGCCCCCGGTGCTCCGAGGACGAAGGCCAGCGGACGCACGACCCGGGACGCCACCATCGCGACCGCGACGAACATGAACAGCACACCGGCGACAAGCGAGAGGATCCGCACCTTGATGTCGATGCCGTGCGCGAACAGGCCGTACGAGAAGAGCGCGACCGCGACGACGACGATGGCGGCGGACGCAGGCACCGCGTAGCGGGCGAAGCGCGAGGGGGGCAGCACGGCGCCCTCGCGAACAGCCGCGATCGGCTCGATCCGGGTGGCGCGAAACGCGGGTCGCAGGCTCGCCAGCACCGCGACCAGGACGCCGACCCCGAGGCTCACGACGATCGTCCTGGTGGAGAAGACGATCCCGCTGCTCGGCAACTCCAGACCGGTCGCGTTCAGGAGCGCCTTGAGCCCGACCGCGAGCGCGAGGCCGAGGAACAGCCCGATGATCGAGCCGACCAGCCCGATGACGAAAGCCTCCAGCAGGACGGACCGCAGCACCTGGCGGCGCGAGGCGCCGAGCGTGCGCAGCGTCGCGAGCTCGCGGATCCGCTGCGCGACCGTGATCGCCAGCGTGTTGGCGATCACGAAGCTCCCGACGAACAGCGCGATGCCTCCGAAGCCGATGAGGATGTACTTGATGATGTTCGTGCCCTCTTGCGTGTCCTTGCTGTCGGTGGCCGCCTGCGCCGTCGCGCTCTTGACCTGTGTCGTCCCGGACAGCAGCGGCTCGATCTGCCCGATCAGCTCGGCCTCGGACACGTCCGGTTTGGCGCCGACCCGGATCAGGTCGAGCTTGCCGCGCTTGTCGAACAGGCGCTGGGCGGTCGCGAGGTCGAACACGGAGATCGTCGTGCTGCCGATCGAGTCGATCGAGCCGAAGCGAACGATCCCACTAACGCGGTACGTTGCGACCGGGCCGTCTCCGAACGCATGGACGGTCTGTCCGACCTCGAAGTGCTGCCCGTCGGCGGTCGCCTTGTCGATCGCGATCTGACCGTCGCCCTGGGGCCATTTCCCCGCCACCAGCTTGAGCGGGTTCAGGCTCTGATCGGCAGCGGGGTCGACGCCGATGGCGACGCCCTCGTCCGCGTTCCCGATCGCTTTGCCCTTCTCGTCAACGAGTCGCGCCGAGTCCTCGACCGACCCCTGGGCGAGGCGCACGCCTGGGAGGCCCTCGACCTCGCGCAGCACGTCGGCGGAGAACGCGGGCGCTTGGGGGGTGGTGTCGGCCGTGTTGGTCGCCTCCTCGGAGCTGATCACCGCGTCCGTGGCCTCGTATGTCTCGTTGTAGATGCTGTCGAAGCTCTTGGAGAGCGTGTCCGTGAGGACGAGGCTGCCGCTGATCATCGCGACGCCGAGGACGATCGCGAATGCCGTCAGCGCCGCCCGGAGCTTCCGGCCGAGCAGACCCTTGAGCGCGACCCCGATCATCAGACGGTCACCTCCTCCAGCGCCTCGAGGATCTCGTGTGTCGTCGACCTGCCGAGATCCTTGACGACGGCGCCGTCCGCGAGGAAGAGGACGCGGTCGGCGATCGCCGCCGCATGGGCGTCGTGCGTGACCATGACCGTTGTCTGGCCGTAGCTCGTCACGGAGTCACGCAGCAGCTCGAGGATTTCGCCGCTCGTCGTCGAGTCGAGGTTGCCGGTCGGCTCGTCGGCGAACATCACGGTTGGACGCGAGACGAGCGCCCGGGCGATCGCGACACGCTGCTGCTGCCCGCCGGACAGCTCCGACGGACGATGCTTGCGCCGGTCTCCGAGCCCGACCTTCGCGATCAGCTCGCGGAGGAACTCGGCGTCGGGCTTCGTGCCCGCGATCGACAACGGCAGCACGATGTTCTCCTCCGCCGTCAGCATCGGCAACAGATTGAAGAACTGGAAGATGAAGCCGATGTGCTTCCGGCGCAGCTTCGTAAGCTCGCTGTCGCCGAGCTCAGAGATGTTCGTGCCCTCGATGAATACGTTGCCCGACGTCGGCTTGTCGAGACCCGCGAGCAGATGCATCAGCGTCGACTTCCCGGACCCCGAAGGCCCCATCACCGCCGTCAGCTTCTCCCGCTCGACCTCAAGATCGACCGAGCGGAGGGCATCGATCGCCGTGTCGCCGTCGCCGTAGCGACGGCCGAGCTGTTGGGCCGTGACGACCGCCCCATTCGCGTGCGTTGCAACCTCGACGTCGGCCCCCATGCGCGGTGCTGCGTCCGCGTTCATGTGTTCCTCCTTCCTCTCTGGCGAGCGAAGGAGCCCCGTCGAAGATCTGTCGAATCTGCCCTATCGCTTCTTCGACCGCGGGCCTGTCATGAGCGGGAGTATGATCCCCTTCAGTCAGCCGGGCGAGCGCGGCGGAGGCGTCCTCGCCCAGCAGTGTCGCCGCGGTCAGTCGCTGCCCCTCACCACGAGGCGAGTGACCTTCCGGGCCACCGAGCCGTCGAGCAATCGCCGCAGACCTGCATCCTTCCAGCCAGCTTGCGTCTTCGTCAGGGCGTACCCACAACCACACCTGCCTGAGAGGAGAGCCCCCCGAAGCCGTCATTACTGTTCTCTTCCGTGCAGGAGGGTGGCGGCGACGAGCGCCGCGTGCGGAACGACAAGTCACAGGCGGAACTCGGCCGGCTCCTCGCCGTCGCCGGGGGCTACCGAGTGCTCGCGAGCGACGGCACGTACCTCGGCTGGCTGGATCACGTCCGCTACGAGCGGCACGTTGACCACCCGGACGAGATCGTCGTCCGCGGTCGCCGGGTGCTCGCGAGGCGGCGGCGTGTCCTCCCCTTCAGCGCGGTGGCGGACGTCAGACAACGGGAGAGGACGGTTGTGGTGCGCGGCACCCGCACCGAGTGACACGCGGGCGACGTCGAGATCTTCCGTGACAGGCACGGTCTCGCTCGACGGGTTTAGCCACCGGTCGCAGCGGGTAAAATGATGCAAGCGCGTTGGTTGTCTTTGACGGCGTCGAGGGTTTTGTAAGTTCCTCTTCGATTGTCACCCCCGGCCTGAGCGCAGCAGAGAGTTCGTTCGGACTCCCTGTCCTGTAGGGAAAGAAGGAGCCTCTAATGTTCGCGACCATTCGTCGTTACGACGGTGTGGACCAGAATCGTTCGGCCGAGTTGACCCGCAAGGTCAACGAGATGCTCGTCCCGAAGCTGGAGAAGCTTTCCGGATTCGCGGGCTACTACCTGATCGAGGCCGAGAACGGCGTCTTCAGCTCGCTCAGTCTCTTCGAGACGCCTGAGCAGAGCAAGGAGTCGACGAAGATCGTCGCTACCTGGATCCGCGACGAGAAGCTCGACACGATGATCCCCAACGAGCCGAAGATCACGAGCGGCAAGGTCGTCGTTCACAGCGACCGCGTCCTGGTCGCCGCGTAGCCCGACCGCACCGTATCCAACGAGAAGGGGCCCGTTCCGGGCCCCTTCTCGTTCAACGGGTTCAAGTGCAGGCGGGGCGGGCTGCCCCTCTTGGCTGGTCGGCCGGGCAGCTAGATGCCAGAGACGTGATGGAGTTCGTAGAACCCCTGCCGCGTCGGCGGCGCCGGCCACTCCACGTCACCGAGCACGGCGTGGACGGCCGGCATCACGCGCTTGTCGAGGTACGCCTCACCCTGCTCCCGCGTCTCCCAGACGTTCACGATGCGAAAGACGCCGTCCTCGTCGTCGAACCCGGCGAAATGGATCAAAAGCCCCTCCGGTGCGGGCTGATTCTTCGTCAGATGCTCGTTCACCGCGTCGTAGCTCGCCGTGCCACGATCGCTGATCGCGAACTCCTGGACGAAGGCGACCGCCATCCGCTCCTCCTCGTCGAGTGTGCCCGATGGTATTCCCGTGCGCTCGACACGACGCTGCCGATCAGCCCGACGACAAGGACATGAGCCGCGACAACGGCCTCGTCGTCGACCTCGCCCACGAGGACAAGGCGCCCTACGTGCTCGATCTCGTCCTGCCGGAGCGTCGATCCGGCGGTCCTTCGCCGCGATCAGGGCACCTTCGACCGTCGCTGCAGTCTCGACCGCGTATCCGGCGCCGCGAAGATTGGTCGCCAGCGTGCGGAGGAACGGGGCCCGAAATCTGCTCCGCGGCGCGCCGTGTCCCGGGGCGACAGATGTTCGATGGCTCACAACGGCGTAGTCTGGAATGCTCTGAGTCCTTTCGAAAGGAGGTGGGGATGGCCGACTCCGGTCTCTTCATCGGCTGGGGCGAGATCGTTCGCGGACGCGAGACGGAAGCCGTCGAGCACTTCAACGCGACGATCGAGTACTTCTCGGGATTACAGGCCAAGGGAACGATCGAGAGCTTTGAGCCTGTGTTCCTCGAACCGCACGGCGGCGATCTCGGTGGTTTCTTCTTTGTACGCGGCGACGCCGACAAGCTCTCCGCACTCCGCGCCGACGAGGACTTCGAGGCGGTGATCCAGAAGGCCACCCTCATCGCCGACAAGATGGGTGTGGTCGGAGCCGTGATGGGCGCCGCCCTGGAGCGACAGGTGGGCACCTACGTGGGGGCGATCGCGCAGTTCGCATAGGGCGAACCTGAGGTGGAGGCGGCGCACCGGCTCGGGTACGCCGCCTTCCCTCTTCTCGTGCTGGTGCTCGCCGTCCCGTTCCTCCGTGCCCCACAGCACAACCTTCAAGGCAGATGCGGCCGTTGCGCACCTGCTCGCTCCCGCTGGGTCGGGGGGCGAGGAGCGGGGCCTTATGTCTCTGTTTTCAGCGGTGTCGAGGCGAGCCCGTAGATCACCAGCACTGCGAGGGCGATCATCGCCGCTGCGAACCACGGGGCGATGCCGATGATCAGGAAGCTGTTCACGATGACGAGCATCGCCCAGAGATAGGCGATGACGCGGCCGAACTCGCCGCCGCCGAGCAGCGAGTACGCGGCCCAGATCGCGACCGCTGCGATCCCGACGTCCCAGATGCCCCAGACCCACATGTTGTCGCCGAACAGACCGAGGGTGAAGTCGTTCACCTTGTGGCTGTTCACGAGGTAGCTGATGCCCGAGATGATCCGCAACACGCCGACCGAGAACATCACGATCGCTGCCAGCATGATCCAGCCAGTCCTGCTCGCATAGGCCTGCATCGACACGGTTCCCTCCCTTCGTAGCCGAAGCGGCGAATAAAGTTCGTCGCTGCTACCTGGCGATGACTTGGTTCAGATCACCGAACGTGATCGCCGGCGGCGTGGCACCCTCGGGAAAGGCCGGCTTGACGTTAGCCGCGAACCACGCCTCGAAGTCGGCCTGCGAATCCCAGACCTCGGTCACGCGCCAGCCGCCGGCCGCCGGGCCGTTCGTGTGCAGGATGAATCCCTGCGCGCTCCGCATCGGCCCCTCAAGCTGCGAGGTCATGCCGTCGATCATTTCCTTGGTTCCGCCTGGAAGCTGAGCAGTCATCAACACGGCCATCCGTGGCCTCCTTGAAGTTCGTCGAGGGGAACTCTCTTCTTCGCTCGTGCCACGGTACGCCCTCGAAGGTAGGAGCGTAAGCGGGTTTCCTACTGACACTGGCGAGCTTCTTTCATGAAGGCCACGAAGGGGGCCTTTTCGGTTCACCAACCTGGACCGGCAGTAAGCCTGCGGGGAACGGCCGGATCTGCGTGCGGTCGTGCAACACGCGCTTCCTGATGAACGCGACCCGAATCCCTCGGTCGTCGGGTGTGCCAATCTCCCGATGCGGCATCGGTGCCGCTCGCGTGCAGCTCAAAGCCGAGACCCGGCCCACGGCCGAGACGCCAGCCGGTGACGATCCAACACCGACGCGCGTTCCACCAGACGAACGTCCGGACGCCGGCGAGGTCGCGGAGCCCGCAAAGCTCGTGCGCCGTTTCTATGGGATCAAGACGCTCGACCCGCAACGCGTCTCGCGCGACGCCGATCAGATCGCGACCGAGGTCGTGACGCACCTCGTCGGCCTCGTCGGCGCCAGTGTCGAGGTGAAGCTCGAGATCAGCGCGGACGTTCCGGAGGGCGTGCCAGAGGATGTCGTGCGCACCGTCACCGAGAACGCGAAGACCCTGAAGTTCGAACAGCACGGGTTCGAGGAGCAGTGACGCGTTGATGAGCGCGCTGAGAGACCCGACAACCCGGATCGCCGCGACCCACATCTCGGACGTCTAACGACGTCCCGTGGGCGACCGGAAGAACATCTTCCTCATCGGTCGGCGACCCGGGGACGAGGATCAGCTCACCGAGATGCTCGCGTTCGTGTGGCAAGAGCATCCGGAGCTGCTCGACGCTTGGATTGAACACCTCGGGCTCGCACTCGACGGCCCGGTCGATGTCGACACGCAATTCATACTCCCGAGCGGGAAGCGGCCGGATATCGCGATCCGGACTCGCGACATCCAGATCCTCGTCGAGTCAAAGCTCGGCGCCGGGCTCCCTGACATACAGGTACAGGACTACCTGACCTATCTCGGCGGCCTCGAGTGTCGGCGTGTGCTCGTGCTGCTGACGCAAAAGCCCGTGTCCGTCAAGCCACAGTGGCTCGAGTGGGCCACTGATGCGGAGACAACGATCGTCGCAAGGCGCTGGCAGGAGATGGCCCAGGATCTCGGCGGACTGGGCGCCGAGTCTCTCGGCGGCGATTTCGTACAGCTATTAGTTCGGGAGGGATTCGTGAAGCCATCGTCGTTCTCGGAGTCCGACTGGAACGCATGGAACGCCGGATACAAGGTGCTCCAGCGGATCAGCACCTTCCTCGACGAGCTCGACCCGCATATGCGGAGGATCGACTCCTCGCTAAAGAGAGGACGTGCTCCGGCTCTCACCGAGCGCCTCACGTACCGGATCTGGCGCGGCGATTCTCTCGAGATTGGGTTTGGAATGGGCGCCGCTGGAGGGGGAGAGCTCGGCGACCCCCAGGACGACATTCCCGAGGTGATCGCCTTCGTGGGGAACACTCAAGCGACGCTGGAGGAGGCCGCCATCGCGGCCGAGACGACGGCACAGGATCGCAATCATTGGACGTACTACCTCCATGAGTCGAGGGGACTCTTCAACGACTGGCCGTGCATCTCACGTCGCGCGTCCCTTGTGCTGACCGCGGACGACTTCGGTAGCCAACTGGAGCAGGCCGCCGTGTTCGTCGGAGAGGTGGTCGAGCATTTCCGCGGCCGTGGCTACCTCGCCAGGTAGCCGATGCCCATAATCGCCGTACGAACAGGAGGAGACCTCCAACGCACGACCGCCTTCTGCTCCAAGGAGTAGGGCTCCGCCAAGTAGTCACGACGCGCATCGCTCGTCACGCATAGCCGTACGGCAGCTCGGAACAAGGGTTCGGGGAGGCAGGCAAACGTCCCTCAGGCGACACACTGCTTGCCACTGCAACACACAAGCCCACCTCGGGTCAGCACCGGGTCAGCGAACTACCGGAATCAACGGGACTCAGAAGGTGCGGACGGGAAACGAATGTGGCTCAACCAAGCCGGATAGGAACCCCTGGGAACGGCCCCGGCGTACTTGCCATGCAGAAGGTCGAGGTTGAATGTCTTCGGCCGCGATGGGGAGGACTCGTTGCCCCGTCTGTTGCCCCTTGTCGTTGTTCAGGCCTTCGGTCGTAGACGAGGTCGCCCCCGACGTAGACCGACTCGTCCACAGGTGGCAACGCGGCGTCAGATGCCCAGCCCCGGTCTACGGAACCGAGGGGCATACCAGATCCCGCATGGTTGCAGGGCTCGCGAGATTGTGGGGCATTGATGGGGCAGCGGCGATGTCGCGACGGTCCCGCGGGCCCCAACGGTTGGGCCGCGTCAGCCGGATACGTGATCGTGGCCGAGCGCGCCGTGCATCCTTTTCGCGGCGTCGTGTTCCGGCTCTAGGAGTGGTTGCTCCGCCAGATCGAGAGGTTAAGCGCGGCGGCATACGTCGACCAGGCGAGGTACGGCGCATAGAGCAGGCCCGCGGCACGGTCGACGCGCGCCGTGGCAGCCGCGGTGGCCGCGACGGTGGGCACGAGTGTGCAGACGACCGCGGCGCCTGCGCCGGGTCGGCGGGCGCCGAAGAAGATTGGCGACCATGCGGCATTCAGCCCGAGCTGCAGCCACCAGAGCCCGAGCGCGGGTCGCCGCTTGGGGTCGGACGATCGTGCGACTCGATGCGCGGAGTACGCCATTTGTGCGTAGAGCACGGTCCAGGCCGGGCCGAAGGCCCACGGCGGCGGCGTCCAACTGGGTTTGCGCAGGCCCGGGTACCACGTGGCGACCGAGCGGCGCGTTGCGATTCCCCCGCCGGCGGCCGCCACGGCGACCGCCGCCGCGTATCTGAATCTGCGCACGGCCAGAGAGTACTGGGCCGCCGCCTCGCCGAGCCCCCACTCTCTCACCTGGGCGCTCTCGCGACCGACTCGCTGAAGCGCGTACTTCCGTGCTTTCCCGAAGCGAGACCGCGAGATCGGCCTCATGATCGTCTTCTGCGGAGCAAGCGAGTCCGACGCCGTGGCGATCAACAACGTGCCAGTGAACGAGGACTTCGGCGGGCGCGGCGGCCGAGTCGAAGATCGTGGCTTGGGCGATCAGGACACCGCGTGCGGCTGCGGTTGCCGGCATCGTCTTCTCGGTCCTCTTGGCAAGAGCCGCGCCCTGCCCAACAGTCGCTTACAGACACGACGTTCGCTAGGCCGATGGATTCTTGCAATGACCCCGACCCCCACCCACCCCCCAGCGCGAACGGGACTCCGAGATACTGGTACTGGAACCCTCGCTTCAGAATAGTAAAGCCATCAAGGAATTGTAACGGGAGATAGGAGACCGGATTCTAGCCAGATTTTCGATAATGCGTACCATTTCTGTCTTACGCAATGCTCTAACTATATATCCCCTAGATGCTGCGAATTCTCGTTACGAATGACCGGGATCTCCGACACCCCTACTCGACGGATAGAGAACCTGTCCACTGGGGAATCGTAACGCGGCATCGAGCGCATAGGAGCCGTTCTCCTGAGACCCCATCTCCTCGTACAGGGGTGGGGCTCTAAGCACCGCAGATCGCGTCCCATGGGCGCACAGACACGACTCGAAGGCGGTCCGCAGTGATCCCCGCACGGGGCATGTCACAGAGGAAACGTGCTGATCAACGCCGTGTAGGGGAGCCGATGAATGTGCGGCTGCGCTAGCCGCGGTCTGGCGTCGTTGCCTGTCACGTGAACCAGCCGGCATCACGCGATGGGCCCCAAAACAGGAGCAGGAGCGGGCCACCCAGCGCCCGTCGAGGGCATCTCCCCAGACGAATCAGGACGGCCCCGACAACACGATCCTTGCCCACCGCCTCTGCAACAAGCTCGACTACTCGATCTCCCACGGGCTTCCCATCGAGAAGCTTCTCGCGAGAATCGAGGCAGCTCGCGAGGCGGCCGCCGCGGCGAACCTGCCCCAGTCCGCTCCGGCGGCCGAGGCAGTCGCCGAGGTCTTCGCGCCCAAGCCCGCGCCCCAGGCGAAGTCGCCCCGCAAGCGAAAGGCCGCGGCCTGGAAGTCGCTGCCGCCTGCCGAGTTGGCGGCACACCTGCTCGCGACTCTGACGATTGCCGATTCCGCCTGGACGACAGAGCCGCGGCTCCCGCGCGAGAATCGTGAGTCCTTTATTCGCCGCATCGTGCTCGGCGAGACCCCAGAGTCGACCACCGAGGAGACGGCCGCCTAGTCGCGACTCGATCCGCTGGTCTGGTCAGCGACTACAGAGTCGTCCTTATCCCCGACTGCTCTAGCGACAGGACGCTCGCCCACCTCAGCAAGCCTACGCCTGACTCCGAAATACGCGATGATCGGTCGCTCCACTTCCGGTTCACGCGGGGCTCCGGGGCGGGTGGTGCTCCCTGACTCGACTCGCGGCGGACCCGCCCAGAGACTCAGAGCGTCGTGCAGAAATTGGACACACCGCAGTCATCAGCCGGCTTTGACCCGGCTAACAGGAGGGCCGGGACCTTCTTGCCGACAGTAGCCGTAGGTGTGGATCCAGGTGACTGACGATCTGGTCGCGGCGAGCGGGGCCCCGGTTCTCCAGCGTTCGGTCGCTGCGGCGCGACGCCTGATCCTTCCGCTCGCGCTCGCCCAGTTCATCTGCAGCTTCGCGGGCTCGAACATGAACGTGATGATCAACGGACATCAGCGAGGACCTGGACACGACCGTCAAGGGCGTGCAGACCGCGATCACGCTGTTCCTGCTGATCATGGCCGATCCTCATGATCCCGTGCAGCAAGCTGACCGACCGCTGGGGCCGCAAGCGGTGCTTCACCTGGGGCCTCGTGCTGTACGGGATCGGCGCCCTGCTGAGCGCGGTCTCGCCGAGCCTCGGCGTGCTGATCCTCGGCAACTCGGTGTTCGAGGGCGTCGGCACGGCGCTCCTGATCCCGCCGGTCTACATCCTCGCCACGCTGTGGTTCACCGACCTCACCTCGCGCGCCTGGGCCTTCGGCGTGATCAGCGGGCTCGGGCGGCATCGGCGCGGCGGCAGGGCCGCTGATCGGAGGCTTGATCACCACGGCGATCAGCTGGCGCGCCGCGTTCGTCTTCCAGGCCGCTGGTCGTCGCGGTGATCGTCCTGCTGAGCCGCCGCCTCGACGATCCGCTCACGGCCGACCCGACGCGCCCCTTCGACGCGGTCGGGGCGATCCTGTCGGCGGTCGGCATGTTCTGCGTCGTCGTTCGGGATCCTGCAGGCCGGCAACAACAACGCGCTGATGGCGGTCTTCCTGGCGGTCGGAGCCGCCTTCCTGCTGGCGTTCTTCCTCTACATCCGCTCCCGCGAGCGAGCCGGGAAGGAGCCGCTGCTCTCCACCGGGCTGTTCAAGAACCGGACGTGCAACCTCGCGCTCGTCACGCAGAACATCCAGTGGCTGGTGCTCATGGGGACGTCGTTCGTCGTCTCCGTCTTCCTGCAGAGGTTCGCGGCTACAGCGCGATCAAGACGGGCGTCATCTTCACCGCGGCGACGCTCGGCATCCTCGCCTCGTCCCTCGCCGCCGAGCGACTCGCCAAGCGGTTCCCGCAGAAGACGCTGATCGTCGCCGGCTTCGTCGTCACCATCGCCGGGATCGTGCTCCTGCTCGCCCTGGTCAGGGCCTCGTCGACAGCGTCTGGGCATTCGTGCCCGGGCCTGGCTGCTCATCGGCCTCGGCGTGGGCGCGATGCTGACCCCCTCGGTCAACGTCGTCCAGTCGAGCTTCCCCGAGGAGCTGCAAGGCGAGATCTCGGGGCTGTCGCGCAGCGTCTCCAACCTCGGCTCGTCGTTCGGCACCGCGATCGCCGGCACGATCCTGGTCTCCGTCGTCGCCACGGGGACCGCCGCGTACGCCTGGGCGATGGCGGTGCTCGCAGTGTTCGGGCTCATCGGGCTTGCGGCGGCCCTCCTCCTTCCAGCCAAGCCCGAGCCGCAGGCGAGTTGATGCTCACGAAACCGGAATTGGCCGACCGCTAGTTCGAGAACACCTCAGCCGTACCTCACGGCTCCTCGCGGCGATCGCGATGTTCGCCGGTCCCTCGTGTGCGTCCACCCCGGCTTCGCCATTCTCGTCCTCGGCGGCAATCCGGTCGCTTCGAGGCCGAAGGCCTCGAAGCCGTGCCGGACCTCCCCGTCGAGGTCCGTGAGCTCGAACTCCGCGACGGCGTCGTCGGCGTCCTTGCTCACGGCTCAAAGGTCGATGATCCGCATGAGGGTGGGGTGGGTCAACCCTGGCCGCAAGCGTGGCGGTAGGTCCGTATGCTCGTGGTCGCAGCACTGCTCGCCAAGGCACATCCAGGCTGGTCACGGTGAAAACCGAGGAGGTGGAATGACGACCGATGCGACCGCGGAGTTCTTCGACGCGCTCGTCGAGCGCGGGCACGAACCGCTGCTCGAGAAGGCGACGGGCACGGTGCGGTTCGACCTCAAAGACGGAAAGAAGACAGATCGCTGGCTCGTTACTATCGACAAGGGTGACCTCGCGGTCTCGCGCCAGAATCTCAGGGCGGACTTCGTCGTTTCGACGGACAAGCCGCTGTTCGACGACATCGCGAGCGGCAAGACGAATGCGTTGGCTGCGCTGTTGCGCGGGGCGATAAGCGTCGAAGGCGACATCCAGCTGATGGTGCTCTTCCAGCGGCTCTTTCCGGGGCCGCCACGCTCTCGAAAGCAGCGCCCCAGCGCGGCTCCTGCGAGGAGGAAGCGATGAGCAACGGTCTGGTCCAGATCCTCGACGGCAACACCTTCGTCGTCAGCGACTCGAACGGCGACATCGAGGCGTCGCTCACTGACCCGACCGGGCTCTTTTCGTTCGACACCCGGTTCCTGTCGAAGTGGGTCCTGACCATCGATGGGCAAAGACTCAACGCCCTCTCGATCGACGACCTCCAGTACTTCGAAACGCGCTTCTTCCTGGTACCGGGAACCGGAGGCGTGTACATCGATGCCAAGCTCTCCGTTATCCGGCAGCGTGCGGTCGGGAACGGCTTCCACGAGGACCTGACCATCCTCAACCACGACGACAAGCCGGTCGACCTCTCCGTCCGCATCGAGGCCGGTGCGGACTTCGCCGACCTCTTCGAGGTCAAGGACGCGCTCGCGAAGAAGGGAAAGTACTCGGCTCGCGTGGACCGAGGTCGCCTTCTCCTCGGCTATGAGCGCGAGACGTTCAGGCGCGAGACTGCGATCTCAGCGTCGGCTCGAGCGCGCCTCGACAAGAGTGGCCTCACCTTCCGCGCACGTGTCAGAGCCGCACGGCAGCTGGACCACCGACCTGGACGTCGTCACCGCCGAGGGTGCGGGCGGCTCGTACGTTCGGCCGAAGTACGCGCGCGGAGCGAAACGGGCACGGCCGAGCATGGAGCTGAGCCTCGAGAAGTGGGTCGCAGACGCACCGCAGCTCGAATGCGACCAGGATGAACTCAAAAGGACGTACAGGCGGAGTCTCGTCGACCTCGCCGCACTGCGGTTCTCGCCGCCCGTCGCCGGGGGAAGGAGCCTGCCTGCGGCCGGCCTGCCGTGGTTCATGACCATGTTCGGCCGGGACAGCATCTTCACGAGCCTGCAGGCGTTGCCCTTCACGCCGGAGCTCGCGGCGACGACCCTGCAGGTGCTCGGCGATTGGCAAGGCAGCCGGGTCGACGACTTCAGGGACGAGGATCCGGGCCGCATCCTGCACGAGATGCGGTACGGCGAGATGACAGCATTCGAGGAGCGACCCCATTCGCCCTACTACGGCAGCGTGGACGCCACGCCGCTCTATGTCGTTCTGCTCGACGAGTACGAGCGCTGGACCGGTGACAGGAAGCTGGTACGCGAGCTGGAGCACCCGACCCGGGCGGCGCTCAACTGGATCGACGAGTACGCCGACCTCATGGGTACGGGCTACATCTGGTACCGGCGGCGGAACGAGAAGACCGGCCTCGAGAACCAGTGCTGGAAGGACTCCTGGGACTCGATCTCCTACCGCGACGGCAGGCTCCCCGGCTTCCCACGGGCCACGTGCGAGCTGCAGGGGTACGCATACGACGCGAAGATGCGCGGCGCGCGCCTGGCGCGCCTGGTCTGGAAGGACCACTGCGCTCGCCGACAAGCTGGAGAAGGGCGCCGCCGACCTGAAGCGCCGCTTCAACCGCGACTACTGGGTGAGCGACGGCGAGTACTTCGCCCTGGCCCTCGATACGGAAGGGAACCAGGTCGACGCGCTCGCGTCGAACAACGGCCATCTGCTGTGGAGCGGCATCGTCGACAAGTCCAAGGCAAAGGCTGTCGCCCAGCAGCTGCTCGGACCTCGGCTCTTCTCCGGTTGGGGGGTCCGGACCCTGGCCGAGGGCGAGGGACGTTACAACCCGATCGGCTACCACGTCGGAACGGTTTGGCCGTTCGACAACTCGTTCATCGCGTGGGGCCTGCGACGCTACGGCTTCAAGGAGGAGGCGGCGCAGATCGCGGCTGGCATCCTCGATGCCGCCGAGGTCTTCAACGGGCAGCTACCGGAGGCTTTCGGAGGCTACGAGCGGACGGTGACGAAGTACCCGGTGCAATACCCGACCGCGTGTAGCCCGCAAGCCTGGTCGACAGGCACGCCGCTGCTGCTGTTGCGGACGATGCTCGGTCTCGAGCCTCTCGGGGACCATCTCGTCGTCGACCCGGCGCTTCCCCAAGGCATCGGCCATCTGGAGCTGCTCGAAATCCCGGGCCGCTGGGGACGGATCGACGCCTTCGGACGCGGCCGCGTGGACGTCGAGGAGCGACGTCCCGCGAAGAGCTCCGGTGCGTCGCGTCGTCAGAGTTCGAAACGAAATGCGGGGAGGTGAGCACCCGGAGGCCAGAAACAAGAGCAAGCCCATGCGACCGTGTCGTCTGACTCGAACCAGAGGATCGAGTCGGCGACTGCGCGAGGGAACGTGGAAACCTCGCGATGACCAGCAAGACGAAGGCCCCGAAAGGGGGCGTCTTGTCGTTCAAGGGGAGAGCGTCTAGACGACCGCGACGAGCGCCTCGACTGCCGGGCCGAGGTACTCGTCCACGCGCGCCAGCTCAGCGTCGAAGACCTCAGGGCGGAGGTGGCGATAAATGTCGGTGACCGCGCCGCTGGAGTGACCGGCCCAGTCCTCGCACGTCTCACGCCGCACGCCCGCGGCGAACCAGAGGGAGATCGCCGTGTGCCTCAGCTCGTGGAGCGAAATCGGGTCGAGCTGCTCCTCGCGCCGGTCGTTGGCCTTCTTCCAGGCGAGGATCGCCCGCTCGCGGATGTTCGTCGCGGTGAACGGTAGGCCGTTAGGGGAGCCGAAGACGAAGTCCGCCTCGGCTGTCCTGGTCGAGCGGAGGCGGTGCTCCGCGAGGAGCCGTGCCAGCGCCTTCGGGATCGGGGCCTTGCGGGTACCCGCCGCCGACTTCGGCGTGACCTCGCCCTCCCGATCGTCCCACGACCGCTTGACGCTGATCCTGCGGCCGTCGAGATCGACGTCCTCCCAGCGCAGGCCACGGAGTTCCCCGCGCCGGAGACCGGCGTACGCGGCCACGGCGTACAGCACCCGAAGATCATCCGGCAGCGCGTTGAGCAGTTCGACTGCCTCCTCGCGCGAGGCCGCGCGGTGACGATGTTTGACGCCGTTCGGGAGCCTGAGCCCGATCGTCGGGTTGGAGGTCGTGATCTCTCGCTCGATCGCCCAGCGGTACACAGTCTTGATCGCGGTGACGATGTTGCGGATCTTCGACCCGGAGTAGCCCTCGCCGATGAACCTGTCGGAAAGGCGCTGGAGGTCACCGCGCTTGATCTCCGAGATACGCTCGTTGCCGAAGACCGGCAAGACGAAGCGCCGAAGGTCGCTCTCATAGCCGCGGAGGACGGACGGCTTGAAGACCTGGCCCGAGCGATTCAGCACGGTCGGCGGGGACGCCTTCGCCCCGTCGAGCCAGTCCGCCACGACTGCCCCGAACGTGACCTTCGACGGCGTGATGTTCTGCCCGCGGTTCAGCGCAGAGAGGGCGTCGACCCTCCAGCCCTTCGCAGCCGCCAGCGCGCCCTTGCCGCTGAACGACTTCCTGATCCGCGAGTTCGCGCGCCGGTCAAAGACCCAGGCGCGGTAGGACGGTGTGCATGTACAGAGCTCACCGGCGCAGTCGCGCGCATGCCGAGCCTCGATGCCGACGGGGAGCCGCGTCTGGCTCTCTCGCCTTCTTCCCCTCGTCATGACTGCCCGTCTGTTCGGATGGACGCTTCCACCGTTTCCAACGCTTTACTGCCCCGCATTATTCCCCGCACGGGCGTTTGGAGAGGCGCTACGCCTACGGCGCGAAGGCCTCAATCCCTGTAACGGAGCGGCGCCGGAGTCGAACCGACCGAGCCGTGGGTTACACGACCGCACAGGTTTTGAAGACCTGCTGGGCCACCGGGCCCGTGCCGCTCCGCGGCTGAGGCTACCGGCGCCGCCTCCCGTAGGATCGACGCGTGGCCCACCTTCGCCTGATCGACCCCGACGACGCCGAGGGCGCGCTCGCCGAGGAGTACGACGCGGCGGTCGGGCGCGCGGGGAAAGTGTTCAACATCGTGCGCTCGATGAGCCTCTCGCCGGAGACCCTCCACGCCTCGATGGAGCTCTACAAGGCGATCATGTTCGGGCCGTCCCAGCTGACGCGGCAGGAGCGCGAGCTGATCGCGACCGTCGTCTCGGCGACGAACGACTGCTACTACTGACGGCGCTCGCACGCCGACGACCTCCGTGACGAGGGCGCACCAGACGAGCTGGCAACGCACGCGGAACACGACTACCGCAAAGCAGATCTCGACGCGCGCACCCGCGCGATCTGCGACTACGCGGGCAAGCTGACGCTCACCCCCACGGCGGTCGGAGCCCCGGATGCGGACGGGCTCCGGGCGCACGGCCTCGAGGATGCCGCGATCCACGACGTCATCCAGGTCGTCGCGTACTTCAACTACATCAACCGGGTCGCGGAGGGCGTAGGGACGGATCCCGAGCCCGAGTGGGCTATGCGAGCGCGGCCCTGATCTTCTCGATCGTCTCGGCCTCCGCCTCGTCCCCGCCACCCGCCGCCTTGCCGACCGACTCGGCCAGCTCGAGCACGAACGCGCGGTAGCTCTCCACCTCGTCGGGGGCCTTCGAGCGCAACGTCGCGACCGCGGCCTTCAGCGACTCGAACGTCCCGTCCTGCACCTCGCTCGGCGAGGCGATCATCCCGAAGCCGGTGCCGCCTTCGGACGAAAGCTCGCGGACGAGCTGGCTGTCGCTGTCGTGCGATCCCTTGACATGCTTCGCGAGCGACGACGCCTCCTTGAACGTGTCGAAGAAGCTGCGGTCGCTCACCGAGACCAGGAGTCCGGCTCCCGTCGCCCCCTTCCTCAGATCCTCCCATTCCTCGTCGGTGAAGTCGGGCTTTCCTGCCATGTCGCCTCCTCGGAAGGTGTCGGAGAGATTCTCGCAGGACCTTCGCCCTGGGATCAGTGCGTGCCCGCGTCGGCCCGCGACGCCCGGCGGAGCACTCGGCGATCCCCCATGCGACGCGTGACACCGTCGACGTCCATCCGCTCCAGCAGGAGCTGCGCGTCGCGACGCCCGACGCCGGAGAGGTCGCGAAAGCCTGCGAGCGTGATCTCTCCTGCGGCGGCGCACTCGCTCACGACGAGGTCCCGGGCGACCTCGTAGGCGCCCGGGCCGACGGCGAAGCCGTCGCCGAGACGGACGAGCCGGCCCTCACCCTCCAGATACCGCGCGAGCTCGCCGTCCTCGACCCTCGTCGCCGCCAGGCCCGCGCTCGCGAGGTTGCGTTCCAGCGCTGCGGCCGCGTCTGCCCGCGCCCCGAGGGACGCCGCCGTCCCCGGGAGGACGACCTTCGGCCCGCGACGCTCGACCGGGAGCAGGTCGAGGACGGCCGCCGCCCAGGGCTTCGGCGGCAGCAGCTCCGCGAGCACCATGCCGGGGTCGAGCGGGAATGCCTCGGCCCGGGCGCGCAGGCGCGCCTCGACCTCCACCGCGGTCTGCTCGAGCCACGCGTTGGAGAACGCCCAGCCGTCGACGACCCGGACGGCGTCGAGCCCCTCCTCGAGCTCCGTCGCTCCGAGCAGGGCACGGCCCGCAAGCTGCTCGACTCTCACGGGCTCGTGGACGAGCGCTCGCACGATCGAGGACGGGTCGCTCTCGCCGAGCAGCCGGTCGCGGTCGGCGTCCGTCCGCCGCGGCGGCGCCGGGTCGAGGACGACCGCCCCGCCCACGGTGCTCTCGCGGCGCAGGACGACATGGTCGCCGCGGGCTGCGACGACGGGGGCAGCAAGCCGAAGCTGCGCGTGGTTCTCCCCCACCCGCACGACGCGCGCGGGGATGCGGCTCGTCCCGTGGTGGACGGAGAGTCGCGCGCCGTCGCCGATCTCCTCGAGCTCGTGCAGCTCCACCTGGAGGCGATACGAGCGGGGGAACGCCCCCGGCGCCACCAGTGCGTCGCCGCGCCGCACGTCGCGGCGCTCTACGCCAGGAAGGTTGACGGCGACTCGCTGCCCCGCCTCGGCCCTGGCGACCGCCGCGTCGTGGACCTGCACCGAGCGGACGCGGGCCTCCCGGCCCGACGGTTCGATCCGCAGCCGGTCTCCCTCGGAGATCGCCCCGGACCACAGCGTCCCGGTCACGATCGTGCCGATGCCCTGCAACGTGAACACGCGGTCGACGTAGAGCCGCGTGGGGAAGTCGGCGCGGCGCGGCTCCGTCTCGGCCGCCACCCACGCGAGCGCCTTGCGAAGCTCGTCGAGGCCGGAGCCGGTGACGCCGCTCACCGCGACGACCGGCGCGCCGGGGACGAGCTCTTGTGCCTCCTCGAGCGCGAGCTCGAGCGTCTCCTCGTCGACGACGTCCGCCTTCGTGACGGCTACGACGCCGTGGTCGACGCCGAGCAGACGCAGGATCGCGAGGTGCTCGAGGGTCTGCGGGCGCGCACCCTCGGCCGCGTCCACGACCAGCAGGAACAGGTCGATCCCCGTCGCCCCCGCCACCATCGTCCGCACGAACCGCTCGTGGCCGGGGACGTCGACGAGCGACAGCGTCGGCCCGCCCGGAAGCTCGAGCGGGGCGTAGCCGAGGTCGATCGAGATCCGGCGCGAGCGCTCCTCCGGCAGCCGGTCGGTGTCCTTCCCCGTCAGAGCGCGGACGAGCGTCGTCTTGCCGTGGTCCACATGCCCGGCCGTGCCGACCGTCAGCGCCATCGTCAGGTGGGGATCGAGGCCCGCCGCGACCGGAGGACGGCGCGGGCGACCTCGTCGACCTCGTCGGGCGCCAGCGTACGCGCATCGAGCAGCAGGCGGCCGTCCCGGATGATGCCGATGACGGGCGGCTCGCCCAGACGGAGCATCGGCGCAAGGCCCTCCTCGATCGCACACGCGGCGCTCGGGAGCTCGGCCAGAGGTAGCGCACCGCCGCCTACGCGGGCGACGGTCTCCTCGACCTCCCCGCCTATGAGCCCGGCGAGCCGCTCGGCCCGCTCGCGGACGGAGTCGACGGGCTCGTCGAGCATCCGGAGCACCGGGATCTCCCGCCGGGCGAGCTCGGGGTCCGAGAGGAGCGCGAGCGTGCCCTCCAGCGCCGCGAGCGTCAGTTTGTCGGCCCGCAGCGCGCGCTGCAGCGGATGGCGCCGTAGCCGGTCGACGAGATCGGCGCGCCCGATCACGATGCCCGCCTGGGGGCCGCCGAGGAGCTTGTCGCCCGAGAAGCAGACGAGGTCGGCACCGGCGGCGATGCTCGTCGATGCGGTGGGCTCGTCGCCCACGTCGAGGAGGGAGCCCGAGCCGAGATCGTCGACGAGGGGGAGGCCCGCGTTCTTCGCGACACGCGCCACGTCCGAGAGGGAGGGCTGCTCGGTGAACCCCACGATCCTGAAGTTCGACTGGTGAACCCGGAGGAGCGCGGCGGTCTCGGGGCCGATCGCGCGCTCGTAGTCCGCGGGGCGTGTCCGGTTCGTCGTGCCGACCTCGACCATGCGCGCGCCCGAGCGGGCGAGGACGTCGGGGATGCGGAAGCCGTCGCCGATCTCGACCAGCTCGCCCCGCGACACGATGACCTCGCGTCCCTCCGCGAGGGCTGCGAGGGCGAGCAGGACCGCGGCGGCGTTGTTGTTCACGACGAGCGCCGACTCGGCACCCGTGAGCCGCCGGAGCGACTCGACCACGTGGGACTGCCGCGAGCCGCGCTCGCCGGAATCGAGGTCGAGCTCGAGGTTCGCGTACGCCCGGCCGACCTCCACCACCCGCTGCAGCGCGGAAGCCGCGAGCGGCGCCCGGCCGAGGTTCGTGTGGACGATCACGCCGGTCGCGTTGATGACCCGGCCGCAACGACGGCGCCCGGAGGCGGGCGAGCTCGTCACGCGCCGCTGCAGCGAGGTCGCCCGGATCGCCTCCGGCGAGGATCGCCGCACGCGCACGCTCGAGCGCTCCCCGCGCTGCGGCCGTCGCCAGCGCTCGGGGCGCTTCGGCCAGCCCCTCGTCGGCGAGCAGCCGGTCGACGGACGGGAGGTCGCGCAGCTCCATCGCTCCCAGTCTACGAAGCCACTCGTGGGCCGCCGAGCCGCGGGAGAACCTCGCGCAGGAGCGCGACGAGATCGCCCGCCGCGCGGGCTCCGACCTCGAGGACGCGCTCGTGGTCGATCGGCTCGTGCCGCACCCCGGCGGCGGCGTTGGTCACGCAGGAGAGTGCCAGGCAGCGGATCCCCATGTGGCGCGCCGCGAGCACCTCGGGCACCGTCGACATCCCGACGAGGTCGGCGCCGAGCGCCCGCATCATGCGGATCTCCGCCGGCGTCTCGAACGCCGGACCGAGCCAGGCCGCGTACACACCCTCGCCGAGCGCGAGCCCCAGCCGGGCGGCCGCCTCGTGGGCCAGCCTCCGGTATTCGGAGTCGTACGCGTCGGACATGTCGGGAAAGCGCGGGCCGAGCGTCTCGTCGTTGGGGCCGACGAGCGGGGAGGAGCCCTGAAGGTTGAGGTGGTCGGCGATCGCGACCAGACGCCCGGGCTCGAGCGAGGGGTCGATTCCGCCGCATGCGTTCGTCAGCACGAGGCTCGAGATCCCGAGCCGCGCGAGGACACGCACGCCGAACACGACGGCCGCCGGCGCATGCCCCTCGTAGAGGTGCGCGCGCCCGTTCATCACGGCGACCGGGACGTCGCCCAATCGCCCCAGGACGAGCGCGCCCGCATGCCCGACCGCGGTCGAGACGGGCCACCCGGGGATGTCTCCATAGGGGATCTCGGTGGGGTCGTCGACCGCCTCGGCGAAGCTCCCTAGCCCGCTCCCGAGCACGAGCCCGACCTCGGGCCGTATCTCCGATCGCGCCCGGATCGCAGCAATCGCGTCCTCCGGCGCCGGGCTCAGGCCGACCCCTCCGCGCGCCGCGAGTCGATCATCGTCACGATCCGCCCGACCGCCTCGGCGGGGTCATCGGTGACGTAGAGCAGATCGAGGTCACCCTGCGAGACGAGCCCGTCCGCGAGCATCTCCTCCCGGATCCACTCGATCATCTCTTCCCAGTAGTCGCTGTCGAAGAGGACCACCGGGAAGCTGCCGATCTTGCCCGTCTGGATGAGCGTCAGCGACTCGTAGAGCTCGTCCATCGTGCCGAACCCGCCGGGGAAGATGACGAACCCCTCGGCGGCCTTCACGAACATCACCTTCCGCACGTAGAAGTGCTTGAACGTGCGCGCGAGGTCGCAGTAGGGGTTCAGGCCCTGCTCGTGGGGGAGCATGATGTTGAACCCCACGGAGAGGCCACCCCCCTCCCTCGCGCCGCGGTTCGCCGCCTCCATCACCCCGGGGCCGCCTCCCGTCACGACGGCCAGCCCTGCGTCCGCGAAGCGCTTTCCCGTCTCGCGCGCCGCCGCGTACGTGTCCGAGCCGTCCTTCACGCGGGCCGAGCCGAAGACCGAGACCGCGGGCCGATCGATCGACTCCACGGCCTGGAAGCCGGCGAGGAACTCGGATGCGATGAGCGCAACGTCGCTCACGAGCGTCTCGTGCGTCCGGCGCAGGAGGCGCCGGTCGAGCTCGTTGTTGGTCGTCACAGCCGGTCCTGCGGGACGTGGGCGACGACCATGCCCACGACGAGCGCCGCGACGGTGACGACCGAGGCGACCGCCACGATGGCCCCCAGCCTTCGCGCGCGCGCAGGGGTGGCCGCGCCGCCGCCCGCGCGCAGGATCCGCCAGGAGTGGAGCACATGACCGCCGTCGAGGATCCCGATCGGCGCGAGGTTGATGAGGTTGAGGAGGAAGCCCGCGTACGCCAGCGCCCGCAGCAGGTCGGAGTCGACCGCCACCGCGGCGGCGAGGCACGCGGCCGCCCCGATGCCTCCGGCGACCGGCCCGGCCAGCGACACCCGGGCGTTGACCCATGGGTCGAAGCGCATGTTCCGCAGCGCGACGTAGGCACCGAGGAACGGGATGAAGACCGGGAGCTGGGGGTCGAGCCCGACGCGCCGTGCCTCGACGTAGTGGCCGAGCTCGTGGACGAGGATCAGGAGGACGACGCCGATCGCGAACGACCAGCCCCAGATCAGCGCGTAGCCCCCTACCGCGAGGAAGATGCCGAAGAACTTGAGGAAGAACACGCCGAACTTGACGATCACCCCGACGGCCACGGCCAGCGGTGCGAGCAGGCGGCCGAGCAGCGACCGCCGCGACCGATCGTGCTCGACCGGGAAGGTTCCCGCCTCCGGCGCGGTCACGGGCTCGAGATCTCTGGGATCCCGTTCGTCCATCAGACGCGCCCGCCGTCGCGCAGGGGCGAAGGGTCCCCAGAGGTTCTCGACGGAGTCAAGAGCCCTGTCCGATCCATTCCTCGCCGCCCACGTACAGCTCTTTCTTCCACAGCGGCACCGTCTGCTTGAGGGTGTCGATCGCCTCCCGGCACGCGTCGAAGGCGGCGGCCCGATGCGGGGCGGAGACGGCGATCACGACGCTCGTCTCCCCGATCTCGACCGGGCCGACACGGTGGTGGATGGCGACTTGGATCACGTCGTGCCGCTCGCAGAGCTCGCCGGCGATGCGCTCCATCTCAGCCTCGGCCATGCCCTCGTACGCCTCGTACTCGAGCCGCACCACGGCCCGGCCGCGTGACTGTGCCCGCGTCGTGCCGACAAACGTCGCGATCGCCCCCGCGTCGTCCGACGCGACCTCGGCGGCGACCTGCTCGAGCGAGAGCGGCTCGTCGGAGAGCCGGAAGGCACCACCGGAGACGGGAGGGATCACAGCCACCTCGTCCCCGTCGGCGAGCGGCGTCCCGCGCTCGACGTAGGCGCGGTTCAAGGCATAGACGAGTCCCGTGGGCTCCTCACCGAGCCCGAGAGCGGGCCAGACGTCGTCGACCGAGGCACCGTCCGCGAGCTCGAGCGCCCGCTCCCGCGTACCCGCCTGCTCGCGCAGGGCGGCAAAGAGCTTCACGGCGACTCTCACGAGCGGAGGGTATCCGGCGGTTGGCGCCCGACGCGGTGTCATGTTACATGTCTCCCATGACCACCCTGATCCCACGCGCGAACCTCAACGACCAGGTCTACGAGACACTGCGACAGCGGATCCTCATCCGCGACCCGGGGCCGGGCGCGAAGCTCAGTCTGCACGAGCTTGCGGCGGAGCTCGGCGTCTCGCGCAGCCCCGTCCACCACGCGCTCACCCGCCTCGTCTCCGAGGGCCTGCTGAGCGTGAAGGCGCGCCGCGGCTACTTCGTCACGCCGGTGAACGCCCAGGCGCTCATGGAGGGGTACGAGGTGCGCCTTGCCCTCGAGCTGCACGCGGCCGAGGTCGCGGTCGACACCTCGTCGGACGAGCAGATCGCCGAGCTCCGGAGCCGCCACGAGGCGACGGTCGAGGCGATCTCGCACGACGAGTGGGACGCGGCCAACGCAGCCTTCCACGAGACCCAGGTCGACCTGGCGGGGAACCAGCTTCTGTCCCGGTTCTACCGCGAGCTGTCGGTGAACCTGATGATGCAGGTGATCCGCGGAGGCCGGGTCGAACGCCACGCGCACCTCGTGACCGAGCACGAGGCGATCGTCTCGGGCTTCGAGGCTCGCGACCGAGGGACGGCACGGACGGCGATCACCCGGCACGTCGAGTCGGGGCGGCGCATCGCGCTCGAAGCGGTCGAGCGCGCCGGCGGGGCGCTGTAGAGCTGGGTTCGCCTCACCCCGCACGACCCTCCTCCACTCGATTTGCGGCCCCCGTCCGGGGGTTGACGGAGCACAGCGGAGCGCCGACGGTGCGCACGGCCCGCACTGTCCTCAGAAGGAGCCTCGACGCATGTCCTGGATCGCCCGTCGCACGCCTCGCGTCCTCCCTGCCGGCAGCTACCTGCTGCACGGCAAGGTGAACGTGAACAACGTCGACGGCGCGGGATCGGTGTTCGTCCCGTGCTCGCTCCGTGTCGCGGGCACGTCGACGTCGCTCGACGCCACGTGGATCTGGCTCGGCGAGGCGCTGACGCAGACGAGCGCCTCCGAGTCGAGCCTCTCGCTCCAGGCGCCGCTGACGATCCCGACCTCACCGGGCAAGGCCGAGGTCGAGCCGATCTGCGCCGCCCTGCCCGACACCAAGGAATCTCCCCGGGTGGACGCCGTCCGCCGGGCCCTCGACGCCGTCCAGGTGGATGCGCTCCAGGACATCGTCGTGCGCTCCTGAGCGGGATCAAGACCGCCCCGGCGGGCCGCGCGGACCCGCCGGGGCGGACATAGGATCAGCGGCATGGCGACCACGCCCGACCGCCGCCTGACCGAGTCGGGCATCGAGGTGAAGACCGTGTACGGCCCCGGCGACGCCACGGGGCCCGAGGAGCCGCCCGGCGCCTTCCCGTTCACGCGCGGGCCGTATGCGGACATGTACCGGGGCCGACCGTGGACGATGCGCCAGTACGCCGGCTTCGGCTCGGCGGACGAGACCAACGCGCGGTTCCACACGCTGCTCGCCCGCGGCCAGACGGGGCTCTCGGTCGCATTCGACCTCCCCACACAGCTCGGCTATGACTCGGACGACCCGGTCGCGCAGGGCGAGGTCGGCCGCACGGGCGTCGCGATCGACTCGGTCGAGGACATGGCGCGCCTGCTGCAGGGGATCCCACTGGGCGAGGTCTCGACGTCGATGACGATCAACGCGCCTGCCGCGCTCCTCCTCCTCTGCTACGAGCTCGTCGCCGCCGACCAGGGGGTTCCCGGGGAGGCGCTCCGCGGCACCGTCCAGAACGACGTGCTGAAGGAGTACGTGGCGCGCGGGAACTACATCTTCCCGCCGCGGCCCTCGATGCGCCTGACGACCGACGTCTTCGCATACTGCGCGGAGCGGATCCCGCACTGGAACACGATCTCGATCTCCGGGTACCACATCCGCGAGGCGGGCTCGACGGCCGCGCAGGAGCTCGCGTTCACGCTCGCGAACGGCATCGCGTACTGCGACGCGGCGGTCGCAGCGGGCCTGTCCCCCGACGACTTCGGCGCCCGGCTCTCCTTCTTCTTCAACGCGCACAACGACGTGCTCCAGGAGGTTGCGAAGTTCCGTGCGGCCCGGCGGCTGTGGGCCCGGATCATGCGCGAGCGCTTCGGCGCGACGAGCGCCGGGGCCCAGGCGCTCCGATTCCACGCGCAGACCGCGGGCTCGACGCTGACGGCGCAGCAGCCCGAGAACAACCTCGTGCGGGTCGCCGCGCAGGCGCTCTCCGCGATCTTCGGCGGAGCCCAGTCGATCCACACGAACGGCTTCGACGAGGCGCTAGCCCTGCCGACCGAGAGGGCCGCGACGCTGGCCCTCCGCACGCAGCAGGTGCTCATGCACGAGGCGGGCACGACCGACACGGCCGACCCGCTCGGAGGCGCGTGGTACGTCGAGTCGCTCACCGACGAGCTCGAGGCGCGCGCGACGGAGGTGATCGAGCAGATCGACGAACTGGGCGGTGCGGTGGCGGCGATCGAGGCGGGCTGGGTGCAGGGTCAGATCGAGGTTTCCGCGTTCCGCTGGCAACAGGAGGTCGAGAGCGGCGACCGCGTGATCGTCGGCGTCAACCGGTTCGCGACCGACGAGCCCGATCACGTGGACCTCCACCGGCTCGATCCGGAGATCGAGCGCGCCCAGCGGGCGCGGACCGAGGCGCTGCGTGCGTCGCGCAACTCCGCCGCGGTCGAGTCCACCGTCGCCGAGGTGCGGCGGGTCGCCGAGTCGGCGGCGAACCTCCTCCCCTCGCTGCGGGAGGCGCTGGCCGCCCGTGCGACGATCGGCGAGCTCTGCGGCGCGCTGCGCGATCTCTGGGGCACGTACGACGCGCGGTGAACTCTGCCGGCGTCCGACCGAAGTCGGACACCGGGCTCGACGCCTACGATGGCACCGTGCCGAAGAGCTCGCGCATCGGCTTGCTCCTTGCCGCGGCGACGGCAGTCCTCGCGGTGCCGGCGCTGCTCGCGCTCGCATCCGGCCGCGACGCACCGGCCGCGACGGTCGCCGCACCGGACTTCCTGGGCGACGTCGCGCCGATCGTCCGGGAGACGTGCCTCGGCTGCCATCGCGACGGCGGGATCGCCCCGTTCGCGTTCCGCACCGAGCGCGACCTCGCGAGCAGGGCCACGCTGATCGTCTCGGCGCTCACGGACGAGCGCATGCCGCCCTGGCCGCCCTCGGCGCGCTCGCCGCAATACGTCGGCCAGGCGCGGCGCACGCTCGACCGCCGCGAGCGCGAGACCATCGTCCGCTGGGCTCGGTCGCAGCTCGTCCGCCCGGGCGCTGCCCGCCACAGCGACCCGGTCGGCGCGCCGCCGACCCCTGCGACCGCGGCCCGGCCGGGCGAGACGCGCCTCGAGCTCGCGATGCCCGTCGCCTACCGCCCCGCGGGGGCGAACGGCTCGACGGACGACTACCGGTGCTTCCTCCTCGACCCGAAGCTCGCGCAGGACGCCTTCGTCACCTCGGCCCGGATCGTCCCCGGCGCGGCGTCGCTCGTGCACCACGTGATCCTCTACCGCGTCGCGCAGGCATCCGTGGACGAGGCGCAGGCGCTCGACCGCCGCACGCCCGGCAGCGGCTGGACGTGCTTCGGCGGCCCCGGTGTCAGCGGCGGGACGAGCGGAAGCCCGCGCGGGCTCCTCGAAGATGCGGGCTGGATCGCCGCCTGGGCGCCTGGCGGGGGAGCCGACCGGCTCCGGCCCGGCACCGGCATCGCGATGCCCGCCGGGAGCCGGATCGTGATGCAGGTGCACTACAACCTGCTGAACGGCAGGCGTCCGGATCGCTCCCGTGCCGTGCTGACGACCGTTCCGGGCGACCGCGGGCTGACCCCGGTGGAGACGATGCTCCTCCCCGCCCCCGTCGAGCTCGCGTGCCCGAAGGGCGAGACGGGGCCACTCTGCGACCGCACGGCCGCCGTCTTCGACCAGGTCGACCGCTTCGGCGCCGACGCGGCCGTCATCCCATCGGGGCTCCTCCTGCTCTGCGGCAGGGACGCCGCGCGGCCGGTGCCCGGCCCCGTCTCCTCCTGCGACAGGCCGCTCGGCCGGCCGGTCACGATCCAGGCCGTCGGAGGCCACATGCACCTCCTCGGACGCTCGATCCGAGTTGAGCTGAACCCGGGGACACCGCGCGCCCGGCTCCTGCTCGAGATCCCGCGCTGGGACTTCCACTGGCAGGCCGTGTACAAGCTCGCCCGACCGGTGCGAGCCGGCCCCGGCGACGTCCTCCGGGTCACGTGCCAGCACGACGCGACGCTCCGCACGGGTGAGCCGCGCTACGTGCTGTGGGGCGAGGGGACGACGGACGAGATGTGCCTCGGCATCGTCCAGGTCACCCCGCGGTAGCGCGGCGACGCGTGCGCATCCTGCTCGTCTCGCAGATGTACCCGGGCCCGGAGGCGCCCGACCTCGGAACGTTCGTCGCGGAGCTGGAGTCGGGCCTCGAGGCACGGGGGCACGAGCTCGCCCGCGCGGTCGTCGACCGCCGTGGCGGCCGCGCCCGCCACGCGGATCTCGCCCGGGACGTCGTCACGACTGCAAGGCGGTTCCGCCCGGATGTGGCCTACGCGCACTTCCTGGTGCCCGCGGGGCTCCTCGCCGTGCTCGCCGGCGGGGCGCCGGCTCTCCTCACGGCGCACGGTCAGGACGTCGAGAACGCGGTCCGGTCGCGAGCCGTGCGCGCGGCCACGCGTCTCGCGGTCCGCCGGGCGGCGGAAATCGTCGCGGTCTCGGGCTGGCTCCGGTCGCGGCTCGAGTCCTTGGCGCCGGAGGCGCGCGGCCGCGTGGAGGTGATCGACTGCGGCGTCGATCTCGACCGCTTCTCGCCGGGAGACCCGGCCGAGGCGCGCGCGCAGCTCGGCTGGAGCCCCGACGGGACGGCGTTCGTCTGCGCGGGCTCCCTCAACGAACGGAAGAACGTCCTGCGCCTCGCGCGCGCGTTCGCGCGGCGCGAGGAGGGGACGCTCGCCTTCGTCGGGGAAGGGCCGCTGCGCCGGGCGCTCGAGGGCCGCCCGGGCGTCCACCTGGCCGGCGCGGTGCCGCACTCCGAGATGCCGCTCTGGCTCCGTGCCGCGGACGTCGTCTGCCAGCCGAGCCTCGTCGAGCCGTTCGGGCTCGCGACGCTCGAGGCGATGGCGTGCGGCCGGTCGGTCGTCGCCACGAACGTGGGCGGCCCGCCCGAGTTCGTCCCGCCGGAGGCCGGCATGCTCGTCGACCCCGAGAACGAGGAGGCGCTCGCCGCTGCGCTCGCGACGGCCGCGGAGCTGCCGCGGCCGAACCTCGCCGCGCGGGCGGCCTCCGAGCCCCACGACCTTCGCCGGCAGGTCGTGCGGATCGAGGCGCTGCTCGAGCGCGCCGCGGGGGCGTCCGCCGCCGCGGACGCCCCCGGGGACGGGCTCTAGGAGGAGGGCGTCGCGCCGCGTGCGGCGTCGAGGTTGTCGCGGAGGTTCGTGTCCCCTTCGACGACGACGCGGTAGATCACCCAGCCCAGGATCGCGCCGATCGGTGGGAAGATCAGGTAGATCCAGATGTCGTTGAACTCCGTCCCGACGAGGGCGGGGCCGAAGCTGCGGGCCGGGTTCACCGACGAGCCGCTGATCGGGATGATCGCGACGTGGATGGCGAGCAGGGTGAGCGGGATCGCCAGCAGGGCGGTCGGCCCGTACGTTCCGCTCTTCGTCACCCGGAGGATGACCGCCACGAACAACGCGGTCATCACGACCTCGACCACGATCGCGGCCCAGTTGTCCGACGCCTGCGTGGTCGTCGCCGCGACCGCGTCGTCGTTGTACGCGACCAGCACGATGAGCGACGCGGCGATCGCGCCCAGGAACTGGGCCACCCAGTAGCCGATCAGGTCCTCCCGCGCGAGCCGGCGGTCGAGGAACGCCGCGAGCGAGACGGCCGGGTTGAAGTGCCCGCCCGAGACCTCGCCGAACGCATAGAGCCCCGTCAGGAGCGCGAGCCCGAAGCCGAGCGCGATCGACACGATGCCTGTCGCGCCGAACGCCGCCGAGCCCAGGTTGAACGAGGTGATCGCGAACGAGCCGATCACGACGAGCGCGAACGTGCCGAGCGCCTCCGCGAGATACTTCTGCATCTTTCCCATGGCTGTGGCTTCCTTGTCCGAGGGTCTGGGGCCGCGTCAAGTCTGTCGCAGCCGTCGGCTGGAACCGTGCTCAGCCTGCCGCGTCGAGGTCCGCGAGCCGCACCTCGACGAGGGGCCGGACCGCCTCCTCGAGACCCGCCTCGCGTGCCACAGCGAGCGCCTGCTCGTAGCTCTCGCGCACCTTCTCCGGCGCGACGCCCTGCTTGAGCCGGTTGTCGCCCGTCACGAGCAGCCGCTGGATCCGGGCGCGCGGGTCGTCGCCTGCAGCCATGCCGTGAGCGTAGAAGATCGGCCCCGTTCGGCGCGACATCGGGAGCGATAGCCCGCCGCTACCATGGCGCCGCGATGGTCTCCGTGTCCGCCGTCATCCAGGTGCTCCTCGGCGCGGCCCTCGTCACGCTCGTGCTCATGCACTCCGGCCGCGACGCAGGGTTCGGCGGGATCGGCTTCACGCCGACGTCGCAGGGCGGGACGCACATCGTCGAGCGGAACCTGACGCGCCTGACGGTCGCTGTCGCCGCGCTCTTCGCGCTCAACACGATCCTGCTGTACCGGCTGCTTGCGTAGCAACCGGCTGCTCGCGTAGCGGCAGGCTCGCCTGACGCGGTCGGACGGCGGGCTCCCGCTATCATCCCGTCTCCACGCGCTGGTGGCGGAATTGGTAGACGCGCCAGGTTGAGGGCCTGGTGGCCATTGCGGTCGTGGAGGTTCAAGTCCTCTCCAGCGCATGCGCGCGTAGGGCCCCGGGGAAGGGGCCCTACGCAATAGCCCAGCTTCCTACGCACCGTCGACCTGGCGATCGGCTGTCGGCGCAGGTGGTGCCGCGGTCCTAGTGCCTGCGCGCGAAGCGAGGGCACGCGTTGACGGCGTCCGAAGGAGTCCGTACCATTCTCGGCGAACATACGTTCGTCGGAATCCCACCAGGAGGCGACCCGTGCCGGCCGAGACCCCTCTCACCGCGCGTCAACAGGAGATCTGGCAGTTCCTCGTCACGTACGTCGACGGCCACGGCTATCCGCCCACGGTGCGTGAGATCGGCGAGGAAGTCGGCCTCGCCTCGCCGTCGACGGTGCACGCGCACCTCGCGAACCTGGAGCGCGTCGGTCTCATCCGGCGCGATCCGACGAAGCCGCGCGCGATCGAGCTGACGGGGCACCGCCGCGTCGAGGCGCCTGCCGCGAGCGACGTGCAGCGCCTGCCTCTGCTCGGCCGGGTCGCCGCCGGCGCGCCGCTGCTCGCCGAGGAGAACGTCGAGGACGTCGTCGCGGTGCCGGAGGCAATCGGCGGGCGCGCCGACTTCCTCCTCACGATCCACGGCGACTCGATGATCGAGGCAGGGATCCTCGACGGCGACACCATCGTCGTCCAGCGCCGCGACGACGCCCGTAACGGCGACGTCGTCGTCGCGCTCGTCGGTGACGACGAGTCCGCCGACGAGGCAACGGTGAAGACCTTCTACCGCGAGGCCGACGGGCGCGTGCGCCTCCAGCCGGAAAACTCCGCGCTCCAGCCGATCTACGCCGACCACGTAAGCGTCCTCGGCAAGGTCGTGGGGGTCTTCCGCAGCCTGCGATGAGCGATCCTGTGACACCGATTGCCCGGACGCTCAACCAGGAGCTGCTCGCGCTCTCACGCGGCGCAAGCCTGGAGTGCCCGTGCTGCGGCGAGTTCGTGATGCGGCTACGCGGCGTCCTCGCGTGCCCGGAATGCCGCTCGCTCCTGGCGGACGGCCGCGAGATCCCCGAGGTCGTGCTCCCGCGCGTGGAGGCGGCGAGCGCCTCGTAACCGGACGCGTGTACGCCCTACAATCCGATGTGCAGGCCGGATGGCCGCGGGCGCTCTCGGGCGTCCGAGGAAAGTCCGGACACCGCAGGGCAGGACGCTGGGGAAACCCCAGGCGGCGAAAGCCGACGGAAAGTGGAACAGAGAGGAGACCGCCGGCGCCTCGGCGCCGGTAAGGGTGAAACGGTGGGGTAAGAGCCCACCAGCACCGTGGTGACACGGTGGCTCGCCAAACCCCGTTCGGTGCAAGGCGAAGCAGGTCCCGTTGACGCGGCCCGCCGAGGGACCGGGTACGCCGCTCGAGCCTCCGGGGAACCGGAGGCCTAGATGGATGGCCATCCACGACAGAATCCGGCTTACAGGCCTGCTACAGAAAAGCCCTGCTCAGCAGGGCTTTTCCATTCTCGAGCTCGATCACGCGCCGGCGGCCGACCACCGGCCCCGATCGCCGGACGAGTCGCTCGACAGAGGCCGGCCGGGTCGGCGCGCTCAGCCGGCCGAGGACGTGCGGCGCCCGACGAGGAGGTACGCGACGATCGCGAAGGGTGCCAGGAGGACGAGCGCCAACGCCCACAGCGCCTTCGAGGCAGCGTCGCGATTCGGCCTCGCCAGAAGATCGAACAGGCAGTAGATCCACAATACGGCGAGGACCACGACGAGCAGGACGCCGAGGAACCATTCCCACGTGCTGGCTCCGACCATCTCGATCGTCGATCTCCTCGCTCCGGGCAGACGGATCATCTCAGAAGCGATGAGCCGCTGTTCATATGCGAACATATGTTCGTATGAGCGGCGCGACGATCCTCCACGCGGACGTCGACGCCTTCTACGCGTCCGTGGAGCAGCGCGACGACCCGCGCCTGCGCGGGCGACCCGTGATCGTCGGGGCCGGGGTCGTGCTCGCGGCGAGCTACGAGGCGAAGGCGCACGGGGTCCGCACCGCAATGGGGGGCGCGCAGGCCCGGCGACTCTGCCCCCACGCCGTGATCGTCTCGCCCCGGATGAGCGCCTACTCGGAGGCGAGCAAGGAGATGTTCCGCGTCTTCGAGGACGCATCGCCGGTGGTCGAGGGCCTCTCGATCGACGAGGCGTTCATCGACGTCCGCGGCCTCGAGCGGCTGTCGGGCACCCCAACGGAGATCGCCGTGCGTCTGCGCCGGGACGTCCGCGAGAGGGTCGGGCTCCCGATCACGGTCGGCGTCGCCCGGACGAAGTTCCTGGCGAAGGTGGCGAGCGGGGTCGCGAAGCCGGACGGTCTGCTGGTGGTGCCCCCCGACCGCGAGCTGGCCTTCCTCCACCCGCTACCGGTCGAGCGGCTCTGGGGGGTCGGCCCGGTCACGGCCGAGAAGCTCCGGTGCAGAGGGATCAGGACGGTCGGCGAGGTCTCGGAGCTCGCCGAGGACGCGCTCGTGACGATGCTCGGCCGGGCTTCGGGACGCCAGCTCCACTCGCTGGCGCACAACCGCGACCGACGGCGCGTTGAGGCCGGCCGCCGGCGGGGGTCGATCGGCTCGCAGCGTGCACTCGGTCGCCGGCCCCGGTCGCACGCCGAGGTCGACGCGATCCTCCTTGGGCTGGTCGACCGTGTCACCACCCGGATGCGGCGTGCCGGACGGATCGGACGCACCGTCGTGTTGAGGCTCCGCTTCGACGACTTCTCCCGAGCGACGCGGTCGCGCACCCTGCCGCGGCCGACGGCCGAGACGCACGTGATCCTGACCACAGCGCGCGGGCTGCTCGCGGCCGAGCGATCGACCCTCGAACGTCGCGGGCTCACCCTGGTCGGCCTGGCCGTGGCGAACCTCGAGAACGACCGCGCCGTCCAGCTCGTGCTGCCATTCGACCGGGAGGGCGGCGCCGCGCTCGACGCGGTCGTCGACGAGATCCGAGCCCGCTTCGGGTCCGCCGCGCTTACCCGGGCGGTGTTGCTCGGCCGGGATCCGGGGCTCGTCGTGCCGCTGCTGCCCGACTAGCGCCGGCCCCATCGACGCTCACCGCGCACCGACCGCCCGGCCGCGCCCCTCGGCGATCGCTCAGGCGTGGACAGGCCTGGGCAGCGGCTCGGAGATCGGTGCGTCGACCGCGAGCGGCACGACCTCGCGACGGTCGACGTCGACGAGGCCGCGGTCGGTGATCTTGAGCGCGGGGATCACCGAGAGCGCGAGGAACGCGAGGATCTGGAACGGCGCCGGGCAGCTGACACCGAGCTCCCGGGCAGCAGCGTTGATCGCGCGGCTGGCGTCGAGGACCTCGTCGAGCGGCCGATCGGAGAGCAGCCCGGCGACGGGCAGCGGGAGCTCGGCCCGGACTTCGTGCTCGTCGGCGACCACGATGCCGCCGCCAAGCTCTCGCAGTCGGTTGACGGCCAGGGCCATCGCACGGTCGTCGACACCGACCACGACGACGTTGTGCGCGTCGTGGGAGAGCGTGGCGCCGAACGCGCCGCGCCGCATGCCGAACCCGCGCACGAAACCGATGCCCTTCCGCCCGGTTCCGAGGTGCCGCTCCAGCACGGCGATCTTCGCCAGGTCGCGATCCGGGTCGGACAGGGCGAGGCCGCTTGCCGTCGCGAGCTCTTCGACGAGGGAGGCGGTGACGATCTCGCCGGGCACGAGGCCGATGACGCGCGCGCGGCCTCCCCGCCACGGCACGCGGAAGTCGTCGTCCGCGACGGGGTCGAGGTGGATCGACCGCCGAACCCATTCGGGCACCTGCACGTGGGGGATCTCGCCGATCGGCCGGCCCGCGAGCAGCACGAGGTCGGGCACGAACGTCTCGAGGTCGGGCAGGATCAGGACATCCGCGCGGTAGCCGGGGGCGATCGCGCCGAGGTGGTCGAGCCCGTGGTAGAGCGCCGGGCTGAGCGTGGCCATGACAAGCGCGTCCTCGGGTGGGACCCCGAGTGCAACGGCGTCCCGGACGATCGCGTTGACGTGCCCGTCGTCCGCGATTTGCTCCGGCTCGCGGTCGTCGGTGCAGAAGGCGATGCGCGACGGCCCGTACTCGAACGCGAGCGGCGCGAGCGCGCGCAGGTTGCGCGCTGCGGAGGCCTCGCGGATGAGCAGCCAGAGCCCGGCCCGCAGCCGCTCGCGTCCCTCCTCCACGGTCGAGGCCTCGTGGTCGGAGCGGATCCCCGCCGCGGCGTAGGCGTTCAGCTGCGCCCCGAGAACGCCGGGCGCATGACCGTCGACGTGGCGAGCGAGCGCCAGCTTTGCGAGCTCGGACGGCGCGCCCGCGATGACGCCGGGGAAGTTCATCATCTCGGCGAGCCCCAGCACCCGGTGCCGGTGGAGCAGCCCCTCGAGGTCGCCGATCGTCAGCTCGCGCCACGGCGACTCGAACGGCGACGCCGGAACGCACGACGACGCCATGAAGTAGGTGTCGAGCGGGATCCGGTCGCACGCGTCGATGAGCCAGTGCACGCCGTCGCTACCCAGCACGTTCGCGATCTCGTGGGGGTCCGCGACGACGGCCGTCGTCCCGAGCGGCAGCACGAGCCGCGCGAACTCGTCGACGAGGAGCTTCGACGACTCGAGATGGACGTGCGCGTCGATGAAGCCGGGGACGACGTAGCTCCCCTTGGCGTCGAGCGTCTCGACGGCCTCGTAGGACCCGATGCCTGCGACGACGCCGTCCACGATCGCGACGTCCCCGTCCGTCAGCCACTCGCGCGTGAAGGTGGAGAGAACCCGACCCCCGTGGATCACGAGGTCGGCCGGCTCGTCGCCGCGGGCGACGGCGAGCCGTCTCGACAGCGCGGGCATCGAGCCGGCGGCATGGCCCGGGGCCGCCACTCGACTACCCGGGGACGAGGTGCGTGCCGGTCTCGCCGGCGAGCGCCCGCTCGACGTTGTCAGGGTCGGTGACGATCGCGCGGGCCCCGCCCCGCTCGAGAAACCCGATCACGGCCTCGATCTTCGGCGCCATGCTGCCCTCGGCGAAGTGCACACCCTCGGCGAGATGCTGCTTCGCCTCGCTGAGCGTCATGCGGTCGATCGGCCGCTCTTGCGGCGTCCCGAAATCGAGCGACACGTGCTCCACCGCGGTCGTGATCAGGAGCAGCTCGGCGTCGACGCGGGTCGCGAGCAGCGAGCACGCGAGATCCTTGTCGATCACGGCAGCCACCCCGACGAGGTTGCCGTCCGCGTCCGCCACCACCGGGATGCCGCCGCCGCCCGTCGCGATCACGACGAAGCCGTCGGCGATCAGCGAGCGGATCGCGTCCTCCTCCACGATCCGCAGCGGCGCGGGCGAGGGCACGACCCTCCGCCAGCCGCGGCCGGCGTCCTCCACCACCGACCAGCCGTCCCCGTCACGCCGCCGCTGCGCCTCGGGCTCGTCCATGAACGAGCCGATCGGCTTCGTGGGATGGGCGAATGCAGGATCGTCCGCCGCGACCTCCACCTGCGTCACCACCGCCACCGCGTGCCGGTCGAGCCCGAGCCGGCGGAAGTCGTTCTCGAGGTTCTGCGTCAGCGCGTAGCCGATCGCCCCCTGGCTGTCGGCGCCGCACACGTCGAGCGGCACCTCGTGCAGCTCGTGCGACGCCAGCTCGGAGCGGCGCAGGATGAAGCCCACCTGCGGCCCGTTGCCGTGGCCAATCACGACGTTCCAGCCGTCCTGGATCATCGCGGCGATGTGCCAGCACGTCTCTCCGGCGGCGACGTACTGATCGCGGACCGTCTGGTGCTGCTTGTCCTTGATGAGCGAGTTGCCGCCGATCGCCACGACCGCAGTGCGGGGCTTCACGCGGACCCCTCCTCCTTCGCGGAGTAGCCGCCCATCGTCAGCGCCATGAGCGCCTTACCGGTGTGCATGCGGTTCTCGGCCTCGTCGAACACGACCGACTGCGGGCCGTCGATCACCTCGTCGGTGACCTCCTTGCCCCGGTCCGCCGGCAGGCAGTGCATGTAGAGCGCATCGGGTGCCGCCATCTTCATCCGGCGCGCGTCGCAGATCCAGTCGCTGTACGCACCGGACTCGGCAAGCGCCTTGGACTCGTCCGTGAACGCGTCCAGCCTGCCCCAAGACTTGGGATAGACGACGTCGGCCCCGCGGAAGGCCTCGTCCATGTCGTCGGTGTACGAGATGGTCGCGCCCGCCTCCGCCGCCGCCGCCTCGGCCCGCTCGATCACTTCCGGCATCAGCTCGAACCCCGGGGGGTGAGCGAGGACGACGTCCATCCCGAACCTCGGCAGCAACGTGGCGATGCCCTGTGGCACCGACAACGGCCTGGCATACGACGGCGCGTATGCCCACGACATCGCAACTCGCAGCCCACGCAGGTTCTCGCCACGCTTCTCGCGCAGCGTCATGAGGTCGGCGAGGGTCTGCGTCGGGTGGTCGACGTCGCACTGGAGGTTGATCACCGGGATGTCGGCCCAACGAGCGATCTCGCGCATCCACGCGTTGCCGACGTACGGGGCGAGGTCGTGGCGGATCGCAAGCCCCTCGCCGTAGCGGGACAGGATGATGCCCATGTCCTTCGGGCTCTCGCCGTGCGCGACCTGCGTCTTGTCGGCGTCGAGGAAGATGGCGTGGCCGCCGAGCTGGGTCATGCCGGTCTCGAACGCGTTCCGTGTCCGCGTCGACTTGTCCAGGAAGAGCATGTAGAGCGTCTTGTCCGGAAGCAAACGATGGGGCTGTCCGCTCTTGCGTTCGGCCTTCAGCTCACCGGCGACCGCAAGCGCTTCCTCGATCTCCTCGACCGTCCAGTCGAGCGTCTCGATGAAGTCTCGTCCGACGAGCGTCGTCCGGTCTATGGCTACCTGATGCATGGCTACCTCGCTTTCATGAGCTCTGTTGACCGAGTCCCAGGCCGTGGTCCTCGGGGATTGCCTGCCGGCCTCGCACGTCGACCATCAGGTCGGTGCAGCCGGCGACCGCGGTCGCCGCGGGATGCGAGAGCCGCAGTTCGAGGGCCAGATCCAGCGAGCGGGGGGCGAGGATGCCGTCACACGGTCACCGTCGCAAACGCCTCGATCATCGCCGGGACGTCGTCGCCGAGCGGGTACAGCACGGGGCAGGTGCAGCCCGCGTCGACGTACTCCTGCACCTTCGCCCGGCACTCGTCGACCGTCCCCGACGCGGTGATCAGCTGGACGACGTCGTCGGGCACGAGGCCCATCGCCTGCTCGATCTGCGCCTGGGTGGCAGGCCATGTGAAGATCCTCCCGATCTCCTCGAGCAGGGAGGCGTCGACGCCGCTCGCCTTGCCGATATGGGGCTGCTGACCCAGGTACTGCGTGACCAGCTCCCGCGCACGGTCGAGGGCGAGTGACCGGTCGGCGTCCAGCGAGCAGACGACGAGCTGGGGCCGGTCGACGTCGTCGAGCGTGCGCCCGCCACGGACGGCGCCCGCCGCCAGGTGCGCCATCGCCTCGCGGTTGTAGCCGGGGCCGACGAGGTAGTTGAGCAGGACGCCGTCCCCGATCTCGCCCGCGAGCTCCATCATCTTCATCCCGGTCGTCGCGGCGATGTAGATCGGGACGTGCTTGGGCGAGCGGTCGCCGTGGACGATGTCGATCTCGATGTCGTCCACATCCACGAACTCCCCGTGGAACGTGACCCGCTCCATCGCGAGCAGGCGGCGCGTCACGTCGACCGTCTCGCGCATCGCCTGGACGGGCCGGCGGCGATGGATTCCCACCTTGGCGGCGAGCGGATCCCACCACGCCCCGAGGCCGAGCTTGATCCGACCGGGAGCGAGGTCGTCGAGCGTCGAGAACGTCGCGGCGAGCAGCCCGACGTTCCGCGTCCAGTTGTTCACGACGCCCGAGCCGATCCCGATCCGCTCCGTCACGGCGGCGAAGGCCGCCATCGGCACGGTCGCCTCGCGGACGAGCCGACTCTCCGCCTGCCAGACGGCCTCGAAGCCGCACTGCTCGGCGAGCTGCGCGTACCGCATGCCGTCCCGGATCGGATGCTTGTCCTGCAGGTAGAGCGCTACGCGGTCACCAGTGGCGACGGCCATGGCCGGCCTCCTTTGGGCTCGAACGGGTGCGGGCCGATCTCCTCGAGGCGCCTCCAGAGCCGCTCGGCCTGGACGCGAGCCCTGTCCGCCAGCTCCTGTTGGTCGACGCGCGCGAGGCGCCGGTCGAGGACGGCCCACTCTCCCGCGACCATGACGTCGCGGACCCAGCGGGAGGACAGCCCGTAGATCCAGTGCCCGCCGAAGCTCGAGTGGTCGAGCGGCGCAGGGGCGGCGTAGTCGAGCACGACGAGGTCAGCGGGCGCGCCGGTCTCGATCCGTCCGAGGCTCGGCTGCTCGAAGGCGCGACCCGCGAGCCGTGCTCCCTCGGCCAGGCGCGCAAGCGCCCAGTCGGGGCCGGCGCCGATCCCGTCCTCGTGGAGGCGGAAGAACGCCGTCCGCGACTCCTCGAACATGTCCGAACCGATGCCGTCGGTCCCGAGCGCGACGTGCGCGCCGAGCGCGTCGACGCGGGCGCGGCCGATCGCGTTGTTCATGTTGGAGCGCGCGTTGTGGGCGAGCGACGCGCCCGCTTCGTGCACGAGTGCGATCTCCTCTTCGTCGAGGTGCACGCCGTGCGCCAGCAGGGTGCGCGCGTCGAGCGCACCTGCCCGCGAGAGGCGCTCTACGACGCGCACGCCATGCCCCGTCTCGGCGTCCCGCTCGTCGACGAGATCCTCGGCGGCGTGGACGTGGATGCCGACACCGTTGGCCGCGGCCGCCTCCACGCAGGCCGCGAGCGTCTCGTCGGAGAGCGTGAAGGACGCGTGCGCGCCGATCATCGCCCGCGTCAGCGGCGGCGACGAGTCGCGCCGAGCCCGCCGTGCGAACCGGGCGTTCTCGGCGGCACCGGCCAGCGCGCGCTCCGGCCCGTCCCGGTCGGATGTCTCGTAGCAGAGGACGGAGCGGATGCCGAGCGACTCGAGCGCTTGAGCGACCACGTCGAGCGACCCGTCGATCGCATTCGGTGAGGCGTGATGGTCGACGAGCGTGGTGGTGCCCGAGAGCAGGGCCTCCATCCCGCCGACGAGGGCGGACGCGCGCACGCTCTCCTCGTCGAGCGCGCGGTCGAGCCGCCACCAGATGCGCTGGAGGATCTGGAGGAAGGTCTCGGGCGGCTCCAGCCCGTAGGGCATGCCACGGGCGAGCGCCGAGTAGAGATGCGTGTGCGCACAGACGTTGCCGGGGACGATGAGGCACCCGGAGCAGTCGCGGCGCACGCCTCCGGACTCGGTGACGACCCGCCCGTCCCGGACGTGGACGTCGAACCGCTCGACCTCGACGGGATCGAGCGACGTGACGACGGTTGCGCCGGTGAGGATCATGTCCGCTCCTTCGCGCGTCGGAGGTGCGGGACGGCCGCGAGCGCCGCCGGCGAGTCCTTCATGGGCAGCCGCGTCCTGCGGATGCCGTCGAACGCGTGGAGCGCGCCCGCGACTGCGGCAGCAGTGGGGACGAGCGCTGCTTCCCCGACACCCTTGGCGCCGAAGGGGCCTTCGGGCTGCGGCTCCTCGACGAGAACGCATTCGACCGGGGGCATTCCGGTGGGCGGGACGATGTGGAGCGACTTGAGCGTCTCGGTGACGGGCACGCCTCCCTCCACGACGAACTCCTCGGAGAGCGCCTGTCCGAGACCCATGTGGACCGCCCCTTCGATCTGTCCTTCGACGAGGGTCGGGTTGATCGCACGCCCGACGTCGTGGGCGGCGATCACCTTCGCGAGGCGGCCTTCGTCGTCGAGCGTCACGACCTGGGTTGCCCAGGCGTACGCCAGATGGGTGACCGGGGTATCGGCGTCGTTCGCGGTGGTCCAGTCGACCAGGAACTCGCCGCGGAACTCCTGCCCCGCGAGCGTCTCGAGCGGCCGCCCGTCGAGCGCCGTGACGAGCTTCCGGGCGGCGTCGAGCACTGCGTTGCCTCCGAGGACGGTCGAGCGGGAGGCGGTTGTCTGGCCGGTGTCGAGCTCGCGCTCGGTGCTCACCAACACGCGGATGCGATCGGGCGGGAGGCCCAGTTCCTCGCAGGCAATCTGTCGGAGGACCGTATGCACGCCCTGGCCCATCTCCGTCCAGGAGTGGAAGAGCGTGACCGACCCGTCGCTTTCAGGCCGCAAAATCGCGTGCCCGAACTCGGGGACGCCGTTGCCGATGCCGGTGTTCTTGACGCCGCACGCGATGCCGGCGAACCGCGTTCCGCGATACACGTCACGCGTTGCCAGGAGCGTCTTCTTGAGCCCGACTCCTGGCCCGAGCACCTGACCCGTGCCGAACGTATCGCCGACGTCCAGTGCGTTCCGCCAGCGGATCTCCCAGCCGTCGATCCCGACGCGCTCCGCGAGCTTGTCGAGCACGCCCTCGACCGCGAAGTTCGACTGGTTGACCCCGAAGCCGCGCATCGCCCCACACGGCGGGTTGTTCGTGTAGACGGCTTTCGCCTCGACGTCCACGTTCGGCACCGCGTACGCGCCACAGGCGTGGCCGGCGGCACGCTCGAGCACCTTGTCTCCGACGCTGGCATAGGCCCCGGTGTCGCCGACGATGCGAGCGCGCAAAGCGACGATGCGCCCGTCGCCGTCGCAGCCCAGGGTGTACGTGAGCCACATCGGATGGCGCTTCGAGTGGTAGCGCAGGCTCTCGCGCCGGGTGAGAGTGAGGAGCACGGGCCGTGCGGTCGTCATCGCGAGCAAGCCCGCGTGCCCCTGCACGTTCAGGTCCTCTTTCGCGCCGAACGCGCCGCCGGCCGAGACCTGCGTCACCCGCACCTTCTCCTCACTCAGGCCGAGGAACGACGCGACCTGCCGCCGGTCCTCCCAGACCCCCTGGCCCTGCGAGTAGACCTGGAGCCCTCCGTCTTCCTCCGGCACGACGAACGCTGACTCCGGCTCGAGGAACGCATGCTCGATGCATTGCGTGCGATAGGTCTCCTCCACGACGTGCGCCGCACCCGCGAGTGCGGCGTCGACGTCTCCACGCTGCACGCGCGAGACGGAGAGCACGTTGCCACTCTCGTGCAGTCTCGGCGCGGCTGGGTCCAACGCCTCGAACGGGTCGGTCACGGGCTCGAGGACCTCGTACTCAACGTCCACGAGGTCTGCCGCCTCGCGCGCCGCGTGGCGCGAGTCGGCGGCGACGGCGGCGAGCACGTCACCGACGTAGGCCGTCGTCTCGCCCTCGGCGACGAGCTGTCGCCAGTCCTTGGTGAGCGTCCCTTGCGTGCGCTCTCCGGGGACGTCCGCGGCGGTCAGCACGGAAACCACGCCGGGATGGGCCTCGGCCCTCGACGTGTCGATGCGCAGGATGCGGGCGCGGGGATGGTCAGAGAAGCGAAGGGCCCCGTACAGCATCTCCGGGGCGACGAGGTCACCCACGAACGGCTTGTCGCCGAGCGCGAGCTCGTCGCCCTCGTAGCGCGCCGCACGCGAGCCGACCCGGCCTGTGTCGTCCAGCTCCGGCAGTGGCTCACCGCACCGGGCGCGCGCGTTGAGCTCGATCGCATCGAGGACCTTCACGTAGCCCGTGCAGCGGCACAGGTTGCCAAGGAGCGCACGGGAGATCTCGTCGCGCGACGGCTCGGGGTTCTTCGCCAGCAGCGCCTCGGCCTTCATCACGATCCCCGGCGAGCAGAAGCCGCACTGGGATGCGCCGGCGACGACGAAGCTCTTCGCCCAGGCCTCCCGAACGTCTTCGCCCAGGCCCTCCTGGGTCACGACGTGCTTCCCTTCGATGCGAGTGGCTTTCTGGGCGCAGGACACGACCGCCTTCCCGTCCACGAGCACCGTGCAGGCACCACAGGAGCCCTCCGGCGCGCACCCGTCTTTGACCGAGCGCAGGCCGAGGTCGTCGCGGAGCAGCTCGAGCAGGCTCTGTCCTTCGCGTGGCTCCGCGACGACTCGCTTCCGGTTGAGGGTGAGCTCCATGTCCTACTCCGTTGCTCCCAGCACGAGGGCCAGGAGGGCCATGCGCATCACGACCCCGTTGAACGCCTCCTGCCAGTACCGCGCGTGGCGCGTTGCGTCGACGTCGGCCGGAAGCTCGTCCATCCGCGGCAGGCTGTGCAGGACGATCGCCCTGTGCGGAGCCTTCTCCCGCAGTAGCTGCCGCGTCACGCGGTAGGCCTCCGGAGTCTGCACGAACTCGCCGCCACCCTCTTCGTCGCGAGACTTCGTGTAGTCGGGCTGGACGACGGGCTCCATGTAGACGACGTCGCATTCGGCGATGCAGTCCTCGACCGACTCGGCGACCTCGTAGTTCACGTTCCGATCGTCGAGCTCGAGCGTGAACTCGGGCAGGAGCGACATCTCGGGCGGCCCGACGACATATGCCTTCGCGTCGAACTGCGAGAGCGCGTAGAGAATCGAGTGCATCGTCCGCATGCGCATGTCGCCGACGAGCAGGAAGGTGCGGCCGTCGATCGAGCCCATCTCCTTCTGCGTCGTGTACAGATCGGTCAGGACCTGGGTCGGATGCTCACCCCACCCGTCGCCGCAGTTGATGATGGGAATCGAGGCCCACTTGGCGGCCTCCGCGGGCGCCCCCTGCTGGAAGTGGCGCATCGCGATGACGTCGCCGTAGTACTCCAGCATGTGGACGGTGTCCTTGATCGACTCCTGGTAGAAGTCGCCGGCCCGCGTCATCTTGGCGTCGGAGAACCCCAGGACGTGACCACCGAGCCGATGCATCGCGGCCTCGGTGGCCAGGCGGGTGCGGGTGCTCGGCTGGTAGAAGGCCGTCAGCAGCGTCTTGCCCCTCAGCAGGTCGGCGTTCTGGCGGGACTTGGCGATCGGTGCGAGCTCGTCGCAGATCTCGAAGATTCGCTGGAAGTCAGCGCGCTCGAAATCCTTCAGCGACAGGATGTCGCGTCCTTGGAAGCTTCTCATCTCGTTCTCTCCTCTCGGGCGGAGCCGTTCGCACGACTCCGGTGAATAGGACTGCGATGCGCTCGCCCTCGCCGATGCTGCCGCCGGCGCGCAGCGCGAGCAGGCCGGCGAGCCCCGCAGAGCCCGTCGGGTCGACGGCGATGCCCGTCGTCTCCTGCGCGAGCGTGTTGGCACGTGCGAGCGTCTCCTCGTCGACGACGAGCGGCCGGCCGCCCGTGACGAGCATCCCCTCGACCACGGCCAGCCAGTCGTAGGTCTCGTCGTCCAGGATGCCGTGCGCGATGCTCCGCGGCTCCTCCTCCCAGGGCCACATGAACGCCGAGCGGTGGTGCGAGGCGAAGCGGACCGCCTGCTCGTGGTCGCCGTGGATCGTCGCGTCGAACGCGCGCCTGAGCGGCCATGCGGCAGCGGTCTGCACGGTGTCGATGCGAGGCATCGCCGCGACAGCGCCGAGCGCGACGCCCTCCCGACAGGCGTGTATGCACGCGCTCGCGAGCGCTCCCCCGCCTACCTGCACGACGAGCCTGTCGACGGGCACGCCGGACGAGACGATCTCCCAGCCGAGGGTCTCGCCCCCCTCGACGGCGAGCCCGTTCAGGTTGCCCTGGCAGGTGAAGGGGATGGCCCCCTTCGCGAGCGCCTCGAGCAGCCGTCGATACGTGGGATCGCCGGGGAGCCCGTCCCGTGGGCAGACCTCGACGTGCGCACCGAGCTCCTCGAGCCGGCCGAGGACGCCCGGGTCCGCGTCTGGGGGCACGAAGACGCGCAGGATGCGCCCGGCGGCCGCTGCGACGACCGCCGCCGCGAGCGCGGCGTTCCCACAGCTCGCCACGGCCAGCTCCGGCCGCCGCGACGGGTCGGCGAGGCCGATCCGCTCCCCGACCTCCAGCTGCAGCAGGACGCCGAACAGGTGGCGCGCCTTGTGCGAGCCGGAGACGTTGCCGGTCTCGTCCTTCACCCAGGCCCCACCGGGCTCCGAGAGCCCGAGGGCCTCGCTCAGGCCAGGGCTGCGCGCGAACGGCGTGACCGAGAAGCCGTGCCCGTCGACCGCCGCGACCGCGTCGTCGAGGCGGCGCACGAGCTCACAGAAGGCTCGGTCGGAGAGGCCGCCGGTTCGGGCCAGGTGGTACGCGTGGAGTAGCTGCCGGTACCGGACGAAGGGGTTCGGCTCCTGGTCGTCATCGGGGAAGCGGAGGGTCGCGAGCTCGAGCTCGCGCCGCAACACGTGGTCGACGTCGTCACCACGATTCGCGTTCGGACAGCGGAAGGGCGTGGGGTGCCAGGGATCCGGCGACGCACCGCACCCGGCGCAGACGAGCCTGCTGGGCGGGCCGCTCACAACGACTCCAGGGCGCCCGTCCGGGCGTTGAGATCGTCGATCAGGTCGTCCCAGCCGGCGACGACCTCGCGCAGCCCGCTCCAGAACGCGGGGTCGCGGCGATCCTGGAAGTCCTCGAGCGAGATGCCCTGCTGCTCGACCCAGGTGTAGTAGCCGAGATTGAAGATGCGCTCGCGATCGGCGCGTCCGAGCTCGAGGAAATGGTCGGTCGCCGTCCCGAGCAGGTGCTCGCCGACGACCTCCGACGCGTCGAGCTCGCCGAACCCGTCGGCGAAGTACTTCCCGATCGCGGTCTCGCGCTCGCTGTCGTACATCGCCGCGCCGTCGGTCGCGACGGTGACGATCACATCGTCGGCACCGAGCCCGTAGTACTTCGCGACCTTGATCGCGCCGAGCACGTTGCAGATGCTCGAGAGCCCGAGCGAGGGCAATGCGCCGATCACGTCCGCCGCCACGCCGCGGCCGGCCAGGTGCCGGCGACCGACGTCGGTGCCGAACAGGACGCCCAGCCGGTCGGTCGCGCGGTCGGAGACCGCCAGGGCGACGTCGGTGTTCAGGACGTTGTGGATCAGTGGGACGTGCTTGTCCCCGATGCCCTGGATGTTGTGCTCGCCGAACCCGTTGTAGAGCAGGGTCGGGCACTCGAGCGCCTCGCATGCGACGATCAGCGAGCCGAAGCGCTCCTTCAGGTAGTCGCCGGCGGCGATCGTGCCAGCCGAGCCCGTCGCCGAGACGAACGCGCGCAACCGCAGCCCGTCGTCCCGCTCGCGCAGAGACTCGAACACCCGCTCCAGCGCCGCACCGGTTGCGAGGTAGTGGACGAGGTAGTTCCCGAACTCGGAGAACTGGTTGAGGATCACGTTGTCCGGGTCGGCCTCGAGCTCCTTGCAGCGGTCGTAGATCTCCTTGACGTTGCTCTCGGTGCCCGGGGTCCGGACGATGTCGCCGGGGTCGGCCACCCACCGGGCGAGCCAGTCGAAGCGCTCGCGGCTCATGCCCTCGGGGAGCACCGCAACGCCTCGGCAGCCGAGCAGCTTCGAGATCGCGACACCGCCTCGGCAGTAGTTGCCGGTCGACGGCCACACCGCGCGCTGCCGGGTGGGATCGAACTGCCCGCTGACGAGTCGCGGGACCAGGCAGCCGTAGGCGGCAAGGACCTTGTGCGCCCGAATGAGCGGAAAGCGGTCCCCGAGCGCCACGACGATGGTGGCGTCGACGCCGGTCAGCTCGGGCGGAAGGACGACGTTTTCAGGGACGTCGACCAGCTCGGTCCGGCTGGCCCCGTTGTACCAATGCACCCGAAAGAGATTCAGTGGTCGAGCCTCGTCCGGCCCGATCGAGGTCAACGCCTGACGAACCTTGCGCGGGATCAGCCCCGGATTCGCAAGCTGACCGAACGTCGGAAGCACGACGCGGGCGTCGCGAAGCCGATCGATCGTTGGCCGAAGGGCTCGAGCGTCGACCAACTGGTCGTCTCTGCCCGGTAGCTGGGTAGGCATGCCGTCTCCTGACGAGGTTTCTCCCGAGCCTAGGCCCGTAGCTGCGCATCGCCGTCGGGGCTTCATCGCAGTCGCCGTCGGTGAATTCCCGCAGAGTTCGCCCCAAGTGCCCGAGCGACCGTGGCCCTCGAGACCCCGGCGTCCGGGTCATTTCGAACGATGCGCAGAACCGCTGTGGCAGTCCCGCATCGGCCATGCGGGCGATTACCGATGCTGGCGCGCCGCGTTTGCTGCTTCCTGGACAGCCCGGCGCAGTTCGCGTCCACGCACAGATTCGGCGAGGTCCGATGACGAGACGAGAGGCGAGTCCGCGGCCAGACTTGGCCGACGCTGAGCGGTATCGTGCCCTGGCTCGACTGGCGTCGCTTCCGGCTGACCTGGCTCGCGTACCCGGGATCGGCGCTTGCCGCGCTCCTCGTCGGCGCCTTCATGCTCCTCGCGCTCGGCGCAAGTCCTGTCACCGGCTACCGCGCGCTCCTCGACGGAGCGTTCGGCGACAGCTACGCGCTGAGCGCAACGGCGGTGAAGGCCGTCCCGCTGCTGCTCGTCGGCGTGGGGATCTGCATCGCGTTCCGCGCGAACGTCTTCAACATCGGCGGCGAGGGCCAGATCGCAATGGGCGCGCTGTTCGCGACGGCAACCGCGCTCGCGCTGCCGGGGCTCCCCGCGGGCCTCCTGATCCCGCTCACGATCCTCGCCGGCGCGCGTCGGCGGCGGGGCCTGGGGAGCGATCCCCGGCGCCTTCAAGGGCTACTTCGGCGTCAACGAGATCCTGAGCACGATCATGATGAACCTCGTCGCCGTCCAGGTGATGAACTACATGCTGGCCGGGCCGCTGCACGACAAGACGGCGGACTCGGTCGGCGGGCTGATCCCGCAGACCCGGCTCCTCCCGGAGAGCTCGTGGCTCCCGATCCTGAAGGGCGGCACGCAGCTTCACCTCGGCGTGCTGGTCGCGCTGCTGGCCGCCGTCGCCGCCTACCTGCTGCTGTGGCGGACGAGCTTCGGTTTCCGGATCCGCGCCGTCGGGCTGTCGCGCGACGCCGCGACGTATGCGGGCATGCCGGTCGCACGCACGACGACGCTCGCGCTCACGCTGAGCGGCGCACTGTGCGGCATGGCCGGCGCGATGCTCGTCTTCGGGAGCATCTCGCACAGGATGGTCACGGACGGGAGCCTGACCGGCTTCACCGGGTCCGCGGGCTACAACGGGATCGTCGTTGCGCTGTTCGGCGGGTTGAACCCGCTCTGGACGATCCTCTCGTCGTTCATCTTCGCGGGGCTGCTCGTCGGTGGCGACGCCATGCAGGTGGTGACGAACGTGCCATCCGACCTCATCGTCGCGCTGAACGGCCTCGTCGTCGTGTTCGTCGTCTCGGTCGAGTTCCTGCGCCGCCGCGCACGTGCGCCGGAGGCGACGCCGTCCGGCGAGCCGCCCGAGCCGTCGACCGCGGCGCGTCGAGCAGCCCGTCGCGACCGGGGGGCCCGTATGAACGAGTTCTTCACGATGGCGATCCTGACCGCGACGGTCGCGTCGGGGATCCAGCTCGCGGCGCCGTTCCTGCTCGCCTCGCTCGGTGAGACGCTCGGACAGCGGAGCGGCGTGCTCAACCTCGGCGTCGACGGGATCATGCTGCTCGGCGCGTTCACGAGCTACTACGTCGCGCTCGAGACCGGCGACCTGCGCCTCGCCGTGCTCGCCGGGATCGCAGTCGGCGTCGCGGCCGGGCTCGCGACCGCGTTCATGAGCGTGACACTGCGCGCGGAGCAGGGGATCAGCGGCATCGGCGTCTACCTGTTCGCGCTCGGGCTCACCTCGCTGCTCTTCCTGAAGCTCGTAGGGACGCCGACTCCGATCGACCAGCCGGGGAAGGTCGAGGTTCCGTACCTGAGCGAGTTGCCGTTCCTCGGCAAGACCCTCTTCCAGCAGGACGTGCTCGTCTACACCGCGTTCGCGCTCGTCCCGGTCGTCGCATTCGTGCTCAACCGGACGACGTTCGGGATGAACGTCAGAGCGGTCGGCGAGAACCCCGCGGCCGCCGACAGCCTCGGCGTGAGCGTCGCGCGCACCCGCTACGCGACCGTCACGATCGGCAGTGCGCTCGCGGGCCTCGCCGGCGCGACGCTGATGATCGACGTCGGCATCTTCCAGCAGAACATCACGAACGCCGTGGGGTTCATCGCCGTCGCCCTCGTCTACTTCGGCGGGTGGCGGCCGCTCGGCGTGATGCTCGGAGCGCTCCTCTACGGCATGACGCAGGCGCTCGTCCTCTCGTGGAAGGGCCTCGGAATCATCCCGGTCAGCCTCTCCGATCTCGCCGCGGCGGCGCCCGCGGTGATCACCGTCCTCGCCTTGCTCACGGTGGCGCGGCGCTTCCGGCAGCCGGCCGCCCTGGCGCTGCCCTACACAAGAGGAGGTTGAGTCAGCCGGAGCCAGATGAGACCGACAGTACGACAGACCCGGACACGGGTCACGAAGGAGGACGTAGCAATGCGCAAGCTCACCATCATGCTGGTCGCGGTGGCGGCGCTCGTACTCGCCATCCCGGTCGCCGGCGCACCGTCGAAGACGGACGCGACAGACGCTGAAGGTGGCGCTGATCGCGCCGAGCGCGCACAACGACCTCGCGTTCACGCAGTCGATGCACCACGCGCTTCTCAACATGCAGAAGAAGTACGGCTTCGAGCTCTCCGTCTCGGAGAACCAGTTCGTCGTCGCAAACGCGGCGAACATCATCCGCCAGTACGCGAGCCAGGGCTACGACCTGATCATCGCCCACGGGTCGCAGTACGGAGGGACGATCGAGCAGCTCGCACCGCAGTTCCCGAAGACGTCGTTCGCGTGGGGGACGGCCGGAACGACCTTCGGCCAGCCGAACGTGTACGCGTACGAGGCGAACTCGCAGGAGGGTGGATACGTCAACGGCTACATCGCGTCGCTGATGAGCAAGACGAAGGTCCTCGGGGTCATCGGCCCGATCGCGGTCGGTGATGCCAAGCTCTACGTCGACGGCTTCGTCGCCGGCGCGAAGGCGCAGTCGAAGAAGACGGTCGTCAACGTCGCCTATACGGGCTCGTTCAGCGACCCGAGCCTGATGTCGAAGCAGGCTTCCCAGTTCGTCGCGCAGAAGGCCGACGTGCTCACCGGAAGCTCGCAGTCGGTCGTCGGCGCGATCACCGTCGCCCGCGAGAACAAGCTCAAGTGGTTCGGGACGCAGTGGACGCAGGCGTCGCTCGCCCCGGAGACCGTCGTCGCAACCCAGATGTACGACTGGATGCCGGTCCTCAACAAGATCATCACGCGTGTCCAGAACGGGAAGCTCGGCGGCGTCTCGTACCGGATCTCGCTGAAGAACGGAGGCGAGAAGATCCAGTTCAACAAGGCCGCGAAGACGCCGACCAAGATCCAGGAGACGGCGAAGAAGGTCATCGCCAGGATCGTCAGCGGCAAGATCGTCATCTCGAACGGCCAATGACGGTCGAGGCGCCCACTCCGGGGAACACCGCCTTTGCGGCGGGCGACGCACTGCCGTTGCTCGAGATGCGCGGCATCACGAAGCGGTTCCCCGGGGTGGTCGCCAACGACCGCGTCGACTTCGACGTGCGGGCCGGCGAGGTGCACACGCTGTTCGGCGAGAACGGCGCCGGCAAGAGCACGCTCATGCGCGTCCTCTACGGCTTCTACAAGCCGGACGAAGGCGAGATACGCCTGCGCGGCGAGCCGGTTGCGATCACCTCTCCCGCCGCCGCGATCGCGCGCGGGATCGGGATGATCCACCAGCACTTCATGCTCGTGGACACGCTCACGGTTGCCGAGAACGTCGCACTCGGCACGCGGTCCGCCCGGCGGCCGCTGACCGATCTGAGCGCAGTGTCGCGGCGGATCGCCGAGCTGTCGGAGCAGGTACGGCCTACGCGTCGACCCGCAGGCGTTGATCTGGCAGCTCTCGGTCGGTGAGCGGCAGCGCGTCGAGATCATCAAGGCGCTCTACCGCGACGTCTCGCTGCTGATCCTCGACGAGCCGACCGCGGTGCTGACGCCGCAGGAGGTCGACGATCTCTTCGCCGTGCTCCGGCAGATGGTCGCCGACGGCCGGGGCCTCGTCTTCATCTCCCACAAGATCCGCGAGGTCCTCGAGCTCTCGGACCGGATCACAGTGCTCCGGAACGGGCGCAAGGTCGGGACGGTGGTGCCGTCCGAGGTCACGCACCACGGCCTCGCCGAGATGATGGTCGGCCACGAGTTGCCGTCGCAGGAGCCGCCCGCCGGGAACGGCCGCGGTGACGCGCGGCTGGTCGTGCGCAACCTCACGGTGAAGGGCGACCGCGGCATCGACGCCGTCCGCGGCCTGGGCCTCGAGGTGAGCGGCGGCGAAATCGTGGGGATCGCGGGGGTCTCGGGGAACGGCCAGCGCGAGCTCACAGAGGCGATCGCGGGGCTCCGGCCGGCCGGCGGCGGCTCGATCGACATCGAGGGTACGGAGCTCGTCGGGCTCCATCCGGCGGAGGTGCGCAAGGCGGGGCTCGGCTTCGTCCCGGAGGAGCGCATGCGCGACGGCGTCGTCGCCCGCCTTCTCCGTCGCCGAGAACCTGATCCTGATCGACAACGCCGCACCGCAGTTCGCACGGTGGGGGTTCCTCCGCGCTCGCGCGATCAGGCGTCACTCCGAGGAGCTCGTCGCCGAGTTCGACGTCAAGACGCCCAGCATCGACACGCCGGCGCGGAACCTGTCCGGCGGCAACATCCAGAAGCTGATCCTCGCGCGCGAGCTGTCGGCGCGCCCACGCGTGCTCCTGGCGGCGCAGCCGACGCGTGGCGTCGACGTCGGCGCCGCCCACTACATCCACGAGCGCCTGATGGAGCAGCGCGACGCCGGTACCGCGATCCTCATCGTCTCGGAGGACCTCGACGAGGTCCTGTCGCTCTCCGATCGCGTGCTCGTGATGTACGAGGGCGAGATCATCGCCGAGGCGAAGCCGCAGGAGAGCACGCGCGAGGCGCTCGGCCTGATGATGGCGGGCGTCCGTAGCGTCGCCTAGGCGTCGATCCGCTCGATCGAGAGTCGGCAGCCCGCTCCACCGTCGCCTCGAGCGGGCCCGGACCGCGTGCGAGCGCTCCGACCGCATCGCCGAGGCGGTCGGCGTGATGGTGCTCCACGCCTGGCCGTGCGGCCCGAGCTCCCCGAAGCGCTCGCGAACGCCGTGCTGCTCTGGGGTCGCCTCGGAGATCGTCTTCCCCGCAGCCGGGATCGAGGGTGCGCGCGCGGTCTAGCGACCATGACGGAGACGCACACCGTGTCCGGCGATATCGTGCACGCAGGAAGAGGAGGTCATGGCGTACACGATCAGACCGGTCGAGTACTTCTACGTGAACGTCCGCGACGAGCTGGGTGCGGCCTACCGTGTCCTCTCGGCCCTGGCCGCCCGGGGTGTCTCGCTGCTCGCCTTCACCGCCGTCCCGTCGGGCCCCTCGCTGGCGCAGTTCGCGCTCTTCCCGGAGGACCCGAACAAGCTCGTCGCGGAGGCCCGCGTAGCCCAGATCGAACTCGACGGCCCGCATCACGCGCTGCTCGTGCAGGGCGACGACGAGCTGGGAGCGCTGGCGGCGGTGCACGAGCGGCTCTTCGAGGCGGGGGTGGATGTGTACGCGTCGTCGGGTGTGACCGACGGGAGCAGCTCCTTCGGCTACGTCGTGTACGTCCGCGAGGATCAGTTCCCCCGTGCGACCGAGGCGCTCGGGCTGTAGCTCGGCAGGCGTCCTGACTCGACCACCGCGGTGATCCGAGACAGCAGACTTCGCCGCTCGACGCGCGGCGCTGTAGCGTCGCGGCTGTGAATCTCGTCCTGGGGGCGCTCGTCGTGGTCGCGGTCACGGCCGTCACGGTCACGGTGATGCTCGTCGTGCGGCGAACAGCGCCCGATGGGAGCTACTTCACCGACGGCGACCGCGCGTCGGGCGTGTTCGGGGTTCTGGCGACCGGCTTCTCGGTCCTGCTCGGGTTCATCATCTTCCTGGCGTTCACGAGCTACGACCAGTCGCGGAGCGGCGCAGAAGCCGAGGCGCTGGTTCTCGTCCAGCAGGCGGAGAACGCCCAGTTCTTTCCGCCCGCCGATGCGAAGGTGCTGACCGGCCAGCTGCTCTGCTACGCCCGCGCGGTCGTCGATGTCGAGTGGAAGCGGATGGAGAGCGGCACGGAGGGCAATGCGCTGAACCCGTGGGCATTGAAGCTGTTCGACACGGTGCGCGGCGTCCAGCCGCGAACAGCGAGTCAGCAGTCCGCCTACGACAAGTGGCTGGAGCAGACGTCGACGCGCGAGGAGGCACGCCGCGATCGCGTCCACGGGGCTGCCGGCGTGATCCCGTCTCCGCTCTGGATCGTGCTCTTCTTCATCTCCGGTGTGATCTTCATCTACATGCTCTTCTTCGCCGACAGCGGCGAGGGCGCCGTCACGCAGGGGGTTCTGATGGGCTCGGTCACGTCGGTGATCGTGACGATGCTGCTGCTCCTGGCGTTCCTGGACAACCCTTTCCATGAAGGCGTCGGCGGTCTGAAGCCCGTCGCGATGGAGCGGTCGCTAGCGATCCTCGACGAGGCTCTGCCGTCGATCGCCCCGGGCACGGTCGCGCCGTGCGACGCAAGCGGGCATCCGCTCTGAGCGCCGATTCCTCTACCGACCGCGTGGCGCTGATCGCAACGGCCCTGCTCGCGCTCGCGACCGTTGCGACGGCATGGAGCGGCTACCAGGCTAGTCGCTGGAACGGCGAGGCGACGAAGGCGTCGGCGCGCGGCAACGCCGCGCGCGTGGAGTCCACGCGCCAGTCCGACCTCGCCAACTCTCTCGCGCAAGTCGACCTCGCCGTCTTCACCCAGTGGGTCGACGCATACGCGAGAGACGAGACCCTGCTCCGGGACTTCTACTTCAAGCGCTTCCGCCGCGAGTTCAAGCCTGCGGTTGTCGCCTGGATCGCGACGAGGCCGCTGAAGAACCCGAACGCGCCGCTCAGCCCTTTCGCGATGCCCCAGTACACGTCCTCGGCGCGGGACGAGGCCGAGCAGCTCCGGGGGGAAGCAGACGCCTGGGCCGCGACGGCGCGGACGAACATCCAGCGCTCGACCAACTACGTGCTCGGGGTCGTCATGTTCGCGGCGGCGCTGTTCTTCGCGGGCATGAGCACGAAGCTCCCGGCGCCGGGTCTGCGCCTTGCGGTGCTCGTGATGGGCGCGGTCGTCTTCCTCGCGACGCTCGCCTGGATCGCGACGTCCCCCGTCAGCGTCTCGGTCTAGCCGGCCTCGAACCCTCCGAGCGCGGCCTCGACGAGCCGCGGCAGCGTCTCGAGGTTGTAACCGCCCTCGAGGACGGCTGCGACGCGTGGCCCGAGCTGCGCCGACCGGCGCGCGAGCTCGGCGAACCCCACGTCGGTGACCGCCATCTCGGCGAGCGGATCCTCGACGTGCGCGTCGAACCCCGCCGAGACGAGCACGAGCTGAGGGTCGAAGGCTTGGACCGCCGGCTCCACGAGCTCGTCGAAGGCGAGAAGATACTCCGTGTCCCCGGACCCCGCAGGGAGCGGCACGTTGAGCGTGGTGGCGTCGCTCGTGCCGGGCCCACCGCTCCCGGGGTAGAACGGCCACTGGTGGAGCGAGACGAACAAGACCGAGTCGTCTCCCCGGAAGATCGCGTCCGTCCCGTTCCCGTGGTGGGCGTCCCAGTCGACGATCGCGATCCGTTCGACGCCCAGCACGTCCTGCGCGTGACGCGCTGCGACGGCGACGTTGCCGAAGAGGCAAAAGCCCATCGCGTGGCCCGGCAGCGCGTGGTGGCCCGGCGGTCGGACCAACGCAAATCCCCCGGTCTCCGCTGCCTCGATCGCGCATCCGGCGGCGAGCCGGGCGGCATCGAAGGACGTCGGCCCTCCCAGCGTGTCGCCGTCGAGCCAGGTCTCCTCGTGGAGCGAGGCGACAGCCTCGACGTAGGCCGCGTCGTGGACGCGCTCGATCTGGCGGCGGGTCGCCCTGCGGCCGTGGCGGGCGCCATCGAGCACGTCGAGCAGCGCGACGAGGCGCTCGGGGCGCTCGGGATGGTGATGGTGACCCGTCTGATGGAGGTGCGCCATCGCCGGATGTGAGATCAGCTCGATGCGGCTTCCTCCAGGCGGCCGGCGAGCCGGCCGAGCCCGAGCGCGTCCGCGGCAGCCGCGCCGGCGCGCCAGTCCGGCTCGCGGTCGGGCAGAGGCGGAAGAGGAGCGGTCGGATCGAGAGTCGCGATGTGCCGGTAGGCGCGAAGCGCATCGGCCTCCGCAGCGAACCGTCCCGCTGCGAGCAGCTCCTCGAGGCTTCGGTACTCCGTCAGGAGCGCGGCGCCGGTCTTGGCTCCGACTCCACGCGCGCCGGGGATCTTGTCCGAGGGGTCGCCGCGCAACGCGATGAAGTCGGGCACCTGCTCGGGATCGACGCCGTAGCGCTCGCGCACCTCGCCGGGCCCGATGCGCGTGAGCTCGCTGACTCCGCGCACCGGCTGCAGGATCGTGACGTCGTCCGCCGCGAGCTGGAAGGCGTCGCGATCCGAGGTTGCAACGAGCGAGGACCCACCCGCGGCTTGCTCGAAGGCGACCGCAGCGGCGAGGAAGTCGTCGGCTTCGAACCCGGGAGCCTTCGCGCACGCGATGCCCGCGGCCTCGAGCAGGCCCGGCGCGAGGTCGAGCTGCTCGAGCAGCTCCGGGTCGAACTCGCGGCCCGCCTGGTAGCCGGGCAGGAGGTCGTGCCGGTAGGTCGGCGTGGTGAGGGTGTCCCAGCCGACGAAGACGGCGCGGGGACGCTCTGCCTGCCAGAGCCGCAGCACCATCGACGTCAGGCCGGTGAGCAGGTTCCCCGGGCGGCCGTTCGCGCGACGGATCGACCGCGGTAGCGCATGGAACGCTCGGTGCGCGAACGAGTCGCCGTCGAGGACGAGCAGCGGACGGCTCACCCGGCCTCCCGGGGCTCAGGGGGCTCCGGAGTGGCGTCCGGCTCCGCGGCCTCGGGCGGCACCGATCCGACCGTGCGCTCCAGGGCCGTGATCGCCTCGCGCAGGCGGTCGGTCGCGATCCGCGCGGCCTCTCCCTCCGCGAGCGATGCGAGGTCACCGACCTCGATCGGCTTCCCGTACGCGACGCGGATGGGGCCGAACCGCCTCAGGCGCTCGGTCCCGGCGATTCCCGCCGGGACGAGCGGGACGCCCGCCTCGAGCGCTATCCGCGCCGCACCCGGTGTGCCAGCGAGCCTCGTAGCGCTTCCGCAACCCCTTCGCGCGCCTCGTACCCTCGGGGAACATCACGACGGCGTGCCCCGAGCGACAGAGGGCGACGGCCGTGTCGATCGCCTGCTGGTCTCGGGTGCCACGGTCGACCCGGAAGCCGCCCCCGGCGCGCACGATCCAGCCGAGCGGCGGCCAGAAGAGCTCCTTCTTCGCCATGAAGCGGAGGAACCGACGGGGAAAGAGTGGCACCCCCAGCGGCCACGGATCGAAGTTCGACCAGTGGTTCGCCGCAAGCACGCATCCACCGTCGGGAACGTTCTGCCGTCCCGTCCAGCGCAGGCGAAAGGCGAGCACGAGCACCGGCCAGCTGAGCACGGCGACCAGGGCGTACAGCACGCTGGGCCTCGGTGGTCGCGCCATCGGCGCGCAGGATACGCAGCGTCGCTCGGGTGGCGACGCGCGACGCGGTCGTTACGCTGTCGAGCCGAGATGCCCACCCGCCTCGTCATCGTCGAGTCCCCCGCCAAGGCGCGCACGATCGCCGGCTACCTCGGCGGAGACTTCGTCGTGGAGTCGAGCGTCGGCCACATCCGCGATCTCCCGAACAGGGCCTCTGACGTGCCGAAGGAGCAGCGGGAGCGCTACGGCAAGCTCGGCGTGGACGTCGAGCACGAGTTCGAGCCGTACTACGTCGTCGACGCCGACAAGAAGCACGTGGTCTCCGACCTCAAGCAGAAGCTCCGCGATGCCGACGAGCTCCTGCTCGCAACCGACGAGGATCGGGAGGGAGAGGCGATCGCCTGGCATCTGAGGGAGGTGCTGAAGCCCAGGGTCCCGGTGCGTCGCATGGTCTTCCACGAGATCACGAAGGACGCGATCAAACGCGCGCTCGACGAGACGAGAGACATCGACGAACGGCTCGTCGACGCCCAGGAGACCCGCCGCATCCTCGATCGCCTGTACGGGTTCGAGGTCTCACCGGTCCTCTGGAAGAAGGTGATGCCTCGCCTGTCGGCCGGGCGGGTGCAGTCCGTCGCCACCCGGCTCGTCGTCGAGCGCGAGCGCGAGCGGATGCGGTTCGTCGCCGCCCGCTACTGGGACGTGCTCGGCACCTTCGAGCCCGGCTCGTTCGAGGCCAGGCTCGTGGCCGTGGAAGGGACGCGCATCGCTCAGGGTCGCGACTTCGCCGAGGACGGCACGACAGGGCCCGCGATCCTCGTGCTGGACGAGGACCGGGCCAGAGAGCTCGCCGATGGGCTCGCGGGAAGGCCGTTCACCGTCCGGAAGGTGGACGAGAAGCCGTACACGCGGCGCCCGGCCGCACCGTTCCGCACGTCGACGCTGCAACAGGAGGCGAGCCGCAAGCTGCGCTTCTCGTCGCAGACGACCATGAGCCTCGCCCAGCGTCTGTACGAGAACGGGCACATCACGTACATGCGAACCGACTCGGTGACGCTGTCCGATGCGGCGCTCCAGGCGGCGCGTGCGCACGCGGCGCGCGAGCATGGACCGGAGACGGTCCCCGCCGAGCCGCGTCGGTACGAGCGGGCCGTCGCCAACGCACAGGAGGCCCACGAGGCGATACGCCCCGCCGGCGATGTGTTCCGCACGCCGGCGGAGATCGCGCGGGAGGTGAGCCGCGACGAGGTCGCGCTCTACGACCTGATCTTCAAGCGGACGATCGCGTCTCAGATGAAGGACGCCGCCGGCCAGACCGTCTCGATCGAGCTGGGCGCGACGACGACCGACGGCGTGGACACGACGTTCCGGGCGAGCGGCACCGTGATCACGTTCCCGGGGTTCATGCTCGCGTACGCCTCCGGGCGCGACGAGCCGGCCGAGGAGGACGAGGAGCGTCGCCTGCCTGCGCTGTCGGTGGGGCAGGAGCTCACCGCGTCGCAGCTCGAGGCCCAGGGCCACGAGACGAGTTCGCCGTCACGCTACACCGAGGCGAGCCTCGTGAAGGCGCTCGAGGAGCGGGGCATCGGGCGCCCGTCGACGTACGCGTCGATCATGGGGACGATCCTCGACCGGGGCTACGTCTACAAGAAGGGCACGGCCCTCGTCCCCACCTTCCTCGCGTTCGCCGTCACCCAGCTCCTCGAGCGCCACTTCGACCGGCTCGTGGACTACGACTTCACCGCCCGCCTCGAGGACGACCTCGATCGGATCGCGGCCGGCGACGAGGAGCGGGTCGAATGGCTCAAGCGCTTCTACTTCGGGGACGGCGACCCGGGCCTGCACTCCCTCGTCACCGACCATCTGGAGGGGATCGACGCCCGGGAGGTCAACTCGATCGCGATCCCCGGCTCGGACATCGTCGTCCGCGTGGGGCGGTACGGCCCGTACCTCGAGCGCGGCGACGAGCGCGCGAGCGTGCCCGAGGACCTCGCGCCCGACGAGCTGACCCCGGCGCGGGCCGAGGAGCTCCTCGCAGACGCCCGCGGGCGCAGAGCGATCGCTCGGCGCGCACCCGGAGTCGGGGCGCGACATCGCCGTGCGGGTGGGCCGGTACGGCCCGTACGTGACGGAGGTGCTGCCCGAGGGTGCGGACGACAAGCCGCGGACCGCCTCGCTGTTCACGACGATGAGCCCCGAGTCGGTCACGCTCGAGGACGCGCTGCGCCTCCTCTCGCTGCCGCGCAAGCTCGAGGGCTCGGACGGCGAGGAGATCGTCGTGTCGAACGGGCGCTACGGCCCGTTCGTCAAGAAGGGGGCCGAGACGCGCTCGCTGGAGTCCGAGGAGCAGCTCCTCTCGCTCACGACGACCGAGGCGGAGGCGATCCTCGCCCAGCCGAAGCAGCGCCGCGGCCGCGGGGCCGCTGAAGCCGCCGCTCCGCGAGCTCGGGCCCGATCCGTCGAGCGGCAAGCCGCTCGTCGTAAAGGACGGCCGCTTCGGTCCCTACGTCACCGACGGCGAGACGAACGCCAGCCTGCGAAGAGGGGAAGACGTCGACGGTCTGACGCTGGACCGTGCGCTCGAGCTGCTCGCCGAGCGGCGCTCGAAGGGACCGGCGCAGCCACGAAGACGCAGCCGGACACGCCGCTGACCGCTAACCTCGCGCGTCCGCCGACCGTCGTAGCCTCTCAGGAGTACTTCCGTCGTAGCAGTTCAGGAGTACGGTTGACCGCATTGGCGCGTCCTGCAACGCCCGCTGGAATACGGCGTGCGACGCACGCGTTGCGGGATCGTGACACGGTTTGTCGTTTCGATCCCGTGGAAAGACAGGAGGATCACGCGTACAGTCAGGGAGATTGTGCTCCGCCGATTGATGCGAAAGGACTGACAGAGGGCTTGACGCAGAACCAGCTCATCGAACTGTTCGAGACAGACCAGCTGAAGTCGATCGTGGAGCGCTCGGAGGAGCGCGGCTGGGTCGACCCCGCAGAGCTCGAGGCGTTCGTCACCGAGCAGGAGCTCGCTTCCGAGGAGGTCGAGCAGGTCACGCGGGAGCTCGAGGCGATGGGCCTCGAGATCGGCGCGCCCATCGAGAGCGAGGAGGAGAAGGCGAAGGAGGCCGCCGAGGCCGCCGTCTGGGCCAGCGAGTCGCTCGCCGGGGCAGCCGACTCGCTCCAGCTCTTCCTCGCGGACGTCGGCCGGCACAAGCTGCTGAACGCCGCGCAGGAGGTCCAGCTCGCGAAGCGGATCGAACGCGGCGACCCGGTCGCCAAGCGCCACATGATCGAGTCGAATCTGCGGCTCGTCGTCTCGATCGCGAAGGGCTACCGGGGCCTGGGCGTCCCGTTCCTCGACCTGATCCAGGAGGGCACGCTGGGGCTCAACCGGGCCGTCGAGAAGTTCGACTGGCGCCGCGGCTTCAAGTTCTCCACGTACGCGACCTGGTGGATCCGCCAGTCGGTGCAGCGTGCGGTCGCGAACCACGCGCGCACGATCCGCGTGCCGGTGCACGTCGTCGAGCGCCAGCAGAAGCTCTCGCGCGCCGCGCGGCGGCTCGAGGTCGAGCTGGGCCGTGAGGCCACGAAGGAGGAGCTCGCGGAGGCGACCGGGCTGCCGATCCAGCACGTCGAGGAGGCGATGGGCGCCGCCCATGCGTCCGTCTCCCTCAACCAGTCGGTCGGTGCCGACGACGAGGGGGAGCTCGGCGACCTCTTCGCCGACCGCGAGGCGGCCGACCCGTTCGACGAGGCCGAGGAGTCACTCCGCCGGCAGGGCGTCCGGCGTGCGCTCGACGCGCTGCCGGAGCGAGAGCGGCGGATCCTCGAGCTCCGGTTCGGGTTCGAGGGCGAGCCCTGGACGCTCGAGGCGATCGGGCACGAGCTCGATCTCACGCGCGAGCGCGTCCGCCAGCTCGAGGGCCAGGCGCTCAGCCGCCTGGCGGCCCTGCGCGAACTGGCATCGCTCGCCGCGTAGGCGCCGAGGCTCGCCTACTCCGAGTGGTCGACCCGGCGAGCCGACCGCGGCCTTTCGCACGTCTACGAACTTTTTTTCCCTTTTCGCGGTCATACTGTGCGGCGGCCTCGCCCGGCCGGGGCGAGGGAATGCTTCGGTAGCAAAGGAGAACGATGCGCAAAGGGCTGAAAGTGCTGCTGGCGGTGATGGTCGTGGCGCTGATGGCTGCCGCCGCGACACTTGCCGCGAACAGCCGGTCCGCCGCGAGCGACACGCTCGTCTTCGGCACGGCTGCCGATCCGACGTCTCTCGACGGCGCCTCGTCTCCGACGGCGAGTCGCTCCGCGTGATCGACCAGATCTCCGAGGGTCTCGTCGGGCTCAAGCCCGGGACCACGAGCGTCGTCCCGAAGCTCGCGAAGCGTGGACGGCATCGAACGGCGGCCGCGTGTGGACGTTCAAGCTCCGCACGGGCGTGAAGTTCCACGACGGCACCCCGTTCAACGCCGAGGCGGTCTGCGCGAACTTCGACCGGTGGTACAACTTCACCGGCGCGTTCGCTTCCGACTCGACCTCGTACTACTACTACACGGTCTTCGGTGGCTACAAGAAGGCCGCGCAGGGGCTCACGAACTCCCCGCTCTACCACAGCTGCAGGGCGGTCGGCGATTCGACCGCCGTGATCACACTGCGGCGTCGAACGCGGCGTTCCTCGGCGCACTGTCGCTGACGTCGTTCGCGATCCAGAGCCCGACGGCGATGGCGAAGTACGGCGCCGAACAAGGGCACGCTCTCGAAGGACGGCGTCTTCACCCCGGGCGGCACTACGGCGTCCCGGAGGCATCCGATCGGCACGGGGCCGTTCAAGCTCGAGTCGTGGAAGATCGGCGACAAGCTCGTCATCGTCCGCAACGACGAGCTACTGGGGCGAGAAGGCGTAGCTCCGGCGCGTGATCTTCCGGCCGATCTCCGACAACGCCGCCCGCCTGCAGGCGCTGCAGACGGGCGAGATCCAGGGCTACGACCTCGTCGAGCCGCAGGACATCCCGACGATCGAGAAGCGACAGCAAGCTGAAGGTGCTCGACCGGCCGGCGTTCAACGTCGCCTACGTGACGATCAACCAGGCGGTCAAGCCGTTCGACAACCCGATGGTCCGCCAGGCGGTTGCGTACGGCCTCGACCGCGCAGGGGGTCGTCAAGTCCTTCTACGCCGGCCGCGGCGAGGTGGCGAACGAGTTCATGCCGCCGCAGGTCGTCGGGCTACGCGAACGACGTCGCGAAGTACACCTACAACCCGGAGAAGGCGAAGCAGCTCCTCCAGCAGGCGGGGCTGACGCTCCCGGTGGAGGTCGAGTTCTGGTATCCCGACCGACGTCTCGCGTCCGTACATGCCGGATCCGAAGCGCAACTTCGAGGCGTTCGCAGCAAGCCTGAACAAGTCGGGCTTCAAGGTGGTCGCCGAAGAGCGCTCCGTGGCGGCCCGGACTACGTCGGCCGCGTGCAGACGCCGGGACGGCCGGCGCTCTCAACCTGCATCGGCTGGACGGGCGACTTCGGCGACCCGGACAACTTCATCGGAACGTTCTTCCGCACGAAGCAGGGGCAGTGGGGCTTCAACAACCCGAAGCTCTTCGACCTGCTCAACAAGGCCGCTCGCCGAGCCGAACGCGGCGAAGCGGAAGGCGCTGTACCAGCAGGCGAACCGGATGATCATGAACTTCCTCCCGGGCGTCCCGTACGCGCACACGAAGCCGGCGCTGGCGTTCCAGTCGAACGTCGACGGGCTACGTGCCGAGCCCGGTCTCGCTGGAGCCGTTCTCGACCGTCCGCTTCGTCGGGTAGGCAGGGTAGGCATCGAGTGACGGTAGGCCGGCGGACGACGAGGTAGGGCGCATTGCTCCGCTTCGTCGTCCGCCGGCTCCTGCTGCTCGTCCCGATCCTGATCGGGCTCTCGCTCCTCGTCTTCATCTGGATCCGGGCGCTGCCCGGCTCGCCCGGCGCAGGCGCTGCTCGGCGAGCGCGCGACGCACGAGTCGATCGCGCAGATGCGACGACCAGTACGGGCTCGACGAGCCCGATCTACGAGCAGTACTGGCGCTACCTGCAGACCGTGCGGGTCGGGCGACTTCGGGACGAGCATCGCCTCGCGGCGCCCGATCACCGAGGAGCTCCGCGAGCGGTTCCCGGCGACGATCGAGCTCGCGCTCGCGGCGATGCTGTTCGCGACGATGATCGGGATCCCGCTCGGGTTCGTCGCCGCGAAGCACTACGGGACGTCCTGTCGACCACGCGAGCCTGTTCGTCTCGCTGATCGGCGATCTCGATCCCGATCTTCTTCCTCGCGATCATCCTCAAGTAGGTCTTCGCCGTGCGAGCTCGGCTGGTTGCCGAGCGTCGGCCGCCAGGACGTGCTGATCGACGCCGAGCACCCGACGAACTTCTACGTCCTCGACGCGATCATCACGCGGAACTGGAACGCGTTCTGGGACGCGATCAAGCACCTGATCCTGCCCGGCGATCGCGCTCGGCTCGATCCCGCTCGCGATCATCGCGCGGATCACGCGCGCCTCGGTGCTCGACGTCCAGAACGAGGACTACGTCCGCACGGCGCGCGCCAAGGGCATCTCGCCGCGCGACGGTCGACAGCCGGCACGTGCTGCGAAACGCGATGCTGCCGATCTCGACGATCATCGGCCTGCAGGTGGGGCTGCTCCTCTCGGGCGCGGTCCTCACCGAGACCGTCTTCGCCTTCCCCGGGATCGGCACCTGGCTCCAGACGGCGATCGAGAACCGCGACTACCCGGTGCTCCAGGGCGGCGATCCTCTTCGTCGCCGTCATCTTCGTGCTCGTGAACCTGCGTCGTCGACATCTCGTACGGGCTCCTCAACCCGCGGATCCGCCTGGCCGGCCGCTGATGTCCGTCGCCGAGATCGAGAGCCCGCGAGCTCGAGCTCGAGCCGTCCGCCGGAGGCCTCTGGCGCGACGCCTGGTCCAGCGCATCCTGCGGAACCCGGGCGCGATCGTCGGGCTTCGTGCTGGTCGCGCTCTTCGTGTTCGTCGCGCTCTTCGCGCCGCTGATCGCGCCCTACGACCCGATCGAGCAGAACCTCGACCTCGTGGCGAACGGCTGCTGTCCCGGCCCTTCGCGCGAGCACCTGCTCGGCGTCGACGAGCTCGGCCGCGACGAGCTCTCGCGGATCGTCTACGGCGCTCGCTACTCGCTCCTGATCGGCGTCGTCTCGGTCGCGGTCGGCCTCTCGATCGGGCCTCCTGCTCGGCGCGGTCGCCGGCTACTTCGGCGGCATCGATCGACTCCGTGATCATGCGCGTGATGGACATCATGCTCGCGATCCCCGGCTTCCTGATGGCGATCGGGATCGTCGCGCTGCTCGGCCCGGGGCCTGCTCCAGATCATGATCGCGGTCGGGATCGTCAACATCCCGATCTTCGCGCGGCTGCTGCGCGGCTCGATCCTCGCCCAGCGCGAGAACGACTACGTCCTCGCGGCGCGCTCGGTCGGCGTGCCGCAGCCGGACGATCCTCGCGTCGCACATCCTCCCGAACGCGATCTCGCCGGTGATCGTGCAGGGGACGCTCGCCCTGGCGACGGCGATCATCGACGTCGCCGGCGCTCGGCTTCCTCGGCCTCGGCCCGCAGGATCCCGCGACGCCGGAGTGGGGGACGATGCTCACGGACGCGATGCGCTACCTGCAGACGGCCCCGTTCCTGGCGGTCATCCCCGGGCATCGCGATCGTGATCTCGGTGCTCGGCTTCAACCTGATCGGCGACGCGCATGCGCGAGGCGCTCGACCCGAAGCTCCGCGGGCGGACATGAGCGAGACGCCGCTGCTCGCGGTCGACGACCTGCGCGTCCGCTTCTGGACGAGCCGCGGCACGTCTACGCGGTCAACGGGATCTCGTTCGACATCGCGCCGGGCGAGACGCTCGGGCATCGTCGGCGAGTCGGGCTGCGGGAAGAGCGTCACGGCGCTGGCGCTGATGGGGATCCTCCCGCGGGCGGCCCGGATCCCGACCGGGAGCGTCGATGTTCGAGGGGCGCGACCTGGTCGGCCTCTCCGAGCGACGCGCTGCGCCGCGTCCGCGGGCAAGCGAGATCGCGATGATCTTCCAGGATCCGATGACGAGCCTGAACCCGGTGCTGACGATCGGGCGCGCAGATCCGGGAGGCGCTCGAGACGCACTTCGACCTCGACCGGAAGGCGACGACGAGACGCGCCGCCGAGCTCCTCGACCAGGTCGGGATCCCGAGCGCCGACGACGCGGCTGAAGAGACTACCCGCACCAGTTCTCGGGCGGCATGCGCCAGCGCGCGATGATCGCGATGGCGCTCGCCTGCGAGCCGAAGCTCCTGATCGCCGACGAGCCGACGACGGCGCTCGACGTGACGATCCAGGCGCAGATCCTCGACCTCCTCCGCGAGCTCGTCGCACGAGCGCGGACACGGCGCTCGATCCTGATCACGCACGACCTCGGCGTCGTCGCCGGGATGTGCGAGCGCGTGCAGGTCATGTACGCCGGGACGCTCGTCGAGACGGGTACCGCGGACGAGCTCTTCGCGACGCCGCGGCACCCCTACACGCTCGGGCTGCTGCAGAGCGTTCCCCGCCTCGACGTCGGCCGCCGCCAGCCGCTGCACCCGATCGCGGGCGCGCCGCGCAACATGCTGAGCGCGCCGGCAGCGTGCCCGTTCGCGCCGCGCTGCCGCTATCGAGGTCGAGCCGTCGCGCCGTCGAGGTGCCGCAGCTCGTCGAGCTCGAGCACGGGCCAGCGTGCCGCCTGCTTCAACCCCGTAGCCGCGGACGAGTGGCAGCGCGTGCGCGAGGCGGCGCGTCGCGGCGTGAGCGTCGAACGGCGACGCCGCTCGTCGAGCTCGACGACCTCAAGGTCTGGTTCCCGATCAAGCAGCGGCCTCTTGCTCGACCGCCACGTCGGCGACGTCAAGGCCGTCGACGGCGTCAGCCTCGCGATCGCGCGCGGCGAGACGCTCGGGCTCGTCGGCGAGTCGGGCTGCGGGAAGTCGACGGTCGGCCGGGCGATGCTGCGCCTCTACGAGCCGACCGGAGGCGCGATCGTCTTCGACGGGCACGGACATCACGCACCTGCGCGAGTCCGAGCTGCGCCCGCTGCGCCGGCGGATGCAGATGGTCTTCCAGGACCCGTACGCCTCGCTGAACCCGCGGCATCGGTCGGTCGGATCGATCGGCGAGCCGCTCCGGGTGCACGGCATCTCACGCGGCAAGCGAGGTCGATACGCGGGTGCGCGAGCTGCTCGAGGTCGTCGGGCTGCCCGCCGACGCCGCCAACCGCTACCCGCACGAGTTCTCGGGCGGCCAGCGCCAGCGGATCGGGCTCGCGCGCGCGCTCGCACTCAACCCGGACTTCGTCGTCGTGCGACGAGCCCGTCTCCGCGCTCGACGTCTCGATCCAGGCGCAGATCGTCAACCTGCTCGAGCAACTCCAGGAGGAGTTCGGGCTGACGTACCTCTTCATCGCCCACGACCTGGCGGTCGTCCGGCACATCTCCGACCGGATCGCCGTGATGTACCTCGGCAAGATCGTCGAGGTCGCGCCTGCCGACGACCTCTACGACAACCCGCTCCACCCGTACACGATCTCGCTGCTCTCGGCGATCCCGATCCCCGACCCGGCGATCGAGCGGACGCGGAAGGCGATCCTGCTACAGGGCGACCTGCCGAGCCCTGCGAACCCCCCGTCCGCCTGCCGGTTCCACACGCGCTGCCCGTTCGTGCAGCCGACACGGTGCCGCGACGAGGAGCCGGCTCTCCGGACGATCGACGGGCACCTCGTCGCGTGCCATTTCGCCGAGCGGATCCGCGCAGGCTCGATCGCGCCGGCCGAACGGGAACCTGTCCTCGACGCCACGGTCGACGAGGCCCGCGTCCCAGTCCCCGCCGAGCTGCCTCCGACCTAGCGCGCGCGGGCTCACGAGCCATGCAGGGAGGCTGAGGCGCGGGCCGGAGCCCGCCGTGCGCTCGGGGTTCACCCGATCGAGGTACCTCTCCCCCTAAAGCGCGATGCGGAGCCCACCGATAGATATTGCGTGGACGCCGCGGAGCGTAAGGAGATCCTGAACCGATACCGCGACCACAGCCGCCGATTCGAGGCGGCTGCGGCGCGCCGGAACTCGAAGCGGACGGGGGCTGTGATCCCCTTCACTCCGCCTCCCGCCCTCCGTGAGCTCGAGCAGGAGCCGACCGCGCGCGAGATCGAGGTGCTCCAGCTGGTCGCCGACGGCCTCGTCAACAGAGAGATCGGGCAGCGGCTGTTCCTCTCCGAGGAGACTGTCAAGTCGCACGTCCGCCACCTGCTCGCAAAGCTTCAAGCGCGCAGCAGAGCCCACGCCGTAGCTGTTGGCTTCCGGCGTGGGCTCATCGCTTAGCTAAACGAGGCTGTTCTTACCAGTCTGGCTCCCCCGATAGAGGGATGCCAGATACCCAGACAGGATCCAAGGATTTGCCTGGGTGACTACCAGTCTCGTGCGCCACCAATGAGGAAGACACGAAACAGTCTCCGCATGTGGATACTCCTGTACTTGGGAACTGACGGCGCGGTGATCGTATCCCCCGAACGGGGGATACGCAAGTCATGACCGCTCAGCCGCGCCTGCTGGTTGCCCACGTGGCGATCCTTGTCGTCGCCGCAGTATCCCTCGGGATCGCATTGGTGCTCCTCGGGTATCGCCTTGAGAGCCCGCTCGTTGTGTTGTGTCTGGCTCTCGCAGTCGCTGTCGCCGAGCGCTGGAGCGTTCCACTCTCCGCGACTACAGACTTGACGGTCTACCTACTTCCGACCGTCTTCGCAGCCGTCGTCTTTGGTCCGCTCGCAGCCGCCGTCATCGCCGCCGCCTCTATGCTGGGCGATCCAGAACTCTTTCGCCGCGGCGATCCGGCGACGAGCGCCTCGGCTGAAGTGGGCTAATTACACGGCCGCCAGCTTCATCACTGGCGCCGTCGCCGGGCTGACCGCACATGCCCTGAGCGGTCCATCTCTTGGCGAGATTGTCGCGGCCACTTTCGCCGCCATGGCAGCAGCGGAGGCATCCGACTTCCTCTTCGCGATCACCACGTCGCAGGTACGTCGCCGTTCAATGCAGGAACTTGCAAGGCGCATAGGCCCGGTGGCGTTGACATCTTTTCTCGTCTACGCGCCGGTCGTTGTCGCACTCGTGGTGGCCTACACGAGAGTTTCTCCTTTGACAATCCTGCTCTTCGTCGTACCCACGCTGGCCTTCCAACGATTGTACGCCCTGTATCAACGTGAGCGAACCCTCTCCGATGAGCTCCGCACCGTCAATGAGACCCTCGCGGAAGCCAACCTGTCATTCGCTGTTGCGCTTGTCACTGCACTTGAGGCGAGCGACGCATACACCGCGGGTCATTCGCGAGCGGTGGCGATCTACTGCCGAGACATTGCACTGCGGATGGGACTCCCGCCAGAGGAGTGCAGCCGCGCATTCTTGTGCGGGCTGGTGCACGACATCGGCAAAGTCGGGCTCCCTCCGAGTCTCTTAGGCAAGGAAGGTCCGCTTACCCTCGAGGAACGGCGCCGCATGCAGGAACACTCGGCGATCGGCGAGCGCATCCTAAGGGAGGTCGCGGCGTACGACGACATCGCCACCATCGTCAGGCGCCACCACGAGCGAATCGATGGCGAGGGGTATCCGGACGGCGTCAGCGGTGACGCAATCCCGCTGTTGTCTCGCGTAATCGCTGTCGCGGATGCGTACAACGCCATGACGTCCCATCGGCCATACCGAAAAGCCATGCCGCCGCGTGTCGCGAGGCTGCGGCTCGCACAGGCCGTGGAGAACCAGTTCGACACGAGCGTCGTGGCGGCGTTCGAGGCGATTCTGGCCTCTAGCCCAGAGGAGTACAAGACCGCGCGAAGCACCGAGTTTTACCCCGGGGAGCCGTCAACTGCAGAAGGCGCTGACCCGTCATCGCCTGAACTTTTCGCTGGCGCGGCGTGAGATCGACGACTCGCTGCCTGTAGCACGAGGGCAGTGCGTGACCTGATTCCAAGCTTGTCATAGATGTGGCGAACATGGACCTTCACTGTCTCCGTGGAGATGAAGAGGCGGGTTGCTATCTCGCGGTTCAGCATTCCCTCGCACAGGAGAATGTAGACCTCACGTTCCCGCGCAGAAAGACCTGATACCGGATCAACGGCCGCAGCCGCGTCGATTCCGATGGACGCCGCCAGATCGTTGTCCGCCGCTCTCTCGACGACATAGCCGGCCCTTTCAGCGGTGGTCGGGTCACGTAGGAGCGTCGCCAGTAGTTCAGGGCTAGCCCGGTAGCTCGTGACGACATAGTCCACCGCTCCCGCATCCCACGCTGCATCCATCAGCGCTCTAACCTCCTCTGGCAGGCTTGGGTCACGTGCCTTCAGAGCGGCAACCGCGGTGATGCATCGCGCGAGCATTTTCGACTCAATTGCTCTCGTGGTCTTGCTGCTCAACTCCGCGAGATGTCTTGCTTCCGCGAGGCGACCGATGCAAGCCAACGCGAGACCGCGTGAAGACCAGACCTCACCGCGCATTCCTGGAAGTGAAGTGGAAAGATCCGGGGGTTCGAGAACACAGGCCTCAGCAACTCTCCCCTCATGCAGCAATGCACGAACTCGCCCCGTATAGACCGCCTGTTGCCCGAAAGAATCCGTGCAGCGGACGGCCTGGGCGAAAGCAGTATTGAGACTGTCGTAGGAATCCTCAAAGCGCCTGAGTCCGGCCAGAGCAGTTGCCTGCATGAGGGATCCGTACGGGAGTGCGAACTCAACCCGAAACTCACTTGCGTCGTCGATCATCTCGGTGGCCGCACGGAGCGCGTGTACGTACTCGGCAGCGAGGTTCAGTGCGCATGAAAAAGTTCCCCTGAATGAGCAGCGTACGAACGGATCTGACACAGATGGGAGAAGCTCTTCAACCTTCCGCGCGTCGGCAAGCCCACGGATGCAGCCGAATCGCACGCCGAGCACGAGCCTCTTGTCAGCCGTGCGGACCGCCTCCGTGAGATCGAAGTCGCCAGTTGGAGGCACCTGAAGTTCCGCAAGCAACTCGGTGGCCACGTCCTCGAGTTCTAGTGCAGCGGCGGCCGTTAGTCTCCCCCAGCGAGCGACTCGACGCTGACTTTCCGTCGAGCCGGCCATCTCTGCTTGCTCATACAACGCTAGGGAGTCGTGCTCGCGCTGGCCGACATGCGCTGCGCGCGCGCCGACAAGCCGTGCGCGATATTCAATGGCCTGGCCGAGGACCTCAGAACCCACGGCCCGATCCGCCAGCGCTTGCGCGGTGAGATGACGCCCTCGCCGTAGGGCGATCTCTGCCTGGGCGACGAGGACCGCGGGTGTCTCTCCGACGAGGCCCACCGCGCGCGAGACCCAGGTCTCGAGCGTGGAGATGCGCCCCGCGTGCAACAGCTCGTCGATCGACTCGATCAGCGAACGATCGATGTCGCGCGGGACACCGAGCTCGTGCGCCAGGTCGAACGCGGCGTCGGGCAGCTTGCGGGCTGTGTAGTAGGCCCAGGCCGTCGAGTATGCCTCCGTTGCCTTCACCCGCGTCTCCGCCATGGCGTGGCTCTGGAGGAACGACTCGACGAGCGGGTGCAGCTCGAGCCGGCCGTCGCGCTCGTCGAGGATTCCGAGCGCGAGTGCCTCGCTCACGACCTGCTCGGCGCGCTCGGCGCCGAGCAACGTCGTCGCGAGCTCCCGATCGACGAGCGGCATGGCCGCAAGCAGCTCGAGGCTCGTACGAACCGTGGGATCGAGCGCCCGATAGACCGCCTCGGTGAAGAACTCGAGGAGCGTCTCGGGGAGGAGGGCGTCGACGCTCTCGACGTCGGGCACCATCCCGGCCAGGCCGACGACGACGGGCCAGCCTTCTGCGAGGGCGACGAGCGCCGGTGTCAACTCGGTCCTTCCTCCTTCGAGGACCTCGTCGATCTCGTCCGCGCTCATGGCGAGCGCTGTCTGGGGAATCTCGAGCACGCGACCGTCGAGGATGTCCCGGGGCGATATCCACGAGGGCCGCACCTGGCTCGCGACGAGGATCTGGACGGGTGATCGGCCGACGATCGTCTCGACGAACGACTCCGACGCGGCAGCCATGGCCACGTGGTGGTAGTCGTCGATCACGATCCATCCCTCTGACGGCCAGCCGCCGAGGTCCTCGGCGAGCATCTCGGCGAGCAAGGTCACCTCGCGCTCGGGATCCTGCGTGACCGCAAGACGCTCCAGCAGCCGGCGGCCCGCCCCCTCGACCACGGCATTCGAGGCCGCGACCAGAGCGCGCGCGGTGACCGCGACGTCAACGGCCGACGGGCGCGATCTGAACCAACCCACCGTCCGGTCGTTCCGCGGAGCCCACTGGTCGAGCAGCGTCGTCTTGCCGTATCCGGGTCCGGCGACGAGCGTTCGCACGCGGGCACTCGACCGTTCGAGGGCGCGCAACAGCTGGTCGCGCTCGATGACCCGGCGCTCGCGGATCCTCGGGTTCCGTGGCTCCTCTGCCATCGGGATCGGTGGGATGAACCTACTCCAGGTCCGCCCGGCTTGGAAGATGGCGCCCGCGGCCGGCGTCGGCGGGCCGCGGGCGCCTGCCGTCAGCCACTCCGTGGGGGACGGAGCCCGACGAGGGCGGGGACGTAGGGATCCTCACCGGTGAGCAGGCGATACGCGGCTGGGATCTGCCTTCGCCGTGCGACGCCGAGCTTCACGCGGAGTGCGTCGCTGTGTGCCTTAGCCGTGCGGGCGGAGATCCCGAGGGAGCGCCCCACCTCGTCGTTCGAGCACCCGGCCGCGATCAACGCGACGACCTCGCGCTGGCGGTCGGTCAGCGGCGCCTCTGCTGCGGTGGCCGACCTCGTCATGACGCGGATTCTTCCTTCCCTCGTTCGAGGGATCCATTCCTCAGAGGGTGTATCCGGAGGTGTAACCGCGGGTCGGCGCCCGAACCTGCCTGTGTCCCAGCAAAGTCCGCCTCCGGGCACGATGACGCAATGGGATTCTCGGCGCGGAGCGGCAAACCGCACATTCTGCGTCCGCCCGTGTCCGCGACGATCGGCCGGCGGACATGAGAGAGCGCGTGCTCGCGGTCGTCGCGCTCGCAGCCATCGTGGCGGGCGGCGTCCTCTGGCTGCTCGACGAGCCAGGCTGGGCGGACATCGCCTGGGGTCTCGGCGCCGCGATCGTCCTCGTCCCTTTGATACTCGAGACGCTCCGCAGCCTCACACGAGGCGACGTCGGCGTCGACGCGATCGCGCTCGTCGCGATCGCGGGCGCACTCATTCTCGGCGAGGAGCTCGCGGCCGCGATCGTCGCCCTGATGATGTCCGGCGGCGCGGCCCTCGAGGCGTGGGCGGCGGGGCGGGCCCGCCGCGAGCTGCGGCTTCTGATCGAGCGGGCACCTCGGATCGCCCATCGCCACGGCGTCGCTGGAGTCGAAGAGGTCCCGGTCGAAGCGCTGGCTCCCGGCGACGTCGTGGTCGTGCGCGCGGGCGAGGTCATTCCCGCGGACGCTGTCGTCGTGAGCACGCAGGCCGTGATCGACGAATCGGCGCTCACAGGCGAGGCGCTGCCCGTCACGACCCCCGCCGGTGGAGAGGTTCGGTCGGGCACCACGAACGCCGGGAACGCGTTCGACGCACGCGTCACACGGTCGGCGGCCGAAAGCGCGTACGCCGCGATCGTGCGGCTCGTACGCACCGCGGAAAGCGACCGTGCGAAGTTCACGAGGCTCGCGGACAGGTACGCGGCGGTCTTCCTCCCGTTCTCCCTCTTGGTCGGCGGCCTCGCGTGGGCGGCGACGGGCGACCCGAAGAGGTGGCTCGCGGTGATGGTCGTCGCAACGCCCTGCCCGCTGATCCTCGCTGCGCCGATCGCGTTCGTCGCTGGGCTCTCCCGCGCGGCCCGGGCGGGGATCATCGTGAAGGGAGCAGGTGTCCTCGAGCGCCTGGGCGCCGCTACGACGGTCCTGCTCGACAAGACCGGCACGGTCACGAGCGGGGACCCCGAGATCGAGCAGGTGGTCGACCTCGGGACCCTGCCGGGCGACGAGACGCTGCGTCTCGCGGCGTCGCTCGACCAGCTCTCGGCGCACGTCCTGGCAGAGAGCCTCGTACGAGGAACCGTCGATCGGGGCATGCGCCTCAGCACTCCGACCGAGGTCGTGGAAGAGCCCGGGCGTGGAATCCAGGGACTGGTCGACGGTCGGACGGTGGCGGTCGGCTCGATCGGCTGGCTCGAGTCCTACGGCTACGACGGGGTCAGGGGGCGCGCAAAGGCGCTCGACGACGGACACGGCGCGGGTCGTGCCAAGGTCTTGGTCGGTGTCGACGGACGGCTCGAGGGCGTGATCGTGATGGCTGATCACCTCCGGCCGGGCGCCGAGCGCATCGCGCACGAGCTGCGCGATGCCGGTGTCGACCGCGTCGCGCTCCTCAGCGGCGACCGGATCGAGATCGCGCGCGAGGTCGCGTCGAGCCTCGGTATCGACGAGGTCTACGCCGAGCAGGATCCAGAGGACAAGTTGCGGATCGTGAGGGAGCTCCGCGATCAGAGCACCGGGATGGTCGTCATGGCCGGCGACGGCATCAACGACGCGCCCGCGCTGGCGCTCGCCGACGTGGGGATCGCGATGGCGGGCAAGGGGGCGACGGTCTCGTCGGAGACGGCCGACGTCGTGGTGGTCGTCGACCGCGCCGATCGGATTCCGCTCGCGGTACGTATCGGTCGGCGCTCGCTCCGAATCGCCCGCCAGAGCGTCGTCTTCGGCCTCGGGCTCTCCGTGGGCGCGATGGTCGTCGCAGCCTTCGGCTACCTCCCACCGGTCTGGGGGGCCCTCTTGCAGGAGGGGATCGACGTCGCCGTGATTCTCAACGCACTGCGCGCGTTGCGTGGCTAGAAGCCCGCGGCGAAACCGTCTCCGCGACCATCCGAGCCGCCGAACAGCGCGTCCCCGATCCGCAGGATCGCCTGTCCGACGCCGAACGGGTGCTGTGTCGTCGCGCGCCGGACGTCGTGCCCGAGCGCCGCAAGACCCTGCTCCGCGTGCCACAGGCCCGGCTCCAGCCCGACCTCACGCCCGCCTTGCACGCGCCAGCGCGGCGCGTCCAGGGCCGCCTGCGGGTCGTCGCCGTGGTCGACGAGGCGCAGGACGACCTGGAAATGGCCCTGGGGCTGCATCGCCCCTCCCATCACGCCGAACGGGCCGAGCAGACCTCCTCCCTCGAGGAGCATCCCGGGGATGATCGTGTGGAACGGCCGCCGTCCGGGCGCGAGCCGGTTCGGGTGCACGGCGTCCTCGACGAACCCCGCGGCACGGTTCTGGAGGACGATGCCCGTCCCCGGCGCGACGACGCCGGAGCCGAACGTCCCGTAGACGCTCTGGATCAGCGAGATCGCGGTTCCGTCCGCGTCGACGGCGCACAGGTACGTCGTCCCGCCCGTGGGCAGGACGGACGGAGTCGGGTCGAGCGCGTGCGCAGGGTCGACGAGGCTCCTCCTTCCCGCAAGGTGACGAGGGTCGAGCAGCTCGCTCGGCAACGGGACGTCCGCCACGTGCGCGTAGGCGTCGGCCAGGGCGAGCTTCGTCGCCTCGAGCTGCGAGTGAAGGCCGGGCTCGAGCCCGTCGTACAGGGCGAGCGCGATCAGAGCTGCAGCCCCCTGCCCGTTCGGGGGCAGCTCGCAGACCTCGATGCCGCGATAGTCGTAGCGAAGCGGCTCGACCCACTCCGAGCGGTGATCGGCGAGGTCCTGCTCGTCCAGCCACGAGGCGGCGGCGACCGCCGCCGCAACCTTCCCCTCGTAGAAGGCATCCGGCCCGTCGGCCGCGAGGCGCGCGAGCGTCCGTCCGAGGTCGGGAATCACGAATCTTCCTCCCGTCCCCGGGGATGGGAACGGGGCTCCGGGCGCTCGGGCCCACTTGTCGGCGATCCGTGCCGTGCAGGCGACGCCGTGCGACGCGAGATCGGCCGCGCGTGAGAGCGCCCGGTCGAGGCCGAACCGTCCGAAGCGCTCCGCGAGATCGCCCCAGGCGCGAACGGCGCCCGGGACGGTGACGGAGCGCGGGCCCGTTTGGTCGACGCGAACCTCGTCGAGCACCCGAGGAGAGCGGCCGGACCCGTTGAGCCCGTGGAGCCGCCCGTCGTGCCAGACGAGCGCGAACGCATCGCCTCCGACGCCGTTCTCGGTCGGCTCCGCGACCGCGAGGACCGTGGCCGCCGCGAGCGCCGCGTCCACCGCGTTTCCGCCCTCGCCGAACACGGCGAGGCCTGCTGTTGTCGCGAGCGGGTGGCTGGTCGCGATCATCGCGTCGCCGGCGACCGCCGGCATCCTCCGCCAACCGCTGGTATGCGCCGCGCCGGCGCGGAAGAGCGCCTCCAGACCGAGCTTCATGCGCCGATCCTGGCAGGTTTGCCCGCATCCGCGACCATGCCATGATGAGGGCCGTGCACCTGAAGCGTCCGAGGACACCGCACTACGACGACCCGGTGGCGGTCGGGCTCCGATTGCACGCGGCGCGCGAGGCAGCTGGCATCTCTCAGCGCGAGCTGGCCTTCCCCGGATGCAGCGCCGCGTACATCTCGCGCATCGAGCGGGGCGAGCGTATCCCGTCCCTGCAGGTGATGCGCGAGCTCGCCCGGCGCATCGGCATCAGCGAGTCGGCCCTCGCGTTCGGCCGCGAGCGCATCGACACCGGCGTATCGGATGCCGTCACAGCGGTCGAAGCGGCCGAGGCCGCCGATGACAAGGCCGCGCTCGCCAAGGCATACCGGGCGCTGTCGCGCGCGGCGTCACGTGCGGCGAAGACGCGCTCGGCTGGCTGACCGAGGGCTAGGATCGCAGCGGTGGCCCGCGACGCCGACATCGTCGTAGTCGGCGCCGGGATCGTCGGCGTCGCCACTGCACGGGCGCTCGCAGGGTACGCCGGCTCCGTCCTCCTGCTCGAGCGCTTCGAGCTCGGCCATGCGCGGGGCTCGAGCCACGGGACGTCGAGGATCTTCCGGCTCAACTATCGGGACGAGCGGTTTGTCAGGCTGGCGGCCGCGGCCGATGCGGCCTGGCGCGAGCTGGAGTCCGTGCGCGGCGAGCGCCTGATCGAGCGCGTGGGCTCGCTGGAGCTCGGACCGTCAGTGGCGGAGACACGCCGTGCGCTGGCTGCGTGCGGCGTGCGCTGCGAGACGCTGTCGGCCGCTGAAGTGGAGGCGCGGTGGCCGCTGCGCCTCGACGACGGCGAGACGGCGGTATATCAGGCCGACGGCGGCATCACGCGCGCCGATCGCGCGCACACCGCTCTGCTAGCCGAGGCGGTCGAGGGAGGCGTCGAGGTGCGTGACCGCACGGCCGTCCTGGGTCTCGAGCTTGGCCCCGGGGAGGTCCAGCTGACGCTCGAGACGGGCGAGCTGAGGACCCGCGCCGTCGTCGTCGCCGCGGGCTCCTGGGCGTCGGAGCTCCTCTCATCAGTCGGCGTCTCGCTCCCGGTCGTCCCGACACGCGAGACCGTGGTCTACCTCGACCTGCCGCACGCCGCGCGGTTGCCGCCCGTGATCGACTACGGACGCCTTCCGTCGCCCGGCGAAGGCGGGATCTCCCGCGGCGGACAGGCGGCCTATGCGCTCGCCGCGCCGGGTACGGGGTTGAAGGCCGGGCTCCACCACTCCGGGCCCGTGACCACCCCGGACGACGACCCAGGGCCTGACGAGCGTCTCGCGGCCTGGGCCGCGGGCTGGGCCGCATCGCGCTACCCGGATTCGGGCGAGGTCCTTGGCTCGGAGACCTGCCTGTACACGAACACCGCCGACGAGGGCTTCGTGCTGGAGCGTCACGGGCGGGTCGTCGTCGGCTCGGCGTGCTCGGGGCACGGCTTCAAGTTCGCACCGATCGTCGGGCGCACGCTGGCAGCACTCGCCAGCGAGGCGGCGGACTGATTTCCGAACAACTGCCGGGCACGATGAAGGTGCATGACGCACCGGTCGCCGCGCCTTGCCCTCGTCGCGCTCGCCATCGTGTGCGCCGCCGTCTCGGCGGGCTGTGACGGCAACGAGCCGACACCGCCGTCGACGACGACGGAGACGACCACCGGGAGCCAGCCGACGACGACGCAGGAGACGTCGTCCGTCGCGGTCTACTTTCTCCGCGGCGAGAAGGTGAGCCCGGTACGCCGGGCCATCGCCGCCACACCGGCGGTGGCCCGAACCGCTTTGACCGAGCTGCTCGCCGGACCGACGGAGGAGGAGGTCGCCTCCGGCCTCAAGAGCGCGGTCCCCGCGGGGACCGGCCTGCGAGACGTCTCCATCTCCGGCGGCGTCGCAACGGTCGACCTCGACGGGACGTTCGACGACGGGGGTGGAAGCGCGTCGATGCTCGGCCGCGTCGCGCAAGTCGTCGCGACGCTCACGCGTTTCCCGACCGTCGACCGGGTCGCCTTCCGCATCGACGGCCGGCCGGTCGAGGCGATCGGGGGCGAAGGTGTCGTCGTCGACCCGCCGATCGGGCGCGGGGCGATCGAGGAGCAGACGCCGCAGATCCTCGTCGAATCGCCCCTGCCCGGAGACACCGTCACGAGCCCGATCCGGCTCCGCGGGACCGCGAACGTGTTCGAGGCCACCGTCTCGATCGACGTGAAGGACGAGACGGGCAAGGTCGTCCTGCGGACGTTCACAACCGCCACCTCGGGCACCGGCACGCGCGGGACGTTCGACACGACGCTCGCGCTGGCCGGCCGGGAGGGGAAGGTGACCGTCGTGGCGTACGAGTCCTCCGCCAAGGACGGACGGCCGCTGCACGTCGTGGAGGTGCCCCTGACCCTCGTCCCGTGACGGTGCGGTACTGCGACGGACCGTCGGGGCCGCAGGCAGACTGACGCGAATGCCGCCCAAGCCGCGCAAGCCGCCGCCCCGCCCGGGCGGCCGCAACCGGAATCTCCTGATCGCGGCCGGCGCAGCCGCGATCGTCGTGATCGGCCTCGTTGCCGCGAGCCTGCTTTTCCGTGGAGGAGACTCCGGCTCCGTGGCCCCGACGACCGACGGGGCCGGGCAGGTGTCGACGCTCCTCGACGGGATCCCGCAGGACCGGGCGCTCCTTGGGTCGTCGGCCGCCAAGGTGACCATGATCCAGTTCGAGGACCTGCAGTGCCCGATCTGCGGGCGCTACCAGCAGGAGGTGTTCCCCGGCGTGATCGACGAGTACGTCCAGCCGGGAAAGGTCAAGCTCCGCTTCGTGGGATTGGCCTTCCTCGGCCCCGACTCCGAGAAGGCCCTGCTGCACATCCTCGCTGCCGGCGAGCAGGGCAAGCTGTGGCAGTTCGCCGACGCGCTGTATGCCAATCAGGGCGACGAGAACTCGGGCTGGGTGACCGACGACCTCTTGAAGCAGATCTCCGGAGATCTCGGGCTGGACTACGCCAGGCTCACGTCGGACGCTGGCGGCCCCGCCGTCTTGCAACAGGCGAACTCGATGGCGGCCGAGGCCAAGCAGCGCAAGATCCCGGGCACGCCCTGGTTCTACGTCCAGGTCGGTGACTCCGAGCCGTACGAGGTACAGCCGAAGTCGCTCTCGATCGAGGAGTTCCGAACGATCCTCGACGACGCCCTCTCCAGCTGAGGCCGCCCGTGACCGACCGTGTGCTCCGGGCCGGCGTCGCGCTCGTCGCACTGGCCGGGGCCGCGGTCGCCGGCTATCTGACGTACGTCCACTACCAGCCCGACGCGCTCATCTGCACCAGCGGAGGGGGTTGCGAGACCGTGCAGGACTCCAAGTACGCGGAGCTGGCCGGGATACCGGTCGCGCTCCTCGGCCTCCTCTCGTTCCTGGCCGTCCTCGTGCTGGTCGCCTGGGACTCGGACCTCGCGCGCACGCTCGCGGCCGCGATCGCGCTCGTCGGCGTCGGCTTCGCCGTCTATCTCATCGTCCTCCAGGCGTTCGTCATCGACGCGTGGTGCGTGTGGTGCCTCGCAAACGACGTCCTCATCGTTCCGCTGCTGGCCGTGCTGACCGTGTGGCGGGCACGCAACCTGCAGGGCGCTGACTGAAGCCCGGGCGCGACGACCGGGGCCACGAGCTCTCCGGCCGTGCCGTCTACGTCATCGGGACCTGGCGCAGGATGCTCGACTCGATGCGGTCGAGGATCTCCGTCAGGCTCCCGCCCGTCGCCGTGATCCCGTGGTTGCGGAGGCCGATCACGGCATGGGAGGGGTCGGGCTCTCGCTCGATCAGCTCGGCGACCGACTCCGCAAGCTCCTGTGTCCCGCAGGGGTAGTTGATGTCCGTCGCGGCGATCCCCTCCATCCACGCGTGGACATGGAGGATCGCGCCCACGTCCGGATGCGCCTGGTAGATCATCCAGTGCTCGATCGCGTCGACCGACACCCGCCGAGGCTCGATTCCCGGCGGGACGCTGATCATCATCTTCGCGTTCGGCTCGTCGTACCCCGTGACGAGCAGGATGTCGCGGCCGGCAACCTCGAGCTGGGACTTGTCCACGCCGCTCGCACTCATCCAGAAGCGTGTTGCATCCTTTCGGGCCGAGAGGTTCCCGTAGGAGAGCCCGCCGACCTGGTAGAGGCGCATGACGTGCCGCAGGTCGCGCTCGTCGAGGTACTCGTGCACCGGGAACGGCGCCGGCAGGAGGTCGAGCTCCTGCATCCGCTTGCCGGCCGTACCGATGTCGGCAGTGACCTCGTCGCCGTCCCAGAGCTCGGGCTCGAGGTCCGCGACGAACTCGTTGTCGATCACGAGCTTCGACTTCGCCAGGGGTGCGAGCCGCTCGAACACCTCGCGCGGCTCGTCCGAGATCTTGTACGTGCCTCTCTCCATGGTGGTGAACCAGACGCCGTGGCCGGGAACGTGCAACACGACCACGTTCGCGAGGGTGCGGACGAGCATCGGGTAGCTCGTCTTGAGCACGTCCTCGGGGACGGCGTCGAGCTCGTAAAAGGAGGCGGAGTACGTACCGCGCGACTGGCGCCGGAACGCCCTGGGCTGGTCGGCATCGAACATGTTGAGCACGAAATCGGCGTCCGCGATGTCGTCCACCCGCGTGAAGTCGTCGCGCTCGAACTCACGCCCGATCGACTCGACCCATGCCGTGAGCTCTGGCGACGTGGCGGCTCCCCAAACGGCGTACTTCCGCATGGGCGGAGTGTATCGGCGCGACCCGCGGGCGCTGGATGCGGTCAGCGGCCCGCCCCACGATGCGTAAACGGTGAAGCCCGAGTGCCGAACTGCGCTGTCGTCCTGCCTACCGGACGTAGAAGTCCGCGAACTGACCGGTCTTGTAGTGCCCCGGCAGATTGCAGATGAGGGAGTAGTGCCCTGGCTTGAGGGTCAGGTTGAGCGTCCTCGCCTGGCCCGGAGGCACCCCGCCGATCTCGCCGACGTTGCCGCTCTCGTCTGCCTCGTTTCCCTTGAGCAGGTTCCCTGCAGGCTTCGCGGTCTTCAGCACGACGAACTCGTGCTTGACGGTGCCGATGTTCGTGACCACGAACCTCACCTTGCCCCTCGGCGCCCCCTGCGTCCCCGGGAAGACGCTGAACTCGTCCACCTGAACGGCCACGAGGGGCTTCGAGGTCACGGCGCCCCCAGTCGTGACCAAGACGGAAGCGACGACCACCGTCACGGCGGCGATCGCGAGTGTGAGCCTTCGCATCGACCGACCCCCTTTTCTCGTTGGATGTGGAGCAGCGTGGTCCGTCTAGACGAGTGTGCCATCGGGGATTTCACGTACCTCCGGATCGCGCAGGGTCAGCGGAAGAGGTCGCGCTCTCGCGGCATGACGAGCTCGGCGGCGCTACCGTCGCCGCGGACGTCTACACCGCGGACGATGGCGGCGGGCACCTGACGCGCCTTGCCGAGCACGAGCTCCGCGGCGCCGGCGATCTCGTCGGCGACGGCGATCTGCGTGGTGCGCAGCTCACGGCCCCGGACGTCCGTCGTGCCGCGGAGGTCGCGTAGCGGCGCGATCCCGGCGACGCCGAGCGCGACGTCCGTCGTGCCCTGGCGCCAGGCGCGCCCGAACGAATCGCTCACGATAACCCCGACGTCGGCTCCCGAGAGCTCCGCGAGCCGTGACCGCAAGCCGCGCGCAGATGCGTCCGGGTCGAGTGGAAGGAGAACCACGATCTCGTCCCCGGGTGCGTTCGAGGCGTCGACGCCTGCCGACGCGCAGACGAAGCCGTGTCGGGTCTCCGCGATCACGAGCGGCGGCCTGGAGCGAACCACTTCGCGGCTCTCGCGCAGGATCACCTCGACGTGGCGCGCGTCGCCGTCGGGCCCGGCGAGCTGCTTCGCCCGCTCGGAGGGCTCGACGTCCCGTAGGCGCACGACGCGCCCCTCCACCTTCGACACGGCCTTCTGGGCGACGACGACGACGTCGCCGTCCTCGAGCCCGCCGGCCAGCTCGGCCGCCGCGTGGAGCAGGAAGCCCAGGTCGTCGGTCTCCTCGAGCTCCGGAACGCCCTCGAGCGGTATCACGGCGACTGCCGCCGAGGGAAGCCCGATTTGGTGATCCACGCCAGCACCTCCGTGTGCCGCTAGCTCAGGCCCGAGAGACGCACCCCCACGTGCGCCTTGTAGCGCTTGTTGACGTTCACGATCACCGCGGTCAACCCCTCGAGCGCGCGCGCCGACGCAAGAGGCCCGCAGTCGACCGCGCGACCGGAGGTGATTCGCTCGGCGAGCTCCAGCACCGCGGCCTTTGCCTCCTCGTCGTCACCGCACACGAGGACATCCTCCTCGGGCGGCCCGTCCCCGCCGAGATTGCGCGCGGCGAGGGAGTGCAGGCCCCCGATGACGGGCCCCTCGACGACCGCCTGGATCCGGGACGCGACCGACGTCGCCTGGTTCGTCGGAAGCACGCCCTCCGGGGCAAACGTGAGCTCCGCCGCGACGGAGAGCACCGGAGTCGTCCCGATCGCCGCGCGGAGCTCGCGTGCGGTGCCGATCGCTGCGTCGGCCTTCGTCGCGAGCACGACGAGGTCTGCGCCCCGGCACGCCTCCTCGTTCGTCGCACCGTCGACGCCGAGGCCGGCTGCCGCCTCGGCCGCACGGGCGGCGTCGCGCGAGCCGATGACGACCTCGTACCCCGCTTCCGCAAGGCGCCTTGCGAGCGCCACGCCGAAGCTCCCTGTGCCGCCGACCACGGCGACCCTCATGCAGCGGCCTCGAGCACGGTCTCGGCGAGCCGGCGGGCCGCGTCGCGATCGGTCATCAACGTGTCTCCTGCGAGGAGCGGGACACCGGCCTCGGCCCAAGCATCGGAGCGGTGGATCACCAGCGTGTCGATCAGGTCCGGATAGCACCGTGCCACGTCCGCTGGTGACGTTCCGCCGGCCATGCGGGTGAGCATACGGTCGAGCGGCCCCTTCACGGCACGGCCACCGATCAACGGGCTCACGGCGATCGAGCGCGATTGCCGGGAGGCGAGCGCATCCCGGACCTCCGCCACCGCCAGGATGGGGTGAATAGACGTGTACGGGTTGCTGGGGGCGACGACGACAACGTCTGCACCGTCGATCGCGTCGAGTACCCCTGGTGCGGCACGGGCAGCGTCGGCGCCCTCGTAGGCCATCGCGTCGACCTCGTCCTCGTGCCGCCGGGCGACGAACCACTCCTGGAACGCGAAGGTGCCCGCCGGTGTGACGACGAGCGTTCGGAGAGCGTCGTCCGTTGCGGGCAGGATCCGGGTCACGAGCCCCGCGGCGTCGACGAGGCGAGCAGTGACGGTCGAGAGAGACTCACCTGCGCGCAGCGCCTGCGAGCGCACGAGGTGGAGCCCGATGTCGAGGTCACCCAGCAGGAACCACCCTTCACCCCCCCACTTCGTCGCCGACTCGAGGGCCCGCCACGTCTCACCGGCACGGCCCCAGCCTCGTTCCTCGTCGTTGAGGCCCGCGAGCGCATAGAGCACCGAATCGATGTCCGGCGACACATGGAGCCCGAGCACCTCGACGTCGTCGCCGACGTTCCCGATCACGGTCAGCTCGCCGGCGGCGAGGACGTCGTAGAGCCCGCGCGCCAGCTTGGCGCCACCGACGCCCCCGGAAAGGCAGACGACCCTCACCGCGCAGGCGTGGCGACGACCGCGTGTCGACTCAACACAAGCGTTGTCCGGCGACCCACGGGGAGGGAGAGCCGCCCGAGGTCGTCGACGGTGTCGACGTCCGTCTCCAGCTCGGAGATCGACACCCGCAGGAGGCCGAGCGCACCGAAGCGCGAGGCGCTGCCGGGGCCGTACAGCGGGCGAAATCGCGCAGAGTCGGCGAGCGCGAGCGCGTTCGTCGTCCCGTCCGCCGCCGCGACGAGCGCATCTCCGACGTGCGCGAGCCGCCTTAGCGCCTGCGGTGTCGCGCAGGGAACGTCGGCGTTGACGACGAGGCACGGGCCCTCGGCGCCCTCGAGCCCGACGACGACCGCCGCACCCTGACCGCCGCCCGGGTCGGCCACGGCGACCCCTCCCTGCCTCCGGGCGCGGTCGGCCGCATCCACATCGCCCGTCACGACCCGTGCGGGGCCCAGCTCGAGCGCGGCCTCCAGCACGTCGCCGAGCATCGCGAGCGCCAACTCGCGGCGGAGCGAGCGGGGCAGACGGCTCTTGCCGCCGGCACGGAACGGGATCACCGTCAGCACGGGACGAGCCTACGTGCGCACGGCGGCGCGGGGTGTCAGGCGGCGTGCGGAGCCGCGCCGCTCGAGCCCGCGTCGGCTCCGGGCCCCGTCGTCGCCCACTCGTTCACCTCGAACCAGTGGGTGCCCTCGAGGGCCGTGACCACGTCGGGGTGCGTGTGCAAGGCGTTGACGACGTGATGCTCGAGGTCACAGCAGATCTCGACGTCGTCGAGCGAGATCGCACCCGGGATCTTCGCGACGACCTCGAACGGGAGGTGCGCGTCGTGCACCGTCATGTGCTTGAACTGGAGGTCCGGCGCTCGCTCCATCAGCGCGGGCCAGTCCGGACAGGTCCTGTAGCTCATGGGCCCACCCGTGGGCTCATGAGCAGTGCGGGAGTGAGTCGAAGACGAGCGACGCTCATGGGCGCACCTGTGGGCTCATGAGCAGGGGAGGGGGTGTGGGGGAACCGGGAGGCTCCCCCACACGAGATGAGGAGAAGGGGGCTCGCGGGGGAAACAGGGTTTCCCCCGCGGGAGTGAGTCGAAGACGAGCGACGCTCATGGGCGCACCTGTGGACTCATGAGCAGGGGAGGGGGTGTGGGGGAACCGGGAGGTTCCCCCACACGAGATGAGGAGAAGGGGGCTCGCGGGGGAAACAGGGTTTCCCCTGCGAGAGCGAGTCGAAGACGAGCGACGCTCATCGGGGTGCATCTTTCGATCCGCGACGCCACGTTCCTTCGAGTCGTACGAGCCCGCGGCTCTCGTCATCGGGGTACACGAGCAGCGGGAGGGGTCGCGCAAGTCGGTCGAGGAGCCGGCCGTCGTCGCCCACGAGCGCCAACGTGACATCGAACCGGCCGAACTGGAGCGGCGGCGCTTCGACGTCGAGCCGGAGCGCGAGCCCGTCCGCGGATCCGTCCCAACCGAGCGATGCGGTCTCGACGGCGTCCTCGGCGACGAGCAGCCCGGAGCCGTCCCGCACCTCGAGGTACAGCGTCGGCGCGACGACGGTGCCGGTGAGCGTCACGTCCAGCCCGAACGGCTCACCGGCGAGAAACCTGTCTCGCGGCTCACCCTCTGCGGCGACGATCCGGGCCGTGGCGATCCGCGCCTCGCCCGAGCCCGCCGGCCTGCCGCCGTTGGCCGAGGCCGTCCCGGCGTCTTCCGCCAGCGCCCGGCGGTAGCGGGTGATCGCCTCATGGACGGGCCCGTCGTACGCGAGGCGGCCCTCCTGCAAGAGCACGGCGCGATCGCAGAGGCGCTCGACCGCCGAGGCGTCGTGCGAGACGAACAGGATCGTGCCGCCCCGCTCCTTGAACGCGGCGATCACGCCGAAGCACTTTCGCTGGAAGCTCTCGTCCCCGACGGCGAACACCTCGTCGAGCAGGAGCACGTCCGCCTCGAGGAAGGCGGCGATCGCGAAGCCGAGCCTCATGGTCATGCCCGACGAGTACGTCTTCACCGGCCGGTCGATTGCGTGCTCGAGCTCCGCGAAAGCGACGATCTCGTCGAAGCGCTGGCGGATCGTCGACCGCGAGAGACCCTGGAGCGCCCCGTTCAGCTCCAGGTTCTCCCTTCCGGTGAAGTCGGGGTGGAAGCCGGCGCCGAGCTCGAGGAGCGAACCGACCCGACCGCCCGTCGCGACGGTCCCGAGCGTGGGCCGGATGATCCCCGCGATCAGCCGGAGCAGCGTCGACTTGCCCGATCCATTCCGTCCGACGAGGCCGACCGCCTCGCCGGGCGCGATCCCGGCCGAGACGTCGCGAAGCGCCCAGACCTCCTGCGCACCGGTTCGCCCGAGTGCGACGAGCAGCTCCTTGAGCGTGTGCGTCTCGCGCGCACGCACGACAAACCTCCGCGAGACGCCGTCGACCGAGATCTCTCCGGGCCGCACTCGCCCTCCTACGCCACGACGGCCGCGAGCTCGCGACGGACGATGCCGGCGAGGGTCTCGACGAAGAGCGGATCGGCGTTCGGCATCGGGGATCCGCGTGAGCCGCATGCCGAGCTCACGCGCCCGGTCGACCGCCTCCACGTCGATGTCCCACTTGATCTCGAGGTGGTCCGAGACGAACCCCACCGGGCACACGAGGACGTCCTCGGCACCGCTTGCCCGGAGCTCGGCCAGGTGGTCGAGGATGTCCGGCCCGAGCCACGGCTCGCCCGTCGGCGACTCGCTCTGGAAGGCGAAGCTCCAGTCGCGGATCGCTGCGCGATCCGCGATTAGACGAGCCGTCTCGTGCAAGGCATCGGCATACGTGTCTCCGCTCTCCAGGATCCGAGCCGGCAGCGAGTGCGCGGTGAAGACGACGTGCACGTCAGCTGCGCTCCCGGCCGCGCCGCGGCAGCGCTGCGCCAGCAACTCCACGAAGCCGGGGTCCGTCCCCCACTCCCTCACGAAGCGCGTCTCCACGCGACCGCCGACGGCCTGGTCGAAGAGCTGCTCGTACTTCGCGATCGAGAGCGACGACCAGTGCGGGGCGAGCACGAGCCCGACGAGCAGGTCGTGACCCGATTCGAGCGCCCGCTCGACCGCCGACGCGATGCGCGGCTCCCAGTGGCGCATGCCGGTCAGCACCGGGATCCCGAGTGGTCGCTCGAGCGCGGCCCGTGTCTCCTCCGTGACCGCGTTCAGCGGGGACGGGGCATCCGAGTCGTCGATCCCGAGCGCGCGGTAGCGGGCGACGAGGTCATCCAGGAGCTCGGGGCGGATGGGCCGCCCGCCGCGGATGTCGGCGTAGTAGTCGGGGACGTCCGAGAGCCGGTCGGGCGAGCCGTAGGCCATCAGGATGACCGCGGGGCTCGTCATGCCGCGACCGTCGCCTCCGTGCGCTCGTGGACGAGCGTGCGCCAGCCGCGTCAGCTGATCCGGGTCGGTGCCCGGCAGGACGCCGTGGCCGAGGTTGAAGACGTGGCCGGGACGGCCTCCCGCGCGCGCGAGCACGTCCAGCGCCTCGCGCTCGACGACATCCCACGGCGCCGCGCAGCGCGGCGGGGTCGAGGTTCCCCTGGACGGCGCGGCCAGGCACGACGCGACCAGCCGTCGTCGAGCGGCATCCGCCAGTCGAGCCCGATCACGTCGCCGCCCGCGGCCGCCATGTCGCTCGAGCAGGTGCGACGCGCCGGTGCCGAAGTGGATCGTCGGCACGTCGACCGCGGCGAGGATGCGCGGCGCTCCACGGCGCGACGCGGTCGCGGTAGAGCGCAGGCGAGAGCGTGCCGACCCACGAGTCGAAGAGCTGGACGACGTCCGCGCCGGCGCGCACCTTCGCCGCGACGATAGGCGGCGAACACCTCGGCGAGCTTCGCCATCAGCGCGTCCCAGATCTCCGGCTCGGAGAACATCAGCGCCTTCGTCCGGGAAGCTCGCGGCTCGGCCGCCCTTCGACGAGGTAGCCGGCGACCGTGAACGGGCCGCCGCAGAAGCCGATCACCGCCTGGTCGGGCGCGAAGCTCGCGCCCGAACGAGCCGTACCGCCTCGAGCACCGGCGCGAACGCCTCGTCCGGGTCGGGCACCCGCAGGCGCTCGACGTCCGCGGCGCTGCGCGATCGGCTGGTCGACGACCGGCCCGACGCCTTCGACGAGCTCGACGTCGATGCCCATCCCGATGACGGGGGTCATGATGTCGGCGAACATCACCGCCGCGTCGACGCCGTGGCGGCGGACCGGCTGCAGCGTCACCTCGGCGCAGAGCTCCGGCGTGTGCGCGACCTCGAAGAACCCGTGGCGGCTCGCGGATCGCGCGGTACTCGGGCAGCGAGCGGCCGGCCTGGCGCATGAACCACACGGGCGTGCGCTCGACGGGCTCGCGACGCGCGGCACGAACGAGAAGCGGTGCGGTCATCACGGGAGCGTAGCCCCTGTCACGGCCGTAGACTCGGGCGCCGTGGACCCGCTCGCACCGCTCTGGCGAGAGTGGACGCTCGCCGCCGCAGCGCGCGCGGAGCGACGAACGACCGCGCGCGTCGTGCTCGAGAACGGTGGCAGCCGCGACCTGGCGCTCGCGCGGCGAGGACGGCCTGCAGCTCTCCTACCACTGGCTCGACACCCACGGCAACGCGATCGTCTGGGACGGCCCCCGCACGCCGTTCCCCCGGCCGGTCGCCCCGGCGAGACGATCGCGCTCGAGATGCCGCTCGACGCGCCGCGCCCGCCCGGCCGCTACGTCCTCCGCTTCGATCTCGTCGAGGAGCACCGCTTCTGGCTCTCCGAGGTGGGCGTCGTCCCCCTCGACGTCGAGGTGGACGTCGCGCCGCTGATCGCCGAGCGACGACTCGCGGTCGTCGTGCACGGCGGCCCCGACCGCGCGCACGGACGCGGCGCTCGCGGCGCAGGAGGAGCCGTCGTCCAGGAAGCGCCGGCGGCCATCGCGCATCTGGTCGCGGGGGCCGAGCCGGCGCCGGACTGGTCGCGCCTGCTGCTCGACGCGCATGCCGAGGGCTGGGACGCCGTCGGCCCTGCGCGTCGTCTCCGAGCGGGCGGGCCGTTCGCGCGGCGACGCTCGGCGCGGGCTTTGCGGCGTGGGCCGCGGGCGGCCGCAACCCGCGGCTCGACGCGCCGCTGCTGCTCCCGTCGCTGCTCGCGGGCCTCGAGCCGGGACAGCATCGTCGGGCTCCCGGCGTACGACGGGGCGAGGGCTGTTCGAGGGACGGGCTGTCGTCAGGCTTCCGACGCGATCCGGTCGTCGACCGCGTTGAACACGAGCGCGCCGAGCGCGAGCGCGACGAGCGGCCGCGACGCACAGGTAGAGCGCGTCGGCGAGCGGACGGAAGCTCACCGCCGTAGAGCGGCGCGCGGTAGGCCTCGACGGCGGGCGTGAGCGGGTTCCCCCAGTGGAGCAGGTCGACGAGCCACGGACGCGACTCCGCGCCGGGCAGGTTGTCGAGCTGGTAGAGGATCGGGCGTGAGGAAGAACCACGGCAGCAGCATCGCCGCGACGATGAACTCGACGTCGCGGAAGATCGCGTTGAGCGACGCGAGCGCGAGCGCGAGGCCGGCGACGAAGACGACGATCAGGGCGGCGACCGGGATCGCCGAGCCAGGCGACGTCGCGGCTCTCCGGCCTGAACCACAGCGCCAGGCCGAGCACGATCGCCGTCATCGCGGCGAAGGCGACCACCTGCGTCGCGACGACCGAGAGCGGGACGAGCTGGCGCGGGAACCTGCACCTTGCGGATGATCGGACGCGTTCTCGACGATGCTCCGCGCGCCGCTCTGCAGCGACGTCGCGAAGAAGACCCACGGCGGAAGCCCGCAGAGCAGGAACAGCCAGTAGTCGTCCGTCTCGGTCGGCTGCGCCTTCCAGAGCACCGCGAAGACGACGAGGTAGACGAGCATGAGCGCAGCCGGGAGCGCGAGCGTCCAGGCGAGCCCGAGAAACGAGCCCTTGTACTTCGCGCGCAGATCGCGGCGAAAGAGGCTGCCGAAGAGCTCGCGGTAGCGGAGAAGTTCGGCGTAGACGCTCATCGCGCGCGATTCTAGGGGCGGACCGGCCGGCGCCCCCGCGATACGAGGTTGGCGGCCGTCGTCATGCCGACGAAGACGAACGGGATCGGGCGGACCGCCCGCTACGCTTGACCACACCGTGGAAGCGGCCGTCACGATCGCCGCCCTGCCTGTCGCGGCGCTCGTCCTCTGGGCCCTCGTCCGCGCCCCCGCCGCCGCCCGGCTCGTCGCGCTGCCCACGGGAGAGCGCTGGCACGAACGGGCAACGCCGACGTTCGGCGGGGTCGGCATCGCGTGCGGGCTCGCAGCCGGGGTCGCACTTGCCGTCGCGGTGGGCGCCCTGGACGCAACGTGGGAGCTGGCCGGGATCCTGGCCGGCTGCGGGATCGTCTTCGCCGCCGGGCTCGTCGACGACGTCCGCCACCTGAGCCCGATCGCGAAGCTCGTCGCCCAGTTCGCCGCTGCTGCGATCGCGATCGCGCGCGGGCCTGCGGGTCGAGCTCGTCTCGAACGACGTCCTCGGCGTCGTCATCGCGCTCCTCTGGCTCGTCGGGATCACGAACGCCTTCAACCTCCTCGACAACATGGACGGCCTCGCCGCGACGCTCGCGACGGTGGCGTGCCTCTACTTCGCGATCGACGCCGCGACCGTCCACGAGAACGACCTCGTCCTCGTGCTCGCGCTCTCCCTCGCGTTCGCCTGCCTCGGCTTCCTTCCGTTCAACCTCCGTCCGGGCGGTGCGCACGGTCTTCATGGGCGACGCGGGGAGCCAGCTGCTCGGGTTCCTCCTCGCCGCGCTCGGCCTCGCGGCGAGCTGGACGACCGCAGGGACGACGGTGGCGACCATGCTGCTCCCGCTTCTCGTGCTCGCGATCCCGATCCTCGACACGACGCTCGTCACCGTCAGGCGGCTCGCCGAGCGGCGCCCCGTGACGCAGGGCGGCAAGGACCACACCTCGCACCGGCTCGTCTACTACGGCCTCTCGGAGACGCAGGGCGGTGGCCCTGCTCGCGCTCATCGCCATCGCGCTCGGGGCGACGTCCGTCGCCTACAACGTGCTCGACCGGCCGGCCGTCACCGCGCTCGGCGTGCTCGTCACGTTCGCCCTGCTCGTGCAGTTCGGGGGCTTCCTCGCCGAGCTCTCGGAGCAGGAGCGGCGCGGACGTCCCGGCGACACGCGTCTCCGTCACGCCGTCGCGGTGCAGCCGCGGCGGTTCGTCGAGCTCGCTCGTCGACTCGGCGCTCGTCGGCGGGACGTTCCTCGGCTCGTACCTGCTCGTTCGTCGACGGCCGGGGCACCGAGCTCCAGCGCGGGACGTTCCTGGCCGCGCTGCCGATCCTTCTCGGGACGACCTACGTCGTCTACGTCCTGGCCGGCGTCTACCGCCGTGCATGGCGCTACGCGACTGCGCGCGACCTCGCGTCGATCGCGCTCGCCTCGGGACTCGCCACGCTGGCCGCGTTCGCGATCGTCCTCGCGACGCGCGACCTCGGCGACTTCCCGTCGCGGCGTCTTCGCGGCCTACGGCTGGTCGCCGCGGCGCTGGCCGCGCGTCTCGCGCTGGTTCGTCCGCCTCGTCCCCGAGGCAGGCGGCGGGCCCGACGACGGGCGCCGGCGCGTCCTGGTCGTCGGTGCGGGGCAGGCGGGGCGCGGCATCGTGCGCGACCTCCGCGGAGCGGCGGACGTCCACGTCGTCGGATTCCTGGACGACAACCCGCGGCTCCGCCGCCGCCGCGATGCAGGGCGTCCCCGTGCTCGGGACGACGGGCGACGCGCGGAGGTCGCCCTGGAAGCCACGCGCGCGGACGAGCTCGTCGTGACGATCCCCGACGCACCGGCCGACCGGCTCGAACGGGTCGCTCAGCGTGCTGCGACGCCGCCGGTGTCGCACACCGCGTCGTCCGCGAGCGCCCGCAGCCGGCATCGACGCCGCGAGCGATCATCGAGTGAGCGCGCAGGTGACGGCAGCGCCGCTCGCCGGGGCGAGCGCGAAGGCGAACGCTCGCGCGCGCGTCGAGGTGCTCGTCCCGCTCGTCGGCGCCTACCTCTTCCTCGCGACGGTCTACGCGTGGCAGGCGTGGAGGCGCGAGACGCCGACGATCTTCACCGACGAGCTCGAGACGACCCAGATCTCGCGTGCGATCGCGGAGACCGGTCAGGCCGCACGCCGCGGCGAGGCCTACGGCTTCTCGAGCCTCGTCCCCTGGCTCACGGCGCCGTTCTGGTGGCTCGCACCCCGTCGCGAGCGCCTACGAGTCGATCAAGACCGTCCAGGCGTTCGTGATGGCCGGGGCGATCTTCCCCGCCTACCTCCTGGCCCGGCGGGTCGTGTCCCCCGGCTGGGCGCTACTTCGCCGCGGTCGCGGCGATCGCCGCGCCGGCGCTCTCGTACTCCCCGATCCTGGTGGAGGAGCCGTGGGCCTACCCGGCCGCGACGCTCGCCCTGTGGCTCATGGTCCGTGCGGTCGACGAGCCCGCGCGCAGGTCGCTCCTGCTCGCCGCTCGGTGCGTGCATCCTCGCCGTCCTCGTCCGCTCCCAGCTCGCCGCCCTCTTCGGCGCGCTCGCCTTCGGCCTCCTCGCGCTCGGGTGGCGCTCCGCGACGATGCGCCGCTGGCGGGAATCGTGGTCGCGCTGGGACTGGGTCGGCGCCGTCGTGCTCGGCATCGGGGCGGTCATCGCCGTCGTCGCCTTCCTCGGCCACCGGTCGAACGAGTGGGAGGTCGCGACGACGGCCTGGAAGGGGCGGATGGTCGAGTACGGGAGCTGGGCCGGCGGCGCGTTCGCGATCGGCATCGGCGTGCTGCCCGCGATCGCGCTGCTGGCCGTGCTCGCCGTGCCCGCGCGCCGAGCGGGCGCGGCCCGGGCGTTCGCGCGTTCGTCGATCGTCTCCGGCGGCGCGGTCGTGAGCTTCGGCTGGTACGCGGCGATCAAGGGCGCATACCTCTCGACCACGTTCTCGAGCCTCGTCGTCGAGCGGAACCTCGTGTACCTCTCGCCGCTCGCCTTCGTCGCGACCGCGTACCTCCTCGAGCGTGCGGCGCGCACCTGCCTGGGCCGTCGTCGTCGCCGGGGCGGCCGTGCTCGGCCTGGTCGTCTGGATGCCGATCGACCGCGGCCTCGACAACTTCCCGTACTACGAGGCGCACGGCCTGGCGATCCTCGCGCTCGCGAACCGCGAGTGGCGGTGGCCGCTCGGCCGGATCGAGACGGCCGTCGGCGTCCTGACGGTTGCCTCGCGTGGTTCGTCCTGCTGCTCCTCGGCACCTCTCTGCGCGCACGGCTCACGAGCGTCGCGGGACCCGTGGCGGTCGCCGCCGCGGTAGCGCTCGTCGGGTGGAACCTCACGGCCGAGGTGTACGCGTCGATCGGTGAGCACGACTTCAGCGCACGCGTCGAGGGGAACATCCCCAAGCCGCAACGACTGGGTCGACCGTGCGGCGGACGGCGGCACGGTCGTGATGCTCGGGCAGCGGATGAGTGACAACCCGCTCGGCGTCCCGTCGACCGAGTTCTGGAACCGCTCGATCGCGAAGGTGTGGAGCGTCGACGGCACCGGGCCCGGGCCCGGGCACACGCTCACCCCGACCTCCAGGGCATCGACGGGACGCTCTGGCCCGATCCGGAGACCGACTTTGTCCTGACGAGCGGGGGGGTCGAGGTCGTCGGAGACCAGGTCGCGGCGAACGACGGCTCCGCGCTCGTCCGACTCACCGGGCCCATCCGCCTGCGATCGAACCAGACGGGGATTGCGGCCGACGGCTGGATCCTCGGCGATCCCGGGGACGAGTCTGTGCCTGCGCGCGCCGCCTACAACCGCTTCGACGTCTCGGAGGGAGGGACGGGCACCGCGGTGGTGAGGCTCTCCCGCGAGACGTTCTGCCCCGAAGGCGTGCGCTTGCCGGGGGTCGCGCGCGTGCGGATCGGCGAGCTGGGACGCGGCTCCGACAAGCAGCCGGCGATCGCGCGCACGACCGCGTCCGAGACGGTCTACGTCCCGGCCTGCGGGGTGCGAACGATCGTCCTTCCCACGCCGGACGGACCGTGGCGCGTCGAGGTCGCGATCGACACCTTCGTGCCGGCCGAGATCGACCCGAAGGGCTCCGGCAGCGAGCGCCGCGCGCTCGGGGCGCGGGTGTCGTTCGACGTCGTCCCGCGCTAGCGCCGCACCGCGGCGACGAGATACGTGAACCGCGCGCGCAGCGCGAGCCGTGCGACCGGCCAAGTCCGCTCGGCGACCTTCAGCAGGCCGACCGCGGGGCCGGGCAGCCGGCGGGTCTGCGGGACGAAGAACGGCCGCAGTTCGACGCGGGCGAAGCCTGCTTCCGAGAGCTCGGCCACGATGTCGTCCACCGGTACTGGCGTGGGTTGAGGTCGAAGATCAGCTTTCGCTCCGTGAACCCCGCCACCCGTGCGAAGAACGCGCGCCGGTCGCGCGCGTAGTAGATCGCCCGGAAGACCGTGGTGGCCGCGACGGGCAGAGGAGGCTCGTAGAGGTTCAGGTCTCCCTGTTCGATCGTGGCGGCGCCGCCGAGCTTGCGCCGCGCGGCCTCGACCATCGCGGGCTCTGCGTCGACCCCGGCGTAGCGCAGCCCGCGCTCGAGGAGGCAGGCCCCGAGCCCGCCGTCGCCGCACGCGAGGTCGAGCACCTCGTCGCCCGGGTCGAGCGGAACGCCGAGCGACTCGATCAGCTCGGCGCGGTGGGTGAGGTAGGCGCGTGCGTCCGCGTACTCGGCGTCCGACCAGCGGGCGGCCTTGCGAGCGTACTGGCCGGCCTTGCCCCCGGGCGAGCTCACAGCCGGGCAAGCGTCTCGGGGTGCTCTCGGACGAAGCGGGCCATGCTGCGCGCGTGCCAGAGCGGTGTGACGCGAGAGAAACCTCCGGTCGGTCACCTGCGCCCAGTCGTGGACGACGGACGCCGCGGGGACGTACCAGCGCTCCCACCCCGCGCGCATCGCCCGGTAGCAGAGGTCGATGTCCTCCACGTAGTGCCGGTAGCCCTCGTCCCACCCGCCGAGCTCCTCGAGCATCGAGCGGCGCATGAGCAGGAACGCGCCGAGCAGCCAGTCGGCCTCGACGGGCTCCCCGACGTCCTCGTCGAGACAGGTAGTGGTCACGCTGCCGCTCGAGCGGTCGGAACAGCCGGCGCAGCGGCGTGCGCCGAACGAGCGTCCCGCTGACGGTCGGGAAGCGGCGACGGGTCGGCTGCCACGTCCCGTCCGGCCACGATGGCGCGGGGGCCGGCGATCCCGCAGCGCTCGCGCGTCGCAGCGAAGCTGTGCAGCGCCGCCACGGCGCCGCCCGCGGGCAGGACGTCCGGGTTGGAGAAGAGGACCCAGCTCCCCGGTCGTCGCGGCGATGCCGACGTTGACGTTCTCCGAGAGGCGCCGTGGCGAGGCGTTCTCCAGCACGCGCGCCTGCGAGGGCACATCGCGCGGCGCCGATCCGGACGTGTTCGCGACCACCACTAGCTCGTCGACCTGCGGCGCGAGACGCGGCAGGAGCGTCTCGAGCTCTGGAGCGTGCCCGTGCGAGACGACGACGGCGGAGACGCTCATCGTCCGAGCGCCTCGAGGTAGACGCGGACGGTGGCGCGCGCCGCCGCCTCCCAACTGAACGACCGTGCGCGCTCGAGCCCGGCCGTGGCCAGCCGGTCGTGCTCCGCGACCGCGCGGCGGATCCCGTCGGCGAGCTCGTCCTCGGGGACGACGACGGCCGCGTCGCCGGCGACCTCGACGAGCGCGGGCTCGGGGACCGTGACGACGGGTGTGCCGGACGCCATCGCCTCGAGGACGGGGAGGCCGAAGCCCTCGTGACGCGAAGTCTGGACGAGACACGCCGCGCCCCGGTAGAGCTCCGCGAGCCGCTCGGGGGGGACGTACCCCTCGAGCCGCGCTCCTCGAGCGCGGAGCTCCGCGGCGGTGCGCTCGTCCTTGGTCGGGCCGACGACGACGAGCTCGAGCCCGGCCTCCTGCGCGGCGCGCAGCGCGGCAGACTGGTTCTTTCGCTCCTGGATCGCCCCGACCGCGAGCGCGTACGGAGCACGCTGCAGCTCGTCACGCCCATCCGCCGGCCCGAACGCGGGGTCGATGCCGTTCGGCGTGACGACGATGCGCTCTGCCGGCAGGTCGTAGCGCTCCATGAGGTCGCGCTTGGTGCGCTCCGAGACGGTCAAGACCCGGTCCGCGGCACGCGCGGCACGCGGCACGACGCGCTCGAACACGATCCGGTCGCGGCGGCCCATCAGTCCGTGCTCGAAGGAGAGGTCGTGGATCGTGACGACCGCGGGACAGGGGCAGCGGAGCGGCAGGGCGTACTGCGTGTGCACGAGTGACGCGCCCAGCCGCCGGAGCGCGCGGGGGAGCGTCCAGGCCATTCGGAGCTCCTGCGACCGGGTGCGAAGCTCGACGGCCTCCACGCCGTCCGGCACCAGCTCCGGCCGTCGGGTGACGGCAGCGATGCGCAGCCCTGCCTCGGCGGCCGGCTCCGGCAGCGTGCGCAGGAGATTCCGGACGTAGGTCTCGTCACCCGTCCGCTCGCGCCCAAGCACGTCCGCATCAACGACGACTCGGCTCACACGAGCTCCCGCCACAGATCTTCGACGAGGTCGGCGGAGCGTCGCCACGTGAACATCGCGGCACGGGCGCGACCGATCTCGACCAACGCACCGCGGCGACGCACAGCCTCGTCGACGCCGGCGGCGATCGACGCGGGGTCGCGTGGGTCGACGAGCACCGCCGCACCGCCCGCGACCTCCTCGGTGGCTCCGCCGCGACTCGTGACGACCGGCGTCCCGCACGCCATCGCCTCGAGCACGGGCAGGCCGAAGCCCTCGTACAGCGAGGGATACACGAGGCAGCGCGCGCCGCGCATCAGGGCGGCGAGCTCCCCGTCGGTCGGCTCACCGACCCACCCGTCGGCCTCGACGTCGCCCCACCCGGCAGCTCCCGCGACGCGGAGCTCGACACCGGAGAGCCGGGCAGCCTCGACGGCTGCGGCAAGGTTCTTCCGCGGCTCCAGCGTGCCCACGGCGAGGACGTAGTCGCCCTCCGCGGCGCGCCCCTCTGGGGTGAAGACCGGGTCGACGCCGTTGGGGACGACCCGGATCCGCTCGACGGGAACGTCCAGCAGCTCGACGAGCTCGTCGCGCGTGAACGCCGAGACGGCGACGATCGCGTCCGCGGCACGTACCCCCCCGCGCAGCGCAAGCGCGCCGGTGATGCGGTGCCAGCGCGGAAACGCATCCGGATGGCGCAGCACGCCGGCGTCGTGCACGGTGACGACGAGCGGGGCACGGGGCGAGACCGGCGCCCGGAACGTCGTGCAGTGGAGGACGTCGACCCGGGCGGAGGCGCGTCCGAGCCGGAAGGGGTACCAGAGCGCGTCGCGGCGAACGCTCGCGAGCCGCCCGGTGCCCCCGGTCGCGAGGCCGACGAGCTCGAGGCCGGGACGGGCCTCGAGCTCGCGGAGCAGGCCGATCACGTGGCGCGCTGTCCCCGCACGCGTCTGGACGAGCGGCGACGTGTCGATCGCCACCCTCACGACGCCGCCCTCCGCAACGCCTCCCGCGGCTCCGGGTAGTGGAGCAGCGCGACCGCGCCGTCGGCGTCGAGCCAGCGATGGTCGACGTGCTCCTCGTCGAGCATCGGCTCCCACCCCGGCGGGGCGTCGGCGACGAAGGGCCACACGGTGATGCGTTCCGTCCCTTCGGGGAAGCGCTCGCGCACGGACTCGGGGTCACCGGCGAGCTCGTAGAACAGTGGGTCGTCGAGCGCGGCGGGCTGGGCGACCAGCCCGGTTTCCTCGGCGAGCTCCCGTACGGCGGCCGCGGCGGGCGTCTCGCCCCACTCGACGCCACCGGCGACGAGATGCCAGTAGCCCAGCTTCTCGGGCGAGCGGAGGAGGACGAGATACTCCAGGCCATGGGCGGCCGGCCGCCGGACGACGACGGCGACCTCGTCGGGACGCCGGTCGCCCATCACCGCGTCCCTCCGCGCTCACCCTGACCATCGGCGCAGCCGCCGATCACCGAGAGCCGGAAGCCGGGGCTGCAATTTGTGACTCGAGCCCTCATGTGCGTTCCTCGAGCGCCCGCAGCATGGTCATGCCGGTGCGCTCCCAGGAGAACCCCGCGGCGTGCTCGAGGCCCCGCGGGACGAGGTCGGCCCGCCGGGAGACGGCCTCCCGGATTCCTGCCGCGATCGCCTCGACGTCGAGCGGGTCGACGCGTACAGCGGCGTCTCCGCAGGCGTCGTCGAGCGTCGGGTGCCGCGAGGCCACGACCGGCGTGCCGCAAGCCATCGCCTCGACGATCGGCATGCCGAATCCCTCGTAGAGCGCCGGGTACACGAGCACAGCAGCTCCACGGTAGAGACGGGCCACGTCGGCGTCCGAGACGTAACCGAGCCGCCGGATCCGGGGATCGGCGAGGTCTGGCCGGTCGCCCCACCCCTCGCCCCCGGCCAGCACGAGACCGAGCTCTTCGTCGAGAAGACGCCAGGCCTCGACCAGGCGCGCGAGGTTCTTGCGCGGCTCGATCGTCCCGAGACCGAGGATCGCCGGCCCACCGAGGTCGGCCGCGTCGCCGTCGGGCCCGAGGCCTTCCTGGAGACCGGGTGGCGCGTGGACGATGCGGTCGGGCCCGATCCCGAGAAGCTCCGTGAGGTCGCCGGCTGTCGCGTGCGAGTTCGCGAACACGACGTCGCAGGTCCGAGCGGCGTTCCGGGCCTTGCGGGTGTGCATCGAGATCGTGCGAGGCGTGCACCACTCGGGGTGACGGAGCGGCACGAGATCGTGGAACACCGTCGCCCGCACCCCCGCCCGTTGTGCCGGGTACATCCACTCGCTGAACACGAACGCGTCGAGACTGCCCGCGACCCACTCGACGGGCGGGCGGCCCGCGCGGCTCCACGCCGTGCGGAGGGCGTGCGAGGCGGGGAGCGGAAGGAGCCGCAGCGGCACGTCGACTCCGTTCAGCGCGGCCCGGATCGCCGACGGGCCGCGGATGCTCGTCGGCGCGAACGCGGCGACCTCGTGCCGACCCGCTGCGGCCCGTGCCATGCCTGAGACCGAGCCCCGGATGTAGTTCCCGATCCCGGTGCGCGGATGGGAGAGCGGGGAGACGTCGACGACGACCCTCACGCCGGCTCCTCGTGCACGAACGCGTCGAAGTGGGCTCCCAGCTCCCGCTCGTCGGTGTTGCCCGGGAGGACGTCGGCTGGCACGAGAGTCGGGGCCACGGTGAAGCGCACGACGCACCGCCCGTCGACCGCCTCGAGCGGCACGCGCATCGTGACGGAGCCCTGCGGAGGGATGGATTTCCGCGCGACGGGCCGACCGCCGACCGTGGCCAGCACGTTCGTGAGGCGCCCCGCGAACAGCGTCGGGTCCGAGTGGAGCCCGACCCGGAGCCGGCCGCCGATGCAGCGAAGGCGCGTCCAGGTCACCTCGCGCCCCGACCACGTGTCGTTCGGGTAGAGGCCGGTCACGCGGGTAAGCGACGCGAGCGGGCCGCGCAGCCGCCAGAGCGTGGTGCCCAGGTCGTCGCGCGCGACGACCTCGCCGTCGGGCGTCACCGACCCGTCGAGCAGCGCGTACGGGACGTCCACGACTCCGCCGGCCGGCGTCCTGAACACGCCCGTGGCCGGATCCACGCGCACGGGCGTCTCCCCGAATCCGCCCGGCGTGGGCTCCGACGTGTAGTAGACGTCGCCGACGCTCGCGTTGAAGAACTCGTTCTGGTTGACGGTGAAGCGATCGGCCCGCCCGGTCCAGAGCACGGCAACCTCGTCGCCCATGGGCACTCGCCGGTCGATCCATCCGCGCTCGACCCCACGGATCCCCTGGAACAGCGCCCCCTCGCCCGAGCGCAGCACGCCGTGCGGCCCCGACCAGACCGGGCGCGAGAGCACGACGAACAGGCCGAGCAGGACGACGGGCACGAGGATCGCGCGGCCGGCGGGGACGAACGCGAGCAGAGCCACGAACGCGACGGCGAGCACGAGGACGGTGAGGCGGTAGGAGCCGGCGAGGAGGTGCTCGTTCGCCGACCAGAGCGGGAGCAGGCCGAACGAGTCGGACTTCGCGGGCTCGCCGATGAACCGCGTATAGGGGAACGCGACGACGAGCGCCACCGCGAGCGCCGATCCGATCGCGAGCGGGATCCTCGGCCGAGGCGCCCCGAGGGCGACCCACGCCGCCAGGCACGCCACGAGGAGCGGGGTCAGGAAGAACAGGTAGCGGTCCTGCACGCGGTCGGGCGCGAACCGCGAGGCGAAGGCGGCGACGACCAGCGTGGACGTGGCGACCAGCGAGACCGTCGCTGCGAGGTGCTCCTGCACCGCCGCCGGGAGCCGGTCCGCTCCTACGAGCAGGACGACGAGGACGACGACCGGCACCACCCCGACGTAGAGGGTCAGCTCCTCGACGTGCCAGAGCCAGAAGCGGAGCACGGCGCCGACGTCGTAGCCGCCCTCGCCCACCACCTTGTACGCGCCGAGCAGGTCGGAGAGCGCGCGGCCGCGCGCGAGCTGGGCGACGACCACCACCAGGACGACCCCCGCGACACCACCGAGCAGGGGGACGAAGCGGCGAAGCACCCGGGCGTCCCGTCGCAGCAGAGCGAGGACGAAGGGCGCCAGCACGATCGCGCCCACGAAGCCGAGTGCCTGAGAGCGCGTCGCGATCGCCGCGACCAGTGCCAGGACGAGCGCGGCGACCCGCCCCCACGTCGGCCGCTCCAGCACGCGCACGAGCGTCCAGGCGAAGAGCAGGGCGAGCGGGTAGAAGAGGTTCTCGGTGACGAGCGTCGCGGTGTACGCCATGGACGGCAGCGCGACGGCCAGCGCAGCGGCCAGGACCGACAGCGCGCGTCCCGCAACCCGGCGGGTGATCAGCCACGCCGGGATCGCCGCGAGCGACATCGCGAACGCGTTGGTCGCCTTCGCCGCGCCGTACGCGCTCGGGAGCACGTCGGAGAGCCTGTACGCCGGGGCGAGCAGGATCGGGTAGAGGATGCTGTAGCCGCTGGTCGGGACGCCCCGCACCGCGAACGACGCGCTGTCCGCCACGCTCCGCCCGAGCTCGGCGTAGATGAGCTCGTCGACGAACACGAACGGAGCCGGCATCCCGCGTACGAGCCAGGCCCGGACGGCGCACGATGCGATCACCACGAACGTCAACCACGCCCAGTCCGGCACGCGGGCGGCACGCGCCCGCAACGGTTCACCCACCGAGGTCGACCTCGGAGAGCCGTCTCGCGATCTCCGCGGCCTCGGGCGTTCCGGGTGCTATGCCGACCCCGGACGCGGCCTCGCTGACCTCGCGCAGGACGGCGTCGGCCACTGCCGCACCGCCTGCGACCCGCTCGAACGCTGCCGCCTGGCGCTCGGCGACGCGCCCGACGTCGTGTTCGCCCGCAGCGAGCGCCAGCGCTGCGGCGCCCATCGACGCACGCACGTCAGGGCGCTCGACGACGACGCGGAGCGCCGCGGCCAGGTCGTCGACCTCGTGGTCCCCCACGGGCACGGCGAGCGCCACGTTCCTCGGCAGCTCCGCGAACCACCCGACGTCCGAGACGACGAGCGGCTTGCCGAGAGTCAGCGCCCGGATCGCCGTGCCGGACGTCTCGCCCATGGTCGGGGAGCGGAGGTTGACGTGGACGTCACACGCCGTCATCAACGCCCAGAGCCGCCGCTCGTCGACGTAGCCCTCGCGGACGATCCCCTCCCCGCCGAGCCCGAGGCGCTGGAGACGCCGCTCCAGGTCGAACCCGGGCGACGTCGCACCGACCAGGAGCAGACGGGCGCCGTCGTGCTCCGCACGGACGCGGGCGAACGCCTCGAGCAGTTGGGGCACCCGCTTCGACGTGTTGACGTTCCCGAACGCGCCGATCAGGGGCTCGCCGTGGATCTCCGCGGCGGGGACGTCCGGCAACGGCCACGCCGGATGCGCGATGCGCGCGATCGGTCCCGTGTAGCCCGCCGCACGCGCCCGATCCTCGACGTAGTGCGAGTGCACGATCAGCCCGTTCGCCAGGGAGAGCACCTCGCCCGCAAGTGGGAAGTCCTCGGGCCGTGCCTCCCAGAGCGGCGGCAGGCGCTTGTCGAGCACGCCGTGGGCGAGAAGCCGGCCGACGACCCCGTGCTCCCGCTCCATCACGTCGAGGTAGCCGTGGCCGTCGCGCCTCCCGATGGTGACGCCCGCGACGAGATGGTGGAGCACGAAGTCATGGAGGACGACGAGCCCCGGTGTCCGGCGAAGGGCGTCCAGGATCCAGCCGTGCGCGTCGGGGTTGTTGCCTATGTGGTACACAGCGAGGTCGACGCCGCGGGGTGGGCGTTTGGAGCCGCGTTTCACCACCGTGACGTCGATGTGCCGGCGTAGCGCGCCCAGCATCAGCGCCGAGTAGTCGGCGACCCCCGACGCCTCCGGCGGCATCGGCGAGAAGTACGCGACCTTCACGACAGCAGCCTCGCGATCGCCCGGTCCCAGGTCACCTCGTCCGCGAGCGCCTTGCCCGCGCTGCCGAGTGCGGCGGCTTCGTCGTCGTGCTCGCGGAGCCACGACGCCGCACGACCGACCTCCGCCGCGTGCGGTGCGACCACGAGGCCCGTACGCCCGTCGTGGACGACCTCGAGCGGTCCTCCCGCGTCGGTGGTCGTGATCACCGGCTTCGCCGACAGGAACGCCTCGTACGGGCCCATGCCGAAGTCCTCGTCGACCGGTGCGTAGAAGACCGACGAGCACGTCGCGTAGAGCTCAGCGAGGCGCTCCTGGCTCACACGGCCCTCGAAGCGCACCCGTCCGTCGAGCCCGCGGGTGCGCGCGATCCCCTCGAGGCGCTCGCGGTCGGGCCCGTCGGAGGCGATCACGACGTCGAAGCCCGGCTGGAGCGCAGCGGCCTCGAGCAGGAGGTCGATCCGCTTCGCGCGGTCGAGCCTGCTCGCCGAGAGGACGAAGCCCTGTGAGGGAGCCGTCCGGTAGGGCAGCGCCTGCGGGGGATGCGGTAGCACCTCGGCGACGAGGCCCGTCGAGCGCTCGAGGCGTCCCGCGACGTTCGCGGACGTCGCGAACAGTCGTGTCGCCTCGCCCAGCGCCACGCGGTCGAGCTCCTGCACGTGCCGGCGAAGCGCGCGTTCCTCCGGTGCGTCGCCGAACTGGCCCAGATCGGTGCCGTCCAGCTCGTAGGCCTGCCGGAACTGGTGGACGAGCCACACGCGCTTCTCGTGATGGCGCACGACGTAGGAGGGGAACTTCGTCGCGACGACGACGTCGATCCCGCGGCCGTCGGCCTCGTCGAGGTCGAGCATGCGCCACAGGAACGCCTGCGTGAGCACTCGTGCGCCCGGGTACCACTTGAACGGCACCGAGACGAGGTCGGCCTCGTGACCGCGCGCGCGGAGCTCACCGACGAGCTCGTCGGTGACGATCTCGACCCCGCCGCGCGCGAACGGCACCTGCGGGCGGAGCACCGCGATCCGCATGGGACTCTCTAGCGCTTCTCCGCGGAGCGGAGAAGCGCCAGCTCGGCTTCGAGGCTCGCGACGCGCTGCTCGAGGTCGTCGACGAGCCGGAGCGCCGCCGCGTTGAACGATCGCTGGTCGTAGGCGAGCGGCTCGACGTACCAGCGCATGAGCTTTCGGAGGACGGCCTTGGCGGGCGTCCCGAGGCCGCCGCGGAAGCCGGGGCGCAGGCGCAGAGGACGATCCGCGGAGACGGGCCACAGCCGCTCGGCCTCCCCACGCGCCGCCCGACGATCATCCGGCTCCCCCGCCGCGCCCGGATCCGCTCCGGACCGGCGGATCTCCTCCCTCAGCGACGCGAAGAGCGCGTCGACGTCGACCTCTTCGGTCGACGGAAACCCGTTGTCCGCCGCCTTGTCGGGCACCGCGCCAGTGTAGCCCTGTCTTTTCCGCAAGCGCCCGTTCCGCAGAAGCGGAACGGGCGCGCGGGTACCTCCCGCCTTCGGCGGGAGCCCTGAAGGCGTCCCGCTTCGCGGGCCGCAACTGCAGCGCAGAGTCGATTCCGAGCGCTGCGACCTCTCGCGAAGCCCAGCCCGCACAAGCGGAACGGCACGCGGCCACCTCCAGCCTTCGGCGTCACACTCGGCGGGCCGCGACTGCTGTGCAGTGTCGATTCGAGCCTTTACGGCTTCTCGCGACTCGATCGCCCGCCTGCGGCGGCGTCGGTCCATGGCCACCACCCTTGGCGTCCGCGCTTCGCGGGCGGCGAGTGCGTCCTGACGTCGGCTCGTAGGATCCGGCGATGCGTGTGGGCCTGTCGCTCGTGACGCTCGTTCCCGGGATCTCGGGCGGGAGCGAGACGTACGCCCGCGAGCTGTGCCGCGCGCTGGCGCGCGGGGGGGCTCACGACTACGAGGCGCTCGTCTCCACGCTCGCTCCGGACGCAGGCGGCGGCCTCACGTCGGTGGTCGCGACTGGCTACCGCGCATCCACGACCACTCCCGGCCGGCTCTTCGCCATGGGGCGCGCGGCCCTGCGCCCGGGAGCCCTGCGCGCACAGCTCGGGCGCGTGGATCTCGTCCACTACCCGCTGACCGTCCCGGTCCCCAGGGTCGCACGGCCCACCGTGCTGACGCTCCTCGACGTGCAGCACCTCGACCTGCCCGAGCTCTTCCCGCGGGGCGAGCGGCTGTTCCGGCAGCTCGCGTACGACCGGGCCGCACGGCGGGCCGACCAAGTGATCGTCATCAGCGAATGGGTCAGGCAGCGCGTCATCGACCGGCTCGGGCTCGATTCCGGCTGCGTGCACGCGATCCACCTGGGCGTCGACCACGCGCGGTTCGCGCCGGCACCCGAGGTCGCCCGGGAGCCGTTCGTGCTCTATCCGGCACGGCCCTGGCCCCACAAGAACCACGACCGGCTGCTCGAGGCGTTCGCACGGGTGCGGAGGAGCCACCCGGAGCTGCGGCTCGTGCTCACCGGCGTGGGACACGACCCGGCGCGACTTCCACCCGGCGTCGAGACGCGTGGAGCAGTCTCGGCGAACGAGCTGGTGTCGCTCTACCGGCGCGCCGCCGCGCTCGTCTTTCCGAGCCTCTACGAGGGGTTCGGGCTGCCGCCCGTCGAGGCAATGGCGTGCGGCTGCCCCGTTGCCGCATCCAGCGCCGGCTCGCTGCCCGAGGTGGTCGGAGACGCCGCCGTGCTGTTCGACCCGTACGACGCCGTGGCCATCGCTTCGGGCATCGAAGCGGCGCTCGACCGGTCGTCCCAGCTGGCACGGCTCGGCGTCGAGCGAGCGGCGCGCGTTCACGTGGGACGCGACCGCCCGCGCCCATGACGCGGTCTACGAGCTCGCCGCAGCCTGAGAGAGCCGCGCGACGTCGGCCTCGACCATCATGGCGAGGAGCCGCTCGAGGGTCACCTCCGGCTCCCAGCCGAGAACACGCCGGGCCTTCGACGCATCGCCGACCAGGTCGTGGAGCTCGGCCGCGCCGCGAAAGAGCGACGGGTCGGTGCGCACGTGGTCGCGCCACTCGAGGGACACCGCGTCGAATGCGCACGCGACGAGGTCCTCGACCGAATGCGACACGCCGGTCGCGACGACGTAGTCGCCCGGCTCGTCGTGCTGGAGCATGAGCCACATGGCGCGCACGTAGTCGCCGGCGTAGCCCCAGTCACGGCGGGCAGAGAGGTCGCCGAGCACGAGCTCCCGCTCGAGGCCCAGCGAGATCGCCGCGGCGGCCCGGGCGACCTTCCGGGGGAGGAAGTCGACGGGGCGGAGCGGCGACTCGTGGTTGTAGAGGATCCCACAGGACGTGAACATGCCGTACCGCCGCCGGTAGCTCCCGGCGATGAAATGCGCGTACGCCTTGGCGACGCCATACGGCGTCAGCGGGCCCAGGGGAGTGTCCTCCGTCTGGGGCGTCTCGCGCGGCTCGCCGAAGATCTCGCTCGACGACGCCTGGTAGAAGCGGATGCCCGGGTCGACCTCGCGGATGGCCTCGAGCATCGCGGTCGCCCCGACCGCGGCGAACTCGGCCGTCAGGATCGGCTCGTCCCACGAGCGCGGCACGAAGGACGGGGCCGCGAGGTTGTACACCTCCGTCGGCCGCGTCGCCCGCAGCGCCGCGACGAGCGAGCCATGGTCGAGCAGGTCGGCCTCGACGAGCTCGAGGCGATCCTCGAGTGGCGCGAGCGCATCCGCGTACGCGGCGGGATCCCGCCGAACGACGCCGACCACCTCGTAGCCGTTGTCGAGGAGGAGCGCTGCGAGCAGCGAGCCGTCCTGCCCGCCGACCCCGGTGATGAACGCGCGAGGCGTCGCCATCCGCGGGCGAGTCTACGCATCACTTACGGTCGCGGGCCGGGGGCATCTCGCGCAGAATGCCCGCGTGCCGTCCACGCCCGTCACCGACGCCCTGCGTGCCGCGCCACCCGGCCTGCATGGGACCGGCGAGTACTGGGGCCTCGCCTGGGCGGCGCTCGAGTGGCTCGAGCGGAACGTGCAACGGGGATGGTCGACGCTCGAGACCGGCGCGGGAGCCAGCACCGTCGTCTTCGCCGCCGCAGGCGCGATCCACGAGGCCGTGACACCCGATCCCGGCGAAGAGGACCGTATCCGCCGCCGTTGCCGGGAACTGGGCGTCGACGACAGCAGCGTGACGTTTCGCATAGGGCCCTCGGACGAGGTCCTCGCCCGGTGGGAGGCGCGTCCCCTCGATCTCGTCCTCGTCGACGGCGCCCACGGGTTCCCGTACCCGATCCTCGACTGGTGGCACATCGCACCCGCACGTTCGCAGCGGCGGCACGGTGCTCCTGGACGATGCGTACCTGCCCGCCGTCTCTGCGATCGTCGACTTCGCCCGCGCGAGCGACGCATGGCGGGTCGAGGAGGCGGCGAGCTTCCGGACCGCGCGACTGACGAAGCTCACCGACGAGCCTCCACCGTTCTTCGCCGGCGCCGATGCGGCGCGCGGGCGCATGCGCTTCGCCTACCTCCCACCGCATCGGCGCGTCGGCGCCTCGGCGCGGCAGCGGCTTTTCAGCACCCGAGCAGGCCTGTGGACGGTGCGTCGGCTACGCCGGCCGGGCCCGTCCGGCTGACGCGACCCCGCCCGGGCGGCTACGTGAGCGATCGGAGGTAGCGCCACGAGCTGCGAAGGCCCGCGGGACGGAGCGCGAGCAACGTCCCGGCGTAGAGGGCGAGCCCCACGACCGCCGCCGGCCCCGACCCGAGACCGAGCAGCGGGAGGAGGAATGCGATGCTCGCGATCAAGGCGACCGTCAGCGCAGCCCCGGCGAACGCCGACAGGGTGACCGCCGCTGCGTGAAGACGGCGCAGCATGACCGTCAGCGCGACGAGCGTGGTCAGAGCGAGCGCGAGCGAGAGGCCGGCGAGCCCGCCGATTGCCTGACCGAGCCACGCGAGGGGAACGTTCAGCGCGACGAGCCCGAGGGCGACCCCGGGTAGCCCGCGCGTCCGCCCCTGGACGAACAGGAGCGGCAGCGTGACCGTGAAACCGATCGAGAAGACCATCCACGGCGACAGCAGCACGATCAGGCGGCCGAGCTCCTCGCCGACGTCCGCGAAGTATCCCTCTCCGAGCACCGCCCCGACGAGCGACGTCCCCGTCACCGCGAACACGCCTGCGACCGCGCCGACGGCGAGGAGCGCGATCCAGGAGGACGAGACCACGTGCCGAGCCACGCCCGGCGGGTCGAGCCCGATCCGGGCGAGCGGGACGGAAGTCACGAGCCCGAGCGATGCCGACGTCACGGCGACCAGCGCCGACGCCGCCAGATAGGCGTACCCGAAGCTCGTCTGGGCACCGATGCCCTCCCGCGCCGCGAACGGAACGCAGATCAAGTAGACGGCCTGGAGCGCGAGAGGGAGCGCGGCGCTGCGGCCGGCCTCCAGCAGTCGCGACGGGATCGGCGCGCCTGACGGCCGGATGGCGCCGCGGGGCATCGCGGCTGCGCGCGCTCGGAGAACGAGCGCGACCGTCGGGAGGGCGACCGCGACCAGCCCGTTGAGCGCCATCCCCGTCGCCACCGCGTCGATTCCGTCCGTATCGATACGAACGAGGATGTAGGCGAGGCCGACGACGCTCGCGACGATGTACGAGACCGCGGCCGTCAGGTAGTCATCGAGGGCGGCGAGGGCGCTCGCCGCGAGGCCTGCATAGAGCTGCGCGACCGCAGCGAGCACCATCAGGGGCAACAGGTCCTCGGCTGCGTTCCGCGCCTCCTCTGGGCCGAAGCCTGTCAGGAGCGCGGCGACCGGGCGGGCGGCAGCGACGCCGGCGACGAGCACCGGGAGGGCGAGGACCGACAGCGCCACGGCCCAGGCGGAGACCTCCTCGCCGAGCCGCCGGTCGACCCGCGCCCGCGCGAGCGGAGGCAGAACGACGAGCCGGATCGCGGTCGCCGCGAGCGCGAGCACGATGAACACCCCGTACGCCGCGAAGAAGCCGTCCGTCTCTGCGCCTCGCTCGACCTCGCGGGCGACGACGATCCCGACCACGGCTGCAAGGCCCGACTGGACGGCGAGCGCTAGCGCGGTGACCGCCCCCGACGCGAGCGACCCGAGGCGCGTGGAAGCGGTAGCCTTGCGCACCGACCGGGAAGCCTACGGCGCCCGCCATACGACCCGATGAGTACCGACACGATCTGGACCGAGCGCGACCTCGACGAGCTGCGTCGCGACTTCGCGGACGTCTACGGCGGCCGCACGGTCCTCGTCACCGGGGCGGACGGGTTCATGGGCTCGCACCTGACCGACGCGCTCGTGGCGCTGGGGGCGAACGTCCACGCATTCGTGCGGGCGACGTCGAGCGGCGCGCTCAACAACATCGCGCACCTTCGTCGTGACCTCAAGGTGCACTTCGCGGACCTCACCGACCGCACATCGATCGACTACCTCGTGCGCGAGCTGCTGGACGCCCCCGACCGGCCCTACGTCTTCCACCTCGGCGCGCAGGCCCACGTCGGCGAGTCGTGGCACCGCCCCTACGAGACCGTGATGGCGAACACGGTCGGCACGCTGAACCTCCTCCAGTCGATCGTCGACTGGGGGCTCGAGCTGGAGAAGTTCGACACCGCGGGCACGTCGGAGGAGTACGGCAACGTCCGCGACGACGTCTCCGACCACCACACGTTCGACGACGCCGGCTCGCTGATCCTCCACGAGCGCTCGCCGATCAACCCGAAGTCGATCTACGCGACGGCGAAGGTCGCGGCGGACTTCCTCACCATGAACTACTACGACGCATTCGGCCTCCCCGGGGTCGTGACGCGGATGTTCAACAACTACGGCCCGCGCCAGAATCCCCGCTACGTCACAGGCACGATCGTCACGCAGGCGCTCACGAGGCCCGAGATCGAGCTCGGCGCACTCGACCCCCTCCGGGACTTCTGCTTCTGCACGGACGGGGTCCGGGGCCACCTCATGGTCGCTGCGCACGGCCGCCCGGGCGACGTCTACGTCTACGGCCAGGGCGAGAACATCTCGATGGCCGACTGGGCCGATCTGATCGTCCGCACGGGGATCGAGCACGGCTTCTGGCCCGCCGACCGCCGCGTGGTGACCGTCGAGGCGCGCAAGCGGCCCGGCGCGAGCGACGTGATGGCGCTCCGGGTCGGCCACGAGAAGCTGACCCGGGAGACCGGCTGGCAGCCGCACGTCAGCTGGGAGGAAGGCGTGCTCCGCACGATCCGCTGGTACGCGGAGAACCGGGACGGCTGGATCGGCCGCGTCGACTGGCTCCCGACGGGATCACCGCAGCTCGCCGGCTCGTGAGCCGCGACCTTTTCGCGGCGGTCCCGGACGCCCCGAGGGGCGGCGTTTGAGCCGTGTGCTCGTCACGGGCGGTAGCGGCTTCCTCGGCTCGCGGCTCGTCGAGCGGCTCCGTGGCGAGGGGCACGAGGTCTCGATCGCCCCACGCCGCGACTACGACCTCACGTCGATGGAGGCGACGGGACGCCTCTTCGACGACACCGCGCCCGAGCTCGTCTTCCATCTCGCCGCCGAGGTAGGAGGCATCGGCGCGAACCGGTCGAACCCCGGCCGGTACTGGTACGCGAACCTGATGATGGGCGCGCACATCCTCGAGCAGGCACGGATGCACTCCACGCCGAAGCTCGTGATCGCGGGGACGATCTGTGCATACCCGAAGTTCGCGCCGGTGCCGTTCCACGAGGAGGATCTCTGGAACGGCTATCCGGAGGAGACGAACGCACCGTACGGCGTCGCGAAGAAGGCGATCCTCGTCGGCGCCCAGTCGTACCGCGCGCAATATGGGACGAACGCGATCTTCCTTCTCCCGGTGAACCTGTACGGCCCCGGTGACAACTTCGACCTCGAGACGTCCCATGTGATCCCCGCCTTGGTCCGGAAGATGGTCGAGGCGCAGGAGCGAGCCGACGACGAGATCGTGCTCTGGGGCGACGGCACGCCGACCCGCGAGTTCCTCTACGTCGACGACTGCGTCGAGGGTTTCGCGCGCGCGGCAGAGCGTTACGACGGGACGGAGCCCGTGAACCTCGGCACGGGCGAGGAAATCGCGATCCGCGACCTGGCCGAGCTCGTCCGAGACGCTACGGGTTTCGAGGGCGCAATCCGTTGGGACACGTCGAAGCCGAACGGCCAGCCCCGACGTCGGCTCGATACGTCCCGCGCGGAGGCGCTGTTCGGGTTCAGGGCGGCGGTTCACCTGCGCGAGGGCATCGGGCGCACCGTGGCCTGGTATCGCGAGAGCCGATGAGCACGGCGGCGACCGTCGACCGCCGCCCCCACCCGGTCCTCGCAACGCTCTCACGGGCAGCGGACACCGTGGCCCGCCACGTCGTCGTCGCTCTCGCCGCACTCGTCGTGGTGCAGATCCTCGCGACCGTCGCGCTCTTCTTCTCGATCAACCACAACGGCTGGCTGACGTACCAGGGCGGCGATCAGATCTGGCTCGTCACGTCGGGCTGGCTGCTGGGGCAAGGGACGATCGGATACGCCCTTACGAGCCACGGCTGGCCGATGCTCCTGGCCCCGTTGACGTGGATCACCGGATCGAGCTCCGTCCAGCTGCTACCGCTCACGACGATCCTGCAGGTCGGTGTGCTCGGCCCGGTCGCGACGCTCGCGGCGTATGACATCGGGGCACGGCTCGCCGGTCGACTCGCCGGCGTCTGGTGCGCCGCCGCGTTCGTCGCGGCTCCGTTCGTGGCGATCCCCTACTTCGTCCAGCGCTACCACGACTCGTGGGTCGACCAGTTCCTCCCGCAAGCCCTCGGGCTCACGCAGCAGGCCGACTTCCCGTCGGTCGTCGCCATCCTCGTCTCCGCAGCCTTCACGGTGCGTGCGCTGAGGGCGGGCGCGTACCGCGAGGCGGTCATGGCAGGGACCTTCGCCGGGGTCGCGCTGGCGCTGAAGCCCGCCAACGTGCTCTTCCTCGGTGGCCCCCTGCTCGCGTTCCTGCTTGCGCGACGCTTCACACATGCGGGCCTCTTCGCCGTCGCGCTCGGCCCGGCGGTCCTGGCGCTTGCCATCTGGAAGGACAAGGGACTCGGCGAGGTACCACTGTTCGCTCTGGACGAGACACGGCTCGCCGCCGGGCTCAGCGACCCCGTCGTGGCATCCGCTACGTCGTGGTTCGACCGCACGGTGCATCTCGACTTCGACACCTGGAAGCAGAACATGTCGAACCTGCGGGAGTTCACCTGGAGCGCGAGGGTGATCCAGTTTCTCCCGCTGGCCGGGGCGATCGCCGTTGCGCGGCGCTCGGTCTCCGCCGCGGGGCTTCTCCTCGGCTGGCTGCTCGGCTATGTCGTCGTCAAAGGCGCAGCGGACGTCGCGACGATCGAGTCGGGCAGCTACTGGCGACTCATCATGCCCGCACTCCCCGCGTTCGCGCTTCTCACGGCGGCGATTCCGCTGCTCGTCCCGACGGTACTCACACGCATGGATGCCCGTCTCGCGCCGCTCCCGGGTCGGCGTCCCGACATCCGCACGACCGCCGTCGTCGTCGCCTTCCTCGCGCTCGTCCCGCTCGCCGTGCTCCTGGCATCGTCTTCCGCGCGGTCAACCCGGAATCCGACCCCGCCGCCGGACTTCATCTCCTCAGAGGTGATCGTGAACGAGATCGGGGTGCCGGCGGACGGCAACGTCATATCGCTCGACGTCCGAAAGAGCGCGGGAGCCAACGAGCTCGCTTGGACGGACTCGACGAGCCGGGCACGCACCTTCTACCGTGTCTACCGCGCCTCGCCGTCGAAAGGGTTCCCCGACACGGTCTGCCAGCTGCTCGGCGGGCGTCGCTGTGAGCTTCGCGCGGAGACGCTCGTGACCACGCGGGACCAGACCTACGTCGATCCAGACCCGCCCGCGGACGCCTCCTACCGGATCGGCGTTGCGGCGAACTGGCTCGATGACCCGGAGCAGGGTGACGTCTTCGCGATCAGTCCACCGGTCGCGCCGTCCGCCAGATGACGGTGGCGAGCCAGTTCCGCACAGCGGTCGCGATGGTTCCGGTGTACATCGCGTTGTGCGTCTTCTCCGAGGGTGGTCTGGTCACCGACAGCCTCTGGGGCGACGTGGGACACTACGAGGGGTTCGGGCGGAGGATTCTCGACGGCGACGTGCCGTACGGAGACTTCAGCGTCGAATACCCGCCCTTCGCGCTGCCGGCATTCGTCGCCCCCGCGCTCGTCACGTCGACCGCGCCCGACTACCTGTTCACGTTCAAGCTGACGATGGCGGGGCTCGGAGTTGTCGTCCTCCTAGCGACGGGGTACTCGCTGGGTCGACTGGGGGCCGGGAGAACGGCGACACTCACCGGACTGGGAACGATCGCGCTGGCGCCGCTCCTGCTCGGGCACGTCTTTCTGAACCGGTACGACCTCTGGCCGACGGCACTCGTTGCGCTCGCGGTCGCCGGATACCTCTCGCACCGCGACGCGGCCGCCTCCGGGTTCCTCGCGGGCTCGTTCGCGGCCAAGACCTTCGCGCTCTCGATGCTGCCCATCGCAGCGGAGCGGATCGCGCTGACACGCGGACGTCGGGAGCTCGTTCGGAGCGCTGCCGTGTTCGCCTCTGTATGCCTGGCGATCTTCTCCTACTTCGTCGCAACCTCGTTCGGCGGGCTCGGATTCAGCTACTGGACACAGGCTTCGCGGGATCTGCACGGAGAAAGCCTGCCCGGCTCGATCCTCCTCGCCCTCGACACCATGGGCGTCTACGCAGCCACGATCGTTCCCGGCGATCCTGGGTCACTGGACCTCGCCGGGCAGCTTCCCTCGGTGCTGGCGACGCTGACGACAGTCGCGGCCTCCGGGACGATCGTGTGGGTCTGGTTCGCCTGTCGCCGACGCCTGCGGTCTGATGCCGTCTTCATCACGAGCCTCACCGCCGCGGCTGTCGCGTTCCTCGCCCTCGCCAAGGTGATCTCACCTCAGTTCCTGACCTGGCTCCTACCGCTCGTACCGCTGGTCGCAGGCGTGGCCGGGCGACTCGCAAGTGCGCTCCTGGTCGCTGGCATGGTCCTGACCCAGTTCGAGCTTCGGGGCTGGGAGGGGCTTCACGTCGATCCTTGGGCCGCCTGGCTCCTGCTCTCCAGGAACATTCTTCTCGTCCTCCTCCTCGTCGTGCTGGTGCGAGAATTGAGGAGCCTCACGACGTCATCGGCCTAGTGTTCGCGCTCGCTCCCCTCGAGCGCGTCGAGGCGTGTGCGCAGGAGCGCCACCTCCTGCGCGAGCAGGACGTTGTCGTCGGTCAACCGCGAGAGCACGGTCGAGTAGTGCAGGAGCACGGCGATGACGAACATGATCGCCGCCGCGAAGAGGATCGCCGGAGGGTAGCCCGAGACGCCCAGCCAGCCGGCGATCGTGTTCAGGCCGCCGCGCCAGGCCGAGAGGACGAGCAGCACGATCCCCGTCACGAGCCAGAGCAGGGCGTAGCGCTCCTTCAGCCGCCGCCCGCGGATCAGCTCCAGCACGATCAGGATGAGCAGCACGGAGCCGATCGCGGCCGCGATCGAGATCCGGACGGGTGTCATCGCTGGACGCCCTCCGAGGGGACGGCGTAGCGGCGCCCCATCGCCACGAGAAGCGCGAGCGTCACCTTGAGCGCGTAGTACACCGAGCGCAGGAACGTGATCGAGGACGAGCCGTGCTCGCGCTCGCGCATGCTCACCGGGCACCTCGACGAGCCGCAGCCGGTGCTTGAGGACGAGCACGGTCGCCTCCACCTCGGGGTAGTCGCTCGGGTAGTCGCGGGCGAAGAGCGCGATCCCCTTCCGGTTGAGCGCCTGGAAGCCGGAGGTCGTGTCGGTCACGCGCTGGCCGCGAGAGCAGCGAGACGAGCCGGGCGAACCAGGTGATCCCGAGTCGCCGCGCGAGCGGCGGGCGGTAGCCGTCGCCGCCTTCGCGGAAGCGCGAGCCGGTGACGACGTCCGCCTCGTCACGGTCGAGCGGCCCGAGCAGCTTGGGCAGCTCGGCGGGATCGTGCTGCCCGTCGCCGTCGAGCCGCACCGCGACGTCGTACTCGCGCTCGAGCGCGTACCGGAAGCCCGTCTGGACGGCTGCGCCGATGCCGAGGTTGAACGGGAGCCGGACGACCGTCGCGCCCGCATCGCGCGGCGGCCGCTGCGGTCGCGTCCGACGACCCGTCGTCGACGACGACCACGTCGATCGCCGGGTCGAACGCGCGGATCCCGGCCACGACCGCGCCGATCGCCGCCTCCTCGTCGAGCGCGGGCACGACCGCCACGATCCGGCGCGTCATGCCGGAACGGCCGCCTCGAGCTCGAGCAGCCGCAGCATCTGCCGTGCGCGATGGGCGTACGTGTGCTCGTCGAGGACCCGCTCGCGCGCGCGGGCGCCCATCGCCGCGGCCTCGGCCGGATCGTCGAGCAGGGCGTGGTAGGCGTCGAGCGCGCCGTCGGCGTCGTCCACGACGAGGAGCTCGCTCCCCGGCTCGAACCAGCGCTCGAGGCCCGCGTGCGGGTTGGAGACGATCGCCGCGCCCGCGGATGCGAGCTCGAACGGCCGGCAGGTCGACGAGCCGTCGACCGTCGCGTGCGCCCGCCTCGTCACGTTGAGGTTGACGCGCGCGGCCGAGATCGCGCGCGCGAAGACGTTGAACGGCACGTCGCCGAGGAGTCGCGCGCCGCCGACGTCGCCCTGGAAGTCGCGTCCGCCGAGCGCGAAGTCGATGCGCGGGTCGCGCCGGCTCGGCTCGCCGACGAGCGCCGCCATCCACTCCCGCCGGAACTTGTCCCCGTAGCCGTAGAAGAAGACGTCGTGCTCCTTCTCGACGGGCAGCGGGCGGAAGAACTCGGGGTCGGCGCGCCCAGAGCACGGCCTCGGCCCGCCGTGCGCCGAGCTCGAGCAGCCGCGCCAGGCCACCCTCCGAGTTCGAGAGCACGAGGTCGTACTCGGACGGATCGGCGCCGTGGTAGTAGTTGAAGCCGGTGTCCATGCCGCCGAACTCCGGCAGGCTCATCGGCACGTCGCCGTCGTAGAAGACGACCGGGATCCCGTGCCGCTCGCGCAGGTAGGTCGGGATGCCGCGGAAGTGCGCCATCGGGACGGTGAACACGAGCACGGCGTCCGGGCGCTCCCGGGTCGACCAGCCGGTCGAGGTGCCGCCGCCAGCGCGGCGTGACGACCTTCCAGATCGTCTCGCGCGTGAGCTTGTCGAAGGCGCTGTCCTCCGGGTTGTCCTCGCCGCGCCGCAGGTACCGGTCGCCCTTGAGGCGGGCGAGCCCGCCACGCAGGGCCGCGTAGCTCTCGGCCTCGCGGTAGGTCGGGTTGGGTGCCGTGCGCCACCAGGGCGACTCGACGGGCCGTCCGCGGTACGGAGTGACGACGAGGTCGACCCCCGCCTCGTAGAGGCCCTTCCACAGCTGCCACCACGCGGGCGTGCAGCCGTAGCGGAAGTCGAGGTCGACCGCCGAGGCGACGGCGAGGATGCGGGGCTGGCGCACGAACGGAGTGTAGGGAGCACGACCGACCGCACTTCCGGTGAGCCCCTCACGCGTGTGACAAGCTGAGGTCGTGCCGCGGGAGGTCGTGGAGCTCGTCGGGACCGCCCGCGGCCGCGCGAGTGCCGCGAGCGTGGCAATGGCCGTCGGGGCGCTCGGGATCGCCGTCGCCTGGATCGCGAAGCCGGAGCGGGGCGGCGATACCGGCCCGCTCCTGACCGGCACCGACGCCCTCGCCGAATGCCTCCGCGATCTCGACTTCGTCGACTGCCGTGCGCACGGCCTGATCGACCCGTTCCCGGCGCTCCAGCACCTCCCAGACCTGATCGCCCACGGGGTCGGCCTCTCCGTCGACGGTCGTGTTCGCGTGCTGGCACTGCTGAGTGCTTGTCGGCCTCGCCGCCGCAGTCGCCGCCGGCTGGGCCGTGCTGCGCCGGGTCGGAATGCCCGGAATGGCGCTGGATCTTCCTGCTCGCCGCGGCGACCGGCCCGCCACTCGCGTATGGGAACACGACCTGGGGGGAGATGCTTGCGGCCGGGCTCCTCACCCTACTCGTCGCCGCCGCGCTCGTGCCCGCCCACCCGGCGCTGGTGGCGCTCGCCGCCTTCGGCGCCGGTCTGACCAAGGAGACGGGCTACCCGTTCGTCGCCGCGCTGGGCGTTGTCGCGCTCCTCCTCGCCCGGAGCCGCGCGGGTAGGCCGATCCGGCGCCAGCTGTGGCTCGGCGGCGCGGGGCTCGCCCTCGCAGTCGCCGTCGGCGCGATGCTGAACATCGTCCGCTTTGGCACACCAAAGAACGCGTACTACCTGGACCCGGCGCTGCGGACGACGACGCTCGGGTGGTTCGGCGAGCTCTCCGTGGGACTCTTCGTCGCGCCGAACGCCGGCATCGTGCTCTTCTGGCCGCTCGCGACCCTCCTGGTCGCCGCGCTGATAGGTCACGCCCTCGTTCGCGCCCGGATGAGCGGGTCGTGGAGCGAGGCCTGGCCGTCGCTCGCGCTCGTCGCACTCGTCCTCTCCCTCACCGTCGGCCTCGCGGCGTGGTGGGCGCCCTTCGGCTGGTGGGCCTGGGGGCCCCGGCTCAGCCTGCCTTGGGTCCTGCCGATCCTCCTCGTCGCCATCGCCGCGTACGGGCGGGGACTCACGCCGCTCGCGGCGGCTGTCCTCCGCCCGGCGTGGGCCGTCGTTGCCGTGTCGGCGCTGACCGTCGGGGTCGCACTCCCGCACGTCGGCCTGATCTGGCGTCCCGAGACGATCGGCGACTTCTTCTTTCGGACCACGACCACCGTTTGCCCGGGCGGCGGGCCACCTCCCACGCCGGCGTACTACGACTGCCTGCACGAAGAGATGTGGACACGCCACCCGATCCTCCTGGATGCGCTCTCCGGCGTCGCGAGTGCGGGAGGCGTCGTGACCACGGGGCTCGTGACGCTCGTCGCGGTCGGGTGCCTCGTGCGCTTTCGCAGTGAGGCCGCCGCGGTGGTCAGTACGCGCCGCGTGCCGCTGAGCACGGCCGGGATCGTCCGCGCGATGATCGAGACGTCCGACCAGATCGACCAGTTCTCGATGTAGGTGAAGTCGAGGCGCACGAGGTCGTCGAACTCGAGCCCGGAGCGGCCCGAGATCTGCCACAGGCCGGTCATCCCGGGCAGGACGAGCGAGCGCGCGCGGTGCCAGTCCTCGAGCATCGCGTGGTCTCGCAGCGGCAGCGGGCGCGGCCCGACGAGGCTCATCTCGCCGCGCAGGACGTTGACGAGCTGCGGGAGCTCGTCGAGCGAGAGGCGACGGAGCACACGCCCGACGCGGGTGACGCGCGGGTCGTCGCGGATCTTGAAAGAGCGCGCCCGACGCCTCGTTCTCGTCCTCGAGCTCGTCCTGGCGCTCGGCCGCATCCGCGACCATGGTGCGGAACTTGAGCATCCCGAACTCCTGCTCGCCGACGCCGATGCGCCGGTCGACGTAGAGCACGGGCCCGCGCGAGTCGAGCTTGATCGCCGCTGCGACGAGCAGCCAGAGCGGGATCCCGACCACGAGGAACGTGAGCGAGACGACCAGGTCGAACGCGCGCTTCGTCGCCCACTCGACCCCCGTCAGCATCGGCGGCCGCAGCTCGAACAGCGGCACGCCCTGGCCGGGGACGTACTCGCCCTCGTGGACGAGGAGCTCGGTCGTGGTCGGAGCGAGCTTGACCTTCACCCCGTGCCGATGGGCGAGCTGGACGACCTCGAGGACGGTCTGCTCGTCGAAGTCCGCCTCGGCGAGCACGAGCTCGTCCGGCCGCTCTGTCCTCGAGCAGCGCCGCGAGCCGCTCGAGCGACGCGCCGAACGCCGCCGACCCGGGCGCGGCGGCCAGGGTGCCGACGACCTCGACGCCGATCCCCCCGCGCGACGCACGGAGCTGCCGCTCGAGATCGGAGAGCGTGTCGCCCTCGCCGACGAGCAGCAGCCGGCGACGCACGCCCGGCCCGGCCCATCAGCTCGAGCGAGACCGAGTCGTACGCCGCGCGCAGGAGCCCGATCGCGAGCGCGCTCGTGGCGACAGCGGTCGGGATCAGCCCGGTGGTCGTGAAGTCGTAGTCCGTCCCGAGGCCGAACGCGAGCACGATCAGGGCGACGAGCACGAGCGCGCCGAGGATCCTGCCCGAGCCGGCGCGGCGCTCGCGCGGCGCGTAGAGGCCCGCCTGGAGGAAGACGAGCACCGTGATCGGCGCGAGGAACGGCAGCCACTCGGCCGGCCCCGTGTCCCAGAGGAGCGACCAGTAGACGGTGTCGCCGTAGACGACGCGAGCGCAGGACGAGGGCGAGGTACACGCCGAGCGCGAGCCCGGCGACGTCGGCCGCGACGAGCGCGGCGACGCTGACGGCCCGGCGGAGCAGGCCGAACAGCGGGCCGCGCGAGAGCAGATACACGCGTGAGCGGCGGATGTCGGCGGGGCCGTCGGCGGGCCCGCCTCCCGGGAGGGGCCGGGGGCTCTCTCGGGCCGAGCAGGGCTCGTCGTGGGTGCCTCGCTCGGCACGCCAGGATTCTACGCCCGGGGGGCGGCCGCCTCCCCGCGCGCGACGTCCTCCCACGAGAGCGGCGGGCCGTGATCGCGCACGGACGCGGCCGACGCGTCGAGGTCAGCCGCCGGCCGCCGGCGTCCGAGCAGCTCGAGCCCGCGCGACCACGATCGCGCGCCGGCGCCGGTCGACGAGGTCGGTGTCGTGGAAGTAGGCGTGGACGCGCGGCGGGAGGCCCGAGCCGCAGGATCGCGCGCGCGAGGTCGCCCGCTGCCGTGCGTCGTCGGCACGGCGGCGAGCGTCCTCCCGTCGACGTCGATGCGTGCGGGTGCCTCGAGCTCGGCCCAGGCCGCCCCGTCCGGGAGGTACGGCGGCCGCGTCGCTCGCGGCGTGCAGTCCACGTAGCCGAGCTCCGCGCAGGCGAGCGCCACGGAGCGGTCCGTGTACCAGCCGCCGCCGCAGAAGAGCGTCGGCCAGAGGCCGTGCGCGCGGAGCCACGCACCCTCGCGCCGCACCCGCTCGCCCGTGGTCGCCGCCGCTCGGCCGCGCGTGGGTCGGGCTCGTGAAGTGCGTGTGGTGGCCGAGCGGCCCGCGGTCGGCCGCCTCCCGGGCCCGCGCGAGCCAGCGCTCCTCGTCGCTCTCGCCCGGCCTCCGCGTCCGGCGGCCGCATCAGCGCCGCGATCGAGAGGCCTGCCGGGCCGGCGCTCCTGGAGCGCCGCGAAGGCGGCCCAGACACGCGTCGTCGAGCGGTCGTTCGACGTGGCACGAGACCACTGCGTACCGTTCCGGAGTCGTGGGCGGCATCACGCAACGGATACCAGGTTCGGAGCTCGCCGCATGAGACGGGCTCCTGCGGTCGGCTGGTGGCCGGTGCCGCCGCGCTCCCGCGGCTCCTCGCGCTCGCGATCGAGCGGGACGCGATCCTCGAGGAGTACGTCGAGAAGAGCGACACGTTCGCGCGGACGCTCGTCTCGAGCGGCACGTTCGGCTTCCTTCCCGGCGTCCCGTCCGCCTACACGCAGCCGCTCTACGCATGGTTCCTCGCTGCGCTCTACTGGCCGCTCGAGCGCTCGTGGGTCGTCGTCGGGCTCGCGCAGGTCGTCGTCGCCGTCGCGACGGCGCTGCTCGTCCTCGCGATCGGCAGTCACCTCGTCGACGGTCAGGACCGGCGTGATCGCCGCGCTCGTCGCGACGCTGCACCCGTACCTCGTCTGGCACGACGTCCACGTGAACCGCGAGATCCTCGACGGGCTCCTCGCGCGCCGCCATCGTGCTGCTCGCGCTCCTCGCGTACGAGCGCCGCTCGCTCCTGCTGCGCCATCGCCACGGGGCGCGTCGCGGGGCTCGCGATCCTCTCGAACGCGCGGCTCCTGCTGCTGCCCCTCGTCCTCGCGCCGTACGTCGCGTGGCGCGTGCGACCCGGGCGCCGCGCGGTCGCGGCGGCGCTCCTCGTCGTCGTCGGCGCCGCGGCGGTGACCGCGCCGTGGGTCGTCCGCAACCGGGTCGTGATCGGCTGCGCGACGATCACGACGGACACACGCGCGCTCTGGAAGGCGAACAACCCGGCGACGTACGACGTCCTCGCCGGCGGCGGCTGGATCGACGACGTGCCCGACCTGCCGGGCGTGCCGCCCTGGCCCGAGAAGGCGGCCGCGATCTCGGTCGCCGCCGCGAAGGCGGTCGACGAGTGCGCCCAGGCGTCGTTCTACCGCGACGAGGTCATCGACTTCTGGCGCGACCAGCCGGGCGAGAAGGCGCGGCTCGCCGTCGCAGGCGGTCGGGATGCTCTGGTCGCCGTTCCTCAGCGTCGCCGCCGACGACCCCGGCCAGCAGGGCGCTCGTCCGACCTCGTGCAGCGCACGGTCGAGCCGGCGTTCGTGCTCGCTGCTCTACGCGCTCGCGCTCTGGGGCGCCTTCCTCGCGCCGCGCCGCTTCGTCGCGCTCGCGGCGCTCGCTGCTCGGCTTCAACACGCTGATGGCGATGGTCTTCGCCGGCACCGTGCGCTACCGCGCGCCCTGGGACTTCGTGCTCGCGCTGCTCGCCGCGTTCGCGCTCGAGCGCGCCTGGGAGCTCGTGCGCGAGCGCGCCGCGCGCCGGCCGCCGTCGAGCGCCGCCCGGTAGATCGCCTCGATCCGGTCGGTGCAGCGCTCCTGCGAGAACTCCGCGAGCGCGCGCATGCCGTCCGGCGGCGCCCAGTCGCGGCGGCGCGTGCCGGGTCGCCGGCGAGCTCGACGGATCGCCGCCGCGAGCGCCTCGGCGTCGCCCGGCGGGCACGAGCAGCCCGGTGCGGCCGTCCGTCGACGATCTCCGGGAGGCCCGCCGACGGCGCTCGCGATCACCGGCCGGCCGCGCTCCATCGCCTCGAGCGCGACCATCCCGAAGCCCTCGCCGAACGACGGCACGACGACGACCTCGGCCCGCTCGAAGACCGGCGCGGCGCGGCGCGACCCGGCCGAGGAACGAAACGACGCTCGTCCGAGCCCGAGCCGCGCGACGGTCGCGCGGAGCTCGGGCTCGAGCGGCCCGTCGCCCGCGATCTCGAGCGTGACGCCCGGGCAGCTCGCTCCGCACGGCGGCCACGGCTCGGAGCAGGACGTCGTGGCCCTTGATCGGGATCAGCCGGCCGACGACCGCGAGCCGCGGTGCGCCGGGCAGCGGCGGAGGCGGCGGCCCGGCTCGATCCCGTAGTGGACGATCTCGAAGCTCGCCGGCGTCGAAGCCCTCGCTCTCGGCCGAGGTACCGGGCGAGCCCCGCCGAGATCGCGATGTGCACGTCCGCGAGCCCGGCGACGGCACGGTCGGCCGCGGCGAACGCCCGCCCGTCGCGGAACGGGTTGAAGCCGTGCTTCGTCGAGACGAGCACCGGCACGCGGGCGAGCCGGCCGGCGGCGAGCCCGTGGAAGTCGGCATGGACGAGGTGCGTGTGCAGGATCGCCGGGCGCTGCGCGGCGGACGATCCGCGACGAGCCGCGCGAACGCGCGCGGGTCGGCGGCGCGCGCGAGGCGCAGCCGCTCGACCGGGACGCCCGCTCGCCTCGAGCCGCGACGGCGAAGCTCCGCAGCGCCCGGCTCGTCCTCGTGGAGCATCACGAGCCGGACGTCGAAGCCGCGCTCGCGGAGCGCCGGGAGGAGCAGCAGCAGGTGGTTCTCCGAGCCCGAGATCCCCGCGACCTTCGCGACGTGCAGGACGCGGGCGCTCATCGGGCGAGCGCGACGACGCGGTCGGCCCAGACCTCGACCGAGTGCTCGCGGACGACCGTCTCGCGCAGCGGCCGGCCGACTGCGTTCCGGTCGAACTCGCCGAGGTGCCGGATCGCCGCCGCGAGACCCGTCGACGTCTCCGTGCGCGAAGCGAAGCTCGTCGGGGAGGAGCGTGTCGAACGCGGGGTTCGAGGCGATCACGGGCAGGCAGGTCGCGGCGGCCTCGTAGACGACCTTGTCGGTCGCGCCCTCCCGCATGTCGTTGACGAGCGCGTCGACCTCGGCGTAGAGGCCGGGCACGGTGTGGTGCGGCGCCGGGCCGCGGATGTCGACCCGGTCGAGCAGGCCGAGCTCGATCACGAGCGCGCTCGAGCGCGATCCGGTAGCGCCGCTCGTCCTCGGTCATCGAGGGCCCCGGACGAGGAGCAGCAGACGTCGGGCACCTGCTCGACGGCGCGGACGATCGTCTCGAGGCCCTTCGCCGGCGACGTGCGTGCCGAGCGCGAGCAGCGTCAGCGGCTCGCGCTCGGGCCGCTCGACGCACTGGAAGCCCCGAGACGTCGATCCCGTGGCCGATCGCGACGAGCTTGCGCGACCGCAGCGGGAAGGTCCGCTCGTCGACGCTGAGCACGGTCGTCGAGAGCCGCTCCGCGCTCGCGAGCAGGCGGCTTCGGCGCCAGTGCGTGAACCAGAGCAGCACCTTGACCCCGGTCGGCCGGGCGAGCGGCGCGGCGAGCACCGCGTAGATCGGGCACATGTGCGCGAGAACCGCGGCGGGCCGCGGCCGCCGCGCCAGCTCGCGGGCGAGGGCGCGACTCGAACCGCAGCCCGCGCCCCGCCCGGCGCGAGGCGCGGAAGAGGCGCACGCGGCAGTTGTCCGGGCAGCGCGCCCGTCGACCGCGCTGTCGGCGAGCACGACGAGCTCGTCGACGCGGCGCCGCGAGCGCGCGGAGCTTGGCGACCGTCGCGCCGAGCACCGGGCTCGCCAGGGTCGACCTGCTGGGTGACGACGACGAGCCTCATGCGCGGCGCGCCTCGACGGCGCGCTCCACGAGCTCGGCCACGCGGTCGGCGTACTCCTCCGGGCGTGTACGTCCAGGCGGCCGAGCGCGCCCGGCCGCCCTCGCCGAGACGCTCGGCGAGCGCACGGTCGGAGAGGATCCGAACGAGCGCGTCGGCGATCTCCTCCGGGCGGTCGGGGTCGACGAGCAAGCCCGGTCTCGCCGTCCGTAGACGACGTCGGGGATGCCGCCCGCCCGCGCGCCGACGACGGCCCGGCCGCGGCAGAGCGCCTCGAGCACGACCCGCGGCGTCCCCTCCGAGCGCGAGGCGAGGAGGAGCAGCCATGCGTCGTCGAACGCCTTCACGACATCCGGCGTCTCGAGCCGCCGGTCCCACGTGACCCGCGCTCGGGAAGTCGCGGACGAGCGCCTCGGCGACGTCGCGGTGGCGTCCGTCGCCGACGACCTGCAGATGTGGCGCCCGGGGACCCGCGGTGCGGCGAGCCGCCACGCCTCGGCGATCGCATGGACGTTCTTGTATCGCTCGAGGACGCCGATGAACAGCGCGGTCGGGCGCTCGGGAAGCGGCTCGACCGGCGGCTCCGAGAACGCCGTCAGCTCCGTGTACGTCGTGAACACACCTGCCGGCTCGACGCCGGCCTCGCGGACGATGCCGCGTCGTGAAGGGCGAGAGCGTCCGCACCGCGTCGGCGCTGCCGGACCGCGACCAGCGCCGCGCGATCGGCGAGCGGTGCGACGACGGCACGCGCCGGCGAGCCGTAGAGGCGCGACCAGGTGCGCCAGTCGCCGTGGATCTCGACGACGACGGCGGCGTCGCTTCGCGCGAGCGCTTCGCCCCGCGAAGGGCCGCGAGCGCCTCGTACGGGCTCTGCGCGAGGATCGCGTCCGCAGGTGCGCGCCGCAGCTCGCGCGCGATGCGCAGAGGAAGCGAGCCGTAGAAGACGCGGGCCGTCGAGCGCGGGCACCGGCGTGCCCCGCTGGAGGGCGAAGGTCCCGTCGCCGGCCGGTGCGTCGCGCGGCGCTGCCGCGAGGACGCGCAGGTCGAGGCGCTCCTCGAGGGCGCGCGAACTTGCGCTCGAGCGACCCGTTCGAGCGGGAGGCGGTAGCGCGTGCGCCCGACCATGAGGACGCGCGGCTTCATCTCCTGCCGTCCTCGATCGCCTGCACGATCCGCCGCAGGATACGCGGCTCCGACAGCTCCTCGACCGACGGCGCTGCCGCCGCGGCGAGCGACGCCGCGCAGCCTGTCGTCGTGGACGATCCGCTCGATCGCGCCGGCGATCGCGTTCACGTCGCCGGCCGGGACGAGGAGCCCGTTCTCCCCGTCGTGCACCACCTCGGGGACGCCGCCGACCGCCGTCGCGATCACCGGCGTCCCGACGGCGAGCGCCTCGAGCAGAGTGTGCGGAAGGTTCTCCCACGCGGACGTGAGCAGCGCCGCGTCGACCGCGCGAAAGAGTCTGATGCACGTCGTCGCGCGTCCCGGCTCCGAGGAAGCGGACGCGCGCGTCGACCCCGAGCTCGCGAGCGCGTCGCTCGAGCGATGCGCGCTCCGGGACCGTCGCCGAGCACCAGAAGCGCGACGCCGGGCACCCGGGCGAGCGCCGCGAGAGCATCGCCGAGAGCCTTCTGCGCGGTCAGCCGTCCCGCCGTGCCCAGCGTCGGCCCGCGAATCCCGAGCGCGGCGCGCGCCTCGGTTCGCGACGGGAGCGACGTGCAGCTCGGGCGCCGGGTTCGGGACGACCTCGACGCGCCCGGGGTCGAGGCCCCAGCCGAGCGCGATCGCCCGCAGGTACGCGCTCGGGACGACGATCCTGCGGCGCACGGCGCAGCGCTCGTGTTCTGCGTCGCCCGCAGCAGCCGGACACGGAGGCCGCCGCGCTCGAGCTGGAAGTCCTCCAGCGTGCCGTCGAACCGTCCTCGCGCGGCGCTCCCGCTCGTAGGCCTCGTCGGCGACGAGCTTGACGACGAGCGGACGCCGTGCGAGCGCCGCGCCGAGGGCGGCACGTCGCACCATCGTCGTCGCGTAGACACGGTCGGCCGTGCGGGCTGCGCGCGCCACCTGCCGGACGACCGCCAGATGCCGGAGCGGCGCGCTACGGGCGCGCGACACCCATCGCACCGGATATGGCTGCGGCGCGGGCTCCGCGTCGGCGGTCGTCACGACCTCGACCTCGTGGCCCGCCTCGAGGAGCGCCGACGCAAGCGCCGGCGCGTGGCTGGCGGGCCCGCCGACGTCCGGCGGCCAGATGCCCGAGACGACGACGACCCTCACGAGCTCGCCGCGCCCGGGAGCGCCCATGACGCGTGCCGCCCGAAGCTCCGTCCGGAGGCGCACGAGGACGACCACCCAGGTCGCGGCGAACGCGAGCGTCGACACGAGGATCGCGACGGCTGCGCCCGTGACGCCCCATTCCACGCCCAGGACGACGACGAGCGGCAGCAGGACGACCGTCTCGATCCCGTGCGTGACGATCCGCAGGCGCGGTCGGCCGATCGTGACCGGCAGCGACTTCGACCAGCCGAGCACGAGCAGGATTGCGGCCGAGACGAGGACGATGCGCGCGGCGTCCACCGCGGGGAGGAACTCGCTCCCGAACACGACCCGGACGAGCCAGGGCATCGCGAGCAGGAAGACCGGCACGGACACGGCCGCGATCGCAGCCGCGCCGAGCGAATAGCGCCGCACGCCGCGGAGCACCGTCTGCTCACGGCCGTACTCCCAGTCGCGCGTCTGCTCGGTCAGGAGCACGAGCCGCACGGGGGCGCTCGCCGCCGAGAAGCCGCTCTGCGGGGCGAGGGCGACCCGGTAGTAGCCGACCTGCGTCGTCCCGGCGACCACCCCGAGCAGCACCGGCGTCAGGGCCGCGCGGAGCGAGACCACGCCCGTCGCGATGCTCGACTGGACGATGAACGAGACGATCTCGCGACGGTCGCTCCCGAGCGGGCGCGCCTCCGCCGGCGGGAAGCGTCGGAGGGCCACCGCTCCCGCCGTTCCGACGACAGCCGTCGCGAAGAGCTGGCCGACGGCGAGCGCGCCCAGCGCGGCCGTGACGCCGATCGACGCGCCGACGAGGATCGCGACGAGGCGGATCCCCATGGTCACGGACAGCAGCAGGCCCCGGAGGTCGTAGCGGCCGCGGAGCAGGAGCGCGCTCGCCGAGACGTTCTCGGGCGAGGCGAGGAACGGCAGCGCCGCTGCGGCGGTCATCGGCGCCGCCAGGCCGTCGGTCCCGAAGATCGTGTCCGCGAACGGAGCGAGCGCGAGGATGACGAGCGAGGCGAGCGCGCCGCCGACCAGCTTCAGCTCGAGCGCCCGCCGGAAGAGGCGGTGGAGCTTCCCCCAGTCCTCCGTGGCCACGTAGCGGAACCCGAACTTCGTCAGGCTCTCCTCGACCGTGAGGTCGAGCAGCGTCTGCGCGAGGCCGACGACGGCCATCACGGTGGCGAAGCGCCCGAAGTCCTGGAGGCCGAGGATCCGGGCGGCGGCGATCGTGCCGAGGATGCCGAGCGCGACCGAGAGATAGAGCCCGGCTGCGGTCGCGAAACGGCGCCGGAGGACGCTCGGTGCCATCGTGACGGGTCAGTGTAGGGCAGGCCGTATCAGCGGCCCTCCCGGCTACAGTCCGCACGGTGACGGCCGAGCCGCTGCCCCGGGCGCACCCGCCCGTAGGGACGGTGCGGGCGCTCGTCGGGGACGCACCGGCGGAAGCGCTCGCCCTCGCCGCGTCGGTGCCGTTCCTCTTCCTCCACGCGACCTATCAGCCGAGCGTCTCAGTCGGGGTGGGCTCGACCTCGATCGACGCGACCCTCGCCGACGCCGCCATCGCCTGCGTCCTCGTGGCTGCGGGGCTCCGCGCCCGCCGCGAGGGAAGGCAGCCGCTCGTCCGCGCACGGGTCGTGCTCGGGCTGGCGGCGGCGTTCCTCCTCGTCTGCGCGGTCTCGCTCGCGACGCCCTCGCTCCTCGGCGAGGAGTACGACCTGGCGCGACACGCGATCAGCCTCGCCAAGTTCGCGTGGTACGCGACGCTCCTCCCCGCGACGGTGCTCCTCATCCGCTCGACCCGCGACCTCGCCCCGCTGCTCCGCGCAGTGGTCGCCTGGAGCGTCGCCGCGACGTCCTGGGGGCTCCTCCAGTTCCTCGGGATCGTGTCCGAGTTCGAGGGGAAGCGCCCGGGTCAGCGCGAGCCCTCGTTCGTGGGGATCCACGACCTCGCGGCGCTCTCCGGGGCGGCCCTCGTCGTGGGCGCGATCGGCGTCGCGCTCGGCGAAGGAAGGCCCGCGGGCAGGCGCTGGTCGCACGTCGCGCTCGCGACGGGCGCGCTCGGCGTGGTGCTCTCGGGCGCGATGACCGCGGTGCTCGGGCTGTGGCTCGCGGTCGCTGCGGTCTTGCTCGGCGCCCGGGCGGTGGGAGCGCTGCGCGCGCGGCGTGCGCTCGCGCTGGCGGGCGTCATCGTGCTCGTGACGGCCGGGACGGCGACGATGCGAGCCGACACCATCGAGCGCTTCGCCGAGTTCCTCGGCATTCGCGACCGGGTCGAGCAGACGGGTGTCGAGAGCTACGCACACCGCACGCTGCTCGCGTACATCGGCGGCCGCATCTGGCTCGACCGGCCGGTCACAGGCGTCGGCTGGCAGGCGTCGAGCGAGGAGTGGGCCTACGGGCCGTTCCTGGACGATGCGCGAGCGCGGTTCCCGAGCGAGCCCGACCAGGCGTTTCCCTCTGCGGAGCACCCGTGGGGGATCCAGATGCTCTACCTCCAGGTCGCGGCCGACCTCGGCGTCGTGGGGATCGCACTCCTCGTCGGGCTCGCGGCGGCCGCCGTCGCGACGGGCATCCGAGGACTTCGCTCCTCGCCGGCGTCGCTCGTGGGCCTGGGGTGGCTCTGTGTCGCCGTGGGCGTGTGGACGGGAATCGGGCTCGTCGCGGGCCTGCCGCTCGAGGCTCTGACCTGGATCGCCATCGGGCTGGTGACAGTCCGTGAGTGACGCCCGCGTCGATCCGCCGCTCTCGATGCCGACGTATGCCGTGCGGGCGCCGCTCGCACGCTGGCTCGCAGCCGAGGCGGGGCGGGCCGCGACCGACCTCGGCGCGTACCGGCTGCTCGACGCCGGCTGCGGCGAGATGCCGTACCTCGCTCTCTTCGAGCCGCACGCGCGGGAGATCGTCGGGATGGACACCGGCGACAATCCGCGCGCGAGCCTGATCGGGCCGATCGAGGCGATCCCGGCGCCTGACGCCTCGTTCGACGTCGTGCTCTGCGCCCAGGTGCTCGAGCACGTCGACGACCCGGCGCAAGGCGTCCGCGAGCTCCACCGCGTGACCCGCCCCGGTGGGCGCGTGCTCCTCTCGACGCACGGCACTATGGTGTACCACCCCAATCCCGTCGATCTGTGGCGCTGGACGGGGGCGGGCCTCGAGCGCCTGTTCCGCGAAAACGGCGACTGGGGTTCGGTTACGGTGTCCGCCGGCTCCGGCACGGCCTCCTCTCTCGCGATGCTGAACGCCATCTACCTCGAGCACGTCCTCCGGCGAACGCCTCTGCGCCCGGCCCGCGCGCTCGTCGTGTCGGCGCTCAACCGGGTCGCGCGGGCACTCGACCGGCGCGTCTCCCTCCTCCGCGACGAGCGCCCCGGCACGCTCGCGGCCAACTACCACGTCGTCGCGGACCGGGCGGCGTGACGCGCGTCCTCGTCACCGGCGGCGCCGGCTTCATCGGCTCGAACCTCGTCGAGGCGCTCCTCGAGCGCGGCGACGACGTTCGCGTCCTGGACAACTTCGCGACCGGCAGCCGTGCGAACCTCGCGGAGCTCGGCCGCGATGTCGAGGTGATCGAGGGCGACCTCCGGTCGTACGAGCGCGTGCACACGGCCATCCGCCGCGTGGAGGTCGTCTTCCACCAGGGCGCGCTGGGCTCCGTGCCGCGCTCGGTGCAGGATCCACTGACGTCGACTGCCGTCAACGTGGAGGGCACGCTCAACGTGCTGCTCGCTGCCCGGGATGAGGGAATCAGGCGCGTCGTGGCCGCCTCGTCCTCGTCCGTCTACGGCGACGGTGGCGAGTTTCCCCGCGTCGAGACGCAGGCGCCGAACCCGATCTCCCCCTACGCCGTCGCCAAGCTGGCCGCGGAGCGGTTCTGCGTCAGCTTCACGCGGGTGTACGGGATCGAGACAGTGGCGCTGCGGTACTTCAACGTCTTCGGGCGCCGCCAGGATCCGACCTCGCAGTACGCGGCGGTCGTGCCGCGGTTCATCCGCGCGATCGCGGAGGGCCGCGCCGTCACGATCCACGGCGACGGGCAGCAGTCGCGCGACTTCACCTACGTCGAGAACGTCGTCGCGGCGAACCTGCTCGCGGCCGATGCGGCGGATGCGGTGGGCACCGTCCTGAACGTCGCCACCGGCGGCTCCGAGACGGTCAATACCCTCGCCGACACCGTCGGCCGGCTCCTCGACCGCCCGGTCGAGAAGACCTTCGGCCCGGCGCAGCCCGGAGACGTACGAGAGTCGTGGGCGGACGTGTCGGCCGCACGCACGGCGATCGGGTACGAGCCGCGGGTCGGGTTCGAGGAGGGGCTGCGGCGCACCATCGAAGCCATGCTCGAGAAGGGAGCCACGGGATGAGCCATGCGTTCGGCACGATCGACGACCTCGGCGAGGGATACGGCTTCCGCAAGGTGCGCCAGGCGCTCGGCGTCGAGGCGTTCGGCGTCAACGTCGTCGTGATGCCGCCGGGCTATCCCGGCTTCCACCACTACCACGACGAGCAGGACGAGCTCTACTTCGTCCACGCGGGTACGGCGAAGGTCGAGGTCGACGGGGAGGAGCGGCTCCTCGGCCCTGGCGGGATGGCCCACATCGCGTCGACCACGCCGCGCCGCGTGTCGAACGGCGGCGACGACGATCTCGTGATGCTCGTCGTCGGTGCGAAGGGCGGCTACATCGGCCGGGACGGCCACATGGTGGACGAGGCCGACATCGAGCGTCGGGCCACCTTCGGCTCCGGCTCGGGCTAGAGGAACGACGCGCCTTCAGCGTGCGTCGTCGCCGTGGGACAGGATCGGCGCAAGGAAGCCCTCCTTGTCGACGCCGCGGTACCAGCCTCCACGGCCGACGAGAGGCACAGCTTTCAGGTCTCCGTAGCGCCGCACGTCGCGGGGATGCGTTCTCGGGTGATCGCGGAAGCGCAGGAAGTAGCGCCACATGCGACCGTCGCGCTCGACGACGGGTGCACGAGGATCTCCCGAGCGCCCCTCCGGAAGACGTGCTGCGATAGGTCGTGGGTTCCGCCGTAGGCGTAGCGGAACCGGGCCATCCGCTCGAATGCGTCCGACCCGAGGTCGAGCCAGGCGACCCCGACGGCGACATCGATGATGGGCTTCGCGGCGAGGCCCGGGACCGCGGTGCTGCCCACGCGCTCGATCGCGATCACGGAGTCGCGCGCCACGTTCAGGTCCGGCACGGACCGGTTGAAGCGGCGCGGCCAGTCCGGGTCGTACGGCGTGAGGCGCCGGTCTGGCTCGCTCAGAGGGCGACCTCGGGTGGCGGCTCGTCGGCTGCGCCGCGGAGAGCGGCGCCCGCCAGCGCGAACACGACGACCGAGAGCCAGTGGATGCCGGTCACGTCCGTCTGCAGACCGAGCACGGCGACGGAACCGAGGGAGGCGGCGAGCCACGGCGAGCGGCGACGGATCGCCACGAACAGCGCCACGAGCCAGCCGGCGAAGGCCGCGAGGCCGAGCAGACCTATGTCGACGCCCAGCTCGGTGTACGTCGACTCGCCGGCCTTCGGCGTCACACCGGTGCGGGCGGCCGAGACGCCTGCGTTTCCGAGGCCGTAGCCCCACGGGTGGCGCGCGACGGTGCGGAGCCCGTCGCGAAGTGCGCTCAGGTGGCTCGAGGTGGAGCTCTCGCCGCTCGAGAAGGGGTCGTCGGACGTCTGGCCCTCGACGACGGCGTTCTCGCGGAGGCACGCAAGCTCGGCGACGGTGTACGTCGTCGTCGGCCCGATCGTGGGAAAGAGGGCGACGAAGCCCACCGTCACGACGATCGAGCCGGCGGCAAGCAGGGCGGGCGTCCACGAGCGGCGGAGCGCAGCGAGCACCAGCAGGCCGGCGGGAAGCGCGATGAACGCCGCCCGCGTATGCGTCCAGAGGACTCCCGCGTACACGACCCCGCCGGCCGCGACCGTCCACCACCGGGGCCGGGCTGCAACGAGCAGGAGCAGCACGACGACGAGGGCATAGGCGGTCGCGAGCGGGCTGAGGAAGGTCGAGATGAGCCGGCGGGCAGGACTCTCCTCGTCCGTGTTCAGGATCCAGTTCTCCGGCAGGTACGAGAGGCAGCGGTAGGTGAGCCCGAGCTGCTCGTGGAACCAGTCGGGGACGCCGGAGTCGCGCCACCACCGGAGCGGGACGAGGTAGACGTCGACCAGCCCGAAGACCGCGAGCCCGACGCCCACGCCGACGAGCGTGACGACGATTCGCCGCCACCAGGCGCGGTCGAGGGTGACGAGGCGCCCCAGGACGTATGCGCCGAGCGGCAGGAGGTGGTGGCGGAGCGCGTACAGCTCGCCGCGCGCTGTCGCGTCGCCGTCGAGCCACGACTGCGGCAGGAGCCAGTAGGCGACGACGATCGCGCCGTATGCGAGCGCGAGCCGGTCCGCCCGGACGAGCCCGGGGATCGACCCCGCGGCCGCGAGCGCCAGGACGATTGCAACGAGCAGGAGGACGTCCTTCCAGGCGGCGACGACGTCCAGCGCCGTGTTCCGCACCCCGGCCTGCCAGAGGACGGCCATCGTCAGGTTGTGGAGCGCGAGCCCGACGACGAGGACGAGCAGCGCGGCCCGCGGAAGGCGGTCGGTCACGTCGTCGCCACGAGCGTCATGCCGAGGTTCGAGATGCGCACGGGTACGGGAAAGAGCGCGCGCAGCTCGGCGGTGCCGAGAAGGTGGTTCTCTTTCGCCCAGGGCTTCCCCACGAGGTCGTAGGCACGCGCGGCGAGCGGGTCCGGCAGCCAGTGGACCAGCGGCAACCGCGTGTGCACCTCGATCGGGAACCACCGATTCGGCGTCGTGAGGAAGACCCGCCGCCCCACCCGCAGCGCCTCCCGGACGAACGCCTCCTGGCGCTCGCGCCCACCGACGTGCTCGATCACGGCGTTCGAGTGGACGACGTCGAACGCGCCGTCGGGAAACGGGAGGGCGCAGGCGTCGCCCTGCGCGTAGGTGATCGCCGGGTACCGCTCCCGGAACCGGGCGCCGTCGTGGAGTCCCACGGCCGTGATCCGCCCCGGCCATGGATAGCGCTCCTCGAGGAAGTTGTGGGTCGTGCAGCCGCTCTCGCCGCCCGCCTCTCCGATCGACACCTCGTCGACCCCGACGTCGAGCACCGTCGTCGTCGAGTCGGGCCGCATCAGCTCGAGGAAGAGCGCGAGCTTCCGCCTGCGCGAACGGAGCGAGATCGCGTCGGCGAGCCGCACGACGCCGGACCCTAGGGGTGGATCACGACGGGCGTGCCGAGCGGTAGGCGGGCGAGCGCTGTCAGCGTCCGTTCAGTCGCGTGCAGGCATCCGGCGCTCACCGGCGAGCCGATCGACTCGGACGACGACGGACGGCCGTGGATCGCAAGGCGGTCGCCGCCGCCCCAGCCCGCCGGGAGCCGCGGTTGGCTGCCCGACAGCACCACGATGCAGCAGCCGAGGCCCCAGCGCTTGCCCGGGATCTGGTCGGTCACGTGAAACCGGCCGCTGGGCGTCGGCGAGCCGGGCGCCCCGATCGAGACGCGGCGACGAAAGACGATCCTGCCTCCCTCGCGCAGCGTCACCATTCGCTCGGAAAGGTCCGCCTCCACGCTGAAGGGCAGCTTGCGGACGTCGATGGCCGCGGTCCGCGGCACCCAGCCGACGACGCCGTTGCCGAGCACGTCGCTCTCCACCGCGAACCAGTCGCCCCGCCGCTCGACCACCCGAAGGCGGCGCACCGAGCCGAACGACGTCTTCCACGCCGCGACGGCCAGCGTCCGGCTGGCGGGGGCACGGCGAATCGCGACCTTCGCCCCACGGTCGATCACGAGCGTCAGCCCCTGACCCGGCAGCGGCGCGGCTGATGCCGGCGCGGCCAGCGCGGCTGCACACACGGCGCCCGCGACGAGGAGCGTCAGTGCGCGAGCGTGACCGGTGCCAGGCATCGCAGGAAGCCGACCGAGCCCACATGAGCGCGATCGGCGGGGAGGTATCCGATTACCCGCGGCCGATCTGGCCGCGGCGCACGCCTCCGGGCTGGGGATCGATCGGAATTGATTCGGCACGGTTGCACCTCGACAGCAAGCGGTGTCTGACACCGGGGTCGACCAGCCTACCGCCCGAGTACTCTCGTGCCCGTGGTCGAAGACGTCGTCAGGCCCACGGGGCCGTACCGTCTCCGCCTCATGGCCAGGAGCGGGACGTGGTGCGGCGCGCTGCCCGGGGGACGCGAGGCGAGGGCCTGGCAGCACCCCGACGGACGCGTGGTCATCCACGCCCCGGACGAGCGGTCGCTCGGGACCGCGCGCTTCATGCTCGCGCTCGACGACGACACGAGCGAATTCCACGCTCGGTTCGCGCGCGACCGGTTGATCGGCCCATCCGCCCGGGCGCTCGTCGGCTACCGGCCCCTTCGCCTGGCGACCGTCACCCAGGCCGTGGTGCGCGCGCTCTGCGGGCAGCTGGTCGAGGCCCGCCGCGCCCGTGCGACCGAGCGCGCGATCGCCCGCGCATGTGGCGACACGGTCGTCTCACTCGACGCGCTCCGGCGGCTTCCCCCGGTGGAGCTCCGCCGCCTCGGGCTGGCCCAGCACCGTGCGACGGTGCTCGCGCGGCTCGCGGCCGGCATGGACCTCGAGCGGCTGCGCGACCTGCCTGCCGACGCCACAGCAGCCCGCCTGCTCCGCGAGCGCGGAATCGGCCCATGGTCGGTCGGCGTGATCGCGCTCGAGGGCCTGGGCCGCTACCAGTACGGGCTCGTCGGCGACCTGTCGCTCGTCAAGCTCCATGCCGCGCTCACCGGCCGCTGGGTCGAAGGCAGCGAGACAGCGGAGCTGCTCGCGCCCTACGGCGAGTGGCAGGGTCTCGCGGGCGAGATCCTGCTCCTCGGCTGGGCTCGCGGGCTCGTCCCCGGGGCGTCGGTCGACCTCGCGCGGATCGCACGACGCCGAGAGCGCCGCGCCGCATAGACCGACGATCTAGAGTCTCGTATGGCCGTCGACGAGCGTCGGATCGCGATCCTGGGAGCCGGGCGTATCGGCGAGTCCCTCATCTCCGGCTTCCTCTCCTCCGGCTGGCGCCGCCCCGACGAGATCGTGGCCTCCGGCAGGCGTGCCGAGCGCGTGGCCCAGCTCATCGAGCGCCACGGGATCCGGGCGACAGTCGACAACGTCGAGGCGGCGGCGAGAGCCGCGCTCGTGGTCGTCGCGGTGAAGCCGCAGGACGTCGAGGCGCTCCTCGGCCAAATGGGTCCCGCCATCACGGCCGAGCAGACGCTCCTCTCCGTCGTCGCGGCCACGCCGACGTCGACGATCGAGCGGCACCTCGCCGCCGGTGTGCCCGTCGTGCGCGCGATGCCGAACACGCCGTCGACCGTCCACGAGGGGATCGCCGGGCTCTGCGCGGGCGCGCACGCGGACGACGCGCACGTCACGCTGGCCGAGGAGGCCCTCGCCCACCTCGGCTCCGTGGTTCGCGTGCCGGAGCGCTCGATGGACGCGGTCACCGCCGTCTCGGGCTCGGGCCCCGCCTACTTCGCGCTCCTCGCCGAGGCGATGATCGAGGCCGGGCTGCTGCTCGGCCTCTCCCGCGAGATCTCGACGCAGCTCGTCGTCCAGACGATGTTCGGCACGGCGAAGCAGCTCCGCGATGAGAAGCTCCACCCCGTCGAGCTGCGCGAGATGGTCACGTCGCCCGGCGGCACCACCATCGCCGCAATCCGCGAGCTCGAGTCCGCGGGTGTCCGAGCGGCGTTCCTGAACGCCATCCAGGCCGCGATGACGCGGTCGAAAGAGCTCGCCGCCGGCGAAGACTGAGTTCTCCGCGAAGTCGGTTTCTGCAGGAACTGAATCCGACCGCGGCAAATCCCGCCTGCGGCGGGCAAGTCCCTGAAGCGGCCTGCGTCGCGGCCGAGGGCCCGATGTGCGACGGGCGTTGATCGAATGGTCAATCAACGGCTAGGCTCCGCACCGTGGCGCGCGAGCTGCGAGAGGTCGTCTACGTCGACGGCGTTCGCACGGCCTTCGGCAAGTCCGGCCCCGGCGGTCTCTTCTGGAAGACGCGTGCCGACGACATGGCCGTCAAGGCGGTGCGGGAGCTCCTCCGGCGCAATCCGGAGGCGCCGCCCGGGCGGATCGGCGACGTGGTCATGGCGGCGACGGCCCAGGTCGGGGACCAGGGGCTGACGCTCGGCCGCGACGTGGCGCTCCTCGCGGGCCTGCCCCACACCGTCCCGGGCTTCGCCGTCGACCGCATGTGCGCCGGCGCCCTCACGGCGGTGACGGCCGCCGCCGGCGAGATCGCGTGGGGCGCCTGCGACCTGGCGATCGCGGGCGGCGTGGAGCACATGGGCCATCACCCGATGGGCGAGGACGTCGACTTCAACCCGCGCTTCGTCGCCGAGCGCCTGATCGACGAGAGCGCGGCCGTGATGGGCCAGACCGCGGAGAACCTGCACGACGTCTTCCCGCAGCTGACCAAGGAGGACGCGGACCGCTACGCCGCCGAGTCCCAGCGCCGGGCGTCGGCGGCGTGGGACGAGCCCGACGGCGTCTACGCGCAGACCGTCGCTCCGATGAGCGTCTTCACCGACGAGGGCTGGAAGGTCGCCGAGCGCGACGAGTTCCTCCGCCCCGACACGACCCTCGAGGGGCTCGCGGCGCTGCGGACGCCGTTCCGCGCGGGTGGGCGCGTGACCGCGGGCAACTCCGCCGGGCTCACGGACGGTGCGACCGCCTCGCTCCTCGCCGCGGAGGACGCGGCGACCGAGCTCGGCCTCGACCCGCGCATGCGCCTCGTCGGCTTCGCGTACGCGGGCGTCGAGCCGCACCTGATGGGCCTGGGGCCCGTCCCGGCAACGGAGAGGGTGCTCGCCCAGGCGGAGGTCGGGATCGACGACGTCGGGCTGTTCGAGCTCAACGAGCCGTTCGCCGTCCAGGTTCTGACCTGGTGCGACGGCGTGGGCGTCGCACCCGACGATCCGCGGCTGAACCCGTACGGCGGCGCGATCGCGTGCGGCCACCCGCTCGCTGCGACCGGCGTCCGCCTGCTCGCCCAGCTCGCGTACGGCTTCGAGCGGCGGCCGGACGTCCGCTACGGGCTGACGGCGCTCTGCATCGGGCTCGGCATGGGCGCGGCGCTCCTCTGGGAGAACCCGCGCCATGGCTGACACGGCGTTGTCCGCCGGGCCGACATCCGCAGAAACGGCGGTCCGGAAGGTCCCTGAAGTCGCTTCGCGCCAGTCGGGCTCAGATGCCTGAGCCCGTAACCCAGTTCCACCTGCAGCGGCTCGCGACGCGGGTCGGGCCCGTCGCGCTGGTGACCATCGACAACGGAGCCGACTGGCGCAAGCCGAACACCTTCGGCCCCGAGGCGCTCCTGTCGCTTTCCGGCGTGCTCGACCGGCTCCGTACGCGCGACTGGCGCGGTCTCGTCCTCACCGGCAAGCCGCTCGTCTTCGCCGCCGGCGCGGACATCACGCAATTCCCGGGGATCACGCCCGAGCGCGCCCGCGAGGGCGGAAAGGCGGGGCACGAGCTCTTCGGCCGGCTGCGGGAGCTGCCGTTTCCGACGCTCGCCGCCGTCAACGGCGCCGCGCTCGGGGGCGGGCTCGAGATCGCGCTGCACTGCGACATCCGCACGATGGCCTCGAACGTCCGGCACGTCGGCTTCCCCGAGGTGTTCATCGGGCTGTTCCCCGCCTGGGGAGGGACGCAGCTCACGCCGCGTCTCGTCGGCGCCGAGGCCGCCGTCAAGCTGATCGTCGACAACCCGCTCAAGCAGAACCGGATGATCCGGGCTGCCGACGCCCTCGAGCTCGGCCTCGTCGACCACGTGCTCGATCCGGTCGAGTTCCTCGACGAGTCGATCGAGCTGCTGCTCCGATGCGTCGAGGCAGGAGACGGCAAGCGCGAGCTGGACGCCGACCTCACCGACGTCTCGGAGGTCGTCCGCAAGGCGCGCGCGCGGGTGGACGACGTCGTCCACGGGCAGGCACCCGCGCCGTACCGGGCGCTCGAGCTGATCGAGGGCGCTGCGGGGTGGAGCGTCGGGCAGGGCTACGCCGCCGAGGAGGACGCGCTCGCGGACCTGCTCCCCGGGCCCGAGGCGCAGGCGTCGATCTACGCCTTCGACGTCGTCGAGCGCCGCATCAAGCGCTCGACCGGCGTCCCGGACGCGCAGCCGCGACGGATCCAGCGGGTCGGGGTGGTCGGCGCAGGGCTGATGGCGTCCCAGCTCGCGACACTCTTCCTCCGCCGCCTCGAGGTGCCCGTCGTCCTTACCGACGTGGATCCGGAGCGTGCCGGGAAGGCCGTGGAGTCGATCCGCGGCGACCTCGCGGGGCTCGTGGGAAAGGGCCGACTCCCCGAGGGGAAGGCACGCTTCCTCGGCTCGATTGTCACCGCGAGTGACGGGGTCGAGGGGTACGAGGGCTGCGACCTCGTGCTCGAGGCGGTGTTCGAGGAGCTGCCCGTGAAGCGGGAGGTGTTCGGTGCGCTCGAGGGTGTCGTCTCGTCCGAGTGCCTCCTCGTCACCAACACCTCGTCGCTCTCGGTCGCCGCGATGGCCGACAGGCTCGAGCACCCCGAGCGGGTCGTCGGGCTGCACTTCTTCAACCCCGTCGCGCTCCTCCCGTTGGTCGAGGTGGTGCGGGCGCCGGCGACGGATGATGCGGCGCTCGCCACCGCGTGGGACGTCGCCCGCAAGCTCGGCAAGCGCCCGGTGCTCGTGAAGGACGCGCCGGCGTTCGTCGTCAACCGGATGCTGACGCGCCAGTCGACGGTGCTCATGCAGGCGGTAGAGAGCGGCAACACGTTCGAGGAGACGGACGAGGCGGCGCTGCGGCTCGGGATCCCGATGCCGCCCTCGGTACTCCTCGCGATGGTCGGCCCGCGCGTTGCGAACCACGTCCTCCGGACGCTCAACGACGCCTTCCCCGACCGGTTCCCGCTCTCCCCGACGCTCCAGGAGCTGGCGGACGGCGAGCTCCCCGCGATCGAGGCGAAGGACGGCCGCGCGAGTGTCGACGAGATCCACCGGCGCATCCTCGAGGCACTCGCCGACGAGGCACGGCACATCCTCGACGAGGGTGTCGTCGCGAGCGCAGCCGAGATCGACGCGTGCCTGATCCTCGGCGCGGGCTATCCGTTCTTCCGCGGAGGGATCACGAGGCACCTCGACCAGGCCGGGGTCTCGGAGCGCGTGAGCGGCCGGCCGCTCGGCTCGGACTGACACCTCCCCGGCGACCGCGGATTGCGGTAGTCTCCGGGGTGCAGCGACGCTGGCGCGCGAACGACGCCCGAGTGAGCTGCCTTCCTCGAACGGTTGCGTACCACTGGGCGGCGCGTTTCGAGGCAGCTGCGCACATGCAGGAATCCACGATCACCTCGCACACGCCGTCCGGGCCCTTGCCGGACCTCGAGAGCGCCGCGCACCGCGCGGAGCGCTGGTTCGGCGAGCCGTTCCTCCATCCGGGCGAGGACGCCGACGTCGCGCTCGCACCGGGCACGGCGCGCAGGCTCGCGCTCGACGACGCGATCGAGGAGATCGAGGCGGGCAACCGCACACCGTCGGCAGGCTGGAAGGTGCGCTACGGCCTGATGCTCGGGCTCGAGCGCGTCCTCGCCGCGCAGGCCCCGGCCACCGCGGCGGGCACCGCGCTGCGCCGCCACCAGATCGACGCGCTCGCCGGGATGCTGACCGAGCTGATCGCGGCCACCCAGAAGAGCGCCGAGGAGAACGGCAACGGCTCCTCGAACGGCGCCGTCGCCGAGCTCGTCGAGGAGGCGGAGGAGGAGGACGAGGAGTACCCCGAGCTCACAGACGGCGAGGCAGAGGAAGCCGAGGAGGCCGGCTACGTCGGCGACGATCCCGGCGCGTCGCGCCGCTACCGGTTCCGGCACCCGACCGCGTCGGGCAAGACGATCGCCGCGGCAGGGTTCGTCGAGGCGGCACGGCACCTCGGCATCCTGATCCTCACGCACCGTCGGCTCCTCGTCGACCAGTTCCGCCGCGACCTCACCACGGAGGGATACGGCGACCGCCTCGTCGACTGGATCGAGCAGGGCAAGGAACCCCTGAACGCCGACCCGATCACGATCCAGACGTACGCGTGGTTCGCCCGGCACGGGCACGAGCTCTCCCGCACCGCATACCAGCTCGTGATCTGCGACGAGGCGCACACGGCGCTCGGCGAGAAGACCTCGAGCGCGATCCGCCGGTTCCACGAGCCGCTCTACATCGGAATGACCGCGACCGAGCAGTTGATCGCGAAGCAGGTCTCCGACGTCTTCCCGGCATCGGTCGACGACCTGCCGCTGACCGACGCCGCGCGCCGCGGCCTCATCGCGCCGCTCCGGTCACTCCGCGTGCCCCCCGTCGCGGCGATCAACTCGGTTCCCATCGTGGGTGGCGACTTCGAGGAGCGCGCACTGGCCGCGGCCCTCGACCATGTCGCGCTCAACCAGGCCGCCGCGAGCCTCTACCGCGACCGCTTCGGCTCGACCCCCGGAATCGTCTACGCGGCGGGTGTCGACCATGCCTACAACCTCGCCCAGGAGTTCCGTGCCGCGGGCCTCAAGACGATGGCCGTCTCGGGCCGGACACCGCCCCGCGAGCTCGCCGAGACGCTCGCCGCGTACGAGCGCGGCGAGATCAACGTCCTGGTCAACGCGCAGCTCCTCGCCGAGGGCTGGAACTCGCCGCGCGCGACCGTCTGCATGCACCTCGCGCCGACGGCGTCGAAGCGGGTCTACCAGCAGCGGATCGGCCGGATCATGCGCACGCACGCGCGCAAGGAAGCGGGCATCGTCGTCGACTTCGTCCCCAAGGGCGCCACGCACTCGGAGCGCGTCGTGTCGCTCCACTCGCTTCTCGACTCCGACTTCTACCGTGAGGGCGCCCGCGTCACGCCGGCGCCCCGCCGCCGCTCCGCCCGCCGCGCGCGGCGCCGCCTCTCGCCCGCCCCGTGGCTCGTACCGGTGACCCAGGACGTGGCGCGCCGACTCGCCGTCATCCAGAGGGAGTGGCAGCGCGTCGACCCGCGCTTCCTCGACGACGACGAGCAGCGCTTCTGGGCGACGATTGCGGGGCGCCAGATCCGGTTCGACCAGCGCGCCGAGTTCGCGCGCAAGTTCGCCGAGGGCCGCGCCGGGAAGGGGGCGCTCGAGACCTTCCTCGCCGTGTGCGCGGCCGAGAACCCCAACCGGCGTCTGCGCATGACGGCGCTCGCCGACCGCGTCGCGACCCCGGTCGAGCGCGCGGACTTCGACGACCTCGTCACGCTCGTCACTCAGGCGCCGCCGTGGGAGAAGGACCGCGCCGCCGGCGTCCGCATCCTGTTGCGCGCCGTCGGCGACGGGAAGGCGAGCGCGCCCGACCAGATCCTGGGCCGCTGGACGTGGCGGCTCGCGCGCTCCGTCCGCAAGACGCTCGACCGGAAGGCGAGCCAGGAGTTCCCGGAGGCGAAGCGGCTGCTCGGCGCCGTCGCGAACTCGCGCGGGCACCGCCACGAGGACAACGTCGGCCAGCTCGTCAAGATCGCCGCCGCGCTGCCGCTGCCGGTCGGCGCCGCGCTCCTCGCCTCGGCCGAGGGCTACACCCCTCGGGCGAACGGCTTCCTCGACAAGGCGCGCGAGGAGCTTGGCCCGATCCAGGAGATCGCGACGGCGCTCGCCGAGAGCCTCCCCGCGCCGAAGACCCCCGCACGCAAGTCACGCCGCCGGCGGCGCAAGCGGCGTCCCGCCGAGGCCGAGACGACCACCGAGGCTGTGACGAACGGCGGGGAGCAGGGTGAGCCCGGGTTCGATGCGACCCCGGAGCCGGCGGACGACACGCCTCTGGCGCCCTCCGCGCCGGCCACGGACGCCGCCCAGGACGCCGCCTAACCCTCTCTAGCCCGGACCCGGCTCGTCGGGCGGCGGATCCCGCGGGTCGTGCTCCCGCTCGCGGAGGAAGCGCGTCAGCTCCGCGGCGAGCGACTCGCCGCTCGGGAGCTCGCCGCCCTCGGCGAAGGACTCGATCGTGTCGGCACGCTGCTCGAGCTCCTCGACGTATGCCTGCGTGTCCGGATCGGACGCGACCGCCTCGCTCACCTGGGCCGCGTACTCCGCCTCCGCCTCGTCGAGCTCGTTCATGTCGATCGGTGCCCCGAGCAGGTCGCCGAGGCGTGCGCAGAGGGCCTTGGCCGCGCGGGGGCTCGGAGCCAGGGACACGTAGTGCGGCACGGCCGACCAGAGGCTCACCGACCGCAGCTCGGCGGCCCGGCACGCGTCGTGCAGAACGCCCACGATGCCCGTCGGCCCCTCGTACCGCGAGAGCTGGAGCCCCAGCTCCTCGACGAGGCTCGGGTCGGTCGCAGCGCCGGTCACGGGCGCCGGCCGGGTGTGCGGCACGTCGGCGAGGAGCGCTCCGAGGGTCACGACGAGCTCCACGCCAAGCTCTCGGGCGAGCCCGGTCACGAGATCGGTGAATGCGCGCCAGCGGTAGTTCGGCTCGACGCCGAGCAGGATCACAGCGTCGCGATCGGCCCCGGGGATGGCCGCGTAATAGAACGCGTTCTCCGGCCACTCGATGCGCCGTGACAGCCCCTCGTCGAGAACGACGGTCGGCCTCACCGCCTGGAAGTCGACGAAACCCTCCGGGTCGATGTCCGCGAAGCGCTTCGCGTCCCACTGCTGCACGAGATACCCGGCGGCAACCGTCGCCGCCTGGCCCCCGTCGTTCCAGCCGCGGAAGGCGGTGACCATGACGGGACGGCGGAGCGTGGGACGCTCGACGATGCGCAGGTCGGCGGAGGCCATGGGGACAGCGTAACTGTGACGTGTCGCCGAAGACCTCCACCCTTGACCGCGGGTCAGCGCGACCGCAGAGGCTCGCCCAACGCCTCCACCCGCTCGGCCGACGGAGCGACGAGCGCCAGCGGCGGCCGCCAGAGCGCATATGCGGTCGCGACCGTGAGGGCCCACACAACCGCGGCCAGTGTCACGTGCACGAGCACAAGACCCCATGGAAGGGCGTTGCGGTACTGGATCTCGCCGACGAGCATCTGCGCCAGCAGGGCTCCGAGGAGCACGATCGCGAGGCGGACGACGCCCGGAGCCGCTCGCCGCGCCCGGACGAGCTGCCAGCCCACGAGCAGGAGCCCCACCCCGAACACCGCCGTCGCGCGGACGTGGACGTACACCGTGTCGCGGATCCCGAGCCCGAGGCGGTGGACGTCCTGATCTGCTCCCGGATGCGGCCCCGACGCAGTCGCGATCGCGCCGGTGACGACCATCACCGCACATGCGACGACGCCGACGACGGCAACCACGCGGAGCCAGCGGGGCGCCACCGGCGCGCCCAGGCCGCTCGCATGGCTCCATGCCTCGAACGCGACCGTCACGGACAACGCCACGACCACGAGCGCAAGGAGGAAGTGGGACATCACCGCGAGCGGATGGAGATCGAGTATGACCGTGATGCCACCGAGCGGGATCTGGGCGACGGTCCCGAGGAAGGCCGCAAGCGCGGTGCGGCTCACCCACCGGGGGACGCCCACGACGCGCCGCGACGCGTGCCAGGTCGCGAGGGACGCGACGATCCCGCAGACAGCGACCACGCGGTTCCCGAACTCGACCATCGCGTGGAAGTCCTTGGCCGGGAAGGGGGTCGAGCCGCACCGCGGCCAGTTGTCGCAGCCGAGCCCGGAGCCGGTGAGCCGGACGAAGGCACCCGACGCGACGACGAGGCCGAGCAGGCCGACGGTGCCGAACGCGATCTGAAGGAAACGACGGGACGAGACCGGAGCGCGAAGCCGCGCACGGACGCTCATCCGAGCGACACTCCGCTTCCCTGCTCGACCCTGCCCACCGTGAACACAGCGAGGCCCGCCGCGGCGAATGTCGCCTCCAGCACCACCCGCTTGTCGGCGGGGAGCGTCACGAGCAGGCCGCCGGCGGTCTGCGGGTCGTAGGCGAGGGCCTCGAGCTCGGGCGAAGCCGTGCTCGAGACGTGCTGTTCGGCGAATTCGCGGTTCCGTCGGTCGCCGCCGGTGCGCACGCCGTCCGAGGCGAGCGCCAGGGCACCGGGGAGCGCCGGCAGCGCCTCCGCGTCGAGCGCGATGTGGACGCCTGATCGGACGGCTGTCTCGTGTGCGTGGCCGAGGAGCCCGAAGCCGGTCACATCGGTGACGGCGTTCGGCGAGAACGACCGCAGGGCGTCGGCGGCAGCGCGGTTCAGCGCGGTCATCACCTCGATCGCCGCGTCGAGCGAACCTTCCGGCGCACGGCCGTCGCGCACAGCCTGGAGCACGAGCCCGGTTCCGAGCGGCTTCGTGAGCAGGACCGCGTCACCCGCACGTGCGCCGCTCTTCCGCCAGATGGCCTCCGGGTGCACGGTGCCGACGACGGCGAGCCCGTACTTGGGCTCGACATCGCGGATCGTGTGGCCCCCGGCGAGGATCGCGCCCGCCTCCTGCGTAACCTCGGCCGCGCCGGCCAGCACCTCGCCGAGCACCTCGGTGGGGAGCTCCTCCGGGAACGCCGTGACGGAGAGGGCGAGAAGCGGACGCCCGCCCATCGCGAAGACGTCGTTGAGCGCGTTCGTTGCGGCGATCCGCCCATAGGTTCGCGGATCGTCCACCACCGGCGGGAAGAAGTCGACCGTGAAGACGAGCGCCGTGCTGTCGTCGAGGCGGTAGACGGCCGCGTCGTCGGCGGGGTCGAGCCCGACGAGCAGGTCCGCAGCATGCGCGGGGACGAGGCCACCGAGCAGCTCCTCGAGCCGCGCGGCCGAGTACTTCGCCGCGCACCCGCCCGCCTTCGCCAGGCTCGTCAGCGTCGGCTGCGTCACAGGGCGAGTGTAGGAGAAGGAGACGGGCTCCCGGGGTCGTACACGGGGGCCAGACGGAGAGGATTTCCCCCTTCCCCCTCTCTCGTGCTCTGCGGAGGCCGCCGGACCCAGGCGGCCTTCGTCTGTGAGAACATCGCCGGCATGCCGAGCGCGCTCGTCACCGGTGGCTCTTCGGGAATCGGCCTCGCGATCGCCCGCATGCTCCGCGACGAGGGGTTCGGCCTCACGCTCGCGGCACGCAAGCTGGAGCGGCTCCAGGCGGCCGCCGGCGAGCTCGACGCGACTGCCTTCCAGGCCGACGTGCAGCACGAGGAGGACTGCGCTCGCCTCGTCGCGGCGCACCTGGAGGCTCACGGCGGCCTTGACGTGCTGGTCAACTCCGCCGGTGTCGGCATCGCGGGGAGGATCGCCGACACGTCGACGAAGCACTTCGACCTGCAGCAGGCGGTCAACCTCCGCGGCGCGTTCCTCGTCACCCGCGAGGCGCTCCCCGCGCTCCGAGAGTCGAGGGGCTACGTCGTCAACGTGGCGTCGATCGCCGGGACGATCCCGACACCGGGGCTCGCGACGTATGGCGCGGCCAAGGCCGCCTTGATCTCGTTGACGCGGTCACTCGTGCGCGAGGAGGCGGATACGGGCGTTCGCGCGACGGCTCTCTGCCCTGGCTTCGTCGACACGCCGATGGCCTCGTGGACCGGCATCGAGGGCGGTGAGATGATCCAGCCGGAGGACTGCGCCGAGATCGTTCGCGCCCTGCTCCGCCTGGGTCCCGCCGCCCGTGTCCCGGTCGTCGTGGTCGAGCGTGCCGGCGACGACGTCGTGTAGGCGCGCTACGAGCCTTCGCCCGGGGACAGCGCGTCGAGCGAGCCCTCCTCCAAGGTCAGCCCTAGGCGGCCGTAGAGGGAGAGCTTGCCGCGCGAGTCCTCGATGTCGAGGAGACGCATCGTGAGCTGTCCGATCCGGTCGAGCGGGCCGAACGCGGCATCCTCGACGCGCTCCATCGAGAGGCGGTCGGGGTGGTAGGTCGCGTTCTCCGAGACGGTGTCGAGGATCGTGTAGTCGTCGCCCCGGCGAAGCTCGACCGTCACCTCGCCGGTGACGACGCTTCCGACCCAGCTCGACAGGCTCTGGCGCAACATCAACGCCTGCGGGTCGAACCAGCGGCCCTCGTACAGCAGCCGCCCGAGGTGACGCCCGCTCGTGCGGTAGTTGTCGATCGTCGACTCGTTGTGGATCGCGTTCACCAGGCGCTCGTAGGCGAGGTGGAGGAGCGCCATCCCGGGCGCCTCGTAGATGCCCCTGCTCTTCGCCTCGATGATCCGGTTCTCGATCTGGTCTGACATGCCGAGGCCGTGGCGGCCTCCGATCGCGTTCGACTCGAGCACCAGCGCGACACGGTCGTCGTAGGCAACCCCGTTGAGCGCCACCGGCCAGCCCTCCTCGAACCGGACGGTGACGACCTCGGGCGCGATCGCGACGGAGGCGTCCCAGTGCGCGACGCCCATGATCGGCCGGACGATGACCATGGACCGATCGAGCAGCTCGAGCTCCTTCGCCTCGTGCGTCGCACCCCAGATGTTCGAGTCGGTGGAGTACGCCCTCTCCACGCTCGACCGGTACGGAAGGCCGCGCTCGACGAGCCACTCGCTCATCTCCTTCCGTCCGCCTAGCTCCTCCACGAACAGCGGGTCCAGCCACGGCTTGTAGATCCGCAGGGACGGGTTCGCGAGCAGCCCGTAGCGGAAGAACCGCTCGATGTCGTTGCCCTTGTAGGTCGAGCCGTCGCCCCAGACGTCGACGCCGTGCTCGTGCATCGCGTGGACGAGCATCGTCCCCGTTACGGCTCGCCCGAGCGGAGTCGTGTTGAAGTAGGTCTTCCCGCCCGACGAGACATGGAACGCGCCGCAGCGGAGCGCGACGAGCCCCTCGTGGGCGAGATGGGGCTTGCAGTCGACCAGCATCGCCTCCTCGGCGCCCACCTCCGCCGCCCGGGACGGGATCCCGGCGACGTCGTCCTCGTCGTACTGACCCAGATCGGCGGTGAGGGCGTACGGGATCGCCCCCTTCTCGCGGATCCAGGCGACCGCCACGGTCGTGTCGAGGCCGCCCGAAAAGGCGATCCCGACGCGCTCGCCGACCGGCAGCGACGTGAGAACGTGCGACATCTCCCGGAGACTAGAGGCTTGCTCGCCCGCGGTAGGCGGAACGCGGTCGGCCGGGCGGGTCGCGGTTAGGAGCGCACCCTGGACACCGCACGGGAGAGCTCATCTGCCGAGAAGGCACCTTCGAGCTTCGCCCGGATGACTCCCTTCCCGTCGACGACGAACGTGAACGGCTCGGTAGGAAGCCGCCACTGCTTCACCCACCGGTTGACGCCCTTCGCCGGGTCGTTGTCCCTGTAGATCTCGACATGGATGAAGCGGACGCCGGATGAGCTCGGGCGCTTCCTGACGGCGGAGACCATGTCGACCACGGGGCCGCACGTCCGGGACTGGCAGAACTGCGGGGTCGCGAAGCGTCAACACGAACGGCGCGTGAGCGTCCAGCGCCTGCGCCACCGACGCCCGGTACAGCGCGCGGTCCGGCTTCCGCGACGTCGTCAACGCGGCGAGGTCACCTCCCGTGCTCGCGAGCGTCGGCGTGTCCGAGGAGATCGCGCGGTCGCCGACCGCCGGCGCGGTGCTCCGCTTGCGGACGACGATCTGGCCGAGTGCCTGGATCTTGCGGCCACCGACCGGCTCTGCGAGGAACCAGTACGTCCCGGGCGTCGGTGCCGTCGATCGTCGCGACATAGATCCCATCGGCGTCCGCCTTGGCCCCGCCCGGGACGCCGATCGGCTCGAGGCGCGCCGTGGTCTTGCGCGAACGGCGGCTGCTTCAGGCCGCGCGAGATCCACACACGGGCTGTCGGCCGCTCGACCAGACGGGACTGCTTGTCGACGATCAGGAACGACACGCGGTTCTCCCCGACTGCGAAGTCGGACGTCCCGGGCACGACGGCGACGTCCTCACCCGGGGCGCGCCACAGCGCCTCGATCGTCCCCGCCGGAGCCGTGGTCGTCGTCTGCGGACGACGCGTCACTCGAGCTCGAGCTACAGCCGGCTGCGACGAGCACGACTCCGGCGAGGACAAGGGCAGCGGCGAGCGGGCGCCTCACGACGCCCAGCGTAGCCGCAGCGTGACGCGCTAGTCCCCGTCGGAGAACGTCTTGTTCAGCCTGAACTGACCGAGAAACGCCGCGACCAGGGCGAGGTTGACGAGTACCAACGTCAGACGTGCTCTGCTCATCTCGATCCTCCTTTCTCAGAAGCGGACGACCCGAAGCGCCTCGGCAGCGTTCCGGTACAACCGCGCCGCCTCACGGGCGTCTCCCCGACGCTCCGCAAGGTCACCCAGCGCGACCCACGCCCCCGTCCGGTGCGCGATGGACGCCATCTGCTCGAACGCGGCGTCCGCGGCCCGGAAGCACTCCTCCGCCTCTTCGAGACGGTCTCGCTCCAGCAACGAGCGGCCCAGCACAAGGTTCGACTGGCCGATCTCGTCGAGGAAGTCCTCGCGACCCTCGAGGAGCGCGAGCGCCTTGCGCGCATGCTCGTCGGCCGCCTCGTGGTCGCCGAGGTGCTCGTGCACCGCCGCGAGGCTTCCCAGAGCCTGCGCGGCGTCCGGCTGAGAGCCGGCCTCGACGGCAAGCGCGAACGACGCGGTCAGATGCTCGATCGCCTGCTCGGGATGCCCGAGCAGGAGCTGCAGGCCGCCGAGGTTCAGCATCAGGCGGCCGGTGTTCCGCGTCGTCGTTGAGCTCCTGGTAGATCGCCTTGGCCTGCTGCGCGTACTGCCGGGCGAGCACCCAGTGCCCCGTCTTCTCGGCGACCCACGAGGCCTGGAAGTACGCGCCGGCGACGACCCGCGGGTCGTCCATCGCCTGCGCGAGCTCGAGCGCCCGCTCGACGTCCTCGCGCGCAGCCTCGTAGTCGCGCCTGCCGCCGGCGGCAGCGCGAGCGCCACGCGAGGATCCTGGCCCGCAGCAGGTCGCACGGCATCCCCGAGCGCTCTGCGAGGTCGAGCGCCTGGTCGAGGAGCGCGATCGCCGTCGGGATGCTCGACAGCCGGTAGCGGCAGCAACCGAGCCGGAAGAGCACGTCCGCCCGGTCGACGTCGGAGAACGGGGTAGCTCGACCAGCGCAAGCGCAGACTGGAGCGCCTCGATCGCCGCGCGGGCGTCGCCGAGCTCCTGGAGCGCCCACCCCTCTCCGGCGAGCGCGCGCAGCTCGAGCTCGGGCGAGCCGAGCGCCCCGATCTCCTCGCGCGCCTCGCGGAAGGCATCGACGGCCTCCTGGTCGCGGTGGGCCTCGGACAGCGCCTCTGCGCGGGCGAGCCTCGTCTCGACGCGGTTCCGAACGTCGGCCGAGACGCCGTGCTCCAGGTACTGGGCGTCGACACCCAGTCGTTCCGCGAGCCAGGCGAGGGTGTCCGCCGTGGGGCGCGTCTTGCCGCGCTCGATCTGGCTGACGTACTCCTTCGAGAACCGCGCCCCCGCGAGCTCGGTCTGGGTCAGGCCGGCCGCGACGCGCAGGGCGCGCACGCGGTCGCCCACGCCCCGGCTGCGTGCACGGGTGGTCGACGGGGAGGTGGCGGCCGCATCGCGCATTCCGCTGTCAGTCAAGCCGCCACCCACCCGAATGCCTCCCCCGTTGGGGTGAATCGGTCAGGTCGAAGACGTGAACCACGGTGAAGCACAGTATATCGCGGATCACTTGACCGAGCTACTTGACTTTTCCGGACACGCCCCCTAGAGTCAGGTCACCAAGCACCTCCCAGACGCCAGGAAGGTGCGAGGGGCGTTACCGACGGGATCAACGCCGGAACGGAGAACAACGTGGCTGGGCCGCAGAGTCACGAGCTCCGTCCGTCGCCCCCGAGAGGGTCGCCTCCTTCGAAACGCCCCCGGAAGCCGCAGCCGGGGGCGTTTCCTTCGCCAACGGACGCAACGCGTGCTCTCATGCGGGATTACGGCTATTTGCAGGGGAATCATGACGTAGAGGTTCCTCTACAGGATGCCGCGGACGCCGCGAGAACCGCTGTTTCGGGATGCGACTGGCGCATTACTGGCGCATTTCGCCGCTCGTCTCCTGAGCATCCCTCATACGCGGCTCGAGGTTGCGGCCTCGAATCGGTGACGCGGCCGGCGAGCTCGAGCGCGAGCAGCTGGAGGAGCTCGAGGCGCCGGCGGAACTCGGCGCCGGCCGCGCTGCGTCGTCGTCTCGTTCGCGTCTCCGAGGGTGCGACCTGCCGGCCGCCTGCGTAAGTGGCGGGTATCCCGCTATCGGTTTCCCGATCCTGGCTCGTGGATTGCAACGTTCGGAAGCTCGACGAGGGCTGCGTAGGACTTGGTTCCCGGCGTAGGGTTGGATGCTCCCGGTGCGTGCGGGTGCCTCTGGGCGGCCCGCACGCCGCTCCGGCGAGCGGTCTCCTCTTGAACGCGCCGCAGGGCCGCGTCGAGCACCGGCCGGGCTAGCGCCACGTCGAAAGAACGGTTTCAGCGATGGCCTACCGAGCGGGTGGCGGGGTCCGCTCGGCGGCCCCCAGTTTGGTCGGGTCGCTGCCGCGACTGGTTAACGGCGTCGTACGTACCGCGAACCCAGGGGAGATGGCCAGGCGCGACGACGGTCGCGGAGCTCGAAACGATGCATTGACACCATGTCGAAACGCCGTCGCTTACTCGTGATTCGTGCGAGGCGTAGCCTGCCGTGGGGACGGATGAACAGGCTGTTCCATCGGGTCGCGATAACGGCAGGTGCGGCAGTGCTTGCACTACTCGCCGTAACCACCGCTGGGGAGTTGACTCAGAGGTTCGAACGCTTCCCGTCGATCTCATGAGGCCGCCCCGTCTTGAGCCTGGCACCTACCAAGACGCGACCCCGGCATTCGTCCTCGCACGACCTCACGGTGGGCGAGGGGTCGAGACGGCGCTCAGGAGACTCATATCCGCATGGTGCGTCGGAACGGGGAGTTACCCGACGCCAGCATCGTTTCGTGAAGCGCTTGGCCCTATCGGAGATATGTGGATTCGACGGGGCCTCACCTGAACACGCAAGTTTCGGCGGTTCAAGGCGCTCACGACGCTCACCGACGGAGCGTCAAAGCCAATCCGAGTGGGCGGCTATCCCGGCGTCTCCATTCCACGCAGCCGTGCATGGCGAGACATTCCCTCCGACGCCGGCGTCCCGCCGCCGATCGCCCGTGGGGCGTCGTCCGGAGTGCCCTGCGGCCGAGATGTCGCCTCCCAGAGCAGCAGCGTCGCAGCCCGAACTAGATTCCCCCCTGGGGGACGGCACGCGCACCGGCGTGCGTCGACGCGTAGGCGTCCTCATGGGCGCTACGAACTGTGTCGGAGACGTCCGACGAGGGCTACGGGCCGCCGCTTCGTGGCCCGCGAGTACGCAGGACGACGTGAGCGCTTCAGCGAACACCCAGGCGAGCAGCGATGGAAACCGACGGCCACCCTGTCGACGTCCGAGGTCGACTGCAGCGGTCCGCTGTTCGCCGACACGGTGAGGACACCTACCCGACGGCGCGAGGGCGACGATTAGCGTCGCGGTCGAGGACGAGACGCAGCCGATCGGATTCTTCCACTACAAACGGCCGCACGGCGAGAGGCTTGAGATCGGCCTCGGCCTCCATCCCGAATTGACAGGACAAGGTCTTGGCAACGTTCCTCGAGGCAGGGCTCGAGTACGCCCGCCGACCGCTTCACGCCCAAGCGAGTTCACGCTCTCCGTCGCCAGCTTCAACCGTCGGGCGATCACCGTGTACGAGCGGGCCGGCGTCGCTCCCTTCCGCATCTTCACGCACTGGACGAACGGTGGCGAGTGGGAGTTCGTCGAAATGCAGCGTTCGGCGTAGCGAAGGGGCCCTCCCTTCGCGTTACTGCGCTCGATCCGTCCTAACTACTCGAAGCCACAGGCGGGCGCCCCAGTTGGCTGCGCGCCAGGTGATGAGGCCACAGGCGAGGTGGAGCATCGCAAGGTAGGTGTCGGCGCGTTTCTCCCAGCGGACGAGGATGCGACGGAAGCGATGAAGCCAGGAGTGGGTGCGCTCGACCACCAGCGCCGACCGCGCAAGCCGGCGTCGCGCTTGAGCGCCTGGGCCTCCTCGCCTCGCGAGCGGATGTGGGCAGTGAAGCCGAACTCGGCCGCGAGCTCGTACACCTCGGGGTAGTCGTAGCCGCGGTCGAGGGCCCCCATCCGACCACCACGTCCAGTTCTCGACGAGGGTGAACCTTTCGTCGGATTCCCGACTGCATTCGGTACAGCGCACGAGGAAAGCTGGAATTCCTCGCGCGTAGCCGCAGAGCGCGTCACGCGCGCAAGCCTATGCTTCCTTACGCTCGGCAAGCGAGGACGGGGGATGTCATCGGCCGACGCCACCCACGTGACTACGGCGACGCCCGTCCAAGAGATCGCCGCACGCTGCGGCGGTCGAACGATCGGCGGCGCCTACTGCGCGCAGCTAGTAGTAGCCGATGAGCGTGACCTTGAAGCTTCGTGCAGTTCCGTTAATCCTCGCCGGGAGCGCAGCCGTGCAGGATTCCGGAAAGTAGAACGGAGCTTCCAGTTGTACTTCGGTCATGTTGTACTTGTCTGCGAACTTGCCGCTTTTCGATGAAGCGGTGTCGTCCTTAGAACAGACCGGCGCCGGGCGGGTTTCACATCATCATCAACACGGAACAAGGAGAGGACGAATGGCTGAGGGCACGATGATCACCTGCATGTGGTTTGACCATGGCGAAGCCCGCAAGGCGGCTGAGTTCTACGCATCCGTCTTTCCCGACAGTCAGGTCGGCGCCGCCCACAAGGCGCCATCGGACTTCCCCGGCGGCGAGGAAGGTAACGAGCTGACCGTCGAGTTCAGCGTGCTTGGCCAGAAGTTCGTCGGCCTCAACGGCGGCCCCAACTTCACGCCGAACGAATCGGTCAGCTTCATGGTGGTGACGGCGGATCAGGCCGAGACGGACCGTTACTGGAACGCGATCGTCGACAACGGCGGCGAGGAGAGCGCCTGCGGCTGGTGCAAGGACAGGTGGGGCTTCTCCTGGCAGATCACGCCGCGCGTCCTGCTCGACGCCACCACCAGCCCTGACAAGGCAGCGGCCAAACGCGCCTTCGACGCCATGATGCCCATGAAGAAGATCGAGGTCGCCGCGATCGAGGCGGCCCTTAGGGGGGAGACCCTCGGTGCGTAAGCTGACTGGCGCCTGCCGCGCGAGTCGCCTAGGTGGCTGCGGTGCCGGCGTGTGCGCCTTGGGTCAGAACTCGTTTCGTGCGCGATGGGGGTGGGCAGCGCGAACCGCCGGTTGACGTCGCGACCTCGGCGGGCCGATGGGGTCTCGCGCCACGCGTTGGCGGTGGTCGGCCCAGCAGCAGCCGCCGAGCACGGCCGAACCACAATCCTGCCCGTGCCCCGACCGCCCCCAATCCCTGTTTTCAAGCTGAAAGTCGCACGAGGGGCACGGGTTACCGTGCCCTATCGTGCCACTTTACGGGCCGCAATCCCTGTATTCAAGCCAGATTAGGCTAGACGGCGCAACTCCCTCTTGAGCGCGGATAGGAGACGTGATTGCCTCCGGGTGCGTTGCACCCTGGGACCCCAAGGGGGCCGCGGGGGTCCCGGTCGGCTGAGACAGGGGAGCGCCAGCGATCGCGACCAACGCCCTCGGGTAATGGGGACGGATCGGGCCTTACACGAGTCTGCCTTCTGGGGTGAAACGAGACACATGCTGGCCGATCTCACCCTTCGACGAGGATGGGACGGCCGGCGGGTCGCGCGATCCACCGTTAGCGGTCTGGTGGACAGTGCGACCATGCCTCGTGGTGGTATGGGGACTGTCATCGCTCCGTTTTGGGCAACGGTCGGGTCTTGGATCTCGACTTTTCCCGTCCGCCGCGATTGAAGTCCGGCGCAGCGGCCGGAGCCCGGGCGACGTCCGAGAATGCCTTTCGGCCCTGCATCGAGTGACGGGAGCCTTTCGCGCCCGCCCGGCCGGTGTACCATCGACGCGAGCGGGTCTGGAGGAGACGCGATGGCCGCGGTCGACTACTTCATCAAGTTCGACGGCATCAAGGGCGAGAGCGCCGATGCCAAGCACAAGGACGAGATCGACGTCGAGTCGTGGAGCTGGGGCGAGACCCACGCCGGACCGGCGACGTCCGGAGGCGGCGGGGGCGCCGGCAAGGTCTCGATGCAGGACTTCCACTTCGTGATGACGCTGAACAGGGCGAGCGCCAGTTTGATGAAGGCCTGCGCGACGGGACAGCACATCAAGACCGCGACGCTGTCCGCCCGCAAGGCCGGCAAGGGCCAGCAGGACTATCTGACCTTCAAGTTCCAGGACGTCCTCGTCAGCTCGTACCAGACCGGCGGGACCGAGGAGGCCGACTTCCTCCCGACCGATCAGGTGTCCTTCAACTTCGCCAAGCTCGAGGTCGAGTACAAGCCACAGAAGACGGACGGCTCCCTGGGCGCCCCCCTCCACTTCGGCTACGACGTGAAGGCGAACAAGAGCTTCTAGCGCGACTCGACCGGGAGCTGAGCCGTGGAGCCAGTCCGCGCCGTTCCGCCGCCCGAGCGCCCCGACCCACCACACGTCGAGAGCGATCGGGCGACGGTGGAGCTCGCCCGGCTGTTACGGGACGCCGGGTACGAGGCGCAGCGCATCCAGCAGCGGCTCGCGACGGGCGACCAGCTCCTCGCACGCTCGCCCGAGTTGCCGTCGTACCTGCGGCGGCTGGGCGATGCGGACGAGCTGGCCGTGCTGCTGCGGCTCTTCCTGCTCGGCGTCCCCGTCGACACGCGCGCGACTCGACGATCTCGTCGGCGCGCAGCTGCAGGCGCGCCTCGCGGGAGCCGGGCTTCTCGTCCACGACGGAGAGGTCGTCCATGGGACGGCGCGACTCGTTCCTCACGACGAGCTGCTGATCGCGTCCGACCATGCGGGCGCAGCAGAAGCGCACGCCGACCACGTGCCGGGCGTGCACCGCCCGTCCGTCGCACTCGCCCACCTGACCGTTCGCGGCGAGGGCGAGCGGGCCCTCGACCTCTGCACCGGCAACGGGATCCAGGCGATCCTGCTCGCCGCGCACGCCGAGCACGTGATCGCGACCGACGTGAACGCGAGAGCGCTCGCCTTCGCCGCGTTCAACGCGGCGCTCAACGGCGCGGACAACGTGGAGACGCGGCTCGGCAGCTTCTTCGAGCCGGTCGAGGGCGAGCAGTTCGACCTGGTGGTCGCCAACCCGCCGTACGTCGTCTCGCCCGAGAGCGCCTATCTGTTCCGGGACGGCGGCATGCCCGGCGACGCCGTCTCCGAGCACGTGGTGCGGGCCGCCCCGGCCGCGCTCGGGCCTGGCGGGTTCGCCTCCGTCCTCATCGCGTGGGCTCTCGATCCCGAGGACCCTGCCGAGCGCCCCCGGACCTGGCTGGAAGGTTCGGGGTGCGACGCCTTCCTGCTCCACACGTCGACGGACGACCCGATCGAGACCGCGACCGTGTGGAATCGCGATCTCCTCGACCGGCCCGACGCCTATGCCGAGGCACTCGACCGTTGGCTCGCGTACTACCGCGAGCTCGGGATCGAGCACCTCGGCTATGCGTGCCTCGTCCTGCGCAAGCGTGGCGACGGTGGTGAGGGCTGGCTCGTGGCGCAGCAGCTGCCGCGCGCAGCGCTGCGCCCTGCGGGGCGCCACGTGCGGAGGCTGTTCGAGACACACGACAGGCTGTCCGAGCTCGACTCGGACAGCGCCCTCCTCGACCAGCGGCTGCGCGTCGTCGACGACGCCGTCGTCACCCAGGAGACGCGCTTCGACGGAGGCCGCTGGCACGCCGAGAACCTCACGCTCCGGCTCGAGATCGGGTTGCCCTTCTCCGCGGAGCTCGATCCGCCCACTGCGCGATTGATCCGCGAGCTCGACGGCTCGGCGACGCTCTCCGAGGCGCTGACTGCTGCCCTGGACAGCGACGCCACCCGGGAGACGGGTGTTTCTCTCGCTCGCCGAATGCTCGAGATCGGCTTCCTCGAGCCGGGCGACTGAACGCCGGTCGTCGGAGGTGCGAAGGAGTCCCATCTCCCGCGCTGCCCGCTCGGCCGGGCAAGAGCCCATCTTGCCGATCCGCAGCCAGCTCGTCGCTTTCGGGTCAACTGATTGGTCAAGAGCCCGCCGGCCTGCAACGCTTGCCCGGTGAGGAATGGGGTGAACTCGATGGCGCATGAGGGTTGCGAGACCGAGTGGCAGTTCGACGCCCTTGACCTGCGCCCCGTCGTCCGCTGGCTCGAGACGCCGGCAGGCTGGATCGACGAGGTGCCACCCCTGCGCGTCGTTCCAGCCGGCAGCGCGGGTCATGTCGACCGTTACCTCGATACCGAGGATCAGCGCCTGCACCGTGCCGGGTATGCCCTTCGGCTCCGACGGGTGGGTCGACGAGCCGGAGCCGAGGCAACCCTCGAGAGCCTCGAGTCGGCCACGAACGGCCCTGGTGCGCGTCGTCGGCGCGAGATCTCGGAGCCGCTCGACCAGGGACATCCTTCGAGCGTCATCGACGCAGACGGCCCGGTCGGTACGCGCGTGCGTTGCCTCGTGGGGCGAAGGTCGCTGCGACCGCTCTTCGAGGTGCGCACGCGTCGGCGCCGGTACGAGTTGGAGTCGGACGCGCTTTCGGTTGGAGAGATCTCCCTCGACGAGACCGCGATCCACCTCGCGGGCGGCGGCGCGCCCGCGCGGATTCGCCGTGTCCGCATCCGGCTGCCGGGAGCCGCCGCGGATGGGCGTCGCCGGTTCGTCGGTTGGTTGTCCGGGGCCTGCGCGCTGCAGCCGGCGGCGCTGAGCGAGTACGAGGTCGGACGTCTTTCCGCTGCCCTCGAGGCTCCACCCCCCTTCAAGTTCGGCCCGACCGACGTCGACGCCGACGCATCGATCCGAGCCGTCGCTCTCTCGGTGCTCCGACGGCATTTCTCCGTGATGCTGGCCAAGGAGCCCGGAACGCGTCTCGCCGACGACATCGAGGAGCTTCACGACATGCGCGTGGCCACGCGGAGGCTGCGAGCGGCCCTCTCACTGTTCGAGGACGTGCTCCCCGTGACCGTGACGAAGCTGGGCTCCGAGCTGGCATGGCTCGGCAGAACGCTCGGCGCCGTCCGCGATCTCGACGTCCAACTGGTTGAGCTCGACCGGTTGTCGACGGCGGTTTCGAATTCGGATCGGGCGGCGCTCACCGCCCTCCGCGCGCTGCTCGAGAACCAGCACGCGGTCGCGCGCACGGAGATGCTGGAGGCGCTCGACTCGCGCCGGTACGAGATGTTCGTGGGGCGGTTCGGCCGCACGCTGAGCGCCCGCCACGAAAGTCGCTCGGGAACCGCAGCGCGGCCCGCACGCGCCATTGCCCCCGACCTGATCGAGACCAGCTTCCGTAGCTTCCGCAAGGCCGGCGACCGGATCCGCCCGGGATCGCCGGCCACCGACTACCACCGGGTGCGGACCCGAGGCAAGCGCGCCCGTTACACCCTCGAGTTCCTCGGCGACCTGTATCCCGGAAAGACGGAGCCCCTCGTCAAGGTGCTCACCTCCCTCCAGGACATCCTCGGGCTCCACCAGGACGCGGATGTCGCAATCGGCCGGCTCCGTCGTCTCGCCGCCCAGGAAGATGCGATTGGGACCCGAGACGATCTTTGCGATGGGCGAGATCGCCGAGCGCTACAGGCAGGGCATGATCGACCTGCGAGCGCGGTTCCCGAAGGCGTACCGCCAGGTCACGGGACGACGCTGGAAAGCGCTCCGGAAGGCGATAGAGGCGAAGCGCCCCCCGTCCGTCGTCGGGCCGCGGCCTTCCCCGCTCTCCGACGAGGCGCCCACAGGACGGCGTGCCCGATGGGGTGGGAAGAACCACAGCCACTGGTTGGGTGAAGACGGGTGAGCTGGCCCTTCACGGGGAGCCGGAGCGGGCGACGTGCGGCCTGGCCACCGTTGGAGCCCTCCGCGCACGAACAAGCCGCCGACGAGATGACGCCCTCTGTAGTGTCGTTTGCGCCGAACGGAACTCGGATGAGGAGACGTGAAGTGCTCAGGTCGGTGCCGGTCTTGGTCGTGGGGTCGGTTTCCGCTGGCGTGCTGGCCGTAACTACGCCGACAGCCGTCGCGATGAGCTCGCAGGTGTCGGCGGCGAGCCCCTTGACCGGGAAGATCTGGATCCTCTCCTCGCTCGGAGGGAAGGCGCCCCTCCAGGGCACGGAGCTCACGGCCGAGTTCATCGCGAAGCGCCGCGTGTCCGGGTCGGCGGGCTGCAACCGGTACGCCGGCACCTACAAGGTGTCCGGGAGTTCGATCCGCATCTCGCGGCTCGCCACGACAAAGAAGGCGTGTGCGGAGCCGATCGACCGTCAGGAGACCGCATTCCTGAAAGCTCTCTCTGGTGCACGCAGTTTCGCCGTCAGCGGAGCGACCCTGACGCTGAGGTCCGCAGGCGGGCAGAGACTGGCGACGTTCCAGGCCCAGACCCAGGCACTGGCCGGGACGTCGTGGGAGGTGCTCGCATACAACAACGGGAAACAGGCCGTCGTGAGCGTGTTCGCGGAGACGACGCTCACCGCCACCTTCGGAAAGAGCGGGAGCCTGACCGGCTTCGCCGGATGCAACGACTACAAGGCGAGCTACAAGGCAGCCGCTCCGAAGGTCTCGATCGGCCCGGTCGCCTCGACCAGGAAGCACTGCGAGCAGCCGGCAGGCGTCGCCGAGCAGGAGACGAGCTACCTGGCGGCGCTCGACACCGCCGCTACGTATCGGGTCGAGGGCTCGCGACTCGAACTCCGCACTGCCGGCGGGGCCCTCGCGGTCGAGCTACAGCGGAAGTAGCGCATCGATCCGTTGCCGGCATGCGGATCCGCGCGTAGTCGGACCGACGCCCACTCCCCCCGCGTCGTAGAGCCGTATCAACGGCCGCTTCACCAATGCGACGCCTGGCGGCTCCGTCCTAAGCCATCGGGCCCGCGGCTTTCGGCACCGGTATCTGAACCCAACTCACGATCTTCCCGTTGCGCACCCGGAAGATCGCAGCCGCCTTCTGGCCGGCCGCGTCGCAGCGCCGGTGCTTTCCGTTCGCCAGCACGAAGACCGCCGTGGCGTACTCGCCCTTCACGGTGATCGAGACGATGCGGCCCGCGCACGGCAGAAGCCGGTGCCACAGGGCGACGTCGGCACGGGTTTCGAGCCTGAGGACGCTGCCGCCCTGGACGAACACGGAGGGCAGGGCGAAGAGGCGTGCGACCCCCGCGTTGTCGTAGGCGTTGAGCCGGTCGCTCCACGCGTGCACGACCTTCTTCGTCCCGGCCGGGGAGTCTACGCGCGCGGCACCTGCTGGCGGCGCTACGAGCAACACGGCGAGCAAGCAGAGGGCGACGGTCCGCACGAGCCCACGATACGCCGCTGCGTAGCATCGTCCGCGTGGAGCTTCGACCGGACGTGGCCCGCAGCTTCACACAAGGGTTCCGGGCCGCGGCGCCCCTCTGGCTCGGGATCGTGCCGTTCGGGCTCGTGTACGCCGTTGTCGCACGCGACGCGGGCCTCTCCCTGATCGAGACGCAGGCGCTGTCCGTGCTCGTGTTCGCGGGGAGCGCGCAGTTCAGCGCGGCCGGCCTCTTCGGCAGCGGCGCGGCCGCGCTCGAGATCGTCTCGACGACCTTCCTCCTGAACGTGCGCCACGTGCTCTACGGCCTGTCGCTCGGCAGGCGCATCCCGCTCCGGGGCTGGCGCCGTGTGACGGCGGCGTACTTCCTCACGGACGAGTCCTTCGGGGTCGTCGCAGCGCGCGAGGAGCGCACCTTCGCGTTCCTGCTCGGGGCCGAGCTCAGCGTGTTCGCGACCTGGAACCTCGCGACGCTCGGAGGGGCGCTCGTCGGAACGGCGATCCCCGACCCCGAAAAGCTGGGCCTCGACCTCGTCTTCCCGCTCGCGTTCCTCGCGCTCCTCGTCCCGCTCGTCCGCGCGCGTGTCGAGCTGCTGGTCGCCGTCGTGTCGGGCTCGGTGGCCTACGTCCTCGCCGAAGGGCTTCCCGGCGGGCTCCCGGTTCTCGTCACCGGGATCGCCGGGAGCCTGCTCGGGGCCTCGCTGACCCGGGGCCGGCCGGCCGCGGAGATCGATCTCGAGGACGCGGCTCGGGAGGTCGCGTGACCTTCTGGCTCACGGTTGCGGGCATGGTCGCCGTGACGTTCGGCTCACGCTACGCCGGGCTGGCGTTGCGCACGGAGCTCCCGGCGTTCTGGGTGCGCTTCCTTCACTTCGTCCCGATCGCCGTCTTCGCGGCGCTCGTGACGCCGTCACTGGAGGGAGGGCTCGGGGAGGGCGAGATCCGTGTCGCCGGCGCGGGGTTGACGGCGCTCGTCGCCTGGCGCACCCGCAACCTGGGGCTGTCGATCGCCGCCGGGATGCTCGCGTTCTGGGCCCTGCGATGGGTCACCTGAGACGGCCTCACCGACGAGCCATCGCATCCGCTCGCGTTGCACGGCGGCGAGATCGGCCTCGTCGAGCAGGCCGCCGAGCCGGTGGGCGACGGAGCGCAGCAGGCCTCCGCCGATCATCACCCAGGCCTCGGCGTCGGGGTTCCGGTCGGAAGGGACGATGCCCGTCTGCTGTGCCGGTGCGCAGCGCGGCGGCGAGGTGGTCGTGGACGACGCGCATGTGCCGCGCGACGAGCTTGCGGATCTCGCGGTCCTCGCCGGCCTCCGCGATCCCCTGGATCCAGAGGTTCGGCATCAGCGCCTTCTTCCAGCGTGCTGCCGGGTGAGGAAGCGCCAGGGCACCCTGCTCGGGCAGCAGGGCGAGGACCTCCTCCCGGGGGCGCGTCAGCAGCTCGCCCGCCGCGGCGTCGAAGGCGGCACGGAACTCGTCCCACGCCGCGTCGAGGCACGCGGCCCAGAGGTCTCGCTTCGAGTCGAAGTGGCGGTAGAGGACGGGCTCGCTCACGCCCGCCTCGCGTGCGATCTCGGCGGTCGTCGCGCCCGCATAGCTGCCGGTCGAGAAGACGCGCAGAGCGGCCTGCACGATCGCCCGCCGGCGCTCGTCGGCCGGAAGGCGGCGTGGACGACTCATGGGCCAACCTTGGTGGGCCCATGAGCGGGGAGGGGTGTGGGGAACCGGGAGGTTCCCCACGCTCTCCAGAAGAAGGGGGCCCGTGGGGGAAACACGGTTTCCCCCACGAACGCGAGCCGAAGGCGAGTGTTGCTCATGCAGCCTCGGCTGTCCGAACCGGCTCCTCGACCTTCCCCGACCGGTCGTGGGGCCGTACCAGTAGCGCGGCGACGATCGCGCCGACGAAGGCGATCCCGGCCGCCGTGAGCAGCGCGTGCTCGAACCCGCGCAGGAACGACGCGGTCGTCGGCGGCGTCGGTGAGCTGCGCCGCCATGATCGCGCCCATCAGCGCGATGCCGATCGAGCCGCCGACCTGGCGGCACGCGTTGAGCACGGCCGAGCCGACGCCTGCCTTCTCGACCGGCACGGCGCGCGTCGCGGCCGCCGCGCTCGGCGTCATCGTCATCGACATCCCGACCCCGCCGAGGACGAGCGCCGGGCAGGAGCGTCCAGAACGTCGCGTCCTGGTCGAGCTGGCTGAAGTAGAGGAGCTGGCACGCGAGGAGCAGCATCCCGGCCGTCATCAGGCCAGCGCGAGCCGAACCGGTCGGAGACCCTCCCCGCGATCGGCGCCACGATGATCACGAGGACGGTCATCGGCAGGAACGCCGCGCCGGCCTGGACCGCGGAGTAGCCGAGGACGTTCTGCATGTACAGCGAGACGAAGAAGAAGACGCCGAACATCGCGAGCGCGACGAGCAGCGATCGACGAGGTTCGCGCCGACGTAGGTGCGGTTCCGGAAGAGCGTCAGGTCGAGCATCGGCGCGCGCTGGTGGCGCTCGAGCAGCACGAAGGCGACGAGCGCGACGGCGGCGACGACGAACGAGCCGACGATCCGCGCCGGATCCCCATCCGTACGTGTTCGCCTCGATCAGCCCGTAGGTGAGCGCGAAGAGGCCGATCGCCGACGTCGCGAGGCCCGGCAGGTCGAGCCGCTCGTGGGTCGGGTCGCGCGACTCGTCGATCAGGAGGAAGCTGGCGACGATCGCCGAGGATCCCGACGGGCACGTTGACGAAGAAGATCCAGTTCCAGCTCGCGTGCTCGGTGAGCAGGCCGCCGACGAGCGGGCCGATCGCGAGCGCGAGCGCGGAGACGCCCGCCCAGATCCCGATCGCGGTGCCCCGCTGGCGCGGCGGGAACGTCGCGGCGATGATCGAGAGCGTCGCCGGGTTCATCAGCGCCGCGCCGGCGCCCTGCAGGACGCGCGCAGCGATCAGCATGTCGCCGCTCGTCGCAAGGCCGCAGAGCAGCGAGGCGAGCGTGAAGACCACGATGCCCGACGACGAAGATCAGCCGTCGGCCGTACGCGTCGGCGAGCTTGCCGCCGATCAGCATCAGCGCCGCGAAGGTGAGCGCGTAGCCCGAGACGATCCACTCGAGCTCCGAGAGCCCGACGCCGAGGTCGCGCTGGATCGAGGGAAGCGCGACGTTCACGACCGTGTTGTCGAGCATGATCATGAACAGCCCGAACGACACAGCCGCGAGCGTCCACCACTTCTTGTTCTCCTCCGTCACGAACCGCGCCCTCACGCGTCCACCTCCTCGAAGTTAGTGAGCACTACGCTAGCAACTGCTAACCGCCCTCCAACTCGGTTAACGGGTCCGCAATCGCAGCGGTGCGTACGATCAGGGACGTGCCCGTCTACATCTGCCCGAACTGTCGTGCTCGCTCGGTCGACACTCGACGGCGTGGAGGGGTTCTCGACCCAGGCGCCGCAGTGCCGGAGCTGTGGCTTCGGCTTCCTCTTCCAGCTCCTGGAGGACTACTACCCGGCTCCGTCCACGGGCTTCGTCGTCTGCGACCGCGACGCTCGCGTGCTCGCGGTCGGGGCGCGGCGTCTTCGAGCTGACCGGCTTCCGCGAGGCCGACCTGATCGGACGCGACGTGGCGACGGCGCTCACGCTCTCCGACACCGGCGCCGCTGGAGCTCGTCCGCGAGTGGGGCGTTCGCCGCCTCGGCGAGCACCTCGAGCTGCGCACGCGCGCCGGGCTTGACGAAGCCGGTCGTCGTCGACCTGTTCCCCGCTTACGACGACGACGGCGGCCTGCTCGTCGCCCTCTCCTCGCGTTAGCGGCCGACGACGCATGAGCGGTGGATCGGTCTGGCTCGTGCGCCACGGCGAGACGCCCTGGAGCCGCGACCGCCTCCACACCTCGATCACCGACGTCCCGCTCACCGAGGCGGGCGTGGAGGCGGCGCGCCGGGTGGGAGCCCGTCTCGCGGGACGCACGTTCTCGCTCGTCCTCACGAGCCCGCGCCTGCGTGCCCGGCACAGCGCCGAGCTCGCCGGATATCCGGCGGCCGAGGTCGACGACGACCTCGCGGAGTGGGGCTACGGACGCTACGAGGGGGCCAGCACCGCGCAGATCCGCGAGACGGACCCCGACTGGACGATCTGGTCGCACCCCGCACCCGGCGGCGAGACGGCCGACGAGGTGGGCGAGCGCGTCGACCGGGTGATCCGACGGGCGCGCGCCGTCGGCGGCGACGCCGTGCTCTTCGGGCACGCGCACTGCCTGCGGGCGCTCGCGGCCCGCTGGCTTGGGCGGCCCGTCACCGACGGGCGCCTCTATCGCCTCGACACGGGGTCGCTCTCGGTGCTCGGCTACGAGCGCGAGACCCCCGTGATCGTGCACTGGAACGCGACGGGCTCTGCTCCCTCGACCGACTGACGGCGAGCCCTACCGAGGGGTGCTCCAGACCGCACGCCGCTAGAGTGATGTTTGTGATCGTGAGTCGAAAACCTGGTGGGCTGCGGGCCCGTTCCGCAGCGGCGAGGATGCGCCGATGAGGATCGCGCTCGCGCAGCTCAACGTCGTCGTGGGCGACCTCGACGGGAACGTCGAGCGGATCGAGGCTGCGATCCGGGAGGCGACGCGAGCCTCCGCCGACGTCGTCGTGCTGCCCGGAGCTGGCCGTCACGGGCTACCCGCCGGAGGATCTGCTCCTCCGCCCCGGGTTCGTCCACGCCGCGCGCGAGGCGGTCGAAGAGGTGGCGCGCGCGTCCACGGACGCCGTCGTCCTCGTCGGAGCACCCGCGTTCGACCGTGACCTCGCGAATGCGGCCTTCGTCTGCGCGGAGGGCGAGGTCAAGGGCGTCTACCGCAAGCACTACCTGCCGAACTACGGGGTGTTCGACGAGCACCGGTACTTCGCCGCCGGACGGGAACTCGTCCTGCTCGAGCTCGGCGAGGCGCTGCGTCGGCCTCACCATCTGCGAGGACGTCTGGCAGCCGGGGCCGCCGGCGACCGATCTCGCGCTCGCGGGGGCGACGCTGCTCGTCAACCTGTCGGCCTCGCCATTCCACGTCGGCAAGGCCGAGGACCGCGAGGAGATGCTGGTGACCCGCGCCCGCGACAATGCGGCCTACGTCGCCTTCTGCAACCTCGTCGGCGGCCAGGACGAGCTCGTGTTCGACGGGCACTCGGTCATCCTCGACGACGAGGGCGAGGTCATCGCGCGCGCACCCGGGTTCGAGGAGGCGCTGCTCGTCGTCGACGTCGACCCGACCGAGGCCATCGGGCGCCGGCTCCGCGACGTGCGCCGCCGCGAGCTCGAGCGCTCGCGCCCCGACCCTCCGGTCGCGACGACGATCCGCCTCGCTGTGCCCGGCGCGGTCGAGAGCCCGGTGTCGGCGAAGGTTTCGCCGTTCGAGCCGGAGCTCGAGCAGATGCGCCTCGGGCTCGGTCTCGGCCTGCGCGACTACGTGCGGAAGAACGGCTTCCGCGACGTCGTGATCGGGATCTCGGGCGGGATCGACTCGGCCGTCACGGCCGCGATCGCCGCGGACGCGCTCGGGACGCAGCCACGTCCATACGGTCTCGATGCCGTCGCGCTTCTCGTCCGCGGGAACCCGGGACGACGCACGGGAGGTGAGCGAGAACCTCGAGGTGGAGTTCCGCGAGGTTCCGATCGAGGGAGTCGTCGGCTCGTTCCACGAGGCGCTCGGCGGTCTCGAGGGCCTCGCGGCGGAGAACCTCCAGGCGCGCATCCGCGGAACGATGCTGATGGCGCTCTCGAACACGCACGGCTGGCTCGTGCTCGCCACGGGGAACAAGTCGGAGATGGCGGTCGGCTACGCGACGATCTACGGCGACATGGTCGGCGGGTTCGCGCTGCTCAAGGACGTGTTCAAGACCGACGTGTTCCGGCTCGCGCGCCATCTCAACGCGCGCGCGGGACGCGAGCTGATCCCGGTGACGACGATCGAGCGGCCGCCGACGCGCCGAGCTACGTGCCGAGCAGCGGGACGACCAGTCCCTGCCGCCCTACGAGGTGCTCGACCCGGTGCTGGAGGCGTACGTCGAGCTCGACCGCTCACGCGAGGAGCTCGAGGCGCAGTTCGACCCGGCCGTCGTCGAGAGGACGCTCCTGCTGGTCGACCGCGCCGAGTACAAACGCCGGCAGGCGGCACCTGGCGTGAAGCTCCGGCCGCGGGCGTTCGGCCGCGACTGGCGAACGCCGATCACCAATCACTGGCGCGGCTGACGCCCGCGGGTCAACGGCGCGACGTGAGCTCCGTGAGCGCGGTCACCGTTCGCCAGTTCCGCACCGTCAGGGTGGTCGTCAGCTGGCGTTTGGTGAGCGCCTCCATGAGCTTCGAGCGCGCCTGGCCGTTGGGGACGCTGACGTAGACCTCGCGCCCCGACAGCGTCAGCTCGTCCGGCAGGTACACGGCAAGGTCGCCCAGGCTGAGGTCTCCGAGCTCGAGAGCCTCGGCGAGGAAGCCGACGACGACCTTCGTGGGATCGACGATCGGATAGGGGTTGTCCTCCACCACACGGGCGAGCTCCGGGCCGGTCCGGGTCACGACCTCGACGTCGAGCCCGGTCGCGTCCGCGATTGCGGCCGCAAGCGCGGGGCCAGCGTCGGCCCGGCCGCGCTGCGTGAAGACGACGTTGCCGCTCTGGAGATACGTCTCGACGTCCGTATGCCCCAGCGACTCGACGATCCCTCGCAGCACCGGCATTGCGATCCGCTTGTGGGAGCCGATGTTGATCCCGCGCAGGAGGGCCGCGACGCGCATGCCGACAGTCTGACGCAGAGCCTAAGACGCCGACGTCGTGCGGCGCATCCGGCGGCCCCTCTTGGAGGAGGCCACGCAGGAGCGACCCCAGGCGCCGCGGAGCGAAGAGCACGTTCTGCGCGGCCTCGACCTCGTCGACCGTCCACCACCGGATCGCGCTCACGCGCTCGGCGTTCAGCTGCTCCCACGTCTCCCCAACGGCGTCGGATCGAAGGCCGGTGTCCGCACGATGAAGTACCACTCGCGCTGTCCGGCGACGTCTTCGACCTGCTCGGGGAAGAGATGCTCCCTCGTCCAGATGCACGGTCCCAGCTGGGCCACGTCCAGCCCCGCCCTCTTCCCGGAGCTCACGGCGGGCGGCGTCCTCGTGGGTCTCGCCGGGCTCGAGCCCGCCGCCGACCGTGGCCCGGACGGTGCCTCCGCGGACACGCTCGAACTGCCCGAGAAGAACACGCTCGTCCACGTCGACCACGATCACGCGCACCGCCTCGCGAATGCGCATGCAGGTCATTCGGTGAGCTCGCGGAGCGCGCGAAACCAGCGCAGCCGCTCCTCCCAGGGAACGGCGGCGTTCGCCGGAGACGTGGACGGCAGGACGAACAGGAGGGTCTCGCCGAGCCGCCGCTCCTGGAGCCCGTGCCCGGGCCGTCCGCCGAACGGGCCGCGGTAGGCCGCCTTGCCGACGAAGCCGATCGCGCGGGGACGAAGATCCCGCGCGAGGCGCTCGAGCCGGTCGGCGCTTCCGTCGAAGTCGCCCTTCCGCAGGTCGGACGAGCCGCGCGTCGTCCGGTACGCGGCGTTGGTGATCCCGACCCCGTACGCGAGCACCTCGAGCTGCTCGGACGGGTCGAGCGGCCCGGGCGTGAAGCCCGCCGCGTGCAGCAGACGCCAGAAGTCGTTCCGCGGGTTGGCGAAGTGAGCCGCCTTCGCGTCGGAGTGGAAACCCGGGTTGATCCCGCAAAAGACGACGGCGAGGTCCGATGCGAGCACGTCCGGGACAGCGCTCCTAGAGACGGCTGCCACGGTGGCGGAGCCTAGCGCCGCGGAGGGCTGGACAGATCAGCCACTGAGCGTGGAGCGTTAGGGCAGAACGGCGTTGGTTAGGCGAGAGGACGCTCGCCCAGCCGAGGGCAGTTGGGGTCATGCATCGAGTCGGAGCACGACCTCGTCAGTTTCCTCGTTGCGCCCATGAGCGAACCCGCGCCCCTCGCCCACGACGCGAAAACCGCACTTCGTCAACACACGAATCGACCCGGCGTTGTCGCTCGCGGCGCCAGCGTAAAGCGGCCGGCTTGCCTCCAGCTGCAAGAACTCTTGTAGAGCACGCGTGGCAATGCCGCGGCCCCAATCATCATGGCCGATCCAATAGGTGACCTCGCGGCGACCCTCCAAGTCGAAGCTCGCGATGTGACCCACGACTCGACCGTCGATCTCGACGACCCTGTTCGTCGTAGACACGTCGCTCCTCAGCCGCGCCCACCGTCGCTCGAAGGCGGCTCGATCATTCTGATCCGGCGAAGTGAACGCGGCCATCCGTATCGCGTCGGGATCCGTCCAGTGCTCAAAAAGCACGCCGAGATCACGATCTTCGATCTCGCGAAGGACAAGCCGTCCCGAGCCCTCCCGCACGGCCGTTAACCCTAACTGCCGCTACTCGGATGACTGTGAGTGGCGCACGTCAGGCCGCTACCGATTGCTAGGGGCGGCAGGGCCCAAGGGCGCGCGTGACCCGGCTAAGCAGTCGAGAGGTAAAGAGGAATACTCCTAAAGACGACGTCGAGATCCGGTGCGAGCACGTCCGGACAGCGCTCTTCGAGACGGCTGCCACGGTGGCGCACCCTAGCGCCGTGAAGGCCCGGGCCGATCGCCACGGCTCAGTGGATCAATTGGGAAGACTCCCTCAAGAGGACAACGGCCATGACGAACACGGCGTACGGGCGTCGACGACCTGTGCGACGCCGGAGGGGGACGGCTGATGGCCGATCCGATCGCGGACATCATGGGGGACTACCGGGCATTCGCCGCGCAGCAGAGCGACCGGCTGGCCACGCGCGGCATCGACAGCACCCCATATCCACTCAGCCACCTTGCGTACCGGGTCCCCGAGTGGGACCAGTACGTGCACGTGCGGAGCCTCCTCGAACGTCACGCCGTCGCAAGCGTGGAGAACGTCGTCGGCACGGCGCTGGGGCTCGTGGAGTCGAATCCGACCGGGACGACAGGGCCCGCACTTGTAGCCGAGATCGGACCGCGAGCTAGGGCCCCCTACGCCGCTTCTGCCTCGCGCTCGTCGCGCAGCGCCTCGAAGGCGAGGCGGATCCGCTCCGTCAGCACCGCCGCCGCCGACGGCTCGTCTGCGCCGGGTCTCACCACCCTGACGTCGTCGCTGCCGCCCACCCAGCCGTAACACCGGAGATAGCACTCCTGCTCGTTCAACGGCCGCAACCGCTGCATGGGCCGAAACCGTAGGAGACGGACCGGACGGCGTACTCATCTAGTCTCACCTCTGTGTCCGACGAGGCGAAGTCCTTCGACTACGCGGTCTCGCTCGACGAGACCTGGGACGCGCGGTCGGACCGCGGCGGAGGTGTGCTCGCCGGCGCCGAGGAGGCGTCGTGGACGCCCGAGCACCTCGTCCTCGCGGGGCTCGCGCGCTGCTCGCTGACGAGCCTCCGCCATCACTGCGTCCGTGCGGGGATCGTGCTCACGTCGAGGGCCTCCGCGCACGGCACCGTCACCCGCCGAGAGACCGACGGCATGTTCGCGTTCGTCGAGATCGCGTGCGAGGCCGACGTTGCGTTCGACCCCAAGCCCCACGACGCCGCCATTGCAGAGCTCCTCGCCAGGGCGGAGCGCGACTGCTTCGTCGGGGCTTCGCTGACAGCCAAGCCGGCCTACACGTGGAGGGTGGCGTGAGCGGGAAGGGTGCTGCGGCCGCGATCGGGGCCGCCTTCAGGAATGTGCCCCGCCGCAGGCGGGGATCCCCGCGTCCGGGATCCGCTCCTGCGGATCCCGGCTTCGCGAACGAGCCACAGCCGGACTGGTTCGTCGGCGCGTCGCTCACGGCCGAGCCGGCCTACACGTGGAGGGTGGCGTGAGCGCGACGCTGCTCGACGTCGGGGCGGTGCGCGCGCGCTACTCGGCACTCGACCGTCCTCTCGCCTTCTTCGACGGGCCGGGCGGAACGCAGTGCCCCGACGAGGTGATCGACGCGATCGGCCGTTACCTGCGCGAGGACAACGCCAACGTCGGGGCGCCGTACGCCACGTCGCAGCACACGGACGAGCTCGTCGACGCCGCGCACGAGCGCGCCGCGTCGTTTCTCGGCTGCGACCCCGGAGAGGTGGCGTTCGGCCAGAGCATGACGGCGCTCAACTTCCTGCTCACGCGCGTCCTCGCCCGCGAGCTCGAGGCCGGCGACGAGGTGCTCGTGACGCGCCTCGACCACGATGCGAACGTGGCTCCCTGGCTGGCGCTCGCCGAGGACATCGGGATCGTCGTCAGGTTCGTCGACGTGCACGACGACCTCTCGCTCGACCTGGACGACCTCGCCGCCCAGCGCTCCGACCGGACAAGGGTGATCGCGTTCCCGGCGGCCGCCAACTCCGTCGGCACGGCGCCTGACGTGCGCCGGGTGGTCGAGCTGGCGCACGAGACGGGCGCGCTCGCCTGGGTCGACGCCGTCCACTACGGGCCGCATGGGCCGATCGACGTTGCCGCCTGGGGCTGCGACGTGCTGATCTGCTCGCCGTACAAGTTCTTCGGGCCCCACATGGCCCTCGCCTTCGGCCGCGAGGACCTCCTGCGGAGCTGGCGCCCCTACAAGGTCCGCCCTGCGTCCGACGAGCCGGTCGGCCACCGGTTCGAGCTCGGCACGTGCCAGCACGAGCTTCTCGCGGGGTTCGTCGCCGCGGTCGACTACGTCGCGTCGATCGGCTGGGACCCGATCCGCGCTCACGAGCGATCGCTCGGCGAGCGGTTTCTCGCCGGCCTGCCCGGCGGAGTCACGCTCCACGGCCTGCCGACGATGGACGGTCGCGTCCCGACGTTCTGCTTCTCGGTGCCGGGCCACACTGCGCAGTCCGTCGCGGAGCACCTCGCCGAGCACGACGTCGCCGTGTGGTGGGGCAACTACTACGCCCTCGAGACGATGAGGCGCCTCGGCCTGGACGAGGTCGACGGCGCGGTCCGGGCCGGGATCGTTCACTACAACACGGCCGAAGAGGTCGACCGGCTGCTCGCCGGGATCGCGGAGCTCGCTTGAAGGTCCTCCTGCTGGGCGGCCCGAAGTTCCTCGGACGGGCCGTGATCGACGCGGCGCTCGAGCGCGGCCACGAGCTCACGCTCTTCAACCGTGGCACGACCGGGGCGGATCTCTACCCGGACCTGGAGCGGATCGTGGGCGACCGCGACGGCGGCCTCGACGGGCTCCGCGGCCGCGCGTGGGACGCGGTCGTCGACACCTCCGGCTACCTCCCCCGGCTCGTCGGCGCGAGCGCTGCCCTCCTGGCGGACGCCGTGGGCCACTACGTCTTCGTGTCGAGCATCTCGGTCTACGCGTCGTTCTCGGAGATCGTGGACGAGGGATCGCCGCTGGCGGAGCTCACCGAGCCCGGCTCGGAGGACGTCGGGCGCGACTACGGCGCGCTCAAGGCGCTCTGCGAGCGCGCGGTCGAGGACGCACTGCCCGGGCGGGCGGCCTCGATCCGGGCGGGGCTGATCGTCGGGCCGCACGACCCGACGGGCCGGTTCACCTACTGGCCGCACCGGATCGCCCGCGGAGGCGACGTCCTCGTTCCCGGCCCGGCGTGGCGGCCGATCCAGCTGATCGACGTGCGCGACCTCGCGGCATGGATCGTCACGGTCGCGGAGGAGCGCCCTGCCGGGGCCTTCAACGCGACGGGACCGTCGACCATGGGCGCCGTGGTCGACGCGTCGCGTCGCGTCGCCGGCTCGTCGGCCCGCCCGGTGGAAGTGGACGACGCGTTCCTCGCCGCGCAGGAGGTCGGCGAGTGGATGGAGCTGCCTCTCTGGGTCGACACGCGCAACGACGAGTGGCGCCACTTCCTCGAGGTCGACGTCTCCAGGGCGACCGCGGCCGGCCTGACCTTCCGGACGCTCGACGAGACGGTCGCCGCCACGCTCGCGGAGGCCGAGACGGTCGACGGCGTCGGGTTGACACCCGGGCGCGAGCACGAGCTCCTCGCGGCGTGGTGGGCCCGGGCGGGCGAGTCGGCGTAGACGGCGCCGTCAGGAAGGCGGCTCGAGCCCGGCGGCGCGGATCGCGTCGAGCGCGAGTCGTTCGTCGACCTCGCCCGGCTGGCCGCTGACCCCGACCGCTCCGATCCGGCCCCCCCCGGAGAGGATCGCCACGCCGCCGAGGAAGAACGAGAAGAACGGGTCGAAGCTCGCGAGCTCCGTCGCGCTGGCAGCAACCTTCTCCGCAAGCGCCCGCGTGGTGGTCGCATCGCTGCGCGCCGCGGTGTAGGCCTTGCGCCGTGCGTTGAGCTCGGTGTCGAGCGCCGCGCCGTCCATCCGAAGCGAGGCGACAACCTCCCCGTGATCATCGGCCACGACGACCGAGACCGGGCCCGATGCGTCCTCGACCACGCGTCTCACGATCGCGAGCGCGACGTCGTGCGTGAGGGGTCCGGTGGGCACGAGAGAGGTCTATACCATGGCCGCGTGGCGACCTTCGACCGCACGACGCTCTCCAACGGCACGCGAGTTCTGACCGCCGCGATGCCGCACGCGCAGTCCGTCTCGTGCTTCGTGATGTTCGCGGCCGGCTCGCGCTACGAGCTGCGGGACGAGAGCGGCATCGCCCACTTCGCCGAGCACATGTTCTTCAAGGGCACGAAGCGGCGCCCGACCGCGCGCGACATCGCCACCGAGATCGACTCGATCGGCGGGGAGTTCAACGCCTTCACGGGCAAGGAGCTCACCGGCTACTACGTCAAGTGCGCGGCCGACACCCGCGACGTGGCCCTCGACGTGCTCGTCGACATGCTCCGCAACTCCCGCTTCGACGCCGACGAGATCGACCGCGAGAAGGGCGTGATCGTCGAGGAGATGAACATGTACGCCGACACGCCGCGCTCCTACGTCGGCAACGTCTGGGAGCAGCACGTGTACGGCGATCAGCCGCTCGGCTGGGACATCATCGGCACCGAGGAGACGGTCAGGGCGGCGACGCGTGACACGTTCGTCGGCTACCTCGACCGCTGGTACCGGCCCGAGCGCACGGTCGTGGGGCTCGGTGGGAAGCTCGGGGAGGACCTCCTCGCTCGGCTGGAGGAGCTGCTCGGCTCGATCGAGCCCGGCTCGACCGGGGCACCCGACGCAGTCGTTCTCCCCGAGAACGGGAGCCCCGTGCGCGTCCACACGAAGCAGTCGGACCAGGCGCACGTCGTGGTCGGCGCACGCAGCTATCCGCACGGGCATCCCGACCGCTACGCGGTGCAGCTCCTCTCCACCGTGCTCGGCGGCGGCATGTCTTCGCGCCTCTTCACCGAGGTGCGCGAGCGGCGCGGGCTCGCCTACTACGTCTACGCCGCGAACAACTCGTACGCCGACGCCGGCACGCTCGCGGCCCAGGCCGGCGTCGACCTGACCCGGATCGACGAGGCGATCGAGACCGTAGTCGCCGAGCTGCGTCGCGCGGTGGCCGAGCCCGTGCCCGCGGACGAGCTCGAGAAGGCTCGCGCGTTCGCGAAGGGCCGCTTCGTCCTCGGCCTCGAGAGCCCGCACGCGACGATCATGTTCGGCCTCCGCCGAGAGCTGCTCGAGGGTCGGGCCGTCGAGCCGGAAGAGGTGCTCGCGGGGCTCGATGCCGTGACGGTCGAGGACGTTCAGCGGGTCGCGCAGGACATCCTCGGCAAGGACCTCCGCCTCGCACTGATCGGGCCGTTCGACGAGCCCGAGCACTTCGAGCCGCTGCTCGCCGCGTAGCGCATCCGCCCCGCGCCCGGCACGCGGCGCTGCCCCGCGCTGCCCTGGAGGCGAGCGGTGCACCGGAGCGTGATCGCCCTCCGGGTGAAAGCCACCGGGCGGTGACCTTGGAAGGCGGGCGCCGTCTCGCAGGGCCGTGAGCGTGGGGCCGCAACCGCAGGTACCGGCACAGTGGGACGACCGAGTAGATCCTCAGTACTTGACTGCGTACGCTATCTCTGGCATCATCGATGCATGCCCGAGGACGAGATGCCAGAGCCGTTCACCGTGCCGCTTCCGCCGGGATTTCCCCCGCCCGGCTTCCCGCCTCCGGGGGCCGGCGACCGGGTGCTGTTCTACCGCGCAGAGGGCGGTGAAGGCCCAGCGGGCAAGGAGCACGAGGACATCATGCTCCGGCGCGTCCCCCGCGACGTCGCCATGCACTACCGCGCCGCGGCCGGCGGTCGGGGGATGACCCACGCGCAGTACCTCACGGCGCTCGTCGAGCTCCACGCGCGGATCCGCGCGCTCGCCGAGGGCGGCGACGAGGCCGCGCGCACGGCGCTCGACGAGCTCGGGCTGCAGACCGTCTCCGTCTGACGCTCACCGCCTCGTTCCGTCAGCCCGACCCGATACGGTCGCCCGCGTGCGGCGCGTACCGGGTGCTCCACAGGGGGAGTCGCTCGCCACCTGGGGGATGTGGGCGGTCGTGCTGGTGGTGATCCTCGTCACGTACTGGCGCCTCCCGCCGGACACGCGCCTCGCGACGGACGACCTCTACCACGTCTCCGGGAACGGAGTCGTGGGCGGGCTGTCGCGCGTCCTGATCGAGGCGAACTTCCCGATGGCGGTGGTCGGCGTCCTGCTCGTGCTCGTCGCCCTCGACGCGCTTCCCCGCCGCGCGTGGATCGTGGCCTCTCCGGCGATCGCACTGTGCGCCGTCGTCAGCTGGCCGGGAGTCGTCGACCAGGACGACCTCGACGCGCGCTGGGTGAACATCGTCCCCGCGCTCGGCGTGGCGCTCGCGCTCGGGCTGACGGTCACGGCGGCTGGACACGCCGGACGGGGCCTGGCCCAGCCTCTCCCGCTCGACCGCGTTCGTATCGGGATCGCGGTGGTCGTGCTCGTCCTCTCGATCCCGTGGATCGCCGCCGATCTCGGATTCTTCCTCCCGGACGGCATCTTCATCATGCGCCGTGTGGCTCCGGACTCGGACGGCTCCCCGATCGCCGCCGTGCACCTCGGCCACCACCACGGCATGGACGGGACGCTGGTCGCGCTCAGCGCGCTCCTCCTCTCTCGGCCGCGGCTGCGTCCCGGCCCGACCGCGGCGGTCACGCTCGCCTGCACCTCGGTGGCGTTCGCGTACGGGATGGTCAACTGCGTCCAGGACACGTGGAACGAGCAGCTCGTCAAGCGCGGCTGGCTCGACTGGAAGATCCCTTCCGCGATCTACCCGAAGCTCGCGTGGATCTGGCTCGGGATCCTGCTGTTCGGAGCTCTCACGGCCGTCGTGCTCCGGCGCGAGTCCTCTTCGACCACTGCATAGACTCGCCCGATGACCGAGAGAGCTGCTCGCCTGACCGCCGAGCGCGGCGACTACCTCGAGACGTGCGCACGCGCGGGCGATCGCCTAGGGCGTGGAGGCGCTCCCGGGTTGCGAGGTCCTGAACGACGTGGTGCTCAACCAGGTCGTCTTCCGGTTCGAGACCGACGAGCGTACGAACGCCATCCTCCCAGCGGTGCAGGCCGAGGGGGAGGCGTGGATGAGCCCGACGACTCTCGAAGGGCGTCACACCATCCGCATCTCCGTCGTCGGCTGGCGCACGAACGAGGATGCTGTCGCGCGCACGGTCGCCTCGTTCGAGCGCGCGACGGTCGCGATACCGGTGTGAAACGGAACGAGATCTAGGCGTCGGCCGGGGCGTCGGCGGCCGCACGCTCGGCGATCTCGCTCACGACCGCAGGGTCGGCCAGCGTCGTCGTGTCCCCCAGCGGCCGGTGCTCCGCGACGTCGCGGAGCAGGCGACGCATGATCTTCCCCGAGCGGGTCTTGGGCAGCTCCGGCGTGAAGACGATGTTCGCCGGCTTCGCGATCGGCGCCGATCTTGTGGGAGACGTGCTCGCGCAGCTCCTCGAGCATCTCGAGCGAGCCGGGGTCAGAGCCCTTGAGCGTGACGTACGCGACGATCGCCTGCCCGGTGGCCGCGTCCGAGCGCCCGCACACGGCGGCCTCGGCAACCCTCGGGTGGTCGACGAGCGCCGACTCGACCTCGATGGTCGAGATCCGGTGGCCCGAGACGTTCATCACGTCGTCGACGCGGCCGAGCAGCCAGAAGTCGCCGTCGGCGTCGATGCGCGCGCCGTCACCGGCGAAGTAGAACCCGGGGAAACGCTCCCAGTAGGTCGCGCGGTAGCGGTTGTCGTCGCCGAAGATGCCCCGCGTCATCGCCGGCCAGGGCCGCTCCAGCACGAGATAGCCGCCGCCCTGCTCGACCCGCTCGCCCTGCTCGTTCAGCACCGCCGCGGCGATCCCGGGAAACGGCTTGGTAGCCGAGCCCGGCTTCGTCGTGGTAACCCCGGGAAGCGGCGTGATCAGGATCATCCCCGTCTCCGTCTGCCACCATGTGTCTACGACGGGGCAGCGGCCGCCTCCGATGTGCTCGTGGTACCACATCCAGGCCTCGGGGTTGATCGGCTCGCCGACGGAGCCGAGCAGGCGCAGCGACCCGAGGTCGTGCCCCGCAGCGTGCTCGGGGCCCCACTTCATATGCGTCCGGATCGCGGTCGGCGCCGTGTAGAGGATCGTCACCCCGTACCGCTCGACGATCGACCACCAGCGCGCGTGGTCGGGGAAGTCGGGCGTGCCCTCGTAGAGCACCGAGGTCGTCGCGTTGCAGAGGGGGCCGTAGACGATGTAGCTGTGGCCCGTGATCCAGCCGATGTCGGCCGCGCACCAGTAGACGTCGGTCTCGGGCTTGAGGTCGAAGATGTAGTGGTGCGTCGCCGAGACGCCGACCAGGTAGCCGCCGGTCGTGTGCGCGATGCCCTTCGGCTTCGCGGTGGTGCCCGACGTGTACATGAGGAACAGAAGGTCTTCGCTGTCCATCGGCTCGCAGGGGCAGGACTTCGGGTCGTCGGGGACGTCGAGCTCGTGGAACCAGCGGTCGCGGCCTGCCCGCATCGGCACGTCGTTGCCCGTACGCCGGACGACGAGACACGAGTGCAGCCCCGGCGCGTCCTCCATCGCCTCGTCCGCGGTCTCCTTGAGCGGGACGGTCTTGCCTCGGCGCCAGGCCTCGTCCTGTGTGACCAGCACCTCGCAGCCCATGTCGACCATCCGGCCCGAGAGCGAGTCCGCCGAGAAGCCGCCGAAGACGACGGTGTGCGGGGCGCCGAGACGCGTACACGCGAGCATCGCGATCGCGAGCTCGGGGATCATCCCCATGTAGATGGCGACGGGCGTGCCCCTCCGCACGCCCAGCTCCCGGAGGGCGTTGGCCATGCGGACGACGTCACGCTGGAGCTCGGCATACGTGATCGTGCGCGTGTCGCCCGGCTCCCCCTCCCAGTGGTAGGCGACTCGGTCGCCGACACCCGCCTCGACGTGCCGGTCGACGCAGTTGTAGGCGACGTTGAGCTTGCCGCCCAGATACCACTTGGCGTACGGGAGCTCCCACTTCGAGAGCGTCTGGAAGTCCTCGAACCAGCTCACGCGCTTGCGCCCTTCGGCCTCCCAGAACGCGTCCGGGTCGAGGCCGTAGATGTCGGGCTTCGCGTTCGCCTGGGCCGCGAAGCTCGGATCGGGCGGGAACCGCCGCTCCTCGGCGAGGAGCGTCTGGATCGCGTCGTCGCTCATCCGGCCGTTTCTACCACGACCGAAACGGGGTCGAGCGCGGTGCGGGAAGCGGGTGATCGTCTCGCAGCCGTCCTCGGTGACAAGGACCAGGTCCTCCACGCGCACGCCGCCGAAACCGTGCCGGTAGAGGCCCGGCTCGAGCGTGATGACGTCGCCCACGACGAGGTCGTGCCCGATCTTCCCGAGGTACGGCGCCTCGTGGACGTCGAGCCCGACACCATGCCCGAGGCCGTGGTTGAAGCCCTCGCGCAGCACCTCGCCCTCAGCGACCGATCTCCTCGTCGGATGCCCACGCTCCTCGAAGAACGCGCACACCGCCTCGTAGACGTCGGCGCCGTTGACGCCCGGGCCGGTCATCTCCCGTGCGAGCTCGAGTGCCTCGAGGCAGTCGCCGTGCCACGCGACGATCTCGGGATCCGGCGTGCCCACCGTGAAGGTCCTCGTCATGTCCGCGAAGCAGCCGCTCGCGTCGTCGCGCGGGAAGAGGTCGCAGACGAGCACGTCGTCGTTCGCGAGGCGGCCCGAGCCGGGGTCGTGGCCATCCGCCGACTGCGGCCCGCGCGCGACGATGATCTCCTCCGCGCGACAGCCGTGGGCGGCGAAGGCATCCATGGCAGCGTCGCGCAGGAGCTCGCACGTGAGCGGGTCGCCGCCGAGGCTCCGGCCCGCGTCGCCGGCCTCCGAGCGACGAAGCAGTGCGGCGATCGCGGCCGTGCCCGCCTCCGCGGCGCGTGAAGCGCGGCGGATCCCGTCCAGCTGGGCGCGGCGTCTTCCTCCTGCGCCGGTCGTCGAAGAACCGCTGGTCGACCGTCGAGCTCGACGCCGTCGGCGCGGAGTGCGTCGGCGTGGAGCAGCGGGAAGAACTCAGGCACGACGGCGTCCCGCAGGCCCAGTGATCGCGCGATGCGAACGCTTTGGACGGGTGCGATCTCGTAGAGGTCGACGCCGTCCCGGATCAGGTCGTCGGCCGGGAAGGTCTCCGCGGGCACGATCTCGATCGACGAGTCGATCGCCGCGATCCGGTCACCCTCGATGCTCCACACGACTGCGACGCGCCGTCCGTCGATCTCCACGTAGTGGAACGCGTCGATGATCGCCAGCGGGATCTCGTGCCGCAGCTCGGACGAGCGGGCCGTGTCGCCGATCAGCAGCACGTTCGGCACACGGCAACCCTACTCGTACGCCGGTTCCCGATCGATAGGGTCTCGCTGTGGGGGAGGTGCTCACCGAGCTTCGCGCGCGACTCGCCGAGGTCGCGGACGTCAGCCGTGCCGCCGGCGTGCTGGGTTGGGACCAGCGCGTGACGATGCCGTCCCGGGGCACCGAGGCACGGGCCAACCAGCTCTCGACGCTCGGCCGAATCGCTCACGAGCGGTTCGTCGACCCCGAGCTCGGCCGCCTCCTCGACTCGGCCGAGCCCCTCGTGGAGTCGCTGCCGTACGACTCCGACGACCGGAGCCTCGTCCGGGTGACCCGGCGCGACTGGGAGAAGGCTCGCCGCGTGCCGACCGAGCTCCGCGCCGAGATGACGCTCCAGGCGGCGCGCGGCCATCACGCCTGGGTCGAGGCGCGGAGAACGAACGACTTCGCCTCGTTCCTCCCGTACCTCCGGACGAACGTCGAGCTCAAGCGGCGCTACGTCGAGTGCTTCGAGTGGTCGGACAGCCCCTACACGCCGCTCCTCGACGACTACGAGCCCGGGATGCTGACGAGCGAGGTGCGCGAGGTGTTCGCGACGCTGCGACCCGCTCTCACGAATCTGGTTGCCGCCGCGCCCGAGGTCGACTCGTCGTTCCTCCGAGGCGAGTTCGCTCCGGACGCGCAGCGGGCGGTCGCGGTGCGTGCTCGAGACCCTGGGCTTCGACGACGGCTCCTGGCGCCTCGACCCGACGGCGCACCCGTTCTGCACGTCGTTCTCGAACCGCGACGTGCGGCTCACGACCCGGTACCACCCCGACAACCTCGAGTCCATCTGGTCGACGCTGCACGAGGCCGGGCACGGGCTGTACGCCCACGGAATCGCCGACGCGCTGCTGCGCTCGCCGCTCCACGGTGCGCCGTCCTTCGGCATCAACGAGTCCCAGAGCCGGACCTGGGAGAACCTCGTCGGGCGCAGCCGCCCGTTCTGGGAGCACTGGTACGGGCCGCTTCGCGACGCGTTCCCGCGCTCCGCGACGTCGAGCTCGACACGTTCATGCGCGCGATCAACCGCGCGGAGCCCGGCCTGATCCGGGTGGACGCCGACGAGACGACGTACAGCCTCCACATCATCCTCCGCTTCGAGCTCGAGCAGGAGCTGATGGACGGAACGGTCGCGCTCGAGGACCTGCCCGAGGCGTGGAACGCCCGGATGAAGGGGCTCCTCGGAGTCGACGTCCCGGACGACGGGCACGGGGTGCTCCAAGACGTCCACTGGTCGGGCGGCGGGATCGGCTACTTCCCCACGTACGCGCTCGGCAACGTGATCTCGCTGCAGATCTGGGACGTCGTCCGTCGCGCGCTCCCCGACCTCGACGAGCAGCTCGCCGCCGGAGAACTGCTCCCGCTGTCGGACTGGCTGCGGGACAACCTGTACGCGCTCGGGCGGAAGCTCACCCCGAAGGAGACGATCGAGCGTCTCACCGGATCGCCCGAGATCGACGCGGCGCCGTATCTCGCGTACCTCGGCGACAAGGTCGCCGCGCTCGCCGCGTGACCGGCTGGGAGCTCGCCGAGCGAGAGCGCGACGCGATCGGGGAGGCATTCGCCGGCATCGAACGGGAGGTCGGCGTCACGCTCGAGCTCGGGCCGACCGCGACGCCGGTGACGCTCCTCGCGGCCGGCGGCCGGGAGATCGACTCGAACGCGGTCACCCGCGACATCGTCGAGGCGGTCTGCGGCCTCTCCGACCGGGTCTGCCTCGCCGTCACGGAGCACGACGAGCCCGGACCCTGGCCGCGGACGACGATCGGCCCCGGTCTCGCGTATCTCGGGATGCCGGTCGGCTACGAGCTGACGACGCTCGTCCACGCGATCGTCGACGCGGGGCGCCTGTCGTCATCGCTCGGTCCTGCCACGCTCGAGAGGCTCGGCGCGCTCGAGCGCGACGTCACGATCGACGTCTTCGTCACCCCGACCTGACCACACTGCCCGCCGGCCGTGCTGCTGGCGTTCCGACTGGCGCTCGCGTCGACGCGGGTCAGCGCGCGGGGCGTGGAGGCGTCCGAGTTCGCCGTCGAGGCCGACCGGCACGGCGTCCACGCCGTCCCAGCGATCGTCGTCGACGACCGCTACGCGTGGGCCGGCTCGGTGCCCGAAGCCGCGTTCGTCGAGCGCGTCCTGGCCGCCGGAGCCTGAGGCAGGATGCCGAGCGGCGGCGCCGTTTAGCCGGGCCGCTCGGCCCGGTGCCCGAAGACGCAACCCCGGGGACCGAAGCAGCCCTACACTCAGGTCGTGGACGCAATCGACCGTGCGAATGCGCTACTGGAGCGCTACGCGCTGCTCGCGCGGGCGGAGCTTCCGCCCGACGCGCGCGTGTTCGACGCGCACACGCATCTCGGCGAGGACATCGACGGGATGGTCGGCGACCGGGCCGAGCTGCTCGCGATCCAGCGCGCCTACGCCATCGAGCGGTCGTTCGTCTTCTGCCTCGACGAGCCCGACCGGCGCCCGGCCTTCACGGCGGCGAACGACCGGACGCTCGCGCACGGCGCCGAGGCTGCAACGGAGCTCCTCCCCTTCGTCCGGCTCGACCTCGACGAGACGCCGATGGAGGAGGCCACCAGGTGCCTCGACCGCGGCGCGCGCGGGATCAAGCTCCATCCCCGGGCGCAGCGCTTCCTCCCCGACGACCCGCGCCTCGAGCCGGTGTTCGCGCTCGCCTGCGAGCGGCGTGTACCGATCCTCATCCACGGGGGACGCGGCCTACCGCCGATCGCCGACTCGCTCGCGCGGCTGCTCGACCGCCACGCCCCGCCGGCGCTGATCATCGCACACGCGGGGATCGTCGATCTCGCGGCGATGGCCCGGAACTTCGCCGGACGGCCGGGGGTCTTCTTCGACACGTCCGTGTGGAGCCCGCTCGACCTGCTCGATCTCTACCGCCTCGTCCCGCCCGAACAGGTGGTGTACGCGTCGGACTACCCGTACGGCAGACAGCCGAACTCGCTGATGATGGCCGTCCGAACGGCGCGGGCCTCCGGCCTCGACGACGCGCAGCTGCGCGCGATGCTCCACGACTCCGCGGCGCGGATCGCCGATGGGCTCGACCCGGTGCCTCCGGGGGCGCCCAAGGGGCCGACCGAGATGTCCCATCCGGTCACGTTCCTCCGGATCCACCAGTACCTGACGATGGCCTCGGCGATGCTCTGGCTCCGCCACACCTCCGACACCTACGGGGTGATCGGGCTGGCGATCAACGCCTGCGACGAACGGTCGAACGGCCACCGGGCCGAGACCGATCAGCTGCGAGAGCTGCTCCTGGCGACCCGCGAGCTCTGGGAGCACGCCTCGCAGACGGAGCACGACGGAGATCGCCGCCGCGCGCAGCGCGGAGCCTTCCGGCTCGTCCATCTGGCGAGCGTGCTGGCCGTCACGAACGCGGGCTGACCGCGGCGACCGCTCGCTCGACGAGCGTCTCGAGCGCGCCTCGCTTCCACGCCGACTGCGGGTTGCCGGGAAGACCCGCGAGGGGGTCGTCAGGGCTCAGCTCGCGTGGGACGTTCGCGATCCCCGATGCCACGACGCGCACCGCGTCGCCGCGTCGCGCGGCCGCTACGGAGACGAGCGGGAACGAGAAGGCAGCCCGCTCGCCGAGCCGCTCGTAGTCAGATGCGTCGGGCGGCGGGGGGAGTCGCACGGCCACCACGAGCTCGCCGGTCTCGAGCGTCAAGAGCGACCGGTTCTCCGTCGTGGGGCGGCGGTACAGCTCGAGCAGCGGCACCTCGCGGGCGCCGCCGACGGAGCGGATCTCGACGGTCGCGCCGACGGCGGCGAGGGCCGGCGCGAGATCGGACGGGTGCGCGGAGATGCAGTCCCCGGGCTCGAGACCGTGCTTGCGGTGCTCGCCGATCTGCGCGTAGCAGGTGTCCCCGCCCCCGAGCCAGCAGTGCCACTCCGGGCCGCGGTAGTACCAGCAGCGGGTGTGCTGGCAGAGGTTCCCGCCCACGGTGCCCACGTTGCGAAGCAGGGGCGACGCCGCGAGCGAGGCCGCGGTGGCCACGGCGGCGTACGGCTCGACGAGCGGGGATGAAGCGAGCTCCACGAGCGTCACGGCCGCCCCCAGGCGCACTCCCGTCCCGTCGGGGGCGATCGCCGCGAGGCCGGCGTCGCGCAGGTCGACGAGCGTGGCCGGCGCGCGGATCCCGCGGTCGACCTGGCCGGCGAGGTCGGTACCGCCGCCGAACGGGACAGCGCCGTCCGCGGCGAGGAGCGCGAGCGCCTCGTCGAGCCCGGCCGGACGCGCGTACCCGCTCATGCGAGCGCCTCCAGCACGCGATCGGGGGTGAGCGGCAGGGCCGCGGCGCGGCGGCCGGTCGCATGCGCGAACGCGTTCGCGATCGCGGCGGCCGTCGGGACGATCGGCGGCTCGCCGAGCCCCTTGGCGCCGAGGTTGGGAAGGTTCTCGTCCGCGACGTTCACGAAGTCCACGACGATCTCGGGCACGTCGGCGATCGTCGGAACCTTGTAGTCGTCGAGGTGGCCATTCACGGGAAGGCCGGTGGTCGGGTCGACCACGAGCTCCTCCGTGAGCGCATAGCCGATGCCCTGGATCACGCCGCCCTCAGCCTGACTGGACGCCGCGAGCGGGTTGACGATCCTCCCCACGTCGTGGACGGCGACCACCCGCTCCACGACGACGACGCCCGTGCCGGGATCGACCGCGACTTGGGCGATCTGGCAGCCGAAGGTGTTCACCCGGAAGCCGTCCGGGTTGGGGCCACGCGCGCCGGTGCCGTCGATCGTTGCGTTGCCCAGCTTCCCGGTCACCTCCACCACGTCGACGTCGAGCGCCCCGTCGCGCGACCGGATGCGCCCGCCCGAGATCGTGAGATCGGCGGCGGCGATCTCGAGCACGTCCGCTGCGAGACCGAGCAGGATCCGGCGCACCTTCCCCGCTGCGCTCCTGACCGCCGGCATCACCGCAGGGGTGGTCATCGAGCCACCCGAGACCGGAGCATAGAGGTTCGGGCCGGTGTCGCCGCCGCGGGCGACGACGCTGTCGAGCGGCAGGCCCAGCTCCTCGGCAGCCACCATCCGGGCGGACGTCAGGGTGCCGGTGCCGATGTCCTGGATTCCCGTCGTCACCATCGCGTGGCCCTCGGAGTCGAGGCGCACCGTCGCGTGGGCGGGCGGCCCTCCCCCTCCCCACCAGATCTGCGTCCCGCAGCCCATGCCGCGCAGGAGTCCGTCCGGCCGGAGCTCGCGCAGCTCGTCGCGCCGCTCCCAGCCCGCGAGCTCCGCGGCCCGGTCATAGCAGGCGAGCAGGCGCTTGCTGGAGTAGGGAAGGCCCGAGCCCTGGTCGCGGTCGACGTGGTTCGCGCGGCGCAGCTCGAGCGGGTCCATCTCGAGCGCGGCCGCGAGCTCGTCCATCGCCTGCTCGAGCACGGTCACCCCCTCGACGACCCCCGGCGCGCGGAACGCGTTCTGGGCGCGCAGGCTTGTCCTCACCGGGAAGATCATCGCGCGCACGTTCGGGCACGAGTAGAGCGAGAGCACGGGCTCGGCGACGGGGAAGATCCATCCGCCCGCGCCCATCGAGACCACGGCGGCGAGCTCCGCGCCCTCGAGTGTCCCGTCGCTCCGTGCGCCGAGGGTCACGGTCTGGCGCGTCCAGGATCGGCGCCCGCCGACGACCTGCTCCTCATGGCGGCCGAGCGCGAGTCGAACCGGCCGTCCGGCCGCGCGGGCGAGCTCCGCCGCGAGAAGCGCCTCGACCCCCGCGCCCTGCTTCGCACCGAACCCCCCGCCGATGAACTCGGAGATCACGCGCACCTGCTCGGGACGGAGCCCGAAACGCTCGCTGAGCTCGCGCCGCGCGTCGAACATGCCCTGTGTCGAGACCCATGCCGTGAGCGAGTCCCCGTCCCAGCGCGCGACCGCGGCGTGCGGCTCGAGGGGCGTCTGCACGTGGGCGGGCGTCTCGCACGTCAGCTCGATCCGCACGGCTGCGCCGGCGAGCGCCGCGTCGGGGTCGCCGCGGACCGTCTCGCGCGGGTCCTGGGTGAAGCGCTGCTCGGTGAGACCGGTCTCGAGCTCGAGCGGAGGCAGTGCCTCCAGCTCGGGTGCGAGGGCCGCGAGCCCGGCGGCGGCGGCCTCGGCCGTGTCCGCGGCGACGGCCGCGACGGGGGCGCCTGCCCACGCGGGCTCCGCGGAGAGCACCGGGTCGCCGCCCATCGTGAACGGCCCGTCGGGGCCGAGCACGGCCCGAACGCCCGGCGTGGCCCGAGCCGCATCCGTGTCCAGGTGCTTCACGCGGCAGCGCGCGAACGGCGCGCGGAGCACGAGAGAGTGGAGCATCCCCGGCAGCGCCACATCGACGGTGTACCGGGCGGTCCCGCCGGTTCGGAGAAGCCCGTCCTGCCGCACGGCCGGCTTGCCGACCACGTCCAGCTCGGCGTCGTCGGGCCACGTCTCCACCTCGTCGTCCTCGTCGACGAGCACCCAGACGTCCTCGAAGCGCCCCTCCATCTCCCGCTGGGACTTGACGAGCCGCGGCTTCACGCGACCACCTGGCCCGACGCGCGGAGGATCGCCCGCTCGATCTTCGGATAGGCGCCGCAGCGGCAGATGTTGCCCGCCATCGCGACGCGGATCTGCTCCCTCGTGGGCGCCTCGATGGATGAGAGGAGCGCCGTCGCCGACACGACCTGCCCGGGCGTGCAGAAGCCGCACTGGAGGGCGTCCTCCGCGACGAAGGACTCCTGCAGTGCGGCCGCCTCCACCGACAGGCCCTCGATCGTCGTCACGGCGCGGCCCTCTGCGGCAGCGACCGGTACGAGACACGAGGCGACGGGCTTGCCGTCGAGGAGGACGGCACACGCACCGCACGCCCCCTCGCCGCAGCCGTGCTTGGCCCCCGTCAGCGCGAGATCGTCGCGCAAGACCGCGAGCAGGCGGCGGGTCGGGGGGACGTCGAGCACGTGCTGCTCGCCGTTGACCTGAAGCGTGACGCCCACCCCGCAAGCAGTACCGGCAGCGGTGAAGGCTCGTCAACTACCCTCGGCCCGTGCGACAGCTCAAGCTACGAATCGCAGCGGGCTCGGCCGTCGTCGTCGCCCTGTTGCTCGCGGCCGCAGGCTGCGGGGGGACGACGCACAGACGTCGACGGCAGCGGTCGGCACGACGCCGGCGACGACGACCGCCGCGACGGGTTGCGCCGACGTCGACGCGCCCGCTGCACGTGAGGACGGCGGAGCGACCGCCCCGACCGAGCGACTCGATCCGGAGCAGACGTGGATCCTGACGTTCCAGACCTCGTGCGGCACGTTCGAGGTGACGCTGGACGCCGAGTCGGCCCCGGCGACCGCCGCTTCGCTCGTCTCGCTCGCACGAGCGGGCTTCTATGACGACACGGTGTTCCACCGCATCGTGCCCGGCTTCGTGATCCAGGGCGGCGACCCGATGCAGACCGGCACCGGCGGGCCCGGCTACTCGACGGTCGACCCGCCGGCCGCCGATGCGGCGTATGTCAAGGGCGCCGTCGCGATGGCGAAGACCCAGGACGAGCCGGCAGGTACTGCGGGAAGCCAGTTCTTCGTCGTCACCGGCGACGACATCGGCCTTCCTCCCGACTACGCGATCGTCGGCAAGGTCACGAAAGGCCTCGACGTGGTCGAGCTGATCGGGACCATGGGCGACCCGGCGACCGAGCAGCCGCTCCAGCCGATCGTCGTCGAGTCCGTGACTGCGTCGTCCACGTGACCCGGGTCGCAGCGGTCGTCCTCGCGGCCGGTGCGGCGACGCGCTTCGGCTCCCCCAAGCAGCACCTCCTCCTGCCCCGGGTCCTCGGTCGCCTCGCCGAGAGCGCCGTCGACGAGATCGTCGTCGTGGAGGGGGCGTACGAGCTTCGCGACACGGTGTCACCACCGCCCCGCCTCGTCCGCTGCGCCGAGTGGGAGCGCGGCCCGGGGGCGTCGCTCCGCTGCGGGCTCGCGGAGCTCGGCGCGGACGTGGAGGCGGCGCTGGTGATCATGGGCGACGGCCCCGACCTGTCGCCGCTCGCCGTCGCCCGCGTGATCGAGAGCTGGCGCGCGGACGGAGGAGACGTGGTCGCCGCGTCCTACGGCGGAGTCCGCGGGCACCCGCTCCTGGTCGCCCGGCCCGCGTGGGCCAGTGTGCCCGACGACGGCCTCCGTGTCGTCGAGCCACGTCTCGTCCCTTGCGACGACCTCGGCGCTCCCGGCGACGTCGACACGCCCGAGGACCTGGCGGCAGGCGGCGCGTGACGCCGGCCGGCCGTACACTCGCCGGATGATCGACCGGCTGCCGCGCCTGCTCCTCCACGCCGAGGGAGCAGCCGTCGCCGTCACTGCCGCCGTCGTCTACTTCTGGGCCGGGTACCCGTGGTGGCTCCTCCTCGTCCTCGCGCTCGCCCCCGACCTCGCGATGTTGGGCTACCTGGCAGGGCCGCGTTTCGGCGCGATCTCGTACGACCTCGCGCACACGTACGCATTGGCCGTGCCGCTCGCCGCCGTCGGCCTCGTCGCGGGCCTGGACGCCGCGACCGAGCTCGGGCTCGTGTGGATCGCGCACATCGGAGTCGACCGTGCCGTCGGCTACGGGTTGAAGTACCCCACGCGGTTCGAGGACACCCACCTGCAGCGGGTGTAGTCGGCAAGACCTGAGGGTCCGGCTCCATACGACGGTCCCACGCCGTGGGTCGGGGCGGGGCGGGGCGGGCTGGCGCCTCGCGAGGCTCAGCCTCGGGATCGAGGAGACGTGCGAGGCGCTGACCGCCGACGAGCCCTCGACAGGCGTCAGACGATCGTCGCGCCCGGGGTGCCCGGGTCGGTCGTCCGCAGCTGCGCGAGCTTCTCCATCAGGCCCGGCGGCATGCGCTCCGCCGCCGTGGTGCGGACGTAGGTGCGCAGCGTCTCCTCGAACCGGTACCGCCGCCGGCAGTAATCACAACCGTCGAGGTGGAGCTCCGCGCGTGCCACCTCGTCGTCCGAGAGCTCACGGTCGAGGTAGCCCTGCAGGAGCTCCTCGCACTTGCCGCAGTCGTCCATGCTCACGAGACCGCCTCCTCCGCGAGCGTCGCCTTCAGGAGCCGACGGCCCCGGTGGAGTCGGGACATCACGGTACCGATCGGGACGTCCAGGATCTGAGCGGCGTCCGCGTAGCTGAAGTCTCCGATGTCGACGAGCACGACGACGTCCCTGAAGTCGTCGGGAAGCGTCGAGAGCGCGGTGACGATGGAGTCCTGGGAGAGCCGCTCGACGACGCGGTCCTGGTCGAGCACCTGTTCACCCGCGGACTCCGCCATCTTGTTGGCGAGGTAGTAGTCGTTCTCCTCGAGCGGCAGCTCGTCGGGCCGGCGTTGCAACCGGCGGCCACGATCGACGTTGAGGTTGGTGAGGATCCGGAGGAGCCACGCGCGGAGATTCGTGCCGGGCGTGTAGGACTGCCAGCTCCTGAACGCCCTTGCATAGGTGTCCTGCACCAGATCCTCGGCTTCCTCTCGCGTGCTGACGAACCGTCTTGCGACCCGGTAGACCTGATCGGCGAGCGCGAGAGCCTCCTCTTCGAAGCGCACTCGATCGCGTGCTTCTGTCGCGATCCGGCGCGCCTCGTCCGGCTCGGCCGTATCCGGCTCGCCCACGCGGCCTACCGTATCAACGTGGGTACGGGATGGTGAACGGCCGCGGCGCCCGGGGTATTCCCGGCCGCCCGAGCCCGGGGACTCAAACCGTTGCCTGCTCGTGGAAGCCGGCGCCCGCGAGCGCCTGTGCCAGCGCGACACGGGACGTCACCTCGTCGTCCCACGTCAGCGTCACCGCGCCCTGCAGGTTCGCGTTCGCGCTCTCGAGCCCCGGCTGCCCCTCGAGCGCGCTCGCGAGGCGCAGCACGCAGCGCTCGCAGCGGATGCCGGAGACGAACAGGGTGTCGGTCGAGCTCGCCACGGGCCCGATGCTAGCCGCCGCCGACCGCCGACCGGTGCAGCGCGACCTCCGCTCCCGCGAGGGTGACGAGCAGGGGGTCGTGGGTGGCGCAGATCACCGTCGTCCCGTGCTCGCGTGCGAGGTCGGCCAGGAGGCCTCCGATGGCGAACGTCGTCACGCTGTCGAGGCGCGCGGTCGGCTCGTCGGCGACCAGCACCCCCGGCCCTCCGGCAATCGCGCGGGCGAGGGCGACACGCTCCCGCTCACCGGCCGAGAGCCGGTCGACGGCGCGGGCGGCGTGATCGGCGAGGCCGACGATCGCGAGCGCGTCCATCGCCCGTTGGTGCGCCTCGACCCCGTCGATGCCCCTGAGGCCGAGCACGAGCTCGACGTTCTCGCGCGCGCTCAGGAGCCCGGAGAGCCCGGGCGTCTGCCCGACCACGCCGATCCGCTCGCGGCGGAACGCGGCGCGTGCGTCGCGATCGAGCCGTGAGAGGACGACGCCGTCCATCACGACCTCGCCCTCGTCCGGTGTATCCAGGCCGGCGAGGAGCGCGAGCAGTGTCGACTTCCCAGAGCCGGACGGCCCGGTCACGGCCGTGAGCGTCCCGGGGAGGAACGTCGCATCGAAGCGCCCGAGCGCGACCTCTCGCCCGAACCGGCGGGTCACGCCGCGCACCTCCACGAGACAGCCCATCGCTGTCGCGGGCGCGTCCGGGGCGCTCACGGGCGCGGCGGCGACACCGGCGGGACGAAGCTCGACGACGCCGGGCAGCGCCCGCACCACGGCGCGGTCGCCGATCCCGGCCGACCGCAGCGTGTCCTCCGACACGTGGAGCCAGCCGCCGCGGCCGATGACGATCGTGTCTTCGTCGGCCCGGCGCTCCTCGCCCACCCGCCCGTCCCGGACGTGCACGACCCGGTCGGCGATGCTCGTCGAGGCAGGATCGTGGCTGACGACGAGGGCGGCAGCCCCCTCCTCGCGGGCGAGCTCGGCAAGGAGGTCGAGCACGCCCCGTGCGGAGAGCTCGTCGAGCTCGCCGGTCGGCTCGTCCGCGACCAGCAACGCGGGCGAGTGCGAGACCGCGGCGCAGAGCGCGATGCGCTGCTGCTCGCCGCCCGAGAGCTCACGCGGTCGCGCGTCCGCACGATCGAGGAGGTCGACCCGCTCGAGCAGCGACCGCGCGCGCAGGAGACGCTCAGCCTGTGCCGCGCCGCGCAGGCCGAGCGGCAGCGCGACGAGCTCCACGGCCGTCAGGTCGTTCGAGAGGGCGCGCCAGTAGTGCTGGTCGGCGTAGCCGACGACGCGGGCGCGGTGTCGCGCGATCACCGACGCCGAGGCTGTTCCGACGTCGAGCCCGTCGACCACCGCACGTCCCGCGGACGGGCGGTCGAGCCCGGCGACCAACCGGACGAGCGTCGACTTGCCTGCGCCGCTGGGGCCGAGCACGACGCACAGCTCGCCGCGCTCGACCGCGAGCGTCAGCCCGCGCAGCGCGGCCACGCCGCCGTCCTCCGAGGGATGGACGACGAAGACGTCCCGGAGGTCGACGAGCGGCGTCACGCTTCTCCCCCGATCCGCCCCGGGCCGCGCGGGTCGTGGAACGCGCGCCGTGTCGTCAGGACGACGAGGCCGGCCGCAGCCACCGCGAAGATCCCGGCGCCGAGCGTGACGGTCAGTGGGTCGATCGTGGTCGCCAGCGGCGGCTCCGGCGCGTCCGCCCTGGCGGTGACTGACACGACTCGCGTGACGAGGAACGCGAGGGCCGCGCCCGCGAGAGCGCCGGCCGCGACGCCGACGACGGCGACCAGCACGGCACGCGCCGCGACGACCCGCCGGAGCAGTCCGGGCGTCGCGCCCTGGGCCTCGAGGTCCGTGAACTCGCCGCGGTCGTCCCGCAGGTCCGCGCGAATCGCCAGCACGAGCCCAAGCGCGGCGAGCCCGAGCGCTGCGAGCGCGGCGGCGGCCAGGGCGAGGAGCGTGCCGTGGCCGAGAGGGTCGCGGCGGGCGTCCTCCTCCATGGCGGCGCGGGAGCTCTTCGCGAGCACGGCGAACGGCCGGCGGGAGAGCGTCGTGTCGACCTGGCGGAGCCCCCCGGGTGCCACGTCGAGCCAGACCTCGGAGATGCCCGAGGCGCCCGGAGCGGCCGTGTCGATGGCGGTGGCGAGTGCTCCGAGATCGGCGAGAACCGCGTCCCCCACCGTGCCCGGGATGCGGTCGACGACCGCGGCAACCTTCACGTTCACCGCCTCGCCTCCGATCCGGAGCGGCAGGCTTCCGCCGATCCCGCCCGCCAGCTTTCCGAGCGCGGGCGTGACCGCGACGGCCGGCGGAGCGTCGTCCGTCGGCTGGCGGGGGCGCAGGCGGGCGGTCCGCTGCGGTGTCACGGTGTACGCGAGCCGCAGCGACCCCGGGGCCGCACCGGAGCGGGACGCCCTGACGCCGCCCTCGCCCAGCCAGTCGTCGAGCGACGCTCCGAGCAGGCGAACCGTCGTCGTCCCCTGGAGCGCAACACCGGCGTCGGAGCCCCGTTCGATGATCCGCGGTGACACGAGCGTGACGGCGACGAGCCGGCCGCCGCGGGCACGCGGGGGAAGCGGCGCCGTGAGCACGGTCGACCGATCGCGCTTCGCGGCTCCGAGCTCCACGAGGACGAACGAGCCGTCGTGCTGCTCCACCGTCGCACGGTACGAGAGGAGCGACGGCCCGACCGCGAGCCGGAGCGCCGACCCGCGGAGCTCCGTGCCGCGAAGGGAGGTGGGGCCTTTCGGCGCGACGGCGTCGGCGAGCCCGCGCTTGCTCGTGCCCCAGTCACCCCGCCAGAGTGGCATCCCGCGGATCGCGCCCTGGGGAAGCCCCAGCACGGTGACGCCCGAGATCGACGCGGACGGGCCCGCGTTCGCCGAGACACGGAGGACGGGGTACGCGTCGTCGACGCCGGAAATGGAGGCGTACCGGTCGAGCGGCGCCGCACGGAGCACCGGCACGAGCGAGCGGAGATCCTCGCGGACGACGATGTCCGCCGGCACGGCGTAGGCCGCCTGGTCGGCCTCGCCCGTGAGGAGTGTCGAGCGATACGCCTCGGCCAGAAACGCAAGGCCGACGGCGAGCGCCAGGAACGCCGCGGCGATCCCGGCGGCGCCGGGGGACCGCGCGACCGAGACGCCTGCGAGCCGGACGTCGCTCGGGCCCGTGCGCGCGAGCAGCCGGCCGGCGGCCGGTAGGAGCCGTGAGGCGCCGACGGCGGCCGCGAACGCCACGAGGCCCGGGAGGAGCAGGAGCACGGCCGGAGCCACTCCGCCCGACGCGAGCTCCCGGGCGTCGACGGAGCCGCTGCCGAGCACCGCGAGAGCGGCAGCGACCGCGGCGAGCGCGGCGACCTCGAGCGGGCCGAACCGGCGTCGGCGGCGCACCTCCAGCGAGACGGTCGCCGCGACCACGAGCGCGGCCAGGAGGGCGACCGCGAGGCCGAGCAGGATGCCGGTGGGCGACACGGCACTCTCGACCAGCACGGGCCCGACGGGCGCCCCCGCGACCCCGGCGGCGACGGCCCCTCCGATGCAGCCGACCACCCAGCCGACGATCGCGCCCCCGAAGCCGACCGCGCCGCTCTCGATCGCAGTGAGCAGCCCGCGCTGCCAGCGCTGCGCGCCGTGCCACGTGAGGCGGCGGCGGGCGGCGGCGAGGTCCCGCCGGAGCGAACCGGCGGCCAGGACGGCGAACGCGACCAGGAGGGCGGCGGCCTCTCCGCCGACCAGTAGCAGGCGCCTGCCGGCCACCGTCGCGTCCTCCTCCGCGGCGCGAAGTTCCTGCGACGGTAGCGTCACCGACCACGACGAGGAGCCGGCCTGGAGCTGCGCACGGGCCCTGTCCGCATCGGCCATGAGCCCGTCGATCTCCCAGAGCCGCGGCGTCCCGCCGGAGAGCCGCTGGACCCAGCTGTAGCTGCGGTACGAGCTTCGGAGGACGGGGGAGGAGACGAGCCCGGCGACCCCCTCGGCGACGACCAGCGGGCCGGGCGCCGGAAGGTGATAGCGCGACGCAGCGGCGAGCGCCGGAGCGAGCTGCGCGTCGGCGAGGGCGTTGTCGGTCGGCGCGAGGAAGTCGCCGAAGAGCTCGCGCGAGCGCAGGCTCGCCGTTCCCACCTGCACGACCCGCAGGCCGGGAACGTGGGGAAGCCGTCCCTCGCCCCGCAGGCGCAGCACCTCGCACCGCTCGGGGGTGCACGTCCGTGGCGGGCGCCCGGACCGGATCACCACGTGCGACGCGAGCCCGTCGACGGCCGCGAGACCGACGAACGCACCGCCGACGGTGCTCTCGCGGACGAGGACGATCGGGATCGGCGCACCCGCCGGCAGCGGCGCGAGCGCATGACGAGCCTGGCGATCGAGTGTCGGCCACGCCTCCTCCCGTCCCGCGGGGACCCCGAACCAGGAAGCCCGCACGGCGCGCGAGGCCGCGGGGAGCCGCTCGACGTCCTGCGCGACGCTTCGGTCCTTCGCGACGGTCGCGCCCACCAGGATCCCTGCGAGCACCGCGCCGGCGGCCGCGATACCGAGCGCGGCAGGGAGCGCGCCCCCGTCGCGGCGGCGGAGTCGGCGAACGGCGAGCGACACCACGTACACGGCGCTGCGCATCACCGCCTGCTCCCGGAACGGCGGTGCCGGTAGGCCTTCGCCTTCTCGCGGCCCCCGCACACCTGCATGGAGCACCAGCTGGAGGAGCGGTTGCGCGACACGTCGTAGAACAGCCACCCGCACGTCTCCTGCCGGCACGCCTTGAGGCGCTCCCACGTCCCTCCCGCGCGCGCCGCGGCCACCACGGCGAGCAGCGACGCGAGGCCGCGCCGGGCGCCCGTACCCGTAGGCGCGAAGCCGGGGCCGTCGTGTCCCGCCCGGACGACGAGCGGGAAGGCTTCGAGGACGGAATCGATCTCGGTGCGCCGCCCGTCTGCGAGCGGCTCGCCGAGGGTGTTGGCGAGCGCGAGCTCCCGGAGCGCCGCGCGCAGCGCGCGGGCGGCGACGAACACGTCGCCGTCGACGGCGTCGCCCGGGGCGATGAGGCCACGCTCCCTGAGCCACTCCTCGAGTGCGCGGGGAGTCGCGATGTCGTCCCGGTTGAAGTCCGGGATCTCCGTGTTCACGAAGTCCTGGACGAGATCGAGCGGCTCGGGCGCGGGCGCTCGCCCGCCAGGCTGGAAGCGTTCGGCCACGGCTCGACCGTAGCGACCGAGCCGCAACCGGTCAAGCTGCTTGGACGGTAACTAGGTGACTTCCGTCAGGAAGACACCGGTCGCTCGTTCTTGATGCCGTGCACCGGGCGCCCGGCGGCCTCCCAGGCGTAGTACGAGGCGCTCGGCCCGTACCCCGTCTCGTAGGAGACGACGCGGGGATTGCGGCCGACCTGCTTCGCGCGATTCGCGTGCCAGAGAAGGTTCGGATCGTCGCGCTCCTGCCAGACCAGGACGAGATGGGCTGCGGTCATGAACTCTGCGACGAACGTGCAGCCGCTTGCAGGGCACGGGAACGGATCGGTCCTGACGCACCACCAGCCCGTGTGGTTGTCGGCTTCGTCGGCCCGCCAGAGCTCCTCGTCCTCGAGCAGCTGCTCGTCGGGCACGGCGAACGAGCCGCGCTGCGGTGCCTCCTGCTCCACGCCAGCACAATAGATGCGATGAGCGACCGCAATCTCGCGCTCGTGCTCTCCGGAGGAGGGATGAACGGCCTCCTTCTCGAGCTCGGCTTTCTGAAGCGCCTGCGCGAGGATTCGCTGTGGGAGCGGATCGGCTGGATCTACGGCACGTCGGCCGGGGCGCTGTCCGGGGTGATGGCCGCGCTCGACCGGCTGGAGGCACTCGAGGAGTTCGTCCTGGAGCTTCGCCCGGAGGAGACGTTCCGTCCCAACCGACTCTGGCAGCTCCCGCTGAACGGCCTGCACGACTACGCGTTGCCGGACACCATCGCAGAGCGGCTCGCACCGATCGAAGAGCTCGCCGCCGGTCTCGTCGACGGGCCGATCGAGCTCGTGGTGACGGTCACGGACGTCACCGAGGGCGAGCTCGACGAGCGGCACGCGTACGAGCGCATCTACTCGAGCCGGTCGACGCCGACCGACGTGATGGCCCGCGCCGTGCTCGCATCCGCGGCGATCAGCGCGCTCGTCCTGCCGGTCAGGGTCGGCGACGTGATCGGAACGGACGGCGGATGGGTGCGCAACTTCCCGCTCGGGCATGCGTACGACAACCCTGGCGTCGACGAGATCATCGGGTTCCGTTACGTCTCACGCGTGCCGCCGACCTCGGGGGAGAACCTGGCTCGGCTTCGGCGGCGGCTCGAGCGGTTCCGCGGCGTCCCGCCCGTGCGCGCCCTGATCGGCGATCTCCGCGCGGCGGAGGAGCGTCAGGAGCGCGGGGAGCCGCCGCATCTCGCCGACATGATCGTCCGCCTCATGCGGGTCACCGTCGCACGCAACACGGAGCTCGAGGTGCGCTCGGCGATCGAGAAGGACGACTCCGTCCGTCAGCTCGCCGCTCTTCGCGAGGACGTGCTTGCAACCGTCCGGCGCACCGCAGCTCCGTGGCGTCGCAGGGCCGCGGTGGCGGAGGTCCAGGCGCACTTCGCCGGGGCGCGCTTCCCGTTCCGGCACGACCGGGCGCTCCCGGCGACCATCGTCCGGGGCGACCCCGGCGAGCTCGCGCTCGACGCGAGCTTCCGCACCGGGCTGGAGTGGCCGTTGGAGGCGAAGCGGGCCCTCGTGGCGCGCGGGTATGAGCAGACGGCCGCCGCGCTCTCGCGGCGCGGCAGCTAGAGATCGGCCCCGCAAGCGGGGCCGATCCTCCGCAGAGGCGGGCAGGCAACCGACCTCTGCTCTCGTTGGCGGGCGAAGGGGAGGACGCCCGCCGACTTCGATGCGTTACGACGTGGCGCTGTCCGGAACCCGACCCAGCTCCACCGAGATCGTCTCCTTCTTCCCGTTCGCGTGGACGACCGTCAGCCGCACCTTGTCGCCCGGCTTGTGGGCCGCGATCGCCTCGCGCAGGGCATCGACCGACGAGACCTCGTCGCCGTCGACCGCGACGATCATGTCACCGCCGAGCTGGTAGCTCTCGCCCGCGACGACCACCTGTGTCGTGCCGCCCTCGACACCGGCCTTGGCGGCGGGGCTCGCGGGCTTGACGGAGCCCACCAGCACGCCCTTGTCGGCCGGAAGGCGCAGTACGCCGGCGACGTCGGCGCTCACGTCCTGGAGCGTGACGCCGAGGAACGCGCGGTCGACCCGCCCGTCCTCGACGAGCTGCGCGACGACGCTCTTGACGGTGTTGGAGGGGACGGCGAACCCGATGCCGACGTTCCCGCCGCCGCCGTTCGCGGTCTCGATCTGGGAGTTGACCCCGATCACGCGGCCCTGCGCGTCGATGAGCGGCCCGCCCGAGTTGCCGCTGTTGATCGGCGCGTCGGTCTGGATCACGTGGTCGATCGTGTAGTTGTTCGGCGCGCGGACCTCGCGCTGGAGCGCGCTCACGATCCCCGCCGTGACCGTGCGCTCGAGCCCGAACGGGTTGCCGATCGCGACCACCGGGTCGCCGACCTCGACCTGGTCGGAGTTCGCGAGGGAGAGCGGCGTGAGCGCCTTGGCGTCGACGTCCACCTTGAGGAGGGCGAGGTCGGTGGAAGGGTCTGTCCCGACGATCTCCGCCTTGACGGTGTCCTGGTTCGAGAAGCTGACCTCGATCTTCGAGGCTCCCTGGACGACGTGGTAGTTCGTGACGACGTGGCCTTCCTTGTCGATCACGAAGCCCGACCCGAGCGCGGATTGCGCCTGACCGGGGACGGCGTTTCCGAACGGGTCGGTGCCGGCCGCGCCGCGCGAGGTGGAGGTGATCTGCACGACCCCGGGCGCGTTCTGCCGGTAGATGTCCGCGACGCGGATCGACGTCGACCCCGTCGACGACGTGCTCCCGGCCTGCTGGGTCGGGATCGGCGTCGCCTCGACCACGGTCGTGCCGTCGTCGAAGGCGCCGAGCACCCACGCGCCGGCGAGCGCCGCGCCGCCGCCGAGAAGGGAAGCAGCGACGAGCGCGGCGAGCGGCCTCGCGGCGGACGCGACCCTGCCCGAGCCGTTGGGGCCCGTCGCGTCGGGGCGATTGGGTGACTCGAGGGACGTCACGTCAACCGTTATAGGTCGGAGCGAGTGAACCCGAGGTTGCGCGCGGTTAAGCCACCGTTGCGCCGTTGCCAGGAGCGGCCCGCTTGGCCCCGCCGGCCAGTCCCCTAGCGAACGACGACCGTCTTCACGACCTGCGCGTGCCCGGCGCCGAGCGCCTCGTCGAGCTTGCGGCCGAGATCGCCGGACGCGTAGAGCTCCTCCGTGATGTCGGCCCCGCCGATCAGCTCGCCCTTCACGAAGACCTGGGGGATCGTCGGCCAGTCCGTGAGCGCAGACAGCTCCTGCCGGATCTGCGGGTCGGGGAGCACGTCGACGGCGGTGATGGGCGCGCCGGCGCTCCAGAGCGCCTGGATCGCCCGGAGCGAGTTGCCGCACGCCGGGCGCTCCGGCGTGCCCTTCATGAAGATCGCGACGGGCTCGTCGTCGATCACCTGCTGGATCTGGTCGCGGAGCGTCATGTGGAGAGTCCCTTCGTCGTGATGCGGAGCTCGTGGATCGTGCCGTCGGCGAGCGGCCCGGCGAGCGCGCGGTTGACCATGCGGTGCTGCTCGACGAGCGACACTCCGTCGAACGCGGCACTGGAGACGGACACGTGGAAGTGGTCGCCGCCGCCGGTCCGGTCGACGACGTCGACCGTCCCCTCCGGGAAGGCCTGCTGGAGCAGGGCGCGGATCGTGTCGGCGGCCATCGACGATGATGCTAACGACCGTGCCTCGACCTACCGCGTCCTTCCTGCTCTCGCTGCCCGAACGGATCGTGCGGGCGATCGCCGCCGTGCTCGGAGGGACCCTCCACGAAACGTTCCAGCTCGCGCTTCCCCGGGTCGTGCGCACGTCGCGACTGTACGAGGCGACCGCCAAGAACCTGCTGCGCGTGACGATCGAGCTGGTCGGCGGGGTCGACGCGCGCGCACCGACGGAGGACGAGCACGAGCCCGACGCGGGGCGGCTCGCCATTCGAAAGGGTGCCGGGAACGTCGTCGAGCTGGGCTCGATCGCCGCGTTCGGGTTCTCTCCGCTCTGGGTGCTCGCGGCGGCGGCGGACGTGACCCGCGGCTCGCGCACCTACCTCGACGCGTTCGTCGGCGAGCTCACGCGCGAGGGCGTGCTGCCCGAGGGGTCGAAGCCGGGATCGGTCGGCGAGCTGCTCGGCGCTCTCGAAGGCGTCTCGGGGACGGGTGCACGGCTGATCGACATCCCACCGCTCGAGGTCGAGGCGCTCAGGCGCTCGCTGGAGGAGCTCCGGCGGGACGCGACGGCGCTTCCCTCGCCAGAGGAGCTGGCGCGGGTCTTCGACGGGTTGCGCGAGGTCGCACGGCGCGAGCGCGCGAGCCTGCTCGAGGTGTCGGTGGGCATCGGCCTTGCGTTCTTCAACTCGGCCCGTCACGTGGGCCGTCAGCACGTGCTCGACCCATACCGCGAGGACCTGCGGCCGCTCGGCGAGGAGGGCTTCGGCGCGTACGCTCGGCGCGTCTCGCGGCCCTACGCCGAGGCCGTCGCGCGGCACTTCGACACCGAGCTGCCGACGCTCACCGAGCGCGGGCTCGAACGGATCCGCGGTGCCGCCGACTCAGGGAGGCCGACGTGAAGCGGCACCCCGCGCTCGCGCCGCTCTCGGACGACCACCACCACGAGCTCGTGCAGGCCCGCCGGCTGCGCTCGGCGGCCGACGCGGGCCCGGAGGAGCGCGTCGCGGCCGGCAGCGCGTACGTCGAGCTGTTCTTCACCGAGACGGTCGAGCACTTCCGGCGCGAGGAGGACGAGCTCTTCCCCGTCTACCTCGGCCGGGAAGGAGCGGACCCGGCGCTCGTCGAGCGTGTCCTGCGGGAGCACATGGAGCTGCACGGGCTCGCCCGGACGCTCCGCGCGGCGGTCGCGGCCGGCGACGTCCCGGCGGAGACGCTCCGCGAGCTCGGGACGCTGCTCTCGGATCATGTCCGGCTGGAGGAGAGGGAGCTCTTCGAGGCGATCCAGCGCGTCATCCCGTCCTCCGAGCTCGACCGGCTGGACCTCGCGTAGCGGCAGAGGCGTGCTCCTCGCCAGTCCGGGCGATCGTGGGGCATCGACCACGACCGACCTAGAATCGGGCCGTGGCCACCACGGCAGCACGGGGAACCCGGAACCCGATCGGACGCGCGTTCAGGATCCTCTCCTGGATGGCTCCGCGGGACGACGGCCCGTGGGGTGTGCGCGAGATCGCGAAGGGCGTCGAGATGAACCCGAGCACCGTCCACCGGCTGCTCGGGCTGCTCGAGGAGGAAGGCCTCGTCCGGCAGGAGGACCCGGGCGCCGGGTACCGCCTCGGCACCGAGCTCCTGCGGCTGGCGTGGACGGCGTCCGGCGCGCACTCGGTGCACAGCGCCGCCATGCCGCACATGCAGGAGCTCGCCGAAGCGAGCGGCGAGACGGTGACGTTCGGCCTGTTCGATCCCGTCCGGCTGCAGACGTACGTGCTGGCCGTGGTCGAGAGCGACGCGCCGTTCCGCTACGTGTCGACGCTGCACGAATGGCGCGACCTGTACACGGGAGCGAGCGGACGGGCCGTGATGGCGTTCCTGCCCGACGAGCAGCGCCGAGCGGTCGTCGAGCGGACCCGCCTCGCGCCGGCGACCGAGCACACGATCACGAGCGCGGACGAGCTCGAGAGCGTCCTCGCCAGCGTACGGGAGCGCGGCTACGCGTTCAGCCAGGAGGAGCGCCGGCTGGGGGGCGTCGGCATCGCCGCGCCCGTGTTCGGGCCAGGAGGCCGGATCGTCGGCGAGGTCGGCGTGAGCGTTCCTGCGCAGCGGTTCCGGGCGGACGACGAGGAGCGGCTCGCGCGGCTCGTGACGACGTGCGGCCGCCGGATCACCGAGGCGATCGGCGGTTGACCCCGACGTGCGGTCGTGTATTCTTGAAAGAGACATGATGTTCGGTTGAAAGAAACACCGGTGAACGACGCAGAGTGACGCGACAGAGAGGCACCCCATGACGCACCCCGACTCCTTCGGCGCACGCTCGACCCTCGCGGTGGGAGGGACCACGTACGACGTCTTCCGGCTGGGGGCGCTGCAGTCGCGCTACGACGTCGCGCGACTCCCGTACACGCTGCGGATCCTCCTGGAGAACCTCCTCCGCCGCGAGGACGGCGACACGGTGACCCGAGACGACGTCGAGGCGGTCGCGACGTGGGACGCAGCGGCGGAGCCGTCGAGCGAGATCTCGTTCGCTCCGGCCCGTGTGCTGCTCCAGGACTTCACCGGCGTCCCAGCCGTGGTCGACCTCGCGGCGATGCGCGACGCGATGGCCTCCTTCGGCGGCGACCCGAGCCTGATCGACCCCCTCATCCCCGCAGAGCTCGTGATCGACCATTCCGTGCAGGTGGACGACTTCGCGAGCCGCCTCGCGATCCGGCGGAACGCCGAGCTCGAGTTCCAGCGGAACCGTGAGCGCTACGCCTTCCTGCGCTGGGGCCAGGAGGCGTTCGACGCGCTCCAGGTGGTGCCGCCCAACACCGGCATCTGCCACCAGGTCAACCTCGAGTTCCTCGCGCGCGTCGTCGAGGCGCGGGACGGCCGGGCGTTCCCCGACACGCTCGTCGGCACCGACTCCCACACGACGATGATCAACGGCCTCGGTGTGCTCGGCTGGGGCGTCGGCGGCATCGAGGCGGAGGCTGCGATGCTCGGCGAGCCGATCTCCATGCTGGTCCCGCAGGTCGTGGGCTTCCGTCTCCACGGGCAGCTGCCCGAGGGCGCGACGGCGACCGACCTCGTGCTCACGGTGACGCAGATCCTGCGCGCGACCGGCGTCGTCGGCAAGTTCGTCGAGTACTTCGGCGAGGGACTTGCGGGGTTGCCGCTCGCGGACCGGGCGACGATCGGGAACATGTCGCCGGAGTACGGCGCGACGTGCGGCTTCTTCCCGGTCGACGACGAGACGCTCCGCTACCTGCGGCTCACGGGCCGCGACGACGAGCGGGTCGCGCTCGTCGAAACCTACTGCAAGGAGAACATGCTCTGGCACGACCCGTCGGAGCCGGCCGCCTACTCGCAGGTCGTGGAGCTCGACCTGTCGACCGTCGAGCCGTCGCTCGCCGGCCCGCGGCGCCCCCAGGACCGGATCCCGCTCGCCTCCGCCAAGGCGTCGTTCCTCCAGGCTCTGGGAACCTTCGGCGTCGACTACGGCAACGCCGTGGACGAGGCGAATGCCGAGTCGTTTCCCGCGAGCGACGTTCCCACCCACTCCGAGCCCGGCGCGGAGGCGTCCGAGGGGCAGCAGTCGGTGGAGGCCGCTCCGGTCGCCCTCGCTCCCACCCGCACCGCGGGGATCCCGTGCGAGCTCGACGGAGAGATCGTGCACCTCGGTCACGGCGCTGTCGTGATCGCGGCGATCACGTCGTGCACGAACACCTCGAACCCGTCCGTGATGGTCGCGGCGGGCCTGCTTGCGAAGAAGGCCGTCGAGCTGGGCCTCGACCGGAAGCCCTGGGTCAAGTCGAGCCTCGCCCCCGGCTCGAAGGTCGTCACGGACTACTTCGACCGTGCCGGCCTCACGCCGTACCTCGAGGCGCTCGGGTTTCACACGGTCGGCTACGGCTGCACGACCTGCATCGGGAACTCCGGCCCGCTGCCCGAGCCGGTCTCGGCCGCGATCGCCGAGGGCGATCTCGTCGCCTGCGCGGTGCTCTCCGGCAACCGGAACTTCGAGGCCCGGGTGCATCCGGAGGTGAAGGCGAACTATCTCGCGAGCCCGCCGCTCGTCGTCGCCTACGCGCTCGCGGGACGCATGGACCTCGACCTCGCCACGGAGCCGCTCGGCCACGACGCGAACGGCGACCCGGTGTTCCTCTCCGACGTCTGGCCGTCACCCGACGAGGTGCGGTCGACCGTCGAGGCAGCGATCGGCCGTGAGATGTTCGAGCGCACGTACGGGGACGTGTACACCGGGGATCCCGAGTGGCGCGAGCTACCCGTCCCCGAGGGCTCGGTCTTCACCTGGGATACGGCGTCGACGTACGTGCGGCAGCCGCCGTACTTCGAAGGGATGGAGCGCGAGCCCGGCAGGGTCGAGGACTTGGCAGGGGCCCGTTGCCTCGTGTCTCTCGGCGACTCCGTCACGACCGACCACATCTCCCCCGCAGGCTCGATCAAGCCGGACGGCCCCGCGGGGCGGTATCTCGTCGGGCACGGCGTCGAGCGGAAGGACTTCAACTCCTACGGCTCCCGGCGCGGCAACCACGAGGTGATGGTGCGCGGCACGTTCGCGAACGTCCGGCTGCGCAACCTCCTCGTCCCGGAGTCGGAGGGGACGTGGACCGTCCATCTCCCGTCCGGCGACGAGACGACGATCTTCGAGGCGGCCGAGCGGTACCTCGCCGAAGGCGTGCCGACGATCGTGCTGGCCGGGAAGGAGTACGGCTCGGGCTCGTCCCGCGACTGGGCGGCGAAGGGGCCGAACCTGCTCGGCGTGAAGGCTGTGGTCGCGGAGAGCTACGAGCGGATCCACCGCTCGAACCTCCTGATGATGGGAATCCTCCCGCTTCAGTACCTCCCCGGCGAGAGCCGCGAGTCGCTCGGCCTCACCGGGCGGGAGGTGTTCTCCGTCACGGGTGTCTCCAACGGCGAGGCGCGCGAGGTGACCGTGCGCGCCGACGACCGGGAGTTCCGGGCGACCCTGCGGCTCGACACCCCGCGCGAGCGCGAATACGTCCGCCACGGCGGGATCCTCCCGTACGTGCTGCGGAAGCTGCTGGCTGCCTCTGGGTCTGTCCCCGACGGGGACTGACCCCGCCACGCGCACGCCGCACGAGGGACAGGCCCCTCCCGGGGCCAGTCCCTGGCACGATCCAGCCATGGCCGACGCCGACGAGCTCCGCGGCCTTCTCGCCCGCTTCCCGGCGGGCGTCGGGGTGGTCACCGTCGACGCCGGTGGACAGCGCCTGGGCCTGACGATCGGCTCGCTCGTCGGGCTGTCGCTCGACCCTCCGCTGGTCGGATTCTCGATCTCGCGCCAGGCTGCCCTCCACGAGCTCCTGCGCGAGGCGGGCGGCTGCGCCGTCTCGCTGCTCGCGGCGGGCCAGGACTGGCTGGCGGAGCACTTCGCGCGCGGCGTGCCGCCGATCGGCATGTGGCACGGGATCTCCACGCAGCCGGGCGCCAGCGGCGCGCCGCTCCTGGTCGGCGCCCTCGGCTGGCTCGAGTGCGCGCTCCGCGACGAGGTCGCCGTCGGGACACACACGCTCTTCGTCTGCGAGGCCTTGAGGGTCGAGCACGGAGTGGACGCCCCGGCCCTCGTCCGCGTTCGCGGCGCGTACTCGCCTGCCTGACGCGCGAGGTCGCCCGCCCCGCTTCCGAGGGGTACCCTCGCCCGTCGTGAGCGACCGCGACACGTCCTGGGGCATCGAGCCCGTCCCGGAGCGGCTCCGCGTGCTCGGCGGCGTCGACCTGGGGCTCTTGTGGGGGAACCTCGGAGTGTCGCTGCTGGTGGTCGTCGCGGGCGCAATCCTGGTTCCCGCCCTGCCGCTGCCCGCCGCGCTCGCGGCGATCCTCGTCGGCTGCCTGGTCGGGAACCTGATGCTCGCGGTCGCGGCGGCGATCGGCGCGCAGGCGCGCGTCCCGGCGATGGTCCTGATGCGCGCGCCGCTCGGGGAGCGGGGCTCCTACCTGCCGACGGCGATCAACGTCGTCCAGTGCCTCGGCTGGACGGTGTTCGAGCTCCTCGTCATCGCGACCGCCGCGGCGGCGTTGTCGGACGAGCTCCTCGGCTTCGAGGCGCAGTGGGCGTGGACGCTCGTGTTCGGCGCGGCAGCACTGGCGATGGGGCTGCTCGGGCCGATCGGCGTCGTCCGGACGGTGATCCGTCGCGTCGCCGTGTGGGTCGTGCCGCTCGCCGTCGCCTACCTCGGGTGGTGGGCGCTGACGGGCGGTGGGCTCGACGACGCCTGGAGCCGGCCCGGCGAGGGAGGGCTGTCGACGTGGCAGGGGATCGACATCGTCGTCGGCGTGACGGTCTCGTGGATCCCGCTCGCCGCCGACTACACGAGGTTCGCGCGCACCGAACGGGGGGCGTTCTGGGGAACCGGCGTGGGGTACTTCCTCCCCGACGCGCTGCTGCTCGCCCTCGGTGCGGTCGTGCTCCTGACGCGGGACGTCGCGGACGCATCCGCGCTCCCCGCCGCGATCGCCTCCGGCGGGGTGATCGCGCTCGTCGCGCTCCTCTCGCTGACGGTCGCGGAGACCGACGAGGCGTTCGCGAACGCCTACTCGGGCGCCGTCTCCCTCCAGAACCTCGTCCCGCGCGCGCCGCAGCGGCTGCTCGTCGTCGCGACGACGACGCTCGGGACGATCGGCGCGCTCGTCCTCGAGCTTCAGAGCTTCCAGTCGTTCCTCTTCCTCCTCGGATCGTGCTTCGTGCCGCTGTTCGCCGTGCTCCTCGCCGACTGGCTCGCCGCCGGGCGGCACTACGAGCCCGACGACGTCTTCGCCTCCGCGCAAGTGCGCGTCGGCGCGATCGTCGCCTGGGTGGCCGGGTTCGCCGCGTACCAGTGGCTCTCCCCGACCGGGCCCGCCTGGTGGGTCGGCCAGGTGGAGCGCCTCGACCCGCCGGCATGGGGGATCGGGGCGACGCTGCCGAGCTTCGTCGTGTCGTTCGCCCTCGCGCTCGCCGTCGCGGCAACGAGTCGCCGGGTCGGAGCCCGTCCGGCCCGGGTATGAGCGTCCTCGCGCTGGTCGGCAACCTGGCCGTCGATCGCATCGGCGGCGGCGCGCCTCGGGCTGGTGGCGGGGTCTTCCACGCCGCCCGGGCGGCCGCGCACGTCGGGGCGGACGCCGTCGCGGTGACGCGTTGCGCGCCGACCGACCGCGAGACGGCCCTCGCGCCGCTCGAGGCGACGGGCCTTCCCGTGACCTGCGTCGACGCGCGGGAGACGACGGCGTTCAGCTTCCACTACGAGGGTGACCACCGCGTGATGACGGTCGACGCGGTCGGCGACCCGTGGACCGCGCGGGACGTCGAAGGCTGGGCATCGGGGCCGCTCCAGGAGGCGCGATGGGTGCTCGTCGCCGGGCTCCTCCGGTCGCATTTCCCGCCGGACACGCTGGCGACGCTGGCACGCGGAGGCCGGCGTCTGCTGCTCGACGCCCAGGGGGTCGTGCGAATTGCCCGCCGGGGGCCGCTCGAGCGGGACGCCGGCGTCGACCGCGGAACGCTCGAGTATCTCGCGGTCCTGAAGCTGAACGAGGACGAGGCCCGGATCCTGGCGGGCGGGCTCGAGCCCGAGGCGCTGCGGGCGCTCGGCGTGCCCGAGGTCGTGCTCACCCTCGGCTCGCGCGGCGCGCTCGTCGTGACGGCCGACGTAGCCGCGCCGATCGCTCCGCACCCCACTCCGGGCTCGGTCGACCCGACGGGCGCCGGTGACGTGTTCTCGCTCGTCTATCTCGACGCGCGGGCGGCGGGGCTCGAGCCCGTCCCGGCCGCGGAGCGGGCAGCCCGGGTCGCGGCGGAGCTGATCGCTTCGCGATGACCAGCATCCTGGTGGACTGCGCGATCGGAATGGTCGAGGTCGACCTCGACGAGGACGAGGTCGTCGACGACACCGCCGATCGCCTCACCGCCATGACACCGCCCGAGGTCGACCTCCCTCTCCTCGTCGCCGCCGCTGCGCACGGCTCCACGGTCGTCGCCGTCGTCGACCGCCGGCCGCCGCTCGTCGTGTCGAACGACGGGGGCCTCACCTGGCGCGAGTCGGGCGCAGGCCTGGGCCCGGGTGTGGCGATCGCCATCTCGTCCGACCATCCCGATCTCGTCGTGTACGCGACCCGCGAGCGACTCCACGTGTCGCGCGACGGCGGGCGGTTCTGGACGGCGCTCACGATCGAGCTTCCCGAGATCACCGCGGTCGGCTTCCCCGGCTGATCGTGCGTGTGGGAGGATCGGGGGTCTACGAGAAGAGGGAGGCAGCGATGAGCGGGCTCGACGATCTACTCGGCAGCCTGACGAAGAGCGCCGGCGGCGGGCAGGGCGGCGGAGGACTGAACGACCTCCTCGGCGGCTTGCTCGGCGGAGGAGGCGGCGGCTCGCAAGGCGGCCTCGAAGACGTCCTCGGCGGGCTCCTCGGAGGCGGCAAGAGCGGCGGCGGGGGCGGGATGGGCGCGCAGACCGGGGGCATGAACCTCGGCGCCGTCGTCGCCGTGCTCGGGCCGCTGCTCGCGAAGCTGCTCAAGGGCGGCGGCCTCTCGAAGATGATGCAGGGTGCCCAGGCGAGCGGCCTCTCCGCGCAGGCCGACTCGTGGGTCGGCACCGGTGAGAACGAAGCGGTGAGTCCCCAGGACGTCAAAGGAGTGGTCGGGGACGACACCGTCCAGGAGCTCGCCCGGGAGGCGGGGATCTCCGAGGACGAAGCGGCGAGCGTCCTCGCACAGGTCGTCCCGCAGGTCGTCAACGGGCTCTCGCCGAACGGCCAGCTCCCGTCCGACGACGACCTCGACCAGCTCCTCGCGAAGTTCGGCGGGTAGCTAGATGGTTGATCGGCAGTTCGCGCGAACCGGATGACGCCCCAGACACGGCGCCGGATCACCCCGTCCGGGCACGACCCGTCACCAGCTACGACCCGCACCCGCCAGGTGCGCCCGGCTTGGTCTGGGACGCCGCCGGACGTCACGCCGATTACCGATCAACCATCTACAGCCGAAACTCGCCGCGGGCGACGATCACCGAGGAGCCGCCGACCTCGACCGCATCGATCAGGCCGTCCCCGCCCTCCGCGCGCGCGTGGAGGGTCGAGGGGCGGCCGATCTCGACGCCCTGCACGATCACGATCTCCTCGCCCCACGCGATCAGCCCGTGCCGCGCGAGATGGCACGCTATGGGCCCGGCCGCCGAGCCTGTCGCCGGGTCCTCGCCGTGCTCCCAGAACATCCGGCTCCGCCAGCCGCTGCTCGCGCGGGCGACACAGTTGACCCCCGTCACGGCGAGTTTCGCGATCGCGGCTCCGTCAGGGCGCACGGCGGCGAGCTCGGCCTCGTCGCCTAGCACGACGACGATGTGACGAGCCCCGTTGTCGTACAGCTCGATGGGCAGCGTCGAGCGCTCGACGCCGAGCGCGGCGAGCACGTCTTCGGGCGGCTCGACCGCCTCGACGCGCGGCACGGGCTGGGTCATGCGGCCGAACACGAGCCTTCCGGACTCGTCCCGCTCGAGCCTGACGTTGACGATCCCGGCCCCGGTCTCGAGCGCGATGGCACCGAGCTGGAGGGGCGCCCCGAGCACGAACGCCGTTCCGAGGATCGGGTGTCCCGCGAACGGCATCTCCGCGTGCGGGTTGAAGATCCGCATCCGCGCGGTGCCGCCTGCCTCCGCCGGCAGCACGAACACCGTCTCGGAGAAGCCGATCTCGAGCGCCAGCGCCTGCATCGTCTCGTCGGCGAGACCGCGCGCGTCGGTGAAGACCGCGAGCTGGTTGCCCTGCAGGGCCGTGTCGGTGAAGACGTCGGCGACGACGTAGCGGTAGGACGCCATCCGCGGGTTATATCCCCCGGTCGCCCTCCATCCACTTGGGGTGGTGCTCCCTGGCCCAGTCCTCGCGGACGTCGCCCAGCGTCATCCCCCGCAGGGCGTGCCGTGTCGAGGGATGGATCACGGCCAGGTAGAGATGCCCGACGAGCAGCGCGACGGAGACGAGCATCACCGTGTCGTGCACGGTGCCGGCGCCGTCGAGGAGGAACCGGTGGTCGCGCTCACCGAGCCACAGGAAGAGCCCCGAGACCGCGAACAGGACGGCGAACGACGCCGTCAGGAGCGCGTTCAGCTTCTGCCCGGCGTTGAAGCGGCCCTGCGGCGCCGAGCGGCCGCGCAGCCAGCGGCGGTCGTCGGCGTCGAACATCTCGATCTCGCGCCAGTCGCCGGCGAGCCGGCGCCGGTCGCCGAGCACGACGACGAGCACGAGCGCGAGCGCCCACGCGACGGCCGAGAAGAGATGCACGTTCTTGACGAGGTTCCGCCGGGCGACGAGCTCCGACAGCGCCGGGAGGTAGAGGATCAGCCCGGTCGCGAGCATCGCCGTGAACCCCGTCGCGTGCACCCAGTGCAGCGCGCGCTCGGTCGGCCCGAAGCGCCGAACCATCGCGGGCTCAGTACCCGTTCGACGCACCGACCCACGCGTCCTCGTCGTAGCCCCGCTGCTCCCAGAAGCCGACGTGGTCGAGGTTCGTCTGCACCTCGATCCGCGTCACCCACTTGACGTTCTTGTACCCGTACATCCGGGGCATCACGACCCGTGCGGGAAACCCGTGCGACGCGGAGAGCGGCCCGCCGTCCATGTCGAGCGCGAGCATCGCGTCGGCCGAGAGCGCCTGCGGCACCGACAGCGTGTCGTCGTAGGGCACCTCGTCCGAGACGAACCGCAGCGCCTTCGCCTCGGGGCGCAGGCGCGCCTCGCCGAGCAGGTCGGCGAACCGGATGCCGCGCCAGTGGACGTCCTCGACGCTCCAGCCGGTGACGCAGTGGAAGTCGGAGACCTGCTCGGCCTGCGGCAGGGCGCGGAGGTCGGCGAGCGTGTAGGTGACGGGCCGCTCCACCGCCCCGGCGATCGTCAGCCGGTACGCCGCCGGGTCGATGCGCGGGATCGAGCTGCCGATGGTGTAGATCCGCCAGCCCGACGTCGGCACGATCGCCTCGACCGAGTCGGGGACGAGCCGGCCGACGAGCCCCATCGCGTCGCGCCCTACGAACAGCCCGGCGGCGCCGAGCCCGATGACGCCGAGGAAGGCGGCGCGCCCGATCGTGCGTTCGTTCATCCCTTCCTTGTAGCGGGTGTTCCTTACGCGGGCCTTAGAAACAGAGAATCGAAGCCCGCCGGGGAGCCGCGACTATGCTCGGCTCGGTGCGCGTCTACCTGTGCAGACACGCGAAGGCGGCGCCCGGAGAACCGGACGAGCTGCGCGAGCTGACCGGGAAGGGCCGGAAGCAGGCGCGCGCGCTCGGCGAGCAGCTGGCCGGGGTGCCGGAGCCGCCCGTCCTCGTCCTCACGAGCCCGCTCACGCGTGCGCGACAGACCGCCGAGGCGATCGCCGAAGCGACGGGCGCGCCGCTCCGGGTCGAGCCGCGGCTCGCCCCGGGCGCGACCGCGCGGGACGTGCGGGCCGCCGTCGCGCGGGACCGCCGGTTCCGTCGCGATGGTCGGCCACCAGCCGGACTGCTCGGAGATCGCGTTCGCCGTCACGGGTGCCGATCCGGGCTTCGCGCCGGGGTCGATGGTGGAGCTCGAGCTCGACCCGTGAGCGACGGGGCGGCGATCCGGGTCCGAGGCCTCCGGAAGTCCTACGACGGCAACGAGGCCGTCCGCGGCATCGACTTCGACGTGCTTCCCGGCGAGGTGTTCGGCCTGCTCGGCCCGAACGGCGCGGGCAAGACGACGACGGTCGAGATCCTCGAGGGGTACCGCCCGCGTGACGGCGGCGACGTGCGCGTGCTCGGCGTCGACCCGTGGGGCAGCGACAGCGGTCACCGCGAGCGGATCGGCGTCGTCCTTCAGCAGTCGGAGCTACCACCCGCGCTGAGCGTCCGCGAGGTCCATTGCATGTTCGCGGGGTACTTCCGGCGGCCGCGGGACGTGGACGAGGTGATCGAGCTCGTCGGGCTCGCCGACAAGGCAGGCGCGCGCGTGAAGACGCTCTCCGGCGGCCAGAAGCGCCGGCTCGACCTCGGCATCGCGCTGGTGGGCGACCCGGAGCTCGTGTTCCTCGACGAGCCCACCACCGGCTTCGACCCGTCGGCCCGCCGGACCGCGTGGGATCTCGTCCGCTCGCTCCGCTCCCTGGGCAAGACCATCGTTCTCACCACCCACTACCTCGACGAGGCGCAGCAGCTCTCCGACCGAGTGGCGGTGATCCGGGAGGGGAGCATCGTGCGGATCGGCACCCCCGACGAGCTGATCGGTGCCCTCCCCGAGGTGGAGATCCGCTACCGCGAAGCCGACCGCGAGGTGGTCATCACGACGACGGAGCCCACGCGCGTGCTCGCCGACCTGACGGGCAGCGCCGCCGCCGATGGGCGAGAGCTCGAGGCGCTCGAGGTGCGGCGGCCGACGCTCGAGGACGTCTACCTCGACCTCGTCGACGGGGACCAGCCGTGAGCGTCGAGACCCATCCGGTCGCCGCAGGGGACGGGCGCCCGCACGAGGGGCGCGCGGCAAGAGGAGCGCGGCTCTTTCTCCACGAGCTCCGGATGCAGCAGCTCCTGTTCTGGCGGAACCGCGAGTCGGCCGTGTTCGTCTTCGTGTTCCCGCCGATGCTGTTCCTTCTGCTCGGCGCCGTGTACGACGGCACGATCGACGGGGTCCCGGCTGCCGACCGGCTGCTCGTCGGGATGCTCGGGTACGGCTGCGCGAACACCACCTTCGGCGGGCTGGCGATCACGCTCGTCATCCGGCGGGAGGGCGGGATCCTGAAGCGCGTGCGCGCGACGCCGCTGCCCGCTGCGACGTACCTGGGCGCGGTGCTCGTCTCGACCCTCCTCGTGTTCCTGCTCCAGATGGTGGTCACGGTGCTGCTCGGCATCCTGCTCTACGACGCCCAGGGAGCGGAGAGCTGGGCCGCGGTGATCCCCGTCGTCCTCCTCGGCGGGGTCGCGTTCGCGGGGCTCGGCTTCGGCGCCGCGTCGCTGATCCGCTCGTCCGAGGGGTCCTCGGCGGTGGTCAACCTGATCATCCTGCCGATGGCGTTCCTCTCGGGCTCGTTCGGCCCGACGGCGAGCTACCCGGACGCGCTCCAGGCGATCGCGGACGTGCTCCCGCTGACGTACCTGATCGACCTGATCGAGGCCGCGTACCTCCACGGCGAGTCGATGACGTCGGCGACGTCGGGGCGGTCGGGGTGCTCGCGGCGTGGGGCATCGCGGGCTACGCGGTCGCGGCGAGGCGCTTCGGCTGGCAGCCGCGGGAGCGCTGAACCGCGTGGTCGTCGAGGAGCTGTGCCGCGCGCTGGTCGCGGCGATCGGCGACGAGCGCAGGGTCTCGGACGGCGCGTCGGAGCGCGACCTCCACGCGGGCGACATCTCGTTCCACCGGCCCCACCGGCCGGACGTCGTCGTCTACGCGACGACGACGGAGGACGTCTCGGTGGTGCTCGCGCTGGCCGAGGAGCAGCGGATCCCCGTGACGCCGTTCGGCGCGGGGTCGAGCCTCGAGGGCCACGTGATCCCGGTCGAGGGCGGGATCTCGCTCGACCTGACGCACATGAACCGGGTGCTCGACGTCTCGCCGGGCAACCTGACGGCGACGGTCGAGGCGGGCGTCACCCGCACGCAGCTCGAGCGCAGCGCCGGCGAGCACGGCCTCTTCTTCCCGGTCGACCCGGGGGCGGACGCGACGCTCGGCGGGATGGCCGCGACGAACGCCGCGGGGACGACCACGGTGCGCTACGGGAAGATGCGGGCCAACGTGCTCGCAGCCGAGGCGGTGCTGGCGGGGGGCCGGGTCGTCCGCGCGGGCAGCCGCGCGCCGAAGACCTCGGCCGGGTACGACCTCCTCGGCCTGCTGATCGGCTCGGAGGGGACGCTCGGCGTGATCACCGAGCTGACCGTGCGCCTCCAGGGGATCCCGGAGCAGGCCGTCGTACTGCGGCTGGTCTTCCCGGACGTCGAGTCCGCGTGCCGGGCCGCGACGACGATCGTCGCGGCCGGTGCGGGCGTGACGCGGGTCGAGCTGCTCGATGGCTGGACGATCGCCGCGATCAACGCGCACCAGGGCATCGACTTGCCGGTCGGCCCGTCCCTCTTCGTCGAGGCGGCCGGCAGCGAGGGCACCGTCGCTTCGGATCTCGAGCTCGTTCGCGAGATCGCCGGATCGGAAGGCGCGACGGACGTCGTGGCCGAGCGCGACCCGACGGCGCGCGCACGGCTCTGGGCCGCGCGCCACGCCTCCGCCTACGCGGCTGCCGCCGCAGCTCCCGGGAAGCGACACCGGGCCACGGACATCTGCGTGCCCCTCTCGGAGCTGGCGGCCGCGGTCGCGTTCGCGCGGGGGGAGGTCGAGCGGCGGGGGCTCGTCGCCGGCATCGTCGGCCACGCGGGCGACGGCAACGTCCACCTCGCTCTCCACGTCGACCCTGAGGACCTCGACGAGGTTCGGAGGTCCGACGAGCTGATCGAGCTGCTCGTCGCCGACGCCCTGGCCCGCGGCGGCACGTGCACCGGCGAGCACGGAATCGGCCTCGGCAAGCTGGGCGCGCTCGAGCAGGAGCACGGCGACCTGTTGCCGCTGATGCGCGGCATCAAGCAGGTCTTCGACCCGCACGGGATCATGAACCCGGGCAAGGTGCTGCGTCCCGGGGACTGACCCCGCGGGGGTCTGTCCCTGCGGTCTGTCCCCGCGAAAACCTAGACGTGGGCCTCGGGGAGCGACCCCGCGCGGGCCTGTCCTTCCTGACGCTCCCCTCCGTTGCCATGCGCGCGGGGGTCAGTCCGCTGTGGGGACAGACCCCATGCCTGTACGACCACGGCGGCGACGACGACCAGCCCGCCCACGACCGTGGGCGCGGAGGGACGTTCCTCGTACGCGAGCCACACCCAGAGCGGCCCGAGGACGACCTCGAGCAGCGAGATGACCGCGACCTGGGCGGGTGGGATCAGCCGGGCGCCGATCGTCAGGAACGCGAGGCCGAGGCCCATCTGACCCACCCCGAGCGCCGCGAGGATCGCCCAGTCGCTGCGGGTCACCGAGCCGAGGGAGACGAACGGCGCGCACGCGAGCACCACGAGCGCCTGGGACGCGCAGGTTGCGGGCATCATCGACACCTCGCGCCGGTGGCGCGCGATGACGATCACCATCGCGAACGAGGCGGTCATGACGAAGGGCAGCACGACGGCGGCCGCTCCCGCGTCGAAGGACCCGGCGGCCATCAGGACGACGCCGGCACCGGCGAGCGCCAGCGCCGCCCACGTGCGGGTGTCGACGCGCTCGGAGAGGAGCAGCCAACCGAGCAGCGCGGCCATCATCGGGGCCGCCGCCTGCATGAACAGCACGTTGGCGACCGTCGTGTAGTTCAGCGCGAGGAGAAACGAGCCGGACGAGATCGCGAGGAAGACGGCCATGGCGACGCCGGACCGCCCCATCGAGCGGAAGGCTTCGAGCGTGCCGCTTCGCTCCGTCGCGAGCACGAGCGCGCCGAGCGCGATCGCGGCGAACACCGCTCGTCCGGCGACCTGCGTCGCAGGATCGGCGTCGAGCCCGCGCTGTGCGAGCCCCGCCGTCGACCAGGCCACGGCCGCGACGAGGATCGCGAGCTGCCCTTCGCGAGCCCGGCGTCGCTCCAGGCCCGACGTGCCCGTCACGTAGGGCAGTCAACCACGGCGCCGCGCCGCGGGGCCGTCCCCGGGGGCACCGGCGGGCCGTTTCCGGCGCCCCGATGACGGGTACACACGGCCCATGCACGTCTTCACGAAACGCAACGCAATCATCGGGTGGATCGCCACCCGGATCGCACGAAAGCGGGTCGAACGACGGCTGAACGTGGTCGCCGGGAACCCGCACGGCCGTCGGAGGCTCGCTCTGGGAGCGGCGCTCGCCGCCGGCGTCGCGGTCACCGCCGGTGCGCTCGTCGCGCGACGCGCCACGGGAACCGGCACACAGGCCGCCTGACCACTCACGTCACGAACGGAGGTAAACGATGGGCATCATCGGATGGATCGTCCTCGGTCTGATCGCGGGAATCGTCGCCAAGGCCATCTTCCCGGGGGCCGATGGCCTCGGTGTGATCATGACCACGCTGCTCGGCATCGCAGGAGCGCTCCTCGGCGGCTTCGTCGCCTGGCTCTTCGGTCTCGGAGACCCGATCGACGAGTTCTTCGACCTGAGCACGTGGATCGCCTCGATCGTCGGCGCCATCGTGATCCTCTGGCTCGCTTCGATGCTCGGCGGGCACGGTCGTCGCGGCCGCCTCGCCTGACACACGTTGAAGGGGCCGGGTCCGACGGAAGTCGGACCCGGCCCCTATCCGGGGGGTGCAATCGGGTGGTCCGGGTTCTGGAGCAGCTCCAGCACCCACCCGCCCGGCCCGCGAAAGTGCGCCCACTTCACGCGGCCATCGGCGTCGGAGCCGGTCGGCTCGACGAACTCGACGCCCTTCGCCTCCAGCTCGGCCCGGGCCTCGTCGACGTCCTGGACGAGAAAGCCTGCGATCGGCGCGGTCATGTGCAGCCGGGCGGCCGACGGCCCGAAGAGCTCGACGCGGTCGCCGTTCGGGAGGTCGGCGACGGTGAAGTCCGGGAGATCGAGCCACGGCGTGATCCCGAGCACGTCGATCAGAAAGCGCCGGGCCTCGGCGTGGTCGGGCGTCGGCAGGCCGATCCAGGCGAGCGAGCGGATCTCCACTGTATGAGCCTACGGGCCGAGTTCGCGCTGGACAACAGCCAGCCGGCTACCGGCGTGACAGCGCGGTGAGCCCCGCCCCGACTGCGACGAAGGTCGCTCCGAGGCCGGCGGTCAGCTCCCCGAGCCGTTGCGCGAGATAGGCCTGCATGAGCGCCGTCTGCAGCGTCGTCGCCTGGACCCACAGCGCGTGGGCGGGGTTCTCGACCGGCTCGCCCGTGAGAGCGTCCTTTGCTGCGAGGCCGCGGACCGCGGTCGGCCGCCCCACGGCGTCCACGTAGGAGGGTGTCTCGCCGTACGTCCTGCCCTCGGTCGCCGACAGCGTGTTGTCGCGAATCACCTCGGCCATCGACCGCGCCGCCGCCGCGTGGGTGACCGGCCGCTTCCCGTCACCCGTCGAGACGATGCGCTCGCGCGCCAGCGAGCGACGCACGTCTGCGCGGACCCACAGCCCGACGCCCAGCAGCCAGAGACCGGCCGCGACCGTCGAGAGCCCGGCCGTCCTCGTCGTGCACGCCCTGCAGCCGCGTGCCATGCCTGGAGTCCAGCGAACCGCGCGGCATTCGGCATCGGGGAAATCGCGGATCGGCCCGGCGCCGGGCGTCCGGCTCAGCCCACGAGGAGCGTGGCGCGAGCCCGCCGTTCCCGTTCGGCCGTCAGGAGGCCGGCGAGATGCTGCAGCAGCTTCCAGGAGACGTCCGGGTTCTCCTTCGCGAACCTGCGAAAGTCCCAGAACGCGATCACGTGGCACCGCAGCCGCGTCACCGCGGTGACGGTCGCGGTTCGCGCGTCCTCCGAGATCAACGCCAGCTCGCCGAAATGGTCGCCCGGGCCGATCCGCGCGACCTCGGACCCGTCGACGCTCACCGACGCCTCGCCTTCGGCGACGACGAAGAAGCCGACCCCGCTCATCGTGCCTTCCTCGACGACGGTGACGCCGGGGCGGAACTCGCGCTGCTTCACGAGGCGTGCGAGCTGCCGCAGCTGCCGCTGGCTGAGCCCCGCGAAGAGACGAACGCCCTGCAGCTCGTCGACGACCGTTGACACGCGGCGATCATAACCGGGTCTCGGCGTCACGGGCTCCGCCATGTTTGCGGTCGACCTGGCTAGCGACGAGCCGGGCTCGATCGGCGAGGGTGAGGCGCTCCCGGCGTCGCGTTGCGAGCTCAGGCGGAGGCGAGGAACTTCGCCGGATCCCGCGCGAAGCGACCCCGGCAGCCGGGGCAGCAGAACCAGTACGTCGTCCCCTCGTGCTCTGCCGTCGGCGTGTCGGCGGTGACGGCGACCGTCATCCCGCACACCGGGTCGACCGCTTCGACCGCGAGCTCGCCGGCCGCGGGGCCACGGGCATGGCGCCACGCGACGAGCTCGGCCAGAACCGCGACGGCGATCTCCTGTTGGGAGAGCGGCCCGAGGTCGAGGCCTGCCGGGCTGCGGACACGAGCGAGCGTCTCCTCGTCGAGCCCGCGCTCGCGGAGGGCCGCGAGCTCGACGCCGGCACGCTTTGCGCTGGCGACGAGCCCGACATACCCCGCCGGAGTGGCGAGGGCGACGTCGAGCGCCTCCGCATCGCCGCGGCCCATGGTGGCGACGACCACCGCCTCCGCCCCTGCGGCGAGGTCGTTCGTCACGCTCCAGCCGATCGCGGAGGCGAGGTCGCGGAGCGTCACCGCCGCAGGGCTGTCTCCCACGACCGCGAGGAGCGGCTGGGGCAGCTGCGGCTCGATCAGCACCTCGACCATTCCCTCCGACGCGCACGAGCTCTCGGCCACGACGATACCCTCCCCTCCTTCGGGGCCTCCCGGCGGGCAGATGCGGAGCAGGCGAGTCGTCCCCTCGGCGAGCGCGCGGAGCGCCTCGCGGACGACCGCCGGCTCGGAGCAAGCGCCGCCGACCCAGCCGACGAGCCTCCCGTCCGCCATCACGATGCCGCGGTCGCCGATCCGCGCCGAGGCCGGCCGCCGGACGGTGGCGACGGTCGCGAGGACGAACGGCCGGCCCTCTGCGGCCAGCCGCCCCGCCTCGACGAGCACCGCTCGGCGGTCGAGCCTCTGCGACGGGTCGGTCACTCGGCGAGCCCGGCCGTGCTCAGCGCCTCCCACACCTTGTCGGGCGTGAGCGGCATGTCGATGTTCTTCACCCCGGCGTGCCAGAGCGCGTCGATCACCGCGTTCACGTACGCGGCCGGGGACCCGACCGTCGGCGACTCGCCCACCCCCTTTGCTCCGAGCGGGTGGTGCGGTGAGGGTGTCGAGAGCTCGCCGATGTCGAACTCGGGCGTCTCCCAGGCGGTCGGGATGAGGTAGTCCGTGAGGTTCGAGCCGATGCAGTTGCCGTCCTCGTCGAAGTCGATCAGCTGCATCGCCGCGATCGCGTACCCCTCGGTGAGCCCGCCCATGATCTGGCCCTCGACGATCATCGGGTTGATCCGGACGCCGCAGTCGTCGACCGCGACCACCTTGAGAGGCTTCCACTGCCCCGTCCCCCGGTCGATCTCGACCACGACCGCGTACGTCCCGAACGGGAAGGTCATGTTGGGCGGGTCGTAGTAGGTGACCCCCTCGAGGCCGGCCTCCATTCCCTCGGGGAGGTTCGTGTAGGCGGCGTAGGCCACGTCCTGGATCGTCTTCGCCTGCTCGGGCGAGCCCTTCACGAAGAACTTGCCCGCCTCGAACTCGATGTCCTCGGCCGACGCCTCGAGGAGGTGCGCCGCGATCTCCCGCGCCTTGTCGCGCAGCTTGCGGGAGATGACGGTCGTGGCCGCGCCGGCCACGGGGGTCGAGCGGCTCGCATAGGTGCCGAGCCCGTACGGCGTGTTGTCGGTGTCGCCCTCCTGCACCTCGACGTCCTCGTACGGGATCCCGAGCTCCTCGGCGACGATCTGCGCGAACGTCGTCTCGTGGCCCTGCCCCTGTGCCTTGACCCCGAGCTTGAGGATCGCCTTGCCCGTCGGATGGACGCGCAGCTCCGCCGAGTCGAACATCCGCAGGCCGGCGATGTCGTACTCCTTGCCGTGGCCGGCGCCGACCACCTCGGTGAACGACGAGATCCCGATCCCGAGCAGGCGCCCCTCGGCCCGTGCCGCCACCTGCTCGCGGCGCAGCTCCTCGTAGCCGAGCTTCTCGAGCGCGATGCGCATCGCCTCCGGGTAGTTGCCGGAGTCGTAGACGAACCCCGTGGCCGACTCGTACGGGAACTGCTCGGGCTGGATGAAGTTGTCGAGCCGGAAGCGGGTCGCGTCGACGTCGAGCTCGTGTGCCGCGTTGTCGACGAGCCGCTCGATCAGGTACGAGGCTTCGGTGACGCGGAACGAGCAGCGGTACGCGACGCCGCCGGGTGCCTTGTTCGTGTACCAGCCGTCTGCCACGACGTGCGCGGCCGGGATGTCGTACGAGCCGGTGACGATGTGGAACAGCCCGGCCCGGAACTTGGACGGCTGCGCGTCGGCGTAGAAGGCGCCCTGGTCGGAGAGCAGCGAGGCCCGAAGGCCGGTCATCTTCCCGTCCTTGACCGCCAGCTCGCCCCGCATGTGGTAGTCGCGGGCGAACCCGGTCGAGATGAGGTTCCCGGTGCGGTCCTCGACCCACTTGACCGGGCGTCCGATGAGGAGCGAGGCGGCCGTCGCGACGACGTAGCCCGGGTAGATCGGCACCTTGTTGCCGAAGCCGCCGCCGAGGTCCGGGCTGATGATCCGGATGTTCTGCTCCGGAAGCCCGGCGACGATCGCGAACAGCGTGCGGTGGACGTGCGGCGCCTGCGAGGTGAGATGGATGGTCGCCTTCCCGGTCGCCGGGTTGACGTCGGCGATGCAGCCGCAGCACTCGAGCGGCGCCGGGTGGCAGCGGGGGTAGAAGGTGTCGAGCGCGACGACGCGGTCGGCCTCGGCGAAGGCGCGGTCGGTAGCGTCCTTGTCGCCCGCCTCCCAGTGGTAGACGTGATTGTCCGTCTGCCCTTCCTTCTCGTCGCGGATCAGCGGAGCGTCCGGCGACGAGGACTGCTGCGGGCTGGTCACGGCCTCGAGCGGCTCGTAGTCGACCTCGATCAGCTCGAGCGCGTCCTTCGCGATGTACGCCGACTCGGCGATCACGCAGGCGACCTCTTGCCCCTGGTAGCGCACCTTGTCGGTGACGAGCACGGCCTGCGTGTCGCCCGACAGCGTCGGCATCCAGGCGAGGTTGTGCTGTGCCATCAGCTCGCCGGTGACGACGGCGACGACGCCCGGCAGCGCCGCTGCAGCCGACGTGTCGATCGAGTTGAGCCGCGCATGCGCGTAGGGGCTGCGAAGGATCTCCATGTGGAGCATCCCGGGCAGGGTGATGTCGTCGAAGTACTGGCCCCTGCCCTGGAGGAAGCGCGCGTCCTCCTTGCGCTTGACGGAGTGCCCGACGCCGCGAACCTCGTGCGTTGCCGACATCTCCTACGCCTCCCTCATGCTCTTGGCCGCGCTCCGCACGGCGTTGACGATGTTCTGGTAGCCGGTGCAGCGGCAGATCTGGCCGGACAGCGCCCAGCGGACGTCCTCGTCGGTCGGGTTCGGATTCTCCTTCAGCAGCGCGACCGAGGTGAGCATCATCCCCGGGGTGCAGAACCCGCACTGCAGGCCGTGCTCCTCGTGGAAGGCCTGCTGGATCGGATGCAGCTGGCCGCCCTCGGCGAGCCCCTCGACCGTCGTGATCTCGGCGCCGTTCGCCTGGACGGCGAGCATCGTGCAGGACTTCACCGGCGTCCCGTCCACGAGCACGGCGCATGCGCCACAGCCCGTCGTGTCGCAGCCGATGTGCGTCCCGGTGAGCCCGAGCGTCTCGCGCAGGAAATGCACGAGCAGCAGCCGCGCCTCGACGTCCGCGGAGCGTGGTTGCCCGTTGACGGTGACCTGGACGGTGTGGAGGCCGGCCGTCGTGGCCGATTCGAGCTGGGTCATGTCCGTCACTCCTGGCCGGCCGTGGCGGCCGTGATCGCAGTGCGAAGGCCGCGCTCGCAGAACACGCGCACGACGTTCCTCTTGTACTCCGCGCTGCCGCGGTTGTCGGATTGCGGCTGCGCGGCCGCGGCGGCGAGCGCGGCGGCCTCGCGGATCGCGTCGTCGGTCGCCTGGTTGCCGCGGAGCGCGTCCTCGGCGGCGCTCGCTCGCAGGTTCGTCGGGCCGACTCCGGTGAGCCCGATCCCGACCTGGCCGACGTTTCCGTTGTCGAGCGTCACCTGGACCGCCACGGCGGCGGTCGCGAAGTCTCCGATCTTGCGCTCGAGCTTGAGGTATGTCCCTCCCGTCCGCGGGCCGGGATCGGGCACGCGCACCTCGGTGATCACCTCGTCCGGCTCGAGCGTGCTCATGAACGGGCCGAGCGCGAGCTCGTCGACGGGGATCGTCCGCTCGCCGTTCGGCCCGCGCGCGACGACGCTGCCGCGGGCGGCGAGCATCGCCGCGCCCCAGTCGCCCTGCGGGTCTGCGTGCGCGAGCGACCCGCAGATCGTCCCGCGGTTCCTCACGAGCGGGTCGGCGACGAGCCGCGCGGTGCTTCCGAGCAGGCCGTAGCGCTTCGTGAGGATTGGCGAACGCTCCGCCTGCGCATGTCGGACGAGCGCTCCGATCCTGAGCTCACCGGCCTCCTCGGATATGCGGTCGAGACCCGAGACGCCGTTGATGTCCACGACCGTCCCCACGGAGGCGATGCGGAGCTTCAGCACCGGGATGAGGCTCTGCCCGCCTGCCATCACCTTGGCGTCGCCCGCATGTTCGCCGAGCGCGGCAATCACCTCCTCGACCGACGTGGGTGCGAGGTAGTCGAATCTCGGCGGATACACCGATCCCTCCTCTTCAGGGGACGCCAAACGAGCCGCTGGTCGAGCATACGACACTCGCGCCGCTCCGGATTCACCCGCCGACGTGGTCTACCCGTGCTGGTCGTCGAGCCCGACGAACTGGTGCCAGGGTCCGGCCAGGTGAACGGTGGCGACGGCGAGGATCAGCCCGGCGACGAGCGAGCCGGCCAGGAGCCAGCGGCGCAGCGACGAGCCTGGCAGCCCTTCCTCCCGTCGCCAGTCGGCGGCGGCCAGTCGCGGCAGCGGGAGCACGTGCGCAAGGACGTGCGCTCCCATTGCTGCGACCCAGACGGCGAAGCTCGCCTTGTGGAGGCCGAGCACCCCGCGCTCGTCCGGACCGAGCACGGCCAGGGCCACGCCGCTCGCGAACAGCGCCGCCGTCGACAGCACGACGAACGGCCCGAGCAGGCGCAGCAGCGGGTGCGGCGGGCCGTCCTCGCGGTAGGCGCGGCTCCCCGTGTAGTAGCGCGCGAAGCGGTAGCCCGTGGTGGCCACCTTCAGACCGACGGGCGGCAGCAGCAACATGCCGAGGAAGACGTGCGCCGACACGAGCGGCCGGATCGAGACGAGCGTGATCCCCTCGGCGGCGAGCAGCACGAGGAGAACGGCCGCGGTCGCCGCGGTCAGTCGCCGGTTCCCCTCGCTCCCGCCCGTCCGCACGACGGAGCGCGCGTGGACGCGCCTCCCCGTCCCCCTCTCTCGCCGCACGTCGAGCACAGGCCCATGGGAGCGGACCCGGATGAGAGGACGATGAGACTCATCGCCGGCTCACGTGCGGGCACCACAATGCGTGCCATGCGCGTGCTCGTGGTGGAGGACGAACCAAAGCTCGCGGGCCTGCTCGCGCGGGGGCTCGGCGAGGAGGGCCACCCGACGGACGTCGCGACGACGGGCGGGGACGCCGTCTGGATGGCCCGCGCGCAGCCCTATGACGCGATCGTGCTCGACGTGATGCTGCCCGGCCAGGACGGGTTCGAGGTCTGCCGGGAGCTCCGGGCTGCGGACGTCTGGACGCCGGTGCTGTTCCTCACCGCCCGCGACAGCGTCGAGGACCGGGTGGGCGGCCTCGACGTCGGCGGCGACGACTACCTCGTCAAGCCGTTCTCGTTCCCCGAGCTCCTGGCGCGCCTCCGCGCGTTGACGAGGCGCGGCCCCATCGAGCGGCCCACCGTGCTGGAGGTCGGGTCGCTCCGGCTCGACCCGGCGGCGCACCGCGCCTGGCGGGACGGCTCCGAGATCGACCTGTCGGCAAAGGAGTTCACGCTGCTCGAGGTCTTCATGCGGCATCCCGGGCAGGTGCTGTCGCGGCTCGAGCTGCTCGAGCGGGGGTGGGACATGGCGTACGAGACCCGCTCCAACGTGGTCGACGTGTACGTGCGCTACCTCCGCGAGAAGATCGACCGCCCGTTCGGCTGCGACTCGCTCGAGACGGTGCGCGGCGTCGGCTACCGGTTGCGCGAGCCCGGCGCGTGCTGAGGGCGATCCCGATCCGCTGGCGGCTCGCGGCCGCCTTCGCCGCCTCGATGGCGCTGCTGCTCGTCGCGCTCGGCGCCTTCGTCTACCTCCGCGTCGAGGATGCGCTCCGGAGCTCGGTCGACCAGGCACTGCGCGCGCAGGCGGCGGAGTCCCTGGCCCGTGCCGACGAGGGCTCGCTCCTCGACGACGACGCGCGCGGGTCGGGAACCGTCGTCCAGCTCGTCGGCCAGGACGGGCGGATCGTCCGGTCCGACCCGGCGTCGCTCCCGCCGATCCTCGATTCGGGGATGCTGGCCGACGGCGCGGAACGGCGCGCTCCTCACGACGGTCGCGCTGGGCGCCGGCGAGCACAACCGCTGGCGCGCGCTCGCGGCTCCCGACGAAGGGCAGGTGCTCGTCGTCGCCCGGCCGCTGCGCCAGACGGAGGAGACGCTCCACCACCTGTTTCGCGGCCTGATCGTGGCCGGCCCGGTCGGGCTGCTCCTCGCGACCCTCGGCGGCTACCTGCTCGCGGCCGCCGCACTCCGGCCGGTCGAGTCGATGCGGCGCCGCGCGAGCGCGATCTCCGCCACGACGACCGGAGCGCGGCTCCCGGTGCCCCGCAGTCGCGACGAGATCCGTGACCTTGCGGAGACGCTGAACGACATGCTCGGGCGCCTCGAGGCCGCTCTGGAGCACGAGCGCCGCTTCGTCGCCGACGCGAGCCACGAGCTGCGCACGCCGTTGGCGCTCCTGAAGGCAGAGCTCGAGCTGGCCCTTCGCCGTCCGCGGAGCGCGGCGGAGCTGCGCGCAGCCGTCGTCTCTGCCGCCGAGGAGACCGACCGGCTGGTCCTCCTCGCCGAGGACCTGCTCTTGATCGCGCGCACGGATCAGTCCGAGCTGGCGCTCCGCCTCGAGCCGGTCGACCTGGGGGAGCTCGCGCGCTCGGCGGCCACCCGCTTCGCGGACCGGGCCTCGGCCGAGGACAGGCGGCTCTTGGTCGAGATCCCGTCTCCCACAGAGGTGCAGGCGGATCGGCTCCGCCTCGAGCAGGCGCTCCGGAACCTCGTCGACAACGCGCTCGGGTACGGCGACGGCGCGGTGACGATCTCGGCCCGTACGGCAGGCGAGGCGACGGAGATCCACGTCACCGACGAGGGGCGCGGCTTCCCTCCGGGCTTCGCCGGGCGTGCCTTCGAGCGGTTCTCGAGGGGCGACGACGTGCGCGGGCGAGGAGGCAGCGGGCTGGGCCTGGCGATCGTGCAGGCGATCGCGCAGGCGCACGGCGGGACGGCCGGCATCGCGGCGAATGGCAAGGGGGCGGACGTCTGGATCTCGCTTCCGACGCACGCCCGCCGCGCAGCCTGACCGGCTCTCATCGGGCTCTCATCTCCGCCGCCTACCGTCGACCGCGTGGAGACGATCGACAGGCGCGAGCGCGCGAAGCGCCGGCACCGCGAGCGGCTCGGGTTGCTGCGACAGCGTGCCGCGATCGCCTCCGTCCTCGGCTTCGCAGCGTTTCTCGGCCTCGCGGCCCAACACGCCGTCGGGTCGTCGAAGCGCAGCGTGAGTACCGCCGCGCCGCCACGAGCAGGCGCTTCGAGCACGTACTTCGACGAACGCTCGGACGGCTTCGCGTTCGACGACGGCTCGGCGGCGGCGCTCCCGCCCCCGGTCGCCCAGACCAGTGTCTCCTGAGCTCGCCGTGCCGCGCGGGTTGTCGTCGCACCACTTCGAGGCGATGGGAACGGAGGTCCACGTCCTCGCCTCCGGCGCGCGTGCGTTGGACGCCGCCGGGGCGGTCGAGGTGCTGTTCGAGGGGTGGGAGGCCGTGCTCAGCCGCTTTCGTCCGGAGAGCGAGCTCTCCCGCCTCAATGCGCAGTCCGGCGCTCCGGTACGGGTCAGCCGGATCCTGATGACCGCGCTAGAGGCGTCCCTCGACGCGGCGGGCGCGACCGGCGGCCTCTTCGATCCCACGCTTCGGCACGAGCTCGTCCGCATCGGCTACGACAGGCCGTTCGACCAGATCGGCGACGCGAAGATCGCGGCCGCGGGGCCCCGCGGGGGAGGCGCCTGGCGGCGGATCGTGATCGACCGCTCCGCCGGCGTTGTCACCCTGCCGGAGGGGAGCGGGCTCGACCTGGGCGGGATCGCGAAGGGCATGGCCGTGGACGCCTCGCTCGAGCTGCTGGCCGGGCTAGGGATCGATGCCGCGCTGGTGAGCGCCGGAGGCGACCTCGCGGTGCTCGGACGTCCGCCCGGCGAGCGTGCGTGGGCGGTGCTGGTGGGAGAGGACCCGGAGGGGCCGGTCGTCCCGCTCGTGCGGGGGGCGCTGGCGACCTCCGGGGTCGCGCGACGCCGCTGGATGCAGGGAGAGGCCTCGCGCCACCATCTCGTCGATCCGCGCACGGGCGACCCCGTCACGACCGGGCTCGGTGAGGTGACCGTGGCAGGCCGGACCTGCCGCGCGGCGGAGATCGGCGCGACCGCCGCGTTCGTCGCGGGGCCGCGGCTCGGGCCGGGCCTGCTCGAGCGCCTCGGCCTGGCCGGCCTGCTCGTCACGGTGTCCGGGGAACGGATCCGGGTCGGGCCGTGGCCCTGGCACGAGGTCTCCAACAACGCATGAGCAACGCTCGCCTTCGGCTCGCGTTCGTGAAGGGAACGACGATTCCCCCACAGACTCCCTTCTTCCCGGCTCATGGCCCAACGGAGGTTGGCCCATGAGCAGCTGGAACACGGTCACGTGGGACACGGCACGGGCCGGCGGCCTCGTCTCGTACGTGCTGCTGACGGTGGCCGTCGCCCTCGGGCTCGTCCTCCGCAACCGCTGGCAGTCGAGCCGCTGGCCGCGGCTCGTCACGAACGAGCTGCACGGCTACGTCTCGCTGCTGGCCCTCGTCTTCATCGTCGTCCACGTCGTCGCCGTCGCGGCCGACCCGTTCACCCACTTCGGGCTGCGTGCCGTGGTCGTCCCGTTCGCGACCCACTACCGCCCCCTCTGGATGAGCCTCGGCATCGTCTCGCTCTACCTGCTCCTCGCCGTGTGGGTCAGCTCACGCCTGCGGCAGCGGATCGGTCACCGCCTCTGGCGGCGGATCCACGCGCTCGCCTTCGCCGTCTATGCGGCGGCGACGCTCCACGCTCTCGGCACCGGTAGCGACACGAGGACGGTGTGGGCAGCCGCCCTCTACTTGGGCAGCGTCGGCCTCGTCGGGACGCTGCTCGGCGTCAGGCTGCTCGCCCCGCCCGGGACGGCTTCGCGGCCTCGCCCGCTGGCCGCGGCGGCGGCCGGGGCGTCGATCCTCGCAGCAGCCGCCTGGTCGCTCACTGGTCCATTCGCGCCCGGCTGGTCGGCGCGCGCGGGCGGCACGACGGCGCATACGGCTCGCGTCGCGGCAGCTTCTCCGGGCCGACGCCTCGTCCACGCGTCCGTTCAGTCCCTACCGGCCGCCGTCGTGCAGGTGCCCTTCACGGCCCGGTACGCCGGCCGACTGACCGTGGAGCCGGTGAACGACCAGGGACGTCTCACCGTGCGCATCGACGGCGCGCTGAGCGGAGGGACGAAGGATCACCTCGAGATCCTCATCCACGGGATCCCGCTGCAGGACGGCGGCGTCGCCATGGAGCAGAGCCGCGTCCGGATGGGCACCGCGACGCCGCTCTACCGCGGCGAGATCACGACGCTCGACGGGACCCGCCTCGTGGCCGCCCTGCACTCTCCCAACCAGCAGCTCCGGCTGGGCCTGGCCCTCCGAATCGACCGGGACGGCCGGGTCGTCGGCTCGGTGCGCGGATCGGCAGCACCACCAGCAGCCAATCCCGCGCCGGTGGGGAAGGACGGCACCGCCTGAGGCGAGGCCGCCCTGGTGGGTCCTACGCAGCCTCGGGCAGCTCGGCCTCGCGCGGACGGGCCTCCTGGAATCCACGCTTTCGGGAACGGCGTGCGAGCAGGTTGTTCGCGACGAGTGCGCCGATCGTCAACGCCGCGCCGACGAGCTCGACGGCGTTGGGCCGATAGCCGCGAACGATCTCGATCGCGAACGTCGTCACCGGGATGAGGTTCGAGAACAGAACGGCGTTCTGCGGCCCGATCGAGGCGATCGCGGCGTTCCAGGTCAGGACGGCGACGAAGGCGCCCGGGATCGCGAGGTAGGCGATCTGCGGCGCGACCGACGTGAGCTGGGCGCCGGACGGGAGCTCCACCAGCCCCGTCACGATCGCGACGGCGGTCGCGCCTGCGATGGTCACCCACCCGAGCGCGGCCGTCAGTGCCGTGTAGCGAAGCGGCGAGAGCTCGGGGTGCTCGGCGGCGCCGAGGCCGTAGAGCACGAAGCTGAACACGCCGGCGAGCACGAGCGCCTCGCCCCACCCGACCGCGCCGTGCACGAACGCGGAGGGATGGCCACCGCTGACGACGAGTGCGACGCCGAGGAGCGCCAGCCCGAGCAGCAGGAAGGTCGCACGTGAAGGACGAAGCCTGGTCCGCCGCCAGAGGACGAGCGCCGTGAGGAGCGGCCCGAGCGCGACGATGAGCGAGGCGGTCTCCGGCCTCGCGTGTGCGAGCCCCGTGTAGGCGAGCAGGTTGAAGCCCGCGAAGCCGAGCGAGCCGAGCCAGAAGAGCCGCCGGCCTCGTCCCTCCAGCCGGAGCGCGCCGGGGCCTTCGACCACGGCGAGGACCACGAGCCAGAGCGCCGCCGCGATCGCGTACCGGATCGTCGACAGGGGAAAAGCGTTCACGCTCTCGAGCGCCGACTTGCCCACGACGAACTGGCCGCCCCACACGATTGCGGTCGTCGTCGCGAAGAGCACTCCCAGCGTGGTCGTCCGCGTCCTCACCCGTCTCCTCTGCTCGCCGGCGGCAACAAAGGAGATCAACGACCCGCAGCGCGCGGGTATTTCGTCGTCCTCGTCAGCTGGGGGGCGTGCCACAACCCGCTCGAGGCCAGACGTCCCGAGCGCGGCGGGGACGCTCCGCCACGTTGCCCGCCGGGGGTAGGGTGAGGGCGTGAGGGCGGTCGTCTTCGACCACTACGGCGATCCCGACGTCCTGCACGTCGCCGAGGTGGACGAGCCGCACGCGGGTCGCGGCCAGGTCCGGATAGCGGTGCGCGCGGCAAGCGTGAACCCGATCGACTGGAAGCTGCGCAGCGGCGCGCTGGCGGAGGTGATGCCCGTCGAGTTGCCCAAGATCCTGGGCTACGACGCGTCGGGCGTGGTCGACGAGGTCGGCGAGGGTGTCGTAGGCATATCGGAGGGCGACGAGGTGTTCGGCTTCGGCGTGGGCTTCGCCGCCGCCGAGCAAGTGCTGCTCGACGACTTCGCGATGAAGCCGCCCGGGCTCGAGTTCGAGGAGGCGGCGGGCTATCCCGTGGCGGCCGAGACCGCCGTCCGCGCACTCGAGCTGCTCGACCTTCGGTCGGGCCAGACGGTGCTGATCAACGGCGCCGCGGGCGGCGTCGGAACTGCCGCCGTCCAGATCGCGCGAGCCCGCGGCGCGCGTGTGATCGGCACCGCGAGCGAGGCCAACCACGACTACCTGCGCGAGCTCGGTGCCGAGCCGACCACCTATGGGGAGGGCCTGGTCGAGCGCGTGCGTGAGCTGGGTGGCGCCGACCTCGCGTTCGACACGGCGGGGCGCGGGGCGATCCGGGATCTCGTCGAGATCACCGGCAACCCCGACAGCGTGATCACGATCGCCGACTACAGCGCGCCTCAGTACGGCGTACGCGTGACCGGCGGCGCAGACGGACGTTCGGTGCACGCGCTCGCCGAGGCGGCGCAACTGTTCCAGGAGGGGAAGTTCAGGCTGGACGTCGCTCGGACCTTCCCGTTCGAACAGGCCGCGGAGGCCCACCGCCTCAGCGAGTCGGGACACGTGCGCGGGAAGCTGATCCTGACGCCGTAGACTTCAGCCGCCCCCGGACGAGACGGCGGACGCCCGTTGTGGGATTCGAGGTCGGATCCCGGCGGGACGGCCGTGGCGTACTCAGGAGAGTGGCGGTGTGTGCCGCACGATGAACGCGAGCACGCGCTTCCAGGCGTCCGCCGACTGTGAGGCGTATTCCTCGAAACGGCGGTCGAAGAAGCTGTGGGGTGCGCCCTCGTACACAACGAGCTCGTGGTCGACGCCGGCCGCGGTGAGCGCCGCCTCGAAGGCGGCGTTGTGCTCCGGCAGGATGTGGTCGTCGGCGCCCGCCTGGAGGGCGAGGATCGGCGCCTCGAACTCTCCCGCCCGCTGCGTCGGCCCGGGCGCGCCCGCGCGCTCGCCCGTCGAGCCGTAGAAGCCAACCGCTGCGGCAAGTCCGTGACCGCCCGCCGTCGCCAGCCACGCGTGGCGGCCGCCGAAGCAGAAGCCGACGGCGAACACGACCTCGCAGGAGCCGCCGACCGGCGAGCGGAGGTACTCGACGGCCGCGCGGACGTCCTGCTGGATTCCCTCCGACGTCGTCTGCGCGACGTGATCCATGTAGGGGAAGTCATCGTCGCGCTTGCCGACTCCCGCCGTGCGTCCGAAGTAGTCGAACGCGAGCGCCGCGTAGCTCCGCTCCGCGAAGCGGAGGGCGAGCTCCTCGTAGAAGCGGTAGAGGCCGCGGACGTCGGGCAGCACGGCGACGCCGACCCGCGCCCCGTCGTCGGGCAGCGCGAGGAAGCCTGCGAGCCGTGTTCCGTCAGCGGCCTCGAGGACGACGTCCTCGGAGAGGACGGGAGCCCCGCCGGAGATCGGCGGAATGGGCGGTACGGAGTCGAGCTCGAAGCACATCGCAGGCCCGACCCTACTGGGCGCAGCGGAGCGGCCGCCAGGCGACGGGTGGGCGACGTGGACATGCGTCGCCGGCGTGCTGGTGATGAAGGCGCATGTGGCCCACGACCTTCATCGAGGCGCTGAGAGGAATCACCGCCTGGGTTCCCGCGACCTGACGAGCGACGGCCCGGCTCTCCTCAGGGCGTCGTATCTGTCGTCGTCGAGCTGGTGGAGGTCGGTGTGGTCGGAGTCGTGGATGCCGGCGTCGTCGAGGTGGTCGGGCCCGCCGAGACGTTGAGGCGGACGGTTTCTCCCTGCCTGAGGGTGCCGCCTTCGGGGTTCTGGGCGACTACTGTCCCTTCCGGCTCGCTCGAGGGGACGACGACGACGTTCGGCTCGAGCTTTGCCGACCGGACTTCGTCCTCGGCCGCTCCGCGACTCAGGCCGACGACGCTCGGCACGTCGACGAGGGCCGTGCCCTTGGACACGTTGATCGTCACGGGCGTGCGAGCCGCGGCGTCGGCGCCGGCCGCCGGCTCCTGGGCGACGACCGTACCCGCAGCGTCCTCGGAGAACACCCGTCGCGTCCGCACCTCGAAGCCCGCCGACACGAGACGGTCGCGAGCCTGCGCCTCGGGGAGACCGACGGCGTTGGGTACGGGCACGAGCTCGGGCCCGCCCGACACGAGCAACCGCACCGTCGAGCCCTCGTCCACCTCCGTGCCCGCAGCCGGATCCTGTCGGAACACGGTGCCCCGAGAGGCGTCGTTCGGCTCCGTGACGACGTCGGACTCGAGCTTCTCGTCCGCGAGCCGCGCGACGGCCTGATCCACCGTGAGCCCCTGAACCGTCGGGACGGTCCTCGTGTCGTCCTGCGTGAAGTACCACCACGCCCCGATCCCTGCGGCGACGAGCAGCAGCAGGAGCAGGACGAGGAGCGCGACCCGGTCGCCGGACATCTTGCGCCGCCGCTCGCTGCGCACGACGTCGCGCTCGATCGAGCCGTCGGGACGCCGACGGACGGTCTCCGACTCGTGGACGACCGCTTGCTCCACCTCGGGGGCGCCGAGCGGGGCTGCGGGAGGCGGAGGCTCGCCAGGGCGCACTTCGACGCGCTCGATGGTCTCCTCGGTGTCGCTACCGGGCTCGTCGGCCACGCGCTGTCCTCGCTTCGGGTGGGTGCCGGCGAACGACGCCGGGACGCGAGTCGTACCCCGCGGAACGCGATCGAAACGTCGGGGGTCGGCCAGGGCTCGTCGCTCGCTCGGCGCGATCCGCGAAGCCGGGAGCGAGCAGCCGATGCTCGCCCGAGGGCGAGCTTGGCGTAACCTGGATTCTCGAAGGTGATCCGAGCGGGAGGCGACATGTACGCACGCGTAGCGACATTCGAGAGCGATCCTGCCGATGTGGACGACGCCATCGCCATGGTCCGCGCTGAGGTGGCCGGTGGCACGCCGCCAGGCCTGGAAGGCGCCAAGATGCTGATGCTCGTCGACCGCGAGACCGGCAAGGGCCTTGGCGTGACGCTCTTCGAGAGCGAGGAGGCCATGCGTCGCGGCGACGAGGCGCTCAATGCAATGAATCCCGGTCAGAGCGAGCGCCGTACGTCGGTCGAGTTCTTCGAGGTGCCGGTTCAAACGGTGACCTGACCGCCGAGCGCGCTGTGCCCCGGAGGCGTGCGCGCGGCCGGGTTTTCGCTGATCCCCGACGGTTGCTAGGTGCTCAGCCCCGACGTGTCCGCACGCGTCCCGCGACCGCGGGCGCCGGGCGCGCACGGGGCTGTGCGTCGATGGCACGGGCCAGGAGCGCGACCATCACGCGCACCGCGAGCCGATGTCGACGGCTTCTCGTGAGCTGTCGCGTGAGCCGCACGCCTCTTCGAATCGGACGAGCTCGCCACGTTCCCACCACCACTTCGGAGGGTTGCACCGCTTGGTCTTCTCGCTCGCCCGTCGACGCCTCTGTCCACGCATGACCCACGCCGGAGGACGAGGAGGACAGACGTCTCGTCGTGGTCGGCCGGGGGCACACTCCCGAGATGGGCCCCGAGCTCGACAACGCCGCGGTCGCCGAGCGCCTGGAGGCCTTCGCGGGGCTGCTCGACCTCGCGGGAGCATCGCCTTACACGTCGAGGGCATACCGCCGTGCGGCCGAGACGATTCGCCACACGCCCGCTCCGATCCTGGAGCTCACGCGGCGGGGGCGGGTGCAGGAGCTGCGTGGGATCGGATCTGGCATCGCGGCGAGGCTCCGGGAGCTCGCCGAGACGGGGCAGATCGCGGAGCTCGAGCAGCTGCGGCGGGACGTGCGTCCGGAGCTCGTGGGCTTCGGCCGGATGCTCGGCATCCCGCCGAAGCGGATGATCCAGATCGCATCCGCGCTCGGCCTCGCGTCGCCCGACGAGTTTCGCCGGGCCGCGCACGAGGGTGCGCTTCGAAGGGTGCCGGGCATCGGACCTGCGACCGAGGCGAAGATCCTCGCTCGACTGGCCTCCGAGCCCGGCCGGCCTGCGAAGGGGCTCCTCCTGCATCGGGCGCGAGACCTGCTCGAACAGATCGCGGCCGCGCTCGGAGGCGTGATCGCCGGTGACCCGCGGCGCTGGGCGGACGCATCGTTCGACCTTGCCGTCGTTGTGCCGACCACGGTGCCGGCTGACGTGATCGCCGCGTTCGAGCGCCTGCCGCAGATCGTGACCGTCGTGGAGGCCGAGGAGCGGCGCGCGCTCGGTGTCACGGTCGAGGGCGTGCCGGTCGCGCTCCATCTCCCTCTACCTCACCGCTTCGGGACGGAGCTCGTGCGCCGCACCGGGACGTTCGCGTACGTCGACGCGCTCGGGTCGTTGCCCGAGGCCGGGGACGAGGACGCCCTCTACGCCGCGATCCGTGTGCCCTGGTGCCCTCCAGAGCTCCGCGAGAGCCCGTTCCGCGGCCAGCCCCCACCGCTCGTAGAGCTCGGCGACGTGCGCGGTGACCTGCACTGCCACACGACGTGGTCGGACGGGAAGGCGTCGGTGCTCGAGATGGCGACTGCTGCGCGCGACCGCGGATACGCGTACGTCGCGATCTGCGACCACACCGTGAGCGTCCGAGTCGTTCCCGGCCTCGACGCCGACGCCCTCCGCCGCCAGGCAGAGGAGATCGCCGCAGCAAACGAGGCGCTCGCGCCGTTCCGCGTCCTCCGCGGCACGGAGGTCGACATCCGGCGCGACGGCTCCCTCGATCTCCCGGATGACATACTCGACGAGCTCGACTGGGTCCAGCTGAGCCTCCATGCAGGCCAGCGTGAGCCACGCAGGCAGCTCACGGCACGGGTCGTCGAGGCGATGAGGCACCCGTCGGTGCGCTGCCTCAGCCATCCGAAGGGCCGGATCATCAACCATCGCCCGCCGAACGCGCTCGACCTCGAGGAGGTCCTGCTGGCGGCGCGCGAGCATGGGGTCGCGCTCGAGGTCAACGGGCTTCCCGACCGTCTGGACCTCTCCGGGCCCGATGCACGGACGGCGGTCGAGGCCGGTGTCGACCTCGTCCTCTCGACGGACGCGCACTCCGTGCGAGGACTCGAGAACATGCGGCTCGCGGTTGCGACGGCCCGGCGCGGCTGGGCGACGCCCGCACATGTGCTGAACACCCGCCCGCTGTCCGCGATCCTTCCCCAACGACCGCGCTAGCCTCCCCGAGGTACCGGGGTTGCGGCGCCGAGTGGGCGAAGCGCTCGGCCATCTTCTTCGTCGCGACCTCCCACCGGCCGGTAGCCGTCGCGGATCGACGACACGTGGGGAGAACCCCGGCACCCCCGGCGCGCGGCAGCGGACCGGCCCGTGCGAGTGGACGAGCACGCGCGAAGCAGTCCCGGTTCAAGTCCGCGGCGGCGCGGGTGGAGAGGGCGGGATGAGAGTCGGCCCGCTCCTGGCGCATCGCCGGCGACCTGCGCGCAGCCCCCTCGGACATGCCGACGAGCACGACGTCCATTTCCAGTGCCTGACCTTCGCCGCGAAAGCGGACGAGCGCGCGCACGAGCTCGATCCGATCGCGCAGCGATACGGAGGAGCGTCCGAATGGGCGACCGCCGTCGAACACGCCGGCACGGGTGATCTCCTCTCCGACCTGCGGGTGCTCCGGCTTCGCTGCGACGAGTGCGCGCTCACCTGGCAGATGTCCGTGCAGGCGGCCAAGGCCGCGCGCGACCAGGAGCTACTCGCCGTCGCAACCGCATGTCACGTCGAGACGGAGGCGCATGCGAAGTGGTTCACGACGAGGATCGCGGCCGGGGCAGCGCAGGCCCTCGTCGTGGGTTAGCGAGGCTGCGTCGAGGGTCTACGGTCGCCCCGCTCGACCGGGAGGACACCCCGTCGGGGCGTCTATGAGCGCTCGACTCCCCCGGCTCTCACACGGCGGGGATTGCTGGCGCCACGCTGGCGTGACTTCCGGGGCGTCGATCAGAGCCCCAGCCGCGTGCGCAGCCAGTCCGCCTGGCGGGCCCGTTCCTCGGCGTACGCCTCCTCGTATCCTGGCTTCCCCTCGTCGGCACCGGCATGCGCATGCGCCGCGATGCGCGCCGCGACTGCCGCGCCGCGGGCGGGGTCGGGCATGAACGACGCGAAGCGGATGAGATCCGCGGTGTACCCCGCGAGGAGCGAGCCGACGCCCTCTCCGGATGCGGCCAAGGTGGCGGCCTCCGCGATCGATTCCAGATCGCCTGCTGCCCGGAGGACGGCGGCTGCGGCTTCCTCACCGTCCGCCTCGAGCGCCGCCACGGCGCGGTCACGCAGCCGCAGAGCGCAGTCCGTGCTGAGCTCGCGCGCGACGTCGGGCGTCCACGATCCGACGGGTGCCAGCAGCCGGCCCCGTGCCCCGAGAACGCTCCGGTCCGTCTCGTGTACGTCTCCGCCCAGCTCCACCTCCCACAGCTGTTGGTCGAGCCACCACAGCAACTGATCGGCCGGATAGCCGCGAAGCGGCGAGTCGGCTTCGGCCTCGAGCCACGCTCCCGGGCCGCGGTCGTCCGGCACGGGCCACCGAACGCCGCTCACGTAGTCCGCCGCGGTGGGATCCAGGAACGCGTACGCGCGCACGTCGCGGCGCTCAGCCTCGCTTCCAGTTCCGGAACGCCTCGAGCAGGTCCTGCTCCGCGTCGGGGGACAGCGCCTCTTCGGGGATGCGCCCCACTACCTCGATCGTCCGGCGCATCTGGTCGAGATGCGTATGGCAGGGCGGGCAGGTGACGATGTGCTCCTCGAAGCGCGCGAGCATCGCGGGGCGGAAGCGCCCCGTCGAGGTAATCGGTGACGAGCTCGACGAGTTCTTTGCAGGTCATGTGGTCCTCGCCCGCAGGCGCAACAAGGATACGTCTGCGCACACCGCGGCGAGCGTTACACAACCGCATACGCTGGATCGGCACGCGGGACCTCGGGCTAGATGGCCGCGCTGTCCGACGGGCGAGTCCCGGAGGCGGAAGCTCGGGAGCGCGTCTGCGCTTCCATCGTCGTGGCAGGGGCGAGCTCGACGACCTGTTCGTCGAGCCCGATTTGATGGGGCTGGGAATCCGACTGCTCGTCGACGACGTCGCGACGCGCGCGGCCGCTGCGGGCGCGAGCCATGTCGTCGACGTGATCGCGAACCCGAACGCATTGGGCTTCTACGAGCGGCTTGGCTTCGAGATCACTGGTCAGGCATCGACCCGGTTCGGAGATACCCCGCGGATGAGCCTCGAACTATCACCGTAAAACGCCACTCTGCAGGGCCGGAGGCCCCGGCGAGCGCCGCGCGCGAGGGGCGCTCGCTCTCCTCGGGCGCGCTCCGTCTCGGCAGCAGTCGTCAAGTACCGCTCCATCCTCAACCCGCCTCCTCACCCAGGTGATCCTCAAGCGCCACGCGCACCTTCGTGCGGGCGCGATGGAGCAGGACGCGCTGATTCCCCTCGCTGATGCCGAGGCACTCGCAGACCTCCGCGGAGCTCCACCCAGCGAGGTCACGCATCGCGATCACGGCCTTCTGGGCCTCGGGCAGGTCGTCGACGACCCGCCGAACGATGCCCAGCGTCTCGGAGGACAGCAACCGGCTCTCCGGCTGCTCGTCGAACCGTATCGGCGAGGACGCCCACCAGCCCGCCCACCGTTCACCGTCGGGCAGGAACCGGTCCGGGTCGACGGACGTCGCTCCCGGCTCGAGATCGGAGTCGGAGAGGAACGAGACGGGCGTCGTACGCGACTCGCGCTCGCCTCGCGTCTTGGCCGTGTTGGTCAGGATCCGGAAGAGCCACGTCTTGAAGGACGAGCGGCCCTCGAAGCGGCCGATGCCGCTGAGGACGCCGACCCACGTGTCCTGGACGACCTCCTCCGCGACGGCGCGCGTGCGAACGAAGAGCATCGCGACACGGAGCATCGACGGTCCGTAGTGCTCGACGAGCTCCACGAACGCCCGCTCGTTCCCCTCCCGAAGGGACGCCACCAGGCGCAGATCGTCTGCGGAGGCGACGTATGCCCCCTCCTCGACGTGCGATTCCACGGCGGGAGCGTACAACCGCGCGGCGGTCTAGCCGCTTCGAGCAACCTCCGCCCGAGGCCCTTGCCGCGGAACGGCTCCGAGACCCACAGCAACTCGACGTGCGCGTATCCACCCAGGTGAAGCCGTCGATGCCGGCGACGAGCGTCCCTTCCGAATCGCGCAGAAGCACGAGAGGTCGCGGGCGTCTCGAAAGCCGGTGGACTCGACGTTGAAGGCGTTGAGTCGGTCCTCGAGCTCCCTCCGGTCGTCGGCTGCGACGACGTCAGAGATGTGTATGGGGAACCTTTCGCTCACGTGTGGACGGTGGTGACGAGGCTCCTATGGCACGTACTCGAGGATCAGCCCGAGATCGCGGAAGCCGACGGCGGCGTAGACACGTTCAGCCATCTTTGTCGACTGCACGCTCGCTGTCCTACATCCGCGTGCCGCGGCGTCGTGCAGGTGGACGGCGGTCAGCGCCGTACCCAGACCGCGCCGCCGAGCATGCTCCAGCGTCGCGACGTTGTAGATCCCGCAGTCGCCTCTGTGATCGAAGGCCATCGCGGTGGCGACGCTCTCGTCCTCGAGGCGGGCGAACAGGAGGTGAAAGACGGAGTGGTCGGCCCCTCTGAGAAGGCGCGCGGGCAAGCCGAAGATGCGGAGGTAGTCGTCCCAGTCTGCTGACCCGAGCTCGAGCTCTGGCCGAGGCATGAGGATGTCGGTGAGTGGCATGCCCATGGCGCGCGTCGTCTCGGCGAGCTTGTAGCCACGTCGCTCGAGATCGGCACGCAGCGGTTCGTCGGTCTCATGCACCCAGGCTGCAAAGCGCGTGACGCCTCGAGCGTCGTACGCGGTCTCCATCGCTGCGACGGCGTCTGCACGCTCGGTGGCCGCGAGATCGGGCTCGAGGATCGCGTTGTTGTACACGTTGCGTTCGGGCTCGTTCGGGAAGATCGCGGCTGCGACGCCCGGGACGCGTCGCACCTCGGCACCCGGCGCCCCGCGGGCGTACTCCTCCCAGGAGGCAAGCGCCGTCTTCACCCCTCGGTGGTACAGATCGGCTTTGGCCAGCGGTGTCATGGGCCGCCGAACGCAGAGATCGAGCCAGACGCGGTCGCGCAACTCGATCCCGTCCAGGCTCGAGTGGGCCGGGTAGCCCTTGACTGGCGTGAAAGCGTCGCGCTCGACCGAGCGCAGGCGGAACCCGGTGCGCTGGTAGAAGCGCAGGTTGTCGATGTCGGCCGCGGCGGTGGCGACGACGAGCATCGAGCGGCGCTGCGCCCGCACGAGATCGACGGCCGCCTTGATCAAGGTGCGGCCGACTCCGCGGCCGCGAAATGACGGCTCGACGGCCATGTTCTTGATCTCGCTGTGCTGCGCGTCATGCGTCGTCGACGAGCTGCAGGTGCCCGACGACCCGATCGCCCGCCACTGCGACGAGCACCTGGCCCGCGTCGAGATAGGAGTCGAGCTGCGCCGTGGAATCCTCCGCCATCGCGAACAGCCGTCCGCAGCTCGCCGCGCGGGCCCGTGTGGCGCTCGACGTGTACCCCGGCGGGGTCGAGCCGGGCGAGCCCGTCGCCTGCGGTCCACTGTGACCAGGGCAGGATCCCGACGTCGAGACGAGGAGGCTCGTCGAGCATCGTCAGGTACTCGAGGAGGTGCCCGTCCGGATCGCGAAAGTACACGGCGGCGGCCGGCATCCAGCCGATGACGCTCGGCTCGGTCGTTTCCGTTGCGAAGAACGAGAGCGGCGTGACGTCCAGGGATCGCAGGCGGTCGCAAGCGCCGAGGACATCGACGAGCGAGGCCGTGAAGGCGACGTGCAACGACAGCCCGATAGGGGCTGATCCGAGCAACCAGAGGCCGAGCATCGCCTCGCCGGGCTCGCCGATCCAGAGGAACGCGGCGCCGCGTTCCGTGTCCTCGAGCGCGACCGACAAGCCGACGACGTCCCGGTAGAACGCCACGGAGCGCCCCAGGTCGCTGACCGTGAGGTGGGTCTCGAAGAGGCCGCCGACCGGAACAGGTGCGGTCGTGCTCATCGTGCGCGCGGCCGTCGCTTACGGCAGCTTCGCGGCGAGGACGTCGACGTGCTCGATCCTGGGGGGCTCGGCGAGGAGCTCTTCCGCCCTTCCGATCAGAGCCGTCGCCACCGCCCCGTCGAGGTGAGCCTGACGCCCTGCTTCGTCGGGAAACGCGTCGACGATCGCGAACGACGTCGTGCCAGCTCTGACGGCGAGCCACGCGACGGTGTCCGGCTCGCCCTGGACGAGCGGCAGCGCGTCCGCCAGGAACGATGCGAGCTCCTCTTCCTTGCCGGCCTTCGCCTCGAGCCGGACCACCAGGCCTTTCGTAACCATCTGCGGGCTCCTTCCTCATCAGGGGGGTTCGTTCGACGGAGAGTCACAGCCTGGGCTGTGTACGGGCTGTGTGGCGACTCAGCGGCGCGTCGGCGCGCCAACTGTGCCCACTCTCACGTCTCCAGCTCGCCGTCGACGTAGATGTCGACCTTCTCCGGGTAGAAGCTGATCAGCCCGGCGATCTTCTGGCTCTCGGGGAGAGGAGTCGGGTACGACCACGCCACATCGGGGCGGACGTCGTCGCCCAGTCGCAGCGACCAGTACGCGGCCGTACCCTTGTACGGGCAGTGGCTGACGCTCTCGGACGGCGTCAGGAGGTCCATGCGGACATGTGTCATGGGCACGTAGTAGCGCGTGCGGAGACCGGTCTCGAACAGAAGGGTCGGCTTCTCCGTCTCCGCGATCGTCACTCCGTCGACCTCGATTCGGACGTGCCGCGAGCTCGGGAGGATGTCCACGCGGGTGTACGGGTCGCGGGGATGGGTGAAGACCTGCTCGTCCTCCTCGAACCAGGCGTCCATGGCGTCCCATTCGAGTCGGATCGCATCGCGTAGCTCCTCGAATGGAGACTGCTGGAACCGCAGGGCGGCGCCGCTCGCCTCCTTCCCTCCTGCCGTCACCGTGAAGGTGTGCCCGTCTCCTCGACTTGGAGAGTGAACGATGCCGCCTTCGGGTGTCAGCAGCTCCGTGCGGACGTCGGCCGCCGGAAAGTAGTAGGCCGGGTAGTAGGGCTTCTCCCAGACGAGCAGCGGGCGGATCGTGTCTGCGACCAGCTCGCCGCCGAGGTACGCACGGAGCCGCTTTGCACCGTGCTCGACGCGCACGCGGCCGCGCCTCGTGACGGGTGATGCCGTTGTGACACTCACGTCGTTCCTCCTCCAGCGATCGACAGCATTTGTTTATGCGCCGAGGTTGCCGGCGGCACCTGTCCAAGCGCTGTGCCGCGGCTCAGTCGTCGGGGCCACCCTGGCGGTGCTCGCTGCGGTCCTGGACGAGCCCGAGAATGCGGAGCCGGTCGCCGATCTCGAGCGCATGGACGGAGATCTCGGTCGGGAGGAACGTGCCGTTCTTCGTTCGGCACGTGAGCGCGATCGTCGAGGCCCGTCCGTCCAGCAGGACACGTTCGAGCAGCGCGCTCAGCTCAGGGAGCTCGGCCGGATGGATGCGCGAGATCGGTGTCTCGAGCAGCTCGGCGCGCGTGTACCCGAGCAGCGCGCAGCCGGCGTCGTTCGCGGCAAGAATGCGGTCGCTTTCCGGGTCCATCACATACGCGGGCTCGTCCGCATGCTCGAAGACCGTCCCGGACATGAGGTCACGCTCGATGGGCATCGGAGTCAACCGGCCTGCGAGCCCATCGCACGGCCGGTCGGGAAGGCCGCGTCGACGCGGTCGGCGAGCCGCTGTCGCAGGAGGCGATGCCGGGCGGGTGAGATGCTTCCGAGCAGCACCTGACGGACGAGGTCGTAGCGAAAGCGGAAGCCGAGCCCGTCGATGCGCAGGATTCGGCGTTCACACAGACGCTCGAGCTCCTCGGTGAGCTCGGCAGCGTCGGCGCCGAGCACGTCCGCGAGCGGCTCCGGCTCGAACGGCTGCTCGAGAACCGAGCCGGCGACGAGGACGCGGTAGGCCCATGCACCCTCGGCGCGACACTGGGCGAGGAGCGCCTCGGTGAGCGTCCGCGAGGGGCCGGCCGGAGATCCGTTCGCGAGCGCCTCGGTGACGAATCGCGGATTTCCGCCCGTCGACTCGAGGAGGCCGGGGATTCCGAGCGGCGCGAGTTCGGTGCGGGAGAGCGGCTCGAGCCGTAGGAGCGTGTCAGGCGCCAGCCGGCGGAGCGGGTCGTCCAACAACGTTCGGGTACCTCGCGCCGTGGTCACGAGCGCCGACGCAAGGCCGGCGCCGCGCCGTTGCAGGTATCCGAGCGCAGCGAGCGTCCTGGAATCGGCCCACTCGAGGTCATCGACGAGCAGCACGAGCGGGCCGTGCTCGGCGACGAGCGCGACGAGCGCCTCGAGCACCTCGACCTCGTCGAACTCCGGGCCGGGCGCATCGAGGGTGAGCTCTGGCAGGAGCTGAGCCAGCGCGGGCATGCGACGAGCGTCGAGGTCGACGTCTGCGAGCGCGTCGCGCAGCGCCGTCGCGAGCGGCACGTACGGCAGATGCCGCTCGAGCTCCGAACAGCTCGCGCGTCCGACGCGGACGCCATCGAGCTCGCCCACGAGCTCATCGAGCAATCGCGTCTTGCCGAGTCCCGCATCACCCTCGATCTGGATCAACGCCAGGTTCCCGCCGAGCGCCTGCTGCACGGCGCGTACGAGCGTGTCGATCTCGGTCGTGCGCCCGAGCAGCTGGAATGCGCGAGCGGCGGTTTCTCTCTGCGCCCGCAGGATCGGGCGAGGGAGCAGCGAGTGGACGTCCTCCTGGCGGATGAGGGCCGCTTCGAGCGCACGCGTCTCCCGTGTCGGCTCGAGTCCGAGCTCCTCGTCGAGCCGCATGCGGAAGCTGCGGTAGCGGCCAAGCGCCTCGTGGGTTCGGCCGAGCGCGTAGAGCGCCAGCATCTCCGCGCGTGCTGCCCGCTCGCTGAAGCGATCGAGCGCGACCGCCGCTTCCGCGTGCGCGAGCGCGGCGCCGGAGTCGTGCTCGGCCAGGGCCGCATCGGCCGCTTCGAGATGAGCCCCCAGAACCCGACCCTGGTAGCTGCCGCGCAAGTCGAGTGCCCAGGTGGCGTACGGCTCGTCCTCCAGGACCTCGCCGCGCACGAGGCCGAGCGCCTGCTCGAGCGAGGCGCGAGCGCGGCGTGTCGGTTCCCGGCCGGAGCGCTCCAGCAGCTTGTCGAAGCAGTCGAGGTCGAGCGCGACGAGTTCGGTCGCGAAGCGGTACGCCTCCGGCTCCGTGACGACGAGCTCGCGTGCCCGTTCGCGATCCGGGGTGAGATGGCGGCGAAGCACCGAGACGAATGTCTGGAGCGAGCCGGCGACGTTCTGCGGCGGATCGTCACCCCAGACGAGCTCCGCCAGGCGGTCGGTGGGCACACGATGGCCGCGCGCCGCGAGCAGGATCTCGATGACCTGCTTCGGCCGTACGCCGCCGAGGTCGCGCGGTCCGAGTCTGCGCGAGCCTTCCTCGATCGAGAGTGGCCCGAACAGCCGGATCACCGGCCGCTCCCGCGGCTCGACGGCTCGGCCCAGAATCATCTCTCTGGAGATGGGGTGCGTCATGGCCCGGCGAGCCGGGTCATCGGACAGTCGCTCCGGTCGGCCGTACGACGAGCCAGACGCCGCCGTACTCGTCGACGTTCTGGCAGAGCACCTGCAGCGGCTCGCGGTCACCGACGTAGTAGTAGAGCGGCTTGCCCGCGTAGGTCACCTGCCGGCTTCCGTCACCTCGCCGGATCGTGTCGAGCAGCGAGGCGTCGGCGCCGCGGCCCGCCTTCGGCCGAGCCCTGACGATGAACGGAGGCCACGCCTTCGCGCAGGCACCGGCGCACCTACTTCGACGCGCCGTGTCCCTCGTGAACGCGTAGAGCGCGAATCCGCGCCCGTCGAACAGGATCCGGCCGAAGTCCGATCCGCGCACCGTGACGGCCGAGCGGCCGGGCGCGGTCGACGACATCGCGGGCGCTGCGACTACGAGACCGGCGGCGAGGACGGCGGCAACGATGACCAGGGCGCGGATGCGCATACGCCTGCAGTCCACCGCGCCGGCGATTCGTTACGCAGCCGCACGGGCGTCGACGACTCGACCGGACAAGGGATCGTCGGTGGCCGTCCGACGAGCGCCTCCGGAGTCGGGGCTGGTCGGGCTCGAGGATCGCTTCGCCGACTCCGCGGGCTAGACCCCAGAGTGATGCGGCAGTCAGTGCGCGCTCAGCGCCCCTTCGTACGGTCGCGGCCCTGCTACCCGGCCTCGCCGGACGAAAGGAGAAGCGATGAAGATGCTTTCGAAGGGATGGCTGCTCATGGCGGCCATCGTCGTGATCGCCGCCGCGGCAGCCGCGACGGGTGGGCTCGCGCTCGCCGGTTCGACGGACGCCCCGGACTCGGCGAAGGGGCTCGGCCCGTTGACCGGGCTCCTTCCGCGAGATCACCTGACCGTGGAGAGCGCGCTCCAGGTGGATCTCAGCAAGGAATCGGTGCGACTGCCTCTGTACAAGGGGAAGGCCAACGGTGAGACCGTCTGGTACGTCCTGGTCGACGCCTCGGATCAGGGGATCGCGCACGACCTGGGCGTCAACTACGCACCGAAGCTCGGGAACATCGGCATCGGCTGCCCGGACTGCGTCCAGACCGTGACGCTGGACTCGCCTTCGCCGGAGCAGAACAAGTTCGGACAGGCGCTCGTCAACTTCAAGGGTGCGCCGGACTTCAGCCCGACCCGGATCGCCGAGCCCGGCCCGACCGGGTTCCCGCTGGCGAGCTTCCAGCCAGGTGCTGTCGCCGGCCCCGGCTACAGCCCGTTCATCCGGATCGAGGGCTCGCCGACCGTGTACAGCGCACCGATCGTCGCGACCGGCGACGGGCCGTTCGACGTCGTGCACCACACGAACACGGGTGACCGCGTCCTCGGTGTCCACATCGCCGGCCCCTCGGCCCAGGGGCAGTTCTCGGAGTCGTGGGTCGACCTGCTGTTCGTGAAGGGCTTCGACGCCGGCGAGCCGATCGTCTACATCTCGACCGACGCAGGTCAGCCTCTCAGCGCGGTTCTCGAGCGCTCGACCTACGTGCCGGCGCTGGACAAGGCGGCCTACAACGGCGGCGACGACTTCCTGGGCTCCGCCCGAGAGCGACTGTTCGGGTTCGTCAACGGCCAGGTCGGAGCCGACAACAAGGAGTCGCAGGGCTTCGTGCATCTCGTCAAGGATGGCCATGCCTCCGAAGACGCGAGCGCGAGCAACACCGCGCTCATCGACGCCCTCCGCAACGGGGGCGACCTGCTGAACGTCTTCGGCGACTTCCCGACGGAGAACGATCCACGCCATGCGCAGGCCTACAGCCCGCTCTGGGACGCCCAGCTCGGGCTCTGGACGGACAAGGCCGTCCAGCAGGGAGTGGACACGCGCCAGATCGACGAGGTGCAGGTCTTCAACCTCGCCGCGACTCGCCCCGACCTGCTCACCGGGATCGACCCCGCCACCGGCAAGCCTGCTCCGTACGGCTCCGTCGGCGTCGACATCAACTGCGCGGTCATCGGCTTCACGGACAAGGCCCCGAAGGCCAACCTCGCCGACCCCGCGCCCAACTCGCAGTTCCCGCCCCGCTAGGGCAGTCACCGAGACGGCGGGCCTTACGCGGCCCGCCGTCTCAATCGATTCTCGCCTGCGAAATCCAGAAGCTCGTGATGAAGACTCTTGCGCCCATTCGCCCGGCTGAACCCTGGCCGACGACCTCAGCTACAGGCGCTGCCTGTTCGAGAACGACGAGTGGCGGATGATCCTGGCGGTCTCCGGAAGCCTGCGGCGCAGCTCGATCAACGCCACCGTCCTCCGTGCCGCCGCCGAGGCGGCAGCACGAGACGGCATCCGCGTCACGCTCGACGATTCTGTGCGGAAGCTGCCGCACTTCGACCCCGATCTGGAGGACGCGCCGCCGGAGGTTGTGGTTCGCTTCCGGGCGACGTGCGAGCGGGCGGCGGGTGTGGTGTTCGCCGTTCCGGAGTACGCGTTCGGGATCCCGGGGGCCTTCAAGAACGCGCTGGACTGGACGGTGGGGAGCGGCTCGCTGTACCGCAAGCCGGTTGCCGTGCTGAGCGTCGCACCGCCGGGCCGCGGCGCACACGTCCACGAGGCACTCCGTCTCGTATTGAGGGCTCTCGACGCCGACGTGGGGCATCACCGGGTTCCGGTCGCCGGCAGCGACCTCGCCGTGCACGGCGAGGTCGGTGACCCGAGGATCCTCGGCGAGCTTGCGGGCATCGTGCGCGCGCTGGCTCATCGTGCGCGCGCTGCCGCCCCGGCGACCTGAGGCATCCGAGGCAGTTGAAGCCCGGCGCCGGCGCGCGCTCACTCAGCCTCGGCTCAGCCGACCGTGAGAGGCGCGGGGCATAAACGGGGGCAGGCCGCTCCCGATGACGCGGCGATCGCACAACACAACCTGCCGAGGAGTCGACATGGCCGTCGCAGTGCAACCGTTCGAAGGCACATACGAGCTCGACCCGAACCACTCGTCGTTTCACCTCGAGGTCGAGCACCTGAACCTCTCGACCTTCCGGGCGTCGTTCGCGGACATCGACGCGCAGCTCGCCGACGTCGACGGCGTGCTCGTGCTCGAGGGACAGGCGCGCGCAGAGTCGATCTCGATCGTCGATCCCGGAGTTCCGTGAGCACGTAGTCCGCGGCGCGGACTTCTTCGAGGCCGACGCGCATCCGCTGATCACCTTCTGCTCCACAAGTGTGGTGCTCGGAGACGACCAAGCGCGATCGTGTCCGGCGAGCTCTCGATCCGAGGCGTGTCGCGTCCGGTGACCGCGAGTCGGGACCTACGCGCCTCCGACCACTGACCCCTTCGGACTGTCTCGCGCCGCGCTCGAGCTGCGAGCGACGGTCGATCGCCGGCAGCTGGGGCATGAACTGGCAGCTGCGCACTCCCGGACGGCAGCGATGCGCTCGGCTGGGAGGTCGGGATCACTGCCCACCTCGAGCTGGTCCAGACGGCATGATGCGGCTGCTCGGCGATCAGCGGAAGCCTTCGGCGCGGCTCCTACAACACCGCGCTACTCGACGCCGCCGCCGCCGAGTGCCCGACCGACGTCGAGTTCGTGGTCTGGCACGGTCTTGCCGAGATCCCGGCCTACAACGAGGACGTCGACGTCATGCCGTCACCGTCGCCGGTGGCCGCGCTTCGGGACGAGATCGAGCGAGCAGACGCCATGCTGATCGCGACACCTGAGTACAACGCCTCGATCCCGGGCGCCCTGAAGAACGCTCTCGACTGGGCGTCGCGGCCGTATGCCGCAAACGTCCTCCGGCACAAGCGGGTCGCGGTCATCGGCGCCAGCACCGGCCTGTTCGGCGCCGCCTGGGCCCAGGCGGACCTGCGCAAGGTGCTGACAACGATGGGCGCATCCGTCCTCGATGCCGAGCTGTCGGTCGCGGCCGCACATGCCGCGTTCACCGCCGAAGGGCGACTGCGCGAGCCCGAGCTGGCGCGCGCCCTTCGGCGAATCGTCGACGAGCTCCTCGAGCAGACCGTGGAGCGCGCCGCCTGACCCGGCGGCTCAGGCGCCGCTCAGGCCCTACGAAGCGCCGCTCGCAAGCATTCGCGGAATGGTTACCAACTCGGTTTCCTATCCCGAACGAGAGTCGTTCCTGCTCGAGCTGCTGCGCTTCGCCGGCTGGCGCCTTCAGGTACGACGGGGCTCATCGACGCGGATCCGCGCGACTCGAAGCGGCGTGGTGCTGGACGTGACCGGCTCGAGCCTCCCCGAGGCGGCGGGGACGCTGTTCGCGCGGGCGATGCGTTCTGGCCAGCGGGCCGGCCGGATAGGCGGCACTTGAGCGATGGGCGAGGTGCGCATCCTCGATGTCGAGCTGCGCCGGCTGGAGGCCGAGCTGGAAGTCATCCGCTGGCGAACCGAACGGTTGCTGGGGATCGGTTACGAGCTCCACGAGGCGGCGCGTCTCGCGCTCTCGCGCATCGACATCCACGAGCTCGAGCACCTGGTCGGAAACGGCTGCCCGCTCGAGACGGCCGTCCGCATAGCCGCCTGAACCCCTCGTCGGCGAGAGCGGAGCTTCAGAGCCTCATCGGTTCACCTGGTGTGAGGGTGTAACCGGCGATCACCTTCGCCGCCGCCCCGCGCGCATCCTCCGCAACCCGTGCGTCTCCCCGGATCGATGCGGTGACGATCGCCCCGTCGACCAGAAGGAGAAGCTCTCGCGCGAGGGTGTCCGCGTCGGGCTCGGCAGCGCCGTCCTGCCGCGCAAGGTCTGCCAGGTACTCGGTGAGCGTCCGTTTGTGCGAGGCGACGATCTCGGCCGCGGCCGGGTTGCTCGAGCCGAGCTCGCCGTACGCGTTGACGAAGGCGCAGCCGCGGAACGTCGGCGTCTCGAACCACTCGCGCAGCGCCTCGAAGACGGAGAGGAGCCGGCTGCCGCGACGACGCTCGACTGCACTCGCGAGCCAGCTCATCCATTCGTCGTCGCGGCAACGAAGCCACGCGGCGACGAGCTCGTCCTTCGACCGGAAGTGATGGTAGAGCGTCATCTTCGCGACGCCCGACTCGGCCGCGATGCGGTCGACACCGACACTCCGCACCCCCTCGCGGTAGAAGAGCTCGGCGGCCGTGTCGAGGATCCGCCGCGACAGGTCGACTTTCTCTCGTTTCGTCATGACGATCGCCGGACTCGGTGTAACGCTCGAGGTGCTGTACAGACTGGTCTGTACATAGCGATCAGTCTAGCGCGAGTGCGGTGGATGGAGCCCCGCCGCCTTCGGGCACGAGCAAAGGAGGAGTACATGCTCGACCGTGAAGCAATCCAGCACCGGACCGCCGAGGTCCAAGGCTTGTCCGTCTTCTATCGTGAGGCCGGCGAGCCAACGAGTCCCAAGCTGCTCCTCCTCGGCGGCTTTCCCGCCTCGTCGCACCAGTTCCGCAACCTCATCCCGGCTCTCGCCGACCGCTTCCACGTCCTCTCGCCCGACTATCCGGGCTTCGGCAACACCGACATGCCGGAGGACTTCGAGTACACGTTCGACCGGCTCTCGGAGATCGTCGAGGGCCTGCTCGAGCAGACGGGCTTCCACCCGTTCGGGCTCTACCACCAGGACTACGGCGGACCGATCGGAAACCGCATCGTCGGGCGCCACCCGGAATGGCTCGAGTGGCAGGTGATCCAGAACTCCAACGCCTACGAGGAGGGGTTCACGGCTGCCTGGGACGGCATCCGCCACGCCCTGTGGGTCGACCGCAGCCCCGAGACCGAGGCACCGCTCGCGCCGTTCCTCCAGCTCGAAGGGGTGAAGCTCGTGTACACGCACGGGCACCGCGCCCCCGAGCGGATCAGCCCCGACAACTGGAACATGGACGTCCACTTCCTCGAGCGTCCCGGCGCGCGCAAGGTCCAGCTCGACCTCCTGTACGACTACCGCACGAACGTCGAGCTCTATCCGCAGTGGCAGTCGTTCCTGCGCGAGCGCCAGCCCGAGACGCTGATCCTCTGGGGGGAGAACGACATCTTCTTCACCCCCGAGGGTGGGCGGGCGTACCTGCGCGATCTCCCGGAGGCGGAGCTGCACATGCTCGACAGCGGGCACTTCGCGGTCGAGGACTCGCTCGACGAGATCGCCGCGCACATCAAGCGCTTCTACGAGAGCAGGGTCGATGGCTCCCGGGCATGACCACAGCCATCGGGACCGAGAGCACCCGATGAGGGTGCTCTCGGTCAACGTCGGCCTTCCGCGCGAGGTCTCCTGGAGGGGCAAGCCGGTCACGACCGGGATCTTCAAGGGGCCGGTCGCCGGTCCCGTGCCGATCCGCGGGCTCAACCTCGACGGCGACCGTCAAGCCGATCTGCGGGTCCACGGTGGCCGGGACAAGGCCGTCTACGCCTACCCGTCCGAGTTCTACGAGCTCTGGCGAAGCGAGCGACCGGAGCTCGCCTTCCCCTGGGGGCAGTTCGGCGAGAACCTGACCACCGAGGGCCTCGCTCGACGAGGACGTCAGCATCGGCGACCGCTTCCGGGTGGGAACGGCGGAGCTCATCGTCACCCAGCCGCGGCTTCCCTGCTTCAAGCTCGGGATCAAGATGGGACGTGACGAGTTCGTGACCGAGTTCCTCGAGCGTCGGCCTGCTCGGCTTCTACCTCGCGGTCGCACGCGAGGGAGAGGTCGAAGCGGGCGATCCGATCGTCGAGCTGAGCCGCGACCCACGCGGCTTCCGGGTGACCGAGGTCGCACGTCTCTACGTCCGTGACCGAAACGACGTGGAGGGCTTGCGACGCGCAGCCGACCTCGACGTGCTTCCGGAGAGCTGGCGCAGCTACTTCCGCAGGCGACTTCCGGGTTCGAGTTCCGTCGCCGAGTGATCGCCCGCGGACGCAGCGTCCCCGGGCTGCACCCGACCTGCACGAGACGCGCCGGGGTGGAGCGCACAATCCGCCCGCGATCGAGGCCGCACGACCGACGCGCTCGATGCGATCCGAGCTCGCGCGTAACCCGCTCGGCAAACGCGGCGAGCACGGCGCGTGGCAGCGGCGAGCGAGAAGCGGTACGGGCACCGACCACTCCTCGCGAGCTCGCGGTACGGCCAGCCAGACCGCGGCGGCCCGGACACTTCAGAGGATCGTGGTGGCGAGGCCGGTGAGGACTGCAAGTGCGAGGGTGGCGGTGAGCACGGGCTCGTAGGCGCCGCCTCGGGCGAGTCGGGTGAAGAGCGGCCGGCCCGCGAGGTTGCCGAGCACGACGAGGGGGATCAGTGCGGCGAGCACGGCGGGGTCGGGGAGCGCCCCGGTCGTGTGGGTGAGCCAGAGTGCTGCGGCGCTGACGGCGCTCAGGCCGAGGTAGCAGACGTTGATGGTGTCGCGGACGCGTGCCGGCTCGGTGCCTCGCCCTGTCAGGTGCAGCAGCAGTGGTGGCCCGCTCGCGTTGGTGGACGTGGTCAGCGCGCCGGCCGCGACGCCGGCCGCGGGCGCGGACCACCACCGGCTGTGGTGCGTCGATGCTCGGGTGACGTTCCAGCGGACGAGCAGTGCCACCGCAACACTGACCGTGACGGCGTACTGCAGAGTGGCCGGGCTTAGCGACGTCAACACCACGATGCCTGCGACCGCACCGGGCAGCGATGCGGCGATGATCGCCGTCGCATCGCGGCCGAGCGGTCGTGGCCGTCGACGCTCTGCGGCGAGGATCAGCAGGCTGCCGACGCATGCGAGCACGAGCAGCGTGCCGATCGCCTCCTGCGGGCCGAGCGCCGGGAACAGCAGCGGGGCCGCGACAAGCGCGAAGCCGAACCCGGTGGCGGACTGGAGCACGGCCCCGGCCGCGACGGCGACCGCCGCGACGATCAGCGGCGCTCCCATCAGGCCGCGCGATCACTCGAGGCCGCTTCGGCATCCTGTGGCACGGGCGGGAAGTCGAGCCCGGGTCGCGCGAGGCGGTTCGCGTAGTTGCTGAACATGTTCACGCTGACCTCGGCCACCACCTCGATCAGCTCGGCGTCGGTGAGCCCCGCGCGGCGCGCCGCGGCGAGCTCCTCGTCGGGGACATCGCCGCGGTGATCGATCACCGCGCCGGCGAACCGCAGCAGCGCAGCGCCGCGAGGGTCACCGGCCGAGCCGACACGGCTGCCCCGCAGTTCGGACTCACTCAGCCCGGCCGCACGGCCGGCGTGCGTGTGGGCCGCGAGGCAGTAGCCACATTCGTTCCGCTCGGCCCTCAGGATGGCGATCCGCTCCCGCTCGGCCCGTGACAGAGCGCCGGCCTCCAACCCGGCCGAGAGACCGAGGTAACCGCGGAGCGCGTGCGGTGAGGCGGCGAGTACCCTCATCCCGTTGGGGACGAAGCCGAGGTTCGCCTCCACGGCATCGAACGAGCGTTTGACACCGCCGGTCGCGCTCTGCGGCTCGATCGGCGAGATACGGGACGTCACTGTCTTCTCTCGAGACATCGAGTCGATCAACTCCTTGGTCGGATGAGCCGGGCGCGACTCCAACTCGCGCCGCCGACCAGTTGTGTTGCATCCGGCTCAGCGCGCGCTGAGCGATTCCTGAGTCAGCTATGCCCGCCGGGGGTCTTCCCGCCTCTCGAGTCGGGGACTACGCGTGCCACCCCTGCCACCCGCTGGTGCGCAGCCATTAGAGTGGGGAATGCAGTTTCGCATGAAATACCCGCAAATAGGCCGTTTCCGCCCCCGTAGCTCAGTGGATAGAGCAGCGGATTCGTCCTGCGAGAACGCCGATTAGTGCGCGTCGCGCTCCTCGAAGGTGGCCGCTCGGACGAGCTCGAGCGTTGCACCACGCCGACCGACCGCGCCTGATCTCGCGCGCAGGTTGGGCACGAAGTCGCGGCGAACACGGGGTGGCCGCCCTGAAGCGCCCCCGGAGCTGCCACGATGGGTCCGTGCCGGAGTCGGTGTGGGACTACCCGCGCCCGCCGCGCGCGGAGGCGACTGACCGGCGTGTTCGCGTCGTGCTCGGCGGCGAAGTGATCGTCGACACGCGCGCGGCGGTGCGCGTCCTCGAGACGAGTCACCCTCCGAACTACTACGTCCCGCTCGAGCACGTCCGCAAGGGCGTCCTCGAGCCTGCGCCCCGCAGGACGGTGTGCGAGTGGAAGGGCGTCGCCTCGTACTTCGACGTCATCGCGGGTGGGAGACGAGCCGCCCGGGCAGCGTGGACGCTATCGCGACCCACGCCCGGGTTACGAGGCGATCCGCGACGCGGTCGCCTTCTACCCCGCCACGATGGACGCCTGCTACGTCGACGACGAACTCGTACAGGCGCAAGAGGGCGGCCTCTACGGCGGCTGGATCACCACCGACGTGGCCGGCCCGTTCAAGGGCTCCCCGGGCACCCGTGGCCGGTGAGCGCGCGAGCTCTCAGCCGAGCTCGGTGGAGCAGCCGCCCTCGACATCTGCGTGCGAGCGGGGCCTGAACGCCGGCGAGCACCCTCGCGGCCCGCGTTGCCCCAGGGTCGCGCCGAAGCTCGCGCCCGAGTGCGCCTGCGCGCGCTCGCGGCCCGGGCTCGAGCGCCAGCCGCACCGCCGCGGCGAGGTCGTCGGGGGTCGCGCGGTTCGGGTCGAGGGCGGCACCGATCCCTGCGGCGACGAGGTCGGCCGCGACGGCGAACTGGTCGGTCGAGAAAGGCAATGCCACCACCGGGAGGCCGGCCGTCAGCGCCTCCATGACCGTGTTGTTTCCTCCGTGGCAGACCACGACGTCGCATGCACGCAGCGCCGCGACCTGGGGCAGCCGCGGGCGGACGATCCACCCCTCCGGGAGCGGCCCGAGGTCGCCCGGCGGGGTGACACCAGAGGCGATCACGGCTTCCACGCCGGCTGCGCGGAGTGCGTCAGCGATCCTGAGCAGGACATCCGAGCGCGCGGACAGGAAGCTGCCGAGCGCGACGTACGCCCTTCGCGGCTCGCTTCCCGGCTCGAGGGCGTCGAGCTCCGGGTCGCCCGGCTCCTCTCGGACGCAGGGGCCGACCAGTGTCGCTCCAGGCGCGACCCGGGCGCCGGCGAGGCTGCCGGGGTAGTTCACGAGCGTGCCCTGCGGGGCGCCTTCGGCGAAGGCGTCCTCGACCGGCCGCGCGTGCGGTGCCAGCTCGAGCAGCGTCTCGTTGAAGCGTCGTGTGAACGCGCGCTCCGCGCGCGTACAGAGCGCGTGCAGCGCCGCGAGCGCTTCCTGCTGCGCGAATCCCGCCGGTCGGTGGGCCGGGTAGCCGAACGGTACGCCGAGCGGTGGCAGCTGGCACGGATGTCCCGGAAGGAACGACGTGAAGGGGATGTCGAGCGCGCGGAAGGCCAGGGAGGCGCCGAACGCGAGTTGATCGGAGAGGACGAGCGCGGGCCGGAGGTCGTCGACGATCTCGGCCAGCCTCTGGGTGACGCGCTCCGGTTCCCAGAGCAGGTCGTGGAGCCGTCTTCGGGCCTGGAGCTCGAGCGTCGCCACCATCCCCTCGCGTGTCGCGGCGAGAAAGTCCGTCAGGCTCGGATCGTCGCCGTGCGTCTCGGGCGTGGCATTGCTGCCCGCTCCGAGCCGGAGCTCGGCGTGCTGGAACCCGTCGGCGAGCACCCGCTCTCGGACGCCGTCTCCGGTCGCGAATGTCACCTCGTAACCCTCGTCGCGCAGCGCGGCGCCGACTGCGGACAGCGGCAGGTAGTGCGAGATGTAGTCCGGGCTGACGAGGAGCGCCGTCATGCGGCGCAGGCCGCCGCCTCGCCCGTGACGTGCGTGTAGAGCGACACGAGCCGGTCAGCCATCGCGCCGACGGTGAAGCGCTCCTGCACGAGCGAGCGGGCACGCGCCGCCCGGGTTGGATCGAGCCTGGCAGAGGCGGCTCGCGCGAGACCGGTCCGGAGCGACTCGAGATCGGTGGTGTCGGCGAGGAACCCTGTCAGCCCGTCCTCGACGTAGGTCGGCGGGCCGCCGCGGTCAGGACCTACGACGGAAAGGCCTGCCCCGAGGGCCTCGAGGAGGGCAAGGCCGAATTCCTCCTTCCGGCTCGGGCAGGCGTAGACACCGCCGGCGCCGGCGACGTCGGGGATTCCGTGGACGGCGGCGCGCAGGATCTGCGCAACGTCGGCGTGCGGCCGGTGGCCCAGAAGGACGAGGCCCCGCCGGGCTCCCGGCAGGCGAGCGCAGACGGCCTCGATCTCCGCGAGCACTGACCGCTCCTCCGGAGTCGGGTTCTCCAGGTCACCGCCGACGATCACGAGGTTGAAGCCCTCGAGCAGCTCCCGGTCACCCGCCCAGGCCTCGACGAGCTGCGAGATGCCCTTGACGCGGTTGAGTCGTGCGACCGTGAGCAGCAGCGGGAGCCCGAGCCGGCGCTCGCGCAGCGACCCGATCGCGGCGGCGAGCGAGCGGATCGCGGGGGCTTCCGGTGCGACCGGCCGCTGAGCGGCGCTGTCCACGGCGATCCCTTCGGGGATCGTCCAGAGCCGGTCGGGCCGGACGGCGTCGAACGAGGGGCCCAGCAGTGCCGGCAGCTCCCGCTCGACGCCCGGTCGCGGGAGCACCGCGAGCGCGTCGGCCTCTCGCAGCATCCACTCGACGAGCCACGCCCGGAAGACGTAGTGATGCTGGAGATCGGCGGCTGGGAACATCTCGCGGTCCAGGCGCCCGGCCGCCTCGCTCTCGCGCAGGACCGAGTGCGGATCGGGCGCGAGCGTGAAGACGACCGGCACGCCGAGCCTGCGGAAGACCCGTGCCGCGGCGAAGGTGCCGACGTCGGCGAAGCGGAGGTGAGCGACGTCGAACGGCCCGTGGCGGGCGACCGAGCGCGCGAGCGCGGCCTCGATGTCCGGCCTGTAGGCCCACTGCTCGGCCGTCGTGAGGTAGCCGTCGGGGCCGAACCGCAGGCGCTCGATCCGCGAGCCTCGCCCGATCGGCTCCTCGGCCGCGGAGTAGACGCCGGGGAGCGACGGATCCTCGAAGGCACGCGTGAAGGTCACAACCTCGGAGACGCCGGGATGGGCGTCGAGCGCATGGGTCAGGCTCAGGAGCAACGTCGCGAGCCCGCCGCCGTCGCCGGCGCCGGCGCCGCGAAGCTCGGCGTCCAGGCGGCCCTGCAGCGACACCTGGGCGATCCGGAGCCCGGGCCCACCTCGCCGCCGAAAGACGGCCGGAAGCGGGGGGCGCGGGCGCGGCGGATGCAGCCAGCGCTCCAGCGTGAGCCCCGCGACCATGGCCGCGAACCCGCCCCTGGCGGCGAGGCCCGTCAGCCGACCGGTCGCGCGCGGATCGTGCGAGCGCTCGCCGAGCACCCAGGCGGCGTGCGCCCTGCGGCCGGCATCCGAGCCCAGGAGTGCATCGAGCAGCAGGCGCTGCGTCCCGTCGTCGGTGCCCCGTGCAAGGGCGTGGAGGACAAGCAGCCTGGACGTGGGATCGGCCTGGCGCGCCGCCGCCGCCAGGCGGTGCAGGCGACCGGCGTCGAGGCCGCCCCGCCTGAGACTGAGTGCCGCGGTGATCGCCTCCAGCACCGAGCCATGGAACAGCCGGCGCCAATCACCGGACATGCTCTCTCTCCGCTCCAAGACCGTCGCCATGGGTGCATCTCCTGGTGCCGCCCGGCGCCGTGAGCCGGCGCCGGGCGGCGGGAGTGCCTGTCCCGCTAGGGGATCAGCACCTTGTTGACGACATGGATCACGCCGTTGGAGGCCTTCACGTCGGTGGCCGTCACCCGGCCACCGCCGACGAAGACCTTTCCGCCACTGACGCGGATTGCGACCGGCTGGCCGTTCAGCGTCCTCGCCGAGGTGAGCTTGACGACCTTGGCTGCGGTGACGTTGCCCTTGACGACGTGGTAGAGCAGCACCGAGCGGAGCTTGGCCTTGTCCTTGGCGAGCGCCGTCAGGGTGGCCTTGGGCACCTTGGCGAAGGCGGCGTCGGTGGGGGCGAAGACCGTGAACGGCCCCTTCCCCTGCAGCGTGGCGACGAGTCCCGCCTTGGTGAGCAGAGTGGCGAGCGTCTTGAACGTGCCGGCCGCAACCGCCGTCTGAACGATCGTCTTCGGCTTCGCCGCCACAGCCTCCTTGGGCAGCAGCACCGAGTCGATCACGTGGATGACGCCGTTCGAGGTCATCACGTCGGGCGTCGTGACCCTCGCGCCGTCGATGAGGACCGAGCCGTCGACGACCTTGATCGCGACCGACCGGCCCTCGAGCGTCTTCGCCGACGTCAGCTTGACGACGTCCGCCGCCGTGGCACGGCCGGAGACGACGTGGTAGAGCAGCACGGACTTCAGCTTCGCCGGGTCGGCGGCGAGCGCGTCGAGCGTCGCCTTGGGAACCTTCGCGAACGCCGCGTCGGTCGGGGCGAACACCGTGAACGGCCCACCGCCCGCCAGCGTGTCGACGAGGCCCGCCTTCTCGAGCAGCGAGGCGAGCGTCGTGAACTGCCCGGCCGTGACGGCTGTCTGAACGATGTTCTCGGTGCCTTCGTTGCGTGCCCCGGTCGAGGCGGATGCGCCGAACGCCGAGGCAGCGACGGCCACGACGAGCAGCGCGAGCATGGTGGTGATGCGTTTCATCTGCACTGTCCTTTCGTTTGAATCAGGCGGCTGCGGGAAGCAGCACCCGATCGATGACGTGGATGAGCCCGTTGGAGGCCTCGATGTCGGTGCTGACGACGCCGGCGCCGGCGACCTGGATGCCGCCGTTCACCGAGATCGTCAGCTCGTCGCCGTGCACGGTCGCGGCGGCCGGAACGGCCACGGCGTCCGACGCGGTTACGCGGCCCGGCACGACGTGGTAGGTGAGGACCTCGACCAGCTTCGCCGTGTCCTCGAGCAGCGACTCGATCGTTCCGTGCGGGAGCTGCGCGAATGCCTCGTCGGTCGGGGCGAACACCGTGAACGGGCCGCCGGTCGAGAGTGTCTCGCTGAGACCGGCGGCATCGACGGCTGCGAGGAGGGTCGTGAACGACCCGGCCCCCCGGGCGGTCTCGACGAGGTTCTGCAGCTGCGTCTCCTTGGGATGGTTGCTGCCGCGCCTGGTGTTCGCTCGCTCTGCCTCCGCGGCCTTTCGGGCCGCCTCGTCGCGACCGTCGAGGATCGCCCCGTACACGAGGAGCGACAGCCCGGAGCCGAAGATGACGGTGACGAGCACCCCCATGGCGAAGAGCCCGGCGGGGCTCATCGCTCACCGCGCCGCAGGACGAGCCCGCCCAGGGAGAGGATCGACGGCACCCAGAGCCCGACGAAGATGCCCTGCTCCTCGTGACCCCCGAACCAGAGCGTCACCGAGAGCACGAACGATACGAAGGCGCCGAGCAGGATCAGCGCCCGCGCCCCGTCCTCGGGTCGCGTCATGACGAGCGTTTGAACCCTTTGCTGCATGCTGCTCCTCCTTGTACAAACCCTGTACCTAAGTTGTACGAGAGTAGCGGTCGACGTCGGGCCTTGTCAAGTTTCTGTCCTAGGTCTGTATAGTCCGACGGTGCCTGTCGACCCTGGACCGGTTCGCATCGGCGAGTTCGCCCGGCGCGTCGGCGTCAGCCCGGAGCTGCTACGCGCCTGGGAGCGCCGCTACGGCCTGTTGCAGCCGTTCCGCTCGGCGGGCGGCTTCCGCCTCTACACCCCGGCGGACGCGGAGCGAGTGACACACATGCGCCGAGCCCTCGACGCGGGGCTCTCCGCGGCCGAGGCGGCACGCATCGCGCTGGAGGAAGGCCGGCCCTCGGGGGGAATGCTCGAGGACGCAGCAGCCCGCCTCCTCACGGCGACCCGGCACTACGACGAGGCCGGCGCGCACGCCGTGCTCGACGAGAGCTTCGCCTCGTTCGGCGTCGAGACAGTCCTGCGGGAGGTGATCCTCCCGGCCCTCACGCAGGTCGGCGACGGCTGGCAGCGGGGCACGCTCGACGTCAGCCAGGAGCACTTCGTCAGCAACCTCATCCGCGGCCGGCTACTCGCGCTCGCGCGACTCTGGGGTCGGGGAGGGGGGCCGCTCGCCCTCCTCGCCTGCGCTCCCGGCGAGCGCCACGACATCAGCCTGCTCGCATTCGGGCTCGTCCTGCGCTCGCACGGCTGGCGCATCCTCTACCTCGGCGCCGACACACCGATCGAGACCGTGACTCACGCGGCGGCGACGACCGGGTCGACCGTCGCCGTCGTCACGAGCTTCGACGCTGAACTGCTCGAGGCGCACGTGGCCGCGCTGCGCCGCCTCGCGAACACGACCCCGCTCGTCCTGGCAGGGCCCGGTGCCTCGGACGCCCTCTGCGACCGGCTCCGCGTGCGGCGGCTCGACGGCGACCTCGTCGCCGCTGCAAACGAGATCGCGGCCGGCGCCTGACGATCAGGCGACGGGAGTGGGCGCGAGCCGCCTCCGCCGCGTAGTGCACGGCCTCGCCGACGGTCGGGAAGGCGTAGTGGCCGTAGGCGATGTCGTCGATCGAGACGCCGGCGGCGAGAGCGAGCGCGCACGCCTGGAGGCCGCCGCTGCGCCTCTCTGCCAGCTCTTTGAGTGCCATGCGGAGCGGTCGGTCGCCGCGGCCGTTCGTTTACGCCGGCGTGCCGGCCGCGATGCTCGACGGCTCCGGCTCGGTCACGACCGCGAACACGCGCCGCGTCCCGGGCAATCCCTTCAGCGAGCGAACGCCCCGGTCGACGACCGCGATTCCCATCGCGCGGGCCCGGTCGGCGGCCTCCTCCGAGACCAGCATCTCGCCCGGGCGCGCCGCTTCGGCGAGCCGCGCGCCGACGTGTACGTCGGCACCTGCGCACTTGTCGTCCGCCTTCCAGCAATGGCCGAGGTGGACCCCCGACCGCAGTTCGAGCACGAGCTGCCCGGCGGACCGGCGGATCTCGAGCGCGCCGCGGATCGCGTCGGCAGCCTCGTCGAAGATCGCGAAGAATCCGTCCCCGGCGGTGTCCATCAGCCATCCGCCGTGGTGCTCGAGCGCGTGCCGCACGAGCTCGTGGTAGCGCTCGAGCAGCTCCGCCCAGGCGCGATCGCCGAGGGTCACGGCCCGCGGCGTCGCATCGACGATGTCGACGAAGAGGACCGCGGTCATCTGCCTCGCCGGCTCCGGCACGGGCGAGCCCGCGAGCGTCCGGCGGCCGGGCGGGAGGAGCCCTTCGAGCACCCGCGCCGCGGCTCCGGCGCCTCCGGCGCCCGCGAACGCCGTGGCGATCCGCTCGGCGCCGGGTCGGAGCTCGATCGCGCTGCGCACCGCTTCCCGGAGCCGGTCGGGCGTCAGCTTCCGTGCCGGGAGCCTGACCCCGGCCCCCGCGACCTCCAGGCGGCGAGCCACCTCGGGCTGGTCGCGACCGAAGGGGACGGCGACGACCGGCACGCCGTGCGCGAGCGCCTTCTGAGTGATCCCCATGCCGGAATGACAGACGACGCACGCCGCACGCCCGAGCAGCGGTGCATGCGGGAGGAAGCGCGCGACCCGGACGTTCGGCGCGGTCGGGAGGTGAGCCGGGTCGACGCCGGCCGTCGTGACGACGACCTCGAACGGCTCGGTTGCGAGCGCGGCCGCGGCGACTTCCGCGAGCCGGCCGTCGTTCTGGAAGAGCGTCGAGCAGGTGACGAGGACGAGCGGCCGGTTCACACGGTCGAGCCACGCGGGCGCGTCGGCCGGCGGCTCCCAGAGGCCCGGGCCGACCAGCGTCAGCTTCGCCGGCCAATCCGAGCGCGGATACTCGAACGGCTCCGCGGTGTAGGCGATCACGGCCGAGGCGGCGAGGTAGACGTCCTCGATCGTCCGAACGGGCGGGAGCCCGATCTCGGCGCGGAGCGGGTTCATGTGCCTGGCGATCACACGCTCGAGGGTCCCGAGCGTCGCCGGCTTCACCAGCCGGTCGCGCATGCGGCCGATGCGATCTCGGCGAGGTCGGAGGCCGAGCCCGAACGGGGGCGCGTCGCGAGACGGAAGCGGCACCGGTGAGACGATCGAGAAGGCCCAGGGGAGCCCCGAGCGCTCGGCCGCCGCGGCTGCGCCCCAGGCGCCCTCGTCGACGAACAGGACGTCGGGCTGCTCGGCCTCGACCGCGTGCTGGAGGTCGAGCAGCTGGAAGCGGGCGCGCTCGCCGAACTGGCCGAGGCCCGAGCTGAGCGCACCGAAGCGCGTTCGCGCCCGCCAGTCGTCGGACTCGAAGCGCTCGATCTCCGGTCTCAGCGCCTGCGCGTCGAGCCCGAGGGAACGGAGCCGTTCGACGTCGTCGATCCCGCACCGGATCGCGACGCGGTGGCCGCGATCCGCCAGCTCGAGCAGCGTCTCGACCAGCGGGTACAACCGGCCCGGCACCGCGTCGACGTACGCGAGGACGACCGCCATCGGTCAGCCTTCGCGTCCGGAGCTTCCCTGCGACGACGTGCACATGCGAAATCACTGTCCGGTCCCCGCCGGGCGGCGGCATCGGTGGTACCACCGAGCCACCTGCCTCCAACTACTGATCGTGCTCTCTCGACGGCCGACGTCCGCCGGGCGCGGCGTCACTCGCTCAGGTCGAGCGACGCGTCGGCGAGGCCCGTCGCCGCCGTGTAGACCGCGCCACGGAGAGTCGTCGAAGCTCGTTCCGAAGCCGGGAGCAAGTGGCGGACCACAGTGGATAGAGTGTTCATGAGCTTGGAGGGAGCAAAAACCCTGCAAACCTCGCAAATCCGCCCCCGTAGCTCAGTGGATAGAGCAGCGGTTTCCTAAACCGCGTGCGCAAGTTCGATTCTTGCCGGGGGCACTGACGGGCGCGTGACTTCACGCCGCGGCTGCAAACGGGGAAGGACTCGAGCTAGTTGAACAGATCGTCGGCATGAACCTAGAAGTGATCGGTATCGAGCAGTCGTTACGTTCTCCACGAGAGCTCCCGTTCGTTCTGGCACCGAGGCGCCCGTGCTCCTCGGCGTCGGCGCCGTCGATATGTCGGATGCTCAGCCGATCGCGTCGAGATCGCGGCGGTAACGGTCGGCGGCGCGGTGGCGCCCGTAGGACGTCTCGCGGTCGACGAGGCCCTCGAGGAGTCGGCCCGCGCCCGCGAGGTCACCGAGCGTTCTCAGGATGCATGCCTCGATGTGCATGGGATCGACTGCCGGATGTGCCATCTGAGTGCCCGCTCCACGTTCCCGTGCGCGCCGGAGCAACGTCCGCGCGCGCTCCGCCCCCCCTTCGAGGGCCACTGCGTACGCCTCGGCCTGGTCGAGGAGCATCTGGTCGGCGACGTCGTTCGGATCGGCGATCTCGCGTGCCTTGCGAATCGCCTCCAAGGCGGGTTCTGGATCGCCGAGCTCGCAGAGAGCGACCGCCCACTCGGCGAGCGCGTTGGCGTGGTAGAGGCGCGTACCGGCGATCGCCGTCGCTTCCACCCACCTTCGGGCACCGGCCTCGATGGCGATCGGATCGCCTTCGACCCATGGCACGATGCCTTCCACGAAGTGTCGCGATGACGCGATCGCAACTGCGCTGGCGCCCGACTCGCCGAGCAGGTTCACCTCCTCCTCCGTGACGGTGCGCACTGCATCGGCGTCGAGTTCGCCGGCCATGTACTGCGAGCGGGCGCGGAACGCTCGCAGGGTCGCGGCCAGCAGAGGTCCAGCCACCTCCGCTTCGGCTTCGAGCTCGTCGAGCAGCAGCCGGATCTCGTGTTGATCCGCGGCCCCGCCAAAGACAGCCGAGATGCACACATCGAAGACGACCTCGCGATGTAGGACGCGACTTCCCGCCTGTCGGAGAAGGTCGTGCGCTCGCCGCCAGGAGCGATGGGCGTCGCGCGCGCGAAGAGCTCCCCAGTAGACCCACCCGCGGGCGCGCTCGCAGCGAACCAGGCCAAGAGTGTCGCCCACCGCCGCGAGCGCCGCCTCAGCGTCGTCGAGGTGCGCGAGCTGGTCGTCCAGCTGCCCAGCCGGGCTGAGCCGGACGCGAAGCACGAGGCCGATCGCGTGATCGCGTCTGTTGCCGCCCTCCAGCTCGTCGGCGAGCTCACCGACCTCGTCGACGTGCTCATCCCCCTCGATCAGCGCGTCGGCGAGGTCGGGGATCAGCTGCCGTCGCTCCTTGTCATCAGGGGCGAGCGTGAGCGCACGTCGAAGCAGGTTCTCGGTAGCGGCGAGGTCACCGCGCTCGAGCGCCGTGCGCCCCGCCCTGCCGAGTCGCTCGGCCGCACGCCGCGCGAGCGTCGCTGCGGACGGGTCGTGCGGGTCGAGCTCGCGCCGGTAACCGGCCGCCTGCTCGAGGTGGTAACCGACGATCTCGTGCTGCTCGACGAGCGCGGCGTTCGCGTCGAGCCAGTCCGCGAAGCGCTCGTGCAGCTCCGCCCGCGTCGACTTCGGGATGGCTTCGTAGGCAGTGTCGCGGATCAACAAGTGGCGGAACCGAAATGCGTCCTCCGTCGCGATCAGCGCGCGGTCAGGACGAACGAGCTCCTTGCGGACGAGCGCGACCAGCCGCTGCGGGACGTCGACGCGCGACGCTTCGGGTGCCAGTGCCGTCACCGCGCCGCGGTGAAACACGTGGCCTTCCACGGCACCGCGCTCGATCACGCTGCGTTCGCCGTCGTCGAGCGTGTCGATCCGGGCCTGCAGCAGCGCCTGGATCGACGGCGGCACGTCAACGGCACCGCGCGCCTCTCGTGCGAGCGCTGCCATCTCCTCCAGGAAAAGCGGGTTCCCCTCGGCGGTCGCGACGACCCGCGTCCGCGACTCGGGATCCAGGTCGACCGCGTCGAGCAGCGAGTCGACGAGCTGCTCCACCTCGCCCTCGGCGAGCGGCTCCAGCAGGATCGACGTCGCATTCAGCTTCCCACCCGCCCAGCCAGGCTTCACGTCGAGTAGCTCGGGTCGTGCAACGCAGAGGAGCAGGATCGGAACGCCGCGCGACCAGTCGAGGACGTGTTCGACGAGCTCGAGCATGGCCGGCTCCGCCCACTGGAGATCGTCGATGACGAGTACGAGCGGCGCGTCCTCCGCGCGTCCCTCGAGCAGCGCCCGCGTCGCAAGCTGCGTTTCGGCCGGTGACGAGCGAATTGCCTCGGAAGGCTCGATCCCGAGTTGCGTCAGGATCTCGACGAGAGGCCAATACGTGATGCCCTCGCCGTAGGAGAGAGCACGCGCGTGCGCGACGTGTGCAGCGCCGTCGACGTGCTCCAGGAAGTCCGCGACGAGTCGCGACTTGCCGATCCCGGCCGGGCCGATCAGCGTGAAGAGCCGGCACGACCTCGTCTCGACCACGTCCACGAAGTCCGCCCGCAGACGCTCACGCTCGCGCACACGTCCGACCATCGGGCGCTCGAGCCGTCGCGTAATACCGGCAGCAGATGCATCCAGCACTCGCAGGCGATGCGCCGGCACGAGGCCCTTGCCCTTCAGCTCGAATTCGACCGACTCCGTCTCGACGGCGTCGCGCACGAGTGCGAACGTGTCGGCGCCGAGCAGGATGTCGCTTCGCCCCGCCGCCTGCTCGAGCCGCGCGGCGACGTTCACTGCGTCCCCCGTCACGAGCGTGTCGCCCTGACCCGCCACCACCGCGCCCGTATTCACGCCGATCCGCGCCTCGAGACCGAGCTGGTGGACGACGTCGCGCAGCTCGACCGCGGAGCGAACGGCGCGCAAGGCGTCGTCCTCCCGCGCGACTGGAATCCCAAAAACGGCCATCACGGCGTCACCGACGAACTTCTCCACCGTCCCCCCGTGACGCTCCAGCACCCCCCGCGCTGCCTCGTAGTACCGGTTCATCATGGCCCGCAGCGCCTCCGGGTCCGTGCGGTCACCGATCGCCGTCGAGCCTGTGAGGTCGCAGAAGAGGATCGTCACGACCTTTCGCACCTCACGCTGGGGCGCCAGCGCGAGAGGAGCGCCGCAGCCCGGACAGAACCCGAACCCGTCAGGACTCTCGCGACCGCACCGGGCGCAGACGATCACAGAACGAGTCTATGCCGGGACAGCTTGAGCTATCAGCCGCTGCCGTCGAGGGCCGCGGAGCCGCCTCGCGACGGCTACACCCATGCACCTGCGGTCTCGCCGATCGACGCCGTCCCAGCGACCCCTGGTTAGGCAAGTCGGTCATCGACTGGCACCGCTCCGGACGGACGATGTATGGAAAGGGAAGGTGGCTCGGGTCACGACACTCGAAGAACGCACCGTGCCGAGCAAGGCCTCTTGAGCCTCGTCTGGGCCAGCGTTCGGGAAGGTCCCCTGACGCAGCCTGGGCAGAGGCCGATGAGTTACGGGTCGCCGAGCGGTCTACCTCGAGAGCAACATCGACGTGCGGCCGGAGGAGGCCGCCGAGAGAGGGGTCATGCGATGCCGCGGTACCTGATCTCGTTCGATGCCCACGCCATGGACCACATCCCCGACGAGGACATGCCCGCCGTGGCCCACGCGTCGCTCGCGGTGGTCCAGGAGGCCATCGACGCCGGCGTCTGGGTTTTCGGCGGCGGACTGGAAGACCAGAAGGCGAGCATCGTGGCCACCGACGGAACGGTCACCGACGGCCCCTACCCGGAGGCCGTCGGCGGACTCTGTGTCGTCGACGTGCCCTCGCGCGAGAGGCGGTGAAGTGGGGTGCCAAGACCGCCGTCGCTTGCCGCTGCGCGCAAGAAGTCCGGGAGTTCATGCCCGACCCGACCGTAGGCAACTAGGCGACACTCGCCTGGGTCGGATCCGGGTCCCGCCACCGCAACGGCAAGCGGAGGGCGTGGGGTAGGTGGGGGTGAGACGCTGCGCGCGCGCGTCGAGCGGCGCGGACAACTGTGAGGCGAACGAAGAACGGGGCATAGGGTGGAGGTCGGAATACCACCCGTTCCGACAAAGGAGGAGAGAGTGGTCCTGGCAACGGCGAAGATCGAGGATTTCGACCGCTTCTGGAATACCTTCTCAACCAAGGGCGCTGAGAAGCGAAAGCAGCACGGTTGCAAGGGGTCGCACGTCTTTCAGGATCCAAATGAGAGCGACCGGGTTTGGGCGATTTTCGACTGGGATCAGGCGGGCTGGCAGAGCTTCGTCTCAGACCCCGAGGTCCCGGCGATCTTTCAGGAAGCCGGGTTTACGCAAGGTCCGCCCAAGTCGGCGGAGCTCCTCCGCGACCACGAGGCTTAGCCCTTGGAACTCGTCTCAGAATGACGGCTGCAGCCTGCTGAAGCAGACGAGGCAGCAGTGGCGGAGGCGGCCTTCACGGGCGGCGGCGCGGTCACCCTCGGGAAAGGCGTTCGGATCGGGTGGTGGCGGTAGCGATGGCAGAGCGACGATCTCGTACGACCCCGAAACCGACGCGTGCAGCATGGCACACACGGGGTGCCTATCGATGTGCTCACCGTTTTCCTGGCTCGACCGCGCGTCGGCTCAGTTCGCCTCGTGACCGACGCGCCCTGGGTCGCCTAGACCTGCTGTGCGAGCGACGAGTCCGGCCTCTGCGCGGTCGGCGACCTGGAGTTTTGCGAAGATCGCCGACACGTAGTTGCGAACGGTCTTCTGGCTCAGGAAGAGGTCGGACGCGATCGCAGCGTTGGTCTTGTGCCGCGCGAGGAGCTGGAGGATCTCGAGCTCCCGGTCGGTCAGCTGCGGGAACGCGAGATTGGGGCTTCTGGCGGGCGGCGTCGCGAGGAAGTGCTGGAGCCGGTCGGCGATCCCCGGGCCGAAGATCGCTTCGCCGTTCGCAACGGAGCGGATCGCGCGGAGCGTTTCGTCCTGTGCGGCTCCCTTGAGCTGGTAGCCGCGTGCGCCGGCTCGGATGGCGGCGAACACGGCCTCGTCGTCGTCGTGCATCGTCATCACGAGGATGTTGATGTCTTCCGATTGGTCGAGGATGCCCCGGGTGGCGTCGATGCCGTTGAGGCCGGGCATGTTGATGTCCATCACGACGACGTCCGGAGTGAGCGCCAACGCCACCTCGACGGCCTCCTCGCCTGTCGCAGCCTCCCCGACGACCTCGGTATCGGCGACCGATTCGAGGAGAGCGCGAAGCCCTGCTCGGAAGAGCGGGTGGTCGTCGGCGATGAGGATTCGGATCGGGGGGTTCATCAGGCGATAACGGCTGGCGGTAGACGCGGGAGGGATGCGACGACGAGCGTCCCGCCGCCGGTCCTGTCGCCGATCTCGCAGGTGCCGCCGACCTCTGCGGCGCGCTCCTTCATCGAGTGGAGTCCGATCCCGCTCGACCCGATCGAGAGGCCTGCTCCGTTGTCAGCGATCTCGAGCCTCAGCGTGGTCGGTTCGACGGCAACGCGAACGCTGCAGGTCTGGGCGTGTGCGTGCCGCTTGACGTTCGTCAGCGCCTCCTGGGCGATCCAGTAGGCGGCAACCTCGACTGCGGCGGGGAGCGGGGGCATCGAGCTCGGAGCGTCGATCGTGACAGAGGTTCCCGGCGAGGACTCCTGCGTTGCCAGACCGCGGAGTGAGGCTGCGAGCCCGAGCTGGTCGAGCGCTGGCGGCCGCAGCCCGTAGATCAGCCGGCGGACGTCTCCGATCATCGTCTGGACCTGCTCGGTGGCGGAGACGAGCAGTTCGTCGGCGCGCTGAAGATCCGAGCCGCTGAGGTTGCGGACGGCCTCGAGTGTGAACGTGAGCCCGGCCAGTGCAGGGCCGAGGCCGTCGTGCAGGTCGCGACGGATGCGTCGGCGCTCCTCCTCGCGAAGCTGGACGATGCGCTGTCGCGCCAGCTGCAGCTCTTGGGAGAGACCAACTGCGTGGACGGCGGCGGCGACCTGGGGTGCCAGGTCGGCGATCAGGCGGTGGTCGCGCTCCCGGAGACGCTCGCCAGCGCGTGCTGCGAGCCGGAGCTCGCCGAGCGCGATCCCCTGGTGAACGAGCGGGAACGTGAGGAAGTCGGCGCTCGAGATGCCGTGTTCGGCCACGATCGCGGCGTCCCGTGAGGCGTCACCGGCGAGTGCGAGTCCGACGTAGGGCAGCGCGAGCGTCTGGCCGATCGTCTCGACGATGGTGGGGAGGACGGTCTCGAGCTGCAGTGACGCCGCGAGCGTTCGGCCGAGTCTTGCGATCGCCGTGTAGGGATCGTCCCGCTCGCCGTACATGAGCCGGTTGACGAACCGCTGAACGCGTTCCCGCACTGGCTGGAAGCAGACGGCCACGACACCGGTCACGACGAGCGAGATGAGAAGGTCGGCTGCGGGACGAGAGCGTCGCGCCCACCAATCCGACGATGGCGACATAGCTGGCGACGACGCCGATCGTCATCGCTCCGTAGACGAGGGCGCGGTTGACGACGAGGTCGATCTCGTAGAGCCGGTACTTGAGGACGGCGACGGCGATTCCGGCCGGCAGGAGCAGAGACGCCAGCCCGGTCAAGAGCGCGGCGCCCGGGACAACACCCCACAACAGCGCCCCGACGACGAAGAGCGGCACGGCGAGCCCGAGCGACACTCCGACCCAGCGCAACTGCTGTCGCTCGTCTCCGTCGGAGCGGCGGTAGCGGATGATGAACGCCACGAGCGAGGCGACCAAGCCGGCGACGACGAGGATCACACCGACGATGCCGATGATCGCCGATCGTGCTGCCGCCGACGCGCGCGAGCGGGTTCTCGATGGGCTCGGCGGTGCCGAGGTCGAACGTCGGAGAGGTCGAGACCGCGGCCGAGCCCAAGCACCGTGCCGACGACCACGGCGGTCGGGACCGGCCACCACCGGCGCGACGCCAGGCGGCCGTCCGGCATCAGCAGAAGCAGCGCACTCAGGGGCAGTGCCAGGCCGGGCAGCCACCACCAGTTGTCGAACCAGGCCGCCACGAGTCCACCGGGCCGAGAGCCAGGATCGGCCACGAGCGCCCCGACGGCATACCCGTAGAAGACACCGCCGACCATCCCCCAAAGCGCCGTGCTCGGCAGCACCCAGGAGATCCGATGCTCGTGGCCGACGGGTCGTCAGCAACAACCCGATCAGCGCGATCACGACGTTCAGTCCGAGGTAGGGCAACGTCTTGTACGCGCCCGCGTCGACGTCGAGCGCGAGCAGCAACGAGGAAGGCTGCCGACGTCAGAGCGAAAACCGCCCGGCCCAACTGCACCCTCCGACCCCGGCGGGCATCAGGGACCGCGAGCGTCGTCGCTACGGCCTCCATCACCTCGGCCTCGCCGTGTCTGTCATCGGTCGAGCGTAGACGCGATCGCGCTGACCGGACAGGGGCGAGACGCGATTCGTGACGCGCTTTGGGACAGAGTCGGGACACAGCCCCCTGGCCGTGGGACGCACGTGCGGTCGTACCGTCGTCTCGACCGGCGCACTGACGCCGACGAGTACAGGAGGAGCGAGCGATGAGCGATCTGGCAGTCACACGGGTTGGAGGCGGACACGGACGCACGGCACTGATGCTCGGAGTGGCGTCGCTCGTGCTGTACATCGGCGTCGGGTTCACCGTGGGTGGGATCTTCTGGGCGCTCGGACCGATCGTCGGGCTCGGCGCGATCGTTCTCGGGGTCGCTGCCCGACGCAGAGGCGGAGGACATGAGGCAACCATCGGAATCGTCCTCGGCGCGGTTCCCGTCCTCTGGACGGCCGCGTTCTTGCTGGTCGCGGCGCTCGGCTGAGATGACGGGAGGAATCAGCATGCACCGGAGACGGAGGTCAAGTGCACCTTGCCGGTGTCACCCGTCACCGACGTCGTGTTCCGGAAAGGAGGCGTCGCCGACCTCAAGGTGCACTCGGGCGCACGACTCGTAGCACAGGGGCACGTCACCGGATCGAGCGCGACGCTCACCGTCACGTCCGGGCGTGCCCTGATCGCCCCACCCCGGCCCCGACCCACTCGGGAACCTTGGCACCTGCCCGTCAACCCCTCGAACACAGGAGAACGACGATGCTCAGGATCTGCGTACTCACGGTTGTGACCGCCACCGCTGCCGCATTGCTGTTCGGCGTCTCGTCCGGCGCCGCAGGGGACCGAGCGAGCGTCATCTCGCTCCTGAGCGTGCAGCAGGGAGGTAGCTTGATCGACGTCGACCGGAGCGGCGGAAAGGGGCCGACACGAGGCGACCAATACCTCTTCACCGACGGCCTCTACCGGTGGAACGGCACGAAGCGCGGCCAGCGCATCGGAACGACCCACGGCATCGCAACGATCACCTCACCCACGACCGCCTTCTTCACGGGGACGATGTCTCTGCCCGGCGGGCTGATCCAGGGCGCCGGCTACTTCGACTTCACCGCGCGCGTCGAGACGATCATCGTGCTCGGTGGCACAGGGCGGTACAGCAACGCCGGTGGCAACGTCACGATCACGAAGGTCGGCGGCGAGAACTCCGAAAATTCAACGCTCGTCATTCGTCTCGTTCAATAGAGCAGGAGGGCGGCCGCAGCGAAAGACGTTCGCGTGGGGTTCACGGACGGCATTGATGCGCTCGGGGGTCGACAAGCCGGGGGTGCCATCGAACTCAGTTCGGTAGCGCGTGTCGGGGTGGTCTTGGTGGCTGCTCGCCTTCCGGTGTGAGGGTGGGGAGCCATTCGAGCCAGTGGGGCAGGTACCAGTTCCATTCGCCGAGGATCTTCATCGTCGAGGGGACGAGCACGGCCCGGACGACGGTGGCGTCGATCAGGACGGCGATCGCGAGCCCGAAGCCCATCTGTTGCATCATGATCAGGCTCAGACTGGCGAAGAGGCCGAAGATGGCGACCATGATGATCGCCGCGCTCGTGACGGTGCCGGCCGTGCGCGTGATCGCGAGTCGGATCGCATCGTCGGTGGTTGCGCCGCCGTCGTGGAGCTCCTTGATCACGGCTGAGGATGAAGACGTGGTAGTCCATCGAGAGGCCGAAGAGGACGACGAACAGGAACAGCGGCAGCCAGCTGACGATCGCGCCGTTGGTCTGGAAGCCGAGCGGCCCGGCGAGCCAGCCGTGCTGGAAGACAGCGACGAGGATCCCGTAGGCGGCTCCGACCGAGAGCAGGTTCAGGACTACCGCGGTCGCGGCGATCACGAGCGACCTGAATGTGACCAGGAGGAGTGAGAACGCAAGGCCGAGCACGAACAGGAACACCCACGGGAGCCGTGCCAGCATCTGGTGGTTGAAGTCGTAGGTGCCGGCCGTGACCCCCGTCACGGCCACCTCTGTAACGGGAAGCGTCCTCGCTATCGGGGGGATCACCCTGTCGCGCAGCGTGTGCAGGGCAGCGAAGGAGGCCTTGTTGTCCCCGTTTCCCGCGATCGCGAAGTCGATGCGCGCCACCGTCCTGTCCGGGTTCATGCTGACGGTGAAGGGCGCGAACAGCTGGCCGCTGGCCAATGCTCGCTGCCGGAATTGGTTGTACGCGCGTCGCATCTGTGGCGTGTCGACGTTCGCCGCTTCCACGACGACCACCGCCGGGGTCTGCGAACCGGGGAACGCGTGTTGGAGCCGGTCGTAGGTGCGCACGATCGCCAGGTCGTGTGGAAGGTCGGTGAGGTTCGGCAGCTTGGTGTGCATGCTCAGCGCGGGCAGGGCCAGGATCACCAGCGCGCCCCGCCGAGACGAGCATCGCCGTCCAGGGCCGGCGCAGCACCGCAGCGATGAAGTGCGCCCAGTGTCCGTCGTCACGGGAACCGCGGCCGAAGAACGGCACCCGACCCCAGTCGACCTTGTCGCCCAACCGTGACAGCGCCGCCGGGAGCACCGTCAGGGATCCGACCATCGCCGCCAGGACGACGATCATCGTGCCGAGCCCGATCGTCGCGAACAGGGAGTTGCCCGAGACGAACATCCCCGCCATCGCGATCAGCACCGTCGCACCCGAGATCAGGACGGCCTGCCCCGAGGTGCGCGCAGCGACGAGCAGCGCCTCGTGCGAGGAACGACCGTTACGGCGCTCCTCTCGCTCCCGCCGCAAGTAGAACAGCGAGTAGTCGATCCCGACCGCCATCCCGATCATCAGGATGATCGCGCCGAGCGTCTGTGCATCGGTCGGAACCAGGTGGCTGACGAGGCTGTTCAGCCCGGTCGCGGCCAGAACCGCGGAGAAGGCCAAGATCACGGGGAGACCGGCGGCGACGAGGGCGCCGAACGCGATGATCAGGATGGCGACCGTCAGCGGCAGCGAGATCAACTCGACTCGGCCCATGTCGCGTTCGAAGCGCTGGCCGACCTGATAGTCGGCCGACGCCTGGCCGAACTCCTCCACGATCATGCTCGGATGGCCGGCCTGGGCGTCGGCGACCGCAGCCAGGATCGGCGCGATCTTGTCCTTCGCCTTGTCGGCGGGGCCCTTCACGTCGAACTGGACGAGCACGGAGCGGCGGTCACGCGAGATCAGGCCGGCGTTCGGATGCTCGATCGGAGAGATGATGGCGGCCACGTCAGGCTGACTGGAGAGCGCGAGCATCACGCTGCCGACCGCTGCCGAGAACTCAGGCTGCTGATCGACCGTCCCCGTCGCCGACTGCACGAGCACGCTCTCTCGCGCCGGAATCTTGAAGTTCCCCTGGTCGAGAATCTGCTCGGCCCGGCGCGACTCGCCATTCGCGATGGCCCAACTCTTCATTTGGCTCACGCCGACCGCGCCGCCCACCGCCACCGCCACGACGGCGAACGCGATCCAGCCGAATGCCGCCGTCTTCCAGTGCGAGGCACTCCACCGCCCCGCCCGGCCCGCGAGATTCGTGTCGTCCACGACAACCTCCCTATCCGAGCTCGACCCCTCAATGATCCGCTCCACCGGCTGGTTCCACATCACGGAAAGCCGCTGTTCCCAGTGGGAAAACCCTGACCCGCCAAGCGACACCCCTCCGACGAGCACGTCGCAACAACGCTGCTCTACGCCGTCACAGCACGTACGCGCGTTCGATTCTTGCCGGGGGCTCGCGCGATGCTGGCCATTACTTGGTTTGCGTTGCCGTCGCCTCGGATAGGAAGACGCGATGGCCTACACGAAGAAGAACCTCGTGACCGACGTCGAGAACCAGGCGCCGGCGTTCGGGATGCCGGAGGAGCTGGAGGCCCGCTTCGGCCGCTCGGCGCTCGGGGGCGAGACGCTGGGGCTCAGCCTCATGAAGCTCGCGCCCGGGTTCCGCGTGCCGTTCGGCCATAAGCACGAGAACCAGGAGGAGGTCTACGTCGTCGTCCGCGGCTCCGCGCGCGTGAAGGTCGAGGACGAGATCGTCGAGCTCGGCGAGCTCGACGCGATCCGCTTCGACCGAGACACGATGCGGGGGGTCGAGGCCGGGCCCGACGGCGTCGAGTACCTGGCGTTCGGCGCCGGGGACGATCCTCGGGACGCCGAGCTCGTGCAGGGCTGGTGGAGCGAGTAACCGCCACGGAGGGCGACCGAGCATCGCCCGCCGCCGGACCCGTGCCCTGTGGTCGACATCCTCGCCGGATGATCAGGCAAGTACGCGAAGGGTCAGCTCGGCCAGCTCGCGGTTGAAGCGCTCCGGCCGAGGTGCGGGGCGTGACCGACGCCGTCGTACGAGGAAGCCGCGGCGGTGGCGCACGTCGCGAGGGCGTGCTCGGCCATCGCCGGTAGCACGACCGAGTCCGACCGGCCGTGCGTCACGAGCATCGGCGCCGCGTAGCGCGCATCCAAGCCCATCACGATGCACGTGCGACGTCCGGACGACTCGCTCGATCCGAACTACTTCCAGCGGCGACCCGACCCGATCACGTACTGGCCGTACCCGCGTAGCGCGGCTGCGGATGTCAGTGTCTGGTAGGCGACCAGGTAGCCGAGGAAGCCGTGCTTGTCCGACTGCGGGTGGATGCCGAGCGTCCGGAAGACGTGGCGTGCCTGCCACCGCTGCAGGAACCCGAAGACGGCGAGCGTGATCGGAACGAGGAGCATCGACCACCAGCCGAAGAGCAATGGGTAGCCGAAGACGAAGAGGATGACTCCTGGCACCCAGAAGAAGATGACCCCGATGTCGAGGCAAGGGACGAGGTAGTCGATCCCGGCCACGAGCTTCGCGAGGACACGAGGTTGTTTCGGCGGCGGATGGGTTCGAAGGCCCTCGAGCATCCCGCGTGCCCAGCGAGAGCGCTGGCTCAGCAGCCGATCGAGCCGCTCCGGGACGACGGTGAAGCCGAGCGCGACCGGCTCGTACTGCACGAGGCCCCGAGACGCCAGCATCATCCAGGTGAGCACGATGTCTTCACCGATCGCATCCGGCCATCCGCCGACTGCACGCACGTCGCTCGTCCAGTAGCCCGAGAACGCCCCCTGGGCGACGAGCGCGGTGTTGTACGCCGCCTGCATCCGCTTGACGCCGTTGATCCCCAGCCGGTAGTCCCACTGCTGCATCCGGGTGACGAATGTCGCCAGCGGGTTCTCCGCGACCAGTGCGCCGGCACAGGCGCAGACGTGCTGGCCCTGCGGTCTGCTCGTCAGGCGAGCCACGAGTCGCGTGAGCGACTGCGGGTGCAGGTGAGTGTCGGCGTCGACAGTGACGACGAGAGGAGTCCTGACGGTCACGAGGGCTGCGTTCAGCGCGTGGTGCTTGCCTTGCCTCGCCTCGAAGACACGTCGGTAGTGGAGCCCGAGGCGAGCACCCGCCTCGTCTGCGAGCGATGCGGTGTCGTCGGTCGAGTTGTTGTCGGCCACGGCGACATCCACATGGCCCGGGTATGAGAGTTCGGCAATGCGCTCGAGCGTGCGGACGATCGCGCCGCTCTCGTTCCACGCAGCCACGAGGATCGTCACCGACGGCCACTCGCCCTCGGGCCAGTCGCCCTCGGGAGGCTCGAGCGGGAGTTCCTGGTATCGCGTGATCAGGAGCGTGCAGATCATGAAGCCGATGACGAGGCCAGGGATGTAGGCAAGGAAGATCGGAATCACCCAGGCCATGACGGGGCCGATCGCGTCCTCGAGCTCATGTCTCCACGGCCCCGACACCCAGACGCTGAACGCAACCCAGGCAAGAGTCAGCGCCGACGCGATCGCGAAGCGAACGGTCGGCCGAAGACCCGAGAGCGGAGCTTCGCGTCGCCTGAGACCGCCAAGCTGTCGCCGTGGCGGACGGATGGATCCGGGATCCCCGTCGGAAACGGCGGTCCCTTCGTCGATCGAAGGTGGGTGCGACGACGTGGTTCCTCCCTGCGGTCGCCCAAGCGTAGGCGCGAGCCCAGGTCCTCGCCATCCCCCCGAAGGGCAGGCGATCGGCGACGTCGTACCGCCGGCGGAGCCGGGCGCCCGGGCAGGTCGTAGAATCGGTTCTCCGAGCGGGAGGAGACTCGTATGGGGCTGTTGCGCCGCCGCGGTGGGGTCGAGGGGACGAAGTACCGGATGCGCGAGAAGATGTTCGCGATCGGCGACGACTTCTGGATCGAGAACGAGGAGGGGCAACGAGCGTTCAGGGTCGACGGGAAAGCGCTGCGTATCCGCGACACGTTCGTGCTCGAGGACGGGTCGTCGGGTGCCGAGCTCTACACGATCCAGGAGAAGAAGCTGACGATCCGCGACAAGATGGAGATCGAGCGCGGAGGGGCGAAGGTCGCGACGGTCAAGAAGGCACTGGTCACCCCGCTCCGCGATCGTTTCTCGATCGAGGTCGAAGGCGGCGAGGACATGGAGGCGAAGGGGAACATCGTCGACCACGAGTACAAGATCGAACGGGGCGGCGAGCGAGTCGCCGAGGTGTCGAAGCGCTGGTTCCGGATCCGGGACACCTACGGCATCGAGATAGCACCCGGCCAGGAGGAGGCGCTCATCCTCGCCGTCACCGTGTGCATCGACCAGATGGCCCGCGGCTGACCGGGTACGACCGGCGCGGTCGCTCGACCCCATCGGCGACGGCACCCGCCATCACGGATCTCCCGGCGCGGTTCATCGGCTCGCCCCGTTTGCTAGGGTCGCCGCCTGCGGCTGACCCCACGTTCTCGTGAGGGGACTACCTTCGCCCAGCGGCGAAGGGCACGTGCCCAAATATCTGAGGAGGACACCATGGAACGGTTTCCCTGGCATCCACGGTTTCGGCAGGCAGCGAGCGCACGGCGTCTTGTGATCGCCGCGGTCGCCGCGCTGACGCTGGCGGTCGTGGCCGCGGTCGGGATGGCCGCGACGTCGGCACCCGGACCGAACGGCTGTCCGACCAACAAGAGCCTGAAGACCGCCCCGATCGCCGACCTCGCACCGCCGGCACGGACCCAGATCGAGGCGTTCGACGTGCTGTCCGGGCCGATCAACGAGCAGACGCAGACGTTCACGCTGAAGGTGCGCGTCGGGAGCACCTGCAGCGGCATCGACATCAAAGGCGCGAGCGTCTACGTGACCGCAGTGCCGTATAACCAGTTCACCATCCCGGACGAGGAGCTCACCGGGGACGACGGCACCGCGACCCTGGTCTTCCGCCGTGACGCGAATTTCCCCGCGAGCGACCAGCAGCAGCAGCTGACGCTCTTCATTCGCGCGACGAAGCCGGGCGAGGACCCCCTCGCGGGTGTCTCGACTCGGCGGCTCGTCGCGATCCCCTTCGAGGCCTGACGCCATCCCCTTGCGTGCGGCCGCGCCCGAGCCACCTCGCGGCGCGGCCGACGCGCCCCTCACGCGGGGCTATTTGACGAGCTTCCAGACCGTCTGAGCGCCCTTGCGCCTGCCGGCGCGCCACGTCACGAGGGCGACGACGACGAGGCCTGCGGCCGCGAACACTGCGAGCGAACGGAGCTCGGACCGAAGCCCGGCCAGATCGTCATTGAGACGCTCCCTCTCGGCGGCGATCTCGTTGCGGATCTCCTCGACGCCTCTTTCAGACATGGCTTCGAAGCGTCTCCACCGTACGTTGGGCCTCCTCCACGGCCTGCGTGGGCGAAGGAGGGGTGGCCTTGCGGGCGAAGCGACGGGCGAGCAGACCGGCGACGGCGGCGAGGGCCAGGATGACCGCCGTCACGATGAGCAGCGACAGCCACAGGGGAAGCGCCTCGTCGAGGCCCGCAGTGGCCGTGGCGAAGGCGAAGCCGACGCCGTAGACGGCCAACACCACTGCCGTCACACCGAGGCCGCCTGCGACCCCGAGGGCCGTGACCTTCTGTTTCCCTTCGAGCTTCGCCAGCTCCAGGTTCAGCTCGACGAGAGACTGGATGTGCTGCTTGATGGCCTTCGTCTGTGCCACGAAGCCGAACATACGAACGACATTACTCCGTCCCGGACCAACGCGAACAACAGTCCAGCGTCGTGCGGATGCTGGTGCCGTCGGCGGCCATGACGAAGAGGTCTGGCGGGCCCCGTTCGGCGACGCTGTGCAGCCGGACGAGGCGACCAGCTGGCTCGCCGGCGGACGATCAGGCGCGTACGCGGAGCGTCAGCTCGGCCAGCTCGCGATTGAAGCGCTCCGGCTCCTCGAGGTGCGGGGCGTGACCGACGCCGTCGTACCAGGAGGCCTCGGCAGTGGCGCATGTAGCCAGGACGTGCTCGGCCATCGCCGATAGCACGACCGAATCCGCACGGCCATGCGTCACGAGCATCGGCACCTCGATAACGCGCAGCACGTCGTCGAAGTCCATCTCGCGCGCCGCCAGGTTGGCGCGGATCTGCGCCGGCACCACGATGTTCCAGCAGAGCGCGGTCTCGAAGTCGTCGGCCGAGAGCGGCTTCTCCGTGCACGTCCTCACGAATGAGCGCATGGCGCGGAAATTGGTCGGCAGGTCGTCCGCCGTCGCGTCGACGAAGTGGTCGAGGAAACCGGGGCCGATGAGCGTGCCGAAGGACGACTCGCCGAGCCGGGTCACGCCCTCGACGAACTCGATCGCGGCAATTCGATCCTGGCCGTAGACGCGCACGTAGTCGCAGATGACGAAGGCACCGTACGACCAGCCGACGAGCACCGGCCGTACGAGCCCGAGCTGATCGACGATCGCCGCCACGTCCTCGGCCCAGAGTCGGCCGTCGGTGTAGTGCCCGGGCTCGAGCGGCGCGTCGGACATCCCGTGGCCGCGGAGGTCGTAGGCAACCAGCCGGAACTCCCCGGCCAGTGCGCTCTCGACCTGCTTCTCCCAGCAGAGATGGTTCTGCGACCACCCGTGGATGAAGAGGATGGGTGGCCCGCTCACGTTGCCCCACTCGCGCACGTGGAGGCGCAGGCCACCCCCACCTTTCACCGTGTGGGCCTTCATCCGACCGGTCGGGTTCTGCTCTGCAACCGTTGCCATGTCTCGCCTCCTCGTGTTCGTCGCCGTGACCGATCGTGGCCGCGAGGGGGCGGAGGCGCATCGGGCAGACCGCCTTATCTTTCGCCGGCAGGCTCCCTATCTTTGGGGCGCGGGGCCGTACGAGCGCTTTCCCAGCGGAGGGAGCGGCGCGATACTGGCCGGATGGAGGCGCGCGCGAGCGCGACATTCGTCGGACGCGTACAGGAGCTCGAGGAGCTCGGGCACGCGCTCGACGCGGCACGGTCGGGAAGAGGCACGACCGTCCTCGTCGCCGGGGAAGCGGGCATCGGCAAGACCCGGCTCGCGTCCGAGCTTGCGACACGCGCCCGCGACGCAGGGTTCGATGTCCGGGTCGGGCGCTCGATCGACCTCGTCGGCACGGACCTGCCGTACCAGCCGTTCGTGGACGCCCTGCGCCCGCTCGCAGACCCTTCGACCGGCCGACGGGAAGACGACTGGCTCGCAGCTGCGCGTATTCGAGGAGACACTGTCCACGCTCACGGATCACGCTGCCGAGGCACCTGCGCTGCTCGTCCTCGAGGACCTGCACTGGGCCGACACGTCGACGCTCGACCTGGTGGTCTTTCTCGCGCACAACCTCGCCGACCGGCGTGTCCTGCTGGTTGCGACCTATCGCGCGGACGAACTCGCGTCGGCCGAGCGCATGCGCCGCCTTGCCGACGGGGTCCGGCGCTCGGGCTCGGCGCTCCTCCTCGACCTGGGGCCGCTTGCGCCCGAAGAGCTGTCCGCGCTGCTCGCGGCGCACACCGAGGCCCCGACCCCTGCGGCGCTGAGCGATGCGATCCTCGACCGATCCGAGGGCAACCCCTTCTTCGCAGAAGAGCTCCTGGCCGCCGCGCACGGCCAGGGCGAGGAGCTCCCGCGGGGGCTCCGTGAGCTGCTGCTCCAGCGCGTCGCCCGACTCGACTCCCCGACACAAGGCCTGCTGCGACTGGCCGCGGCGGCCGGTCGCGACGTCGGGTACCCGCTCCTCCTCGCTCTGGCGGCGCTCCCCGAGCGCGACGTGCGCGAGTCGCTACGCCGGGCCGTCGAGCACGGCGTCCTCGTGGCCGAGCAGGCGAGCGGCAGTTTCCGTTTCCGCCACGCGCTCCTGGCGGAAGCGATCTACTCGACGATCCTGCCCGGCGAGCGCGAGGAGCTGCACGCGAAGCTGGCGGAAGAGCTCGCGCGCAGCGGAGCCGCGTCGGCGGCGGAGCTCGCGCCGCACTGGGCGGCGGCGGGTCGCCGCACCGAGGCGCTTGTCGCCTCGGTCGAGGCGGCACGCCAAGCGGAGGCCGTGTTCGGACTAGCCGAGGCGCTCGCGCACCTCGAGCGGGCGCTCGCGCTCTGGCACGAGGTGCCGGACGCCGCCGAGCTGACCGGGCTCGACCTTACCGAGCTCTGCACCCGGGCGGCAGAGCTCGCCAGCGAGATCGGCGCCGCCGCACGCGCCGTCGAGCTCGGCCGGCGAGCTGTCGAACTCGTCCCCGAGGGCGACCCCCACCGTGCGGCCCTGCTCCATGTGCGCCTCGGCGAGTACCTCGAACAGACCGGCAGCGAAGACGCGTGCCTCGCCGCGGTCGAACGTGCCGTCGAGCTCGCGCCGGCCGAGCCGCCCTCACCGGAGCGGGCGTATGCGCTGGGGTCACTCGCGGGCGCGTTGGGAGTGACCTGGCGCCACGCGGAGTCGTTGCCGGTCTGCGAAGAGGCACTCGCGCTCGCTCGAGTGGTCGGCGCACGCGAGGCGGAGGTCCGGGCGCTCACGGTGCGCGGCTCCGACCACGCCTACCTCGGCCGCAGTGAGGAGGGGGTCGCCGATCTCCGTCAGGCGCTGGGGCTCGCCGAGGAGATCGGCGATCGCATCGGCCTGGAGCGAGCATGGGTCCATCTCACCGATGCGCTGACGATGCTCGGACGGATCCGCGAGTCGGTGCGGCTCGGGCAGGAGGGGCTCGAGGTGATGCGCCGGTACGGGATCGACAGCCCCCTGCTCGTGGCGAACCAGATCGAGGCGCTGATCGCGATCGGCGATTGGGACGGGGCCGACACGCTCAGCGCTGCCGCGCTCCGCGGCATCACCTCGAGCTTTCCGTATTGGCTGCTCACCATTCGCGCCGGCGTCGAGATCGGCCGCGGCGAGCTCGACGACGCGCGAGCGCACCTGGAGGCGGCGAGCGCCACGCTGCGCGAGGACCGCGTGCTCGGCCTCTATGACTCTTACGTCGCAGAGCTCGCCCTCTGGGAGCGCCGCTGGACCGACGCGGAAGCCGCGATCGACGAGGGTCTGTCCCGGGCACGCCAGCCCGAGGCTGCGCAGATCCGCGTCCAGCTGAGTGCCAAGGGGCTCCGCGCGCAGGCGGAGCTGGCAGCGGTCGCGCGCGCCCGCCGGGACCCCGGCGGAGCCCGCGACCGGGTCAGCCGGGCGCGGAAGCTACGCGCCAACGCGCGTCGCGCTGCCGCCGAGGCCTCAGCGGTCACGCCGAACACGGCCGGCTGGCTCGCCCTGGCCGAGGCGGAGTACGAGCGTGCGCAGGGCGTCGCGCGGCCGGAGCGGTGGTCCGACGCGGCAGAGACGTGGCAACAGCTCGAGCGCCCGCCGCTTGCGGCCTACTGCCGCTGGCGCGAGGCCGAGGCACTCGTCGCGGCCGGCGCCTCGCGCGTCGAGGCGAGCGCGCCCCTCCGGGAAGCGCGCGCCGTCGCGACCCGCATCGGGGCCCAGCCGCTGCTGCGCGAGCTCGAGCTGCTCGCCGAGCGGGCGCGGCTCGATCTCACGTCGCAGGACGCGGAGCCATCCGAGGACGGGCAGGGCCTGGAAGAGGCGCTCGGTCTGACCAGGCGCGAGGTGGAGGTCCTGACGCTCGTCGCCCGCGGCTACACGAATCGCGAGATCGCAGACACGCTCGTGATCAGCGTCAAGACGGCCGGCGTCCATGTCTCGCACATCCTGCGCAAGCTCGACGCACCGAACCGGCTCGCAGCGGCCGCGATCGCGCAGCGCTTCACCTCGCCGACCGCCGTTCGGCCGAACGTCGGACGCTGAACGACCGGCAGCCTGTCGCCGGAAGCGTGCGGGCGCGTCCCTACGCGGATCCGGGCGCGGCGTCGAGCGCGGTGCCCGTGT